>CAWFFX010000001.1:0-601412 GCA_963815315.1 uncultured Alphaproteobacteria bacterium
TACATGAGTCTGGAAAAGCCGATGGTGCAGTTCGACGTAACCGAAGGGCGTTTTTCAGCGCAGCAGGCATCGCTGTATGCCCGCGCCAATGATCCGGTCGACATGGCGGAAAAGATCATCGAACTGGTCGACGATCCTGACCGGCGCGCAATGATGGGTCGCTATGGCCGGGAAAGAGTTCGTGAGCGAATTGAACTGGCAACACCAGATAACGCCGCTGTTGGCCGCCTATACGCAGGCGCTCGACGGCTAGGGCGCGGTATTTGCGCACTCTGGCACGCTGTGTCGCTTTGTGTGCTGTTTGTGTGCGCTGGTAAAAACCACGGCAACCATAACCTGATTTTAAGCCCTTATCGCCCAATAACTCGCCGCAAACCCGAGGTATTGAGCCAATGAACGCCCCTTTCGACACCGCAACTGCCATTGGACCCGATGCGGCCAGTCAGCCTGCCCCCGATCACCAGGTCGCGGTTATCGGTCTGGGTTATATTGGCCTGCCTACCGCAGCGGTGCTGGCCAGCTATGGCTGGAACGTGTGCGGCGTTGATGTGTCTGAAAAGGTTGTGGAAACCGTCAATGCAGGCGGAGTCCACATCGAAGAGCGCGACCTCGACAAACTGGTTCAGGAGGCCATCGCATCAGGGCGTCTCACCGCCTCGACACAGGTACCCGCCGCGCATTTCTACATGATCGCGGTCCCCACTCCGCTGACCGGCGAAAATACGCCAGATATCAGCTATGTAGAGGCCGCCGCACGCGCGATCGCGCCCAGCATCCTGCCCGGCGCCTGCGTAATCGTGGAAAGTACATCGCCCGTCGGTACGACCGAGCGCGTGGCACACATTCTGGCTGAGCTGCGCCCGGACCTGAAATTGCCGGTGTTCGGATCTCAGGAGGCCGGCGATATCGCGTTAGCCTATTGTCCCGAAAGGGTTTTACCGGGCAAGATCGTGCGCGAACTGGTGCAGAACGATCGCGTTATCGGCGGCATCACACCGGGGTGCGCAGAGCGGGCAAAAGCTCTCTATTCCAGCTTCGTCGAAGGCGACTGCCTGATAACCAATGCCCGCGTTGCCGAAACGGTGAAGCTGGTGGAAAACAGCTTTCGCGACGTCAACATCGCATTTGCCAATGAACTCAGCGTGATAGCCGACGATCTTGGGGTCGATGTGTGGGACGTGATCGCGCTCGCCAATCGCCATCCGCGCGTCAACATTCTCCAGCCCGGCCCCGGCGTCGGCGGGCATTGCATCGCTGTCGATCCGTGGTTTCTGGTATCGGGCGCGCCCAAGGCGGCGCGGCTGATCCGCACGGCGAGAGAAGTCAACGATTTCAAGGCGACTTACACCGAACGGCGCATTCGCGGCCTGCTGGATGCGGTGCCGGGCGGCAAGGTCGCGCTGCTCGGCCTCGCGTTCAAACCCGATATTGATGATTTCCGCGAAAGCCCGGCGCTGGAAATCGCCCTTAGCCTTGCGCGCACCCGTGGAGGCAGGATCATGGTGGTGGAGCCCTTCGCAGATGAATTGCCCAGCGGTTTTGCCGGGACCGGCGCAAAGCTCGCCACCCTTGACGAGGCGCTCGCCACGGCCGAGATCATCGTCGTGCTGGTCGATCACACCGCGTTTAAACATCTCACCCCGCAAGCGCTAGCGGGCAAGCTGGTGTTCGACACGCGCGGAATGTTGAAACGGTGACCAAAGCCAAGGGACGCCCCCGCATACTTGTCACTTTCGGGACGCGGCCCGAAGCGATCAAGATGTTTCCCGTCGTCCACGCGCTGAAGGCGACAGACCGCTTCGATGTGCGGGTGGCGGTCACCGCGCAGCACCGCGAAATGCTCGATCAGGTGCTAGAAATGGCCGGTATTACGCCTGATATCGACCTTGACCTTATGCAGCCGGGGCAAAGCCTCGATGCCCTGTCGGCGCGCATCATCACCCGCTTTGGAGAGGCGCTGGACATTGAGCGCCCAGACCGCGTGCTCGTCCACGGAGATACGCTGACCACGATGATGGCAACGCTTGCCTGTTATTTTCGGCGCATCCCAATCGGCCATGTCGAAGCGGGGCTGCGCAGCGGCGATATCTATGCGCCCTGGCCAGAGGAAGTGAACCGCAAGGTTACCGGCGCCATCGCAGATCTGCATTTTGCGCCAACGCAGCAGGCTGCCGATGCACTGCGCGCGGAAAACGTTCCAGCTGCTGCCATTCACATTACTGGCAACACCGTGATCGACGCGCTGTTGACTGCGCGCGAGCGGATTGCTGCGGCCCCCTCACTTGCCCCCGTAGTCGCTCCGCTCAAGGACCGTTTTCGGGGCAAACGCATCATCGCAGTCACCGCCCACCGGCGCGAGAACTTCGGTGAGGGAATGCACCAGATCGCCGCCGCGCTGAAAGAACTGGCCGCGCGCGCCGACACCGCAATCATCTATCCGATGCACCCCAATCCCAACGTCTTGCAGGTTATGCAGCCCGCATTGAACGAGCATGACAATATCGCTTTGATAGAGCCGCTGGATTACCTCAATTTCGTGGCCATGATGGAGGCAAGCGACATTGTGTTGACGGATTCTGGAGGGATCCAGGAAGAGGCGCCTAGTCTGGGCAAGCCGGTGCTGGTCATGCGCGATACGACGGAGCGGCCCGAAGGCGTCGATGCGGGCACGGCCAGGCTGGTCGGCGCAGATCGCGCCCGCATCGTCAGCGAAGTCGTGCGATTGCTGGATGACGGCAGTGCATATGATGCGATGGCGCGCGCTCACAATCCCTACGGCGACGGCACTGCCAGCCGTCAGATAGCCGAGATCCTGACGGCGCAACATTCAACCTGACCGCAGGCTTTTACACCCGTTTGCGCCCGCTCACGATTGCAATATAGTAAAGGGCCGCAGCAAGAACGGCCAGCGTGCTGCCGATGTCGAACACCCAGTTGAGTTTTAGCGGGCCGAACAACAGCCGGTCGATCATATGCAGCGATATGATTCGCAGCATCATCAGGCCGATCATCACACCCGATCCGCCAACAGCAGCCAATACCGCCATATTGCGCCGCCCCGGCGGCATCCGTTTCGCATAGCGGATGATGGCAAAGGCAACCCCGGCTGCGACAACGAATAACGCTGCGACAAGCGGTCTCTGAAAAGTTCGCCGCTCGCTATACCGGTGTTCCTGGCGCGTGAATTCCCGCAATCCTTCGGTAAGGGAAACTTCGATCCCGAACCAGCGCGAGGCGGCAATAGCGAGGAATAGCAGAGCCAGAAGACCCCAGATCCAGCTGTGCCGAGGCATCTGTCTGGTTGTAGCAGCCGTAAAAGCCGCCGCGATACACGCAGCAGTGGTGCAAAGATAAAGCCCGATTGCCGAAAGGTTCAGCAGAGCTTTCAATGACAGCATCTCGTCCCGCTTTCACAACGCTTTCGCCGCGCTCGTTAGCATCGAACATCGCGCCGCCAAATGTAAAACTTTGCTCGTCGCACGGGCGTAGACGCGAGATGTTCACACGCCAAAGCCGTTTCTAGGCTCACGTTTCGGTTGCCAGGCGACAGGCGCAAGAGCGTTGCACTTCCCGAATGCCCCGTCTAAGCGTTAACACTTAATTCGGAGGTTATACAGTGACGATCAGATTCCTTTGCCACGACATCAAGAAGCTAGCGCTCACAGGTGCCGTGCTCTCTCTTGGAGCCTGCGCATCGACCCCGGAACCTGTAATCGGCACCGTCGCGTCACAGCCGCGCAGCGATCTGGGGCAGGCTGGATACAATCAGATGCGGTCCAAGACCTATAATCTGCGCCCGTCCGATCTGATTTCCATAAACGTTTTCCGCGAACCGGACTTCTCGCTGGAAAGCGTAAGGATCGGTGTCGAGGGCAATGTTTCGATCCCCATGCTCGGTTCGATCCCGGCCGCCGGTATGACCGCCGGTCAGTTCGAACAGGACGTCACCCGGCGCCTCGCCACGCTCGGACTTAAAACGCCTATGGTGAGCGTAAACATCACGGAATACGCATCGCATCTCGTCACGGTCGAGGGCGCAGTTGAAACGCCGGGTGTCTACACGTTCGAGCCGGGTGCGCGCCTTTCTTCGGCAATTGCACTGGCCCAAGGCACAAAGCGCGAAGCAAAGACCGATCAGATCGCCGTGTTCCGCGAAACCGCAGATGGCATCCAGATTGCGAGGTTCGATTACGCGCAGATACGTCAGGGCACGATGCTTGATCCGGTTCTTCAGCCCAGTGACCGAGTGGTGGTCGGGATCGATGGCCTGTCAGTGGCTTATCAGGACTTGCTCAAAACCCTCCCGGTCGTTGGCATCTTTGCAACTTTCGCGCGATAAATAATGAACGAACGGGTCCCAATCTCGCCGCGTGAAGCACCTCATGGCGAAACGTATCTCGATGCGTATCTGCCTGAGAACCAGCTCGTCGCATATGAACCGCGCAAGCCATTTCTGGATTTTCCAACCATTCGCGGCATCCTGTTCCGGCAGCGCTGGCTGATCGGCGGGGTTTTGACGATTGCGCTGATTGCCGGGCTGGTCATGACCTTGCTGGCGACACCGATCTATTCGGCGCAGGCGACGGTAAAGGTTCAGCCTTTTGCTAATTTCGTGACGGACGGCCAGGATGTCGATCAGGGGATCGGCAGTAACCAGATCTACGATTATCTGTCGACACAGGTCGCTGTAATCCAGAGCCGCAGCCTCGCAGAAGTGGTTGCAAAGGAACAGAATCTGGGTGAACGCAAAGATCTGCTTGGTGCAGATATCGACGAGTCCAGGCCGCCCAACGTGACCGACGCACAATGGCTCAAGACCAAGGAAGGTATTGCCGCCCGTATCCTTAGCGGCTCCGTCTCGGCCGAAATGCCAAAAGACAACTGGATATTGAAAATCCAGTACAGATCGCCCAACCGCGCGCTCGCGGCAGAAATGGCCAATGCTTACACCGATGCATTTGTCTCGGCGGATACACGAGGCCTTGTCGCCGACAATGAATACGCGCGCACTTACCTGCGCGAAGAGATCGACAACGTGCGCGGCAGGCTGGAAGAAGCCGAGTTGGCAGCGAATGCCTATGCCCGCAACAGCAGCATCATTGTGCAGCCAGGCGGTGGGGAAGATGGCGCCAGCGGCGGCGGCGCGACGCTGACTTCGGTAAACCTTTCCAGCATAAACCAGCGCGCATCGCAGGCCCGCGCCGAGCGGATCGAAGCCGAGCAACGGTGGCGTGCAATCCAGAACCTGCCAGCAGGTCAATTGCCCGAAGTGCAGAATAACCCTGTCCTTCAGGGCTTTGTGAGCCAGCGCACGGCGCGGCAGGCGGAACTTGTGGAATTGCGCCAGCGCTACAATGACGATTTCCCGCAGATACAGAACTTGCTGAAACAGATCAGCACGCTGAATGCGCAGATCGAATCCGTGAGCGGCGATGTAAAGGCAACCGTGCGCAACGCCTATACCGTAGCGCTCAGGCAGGAAGAGGCTCTGCAGCAAGAGCTGAATTCAGCGACGGGCGATACCTTGGCTGAACAGGACAGCCGTGTGCAATACAGCGTTCTTGAACGCGAAGCGCAGGCGCTGCGCGACCAGCTGCAAAACCTGCTGAAGCGCTTCAACGAGGTAAGCAGCGCGGCAAATGTAAAAACCGGCATCATCACAAAGCTGGATTCGGCGACTGTGCCGGGCGCGCCCATTTCTCCCAGTCTGAGCCGCAACATGACGCTCGCGCTTGTATTCGGCATTGCCTTTGCCGGTGGGCTTGCCGTCTTGCGAGAAACGCTGGATTCGCGCGTTCGTGCATTGGAAGAGGTAGAAGAGCGTGTCGGCATTCCGTTGCTGGGATATACGCCTTACGTCAATCACAAGCACATCTCTTCGAACGGAACCGACCAGTTCAGCGCTCTTGTAGAGGCTTACGCTTCCATCCGTTCCACGATCGATTTCTCATTGCCAAAAAGTCAGAACGTCCTGCAGTTGACCAGCTCGCAGGCATCTGAAGGAAAAACGACGACCGCCGTCATCCTGGCGGAACTGTTCGCCCGTCTTGGCCGCAAGGTCCTGTTGATCGATGGCGATTTGCGGCGCCCTTCAGTCGCCAAATTGCTCGGCATCGAACAGCCCAAGCAAGGACTCGTTGAGGTACTGACGGGAACCGTCGATCTGGAAACCGCCATCGTGAACGGCGTTCACGAAAACCTCGACATCCTGCCGGTTGCCGAGATTCCGATCAATCCGACAGAGATTATAGCATCGCCGCAGATGCGTGAGTTTATCGAGACCCAGCGCCACAATTATTCGCTGATCATCTTCGATTCCTGTCCGGTCATGGGCCTTGCAGATGCACCGATCCTGTCTCGCGTGGTCGACCGGACAATCTTCGTGCTTGAGGCCAACCGCACCAATTTCGGCAAGGTGAAACAGGCGGTAAATCGTTTGCGTTCGGCGGGCGGAAATACGCTCGGCGTTATCCTGACCAAGTATCGCGCGCTCGAAGCGGGTGAGGATACCGACTATCAGTACAATTACTACAGTTACAAAAACGACTGAGCACGCGCGGGGACAATCCGTGCTGACACCGAACAGCTTCATGCCGGCGGCAGGCTGAAAACGCGCCGCTTTCTGGCCGCCCGGTCGACGCATATCGATGAGTAATCGTGACACCATTTACGGTAATCATTCCCGCACATAACGAGGCGAGCGTCATCGCCCGCTGCCTCGACACGATCATTTCGTCTGCGCCGCCAAACCATGCGGCTCAGATCATCGTGGCTGCGAACGGGTGCGATGACGATACGGTTTCCATCGCGCGAAAGGCCGCACCTCACGCACTCGTCCTCGACATACCCGAGGGGTCAAAGACAGCCGCGATGAACCGGGCTGGCCTCGAAGCGCTGCATTTCCCGCGCATCTACCTCGATGCAGATGTCCAGTGCACTTTCCCATCGCTGCTCGCGTTAGCACGAGTGCTGAATGAAAGCGGGGTCATGGCCGCTTCACCGAAGCTGGAGATGGATTTGTCCCGCTCGAACTGGTTGGTGCGGGCATATTACCGCGTCTGGCTGACGCAGCCCTATGTCACGAGAGGCATGATCGGATCAGGCTGTTTCGGCATTTCGCGGGAAGGTTTTGCAAAGATCGGTGAATTTCCTTCAATCACCGGAGATGACGCATGGGTCCATACCCGGCTCAATCAGGAAGAGCGGCGAAACATTGCAAGCGATGAGAATGGCAATCCCGTGTCATTCCTCGTCTCCCCTCCGCGAACGGCAATCGATCAGATTCGGGTCGAAACCCGCAGAAGGCTCGGCAATGTTGAGGTGCACCGCCAGTTTCCCAGCCCGCATTCCTCCGGCTCCAATGCGCCCGGCGATCTGGCGACGGCACTGAAAGGCGATGCCTCGATATTGGATATTGCCATCTATGTCGCGATCAAGGCGATTGTTCGGTACCGTGCGTCCAAGGCGATGAAGGTCAAGGGCAACATCATTTGGGAGCGTGACCTGAAAGCGCGCGAGGTCGGCCCGGAATGAGCTGCCCTTCCCCGCTGTCCGATCCTGCCGCAACGCGGGATGTTCATGTCTCTGTCCTGATCGTGGCGTATCATTCGGAAGACCTGATCGAGGAATGCCTCCGCGCCATCGCGCCTGCGTGCCAGCGTTACCGGTTTGAAATTCTGCTGGTCGACAATGCTGATGGCGGAACCGCCGAACTGGTCGAACAGCAATTCCCCGAGGTGCGCATCGTGCCGGGCATAGGCAATGTTGGCTTTGCCGCCGGTAACAATCTGCTCGCCCAGCACGCGGTGGGGGCTTACCTGCTCCTGCTCAATCCCGACATGATGTTAAGCCCCGGCGCCATCGATGCGCTGCTGGACAGCCGCGACAAGTTCCCGAGGGCGGCTGCATGGGGAGGCATTACCATTGACGCAAAGGGCGGCCCGGATGCTGGCAATGCGATTGCGATGCCGTCTTTAGGGGAAATGGTCAGTGTCGCACTGGGGCGTTCCCGCATCGGCAGCGCGGCGTCCCGGACGCTGGAACAGGATGCCCAGGTCGATGTGCTGGTGGGCGGGCTGGTGATGTTCAGCCGGTCGGCCTGGGATGAGGCTTCCGGTCTGGATGAACGATATTTCCTCTATAGCGAAGAGGTCGACCTGTTTGCGCGGCTTGCGAAATTGGGATACACGTTCTGGCGTATTCCGGCCGCTGGCGGGCGGCATCTCACCTCTCACGGAAATCATCTGTCGCCGATGCGTCTGTTATATCGCGCCGCCGGAAGCGTGGAGTTCGTGCGCAGCCACTGGTCGTGGCCCGCGGCACAGATTGCCAAGGCGCTCATCTGGGTTGCCGCATTCGAACGGTTTGTTGCCGGACGTTTGCTGGGCCGCTGGAAGCCCCACCTGCGCCGACTGGGTGATGGCTACCGCTTCGTCGCGCTGCATCCGCGGTACTGGGTTTCAGGATATGATCGGCGGCGCGGATTGATGGCCCGGCTGGCCAAGAAGCCACTGGCATAGCGGGGCACAAAGACAGTGCAGCATTTCATTCTTACGCGGTTCAACGTTGCCAGTCCGGGCCGCGAGGCGCCGATCCGCAATACATCGGGATGGCTATCGCGGCGCTTTGACCTGTTCGAAGATTACTGCCTGCCCAGCATAGCAGCACAGACTGTCAGCGACTTTCACTGGCTTATCTATTTCGACGAACAGACCCCGGATGAATTCCGCGCGAGAATAGCCGAGGCGCAAAAGGCGGTGGCATTCGATCCTATTTTTGTCGGGCCGTTCCACGCGGGACTTGCCGCGATCGATGTACAGGCAAGACTGATTAGCCCGACCGGACGGCTCCTCACCACACGGCTCGACAATGACGATGGCATCTCAAATGACTTTTTCGAGCGTGTGCGCGAGGTAGCGGTAGGTCTGCCTGATGGCACGATCATCAACTTTCGAAATGGCATTGCGCTCAGCAACGGAAAGCTGTTTGCCGCCGACGACGAGAGCAATCCGTTCACTTCCATGGTGGAGCAGGTGGCGGGCGCACAGACCATCTGGGCCGCACCGCACACCCAGTTGAAAACGCAGTTTGCGCTGGAACAGGTCAGCGGCGATCCATGCTGGCTTCAGGTTGTGCACGGCGAAAACGTTGCGAACCGTATCAAGGGCGCGCGGCTGTCGAGCCACGATGTCCTGTCCCGCTTCACCTTGAGCAGCCGGGTCGAGGTAAGGCCCACGAATGCTCTGGGGCTGGTTGCGGATCGCCTGGTGATGTTCCCGCTGCGGCGAGTGCGCGAAGTTGCAATCACGATCGCTAAACGCCTCTTGCGCAGATAAGATCGCACATCGCTGCGCGGGCGCACCTGTTGATGGCCCTAGCCGACGATGGGTTCGCCTCGCTTGGCATCCGGTTGCAATCGAGTTTGGCCGGGATAACCCGGTTGCGCAAAGGTGCGCACGACGCGGCGTCCGCGCGACAGACCATAGCCAAGGCTGACGGTCATACCCACCATCATATAGAACCAGACATGCACTGACAGCCAGATCGAGACAGATACAATCCCAAGCCCGAACACGGCCAAGGCAATGGCCACGCCGCGCAGGGTTTCCGCATCGACCCCGGTGTGGTCTCTGGCGGCGCGAATTGCAGCGAGCACTGCCAGCGTTGTCGCGACCGCAATGCAGGCAGAAGGGATGATGCCGAATTTCATCGCCTGCAAAAGCCAATAGTGGTCGACTGATTTGCCCATCCAGAACGGGCGTTCCCAATCTGCAAAACCGAGGCCAAACCATGGATTTGCGGCCACGTTCTGCGAGCCATATCGCCAGATGAGCACGCGGTTAAATGCACTGCTGGAATTCAGCGATCCAAACCGCATGATGAGATTGAACGCGCCCGAATTCGTGCCGAATTCGGCAAGGACGCTAAACAGGGCCAGGACCGTGAAAAACAACCGCCATGATATGTTTTCGATCCGATGGGTGAGCCAGTTATAGACCAGCAGGCCCGTTGCGCTGGTAAGGGCGAGCAGCGCGGCAGAGCTGACGGTAAAGAATGCAGCGAGAGAAACCAGAATACCCGCAATGCGTGGCCAGCCCCGAATGCCGGACTGGACGTAGAGCGGCAGGAAGCTTGCGAAGAATATGCCCGCGAGAATGGCATGCGCAAATGGGCCGCGCCCGCGCATCAGGCCCATTCGTTCATCGATGGGGTAATAACCGCCCTTGCCAAGGAGACTGCCGATAATGGGCTGCAGAATGTGGGTGTGAGTGACCGATTCCACCACCAGAACCGCCGCCATGGCCATCAAACCCGGCAGCATCATAAGCAAAAAAAGCCTCAGATCGCGAAGTGACAGGATCGTTACCCGGGCGAGAAAATAGGCAAACGCGATATCAATTGTCTGCGCCACGGATCCGGTAAAGAAGTCTTCGAACTCCGAAGTCATGTACAGCGCGAGCCATATCCACGCGGATGCGATGATGATCAGGTAATCGGGCAGTACAAACCGGAAATTGCCCCTCAACGCTCGTGCCATGACGAACAGGAATGCGGGGATCAGAAAGAACCGATAGGGCGGCAGCACCGACCCCATGATAGTCACGTTCATTTGCGGCGGCAGGAACAGCACATAACCAAGAACCACAGCCACGTAGACTGACACATTATCGCCGCGCACTGGCCTGGTTTTTTGCAACGCGCCTCGGGCCGGTGGGGCAGAATGCGTCATGACACGGTTCATGGCGCAATCCTTAACCTGTTTGGCGGGCTGATCAAGCTTTGGGAGGCGTCACGAGACTGGCGTGCGATGCGTCTTCGCCAGGTTGCTCTGCTGGATAATTTCGCGTTCCAACCTGCCTCGCCGGCGATCCTGCAATAATGCTGTCGGGCGGAAATGTGCCCTTCACCACAGCACCTGCAGCGACGATCGACCGGTCACCAATAATCGTTCCGGGCAGAATGACGGCGCGCGTCGCGCACCACACATCGTTTCCCAGTATAATGTCGCCTTCCGCCATGGGCTGGTCGGTCACCGGACTGCCCAGATCATATCGGTAGGACGCAGCGGTCAGTAAAACGTCCGGCCCGAACAGCACATCGTCTCCGATCACGATCCGGCCCGTACCCGGCCCCGCCCACAGATGACAGCGCGAGCCAAGTCGCGCGCGCTTGCCCAACTGAATTCGTGTCGGGTTCTGAAAAACCACATCCGGACTGATATTCGCATTACCGTCAATCCGCACCTCTCTGAGCGGAGCGACATGAGAATAATTATAATAATTCACCAGCTTGAACATGTGGAGCCATGCGCGAGGATCGATGATGGATCTCAGCAGGCGAAGTCCACGGGCCATCCGCGAAGGGCTGTTTTTCTGGGCGAGATCTTCGGTTGCCATGTGGTCAGGCCTTTCTGGCATATCGTATATCAGCAAGCGTTGGCGATGCCAGCGTCAGAGGCAAGGGACTGAACGGACAGGAATGAGCGAGTAAAGAAACCACTTTCCTACAAACAACCTATTTGGTTACCTGAATAGATCAAGGTAGCTAAAGAGGTTAGTATGATAAAAGATACTTTTGAAACCGTGACTGACAGTCTCATTTCGCCCGCCCGCCGGGCATTTGCTGTTGCACCGAATGACAGTTCCGAATTCGAATTCGCCACCAAAGCCTTTTATGTCGGCACCGGCGGCGATGTCACCTTGCGTGCCATCGGAGATGATGCGGATGTAACATTTCGCAATATCGCAGGCGGTACGATACTCGCTATCCGCGCACGCGCCATCCGCGCCACCGGCACCACGGCAAGCGACATCGTGGGGCTGGCATAATGAGTTGGCTTGGCCTTGGCTTTGTCGCCTCTGAAGCGACAATCGGGCCGGTTGCCGTCGTTCCGGCACCGGTCATCACACAGATCGCCCCTTCGCAAGAATGGAACGGCACGGCGGCCAGCGGCTTTGCCAGCCTCCCGGTTGATCCTGCGCGTACCACGGCCAAGCCCGCCTTGCGGCTGATCACTCCGCCAAACCAGCATTTTACCAGCTCGATTGACGTCATCGCCGTCGCGGCTGCCAACAATGGCGGTACGCTGGGTGCAGATTGGGGGATCGAGGCGGTCGAATTTCTGTACGAGGGGACCACTGGCAGAGTCGACGCTCCTTCGTGGCACTCAATCTTTACCGAGCGAGGCTTCCGCCTGTACTTTGGTTGGCGCGCCCGCCTGACAAGGCCGACCACGCAGACGCGAGGGGCAGCCCACCTCTACATCCGTGCCATTGCGCGCGACGGCACGATGCAGGCCCGCGTCATGGGGCCCTACAATTTTTCACCCTCCAATACGGTGCACGATCTGTCGCTTGAGATTGCGCCGTCAAAGCCGGTTATTGCAGGCGTTCGGTACAACTCGCTCCATGCCGCCGCCGCCCATGCCCGCTCCAAAAATGCGCAAAACCCCCTGTTCACCGCAATGGAGGCAGGCATCTACAATTGCGACGGTCCGACCATCTCGCCCAGCGCGTACAACATCACCGGGCGCTATACCTTTCGAGCAGCGTCCGACGTTCCGGGCGTGATTTTCGGCAAAAGTGCGGACTATGTTTTCAATGGGGACGACAATTCCCGAAAGCTGAACGCGCAGCAGACATGGTGGCACATCGCCGGGTCCAATCTGGTATGCGACTGGAAGAACGTAACCAGCCTGGGCGCGCCGGTTCTGGCCACGGCACCCTGGCACTGGATGGACGGGGTGACGATCACCAGCAGCGATCCGCGCGGCAAAAACGAATTGCAGCGCGGACGATCCCCGCAACGCACCAGCCAGCTTGTCGAGGGCGAGGCATGGATGACGGAGGTTTCCGTCAGAAAGATGAGCACACCGTTTGCCCGGTGTGGCCTGGTGCGCGGGTGCACCGGCATCGATATCGCTCAGGATGTTTATTCCAATTCGCTGTGCGTCATCAACAGTGAAACCAGCCAGCACGATCAGACATTCTTCAACGGCGATACGCCCGCCTTCACCGTCCAGTATTCCGGGCCGGAATCCATCGCGACGCTTTCGCGCAGCGGCGGCAACATGGGTACCAATGGCGGATTGTGGACCGCAATTATCGGTGCCTCATCCTACACTTTCGACACTGGCACCGGCGGCATCGACTATTTCAACAATGCGCCCGGTGGAGGGTACAAGGGTGCGAGCGGCCTTGGCGGTTATAGCGTAGGCGATGTGATCGACTGGCTGAACGCGCTGCCCGGTGTCAGCGCGGTGGTCGCCCCCGGCTTTGAACGTGATGAACGCGTCGCCTGCGCCTCCTCGCTGGCGGGCCTCAAAGGGCAAGGATTTGGCGGCGGATCAAACCAGAACAATTCCGCTGATATTACCGCCCCTGCGACAATCGTGTGGAACGTCAACACGCACGGCGACTGGTATCAGCACGCCGCCGGCAGACTGGAAAACGTGATCTTCGCCTTCAATCGCGGCTGGGATCTGCACACACAGCCCGTTTTCCTGTCCCCCATCCTCAGCAACGGTGTTGCGAGCACTCGGGACGTATTCTTCATCGGCAACTCGCACGCCAATGATGAGGAGATCAAAGAGGATTTCGACTATTCGGGATCGACCAGCTCGATAAAGCGTCCACAGGAACTGGGCCATGTCGTGTTTGCGCACAACATTTTCGCCAATTCAGGAATGCTCGTCAACACCTCGCAGATGGTAGATGAGGGGTATTCGCTGCTCACCAATTGTTCCTATGAACGGTTTGGCTGGCAGGACGATGTGCCACTGGCAGGGTTCACCGTGCAGAACACCGGCATCCATTCTTTTGCGGTGGTCCCGCCGGGCGTCACGAATGTGTTTCAACTGGGCGACAAGGCAACGCTTTATCCCGATCGGTTGATGGGAGACTTCACGCCCAGCGCGCTTGCCCGCACGCTCGGCTTTGCTCCGGCCATTGCCTCAGACAAAAACCGCATCGATTTTCCTGCGCTCGCAGCCGTAGGCGCTTTCGCCGCAGAGGCCGAAACGCAATATGTGCCGCCCGTGCCGGGCGATAATCTTGGACCTCAGGGCGATGCGCTGGTCGCGCTGCTGGGCAGCCGGGTCAATTCCGGCATGTGGTTTCATGAGGACGCAAAGCTGACCAACGGCGAATTCGACTGGCCCAACGCTACCGGTGGGCTCGGCGCATTCTATCAGGGCACCACGAACCGCATCCCGGCGATCGACGCGACCGACGGGGTGAAGTTCGGCAGTGCCAAGGACAATCAGATAATCCTCGCCGCGACAGGCACGTTCACCGTGATGATGCTGATGCGAAAACATCCGGACGACACGACCGGATACCCGGTCCAGAACCTGCCTGCGCGACTGTATGCGCCGGGCACACAGACACTGGCCGAAACCTATGTCGATGAAGTGCGCGCCACGACCCGGCTGGCACTGCACAATGCGCTCGATGACAACACCTACCACTCGGTTCGCATACCGACGCTTGCAGTGAGTGGTGAGTTGCAGGTGGGACGCACCAGCTCTTCGATGTGGTCCGATGTGCTGGCAATCGTGGTTCTGGATCAGGCCGAGTTTGCCGATCTCGCGAGCGCCAGGGCGCAGGTGCAAAGCTGGTTTGCCGAGCAGATAGCGTAAGCTCAGATCAGGTCAGGACGCGGCACCTTCGTTTGCGTTCATACGGCTTTCAACGAAAGCGACGTCCTGTTTGTAGAAAGTGGCCAGGAAGTCATCCACCTGGCCGCTTTCTGCATCACTCAGATCGAACTTGTCGCGTTTATTTCCGGACTGCGACAGGCGAGCAAGGAGCTGCTTTGCCCCTCTCGCCCCCGGAAGGCCCGCCAGTCTTTTCGTCAGTCCGCGATATTTGAGTGCGGCCTGCAGCGGTGCGGGCACGTTGAAGCCTTCGCGCTCGTTAATGCGGATGCGATCGAGCGTCACGCCCATCCGGCTTTCCATCGCCTGATACATTTTCTCCATGTCGCGAACGGGGTATGCGTCAATATCAACATCGTATCGCTCTGACCGGCAGTACATCCATTGCGGCCTGAATGCGGTGAACCGGTTGAGATGAGTGATATGTTCCGCTGTGCCGTGCTGCGACAGATCGGCGATCACATCGAACAAAAACCGCTTTGTCGCAACCGGCGATGTGAACCGGATATCGATGTCTGCGTAAATGCGTGAATATTGCGCGACCGATGAAAAGAAGCGGGGCCGCACTTCGCGGTAAAGGGCGAACAAGCGGTAATCCGCGATCCGGGCCCATTCTTCGGGAAACCGGTCAGCGAACTGATCGATCATGTAGTGCGCCTGCTCCGTCCCGTCCTCTCCGATCGTCCAGCCCCGGATGGGGCCATCGTGATAGGGTGCCAGAGATTTGTGGACCGATGCGCCTGCGGCTTTTGGATTGTGAAAGAAAACCAGTTTTCCAAGGCTCGAGACGATCATTGCTGGGCTCATTCATTCGGCAACTTGGAAACGTGACCCGCTACCTAGCTGTCCGGCCCCCAGCCGCCAACACCTAATGCGCCCCCAGTCAGGTTTTGCGATGCACGACTTGCGCAAAATAGCGCTCGCAAACGCCAAGCGATTGCGGCAAGTGCGCCCGCGTGTCCGAACCTTCGCAGCCCCCACAAAACCGATTGATGAGCGTGGCCGGTTTCAGCCAGCGCAAGCTCCGGCAGCATTGGTCGATCCTGATGGCGCTGTTCGTTCGCGGCATGTCCGTGCTGGCAGCGTTTGCTGTGACGTTTTTCATCGGTCGCAATTTCGGCGCCGATGTCACGGGTCAGTATGCGCTCATCACCCAGACGGCGATGTTTCTGGCCATCACGGCCCTGCTCGGCCTCGATATCAGCGTCGTAAGGCATTTTGCCAAGGCCGCCGGCGAAAAGGTGCCTGTGGCGCTCGGGTCATTTGGGCAAGTCGTCGGGCTTGGTGTGGCGTCAGTGGCCGTTCTTGCGGCCGTCCTGTGGATTGGCGGCACGCCCTTGTGGGACCGGTTCTTCGGTGATGTGGTCACCCGCACATTCCTGCCGCTGTTGTGCCTGCTGATTGCGGCGCGGGCGGGGGTGCAGTTGATGGACGGCCTCCTGCGCTCGCAACACCGCTTCACTCTGGGACAGACGATCAGCGCGCTTTTCATCCCGCTGGCCACGGCAATAGCCTTGGCGACGGGCGCGGCCACGTCCCTCGACGAAATTCTGGTGGCATCGATTGGCGGCGGTTTCCTCGCTGTCGCTATCGGTCTCATCGCCATCACCCCGCACGTGGCAACAGGGCCGACTGCCTTGCGCATACCGGTGCGCATCATCATCGCATCCTCGCTGCCGTTATGGGGTGCAGGCGTCGCTCAGGTCATCGGCAACTGGTATGGGCTGGCCGTCGCGGCACAGGTACTGGGCGCGGCAGAAGCCGGGTTTTTCCGGGTGGCGGTGCAGATTGCCGCGGGATTGCAGATCATCTCGTCCGCCCTACAATCAGTCTATTCCGGCAGGATCAGTTCAGCCTTTCACGCCGGCAATCATCAACAGGCCGCGCTGCTGGCCCGATCATCGGTGCGGTGGAGCACGACACTCGCACTGCCTGCCACCATCGCAATCTTGATCGCGGGCAAGTGGATACTGGGCGAGATCGGGCCGGAATTCGTGGCCGCGTGGCCGGTGCTGGTCGTGCTGCTAATCGGGCAACTGGCGTTCACCATCACAGGGCCGTGCGGGCTGGTACTCGCAATGTCCGGTCATGAACGGGTCAATCTGCGGATATCGCTGGTCAGCATGTTCACGCTGCTGGTAAGTGCGCCTGTGGCGGCAAGTTATGGTGGCTTGCTGGTAATGGCAATCTGCATCGCCCTGACAATGCTCATGAGAAATTTCATCGCGCTGTTCTGCGTTCGCCGTCTGATCGGGATCAATATCTGGGCGGGAACAGCGACTGCGCCGGGGTCGAATAGCAAATGACCGTGTTGATCCATCCGGGGTTTCACAAGACAGCCACGACTTGGCTGCAGGAAGCGGTCTTTTCAAACCAGAAGTATTTCAACTCCCTTGCATCGCACGATGAGGTGGATGCCCATGTCGTGCGCCCCCACGACCTCGTTTTCGATCCGGCTGGTCTGAAGGCGCTTGTGGCGGATCGTGTCAGGATGGGTTCGGCAAATACGGCAGATGTGCTGTCGTCGGAGATACTTTCGGGAAATATCCTGCTGGGTTCACGCGATTCCGTAACGATCGCCAATCGCTTGGCTAATGCTGTGCCGGATGCGAAAATCGTATTCACTGTGCGATCCCAGAAACCAATCACCAAGTCGATTTACGTTCAGTATCTAAAGCGCGGGGGCAGACTGCCTCTGGAGCAGTTCCTGGGATATGCCCCGCCACCGGGATATTCGTGGTTCGATCCCGCGACCCTGGAGTTTGATCGGCTGGTTGCGACTTATGCCGAACTATACGGCAAGCAGAATATCCTCGTTCTTCCGCAGGAATTGCTGCGGAACAGGAAACAGGAATATCTGCAGCATTTGTTCCATTTTGCCGGGATCGCGGAGATGCCCACAATCTCCGAGCTGGAACAAGCCAGCGCGCGCGGCGTCAGCCCCAGAGCCAGTGGCCTGCCGCTGATCCGGTTTGCGAACAGACTGCGCCAGACAACGTTCAATCCTGCCCCCAAACCTTCAACGGAAAAGATCGGCGGCGCCATACAGGCACTTGGCTACAGATGGAGAGTTGGGAACGTTGCCGCCGAAGCCCGGATGAAATCGGTAATCCACGCTGTGCTCGCAGATCGGTACCGTGCGTCCAATGCGCGGCTGCAGGAATATACCAGCGTCGATCTGCGCGAACTGGGTTACGACATGCCCGAGTAATTGGCTCGCAGCAACGAGGGGGGATTTACCCTCCGCGCGCTGCCATCAACCGCCGCAAAGTGCCCGCCAGACTGCGCAGGTTCTCTTTCACCCCCAGCATCCGTGCATTCGCACCGAGTTCCAGATTGGTAAAACGCGGGCGTTTGCGCCCGGCCAGCGCCATCGCGGCGAGGCGGGACAACACAAGTCCTTTGCGCTTTGCCTGAAATGGCTGCATCTGACGGATCGCAAAAACCGGCACCGGCTCCGCAACAAGGGCCCCTGCCGCCATCGCGCTTTGGACCAGCGCCTCGCCCTTCGCCGTGCGCGAAAGGACCAGACTGCGTCCGTCCTGCTCTTCAAACAAGGGTTTGCCCTGATCATCGATGTGCCAGCCATCCGCGCAGACGATATCGGCAAACTCTCCGACACCATCGGGGCAAATCTTGCACCGGAACTGCAGATGCCGGTTGAGGATCGTGCCCCAGCTGGTGTCGTAATCCATCGTGTATTTGCGCCCGTCGGCCAATTGCGCGGTCGCAAAACCGGGCCATCCATCGCCCCTGAACCGGAATGCCGCGACGGCGTCCTCGTCCTCCACGCCCATTTCGGTAAGCAGGGCAGATGTTCCACGATAGCTCGGCACGCCTGCGCACATGAACGCGAGCATATAGGGCACTTTTGCAGCCACCCTCTCATCCTGGCGCGACAATTGCCGCAGGCCAGCGACGTCGCACGGCTTGCCCACGAAGGCGAACCGGCCGGGCGCGGCCAACCGCTCCGCGATGTCCTCGAGTGGGGATGAGGGGGCGTAGCGCGAGCCGGCAGACCGGAGCACATCGTCACGCCCGGTGCTGATCGTCAAAGCGTTGCGTATAGGCGACTGGTCCGAAACCGCTGTCTGGACGACATAATCGATCTCCCCCACCTCCAGCAGATGCAGCAGGATCGCCGATAGGCCACCGCCAGACGATGCGTTGCGCTGCAACTGGGCATCGCTGCTCCAGCCAAGCCTGGTCGCGATAAGCGGCCCCCAGACGGGGTGATACTCCGCCTCGAACTCATCGGGATCGTGCCGAATGTTCGCGCCCGGACAAACCGCGTCGATCAGGCGTGCCTGCTGCGGCGGGATCGGGCGGCTGGCGTAGGGACGGCGATAGCCATCGGGCGAATCGCGCATGACGATGGGCTTGTCCGGCCCTTCTCCCAATCCGGCGCACAGACCACAGCCCGAACACAGTCCGTTCGCCTTGATCGTCTCGATATCAAGCACGTTTGGCGACAAGCTCCGCGATGGTCCGGTCCAGGAATTCGCGATAATTGCCCAGCCGTTCGCGCGCCTTGGTGCTGGAGGCGATCGCATCCGCGCGCACTTTGGAAACATCGGCCAGTGCCGCTTCGACCTTGGCCATGACCGCCTCGTTCGTCTCGCTCGTCATGTCGGCGTTCCAGCCGTAATCGAGCGACTCGAACAGTCCGGTGAACTTGCGGCTATAGCCCAGAGGCACAACCGCCGTGTTCGATGACAGCGCCGCAATCGTCGCGTGCATCCTGCTGCCCAAAAGCAGGTCCAGGCCGGCGATATAGCTTTTCGCATCGGAGGGTCCGGCAAACCGCGGCGGCAAAATCGCTTCGGGAAACCGCTGTTTCAGGCTCTCGGAAACCGCATAATCGTCTTCGAAAGCCATGTGCTGCGCCAGCACGTGTGGAACGAAATGCAGCTCGTATCGCGGATCGTTGCTGAAGCGTTCCAGCAGGCGTTCCACCAGTGCGGGATAATCCACCGTCAGCTTTACCCGGCTGCCGTTGGGCAGATCCTGACGGTACATCAGCGCGGAGACATTCAGCCCGACCTTTATGCGCCCCTGCGAAAGATCGCGCTGATCCTTGTCCGCAGGCGCGGTGTACGGCAATGCAAAAGCAACATCGGTGGTGAGCGATGACTTACGGCTCAGCCCCAGTTCTTCGAGCACTTTCAGCGATTTCTCATCACGAGCGTAGATGTGATGCGCCAGTTGCAGGACCGCTTTCGCCGCCAGTCGCGCGCGTGCGGACAGGAACGGGCCGATGGTCTGCGGGCTCAGGATCAGCTTTGCGCGCGTACGAGCCGCCGCCACTTTCGAGCTGAGCATCATGCCGAACCGGCCCCATGAATACAGGTCCGAAAAGCTGTCGCCCGCGCCAATATCGAACACGATGTCACAGCGGCCGAACATACGATGCAAATCCGAAAACGGATTGACCAGCGCCTTGTACCCGACATTCGTGAAGTCGTTCTCATACGGGCATTCGGCGCTGTAATCGACCTGTCCGCGCGATCCGATACAGTGGAACACCGGGCGATAGCCAGCCTTCTCCACCGCGGCGGCAATAAGGCTGAGATTGGCAAAGGTCAGCGCCGCCACGCCGAGGTTTTCCGAACGGAAGGTGTGCCACAGCAACCCGACATGCAGCGTCTTGCTCGCGTCTTGCGCGGTGTGTGGCCCGGTCGATGCCGCTGCGTTATCCATTCGCTTTCCTCCCGAACATCATCGGTTTTGCAGCGGACGCCACCAGCTCTCATTATCGAGATACCAGCGCAACGTCTGGCGCAGGCCTTCGTCGAACCCGCGCTGCGGAGCGTAGGAAAGATCGGCGCGGGCCTTGGTCTCATCGATCGCATAGCGGCGATCATGGCCGACGCGATCGGTCACGAAAGTCTTGAGCGTCTCGGTCTTTTCGCCGCGCGCGGCGGGAGCATCGGGATACCGATCCGCCAACCCTTCAATCTCTGCAAAGGCGCGGTCAACCTCGCGGCAGATCGCATCGATCACCTCCAGATTGGGAAGTTCCGCGCCGCCGCCGATATTGTAGGTTTCGCCCGGCTGGCCGCGCATCAGGCAGGCCTCTATCCCGCGGCAATGGTCCTCCACGTGCAGCCAGTCGCGCACGTTCATGCCATCGCCGTAAATCGGGAGGTTCTTCCCTGATAGCGCGTTGAGCAGAAACAGCGGGATCAGCTTTTCAGGGTATTGATAGGGGCCGTAATTGTTCGAGCAATTGGTGGTCGTGACCTCAAGCCCGAAAGTGTGGTGATACGCCCGCACAAGATGATCTGATGCAGCCTTCGACGCGGAATAGGGCGAATTGGGCGCATAGGCGGTCGTCTCGCTGAAAGCGGGATCATTCGGGCCGAGCGATCCGAACACCTCATCGGTGGAGATATGGTGGAACCGGTGATCGCGCCCGTCACCTGCCAGCCAAACGGCGCGCGCGGCCTTCAGCAGCGTGTTGGTACCAAGAATGTTGGTGTCGATAAACGCATCGGGGCCGGTGATCGAACGATCGACGTGGCTTTCCGCAGCGAAATGCACGATCGTGGTGATGTCGCGATCGCGCAGCAGGCCCTCGACAAGATCCTGATCGCGAATGTCGCCTTCGACCAGTTCGGTGCGGTTTGCCCCGGCCAGCGTCGAACGATTGCCCGCATAGGTCAGCGCATCGAGCACCACCAGATTATCCTCTGGGTGCTTGTCAGCCCAATAATGCACGAAATTGCCACCGATGAAACCGGCCCCGCCGGTCACGAGAAGATTAGCCAATTTTCGCTTCCTCTTTCAGCATCGTGCGCAATTGGGCGCGCCAGTGGACAGGTTCATCGCCAAGGGTTTGGCGGGTCTTGCTGCAATCCAGCAACGAGAACGCCGGACGCGCAGCGGGTGTGGGATAATCGGCGGTGGCGATCGGGCGAATTGTGATGGGCCGGGTCAACAGGCCCAGTTCCAGCGCCTCCTCCTGAATGGCGACCGCAAAATCGTACCAGCTGGCAACGCCCGCATCGCTGTGATGAAAAGTCCCGCTCGCCTCCACCTCGATGAGGCCCCAGATCGTGCGCGCAAGGCCCGTCGCCCAGGTGGGCGAGCCGATCTGGTCGGCCACCACGCCCAGTTCGTCACGCTCTTTCATCAGGCGGATCATCGTGCGCACGAAATTGGCGCCACCCGCTTCGTACACCCACGCCGTCCGCACCAGCAGATCGGAGGGGCGCAGATGATCCTCGCCCGCCGCCTTGGTCCGGCCATAGGCGGAAATCGGTGCGCGCGGATCTTCCGGGCGATATGCCCGCGTACTTTGGCCGTCGAACACGAAATCGGTCGATACGTGCACGACCTTTGCGCCCTGCGATTCCATTTCCTCGACCATGATCGCGACCGCATCGGCGTTGATCGACTGTGCCAGTTCTTCATCGCCTTCGGCCTTGTCGACGGCAGTGTAGGCAGCGGCGTTGATCAGGACATCGGGCGATTCCACCACCAGCCGTGCCCGCAGCATTCCCTCATCGGTAAAGTCGACATCATCGACATCGATGGCGTTGAGATCCGCACTGGTCGGGGCAGTGCGCTGCAACGCGCCACCCAATTGCCCGTTCGCGCCGGTGATGAGAACTTTCATATTCAATATCGCTTGTCTTTAGAACGCAGGAACGTCGGCGAGTGCGAGGCCAACGGCGTCTTTTCCAGAAATGATCGGATCCACACCCGTCGACGGCCATTCGATCCCGACCGCCGGATCATCCCACGCCAACGTGTGCTCGCTGGCCGGAGCATAGGGCGCTGTGCATTTGTAGAGAAAGTCGGTGTCGTCGGCCAGCGTCAGGAAGCCGTGCGCAAACCCTTCGGGCACCCAGAACATCCGTTTGTTTTCAGCGGTCAATTCGACGCCGATCCATTTGCCGAAATGGTCCGAGGACCGGCGCAGATCGACCGCGACGTCGAATACCGCGCCGCGCGTCACGCGCACCAGCTTGCCCTGCGGACCGGGATTCTGGAAATGCAGGCCGCGCAGCACGCCTTTTTGCGAATGGCTGTGGTTGTCCTGCACCCATTTCATGTCGAGACCGGCGGCCGCAAAGGCGCCCTCGTTCCAGGTTTCCATGAAAAAGCCGCGCTCATCGCCAAACGCACGCGGTTCGATGATCAGCGGGCCGGGAATCGCCGTCTCAACGATGTTCATCCGTGCACCGGTCGTTCAAGCAGGCGCAGCAGGTATTCGCCATAACCCGATTTGCGCAGAGGTTCCGCAATACGCTCCAATTGCTCATCGGAAATGAAGCCCTGCCGCCAGGCGATCTCTTCAGGGCAGGCGATTTTCAGGCCCTGCCGTTCCTCCGTGATGCGCACATAGGTCGCCGCATCCAGCAGCGAGGAGTGGGTGCCTGTGTCGAGCCAGGCAAAGCCGCGCCCCATCAGTTCGACCGCCATCGACCCTTCATCGAGGTAAAGCCGGTTGAGATCGGTAATCTCCAGCTCTCCGCGCGGCGAGGGGGCCAGATCGCGCGCCCGGTCAACCACCGTATCATCATAGAAATACAGCCCGGTCACGGCGTAGTTCGATTTGGGCTTTGCCGGCTTTTCCTCGATCGAGATCGCCTTGCCCTCGGCATCGAATTCGACGACGCCGAATGCCTGCGGATCGCTGACGCGATAGGCAAAGACGGTCGAGCCGTCGGCCCGCGCATTCGCACTATCGAGCAGATCGGGCAGGCCGTGCCCGTAAAATATATTGTCGCCCAGAATGAGGGCGCTGGGCCCACCCCGCACGAAATCCGCGCCGATGTGGAACGCCTGCGCCAGCCCTTCTGGCCGGGGCTGCTGCGCATAGCTGAGATTGACCCCGAAATCCGAACCATCGCCCAGTACGCGCTGAAACTGTTCGCCATCCTCTGGCGTGGTGATGATGAGGATATCCCTGATCCCCGCCAGCATGAGCGTGCTGAGCGGATAATAGATCATTGGTTTGTCAAAAATCGGCATCAATTGTTTGGAGACGCCGCGTGTCAGGGGATAAAGTCGCGTACCCGATCCCCCCGCCAGGATGATGCCCCGCCTGTTTTTTTCCATATCGACATTGCCCACTCGCGGACTCCATAGGTACTGTTACGCGGCGCGGGCGGTGCATCGCAGTGCAGGCAGTGTGGGTCAATGGTTAATCGGGCACTTGCGCTGGAACCGCCACCAAGGGTTGCAGCGGGCTTTCGGGCGACCATCGATGCAGGCGAAAACCGGGTCCGATCGGATGGCCGCAAGTGGAACGAAAGGCAGAAATGACGCACCTCGCCATCACGATCCTCGGCCGGTTGGGCCACAGCGCGGCGCAACCCCGCCCAAGCCGGGTTGCACAGTACACTGCATCGGTGCAACGGAGCGGAACATGACCGCACCCTCGCCCGTCGAACTGTTGCTCGCCACCTGCAACAGCGAACGTTACCTTGCAGAATTGCTGGAATCGCTTGCCCGCCAGACGAACGACGATTTCGCTCTGGTGGTTTCGGATGACGGGTCCAGCGATACCACGCTGCAGATTCTGGCTTCGTTTGCCGATCGTTTTCGAAATCCGATCAGGATGGTTGAGGGTCTGCACCCCGCCGGGTCTGCGATGCGCAATTTTAGCCGCCTTCTGGAGCATTCGACCGCCGACTACGTGATGCTGGTCGATCATGACGACATCTGGCACCCCGAAAAGGTCGAATGCGGCCTTGAACTGGTGCGCGCGGCAGAACGGCGGCTGGGGGCAGACCACCGCATTCTCGCCCACGGCGACCTGCGCGTGGTTGACGGACAGGGCACGCCCACGATGCCATCGTTTTGGGCGATGAAACAGATCAACCCCGATTGCTCGCAGGATTTTCGGCGCACATTGATTCATGCCTCGGTGGTGGGATGCACCACGACGATGAACCGTGCGCTGGTGAAGGCTGTCACCCCTGTACCCGCCGAAGCGGTCATGCATGACTGGTGGATCAGCCTGATCGCGGCGGCGACTGGCACAGTCGTATTCGACCGCACGCCACGCATCGATTACCGGATTCACGGCAACAACGTCTCGAACCCGCGCGAAGCATCCGCCACGCGCGCACTGGGAGAGACAAATTATCGCGCCGTCATGAAACAGAAACTGGCCGTGCGCGCCGATCAGGCAGGCGCACTGGCGCCCATGCTGGAGAGCGAGGACGCCGCAGCCGCGACACTCGCCCGCCAGTTTGCCAGCCTGCCGCAACAGGGATTTGTGCAACGCCGCCTCTCGATCGTGCGTCACCGTTTCCTGTTCCCAGGCATCTGGCGCAATCTGGCGATGGCAATTGCCGCCTGAAACTGCATCAGCCATTGAGGGCATCCAGAGCCCTGCGGTAACGGCGATCGAGCGCGCCGATGCCTTTCTGGCGTCCTGTCTGCGCAGCGCACTCGCAAAGCAGCCGTGGCCGCTATGGCCGGAGGATTGGAACGAGCCCGCGATGCGGGTTACCGTAGCCGAACGTCTGGAATTTCATGGCATTGCGGTGCTGTTGCATGAATCGGGGCACCGGTTTGAAGGGTGGCCGCAGGATGTGGCGGCTGGCCTGCGCGCAGAGGCCCGTCTTGCAGTGCTTTGGGAGGAAATGCACCGCCGCATCGTTGTCGACCTGATCGGCAAGCTGGCGAGCGAGAATATCGCGTCCCTTGTCATGAAGGGAACGGCGCTTGCCTATCTGTACCACGATGATCCCGCGACCCGGCGGCGCGGCGATACTGACCTGCTCATCCATCGCAAAGATCTCGATGCGACACGCGCGGTGCTGGAAAAGCTCGGCGCCTACCATCGCAATGACCCCCACGGATTGTTCTTTCAGGAAACGTGGCTGATCGAGCGCGGCACCCGGTCGCTTCATTCGATCGATTTGCATTGGGAACCGGCAGACCGACCTGTGCTCCAGAAAATCCTGCGTTCAGATGAGTTCTGGGCCGGTTGTGTCCCCGTACCGCGTCTGTGCGCTGATGCTCGTGCGCCTGATCCTGTGCTGATGCTGGTTCACGGCGCGATCAATCAGCTGTGGCACACCGCGCGCGGCTTTTTTGCGAACGACACGACGGTGACAGGGGGGCGCAGATTGATATGGTCGTATGACTATTCCCGATTGGCGGAGGGTTTCGACCATCACCAATGGCACCGCCTCGTCACGTTTTGCCGCGAACGCGAAATCTCGATCATCGTGCATCGCGCGCTGGACGGGGCGCGGCGCGATCTTTGCCTGACGATACCGCAGGATGTGCTGGACCAGCTGGCGCACGACCAACGTCCTTCGGGCGCATATCTGTATGTGACGACCCCTGATCACCTGAGCGATATGTGGGCGGATATCCGGACTTCCGATACCGTGTCGGAAAAGCTGCACATCCTGCTTTCGCTGATCTTTCCGCCGCGATCGCACCTTGAAAGGAAGTATCCTGACGCGCACCGCTGGCCGACATTCCTGCTGCATTTGCGACGTTTTGGCGCAGGCGCATCAAGGCTTTTGAGTAAGGGAAAAAGCCGGTGAATTCGGCGTTCCTGTGGCAGCGTTCCCGCCCGTTTCTGCGAGAACTGATGACAATCAGCGCGCTTTCGCTGGTCGGCTCGCTTGCGACATTGGCCCTACCGTGGCTGGCGGCAAATTTCCTCGCCGGGGTGATCGGGGAAAGCGCTATCGACATCCAGTGGACGCTGGTCCTGCTGGTGTTCGCCTTGATCAGCATGACGGCCATCAACATTGCCGTCGACATCGTGTCTGAACTTGCGTCGGGAAAAATCCTCGCCGGGCTGAGGGCAGAGGCTTACAAGCGTATTCAGGGCCTGCCGGTCTCGTTTCACGACCGCAGCACTTCGGGCGATTTGCTGGCGCTGATGACTTATGAGGTCAACAATCTCAGCTCGTTCCTTACGGCCACGCTGGCAAATGTGCCATCCCTGCTCATAACGGCGGCAGGCGCGGTCATTCTGCTGTTCCTGCTAGACCCGGCCATGGCGCTGGTCATTCCGATCGTCGTGCCGATTTTCTACATCGTTGTGAAGTGGACAGGGCGGCGGGTCAGGATGCTCGCGCGCAGCGCGCGGCGAGCCGAGGCAAAGCTCATGTCGCTTGCCGGAAGCGATCTGGAAATCCTGCCCGCGATCAAGGCTTTCGCGACCGAAGAACACCACCTGGAGGCCTATCGCGCTGCAATAGAGACATCGCGCCGGCTAAGTTTGCGCAGGACGCGGATCGCCGCCTTTGTCGGTCCCACGATAACGCTTGTGGCCGCAATCGCTGCGATCGCCATACTTCTCATCGGCAGCGCTCAGGTGCAAAGCGGGGAACGCAGCGCTGGCGAGGTGTTCGCCTTCCTGCTCTATGCCGCCCTGCTGACGCGCCCTGTGGGAGGATTGGCGAGCACGTACGGCTCGTTTCAGATGGCTCGCGGCACTCTCAGCCGGCTGGAGGCGGTGTTCGCCAAGCCGATAGAGGACGGTTATCTGCAAACCGGCAGGATTGACGCAGCGCGCGGGGCGATTGCATTTGAGAATGTGAGCTTTGCCTACCCTGGACGCCCGCCGGTTCTCAAATCGGTAAGTCTTGAGATCGCCGCGGGCGAGATCGTGGCGCTGACCGGCGAGAATGGCATCGGCAAATCCACGCTTATCAATCTGTTGCTGCGTTTCTATGATCCTGATGGCGGTCGCATCACGCTCGATGGCGCAGATATCGGAGGATTGCAGGTGCAGGAGCTGCGCCGCCAGTTCGGTTATGTGCCGCAGCGCCCGCTGCTGTTCAACGGTTCGATCAGGGACAACATTACCTTCGGCGCCTCGCGGGTCGATCCGGAAAGGCTGCAACGCGCAGCTCAGCTCGCACAGGCGTGGGATTTCATTCAGCATCTGCCGCGGGGTATGGATACCGAGATCGGCGATAACGGCATCAGGTTATCGGGCGGTCAGCGTCAGCGGATCGCGCTGGCACGGGCGCTGTTCCGCGACCCGCCCGTCTATATCTTCGACGAGGCAACCAGCATGTATGATCTGGACGGCGAATCCGCATTTGTCGAGGCGTGCCTGCAATCCCTGAAAGACCGAACAGTAATCGTCATCACCCACCGCCCGGCTAGCCTCGCGCTGGCACACAGGATCATTCACGCGAACAGTCAGGGTTTCTCGGTCCTGAACTCCGACAAAATCGCCCTTTCCTAGTTCGCTGCGCTTTCGACAAGAGACTTTTCTGACAGCTCCTGCATCAACGCGATCACGTCGCGTTCGATTACCTCGCGCGGAGCATCGAACTGTGCTTCGATGGCCGCGCACACATCATTGAGCGCGCACGGCCCGTCGTCGAGCACTTCCCAAATCCGGCTGCCCACTGGATCAAGTCCGAAATACAGGCCGCTGGCGAGATCGAGCAGCACCATTTCCCCCGCCACTTCGCGCGAGACGACATCCTCGGATTTCTGGAACCGGTCTGCAAGTTTCATAGTGCGTCCTCATCAATCTTCGAACCGTCGCCACACGGATCTGCATCAGGGGCCAGTTCCCGCCCTCGTCAGCGATAGTCAAGAGCGCGGAGGCGCAATCCGGCGCGAAATTCATCATTCAGGGCAGTTTCAACGACGGTCAGATCCAGCCATATCGCGAAAGCAGCCGCGCCACGTATTGGGCGATGGCCGCCTCGCTCGGCATGAGATCGGGCCTGTCTTTCAATACCTGTTCCACGATCTGCGGGGCCGGAAGGTTCCCATCGACCAGCGATATATGCCCAAGCACGACCGGCGGCGTGATGAGTTCCTCGGAGGAAGAATCGTAACCTTAGTGCCTGTTGCAGCTGAGTTCGTTCAGCCAGTAAAAATGCACCGGAACATCGCTGTGCGTACATGGTGCGGCCCGGTGGAGGCAGGCCCATGCAAAAAGTGGGGCCTTCGATGCATTCGTAGCGATCAGCGTATCGGCGCGCTCGGCGATCTGGCGCGCCAGATGGATCGCATCGCTGCTGTCTGTTCCCCAGACCTTTTCCAGCCCCGCTTCAAGGCGGAGCAGGCCCAGAATGCCCAGCCCGCAGCCCAGATCGGCCACCGTGTCGCCCGGCGCAATTTCGGCAGCGATCGCCTGCCTGAAAAGATTGGTGCGACCCGGCAGGTTTAAAATTCGATGGGTTGATCCAGCGCATCACTCATCGGGCCTTCACCTGGTTCCGAACCGCAAACAGCGCGGCGCATTTCCAGCAAACGACCAGTGAGCGGCGGGCGGGCGCAGGCCTAGCAGCCCTACGGTCGAGGGTCGCCTTGCGACTTCTGGTTAACTAGCGCTGTTATCGTAGTGTGCACATCGGGCAGAGACGCGAAATCGCGCGGATATGACAGGTCGAATACGGGCACCTTTGTGACCAGCTGCGATATCTGCGTCAGACGCTGCAAGGCATGATCGCTATCGCGCGGATCCAGCGCGAAACTCTGCGCCAACACCTTGAGACAGGCATCGCACGGAGACAGCAGGCTGGCATCGATCGTGGTCGCTGCGCCATCGGAATCCAGATAGAAAATGGCGGCGATTGGCGGGGGGGCGGACGCCGCAGTCTGCTCCGTCTGCCGGGTCACGTGCAATTTGGTCGAATAATGCGCCATGGGGGAAGTGCTGACGTCCTCGCCATAGATCGCAGAGACGCTTTGCGGGAATAACCGCAGGCTGCGATAGGTGGCCTCGCCATGATAGCGACCGTCTATCTCGCTGACAACGATGGCGTCATCGCCAAGCAGATCGTACCCAGCGTGTTCGAAACTTGCGGCAAGCGTCGATTTGCCCGCGCCGGTTTCTCCCAGGAAGACAACAAGCCCGGTATCCAGCAATATGCCGCTGCCGTGCAGCACGAGATTGCCTTCGTGAGCGAGGATGCGAGGGGCGCAATGATCATCGAGAGCGTGCGCCAGACCCTCACTGGTGAGATCTGCGGAGAGCCTTCGCCCGATTATCCGACGCTTGGCTGTGTCGATCTCAAATGACACCAATCCAATGAAATCGAGATGATGCACCGCACCATCGGAGCTCACTTCAGGGATCTGATCGCCTGAAAAAACGCCGTTGGGGGCGTTACCCCTGACGAGTCCACACTCGTCAGCCGCGTCCCGGTCCGCTGGAGACGACAAAAAATCCTGGGTGGTGCCCTCAAAACCGTCGAGCACCACACGCCAAGATTTAAGAAGCTCGGAACGAAACATTCGAGCCCCGTATGTTCAAAGGATTATGCTGATACCAGTCACGCCCCGAAAGACTAAAACCAGAACCTCCGGATCAGCAGCGCTGCCTGAGCTGGTTTGCACCGATAAAGCCGGGGCAACGACGGTCGGTTTCAACGGTTTCACCGCTGCCGCCTGCGGTCAGATCGAAGAAATGACCGTACTGGGTCAACTTCGGGGTGTCATATCCCATCTTCGAAACCTGAAAGTTCATTGTCATTCCTTCGCGCTTAGCAGCGTCCGTAATTTTACGTACCAGAGCGTCCAGTACCGCAGATGCCATCCCTCGTCAACCTTTGTCCTGCCTGAAATGCCACCCCTGACCGTGCCAGAGCTGGCAAGACCGACATATCTTTCAAGGGCTTCCGCCGCATCCGCATCGGGTTCGGGAGGTATCGTGCCCAGCAATTCAGCGGTGAAATCGGCGCCCAGATGCTCCTTACCCGCGCGCCAGCGGACCGCATCGGGCAGCCGTCCCTGCATCGCGTTGCGCAAGATGAATTTGGGCCAGCCGTCGCGCTCCAACTGATTCGGAGGCAATGACATCACGAATTTCAGCAGATCCAGATCGAGGAACGGGTCCCGCGGCTCTATCGCCAGTGCGGCTGCGGTCCGATCGTATCGCTCTCTGCCGACAGTTGCGAATGGGTGCAGTAATCGTTTCGCCCGGTTTTGAGGCGTTTCTTGTGATGAAACGTACAAGTGGGCAGAATTTTCGATCCGACGATGATCGAGATCGACCCGCGCGGCGAAATCGGGCGAAAGTCTGGCCCGCGCCCGGCGCCGCTTAACCCCTCGCCGCTTTCGATAGGCGTGAAGTGGCGCAATCGCAGCCTGCGGCGTTGCCATCCGAGCGGACTGTTTGAGCATATCGGTAAACCACGGCTTTTGCGGGGCACCCCAGAACCGTCGCTCTCCTTGCAACTGGCGCACGGCTTTCAGAACCGACCCGCGCGACCGATGCCATTCGACCATGTCGCCGACGCTGAAGGTCGTATCGCCACATGCGCCGTCCAGAACCACCTTGATGCCCTCATTTCGCGCGGCCAGATAAACCGCTCTGGGCAAGTTCATGTGCAGATCGAATGGCTCGCCGCAGTCCCTCATCAGCTGCATCAGCTCAACGCGCATTGCATCAAGATCACGATGGGAAACGCAGGTCGGCGCAATACCGTCAATCTCCAACGCGGCGGCAATCGCCCGGCTTTCCGGGCAATCGGCACCGCCTCCGACGGCCGAAAAGGTTGCGAGGGGCGGCTTGCCCTCATTGCGCAGGATTTCGGCGGCGATTGCGGAAATCGATCCGGAATCCATCCCGCCCGACAGCATGGAGCCGACCGGCCCCGGCGATCGTAGTCGTTCTGCAACGGCTCGCGTAAAAACCTCGACCAGTGCTTCTGCATACTCGGCATCGCTGGACAGTTTAAGTTCGGGCTGTTCCTGCAATTGCCAGTATTGCCACTGCTTCAAACCCTGCGATGTAACGAGCATCGCGGTTGCAGGAGGCAGGCGATATATTTCTTCAAAAAACGTGCTGGTCAGATCGTAGGCTTCGTAATCTTCAAAGAAATCGGCAACTCGCAACTCATTGAGGCGTCCTGGAATCCCGTGGCAGCGCAGTAGCGCTTCGGCTTGCGTCGCAAAGGCGAACAGGCGATGCGGCTGATGATGGTAGATGAATTGTCGCATCCCGACCTGATCGCGCGCGCAAAACAGCGTTTGTGTGCGCGGATCGTGGATGGCGAAGGCAAAATCTCCACGTAGATGCTCAAGACAATCCGTCCCCCAGCGAAGATAGGCGCGCAGGATTATCTCGCCATCGCCGATTGATTGATCGCCCGGCGCCAGTTCGAGTTCATCCTCTATACCGGATTTGCGATCCAGGCGAACATCTGCGGTTATCGCGCATCCCGTTGCGCTATGCACCAGAGGCATTGTTTCCGTCAGGGACTGCGGCGTTGTCGCAAGCGATGAATGGCCGAGCGCGACTGGTCCATGCAGGTGGCTGTGCGAGCCATCGGGGCCTCGCCGCGTAAGCACTTCGAGCATCGGCTGCAGCATGTCCAACGAAGCAGGCGAACTATCCAGATACATGAAACCACAGATGCCACTCATGCTCTGCCCTGTGCGCCGCGCGCTCCTTCAGTTCAAGTCTCACCACCAATTGCTGATCTGGCGGCCCGGCCGGACAAGATTGTCCCGGCCAAAGCTGGTCAGTCGGATTTGCGCAATCCAGACCCGCGAGCCACCTGACCGGCGACAAGAACCTTGAAACGCGATACCTCGCCGCCAACGATGATCGAGCCATCATGGACGAGCCATGCGTGTGCCTCAAACGATCTGGCAGCCGAAACGTCTGCACCGATCTGGATTTCGCTCTGCAAACCATGGGCTGCGAGCCAGCTTTGCGCCGCGACAGCCTGAACCAGGCAATCGCTTTTCCACGGGACGTAGTGCCCCAGGAGCGGAATGATGAAGCTTACCCGGTCGACCAAGATTGATTGTGTGCGGCTGGATGGATTGGCTGCGCGCTGCATTTGCGTGGCATTCAGCGCGATGACATCATGGCCGCTTAAACCAGCCAGCTTCACCCTGGCACGCGCAAGTTCCCAGATCCCGCGTAACGCGAACAGCGGCATTGTCACGACATGCCTGCGCCGCAATCCGTGCTGTCTTACGCTGGCAGGGGGGGATTGCATTGGCGGAACCTTCGGTATCCCTGTGATATTTGAAAGCGACACATCCAGCGTGTCTTTGTCGATGGCCTTTTCCGGCACCATCACCTGCCACAAATCTGTGCGTACCGGCGCTGCGGCTGATTTGCAATTCCAAGAGATTTCGGCCGCCCCAGGCGGGAGCGCACCACAAAACAAGCTGTCCCTTCGAGAACCGACAGAAGTTTCAGCCTATTAACCAGTTGCCATTTACGCTGCAGCGCGGTAGGTACGATCCCGTATAAAGATTGGAAGGCCTAGCTATGATGAAAACCATGTCTCGCGTTATGCTGGCAGCCGCTGCGGCTGGACTTGCGTTCGCCCCTATCGCGGCGCAGGCCAACACCCGCGCGGGCGACAGCGCGCCGGTGTTCACCGGAAATGCTGTGTCACAGCCCGGCATTGGTCGTTCAGCCGAAGGCGAAGAGATCGTCAAGCCGGGCTTTCTGGCTGCAATTCTCGCCTTGCTGATCGCAGCAGGTGTCGTGATTATCATCGATGACGGTGACGGTCAGTCGCCGGGCGACCAGTCGCCAGGAACCTGATTTTCGCCTGATGTGCGACTAGGTTTCGCATGAGTTTTCAAAGGACGCGCGGCATGGATTGTCGCGCGTTTTTTGTGTCGCAGATGGCCAGATTGTTTGTGGCCACCGTCTTTTCAGAAAACCATGCTGAGGTCAGTGTTGGAAAATAGCCGCGCAGACCGTTTCGATCCAGCCACGCTTGGCAAGGCCGCCGGTCATGGTGTCCTGACTACAGCAGCGCTTGCCGTACTTCTTGTGGTCGCATTCGCGGTGGGCGGAGGCGGCAGCCGGTTCGGCATCGCGAATCTCGCCGTTCAGCTTGTCGCGCTGATAGCGCTCGGATTGCATCGCCGCGAATTTCTCTATTTCTGGTCGAAGGCGCCTTTGCCCGTGCGTGGTCTGGTTGCGGCCTCTCTCCTGCTGCCCATGCTTCAGCTTGTCCCGCTTCCGCCTTCGTTGTGGACTGCATTGCCGGGACGCGATCTGGTTGCGCAATCGCTCGATCTTGCCGGTGGCAGCGGATGGTTTCCGATCAGTGTCGACCCGATCCGCACGCTCCTTGCCTTGACCGCCCTGATCACGCCGATAGCTGTGTTGACGATCGGCTGGTCGCAACCTCGCGAAAGGTTGCTGGTGCTCGCTGCGCTTGTGGTCGCTCTGGGTCTGCTTACGGTCTTGATCGGTGCTGTGCAGATGACGGTGAATGGCAATTTCGGCTCGTTTTTCAGCAACCAAAAAGGCAATCCGTTGCTGCTGGGTACGTTTGCAAACCGCAATTCGACCGGTTTGCTGCTGATTTTTGCGCTCGCGCTCGCGATTACCTTGCCCTCGCCACGACCGCATCCGGCCGTCCTTCCAGTGCGGTTGGCGATCTGTGCGCTGTTGTTGCTGGCAGTCATCCTTACCCGTTCACGCACCGCACTGGTGCTTGCGGCTGTACCGGTGGCGCTGGGCATATTGCGCACGCTGTGGTGGGGGCCGCAGGCGCAAGCCATGAAAACCGGACACGCGGGCGGAATTGAGGGCTTGATTGCGCGACCGCTTGTTGTGGCAACGGCAATTTTTGCCCTGATGGCCGCAGGGCTGGCAACCATGGTCGTCGCGGCTCCGACGCGGATCCAGGAAACGCTCGAGCGGTTCGAGGCAACCGACGATGCGCGCCGATACATCTGGGAAGATGCGACCTACAGCGCCTCCCGCTATTGGCCGGCCGGCGCGGGCATGGGCACTTTCGATGAAGTCTTTCAGGTCGACGAATCGCTGGAAAACCTCACCGTCCGCCGCGCGGGGCGGGCGCACAGCGATTTCCTTGAACTGACCATCGAGGCCGGTCTGCCCGGCGTTGCGCTCGCCATCTTGTGGATAGCCTTGATCGCGTGGCTCGGCTGGCAGGCGCGCCGATCCGAACTGCGGTGGGTGGCATGGGGCAGCACCGCGTTCCTGCTGACGATCGCGCTTCAATCGATCACCGACTATCCACTCCGCAACCAGACCTTGCTCGCCCTGTCCGGCTTTGCCCTTTTGATGCTCGCCCGCATCGCCGCCGACAGGCGTGAGCCCGCGCGTGAAAAGGCTGACCGCAAATGATCGCTCGGCTCATCTGGCTGGCCGGTATTGTCGCTATCGGAGCGATCACTACAGCGGTGCAACTGGATCGCCAGGCCGATATCACCCCGACGCTCGCGCAGGTCGTTCCAGCATCGCTGCGCGGGAATTCGCAGCCGCGTATCGTCACGGCAGCACTGGCCAGCGATGATCCTTCCCAAGCCGTGGCCGAGGCCGAGCGGCTGGTGCGCCGCCGCCCGATCCCGGCAGAACACCTGACGCTGCTGGCAATTGCGCGCGCGCGGGCAGAACAGGCCGACGCCAGCACGCTGGCGATACAGTTTGCGGCGCAGCGCGGCTGGCGCGACCCGATTGCGCAGGAAACCATGCTGCGCCTTGCCGTGGGCGCAGGTGACCGTGCCGAGGCTGCGCGCCGCTATGCTGCGTTATTTCTGCGCGATGCGACGCCCGATGCCCTGCTCGAAGAGTTCGGGCCAGCGGTGCTGGGCGAGGCTTCCGATGCAGGCTCCGGTAATGAAGGGCTGGCGACGATGATCGCCATCGTCGGCGGCAGCGAGCGCTGGCAAAGCTATTTCCTGCGCCGCGGCGCACGTGTCATGCCTCCCGCCGCCTTCACCGCCATCGTCGCCGCTACGGATGCACAAGGGGTGACATACAATTGCGGGCTTCTGGAGAAAGTACAACGCGCAGTTGCAGCCCGCGATGAGGCGGCCGGGCAGAACATCGCAACCTTGATTGCTCGGAAGTGCACTGCAAAGGGCGCGCGGCGGCGCTGAACCGGGCCCGACTTTCCAAGCCATCGGTCCGGTTTTTCACCGCAACATCCGGCATGTGCAGCCAACCAATCCTCGATCCGGGGGGATAAAAGCTCTCGCAATCGCCGAATGCGCAAGTTAATCGCCTGCGCCGAAGGGAATTTCTTGATGACCAGTTTCACCCATTCCAGCGCGCTGATGCAGCGCGGCACCGAGTTTCTCGGGTGCGAAACCGCAATCCTGTGCGGTGCGATGAGCTGGGTTTCGGAACGCAACCTCGTGTCGGCGATCTCCAATGCAGGCGGTTTTGGCGTAATTGCCTGCGGCGCGATGACGCCCGAACTGCTCGACACCGAAATTGCCGCAACCCGCGCCCTAACGGATCGCCCCTTCGGCGTGAACCTCATCACCATGCACCCGCAATTGTTCGACTTGATCGAGGTGTGCCGCAAACACGGCGTCACCCACGTGGTGCTGGCCGGCGGCATCCCGCCGAAGGGCAGTGTCGAGGCAATAAAAGGCGCGGACGGTGCAGGCGCAAAGGTCATTTGCTTTGCCCCCACACTGGCGCTTGCGAAAAAGCTGCTGCGGTCAGGCGCGGATGCGCTGGTGATCGAAGGGATGGAGGCAGGCGGCCATATCGGCCCGGTCTCCACCAGCGTGCTGGCGCAGGAGATGCTGCCCGAATTGAGCGCGGACCATCTGATTTTTGTCGCCGGAGGCATCGGTCGGGGCGAGGCGATTGCCAGCTATCTGGATATGGGCGCATGCGGTGTGCAGCTGGGCACCCGCTTCGCCTGCGCCACGGAAAGCATCGCGCACGAAAACTTCAAGAAGGCGTTCTTCCGGGCCTCTGCACGCGATGCGATTGCCAGCGTCCAGGTCGACCCGCGATTGCCGGTAATCCCGGTGCGCGCATTGAAGAACAAGGGCACCGAAGAGTTCACCCAGAAACAACGCGAGGTCGCCGCGGTGCTTGATCGCGACGAGATCGCCATGGCCGAGGCGCAACTGCAGATCGAGCATTATTGGGCGGGCGCATTGCGACGCGCAGTGATCGATGGCGACGTCGAAAACGGATCGCTGATGGCTGGCCAGTCGGTCGGCATGGTCAAGCAGGAGGAACCGGTGGCAGACATCATCGCCGGGCTGATGGCGCAGTGCGAGGCGGCGCTGTCGCGCTGAGCCGCGTGTAGTAATAAAGCGCCTACCTGCCATGCCCCAGTCTTACGCGATCCAACCTCTCGTCCTTACCCTTGCCTGTCCAGACCGACCCGGCATCACCGCAAAGGTGACCACCTTTCTGTTCGAGCACGGGTGCAACATCCTTGATGCACAGCAATTTAACGACCGCGCAGACACCGGCGGTGAGGATCGGTTCTTCATGCGCGTAGCTTTCGATCCCAATGGCGCCACCTCAGATGCGCTACGCAGCGATTTCGCCGCTCTGGCTGACGAATTCGCGATGGACTGGAAAATGACGGCACAGGGTCGCCCGCGCCGCACCATCATCATGGTGAGCAAGATCGACCATTGCCTCGCGGACCTCATCTATCGCTGGCGCACCGCAGAGCTGGCGATTGAGCCAGTGGCGATTGTCTCGAACCACCCTCGCGAGACCGCGATCCGGATCGACATCGGCGACATTCCGTTTCACCACATCCCCGTCAGCGCCAACACCAAGCCCGCAGCCGAGACCGCTTTGCGTGAGCTGGCAGAAGATGCCAAGGCCGAATTGGTGGTTCTGGCGCGCTACATGCAGGTGTTCTCCGATCACCAGTCAGCGCATTTTGCCGGGCGCTGCATTAACATTCATCACAGCTTCCTGCCCGGCTTCAAGGGAGCGCGCCCCTATCATCAGGCGCACGAGCGCGGGGTGAAGATCATCGGCGCAACCGCCCATTTCGTCACCGCCGATCTGGATGAAGGGCCGATCATCCATCAGGACATCGAACGCATCACGCATACAGACACACCCGCCGACCTTGTGCGCAAAGGCCGGGACATAGAGCGCCGGGTGCTGGCCGAAGCGGTGCGGCTGTTCGCCGAAGACCGGGTTCTGGCCAACGGTGGCCGGACAGTGGTGTTTCGCGGTTAGCACACCGCACGGGCGTGTCGCAGGCGCGTGATCGGCGCTTGCGCGACGGTCTTGCGCTCGCCTATCACGATGACAACTCAATTCCGGAGATCCCAAGATGTGCGATGAAGCCAAAATAGCCCGCTGGGCGAAAGAAACCCTGGACCGCCGCCAGTTCGCGGCCCTTGGCGGAGCAGCGGCAATCGCCGCCTGCGCTCCCAAGGGAACAGGTGGCAGCGCGGCGCAGGCTGCGTCCAGCGCACTCACCGAAACCGGCGTAACCTTCGCAACCGCAGATGGCACGATGGATGCCTTCTTCGTCCATCCGGCAAAGGGGACGCATCCCGGCGTGATCTTCTGGCCCGACATCGCCTCCATTCGCGAATCAAAGCGCAACATGGCCCGCCGCCTTGCTGGTGAGGGTTATGCCGTGCTGGTCATGAACCCGTATTATCGCGACGTTGCGGGCGAACAGTTTACCGATTTTGCCAGCTTTGCCGCCAATGGTGGCTTTGCGAAGGTGAAACCGTGGCGTGCAAAACTCGATGCCGATGCCATCGGCCGCGATGCGATGGCGACGGTCGCATGGCTTGATCAGCAGACCGCAGTCGACACCACGAGAGGTATCGGTACGCAGGGTTATTGCATGGGCGGTCCGTTCACAGTGTGGAGCGCCGCAGCGGTTCCAGATCGCATAAAGGCCGCCGCCAGTTTCCACGGTGGCGGGCTGGTCCGCGAAGACAGCGAGAAGAGCCCCCACAAGATGCTGGACAAGACGCAGGCCACTTTTCTCATCGCCATTGCGCAGAATGACGACGCAGAGGCGCCTGGCGACAAGACTGCCTTTGCAGCAGCCGCCGACAAAGCGGGCCGCAAAGCCAAGGTTGAGGTATTTGCGGGCGATCACGGCTGGACCGTGCCGGATAGTCCCGCCTACGCCGAACCTGCGGCGCAAAAGGCCTATGCCGACCTTCTGACGCTCTATTCAGGCGCTTTGGCCTGATCCGATAGGGTCCGATCAGTTTCGCGGCGCGGGCTCAGGGGTGGGCTTCTGAGCTCCTGCGCCGGTCGGTACCGGGGCAACGCCGCGCGCCTCCCTCTCCTTGTTACGCTGATTGCTGAGGCCAAAGCGGCCAAACTTGCGATAGCGCGTCATCCATTTGTCGAGAAACAGCCCCAGTGGCTTTGGCTTAATGCCAAGGTCCGCAAAGGTCCGGGTGTCGCCTGAGACGGTGTTGCCCGGCTTCAGCAACGTCCATTGATCCTTGCTCATCGGAGTCAGCGGCATCGCGGCAAATATCGCCGAAAGCCCGTCGGGCATCGCAATAAAGCGCCGCTTGCGCCCTTGCGCTGATGCAATTCGCTCGTTGATTTCCATCATCGTCAACTGTTCCGGCCCGCCCAGTTCATAGATGTGCCCGCCGTGCTGAGCCGGATTTTCCAATGCGACAGCCACAGCCTCTGCCACATCGTCGACATAGACCAGTTGCAGTTTCACATCTGGTCCAAACACAGGAAGCGCCGGGGCCATTTCGATCATCTTGCCGAAGAGATTGAGAAAATTATCGTCCTTGCCGAACACGATCGAGGGTCGCAGTACGGTGGCATCGGGAAATGCCTCCATCACCTTTTTCTCGCCCAGCGCCTTGCCCCGCGCATACGCGGCGCTCGATTGCGCATCGGCACCAATCGCGCTCATGTGAACAAAGCCGCGCACGCCGTTTTGCGCGGCCATGCGCGCCATCGTGCCCGGCGCCTCCCCCATCAGACGTTCAAGGTCTCCCTCAAACGATCCGACCAGATTGACTGCATAATCCGCCCCGTGAAGCGCCGCAGCAATGCTGTCCTCGTTGAGGATATCGACCCTGGCGAATTGCAATTGTCCCAGATTGGCGAGCGGTTTGAGTGAATGGCTTTTTTCCGGATGGCGGCTGGCAATGCGCAGCCGCGCGCCACGGCTGAGCAGGCTCTGCGCGACGTAATTGCCGATATAGCCACTGCCTCCAAATACGGTCACAAGGCGGCCCGAAAGCGGCGAGGCTGAGTTTTGCGCGGAGGTATTCATGGTTGCGTGTCCCTTGGGCAGCACGGAATTGGTGAGGGTTTGTCAGCAATCCCATGCGTCAATGCGAGCGCGCGGGCAAGGGTTGCTGCACGCAACGTTGATTGCAAACGATGACAAGCGTTGACAGCCCCCCACACCACTCGCTAATGGCCGCCGCCTACCCGGTGAGCATTCCTGTTTTGCGCTCACCAACACGTGCCCAGATGGCGGAATTGGTAGACGCACCAGCTTCAGGTGCTGGCGCTCGCAAGGGCGTGGAGGTTCGAGTCCTCTTCTGGGCACCATCGTTTTAAGTAGTTGAAATATATAGGAAAAATGGCAGATTTTGAGGACTCACATTGGTTCTCCAAGCTATTGTCTCGGTTCGTCTTTTTCGTTTTCTTTCAGTGCTTAACGGGTTCAAACGACAAAATCTCAATTCAACCCGGTTCGTCTCTGCCTTGAATTTTTGCGGGCCTTTTTGCGGGCTTTTGCGAAAACCACAGTTCGAGGCCCGCATCCTCTTCGTCATCGTACAATTTCTGGTCGCATGAGGTGTCGCAAATAGTAGCTTGCCAAGATCACTGGCGCACAGATGGCGACCAGAAGCGGGCCGATTTCAGACAGTCTGCTTTCGAGCGATCGAGTTTGGAAGCAGACGTTCGGCTCACGACCCCGTTGCGGACCTTAGAACTTGTTCGCCCTACGCCAGCGTATGAACGACATGTTCGTTAGAAATGCGATGCTACCGACAACGGTTGTGATGGCGACTGCGTCAATCAATTCTGTGCCACTGAGCAACCACCAAGTTCCGCAGACAAGCATGGGACCGACCACGCACATTGCTAAAAAATGTCTCCAATAAAAATCGGGAAAGAACCAAATCACCCCAATGAGCGCCGCAAACCATGGAAACGACATGACGCCACCTACTAGTGTTCCCGCCCAAGCCCCGTTTCCAAATCCACCTGACGCCCCAATCGTGCCGTAAAAGCCTACGACGACAAGGCCGATCACATGTGCCAGCCCAGCAATTCGGATCAGTTCTGCTCGCTCACTAAGTAGTTGCATTCTATAATAATGGCTCATGGCCACGTGCTGGTCAATGTCCGGATTCCACCCATCTCCGGTCATGAGTGGCCACCCGGCGCGTTCCCAAAAGCGGCGTGGCGGCTTTGCCCCGCTTCAGAAAAATTCCTGCCCTTCAGAAACCGACCCCGTTTTGGACGTTCGGTCGCGACCTGCGACTTCCTGAAAGCAGCGATGTGTTCATGGGGCTCGGAACAGCTGAAATTGAGACAAAGCCGCCGTTCCCTAGCGGCGTGCTCAACGGCAGGTCTCTCGCTGAAATCCGACATCCAGATTCGGTCCGGCCGGCCTCTCAACGCGGCTGCAACCCGGCCAGCTGTTGAACAGCTGTTCCTGACCTCGCTAAAGCCGAAGTTGTGTGTCGGCCTTTAAGTGACACCTCCAGTGCAAATCGTGGCGGAAACTCGGTGGTGTCAGCCAGGCCAGAGCGAACGGTTGCGCCGGAGGTTTTGGTTCAGGCCCATCCAAAAAGCCGCGACCAAAATCGTCAGGTTGCTCTTATTATCTCATGATATCCGGCCATAAGGGCATCGTCTGACGCAAAATCACCAGTGATCCAGCCGGGCATGATTCGATTACCGGGCGCCTCTATCCGGCGGCGTCCGCGCTGCGCCAGCTGCAAAAGCGCGGAGAATGCCGGATGGCCGGCGAATGGCCCGGACAGTACGACGCGTTCGGGCGTTCCCAGCCTGTTCAAGCGGTCGCTCGCCTGAAAGACGAGGAAAAGTTGTCCGGCCGCCGCTCGCACAGCAGCTTCGTCTTTTAGCGGTCCGAAGAACATGAGTTCGTGCCCCGACCCATCACCCTCCGCGCTGCCAGGCAGGCGCGCGATGGTGCCGCTTTCCATGGTGCGACGAAGATCCTCGACGGCGATCATCTTCGGCAGTTTCTCCACAAGCCGCCCCCCCATGAAGCGTGCGGAAATGGTCGCTTCCCCGCTGGCCGACACGCCGAGAGAAAACTCATCTGCGAGTTCCGGTCGCTTGCCCGGTCTCCACTTGGTCGTGACGACGAACCAGGTGCCGGTTGACAAGGTTGCGATGTCGGTTCCCGCCCCCGCTACTGCAGCGGCGAATTCAAAGCTCGAATCGTGACACCCGGCAAGCACGGCGACGTCGCTCGTCAGCCCGAGGCTTTCGGCTAGCGGCGGTTGCAAGGGCCCCACCACCGAAAACGCGTTGCTGAGCGGCGGAAACAGCCGCTCCCAGCCAGAATCGATGACTATCCGGGAGAAGCGACTGCCGAGCGGCTCCCAAAGGTCGGTATGGCACCCCAAGCCGCTGACTTCGTTCCTCAGCACGCCGCTGAAGAGGAAGGCGAAATACTGCGCGAGCGGAACGATCCCATCGACACTCGCGAATCGGTCCGGAAATGTCCTCTCCAGATAGAATAGCTGCTGTCCGGCATTCAGCATGGCCGGCATGCGCGGGCTTCCCGTTTGCGTGAGTGCCGGCCGCAGCCGTTCGTAGCGATCGACAAGATCGGCATCGGGCCGGAATTCATAATCCATTACCGGGAAAGCAAGTTCGTCGCCGGCAAGCAGGGCGAATGATGCACCATGGGTGACTGGCAGGATCGCTCTGATTTGTTCGCGATCCGGCATCTGCGCGATCGCACGCGTGCACCAGTTCCAGATCGCTTTGGTGTCGATAGCGGGAAAAGGTCCTGCGTGGACCTGCGGACTGCGAATCATGACCTGGGAGCCCGCACACGGAGCGCCGAACACGCCGCTGGATCGGCGCGAGATCTTGGTGTGGGTTTTGCCGATGTCTACCATCAGCACATCGCCGGGCAATCGATATTGATCAAAAACGCTCATAACCGTACAAGGTCGATCAATTGCGATTTTGTCAAACGCCTTTTCGAGAGTTCATGATGGTCCATTCCCCTGCGCCTGCCCTGCTGTTGGCTCCCACAGACCGCTGGGATATGGCAAGAGCTTCAAAGATGTCCGAGGCCGAATTGCTTGTCTATCGTTCAAACCTCCTCGGGGCGGATCTGAGCATAACCAACTTCGGCGGCGGCAACACCTCTGCCAAGCTTCGAGAGCGCGACCCGCTGACCGGGGAAGAGGTCGATGTGCTGTGGGTCAAGGGCTCCGGCGGCGACCTTGGGTCGATCAAGCAGGACGGGTTCGCCACTCTCTACCTCTCCCGGCTTCGCGCCCTCGAAGGGCTATACCGGGGCATCGAGCACGAGGACGAGATGGTCGATTATCTTCCGCACTGCACATTCGGCTTGAACGGGCGTGCGGCAAGCATCGATACGCCGCTGCACACGTTTCTGGATGCGCGGCATATCGATCATGTCCACCCGGATTCGGTCATCGCCATTGCGGCCACGGCGAACAGCCGGGAACTGACGGCCGAGATTTTCGGGGACGAGATCGGCTGGCTTCCTTGGCGAAGGCCGGGATTCGATCTCGGCTTGCGGTTGCGCGATCTGGCGGCGAGGAATCCGGGCATCAGGGGCGTGGTTCTGGAAGGTCATGGGTTGTTCAGTTGGGCGGCCAGTTCCCGGGAATGCTACGCGCTAACGATCGAGCTGGTGGCCAAGGCTGCAAGATACATCAACGAACGGATGGCGAGCGCCCAGCCCTTCGGCGCGCGGCAAGTGAGCGATGCCTCCGAAACGGCGGCCGCCGCAACCCTTTCGTCGCTCCTGCCTCGATTGCGCGGGCTTCTATCGCAGGGCGAGCGTCGCAAGGTCGCGCATGTCGATCGCAGTGCAGAGACGCTGGAATTCGTCGCCAGTGATCGGCTCGACGAGCTGGCTGCTCTTGGCACCTCGTGCCCGGACCACTTCCTTCGGACCAAGATCAAGCCGCTCGTGCTGCGCGAGGCCGATGACATCGAGAAGGCACTTGCGGCCTATCGTGCCGATTACCGCGCCTACTACTATCGCAATCGGGAGGATACCAGCCCAGCCATGCGGGGCGCCGATCCGGTTATCGTCCTCTTGCCGGGCATCGGGCTTGTGAGCTTCGCTTCCGACAAGACCACGGCTCGCATCGCCTCGGAATTCTATCGCAACGCGATCAATGTGATGCGCGGTGCGCAGACGCTGGGTCGCTATATGGCGCTGCCGGAGGCGGAGGCGTTTCGCATCGAATACTGGGCTCTGGAAGAGGCCAAGTTGCAGAGAATGCCCCCGCCTAAGCCGCTCGCCGGGAAGATAGCTCTGATCACCGGGGGCGCCGGCGGCATCGGCTACGCCTGCGCGCGGCGGCTCGCGGCTGATGGCGCCTGCATCGTGCTTGCCGACATCAACGAAGAGGGGCTCGCACACCGGCATGAGGAGTTGCGCGCCGCCCATGGGACGGATCGCGTCGTGTCGTGCCGGATGGACGTGACAGACGAGACATCGGTTGCCGAAGCCTTCGCCAGAGCGATCCGCGCCTTCGGCGGAGTCGATATTGTGGTCGCGAATGCCGGGATCGCATCTGCCGCCCCCTTCGAGGAGACTTCCGTGGACCTGTGGCGCAAGAACCAGTCGGTTCTTGCCGAGGGCTACTTCCTCACCGCACGCGCCGCGTTCCCGATCCTGCGCGCGGGTGGCGGAGGCAGCATCGTCTTCATCGGCTCGAAAAACGCGCTGGCGGCCTCGAAAGGGGCCTCTGCCTACTCTTCGGCCAAGGCGGCGGCGCTTCATCTGGCGCGGAACCTCGCGCTGGAAGGTGCCGAACACGGTATCCGCGTCAACACCGTCAACCCCGATGCGGTGCTCGAGGGCTCGACGATCTGGAGCGGTGAATGGCGCAAGGAACGGGCCGCGGCCTACGGCCTCGACGAAGGCGATCTGGAAGCGCATTATCGCGACCGCTCGCTGCTCAAGAGGTCGGTGCTGCCCGAGGATGTCGCCGAGGCAGTCGCCTTCTTCGCTTCCCATGCGTCGGCGAAATCGACCGGCAACATCATCAACGTCGATGCCGGCAATGCCGGAGCCTTCACGCGATGAACCAGGTGGTCGAAAAGGGAGTTGAAGGCTCCAATCACGAGATCGAAGCGCGCCACATGCGCGATTTCGAACGGCTGGGATCGATGCTGGCCGACCGTGGCATCGAGGTCGAGGCAGTGGCGGAACGGCTTACGGCGTTCGAGGTCGCCGTGCCGACTTGGGGCGTGGGCACTGGCGGCACGCGCTTCGCCCGCTTCCCGATGCCGGGCGAGCCCGCCGACATCTTCGACAAGCTCGACGATTGCGCCGCGATCCAGACGCTGGTGCGCTGTTGCCCGCGCGTATCACCACACTTCCCGTGGGACGCGGTGGAGGATTATGCCGCCCTGCGCCGCCACGCTGCGGACCGCGGCCTGGGTTTCGATGCCGTCAACTCGAACACGTTCCAGGACCAGCCCGGCCAGCCCCGCAGCTATCGCCACGGCAGCCTGACCAGCAGCGATCCGGCGGTGCGCGCGCAGGCGGTGGCGCACAACCTCGACTGCATCGCGATCGGCCGACAGCTGGGCAGCACCGCGCTCACCGTATGGATCGGCGACGGCAGCAATTATCCCGGACAGTCCGACCTCACCCGAAGCTTCGAGCGCTATCTCGACAGCGCAAGGCAGATCTACGAGGCCCTCCCGGCCGACTGGACCATGATGATCGAACACAAGCTCTTCGAGCCGGCGTTCTATGCGACGGTCATCCAGGACTGGGGTTCGAGCTATCTGGCCGCCACGGCGCTGGGTCCCAAGGCCACCTGCCTCGTCGATCTCGGCCACCATGCCCCGACGGTCAATATCGAGATGATCGTCGCGCGGCTCGCATGGGCGGGCCGTCTGGGCGGATTCCACTTCAACGACAGCAAGTACGGCGACGACGACCTCGACAGCGGGAGCATCCAGCCGTTCCAGCTGTTCCTCGTCTTCAATGAACTGATCGAAGCCGAACGCCGCGCGAACGAGCCGTTCGCCCCTGCCTACATGATGGACCAGTCGCACAACGTCACCGACCCGATCGAGAGCCTGTGCGTCAGCGCCGATGCGATCCAGTGCGCCTTCGCGCGCGCCCAGCTTGTTGACCGAGAGGCGCTTCATGCAGCGCAGGACAGCGATGACGTGATCGTCGCCCGCGGGGTGCTCCAGGAGGCATACCAGACCGATGTGCGCCCACTGGTGGCCGAGGTGCGGCGACGGCGCGGCGGCGCGATCAATCCCGTGACAGCCTACCGGTTGAGCGGATACCGCGAGGATGTCGCCGCGACCCGCAGGCCCGTTCAGCCCGGAACAGCAGGAATAGTATGATGCGCAACCGTGCCCCCTTCATCTGGACGCCCAGGCAACCGGTCAATCCGACCGGGTTCCTCTCCGGCCTCCATTTCGCCGCAGAGCGCAGCGAGGGAACCAATCGCTGGTTCCTGTTCCGCAAGGAGATCTTGCTCCCGGCCCAGGCCGAGGCAGCCCCGCTGAAGATCACCGTCGACGGGCGCTACCAGCTGTTCGTCAACGGTCACCGGGTCGGCAGAGGGCCGGTACGGTGCGACCCGTTCCACCAGAAATATGACACCTTTGATGTGGCCGACAAACTGCACGAAGGCGCGAACTGCATCGCGGTGCTCGTTCATGTCTACGGCGTGGACACCGCATGGTACGAGAAAACGAAGGGCATGTGGGTGCCGACCTTCGGCGATGGCGGCCTCTGGGTTGATGGCGCGGCGGTCTTCCCCGGCCGCTCCGGTGCAGGACAGGAGCGCGTCTCGCTGTCCACCGATACTGACTGGAACTGCATCGAAAGCGAGGCCTGGGACCGGGACACCGAACGCATGAACAGCGGCCTTGGCTTTATTCAGTCCCTTGATGTCCGCAAAGTGCCGGATGGCTGGCAATCTCCCGGCTTCGATGACACCGGCTGGGACCGGGCGCAGGTCCTTCACGTCAGTGCCGGAGGGCCGGAGAGCTTCTTTGGCGGCATCGTGACCGAACCTTTTCCAAATCTCCTGCCCAATCCCCTGCCTCCGCTCGAGGAGACCGTGATTGCGCCCGAAAGCGTGCGGATGGTCCGCGCCGTCGCGGCACTGCCCGATCTTCCCGTTCACCGTGCATGCTATGAGGAGCCGTTCCTCGAGGCCGAGGCGCTGGTCGAGGACGCCCAGGCATTGCTGGCGCAGGATGATCGCGCGGCACATGTGCGCACCCGAAGCGGCGAGGGCGTGATGATCCTGATGCGGATGCCCGGCCTGCTCAGCGGCTATCCGCTCGTCGAGGTCGATGCGAAGGGCGGCGAGATCATCGACATTGCCGTGGCCGAGCGGCTGGCCGGCGAATTCACCGAGGCCGGGATGGGCCAGGACGCGCGAATCGTGCCGACTCCGGTGCTGGGCCATGATGCCCACGTCGCTCGCTATGTCGCAAAGCCCGGAAGGCAGACTTTCGAGCGGTTCGAATGGTCGGCGGCGAAATGGCTTCAGGTCACAATCCGCAATGCCCCGGAAGGTATCGCAGTTCGCTTCGCAGGGGTAAATCACACATGCTACCCGGCCGGCAAAGCGGGCGCCTTCGCCAGCGACGATCCCTTCCTCGACCAGCTCTGGGAAACGGGTCGCAAGACCGTGCAACTGTGCATGCATGACGGCTGGGAAGATTGCCCGAGCCGCGAGCAACGGCAATGGCTGGGCGACGTGACTGTCGAACACCTGGTATCGCAGACCGCCTTCGGACCGGCGGCGCACGCGCTGACGGCGAAATACCTCAGGGATGTCGCGGCAAGCCAGCGCCCCGACGGGCTGACGCAGATGTTCGCGCCGGGCGATCACAACACCAACGGCTTGCTGATCCCGGACTGGACACTGCAATGGATCCTGACGGCGAGCGACTACCTGCTGTGGACGGGCGACGAGGCGACGATCGAGGCGATCTTTCCGGCGATAGAACGGGCGGTTCAATGGTTCGAACTGCAGCGCGGCAAGAGCGGGCTCGTAACGGATATGCCCTACTGGCACTTCATGGACTGGGCCGGCGTCGGTCGGCACGGCGAGGCGTGCGCGCTAAATGCGCAATATGCCGGAGCTCTGGATGCCGCAGCGGGCATGGCCGAAATTCTCGAAAACCCGCGTGCCGCACGGCGGTTGCGCGGTGCGGCGGGAGAGATCAGGGGTGCCTTGAACGCCCGCCATTGGGATGAGGAGCGGGGGATCTATGTCGATGTGGTCGATCCTGCGACCGGCCTGCAAGAGCTTCGCACCAGCCAGCACGCCAATGCCGGGATGATCCTGTGGGGCGATGTGCCGCCCGATCGCTGGCAGCGGATCGTGGAGCGGATCACCGATCCCGCAAGACTAACCTTCACCGCCGGTCCGCCCGTCGCGCCAGCCGGCGAGACACTCGACGAGCGCGAAGGCGTGGTGCTGGCCAACACCTTCTACAGCCACTTCGTGTTCAGCGCGCTGGCCAAGGCGCGCCGTGCAGACCTCGCGCTCGGGCTGATGCGCCAGAAGCTCGGGCCGATGCTCGATGCGGGCGCCGACACGCTCTGGGAAAGCCTCGGGCCGACTGCCAGCCTGTGCCACGGCTTCAGCGCCTCACCCACTTACCAGCTCGTCCACGCGGTCGCCGGACTGCAACCCACAGCGCCGGGTGCGCGCGTGCTTCGTCTGTCCCCGCAGCTGGCGCATCTTGAGCGGAACGAGACGACGCTCCCGATACTCTGTGGTGACGTCAATTTTTCTCTCCAGGCGCGAGGGCGGACATATTCGCGGGAGCGTCGCAGTGCCTGCCGGAATGGAGGTGCAACTGGACGACCGGCACTTCGACATTCTGTCCGGATCGCCTGTGATGGAAGGAGGCACACACAACTTCGAGATCAGGGCAAAGTAATTGCCACTTGCAGTTCAGCCGTATTAGGGCTGCATGATGCGCAAGTCTGAACGTCATCGCCTCATCGCTGATCGGCTCATGGCCGATAGCTTTGTGTCCGTCGAACAGATGGCGGCCATGATTGGCACGTCGCTCGTCACGATCCGGCGCGATTTCGGGGAACTGGCGGAGGCAGGCAAGCTGCGGCGCGTTCACGGAGGGGCCGAGCCTGCCGGCGAAACCCGCCATGTCTTTGTCGGACGCAGCTTCGAGCGCAACCAGCATCGCAACGTCGCCGCGAAACGCAGGATCGCGAAGGCGGCGGCATCCCTGTGCGGGGATGGGGAAGCGGTCATCATCGACGGAGGCACGACCACCCACCAGATGAGCAGTCTGCTCGCGGGGCGCGGTATGCAGGTGCTCACCAACAGCCTCCACATCGTGCAATCGCTTATTACCGATGCCTCCACGCGGCTGCTCGTGCCCGGAGGGGGAGGTGTTCCCAGCGCAGAACATCATTCTTTCCACATCGGGCAACGACGGGCTTTCGGACTATCGCGCAAAGTACATGTTCATGGGGGCCGAGGCCGTTTGCGAGGATGGCATCAGGCAATCCGATTCCCTGCTCGCGCACTCGGAGCGGCGGTTGATCGACCTTGCCGACAAGCTCGTGGTGCTCGCTGATGAAAGCAAGTTCGCGGCACAGGCAGGGTTCCTCGTCTGCTCCCTTGATAGAAGTCGATACGATCATAACCGATCAGTCACCCCCGCAGGCGCTCGCCGAACGCTTGGCCGCGTCCGGCACGCGGGTGATTATCGCGCCGGCAAGTTCAATCGGGGAACCGTAATGATCGTTTGCTTTCGTTTTTGATTGATATTTTTCTCAAGCTGTCACAAGCCATCCAAAACGATGGGGAGAGACCATGCAGAAAAAGACTGAAACGTCGCGGCCGCGTCTGTCGCACCTGCTGCTGGGCGCAGCTGTTGCGGCGCTGATGACCGCGCAGCCCGCCTTGGCGCAGGACACGCCGGCCGAAGAGGTGTCCGGTAGCGACGATGGAATTCCGGTGATCATCGTCACCGCCCAGATGCGCGAGCAGGCGCTCGAGGAGGTGCCGCTGGCCGTAACGGCTGTTCAGGGCGATGTCTTCGAGAACAGTGGCTTTCGATTCGATCGACGATCTGGTCGAGATCGTCCCGTCGCTGACTTTCGGATCGTCGGCCACCGCTCGCGGCGAAGGTCTGGTTATCCGCGGCTTCGGCACCACGAGCTTCTCCGATGCGGCGGAGGGCGCGGTCGGGATCGTGATCGACGGGGTGGTTCTCGGTCGCCAGGCGGCTGGCCTGCTCGATCTCATCGATGTCGAGCGCATCGAGGTGCTGCGCGGTCCGCAGGGCACGCTGTTCGGCAAGAACGCCTCTGCGGGCGTAGTGAATGTCGTGACCAAGCGCCCGACCGAGACCTTCGAAGCCGATTTCCGCGCGCTCTACGGAAGTTACGATGAAATGCGGGTCGGCGGCTCGGTGTCGGGACCGCTTGCCGAAAACCTGTCGGCCCGGATTACCGGTTTCTGGAATCAGCGAGACGGCATTCTCGATCAGCTCAACCCGGCCTTCCCCGTGTCGGAGGTGAACGACGAGAACGAATGGGGCTTTCGCGGCAAGCTCGAATTCGATGCGGGCGAGGACGTGAACATCCTGCTCACCGGTGAATACCAGAAGCAGGATAATCTGTGCTGCAACTGGACCGCGCGCGAATTCGCCACCACCGGGCCCTTCGCCGCGCTGCAGCAGGCGACGCTCGGTGCCTTCGTGACACCGGGTGAAGGCAATCGCGACGTCGCCCTGACCATCCGCTCAACCTTCCAGAACAGCGAGACGGTGGCCGCCACGCTCGACGTCAGCATCGGGCTCGGCGATCACACGCTGCGCTCGATCAGCGGCTATCGCACTTTCGACATCTCGGAAGGCAATAAGACCGATCAGCTGCCGGTGTCGTTCTTCGATCTGGCAGCCACCGATTCAGAAATTCGCCAGCTCAGCCAGGAATTGCAGCTGGTCTCCCCCGATGGACCGTTCGAATACGTGCTGGGCCTCTACCTGTTCAATCTTGAAGTCGACAGCGTCCAGCGCCAAGAGGCTTCGTTCGTGAGGCCGGCGCCCGGCGCCAACATCCCGGCCCCGCTGGCCCCGTTCCTGCTGCCGCCGGCGGCACTGCCGCTGTTCCCGCCGGAAACCCTTGTGAACATCCAGAACCAGGCTCAGGAAACCTGGAACTATGCCGCGTTCGGGCAAGCCACGCTCGAAGTCACCGACGCCCTGTCTTTCACCGCCGGGGCCCGCCTCATCCACGAGACGCTCGAAGTTTCGTTCGATCGAAGCGGCGGACTTCCGCTTGGTGCGTTCGGGCAGACGATCGCCGGAGTTGAGGACCGGGTCAGCGATACGGCGCTGACCGGCATGGCAAGTGTCCGCTACGAATTCACGCCCCTCATCAGCACCTACCTGACCTATAGCCGCGGGTACAAGGGCCGGGCCTATGATCTCAACGCAGGCAGCCCGATCGCATTCGATGATGGCGGCAATCCGATCTATGAACCGCTCGACAATGAGACGGTCAACCATCTCGAGGCCGGACTTCGTTTCCGGTCGGTCGGCGGGAAACTGCAGGCCGCACTAACCGGGTTCCGTACGACAGTCGACGATTTCCAAGCGGCCGCCCAGAGAACCGACGGGATTCCCGGCTTTGTGCTTAGCAACGTCGGGAAGTTCCGCACGCAAGGCGCAGAACTGGAAGTCACGATGCGCCCCGATCCGATCTTCGAGGCCGGGTTCAACCTTTCCCACGTTGACGCGCGATACGTCGATTTCCCGGACGCCGAATGCCCTCCTGCCTCGCTGCCCAATCGTCCGGCAAGCTGCGCCCTGACCAACACGCAGGACCTTTCCGGTGCCCGCGCAGCCAATGCGCCCGAATGGTCCGGCTTTGTCTACGGCACCTTCTTCGTCCCGCTCGACGACAGCGGCTGGGAGGCACGGCTTCGGGGCGAGGTGAGCTTCCAGTCGGATACCCTTTATTCGCTCACGCAGGATCCCAACACGATCCAAGACGGGTACGCGCTCGTCAACACGCGGATCGAGATCGCTGCTCCCAGCGACCGGTTCCGGATCGCATTCTTCGGTCGCAACCTGTTCGACAAGGACTTCGCCGAAGCGATTTTCCCGACCCCTGTGGTGGGCGGCTATTCGCAATTCGTTGCCTTGGATCGCAGATTGGGAATCGAACTGCGTGCACAATACTGACACACGGCCGGGGGAGGTCGAACGGCTGGGTGGGACAAAGCTGGCGCTGTTCGCTCTTCCGGCCCTTCCCGCCGCCGCGCTGAGCTTTCCGATCGGTGCCTATCTGCCGCCGTTCTACGCCGGGAGGTTGGGCGTCGATCTGGCTGTGATCGGTATTGTGTTCATGCTCGCCCGGATCTGGGACATCGTGACCGATCCCCTCATGGGGTTTCTCACCGACAGGACTAAAACGCGCTGGGGTCCCCGCAAACCCTGGCTGGCAGCCTCGGTGCCGGTGCTGATGGTCGGGACATGGCTGCTTTTCTTCCCTCAACCGGGATCGGGAATTGCGCTGCTGCTGGTCGGCCTGTTCATTACCTTCCTCGGATATACCATGGCGACCATCACCCACCTTGCGTGGGCAGCCGACCTCGGCTCCACCTATGACGAACGATCACGCCTGCAAGGCGCGGTGCTGCTGATGAGCATTGCCGGTCTGCTGACCGCGATGATTCTGCCCGCGATCGTCGAGGGCGGTACTGCGGACCCTGCAGAGGCGCGGGTGGAGGCGCTGGGTGCCTATGCGCTCGTGCTTGTCGCACCCGCGATCGCGATCTCTCTGCTTTCGACCCCGTCGGGGCTCCCGGGTCGGCGCACCACGGAATCCGGCTTTGGCGACGCTTTCCGCCGCCTCTTCGCCCGGCCGGAGTTTCGCAGGTTGCTGCTCGCCGACTTCGTTCAGGGCATTGCCGGAGGAATGCTGCTCAGCGGCTTTGTTTTCACAATGGAAGCCTATCTCGGCCTGGGTTCGAGGGCTGGCCTGCTCCTCCTCGTTTTCATGGCGTCGGGCATGGTCTTCGTGCCCTTGTGGGGCCTCGTGGCAAAACGACTGGGCAAGGCAATCACCATCACATGGTCATCGCTGTTCACCATCCCATTCGTCGCCGCGCTTTTTGCTGTTCCCCAGGGCAATCTGTTCTGGGCTGCTGCGGCGATCACGGGGTTCGGCTCCACGATGGGCGTATGGATATTTCTCACTCGGGCTATCGTCGCGGACATCGACGAACTCGAATGGAGACAAAGTGGCGCCCGCCAGACCGGAAGCGCCTTCGCGCTCGTCACCCTGTCGACCAAGCTCGGACAGGCGGCGGCTGTCGGGATCGGCTTCTGGATCTTTTCCGTCATCGGGTTCGTGCCCGGCTCCGACACGCAGGCCGAAGGTGTGCCGCTCAAACTCGCCCTGCTGACGTTTCTGCCCCCGATCCTGGGCCATGTGACCATTGCGTGGCTGATGGCCATCCACCCGGATGACCGCCAGCGTCTTGCAGATGCCCATATCCCACAGCCATGACCATCGACGACTGCCAATCTATAGCTGATCTGCGTGACCGCGCTCGGCGGCGGGCCCACAAGATGGTCTTCGACTATATCGATGGCGGTGCCGATACGGAGTCGACCTTGCGGGCCAACAGTTCGGCTTTCGACAAGTACCGGTTCCGGCACCGCGTCCTGCGCGACGTGTCGACGATCGAGACATCCGTATCGCTATTCGGTAAGGTCATGCGTACGCCGATCATCTGCTCTCCAACGGCTGGCAATCGCCTGTTTCACAAGGACGGGGAAATTGCGGTGGCAAATGCAGCGGGAGCAGCAGACATCGTCTGCGGGCTCTCAACCCTGGGGTCGACCTCAATCGAGGACTTCGCGCGTGCCGGGGAAGGACCCAAGTGGTTCCAGTGCTATGTTGGAAGGATCGCGGATTGACCCGGGCGATGCTCGAGCGTGCGCGTGCCGCCGGTCTGCAGGCCTTGGTTCTGACGGTCGACATGCCGGTCCACGGGCACCGTAGGCGCGATCATCGCAACGGGTTCGCCATCCCGCCCCGGATCGGACCGCGACAAATCTGGGAGGCCGCGAAACGGCCGCTTTGGAGCTTTGACTACCTCCGCGCACCGGCGATTCGCTACGCGAACCTCGATGCAAGGACACCCGCGACCAGCCTCGCCGAATTCGTGAATGCGCAGCTCGATCCCTCGTTCGAATGGCGCGATGCTGAACGATTGCTCGCGGATTGGGGAGGGCCTGCAATCGTCAAGGGAATTGTCTGCCCTCAGGACGCGCGACAGGCGATCTCAATAGGCGCCTCTGCAGTCGCCGTATCGAATCACGGCGGTCGCCAACTCGACGGCGATCTTCCCGCCATCGACGCATTGCCGCCGATCGTGGAAGCGATCGGCGGCACGGCCCAAATCGTTCTGGATGGCGGGGTGCGCAGCGGCAGCGACATCCTCAAGGCCATCGCCCTAGGCGCGGACGCAGTGAGTGTCGGCCGCGCCTACCTCTATGGTCTTGCGGCGGCTGGCGAACGCGGCGTGGCGCGCGCCCTCGATATACTCGAAAGCGAACTGCGCAGAGCGATGGCGCTGGCCGGCATTCGTACTCTGGATGAGGCGGACGAGAAATTGCTGCATGTTGCCTAGCGTCGGGCATGCTTGGCTAGTTCTGCAATGCCGGGCGCTCCTCGCTATGAGAAACTGCCAGCCAGCTGCGCGGACCTGCACTCTCGCTCATGCATGCGGAGATCGTTCAAGCGAAGTCCGAATGGCCACTTTCAGGAAGCGCGGGGGCTGGCCTGATGACCGAAAATTGGGCGCTTGGCCGACCGTCTGCTTCGGGGTGCTGGTTCGGCAGCTTTCCGCAGGACCTGACGTTCAGTCCCGCTGTCGATACTGACCGGGTCTGGGTCGAGAGGCGACGCATTACTCGACTAAGATCAACGGCAGCTATCGCGTTCTGTCACGCGAAAGCGGTCAGGCAGATTCCCACCCAAAAGCTGACGCTGATCAAGCCCAATGCTGAGACTGATAGCCGACTGGCAGCTTGATTGGGCTTGGCGCCAAAAGCGGACGTTCAGCTCACGACCCAGTTGCGGACATTTGAATGGTGACTAATACTACCCATTTTCGGACGATTGAAACCTGAATGAAGCCTTCGTTTTCTTACCGTTCTCGACTTTCCAGACCTAGGCCTTCTCTATGAAAGATCGAACACCAGAATTTCGCTCTTTGCACGAGCAGCGAATTGAAGGTCCGCAGGTCCATCGATCTGGATACCGTCACCGGCTGACACTGTCTCACCATTCACCAGCAGCTTGCCATCGACGGCTTGGACAAAAACACCTCTGCCTCCTTCGACGACATAAGATTTTGTTTGTCCCTGTTCGAGTAGTCGGAGCTTGAGGGTAGTATCCGAAAACAGTCTCACGGAACCTGGAAATGGTTTACATCCGGCGATCTGAACAAACTCTCGAGTGGCGCGATCTCGATCTATCTTTTCTTGCTGATAGCTAGGGGTGCCCTCTTGGGCATCGGGTATAATCCACACCTGAAGAAAATGGACCGGCTCGCGGTCCGAGGCATTCATTTCAGAATGAGTGATGCCTGGCCCGGCTGACATTCGCTGGATTTCACCCGGCCTTATAACTGAGCCTGTTCCAAGCGAGTCTTCGTGCTTGAGCGCTCCGGATATCACATAAGTGACTATGTCCATGTCCGCGTGAGAGTGGGACGGGAAACCGGCTCCTGGAATTACGCGGTCCTCATTGAGAACACGCAGCGCGCGAAACCCCATGCGGTTTGGGTCCATGAAATTGCCAAAAGAGAATGTATGCGCCGTCTCCAGCCAGCCCATGCGACCGCCGCCGCGGCGGTCGCGTTCATGCAGGATTGCCATTCACCTTGCCTCCCTATTAGCTCGTGACCGGAGGCTAGTCAGGTAGGCGTTTCAGCGCTAGACTTTCTAGCGTATAGTGTTGATCTGTGGAGATTGTATGACCCGCCAGGTATGGCCCGCCATCCCGTTCAACGAATGGGAAGAAACCTGCAGCGCACTTCACCTGTGGTGTCAGATTATTGGCAAATATCGGTTATCGCATACACCTTGGGTCAACCACAGTTGGCATGCCACCCTCTATGTTACACCGCGCGGTCTAACGACAGGACCAATACCCGATGCTGGCGGCACTATCTCCATATTGATGGATCTGGTCGATCATACATTGGTCGTGGATTGCGCTTCCGGCAATAGCTCGACCTGCTCACTTACGGATATGAGTGTTGCTGATTTCTATGAACTCGTTCGTACTGCAATCGAGGAAGTGGGCGGCACATTCAATATTCACGGGATCCCGAATGAACTGGCGGACGTGACACCGTTCGCGCGGGATACTGCAATTCGCCCATATTATAGCGATGCTGTTACGCGTTTTCACCAAGCGCTGGTTCTTATAGAGAGGGTGTTCTCCCGTTTCCGCACGGGCTTTCGCGGCAAGGTCTCACCTGCGCATTTGTTTTGGGGCTCTTTCGACATGGCGATCACGCGCTTCTCAGGTCGAAGTGCACCGCCCCATCCTGGTGGTATTCCAAACCTACCTGATGAGGTGACCCGCGAAGCCTACAGCCATGAAGTATCGTCGGCGGGGTTTTGGCCCGGCCAAGGATCTGGCGAGCCGATGTTCTATTCCTATAGCTATCCGGTACCGAAAGCCTTCAAAAGCCAGGATATAGCTCCAGACGCAGCCTACTGGGACAGTGGTCTAGGAGAATTCCTCCTGCCCTATGAGGCGGTCAGAACTGCGGATGATCCCGAGGAAATGTTGATGAAGTTTCTACAAACGACTTATACGGCAGCAGCCGACACCGCTGACTGGGACCGCGCATCGCTTGAATGCCCCCTTGGAGAGATCGGCAAACCGCAAGCCATGGAGTACGACCAATGAGCTTCAGCGAATGTCCTGGCGCAAGCGCACATACGAAGCACGACCTGCCTGCAGTTGACATGGTTCTAGTGCCGCGAACAGTCGATCTGGGCGAAATGACGGTGCGCCGTGCGCTGCCTGCACAACAGAGGCAGATGGTGGGACCCTTCATTTTCTTTGATCAGATGGGGCCGGCGAATTTTTCGCATGGGCAAGGCATTGATGTGCGCCCGCATCCGCATATCAACCTCTCGACGCTTACCTATCTTTTTGAAGGCGAGATACTCCACCGGGACAGTCTTGGCACAGAGAAACTCATCCGTCCTGGCGCGGTGAACTGGATGAAAGCAGGGCGCGGGATAGTGCATTCCGAGCGGACTCGCCCGGCACTCAAGCAAAGCGGTCAACGTCTTTTCGGCCTACAGACTTGGATGGCGCTACCCCTGCACGCTGAAGAAGATGATCCTGAATTCGTTCATCTATCCTCGGATGCATTACCGACCTTCGAGGGAGATGGGGTAAAGGGCCGGTTGGTCGCCGGATCTGCATTTGGATTGTCATCGCCGCTTAGCACCGCTTCGGAAACACTTTACTGCGATCTCCAAATGGAAGCCGGACGCACAATCCAGATCGAAGCTCAAACCGAAGAGCGCGCTCTTTACTCGATCGAGGGGGAACTGGAGCTGGACGGAAGCAGATTCGAGCCAGGACAGCTCATCATTCTAAGTCCCAAGGTTCCTGGTACGCTTAAGGCGATCTCGAATTCACGCTTTGTCCTTATCGGAGGTGCGGCGATGGAAGGGCCGCGCTACCTTTGGTGGAATTTCGTATCCTCTCGGCCTGAGCGTATTGAACAGGCAAAAGACGACTGGAGAATGGGACGCTTCGATCCAGTCCCAGGCGACGATGCTGAGTTCATCCCCCTTCCGGATAACACCAAACGGGTACAAAGAGCGGTGGGTGGAGTAGCCTATCCCTGAACAGTTTCATCAATCTAATCGGAAGTGCGTTTATTTGGCGGTGCTTTCGACCAATTATCGGGCATTGCGTGATTGAAAGATAATGCTAGCTTTCAGAAATGGAAAATTTGCGCGAAGCGATCGACTTTATCGGCGGGCCAGCTGCTCTATGGATTTTGGCCGGGGTCTACTTTGGCAGCGTCATTCTCGAACGTGTCTGGGCGATCCGGGGCAATCCGGATTACAATAACAGAGACGCACTCAATTCGATTGGGCTGAACCTCATGTCGAGTGTGCTCAATCTGGTCATTGGTGTTCTGGTTCCGCTCGCGCTCTACGTTTTGGTCTACGACAATCTGCGGCTGTTCGATACGATCCCACTATGGCTGGCAATCCCCGTGGCGTTCATCGCGCACGAATTGGCCTATTATTGGGATCATCGTCTCAACCATCGGGTTGGCCTGCTTTGGGCCTTCCATGCAATTCATCATTCCTCGAACGAATTCAATCATTCTACGGCGGCGCGCGGCTTCTTTCTCGATGGCCAGCTTAAGCGCCTCTTCGCCGTACTTCCCGCCTTCATCGGTATCGATCCTGTGGTCTACATAGCGGTCAGCGTCGTCACCAATGCGTTCGGCATTTGGAACCACGCCAGCTATGTCCCGCAGCTCGGTTGGCTTGATCGAGTTTTCATGACACCAAAGATGCACAAGATCCATCACGCCAACCAACCGCAATATATCGACAAGAACTACAGTCAGGTCACGCTGATCTTTGACCGGCTGTTTGGCAGTACCGCTTATTTTGACGAAGAACCCAATCCGGGCTTGGTGAAACCGGTGTACGACTACAATCCGCTTACCGCTCAATTCGCCGGGCTGAAGCAGTTGAAAGAAAGAATGGACGCTGCCGATCAGTGGCAGGACAAGTTGGCTTATCTTTGGCGGCCTCCAGAGTGGTCGCATGACGGTGTGTGCCGCTCGGATTGCCCGAAATACGCGCAAATAGAAGTCGCTTGAGCGGCTGACTACAGCGGACCAGCGTCCGCTTCCTACCCAAGAAGCGGATATTCAGCAGCTTAGCGTCGCTTTCTGAAAGTGGACTGGCGGCTTTATCAATCAATCTGAGAAAAGCAGACGGTCGGCTAACGACCCTATTGTGTTGAAAAAGTCGGATGCGTCCACCTCGGCTCTCACCTTGAGCAACTATAATTCAATAGAGCTAGGTCGTGAGAAGCAATACTGCGCTTACCGCTCAACCTGTGCTCGAATATTGCTGGCAAAAACCCGTGGCGGAGTTTTTCAACACAATAGACCCAGTTGCGGTCATATGATTCTGCCTAAGAGTTTCCAAGAGCGGTCGTTACACTCTCGATTTCAGCTCTTGAAGTCAGCCGGAATTGGGCAATCGGTGCAAACCCTATCGTCGCATAGGCGGCAAAGCCGACAACGGTCCAAGTCACTCGCGCCCATCGACGAAAGCACTTTGTGCAAGAGCGCAGCCAATTCATCTTGCTCGTTCACACTGAGCGGCATCAGCAGATGGTTGATGGAAGCTAGGCGCCCCCTAAGGAGTGCCTCGCGGGAGGCGTGACCTTTGTCTGTAAGGTGCAAAGCGATTGCGCGCTTGTCTTGACCCCTACGCCGCTCAACTAGCCCGTCGGCAGCAAGCCGATCAACAAGCCGCACAGTCCCTGGATGTGAAAGGTCAAGCACGCGCCTGAGTTGGTCGTTCGATGGTCCAAGACCATATCCAATAACAACGAGGGCCGCGGGCGTTTCGCCTGAGTGCTTAACAATGTCACGAGCGATTTCTTCGATGCGGTCGGCAACAGCCAGTCCGACAGCGCCTAGCATGTTAGCGGTACGATCAGTCATAAACGCAGCATATGTGCGCCGCGCACATTTTTCAATTGACTATATGTGCATCGCGCACATAAAATACATTTAATTGAAAATGTTCAGATAGGAGGGCAGCATGTCCGACACTACTCTTACGCCAGAACACCAAGATTTCTATAAGCGCTTCAAGTCGTTCTGGGCCGCGACCTTCGGGAGCGCGGGTGCCCGAGGTGATCTCGCCTGACGCATCGATCCATTTCACCGGTGCAGGGATAATGTCCGGTAGCACCTATGCAGAATGGATGACTGAGACACTGGCCACGATGGAGGACATGACAGTCACGCCTCTCGACTGCGCAGGCAATGGCAACATGCTCTACATAGCATGGGAGACGTCAGCCATAATCCACGGGGAGCGGCGCATTTATCAAGGCGTGGATCGCTTTCGCCTTAAGGACGGCATGGCAATCGAAGAACATGCGATTTTCTATTCTGCAGTGCTTACGCCAGAGGGACGCGGAGGCATTGAGCAATTATGACCGATGGTTCGGAAGCGACCAATGCCTGACTATACGACCAAAGCGCTTGATGAAAGCACATGGTCGGATTTCGCTCAACTGGTCGATGCGAACAATGGTGTTTGGGGCGGGTGCTGGTGCATGTGGTATCACGGAAAAGAAGGCGCGGACCAGCCACCCGAGACAAAGCGCAAAGCGAAAGAATGCCTTGTTCGCGGAGGCAAGGCGCACGCATCGCTTGTTTACGAGGGCGGGAATTGTGTGGGCTGGTGCCAATTTGGATCGCCCGGAGAGCTTCCTCGTATCCACAATCAACGCGCCTATCAAAAAACCAATCCTGTTCTTCCCGAATGGCGAATTACCTGCTTCTTTTCTGGCAAGGGTCATCGCGGCAACGGTATCGCATCATTTGCCCTCGCAGGGGCTATTGAGCAGATTAGCAAACTGGGTGGCGGTCGTATTGAAGGCTACCCAGAAGACATCGAGGGTCGAAAGGCATCCCCTGAATTCCTCTTTAATGGCGCTCTACATATGTTTGAGCGACAGGGTTTTAAGCGTTCCGCACAGATCGGAAAGCACAAGTGGGTCGTGACAAAGACGATCGCTTGAGCGGTGTCCTCTTAACGCCGCTGTTCCGCCAGTTACCGCCAGTCCGCTTCCACCCCCAGTTTCAGTCAAAGACCGACGGCTAAAACTGGGCCGATTGCTGTCTATCCGCTTTTGGGTACCCAAAGCATAAGAGCTACCATTCCTTCATCGACACCATTGCGGAAATTCGACGAACCGGCCAACAGTTGAGCAATTCAAAACGGTTGTTAATCTCGCAGCAGATGGAGCTGAAATCCGATAATGAAAATCTTCGTCAGCAGCGTGATGAATGGGTTCGAGGAATTCCGCGAGGCGGCCTTCGCTGCCATCAGAAGCCTTGACCACGAAATCGTCCGGGCCGAAGACTTCCCGCATCGACTACATCCTCGCGCGTCGCCTGCCTGCAGGGGGTGCGAGAAGCGGATCTAGTGATACTCATCTTGGGTGAACGCTACGGCTGGTCCGACACCTATTCCGGTCTCTCGCCCACGCATGAGGAATTTCGCGAAGCGGTTACCGAGGGCAAGGTCATCCCCTTCGTGCAGACTGGCGTCACATGTTAGTCGGCGCAGCAGGCGTTCGTCGAAGAGGTCGAGAACTACGATACCGGGATGCATCGTGGTAAGAATTTCGTCACGTCCGAGGATCTACGGACTGAGGTCACACGCGCGCTCGCGCGCCAGCAGCTCTCAGCTGCGACAGCTCCCGTCGACGTGACGATGATGGTCGACGCTGCACGGCGACTGATACCTGACGAGGAGCGCGGGTTTGTCCGTATGACCGGACCGCTTTTTCATCTCGCCATTGTCGGAGGCCCCACCCAAACGATTATCCGTCCGAGTGAGATCGAGGATAGCGGGCTCGTGGACGGCATAATCGCCGACCTGTCGGCCCCCTCTGGCTACTTCTCCTATCGGCGTCGGACTGAACCGCGCCTTGAAAGCGGTGCACTACTCATCGAGCAGGAGAACGGTGCAATCTTTCGGATCGACGAAGCCGGAGCGATGCTCCTATCCGTGCCGATCGAGCAGGCGTCCGGGCATATTAAGCCCCTCATCGAAGAGAACGTGAAAGCAGCCATCGAGAAAGCTTTTTCGTTCGCCGATAGGATGTTCGAGAAGTTCGACCGCACGCAGAAACTCACTCGCATTGTCATCGCGGCCGACATCGGAACGAGTGGAGTGTTCGGGTGGCGGACAGCCCGGGAGCAGACGGCGAACCCGAATTTCATCGAGATCGGCATGAACAGGTTAGCCTCGGGACCGGTTATGCTCAATCCTCCCGACCGGACGCGGATGGCGCTGCGCGCCGAACACAGGCGCCTCACAGAAGATCTGCTCGCCCTTCTCCGGCGGCGATACCGAAGCTGATTGATCGCACAGTCACGAGAGCGGAAGATACATCTACCCTGCCGTAACCTATTTAACAAACCAAGCTCGAAGTAGTGTTACGCGACGACAGCTTCTATCCTATAGAAATTAGGGTGGCACGCTGGATTATTGTTAAGCGCCTGCGCACCCGGAGGTTAATCCCGGTCCGGCACCGGAGTTTTCCAAAGCTCTACCATGTCGTCGCCAATTTGCGTCGTGATCGACCATTCGCGAAAACCGATTGGCGCGTCATCATCCCCAATTGCATCTAACGGCAACGGAAATGGCATCGGGTCACCAAACCCATCACGAAGCGAGGAGGTCGTGAGGCATGCCTTACCGTCTGATACCGTAATTGCACCAAGATGCTCCGCCGCACGGCAATTGAAACGAGATTGAAGGTCAATCGCAAGGTCGACGTCGCGGAACAAAATTCCACGAATTGGCGAACCCATTTCAATGCTAAAATGACGAAATGCCTTATCACCATCCAGCGGTATAAGGATCAGAGATTTGCCATCACCCTCGATCAGCGAATGGCCGATCTGCGAGTGTTGGGGTATAAAATATCCGAACCCCGTCGCGTTCCTATCTAGCCTTACAAGTTCCAACGCACTGAGTGGAATGTGGTGATCTTCAATCCGGTAAAATGTCATGGCAATCCTCTTGTCATCGTGGCCGCAGCCGTTCCCAAGGCTTTTACATCGCACCTGGGACAAATAAACTGCTGCAGCGCCGGATTTTGCTCTCCGGTAGCTTTTGGGCCGAGAACGGACTGTCGGGTTTTGTGAGAACAGGTGAGCAGAGCGGACCAGCCGCAAACGATTTTATTGCGGCTAACCCACTAGAGCCAACCGATGTTGAAGAAAGAATTGCATCATTTCGCGCGAGGCGTCAGGCCCTGTCTGATCTGTGAAGGACCCGGTGGGCGATCCGCCTGCCCAGGCGTGGCCCGCTCCTTTCAACAGCCAGCTTTCCGACACGCTGCTGCCTCCCGCGTCGAGGAGCTCGGTCTTGGTGTAGGCGTTCCCGCTTTGCGACACGCCTTCGGTCGTATTCCGCCTCAGGCCCGACAAGGTCGGCGAGCTTTCCCACGCCGCGTGGATCTGTTGGCTGTTGACCGGATGTACGGTCGCGTCGCGATCGCCGTGGAACGTGATCACGGGGACATAGGTCTGCGTGGTAAAAGGCCGATGGGCCTTACCCCTGCCCTGCATCGCCACGAATGCGCTCGCCATATCACGCGCCGATCCGCACGCGAGGCCCGAGTGGATACCCGCCGCCGCATACAACTCCGGAAATGCCCCGGCCATGATCGCGGCTGCTGCGCCACCCGCAGAGAGGCCGGCGACATAGACGCGCGGCGGATCGATCGGCTCGCTCGTAATGATCTCACGCGTGATACCGGCGATCAGTGCGGGTTCGCCGGAAGCCTTCCCCTGATCGCCCGGTCGGAACCAGTTCCAGCATTTCTGCATGTTGGCGGACCTCGGCTGCTCCGGGTAGGCCACAATGAAGCCGATCTCGTCCGCCAGCGCGTTCATCTGCGTGCCGCGCGCGAAATCGTCTGCCGTCTGCGTACACCCATGCAGCATCACGACGAGCGGGACCGAGCCGGTCAAGCCGTCGGGTCGGTAGACGAAATAATCGAGCGTGCCCGACGCACCGGCGAATGTGCGCCGGTCGAAACTGCCGCCTGACCGCGCGCGCGTTTCGGGCGGCGCCTTTTTCCCCGCCTGCTTCGCCACGCGCGGCGCGGGCAATGCGATCGTCATATGCGCCGGATCGCAGGGGGTGGGATGCGCAGTTGGCGCAGGGATTGAACCGCGAAGCCCACGCTGGATAAGGTCGGTCGCTTGCGCCAGCCGCCCCGCCTTGGTGAGCGCCATAATTTCCGACATCTGCGCCGATAGGGGATAGGTCATAAACCGATGTCCTTTGGTTGTGGCGTGGTGATCACGCAAAACGATCCGAAAGCGCCGACTTCACGTCGGGCGATGCATGAAATGCGCCGAGGACGGACACAGAACCGATAGTGGAACGGGCCAGTTCAGCATCGACTGCAGAGTCCACGCTGAGCAGGCCGAGCACGACGAGATCGAGCATCTCCCCCTTGTCTCGCGCCTGCTCAAGTTCGGCCCGAGTCAGATGACGCATGCCGAGCACCGGGTCTTCGCGCTGCTTGACCTGGCTGGCGATGTCTTCGTGACGAGCAAGCTCGTTACGGATGGCGGTCCTGATGAAATCTGTGCGGTTGGCAAACACGCTTTCCCGCACCAGCAAGTCGATTATTCCCAGATCGACGAAGCCGAGATTGATCGTGATCTTTTCTGCCGTTGTGTTTTGTCGGGACGTCATGGCCGCCTTTAACCATCCATGGGGATGGTGCAGAGATGGCGATTGAATTATGGCGGACAAGAGCAATCAGACAATATATTTTCGAAACCGAGGACAATGCCGTACCAAATGTTTCGTCCGTTAAAGGTGTTCGCACCGGGAACGAGCGCGACCTCCAGACATTCGGATAAATAACTACCAGTCGCTCTCGACGGTTTCGGACGCTCGATCAGTAAGCGTCAATTCCTTCGTTTTCGCCTTTTAGTCGACCTGCGCTGTCGGATCGGCGCGCGGCATCGTGGATATAAAGGAACATTTATGAGCGCTCCCCAAAATCTCACAGATCTCTATGTCGAAGAGCTCAAGGATCTTGTGTCGGCCAACGACCAGATGAAAAAGATGGTCAAGCAGATGGCGGGCAAGATCGAGGACAAGGATCTGTCCGAAATGCTCGACGACGCGGTCGCAGGCATCGAAGAACACAGCAAAACCCTGCGCGATATGCTGTCCGGCATGGAGGAGGCGGACAAGTCCAAGGAGCATTGCAAGGGCATGGAAGGCCTCGTCAAGGAGGCCAAGGCCCATGTGATCGACGAGGACATCAGCGACGAAGTTCGCGCGGTCGCCGCAATCGCGCAATATCAGCGCATGAGCCACTACGGCATCGCCGGCTTCGGGACCGCAAAGGCTTTCGCCGAAGCGCTGGGCCGCGATGACCACATTGCCAAGCTCGATGAGATCGTCGACGACATCTACGGTGCCGACGATTTTGCAAGCGAGCTGGCCGAACGTTCGGTGAACCTGGCCGCCAAGCAGGGCGACTGACCGGCATCCAGCGGCGCAAGGCGGGTCGTTTCCGCCTTGCGCTTCTTTCTGACCCCTTACCCGCAAGGATGCGCCGCATGACCAAGCAATTCGATCTTTCCAACGGCGGCGCGAACCATCAGAAACCCGCAGGGCGACGACGACGTGATGACCACCGCGCAGGGCGCAGCCGATCGCCGACGATCAGAACTGGCTGACCGCCGGCGCGCGCGGTCCGCAACTGCTCGAAGACCATATCGCGCGCGAGAAGATCTTCCATTTCGATCACGAACGCATTCCGGAACGCGTCGTCCACGCGCGCGGTTACGGCGTGCATGGCCATTTCGAGCTGACCGAGCCGATCCCCGAATATTCCCGCGCGACGATCTTCAAGCGAGAAGGGCGAGAAGACGCCCGATCTTCGTGCGCTTTTCCACCGTCGCCGGCAACAAGGGTTCGCCCGATCTGGCGCGCGACGTGCGCGGCTTCGCGGTCAAAGTTCTATACCCAGGAAGGCAACTGGGATCTGGTCGGCAACAACATCCCGGTGTTCTTCATCCAGGATGCGATCAAGTTTCCCGACCTGATCCACGCGGCCAAGCCCGCGCCCGACCGCGGCTTTCCGCAGGCGCAGACCGCGCATGACAATTTCTGGGACTTCATCACCTGACGCCCGAATCGATGCACATGATCATGTGGATCATGTCCGACCGCACGATCCCGCGCAGCTTCCGCTTCATGGAAGGCTTCGGCGTCCACACCTTCCGGCTGGTCAACGCAGAAGGGCAAATCGCCACTTCGTCAAGTTCCACTGGAAGCCCAAGCAGGGCCTGCAGTCGGTCATCTGGAACGAGGCGCTCAAGATCAACGGCGTGGACCCCGACTTCCATCGCCGCGACATGTGGGATGCGATCGATGCCGGCGATTTCCCGCAATGGGATCTGGGCATCCAGGTGTTCGACGAGAAGTTCGCCGAGAAGTTCGACTTCGACGTGCTCGATGCGACCAAGATCATTCCCGAAGAACAGGTGCCGGTGCGAGATCATCGGCACGCTGACGCTCGACGCCAATGTCGACAATTTCTTCGCCGAGACCGAGCAGGTCGCCTTCTGCACGCAGAACATCGTGCCCGGGCATCGACTTCATCGAACGATCCGCTGCTGCAGGGCCGCAATTTCTCCTATCTCGACACGCAGCTGAAGCGGCTGGGCGGCCCCAATTTCACGCACATCCCGATCAACGCGCCCAAATGCCCGGTCCGCCATTTCCAGCAGGACGGGCACATGGCGATGACCAATCCCAAGGGTCGCGCGAATTACGAGCCCAACAGCTGGGGCGAGGCGAAGGCCGGACGAAGATCGCGGCCCGCGCGCTTGCCCGATGAACGGGTTCACGAGCTATGAAGCGCCCGTCGAAGGCCCGAAGGTGCGCGTGCGCAGCGAAACCTTCGCCGATCATTACAGCCAGGCGCGGCAGTTCTACATCAGCCAGACCCCGGTCGAGCAGACGCATATGGCCAATGCGCTGACCTTCGAATTGTCGAAGGTCGGACGGCACGGACATTCGCAAGCGCATGGTCGGCCATCTGCGCCATATCGACGAAGGTCTGGCGCAGGAGGTCGCCGATGGCATCGGGCTTGACCGAACTGCCGGACAAGGTGCCCGCCGCGCGCGAGCCGATCACCGACCTGCCGGAAAGTCCGGCGCTCTCGATCCTCAAGAACGGGCCCGGCAGTTTCAAGGGGCGCAAGCTGGGCATCTATATCGCCGAAGGCGGCGATGCGGAAGTGGTCAAGGCGCTTGAAGAACGCGGCGAAGGACGCCGGCGCGATGGTCGAGATCATCGCACCGCATGTCGCGGGCGCGAAGCTGTCCGACGGCAAGATGATGGAAGCCGACGAGAAGATCGATGGCGGCCCTTCGGTGGTTTATCGATGCGGTCGCGGTGGTGATGGGCGAAGACTGCGCGCCAAGCGTACAGCCACCGACAAGCCCAGCATCGATTTCGTCAACGATGCCTTCGCCCATGCGAAGTTCATCGCTTACGTCCCGAGGTCAAGCCGCTGTTCGAAGGCGGCGGGCGTTGCGAAGTGGATGGACGACGGCTTCGTGGATGTCAGCAAGGGTTCGGCGGCCAAGGATTTCATCGAGACATGCGGCAAGCTGCGCTTCTGGGATCGCGACAGCGTGAAGCAGGGGTAAGCCCGAATCCGTATTCTACCTGACGCAACGCCCGGATCGCAGCACTGCGGTCCAGGCGTTTGCGCATCAGGCCCATGGTCGTGGCTTTACGTGGAGCGTTGCAGTCGGTCGATCCGGTAGGACGGTGCCAGGCATGGCTCGTCGCTTTGCCAACTCGCCGCTTCGACAAACAGATGCACGGCGGCATCGCCGCTCACCGGCAAGTCGTTCGGCCCGGTCCAGTTGACCAGCAGGCATAGGCCATCGGGCGCCAGCGCATCGCAGGCCTGCCGCGAAACCGCGGCGATTTCGTGCGCCGACAAGAAATACAGGACTTCGGAGAACACGATCAGGTCGAACGATCCGTAGGGCCAGTCCCGCGGGACTTCGGTACGGCGATAGCGGACCGCGGCCTGCGCTGCAGACCGCTCGCGCGCCAGATCCAGCGCCCGGTCCGACACGTCGAGCGCAATCAGTCGCGCGCAATGCGGTTCCAGTTGGCGGCTGAGAACCCCGGTGGCGCAACCGACCTCGAGGGCGTTTTCGAAAAGTGCCCCTTGCAAGGCTGCGATCGTGGCGGCGCGCTTGTCGCTTTCGTACTCGCTCGTCTCGAAATCCCAAGGATCGGGTTCGCGAGAGAACAAGGCGTCGAAGGTTTTCCGCCGATGCGAACACTGCGCGTCAGTCACCGATGAATATCTCGGGGCTCTGCGCGAAATGCTCGAGGATTTCCTGCGGGAAGACGAAGCCGTCTGGGTCGTCGTCGATCAGTCTCGTCGTCTGCGAAAGGTAGGCCGCGATGGCTTCGCGTTTTCGCTGGCCGAAGCGCGCGTCGGAAAAGAGCCGCAGCTCGTGCGGCACGTCCCACTCGCCGAAGCGGCCCCAGATCGGGTAGCGCCAGAAGTCGGCTCCGATATCGTCGCTGATCATGCGCCCCGAGCGTGGCGGCGGATGCGTGATCGCAATGCGGATCGCCATTCCACGTCGCCCATACCGATTTCGCGCTAAGGGCGAAGGCATAGGCGATGATCCGCTGATAGCGATGGAGGCCAAGCTGCTCGAGATCGCTGCGGCCGTCTTCCAGCCCGGCGCGCATGACGGTAAGCGTCTTGCCCGGAACCAGCAGCGCAAGCGCGCTATCCAGCTCTTCCCTGCGCAGCTTGACGAGCCGCTCGCGATCGTGGCTTACCGAGCCGGGATGCGATCCTTCGCCATCGGTGAGCAGCAGCACGCCAATCTCTCGCCCAGCTTGCGCAGCGGCGGCAAGAGCCTGGCGCAGCCGAATGTCTCGTCATCGGGATGCGGCGCGATGATTAGCAATCCCCCCGGCGGCGACAGTTCGTCGATATCGATGGGCAGCGCGTCGACGGTCGCCGAAAGGAGCGCGCCTTCGCGGAAGTAGGCAGGCTCACAGAAACTCCAGTTCATAATCGATGGCGGTCAAGGTTTGCGCGGCGCGGGCGCGCTTTGCATCGGGCGCGGCCTGGCAAAGGAATAGCGCAAGATCGCGGCCGATTCGCTCGACCGGAGAGCCAGCGATATGCGCGCCCATGCCAAGCGCCTGCTCGACATTTTCCATGACGATGCGGCAGCTTCGTTCGGTTACGTCCCGGGCAAGCAGGGAGAGCGTCACTGTCTGCGGCTTCGCCCGATCCGCCTCGACCGCTCGCGCGGCGCGCAGGACCCAGAGGCGCGCGGTTTCGGTGGCGATGGCTGCGTCCACCAACCGGCGTTGCTGATGCGGATCGTCGGCGCGGCCGCGCGTGATCAGTTCGGTGCGCATCGCCCGGTAAAGCGCCTCGGCGGCACCCAGATGCGCGGCGCAATAGCGCCAAATACCGCCTTCGAAGAAAGGTTCGCGCCGATAATCGCCCGGGCGCCCAAGCTCCTGATGCGGCTCGACCATGAGGCCGTCGAAATCGTAGCGGCCCGATGGCGTGGCCCGCATTCCGCCCATCTGCCAGACGGATGCGTCAGAGCGCTGGTCATCGTCGGTAGCGACGACCAGCAGTTGCGGGCCGTCCTCACCCGCTACCGATACGATGGCTTGGTTCACGAGGCCGCAGCCCGATGTAAAACGCTTCGCTCCGCGCAGGCGGTTGCTCGCCGCGTCGAGTGTCAGCGGTTCGCTCGGATCGTCCGCTCCCCAGACGCCCAGAAGTGCGCCGCCGCGGACGGCCGAGAAGGTTTCGTGCCGCAGCTGCTCGTCGGCATAGAGCGTCACGAGTTTCGCCGCGTTCATATGTCCTTCGAACAGCCGCGCGACCGACAGGTTCGCGCGGCCGATCGTGCGCAACGCGTCGAAGGCATTCTGCGTGCCGTCGGCATCGGTGCCCCAGCCCGACCCGCCGGCATCGCGTGGAAGACAAGCGGCGAGCCAACCCTGCGTGCGCAGGTCGTCAATATCTGCCGCGAGATCGCCCCGGGCATGGTCGGCTCCGGCCGCACGCGCCCCGATGGCGGTTTCCAGGCTATCGCGTGACGACAGGCTCAAGCGAGAGGCCCTTCGGACAGCAGCGCGTTCGCTTCGCTTAATTCGCGCAGAAGTTCGCTGTAGCGTAGAGGAGCGCACGCTCTGACCGTGTCGTCGCGGACGCCGTATCTGCGGCGGTAAATAGCGAGGCGGCGCAGTTCCACCATCGGAACCAGCGCATCGTCGCATTCCGGATCTTCCTGCCTCGCCCGCTTGCTCAAGGCCTCACCGCAGCCCCCCACCGCTCGACCTTCGAGCCGCGCCGACGTGCGTGTGCCGCCATCAGCGATGGTCACGACCCGCCCGCCACGCGCGAGCACCATGGCGCACAGCGCTGCATCCTCGCCGTGGGACGGGACCGGCAGGCCGCCCAGCTTAAGATACGTAGCGGATTGGATTGCCATGCTTGCTCCCGAAGCGCGATGCGCGAAGGCGCCTGCCTCGCCGCTCCATTTCTGCCACAGCTGATCGCAGGCGGCGTAATAGGCCCGCTCCGCGTTACTGGCGAGGCGCACTTGGTCCGGCAGAGCGGCGAGTCCGGCAGCGTCCAGACGAACGTCTTCACAGATCAGATCGAAACCGTCCGCGAGACCATCCAAGCCCTGGCGGATCCACCCCGGCCCCACCTCGCTATCAGCATCGGTCGTCAGCAGCGCACCGGCCGGTACGAGGTGATTGGCGACGTCCAGCGCAAGCCGTCGCGTGTATGGCGCGCTCCTTATGGCCAGGGCGAGCCCTACTTCGACGACCACGCCCGATACGCCGTTGATACCGAGCCAATCCCGAATGAGCTGCGCCGAACCGTCATGCGTATCGTTGACTGCGAACACCACGAGGCCTCGCTCGCTCACACCTTTGAGGGCCAGAAGCAGCGCTGCCAGCATGCGCGGCAGGATTTCGCGTTCGTTACGGGCCGGGACTGCGACGGCAAAGGCGAAGTCTCCCACGGCTCTGACGCTGAGTTGCCGGAGCGTCGCCCGGCCATTCAGTGGCGTAGCCGCGAGCAATGCGGCCAACCACGACGGGCACTGCGCCGCGACGCGTCTCCGCGCAGGGATCCTGCCAAGATCGCACGAGACCGCTGACAGCAGCGACACAGTTGCTCCAGCTGAATAACCGTCGCTCACGGTATTGCTCGACCGATATGCGTCTCAAGCAGACCATGGCCGCAATCCACTTCCTCCATGATCTCGTCCGATACCCTGTGCTCGCCTGAGAGGATCGAGATGTCCCGGTGCTCTCGAGCACCATGGATTGCACCTGGGACATATCCTTGATGTTTGCGCCGCGCAGCTTGTTCAGAATGTCGCTTTCCGACACGCGCGTTTCGGCCAGTGCACCCATGAGAATCTTGCCGTCGAACATCAGCATGATCGGGTCGTTCTCGAGCAATAGCTGGAACCTCCGGGATTTCCGCCGGGACATAGCAAGCAGGACTTGGGCGATGAGCAGGGTAGCGATCGCACTCAATGCTTGAATTAGCGCAGTCCAGCTGGTCACGGTGGCAGCTGCCGCCAACAGCGAACCAGTAGCTAGGGTGACCACAAAATCGAAAGCCGTCATCTTAGAAAATGTGCGCAAGCCGATCAGTCTGACGACGAGGATCACCCATGCCAGCGCGATGGTCCCGAGGACTGCACCTCGCAACACTGCGTCAGGGGAAGCAGTAAGTCCGAACATTGTAATGCTCCAGCCGTTCGAGGAAGAGCCGGTGCCTTTCCAATTATTGCGACAGTCAACCCATCAACGCCCGAGATGACTATATGGGGTCAAGCGAAGTCGCTTTCCAACCAAGACGAATTGCACTGTCCGACGATTGAACTAGCGAGTGGGATTGAGGCCGTAGCGGGCATTCACTCGATTCTTCGCAGACGGCAGGTCTTGGGGCGCGGCATGAGCGATTCGAATGACCGGATTTGGGGCGCAAAGCGGTCATTCACCTTAGCCTCGGCCAGAGCATTTCGCAATTTGAAGAAGCCTGCCGGACTGCCTCCCTTTAGAGTTCGTTGAGCGCGTCGACGAGGCCGGGCAAGCGCATCTCTATGGCCCGTTGCTACGCTTGAATGGACAGGTTCTGCGAAGTCGGGAGGCATTCTTTCTAACGTCATGGCCGGAGCGTCGGCGGCTAAATCGAGCAGTTCCGAGATCGCATCGCGCATAAAACTTCGTGCCGAGCCCAGCTACCTTTCCGGACTGCACAAAATGCCGCCCGGTGATCTCCGACATCCGGTAGTGCCGGTTAGTGCCAGCCGGCATTGCCATCCGGAATTTGTTGGGTGCGATCTGCCCTTTGTCGGCGGCTGGCTGCGCCGACAATACGTCGTAGAATGGGGTGAGATTGAATTTGCCGCCGGGTTTCAGGAAAATGCTGAAGTTCTTGGCATGGCCATCGGTTGCGCCAATCAACCAGAACAGTATCTGGCTCTTGAAGAACACTGTCTGGTCGCGCTGCGGATCGTCCGTGCCGCGCAGGAGTTCGAGAATGTCGGACATTCTCGGGCCGCCGTCGCTCTGATACTTGAGCGTTGGCGGAATGCCGAGCGCCTGGCAGCAATCCTCCTGCGGGAGCCGTAAGATGGAAGCATCGCCCCGCCAGAGCCGGTCAAATCGTTCGACCACCAGCACGCGGCGCTTACCAAAGGTCTCGATGTGCGTGCGAGCAACCTCGAGACCAAAGGCCAGCATGAGTTCCAAGCAGTAGTGTTCATTGTCGACGCTGTCGGACATGTCGATCAGGCCATCGGCGCTTGGAATTTGGCCTAGTTGGGGTTTGAGAATATGGGTGGTCGGTGTTGGTCTGATCGGCCTAAGCCACTGACCGTTCATTCTCAGCAGGGCCGTCTTCTCCTGTGCTCCGGCAACCGAGATCCTGAATTCCCGTTCGCGATCCACGCCCAGCGGTGCTCTACCCAGGTCAGCGAGCATCGCCTCAATGTCGTCATCGCTGAGGGGCTTGCCTTCTGCATGTTGAAGTTCTGTTGTGTCAGCACCTTTGGGCAGGAACTGCATCGCGCCGACGCAGTCGCGTCCGATTGCTTCTAACAGGCTGTAATATCCGTCCCCAGCGCGCCCATGCGTTCGGCCAAGCGGCGGCGCACCGCATCGCGGTCTGGAAGTAAGTTATCGAATACGGCCGCCACCATGTCGCCACGGTATGCATTAGGTGTGAGTGGTAGTGAGAGCGAGATGGCGAAACGGTGGTCCCAGTTCAGCCATTCTTTTGCATAGCGAAAGCTTGTTGCTCCACTAGCGGCCTTCTCAAGGTGCCCGACCAGACGACCATTGATCAGGACATCGAGCGGGACGTGGGCCTTCTTGCGAGCCACCTCAGAAGATGTCCTCGATCGACTTGCTGTCCGTGTGGCGCGGCACGACCTGCAGGTCGAGTTCGAGTATCGCGATCACGCCAAGCAGCGTACCGAGCTTTGTGCCTTCGCTGCCGTTCTCTATGGCAGAGATGGTCTTTTGTTGTGTGCCTGCCAGGTCTGCCAGTTCGGTCTGGGTCATGCTTTTGGCGAGGCGCTGACTCTGGATGATTGCGCCTAGCTGGCGCGGCAGTCGGACAATCTGATGCATGGCGGCCTCCATGCTTCGGGCTATACCTCATAGGGTATGATATGGCAATATACCTCCCAAGGTATTAGGTTGATTTATGCCTTATGGGGGGTGCAGAAGCGAAGATGGTGGGCCCTTCAGGCGTTTACCAAACTCTAAATAACCTGACACAAGAAATGATAATTCACACTTAATATCAGAATGTTATTTGACGGTGTGGGCCTAGTTGCGGGCTTTCTGCCCTAACCTCGGAAAATTCGTGTTTTAGATCAATTGTTTACCTCGTCAGTGCGATGCCTCTTCTGGGCACCATTTGTTCTCATCAGAACGTTCCAAAACATGGCACAAATGGCGGAATTCTGCTATTCTTGACCTCTAACCTAAAAACGGGGTCTTGTTCTGTTCCGCTTTGTTCCGACGCCTGTGGGGGCCTCGGCTGGGGGTTCCGGCTCAAAAGGGCTTAACTTGCGCAAAAGTGAGGCCCCCAAAAGAGCCTCGATGTGCAGCAACTCAAAGGCTTCCGGGCTCCCGACAAGTCGTACAAGAAATACGACTCTCGTGCCACTAGCCTTGCGGCGTTTCACCAGTCAGGCATACAGCCCGCCATGACCGATTATCATTATTACATGCCCGAAGAGGGCCACCGTCTGCCACATGACCCACTCAACGCAATTGTCGCGCCGCGGCCGATCGGATGGGTATCGACAGTTAGCGCGGATGGTGTGCGCAATCTCGCCCCCTACAGCTTCTTCAGCCTGATCAACTATCGCCCACCCCTTGTTGCTTTCGCTTCGACGGGGTGGAAGGATTCGGTTGCCAATGTGGAGGCTACAGGCGAATTTGTCTGGAACCTTGCGACAATGGCTCAGGCGCAGCAGATGAACCAAAGCTCTGCTAGCGTCGGTGCCGACGTCGACGAATTTGAGCTTGCCGGGCTGGACGCGTTACCGTCTTCGCTCGTCAAACCTGATCGTGTGGCTGGCAGCCCGGTCCATTTCGAATGTCGCCTGACCCAGCTCATCCAGCTCGAAAACAAGGAAGGTCACAAACTCGACCAATGGCTTGTCATCGGTGAAGCCGTCGGGATTCACATAGATACCGCAATGCTTGAAGATGGAGTGTACCAGACCGCGCGACCGCACCCGATTACACGCGGCGGCGGTCCGGCAGACTATTTTGAAATCACCGAAGGCCAGTTGTTCAAGATGGGGCGACCTGAATAAGCGAAGAGTGTCCTGCCCTCTTTTCGCTGCGCGCCTCAGGGGCCTATTCCGGAGCCCCGCCAACGGCTTGATACAATCCGATAAGAGCCGAAAGCTGGTCTGCCTTCACCTGCACAAGCGAAAGCTCGACGCCAAGGAGCGCACGCTGGGCATCAACCTGTTCGATATAGGGCGTATAGCCTGCACGGTACCTGTTGCGTGCGTGGCGCAGGGCATCCGCAACCGCTGCGCGTTGAGCGTTGAGCGGTTCCTGCTGGGCTTCTAGACTTGTGAGCACCACCATCCGGTCTTCGACTTCGCGAAAGGCTTTCAGCGCCGCTGCGCGGTACGCCCAAGCTGCCTGATCCCGCTGTGCAGTCGCGCCGTCAAGCTGGGCTTCGAGGCGGCCACCCTGAAAAATCGGCGCAAGGATGCTCCCGCCAAGCGACCAGATTGTGATGGGATCGGCGAGGAGATCGGACACGGCTGCACCTGCACTTGCCCCAAAGTTGATCGATGGCAGAAACTGTGCGCGAGCCACCCGCATCTGCGCATCGGCTGCCGCTACGCGATATTCCGCCGCAGCGATATCCGGCCGGCGGCGTAGCAGTTCTGATGGAAGCGTTGCAGGAGCGCTGGGCATTCGAAGGTCGGCGAGCGTGCCGCCACGCTTGATGGCCAGCGGCAATTCGCCTGTCAGGACCGAGAGGGCATTTTCCTGTTGTGCGATTTGTGCAGTGATCTGCGGCACAAGTTGCGCGGTGGCCTGATATTCCGCTTCGGCCTGTCGCAATTCCAGCTGGGAGGTGTATCCCACCTCGGCCCGGTCACGCGCAAACTTGAGTGCATCGGCGCGCGATCTGACCGTCTCTTCGATGACAGAAAGTCGTGCATCGAGGGCAAGCAATGTGACGTAGCCGCTGGCCGTCGCTGCGGAGACCGAGAGGCGAGCTGCTTCCTCAGCCTCCTCGCTTGCCGCCACACCTGATTTCGCTGCGTCAATGCGGGCATCGTTCTTGCCAAACAGGTCCAGTTCGTACGAAGCACGAAAGACTGGCAGCGCCGCCACGGATTCCTGCGCCCGGCCAATCGGGGAAACCTCCCGCCGGATCCCCGCGTCAACTCCTGCGCCCAAGGACGGAAGCAGAAGCGCGCGGGAGCCGCGTTCTGTTGCGCGAGCCTCTTCAACCCGCGCGGCAGCAACCCGGATATCAGGATTGTTTTGGCGCGCCTGATTTACCAGCCTCGTCAACTGCGGATCGCCAAAACCTTCCCACCAATTCGTCTCTACGCTCCCTGTCCCCAAGAGCGTGGTTCGCCATTCCACCGGAGGCTCGACCGAAGCTTCGACTGGTGACTGCTGGAGAGTGGGCGCGCAGCCCGGCAGCACGAATGCAGAGGCTGTGAGCAGAAGCATGGTCTTACGCATCACGCTTACTCCCCCGTATGAACAGTTGCGACCACTGACATTCCGGGGCCAAGCCGCTCTGCTGCTGCCTGTCCGCGGTCGATAACGATCCGCACGGCGATGCGCTGCGGCACTTTCACGAAATTGCCTGCGCCTGTGTCTGGACGGACAAGGCTGAATTCGCTGCTGGCCGCGGGCGCTATACTCTGCACACGCCCCTTAAGCTCGATTCCGCCAAGAGCATCGATTTGAAGTGTGGCGGCTTGGCCGACTGCCATATCTGCTGTCTGGGTTTCCTTGAAATTTGCCACGACCCAAAGTTCGTCGGGCACGATGTACATCAGCTGCGATCCGGCGGTGACCAGCTGGCCTTCGCGCGCAGTGACTTCGCTCAACCGTCCAGATCGTGGGGCACGGATTTCAGTTCGTGACAGTTCAAATTGCGCAAGACCCTGCGACGCCTCTGCTCCGGCGACCTGTGCCTCAAGAGCCCCGCGCCCGACTTGCACTGAACGAACCTGTTCAAGAGCGATCGTGCGCTGAGCCCGCGCCTGACGTACGCCGGCCTGGGCCTGCTGCAATGCAGCCCTGGCCTGATCCCGCTCGCGCAGGGATACAGATCCTTCATCCACCAGTTCGGCAATACGGTTCATATCGGCCTGGGCCTTTTGCAAGCCTGCCATTGCACCAGCCACGGCCGCGTCCTGCAACTCCACCTGGGCTTGGGCAGAGCGCAGGCTTTGGGCGCTGTTGGCAAGATTGGCTTCCTGCGCGGAAATGCTGGCCAGGCCCTGCTGGAAACGCTCTTGGAAGGGCGTGTCGTCGATCCGGGCAAGGAGATCGCCTTCCTCAACGCGCTGGAAGTCTGTCACCTCAACCTCGACAAGATATCCGCCAACTTGCGGACTGATGACAGTAGTACGGCCTTTGACATAGGCATTGTCGGTCGTCTCGTCTCCGCTGGCGAAGGGCGGCAATCCCCACGCGTACAATGCGACAAGTGCACCCACTGCAATCAGGATGACAGCCACCGCAATTCGGCGCTTGGAAGGGTTAGGAGACCATCCAGCAGCGGCAGGTTCGCCGCTGATCGCGCCCTTGGCTGCGCCCTCTTGGGCGTCCTGCAACGATTCGACATTGAGAGAGGGCTTTGTCATTGTCGTGTCCTTGCAAGCATGGTCTCGAGAAAGGCCAGTTCCTTTGCGAGCGGATTGCGTCCGCGGATTCGATTGATGAACCACGGTACTAAAATGATCGCGAATGTTACGGCCGCGAGCGTGCCGATGAGAAAGAAAACATCATTGAAGGCGAGCACTGCAACTTCACGTCCGACTTCCTTTGAAAGACTGGCTGCCGCTGTCTGTTGGCGGAGCAATGGATCGCTTTGAAGCGGGGCCGCCCCGCGAGTGAGGCTGTTGAGCGTCTCTGCCAGGCGGGGGTTTGCGAGCGTCAGCGTTTCACCCGCATCGATCAGATGCGTTTTGATCCTGACTGAGTGGAACGCTGAGAGAAGCGAAATTCCTGCTAGACCGCCAATCGATTGTGACAGCGAGAACACTGCGATGAAGCTGATCACAAAGCTTTGCCCCGCTGCCAGCGCTCTCAGCATTCCTTCCATCATGATGGGCCCCATCGCGAAAACAGCCGCAAACGCGATCGCTGCCTGCGTAAGGTAGAGGTCTTGCGGGCGGGTCATGACGCCGGTTCTGGTATCGGCGAAGGCGGCGGCGGCAATAACAAGGACTGCAAACAGAACAGGCCGGGTCAGATCCCTGGGGTCCAGCCGCGCTACTGACAGCAGCATTCCGCCGAAGGTCGCACCGGCAAGCACCCAGAAATAACCGGTCAGCTGTTCGTTACCGTATCCCAACGCAACGAACATGCCGCTTGCGCCAAAGCCCTGTTCTGCAACCAGGACGCGCACCGTCGCCCCTACCATTGCTAGGGAAATGATGGCGCGGCTCGATAGCCAGCTGAGATCGAGCATCGGACTTTTGCGGTTGGCTTCGATCAGAAAGCAGCCGCCGAGGCCCAGAATTGCGAGGGTGAGGGCGTATCCGAGCCACGGAGTATCCCACCATTGTATTCTGCCTTGGATCAGAAAAGCGCATAGGGCGCTGACGCCAATGATGAACAGGGAGATGCTAGGCAGGTCGAGCTTTTCGAAAGTCTTGTGCCGCGTTCCGGGTGGAAGCCGAAGCAAGTATACTAGGCCCAGGGATAGCACAGAAAGGCCGAACTGGAGCTGAAAGGCGTGGCTCATGTCGCCATCGACCAGAAGCGCGGGCGAAAGGGCGCGCGAAAGCGGAAAGGCAATCTGGACGAGACCAAGCGAAATTACCAGTCCACCGATCCTGAGTGCAGGCGGCAATCCCTGCATGAGGTAGTATATCGAGAGTGCAGACAATGCGCTGGCAGCGATGCCCGCCACTGCTCGGGCGCCCATCTCCGGATAATAGCCGAACTCACCAAGCTGCACGAGGTTGGCGAATACCAGGGCCAGCATTGCCCAACGCACGAACGGCTGGATGCCGAACTCCTGCCGCACGCGGAAAAGCAACATGCTCATGCAGGCATAGGTCGAATAGAATGCCACGGTCAGCCAGCCGGCCTCAACGGGGGTGAGAGCCATCTTTGCCTGCAAAGCGGCGGTATTGGCGAGAAGAAACCCGTTCTGTGTACCGCCGACGAGGCCCAGTAGCACACCAATGCAGAGATAAGCTGCTTTGCGCGCAGGGGGGTGGTCAGGATTTGCCGGAGAGCCGGGCAATATCGGCATCTCGTGCGGCTTGAACCGGTATCCAACGATGTCATCGACAAGAGGTTTCGCCTCAGACATCGCTGAATACCGGTTCGATCAAAGTTGCAACCAATGCAGCCTTGAACTGCGCATCGTCATCCAATCCGCCGATCAGCTTTGCAAGCCGCTGGCGCCGGGCGACAGTGCTGGCTGCCGAATAGATGAAGTTGGCCATGCGGAACTCGGCATGATCGGACTTCGCGCCGTCTGAACCAGCAGCGTCTCGCGCCAAACTGAAGAAGTGCTGGTGCAATGGCATAGACAGCTCATTCAAAAGCCATTCTGATCGCTCGGTGTCTATCGTAATGTCGCGAAGCAGAAGGCTGGGTATCTCTGGTCGCTCCATGAGGTAGTCGACGAACGCCCTCATGGCGTGCTCCAGCGCGGCGAAAGGGTCTTTTGTTGAAGCCTTGCGCTCAGCCTGCGCCAGTGTTTCCTGCAAACCTGCACCAGCATCGGAGACGATCGATCTCCAGAGGCCGGATTTCCCGCCGAAATTGTACGAGATCAGCGAAATATCAACACCGGCGTCTGCTGCAATTTCCCGCAGCGTTGTCACTTCAAACCCCTGCGTGGCAAAGCGGTGCAAGGCAGACTTCGCCAAGGCTGCGCTGGTGTCTTGGCTGGTGTTTTTCGGTCGTCCGGGCCGGCGCTGCTTCATAATCAATCTCACGTTTCCGCAACGCAACATAACAGGGTTCGCAATTAATTCAATACGCGTTTAATTAATTGCGAACGGCCTAGCCAGCCTGGCAGGTTCAGGTGATGTCGATTTCCGGTGGTGAAGCTCAGGCGGAATTTGCTGGTCGCCTCATCGTGGTCCGTTCGCTTCGCAGAATGTCGGTGCAACCCTCGTCGATCTCGTCCTGAACGGCTTCGCTTTGTTCCGGAGCCGCGAGAGAGTTCCTGATGATCAAGGTGCTTTTCGTGCCCGTCGACTTGACATCATACCGAATGAAATCGGGCAGGCTAACGCGTGAGTTTGGCTGCAGGCCAAAGTTCTACTGATTTACCGTGAATAGCATTGAATATCGTTCGATGGGCCCAACGGATAAGTCTTCGAAGGGCGCGGCGATCGGAAATTGGACCCGTCCTGTGAGTTTTCCCGCAAGCGACAACGGAACGGTTCAGGCTTTCACGGCTTCTGAACACGAGTTATCCAACCTTTCGCAGGAGAGCCATCATCGAACGTCTGGCCGAAAATTTCTGGAACATTCGCGGCAACTTCAAGATCGCACACACGCTCAACATCGGCACCCACATGTCCTTGGTTCGGCGAGCTGGCGGCGGGTTCCTCCTGCTCGATTCCTATGAAATGGAACCGCAAGATCGCCAGGAATTCATGGCATTGACCGATCAAGGTTCCCGGATCGAGGCTGTCCTGAATGTGCATCCATTCCACACCGTTCATTGCGAAACCTTACGCGAGATGCTGCCCAATGCCAGACTGATCGGCACCCGACGTCATCATCAAAAGCTAAGCCATCTGCGATGGGACTTAGACTTGATTGAAGACAAGGCCACGCAACAGCAATTCTCCGACTGTCTCGACTTTTCGATCCCTGCCGGGGTCGAATTTATCCCTGAAGACGAAAGCATACATGTCAGCTCCGTTCTGGTCCGGCACGGTGAAAGCGGTATTGTACATGTGGATGATACGTTGATGTATCTGGACATGCCTGCGCTATTGGAAAAATTTGGTGCTGGCCCCAAATTGCGGTTCCACCCAAAGTTGGCCGACGGCCTGCAAAAACGTCCCGGCGCGGCGGATGATTTTGCTGCGTGGGCACGATCGCTGGCCCTCGATTGGGACAACATCAGCATCATCTGCGCCGCCCACAAGGGCATCATGCAATTGGCTGATTCCGACTTTCGCGAAGCTATCGAGGTCGCGCTTGATCATTCATCCGGCACGTTGGAAAAACATCGCGAAACTTTCGGCTAAACACAGCCACTTTCTACCCTGAACTTTCACAAAAGGATTACATTTCGTGACAAATCCTACGCCAGGGACGCGGGATCCCCTGATCAAAGAGGTTCTCAAGTCTTACATCATGATAACTAGTGAAGAAGCTGAGACCACTGTGGATTCCAGTCACGAGGCGTTTGTCACATGGAACGAAAAGAGAGCGGACGTTATTTCCGCGATCGCAACGGAATTGCGCGAACGGAAAGAAGAATCCGTCAATGCCAATTCGATTGCGGTAGGCCTCTAGAATGGCCGAGACTTTGCGCTGCGATGTGGCAGTGATCGGTGCCGGAACCGCCGGATTGGCTGCGGAACGCGCAGCGCGATCGAGCGGCGCGTCCACGCTTTTGATAGATCCCTATTATGCTGGCACAACGTGCGCCACCGTGGGCTGCATGCCTTCCAAGTTACTGATCGCGGCGGCGCATGCAGCCCACGCCGCAAACTCTACCCATATGTTCGGCATTTCGGTGAAAGGTGTCGAGATTGACGGTGCGAAGGTGATGCAGCGTGTGCGGGACGAGCGGGATCGCTTCGCACGGCTTACACGGGAAAGCATCGATGATATTCCAAGCTCCGTCCGCATAACTGGTAGGGCGAGATTTACAGGGCAGCAGGCTCTGGCTCTTGATGATGGCCGCGAAATCAGGGCGCGCACTATCGTGATCGCGACAGGCTCATCTCCTTTCGTCCCAAAGCAATATGCGCAATTGGGCGCTCGGGTCTTGACCAACGATACTATCTTCGAACTCGAACAGCTGCCCAAAAAATTAGCAGTCGTCGGAGCTGGAGCGATCGGGCTTGAGCTGGCCCAGGCCATGGCCCGCCTCGGAGTAGAGGTCACGCTGTTCGATAAGGGCCACCGGTTGGGCGGCATTCGCTGCGACAAGGTTCACGCGGCATTGCTTGAGATCATGGAAAAAGAAATCGAACTCAGGCTGGGCGTCGATCTGGAAGCCTCTGCGAAAGATGGGGGAATCGCGCTGCAATGGGGTGGTGACGCAACCGGTGAGGCTGACTTCGATTATGTGCTCGTCACTACCGGTCGCCCGCCCAATCTGAACACCCTCAACCTCGCCCAATCCGGGCTTGAGCTCGACGACAAGGGCGTTCCCGTGCACGACCGGGAGACAATGCGCTGCGGGGACAACCCCATATTTTTAGCCGGAGACGTCGCAGACGACCTGCCCCTCCTCCACGAAGCCTCACACGACGGCGCAATTGCAGGACGCAATGCCGCCGCTTTTCCTGCGAAATTCTCGGCAGAGCGCTTTGTGTCTTTCGGCCTCACATTCACCAGTCCGGCAACAGCGCGAATTGGAAAATCGGAAGATGAAGGCGTAATTACAGGCACCGCCAACTTCAGTAACCAAGGCCGGGCACGGGTAGAAGGGATCAACCATGGAGTGGTGACCTTATATGCCGCAGCGCCGGATGGGCGCCTGATCGGAGCCGATCTTTGTGCGCCAGCGAGTGAACATTTGGCACATTTACTGGCATGGGCCATTCAGCAGGGCCAGACTGCCTCGCAGCTACTGGAAATGCCGTTCTACCATCCGACATTGGAGGAAGGGCTCAAGCAGGCTCTCCGCACAATATGCGCCGCGACGCCTATTGCTTTGCCAGAAGGCCAGGATCGCGGATTACCGCCGGGTGCCTAAATTGGAATGCCAAGCTAAAGTCTTCTTTGGGTGTTAGCCGCCGATAGACTGAAAGGCCACAAAGAGGGCGCCTACATTCATGTTTGCCCGGAACATATCACTTGTCACTTACAGTCCATGTCGGTGACTGGCTGCGGATGCAGACGGCCTACCAACTGGCCGAGGCACGCGCGCATGAGGACGATATAAAGGTCAGGAAGTTTACAGAGGTGGCTTGACCGAAATCGGTCTTTTGATCTGCGTGATACGATCGGACTCCGTTATGGCCGCAACTGGTTGGAAAACCGTTCTTAGGAATTGTGCCTTATAAGTGGTGTGTGGACGATCATGGACCCAAGTAGGCGAAACCTGATAATCGGCGGCGGCATTCTTGGTGTCTGCGCCTTTGGCGGCCTACTGCCCTCAGCCTGCGCGATGAGTCAAATCAACCGAAAGCCCGCGATCGCGATGAATCCCATTCCCCAGCGCCCACAAGGCAAAGCAAGGCCGAAATTGGAGGAAGATATCGAGCCGGTGCTAGCCCGACTGGACGCTTGGTATGCGGCCCATCTGCCGGCTACCAAATATGTGTTCAATCCTCCAGCAGAGGACGCGCAAATCGATGCTTTCCAAGATATCGTGGGCTTTGAAATGCCGCGCTCATATCGCCAATTATACAAATGGCACGATGGCGAAAACGACGACTGCTGGGGCCATATTTACGGGCTTCCCATACTTCCGCTCCAACAAGCGGCCGCCGAATGGCAGCAGTGGAAGACGACCTTGGCGGATATCGGCGGCAACCCCTACGCGATCCCGGGTGGAGGGTGGCCTCAAGATGCCGTGGACACGGCCTACACAAATCCTGGCTGGATACCGCTTACGGCTGATGGGTCCGGTGGCCACGTCGGTCTGGATTTCGATCCGTGGCCCGGCGGTCGGGTCGGCCAAGTAATTCTTTTCGGGCGCGATGAAGATGTAAAAGTCGTGCTTGCGGAGTCTCTCGGTCAGTTTCTTGAGTGGATTGCAGGGATGCTGGAGAGCGGAAACTTCAGACTGACGGTTGCTGCGGACGAAAAGCCTTTGCGGCAGTTCAGGCTGAAGCATCCGCCAGCCGACCACTTTCATGAGGGCGCCCGCACTCTCCTGGGCGCGCCAGGTCCGTTCCTATGAACTGAAGCACGGTTCCATCGTCCGAAATGGGGTCGATTGCAGAATGACGGCTGTTGGGAACAAAACCCGCAATAGCCGCCATTCGCGGGCCGAGTTGCCTCATGTCGGCTGTCGACCCAGCCCCGGACGTTCACTTCCGCCACAACGAACGTCTGGTTCCGCCAGAAGCTGACATACCGATTTCGGCATCGCGCTGCGGCCCCGCTCTTCACCGATGATGGGTGAAGAGCGGATGCCGATGTCTAATCGGGCGGACCGGTGAGCCGCGATGGGCTGCAAAAATCCTGCATGATCGCTTTGTCCCTGATTGCGTGCGCGACGATCTCGACCATGTTCACCGAACTGGTGATGAAAATCACCTGCCAGTGCATCCATCCGCCCGGCATGTTCGGTTTGATGAGCACCAGGGCCGTAACCAGCACGAATTGACGCTTTTTTGACGGTCAGTCCGGTTGACCATAACCGGCGACGAGAGGCAGATAAGTGTCACGCGGATAAGCCGAAATCAAACTACGTTTCACGGCGCGCCAACCATCGGGTTGGCGCGAACAGGGAAGCTTTGGCGGACGCAATTCGGAGAAAATAAAATCCGGATTTCGTCATTTGGCAGGTGTGAATGTCGATGGTGCAGGGAACAGTCACACCAGAGGGGGATCTATGGCTACGGCAGCACATGAAGCAGGGTTGATCGCGACCGCCCAATCAACACCGGACCAGACGAAAACCGGGCCGACAGCAAACCGCATCGTCGGGCTCGATTTCGTTCGCGGGGCGGCGCTGTTCGGCATCCTCTTGATGAACATCACGGGCTTTGGCCTGCCGCATGCCTACAGCAATCCGATGAACGCAGGCGGCGCGGAAGGGGTGAACCTCTTGTCGTGGATGATTATCCAGATCGGGTTCGAAGGCACGCAGCGCGGCCTGTTCTCGATGTTGTTCGGGGCAGGCATCATCCTGTTCACCTCCCGCCTCGAAGCCAAAGGACGAACCGATGTCGGCGACATCTACGCCCGTCGCAATCTTTTGCTGATCGTTTTCGGGATGGTGAACGGCTTTGTCCTCCTGTGGAGCGGCGACATTCTCTATTTCTACGGGCTGACCGCGCTGGTGGTCTTCCCATTTCGCAAGCTCGGTGTGCGGGCGCTTCTGATCGTCGGGATCGCTGGCATGCTGGCAAGCGCGCTCTGGAACGCGAAGGACACCGCCGACCTGATGCGCTATCACGAAGCGTACGAGGCCTCGCAGGTCGCAGGGGAACAGCTTGATCCGGCGCAGCAGGCGCTGGCCGAAAAATGGGAAGGCGCGCTTGCGGAATACAGCCCTTCGCCCGAAGCGCAGCAAAACTATGTCGCGCAGCGCACGCAGAGCTATGCAGCAGCCTTTGCTCAGGTCGCGGTAGAAACCGTGCATGCCGAAAGCTGGTATTTTTATCGCTGGTTCTTCGACATTTTCAGCATGATGCTGATCGGCATGGCCCTGTTCAAGGCGGGGGTCTTCACGCTGGAACGATCGACCCGGTTCTATCTGGCGCTTGCGGTGATCGGATACGGGGTGGGCCTGACGGTCAATCTCTTCGAGACCCGGCTGATCATCGACAATGATTTCAGCCTGCTGGCGATGAGCCAGTCGCAGATCACCTATGATCTTGGAAGGCTCCCGACCACTGCGGGGCACCTAGGCCTGCTGCTGCTGATCGCGCGCTCGGGCATCTTCCCGCTGTTTCAGCATGCGCTGGCGTGTGTCGGGCGAATGGCGTTCACAAACTACCTCACACATTCGCTGGTCTGCGCGATCATATTCGTCGGGCTGGGCTATTTCGGGCAGCTTGAGCGGCACGAGCTTTATTATGTCGTGTTCACGATCTGGGCGGTGCAATTGGTCGTCAGTCCGCTGTGGCTCAGCCGCTACAGCATGGGTCCGCTCGAGTGGCTGTGGCGCGGGCTGACTTATGGCGAACTGCCAGCACTGCGCCGCACTCAGGACGTCGCAGCATGAGCGCCGGAGCTGTCATCAGTCGCGATACGCGCCTCGCTATCCCCGCCTTTGCTGACAGTTCGCAGCTCCGCCTGTTGCTCGGCACGCTGCTCTATCTCGCACAGGGTTTCCCGCAGGGCATATTCTTCTACGCCATGCCCACCTGGCTCGCGGCAAACGGAGAGTTGACCGAGGTGGTGGCAATGGCTGCGGCGGCGGCGTCCCTTCCCTGGAGTCTCAAGTTCATCGCTGGCCTCTTGATGGACCGCTACACCTGGCTCGCCATGGGCCGCCGGAGACCTTGGCTGATTGGTTCGCAAATTTGCATCATGGTCAGCCTGGTCGCCATTTCGGTGATCTCACCGCTCCCCGGGCAGACCACGCTGGTGATCGGCTTCATCTTCATGCTGTCCGTGCTGACGGCGGTGCAGGACGTGGCTCTCGACGCGCTGGTCGTGGACCTCACTCCCGAAAGCGAGATGGGGCGCATGAACGGCTTCATGTTCGGCGGCAAGGTGTTCGGCATCGCCGCCGGGATGGCGGGGACGGGTTATCTGCTCGAATACCACGGCTTTGCGAGCGCCATGATGGGAATGCTCGTGCTGTTCATGATCCCTGCCACTGCAGCGCTCATTATCCGCGAACGCGCCGGAGAGAAGCTGCTGCCGTGGACCGGGGGACAGCCCTCGCCGGACATGACCTTCGTGAATGACAGGCTGCTCCCCATTCTCTGGGCGGCGCTGCGTAATCTTCTCCGGCCACAGGGTATCATCACCGTGATGGTGATCCTGATCTACAGCGTGCATCAAAGGCTCAATGAGATGACCGATGCGCTGTTCGCGATTCGACAGCTTGGCTGGAACCAGGCCGAGCTCGGATCGCTGATGGGCACCTCCAACGTTGTGATGGGTCTCCTGTGCCTAACGCTCGGGGGATGGATGATCGACCGGTACGGGGCAAGGCGGATCGCCTTCTGGTCAGGGGTAATCGCATTGCCCGTGATGGGCGTTTACCTGATCGACGAGACCTTGTGGGCCGATGATCGGCTGTACGTCGCTTGGCTCTTCATCAAGAACGTGCCGCTCTTTCTTTTCTATCTGGCCAACCTCGTCATCATGATGCGCGCGACAGCAAAGGAAGCCGCAGCGCTCTCCTTTGCCCTGTTCGCGGCGATAGTGCCGCTGGGTTTCATGATCGGTGCTGCCCTGTTGCCTCTGCTCGAAGACATGGGTGGATGGCAGGCGATGTTCGGTGCGAGCGCGGTGCTGGCCTTTGTCGCCGGCTTGCTGGCCCTCTTGTTGAAACCTGACACCAGCCCACAGCAAACCGATGCCGTCGAACTCGAAGGCAGGTTCGCATGAGCACGTCAGTCCCCACTGGGCAGCTTCAAAAACGCCTCGGCCTGCCCTTTGCTATCGCCGTGTGCGTTGGCACGGTTATCGGCACCGGGATTATGCGCGCGCCCGGCGAAATCGCCAATATGGTTCCCGATCCCACAATCGTAATGGCTCTATGGCTGGTTGGGGGCATCTATGTGCTGCTGTCGTGCAATGTCGCCGCGGAAATTTCCTCTGCGATCCCGCGTTCGGGCGGCCATTACATCCCCGTTCACGAAGGGCTGGGGAATTCGATGGGCTTGCTGGTCGGCTGGACGATGTGGAGCGCCTTTGTCGTGGTCAATGCGGCGCTTTGCATCGCCGCAGCCGATTTTCTGGGTACGATCTTGCCCTTTGTTGCCGATAACGCCCAATGGAGCGCGCTGGCGATCCTGCTGCTGATGACTGCGCTCAACTGGTTCGGGGTCGAAGAAGGGCGCTGGATCCAGATCGTGGGAACAGCGCTCAAGATCGGATTACTGTTAGCGGTGGTTGTCGTCGCCTTGCTGTTTCCTCTCGAGCGCGGTGCCCAAACACCAGCTGCCCAAAGCCTCCCGCCCGCCGAGCCGATCTCCCTTTTCACGATCCTGCTTGGCCTCCAGTTCATTGTTGCAGTTTATGACGGGTGGTACACCTCGATCTATTTTGCCGGGGAGGACAAGAACCCAGGGCACAACATCCCGCGTTCGCTGTTTCAGGCGGCTGTCGCTGTCATGGCAATCTACCTGTTGGTTAACTGGAGCCTGATTTCGGCGCTTGATTTCGATGTCTTGCGCTCATCGCAACTCCCAATGGCTGCGGTCATTGGCCAGGTTGCAGGCGAGTGGGGCGGCGTTTTCGTGGCGCTTTTGGCCACGCTGATGGCGCTCATCACGCTCAACGGATGCATCATGTCGACCCCGCGCGTGCTTTACGGTCTCGCGGAAGATGGCCTGTTTTTGAATTCGGCGTTACGGGTCAATCGCGGCGGCACTCCGACCGTGGCGCTAGCGGTCGGCACACTCTTTTCGATCCCGTTGATCTTCACCGGCGGATATGTGTTTGCATTCCGGCTGATGGGGGCGATGACTTTGTTTGCCGCCTGCCTCTATATCCTCTCTTATTTCGCCCTGCGAATCCGCCGCCCCGACATGGAGCGGCCCTACCGCGCGCGAGGACACCCGATTCTTCCTGCGCTTGTCCTGATGATCAACTTTGCGCTCCTGATAAGTTTCTTGATCGCCGAACCGATCAGCGGGGCAATCATGGCGGGGATGATCGCGATATGCCTTCCCGTCGGCCTCCATCTCGAACGCGAAAAACGGCGGCTTGCCCCAAGAACCACGTAGGCGCGTTAGCCGTTCGCTCGCGCCTAGATGCGTGCCATACAAATGAACGTCAGTTTGGGCATGGCTCCGGATCCTGCGAACGACCAAATCAGGGGCGCAAACGGGCCATCCCCGATTTCATCTCCGCGATTGAGATCGGTCTCAAATCTCATAAAAATACATTTAAATCCGAATGATGCGTGATTGTTGCGGGCTTTGTCATGCGACCGATCGAGAGAATGTATTTAAATTCAATCAGCTGGATATGAGTGCGATGCAAATCTTTGGTGAATTGCTCCGAGACGGTCGGGAGCATTTGCGCATGGCCATCAAACCCGTCTGAAGCAGCGGATCTATGATGAGTCCTGCACCCCAAACGCCCTGTTTCTGCGAATTATCCTGCCCATGATTGGCGTTGAAGGATGCCGAAATCTCAAAAAATACCGAGCAGAAAATACACATTTCGAAGAACTGATTGAGGCAACCTCTCTATCAAGAATTCTCCAAATGATTCAAGGCTGCGCAGCTGGAAATTGCGCTTATGACGGAATGAGAAACGGATTGCGCTGGCTGCTTGGTCGGGCATTTGGATACCGTTTAATGGCGGTGTTCATCTGGCGAAATCCCAGTGTCATCAGATCATTGTAGAGCAAGCTGTGCCTGAGGGCCTACGAACTGATCATTCGTTTCAGATTCTTCCAATAGGTCACGGCAACTTCGCGGCCTCTAATGCCGCCGGATTTCGGGAAGAGATGGGAACCGGCTGATGCCGCGATCCATTCCAACTGCTGAATCACAGCAGAACTCTCGCCCGCGCGCCAATTTCAAGGAGCCTTCAGATGTCCTACTCGCTATCCCTCAGGTCGATCCGCCCGGTCACTCACAACGTGAACGAGCTGACATTCGAAAGGCCCGAAGGCTTCGAATTTCGGCCGGGACAGGCGACCGATTTCGCGCTCGACCGCGATGAATGGCGCGAAGAGCAGCGCCCCTTCACAATGGCTTCGCTGCCCGATGCCGATCACTTGCAGTTCGTGATCAAGTCCTATCCTTCGCATGACGGCGTGACCGAACAGATCGGGCAAATGCAGCCCGGCGACGGGGTTATTATTCAGGATCCGTGGGGCGCAATCGAGGACAAGGGCCCCGGCACAATTCTGGCAGGCGGCGCAGGCATCACGCCGTTCATCGCGATACTTCGCGCGCGTGCGGCGGAACACGGCACGCTGGACGGATACCGCCTGATTTTCTCCAATTCGCGGGAAAAGGACATTATTCTGCGCGAAGAGCTGGAAGGAATGCCGGGCCTCGCGCTTGATCTGCTGTTGAGCGATGAGGAGGTCGAGGGTCTTCGCCACGGAAAGATCGATGGTGAATTTCTGGACGCCGCCGGCCTCGATTTCGGCAGCACTTTTTACCTGTGCGGTCCGCCCGAAATGGAGAAAGAGATCGCCGGTGCGCTGAAGCAACGTGGAGTGAGTGACGATCGGCTCATCCGCGAAGAGGATTGAGGCAATTCTGGCCGGACCTGAGAACCGATTCTGAACGCGACCGCTGTCGCGACCGCTGTCTCAGTCGTCGTAAACGATCCGCACACGCTGTGCCGCCGCATGGGCCATATCGCGTGCGGCATCGGTCGTATCGCCCAGCGCCAGTGCCACGCCCATGCGGCGATACGGGCGGGTCGTCGGCTTCCCGAACAGGCGGATATCGACCTTCGAGTTCAGCGCCAGCGCTTCTGCGACACCGTCATAACTGAACCGGTCTGCATCCGGACTGGAATCGTCCGCAGCCAGAATCACTGCCGATGCGCCGGGCGTTGCCTCAATTGCACCGGGCAAGGGCAGGCCAAGGATAGCGCGGGCGTGCAAATCAAATTCCGACAGGCGCTGCGATGCCAGCGTCACCATGCCGGTATCGTGCGGGCGCGGCGAAAGCTCTGAAAAGATCACCTCGTCGCCCCGGACAAAGAATTCGACGCCGTACAGCCCCCATCCGCGCCCGTTGCCCTGTAGCGCTTCCACCACCGTCGCCGCCATCGAGTGCGCCCGTTCCAAGGCTGCAGCAGACATTGCGGCTGGCTGCCAGCTTTCCTGATAATCGCCGCGTTCCTGCCGATGGCCGATGGGTGGGCAAAATGTCACAGCATTACCGCCCTCGGCTGCATGACGTATCGTCAGCAGAGTGATTTCGTAATCGAATGCGATGAATTCCTCGACGATCACCCGCGCGCGATCGCCGCGCATATTGGCCACCGCGTAATTCCACGCCTGTTCCAGCCCGGCGGCATCCGCGACCTTGCTCTGCCCCTTGCCCGAGGAGGACATCACTGGCTTTATCACGCAGGGATAGCCCGCGAATTGCGCCGCCTCGCGCACTTCATCCAGGCTGGTGGCATAGCGATAGCGGGAGGTTTTCAGGCCCAGCTCTCCTGCGGCCAGATCGCGAATGGCGTCGCGGTTCATGGTCAGTTGTGCGGCGCGGGCGGAGGGGACCACGGTGAAGCCCTCGCTTTCCAGATCAGCCAGAACTTCGGTGCGGATAGCTTCGACTTCGGGGACGATCAGATCGGGGCGATGCTTCATCACGGCGGCGCGCAACGCTTCGCCATCCAGCATGGAGAACACCTCGGCGGCGTCCGCCATCTGCATGGCGGGGGCATCGGCATAGGCATCGCACGCGATCACACGCGCGCCCAGCCGTTTTGCAGATATGGTGAATTCGCGCCCGAGCTCGCCCGAGCCCAGCAGCAGAATTGTCGCGATATGAGCCATGACGATCAGCCCTAGCGCCGCCGTCGTTTCAAATCAAAGCGCAGGTTTGCTCGGCTACCCTATCCCAGCGCACCGCATGTGGGCGGCAATCCGAAATGGCTGTTTTCAGCCACCTGCATTCCCCCGCGCGCACGGGCCATCACCAGTGCCAGTTCGGCCTGTCGCAGCGTCCAGTCGACCGTCGATTTCGATCGGTGCAAGTCCGACACTGGCAGAAAGCCGGGGCGATCGGGCGGAAGATGTCAGCGTGAGGGATGCAAACGTGCTCAACACATCCTGTGCCCAAAGACGTGCGGCCTGCCGGGAGTGTCCGGGCAGGATGACGCAGAACCGCTCACCGTCCAGCTGTGCCAGTTGATGATCGGAATGGGCCATCGCCTCCAGAAACCTCGCAAAGCCCCAGATAATCTCATCTGCGGTACGTTGCCCGTATTGCATGAAGACGGCGCGCATCCGGTCCACCTCGAACAGGGCAATTGTGCCCTGCCTTCCATTGGCCTGCCCGCGCGCGAGTTGCCGACTCAGCGCAGCACAAAAAGCGTGGCGATTGGCAAGGCCGGTCAGGGGATCGATCAGCGCCCGCGAATTGACCTCGCCCTCCAACCCGCGCAGCCGCTGAACCGAGCGCATAAGGCCCAGCGCGCCGCAAACAGCGCCGCTTTCATCTGTCACGGCACGCAGGCTGAGGGCGTACCAGCAGTCATCTGCTGTGGATTTGCCTGAGTCATGGGAATGGTCACGCAGATGATGGGCCGAGGCGGGAAATTCGATCCAGTCGGCGGCACCATCTTGCGAATTGTCCGCAGTTGCGTCGGTAAAAACATCGCGCTTCAGAATGCGGCCACAATAGGCCTGCAATTCCGGCACATGCTCCCGTTCGGCAAGGTCGGCGACATGCGGTTTGAGCAGCAATTGCGACAGGTCATACCCGATGTCGGCAAAATTCGCCGACGCGGTTTCGACAAACCCGTGGCGATCCAATCTTATGAAAATATCGTCTGTTGTATCTTCCAGCAGGCCTTTCAAGGCCGAATCTTCGCCTAAACTTAAACCCATGTACATGCCGTAATGCCCCCGGCTTTTATGATTGCCCCCGGTTGTTCGCATCTCGCCGATTAGGTTTCCGACTAACTTTAAGTATTAAATCCCGTTCATACATACACCAGAACGAGTCTCTAGCACTATTCTTGTTAGTCTTGTTAGATAATCAGACTAAATAACGAATCATAACCAAATGACGTTTACCATATTTGCCGAACGGTAAGCCGAATAATTGCGTGTATTCATGTATCTGGATTGTGTCAGACCTCTATCATTATGCGAACACTGTCCGCATGAGTTCCATAAGCAGCGGCGATACGTAGGCGACATTCCTGCACAAGTGCGGAATGCTGTTCGTCTCCCAGTCTTTCTTCCAATTCCTGTTCGGGCACGTCCAGAACCTGCGCGATGCTGGCCAGCCGCTCGGGCACCGGCTTCGCCTTGCCCTTTTCCCACGCCCACACCGTCGGCTTGCTCACCCCCAGCTCAGTGGCGACTTGCGCCAGCGTCATCCCGCGTTCGCGGCGCAGACGGTTCAGCTTCACCCCCAACGGTTCCGGCGGGGTCTGGAGCGCGCCCGTTGAGACAGCGTCTCTCGCCGGATTATAGGCTCCGGACATATCATCGCCCATGATCGCGCGAAGCTGTACGGCAGCCAGCGCGCCCTGCGACAGCGCCTGTTCAAAGGCGCAGCCATACAACCGCCCGCTTTGCCACACGATCGCCACGGGCAAAGCGCCCGCCTCTGGCAGGTCAAGCACCAGCCGTTCGCCTTGCGACAGCCCTATATCGGTTTCCAGCAGCAGGCCCACAGCCGACAGGTTGTGGATCAGAACGTTGGCCTCCAGCCCACCGGGCAGCACCCCACTCGCTTCGAGCTGCAACGCGCGGCGTTCCGCGGCGCGCGCATCGACTGAACCGGGATCGGCGGAACCGGAAACGAATGTGCCGGGTTCCAGGTGGGCTTTGAGGGCCATGAGGTCGTGTCTCCGTGTGTGGTAGACACGCCGTCGCGCTCAAAAGGTTAAGACCGAGTTATCAAATATGCCTAACAAAGTCCGAATGAGCGTCTGATGCGATACGTTACCTGCGCGCCCCCCCCCGGAAAGCGATCGCGAATTATCCGGGTTAGCTACCGCACCTCTCACCGCATCAATCGGTGGCATCCAGCCCATAGGCCGTGTGCAGCACGCGCACCGCCAGTTCGGTTTCGTCCTCGTCGATCAGCACACTGACCTTTATCTCGGAAGTCGAGATCGCCTGAATGTTGATGCCCCGGTCAGACAGCGCACGAAACATGGTGCTGGCAACTCCGGCATGGCTTTTCATGCCGACGCCCACAACGCTGATCTTGGCGATCTGGCTGTCGGTGATGATGCGGTTAAATCCGATCAGGCTGCGCTTGTCCTCGATCATCGCCTGCGCACGCGCAAGATCGGCCTGCGGCACGGTAAAGGTGACGTCGGTTTCGCCCTTGTCGCGGCCCACGTTCTGAATGATCATGTCGACATTGATCCCCGCCTGCGCCAGCGGTTCAAAGATGTTGGCAACCGCGCCCGGCCTGTCTGGCACGCGGGTAAGGATCACCTTCGCTTCTGTCTTGTCATGCGCGATGCCGGTTACAAGCTGGCGTTCCATCAGGCCGTTCTCCACCATTTCATCCATTTCTTCTTCCGAAACGATCAGCGTTCCGGGCAGGTCGTCTGCTGGCGCGGAATCCTCGCCGACAAAGCTGGAGAGCACCTGAATGCGCACCCCTGCCTTCATCGCCAGGCCCACAGATCGGGTCTGGAGCACCTTGGCCCCGACCGATGCGAGTTCCAGCATTTCCTCGTATGTCACCGCCTTCAGCTTGCGCGCCTTGGCGACGATGCGCGGATCAGTGGTATAGACCCCGTCCACATCGGTGTAGATATCGCAGCGATCTGCGCCCACCGCGGCCGCAATCGCAACCGCCGAGGTATCCGATCCGCCCCGGCCCATTGTGGTGATGCGACCGTCCTCGCTCACGCCCTGAAAGCCCGGAATGACGGCGATTTCGCCCTGCGCCATCGCGGCGAGCATTTCTGGCGCGTCGATGCTTTCCACCCGCGCCTTCGCATGAGCTTCCACGGTGCGCACCGGCACTTGCCATCCCAGCCAGCTGCGCGCCTTTTCACCCAGCGATTGCAGCGTCAGCGCCAGCAGGCCGCTCGTCACCTGTTCCCCGCTGGCCACGACAACATCGTATTCAGCCGGATCATAAAGCGGGTTCGCCTCGCGGCAGAACGTAACCAGTCGGTCCGTCTCGCCCGCCATCGCGCTGACCACCACGGCCACTTCGTTGCGCGGGCCGCCTGCGGTGCCAGCCGCCTGTTTGCGCACCAGATCGGCGACACGGCGAATACGCTCCGTGCCGGCCATCGACGTGCCGCCGAATTTCATCACTATTCGTGCCAACTTCGCCAAGCTCCCGCTGGTTTGGTTCCCCCGGCGCTGTTAAGGAGGCCGCATGGGAAACGCAAACGGTTCAAATGTAACTATCCGCCCGCAAGAAGCGGAATTCTTCTCTGGCCTCGCCCGTGACTGGTGGAACCCCCGGGGCAAGATGGCGAGCCTGCATCAGGTCAATCCGGTTCGGCTGGAGTTTCTGCGCGGCGCTGTGGACGCCCACTGGGGCGGGGATCGTGACAGTATCAGGCCGCTCGCAGGGAAATCTGCACTCGATATCGGCTGCGGCGCGGGGCTGTTGTGCGAACCGCTCTCACGGCTGGGCGCTGATGTGACCGGAGTGGATGCAAGCGCCGAGAACGTTTCGGTCGCCGCCGCCCATGCCGAGGCGGGCGGGCTCGATATCCGGTATATGGCGGGTGAGGTTGCCGGGCTCGATATCGGCACTTTCGATCTGGTCACCTGCGTCGAGGTGATCGAGCATGTAGCGGACAAGCCCGCGTTTCTGGCCGATGTGGCAGCTCGCCTTGCGCCGGGTGGCCTGCTGGTCATGTCCACACCCAACCGCACCGTGCAATCGCGCGTACTGCTGGTCGGCGCGGCCGAGGCTATCGGATATGTTCCACGCGGCACCCACCACTGGAGCGATTTTGTGACGCCCGATGAGCTGGAAGCGATGCTGGCCGAGGCCGGGCTGAGCGTAACGGATCGGCGCGGCATTGCGTTTTCGCCCACAAAGGGGCTGCATCTGTCGGATAATGAGGCGCTGAATTACATTCTGAGCGCCCGCCGCGCGGACTAGTCCTGTGTCGCCGCCATCGCTTCCAGCGCGACCAGTTCACTGACGTTGTCGGTGAAGAAACCGTCAGCGCCAGTCGCAATCGCAGCCTGCCACAGCGGGCGATAATTGCCGTCCCCCGCCGGACCTGCGCCGGTCTGAAGCGCTGCGGGCAAGAACCCGTTTTCCTTGCGCAGCGTCCAGGGATGCACTTTCAGCCCGGCGGCGTGAGCTTCTGCAACCAGCGTCGTCGGCTGCATTGTGTCCGGGTCCAGCACATGCCCCAGCCACGGCCCGATCCCGTCGGCATAGGCAGCAATTTCGGCAAGGCCGGTGGGCGCAATCATCTGTGCCCAGCGCATTGCCGGTTCATCCACCGGGCCGCCCTCTGGCCCGATCAGCAGGACAAGCGGGGTTTCCACCAGCCGGTTGAGCCGTTGCAGCGGGCCGACTTCGAACACCTGCACGAACACCGGAGCATCCCCGCGGTCGAACCCGTGTTTGCGCAATTGCGCCACCAGCAGGTCCACCATGTCGATCCCTGCATCCTGCAACAGGTAGGTGGGATGCTTCAGCTCTGGATAAAGGCCGATTGTGCGCCCCGTCTGTGCCTGTTTGGCGACGATAAGCTGCACGATCTCATCGAAGGTGGGGATCTGGTACAGCCCATCATAGGCGGCATTTGCGGGCCGCGTGTTGGGCACGCGTTCGCGGGCGCGCAGGGTGCGCAGTTCGGCCAGAGTGAAATCTTCCGCAAACCAGCCCGCCACGGCCTGTCCATCGATCTGCGCGGTCTTGCGCCGATCCTCGAATTCTTCACGACTGGCGACATCGGTGGTGCCTGACAGTTCGTTTTCATGGCGCGCAACCAGCACCAGATCCTTCGTCGCGACCAGATCTGGCTCGATGAAATCGGCACCCTTGTCGATGGCAAGCTCATACGCGGCCAGCGTGTGTTCGGGCCGATCGCCCGACGCGCCGCGATGCGCGATAATAATCGTGTCGCTGGCGGGTTGCGCCATGACCGGGGCGCACAGCGCCAGCGATGCGAGAACTAACCCTGCAAAAGTGCGGCGGACCATTCGTCTTCCTTGAAACCTGCCAGAATGCCATTCGAATGTTCGACGATTGGCCGTTTGATCATGGAGGGGTGCTGAACCAGCAGGGCTACAGGTTCGTGACTTTCGGCCTCCGCTTTTTGCGAATCGCTCAGCTTGCGAAAGGTGGTCCCGCGCCGGTTGATCACCGCATCTGCGCCCAGCTGCGCGATCCAGCCCGCCACCTTGGCCGCATCAGCGCCCTCTTTTTTGTAGTCATGAAAGCTGTATTCAAGGCCATTGGCATCCAGCCATTGCCGCGCCTTCTTGATGGTGTCGCAATTGGGGATGCCGTAGATTTGTAGTGGGTGCATTGATTTATCCGTCATTACTTCTCTGAAACCGGGGCTGGCGTCGATTGCAAACGGCTCCAGCCTGATCCCGCTTTGCCAGAAATCTGGAAAGAGCAAAAAGTTCAACGGCCGATTGCGTTGTAAGGCGCCTGATATTGACGCTTTTTTGATGGTAGCTCACTTGACGGCGCAGGCCCAAATCTCGATCCTCCAGCCTCTGCAACGGCGGGGCATTGCAATCCACAATGGCGCTTGCTGCAAATTGATGATTGCGCATTCACGGAGAACACAGATGAACAGGTTGCTGATTGCAGCTGCAGCAGTATCGCTGGTTGCCCCGCCGGTTTACGGTCAGTCGGGGCCGTCCGCGGCCGATCAGCAAGAATCCGACCGCAGCCGGCTGGAGGCTGATGTGCGCTACCTTGCCGATGATGCGCTTGAAGGTCGCGAGGCGGGGACCAGCGGCCATGCCCTTGCGGCCGGATATGTTGCCGGGCAATTTGCAGCGCTGGGATTGCAGCCTGCGGGCAACGCTGGAACCTATTTCCAGTCTGTGCCCATGGTAAGTGTGCGCTTGGAGTTCAGCGAGAGCGCGGGGCTTGAGATAAGCGACAAGAGCGGCACCGCGATTCTACGCGAAAGCGTTTTGGGGGAAGACTATTTCACCCTCCCCAAACGCGGTCAGACTATGGGAGAAACCAGGGGTGAATTGGTGTTTGTCGGATACGGGTTTGCAGCTGACGGTTACGAGCAGGATGATTTTGCTGGCATCGACCTGAAGGGGAAGATTGCGGTAGTCGTGCGCGGCGCACCAGATACGCTCAACTCTGAGGAGCGGGCGTATTATGGTGATACCACCTCGCAGCGCCTTTCCGAGCGTGGGGCAGTCGGCGTAATCACGCTGTTCACGCCCACAGATGCGCAACAATTCACCTTCGAGCAGCTAGGCGGCTACTTGCGGTCAACCCTGATGGCATGGGCCCAGCCCGATGGTACGGTTTTCACAAGAGCACCCGGTATCGAAGGCTCTGCCATCCTCAGCACTGCCATGTCCAAGGACTTGTTCGATGGGCAACCGGTAAGCTGGGAGGATGTGGTGCGCTACCAATCCGGCGAGCTTGATACTTTGCCCTCGTTTGAAATGGGACTAACTGCGCGGATCGCTGGCCAATCCAGCGTCGGTACCAGCAGCAGTCCCAATGTCATAAGCCTGATCCCTGGAACCGATCCTTCGGTTGCGGACGAATATGTCATTGTCACAGCGCATCTTGACCATACCGGCATCACCCCGACACCCGAAGAGGGCGATGACGAGATTTACAACGGCGCGATGGACAACGCGACCGGCATCGCCTCGATGCTCGAAGCAGCCCGGTTGCTGCGTGATAACCCAGGTCGCCGCCCTGTCGTATTTGTGGCTGTGACAGCAGAGGAAAAAGGGCTGGTCGGGTCCGATTATTTCGCCCGCAATCCGACGCTTGGCAGCGGGGAAATGGTGGCGAACATCAACCTCGATATGCCGATCCTGAATTATGAATTCACGGATGTGATCGCATTTGGCGCGGAAAGATCCACGCTGTTTTCCGAGGTGGAAGCCGCAACTGCAAGCCAGGGCATCGCCCTGAGCCCGGATCCTATGCCTCAGGAGGGGCTTTTCACGCGTTCGGACCAATACAGTTTTGTAGAACAAGGTGTCCCGGCTATTTTTCTGGTAACAGGCTGGGCCAATGGGGGTGCAGCGGCGCAGGCGGAGTTTCTGACACACTATCACCAGCCCTCAGATGAAATATCGCTGATCGACTTTGAGCAATTGGGTCGGTTCACCGATGTGAATTACGCGATCATCCGCAATGTCGCGAACATGACGCAAAAGCCGGTGTGGAAGGCAGGAGATTTCTTCGCAAAGACATTTGGCGGAGAGATGGAGCAGTCGGCTACAGAACCTCCTGAATCAGAGGAATAGATGATGTTGAGATGGGCACTTGCGGCATCGGCGGCACTGGTCGCGTCAAGCCTTGCTGCGCAGGACGATCAAGGCGCCCACAGCGAGCTGGCCGTCAGCGCCACGGGTGATGCAAAAGCGCAAGAGGACCAGTCGGATCACGATGCGCATGGTGCCAAGTCCCAGCCAACAGTCACCAAACTGCTGCCCAATTACGGCAATGGCGGGTTTCCCATTGCGACCCGTGTTCCCGAAGCTCAGGCCTTTTTCGATAACGGCGTGGAGCTGGCCTTTGCCTTCGCCCACCAGCAGGCAATCGACGCGATGGCCGAAGCGGTCCGGCTGGATCCCGATTGCGCCATGTGCCTTGCCGGACATGCCTATGCGCTGGGCCCGACCCTGAATTACGGCAAGGAAATGGATGAACGCGCCGAACCGCTGGCAGTGGCCAGGCGGGCCCTTGCTCTCGCCAAAGCAGGAGGCTCTGATCTGGAAGCCGGCTTTGCCGCGGCCCTGATTGAACGGTATCGCAGCAAAGGCGACACTGCAAAGCGTGACACCGCCTATGCCGCAGCGATGGCGCGCCTCGCAGCAGCGCATCGGGACCATGCGACCTTGCAGGTTCTGGCCGCCGATGCACAGATGACCTCCGATTACGGCAAGGAATCGATGCGCACGGCGATGGATTTTCTGGAGCCGGTACTGGCGAGCAATCCCGACCACACCGGAGCCATCCATTTCTATATTCACGCCACAGAGATTTTTGGTGAGCCGGGTCTGGCAGAGAGGCAGGCAGATCGTCTGGCCGCGATGAAGCTGGATGCCAGCCATCTCGTCCACATGCCGTCACACACCTATTACTGGGTCGGCCGCTACGCCGAGGCCGCCGATGCCAATCGCATCGCGGTGCAGATTGGCGAACATCAGGCGATGATGATGATGGGTGATGATGATCCGATGCGGGTCTGGAACATCCCCTATCACACGCACAATGTGATTTTCGGGCTGGGTGGCGCCATGATGGCCGATGATTCCCGCACAGCCTTGATGCTTGCCCGCCCGCTGGTCGCGCGGGCGCAAGCGCAGGAGGAGGGCGGCTTCTTTGGCCAGTTGCTGCTTTCATCGGCTTATTTCGCGATGGGCCGCTTTGAAAGTCCGATGGCCGTGCTCGAACTGGAAGAGCCCAAGCTGCCTTATCTGAAGGCTGCCTGGCACTATGCGCGGGGCGAGGCCTATGCGTTTCTGGGCGATACGGAAAAGATGATGGCGGAGCGCGAGGCCATTCCTGTGCGGATGGATCTGTCCGAAGCAGAAGAGGAAGATCGTCTGGCCGCAGCGGACCAGATGCTGGCGATCACCCGTGCGGTGCTGGTCGGACGGCGGGCCATGATGGAAGGGCGCTATCACGATGCAGCTGCCTCCTTTGCGGAAGCTGCGATCATCGAGGAGACCGAGGATTTCAGTCGTTTTAGCGATCCGCCTGCGTTCTGGTATCCCGTCCGCCGCGATCTGGCCCAGGCGCTGCTGGCGACAGGAGACAAGGACGGCGCGCTGCGCGAGGCGCGTGCCACGCTGAAAGTGCGCCCGCGCGACCCCGTGGCCGAAGCACTGATCGCGCAGCTATCAGTCTAGGATAGCTGTCGCGCCCATTGGGATCGCTATCAATGGCAACGGCGGCCTGTCGATTGGCGACTACACCTCTATCCGTCCGCCAAGATGCGCATCCGCAATCGCCACCGCCAGCGCATCCGCGGCGTCTGCCCCGGCGATCAGCGCGCCGGGCAGCAGGACTTTTATCATGGCCGGCGACCTGTGCACTTTTCCGCGGCGCCGGTGCCGACGACGGCCTTTTTAACCAGCCGCGCGGCGTGTTCGTTCACTGTCAGGCCGACGCCGTCATAGGCCGCGCCGCAAACAGCCAGCACGCACCCGCGCGCCTGCGCCAGTTTCAGGGTGGATTGCGCGTTCTTGTTGACGAACACCTCCTCGCACGCGGCGCGGTCTGGCCGATGAATGGCAATCACATCAGACAGCGCGGCCTGTATCGCGGCCAGCCGCCGGGGCATCGGAGCCTTCGCATCGGTCGCAATCTGGCCGTTCGCAACGTGGATCAGCCGCGATCCCTCGGCGCGGATAACGCCCCATCCGGTACAGCTGAGCGAGGGGTCAATGCCAAGGATGATCACGCCTGCATCACCCACCAATCCCAATTCGCCAGCCCAGCCGCCACGCTATAGCCACCAGAAATGTCGCGCCAAGAAACAGCGCGAAAATCCATTCGCGTGCCCTCACCCGTCCAGTGCGTCCATCACCTCGTCGGGAATTTCGTAATTGCCCCAGACGGTCTGCACATCGTCGTCATCGTCCAGCGTGTCGATCAGCTTGAGCAGGGTGGCTGCGCCCTTCTCGTCCATTTCGACAGTGATGCTCGGCTTCCACGCAAGCTTTACGTTCTCTGCCTCGCCCAGTGCCTTTTCCAGATCGCCTGCGACCTGATGCAGATCGTCGGCGGCGGTCCAGATCGTGTGGCCTTCCTCGTTGCTTTCGATATCCTGTGCGCCCGCTTCCATTGCGGCCATCAGCACGGTTTCCTCGTCACCGGCGCTGGCGGAATATTCGATCAGGCCCAACCGCTCAAACCCGTGTGCGACCGATCCCTCGGTGCCCAGATTGCCGCCATTCTTGCTGAAGGCGGTGCGCACGGCGGTGGCGGTGCGATTGCGGTTATCGGTCAGCGCCTCCACGATCATCGCGCTGCCGCCGGGGCCGTAACCCTCGTACCGGACTTCCTCGTAATTGTCCCCGTCACTGGCCGAAGCCTTGTCGATGGCGCGCTGAATGTTATCCTTGGGCATGGACTGCGCTTTGGCGTTGTTGATCGCCAGCCGCAGACGCGGATTCATGTCGGGATCGGGCGTGCCCATCTTCGCCGCCACGGTGATTTCGCGGCTGAGCTTTGAAAACAGGTTGGAGCGTTTTTTATCCTGCGCACCTTTGCGGTGCATGATATTCTTGAATTTGGAATGGCCTGCCATTGGGTTATCCTGGGTGAGCTCTTTATTATCTGGTGGTGGTGCAATAGAGGGCTGCATTAGACGCATGACAGCCCCATCGACAAGCCTTGCGAATCCCGCCACCGCGCGGGACGAATACGCCCGCTTCATCAGCTTTGTGGCGCGGCCCGCTTTGCCGCGTCGTGAACCCGATGCACATGGGGCGGTGCGCGCGACTTTCCGTATGCTGTGGCTCGATCTGGCGGTGATGGCGGTGCTGATTGCAGCGCTGGGCGCAGCGACGGCGATGGGTTTCGAACTGCCCGAAAACGTTAACAGCGCGCTGGAGCCGGGGTTCAGGTCTGTGGTCCTGATCGTGTTGCTGGCGCCGGTTCTTGAAGAAGTGGCGTTTCGCAGCTGGCTGACGGGCCGCCCGGCGATCATCGCGGTGGTGGCGATTCTGGTGATCGGTCTGGGGCTGGGTCCGGCGGCGATCATGGCGGGAATAGGCGACGCGGAGCCTACAGGTGGAGCGAGCATTGCCATGTTCGCCAGTTTCGGCCTCGCTATCGTCGGGGCGCCGCTGGCCGGTCTGGCGCTTCTGAACCGGCCCACGTCTGAAGTGTTCAGGCGGATATTCCCGTTGTTTTTCTGGGCCAGCACGGTCGGGTTCGCGCTGGTCCACCTGCTCAATTACACCGAAGGATCACTCGCGATCCTGCTGCCGCTCGTCCTGCCGCAATTCGTGCTGGGCGCGATGCTGGCCTATCTGCGGGTTCACCATGGGCTGTTGCCCGCCATCGGACTGCACGCATTTCATAATGCCATCCTGTTTACCTTCGCGATGGTCGGTCAGGCGTCAGGTTAGATCTCCACGGCTGTGGCTAAACCTTCACCGCTGTTCCACTGGCGCTGACCATCAGCATCGAACCGGTGTCCCCGATGACCTCGTAATCCAGATCGATTGCAACCACCGCATTGGCTCCGCGACCGGCGGCTTCGGCCTGCAATTCCTCGATTGCCTGATTGCGCGCGTCGGCCAGAATGCGCTCATAACTGCCAGAGCGCCCGCCCACGATATCGCGGATATTGGCAAACAGATCGCGAAACAGGTTCGCCCCGACGATAACCTCGCCGGTGACGATGCCGAGATATTCCTGAATTGGTCGGCCTTCGATGGTGGGCGTGGTGGTAACGATCACCCCGCGCGCGTCTTTCCATGGTCCGGGCATTGGCGGTTCTCCTGAATTGAGTGTGTTATAGAACTAACACGCAACGCAGGGATCGCAAGGGGCATTCAGCCCATGCCTAGCGCAGCCTTGTAGGTATCGAGAATCATTTCCTGCTCGCTGCGATCATCCGGCTTCATTTTGCGAAGGCGCACGATCTGGCGCATGATCTTCGCATCGTAACCGACTGCCTTGGCTTCGGCATAGACATCGCGAATGTCGTCGGCAGTGCCCTTCTTCTCTTCTTCAAGGCGCTCGATACGCTCAATCAAAAGGCGCAGGCGGTCGTCGGTGGCTTCGGCCATCGGGGGTGTCTCCATTGGTGTTCGAATCAGTTAAACGTGGCCTAGCGCCCGATCCCGGCATGGTGAAGACTGCCCGGCATAAACCCGTGCGTAAGGCACTTCGCCTGGCCCATTTGAAACCGTATTACTGGTGTGATACACCTTGCGCACCGTACAGCAGAAGGGGATTGCGATGAACCGTCTCACCTACGCAGCGATGATACTTCTGACAGGCGCGCCCGCGCAAGCGCAGGAATTGAACCCGAGCCCCTATGAAACGCGCGATGAAAGCATCGCTCCTGTCGACGCAGTCGTGGTCGAAGGCGCGTTCAGGGTTTCCATCCTTACCACCGCAGACGCGCCGCACGTAAGTTTTCACGGGCCGGCCGCATTGGTGGCCGATGCGCAGGCCACGATTTCAGACGGCACGCTCACCATATCGTTCAAAGACAATGAGCCGTGGAGCTGGAACCCCGGATCGGGGGTGAATGTGGTGGTCTCGCTCCCCTCCATCGCCTCCGTCAGAACGGCCGGACCTGCACAGATCATGGTGTTTGGCGCAAAGGTTGAGGATTTTGCCGCAGCAACTGATGGAGCCGGCCAGATCGAAGTCGAGCGCCTCGATGCGGGGACCGTCACCGCCGCAATCGGCGGGTCCGGCGCGATCAGGCTCGAAGGGATCGCCCGCAAGGCGAGTTATGCAATCGGCGGCGCCGGTTCGATCGAGGGCAAGCGTTTGCGGGTTGCCCATGCCCATATCGCGATCGGCGGTGCAGGTTCGGTCTATGCCGATGTTTCAGACACGGCGCAGATTGCGGTTAGCGGCGCGGGGCGCGTCGATTTGGTCGGCGGCGCGGACTGCACGGTCCAGCCGCCAGACGCGCGCAACGTGGAATGCCGATAGGGCCGTTTGGCGACTATTCGGCGATCGGTTTGTTGCGCGCCACACTGGCCTGCATCGCCGCCAATTGTTCGGGCGTCGCGGGCGTCTGACGGGTGGCTTTCCATTCGTCCATCGGCATTCCGTGGATCAGCGCGCGCGCTGCATCCTTGTCACCTTCGAATCCGGCATCGCGGATCCAGTCGGCGAGGCAATTGCGACAGAACCCGGCCAGCCCCATCAGATCGATGTTCTGGGCATCGTGGCGATGCTGCAAATGCCGCACCAGCCGCCGGAAAGCCTCGGCCGCAACCTTGTCATCCAGATTGTCGAACGCATCATTGTTCGTATCCATTACCGGTCCATCCTAACCGCCCATCAAAGAGCTTTTGTTGCAACACCAAGGTGCTATGCCATAGCCTGTCGCACCATGGGAGGGATCGTTTTAATCTGCGGCACACATGCAGATGCCCTCCCCGTTTGCCAGCAAGAGGACAGCACAATCGCCCATCCCAAACTTGATCCGCGCGGACGCCGGGTAAAGATTCTTGCAACCGTCGGCCCCGCCAGCCGCTCGCCGGAAATGCTGCGCCGCCTGTTTCGCGCCGGGGCCGATGCCTTCCGCGTCAATATGAGTCACGGCAATCACGAAGATCACGCTTCTACCATCGCCGCAATCCGCGCCATGGAGGAGGAATTTCGCCGCCCCATCGCGATCCTTGCCGATCTTCAGGGGCCAAAATTGCGGGTGGGCGAATTCGTCGGCGGAAAGGCTGTGATCCGCCACGGCGGCCACTTCACCCTGGACCGCGATCCGTCACCGGGCGATGACAACCGCGTCTGCCTGCCGCATCCAGAACTGTTCGGCATTCTTGAGCGCGGACAACGGCTGGTCATCAACGACGGGAAGATCCGCCTGATCGTGCGCGAGGCGGATGAACACCGCATCCGCTGTTCTGCCGAGGTTGGCGGGATAATCTCCGATCGCAAGGGCGTGAATGTGCCCGATGCCGAGGTGCCCATCCCCGCGTTGACCGACAAGGATCGCAAGGATCTGGCCTTTGCCGTGGAGCAGGGGGCGGACTGGATCGCCCTGAGTTTCGTCCAGCGGCCAGAGGACATGGCCGAGGCGCGAAAGCTCGTCGGATCGCACGGTACCGCGCTGTGCGCCAAGATCGAAAAGCCGCAGGCGGTGCGCAGGCTCGCGGAAATCATCGAATTGTCGGACGCGATCATGGTCGCGCGCGGCGATCTGGGCGTGGAGCTGGAACCGCAGGAAGTGCCGCCGCTGCAAAAACGCATCGTTGCTGCCAGCCGCAATGCGGGCAAGCCGGTGATCGTCGCGACGCAGATGCTGGAAAGCATGATCGAAAGCCCCTCCCCCACCCGCGCCGAAGTCTCCGATGTGGCCAATGCGGTCTATGACGGGGCCGATGCCGTCATGCTCTCGGCAGAAAGCGCGGCAGGCGACTGGCCTGAGGAATCGGTGGCGATGATGCACCGCATTGCGCGTCAGGTTGAGCGGGACGAGGAATACCGGGCGCGCGTGCGGCTGTCTCAAACGCCGCCCGATGCCACCACCGCCGATGCGCTGGCACACAGTTGCATGACCATTGCCGATACGGTGCCGATCAGCGCGATCACCGTGTTCACGGCCAGCGGATCGACCGCACGACGGGTTGCGCGCGAACGTCCGGGCACCCCGATGCTGGTGCTGACCCCGTCCATTCGCACGGCCCGGCGACTGGGTCTGCTATGGGGGGCGCACGCCGTGATGACGCGCGATATCGGCAGCTTCGAAGAGATGATCGCCAAAGGTAAGCGTATGGCGCTGCGCCACGGGTTCGGCACTGCCGGGTCGAAACAGATCGTACTTGCAGGTGTCCCCTTCGGTACGCCGGGCGCGACCAATCTGCTGCACGTCGTGACACTATCGGGCGATGAGCTGGCAAAGCACGGGGATTAGCGCGCCGGGGCCGTTCTGTGCTGAAGGATATCCTGATTGCCACTGCGCGTGATCGCGCGACCTTGACCTATGCCGAACTGGCCCAGGCGCTGGAACTGCACCCCCCGCACACCATCCGGCGCGTCGCCTGTCTGCTGGAAGAATTGATGCGAGAACAAGCCCGCGCGGGCGAGCCGCAATTGGCGAGCGTAATCGTGTCGCGCGCAGGGGACAGGGCGCGCGTGCGACTGCCTGCGCCGGGATTTTTCATATTGATGCGCGATCTGGGTCTTTATGATGGGCACGATAGCGGCGCGCACGCACAGGCTTTCGTCAAAGCAGAGCGCGCGAGATGTGCGGAGCATTGGCGAGCTCGAGGACCGACTGGCTGATGTCGCCGAGGGCGCGAGTGTTGATGGTGGCAATTGCTGAGCCGCTATTGCGGCAGTGCAATACCAGCGCTTGCCGCGCAGGACCGGGTTATACCCTCCACCTTTGCGCGATCGCCACCGAGCATGTCGGTAATTTCCAGACCTTCCTGTGCAAGGCGATCTGTCATGCAGGAACACAGCGCCGTGGCTTTCGAGCTGTCGCTGGATAGCCTGCCGAACTGACGTTCGCATTTTGCAACGGCCAGCGCCCGCTGCTCCTGCGCACTCTGCGGCCCGCAAGCGGCGAGCAGCATCGCATACGCCGATATTGTAATGATGGTGGTTTTCATCGGTGCGCTTCCCTCCAGACTGTGCAGCATAATTTGAGCGGAATCCTTGATCGCACGGGAAGATTAATTTCAGGGAAATCGCGTTTTCCTACAGGCCGCGAAACGGCTATCGACAAAAATTATGGCAAGCCCGGGCTCTTTGAAATCGTCGGCCAGCCAGCCCACCTCGAACCCGCGTGGGCGACATGGTTTTTCCGGGTGGTTTCGGAAGCATCGCCTGCAAGTATTCGACCCATAAAACTGCTTTGTCAGTGTGTTACGGGGGAAATTCGAAGTTGACGCGGTGTCAATTGTGTCAACTTCGAAACGCTTAAGAAATCTGCAGCGAGAGGCTATCCCGCTGCGCGTTCCAGCCGGGCGCGGGCCTCACCCTCTCCGATCAGCGGCAGCAATTCGCCCATGTCAGGGCCGTGGTCCATCCCCGTCAACGCCTGTCGCAAAGGCAGGAACAGCGCGCGGCCCTTGCGGCCCGTGCTCTCCTTCAGCGAAGATGTCAGTGCGGTCCACGGATCCTCGCCCCATTGCAGAGCGCGCGCGGCCTCGGAAAGGTAGGCGCGATCCTCCGCCTCGAACGCGGGCTGTTCGATCGGGCCGGTGACCAGCCGCCACCATTCGCCAACCTCTGCCACGGTGGAAATATTGGGGCGCACCGCGTGCCACCCCGCCTCGTCCATCCCGGCGGGCAGGCGATCTTTTACCGCCGCATATTCCATCGCATGGATGATTGCCGTGTTCACCCGGTCGAGATCGGCATCGTCGAATTTCGCCGGAGCGCGGCCGAACGTGCCGAGATCGAACGTATCCAGCAGCACCGCCCGGTCACCAATCGGCTCAACCGGCAATGATGTGCCAAGCCGCGCGAGCAGGGCGATGACTGCCTCTGGCTCGATCCCGCGTTCGCGGAAGCTGTCGCAGCCCAGCGAGCCAAGCCGTTTAGACAGTTTGCCCTCGCGCCCCACAAGCAGCGCCTCATGCGCAAATGCGGGCGGAGTCGCGCCGCCTTCGGAATCCAGAAGCGCGGTGAACATCTGGATCTGCACTGCGGTGTTGGACACGTGATCCTCCCCCCGCAGAACCTGCGTCACGCCCATGTCGATATCGTCGACCGTGCTGGGCAGCATATACAGCCACGATCCATCCGCGCGCCGAACCACGGGATCGGAAAGCTGCGCGGGATCGAAGGTGGCGCGGCCACGCACCCCGTCGTCCCAGGCGATGGGTTCCGCATGATCGAGCTTGAAACGCCAGTGCGGGGCGATACCGTCTGCTTCGAGCGCGGCGCGCTGCTCATCGGTCAGGGAAAGCGCGGCGCGATCGTAAATCGGGGGCAGGCCGCGGCCCAGCTGGACCTTGCGTTTGAGTTCAAGCTCCTGCTGCGTTTCATAGGCGGGATAGATCCGGCCAGCCTCTCTAAGCCGATTGAATGCAGCCTCGTACAGGTCGAGCCGCTGCGACTGCCGCGCCTCCCGATCGGGCGCAATGCCAAGCCATTCGAGGTCGGCACGGATTGCGTCGACATATTCCTCGCGCGAACGGGCAGCATCGGTATCGTCAATCCGCAAGATCAGCTCGCCCCCGGCCTTGCGCGCGATCATCCAGTTATGAAGCGCGGTGCGGATATTGCCGACATGCAGACGGCCGGTTGGTGACGGGGCAAAGCGGGTGATGGTCATGGTCATGCGCGGTAAAGGGCGCCGCGCCTGCCCGCAAGCGCTTCACGCGCAAAAGGGATGAGGTTTCAGGCGGCCCGCATCTCCGCCATGATCAGTCCCAGCACGGCATCCCACAGGCGATGCACGCGTTCCGGGCGGATCAAACCTTCGATCTGGCTTGCGAACCCCTTACTATCGCGGCTGCAGGCGCAGTCTACCAATGCGCCGATTGTCGCCTCATCATGCGTAAGGAACTGGCAACAGAAGCGCGAGACACGGATGTTTTCAGGCCAGACTGAAGTGATGGCTTGGCTGAGAGCGAGCGATCTTGCCGCGATGTCGATGCTGCCGAGCCTCGCGGCAAGTTCCGGCACCGGATCGCGCCGCGCCCGCTCGTGCACCGAAACGAGCCGCAGGGCGTATATGAACCGCCCCGCGACAGGGCCAAGATCAGCGATGTTAGCCGGCGTCCTGAGCTTCAAGAGCATGGATTGACGGGGAGCGGAGTTCGGGGTGGGGGACGGCATGGCGCTCCTTGGGCAGGCAGGAGAGTTTGATCGGGTCGGTCGGTCTGTGATAGGCTTATTGCAAGTTATTCGCAATAGTAATTACGGGGGCTGCGCAAAGAAAAACCCCGCCGAAGCCGATGCTCCAGCGGGGTCATTTCTACATCCAGGGAAGTGAGCCTTACTCGGCGCTGTCTTCCATCGTGGCCGTCGCACCGCCGCCCATGGCAGCCTTCATCGCTTCCTCGCTCGACACTGGATCGGCGGCAGGTTCCGGTTCTGCTTCAGCCTTGGCCTCTACGGCATTCGCTGCTGCGAGCTTGTCCTGCTGCTTTTTCCACTGTGCCTTCAACGCGGCGTCGCGACTGGTCGCGGTGACGCGCATCCGGTTCATGCCTGCGCCGGTGCCAGCCGGGATCAGGCGGCCCACGATCACGTTCTCCTTGAGACCGATCAGCGTGTCCTTCTTGCCCTCGACCGAAGCCTGCGTGAGCACGCGGGTCGTTTCCTGGAACGACGCCGCCGAGATGAAGCTGCGGGTTTGCAGCGACGCCTTGGTGATGCCGAGCAGGATCGGAGTGCCCTCGGCATGCTCCTTGTTGCGACCCAGCTTACCATTGATCTCCAGCATTTCCGCCAGATCGATCTGCTCGCCGGGCAGCAGCGTGGTGTCGCCGCCGTTGGTGATCTCGACCTTCTGCAGCATCTGGCGAACAATCACCTCGATGTGCTTGTCGTTAATCTTCACGCCCTGCAGTCGGTAAACTTCCTGAATTTCGTTCACGAGATACTCGGCCAGCGCCTCGACACCCATGACTTCCAGAATGTCGTGCGGGTTGGGCGAACCGGAAACAAGGGTATCGCCCTTCTTCACAAAGTCGCCTTCCTGAACGTCGATCACCTTGGTTTTGGCGATCAGGTATTCCACCGGATCACCTTCCTCGGGGATGATCGCGATCTTGCGCTTTGCCTTGTATTCGCGGACGAATTCGATCTTGCCGGAAATCTTGGCGATGACCGACATATCCTTTGGCAGACGCGCCTCGAACAATTCGGCCACACGCGGCAGACCGCCGGTAATATCGCGGGTCTTGGCGGCTTCGCGGCTGGCACGAGCGAGAATATCACCCGCATCCACCGTCTGGCCGTCCTGAACCGACAGGGTCGTTCCCGGAGCCAGCATGTAACGCTGCGCCTCGGTTTCGCCGTCGTCGGTCTGGCCTTCACCCAGAAGAGTCATGCGCGGGCGCAATTCCTCTTTCTTCTTGCGGCCAGTAGCGCGGTTTTCGGTCACGACGCGTTGCGCGATGCCGGTGGCATCATCGGTCTGCTCTTCGAGCGTCATGCCCTCGATCAGATCCTGATACCGCACCACACCCGATTGTTCGGTGATGATCGGCAGGGTGAACGGATCCCATTCGGCCAGTCGATCGCCTACATTGACCTTCTCACCATCCTTGAACATCAACACGGTACCGTATGGCACCTTGTGCATTTCACGTTCACGGCCCTCGGCATCGATCACGGCGATTTCACCGTTACGCGCGAGCGAGAGGATGCGGCCCTTCTTGTCGGTGATCGTGGGCATGTCGCGCAATTCGATCCGGCCTTCCGAGATGGATTCAAGGTGGCTGGTTTCGTTGAGCTGCGCCGCACCGCCGATGTGGAAGGTACGCATGGTCAGCTGAGTGCCCGGCTCTCCGATCGACTGCGCGGCGATAACGCCGACAGCTTCACCGATATTCACCGGAGTACCGCGGGCAAGATCACGGCCGTAACACGTACCGCAAACACCCATGTCAGCTTCGCAGACCAGCGGTGAGCGAATCTTGGCAGACTGGACTTCAGCCGCCTCGATTTCGACCACCATCGGCTCATCGACCAGCGTGCCGGCCTTGACGATCACTTCGTCGGTGGCTGCGTTGATGATATCCTCGGCCACGGTGCGGCCCAGAATACGCTCACCCAGCGACGCGATCACGCTGCCGCCCTGAACGATCGCGCGCATTTCCAGCGCGTTCTCGGTCTTGCAGTCATTCACAACGATGGTGCAATCCTGCGACACGTCGACAAGACGGCGGGTCAGGTAACCCGAGTTTGCCGTCTTGAGCGCAGTATCTGCCAGACCCTTGCGGGCGCCGTGTGTGGAGTTGAAGTATTCAAGGACGTTCAGGCCTTCCTTGAAGTTCGAGATGATCGGGTTCTCGATGATCTCGCCCGAAGGCTTGGCCATCAGACCCCGCATCCCGGCAAGCTGCTTCATCTGGGCGGGCGAACCACGCGCGCCGGAATGGCTCATCATGTAGATCGAGTTGATCTGGGCTTCCTTGCCGTCGTCGTCGATCGGCGTTGCCTTGATCCCCTCCATCATGGCGTCGGCCACCTGATCGCCGCAACGGCTCCAGGCGTCGATCACCTTGTTGTACTTTTCCTGCTGGGTGATGAGACCGTCCTGATATTGCTGCTCATAACCGGCAACCAGATCCTTGGTTTCATCGACCAGACGCTCCTTGGATTCAGGAATGATCATGTCATCCTTGCCAAAGCTGATGCCGGCCTTGAACGCGTGCCGGAAACCCAGCGTCATGATCGCATCGGCAAACAGCACGGTGTCCTTCTGCCCGGTGTGACGATACACCTGATCGATCACGTCGCCGATTTCCCGCTTGGTCAGCAGGCGGTTGATGATGTCGAAGGGAACCTTGTGGTTCTTCGGCAAGCATTCACCAATAAGCATCCGACCCGGAGTGGTGACGAACCGCTTCATCGCGACATTGCCATCCTCATCGGCCTGCGGAACGCGGGCAAGGATTTTCGTGTGCAGCGTCACTGCCTTGGTTTCCAGCGCCTGATGCACTTCGGCCATATCGGAAAAGCGCGGCAGCCTTTCGACCTTGGTGCCGTCTTCGTTTTCGAGGTATTCCGGAGTCTTCTCCTGCCGCTCCATCGAGAGGTAGTAGATCCCCAGCACCATGTCCTGCGAAGGCACGATGATCGGCTTGCCGTTGGCGGGCGAGAGGATGTTGTTGGTCGACATCATCAGCACGCGCGCTTCGAGCTGCGCTTCCAGCGAAAGCGGCACGTGGACCGCCATCTGGTCACCATCGAAGTCGGCGTTGAAGGCCGAGCAGACCAGCGGGTGCAGCTGGATCGCCTTGCCTTCGATCAACACGGGTTCGAACGCCTGAATGCCAAGACGGTGAAGCGTCGGCGCGCGGTTGAGAAGAACCGGGTGCTCGCGGATCACTTCGTCAAGGATATCCCAGACTTCCTTGCGCTCTTTCTCGACCCACTTTTTCGCCTGTTTGAGGGTCATGGAAAGACCCTTGGCATCGAGGCGGGCGTAGATGAACGGCTTGAACAGTTCGAGCGCCATCTTCTTGGGCAGGCCGCACTGGTGCAGCTTGAGTTCCGGCCCGGTCACGATCACCGAACGTCCCGAATAGTCAACGCGCTTGCCCAGAAGGTTCTGGCGGAAACGGCCCTGCTTGCCCTTGAGCATGTCTGAAAGCGATTTCAGCGGACGCTTGTTGGCGCCGGTGATCACGCGGCCGCGGCGGCCGTTGTCGAACAGCGCGTCAACGGCTTCCTGAAGCATGCGCTTCTCGTTGCGCACGATGATGTCTGGCGCGCGCAGTTCGATCAGGCGCTTCAGACGGTTGTTGCGGTTGATCACGCGGCGATACAGATCGTTGAGATCCGACGTCGCGAAGCGGCCACCGTCCAGCGGCACCAGCGGGCGCAGCTCGGGCGGGATCACGGGGATCACTTCGAGGATCATCCATTCCGGCCGGTTGCCCGAATCGATGAAGCTCTCGACGACCTTCAGCCGTTTGATGATTTTCTTGGGCTTCAGCGTCGACTTGGTGACGGACAGCTCCTGAAGCAGATCGTCGCGCTCCTGCTCCAGATCGAGATCCATCAGCATGTGCTTGACCGCTTCGGCACCGATATTGGCGGAGAACGCGTCCTCGCCATATTCGTCCTGCGCTTCGAGCAGTTCGTCCTCGGTCAACAGCTGGAATTTCTCAAGCGGGGTCAGGCCCGGCTCGATCACCACATAGCTTTCGAAATAGAGGATGCGCTCCAGCTGCTTCAGCTGAATGTCGAGCAGCAGGCCAATGCGCGAAGGCAGCGATTTCAGGTACCAGATATGCGCAACCGGCGCCGCCAGTTCGATGTGGCCCATGCGCTCGCGGCGCACCTTGGTGACGGTGACTTCGACGCCGCATTTTTCGCAGACGACGCCCTTGTATTTCATGCGCTTGTACTTGCCGCACAGGCATTCATAATCCTTTACCGGACCGAAAATACGCGCGCAGAACAACCCGTCACGCTCGGGCTTGAACGTGCGGTAGTTGATGGTTTCCGGCTTCTTGATCTCGCCGAACGACCACGAACGGATGCGCTCTGGCGAGGCGATCCCGATCTGGATCTGGTCGAAGGTTTCCGGCTTTGCGAGCTGGTTCGTGAATTTGGTCAGTTCATTCATGACTGTGTTCCCTTAGGGGGATTAAACTTGTGAGCGCGGGGCAGGGTTGGGCGCCGGAGTATGCGGCGCCCGCCCCCTTATTCCGCTGCCTCCGGCCACTGGGCATCGTCTTCGCCATCGCCAAGCGAGGTAAGTTCGACGTTCATGCCCAGCGAGCGCATTTCCTTGACGAGCACGTTGAAGCTTTCCGGAATACCGGCCTCGAAGGTGTCGTCACCCTTGACGATCGCTTCGTAAACCTTGGTCCGTCCAACGACATCGTCCGACTTGACGGTGAGCATTTCCTGCAGGGTGTAGGCGGCGCCATATGCCTGCAAGGCCCAGACCTCCATTTCACCAAAGCGCTGTCCGCCGAACTGCGCCTTACCGCCCAGCGGCTGCTGAGTGACGAGGCTGTACGGCCCGATCGAACGCGCGTGGATCTTGTCATCCACAAGGTGATGGAGTTTGAGCATGTAGATGATGCCCACAGTCACCTTGCGGTCGAACGCTTCGCCCGATCGCCCATCATACAGGGTCGACTGGCCGGAGCTGTCCACGTGTGCCTTGATCAGCATATCGGTGACGTCCGCTTCGCGAGCGCCATCAAAGACCGGGGTACCCATCGGAACACCTGCCGAAAGGTTTGTCGCCAGCTCGACGATCTGTCCGGTCGAACGGCTTTCCAGATCTTCGAAATACTGGTCGCCATAGACATCCTTCAGACGGTCGACGACCGCTTCGGGTGGCTTCACATCGGCATAATCTTCGGCCGCGTTGGGATTGGCAGTTTTCCAATCCTCCAGCATCTGCGCAATTTCCATGCCGAGGTTACGCGCGGCAAATCCAAGGTGCGTCTCGAAAATCTGCCCGACGTTCATGCGCGAAGGCACGCCCAGCGGATTCAGCACCAGATCAACCGGAGTGCCATCTTCGAGGAATGGCATATCCTCCACCGGCAGGATGCGCGAAATCACGCCCTTGTTGCCGTGTCGGCCGGCCATCTTGTCGCCCGGCTGCAGCTTGCGCTTCACCGCGACGAAGACCTTGACCATCTTGAGCACGCCCGGTGCGAGTTCATCGCCCCGTTCAAGCTTTTCACGGCGATCCTCGAACTTGGCGTCGATCAGACCTGCGGCTTCGTCGTACTGCGACTTGATCGCCTCGATCTGTGCCTGACGATTGTCATCGGCCACCGCGAATTTGAACCATTCATGGCGATCGATATCGGCCAGCACCTGCTCGCCAATTTCAATGCCCTTCTTCACGCCCTTGGGCGCGGCAGAGGCGGTCTGGCCCAGCAGCATGTCCTTGAGGCGATTGTAGGTTGCACGATTAAGGATCGCGCGCTCATCGGCGGCGTCCTTACGCAGGCGTTCGATTTCCTCGTTCTGGATCGCACGGGTACGGTCGTCGATCTCGATCCCGTGACGGTTGAACACCCGAACTTCAACCACGGTGCCCGCAACGCCAGGCGGAAGACGCAGCGATGTATCGCGCACGTCGCTTGCCTTTTCGCCGAAAATTGCGCGCAGCAGCTTTTCTTCCGGGGTCATCGGGCTTTCGCCCTTGGGCGTGATCTTGCCCACCAGAATATCGCCAGGGTGCACTTCTGCGCCGATGTAGACGATGCCCGCCTCATCGAGATTGCGCAGCGCTTCCTCGCCGACATTGGGAATGTCGCGCGTGATGTCTTCCGGCCCAAGCTTGGTATCGCGGGCCATCACTTCGAATTCCTCGATATGGATCGAGGTGAACACATCATCCTTCACGATACGTTCGGAAATCAGGATACTGTCTTCGTAATTGTAGCCATTCCACGGCATGAATGCCACGAGGCTGTTCTTGCCCAGCGCCAGTTCACCCAGATCGGTTGAGGGACCATCGGCGATGATATCGCCCGGCTCGATCGTCTCACCCACCTTCACCAACGGTCGCTGGTTGATGCAGGTGTTCTGGTTGGAGCGCTGGAATTTCTGCAGGGTGTAGATGTCGACGCCCGACTGGCCGGCCTCAATTTCACCAATGGCGCGGATAACGATACGGGTTGCGTCGACCTGATCGACGATCCCGCCACGCTTGGCAGCAATCGCAGCGCCGGAATCGCGCGCCACGGTTTCTTCCATGCCGGTACCCACCCACGGCGCCTCTGCCTTAACAAGCGGCACCGCCTGGCGCTGCATGTTCGAGCCCATGAGAGCGCGGTTGGCGTCATCGTTTTCCAGGAACGGAATAAGCGAAGCGGCCACCGACACGAGCTGTTTCGGCGACACATCCATCAGCGTGATCTGTTCACGCGGAGCCATCAGGTTATCGCCTGACTGACGCGCGGAAACCAGCTCTTCGAAGAAGCTGCCGTCTTCGTTCAGTTCGGCCGAGGCCTGCGCCACGGTGTGCTTCTGCTCTTCCATCGCGGACAAATATATCACCTCGGTGGTGACCTTGCCGTCGACGACAGTGCGATACGGCGTTTCAATGAAACCGTACTTGTTTACGCGGCTGAAGCTGGCGAGCGAGTTGATCAGGCCGATGTTCGGGCCTTCCGGCGTCTCGATCGGGCAGATACGACCATAGTGCGTGGGGTGAACGTCGCGCACTTCGAAGCCTGCGCGCTCACGCGTGAGACCGCCCGGCCCGAGAGCCGAAACGCGCCGCTTGTGCGTCACTTCGGAAAGCGGATTGGTCTGATCCATGAACTGCGACAGCTGCGAGGAGCCGAAGAATTCGCGCACCGCAGCCACTGCCGGTTTTGCGTTGATGAGATCGTTGGGCATCACGGTGGACACGTCCACACTGCTCATGCGCTCCTTCACGGCGCGCTCCATGCGCAGCAGACCGACGCGATACTGGTTTTCCAGCAGCTCACCGACAGAACGCACCCGGCGATTGCCGAGGTTGTCGATATCGTCGACTTCGCCCTTGCCGTCCTTCAGTCCGACCAGTTCCTTGACCACTGCGAGGATATCTTCCTTGCGCAGCGTGGTAACCGTGTCTTCGACTTCAAGTCCCAAACGCATGTTGAGCTTGACGCGGCCAACAGCCGAAAGGTCATAGCGTTCGCCGTCGAAAAACAGGCCTTCGAACAGCGCTTCGGCGGTTTCCTTCGTCGGCGGTTCGCCCGGACGCATTACCTTGTAGATGGCCTCAAGGCCTTCATCCCGGTTCTCAGCCTTGTCGACTGCCAGGGTGTTGCGGATCCATGGGCCGGTGTTGATTTCATCGATGTCGAGCAGCACGAGACGGTCGATCCCGGCATTGTCGAATTTCTCGACGTGCTCCAGCGTGATTTCTTCGCCCGCCTCGATGTAGATGCGGCCCGTCGACTCGTCGATCATATCGCGCGAGGCATAGCGGCTGACGACTTCTTCGGTCGGCAGCAGCAAATCGGTGAGACCATCCTTCGCAGCCTTGTTCGCGGCGCGAGGAGAAATCTTCTGGCCAGAGGCAAAAATTTCTTCGCCGGTCGATGCATCGACGAGTGGGAAGGTCGGCTTTTGGTTGCGCCACACTTCGGGCACGAACGGGATTTTCCAACCATCCCCGGCTTTTCCGGCGACGCGTTCCCATACGATGGTGTCGTAGAAATGTTCGAGGATGCTCTCGCTGTCGAGGCCAAGGGCGTACAGCAAAGCGGTGACCGGCAGCTTACGCTTGCGGTCGATCCGAACGTTCACAATGTCCTTGGCGTCGAATTCGAAATCCAGCCAGCTGCCACGATACGGAATGACGCGGGCAGCAAACAGCAGCTTACCCGACGAATGGGTCTTGCCACGGTCATGGTCGAACAGAACGCCCGGCGAACGGTGCATTTGCGAGACGATCACGCGCTCTGTGCCGTTGATGATGAAGGTGCCGTTATCCGTCATGAGCGGCATGTCGCCCATGTAAACGTCCTGCTCCTTGATATCGAGGACGGATCGGGTTTCGGTTTCCTGGTCCACTTCGAACACGATAAGGCGCAGCGTCACCTTCATCGGGGCGGCGTAGGTAATCCCGCGCTGACGGCATTCGGTGGTGTCGTATTTCGGCGGCTCAAGTTCGTAATTGACGAAATCGAGTTCGGCAGTGCCGGCAAAATCGCGGATCGGAAAGACGCTGCGCAGCGTCTTTTCAAGGCCCGATACATAGTCAATCGAAGGGTCTGAGCGCAGGAATTGCTCATAGCTTTCGCGCTGCACCTCGATAAGGTTCGGCATCTGCACGACTTCGTGAATGTCGCCGAAAATCTTGCGGATGCGCTTCTTTGCGGTGCCCTCTGCCTTGCGGCTGCGGGTCGACTTTGCTGGGGCTTTGGTTGCCATGGAAGAGAGGTGCCTCTTTATCGTTGCGCCGACAGGGATGGTCCCGCCAACTCGATTGAATATGTCATCATCACGCGATGGACATGCCAGTTCTCACGCAAAACAGCCGCATGCCATGATCCGGACCCTTGGTCCGTCTGGCAGCAGCTCAACGTTGCGTCGCGAATATGGCAATGCGCCGCTTCCATTCTTGGCCTGATCTACGCGCATGAATCAGTCCGGCTCGAAGCTGGCGTGTGAGCCTGCATGTAGGAATAGGGTGCCAGCGTGTCAATTGCCTTGGGCCAAGCTTTCTCGCGCCCAGATGGACCGTGGTCGGGCGACAATTGCCTGACCTGCTTGAAGCAGATGTCAAATCGACTTTGCATTTCATACTGCTTTTGCGAAGATGTTAGGGCTATGGCCATGAACGCAGATGACGAAAAGCGTGATCCGCTCAACAATCCCGCTCACTTCCTGAAGATGGGGAAGGAGCTGGCGGGCAGCAAGGCTGGCGCGATGGCCCCCACGATGGTTGATCGCGTCATGAAACGCCACGCGGGTGATCCGTTGTGGGAATCCATAGCCGCCACCATCCTCCTCCATGGGGTGCCGGGGTTTCATCTAAGGATGTTGCAGGACGCTGATCGCAACGCCGCCTACCGCAAGGCAATTGACATTAATGCGCCGGGGAAAGTCGTGCTCGATATCGGCACGGGATCGGGTTTGCTGGCAATGCTCGCGGCGCGCGCGGGCGCAGCTCACGTGATAGCGTGCGAGGCAAACCCGATGATAGCCGACCGCGCAAAGGCCGTTATCGCGGCGAATGGTTTGGCCGACAAAATTACAGTGATCGACCGTCACTCTTCAAATCTCGATCGCGAGGTAGATCTGCGCGGAGGAGCGCAGGTAATCGTATCGGAAATATTCTCGACTGACCTCCTCAGTGAAGGCGTTCTGAACTCGCTTCTTGATGCCCGCGCCCGCCTGGCCGTGCCCGGCGCGACTTTCATTCCTGGATATGCTGCGATCAGGGTCGCGCTGGCGTGTTTCAAGGAGGCTGGGCCGGTACCCCGCTTGGTGGAAGGAGTGGACGTCTCAAATTTCGCGCCGCATTTTTACCGGAGGGATTCCTTCCCTTCGAACGATCCGGGCCTAATCCTGAAAAGTGATCCCGGCACCTTGCTCGCATTTGATTTCAACGCCGCAGCGCCGCCATCACAAACTGAACAATCCGATATCGAACTGCTGAGCCATGGTGGTCATATCAGCGGAATTGCCCAATGGATTGAAATGCAGTTCGGTCACGGCATCGTTTACGAGAACGCTCCCGCAATCGACGAAGCGCACCATTGGTGGATCAACACCATTTCCCGCATTACGCATGACACCCAGCCCGGTGACAGGTTCAGCGTTGGCGGATGGTACAGCGGCGACAATCTGGAATGCTGGTATCACCCCGTTACCCGCTGAGAACGGTGCCCGTCCGGATGCCCAATTTGTGACTGAGGCTGCGCATCACCGACCGCTGACACTGACATCTCGCAACGATTCGTTCAGCCAACTCCGCGTAAAACAATATGGGCCATATCGTTTTTCAATATTATTGCTTGACGATAAAACGAATCGCGCTTAGACGTGATTTATCGACTTTCAATATGACTCATCAAGGAGAACGATATGACCCGCTCTATGACCCAAGCTCTGGCTGTTTTCGCTGCAGTCCTTCTCAGCGCCACTTCGATCACCGCTGTCGTAACGGTGCCGCCCGCTGGCACAGCGCAAGTCAGCACGAGCCCGACGCCGGCTTGAATCAGGATATGTTGGAGGAACCCGCTATGACACAAACGCGAACGAATACCGGCACCGACCCACTGCTGCTCGCTGGCAAGGTTCTTGCCATATTGTTGCAAGGCACGATGGTAATTGGTGCTCTCGCCCTCATTATTGCCAGCGTTGCGGTGCTGTTTTTCCGCGAAACGCTGATCGCGGAATTTGCCGAAGACATCGGCAATCCCGATGTAGTATTTCCTGTCTTCGCGCTGCTGGGCGTCTTCATAATCGGTCTGGCGATCGTCGGCGGCCTGTTCATATTTTTCGGCAAGCTCAGGCACATCATCAACACAGTTAGCGAAGGCGACCCTTTTCTGCCGATCAATGCTGATCGCCTGTCGATGATGGGCTGGTTGATGCTCGGCGTGCAGCTGCTGATCCTGCCCTTGGCCGCGCTTGGCGCACAACTCGCCAAGTTTGCCGACGAGCTTGATGATGTCGATGTTTCGGGCGGCATGGAGCTCGATCTCACCGGGATACTTATCGTGATCCTGCTTTTCATCCTCGCCCGCGTTTTCAAGCATGGGGCAGCGATGCGCGAAGATCTTGAAGGGACCGTGTGATGCCGCCCAGAGCCCCACGATACCGATGAAGGAGGCATCGATCATGGTCAAGCTTGACGATCTCCTCCACGAACGCCGCATGACGCTGACAGAACTGGCCGAACGGGTGGGCCTGACGCTGGCCAATCTGTCGATCCTCAAGACCGGCAAGGCAAAGGCGATCCGGTTTTCCACTCTCGCTGCAATCTGCCGCGAGCTGAATTGCCAGCCGGGCGATCTGCTGGCCTATGCGGCGAGGGGAGAAGTCGGGAGAACGCGAAAGCAGACGGTTTAATCCAGGATTGCGCCGGGCTTTGCCTGTCAGTAGAGCCAATGTCCCAGACAAGGAGAAAACTTATGAAGAGTATCGCATTTGCAGCCGCTCGTCCCCGTCCTTTTTGCGCTTGCCGCATGTGATGGTCCGGCCGAGGAAATCGGCGAAGAGCGCGACGATGCCATGGAGGCCCAGGGCGAAGTGACTCGATGCAGCATCCGGAACGGCCGAAGCCCAGGCCGACCTCGCAGAGGAGAAGGCAGACGTGGCCGAAGCCAGGGCGACGAAGCCAAGGCAGCCGGTCTCGAGCAGGAGGCCGAAGCGCTCGACCAGAAAGCCGAACCCTTGGAAGACACAGCCGACGGCATGTAAGCCCCGGGTTGCAAGCCCCATCGGCTTGACTTCGAGTGCCGACTTCGCTAAAGACCCGCCGCGACCGGCGGGCCTTTTGCTTCGTCCGGTCATCCGTCCAAGACCGTTGGTGACCGGAATATGCCGGTCTTAATTTCCAGCCTAGACGGGGAAAAGAGATTTCATGCGAATGCTGCAATGGCAGTTGCATTCGCGCCACTGGCGCACCCTCCTTCCCCATCATTGAACTCATGGTGTCGACGAACGGCGCCATGAAACGTGAGCCGGTCTCACGCAGAGCCATCTGTGTGCGACCATTAGTGAAGGAGTATGGCATGGATCGTTCGCAAAAAGCCGACGCGGTTGCCCAGCTCAATGCGGTCTTCAACGAGGTGGGCGTGGTGGTTGTCACCCGCAATCTCGGCATGACGGTGGATCAGTCCACTGACCTGCGCACGAAGATGCGCGATGCTGGCGCTTCCTACAAGGTTGCGAAGAACCGTCTCGCCAAGCTCGCCCTGAAAGACACCGATTACGTCGGCCTCGAGGAATTTCTCACCGGTCCGACCGCGCTGGCTTGGTCAGAAGACCCGGTCGCGGCTGCCAAGGCCGCTGTCGATTTCGCCAAGTCGAATGACAAGCTGGAAATCGTCGGTGGATCGATGGGCACGCAGGTGCTCGACGAAGCTGGGGTAAAGGCGCTTGCCTCTATGCCTAGCCTCGATGAGCTGCGCGGCAAGATTGTTGGTCTCATTAACGCTCCGGCGACGAAAATCGCCCGGGTCGTCAATGCGCCTGCAAGCAAGCTTGCCCGTGTCTTTGGCGCATATGCCGCCACTCAGGACGCCTAAGAGACGCTATTCGCGAACAACGAAACATCTGGGGCCTTCGAACAACATTCGACTGCCCCGCCACTTAATTGGAGTGAACCATCATGGCTGATATTGCCAAGCTTGTTGAAGAACTTTCGAAGCTGACCGTCCTTGAGGCGGCTGAACTCGCCACCGCACTGGAAGAAGAGTGGGGCGTTAGCGCCGCTGCTGCAGTTGCTGTTGCTGGACCCGCCGCTGGCGGCGATGCACCGGCTGCCGAAGAGCAGACTGAATTCGACGTCATCCTCACCGGCGACGGCGGCAAGAAAATCCAGGTCATCAAGGAAGTCCGCGCCATCACTGGTCTGGGCCTCACCGAAGCCAAGGGTCTTGTCGAGAGCGCGCCCAAGCCGCTCAAGGAAGGCGTGAACAAGGCCGAAGCTGAAGAAGTGAAGGCCAAGATCGAAGCAGCCGGCGGCACCGTCGAACTGAAGTGATCGAAAACACAGTTTTGCGGGTGTCTTGAAGCGCTCGCAGATGGGGGGCGGTGTCAGCAATGGCGCCGCCCTTTCCCGTATGTCGGCAGAAGATACCGACCAAGCTGGCGCACATCGTTCCGCGACCCGTTAGCCGAATAAGTCGCCAGCCGCCGGGCATGATTGGCCCAGCAGCCAAGTTTCAGTGCACCGATCAAGAAGTTCGGCACGCGCCATTTAAGCCGATTTGGATGTTGTTGTTCGAAAAGGGAATGCTCACGCCCGGATTAACCCATAGAAGGCAAGTGTGTAGAAACGAGACGTATCCCCAAGTGCAAATCCTAAGTTGCTTTACACCCTGTTAATAACGCCTAACGTTGCATCACCGAGTCGCCGAGTCGTCACCGACTTCGAACGTTTCAAGAGGGTAAAAAGCCCCGCCTGCGTTCCTTGGTAAATGGGGGAGAATCGATGTCCATCTTAAAGGCATGCCTTGTGGCGGGTGCGTTTTTGTTCGCCAGCCCGGCATTTGCGCAAGATGTGGTTTACGAACCCATCAGCCCCACTTTTGGGGGCAATCCCTTCAACTCCAACCACGTGCTTGGAGTAGCCAACGCCAACAATGACACTCGCGACCCACGTGCCACCAGCACCAATTCCCAAGCCGATATCTTCGCTCGTCAGCTGCAGTCGCGACTGCTTTCCGCGCTGTCCTCGCAAATCGTCGACGCAATTTTCGGTGACAATCCGCAAGAACAGGGCGTCATCAGCTTTGGCGGGCAAACAATCGAATTTTTCCGCAGCCTCGATGAGGTGACGCTGATTATCCGCAACGACCAAACCGGCGAAGAGACCCGGATCGTCGTACCCCTGTTCATCGAAGTGAACTGAGGCCAGATGGTGCGTTCCCTTTTCTCGACAGGCCTTGCTTCACTTGCCGCTCTCGCTCTTGGCGGGTGCATGACCATGGCGCAGGACGGCCGCAATTCGCTGCCGACTACTACCAGCCTCGCATATTTCCCCAAGAAAACTCAAACTCAAAGCTTGCTGAACCAATTGCCTGCACCTCAGCGGCCGGTTGCAATCGCGGTCTATGGGTTCACCGACCAGACCGGTCAGTTCAAACCCAGCGACACCGGACAGACATTGTCGCGCGCAGTGACGCAGGGCGCCAGTTCCATGCTGGTCAAGGCGTTGCAGGATGCGGGCGATCGCAACTGGTTCACCGTGGTCGAACGCGAGCGGCTGGATAATCTGCTGCGCGAACGCCAGATCATTGGTGAAATGCGCAAACGCTATCTGGGCGAACAGGAAGTCGATCCCAATGCCCTGCCCGCGCTATTGTTTGCCGGCGTGCTGCTGGAAGGCGGGATTGTCGGCTATGATACCAACACCGTCACCGGCGGCGCCGGAGCAGCGTTTTTGGGCATCGGCGCACGGACCGAATATCGTCAGGATACGGTGACCGTGTATCTGCGCGCTGTATCAGTGCGGACCGGCGAAGTGCTGGCCAATGTTACCACATCAAAAACCATCGCCAGCCAGGCGCTGGGGGCGAGTGCGTTCAAATTCGTGGCTTTCCGTGAACTGCTTGAGGCAGAGGCAGGAATTACCTCCAATGAACCTGATCAGGTTGCGCTCCAGCAAGCTATTGAAAAGGCGGTTTACGGCCTCGTGCTTGAAGGCATCGAGCTCGACCTGTGGCGGTTTGAAGACATGGCGGGCGCACAGCCGCTGATCGCTGCCTATCGGGCTGAGCGTGACGGCGTTTACGACGCCAGCGACATTCAGAAAGCAGTCAAACGCGCGGGATCCTTGTCCGCGATGAACATCGTTGAAGATGACCAAGATGATAAACGGCGTGATGGATCGTAACGCCAAACGATATTCCCGAGAGGTCTAAGGACCACACGGGCTAAACCGGAAGAGCGCAAAAAGCGCCACCTGGGCCGCACAAAATAAAGCACGCAAAGGAGCTGCAACTCCGATGCGCGCGAGGAAAAGGCATGCGATTACCTGCGTAGCTCGGCGTCTGAACGCGCCGTGGCCAGCGGTTCGTATCGCCTATCGAAAAGGCGGATGCAACCATGATTACCAAGCGATCCAGTCACAGCAGTCAAATCAGTCGCTTCTCTGCGAATGGCCGGGCTGCGGAAGCATTTGGCGCCGGTAATCCAGCCTCCAAAATTCAAAATACTTTCAAACGCTTGCGACGCCTGAATGTCGGCAGGGCTGACTCGTATCGCATCAACCATCTCAATACAAAAGGAACCCAGCAATGAAGAAAACGATCAAGACCGGTGTATCCCTGATGGCGCTGTCGCTTGCAGGTATCGCTTCTGCACAAGTGGCCCCCAACACATCGGACGTGGAACAGACCGGCGTCAACGAAGCTGCAACGGTCGCCCAGACGGGCACTGGCACCAATATCAGCGATCTCGATCAGGATGGCAGCAGCAACGACGCGTTTGTCACCCAGGCCAGCACCGCAGGCGATGCCAACAGCTCGACCATCGAACAGGCGGTGGGGTCGGTGGACAACACCGCCACAGTTTCCCAAACCGGTGAGGGCAATGACAGCGACATTCTTCAGGAAGGCTCCACCAGCGCAGTCACGGTAACCCAGGATGGCACTGACAACGCATCGGTGGTCGTGCAGGATTCGCTGCTCGCAGCCACTTCGGTGTTGCAGACTGGCAACCAGAACGACAGCACTGTGATGCAATCGGGCACGCTGGCCTCCGTCGCGGTTACCCAGAGCAATTCCGATGGCGCAAGCGAAGGCAACGACTCCCTCGTAGACCAGACCGGCAACGCCGCGACCGTTACGGTCGGCCAGACCGGGCAGAACAATATCTCAACCGTGACACAAAGCGGCTCGCTCGCCGCAGTGACGGTGCTGCAGGACGGCGAGGAAAACGACTCCGTCGTGACCCAGACCGGCAATGCCGCAATTATCGATGTCGTTCAGCGCGGCACGCGTAATGAAAGCAACGTAAGCCAATCGGCCAACCTTGCCTCGGTAGATGTCGATCAGGATGGCATCGATAACGTTTCCGATGTCGACCAGATCGCAGGCAATGCGACAATCTCAGTCGAACAGGACGGTACCGAAAACGATTCCGAAGTTACCGGCATCGCCAACGGTTCAGACGTGACCGTAACGCAAGACGGCTTTTCAAACGAGGCGACAGTGACGCAGAACGCCGCTCGGGTGCCGCTGTTCGGCCCGTTTACCGCTCCCGTTCTCAACGAAAACCAGAGTGCGACAATCGCTCAGAACGGAGACAATAACGAAGCTGCGGTCGCTCAGTATGGCCGCAATCAGATCGCCAGCGTCACCCAGATCGGTGAAGGCAACAGCTCCGGCAATCGCGCTGGCCAAGCGGGCATCATTCAGGTCGGTGAGAACCAGACTGCCACGCTGCGTCAAGAAGGCAATGGCAACAGCTCGTCGATCGAGCAGGGCACCGATGGCAACTTCTTTGTGCTGACTGGTGCGGCGAGTGACGGGAACACCGCCAACGTGACCCAGACTGGTGACGATGGCAAATCCTCCGTCTCGCAAAACGGTGACGGCAACCTTGCCACCCTGTTGCAGTCCGGTTTCGACAACAGTTCGGCCATCACACAGCTTGGCAACAACAACATTGCAAGCGTGATCCAAGGCAGCACCGGCAACACGTCGGATGTCTCGCAAGCCGGCAACGCCAACACCGCAACTGTCACACAGAACCAGCCATAGGATTGCTGATGGGTCGGGGGGTGAAGGACGCAGCGCCCCCCGCCTTTTGGGCGACAGTCGTGCAAGACGGGAAACCGAACCATGAAGAAGATAATCATCACCGGCGTATCCTTGATGGCTCTTGCCATCGCGGGCCCGGCTATCGCGCAAAGCGTCTCGGACATTGATCAGACCGGCAACGGCAATGCCGCCTCCACCACTCAGACCGCGCTCGATGCGCTGGCGGATGTGATCCAGAACGGCAGTGATAACCGCTCGACCATTACTCAGACCGATGCCTCGACCAACGGCGCAATCGGCGCGGTGCCCGAAGACCCCGAAGCGTTCGTCAATCAGCAGGGCAACAACAACCAGTCGACTGTCGCTCAAAGCAATGTGGCGGACAGCTTCAACCTGGTCACCAATGTCAATCAGACCGGCGATGACAATATCTCGGACGTTTTGCAGACGGTCAACGGTGCGGGCGGCGGCGATCTATTTGCATCGGTGCTGCAACGCAACGGCGCGCGTTCAGCCATTATGCAAACCGCCAACGGCGCGGCGTCGGTGACGCAGGATGCATTTGTTGATCAGGATGGGGCAAACACCTCTGTGATTTCGCAGACCTTCACCCAGCCCGCTTCCAACCGTTTTACCACGACAGTATTTCAGCGCGGCGATGGCAACACCTCCGATGTCAGCCAAGCCGATTTCTCTCCCGGATCTGCGGCCAGCCCGGACGAAAGGCTGGTGGCGAATGTCAGTCAGACCGGCGATGGAAACCTGTCAAATCTGACACAGCTGAACAAATTGGCCACCGCCACCATTACGCAAAGCGGCAACGACAATATCAGCAACGCGACCCAGAATGGGGCAACATTGACCCTGACGGTCGAGCAGACCGGCGGCAACAATGAATCCGAAAGCTGGCAGCGGGGCAATGGCAATCTGGCGCAGGTGCTGCAGGCCGGAAACGACACCACCTCCTTCATTAATCAGGCTGGTCGCAGCAGCAAGATTTTTGTCGAACAGCTGCCCGGATCGGACGGTTCAAGTTCCAGCGTAATGCAAACCGCTGTCGGAAATTCTCATACCCGCAATGTCTCGCGAGTGACGCAATCGGCGGCAGATAACACCTCCAATATCTCGCAGGGCGGTTACAACGGGCTTTCCACAGTCACCCAATCGGGCGCCGGCAATTCCAGCATGATCGAACAGGTGGGCACGCTCGCCTTGGCCGCCGGTGCAAGCAACACTGCAACCGTCATCCAGTCGGGAGCGGAAAATGGCTCTGAGGTATCGCAAAACGGCTCGCTCAACGTCGCGCTGCTCGAACAGTCGGGCGAAGACAACACATCGGACGTCTCACAGACCGGCAACGGCAATATGTCGGATGTCTTGCAAAGTGGTTCGTTGAACAGCGCTCTCGTCACTCAATCCAGCAATAACAATATTTCGAATATTCAACAGCTTGGCACGGGGGGCACCGCCACCGTGATCCAGGGCTTGTGATCCAACTCTCTCCGGGCAGGACGCATATCCTGCCCGGACTTCTTCCGCCGGGGCATCAGACCCCGGGCACATCAAAAAACCCGTCGCATTCAATTTAGTAAACAAAGGACTGTAATATGAAAAAGACAATTCTCACCGGCGCATCGATCCTTGCGCTGACCGTCGCGGCTCCGGCGATTGCCCAGAGCACTTCGACGATCGACCAAATCGGCAATGCTAACGGCGCGACCGTTACACAGTCTGGCAGCAACACCTCAGACATCGATCAGGATGGTAACGACAACGTCGCAGGCGCAGATCAGACTGGCACGGGAAACACCTCAGACATCGATCAGACCGCAAACGGTGCCAGCGCGCTCGTAACGCAGGACGGGCTTGGCAATGCGTCGACTGTCACTCAGACAGATACTGACGCCGGGCTTGTCGATCCGGAGGCGGTTCTCAGCCAGGTCGGCGACGACAACACATCCACCATCACGCAGACCGCTGATGCAGTGGCCACCACCCTGACCGCCAATATCGGCCAGTCGGGTAACAATAACGCATCGACAGTAACGCAGGATGCCCGCGGTGCAGGCTCGGGTGATTTGTTCGCTTCGGTATCGCAGGCTGGTGGCGCGATCTCGACCATTACGCAAACAGCCATCGGCCCGAACGCCTTTGATGCTGACGCCACGGTTATTCAGGACGGTATGAGTAAATCAACCATCGAACAGACGCTCAACGGTCCGGCCAACCTGGCGCAGAATACGGATCAGGTAAGCGCCACTGTAATGCAGCTCGGCGACAATCACGTATCGCGCGTCACGCAGACCCCGCGTGCCGGGACTGAACGCCTTTCAGCAATCGTCAACCAGAGCGGCTTCGACAACAATTCACAGGTCGATCAGATGGGCGGAAGTGGCGTCAATGCCGAAGTGAACCAGACTGGTGTCGGAGGCACTTCGATTGTCACACAGGATCGCTTCAGCCTGAACGCCAAGCTATTCCAAGGTGGAACGGACAACGCATCCGAGATTATTCAGGACGGTGCTTTCTCCGCCCGTGCCACTGTCACACAAGGGGGCTCGAACAACGACTCCTTCGTTCAACAGGGCGCAACCAATGCCGGTGTCGATCTCGACGTGATCGTCAATCAGAGTGGTTCGGACAACAACTCCAACATCGTCCAGAACGAAGTCAGCCGCGCCGATGTGAACGTCCTTCAAACGGGGATCGGCAACACCTCGAATGTCGATCAGTTCAACGGCGGCGACAATATGATCGCCAACGTCACGCAGAACGGCAACGGCAATGACGCCGATATTGATCAGACCGGTAACGCTGGAAACTCATCCACACAGCGCAATCTCGCTTCGGTGGTCCAGAACGGCGATGACAACTTCGCCACGATCCTGCAAAGTGACAATGCCCGCGGCGAAACGGCCAGCATCACACAGACCGCATCGGCCTTGAGCAACACCGCCTCCATTACCCAGATCGGTGACGCGGCTGAAGGTCCGCCTGCCAACCTCAACGTCGCAACGATCCTGCAAAGCGGTGGCTCCGACAACACATCGACGATCGGCCAGGCCGGTGGCATGAACGAGGCGTCGAGCACACAGGATGGCAACGACAACTTCTCGAACATTGTCCAAGGTGGTGATCTGTTCGGTGGCCCCGTTGGTTCGGGATCGGGCAACCCGACCACCGGCAACAAAGTCACCGTCGCCCAGATTGGCGACGAGCTGACCAGCAATGTCTTCCAGGTGGAAGGCAGTGTCGGGGGCAGTGTGGACATCGCCCAAAGCGGCTTCCAGAACACCTCTTATGTGATCCAGGGGCCGGGCGACGGTAACATCGCCAAAGTCACTCAGTCGGGCGAGGAGAACGCCAGCGTGATCGATCAGGGTTTCTCGGATCCGGGCGACAGCAACGAAGCCGAGGTGACGCAAAGCGGCGCTGGCAACACCAGTCTCGTCCTCCAGAACCTGAACGTAGTTGGCACTGGCAACGCCGCAGATGTGCTGCAATCCGGCAACGATAACATTAGCTCGATCCAACAGGATGGCTCGCTGAACACCGCCTCTGTCACCCAGTCTAGCAACAACAACCTGTCGAGCGTGAGCCAGACAGGCATGGGCAACTCCGCGACTGTAACTCAGGGTATGTGACCCGATTTTCCGGGCAGGGCCAGTGTCCTGCCCGGACCTTCTCCGCCGGGGCTCCAGACCCCGGGCACATTAAAAGTCCGTCTCATTCAACACCGAAGACGAAGGAATATTTTATGAAAAAGACAATCCTCACCGGCGCATCGATCCTAGCGCTGGCCGTCGCAGCTCCGGCCTTTGCTCAGAGCACTTCGGCAATCGACCAAATCGGCAATGCTAACGGCGCAACCGTTACACAGTCGGGCAGCAACACCTCTGACATTGATCAGAACGGTAATGACAACAGCGCAGCGGCCACCCAGACGGGTAACGGCAACAGCTCGATCATCGATCAGGATTCGATGAACGCATCCGCCAGCGTTACCCAGAATGGAGCGGGCAACACTTCAACCATCGAACAGTCTGATGATAGCACGCTAACTCCAGACAGTGCCGCTTTTGACCCACGTGCAACGGTCACCCAGACCGGTAACGACAACGACTCGTCCATTGCCCAGATGTCAGATGGGGCTGCGCGCAATCTTACTGCCACGGTGGAACAGAACAATAGCGTGAACCAGTCGACGATCACGCAGACCGCAGCCGGACCCGAGTTCAACGGCGGATTGACCGCCACGGCAATACAGCAGGGCGCTTCGACAGTGATAATCGATCAGGATACCGACAGCTTTCAGGCAGGTCCGCTGACGGCGACGGCACGTCAGACCAATTCCACCGCAACCATCACGCAAAGTGCGACCGGTCAAGGCGACACCATCGCGTCGACTAGCGTGAATCAGGAGGGTGGCTCGAATGCCGATGTCTTCCAGACGATCACCGGAGAGAATTCCGGGCAGATGCGGGCCACGGTGGTGCAGCGGGAAGGTTCGACCGATCTCGTCGACCAGACGATTTCCGGCAACAATTCAAGCCTGGTTGTGTACGATTCGCGTCAATTTGGCGGTTCCACCGGCACTGTGACGCAGCTTGTTTCAGGAAACGGTGCCGGAGATCTGGAAGCGGTTCTTCGTCAGGACAACGGCTCTGATTCGACCATCACGCAGACTGCCGCAGGCGATGGTTCAGGCGACCTGTTTGCTTCCGTCACACAGACCAACGGTGCGATTTCGACGGTGACCCAGACCGCAAATGGCATGGGTTCGAACAATATGGACGCTATAGTCGACCAAGACGGGGCGAGCACCTCGGAAATCACTCAGACTTTCGATAACGCCGGCGCAAACACCTTCTTTGCCAGCGTGACCCAGACGAATGGTGGCAACAACTCGGTGGTAAATCAGGATGATACGAGCCCGCTGAACCAAGCGGACTCAAATCTCAGCGCAACTGTAGTGCAGAGCGGTTTCGGCAACGATTCGAACGTCAATCAGCTGAACAAGGGTGCCACCGCACTCGTCACCCAGACCGGTGATGGAAACGAGTCCGATGTGCTGCAGAATGGCGCAGGCCTGAACGCCGATGTGCTGCAAGGGGGCAACGGCAATCTCGCCTTCGTCAGCCAATTGGGCGGCCTGAACTCCAGCGTCGATATCGACCAGTTGGGCGATGACAGCTTTGCGTATGTCAATCAGAACAGCAACGCCCGAAACGACACGGCGATCGTAAATCAGATGGCAGGATCATCGCGTAACACCGCCACCATCACTCAGAATGGTGCAGTGCCTTCGGCGCAATCGTTCAGCTCGGCATCGATCACGCAGAGCGGCTTCGACAGCGAATCGACCATTACGCAGAACGGGGTTCGTAATACCGCTTCGAGCGATCAGTCCGGTAGCGACAACACCAGCACCATTACCCAGAACGGCGACGGAGGCCTCTATAACACCGCCACTGTAGCGCAGTCGGGAAGCGATAACCTGTCCGACATTCTCCAAACCGGTTCAGGCAACACGGCCACCGTTACCCAGTCGAGCAACTTCAACATGTCGACTGTCGATCAGAACGGCATCGGCAACACCGCCACCGTTACGCAGGCTTCTAAGCCTGCGAGCACGCTACAGCTCCGGGCGGGACGTCGCTCTCGCCCGGAGCCCCTTTTTCGATTACAAGGATACCGCCATGCCTGTTTCCGCCATCCGCTCTGCCCTTCGCTGCCTGTTGATTGGCGGGTCGGGGCTTGCGGTGCTGGCAGTGGCCCCGGCATGGAATCCGGCACTGGCGCAAAGCGCGCCCGAACGCGGCGTGTTTGTGACGCAGATCGGCGAAAGCAGCCGCATTGCTGTCACCCAGCAGAATGCCGATAGCCTTGCCCGCATCGTGCAGGACGGCGATGAAAACCAGATCAGTCTCGACCAGAACGGCACCGCCCCGCACCGTGCGCAAATTGCGCAGGATGGTGATGGCAACAGCGTGACCGCTCAACAGGATGGTGATGGCCCCACCAATCTCGCCTTGGCACAGGAAGGCAATCAGAACACTGCGGTACTGTATCAGAACGAACTTTCAGCCAGCGCCCAGACCAGCGCCGCAATCCTGCAGCGCGGCAACGGCAACACCATTATTCTGGCGCAGGATGGCAGCGACAACGACGCCCGGCTTGATCAGGTCGGCGATGACAACACCATGACCGCAACCCAGTTGAACAGCGGCAACCGGCTGGAATGGAGCCAAAGTGGCGATGGCCTTGCCGATATGCAGATCGTGCAGACCGGCGGCGGCAACCTCCAGATCACCCAGAGCACAACCGGCGCGCAATTTGCGCCAGCTCCGGGTTCAGGCGGATAAGATGACCGCCCTTCGCCTTGCCCGCCGCAGCCTGCCGCTGATCGCGGTTTTCGGCCTACCTGTGGCAGCGCTGGCGGATCAGGAACAGCCGGAAGGCGTCAGCCGGACAGAGGCGGTGCAGATCGAAACGCCTGCACCCGATCAGACCAGGGGCGACACAGCGGGCAAGGCCTATCTCCAGACCAATTCGGCAGCGCCAGCACCCCGTCCCAGCCTGATGCAGTTACCCGGCGATCAGATTGCCCGCCCGTCTGGCAATAATACCCCGACCAAACAGATCACCAGCCTTGCCCAGAGCGGGTCCGGCATGGCGCAATTGTCCAAGGCTGATCTGGACGCGACACTCGCACAATTGAGCGCGGCCGAACGGCGCGTGCTGTTGCAGGCGATCGAGGGTACCGATATCTGCGATAATCCACCATCGGTTCCTGCGGTAATCGCGCTGTGCCAGAACCGGATCGAAACACGATCGCAGGACTTCGCAGCCAAGGTGGATCGTCCGATCAGTGCCGAAGAATGGCTGCTGCGCGGCGATCTTGATATGGCGGCCCAGCCCAGCATCAGCCAGGTGATCGAACGCCTTGCTAGGACCAGCGCGGCAAGCGATGACTTCAGCAATCAGGCAATTGCTTCGATTGCGCTTGCCTCGCCCAACGCTCCGGTCCGGCCGGGGGAAGAAGAGCAGGACGATACGCAGGGTTTCAGCGAACAGACACAGGCACTAATCAATGCCATCATCAACCAGCTCGGAGGCGGCGCGCCATGACCATTTTTCACACGGCAGGAATTGCCGCGATCCTGCTTTCTTCCCTCGGAACGGCGCCACATATGACTGAAGAATCGCAAGCCCTCAAGCTCGATGTCCAACAGCGCGATGGCGTAATCGAGGTCCAGCTGATCGGCCACTCGGATCGCGCGCAGGAGGTCAGCTATCTGCTGGAAGTAACCGGCCAGTCGACGTCGCGCCACCGCGGAAAAACGACGCTCGCCGCGGGGACCACCGCTGTGCTGTCCACGATGCGCGCCAACGCGGGCGAAACATGGTGTGTGAAGCTGGTTGCCGAAGAGCCGGGTCGAGACCCTTATGAAGTTGTAGAAGGCAGTTGCGCGTCTGACGCAGGCTGATCGTCAGCGCCGGACCTGATCGATCCCGCTGCTGATCAGCCCGCGTTCGGGCGCGGATATCTGGTCCATATGCACCTTGCGAGCAGCCTTGGGCCGGGTATCGGTCTGACCGATATTGAATTCGTCATAGACCGGATCGTAACTTATCGGGATGCCCTGCGCTTTCAGTTCAGCAAGTGAGAAATACATCCCGCTCGCTTCCGATGCCTTAATGCGCGCCAGCGTTTCCGGCTCGTAACGATCGCCCAGAACTTCCACGATAGAGCCAAGACGAACGGAGAGGCCGGTCGTCGTCTGCAGGAAATCCAGCTGTCCGGCGGCCTTTCCATCGACTCGCGTCACGAGCTGCGAATGTATTTCCAACTCAGATGTCGCGCTGGTGCCTAGACCGGGCGCCGGTTCAAGTTGCGTTGCAACGGCAGGCAATGCGGTGAGCGCTGTTTCAGGCGGGGCGGACTGCACAGCCAGGCTCTGGGGAATCGCGGATCGATCGTCTGCCACAGCGGTCGCTGGGGAAAACGCGCTGGCGGCACGCCCGACAACGTCTGCACCAACCGTTGGCGAGCCTGAGCCGAGGCCCGGTGGAAGTTGCGGCTCTGCAACAAAGGCCTGCTGAGCCAACGGCGATGCCGATACCGAAGTCGTTTCGGTTTCGTTTGGCGCGAGCGATTGTACAGGTGCCAGAGCCACAGTGTTGACGCCTGCCGCTGCACCATGATCCGCAGGCTCAGCCGCTGCGCTGGTCGCATCCGCGCTGAACCCGGCAGAGAGTTCCGACGCCAAAATCGATGGAGTTGCACTGCCAAGCGCAGTTGTCTCCAACGCTGGTGACATCGGGTCAGCCATCATATTTGGCGGATCTGATCGCAGCAGTGCGGCACTTTGCTCAATTTGTGCGGGCTCAATAGGTGGGTCAACCGGCGAAACCGGCACGAACCCGGCATTCTCAGCGTATACCGGGTTAGGCTCCGACCCACTTACGTCAGGCAGGGGCACGGCTCGCACTCCAAGGGGGCGAATCTGCGATTGCGGTCGAAAGTCAATATTTGCCAGCGACACCGACACCGACACCCTGCCAGCCGCCGGCGCCGCCGATAGGTGACGAGCAAAATTCATCGGCTCGCGCGGTTTATCGATGCGCGAGCCCGCGCCAAAGCCGCCTGCACCTGCCGACAATTCAGGTAAAAGCAGGGTGGCGACAACCGCCACGCTGCCCGGCAGCGCGCGCGTCAACAACATCCGCCCCATCGAGCTGGAGCGTTGCTTCCTGCGCGCGCAATATGCGGTTTCTGTGTGCCTGCTGTATGTCACGACTGCCCCCAGAATCACGCGATCATGTGCCTTTAGACCGATTCGGCAAAGCGAAATCTGCATCAAATCGCGGATTTCCGCGCGTTGTCCCATTCCGGTCCCGTTTATGGTGGATGCTGAATGGCCATGCTCCCGAAAGCGTTTGTGCGCTGGCTGGGCGTTTAATCTTTCCCCGAATCGCCGCTATCCCTATTCGGGTCGGCTCGCCCGCTGGCGGGCACAGAACCGACCATGCAGCAAACCGATCATCTTGAAACGCCCGGATGGGGCAAGGAATTGCGCGCCACGCTGATGCTGGCGAGCCCGCTGGCGCTCGCCAATCTGTTGCAGATGGCGACTTATGCGGTCGACGTGATCTTTATTGCCCGGCTGGGCCCGCGCGAGCTTGCAGCATCGGGGTTGGCAACTTCACTGTTTGGCCTGGTGCTTTGGGCACTGGTCGCCTTGGCCGGCGCCGTTGCTCCGCTGATCGCCGAGGCACTTGGTTCGGGCAAGCCTTCGCTGCGCCCAGTGCGACGGTCGGTGCGCATGGCATTGTGGCTGGCGGTGATCAGCGGCGTTATCGGCATGGGCCTTTGCCTGTTGCTGGATCCGTTGATGCGTGTGACCGGACAGCAAGCGGCGATCATCGGTTTCGCGAACAGCTATAATGTAGTTGTCGTCTTTTCGATGATACCGATGCTGCTTGCCGCGGTGCTGCGCAATTTCGTGTCCGCCCTTGGTCGCCCAATTTTTGCGACGGCCATCACCGGGGTCGGCATCCTGGTGAACGCATTTGCAAACTGGGTGTTTATCTTCGGCAATCTGGGTGCGCCTGCGCTTGGCTTGCCGGGTGCGGCGATGGCAACGATCATCACCGCAGTCTTCACGTTGGGCGCGTATGTTCTGGTGATCCGGTTCGATGCGCGTCTGCACCGCTATCATGTATTGGGCCGGTTATGGGCGCCCGACTGGGCGCGGCTGCGCCAACTTGTTCAGATCGGAACACCGATTGCGCTAACGGTGAGTGCGGAAGCAGGCATTTTCGGAGCGGCGGCGTTCATGATGGGGCGCATCGGCGCAGCGGAACTGGCGGGTCATATCGTCGCCCTGCAACTGGCGGCGCTGGCGTTTCAGGTGCCGTTCGGCGTTGGGCAGGCCGTCACCATCCGGGTGGGCTATTTCTATGGCGCGCGCGACAGTGCGGGCATCGGGCGCGCGGGCTGGGTCGCGCTGGCGATCGGCGCGGCGTTCATGGTGTGCACCGCAAGCGCGATGGTGCTGGCCCCGCTTACGCTGATGCGGATATTCCTCGATCCACTCGCACCCGAAAACGCGGTGACTGTCGCCTTTGCGCTGCAATATCTGGTGCTGGCCGCGATATTTCAGCTGGCAGATGGGTTTCAGGCGGTGGCCGCGGGGGCGTTACGCGGATTGCAGGACACGCGTGTCCCGATGTGGATCGCGATCTTCAGTTATTGGGTGCCCGGTATCGGCATGGCCATCGGGCTGGGCTTCTTCACCCCATTGCAGGGCATTGGCGTCTGGATTGGGCTGGCAACAGGACTGTTCTTCGCAGCGATTCTGTTGACGTGGCGATGGATCCGAAGAGAGCAATTGGGCCTTACCGTGCGGAGCGGCCCGGTTTCCGCCGGGGCTGCCCCGCACCCAATCATCCCGCCACCTGCGTAACGACGCGCTGCGGAAAAGGTATGCTGAGCCCGACTTCGTCAAAGCGAGCTTTGACCTTTTCAGTCAGTTCCCAAGACAGCGCCAGATAGTCTTCTGTCTTGCACCACACACGCAGGCCAATTCCGACAGAACTGTCATTGAGAGCGTTGACGAAGGCCTGAGGTTCCGGGTCGGCCAGCACGCGTTCGTCCATACTGGCAAGATGAAGCAGCTGTTTGCGCGCGTCACTCATGTCATCATCGTAGCCAATCCCGACAACCAGTTCGAACCGGCGCACAGGATGGCGGTGATAGTTGATGATCGGCTTGTTCCAGAGCTCGGAATTGGGAACCATGACGAACAAACCGTCGAATTGCCTGAGCTCGGTTACGAACAGGCCGATCCGCTCAACCTTGGCAGTAATCTGGCCGGCATTGATTGCCTCACCCACCTTGAAAGGTTTCTGCACGAGGATCATCACCCCAGCCGCGACGTTGCTGAGCGTGCCCTGCAACGCAAGACCAATGGCCAGTGCCACACCCGAAAGCGCCGCCAGGATGCTGGTCGTCTCCACGCCAAACTGCGCAAGCACGGTCACCATCACCAAAATCCACAGCGCGTATTTCACGAGGTTGGACAGGAACTGGGCGACGGTCGCGTCGAACCGTTCGGTGTTGTTGAGCGCGCGCGAAACCATGCGCTGTATGATGCTGGCCACAAACAGACCGATGAACAGGACGGCAAAGCCGCCCAAAATTTCCATCAGGTTGACTTGCAGCCACAGAAACGCTGTCTGCGGAATGGTAAGCGCCGAAAGATCGCTGTCTAATTGCACTGGTTCATGCCCCCCTTGGGCAATTTGGTAAAAAAGGTGTTCTGGCAGTCAATGAGGCCCGCGAGGCCTCGTTCCGGGTCGCGGTCCCAAATTTTGGGCGAAGGTGCAACTGGTGTTCGTCGCGATAATTTTTTTACGCCCTCATCGCTTGACTCATGCACGCGCCACAACCACATGCGGAGCGCTGGCACTCTTATGTGGAGAGTGCCAATATCGTTCATCAACCTCAGAAGAAAGGTCATAAATATGGCATTTCGTCCGCTACACGACCGCGTTGTGGTCCGCCGTATCGAAGCCGACCAGAAAACCGCTGGCGGTATTATTATTCCCGACTCCGCACAGGAAAAACCCAGTGAAGGCGAAATCGTCGCTGTTGGCGATGGCGCCCGCGACGACGATGGCGAACGCATCCCGATGGATGTGAAGGCCGGAGATCGCGTTCTGTTCGGCAAATGGTCGGGCACCGAAGTCAAGATCGACGGTGAAGACCTGCTGATCATGAAGGAAAGCGACATCATGGGGATCGTCGGCTGAGCCGGACGACCCACCTTTCCTAACTCAACTCACAAATTCCAGGAGAAAGACCTATGTCTGCCAAGGACGTGAAATTCTCGCGCGAAGCGCGCGAACGCATCATGAAGGGCGTGGATACGCTCGCCAATGCCGTAAAAGTCACGCTGGGGCCCAAGGGCCGCAACGTCGTGATCGACAAAAGCTTTGGCGCGCCGCGCATCACCAAGGACGGCGTTACCGTCGCCAAGGAAATCGAGCTTAAGGACAAGTTCGAGAACATGGGCGCGCAGATGCTGAAGGAAGTGGCATCCAAGACCAATGATCTTGCAGGCGATGGCACCACCACCGCAACCGTGCTGGGTCAGGCAATCGTGCGTGAGGGCATGAAATCGGTCGCCGCCGGCATGAACCCGATGGATCTGAAGCGCGGCATCGATACCGCCGTCGCCAAGGTCGTTGAGAACCTCCAGTCGCGTTCCAAGGACGTAGCCGGTTCCGCTGAAATCGCGCAGGTCGGCATCATCTCGGCCAATGGCGACAAGGAAGTTGGCGAAAAGATCGCTGAAGCCATGGAAAAGGTCGGCAAGGAAGGCGTCATCACCGTCGAAGAAGCAAAGGGCCTCGAATTCGAGCTTGATGTTGTCGAAGGCATGCAGTTTGATCGCGGCTATCTCTCGCCCTACTTCATCACCAATCCGGACAAGATGACGGTCGAGCTCGAAAATCCGTACATCCTGATCCATGAAAAGAAGCTGGCGAGCTTGCAGGCGATGCTTCCGGTCCTCGAAGCGGCAATGCAGAGCGGTCGCCCGCTTCTGATCATCGCCGAAGACATCGAAGGCGAAGCGCTCGCGACCCTGGTCGTGAACAAGCTGCGCGGCGGCCTCAAGGTTGCTGCGGTCAAGGCACCGGGCTTTGGCGATCGTCGCAAGGCCATGCTGCAGGACATCGCGATCCTGACTCAGGGCGAAATGATCAGCGAAGACCTGGGCATCAAGCTCGAAAACGTCACGCTCGGCATGCTCGGCGAAGCCAAGCGCGTCACCATCGACAAGGACAACACCACCATCGTCGATGGCGCCGGCTCGGCTGACGAAATCAAGGCACGCGTGGCCGAGATCAAGACGCAGATGGAAAACACCACCAGCGACTACGATCGGGAAAAGCTGCAGGAACGTCTGGCCAAACTGGCTGGCGGCGTTGCCGTGATCAAGGTTGGCGGTGCTTCGGAAATCGAAGTGAAGGAACGCAAGGACCGCGTCGACGATGCGCTGCATGCAACCCGCGCTGCTGTTGAAGAGGGCATTGTTCCGGGTGGTGGCACAGCGCTGCTGTACGCGACCAAGGTTCTTGAAGGGCTGAAGGGCGAAAACGACGATCAGACCCGCGGCATCGACATCGTGCGCCGCGCGATCATGACCCCGGTCCGTCAGATCGCCGAAAACGCCGGGCACGATGGTGCGGTTGTTTCTGGCAACCTGCTGCGTGAAGGCGACGAAACGCAGGGCTTCAACGCCGCGACCGACACGTATGAGAACCTGGTCAAGGCCGGCGTGATCGATCCGACCAAGGTCGTTCGCATCGCGCTGCAGGATGCAGCTTCGGTTGCGGGTCTGCTGATCACCACCGAAGCGGCGATCACCGACGCTCCGGAAGACAAGCCCGCCGGTGGCGGCGGTATGCCCGATATGGGCGGAATGGGTGGAATGGGCGGCATGGGCTTCTAAGCTCAGGTCGACGCATTCAACTTCAGCAAAAATTGCCCCGTCGGATATTGGTCCGGCGGGGCTTTTTGTTGTCAGCCTCAGAGGTGGCAAGTCGATCGACGCTTATCGAGCCGCCAATCTGGAAAATCAGCGAAAGCGGCTTTCCAAAACCAATGCCGTCGCGCAGGGTCGGCCCAACCAATTCAAAGGGAGCCCGCCCATGAAAACCAAACTCGCCACCCTTCTGCTCGCCTCCGCAGCCCTTGCAACACCACAGCTGGCGCTCGGCCAGACCGCCCCGGCACAGCCCGTCGCTGCACAGTGTGAGACAACGCAGACCGAGTGCCTCAACGCATGGTTCGATACCAAGTTCGAGGAGGAACTGAAATTCAGCCCCATGCGCCAGACTGCGCTGGGCCGGACAACCGACTACGACAAGCTCGACGATTACAGCGTCGACGGGATGATGAAAGAGTCAGTCTGGTGGCAGCAATCGCTGGCCGAAATGAAGGCCAATTTCGATTACGGCATGCTGAGCGAGGAAGCCCAGCTTTCGTGGGACATGTTTGCGTTTCGCGCTGCGCAGACGGCGCGCGCCGCAGAATTCGCCGACAAGGACTACATCCTGCACCAGATGAATGGCGAGCACACCGGACTTCCGAGCTTTCTGCTCACCCAGCACAAGGTTGAAAGCGATGCCGACATGGTCGCCTTTGTCGCCCGGATCGGCGCGATTGGCACGGCAATGGATCAGCTGCTCAAACGCGCACAGGATAACGCGGCAGCCGGCACCCGCCCGCCGCGCTTTGCCTATGACGCAGTGATCTCGGAATCGCAGGGGCTGATCAGTGGCGCCCCGTTCGCGACCGATGGCGCACCGTCCGTCCTATGGAAGGCTAGCGAGGAACACCTCGCCAGACTGGTCTCCGATGGAACTATTACGCAAAGCCGCGCTGATGCCCTGCGCGAAGAAGCCCGCACCGCGCTGACGCAGAAAATGGCTCCCGCCTATGCTCGCGTCATCGCGTGGTTCACCGCAGACCGCCCCAACACGAGCGAGCAGGCGCAAGGGGTTGGCGCGCTCGCCGATGGTGCGGATTTTTATGCCTATCGTCTGGGCCTGATGACCACGACGGACCTGACTGCAGATCAAATCCATGAAAAGGGGCTGTCTGAGGTCGCCCGCATCCGTTCCGAGATGGAAACGATCATGCAGCGGGTCGGCTTCGAGGGCACGTTGCAGGAATTCTTCGCCTACACCCGCGCGCAGGACCAATTCTACTACCAGGACAATGATGAAGGAGCGCGGGAATACATCGCGCAGGCGCAAACGCATCTTGATTTTATCGAGGGCAAATTGCCCGAATATTTTGGAGTTCTGCCCAAGGCTCCGCTGGAGGTGCGCCGGGTAGAAGCGTTCCGTGAGCAGGATGGTGCAGCGCAGCACTATCGCGGGGGCACCCCCGACGGTTCGCGCCCCGGCATTTATTACGCGCACCTGTCAGACATGCGCGCGATGCCGATCCCGGTTCTGGAAGCGATTGCCTATCACGAGGGCATTCCGGGGCACCACATGCAGGTTTCCATCGCGCAGGAGACGCCGGGCATTCCCAAATTCCGATCACAAGGCGGGTTCATTTCCGCATTTGGCGAAGGCTGGGCTTTGTATTCGGAAATCCTCGCCAAGGAGATGGGCGCTTACGAAGACCCGTATTCGGATTTCGGCAGGCTCACCAACGAGATGTGGCGCGCAATCCGGCTGGTGGTCGATACTGGCATCCATTCAAAGAGCTGGAGCGAGCGCGAGGCTATCGACTACTTCCTCGCCAATTCCCCCATGCCCGAAACCACGGTGCGATCCGAAGTGCGCCGCTATTTCGTGAATCCCGGCCAGGCGACCAGTTACAAGATCGGAATGATCCGTATTCAGGAACTTCGCGCAAACGCGCAGAGGGAGCTTGGAGACAGGTTCGATATTCGCGGTTTCCACGATACGGTGTTGGGCGGCGGTGCGGTGCCGCTGGGCATCCTGGAACAGCGGGTAGATCAATGGGTGGCGCGGGTGAAAGCGCGCTGAATCGGGCCAAGCCTGCAACAATCGGGCAAGCCATGCGTTGATCTACCAAAGGAGATAAGCATGAAATTGCCCGTTAACGCCCATGTCGCAGTGGTCGATGGAGAGAATTTTCTATTGTTCCGCAACGAAGGCCAGCCTCTTGAGCCCAAGCTGCGGTCAGAAGACTCGCCTTCACTCGATCCGACCAACTTCAGTGCCGGTGTCCGCAAGCAGGACAACATTGGCCAACAGCTCGGCCGTACCGACCTGAATGAACTGGCTCACGGAGCCGCCGTGGCCGAGTGGCTGAATGAGCGAGTGCTCGCCAATGAACTCGATAACGTCATGATAATCGCCGATCCAAAGACTTTGGGGGAGATGCGCCGACATTATCATTCCGAACTTGAAAAGCGGCTGGTGGGTGAAATCGACAAGACCCTGACCGGCCATTCGGCAGACAAGATCGAACAGGCCATCTCAGCCGCATAGTGCAATCTGAATGAAAAAGCCCCCGGTTCCGCTGTGGTGGGACCGGGGGCTTTTTTTGCCTGAAAACGGCTTAGCCGCCTTTTTCGTTTTCCGCCCGCGCTGCGGCCCGGCTCGCCTTGGCTGCCACAATTGCGCTTTCGTCCCATGTCACCTGCGTCTGGGTCTGCGGATTGAAACGAGTGTTGGCATAGCTGGCCTTTTCTGCGGCCGCTATTTCGGCGGCGGTTAGGTACGTGCTTGGCTCCAATGCGAACACATCCACGCCACGCGTAATCTCGGTTCCGTAGATGCGGCCATTGTACCAATAAGATGACCAGTAACCGCCCACGACCAATTGATCCGTGTTGATCGGACCGCGGTCGAAATACGCAATTTCGACCGGATTGGCGCTGTCGGTGAAGTCCATTACGCTGATGCCGCCCTGATACCAGCTCTGGACGAAGAGATCGCGACCCGGCACCGGGATGATCGAACCGTTGTGCGCGACGCAGTTTTCGGTGTCGCCTTGCGGTCCGGGCATCTTGTAGTGGCTGCGGAATTGCAGCTTGCCATCGACGATGTCGTAGATCGCGTTGGCACCCCAGTCATCGGGTCTGACGCACGGCAGCGGGGACGACCGCCGCCGCCCCATTCATCGGTGAATATCACCTTGGTCCCGTCGTTGTTGAATGTGGCGGAATGCCAATAGGCAAAGCCCTTGTCGAACACCGCATCGATCCGCACCGGCTTCATCGGATCGGAGATATCCATCAGGATGCCATTACCCGAACACGCACCTGCCGCGAGTTTTAGTGAGGGGAAAACGGTGATGTCATGGCACTGGTTGGTCTGGCGGGTGTTTTGCGTCCCCTTGCCGCTCTCTCCGCCCTTTCCAGAGCCCGGCGATTTCTCCGGTTGTCGGTAGTCGGCAAACACGCGCGGGCTGCTGATGATGCGCGCCTTGTGATGGATCGGCGAGCGGAATTTCGATCACGTCGATGCTGAACAGGGCGGTGCGACTGTCCGCCGGATTATCGATGCAGCGTGACAGTTCCTCCTGGTCGCGCACGCTAGATGTGCCGGAATTGTATACGATGATGCGCTTGTCATCCGCGCTTACGATGGAGTGCGTGTGGCTGCCCCGGCAGGTCTGCACCTGTCCGACCTGCCTGACGGCGGTGAGATCGGAAATGTCGAAGATGCGCAGACCACGGAAGCGTTCGGGGCTGACATCGCCCTCCACGCCCTGAAGCCCGCAATCGACGCGGCCACGAGTCTGCTCGACGCTCATCACGAGGATGTCGCCGACGACCGAGACATCGCCCTGCCCCCCGGACACACGACCGAACTCATCAGGCTGGGCGCGCCATCGGCTCCGAGTTTGTAGATGTTGAAGCCGTGATAATTGCCCGCGACCATTATGTCGTCAAAGAACGCCATATCCGTATTGGCGAAATCGAGCAGTGGGCTGCGTTCCGCATACTGGGTCAGGCTTTCGCCTTCTTCCTTGTCGCGCGTGGCGGGTGCATCGGGATCGGCTGCGTCGGCAAGCGCGGTTGCAGCGGCCACATCAGCCGCCGAAGCGGCGCTATCGACTGTTGCACCGGCTGTGTCGTCGTCACCCTTTGCGTCCTCATCCGACGGTACTTCCGGGCGCAGATCCGCCGGGTTGTCGGGATTGAAGAAGCCCGCCGGCTTGCGGAAACTGGCGACTTTGCGAAGGTTCATGATTGCTTCGCCAGCGTCGGCAAAGCCGGGTGTCAGCGATGCGCGCGGATCGGGGGAAAGGCTGGCGAGCAGCGCGTCCATTTTCTTGATTTCAGCGCTCTGGTCGTTTTCAACGTCGCTTATGAAGCGGAACAGCATCGGATCAGCCGCACTGCCCGGCTGATCGAGCAGATCGTCGACCATTTCGACCGCGCCTTCGTGATGGGCGATCATCAGTGTCAGGAACATGCGGTCAAATTCCGCGCCTTGCAGTGTCGCCAGCTTTGCCAGATCGGCAGGTGAAGCCATCCCGGCCATCGTCGAATGATCAACCATTGCGTGCTTTGAATGGTCCATCCCGGCTTTATGACTGGAATGATCCATGCCAGACATGTTCGTCATCCCGGCCATCACGGTTTTCTCGCCGCGCGTCTCAAGCCATTCGTTCATGAACGTCATTTCATCTGCCTGCGCGGCTTCGATCCGGCCACCGACGGCAACGACTTCTTCGCGATTGGTGCGATCCTTGATCAGCTTTGCCATCTGCACGGCCTGCTGATGATGCACGATCATGCTCTGCATGAAGGCCACGTCGCCAGGCGAATAGGTTGCCCCTGCCAGTTTTATTGCTTCGTCTGCGGTCAGCGTGCGGCTGTTCTGGCCTGGCGCACCCGGCTGCACGATCGGTGCATTTTGCGCGAGCGCCAAGCTCGATGATCCGAGCAGCATTGCAGTAAGAATTGCGCGCGCAGGTCGCAAATGGCTCGAATCGGTCATGAATTTCCTCATTTCGGTGAAAGGTGCCTCGCAGCGCAAACTGCCGCCGTTCAGTTTCCAGTCAAGGGGACTTCGCAAGTATGAGCGAATTGTCGGGGAAGAAAGCGGCATCGGTCATTCAGCGCGGCTCTAACTCGTCTCGTTTGTCCGGTCGCTCGCAACGCACAATTGGTCGCAACTGGCAGACCGTGTCCTTGCCGCGACGAATCGAGCGTGCGTAACAGTGCGAGTTAAGTTGTTAGTAACCAAAATCGGAGACACTCCACATCATGCTTCGTGCTCCCCGACACCTCACCGCTTTCGCCCTCGCTATCGGGATGGGCGCATTAAGTGTACCCGCTCAGACGCAGGCCGATGACAGCGCGGGCAACGGCAACACCTCTCAGCTCGAGGCCAGTTTCGACAATGCATTTGGAACTCAAATGCGCGAACCCGCCTCGCTTGAGGCGGTTTATGCGAGCGGCTTCGAACAGCGTATCGCCCAACTGGCGGATGGTTCGCAGGGCCGAATCGGAGTGTATGCGGTCGATCTCGCTACCGGAGAGGAAATCTCCGTCCTCGGCGATCAGCGCTTCCCGATGGCTTCCACCAGCAAGGTTGCGGTTGCGGCCACCTTTCTGGCCGGCGTCGATGAGGGGAAATTTTCGCTCAGTAACGAATATCCGCTCATGATCCCGGTGCGGTCGGAGAGATTTTCAGGCGCACGCGCACCTGTCAAAGTCGGCAATTATGTTGGCGCCCATGAGCTGATGAAGCTGATGATTTCGAAAAGCTGCAACAGCTGTACCGATGCCCTGTTGCGAGTCGTCGGTGGCCCGCAGGCGGTTAACAAATGGATGCGCGGCGCGGGCTTTACCGAATTCGACCTATCGCGCGACATCGCAACCCTGGTTCGCGACGATGGTGAATTCGATCCAGTTGAAAGGATTGATCCCCGCGATTCGGCAACTCCGCGCACAATGGGGCGGTTGCTGGCGGGTATTTATCAGGGGCGCTTGCTGAGCGCATCGAGTCGAAGGGTGCTGCTTGCAGCGATGGAGGAGACCACTACCGGACGCCGCCGGATGAATGCGGCCCTGCCCGGCGAGGCCAGCCTTAAACACAAGACCGGCACGCTCAACCGAACGGCAAGTGATATCGGGATTTTTCATCTGCCCGATGGCCGTGCCGTTGCCGCTGCAATTTATGTGACCGGGCAAAGTGCCAGCATGGCAGACGAAGCCCGCAACAAGTCGGCCGCACGGCTGATGCGTGATGAGCGCATAGCGACGATCACGCGGGCACTGTATGATGGGTTTGCGGCAAAGGCGAGGATCGAGGCCGATCCAACTCGCAACTGGGCCGATGAGCCCGTTCCAGCGACCGGCGGCTAACTTCCGGCCCTTGCAGGCATGATTCACACGTGACCGAGTGACGCCGCGCGATGGTGCAGCGTACGAACAAAAAAGGCGGCACCTTTCGGTACCGCCCTCTTTTAAGAACCCGTGCTGCCGGAGCAGTGCGGAGATCAGCGAATTATTCGCCGGTCATTACTTCTTCGGCATCCGCAGCAGCTTCGTCAGCGGCAGCGGCGGTTTCGTCAGCAGCGCCTTCGACAGCGACTTCGGTGTCGGTGGCGGCTTCGTCAACGGTTTCAGCGGTGGCGTTCACAGCTGCATCGGCATCCGAAGCCATTGCATCGGTGGTTTCGCCGGTCTGTTCAGCGGTTTCCGAGCAAGCGGCAAGGCCGAGAGCCGAAGTAGCGATTGCGGCGGCAAGAACGAACTTACGCATAATGAAATTCCTTGTTCAACTCAGTGAGACTGCGCGGGGCAACTGATGCCCTCTGCGTGAAACCGGACTGTTGATTGAACGGCCTCTGACGCCTCAAATAAAGGCCACAATGTGGCAATGCAAGCGAAATAAGGCGTGGCGCCCAATTTTTGCCGTTTTATCGCCTTATTTCAAAGCTGGGGTTCAAGGCCATTCCTGCGCCCTTTCGTTTTCACCAATCCCTGACACGGCGCTTCCATTCAGCATGGCAGTTATGCTGGCTCAGCCCTTCGCGCGATGCTAGCACTCGCGCCATGTCCGAACAGCAGCACCTCTATCTCGTCGATGGCTCCTCCTACATTTTTCGCGCCTACCACCGGCTTCCGCCGCTGACCAATCCGGAAGGGACTCCGGTGGGTGCGGTTTATGGCTACACGACGATGCTGTGGAAACTGGCTGCCGATCTCGACGAAGCCGATGGTCCGACCCATCTGGCAGTCATTCTGGACAAGGATTCGAAGAGTTTCCGCAATGAAATCTACCCTGAATACAAGGCGAACCGTCCCGAACCGCCCGAGGATCTGCGCCCGCAATTTCCGCTGATCCGCGACGCAACGCGCGCTTTCAGCCTGCCATGCATCGAGGAATTGGGGCTGGAAGCGGACGATCTGATCGCCTCGTATGCCCGTCATGCGCAGCGTCAGGGATGGAACGTGACCATCGTATCCTCGGACAAGGATTTGATGCAGCTGATTGGCGAGGTGGATGGCGCGAAGATCGACATGCTCGATACCATGAAGAGTGCGCGCATCTACATCCCCGAAGTTGAGGAAAAATTCGGGGTCGCGCCGGAACTGGTGGGGGACGTGCTCGCGCTGATGGGGGACAGCGTTGATAACATCCCCGGCATTTACGGCGTAGGGCCAAAAACGGCGAGTAAGCTGATTGCCGAGCATGGATCGCTTACCGCTGCGCTTGATTCAGCCCCGGACATGAAGAAATCGAAGCTCAAGGAGCGCCTGATCGAAGGCCGATCCGATGCCGAGATGAGCCGGGTGCTGGTGACGCTGAAGGAGGACTGCGATCTGCCGGTCGCCCTGGAAGATATGCGGATCTCGGCGATCCCAGAGGAACCGCTGGCAGACTTTCTCCAGACCCACGGCTTTACCTCCTTGCTGAAAAGATTGGGCACGGGATCAGGCAGCCCGGAACGCGCCAATAATCTGCACCCGGATAAAGCAGACAAGGCAGGCGATGCCGGAACCGCCGCAGGCTCACGCCAACCTTTGCCAGAAGCGCCCAAGGTCGACCGCAGCGCGTATGTTACGGTCCAGACACTTGAGGTGCTGGAACAATGGGTGTCGCGTGCCACCGCCGCGCGGCTGGTCGCGGTCGACACTGAAACCTCTTCCCTGGATGCAATGCAGGCCGATCTGGTCGGCATCAGCCTCGCAATCGGACCCAACGATGCATGCTACATCCCGCTTGCCCACGGCGGCAGCGACATGTTCGATGAAAAGCCCGCGCAAATTGATCGCGAAGACGCGCTGGCGGCCTTGCGCCTGATGCTGGCCAATGATTCGGTTCTAAAGGTTTTTCAGAACGGGAAATACGATCTCAATGTCCTCGCCCGCTACGGCGTAGAAGTGCATCCTATCGAAGATACGATGGTGATGAGCTTTGCGCTGGACGCCGGGCGTGGCGAGGGCATGGGTGGCGGCCATGGAATGGACGAGCTGTCCGAACGTCACCTGGGTCACACGCCTCTTTCGTTCAAGGAGGTTTGCGGGACCGGGAAGAAAGCGATCTCGTTTGGCGAAGTTCCGCTGGATCGCGCCACGCAATACGCGGCCGAAGATGCCGATGTGACCCTGCGCCTTTACCGGATGCTCAAGCCGCGCCTTTCCGAGGAAGGTAGCACGCGCATCTATGAGCGGGTGGATCGTCCGCTGATCCCGGTGGTCGCCGCGATGGAACGCGAAGGCATCAAGGTCGACCGCGCGCAGCTCGCGCGACTGTCAGAGGAATTCGCCAAGGAAATCGGTCGTCTCGATGGCGAAATCCACGCTATCGCGGGGCACGAATTCGCGGTCGGCAGTCCCAAACAACTGGGCGAAGTGCTGTTCGAAGAAATGGGTTTCAAAGGCGGAAAGAAAGGCAAAAGCGGTTCCTATTCTACCGATCAGTCCGTTCTCGAAAAGCTGGCGATGGACGGGGAAAGTGACAAGACTGGGATCGCGAAAAAGGTTCTGGAATGGCGGCACCTGTCAAAGCTGAAATCGACCTACACCGATGCGCTGCAAGCCCAGATCAACCCTGATACCGGACGGGTGCATACCAGCTACAGCTTGGTTGGCGCGCAGACCGGGCGGCTGTCCTCGACCGATCCGAACCTGCAAAACATACCGATCCGCACGGCGATCGGCCGCACCATTCGCGAAGCGTTTGTGCCAGAACCGGGCAACACCCTGCTCGCCGCCGACTATTCGCAGATCGAACTGCGATTGGCCGCGCACATGGCCGACGTCGATACGCTGAAAGCCGCCTTTGCTGCGGGCGAGGACATTCACTCCCGCACCGCGACGGAGATGTTCGGCGAAGTGACGCGTGACACACGCGCACGGGCGAAAACGATCAATTTCGCGATCCTTTATGGCATTTCGCGCTGGGGTCTTGCCGGTAGACTAGAAGTGACTCCGGAAGAGGCGCAGGACATGATCGACACCTATTTCCAGCGATTTCCTGGCATTCAGCGCTATATCATGGAGACTATGGAGACGGTGCGAGAGCGTGGATATTCGCAGACGCTGTTCGGCCGTAAAACGTGGTTTCCGCGCATAAAATCAAAAAATCAGGCTGAACGGCAGGGTTCAGAGCGCGCTGCGATCAACGCGCCCATACAGGGGACCAGCGCCGACATTATCAAACGCGCGATGGTGCGGATGCTGCCCGCGCTGCACGACGCCGGGCTTGGCGACGTGCGGATGTTGTTGCAGGTGCATGATGAACTGGTGTTCGAATTGCCTGAGGGAGACGTTGCCGCCGCCAGCCCGATCATCGAACGGGTGATGGCAGAGGCCGCGCTGCCCGCCGTCAAACTCGACGTGCCCCTGGCAATCGATATCGGCACAGGTGCCAGCTGGGACGCCGCGCACTAGGCGCAGCGTCCCCACTGCGAGCGCGCTCGAATTCAGTCGTGTTTCTTTGCGCGGGCGGGTTCCAGCGTGTCGGGCTGGAAAAACCCGATTGGTATCACCTCGGCGGCCCGTTTCTTCAGCTCGCCGCGCATCTTGCGATATTCGTCTTCCATCTTTGAGGTGACGGTTGCACGGCTGTCTTTCAGCGCCTCCTCGAAATCCGTGCTCGCAACCTCCGTCACTTCGCCGCCTACCCGGCGCAACGCGCCAAGCCCGGCGCGGCGGACCACATCCTCCAGATCGGCGCCTGTAAATCGTTCTGTCTTGCCTGCAATCGCCGCCAGATCGACATCGCTCGCCAAGGGCATCTTGTCGGTGTGGATCTTGAGGATATGTTCGCGACCCTCCTTGTCCGGCGTGCCGACATATACCAGCTCGTCAAAGCGGCCCGGTCGCAGCAGCGCTGGATCGACCAATGTGGGACGGTTGGTGGCGCCGATCACCACAACAGACTGCAATTCCTCCAGCCCGTCCATTTCTGCCAGGATCGTGTTGACCACGCGGCCTGTTACCTGCGGTTCGCCCTGCCCTGAGCCACGTGCGGGCACCAGACTGTCGATCTCGTCGATGAAGATGACGCAGGGCGCGACCGAGCGGGCGCGCTGGAACATGCGAGCGATCTGCTGTTCGCTTTCACCATACCATTTGGACAGGAGGTCGGAGCTTTTCATGGATATGAAGTTGGCCTCGGCTTCCTTCGCGACCGCCTTCGCCAACAGGGTCTTTCCGGTGCCGGGAGGACCATACAGCAGGAACCCCTTGGCCGGGCGGATGCCAAGACGGCGAAACGCATCGGGGTTCTTGAGCGGAAGCTCGATCCCCTCTTTCAGCTTGTCGATGGCATCGCCCACCCCGCCAATATCGCTCCACCCGACATTGGGCATCTGCACCATTACTTCGCGCATGGCGGAGGGTTGAACGCGCTTTAACGCAGCCAGAAAGTCATCGCGCGTGACACACAGGTCCTCAAGCACTTCGGGCGGGATCGTGCGTTCGTCCAGATCGAGCCGCGGCATGATCCGGCGCACCGCCTCGATCGCTGCCTCGCGGGCAAGCGCGGCAATATCCGCGCCGACAAAGCCATGCGTGACGCGGGCGAGTTCATCGAGATCGACCGCTTCCTCGCGGGGCATTCCGCGCGTGTGGATCGCAAGTATTTCGCGCCTGCCGTTAGTGTCGGGCACGCCGATCACGATTTCGCGATCGAACCGGCCGGGCCGGCGGAGCGCTTCATCGATTGCGTCCGGGCGATTGGTGGCGGCGATCACCACCAGATTGGCCCGCGCTTCCAGACCATCCATCAGGGTTAGCAATTGCGCGACAAGCCGCTTTTCCGCCTCACCGGGCACCTGAGTGCGTTTAGGCGCAATCGAATCGATTTCGTCGATGAAGATGATGGCGGGCGCAGCCCTGCTCGCTTCTTCGAACACTTCGCGCAGCCGCTTTTCCGATTCGCCATACCCTGACCCCATGATCTCAGGGCCATTGATCGTAAAAAACTCAGCATCCGATTCGCTCGCCACCGCCTGAGCCAGCCGGGTCTTGCCCGTCCCCGGTGGGCCGTGCAGCAACACCCCCTTGGGCGGATCGACTCCCAGCCGGGTAAACAATTCGGGATAGCGAAGGGGCAATTCCACCATTTCGCGAAGTGCCCGGATGGTTTCCTCCATCCCGCCCACGTCATCATAATTTACGCCAGCACGCGGATCGCGCGGCTCCTCGAATTCGGTGCGCAGCTCGACTTCGGTGTTCTCGTCAATATGGACGATACCCTTGGGGCTGGTGGAGGCGACCGACAGCCGGATCTGAAGTCAAAGCGTAGGCAGGCGCCCGCAGCAATTGGCGCACATCAGACGGCATGTTCTGCACCGGCTGCTGACCGGTCGTCGCCACCAGGTCGCCCGCGACCAGCGGCTTTCGGAAAAAATTGCGTTTCAACGCCTGCGTCGGCCCCTGCAGGCGCATTTCGCGCTGTGCAGGCGCAAACACCACGCGCGTCGCCGGGCGAGATTCGGCGGCAACAATCACAACGTGCTCGCCCGAAGCAGCCTCTGCATTGCCGCGCTGCAACCCGTCCAGCCGGACCACATCCAGCGTATCGTCTTCAGGATAGGCTGACATGGCGATCGCGGCAGTAGTACGTTTGCCCTGGATTTCGACGACATCCCCGTCGGTGATGCCCAGCTTTTGAAAAGTTGAACGCGGCATGCGCGCGATGCCCTGTCCTGATTCCTCCTGACGCGCGGCAGCAACCTGCAACCGGGCAGTGGTGGTTTCGGTGGGGCTTGCAGCGTCCGCCATTCGGCATTCCTCTTTTTGTCCAGGCGCGTAGGTTTCGCGTCGTTTCCGGTTAGCTAGGTTCGCATGTCGATCAATGCAAATCACGCTGGCGCGTTAGAATGACGAAATCCGCGTTTTGCCTGCCGCTGCCACAGCATAAGGCGTGTGCAACGCAATGCCCGAACGCCATTTTGGTGCCGGACAGGAAAAAGCCCCGGGCGCCGATTTCGGGCCGGAAAGAAAAAAGCCCGGCGCAAAGGCCGGGCTTGAAAGTTTGGGAGAGGATGCCTGAAAGGCACGCAAGTCATATGCGGCGAATGGCATTTTTGTGCAAGTGCGAAAGCCGCATAGTTGATTGCATAGTTTGCAACCTGTAATGCAAACTTGTTCGCTTTGCGGCATCAGCGGCAGAATTATCTGCCTTATAATTGGGCACTTGCACGTATTTTAGGCATAAATCCCGGATTGGCCTGTTGCAATGCAGCAATTTCTTGGGCCGGGGGGACGCTATTCCGGTGCATGCCGTAGCGTCCTGCGCCGTTGTGCGATCTGCCGGGCGATGCCCTAATGGGTGACACGACGGGCGCAAATCATTAGTCATCGCCCAACTCCGCTCTCTGTACGGCAGTGCAATTGCCAACCTAGCAACAGGCGAATTGTCCATGTCCAAAATCTATCCCTCAGCCGCCGCCGCTCTTGAAGGGGTTATCGCCAATGACATGCTGATCGCTGCGGGCGGTTTTGGCCTGTGCGGCATTCCTGAGCGGCTGCTGGACGCCATTCGTGATACCGGCGCAAGCGGCCTGACCTTTGCCAGCAACAATGCCGGGATCGACAATGAAGGCATCGGTAAACTGCTGCGCACGCGGCAGGTCAAAAAGATGATTTCTTCCTATGTCGGGGAAAACAAGGAATTTGAGCGGCAGTTTCTCGCAGGCGAGCTGGAGGTAGAATTCTGTCCGCAAGGCACCCTTGCCGAACGGATGCGTGCAGGTGGCGCGGGCATCCCCGGCTTTTACACAAAGACGGGCGTGGGCACCCAGGTGGCGCAGGGCAAGGAGCACGCCGAATTTCCCGATCGTGACGGGGTGATGTCGACCTACATCCTCGAACGGGGAATTTTTGCCGATATCGCCATCGTCAAAGCGTGGAAAGCCGACGAGACCGGCAATCTGGTCTTTCGCAAGACTGCGCGCAATTTCAATGAGCCTGCAGCCACATGCGGGCGGGTCTGCATCGCGGAGGTAGAGGAAATCGTACCCGCGGGCGCGCTCGATCCCGATGAGATCCATTTGCCTGGCGTATTCGTCAACCGCATCGTGCTGGGCGCACCGTACGACAAGAAAATCGAATTTCGCACCGTTCGGGAACGCGAGCCCGCGTGAATCAACGGCGCGCCATGAAACTTGCTTTGGCCAGTGCGGCGGCGGTGTGCGTGCCTGCCAGCCTTTCAGGCTGTGTGGCGGCTGCAATTCCCGTTCTGGCGGGCGGCATATTGGCGCGCACTGCAACCGATGGGAAAGACGCACAACCAGCGCAGACTGTTGCAACCGCTCCGGCACAGCCAGCTTTGCCTGCTTCGCCCCAGACCGCTGCGTCTTGGACTGCTGCAAAAGCGCCCGTTGCGATGAGCACCAGCGCGGCCGTTGCCACGGGAACTCTGCGGGTCTCCGCGCCCGCCGATGTGTCTGCGCCCCAACCGAATGCTGAATCCTCGGAAATTTCCGACAACCCTTTCGCGCAGCTTGCCCGTTATGTGAGCGCTGGCAGCACTCCTGACACTCCTGCGAACGGCGAAGCGAGCGCACCCTTGATCTCCGCAATATTGCTTGACCCCACCAAGCTCAGCCAAAAGCGCAAGCCCTGCAACAGTTCCGCCCAGACCGTGCTGATCGATCTTGATCCGGCTCAGGGCACATTCGCTCCCGGCTCTGCGATAAATGCGCCGGCGGCTGCCGACACCAGCCTTGCGAGGCTGCGCGAGAGAAAGATCGAAATCGCGTGGATATCCGGTGCTTCGGCGGCTTATGCTGGCGACGTGCGCGTCGCGCTGAAGGAAAGTGGCCTTGATCCCGATGGCAGCGATGCGCTGTTGATGATGCGGTATCCGGGCGACCGCAAACAGACCCGTCGCGAAGATCTGGCCACAACGTCCTGCGTGATCGCGATTGCCGGAGACGACCGGCGCGATTTTGATGAATTGTTCGCCTATCTGGTCAATCCGGAGGCGGCGCTTGGCCTGGATTTGTTGATTGGTGATGGCTGGTTCCTGATCCCCAATCTTGTCCAATCGACCAAATCCCAAAACCCCGTGATCGCTAACGGCCAGGCAGCCGACAGCCAAATTGCAGACAGAAAGCCCACACAATGACCGATACCGCCACCACAGCAGGCCAGAAGACGGGATGGACCCGCGATGAGATGGCCGCCCGCGCCGCGCACGAATTGAAGGACGGCTATTACGTCAACCTCGGCATTGGCATCCCGACGCTGGTGGCAAACCATATTCCCGAAGGAATGCTGGTGACGCTGCAAAGCGAGAACGGGATGCTGGGCATCGGCCCCTTCCCCTACGATGACGAGGTGGATCCCGATCTGATCAATGCGGGCAAGCAGACCATCAGCGAACTGCCCCACAGCGCGTATTTCGACAGCGCCACCAGTTTCGCGATGATTCGCGGCGGGCATATTGACCTCACCGTGCTCGGCGCGATGGAAGTGGCTGAAAACGGCGACATCGCCAACTGGATGATCCCTGGCAAGATGATCAAGGGCATGGGCGGCGCGATGGATCTGGTTGCGGGCGTGAAGAAGATCATCGTGGTGATGGACCACACCGCCAAGGATGGCAGTGCGAAATTCATCCCACAATGCACCCTGCCGCTGACTGGCGCGGGGGTGGTCGATATGATCGTGACCAATCTCGCCGTGTTTCAGCGGCCCGACCATCAATCGGCATTTCGCCTGATTGAGCTGGCTCCGGGCGTCACGGCGCAGGAGGTCGCAGACAATACGACGGCGAGCTATGAGGTCGCGCTCTGATCGGTTGCATCAGGCATCGAACCCGAGCGGCATAAAGAGGGCTTCACACCGCGCGCTTTGGCGTTACCGTGCCGCCCTATGGGCTGGCTCTATACCTTCAAGTTTCTGCATTATCTGGGAATCATATTGCTGGCCGGGAACATCACGGTCACTGCAGTGTGGAAGGTGTTTGCCGATCGCAGCCGCGACTGGCGGCTGGTTGCGTTCGGGCAGCGAATGGTGACCGGCACAGACTTTGGCCTCACCATCCCCGGCATAGTGCTGACGATGGTGGGCGGATACGGGTCGCTGTGGGTGATGGGTTATTCGCTGTTCGAGCCCGCCTGGCTGCTGTGGAGTCAAATTTGTTTTGTGGCGGCGGGCGTCATCTGGATGTTTATTCTGGTGCCGATCCAGATCAAGCAAGCGCGCATAGCGCACTCCTTCTCCGCCGAGGATGGAATAACCGATGAATATCGCCGCCTTTCGCGCCGCTGGATCACTTGGGGGCTGATAAGCACGGTGCCGCTGACCGGGGTGCTGTGGCTGATGGTCGCAAAGCCGCTATAGCCTGTTGCAATGGCTGACTGGTTCCAAACCCCACGCAATCCGATGGCTCCGCTCGCCGGGGTGAAGGTGCTGGAGCTCGCGCGCGTGCTTGCCGGGCCGTGGGCGGGGCAGGTGCTGGCCGATCTGGGCGCAGATGTGATCAAGGTCGAAAGTCCTGAAGGCGATGGGACGCGTCAGTGGGGCCCGCCGTGGGTCACGCGCACAGGCTCCGATGGCATAGAGCGGCGCGAGGCGGCATACTACCATGCCTGCAATCGCGGCAAACGCTCGATCGTCGCCGATTTTTCTGACTCTGGCGACCTTGCCCGGGTGAAGTCGCTGGCCGGTGGTGCAGACGTGCTGATCGAGAATTTCAAGACCGGCTCGCTCGCGAAATTCGGACTGGATTACGCGGCGCTTGGCACAGGCAATCCATCGCTGATCTACTGCTCGATCACCGGCTTTGGCCAGACCGGCCCCCGCGCACACGAGGCAGGCTATGATTTCGTGGTGCAGGGGATGAGCGGGTTCATGTCGCTCACCGGGGAACCGGACGGCGCACCTGTGAAGATGGGCATTTCGATCTCCGATCTGGCGACGGGATTGTGGGCGGCAAACGGTATTCAGGCGGCGCTGCTGATGCGCGAGCGCGCCGGACCGATGCAGGGTCGCGGACAGCAGCTCGACATTAGTTTGCTCGATTGTTCGGTCGCACTGCTGGGCAATCAGGCCACCTATCACTTTACCACGGGCGAGAACCCGCCACGCATGGGCAATGCGCATGCGCAGGTCGCGCCCTATGGCGTTTATCCAGTGCGTGGGGGGCACGTGATCCTCGCACCTGCGAATGACCGTCTGTTCGTGAAACTGCTGGGCGTGCTGGGCTGCGAGGCGCTGACCGATGATCCGCGCTTTGCCAGCAACGCGGGGCGGGTGGAGAATGCGCACGCTCTCGATGCACTGATTGCCGAGGCAACCATCTGCAGGGACAAGGCCGAATTGCTCGCCGCGTGCAATGCGGCAGGTGTGCCAGCCGGCCCGATCAATCAGCTGGATGAGGTGTTTGCCGATCCTCAGGTTCTGGCGCGCGGCCTGCGGGTAGATCTGGGTGGAATGGCTGGTGTGCGAAGCCCATTTGTCTTTTCCAATGCTGAACTCGCGCTCGATGTGCCCTCACCCATGCTGGGCGAGCACGATTAGGGAAGCATCCGCGCTGCTGTTCTGGCGCAGAACCGCCAGACGCGCTCCAGCGGTCCCTGCCCGAAATATTTGAGCCAGAGCGGCGACAATGCCAGCATTGCGACGCCCGGTATCAGGCTGATCGCAAATGCCTGCGCCCGGCCCACCTGCGCAAACATGCCAAGGCCCCAACTTGCAAAGATTGCGGCGAAGATCACGCTGGTCGCGATGTAATTGGTAAGCGACAGTCGCCCGGCCGCAGCCAGTCCACGGGTAATCGCCGCGTGCGGGTTCATCAGCGCCATCACCAGCAGCGCGTATGCGAGCGCCAGCAGGACGTCGAACGGAGCAGACACTATCAGCGTCGCCGGCCCCATCAGCGCGCCGGGGAAGCGCGCCTCTCCCACCCACCACGCAATGCCCAGCAACGCAGGAAGCGCGATCAGCGCACACAAGGCGGCGAGCCGCTGCATCCGGAAAGTGCGCCATTCGCCCGCCAGCATCCGATCACGCCACAGCGCCATGCCCAGAGCCATCGCCGCAAGGTTGAGCGGGAGCGCGGCCGACAGCACGCGCAATTGCGCCGGAATTTCGGCGCTCCGCCGGGCAATGCGTTCACCCAGCGCCTCTTGTCCCAGTTCGAGCGAATATCGGATCGCGGCGGGATCATCGCCGAAATTGCGGTTGGCAAACAATACCGCGTCCGTCCCCTCCCTGCCATTGGCAAAGTCGACCATGCCACTGCCAAAGGTGACGATCCCGCCCCCCACATGCACCGCCACCAGCCCGATTGCGATGGCATACAGCTTTGCCGGAGAAAGGCCCGCCAGCAGCGGCAGCGCCAGCCCGGCCAACGCATAGACGCGCAACACATCGTTGCTCGCCAGCAGGATCGAGTGGGCCAGACCGATGGCGAACAGCACAGCCATGCGCGCGGCGTGATTGCGCCATCGCCGCTGTTCGTCACGCTCCAGCAGGATCAGGCACCCGGCGCCAAACAGCATGGCAAACAGGGTGCGAAACTTGTCCTCAACAAACACGAAACTGACTGTCCAGACCGCCAGATCGATCGGGCCGGACAGGCCATAGGCGGCGGGATTGTAATATGCCTGCGCAGGCAGCGCGAAGATGAAGACGTTCATCCACGCAATGCCGATCACCGCGATCCCGCGCAGCGCGTCAAGCTGAACGATCCGCAGGTCAGGTGGGGCAGGCGATTGCATCATGCAGCCATAGCGCAAAGCAATCGGGCCTGCCGCCCGTCAAATCAACCGAGGGCTGCCTTCAGGTCATCAATCAGGTCGGTACGTTCCCAAGGGAAGTGATCGCCATTGGCCGTCCGTCCGAAATGGCCATAAGCCGCAGTGCGGCGATAGATCGGCTTGTTGAGGCCCAGATGCGTGCGGATGCCGCGCGGGGTGAGGCCGCCCAGTTTGCCGATGCGCTTGATCGCAGCTTCGATCCCGTCATCTGTGACACCGTCAACGCTGGTGCCGTGGGTGTCGACATACAGCGACAACGGCTCCGATACGCCGATGGCATAGGCGATCTGGATGGTGCAGCGCGTGGCGAGCCCGGCGGCGACCACGTTCTTTGCCAGATAGCGGGTGATGTAGGCGGCGCTGCGATCGACCTTCGTCGGATCCTTGCCGCTGAACGCGCCGCCACCGTGGGGCGATGCGCCGCCATAGGTGTCGACGATAATTTTGCGTCCGGTCAGGCCGGCATCGCCATCGGGGCCGCCGATCTCAAACGCGCCCGTAGGATTGATGTGCCATGCTGTGTCAGCCGAGATAAACCCATCGGGAAGGATGCCGGTGACGACCTTCTTCACATAGGATTTCAGCTCGGCTTCCTTGTCGCCTTCATGATATCCGGCGGCGTGCTGGGTCGAGACGACGATGGCCGTGCAGGCTACGGGCTTGCCATGCTGATATTTCAGTGTGATCTGACTTTTCGCGTCCGGTTCCAGGAACGGGGCCACGCCCGATTTGCGGTCAGCGGCAAGCTGTTCGAGAATCTTGTGGCTGTAATCCAGCGTCGCGGGCATCAGGTCGGGCGTCTCGTCACAGGCGAAACCGAACATGATGCCCTGATCGCCTGCGCCTTCGTCCTTGTTGGACCCTTCGGCGCCTGCATCCACGCCTTGCGCAATTTCGGAAGACTGGCCGTGCAGATGGTTTTCAAACGTCAGCGTTTCCCAGTGGAAGCCCTTTTGTTCATAGCCGATTTCCTTGACCGTCCGGCGAACCGCGCTTTCAATCTCGTCACGCGCGCCCGGTGCCCAGTAACTGTTGTATTTCCAGTCCTCACGGGTTGTATCGAACATCGGCGCGCAGCGGATTTCCCCCGACAGCACCACGCGCTGCGTCGTTGTCATCGTTTCGCAGGCGATGCGGGATTCGGGATCCTTGGCCAGCATCAGGTCCACGATGGCATCGGAAATCTGATCCGAAACCTTGTCCGGATGGCCTTCGGAAACGCTTTCCGAAGTGAAGAGATATTCCTGGCGCATGAGTCCTCCAGAGGAGCCGAATTTCAGGTCGGCAAATTAATCATCAATCAATAGAACGGCGCCCTTATGCAGATATAAGGAAACCTTTATGTGTGGGCGCCGCCGTAGCTGCGCGAAGCGCGATGCGCAAGCAGTCTTGGCACCGCAAGACCAACGATAATCAGCAGCGCCGCCCAGCCCAGCGGCAACGCATTGCCCAGCTTAGCAAACAAGGTGGGCGCATGAGCCGCGGGGATGTTTCCCTCCATCGCTCCGGCGGTGTTCATCGCAACACTATCGCGCACCACTCCATCTGCATCGATGACCGCGCTGATTCCGGTGGTGGTGGATCGCAACACGGGCAGCCCCTCCTCCAGCGCGCGGAGCCGCGCCTGGGCGAGATGTTGCGGCGGCCCCCATACGCCGAACCAACCATCGTTGGACGGGTTGAAGATGTAATCGGGGCGGTCCTGCCGATCGACGACCTGCCCGGAAAACACGATCTCGTAACATATCTGCACGCCCGCACGGCCATGCTCGCCAAGGTCCAGCGTGCGCGGACCGGGACCGGGCAGATAGTCGATCGCACCCGCAACCAGCCGCGACAGACCCAGCGGCTGCAACACCGGGCGCATCGGCAGGTATTCACCATAAGGCACCAGATGTGCCTTTACATAGTCATGCGTGATCGTGCCTGCGCCATTGATGGCGACAACGGAATTGCGCGCGCTCACCGCCCTGCGGCGACCCTGAACGGTGCCGATATTCAGGTTTACCACCCCGGTCAGCAAAGTGGATTGCGCACCAATGACCTCGCCGATCTGCCGCCGCGCGTAATCGGGATCTCCGCCAGCGGTCATGCGGCTGTAATATCGTTCCGGATAACCGTCTTCGAGATAGTCGGGAATTGCGCTTTCGGGCCATAACACCAGCCGCGATGTGTCGCGTCCGGGCGCAGTCAGGCGGGCGATACGCATGAATTGCTCGTCGAACTTGGTGCCGTCATTCATCTCGCTTTGTGGGATGAGCGGCTGGACTAGGGTGAAGCGGATGGCGGTTTCCTGCGGCCCGTTAAACCGCGGCAGCATCATGCCAGACACCAGAACGACGATCAGGATGCCCAGCATGACAGACCGCCGGTGATCAAGCATCGATGCGATTGCCAGCTGCAAGCAGCGCCAGACCCGATAGCGCATATGTCCCAAGCCAAGGCAGGATCCGAGCAATCCCCGGCGTATCCCAACCGCCCAGCAGGATCAGGCCCAGCGGCGGCCAAGGATATCCCGTAAAGGCCCAGCCGCGCACCCATTCAAGGATGATCCAGCACCCGGCCAGTATGATCCCGAAAAATGCAGGATTTGCTTGGCGGTTGACCAGCCTTCGCGAAAGCACGTGCGCCGCCAGTACGGCCAGCGCCGGATACACCGCCAGATAGATGCACAAGCAGTGGTACCGCCACCCAGCCCAGAAACTCGGGCATCTTTCGCCTGATGGGTGAACGCGGTTGCGATCCAGTTGTTTGCCAGCGTCAGATGCGCCCAGCCAAACAGCCAGCCCTGCCACGCCGCAGAGCGCCACGTGGGTGCCCGGTGGAGCAGGGCGACAAAACCCGCCAGCGCCGGAAGTGCAATCCACCACAGGTGCACAGGGGGATAACCCAGCGCCGAAATCAGCCCCAGTACAAAGCTGGTCCACGCCGGGTGGTTCGCGCACGCTTTCAGGGCAGCTTGCAGGATTTTACGCAGCTGGGCGACCATCAATTAATCCCGCAATTTCGCAGAGTCAGACAGCAGGACGTGCAACGTGCAAAGCTATCGGTTCGCACGACCTGCCGTGAAATCTCAGCCGCCAATTGCCGGGGGCAGAACCGACAAATCGATCTCTCCACCGGTCTTGTCACCACCATCGCCTGCGGGTTTCTTCACGCGGGGTTTGCGCACTCTTGCTACGGTGCTTGCCGGGCGGGTTTCGTCCTTGGCGACTACGCGGCGACGGCGCGGTTTGGGAGCGCTTGGCCGGTCGAAATCGTCATTGTCGGAATCGTTGTCCGCATTGTCGAAATCGCGATCATCGCGGTCGTTGTTGTCATCGGAGTCGAAATCATCCGAATCGTCCCGGTCCGAAATCGAAGCCGTCGTTGTCGTCCTGCCGTGAACGGCCGCGACGCGGGTTTTTCGGCTTGTCCCTGCGACTGTCGCTGCGCCCGTCACCGCGATTGTCATTGCGATTATCGTTACGATTGTCGCTGCGATTATCGTTGCGGCGATTGTCGCCATCATCGTTATCGTCATCGCGCGAATCGTTGTCGTCGCCCCTGTCGTTGCGAGAATCGTTGCGCCCGTCGCTGCGCGTGTCGCCACGTTTCGTGCGGGCTTCGTCCTGACGCGCCTTGTTATCGGCGAGGACGCGGAAATAGTGATCGGCAAACTGGAGATAATACTCCATCTGCACCCGGTCACCGTTGTGCTGCGCATCCTGTGCGAGTTTCTTGTACTTATCCAGCATCTGCGGCGCGTTGCCGCGTGCCCGGCTGTCAATCCGGTTAAGCTGGTTTCCGCCGCCGCTCTGAGTGCGATTGCCGCGACCGCGGCGACGATTGTTCCGATTGTTATTATTCAAGGAAAGTCTTCCTCATCCGCGGCCCATGATGGCCTGCCGTACCACGCTCGAACAAACGCAAGGAATGCTGTCGCGAAGTCCGGGCCATTGGATCCCCTGTGGGCCTTCGTTTTCACCCGCTCCTCACATGAGGCGCGGTGCACACTCCACCCTGCAAGGACCGTGGGTTGAACCCATGTGGCCGGATAAAGCTGTAAGGCGGAGCTTGGCCTGGCGATCTGCGCAACGCGCGTATCGGCAGGTCCAATTTCCGAAGTAGCGGGGCGAAATGCTTTTGCCAAGCCCTTCCAACGTTTTCCTCAGGAAAGGATCAGCGCGCGTGGCCGATTTGCAAGATCATTGCGGATTTCGACGCGAAACCCGGCCTGTTGCGCGATGGCACTGACCGCTTCGGCCTGGCTGTGGCCGATTTCCAGTATCGCGATGCCGCCGCGATTCAGAAGCTTGCCAAGCTGCGGGATGATGACGCGATAGTCGTCAAGCCCCTCGCGCCCGGCAAACAGCGCACTCGCCGGCTCATAATCGCGCACATCGGGATCGAGCACGGCGTTGTCCTCGATATAAGGCGGGTTGCAAAGGATCAGATCGAAGGTGCCCAGATCATCGGCCCAGTCCGCCTCGTGCCAGTTGCGCTGAAACATGCGAACTTGCCGATGGGATGACGCCCAGCGCGGCGGCATTGGCCCTTGTGATCTCGACAGCTGCTGCCGATGCGTCGATGCCCACCCCGTGTGCGTCGTCAATTTCCAGCAGGGCGGTTATCAGCAGCGCCCCGGACCCTGTCCCCAGATCGAGGATGCTGCGAGCGCCTGCCGCGCGCTCCAATGCAGCCTCGATCAATGTCTCGCTGTCTGCGCGCGGGATGAGCACCTGTGGCGCCACCGCGAATTGACGCCCGTAAAAATCCTGCAACCCCGTGATATAGGCGACCGGTTCATGGCCCGCCCGCCGTTTCACCAGCGCGGTGAAGCCATCGGGCGCGGAGTCGTGCATCGCGCGCACCAGCATGTCCGAACGGCTCACCCCCAGCGTGTGCGCCATCAGCAGTTCGGCATCCAGCCGCGCCGTATCGCTGGTGCTGGCCAGCCGCTCTGCCGCCGCGCGAATGGCCTGCGCAACCGTGGAGCAATCAGGCGTCACTCGCTCAGCGCCGCCAGCCGCTTGGCCTCGTCTTCCGCGATAAGAGCATCGACCACTTCGCCAAGCCCCGGCCCGGCGAGCACTTCCTCCAGCTTGTGCAGGGTCAGCCCGATGCGGTGATCGGTCACGCGGCCCTGCGGGAAGTTATAGGTGCGGATGCGCTCGGAACGGTCACCGCTGCCCACCATTGCCTTGCGCGCTTCGGCCTCGGCCCCCTGCGCTGCATCGCGCTGCGCTTCGTACAGACGGGCGCGCAGGACCTGCATCGCCTTGTCCTTGTTCTTGTGCTGGCTGCGCCCGTCCTGACAGGTGACGACGATGCCGCTGGGTTCATGCGTGATCCGCACCGCGCTGTCGGTGGTGTTGACATGCTGACCGCCCGCGCCGCTCGCTCTGTAAACGTCGATTTTCAGGTCGCGGTCTTCGATCTGGATGTCCACCTCATCGGGTTCGGGCAGCACAGCGACCGTTGCGGCCGAGGTGTGGATGCGCCCCCCGCTCTCGGTTGCTGGCACGCGCTGCACGCGATGGACCCCGCTTTCGAACTTGAGCTTTGCGAACACGCCCTGCCCGGTCACGTTGGCGACGATTTCCTTGAACCCGCCAACTTCGCTGGCGTTCATGCTGACCGGCTCGATCTTCCAGCCCTGTTCTGCGGCATAGCGTTCGTACATGCGATACAGGTCGCCGGCGAACAGTGCGGCCTCATCGCCGCCGGTTCCGGCGCGGATTTCCAGCATGGCGGGCTTCGTATCTGCCGCATCGCGCGGCAACAATGCGATGGCGAGCGCGCGTTCCTCCACCGGCAGCTCCTCGCGGATGGAGGCCAGTTCCTCCTGCGCCATTGCCTTCATTTCCGGGTCGGCCAGCATTGCCTCCAACCCGGCGATTTCCTCGCGCATGGCGGCAATCCGTGCGGCAACCCTCGCCACCGGCTCCAGCTCGGCATAATCCCGGCTGGCCTGCACGAACGCATCGCCCTCCAGCGTGCCCGACGCCATGCGCGCCTCCAGCTCGGCAAAGCGATGGGCGATCTGTTCAAGACGGGCGGCGGGTATTTGCAAGCGGGTTCTCAGCGGTTCGAAGTTGACATAATTGACAAAGGGTCAGGCGGAATTCGGGGCGTTAGGCATTGAGATGATTGAAAAGTCTGGCGGAATACGAAGTTGACACCTTGGCCGAATTCCGGCGGGATTTCACTGGTCTCATCATGATGCGTCGATAGCGCGGAACCGCCAGTGTAGGAAAGGGGGGCGCGTGGGACAGGGGCGTGCGGCTTTCCTTTTCGTCATGCTGAACTCGTTGCAGCATCCTTACCGCATAATGCTTCGAAGCCGCATTAGGATGGCTAGACCCCGGTGGCGAAGCTGTCCGAAGGACAAACAAATTCAGGGTGACGCTAAGTGGCTAAGACACTCTGTAGAAACAAGCGCCTGTCCTCGTCATTGTTTTCTCCGCTCATGCTGCGCGTTCCATCGGCTCGCAGCACCGCAATGTGACGTGCATTCAGCTTTTTCGCTTTGTCGAAGCGCTTCTTCGCACTTCCTGAGAGCACAGAGTCGCTGACAACTCCTGCCTGTCGGTATCGGGCGACAAGGGAAAGCGCCTCGCTGATAAGCTCATCGTCCTCCGCAACAACAGCAATCTCCAGCGGCTCTTCCTTCCGCTCCCCCACCAGCATCGCCAGCCGTTCGATCCCGGCGGCCCAGCCGACCGCGGGCGTTGCCGGTCCGCCCAGCGATTCCATCAGGCCGTCATATCGACCACCGCCCAGCACCGTGCTTTGCGAGCCCAGCGCGGCGGCAGAGGCGCTGCCTTCATCGGGAATGAATTCGAACGCGGTGTGGCGATAATAATCAAGGCCGCGCACGAGGTTCTCCGCGCGCACCCACTTCACGCCCGCCGCGTCCAGCCCGCTGGTGACGGCATCGAAAAACGCGCGCGCATCATCAGACAGGAACTGGTCAATCTTTGGCGCATCGGCGACGAATTGCTGGTCCCGCCGGTCCTTTGAATCGAGGATGCGCAGCGGGTTCTTTTCCAGCCGCTCCTGCGATTCTTCGGACAATTGCCCTTCGACGCTCCGGAAATATTCGATCAGCGCGGCGCGCCACGCATCGCGGCTGTCGGCATCGCCCAGCGTGTTCAGGTGCAAGGTCACATCGTTGATGCCCAATTCCTTCAGCACCTGATCCGCCATCGCCAGCAGCTCGACATCCGCCTGTGGTTCGCCTGCGCCGATGATCTCGGCATCGATCTGGTGAAACTGGCGAAAGCGCCCTTTTTGCGGGCGTTCATACCGGAACAGCGGCCCGTGCGTCGCAATCTTCAGCGGCGCGTGCTGTTGCCAGCCGTTGGTGAGGTATGCGCGCGCGATCCCCGCCGTGAATTCGGGCCGCAGGGTGAGCGAATCCCCGCCGCGATCCTCGAACGAATACATTTCCTTGGACACCACATCGGTCGTCTCGCCAAGGGACCGGGCGAACACCTCGGTCTTTTCGAATACCGGAAATTCCGCCCGGCGGAACCGATACAGCCGCCGCACCCGCTCGAACGTCTCGACGACGAACGCGAAGCCTTCCGCCTCTGCGCCGAAGATATCCTGGGTGCCGCGGATCGCCTGCGGCACGGTGTTGGCGGGTTTCTTGCTCATGTGGGGTTCCATCTGGTGTGCGCTGGTGCGCGTAAGGCCAAGGGAGGTCTTTCGCAATGCCTGTCCCCGCGCTAGAGGCCGCTGCACTCGATGCCCCGGCAACGCTGGCGCACCATCATTTCAGGGAAACTCTTCTCATGCGTATCGACAAAATTCCGACCGGGGTGAACCCGCCAGACGATCTCAACGTCATCATCGAAGTGCCCACCGGCGGCGAGCCGGTAAAGTATGAATTCGACAAGGAATCAGGCGCGCTTTTCGTCGACCGCATACTGCATACGCCGATGCGCTATCCTGCCAATTATGGCTTTGTGCCGCACACGCTGTCGCCCGATGGCGATCCGCTCGATGCGCTGGTGATTGCGCGTTCGCCCTTCATCCCCGGCTGCGTGGTGCGCTGCCGCCCGATCGGCGTGCTCAACCTCGAAGACGAACATGGCGGCGATGAAAAGCTGATTTGCGTGCCCGTCGACACGACCTTCCCATATTATTCGGACGTCGGTGAGACCAAGGATCTTCCTTCGATCATCATGCAGCAGATCGAGCACTTCTTCACCCATTACAAGGATCTGGAAGCCGAAAAATGGGTGCGCGTGGGCAAATGGGGCGACCGCGCCGAGGCTCGACAGATCGTGCTGGAAGCAATCGATAGGTACAAAAACGCAGGCTGAGCCGGGACGTTTACCGGGCGGCGCCTATTCCACCGGACAGTCTGGATTGAGCAAATCCTTTGCCTGTTCGGGATCGTTGCGTCGCTCGGTTTCGACCATCTCCTGAATTTCGTTTTCCGGCTTCACATCGTGATGCGTCGCCGGTGACGACGCGCCGCGATCTGTCGGCGTTTTTGCAGGCTCCTGGACGGGTTTTGACGGGGTTTGTGCAACATCGCCGGGACGACCGATCGGAAGCGAGCCCGTGCGTGGATCGAACCGCAATCGGTAAATCGGCTCCGGCATGGCAAAGCCCGCCTCGTCCAGCGCATCCTTTACAGATGTGATGGCAATGGTGCGCGATTTCAGCCAGTCCGCCTCGTTCTGATCGACCCAGGCAAGAAACACGATCGGCGTATTCGAATCGCCAAGCTCGTCTATCCGGGCGGCGGGTTCGGGATCGTTCAGCACAAACGGCAGCGCTCGCAACGTCTGCAGCCCCAGCTCCATTGCCGCGCGCGCATCGTCATCGCCGTCGACCCCCATCACGAACTGGAACCGCCGCTGCGGATTGCGGGTGTAGTTGAGGATCACCGCTTTGAAGACCTGCGAATTGGGGATGCGCAGGTGGTTTCCGTCAAGCGTCATCAGCACCGTTGCGCGGCTGGTCAGGCGGATTACGCGGCCCTCCAGATCATCGATCAGCACGTGTTCGTTGGGGCGGAACGGCTGGCGCAGGCTCAACATCAGAGATGCGACGTAGTTTTCAACCGTATCGCGCATAGCAAAGCCCAGCGCGATGCCGACCACGCCCGCACCGCCCAGCACCGCGCCCAGCAATGCGCCCGCGCCCAGCATGTCGAGCGCGATCACCATGCCGGCGATAACGGAAACAAACCGGATCGCGCCGCCGATCAATTCGGCCAGAAAGGCATTGGGTGCGACCCTTCGCCAGACCGAATCCAGCCCGGCGATCAAATATCCCAGCGCAGCAATGGTGAGCGCGATGGCCAGAGCCACTGCAAACAACGGCAATGCGGTCACCGCCTGAGAGGCCATGTCGCGCAACTGGGTCAGCGCGGAGAGGTTCTGCTGGACCGAAAGATCGCGCTCGATCGCGTTCTCCACCGTGACCACGCCTGCCACGCGACCCGCAATGGCCTGCGCTCGCGCGATGGCATCGGCATCCGACAACGTGCCGGTCAGCGTCACGACGCCTTCGTTCACTTCGACGCCAAGCGTGTCAAAGCCGGGCAGTTCCGAAAAGATACCGCTGATCCTGTCCGCAATACGCGCATCGTCCCCCGCATCGGGAGCCTGTGCAATCGAGCCTTCTACCAGCTCCCCGTCGCCCGGTGTTTCGCTGCCCGCAGGCGCGGGAACTATCGCGCCTGCCGGCGCTGAAAGCGGAACCATCGCCACCGCCAGCGCGAGGCTCAAAAGGAAACGACGAAAGAATTGCAAGATTGGCTCCCACTGACGCATCAGGAATGGCGCATCCCGAACAGCGCTCAGCAGGATAACCACGATGGAGCGGTCTGCGTTCCCGCCGAACCAGCCGGAGCGCCTTTATCCGCGCGCGCTATCGCTATTGATAGGCAGGATTACGTCAGGGCGAACGCAGCTTTCACCAGTCCGGTGAGAATGACGGGCAAACCAAGCGCCAGCATCCAGAGGCCAATCGCATCACGGCGAAACGCCGGTGCATAGGCCGGATCGGTGGCCTGTTCGTCGGTGAGATCAGTCCAGCGTTTCTCAAACCAGCGGCAGGCCGGAATAATCGCAGCCACCAGGATAATGAGGGCAGTGTAAGGCAGGATGGAGGAGAAACCGGCGGCCAGCGCCTTTACCGTTACGAAAATCTGCAGGGCAGTGTAGGCGAGCAGCGCATAAGCGACATGATCGCTCATCGATTTGCGCCAATCGCGCTCCCGAACGTGATCATGAGCGGTGGGCTTATGATTGTGCGACAGTTCGTTCATTGTCCCGCTCCCCAACGGTTGTTTCAGCAATGACAGAGTATCACAAAGAGCGCGCCCGCTGGCAAGGTCGGTAACAATTTTGAAAGATTGTTACGCGCCGTGGCGGGCGTAATCAGCAGGTGACTGAAATCGTTTCGAATCTTGGGCTGGGATGTGCCTTGAACGGAACCCCCGTGGATACGCGCTGTCAATCAGGGTCCGCCCGCGAGCCAAATTGATGCTGCAATGCCCCGCGCGACTCGCACTGGTCAGCATGGGCCGACGACCTTGTGGGCGCCAGCACACTGCGCTTGTCGGGACAGGTAGGCCGCCTGTCACTTTTCGATGCAAATATCCTGCCAGATGTGTGCAAGGCCTGCCCAAAAACCGCAATCGACCCTTCCCTGTTAATCCCACAATGCTAAGGCTGGGCGCAATGGACGACGACACCATCCTTACTTCCAGTGGTTCCGATACCGCTGGCCCGCTTGCAGGCATATCGGACAGTGCGCCGATCACTGCGACGGCAGCGATGCCCAATGGCGGTCTGGAAGTGATCTCCATCGCCAAAAGCTATGACAAGCGCGCGGTCCTGACCGATATCTCACTGAGCGTCGGCAAAGGCGAAGTGCTCGGCCTGCTGGGGCCAAATGGTGCGGGCAAGACCACGTGTTTTTATTCCATCATGGGCCTCGTTAAACCGGATTCGGGCCGCATCCTGATGGATGGGGAGGATGTGACCAATCTGCCGATGTATCGTCGCGCGATCCTGGGTCTGGGGTATTTGCCGCAGGAAACCAGTATTTTCCGTGGCATGACGGTGGAACAGAACATCAATTGCGTGCTCCAGCTGGTGGAGCCGGACAAGGATACACGCGCCGCCGAACTGGAACGCCTGCTGGACGAATTCGGCCTCACCCGTCTGCGCAATTCCGCCGCTATGGCGCTGTCGGGCGGGGAGCGGCGTCGTTGCGAGATCGCGCGCGCGCTGGCGGCGCAGCCTTCGATCATGCTGTTGGATGAACCGTTTGCCGGGATTGATCCGCTGTCGATCAGCGATATTCGCGATCTGGTCGCCGATCTGAAGACGCGCGGCATCGGCGTGCTTATTACCGATCACAACGTGCGCGAAACCCTCGAAATCGTGGATCGCGCCTGCATCATCTATGGCGGGCAGGTGCTGTTTGCGGGCACTCCGCAGGCGCTGGTCGCGGATGAAAACGTCAAACGCCTCTATCTTGGAGAGGGCTTTACGCTTTAAGTCTGAATAATGGCCATCGGTCCCCGCCTCGACCTGCGCCAATCGCAATCACTGGTGATGACGCCGCAATTGCAGCAGGCGATCAGGTTGCTTGCGGCTTCCAATCTCGAAATCGAGACTTTCATTGGTGAAGCGCTGGAGGCCAATCCCCTGCTGGAGGCAGGCGCCCTTTCTTCTGAAAATACGCCCGATACTGGTGAGGATGCAGGCCGTGAGGAGGCAACCTGCGACCAGTTGATGGCGCAGGGCGCGGGAGAGGCCGACGCTCCGCTCGATCTGGATTCAGGCGCCCTGGACGTTGATCGAGATACCGGCGATGGCGCCATCGCATCGCACAGCGCAAGCGCGGACAGTGCAACCGACCGGGCAAACGACTGGTCCAGTGCGGCCAGCGGCGGCGGGATTGATGGCGATGCGCCCGATTTCGAAGCCATGCGCGCGGCGGAAATTACGCTTGGCGATCATCTGCTCGGCCAGATCGGCTCGGCGGTGTCAGACCCGCAGCAAGGGTTTATCGCGCGCCACCTGATCGGATTGCTGGACGATGCCGGGTATCTGCCCTTCGATCTGCGCGATGTGGCCTATGATCTGGGTATCACTCTGGACGCGGCGCAGGGCGCACTGTCCGCCATCCAGACCCTGGATCCCAGTGGCGTGGGCGCGCGCACGCTGGCCGAATGCATCGCCGTTCAGGCGCGCGAGGCTGACCGATATGATCCATGCATGGCGCGTCTGATCGACAATCTGGAACTGGTGGCAAAGGGCGAAGTCGCGCGGTTGAAGCGCCTGTGCGAGGTGGATGACGAGGATTTTGCAGACATGCTGCGTGAATTGCGCAGCTACAATCCCAAGCCGGGCCTCGCTTTTGCGCCGACCAGCGACAATTGCGTGGTGCCCGATATCCTGTTGCGGGCAAACGGCGCGGATGGCTGGGACATTACCCTCAACGAGGACACCTTGCCGCGCCTGGTGGTAAATCGCGATTATTATGTCGAACTCAAAGGCGGTGCGAGCAGTCGCGATGCGCAAAGCTGGCTGAAGGAAAAGCTTGCAGATGCCCACTGGCTGATCCGCGCACTGGACCAGCGGCAAAAGACGATCCTGAAGACCGCCGCCGAAATCGTGAAGCAACAGGAAGGCTTTTTCCGTCGCGGCGTGTCCGAATTGCGCCCGCTGACCCTGCGCGAAGTGGCCGAAAAGATCGAAATGCACGAGAGCACCGTCAGCCGGGTGACCAGCAATAAATATCTGCATTGCGACCGTGGCTGTTTTGAACTCAAATACTTCTTTACCAGCGGCGTCGGTTCCAGCGATGGCGAAGGCGCATCATCCGAAACGATCAAGGCCCGCATAAAGGCGTTGTGCGACGGGGAAGACCCGAAGAAAGTGCTGTCGGATCAGAAACTGGTCGATATTCTCAAAGACGAAGGCTTCGACCTCGCCCGGCGCACCGTCGCCAAATACCGCGAGGCGATCGGCATCGGATCAAGCGCCGAGCGGCGGCGAGCCAAAAAGATGAACGGGCTTTGATCTGACCGCCCGTCTTTGCTGTTAATCGCACGTAAGCCCCCGCACCCCTCAGAGGGTTTACGCATAATTAACCTTTTCCGTTCAGAACTTGTGTGGTTAATACATGACAACACGTCTGAACGATGCGTTACGAAACGTCCGGTTTTCCGACTGGGGCAAATAGGGGACCAGCAATGCGAGTGCTGTTGATTGAGGATGAGCCGACAACCGCCAAGGCGATCGAGCTCATGCTCACGACCGAAGGTTTCAATGTCTATTCCACCGATCTGGGCGAAGAAGGCCTCGATCTGGGCAAGCTGTACGATTACGACATCATCCTGCTGGACCTGAACCTGCCGGACATGCACGGCTATGACGTGCTGAAAAAACTGCGCGTTGCCAAGGTGCAGACGCCGGTTCTCATCCTTTCCGGTATTGCCGAAATGGACAGCAAGATCCGCAGTTTCGGTTTTGGCGCAGACGATTACGTGACCAAACCATTTCACCGCGAAGAGCTGGTGGCGCGCATCCATGCCGTTGTCCGCCGTTCCAAGGGCCACAGCCAGTCGGTTATCCGCACTGGCAAACTGGCAGTTAACCTCGATGCGAAAAACGTCGAAGTCGACAGCGCCCGCGTCCACCTGACGGGCAAGGAATATGCGATGCTTGAGCTGCTCTCGCTTCGCAAGGGCACCACGCTGACCAAGGAAATGTTCCTGAACCACCTTTACGGCGGCATGGACGAACCCGAACTCAAGATCATTGACGTTTTCATCTGCAAGCTGCGCAAGAAATTGAGCCACGCCTGCGGCGGTGAAAACTACATCGAAACCGTATGGGGCCGTGGTTACGTGCTGCGCGATCCCAACGAGGAAGCCGAAGCGGCGTAAACCGCTCTCCCGCCGATCTTTTGCCGGTGCTTCAAATGGGCGCGGCAGGGCGCGCGGCGTGCGGTTTCACTTCCATATGATCAGGGGCGTCTTGCCGCTGAACCCATATTGTTCAGTCTCCTGAACACCAGCGCCCGGGGCCACGCCTCGGGCGTTCTGGTGTGAAGCCCGCACCGCTAATATTTTCGCACTGCACAATTTGTTTTGATCCGGATCGGATCGGTTGTATTTGAGGCCCCACAACCTCAAAGGTACAGCGGTGGACGGTTTCCTTGCGGCATTCGCCGAACTTTTGCCCTTCATCGCAATCGGATTTGCCGCGCAGCTTGTCGACGGTGCGCTGGGCATGGCCTTCGGAGTAATCACCAACACCTTGCTTGTGGGCGTGCTCGGGATGCCGCCAGCCCTCGCATCGCAGCGGGTACACGTGGTCGAATGCTTTACGACGGCTGCATCCGGCATCAGTCACCTGATCCACGGCAATATCGACAAATCGCTGTTCGCGCGCCTGCTGATTCCCGGCGTGATCGGCGGTGTGACCGGTGCTTACCTGTTGTCCTCCATCGATGCCGCGGCGGCAAAGCCGTTCGTGCTGGGCTATCTCGCGTTGATCGGCGTGTATCTGCTGGTGCGCGGGCTGCTGTATCCGCCAAAAATCAGGGTCGCCCGGTTTGTTGCCCCGCTCGGGCTGGTGGGCGGATTTCTGGACGCGGCAGGCGGCGGTGGATGGGGGCCAGTGGTCACTTCGAACCTGCTGTTGCAGGGTGCGGAACCGCGAAAGGTCGTGGGCACTGTAAACTCGGTCGAATTCTTCCTGACGCTGGCGATCTCGGCGACCTTTATCTTCAAGCTGGGCCTGGCCGATGTGGTGGGTGCCACGCTGGGGCTGCTGATAGGCGGTGTCATGGCCGCCCCGCTGGGCGCCGTGGCGGTAAAGCATGTGCCGCCAAAGGCGATGCTGATCCTTGTCGGCGTCGCGCTGACCGTGACCAGCGCGTATGGCATCTGGGCCGCGCTAAACTGAGGCGCGCGCGCCCATCGTATTCTGGAAATCCAGACCCGTCGGCTCCTGAAACACCCGCAGGCCGAATTCCGGAACGATGGATAGCATGTGGTCGAAGATATCGGCCTGAATGCCTTCGTATTCGGCCCAAACGGTCGTGTCGGTAAAGCAGTATATTTCGATCGGCAGGCCTTGCGGGCCGGGTTCCAGCTGCCGCACGAGGACGGTAAAATCGCCTTTTACCCGCGTGTGCCATTGCAGATAGGCGATGATATAGGCCCGCAACGTGCCGATATTGGTCAGCCGCCGCGCATTGACCGGCGCGTCCTCCCCTTTCAGCTCCGCCGCATTCCAGCCTTCTATCTCCGCCCGCTTTCTTTGCAGATAGGGCTTGAGGATCTTGAACCGGTCAAGCTCTGCGACCTCATCCGCATTCAGAAACCGGATCGAATTCTGATCGATCACCAGCGAACGCTTGATCCGTCGCCCGCCAGCCTCTGCCATCCCGCGCCAGTTGCGAAACGGGTCTGACACCATGCGGTGCGTGGGGATCGTGGTGATGGTCTTGTCGAAGTTCTGGACTTTCACCGTGTGCAGCGAAATGTCGATCACATCGCCATCGGCTTCCATCCCCGGCATGGTGATCCAGTCGCCCAGACGCAGCATGTCCTGGGTGGTCAGCTGAACGCTCGCGACAAGACTTCAGGATGGTGTCCTTGAACACCAGCAGCAGCACTGCGGTGATCGCGCCCAGTCCCGACAGCAACAACAGCGGGCTCTGGTCGATCAGCACCGCGATCATGATGATTGCCGCGCCGCACAGCACGATGAGCTTTACGACCTGCACGAACCCCTTGATCGGGCGGTTTTTCGATCTGGGCAGACGCTCGTACAGCTCATTGGCGTAGGCGAGCGCCCGTACGATCGCCATCGCGATCGACAGCACGATCAGCGCCTGCGCAATGTTGCGCACACCGGTTGTCACCTCTTCGGGCAGATTGGGGACCACTGCGATCCCCCGCGCTATGATCAGCAGCGGAATGACTGTTGCGAGCCATGCGGCGGCCTTGTCAGAGGTTTGCGTGCTGGTATCCAGATAGGGCGCAGCTGCGCGCAGGATCACCTTTTTCAGCAGGTAATTGACGGCCAGCGCAGCCGCAGCCAGCAGTGCCAGCCCGATCAGCGATTGCACCCACAGCGCCTGTTCGGCGAAGAATTGCGAAAACTGTTCCATCGCCGCGCGCCCTAGCGGGTGTGGGCGCAATTGCTCAAGGTGTTTGCGCCAATACCCGCATGGGCGAGGCTGTTTGTAGCAGCATCGCTCTGGACAATCGGCCCGCGCGCCGCCAATTGACCCGCCCATGACGGCATTCAAAGAAGGCGATCCCACCACGCTCAGCCGGCTGTATGGCCGCAGCGTAGGAAAACCGCTGCGCGCGCGGCAACAGGCGCTGGTGGACGATCTGTTGCCCAAAATAGCGGTCCCGGATGAAGGCCCGGTTACGGCAGTGGATCTGTTTGGGGAGGATTGCCCGCTGCATTTCGAGATCGGTTTTGGCGGCGGGGAACATCTCGCCTATCGCGCGGACCTGCTGCCCAATCACGGATTTATCGGCGCCGAACCGTTTCTGAACGGAATAGCGCAGGCGCTGACCCATATCGAGGAGCAGCGCCTGCCCAATGTGCGCCTCTATCACGGCAATGCGCTGGACGTGCTGGAGCGCGTGCCGGATGGCGCGCTGACAATGGTGTATCTGCTGCACCCCGATCCGTGGCCCAAGAACAAACATGCCAAGCGGCGGATGATGAACGATGGCCCGGTTCGCCTGATCGCACAAAAGCTGAAACCAGGCGGGGAATTCCGGTTCGGCACCGATCACGCGGTCTATCTGCGGCACGCGCTGATGGTGATGCAGCGTTTCGGGGATGCGTTCGAATGGATTGTGGAGGGTCCCGCAGACTGGCAGAACCGCCCAAGCGGGTGGTGCAAAACGCGGTACGAGACAAAAGCGCGCGAAGTGTTCGGCCACGAAGTGTGGTATTTCAGGTTCCGACGGCGGTAGCTGCGTTCAGTTCTGCAAAACCCCTCTACACCACCGTTCCCACCAGACTTCCGATGCCCGCGGTAATCACCATGGCAAGCGCGCCCCAGAACGTGACGCGTGCGGCACCGCGCCAGACGGACGCACCGCCGGTCCAGGCGCTCAACCCACCGAGCAGCGCAAGGAACAGCAGCGATGCGACCGCTACCGTGGGTATCAGAATGGCCTGAGGTGACACGATCACCAACGCCAGCGGCAAGGCTGCACCCGCAGTAAAGGTCCCCGCCGAAGTCAGCGCCGCCTGAACGGGGCGCGCAGTTGTGTGTTCGAATATTGCCAGCTCATCGCGGGCATGAGCCGCCAGCGCATCCTTCGCCATCAACTGTTCCGCAACCGTATCAGCGGTCTCAGTGGTAAGCCCGCGCGCCACATAGATACCCGCGAGTTCCGCGTGTTCAGCAGCGGGGTTTGTGGCCAGTTCGTGTGCTTCACGCGCCAGGTCGGCACGCTCGGTATCCAGCTGAGAGCTGACCGAAACATACTCTCCCGCCGCCATCGACATCGCCCCGGCCACCAGCCCTGCGGCCCCGGCGACCACGATTTCCTTTGCCCCCGCCGATGCCGCAGCTACGCCGATAATCAGGCTTGCCGTCGAGACAATACCGTCATTGGCCCCCAGCACAGCCGCCCTCAACCAGCCGATGCGGGAAACCAGATGCATTTCTGGATGGATGTGGGATCTGCTCATCTAAGCGTCCGCCAACGATGTTATGGCGCGCGTCAGCTTGTCCCGGACGGTTTTTGCAGCTTCCTTGAGGGCGGGATTGTCGATCGCCTGCATGGAGGCAACCGGATCGACGGCCGCCACCTCTACGGCACCCTCGCCCGTTTGCTGCACCACGACATTGCACGGCAGCATCGTTCCGACCTTGTCTTCCAGCTGCAATGCCTCATGCGCCAGTTGCGGATTGCACGCGCCGAGAATTGTATAAGGCCGGAAGTCGACACCGATCTTCGATTTCATCGTCGACTGAATATCTATGCGCGTCAGCACACCGAAACCTTCCGCCTTCAGCGCGGCTTCGGTGCGCTCTATGGCTATGTCGAAAGGAATCTGAAGAGTCGCGGCGATATAATAGGTCATGGCCTTCTCGCTTTGGTTGGTGTGGGCGTTGTCGTCAGACATCGTTGCCGCAATCAGGCATAGCACTGTTTGCATGCCTGCGTCGCAGGCAATGCGTCAGAACCCCTCCAGCACCAGTTTGCCCAACGCTGCGTTCGATTCCAGCAGGGCGTGCGCCTCCCGCAGCGTCTCGACCGATATCTGACCCAACATCTGCGCTGCGGTGGTGCGGATCTTTCCGGTATCGACCAACTCCGCAACCTCATCCAGAAAGCGGCCCTGTTCGCCCATGTCAGGCGTTGCAAACAGCGATCTGGTGAACATCAATTCCCAGTGCACCGCGACGGATTTGCGTTTGAACGGGCTGATGTCAAAGTGATCGGGATCATCGATCAGTCCCAAATGCCCCTGCGGCGCGATCAGTTCTGCAATCTGGTCGATATACTGATGGGTATGGGTGGTGGAGAATACGTGTCCCGGCGCGCCGATGCCCAGCGCATCGATCTGGTCCGGCAGCGGCTTTGAATGGTCGATCACATGATGCGCGCCCATGTCCAGCGCCCAGTTTTGCGTCTCCTTGCGAGAGGCCGTGGCGATGACGGTCAGATCGGTCTTTGCGCGCAGCAACTGGATCGCGATCGAACCGACCCCGCCTGCCCCGCCGATGATCAGCACCGCTGGCGCCGCGCCGGGCACGGGCGTGGTCACGCGCAGCCGATCAAACAGCATTTCGGAAGCGGTCAGCGCGGTCAGCGGCAGCGCGGCTGCCTCTGTCATGGAAAGCGATTTGGGCGCGTGGCCGACAATGCGTTCATCGACGAGATGATATTCCGCATTCGTGCCGGGCCGGTCGATCGCGCCAGCGTACCAGACCAGATCGCCGGGGCGAAAGCGCGAAACGCCAGCGCCGGTCTCGACTACCTCGCCAATTGCATCCCAGCCGAGAATCTCCGGCCTGTCGCCGCTTGGCGGGCGGTTGCTGCGGATTTTCGTATCGACCGGATTGATCGACACCGCCCGCACCCGCACCAGCAGATCGCGGTCGCCCGGCACGGGTCGCTCCGTCTCAAAGGCGATCAACGCATCGGCGCGATCCAGCGCGCCCGCCTGAGTGTATCCGATAGCCTTCACGCGATGCTCCCTGTGATGATCGATCGGTTTGACGTTCTATCACGGCATTCCGGGCACCGAACAGGCCTTCGCCCATACCCGTTGCCCACACCCTTGTGCGACAAGACAACAACTCGTCGCAGGCGACTCGCACTTCATCCTATGTCTTTATTCCGTAACGGCTTATTTCGGAACGATAGCCATAGCCATGCGTAGAGTATGTATAACCTAAACAACTTCAAGAGAGTGAATACTATGACTATCGCAACCCTTAAAGACCTTTACATCGATCAGCTGCAGGATATCTACAGCGCGAACAAGCAATCATTGGAAGCGACCAAGAAGTTGCATGAAAAAGCCACTTCAGAGGACTCTGAAGAAGGCTCTGAAAGCTGGGGTCGACGGTATCAGCGAAGGTATCGAAAACGTTGGCTTGATCATCAAGGGTCATAACGCCGATCCGACCGGCGAATTCTGCAAGGGCATGGAAGGTCTCGTAAAGGAAGCCAAGGCCCATGCCATCGACGCCGACATTGCCGATAAGGATGTGCTGGATGCCTCGATCATCACGCAATATCAGCGTATGACCCATTACGGCCTCGCCGGATATGGTACTGTTGTCGCCTTTGCCAAGCGCTTGGGCCTGTCGCAAGACGCCAAGACGCTCCAGACCTGCCTCGACAACACTTATGGCGGTGACCGCACAATGACGGACATTGCCACGGGTGAAGTCAACAAGGATGCAATGGCTGCATAACCTTTCAAGAGAGCCGGTCTTATCGGCCAGATGAAAAAAGGGGCTCGACCAGTATGGTCGGGCCCCTTTTCCATTGAGCATTGATCACAGCACTAGGTTTGCGCGTCAGGCCACCACGCCTGCGCTCGCCAGGACAGCCAGCGTGAGCACATCCGGCGTCAGCGCGGTCATCGGCGCGATCTGAACGGGCTTTTCCATACCCAGCAGCATCGGGCCGACCGTGCTGTTCGAACCCAGTTCGCGCAGCAGCTTGGCCGAAAGGTTGGCCGATTGCAGACCCGGCATGATGAGTACGTTGGCGGGCGCGGACAGGCGGCTGAACGGATACAGCGCCATGACCTTGGGATTGAGCGCGGCATCTGGCGCCATTTCGCCCTCATATTCAAAGCCGGGGTCTTCGCGATCAAGGATCGCCACCGCATCGCGGATATTGTTAAGCCATTGGCCCGATGGGTTGCCGAACGTCGAATAGGACAAGAATGCAACGCGCGGTTCGTGGCCCATGCGGCGCGCGACCACGGCGGTTTCCTTGGCGATATAGACCAATTCTTCTGCGGATGGACGTTCGTTGATCGTGGTGTCGGCAAGGAAGGTCGTGTGGTTCTTGCCGATCATCATGTGAATGCCGAACGGAAGCGCGCCTTTCTTCTTGTCCAGCACCAGGTTCACCTCGCGCGCGGTCTGCGCATAGGTGCGGGTCAAACCCGAAATCAGCCCGTCTCCATGGCCCAGCGCAACCAGCAGGGCAGCAAACACATTGCGTTCCTGATTGACCATGCGGCGCACGTCGCGCTCGGTATAGCCGCGCCGTTGCAGACGTTTGTACAGGAAATCGACCATCGCGGGCACGTGTTCGCTGTCAGCCGAATTCTGAATTTCGAAACTGCCGGGATCGCTGACGGAAAGCTGGTGCAGCTTGTCCAGCACCGCCTTGGTCCGGCCGACAAGGATCGGCGTGCCGTATCCGAAATCGCGGAACTGGATTGCGGCGCGCAGCACCACTTCCTCTTCAGCCTCGGCAAACACCATCCGCTTGGGATTGTTCTTCGCCTCGTTGTAAACCCCGGTCAGCACCGAAGTGGTGGGGTTGAGGCGGCTGCGCAGCTTTACGCGATAGGCGTCGAAATCCTCGATCCGCAATTTGGCAACGCCCGAATCCATCGCCGCCTTCGCAACCGCGGATGAAACGACCTCGATCAGGCGCGGGTCAAACGGGGCGGGGATGATGTAATCGGTGCCGAATTTCTGGTTCTTGCCATAGGCCGCCGCCACTTCCTCGGGCACGCGTTCGCGCGCCAGTTCGGCGATCGCCTTGGCCGCGGCGACTTTCATCTCCTCGTTGATCGTGGTCGCCTGCACATCGAGCGCGCCGCGGAAGATAAACGGGAAACCCAGCACATTGTTGACCTGATTGGGAAAATCACTGCGCCCGGTGGCGATGATCGCATCGGGGCGCACGGCCTTCGCTTCATCGGGCATGATTTCTGGAACCGGGTTCGCCATTGCGAAGATGATCGGCCGATCAGCCATCTTTCTCACCCAATCCGGTTTCAGCGCGCCAGCCGCGGACAGACCAAGGAAGATGTCCGCACCATCGAGCGCCTCTTCCAGCGATGTCGCATCGGTGGCGACGGCATGGGCGCTTTTCCATTGGTCCATGCCCTCGCGCCCCGGCGTGATCGGGCCGGATCGGTCGCACATGATGACGTTATCATGGCGCACGCCCATCGCCTTGATCAGTTCGGTGCAGGCAATCGCTGCCGCACCCGCGCCGTTGACCACGACTTTGACGTCCTTGATTTCGCGCCCGGTAAGATGGCAGGCATTCAGCAATCCGGCAGCGGTGATGATCGCGGTGCCGTGCTGATCATCGTGCATCACCGGAATGTTCATGCGCTCGCGCAGCGCAGCTTCGATGATGAAACATTCAGGCGCCTTGATATCTTCAAGGTTGATGCCGCCAAAAGTCGGCTCCATCAGGGCGACCGCGTTGATGAAGGCCTCGGGATCTTCGGTATCCAGCTCGATATCGATCGAATCGACGTCGGCGAAGCGTTTGAACAGCACCGCCTTGCCCTCCATCACCGGCTTGGATGCAAGCGCGCCCAGATTGCCTAGACCAAGGATGGCGGTGCCGTTGGAGATGACTGCGACCAGATTGGCCTTCGCCGTATAGCGCGCGGCGAGCGAGGGATCTTCGGCGATGGCTTCCACCGGGGCGGCAACGCCGGGCGAATAGGCAAGGCTGAGATCGCGCTGCGATGTCATCGGCTTGGTCGCGACGATCTCCAGCTTACCGGGTCGGATCGTCTCGTGATAGAACAGCGCCTCACGAGCGGTGAAACCGCCTTTCTGCGGAGGCGCCTCCCCATTGCTGACCGAGTTATTCGCCCCGTTATCGTCGCCACCACCGTTCCCGTTGCCGCCTGCCATCAATTTCTCCTGTGCAAATCCCCGTATCGCCGCCCGCCTAACCTGCATTGCCGTGAAGTTATAGAGGCTTTGCGTTATCATTATGCGTGTGGACCCGGGGATGGGGTGTGCCAATCAGGGGATAGAGAGCGGGCAATGCCATGCCGAATCGCGCAAGGCTTGGTAGGGCTCATGCGATGGCCGCCTCCGCATCCAAGAAAACCGCCTCCGGGCCGACCCCGATGATGGAGCAGTATCTGGCGCTCAAGGAAGAGGCCGCCGGATCGCTGCTGTTCTATCGCATGGGCGATTTTTTCGAGCTGTTCTTCGATGATGCCCGCCGCGCCGCCGGTATCCTCGATATTGCGCTCACCAGCCGGGGCGAACATGCGGGTGAGCCGGTGGCGATGTGCGGCGTGCCGGTGCATTCGGCAGAGGGGTATCTGGCCCGCCTGATCAAGGCGGGCGAACGCGTTGCCATTGCCGAGCAGGTGGAAACCCCGGATGAGGCAAAGGCCCGCGCCAAGGCCGAAGGTCGTCCGTCGTCGAAGGTGCTGGTGAAGCGCGATATCGTGCGTTTTGTAACCGCGGGCACCCTCACCGAAGAGGCGCTGCTGGAACCGGCCCTCGCCAATGTGCTGGTGGCGCTGGCCGATGTGCGCGGAAGTATCGGCATCGCTTCGGTCGATATTTCGACAGGCGAAATGGTGCTGACAGAGGCCGCGCCGCATCTGCTGAGCGCGGAACTCGCCCGGCTTGGACCCAGCGAAGTGGTGCTGCCCGAAGGATGGGAGCATGATGCGCCCGAAGATGCCTCTTTCCATGATCGCCGGGCGTTCGACAGCGATAGCGGGACACAGCGGCTGCGCGATCTTCATGGTGTGGCCACGCTCGACGGATTTGGCGATTTCAGTCGGGCGACGTGCGCAGCGGCGGGCGGGCTGATCGCCTATCTCGATCATGTCGGGCGCGGCACCCTGCCGTTGCTGCTGCCGCCGCAAGTGCGCCGGGCCAACGCGGCGATGGTGATGGACGAGGCGACACGCACCAGTCTCGAAATCCTGGAAAGCGCCACCGGAGGCCGTCGCGGCAGCCTGGTCGCCACACTGGATCGCTGCTCTACGGGAGCGGGATCGCGACTGCTGGCCGAGGACTTGTCCACCCCTCTGCTGGATGTGCGGGCGATCACCGAGCGACTGGCACTGGTGCAATATTTGCGCGACCGCCCGATAGAACGCGCGTCCTTGCGCGATCTTCTGCGCGCCTTGCCGGATCTGGGCCGGGCGCTGGGGCGGCTGGTCGCTGGGCGCGGCAGCCCGCGCGATCTGGGACAGGTGCGCGACGGTCTGGCCGAGGCGAAGCGGATACAGACCGGCCTTGCCGGAATGCCCGATCGCCCCGCCCTGCTCGATACGCTGCTGCCCGCGCTTGGTGGCCATGGCGCGTTGATTGACTGGCTTTCGCGCGCGCTCGTCCCCTCACCCCCGACCGAGCGCTCCGGCGGAGGCTATATCGCCGATGGCTATGACGCGGGGCTGGATGAATTGCGCGCCACATCGGGCAATGCCCGCCGCGCGATTGCCGCGATGGAGGCGCGCTATCGCGATCAGACCGGCATCTCCAGCCTCAAGATCAGGCATAATGGCGTACTTGGCTATTTCATCGAGGTTCCCAGCCGCCACGCCGATGCCTTGATGGAGGCGGACAGCGGCTTCACCCACCGCCAGACGATGAAGGGCGCGGTGCGCTTCAATTCACTGTCTCTCCATGAAGAGGCCAGCCGCATCGCGGAGGCAGGCGGGCACGCGCTCGCGGCGGAAGACGCGCATTTCGAGGAAATGGTGAGCGCCATTGCAAGCGCGCGCGAGGTGATTGCCGCCACCGCCGCCGCACTCGCGCGGCTTGACGTGGCGGCGGGCAATGCCGAACGCGCAAGCGAGGGCGACTGGTGCTGCCCTGAAATAAGCGAGGACGCCGGACTGGATATCACTGCCGGGCGGCATCCCGTGGTTGAGGCGGCGCTGGCGAAGAAGGGCGACCGGTTCGTCGCCAACGATTGCGCCCTGTCGCCGGAAAATCGCCTGTGGCTGATCGGCGGTCCGAACATGGGCGGTAAATCAACCTTCCTGCGCCAGAACGCGCTCATCGTGCTGATGGCGCAGGCGGGATGTTTCGTCCCCGCGCAGGCCGCGCGGATCGGGTTGGTGGACCGGTTGTTCAGCCGGGTCGGCGCATCGGATAACCTTGCGCGCGGGCGCTCTACCTTCATGGTCGAAATGGTCGAAACTGCCGCGATTCTGGCACAGGCGACGGACCGCAGTTTCGTGATCCTGGACGAGGTCGGGCGCGGCACATCGACCTATGACGGGGTGGCTCTGGCATGGGCCGTGGTGGAGGCGGTTCATTCGACGATTGCCTGCCGCTGCCTGTTCGCGACGCACTATCACGAACTCGCCCGGCTGGCGGAAACCTGCGAGGCGCTGTCGCTGCATCATGTCCGCGCGCGCGAATGGAAGGGCGAGCTGTTGCTGCTGCACGAACTGGCGCAGGGTCCGGCAGACCGGTCCTATGGCCTTGCTGTGGCTAAACTCGCAGGCGTGCCACAGGCCGTGGTCGCACGGGCGAAATCCGTGCTGGCAAAACTGGAGAAAACGCGCGAGGAAACCGGCGGTATTGCAGCGGGGCTTGGCGATCTGCCGCTGTTTGCAGCCGTAGCGCAGCCCATGCTGCCTGCGCAAAGCCCTGCCCAGAAAATGGCCGAGCGGCTGGAGAAAGCCGATCTGGATGCCCTTTCACCAAGGGACGCGCTGGACCTTTTATACGAATTGAAGCGCGACCTTTCGCAGGAGGCGTAATTCTACCAATCCTTAACCGTTTCGCGCTATCGGCTAAGATATGGCAATCGGTCTTTTCGCAAACACGAAAGTTGCGCTGGCTTTCGCCGGCAGCGTGCTCGTTGGCTCAGCGCTGCTCGTCAGCGCGATGGGAAGCCAGTTTACCCCGCACAGCCAATCCGATGACGAGATGGATGGCTACAGCAACGATTATTCGGGCGACGGTGAATATTCCGGTTCGCAAGGCGAAATGCCCGATACCGGCGCGGAAACCTATTCCAGCTACGAGGGACAAGGCTCAGAAGGCTTCGCCAGCGACGATGAACTGATGGACGATACCTCCGGGTTTAACCCGGGCGGTGAGAGTCAGGATGACGCATCGGCGGACGAAGTGGTTCCATCCGAAGACCCCGACATCGAGCCCCCCGAAAGCGCCTGAAGAAACGCGCGCGTTTAGAATAAACGCAATCGGCGGCCTGATGCAGACCGCCGATCGCGTTGGCATTCAGATCAGCTGTCGCGTGTGGTCTGTTCCTCGTCATCGTGTTCTGGCTCGTTTGCGAACGCGCCATTGTCGATGATTCCGGTATTTTCCATTTTGCGCATCTGATCGATCAGATCGGTTTCGGTCCCGGCAACATTATCGACACCGGGAGAAGCGGGCTTGCGGCTTTCGGTGCCGCCCGGCTTGCCGTGAGCACCGCTCTGGGCTTGTTCGGACACTTCCTGCGCCTGCGCGCGGTGATCGTCCTGCTCATCGTTATGCGTCTCGGGCGCAAGTCCGGCCTGCCGCTGTTCCTGGCTTACCGGTTCGCCGGGGGTTTTGGCGGCGGGATCAGTTTTGTCGGTCATTGCAAAATCTCCTTTGCATAACCTACGGCTGCACGCCCCCTAATGTTCCCGGAATGGGGCCGGTTAGAAGCCCGGCCGATGCGTTACCGCGTCGGGACCGGGTTTTCGCCGGTGTAGTCGTAAAATCCGCGCCCCGTCTTGCGCCCCAGCCAGCCCGCCTCGACATACTTCACCAGCAGCGGCGCGGGCCGATACTTGGTATCGCGCGTGGTCATGTACAGCACCCTGATGATATCGAGGCAGGTATCCAGACCCACAAAATCCGCCAGTTGCAGCGGACCCATCGGATGATTGAGGCCAAGCCGGCAGCCCTTGTCGATATCCTCGATTCCCGCGGTCGACTGGCCCAGCACAAAGACCGCCTCGTTAATCATCGGCAGCAGGATGCGGTTGACGACGAAGCCGGGTTCATCCTGGCTCAGGACCACTTCCTTGCCCAGCCCGCGCGCGAACGCCGTGACGGCATCGGTCGTCGCGGGCGCGGTCGCCAGGCCGGGGATTACCTCTATCAGGCCCATCACCGGCACCGGATTGAAGAAATGCAGGCCAATGAAGCGCGAAGGATCAGGGGAATGGTTTGCCATCCGAGTGATCGGGATGGAACTGGTGTTGGACGCCATGATCGCCGTGTCGGCCAGCACTTTACCCGCTTTTTCGAAAATCGCCTGCTTGATCGGCTCCTTTTCGGTCGCGGCCTCGATTATGAGATCGGCGGACTCCATCGGAGCATAATCAGCGATTGGCGTGATCCGGTCCAGCAGCGCCTGTGCGGCGTCCGCTTCGATCTTGCCCCGGCCGACCAGTTTGGCGACTGCCTGATCGATCCGGTCCTTGCCGCCTTGTGCGTGCGCCAGATCAATGTCCGCCAGCATCACATTCATGCCGTTTGCGGCAACGGTCTGGGCGATGCCGGTCCCCATCTGACCGGCTCCGATTACGGCAATATTCCGCATGGCAGCATTTCCTTCGCAAGTGCAGCAAAGGTCGTTAGCGGGGGCCGTGCCGCTTGGCTAGAGCGATAGCGACCTGATTGCGCATGCGCGGATCAGCGATTGGCGCCCGGAACCCACTTCACGTCCGCAGCGCCATCGGCATTGGCCACCCGGGCCAGCACGAACAGCAAATCGGACAGACGATTGACATAGGTGAGCGCAGCGGGATTGACCGCGGTTTCGCCCGCCAGCGCCGTCATGGCGCGTTCTGCGGCGCGGGTGCTGGCACGGGCCACGTGGACGCGCGCTGCCGCTTCGCTGCCGCCGGGCAAGACGAAACTGGCAAGCGGCTCCAGCCGCTCGTTCAGCGTGTCGATCTGTTGCTCCAGCCATGTCGACTGCGCCGGGACCATTCGTAAAACCATCTCTGACGGGCTGAAATCGCCATCGGCGGCAGGGGTGGCCAAGTCCGCGCCAAGATCGAACATGTCGTTCTGGATGCGGATCAGCAGGGCTCGATGGGCGTCATCGACAATCGCGCTGACAGCAAGTCCGATGGCGCTGTTGGCCTCGTCCACCCGGCCGATTGCATCGATGCGCGCTGAATGTTTCGCAGTGCGCGATCCATCGACCAGCCCGGTCGTGCCATCATCGCCCGTGCGGGTGTATATCTTGTTGAGTTTGACCATGAAGTTGCTCGGGGAACCTGCCTGTTTCGATGCCCCGCATTCAGGGGCCAGCGCCAGCGAAAGCGCTGCGTTTCAGCTGCCGCTTTGCGCGACCAGCAGGATGATCGCAACCACTGCAATCGCCAGTCCCTGATATTTGATGCGCGCGAACATCGCCTTGTTCTGCGCCAGCTGCATATCGGTGGCGGTTTCGCCCTCGCCCGTTTCCAGATCGATGCGCGTGGTCCGCAAAAAGGCGATAACCCCCCGCACCAGCGAGACGATCACGAGCACGCACAGGATGGCGAGGACGGCAAAGAGAAAATAGTTCATGCCGGTATAAATAGTCGTTTGGCGTTCAAATTCCAGCCATGATCCAGCGTTTGCGCAATTGATCGGCCAGTTCGAGCCCATCCTCGCCCGCCTGCGCGTCGCGTCGAAAGTGCTGGCGCGGCGCGGCTTTTCGAAAGTTTTTCGCCGTCATCCGCCATGATCAGACCGTGATGCAGATATTGCGGCACAGGCAGATCCAGCAGGTGCTGCAGCAGGCGATGGACGTGGGTGGAGGCAAACAGATCCGTGCCTCGCGTCACCAGCGTGATGCCGTCCGCTGCATCGTCGAGCGTTGCTGCAAGGTGATAGCTTGCGGGCAATCCCTTGCGCACCAGCACCACATCGCCGAATTCGCGCGGATCGGCCCGTTGTCTGCCTGCAATTTCATCGTGCCAGAACAAAGCGCCTGCGCGCGCCATCGCCGCATCCACATCCAGACGCAGGGCAAACGGCGCATCCTCGCAATCCGAAATCTTGCGAGCTTCGCGCGAGTGGACGCACGATCCGGGATAGATCACCGCGTCCGGCCCGGTGCGCGCGGGCAGCGCGTCAATCTGCCTGCGGGTACAAGTGCAGGGATACAGCAAACCCTGAGCCAGCAGTTGATCGGCGGCGGCACGGTAGCTGGCCAGCCGGGTCGATTGTGCAGGAACCTCGCGCCACTCCAGCCCCAGCCACGCGAGGTCGCGGCGAAATTCATCGGCAAATTCCAGGCGGGAACGCGGCCCGTCGATATCTTCTATCCGCAGCAGGAATTCGCCGCCGCGCGCCGCCGCCACATCATGCGCCACGATCGCCGCAAAGGCATGGCCCAGATGGAGTGGGCCATTGGGGCTGGGGGCAAAGCGGGTGACGGTTTTCACCCGCCAATCCCTGCCACAACAGCCCACCTTGCGCCAAGGCCTGCGCCAATCGCGCGATGCAATACGTATCTCAATTTAGCTACTTTCGCGAAATCAAGTCGGGGATAGTGTGCCTGTCATGGGTTTGACTCTTTTTGTTGCCACGCCATGATGCATTCAATCAGGAAGGGACGCGAACCGTGTTCAGAGCCGAACTGATCGAAGGAGCGGCGAAATTTCGCCTCGCCCAAGAGGACCCGACACGCAATTTGTCGGGTTGCCCCGCGCTTGTACTGAACGCGGATTACACTCCTTTGTCCTATTACCCGCTCAGCCTGTGGCCTTGGCAAACTGCGATCAAGGCGGTGTTTCTGGACCGGGTGGATATCGTTGCCAGCTATGATCGCGAGGTGCATTCGCCAAGCCTCGACATGAAAATCCCCAGCGTCATCGCGCTGCGGCAATATGTGAAGCAGAGCGAATTTCCCGCCTTCACCCGGTTCAACGTGTTCCTGCGCGACCGGTTTGCCTGCCAGTATTGCGGCAATGGCGAACATCTGACGTTCGATCACGTGATCCCGCGGAGGCTGGGTGGGCGCACGACGTGGGAGAACATCATCACCGCGTGTGCGCCTTGCAACATGAAGAAAGGCGGGCGCACGCCAAAACAGGCGCACATGCCCGTGCGCCGCGCTCCGATCCGCCCGACCAGTTGGCATTTGCAGCAACACGGCAAGCTGTTCCCGCCCAACTATTTGCACGAGACGTGGCGCGACTGGCTGTATTGGGACATAGAACTGGAGGATTAGCGCGGATCAGGCAGAATTTGCAGGCCCCGCGCGCGCCATTCCAGACCTCATTTTTTGGACATCGCCAGGTTCCCCCGATATAGCGGACCAGATGAAAGCCGGTTCGCTTGGGAGGGCACAAGGCGTTGAAAGATTTACTCGCAAAATACGGAAAACTCACCGACCTGCGGCCTGATGAACGCGATGTGTTCACCAGCCTGGCGCTGGCTCGGCGCAGCTATGATGCGGGAACCGAACTGGTAACCAGCGAGATAGACGAACCGGATCAGCTTTATATCGTTGAACAGGGCCGGCTGTTTGCCTCCATCGACCTGTCATGCGGCGTGCGCGCGATAACGCGCCTGTATTTTTCAGGCGATATCGTGGGCACCGCAAACGTGCCGTTCGATCATGCAACGCAGACGATTACGGTCAACGCGCCTTCGGTATTGTACGTGTTTCCGCGCCGCAAGCTGGTTGATGCCTTTATCACGATGCCGCGTGTCGCCGCGATCTTCTATACCTTCGCAGCGATGGAAGGGGCGATCCTGAACGATCGGCTGGTGTCGGTAGGTCGCACGCGGGGCCGGGCGCGGTTGGCGTCGCTGATCCTTGAAATCGAGGCGCGGCGCAACCTGCTGTCCGATCCGGCGCTGGACAAATTCAGCCTTGGACTGACGCAGGCCCAGATCGGCGAAACAATCGGACTGACAGAGGTGCAGGTTAGCCGGTTGTTCCGCCAATTCCTCGAAGAAGGGCTGATAGAAAAGTCCGACGGTGCGACCCGCATCGTGGACAAACAACGCCTGATCGAAATGGGGCAGTTCACCGACCGATACGCAGATCTCAATCTGGACTGGTTCGACGAATAGCGGGTGATCGTTACGACTATCCGCTTGCCTGCGCCTTGTTTACCTCACGCATGTTTTCGACCAGCCAAACCCCGCTTTCCTCCACCAGACGCATTCGGCACACTGTCTTGCCGCCGGTGGAAAGCACCGCCCAGTCGCCGCTGGCGGCCTCCCGCGCGAGGGTTAGGGCGTTGGCGGTTGAATGTGCGTAAAACGTCACATTGGCCTCTTCACCCATATCGTCCGCTGAATATGTTAGCGTGTATTTGATCATGCGAGCCTCCGCCAAAAGCGGGCAATAACGGTCGCACTGAAAGCCGCATTATCAAATGATGCGCCGCGGCAGGCGCCGTCAGGTCACGCGCGCACGCTGATTGAATGCATCGCGCTGCCACTCAGCGCTTTCGATCACCTCAGCCAGATGACGCGCGGCCTCTGCCATATCCGCAAATCGTAAATAGGCGGGCGCGAAACCCAGTCGCAGAATATCGGGATCGCGAAAATCGCCGATCACGCCGCGCGCGATCAGGGCCTGGCAGATGGGATAGGCCTGCCGATGGCGAAAACTCAGCTGGCTGCCGCGCGCCGCGCTGCCAGCCGGGCTGACCAGATCGAGCTTGAGCCCGTGTTCGCTCACACATTCGAGGAAGAATTCGGACAGCGCCTGCGATTTCTGATGCAGCCGGTCCACACCGATCTGCGCGATCAGCTCCACCCCCACCTCCAGAGCGGTCAGACCGAGCACGGGCGAGGTGCCGCATTGCAATTGTTCGATGCCGGGCGCGGGCTCGTAATCGTCCGAAAACGCGAACGGGCGCGCATGGCCAAACCACCCGGTCAGCGGTTGTTTAAGATCGGGCAAATGCCGTTCCGCCACGAATGCAAAGGCAGGCGCGCCCGGTCCGCCACACAGATATTTGTATCCGCAACCCGTGGCAAAATCCGCACCTGCGCCGTTCAGATCAACCGGCAGCGCTCCAGTGCTGTGCGACAGATCCCACAACACCAGCGCGCCCGCATCGTGGGCAGCGCGAGTAAGCGCGGCAATGTCGAACAGATCGCCAGTCTTGTAATGCGCGTGGGTCAGCATCAGCAATGCGACCTCATCATCGAGCGCCGCCGCGATATTCTCTCGCGGGGCAAGGCGGCGCTGCGCCAGCCCCTGCCGCTCCAGCCCTTCGATCATGTAGATGTCGGTCGGGAAATTGCCGGGTTCGGACAGGATGACCTTGCGATCCCCACTGCTGCCGCCTCTCAGGTGCAGTGCGGCGGAAATCAGCTTGAACAAGTTTACACTCACGGTGTCGCAGGCGATAACCTCGTGCGGTTGCGCGCCGATCAGCGGGGCGATCTTGCCGCCGACGCGGGCACCCATGTCAAACCAGTCGGCCCCGCCCGATGCCGCATCGTTCCAGCTGCGGATCAGCCCCTCGCCCCATTCATCCTCGACCACGCGGGTCATCGCGGCAGGCGTCGCGCGCGGCAGGGCTCCCAGCGAATTGCCGTCGAGATAGATGACGCCCTGTGGTACGATAAACTTGTCGCGATAGTGTGCGAGCGGGTCCGCCGCATCGAATTCGCGCGCTTTCTGATTGATATTCATGGCATTTCCCGCAGGATGGCGCGCACAGGCGAGGCATCGCCACCCGCAATGGGCAGGGGCAGCGCGATGAGTTCGTATCGCCCCGGTGGCACATCATCCAGCACCAGCCCTTCGAGCACGCGGATATCGTGTTTCAGCACCGCCTTGTGCGCCAGCATATCGGTGGAGTGCCTGCGGATCGATGGAAGGTCCGTCGATCCCGACCAGCCGCACGCCCTTTTTCGCGAGCGCTTCGATTGCCTCTGGCGCGATGGCGGTGGTGTTTTCATCCCACACGTCATGGGGGAAGCGTTCGAACGTGCGAAACAGCACACGCTGCACTGCGCCAAGGTCAGGCAAATCATCTGTTTCGATGAGCGCACCTGCCCCACGCGACCGGACAGACCGGACGTCGATGACAAGGCATTCGCCCAGATATGGCTCCAGCGCGACGCTGGCGATATCGGGCGCGGTGGGGCTGTAATGCAGCGGTGCATCGGCGTGCGCGCCCGAATGCGTCGACAGCGTGAGGGCAGAGACGTTGACCGGAGAGCCGGCCTCCATCTGCCACGTCCGCGCCTGTGCAAACGCGGTATCACCCGGCCACACCGGCAGACCGGGGCGAAGCGGCTGCGAAATGTCCCAGATGCGGCCGATCATATCGCAGTCCTTACGGTGAGCAGTTCGGGGAAGAAGGCCTGTTTCAGCACCCCTTCAAGATAGGGCACGCCCGGCGTGCCACCGGTGCCGCGTTTGAACCCGATAACCCGCTCCACCGTTTTGAGATGGCCAAATCGCCAGCGCTGAAAATGATATTCCAGGTCGACGAGTTTTTCCGCCAGCTCATACAGATCCCAGTGCGCCTGAGGATCGCGATAGATCATCGCCCAGGCTGCCTCGACGCTCGGATCGGGGACGTAGGGTGCGCTCTGGTCGCGTTCTGTCACGCTTGGCTCGATCGCAAAACCACGGCGCGCCAGCAACGCGATTGCCGCATCGTATAGACTATCGCGGGTCATTTCAGTGCGCAGCCGCACGCCCCAATCAGCAGTCCGGTCATGCAGCCGGGCATGGTTTGCATCGCGCCCGCCCAGCATGAATTCCATCATCCGGTATTGCGGCGACTGAAAGCCCGAAGACCCACCAAGATGCGGGCGAATGGTCGAATAATCGTGCGGCGTCATGGTGCTGAGCACGTCCCAGCTCTGGATCAGTTGCGCCTGCGCGCGCGCGACACGGGCCAGCATCTTGAAGGCAGGCCGCAGATCGTCCGCCTCTATCGCGGTGCGCGCGCCGGTAAGTTCGTGCAGGCACAGTTTCAGCCACAGCTCGCTCGCCTGATGCACGATGATGAACAGCAATTCGTCATGCGCTCCCGATGCCGGATGCTGCGCGGTCAGGATTTTCTCAAGATCGAGATAGCTGGAATAGGTGACAGGTTCAGACATCGATAACGCGGGTTTCCGGGTGGTGCTTGTCCAGATGTTTCTTGATGATGCGCAGGTTGCGGGTGTTGGATCTGAACACGAAATCCGCCGCATCCCCCACCAGTGGGACCAGCCCGATTACGCTGTCAAACGCCACATTCGCGCCCATCCGCACCAGTTTCCACTTCGGCAACCCCAGATTGCGGGCTTCCCACACCATATAGGCGCCCAGCGCCGTGGTCACGATATCGCCCAGTACCGGCACCAGGCCGATGAGCGAATCAAGCCCCACCGGCATATTGGTGCCCGGAACGCGAAAACTGCGCTCCAGCAGCATCTCCATCGCCTCGACCCGCTTGCGCACCGAAGCGGGATCGCTGCCAGTGGGCAGAGTGAAACTCATTCGTTCAGCCCGGTCGCCAGACCAGTTTTGCGGTTCAGGTTCGAGCTTGATGGGCGTTTTCATATCGTGTTCCTTCGCCCCTAAATGGCCATTTTCGCTTTAATTGGAAGGACCGGATAGAGGGAACAGGGGATGCAACCCCCATTGATTGGGCTGGTATGCGTCAATCGCGCCGCGCACCAGCGACCAGCGCACCGGCGCACCCAGCGGTATGAATACCTCGCGCGCAATCAGCGCGGCGTGGGCCTGAGCGAACATCTGCTCTTTCACCACGGGGTCGGTAATGGTCAGCGTGTCGCGCACCAGTGCGTCCGCCGCCTCCGAACACAGGCCAAGCTCCAGTTCGCAGTTGAACTGGTTCAGGAACCAGCGCGGAGAGGAATAGCGCGCCAGCCGATCCCGCCATTCCAGCTCCGCGCCCGATCCGTCCCGCACCTGCACGGCCCGCACGCCAATCGCGCCCCAGTCGCGGGCGATACCCCTGAACAGCAGGTCGCTGCCCGGTCCCGCCGGCATGGCGATGCGCAGCACCACCTCGCTCTCTCCGCTCTGGTTGCGCCATGCTGCAATCCGCGCAGCGGCAATGCGGCGGCGTTCTTCCAGTGAAAGCCCCGGCCATCGGGACGCAGGAGGTGCCTGCGTAGTGAATAGCGCCGGAGGCACGATCCAGCTGGTCTGTTGCCAGCCGCCCAGCCCAAACGGTTCAATGAGCGCAGCCCTGTCCAGCGCCATGGACAGCGCCTCTCGCCGCGCCGGATCAGCCAGCACGCCGCTTTCGCTGCGAATCACCAGCCCCATCAGGCCAAGCGCCGGATCGACCTGAACCGTACCGCGCGACAGCGGGCCAAGTTCGACCATAGGCAAATTGGCGATCCTTCCATTCATCAAAAGATCGACGTCCCCCTTGGAAAATGCCTCGACTGCCTGTGCGGCGGGGAGGGATCGCACGGCAACCGGGCGTGAGCTGTTTTCCCAATCCTCGCGGCGCGGCAATCCTCGGGTCTCGGGTGGCAGTGCGCTGAGCCGGGCAAGCGCGGGTTGCGCTGGATCCGTATTATCCTCGCGTGAGGCGATCATGGGCCCCGCACCGCTCCCGTTCTTGACGATCCCCAATTCAGGCTGAGCGAGCAGGCGCAGGAATTCTGGCATCGGCCCGGAAAGGCGCAATTCAACAACTCGCTCTGTCATTGCACGAACCTGCGTCACCTTTGCGAGGTCAAGCCCCAGCGAGGTGCCATCGTATTGATCGATCAGATCGCGCAGGGCGTTGCGGATATCGCCGGCGGTGATCGGCTCTCCATCGGGCCAAGTACGCTCGCCAACGCGAAAGATGTAACTCAATCCGTCATCGGTGATGATCCAGCGTTCGGCAATCGCTGGCACGACCTGTCCCGCTGAATCCAGTGTCACCAGCCCTTCAAAAGATGCCGCGCGCAGATGCTGCGCTGCAGGGGTCAGATACGCGCCGCTTTCAAACAGGCTTTCCGGTTCGCCGATAATGGCGACCTGCACTGGCCCATCATCCGCCGACGGACCGCAGGCCACCGGCAGAAACGCCGCAATTGCCAGAAAGCAGGAAAGGGAGCGGGATCGCATGATGCAAGCGTGACTAGCAAAGCGTCGCCGCCGCGTCAGCGAAAGATACGTGCGAGAATGAATATACCGGCGTTTGCAGGCGCAGGCCGGATGAGAGCTGGGCTCAGACTTTCCGCAATGTGGTGGGGTCGGGCGTACCGGGCGCGCGATGCTGCCATGATGTTTTCATGATCGTGGCAGGCGCATTGTCGTCTTGCTGAACCGGATTTCGCGCACGCTGCGAATCGATTTCGTTGTCGAACGCGATGCCAAACCGATTGTCCTGAACCCACGCCACGCTGCCGGGAATCTTGCCGATATTGCGCAGTTCAATTGCTAGCCGGTCGCCGCGCTGCACATACATGTCGCCTTCAGCCATCATGCCGCCATCGGACAGGTTGCGAACGCGGACACGATGATCCTCGCTTTGTTGCTCGACCCGAACATTGGCAAGCAGGAACAGGCTGTCACGCGTGACACTGCGTGTTTCGACACCGCTCATTATCGCCCTTCTCCTGTGCGCAATCCATGTCGACGCGAGTTCATGAATTGTATTTTCACGAAGCTCTCTACGACAAATCGGGGCTATGATAACGAAGTAAATGCTTCGTTAAAGCACGTATCGAGCGGCGTTGCTTCCTCGCTTGCGTCCCAGTTTGGAACGCGAGAGCGATCACCAGTTAAACCGATCGCGTGATTCGCGAGTGGCGCGCGCTCAATCGTCGCGGCTGACCTTCTCGCGCCGCTCGTGCGCTTCCTGCGCTTCGACGGTCATCGTGGCTACCGGGCGCGCGATCAGACGTTTCAATCCGATCGGATCGCCAGTCTTTTCGCAATATCCGTATTCGCCTCCGTCAATGCGGCGTAAAGCGGAGTCAATCTTGGCTATCAGCTTGCGTTGGCGATCGCGGGTGCGCAGTTCGATACCCCAGTCCGTTTCGCTGGAAGCGCGATCGTTCAGATCTGCTTCGCGGATCGGGCCGTCCTGCAGCGACTGGAGCGTTTGCCCCGCCGCATTGTGGATCGAGCGTTTCCATTCGATCAACAGCATCCTGAAATAGGTCTGCTGCCGTTCATTCATGTACTCTTCTTCCTCGTCCGGAACGTAATCCGGAGCCAGCGTACGCTTGGCCTTGTCGAGAATGTCGATTTCGTCAGCTGCGGAGGTAGCCATAGGACCCTCTTGTCAAAGTCATGTTCCACCTGACAGTCACGTTTCGCCGCCCGATTGATGCCGTATGGCTGCCTGTGTCCAGGCAAGTCGTAGCGTTGCCGCTGCCCTATAGGCAGGCTTACCTACGCTCGCAAGCCGCTTTGCATAAAGGGCGTGGGCAAAGTGACACCCGTTCCACGCAGATACAATTATTAGCCGCCGCAATTAACCTTTTGTTGACCATGATCGGCAAGACCGGGGTTCGCGCAGTCCAAACCGGGCTGTTCGAACGGGGGAATACAAAATGGAACTCAAATCAATCGCGACGCAGGAGTGCGAGCCGATCGTCAGCAAGGAAGCCGAACTGGTGGTGGCGCGCGCACTTGCCGCAGCAGCCGCAGGGGATATCTCGGCCTTGTTCGATCTTGGCGTGGTTTTCTCCACCGGCAGCCACGGCGTCGGCAGCGACCTTGTCGAAGCGCACAAGTGGTTCAACATTGCCGCATCGCGCGGTCATGAGGAAGCTGCATGGTGCCGGGCCGATGTCTCTGACGAGATGACGGCGCGCGAAATCGCCGAGGCGCAGCGCCGCGCGCGTAACTGGCTTTCGCAGGATACCCGCCGCGCAGCCTGACGCGATGGCCTAATCGCCTTTTCTGAAGGGCGTGCGCGCGTCCAGGTACATCTGGTCTGTCGCAACCCCATGCCTTTCGCGCTCAAGAAAATCGGCGACCGCCGCGCGAAAGCCGGGATCGGCAATCCAGTGCGCGGACCATGTCTGAACCGGCTCATATCCGCGCGCCAGCTTGTGCCCGCCCTGCGCACCTGCCTCAACCCGGCTCAGGCCCAGTTCGATCGCCAGATCGATGGCCTGATAATAACACAGCTCAAAATGCAGGAAGCGCACATCGCGCGTACAGCCCCAGTACCGGCCGTACAGCGCATCTGCGCCAATGAAATTCAGCGCGCCTGCAATCGCCTGATCTCCATCATAGGCAAGGATCAGCACCAGCCGATCACCCATGCGCTCTCCAATCAGGGTGAACGCCTCGCGCGTCAGATAGGGCGTGCCCCATTTGCGCGCGCCAGTATCCTGATAGAACACCCAGAACGCATCCCAGTGCTCAGTGCGAATATCGTCGCCCGACAGTTTCTCGATCCGCAGCCCTTCCGTCGCAGCCGCGCGTTCCTTGCGCAGGTTCTTGCGTTTGCGTGAGGCGAGATCATCGAGAAAGCCGTCAAAGGTATCGTAATCGCGGTTGAGCCAGTGAAATTGCAGATCGGATCGCAGCAACCAGTCACCCGCCTCGAAATATGCAAGCTGATCGGGATCGATGAAGGTCGCATGGGCCGAAGACAGCTTGCTTTGCAGGCACACCGCCTCCGCTCCTTTCAGCAAAGGAGCGGCAAGCGAGGGATCGGACAGCAGCAGGCGCGGACCGTTTGCAGGCGTGAAGGGCGCAGCGATCTGAAGTTTTGGATAATATCGCCCGCCAGCCCGCTGATATGCATCGGCCCAGCTGTGATCGAACACATATTCGCCTTGGCTATGGGTTTTGACGTAGGCTGGCATTGCGGCGAGCAGGCGCTCGTCCGCGTCCTGAATGACGATGGGAACCGGATCCCAGCCCGTCCCGTCTCCGACGCTGCCCGAATCTTCCAGCGCGCTCAGGAATTCGTGGCTGACGAAGGGATTGCGATCACCTCCCAACGCGTTCCATTCGCCGGTGTCAAAGCTGGCGACGCCGGGCGCGAGGCGCACAGTGAGTTCGCGATCACTCACGCCAGCTCCGCCCCTTCGGAAACGCCCGCCCCTTCGGACACGATTGCATCGGCATACAGGAGCGCACGGGCGCGGGTTTCGGAAGATGCGACTGTCCAGGCGAGCACCGGCAGCCCGCGCGCGCGCAGTCCGGAGACCCACCGGCTGGGAAGTGCCATGATGTGATAGGCAAGGAAATCGGGCTGCGCGATCCACAGCGCGAGCCGCCGCTGCCATGCCCTTTGCGTGTAACCATGCTCATCCTCGCGCATTACCAATCCGACACAGGTCTGTGACGAATGCCGCCGGAACCAGCGCGCAACCCGCGGGTCAAAACTCATCACCGCATGATCGCCCGCATAGCTGCTGAGCGCTGCGCCAACCGTCGCGCAACTGCGTTCAACATCATAACCACGCCGCGACTTGACCTCGATCAGCAACGGCACCTGGCCAGCGACAAGATCGAGCAGTTCGGTGAGCGTCGCAACACGTTCCGGGCTGTCGATATAGTTCAATTGGCGCAGTTCATCCTTGGTCAGATATTCCGATTGCTCATCAAGGTCGGTCAGCCGCTTTAGATCCCAATCGTGGAACATCATCGGATGACCGTCGCGGCTGCGCTGGATATCGCACTCTATGCCAAGTCCAGCCGCGATCGCGAGCCGAGCGCCGGCCAGGGAGTTTTCCGGCACGCCAGCACCATGCAGACCGCGATGAGCATATTCCCATCGCGTCAGCCAGGCAGGGGCGTGCCGCTTGCTCACTCGTACTCAAGCATCCTTCAACGCGATCACCGCATCCACCTCAACCGCTGCGCCCAGCGGCAGGGAGGGTACGCTGACAGCGGCACGGGCGTGGCGTCCGGCATCACCGAACACCTCGACCATCAGGTCCGATGCGCCATTGGCGACCTTTGGCTGATCGGTGAAATGGCCGGTCGAATTGACGAATGCGCCCAGTTTGACCACGCGCTCTACCCGTTCCAACACGCCCGCCGCCTTCAACTGTGCAAGGATCATCAGCCCGCACGCACGCGCCGCGCCGATACCGCCTGCAAGGTCCACGTCCTCTCCCAGCCGGCCAAGCTTCAACACGCCGTCGACAAACGGCAACTGGCCCGAGACATGGGCAAACCCGCCCGCGATTACCACCGGCACGTAGCTCGCCACCGGAGCGGCCGCTTCGGGCAAAACGATGCCAAGTTCTTCAAGCCGTTCGTCGATAGTCATGCCGGTTCCCTTTCAAGTCGCGCCATCAGCCATGGCAAGGCATCAGCCCAGCGGTCAATCCTTGCGTCGGCATGGCCGGCCTTGTGCGCGCAATCAATGCCGTGTGCGATCATCGGTTCGCCGCACATGTGCAGGCGCACCACTTCGGGCACGGTGTCCTTAACAGATGCGTGGTGTTGCGGCAGATCATCTATAAAGAACGCCCGGCGCCCGGCGCCATGTTCCTCAAGAATCGCCTTGAGCGGCGGACCCTTTGGCCCCTGATTGGTATAGACCGGCGCATGAATGCCAACCCGCGCCAATTGCTGCGCGCGTTTTTCACGGCGTTCATCGACCAGATTGGTCAGGATGACGATATCGGCATGTTCGCTCAGCGCATTGATCGATTCCACTGCGCCGGCAATCGGTAGCTGCGAGTCCATTTCGGTGTCGAAGAACCGGCCGAGCATTTTCCAGATATCCATCGGCTCCAACAGTTCGCCACCGTCCTGCCACCGCATCGCTTCGGTGAAATTGCCGCCGTCCAGATTGAATTCGACCCCTTGGCTTGCCTCCAGCCAGACCTTGAAGGGGGCAACCATGTGCAGCAGCACTTCGTCGCAATCGCTGATGATAAGGGGGCGGTTCATTCGTCAAAACTCCTTGGGGAAAGATCATGTCGGGCCGCAATCAGTTCTTCGGGCGTTATGGCAAGTGCCTCTGCCGCGCGGATCAGATCGGGTTCGTGATTGGCGAGAAAATCAAGTGTCGAGGCCAGTACGGCAGGATCGCCCAACCCCGCCCGCAGGGTATCAGGGTCCATTCCGGTCAGATCCAGATACCGTTCTGCCCGCTCGCCATCCTGCAACAACCAGCCAAGCGCCGCCAGCGCCAGCGTCGAGGCGCGCTGGCCAGCGCGTTCCTTAGGTACGCCTTCTGCATTGTCTTGGCCTTGCGGCATTGTCGCAGCCTCCTGCGTAGGGTAGTCGGTCGGGAAATCGGGGCGATAGAGTCAGGGCATGTAGTGACAAAGCGAATAATGGTTGTGGAGGATAACGACCTCAACCGAAAATTGTTCTGCGATGTGCTTACCGCCAATGGATTCGAGGCGCTGCCGGTGGCAGACGGCGCGTCTGTGCTGGACACCGCGCGCCGCCATACGCCCGATCTTATCATCATGGATATTCAGCTACCCGGTATTTCGGGCGTCGATCTTATTCTGGCCGCCAAAGGCGATGCGGGTTTGCGCAGCATCCCGGTGCTGGCGGTAACGGCTTTCGCGGGCAAGGGCGATGAGGAACGCATCCGGGCGGCGGGGGCGGCGGGTTATTTGTCGAAACCGGTTTCGATCATGCCTTTCATGAACGCGGTAAAAGGCCTGCTGCCGGGCTGAGGTACCCCTGCACGGGCGCAAGGTCGAACGCTGTTTCGGCCAGATACACCGCCATTGTGATCACCAGTCCGCCCAGAAAAGCGCGGTATGCGTAGGACAGGAATCGGTATTTGCGGCGATAGAGAACCTGCCCGTTCTGATATACATCACGCAGCATGATACGCAGTACAGCCTCGTCGCTTCTGAAATCCCGAAGCAGCGCGGCTTTCCACTCCTCCTCCCCCATCCTGGCAAAGTTGGCGAAGAACAGGATATTGCTCTGGTCATCGATATCCGGTGTTGCGCGCACGGAAGGCAGGATCGCTATTACCGCACACAGGGAGGAGACGAAGGCTGTACCTGCGAGGGTGAGGATCGACCAGGTCAGATCGGCGCTCGTCAACCTTGTGACGGACAACGAGAACACGACGAATGTCGCGCCGATCAGGATCGAGGCCTTCTGATCTGCCATCTGTGAAAGGGTAAGCGTGTTGACCTGGGCGGTGCGCGCCAGATAGATCGCATTCGTGGAGAATTCAGGCGCCGGGTCTATTGATGTATCGTCCATCGTTCCACCCCCAAGTTGCAGCACAAAAGTATCTGGCAGGCCACCGGACGCTTGACAAGTTCGGCATCGACCCGCTTTTCCAACACTAGAAGCCTTTGCGCATACCCCATTGCCGATACGAAGCCATCTGCGGGTCCAACCCGTATCTTGCACGATAACGAAAGACCCACCCAGCATGACGCAATCAGAAGTTGACGATCGCATCCGCGAACTGATCGCTCCTTTCAACAAAAAGGGAGTGACGATTGACCCCGCCACCACCTTTGCCAACGATCTGGAATTCGACAGTCTGACAGTGATGGATTTCGTCGCCGAAATCGAAGACGAATTCGACATCATCATCAGCATGAACCAGCAGGCCGAAATAGAGAATTACGGCCAGTTGGTAAGCGCAGTGCACAAACTGCAAGATAGCTGATAAAAGGCTTGCCCATGAATGATATCGCAACCAAATCCGCCCCGGAAACTGCCGCGCCCAAGGGCGATCTTTTCTCCAAGTTTGACGGCCTCATCCAAACCCGCGAAACGCTGCTCGCGACCGGGGTGGAGGATCCATATAGCCTGGTGATGGAAAAGGTGCTCTCGCCCACCCGCGCGATCTGCAACGGGCGCGAGACCATCCTGCTGGGCACTTACAATTACATGGGCATGACGTTTGACCCGGATGTGATCGAAGCGGGGAAGCAGGCGCTCTCTGATTTTGGCGCAGGCACCACCGGCAGTCGCGTTTTGAATGGTACGTATCAGGGCCACAGGGAGTGCGAGGACGCACTGCGCGAATTTTACGCGATGGACCATGCGATGGTCTTTTCCACCGGATATCAGGCGAACCTCGGAATTATCTCCACCATCGCGGGCAAGGGTGATTACATCATCCTTGATATCGACAGCCACGCCTCGATCTACGACGGGTGCGCGATGGGTAAGGCGGAAGTCGTGCCGTTCAAGCACAACGATATCGAAGCGATGGAAAAGCGTCTGCGCCGCCTGCCCGAAGACGCGGGCAAGCTGGTGATACTTGAGGGCGTGTATTCGATGCTGGGCGATGTCGCCCCGTTGAAGGAAATGGTCGCCATCGCCAAGAGTTATGGCGCGATGGTGCTGGTCGACGAGGCACACTCGATGGGCTTCATCGGTGAGCACGGTCGTGGCGTTGCCGAAGAACAGGGCGTGATGGACGATGTCGATTTCATCATCGGCACTTTCTCCAAAAGCGTCGGGACGGTTGGTGGGTTCTGCGTGTCCAACCATCCGAAATTCGAAATTCTGCGGCTGGTTTGCAGGCCCTATGTCTTCACCGCCAGCCTGCCGCCCAGCGTGGTTGCCACAGCGGCCACCTCCATCCGCAAACTGATGCACGGCGCAGAAAAGCGCGCGCATCTGTGGGAGAATTCCAAGCGATTGCACGGCGGTCTGAAAGATCTGGGCTTCAAGCTTGGCACCGAAACACCGCAAAGCGCCATCGTGGCGGTAATCATGCCCGATCTGGAGAATGGTGCGATGATGTGGCAGGCGCTGCTGCACGAGGGTCTTTATGTGAATTTAGCCCGGCCCCCTGCTACACCTGCAGGCATGACATTGCTGCGATGCTCGCTATGTGCTGAACATACGGCCGAGGAGGTCGAAACGGTGCTGCAGATGTTTGAACGGGCCGGAAAGGCAGTCGGGATCATCTGATCGCGATCTGCGCGCCAATCTCCACGGATCAGGCCGTCTGGCGAGCCTCTATCGGATCGGGATTGGCGCAGGGCCCGCTGGCGGCTTCTTCGCCGTTGCCGAATTGGGTAAGAACAACCACGCCGCCGACGACCAGCACGACAAAGGCTGTGGTGACCATACCAAGATAGCGGTCGATGAAGATTTTGATCGGGGCACCAAATATCCGGAACAGCACGCCAACCGTGAAGAAGATCATGCCGCGGCCGATCAGGCTGGCTATGACGAAGGTGACTATGTTCATTCCGGCAAAGCCAGCCGTGATCGTCAGCAGTTTGAATGGGATCGGTGTAGAGCCCGCGATGATGATCGCTTCCCAATCATACTCTTTCAGCAAGCACGCAGCCTGCGGAAACTTTTCGGTCAAGCCGACAAGGCCGAGCACCCAAGCGCCGACGGTATCGAACAGTACGGCGCCTATGAAATAGCCGAACAGACCGCCCACGACCGATGAAAGGGTGGCAATGACGCCAAATCGCAACGCCTTTTTCGGCTCAGCCAGACACATGAGACCCAGCAACGGGTGGGGCGGGACCGGAAAGAAACTGGCCTCGATGAAACAGAAAAATGCCAGCCACGCCTCCGCCCATGGGTGCGAGGCTTTTTCCAGCGTCCATTTGTAAAGAGCGTGCAACCAGCTCATCAGCGAAGTTTCCCGACGCGCCGGAGCGCACATGCGATGCGCGGGACTAGGCGAGCCCCCGGCACCGTGCAAGGACAATAAATTAACCTATCTGGTTTTTTATCTTGACATCGTCACGCTCTTTGGTTAGTAGAGGGCATCATCGCAAAAGTGTGAGTCGCTCACCCGGTCATTCGGCACCGGCGCTATCCACCCCCAACCTCGCCCTATTCCACAAAGGCGGCCCTGCTCCTCGCAGGTGCCGCTTTTTTCATGCCCTGAACGAAAGTGCGCATCATGGCTGATCGCGGCAGAAACAGAACAAAGATCAAATCACAATTGAAAGAAGGAGAAAAGGCAGGACTGAACCGGCACTGGCGCGGTCTGTTCCTTGATCACCTCGCCGAAAGTTCCAACGTCACCAGATCAGCGGAATACGCCGGAATCAATCCCAGCCGCGCCTACAAGGTCCGGCGCGAGGAGCCCGAATTCGCTCGCGCCTGGCTTGCGGCACTCTGGGAGGGCTACATCCACCTCGAACTGGAAGTGCTGCGCCGCCTGCGAGATGGCGATCAGGTGGCCGGTGAGAGCGACAAATACGATTTCGCCAATGCCATCCGTCTGCTGGCCGCGCATCGGGACAATGCGGCGCGCGCACAGGCCGAACATCGCAACGTGAGTGCTGCTGAAATCCGCGCCTCGATTGATCGAAAGGTCGAGGCGATCCGGCTGCAGATCAAACGTGAAAAGCAAGGTGAGAGTGGCAATCGCACATCCAAAGGTACGGCGCGCTGATGGACCCCGGCCTGGGCTTCCTCGCAGAGGAAAATGAGGACTGCCGCGCGCGTGTCGTGGCGGCGCTGTCGCAATCGGAACGCAATGAATTTGAATATCATTGGGGCATGGCGGCGCGTGCCGAACAATGCGCGCCGGGCGGCGACTGGCGGATCTGGATGATCATGGCGGGTCGTGGCTTTGGAAAGACACGTGCAGGCGCGGAATGGGTCCGCGCCATTGCAGAAAGCCATCCCGAAGCGCGCATCGCGCTGGTGTCTTCATCGCTGGCAGAGGCGCGCGCGGTCATGGTCGAGGGAGAGAGCGGGCTGCTCGCGTGTTGTCCGCCCGACCGCAGGCCGGTGTTCGAACCCTCGCTGCGGCGCCTGCGCTTTCCCAACGGGGCGCAGGCGCAGATGTTCTCCGCCGCAGAGCCCGAAAGCCTGCGCGGGCCGCAGCACAGCCATGCGTGGTGCGACGAGATCGGCAAATGGCCGCTGGGCGCCCAGCGCGCAACGCGGTGCTGGGACAATTTGCTGATGGGTCTGCGCATAACCCGCGATCCGCGCATCGTCGCCACCACCACGCCGCGCACGGTGCCATTGATCGAACGCTTGCTGGATCAGGAAGCGTCGGGTGCGGTCGTCGTCTCGCGACGGATCGACCTACGACAATGTCGGCAATCTGCCGCGCCGTTTCTTTGAAGCGGTGGAGGCGGAGTTTGCGGGCAGCCAACTGGCCCGGCAGGAAATCGGCGGCGAGATGCTGCGCGATATCGAGGGCGCGCTCTGGACCCGCAGCATGATCGAGGCCGCGCGTGAAACCGGCGCGGTGCCATGTCATGCACGAGTCGTGGTCGCGGTCGATCCGCCAGCTTCGGCCACAGGGGATGAATGCGGCATCGTCGTTGCCGCTCTGGGCACAGACGGGATCGCACGCGTGCTGGCCGATTGCAGCATCGCCCGGCCCTCGCCCGATCAATGGGCTGCAGCAGTCGCTGAGGCGGCGACCGAATGGCACGCGGATCGCGTCATCGCAGAGGCTAACCAGGGCGGCGCAATGGTCGAAAGCGTGCTGCGCGCCGCCAATGCCGGCCTGCCGGTAAAGCTGGTGCATGCCAGCCGCGGCAAGGTTGCGCGCGCAGAGCCTGTGGCGGCGCTATATGCTGCCGGACGCGCCCGCCATTGCGGGGCGTTTCCCCGGCTAGAAGACCAGTTGTGCGGCCTGATGACGGGCGGCGCCTACGTCTGCCCGGCACAGGCCCACGGGCGCAGCCCCGACCGCGCTGATGCGCTGGTCTGGGCGATGACCGAACTCATGCTGGGGCGCAGCGCGCATCCCAGCGTTCGCACGATCTGAAAAGGAACCATCATGGCCATGTTCGATACATTGCTTTCCGCCTTCAAGGGCGGGAAGGACGCCCGCGTGCCGCTTGCACCCGGATTTGCCACCGGGTTTCCGCGGTGGCTGGTCAGCCGCGTTTACGAAAGCGCAGGCGAACCCGAACCGTTCGAATACACCAGCGCGGTGCGCAAAAGCTTTCTCGCCAATCCGATTGCGCAGCGCGCGGTGCGGATCGTGGCGGAGGGGATCGCGCAGGCCCCGCTTTGCAGTGGCAATCCGCAGGTGACAGCGCTTGTCGCGGCCACCAGCGCAGGCCAGCCGCTGATCGAGACGCTGGCTGCGCATCTGCTGTTGCACGGCAATGGCTTTGTGCAGATCATCAAGGATGCAAGCGGCCAGCCGGTCGAGTTGTTCGCGCTGCGACCTGATCGGGTCAGGATGATCGTCGATGCAAACCGGCTGGCCATGCGCCGCGGAATACAGCGTCGGGGGCGATACCCGCCGTATCGCGCTGGAGGACGAAGATGGCTGGCCCGGCCTTATCCAGATCAAGGCGCTGCATCCGCTGGAGGATCACTACGGGGCGAGCGCGCTGGCCGCGGCCGCGCAGGCAGTCACCATCCACAACGCTGCATCGGCCTGGAACCGGGCGCTGCTGGAAAACGCGGCGCGGCCTTCTGGCGCGCTGGTTTACGACACTGGCGATGGCGCGGGGCTGACGACGGATCAGTTCGACAGGTTGAAGGGTGAGCTTGCCGTCGCATTTTCAGGCGCGGGCAATGCCGGGCGGCCGATGCTGCTGGACGGCGGGCTGAAATGGCAGAGCATGGCACTGTCGCCCGCCGACATGGACTTTGCGACGCTCAAAAGCGCCGCTGCGCGCGACATTGCATTGGCATTCGGGGTTCCGCCGATGCTGCTGGGGCTGCCGGGCGACAACACCTATTCGAATTATCGCGAGGCCAATCGCGCGCTGTGGCGACTGACGCTGCTGCCGCTCGCCAGCAAATTGTTTTCAGCACTGGGAGAGGGGCTCTGCCCCATGGTTCCACGATGCCTGCCTGACGGTCGATCTCGATCAGGTTCCAGCGCTGTCGGAGGATCGCGAGCGGTTGTGGGCGCAGGTATCGGAGGCCGATTTTCTTACCCGCGCGGAAAAGCGCCAGATGCTCGGCCTCAGCTTTGAAAATCCGGTATCGCAGGAGGACGAACAATGACCACCGCCACCCGCAAATATCGTTCAACGCGAGGATATGCTCGCCAGCCTTCTGGCGCAGGCCGGACACGAAGGCGCCGAGCTCGATACACTGCGCGCCATCATCGAGGAGACGAGCGAGCTGGCCGTTGATCGCGCGCTGGATCGACTGGGCCTGGGCGATGCGAATGCAGAGGATGATCTGGGCGAATTGCGCGAATTGCTCGCCGCGTGGCGCGATGCCAAATCGAGCGCCTGGAAGGCGTTGGTCGAGTGGGCCATCCGTGCCGCTGCTGGCGGCGCTGCTGATCGGGATCGCGGTGCGCCTTGGCGTGTGGGAGCTGCTGTGATGGATCGTGCGCCGATCCGTTTTGCGCGGATACGCCGGTCTGTTCGATATCCCTGACGCTGATCGTGACACGATCCGGCGCGGCGCGTTCGCCCAGACATTGAGCGGTCGCGCCGGCCCCATGCCGCTGTTGTGGCAGCACCGCGCCGGATCAGCCGATCGGCGTGATCGAGGCCGTGACCGAGGACGCGCGTGGATTGCGGGTCATCGCCCGGATCGACCGGACCGATAGCCGCGCCGCGCAGATGCTGCGCGACAGGGCAGTGAGCGGCCTCAGCTTTGGATACCGCGCCCGCGAAGCGCGCCGCACCGATGCGGGACGCGAATTGCTCGCCGTAGACCTGTTCGAGGTCAGTCTCGTCACCCATCCGCTGCAACACGGCGCGCGTGTGCATTTCATCGAATAGCTTGTCGCGCTGCCGCGACTCCGCCCCGCTTTTCCGCCAATCCTCTTTTTCGATGGCCGCCACTGGGCGGCCTTTTTTGTGCCCCCAGCCACCACCCCACGAAAGGTTTGATGCCCAATGGATATTACTGTCACCCCCAACTCCACCGAAACTGTCGTTCTGCCCGATCGATCCGCTCGAACAAAGCTTCGATCTGGTCGCCCGTCAGGACCGCGCCGAGCAGGCGATCACCACGCTGCGATCCGATGTCGACGAAGTTAAGGCCCGGCTCGACAAGGTATCGCGCGCCGCGTCTCGCCCGGCCATGAGTGGCGCTGCGCCCGCCAGTGAAGAGGTCAAAGGCTTCGTCAACGGCTATTTGCGCCGTGGCCGGGAGAACCGAGATCAAGTCGATCAATGCCGGGACGCCCGGCGATGGCGGCTATGCTGTGCCCAAGGTGATCGACGCGATGATCGCCCGCGAACTGATCGAAATCAGCCCGATCCGCAGCCTGGCCCAAGTGGTGCAGACCGGCACGTTCGGGCTATCGCAAGCTGGTATCGACCGGCGGCACCGCGTCGGGCTGGGTCAGCGAAGTTGCACCGCGCGGCGAAACCGACGCGCCCAACTTCGCCGAAATCGCACCGCCCAGCGGCGATCTGTTTGCCAATCCGGCGGCCAGCCAGACGATGCTGGACGATGCCGCGTTCGATATCGAGAGCTGGCTGGCGAGCGAAATCGCGATTGAGTTCGCCCGCGCCGAAGGCGCTGCCTTTGTCGCCGGCACCGGGATCAACCAGCCCGAAGGCTTTCTGTCCGCTGCCAGTTCGGCTGCCGAAGATGGCGTGCGCGCATTCGGCACGGTGCAGTACATCGGCTCGGGCGATGCCGATGGGTTCGATGCCGCGCCGGATGCAAGGCTGATCGACCTCATCCATTCGCTGAAATCCGGGCATCGTCAGGGTGCCAGCTTTGTCATGAATTCGGCCACGCTTGCCACGGTGCGCAAGCTCAAGACGAGCGATGGTGCGTTCCTGTGGCAGCCCGGCCTGGTGGAAGGGCAGCCCGACCGCCTGCTTGGCTATCCCGTGGTCGAGGCAGAGGACATGCCCGACGTCGCCACCGGCACTTTCCCGATCGCGTTCGGCAATTTCCGTCACGGCTATCTGATCGCAGAACATTCAGCGACGCGGGTGCTGCGCGATCCGTTCACCAACAAGCCGTTCGTCCACTTCTACGCGACCAAGCGGGTTGGTGGGCAGGTGCTCGATTCCAACGCGATCAAGCTGCTGAAGATCGAGGCGTAATGCGCACCTGACCCGCATTCCGGCAAGAGAGCAAGGCATCCCCTTCCTTGCCTCTTGCCGGAACTCTGGTGCCCGCGCTGCCAGGCGGCGCGGGCCCTTCGAACAGATATCACAGGGAGAACCCGCGATGTTGCGGACCATTACGATGCCAGCCGATCTGGCCACAACCGCGCTGGACGATCTCAAAGGCTGGCTTGGAATAACCCGGCCCAATGAAGATGCCCTGCTGGCCGATTGCCTCAGCGCCAGTCTTGCGCTGTGCGAGGCATTTATTGGCCAGATGCCGATCGAACAGGAGATTGGCGAAGGCTTTGCGCCTGTGGCCGGATGGCAGTGCCTCACATCGCGCCCCGTACGTGCGCTGGTATCGGCCAACAGCGTTGCGCCCGATGGCACGACCGCGCCGATTGAGCCTGCATCATTCGATTTTCGCATCAATGCCACTGGCGTGGGTGCGATCAGATTTTCCGGCTTGCCCACAGGTCGCACCGCCCTTGTCACCGTGCGCGCCGGGATTGCGGCGGACTGGAGCGCAATGCCCGCCCCACTTCGCCAGGGCATTATCCGGCTCGCCGCTTTCCATTATCGCGACCGCGAAACGGGCCGCGATGCAACCCCGCCTGCCAGCGTCACCGCACTTTGGCGCCCATGGCGCGTGCTGCGCATCGTATGATCCGCGCTGGCACGAGAGCAGCGATGGGCGATCTTGTCCGCCGCCTAACATTGAAAGCGGAAGTCCTCGCGCAATCGCGCGCCCGCGCATTTGCCGCGCGACGCCCCCGATACCGCCACCCCTGGCGGTCCGCTGCTAACCTTTGGCCCGACCTGTTTGAGGACTGATGACGATGGAAAATTCCCTGAGAGCGGACCTTATCGCGTGGCTGCGGAGCGATCCTGCGCTGATTAAGATCAATGCGATCGAGGAAGAGAGCCCACTGCGGGCATCGCCCCCGTGGCTTGGCATATCTGCCAGTGCCTCCACCGACTGGGGCACCAAGGACCGGACCGGTCGCGGGATCCGCATCGCGATCGAACTGGAAACCCGGATCGACGACCCGGCGGCTGATGCCGATACGCTCGCGGCAATCGAGCGCCGCGTGCTCGAACTGCCGCCATTCACCGACGTCTATGAAATTGCCTCGATCCGGTTTCTGCGCGCTCGCAGCGAACGACGCGACGACAATCGCCGCGGCGCGCTCAACGAATTTCGCTTCCGCCTTCTCAACGCAATCACGGAGTAAATCCCATGCCCGCACAAAGTGGCTCTGCCTTTCTTTTGAAAATCGGCGATGGCGGCAGCCCGGTGGCCTATGAAACGGTCGCCGGTCTGCGCACCACGCAGATGTCGATCAACGGTGACACCGTCGTCATCACGCACAAACAGTCGGGCGGTTGGCGCGATTTGCTGTCTGGCGCAGGAACGCGATCTGTATCGGTCAGCGCTGCCGGGATTTTCCTGGGCAGCGCCGCCGAAAGCGCACTGCGCACCCACGCGCTGGCAGGGACGATTGACGACTACGAACTGTCGTTCGACGATGGCGAGCGTCTGCGCGGGCGTTTCCTTGTTCAACGGCTCGACTATTCGGGCGATTTCAACGGGGAGCGCAATTACACGCTCCAGCTGGAAAGTTCGGGCGCGGTTGTGCCTGCATGACGGCGCCCGCCAACTCGCTTCGTGGTGAAACGGTCTTTGAAATGGCCGGGGTTGCACACGTCCTGCGCCCAAGTTTCGAAAATCTCGTAGCGGCCGAGGCCGAACTGGGATCACTGTTCGCGCTGGTGGAACGCGCATCTGGTGGGGCGCTGACGCTGGCGGAGATAACTGCGCTGATCTGGCATTGCCTGCCAGCAGACACGCGCCCCGAACGCCCGGTTGTAGGCGCGGCGGTGCTGGCGATGGGTCTTGTAGGTGCCACCTGCCCGGTCCGAGCGATCCTGGCGCAGGTGCTGCAAGGCCAGCGATGAACGAGCTAAACAGCTTCGCTCAGGCAGCGACGCGCTGGTACTGGCTGGCGGCGCGTATGCTGGGCTGGCGGCCAGGCGAATTCTGGCGCGCCACGCCCGTCGAACTCGCCGGTGCGCTGTACGATCCGCACAACCCTGAAACCAGCGCGGGCCCCACCCGCGATCAGATACACTCAATGATGGAGCGCGATGCGCATGGACGATAATCTTGAAGAGCTGGTGATCGACGTACGCGCCAGCACACAGGGCTTTGCCGCCGATCTCCAGACTATCCGCAGCACGGTGGATACATCGCTGCTCGATGGGTTCAGCAAGGCAGGCGATACGCTGGAGCGTGGTCTTGTCTCGGCTCTGCGGCGGGGTAGTCTTGGCTTTGACGATCTGAAGCGCATCGCACTGCGATCGCTCGATGAAATCGCTGCGCACGCAGTACAATCGGGAATCGGCAGCCTGTTCGGCGGAAAGGCCGGTGCGCAGGCCGGGGGACCGAGTGGCGGCATTGCCGGGTTGATCGGGCAATCACTGGGCGCGCTGCTGGGCCTGCCTGGCCGGGCGACGGGCGGACCGGTGTCACCGGGTCGCGGCTTCATCGTCGGCGAAAACGGGCCGGAACTGTTCGTGCCCACCAGCGCAGGCCGGGTCGAGACAGGTTCACAAGGGCAGGGATCGGGCCGCAATGTGCAGGTCGCGATCAACCTTGCCACCCCGCGCGGTACCGCTGCGCCCACCGCCATGCGGCGATCATCGCGGCAGGTTGCCAGCGCAGTGCGCCGCGCGCTTCAAAGCAGTTAAGTCAAAGGAATATCGCTATGGCATTCTGGTTGGCAGACCGGCGCAGCGCGCAGGAATTCAGCTATATCCAGCGGTTCGATCCGCGGTTCTGGACTGTGAATTTTCCCCGACCCGCGATGGCATCGGTCATCACCACCGGCCCGGATTCCCTGCAGGTCGATATCGAGTTGCATCATGAGGGCGAACTGGTGGGGCTTATCTGGAACAGCGTGGACACGCTCGACCATCCGCTGCTCGCCTACAAGACCGACAGGGATTATTCGAACACGACACTCGGTTTTCGCTGGCAATCCGATGGGGTCATCCCGCTCGATGGCGTCAACGGTCCGACCTTGACGATTGAAGGGTATGATGAAGTCGATCAGCCGCGCACCTGGTTTGTCCGGCTGTGGAACTATGCGGTGGGCACGCCGACAGACGCCCTCGTCACAGTGCCATTCTCCACGCTTGAAGCGGGCTTTACCCTTCCGGGAGATCGCGTTCATCCACGCCGGATCGACCGCATGTTCGTGTCGCTGGTCGCACCCGGTTTCGTGCCGGGTTCAACCCTGCCGCTACCGAGCCGCGCAAATGGCCGCGTCACCCTGTCGCAGATCAACGCCGATGGCGGGCGCGCCATGCTCGAAATTGGCGATGTTCGTCTGCCGGTGCACGGTGAGCGGATCGCAACCGCTTATGACGACGCCTACGATCAGACACCCGCACGCCTTTTGCGCAATGTCATCGGTCTGGGGTATCGTGAAGATATGGTCCACTATGTCGGGATGAGCCATTACATGCGGCTCGAAAGGCAGCCGGATGGTGGCCTGCTGGCCGGCGCTCCGGGCGAACTGCGCGAACCGTGTATCCAATGGCATCGCAATTTCTTCGAACAATGCGTTGAAAACGATCTGGAGGCTATCACCTCGATTTCGTACGAATTGTTCGACGCCTTTTGCCCCGGAGGCTGGAAACAGCGCACCGCCACCGGCGCGCCCGCGCTTACTGGCTGGGTGCCGCCCTCGACCCTGCTTTCGCCCGCCAATCCGCAAGCGATGGACTGGCTGCGATCAAGCGCGCTACGGTTTGTCGCGCTGCTTGAAGCATCTGGCCTGCCGGTGCGAATGCAGATCGGAGAGCCGTGGTGGTGGACGACCCTCGATACCGCCGAAATCTGCCTGTATGACGATGCGGCACGCGCCGCTTTTGGAGGATCACCGCCGGTAATCGCCGACATGCGAGCGCCGCTGGACACGTCACAGATTGCTCTGCTGGATCAGGCCGGGGCACTGTTGGCAGCATCGACTGCCGATCTGACCGACGCAATCCGGGCGGCAGCCAGCGGTCCTGCCGAGGTGCTGTTGCTCGCTTTCACGCCGACGATCCTTTCAGCTGATACGCCTGAAGCCTATCGTGCAAACCTGCCGTTGGGCTGGGCTCGGCCAGCCTTCGACCGGCTGCAGGTTGAGGATTACGATTGGCTGACCGGCGGCGCTGATGCCGCCCGACGCGCGGCCTACAGGTTCGTGGACGAACGGCTTGGCTACCCACTCGCGCAGCAGGATTATCTCGGCGGGTTCGTTCTGCTGCCCGACGATGCCGAAAAGTACTGGGCTCGGATCGACGCGGGGCTGGATGAAGCTGCCGCACGCGCCGTCACGCGCCGATACGTATGGGCGCTGCCCCAGGTGACGCGCGATGGATACTCCCGGCTTCCGACAATCGAGGACGATACGATGCAGGCGTTTGACGATGTGATCTACCCCTTCGCACTGGGCCGCAACACCGCTGTTGCGCCCGAATTTTCGACCACGGTCACAGTTACCGCATCGGGCCATGAACGTCGCAATTCGCTGTGGTCGGATGCTCGAATCAACTTCGATGTGGGGCCAGGCATCCGGTCGGAGACAGAATTGTCGCAGCTGATCTCCTTCTTCCGCGCTCGCCGCGGCGCAGCGCGGGGTTTCCGCATCAGCGACCCGTTTGATTTCAGCACCAATTCAATGACCGGCACCCCCACGATGTCCGATCAATTGCTGGGCATCGGAGATGGCCTGCGGGCAGATTTTCAGCTCATCAAGACCTATGGTAACGGCGATGAACCGCAAACCCGCCCGATCACCCGCCCGCGCGCGCAAAGCTTGCTGGTCAGCGTGGACGGCGTTGCTGTCACCGACTGGACCCTTGCGCCGGGAGGCATGCTCACCCTCGCAGTCGCGCCGCCTGCCGGGTCGCAGGTGCGCGCCGGGTTCCTGTTTGATGTGCCGGTGCGCTTTGCCGAAGACCGGATCGACGTGTCGGGCGTCAATTTCGCCGCTGGCGAGGCGCCCAGCATTCCCCTGATCGAATTGCGTGAGACCGCATCGTGAGGACATTCTTCAATCGCGAGCTGGACAATGTCGCGACTTTCTGGCGAGTTTTTCGCCGCGACGGGGTGGCGCTCGGTTTCACCAGCCACGATCAGGATCTGGTCTTTTCCGGCCTCCGCCATCGCGCTGCCCCTGGAATGCTGCCAGCAGCGGTGCGTATGACATCGCAGATCAGCGATGACAGCGCTGAGGTGGAAGGCGCACTGAGCCACGATACGATCAGCGAGGCGGATCTTGCCGCCGGCCTGTTCGATGAAGCGGGAATTGCCATCGGCGCTGTCGATTGGGAAACGCTGGAGCACCATGTCCTTTACTCCGGACAATTGGGCCGGATCGAGGATGACAGGCGTGGCTTCAGCGCGCAGCTAAAGTCTGCCAAGCACGTGCTGGATTACGATCTCGTTCCACGTACCAGCCCCACCTGTCGTGCCGCGTTTTGCGGTCCGGGGTGCGGTTTGTCGGCTCAGCGCTTTACATCGCGCCATAAAGTGATCGGCGTTGACGAAGACGCCAACCGGATCGAGCTTGAAGAGTTTGGCACCGGATCATTTGTCGATGGACAAGTACGCCTTCTTTCCGGCCCGCAAACCGGGGTGTGCTTCGGGGTTCTAGATACCTCGGGATCGTGGCTTACACTTGATCGACCGCTCACGCCCGGCACCGCAATCGGTGCGAGCGCCGAATTGCGCGAAGGGTGCGATCACACTCTCGCCACCTGCTCAGGCCGGTTTGCAAATGCGTTGAACTTCCGCGGCGAGCCATTTCTGCCGGGCAACGATCTGCTCGCCCGGTACGGATCGGCTTCGTAATGGGCGTCGCGGTCAGCGCGGGCGAACGACTTGCGATCGCAGCGACCGGTTTTCTAGGCGCGCCCTTCAGGCTGCACGGTCACGATCCTGAAACGGGTCTGGATTGCGTCGGATTGGTGGCCGCAAGCATTGCAGCGATTGGCCGCTCGGCAATCATGCCGCGCGGTTATGGCCTGCGCAACACGACGATCGCGCAATGGCTGGACCATGCCAGGCTCTCCGGGTTCGAGGAGGCAAGCGGACCAATTATCGCTGGCGACATACTATTGACCTGTTCCGGCCCTGCACAGCATCATCTGATGATTGCAGAAACCGCAAAGACCATCATTCACGCACATGCGGGGCTACGCCGCGTTGTTCGCCAACCGCTCGAATCCGGCCTGCAATTGAGCGCCCAGTGGCGTCTGATCGCCTGATTCTCAAAGGACATTCTCATGGCAACATTAGTGCTGACCGCAGTCGGCACCGCTATCGGCGGCCCGATTGGCGGCGCAATTGGCGGGTTTTTAGGGCAACGGGTCGACCGCGAGATATTCAGTCCGGGCTCTCGGCAGGGGCCGCGGCTGAAAGAGCTTGCCGTCACCACCTCCAGCTATGGCCAGCCGATGCCGCGCCATTTTGGCCGCATGCGGGTGGCCGGCACAGTGATCTGGGCAACCGATCTTGTCGAAAGCTCTTCTACTCAGGGGGGCAAAGGAAAGCCCAAGACCACCAGCTTCAGCTATTCTGCAAATTTCGCGGTGGCGCTCTCCAGCACGCCCCTCGCTCGCGTGGGGAGAATCTGGGCCGACGGTAATCTGTTGCGCGGCGCGGGCGACGATCTGAAAGTCGAAGGCCAGATGCGATTCTACGAAGGGCGCGGCGATGCCGTAGTCGATCCCCTTATCGCAGCCGACAAGGGCATTTCGGCACCTGCGTTTCGCGATTGCGCCTATGTGGTGTTTGAAAATCTGGCGCTCGCCGATTTCGGCAACCGCATCCCTGCGCTGACGTTCGAGGTCTTTGCCGAAAATGACGCGCAGGTTGGCCTTTCCCAACTTGTGCCAGATGCAAGTGCAACGTCCGCTGACCTGTTTCTGGCGAACACGCGCGGCTTTGCTGATGAAGGAGGAGCCATCGCAGGCGCGCTTTCAGCGATTGACCGGGTGTTCCCGCTCACCTGTGTGACAACCCGCGCCGGTCTGCGCATCGCATCCGCAATCGCAGTGCCGGCTGAAGTAAGCACACTAGCTCAACAATTGTCGATTGATGATAGCGCGGACGCCTCCCAGCGGCATAAGCAACGTGCCGATGCGCTGGGCCTCGAACCAATGGCGTTGCGCTACTACGATGAAGAGCGCGATTACCAACCCGGCGTGCAGCGCGCCATCGGCAGCCGTCCAACCGGGCGAGAGGTAATGCTGGATATGCCCGCAGCGATGACCGCCGCAGGGGCAAAGGAACTGGCCAATGAGAATGCTCACCGGGCGAGATGGCGTCACGAACGGATAACTTGGCGTATAGGTGAACTCGATCCGGCGATTGAGGTGGGCGAAGTGGTAAAGCTGCCCGACGCCCCCGGATTGTGGCGGGTCATGCAATGGGAATGGTGCGACAGGGGTATCGAGCTGGGGCTCGAACGGCTCGCGCCCGGTCTGGTTGCTCCCCCGGGCGCGGACGCAGGTGTGGCCAGCCCGCCGCGCGATGTTGCGATAACGCCCACCCACCTGCACGTATTTGAGGTGCCCGCCGACGGAACCACCAATCCGACGACATCGACCATCTTCGCTGCGGTCACCTCTCAAGGGTCGGCCTGGAACGGCGCTTCGTTGTTTGTGGAGCAAGGCGATACGCTCCTGCCGATTGGTTCTGCTGCGTCACGCCGCGCACTTTTAGGACATCTCCTGCAGCCGCTGCCTACATCGCCTGCGATCGTCTTCGAACCTCACTCAGTGCTCGAGCTTGCCCTGATTCCTGACGATCTGGGATTTACCAACACCGATCTATTGGGCCTTGCAGCAGGGGCAAACCGGTTGATGGTAGGGGGCGAGATAATCCAGTTTCTTTGGGCAGAGCCATTGGGACCTGAGCGATGGCGGCTGAAAGGCCTGTTGCGAGGGCGCGCGGGGACCGAGAATATTGCGCTGGCAGGCCATGAGACTGGTGTTGCCGTGGTGGCTCTCGATGACAGGCTAACCGTTCTCGATGCGGAAAAGGTGCGTTCCGATCCGTCCCTGCAAATCGCTGCCATCGGGCGCGGCGATGATGAGCCCGTGTTCGCGAATCTCGCTAACCCAGGACTTTCAAGGCGACCGCCGATTCCAGTCCATCCGATGCTTAAAGTGCAAAGTAACGATGCATGGGAGCTGAGTTGGACGCGGCGCGCGCGTGGGCACTGGCACTGGGACACTCAAGGAGAGGTTCCGCTTGTGGAGGAAAGCGAGCGCTATTTGGTCGGATATGGCCCGGTCGATGCACCGCACAATGCCTTTTCCGTAAATGAGCCACACATCGTTTTATCGCAGGCGCAACGTGATGAGTTGGTCAGCACGCATGGTCCTGCGAAATTGTGGGTGCGGCAAGTTGGCACGTATTCGGATTCGAATGCGCTGTTGCTCGCTTCACAAAATCAATTCTGATTGGAGACATTATGGCAGAGCCTGTTGCATTTCCTTCTACCACCACGAATTTTGCCCTGCCGCTGCTGTTCGCAGGGCAGACACAAAAGGAATTCACGTTAAATCAATCCCTTATCGCAATAGACGCGCTGTTGCTGAACAGTGTTTTGGAAACACGTGACATTCCTCCCCAAGAAGTTGAGGACGGCGCAACCTACCGCGTTGCGCACAATGCATCAGAAGCGTGGGTAGGTCGCGATGGGCAAATCGCGATCGCCATCGGGGGCGCGTGGATGTTCGTACAAGCTTCCGACGGGATGATGCTTTTCGACAGGTCCACCAAGCAACACCTTTTTCACAACGAGGGCTGGCAGAGCGCTCAGACGCCGCCTTCCGCCGAAGGTGGGGCGGTGATCGATGCAGAGGCCCGCGCAATGCTGTCAGGGCTTGTGGAGGCGCTGCGCACGGTCGGCATCTTACCGATTGAGGCCTGATTGCCACTCTGGTGTGCCAGCGCGGCGTGCACTCAAACTGTTGGATATTTGATCAGGATTAGACCCAGAACCCTCAAAAAGCGGTATTCTTGCAACAGTTCCCAAAGATTGATTGCTTGCCACTCAACGGTGGAAAAGATAAAGCGCTGCAAGAAACTCAATCCTATACAAAAGGGGAATGTTAGAATGCGCAAACTCGTCATTGGTATGGCGATGGCTTCGACCGCGCTCTCCGCACCCGCCATGGCCCGAGAAGGTCAGTGGTACATCCAGGGTGACGGCGGCGCGATGATTGTCGAAGACGTCGATTTCGAAGTAAATGGTGTTGGCGGTGAAGCCAGCGCAGATTACGATGTTGGTTATGACTTCGGCGCGGCAGTTGGCTACGATTTCGGCGCGTTCCGCCTTGAAACCGAAGCGAGCTATCGTGCTGCCCAGCTTAATCAGCTTACTGCTGGCGCAACTGGTCTTCAGGCGGGTAACCCTGCCGGTGGTCCGGGCACCTTGGTTGCCAACGGTTCGTTTCCTGCGAGCGGCGAGGTAAACGCCCTGTCGTTCATGCTCAACGGCATGTTCGATTTCGGTCCCGATGACGGTCTTCAGGCATTCGCCGGCGGCGGTATCGGTGTGGCTCGCGTCGATTTTGACGGCACAGTCGCCCTCAGCGGCCCGGGAGCGTTTAATGATTCAGACACCGGTCTTGCGTGGCAGCTGATCGCGGGTATCCGCGCTCCGCTCAGCGACAGCTGGGACGTTGGTCTTAAGTATCGCTACTTCAACGGTGTTGACGTGAATTTCGTTGACACTCTTGGTCGTGATTTCAGCACCGATCCGAGCTCGCACTCGATCCTCGGCACGATCACCTACAACTTCGGTGGCGCTCCGGAACCGGTAGTGGCTCCTCCGCCGCCTCCGCCGCCTCCGCCGCCGCCGCCGCCGCCGCCGGTTGCACCGCAGGCAGCTCCGAAAGCTCCTTGCAACACTGGTCCGTACATTGTCTTCTTTGACTTTGACCGGTCGGAAATCACTGCAGAAGCTGCGAATATCCTTGATGGTGCGGTAACGGCGTATGCGAACTGCGGCATGGCTAACGTCATGCTTGCTGGTCACACCGACCGTTCGGGCAGCGTAAGCTATAACATGGCTCTCGCTGGTCGTCGTAACGCATCAGTTCGCTCTTACATGACTGGCCGCGGTATCCCCGATGGTCGCATCAGCAGCGAAGCATTCGGCGAATCACAGCCCCGCGTTCCGACGCAGGATGGTGTGAAGAACCAGCAGAACCGTCGCGTGGAAGTTACTTATGGTCCGGGTTCGGGCATGTAAGACTTGCCACCAGGCAAATTTAAAAAAGAGGGGCTGGAGAAATCCAGTCCCTTTTTTTGTCTTCTGCGTCTGCGTTTGAGGTGAATCCAGCACTGACCATGCTCGGGAAACACAGCTCTATTGGTACAACTTATCTAAGTTTGCCGATGCCACGGGCTGCATGGTTACGGATTGGTTGATTGGCGATCGCCAAGTGACTGCACCCTGCTACCATGGTGCATCATGCAGGCGATGGCCTTGCCCGATGCTCATTCCGTCCCATGCAGCCGGTGCGCAGTGGCAGTCGTTACGCGCTTAACGCGCATCAAAGCCTTTCGACCAAACAGAAGCGTGGCCCGATAGAGCTTCAACTCGACACAGGGCGTGCGTGCATCTCAGCTTCCGCCTGGGATAATTTCGCCTGCTTCACGCGCTCTTGCAACCAAACCGCGCGACGCGCCGGGTACCAGCTTAATCGCAGCAACCAACATCGCCAGCCCGATCGGCATCACCACGAGCGTGGAAAGGACGCCAGTTCCCAGATCGTCACTATTTATGGCGGAGACATAGCCTGCCATAAACGGTCCCAATCCCAATCCCAACAAAGTGGTTGCCAGAAAAAAGGTAGCCGTCGCCACACCGCGCATTCGCGGCAGAACGAGAGCCTGACTTGCCGCGGCAGCAGCCCCCAGCGCCGATGCGGAAAGCATGTTGACCATAAAGCTTAGGACGTAAAAGACAGGTCGGGAATCCGCCGTGTAGGCGAAGTATATAAAAGGCACTGGCGCGATCAGCCCAAACATGATGACCCATATACGACCATCTGCACGCCGCTCCGACAACGCATCTGCCATTCGCCCACCTAAGATTACACCCAGAAAGCCAGCAACCGCTGCGGGCGCCCCGAGAAAGACCGCGATCTCTTTACTGGTCGCGCCAAGAGCACGTTCGGCAAACGGCGCGCCCCAATAGGAATTGGTGTAAGCGATAAAAGCCACCATGCCATATCCAACGATTACGGTGATGAAAGCGGGCGATCCCCACGTAAGCTTAAAAGTCGGCAAATCGCGACTTTTGAGACCGGAAGCCCAGCTGAATACGGCATAGTATCCCACCGCGAGGAAAAGCCACTGGTCCGATACCATCCAGGTTCCATCCTCATAGCCAGTGATGACATTCGCTGGCGCCGGTACGAGCATCGTCATAACCAAGGCGATCCCAGCAAATGCAAACAGCCCGGCAACATTCATCACCAAGGCACTTGTGCCCCGCATCGCTGCACCGGCGATCGTCAGTGGCGGGATCACCTGAAAGAGTTCGCGCAAGAACCCAGCGAACGGAGCAGGATCTTCATCGGTTTCCAGACCGTCAATTGCGCCGCGCTTCGGTTCTTTAAGAGTCAGCACCCACAATGCCAGCAGCAGCCCAGGGATGCCGACCGACATGAACGCTGCCTGCCATCCAACGATGCCATACGGGCCGCCATCAGGGAACGCCTCGTTCCAACCATCCTTGATCAGCGCACCGATGAGTAGCGACAAACCGCCGCCGATATATAGTCCCGAAGAATAGATCGCGAGTGCGGTAGCCCGTAAGCGTGCGGGAAACCAATCCGATATAAGCGAATACGCAGAAGGACTAGCTGTCGCTTCTCCCACGCCCACGCCGATGCGCGCCACTGTCAGCATTGCTGGATTCTTCGCAAATCCCGAAAGCGCGGTCATGGCGGACCAGAGCGATAGACCAATCGCCAGCAATCGTACGCGCTTCCAGCTGTCGGCAAGCTTGCCCAGCGGGATGCCGAACAGCGAATAGAACACCGCAAAGGCAGTGCCATAAAGAAATCCGAGATAGGAATCGTCTACGTCGAGATACGCCTTGATATCCTCAGCCAGTATCGAGAGGATCTGACGGTCGACGAAATTGAGCACATAGACGAGCACCAGCACGCTTAGCGCATACCAGCTGTATGAGGGGACAGGTTGATCCAACTCCGGCTTTTGCGCCGCAACATCTTCTCTCAACAAATTTCCCCTACCGATCCCGTTACAGCGCTGGCGTGCACCGCGTTATTTTTCGTAGTCAGTGCTATCCACTATTCCGGCCTCGGCAAATCCCTTTTTGCGAAGGCGGCAGGAATTGCATAGACCGCAGGCCTTGTTGTTTTCACCCGGATCGTAACACGACCAGCTCCAGGATGGATCAAGCCCAAGGCGGGCGCATTCGCGCGCAATATCAGCCTTTGTCATGTGCTGGAGCGGAGTGTGGATGGTAAATGGCGCGCCTTCAACGCCAGCCTTCGTGCCAAGCCTAGCGGTCTCTGCAAAGCTGGCGATAAATTCTGGCCGGCAATCGGGATAGCCTGAGTAATCCAAGGCGTTCACACCGATAAACACGTCGTGCGCTCCCGCCGCTTCGGCACAGGCGGTCGTCAGTGCCAAGAACACCAGGTTTCTTGCGGGCACATACGTAACCGGAATGTCCGCACCAACTCCACCCTTGGGCACATTGATCGCATCAGTTAACGCAGATCCGCCGAATGCCCGCAGATCGAGCGCTATTTCCAGCTGTTTGGCCAGTCCCAATCGCTCAGCTATGCGTTTTGCCGAGCGCAGTTCCAACCGGTGCCGCTGACCGTAATCCACGCTCAGCGCTTGCACGGCAAAGCCTTGCTCCAGCGCAAGAGCAGCAGTGACCATCGAATTGAGTCCGCCAGAAAGCAGGACTATGGCAACGGGACGGTGTTCGGATTGCGAGTTTTCAGTCATAGCTAAGCTTCGCTAAGCCCTTGGGCGAAACCGCGCAACGTCTCCCGCTATTTGACAGACCTAATTAGCAAGAACCGGTCTTTCTGGCCTCGGCGATAAATTGGAAAGGCAAGCCAGAAGCAATTCCCTGACTTTCGATCTGCACCAGTGAGCTGGTTTCCTTGCGGATGTTTGTGCGGCCATACCCATCGCCCGGACAGGTATATTGCACCGCAACCTTTGCAGCAGCGTCTTCAACGACAAAACGGCTGCATCCTGCCTTGGTGTGTTGCAGCTGGATCAACTCCAACCCGCTTTTGATGCAGACTTTGCGGTCAGGTCTGCCATCGCGATATTTAACAGTCCATTGCCCCTTTGCGACATTTCGAAGCATCGAAAGACTGTCCGATTGAGCAGCAAGCGGGGCTACCTCTCCAGACAGTCCGCCCGCGAGAAGCGCGCAAGCAAACAGGGCGCCAGCAAACGTGACGCTGGCCTTTCCTGATAGTGTGCTTTTGCCTTGTCGCATTACTTAACTCCAATAGATAGCAATGGGTCTGGATTGGACATAATCGTCGGGGTACGATGAAACGTGCATGAATGGCGACGAATTGCTACCAACGGGCTGCTACGCGTCAAGTAAGTATTTTTGCGAGCAGAATGCACAATCAACCTCTATGACCCCGTTATCGTTCCTCATCTCAGCCTGTTCATCTCTCGGAAAACGTTTGATGACCGACTCGTAATATTCGGCGCTGCAGCGGCAGCCCTGTTTTAAGGCGCCCCCCGGCTGGATGCGGATTTCGTGCTCTTCATGAAATAGGCGCCACACGATCGCTTCCATCGACAGTTCGGCATCGAGAAGCTCCTCATGACTGATCGTACTTGAAAGAAGCGATACATGCTCCCAGTCAGGATGATCCAGACGCACGTGTAGACGTTCGCGCCCTTCTTCTCCATCTGGAAGGTGCTGCACCAGCAGACCTGCCGCCGCGCGGCCGTCACGCCCAGCCCGGCTAGCGATACGAATCAGCGTCGGAACCTGCTCGGACTGGGTGAAGTAATTCTCGCACGCCTGAGCCAGCGTATCGCCCTCCAGTGGAACAATGCCCTGATATCGCTCGGTTACGCCGGTGCCGCTGTCGGTTTCGAACGTCATCGCCAGAAAACCCTTGCCGAAAAGGGCGGAAAGCGAGGGGTTGGCTCCCAGCCCGTCCAGCTCATCCTTGTTGAAATCGGCGTAGCCACGCATCACTCCCGCGCGAAAATCGCACACTAGCAATTTGACAACACCGCTTTGCGTTTGCGCCTGCATCGTCAGTTGCGCCTCTTCCCCTTTCAGCAGGCCGCCCATAAGCGCGGTCAGAACGAGCGCCTCACCGAGCAAATGGGTGATGGGCGCGGGGTAATTGTGTGCGCGCAGGATATCGTCAACCACCGTGTCCAGACGGACGACGCGGCCACGGGCATTGCGAGCAGGCAGGGTGAAGCCGAGCAACGTGTCGGCGAAATTTTCAGCTTGGGTTTCCATGGCGCGCTATATGGTGCGCGGTGGTCGCGGCGTTAACCCCCGCGACGCAAAAGCGCGAAAAGGTCGCTAAGCCCAGCCTAGAGACCAATCTTTCCGAAACTCCAAAGCAGCACCGACTTCTGCGCATGAATCCGGTTCTCGGCCTCGTCAAACACGATCGACTGCCTACTTTCGAACACATCCTCGGTCACTTCTTCTCCGACGTGAGCGGGCAGGCAGTGCAGGAAAATGGCATCTGGTTTCGCCAAGCCCATCAGTTCTGCATTCACCTGATACGGCTGCATCGCCGCACGCTTTTCGGCAGCGTCGGCCTGACCCATCGAAATCCATGTGTCAGTCACCAGAACATCGGCACCGTGCGCCGCTTCTGCGGAATCCTGCGTCAGCGTCACTTTCGCGCCGCCTGACCGCGCAAAATCCACAAACTCCGCTCTAGGCTCATATCCAGCGGGCGTGGCGATCCGCACGTTGAATTTCATCAATCCAGCGGCTTCAAGGATCGATTGGAGCACGTTGTTGCCATCACCAAACCATGCAAGTTCGAGGCCGGGCAAAGCCTTCCCGTGTTCGATCACAGTCAGCAGGTCGGCAACGATTTGGCAGGGATGCGACCGATCTGTCAGACCGTTTATGACGGGAACCGTCGCGTGGCGGGCCATTTCCTCGATCTTGGCATGATCGTCTGTTCGCAGCATGATCGCATCGACCATACGGCTAAGCACCCGTGCGGTATCGGCGATGCTTTCCCCCCGACCAAGCTGGCTCGACCCCGCCTCCAGTATCAGCACCGATCCGCCAAGCTGGCGCATCGCCATATCGAAGCTCACGCGGGTACGGGTCGAATTTTTCTCAAACACGAGCGCCAGCACGCGACCTGCCAGAGGAGCATCGGCGTCGATTGCGCCCTTCGGCCAATCGAAACGTGCCGCCTTGCGATCGATGGCATCCGTAATCATCGCGGCGAGCGCATCGTCGCCAGCATCTGCCAGATCGAGAAAATGACGGTGTGCCGAGCCCGTATGGGTCATGCCGCCTCGGTTATCTTGAAAGATGCCGCACCCGCCGACAGTTTTTCGAAGAACTCTTCGATTTCAGCGTCACCGATCACTAACGGAGGGATAACCCGGATGGTCTGATCCCCTGCGGCGACAGTGAGTAGTTGATAGTTGTCGCGAAGGTGGATGAAGAACGGCCGGCTTTCGACCTTCATCTTCAGGCCGAGCATCAACCCCTTGCCACGTACCAGTTCGAAAAGATCGGGATAATTTCCGATAAACTGTTCCATGCGCGCCCGGATACGTTCGCCCTTATCAGTGACATCCGCCAGAAACTCCTCGTTCGCAACCGCATCCATGACCGCACTGCCTGCCGCCATGGCGAGTGGGTTGCCGCCATAGGTTGAACCATGAGTGCCAAACGTCATTCCGCGCGCTGCTTTTTCGGTCGCAAGGCACGCGCCAAGCGGAAATCCGCCGCCCAGTCCCTTGGCCGAGGCTAAAATATCCGGCTCGATGCCGTAATGTTCATGCGCGTAAAGCTTTCCCGTGCGCGCCATGCCGCATTGCACTTCGTCCAGCACCAGCATGAGGTCATGTTCATCTGCCAGCGCGCGCAAACCGGACATGAATTCCTGGCTGGCAGGGCGGATGCCCCCTTCGCCCTGTATCGGCTCCACCAGAAAGCCAGCGGTGTTTGGCCCGATCAGCGCCTTGGCCGCTTCCAGATCATCAAACTCGGCATACTTGAACCCCTCAAGCAGCGGAGAAAATCCGTGATGCATCTTCGTCTGGTTCGACGCGCTGATTGTTGCCATCGTGCGCCCGTGAAATGCGTTGGCAAAGGTGATCATTTCAAACCGGTTCGCATTGCCATGTTCACCAGCATTCTGGTGATAGGCTCGCGCGCATTTGATCGCTGTCTCGACCGCCTCAGCGCCAGAATTTGTAAAAAACACCGTGTCCGCAAAGGTAGCATCGACCAGCTGCTTTGCCAGCTTTTCACCCTGCGGGCTGCCATACAGATTTGACACGTGCATCAGCGTTTCGGCCTGATTCTGGATCGCTTCGATCAGACCGCGGTGCGAATGCCCCAGCAGATTGACCGCAATCCCGCTGGCAAAATCGAGATACCGCGTGCCGTCCTCGTCGATCAGGTGGCAGTTGTCTCCCCGAACAGGGCGCACTCCGCAACGCGGATAGACAGGCATGAGCGGCGTAATCGACATTGGCAAAATCTCACAATCAAGGTCGCATCGTGCGACACAATAGCAAACGGCGCAAAAGCAAATGGCGGCCCCTTGCAGAGCCGCCATTCGAATAGATAAGGCCGCTCTGACTTCGGGTCAAACGGCTGAATGAAGGTGCAGGCTTACTCCTGCACGGGCACCAGATTGACCGCCGAGTGCTTTCCGCGTCGGTCAACTTCCAGGTCGAACTCGAAGCGTTCGCCCTCGTTGATTGCAGAAAGCCCCGAACGCTCAACGGCGCTGATGTGGACGAACGCGTCGGGCTGGCCATCATCACGCACAAGAAAGCCGAAGCCCTTCATGGCATTGAAGAATTTGACGGTGCCTTTAGCTTTTTCGCCGGTAAGTTCGCGCGAGGGCGCCGCAGCAGCCTGCGGAGCGGCGATAACATCGCCGACCACCTGGAGGTCCTGGGCAGAAACCTTGCCACCGCGATCGACCAGATTGAACTCCAGTTCCTGCCCTTCAGCAAGGCCTTCAAGCCCGGCACGCTCGACCGCGCTGATGTGCACAAACACATCTTCGCCGCCGGTTTCCTGCTGGATGAAGCCAAAGCCTTTTTGTGCGTTGAAGAACTTTACGATTCCCTTGCCGGTGCCGACGACCTGTGCAGGCATGCGACTGAAACCGCCGCCACCTGCTCCGCCGCCGCCGCTACCGCCGCCACGACTGCCGCCGCCGCCACTGTAACCGCCGCGATCTCCGCCGCCGCCGCCGCCGCCATAGCCGCCGCGGTCTCCGCCGCCGCCACCATAACCGCCGCCACCGCCGCCATAGCCACCGCGATCTCCACCGCGATCATTGCCATAGCTGGGGGGCGAAAATCCACTGTCACCACCGCCGAAGGGATCGAAACCGTCCTCGCCGAATCCGTCGCGCTTGTCCTTGCCGCGCCGACGTCCTCTATCGTAACCCATATCTGAGATAGTACCTTGTCACACTGCCCACCCTCATATGCACCAGCTACGGGGACAGCATGCCGTGCCCGGTGCAGATGGCCTGCCAGAGAATCCGGGTCCATCTTTGAACCATAGTCATAGCGCACATTGCCACTCGAGGCGAACGTTTTAACAATCCGCGCGGTTTGGGACATTACGATGCCCGTTGCGATCCGTTTGTAGCGGCACGATTAATGCGTTCTTGTTGGCGATAAATCAGATGGATTCCCGGTCTGCCAAGATTGCGCTATCGCATGGATGATCAACGGGAGAACATAATGAACGAGTTTCGCAAACTGTCCGATACGGCCTTTGCCAGCCCGCAAATCGACACCGCCGATGTCGAAGCGGCACAGGCGGCTGGCATCACGCTCATAATCAACAACCGTCCCGACGGAGAGGAACCATCCGCCCCACAAGGTGCAGAGATAGAGGCGGCTGCGCGCGCTGCGGGACTGGAGTATTTGGCCATTCCGATTGGCCATTCCGGTTTTAGCGAACCACAAATCGACATGATGATCGAAGCGCTTGAAAAGGCCGATGGCCCGATTCTGGCCTATTGCCGGTCGGGTACACGGTCGACCTTTCTGTGGGCGCTAGCGCAGGCAAAATCAGGCCATGCGCCCGATTACATCACCCGCGCGGCGATGGCAGCGGGTTATGATATCGCCCCGATTCGCCCCATGCTGGACATGCTCGCCGCGCGATAAAGTCCTACTCGCGGTAATCCAGCGGTGGCGAGCGATCGCCCAGCAAGCTTTTATATTGATAATTGTCGCCGCGCGCCGCTTCGAATTCGGCTCGCGCCGCGGTGCGCAATTCGGGATTGGTGAACAGTTCGACCGCCATCAGCGCCATGGTTTTGGCAGCAACCTGCGCGCCCTTGTGACCGATCGAATTACCACTCGCCGCAACCGCCTGCCAACTGTGTGCACTGGTACCGGGCACCCACGTCGCGGTTCGCAGGCCCACTGTGGGCGTGGCATAGGAAACATCACCAACATCCGTCGAACCATAACCCAGCGATTTGTCGTAAGGTTGCACCTGGGCCGCGCTTTCCAGAGGCAGCGCCGCATCGCCCAGCGAGTTCTGGATTGTGGTCGCCCATTCGAGTTCTTCATCGGTGTATTCGACGCCGCCCACCATGCGCAGTTTCGCATCCATCGCCCGGGCGAGTGTCTCATTTACCAGTAGCGGGTTGTTGCCGTGGATGATTTCCCATTCCACCTTGGTCCCCGTGCCCAGCGCGGCGCCGCGTGCCGCATCTTCGAGGCGGGTCCAGATCGCATCCACCCCGTCGGCTGCCGGGTGACGGACATAATAGAACACCTCGGCAAAGTCCGGGACCACGTTGGGCGCTTCGCCGCCGTTGGTGATGACGTAATGCATCCGCGCATCCTGCGGCATGTGTTCGTGCATCATGTTGGCCATCATGTTCATCGCCTCCACTCCGTCGAGCGCGCTGCGCCCGCGTTCCGGTGCGCCCGCCGCATGGGCGGAAATCCCGGCGAATCGGAACTTGGCAGACCGGTTGGCCAAAGTCGTGCGAGCCGCTGCGCTGTTTTCATCATCGCCATGCCAGTGGATTGCGATGTCTACATCATCGAACATACCGGCTCGCGTCATGTACACCTTTCCCGATCCGCCCTCTTCGGCAGGAGTACCATACAACCGGATCCGACCGGGCGTTCCGGTTTTCTCCAGCCAATTCTTCACCGCGATTGCCGCAGTCAGCGATCCCGCGCCAAACAGGTTATGGCCGCAAGCATGGCCCGCGCCCTTGCCCTCAACCGGATCGCGAGTGGCAGCGCCGGATTGATTTATACCCGGTAACGCGTCCATTTCTGCAAGAATTGCGATCACCGGCCCGCCCGTGCCCCATTCAGCAACAAAGGCGGTAGGAATTTCCGCGATGCCCGGTGTGATCTTAAAGCCCTCGCCTGCCAGTTCTGCCTGCATCAGTCCGGTCGACCGCGTTTCGAGATAGCCAACCTCGGCAAATTCCCACAACGCCTGCGCCACGCGTGCGGTGCGATCCTGCTCGGCCGCGACCAGCGCGACAGGATCCGCGCTGCCCTGGGTGTGGTTATCCGCCGCCACAGGGGCGGTTGCAAAGATCAAAACGGCACAGGCAGTGGTGGCGCAGAGGCGGGCGGTGAATTTCATGAACGGTCTCCTTCTCTTGCAAGGATGCTTGCCGCAAAGTGGGCAGCGTGCCAATCCCCTCAGGGACAATCCTCTCGCTCAAAGATCCCGCAGCAATGGAACTCAACCCTCTGATCGTGCAATTCGGCGGTTCGCTCATCGCCATCCTCGTGCTCGCCGGGATCGCGTGGTGGATGAAGCTGGGCGGCAAGCCTGGGCTTTCCGATGAAGCCGCCGTCGCCCGCGCGGCAGCAGAGGTGGAAGATGGGTTCGAGCCTGTCCGCATATCCATCGCGCGCAGCGGCGCGGCGGCGCTGGCCCGCGACGAAAATGGCCGCATCATGGTTATCAAACGGCACGGCAACCGGTTTGCCGGGCGTATCCTGACGCGCAGCGCGGGGGTCCGCGAGGAGGTTGATGGATTGGTCGTCGATTCAGGCGAACCACGGTTTGGCGCCGTGCGCCTGTCAGTCAACGATGCGGCGTATTGGGCCGACACGATCAATCGGTTATAAGCAGAGTACGATGCCCGATTTTCAGCCAACTCAATATGCCGTTCCGCTGTTCGTGGTTGCGATTCTGGCCGAGATGGTCTGGTCACGCCTGCGCGCACCTGAAGCCTATGAGCCGCGCGATACGCTGGTCAGCCTTGCGTTTGGTTTGGGATCGACCGTAGCGGGCGCGCTGTTTGGCGGGCTTTCGGTGGCGGCCATGATCGCCGCCTACGAATACCGCATCTTCGATTTTGGCGACCAGTGGTGGACAGTGTGGTGGGCTTGGCCGGTTGCCTTCGTGCTCGATGATCTGAAATATTACTGGGTCCACCGCTCCGGGCACCGCATCCGCTGGATGTGGGCCGCGCATGTGAACCACCATTCCAGTCAGCATTACAATCTGTCGACTGCTCTTCGGCAGACGTGGACAGGCACCTTTACATTCGGGCTGCTGTTCGCCCTGCCATTGGTGCTGCTCGGATTTCACCCACTGATGCTGGCCATCGTCGGTGGATTCAACCTGATCTATCAGTTCTGGATCCACACCGAGGCGATTGGCCGGATGCCCCGCTGGTTCGAGGCGGTGATGAACACGCCCAGCCATCACCGCGTGCACCACGCGACCAACCCGCGTTATCTCGATCGCAATTATGCCGGCGTGTTGATCGTCTGGGACCGTATGTTCGGGACATACGAGGCCGAGCGCAACGACGAGATAATTCGATACGGCATCGTCAAGCAATTGGGCAGTTTCAATCTGTTATGGTCGGTGTTCCATGAATGGATCGGGATGCTGGACGATATTGTCCGCGCACCGTGGCGGCACAAACTTTCCTATCTGCTGCGCGAACCGGGCTGGAGCCACGATGGCAGTCGCGAAACATCGGACATGATTCGCCAGCGCTGGAAAGACAGGGTTGGACAGGTGCCCGAGACACAGACTGTGCCAGTGGCCAATCGAAACCCGATTGCGCCACCATCGGAAGCTGCCTAGTCTCCTCTCCCAGAGGAGAGTGGTATGGAAAGTTTCGACTACATCGTCATTGGTGGTGGTAGTGGCGGCAGCGCGGTTGCGGGTCGTCTGGCGGTCGACGGCACACGGCGGGTCTGTGTGCTTGAGGCGGGCGGACGCAACAACAACATGCTGATCAAAACGCCTGGCTTCATGCCCTTCATCCGCAATTCGTCGAATTACAAATACGATACCGTCCCGCAAAAAGGACTGAACGGGCGCATCGGGTACCAACCGCGTGGCAAGGGACTTGGCGGTTCTTCGGCAATCAACGCCATGGTCTATATTCGCGGGCACCGCTGGGACTATGACAATTGGGCAGATATGGGCTGCACCGGCTGGGGCTATGACGATGTGCTGCCCTGGTTCCGCAAATGCGAAGCGAACGAGCGCGGGGCCGACGATTATCATGGCGAAAACGGCCCGCTGTTCGTCTCGGATCAGCGTTCCCCCAATCCGGTTAGCCATGCATTCGTCGAAGCGGCGAACGAACTGCAATTGCGCACCAATTCCGACTTCAACGGCGAGCGGCAGGACGGCTTTGGCCTTTATCAGGTTACACAGCGCAATGGAGAGCGCTGGTCCGCCGCGCGCGCCTATGTCGAGCCGATCCGCGATCAGGGCAATGTCTCAATCCGCACCAACACGCTGGTTGAACAGCTGGTGGTCGAAAACGGACGCGTTACCGGCGTGCGTGTGCGCCGCGGCACCAAACCCGGCAGCGGGTCGGATGTGCTGTATGCGCGCCACGGCGTCATCCTGTGTGCTGGTGCATTCAACAGCCCGCAGATCATGATGCTGTCCGGCATCGGCCCGGCAGGGCACCTTAAAGAGCACGGCATCGATGTGGTGATGGATAAGCCAGCGGTCGGTGCAAATCTGCAGGATCACATTGACTATGTCTCCGCCTGGGAAACGACCAGCGACGTGCCGATCGGACAGTCGCTGAAAGGCACGCTGAAAATGGTCGGTGCCATGGTGGAACACCGGCGCAAGCGCACCGGCATCATGACCACGCCCTATGCCGAAGGCGGCGGGTTCTGGACGGTTATGCCCGATGCTCCGTCGCCTGATGTGCAATGGCATTTCGTCCCCGCCGTCCTCGAAGATCACGGGCGGCAGGCCATTCGCGAACATGGCTTTTCGCTTCATGCGTGCGTCCTGCGCCCTGAAAGCCGGGGGACCGTGCGGCTGGGATCGGGCGATGCGGGCGCTGCCCCGGTGATCGATCCCAATTTCCTGGATGATGACCGCGATATTGCGACCCTGCGCGCAGGCGTTCGCCTTTCGCATCGCATCGCAGGGGCGCCGCCCCTACAGGCTTATGGCCCGACCGATCGTCACCCGGTCGATATCGAGGATGACGCGGCACTCGACAACCTGATCCGCGACCGTGCTGACACGGTCTATCACCCGGTCGGCACGTGCCGCATGGGCGCCGATGCAGACAGCGTCGTCGACCCGCAATTGCGGGTTCGCGGGGTCGATGGGTTGTGGATCGCCGATGCCAGCATCATGCCCAAGATCGTGAGCGGGAACACCAACGCACCCAGCATCATGATCGGTGAACGCTGCGCCGATTTCGTGAAGGCCAGCGAAAAGGCAATGCAAGCGGCCTGAACCGGTACAGAAACAGGGCAATAAAAAAGGGGGAAGAGGCGCGGTGCCTCTCCCCCCTTTTTTCGTTTCGCGCGGTGCCTTAGTTGTAGGCACGCTCGCCATGTTCGGCGATATCGAGGCCGTTGATCTCTGTCTCGTCGCTGACCCTGAGGCCGATGGTGTACTTTACCACTCCGCCCGCAAGCAACGTGCCGAACCCGGCCCACAAGATCGTGACGATCACGCTGAACACCTGAATGCCAAGCTGTGCGCCCAGTGCGGTCGAGCCGTCACCCGGCCCACCAAGGAACGGCTGATACACAACCGCCGTGCCAATTGCGCCGACAATCCCGCCGATGCCGTGGATGCCGAACGCATCCAGCGCATCGTCATAGCCCATCTTCGCCTTCACCGTCGCAACAAAGTAATAGCAAACCGCCGACGAGATAATGCCGAGCAAGATAGCGCCGAAAGGTCCGCTGTTTCCCGCTGCCGGGGTCACCGCAACCAGACCTGCGATCACACCGGAGCAAAAGCCCAGCGCCGATCCCTTGTGCCCGGCCAGCCGCTCTACCACCATCCACGTGAGGCCGCCGGCGGCGGTCGCAACAAAGGTGTTGATCATTGCGAGACCTGCTGCGCCGTCGGCTTCCAGTGCGGACCCGGCGTTAAAGCCGAACCAGCCCACCCACAGCAGGCCCGTGCCAATCATCGTCATCACCAGGCTGTGCGGAGGCATCGGCTCAGATGGGTAACCACGCCGCTTGCCCAGCAAGTAGGCGAGCACCAGACCGGAAACACCGGCGTTGATATGCACCACGGTGCCACCGGCGAAATCGAGCGCGCCGTCTTCGAACAGCAGACCGCCGCCCGCCCAGACCATGTGGGCAATCGGGAAATAGACGATCGTCAGCCAGATCGGCACGAACATCATCAGCGCGCCGAATTTCATCCGCTCTGCCGTGGCGCCCAAAATCAGTGCCGCTGTAATCGCCGCAAACGTCATCTGGAAACTGATGAAGACGTATTTACTGATCACCTCATCTGTGAATGTCGCCGCTGTGCTGGTCAGGTCCGTTCCGGAAAGGAAGTAACTACCCCCGCTGATGAACAGGCCCAGGGTGCCTTCATACGTCGTATCGCCGAATGCGAGGCTGTAACCCCACATCACCCAGATTATCATTGCAAGGCTGGCAGTGGCACCAATCTGCGTCATGGTGGAAAGCATGTTCTTGGACCGCGTCAGACCGCCATAGAACAGTGCAAGTCCGGGCAGGATCATCAGCATCACCAGAACGGTGGATGTCATCATCCAGGCATTGTTGCCGGGATTGGGCACCGCCGCCACTGCTTCGGCGGCGACCTCAGCCGCTTCGGCGACTGGCGCAGCCGGGATCGCATCGGCGACAGCCGCGGCCAGCGCCGGCTCCACCATTGCAATCGAGCCGATCGCCAAGACGGCAAATTTCGCAAGCATATGTTTCATGTCTGTTTGCCCCCTTAAAGTGCGGTTTCGCCGGTTTCGCCGGTACGAATGCGGGTTGCGGACGCCAGATCGAGCACGAAAATCTTGCCGTCGCCGATTGCGTCCGTATTGGCGGTTTGCTGAATCGTTTCGACCACTTGCGCCGCGATTTCATCGCTGGCGGCGATTTCCAGCTTCACCTTGGGAAGCATGTTAGTCGAATATTCGGCCCCGCGATAAATCTCGGTCTGGCCCTTCTGGCGGCCAAACCCCTTGACCTCGGACACGGTCATGCCTGCAATGCCGATACTGCCAAGGGCCTCGCGGACCTCGTCGAGTTTGAACGGTTTTATGATGGCGATGATGAACTTCATAGCCTGCTTCCCCTGATTTTGATGGGCGTTTGAAACGGGCCCACTGACCCACCTCTGCACCCAGCAAGACTTGTGCCACACGCAGCGCGCCACGCATTCCGCAACGGAAAATGCGCAGCGAAGTTAAGGATGGGGCAGAGCCTTGCCTCAATTTTAACCTTTTGATTACTTTTTAGGCAGTCATAACGTCGGAGTGCCGCGCATCATTCGCCGGAAATGTAACGGTCGGTCGGTCGCGTCGGCAGTCCGTCAATGCTTCGGGTGCGCTTTGCCATCTTTGCCGCCCATTTCGCGGGATCAGACTGCCGGTGCGCTTTTTTCAAGGTGTCGCGCTCTCCATCCAACGCCATGAACGGCACGCCCCAGCCGCACGATGTCTGCACGCTTTCGACATCGATCACGAAGATCTGCCGCGTGCCGGGCATCAAAGTGAAATTCGCTGCCAGCGCCTCCCACTCATCGTCCTGCGGAAGGACCGGTCTGCCCTTGCCATATATCCGCAGGATCAGCGCAGGCCGGTCAAAATTGCACAACATGATGGTGATGCGCCCGGCGTCGGCCTGCGCTGCGGTAAGGTGCGCGTGCGTTTCATTGCCCGAACCGCCCAGATCCAGATAGGCGACCTGTGTTGGCGACAGAATTCGGAATGCATCATACCCTTTTGGACTGAGATTGATCCGCCCGTCGGCAGCGGCAGTCGCAACGAAGAATACCGGCTGTTTGCCGATCATCTCTGCGTGCTTGGGCTCTAGCGCATCGAAGAATTCGGACATGGTAGCTCTCCGTCGAGAGGGGACTCAGAGAAAGTCGCGCAGGACTGCGATGAATCTATCAAATTGATCGTGGTGCAGCCAGTGCCCCGCCTTCTCGAACTCGATCACCTTGGCCGAGTTGAAATGGTCGACCCGGCCATCCTTTTCGGGATTGGATGCCCAGCTGTCAGCCCCGTACAAAAGCAGGGTCGGGCAGGTGATCGCACCCCAGGTCGCCTCGATAAATTCATCGGCGATATCCTCGACACCCCAGACATTAAGATGGGGATCGAATTTCCAGCTGTAGGTGCCATCCTCGTTTCGGTTGACCCCATGGACGGTCAGGTGGCGCGCCTGATCTTGCGTCAAATAGGAGTTTTCCTCGATCATCCGGGCAAATGCAGCCTCGATCGTGTCGTATTTGCGCGGGGTTCGCCCGGCGGCCTTGCGCTTTTTCTCGATCCACTCGGCCAACCGTTCGGGATAGGGCGTCGCGCGTTGTTTCTCGCGCCATTCCGGCGATGGGCCAAGCCCTTCGATCGCGACCAGTTTCGTGACCATATCGGGGAATGTCCCGGCATATCGCAGCGCGACATTGCCGCCCATTGAATGCGCTACGATACGCACCGGGCCGACGCCCAACTGATGGATCAGTTGCGCCAGATCATAGACCATGTCGCCGCTGGAATAATTCCCATCTGACACCCAATCGCTGTCGCCGTGGCCGCGGTGATCCATCGCGACCACTCGGTAATCCTCGCGCAGTGCCTCTGCCGTCCAGTCCCAACTGCGCGCATGATCGCGCCCGCCGTGAACCAGTATCAGCGGCGGTTTGCGTCGGTCCTCCTCGGTTATCGCCCAGTCCACGTAATTCAGGCGCAGGCGCTGCGAGATAAAGGTTTGCGAGGTGGGAGAGGCGCTGTTCATGGTCTTGCGGCTTTGACGCGAAGTTGCTTGCCCCGCAAGCCTATCGCTCCTTGGTCGCGGAAAAGGTCAACTCAGGGTTCTTTTCGACCTGATAATTCACATCCCACGGGCTTTTAGCCATGAAAACCAGATCGCCATCCCGGTCACGCGCCAGGTTGGGCCTGTTGAAGCTTTCAAAATCGTCGAGCGCCTTTTGCTCGCCCTTGATCCATCGCGCGGTGGAAAACGGCGATGCTTCCAGCCCTGCTTCAACCTTGTATTCCGCCTCAAGCCGAGCGATCAGCACTTCCAGCTGAAGCTGACCGACCACGCCGACGATGTGATTGGCGCCAATCTCCGGATAGAACACCTGTATAACGCCCTCTTCGGAAAGATCGTCCAGAGCCTTTCGCAGTTGCTTTGTCTTGGTCGGGTCTTTCAGCTGTACCCGGCGCAGGATTTCGGGAGCGAAATTGGGAAGGCCGGTAAAGCGCACCTCGTTCTTTTCCGACAGGGTATCGCCTACGCGCAAAGTGCCGTGATTGGGGATGCCGATGATGTCGCCAGCCTCGGCCGTGTCCGCGATCTCGCGATCCTGCGCAAAGAACAGGATCGGAGAATGCACCGCAATCGGTTTGCCAAGGCCGCTGGGCGTCAGCTTCATCCCGCGTTTGAACGTGCCCGAAACCTGCCGCATGAACGCGATGCGGTCGCGGTGATTGGGGTCCATGTTGGCCTGCACCTTGAAGATGAAGCCGGTCACCTCGTCCCGGTTCGGTTCGATCACGGTATCGCCTGCGGGTTGCGGGCGCGGCGGCGGGGCAAACCGGGCAATGGCCTCAATCAGCTCTGTCACGCCGAAATTCTTGAGCGCCGATCCGAAATAGACCGGCGTCAGATCGCCATTGCGATAGGCCTCCAGATCGAATTCGGGATAGCCGATCCGCGCCAGTTCGATCTCTTCGACGCGTTCTTCGGGAATTTCCGGATCGCTGTCACGCCGACCCAGAAACTCCTTAGACGGACCCTCAGGGCGACTGACGGTGCCCGATGCGAAGTCGAGCACGCCCTTGAACTGCCCGCCCATCCCGATCGGCCAGCCTTGCGGGCTGACATCAAGCGCGAGCATATCGGCAACCTCATCCATCGTCTCGAACGGGTCGCGGCCCTCGCGATCCACCTTGTTGACGAAGGTGATGATTGGCACGCTGCGCAGGCGGCACACCTCGAACAGTTTGCGCGTCTGCGGCTCTATCCCCTTGGCAGCGTCTATTACCATGATCGCGCTGTCGACCGCGGTCAGCGTTCGATAGGTGTCTTCGGAAAAGTCCTCGTGCCCCGGTGTGTCCAGCAGGTTGAAGGTGACGCCTTCGCGCTCGAAAGTCATCACGCTGGAGGTGACGGAAATTCCACGCTGCTGTTCGATCTTCATCCAGTCCGAACGCGCCCGCCGCGCCTGTCCACGCGCTTTGACCTCTCCGGCAAGGTGGATCGCGCCACCCTGCAAAAGCAATTTTTCGGTCAACGTGGTTTTGCCCGCATCCGGGTGCGAGATGATCGCAAAAGTGCGGCGGGAATTCGGAGTGGTGGACATGTCGTTTCGGATGTCGGCGATCAGCCGCGCAGTTCCGCCCCCTGCTTTGCCGCTGCCGCAACGATCCGGTCCGAAATCGCTTTCAGATCGGCATCCTTGAAGCTTTGGTCCTGAGGTTGCAGCGTCACTTCGATGGCGAGCGATTTGCGGCCTTCGGGCACACCTTCTCCGGTGAACACATCGAACACTCGCGCGGCGACGATGCTGGTCTTATCGGCAGATCGCACTGCACGAACGAGATCGCTGGCGGGAAGCTGCGCGGGCACCAGAAAGGCAAAGTCGCGGGTTACCGATTGCAGCGCGGGCGGCGTGTAGGGATCGCGCGCAAAGCCAGCGGGGCCCTTGCGAGCGGGAATCGCATCGAGGAACAGTTCGACGGCAGCCACCCGGCCACTGCCAGGCCCATCCATATCGAACGCCCTGAGCGTTGCGGGATGCACCATGCCGAACCGCGCCAGCACGTTCTTTGGGCCAAGTCGCAACGTGCCCGACTGGCCGGGATGGAATTGCGGCCCTGCCTCGTCCATCACCATCAGCTTGTTCGCAGGTGCCCCCGCCGCCTCAAGCAACGACAGCGCCAGTCCCTTGGCATCGAACGCATCGAAGCCGTCCGCCTTGCCGGTTTCCCAGCCGCGTGGCGTTTTCTCACCTGCCAGCACCACCCCCAACGTGGCGCGTTCATCGCTGGTGCCATCGGCAGCGCGGAAATACCGCCGCCCCAGCTCAAACAGGCGGGTGGACGCTGCGCCGCGAGTGCCGCTGCGCTTTGCCGCCAGCAGCAGGCCGGGCAGCAGCGATGGCCGCATCGCCTTCATGTCCTCGCTGATCGGGTTTTCGAGCACCCACAGTGTCTCGCCTTCAGGGGCGAAGTGTTCCGCCGCATCATTGGGCAGAAACGACCACGTGATCGCCTCGTTCAGCCCGCTTCCGGCGGCGGCGCGACGCAGTTTGCGCTCCACCATTTGCTGCGGGGTCGCGGTCGGGCGGGCCACGCCATCCATGCGCGGCAAGGCAACGCTCTCCACCTTGTCGAGCCCGTGGATGCGGACCACTTCCTCGACCAGATCGGCGGGGCCTTCGATATCGTGGCGACGCAGCGGACAGGTCACGTTCCAGTCAGCATCAACAGCAAAATCGAGGCTTTCGAGAATCCGCTTCTGCTCATCGGCAGGCACGTCGACCCCGCCCAGTCGCGCGGTCAGCGTGGTATCGAAACGCACCGTTGTGGCCTCGTCTGGCGCAGTTCCGGCATGGATCGCGTCGGAAGCGGTGCCGCCTGCCAGTTCCACGATCAGCCCGGTCAGAAGGTCCAGCCCGTCCTGCAGAAAAGCGGGATCGACACCGCGTTCAAACCGCGTGCGTGCATCGCTGGCCAGACCAAGTGTTCGGCCCGTCATACCGATGCGCTTGGGGTTGAAGTAGGCAATTTCCAGCAGCACATCACTCGTCTGATCGGACACACCCGAATGCTCGCCGCCCATGATGCCCGCAATATCGTGAACCTGGATATCGTCCGCGATCACGACCATGCTATCATCGAGGGTGTAGGTCTTCTCATTAAGCGCCAGCACCTGTTCGCCAGGCTTTGCCCGCCGCGCGATGACGGCGCCCGAAAGCTTTGCCAGATCGTACACATGCGCCGGACGGCCAAACGCCAGCATCAGATAATTGGTCAGATCCACCAACAGCGAGATCGGTCGCTGGCCTGCGCTTTTGAGGCGTTGCTGTAACCAGTCGGGCGAAGGGCCGTTCGTAACGCCGGTAATGACGCGGCCATAAAATGCCGGGCATCCTTCTGGGTCATCGGTACGGATTTCGACGGGGCAGGCGCCGGATGGGGTGAAGCCGGGAAAAGCAATCGGCTTCAACGTGCCCAGCCCCGCAGTCGCCAGATCGCGCGCGATGCCGTACACACCCATGCAATCGGGGCGGTTGGGTGTGATCGCGACGTCGATGATCGGAGAGGAACCGTGATAGTCGGCAAAGCTGTGCCCGACCGGCGCGTCATCGGGTAACTCGATGATCCCGTCGTGATCCTCGCCCAGCTCAAGCTCGCGCACGGAGCACATCATGCCGTTGGATTCGACTCCGCGAATGGCGCTCTTGCGCAGTTCCATCCCGTTGGAGGGGACGATGGCTCCGGGCTGCCCCAGCACGCCTTTCATGCCCGCGCGGGCGTTGGGCGCGCCGCATACGACCTGTAATGGCTCGCCCGACCCTGTATCGACGGTAAGCACCTGCAGCTTGTCCGCATCGGGATGCGGCGCAGCTGTAAGCACATGCGCCACGGTGAAACCCGCCAGCCTTTGTGCAGGGTCTTCGACCCCTTCGACCTCAAGCCCGATTGCGTTCAGCGTATCGGTGATCTCCTGAAGAGTGGCCTCGGTTTCGAGGTGGTCTTTCAGCCATGTGACGGAGAACTTCATGCGCCTGCCCCAGTGTTTGTGGCCCCTACACCGGCAGAAAGCGTCGGCTGATCGAACGGCGAGAACCCGTAATGCGCAAGCCAGCGCGGATCGCCATCAAAGAACGCGCGCAGATCGTTCATGCCGTATTTCAGCATTGCGATCCGGTCGATTCCTAGGCCGAAGGCAAAGCCCTGCCATTGGTTCGGGTCCAGCCCGACCATTTCTATGACGCGGGCATTCACCATGCCGCTGCCGCCCAATTCCATCCAGTCGTGCCCCTCATCGTCCCCGTGCCCGCCGACAACGCGGCGGCCCCCTTCGTTGGAATAGCCGACATCGACCTCCACGCTGGGTTCGGTAAACGGGAAGTAGGACGGGCGCAGGCGCAGAGTGATGTCTTCACGCTCAAAGAACGCCTTGAAGAATGTTTCCAGCGTCCATTTGAGGTGGCCCAGATGGATGTCGCGGTCGATTACCAGCCCCTCCACCTGATGGAACATCGGCGTGTGCGTGGCATCGCTGTCGGATCGGTAGACACGGCCCGGTGCGATGATGCGAATCGGGGCGCCTTGCTCTTTCAAGCTGCGGATCTGGACCGGACTTGTATGGGTCCTCAACAGCATACGTTTTTTCTGGCCTACCTCTTCGCTGATTGAGGCAGGGTGCTCGTCGCTGTCATCGTCAGGAAAATAAAACGTATCATGCATCGCGCGCGCGGGGTGGCTTTCATCCATGTTGAGCGCGGTGAAATTGTGCCAGTCATCTTCAATTTCCGGCCCTGTCGCGACGGCAAATCCCAGATCGGCGAAAATCTCCGCCAGCTCGTCCATCACCTGCGACACCGGGTGAACACTGCCGCGCGGCATCTGGGCGGCGGGCAATGTCAGGTCGATCGTCTCACGCGCGAGTTGTTCGTCCAGAGCAGCTGCTTCGAGCGCAGCCTTGCGCTCATCGATGGCGTCGCCAATCTCGGCGCGGATCGCCTGGATGGCCGGCGCCGCCTGCTGGCGTTCTTCCGGGCTCATCTGGCCCAGCGTCTTGAGCGCGAGGCTGACCCAGCCCTTCTTGCCAAGCGCCGCCACGCGCTGATCGTCCAGCGCGGCGAGATTTTCCGCGGCGGCAATCGCTTCGAGCGCCGCCTGTTTATCGGATGTCAGATCAGTCATCAGCCCGTTTCCAAATGAAGCGCAGCCGCTAGCGCCAATCGCGCGCAGTTGCAAAGTGCGTTTGGCAAAGTGCGTCGCCCACGATGGCCGTCAGAGCGGTCGGCGCAGCCACTTTGTGCCGCGCTGGCCGAGTGCTGACCAATTACCGGCCGATCAGTCTTCGTGCCCGTCCCCCGGCGAATCCAGCGTTTGCGCAGCACTGCCCCAGATGCGGGCGCGCGCTTCCATGAAGGAGGAAAGGATGGGATGGTCCAGCGCCCCGTATTCGCTCGGAAGCATGGTCATGAATTCCCGGAATTCCCGCGTGAATTGTGCCTGATCGTGATAATCGCCGTCCATCGCCTCGGTCCAGCGGACTGAACCCTGGCTGGCCTGATTTACAATAAAGCTCGAAAGACTGCGCATGAATCGCTGACGACGCATCAGCAGTTTGGGCGTAAACCCGAAATGTCGACGGCACACCCGCTCCAGAGTGCGCACGCTCATCGCACAGCGGCTGGCAAGCTCGCTGACCTGCACGTGTTCACCGTTCACCAGTTCGCTGTGAATCTTGACGACGCGGGCATCGTCGCGGCTGGGTTGCATCATCTGGCCAAGCCGCTCGATCAGGATGGCAAGCTGATCTTTGGGATCCATCAACGGATCGCACAGCACATCGGAAAGGCTGTCAAATCGGGCAAAAACCGGATGCGTCGCGCCATTGTTGACTGTGTTGGCGAGATCGAATGCCTTGGCCTCGATCAACCGCGCCCAGCCCAGCGGTAGGATACCTATGCCCCACATCCGCGTGGAGCCGAGACTGAAACTGCATGGACGAGAGCTTGGACCGGTCGCAACAAAGCGCGCGTTGCTGACATGCGTGTCACCGATCTGCGCGTCGGGGCATGAACCTGCGAAATAGCGTAGTGTTGCCCATTCGGGCATCAGATAGTCTTGCACGACCTCGCCCGGAGCCGCCTCGCAATCAACGTTGTAAAATGAGGTGAAGCAACCCTCAAACTGAGGCGGAGGCGCATGGAAACGGCTGCGCACGACGTACTCTGCACTGCTATCGCCAGTTGTGTCGTGCGACTGCCCCATGGACGCATTCATGCCCTTAATGACGCGTTTCTACAACTGATATGGCGCTGTTGTCTAACTCGCGCAATCACAGTGGCCCGATTGCCGCAGCCAGATCGCGTGCGGCCTGCGGGGTCAGGTGGCCAGTGTCGTAATGGATTGGCAGGCCATCAGACGCGAGATGGCGGCATGTTCTTTCAGGGCATTCAAGCGCCAGTTGCGAGACATACCGCCCACCCGCCTGATGCACCGCGGACCTCAGCACCGGGTCGATCGCATCGCGCTCCGATCGCCGCATCGCCGCGACGAAGGCGGGATCGCCGCGCCGCTCGGCAATGGCGAGCACGCGGGGGAAAGACTGTTCGTATTCGACCGGCGGGCCGATAACCGTCACCTGCACACCCGCATCGCGCATCGCCCGCACTGTCGCCGCGACGGCGGGCGCATCCTCTGCATACCAGCGCGACGCCAGCACGACATGCGCGATCTTGCCCGCGCGCGCGAGATTGAAAACGCGGGCGTAAACCTCGACGCAAGGGGCCGGACCCTCGCTTTCGACAACCGGGTTGCAGCCCAGCACCGTCGCCTGGTGCACGCGTCTTTCGGGATTGGCTTTCGCCAGGGCATCCCACAGCATCGCGGCATAACTGCTCCCCATCACCACCACGTCGCGGCCGTCACCGGCTGGCTGGACGCAGCGTTCAAAATCAAGCTCGTTGCCAAAGCACGTGCCCATGCGAAACTGAGTGGCCCGCCGCTCGTCCGCCCTTGACGCAAGGGTGACCGCCATCTGGGCTGCCGGACCGCTGACGACATAGGGGGCGAGCGCGAGCCCGCCTGCTGCCAGCGCCGATACGCCAGCGACGCTCGCAATCCCGATCCGGAACACTGTGCGAGACGACAGGCGGTGTAAGGTGCGCTGGCCGCGCTTCTCGATCAGGTAATACGATGCAGCCCCCGCCGCCAGCGCGGCAACCACCAGCCCGACCCGGCTCCAGCGATCCTGCAGCACGCCGTGCTCCAGCCGCCAAAAGACGATGATCGGCCAGTGCCACAGATAGGTGGAATACGATATGCGCCCGATCCAACGAGCGGGCGCCAGCGACAGCAGCATCCTCGCCGGTCCGCTCGAACCATAGTCGATGATTAGCGCAGTGCCGATGCAGGGCAGAAGTGCGGCGGGCGCGGGGAACGCGCCGAACCGGTCAACGCCCAGCACCGCAATTGCAATCATCGCCAGCCCCGCCAGTGCCAGCGTGGCGCGAAGCGGCGCAAGCGTTATCCTGAAGCCCGCCCCGACAGCGACCAGCCCGCCAAGCGCCATCTCCCATGCGCGGCTCGAAAACAGGTAGAACGCGGCTTGCGGTGCGGTTTGCGACAGCCACAGGCAGAGCGCGAAAGACACCACTGCCACCACCGTCAGCGCGGCGACCTCGCGCCCCGGCAACCAGCGTCGCAAGGCCACCAGCGCGATGGGGTAGAACAGGTAAAACTGCTCCTCCACGCCCAGCGACCATGTGTGCAGCAGCAGCGCGGTTTCGTGCGTCGCGAAGTAGTCGGTCGTCGCCCAGTAATACAGGTTTGCGGCAAATCCTGCGGCCGAGATCGTTTCGCTAGTCAGGTCGGGCCAGTCGCTGGGCAGCAACAGCCACAATCCCGCCAGCAGCACCGACGCCAGCATCACCCACAGGGTCGGGCCCAACCTCGCAAACCGCCGGGCATAGAACCGCGCGAGCGAGAAGCGGTCCTGCTCCATATCTGCCATGATGATCCGGGTGATGAGATATCCGGAAATGACGAAGAACACGTCCACCCCGACAAATCCGCCGGGAAACTGGGTAAAGCCCGCATGCACCAGCACGACCGGCATGATGGCGACCGCGCGCAGCCCCTCTATCTCCGGGCGGAAGGCGAGCCGCGCTGCGGGTGCGCGGCGCACGCCATCTGGCCCCCCATCGCGTGCGATAGTCTGACTTGCCGAGACCATATCTGCCGTTTTGCCCCCCTCTGACCCAAACGCGAAAGGGCGACCTTTTGCAAGGCCGCCCCTTCATGTTCTGCGTCGCCTGACCAACCCACCCTTGGCCCCAGCGGGCAAGAGCAGGAAAACCTACGACGGCTTTATGCGGGCAGCGCCGCCTTCGCCTGAGCGATGATCGTCTGGAACGCCGCGCCTTCGTTCATGGCGAGGTCTGCCATGACTTTCCGATCAAGCTCGATCCCGGCCAGTTTCACGCCGTGCATGAACTGCGAATACGTCAGGCCTTCAGCGCGGACGGCTGCGTTGATGCGCTGGATCCACAAAGCGCGGAAATTGCGCTTCTTGATCTTGCGGTCGCGGTACGCATACTGGCCGGCCTTTTCGACGGCCTGACGCGCGATGCGAATGGTGTTCTTGCGGCGACCGCGATAGCCCTTGGCCTGATCGAGTATCCGCTTGTGCTTCTGGCGCGTGGTAACGCCGCGTTTAATGCGTGGCATGTCAGTATATCCTTCCTGTTAGTCAGGGTGCCGGGCCTACCCTCGCCCCCGCCCTTTTGCCCTTGTGAATACCGTTCCGAGTGGAAGGGCGGGGGCGAGGGTAGGCGCGGCGGTCGGCGCTAGCCGACCCTATTAATCAAGCCCGTAGGGTGCCCATTTCTTGACCGTCTTGGTGTCGGCGTCGGAAAGCACGAAAGTGCCACGGTTCTGGCGGATATACTTCGCATTGTGGCTGATCAGGCGGTGGCGCTTACCTGCGACACCATGCTTGATCTTGCCGGTTGCGGTGATCTTGAAGCGTTTCTTCACACCGCTCTTGGTCTTCAGCTTGGGCATTTTCATCTCCTTTATCAGAAGACACGCTTGGCCAGCCCTGGCAGCCCTTGTCGCCAGGCCGGTCGGTTGATTCGTGTCGTTGAAGTGCGCGCCTTTACGGGGACAGGTGCCAATTGGCAAGAGATTTGGCCCCCGCATCAACCAGTCCGCGCCGCCGCTCGGTTCATCGCGGGTACGACACCGTTGATACAACTGGCACAGTGTCCTGAGAGCGAATTCCCCTCGATTACAGCATCGCCAATTGATTGGATAAGGCGATCAGTGGATGAGATCAGGCCGCGCGCTCGTTCCATTCCGGGCAAACTGACAGACTGGGCTTGAGTAGGAAAGCGTCGCAGAGATGTATGGCTCAGTCACCCGACCATGCCTTGCGTTCTGTGTCCTCGAGCCACTGCGCGAAATTGCCGTGCGCAATCGGCTCGGCACTATCTGGCAGAGGGGCCGTCCAGACATAAGCGTGGGCGGCGGCGACACCGCGAGCCTGCCTGCCATCGACCGGGATGGCCATCCGCGTGTATTCCGCCCCCTCGAACGCATCCACCGCAGCGATATCGACCGCCGAGGCTTCGTGGATTGCGCCGTGGATGATCGCAGTTATCTGCCCCTGTGCGCGGATCAGGGCGGGAAACCAGCCATCGCTGGCGGGAATGGCAAAGAGCGCGCCAGTCGTCGTCGCGGGGAACCCCTGACCAAGGCCTTTGAGGAACGGCCAGTCCCCGCCATCCGGGCCAAGTCCGTCCTGCAAAATGCCATAGAGAAACAGGTGGCTGCACGGCGCTGCGTTCATGCGAACATCCGCTCGCCCACCAATTCCTCGCTCACGTCCCACAATCGCCGGGCGACATCGGCATCGAGCGCGCGGCGCTCCACTTCGCTGTCGCCGACAGGCCCGCGCGCGTCGAAGAAGCCGGTCGGCCCGTAATATCCGCCACTTGCCGCGCGCGCGTCCGCTGCGGCCAGCGTTGTCGGCCACGCGCCGCGCGTTGCGGGCTGGGCGAACACGGCATTCGATGCCTTGTAGACCAGACGAAAAAGCGGATTGCCGACCTTGCTCTGCAATGGCGTGTCCGAATATCCCGGATGACACGCGATCGACTTGACCCCGGACCCAGCCGCCTTCAGCCGTCGATGCAATTCCATCGCAAACAGCAGATTGGCGAGCTTTGATCGGTTGTAGGACTGGTTGGGATCGTATCCGCGCTCCATCATCAGATCGTCAAAATTGATCCGGCCGAATTTGTGCATGATGCTGGAAACAGTCACCACCCGGCCATCTTGCGCATCCACCTGATCCATCATCAACGCGGTCCATAAAAAATGGCCAAGGTGATTGGTGCCCAGCTGCATTTCGAACCCATCGGCGGTCTTGCTTTTGGGCGTTTGCATCACCCCGGCATTGTTGATGAGGGCATGGATCGCGCCAAAGCGTCCCTTTGCCTCGGCAGCGGCGGTGCGGATCGAGGCCATGTTGGCAAGGTCGATAGTCAGCAATTCGCACCGGCCAGAGCCGCAATTGACGATTTTGGCGAGCGCCTGTTTGCCTTTTTCCGCGTTCCGGGCGGCGATCACGATATCGGCGTTCTTGCCGGCAAGGATCCGCGCCGCTTCCAATCCGATACCCGAATTGCCCCCGGTGATGATGAACAGTTTTCCCGAAAGATCGGGCAGTTCAGCAGGGGTCCAGTCGGCAATTGCGCTGGTGGTCATGTGTGGCATGGGCGTTTCCTATCTCCGCTTATTCTTCATAGATCATCTTCACGGTCATCCCGCCATCGACATTGATGTGCTGACCGGTGACAAAGCCCGCGCCGCAAAGATATCCGACCGCATCGGCGATATCCTGCGGCTGGCCCACGCGCCCGGCGGGGTGCTGCGCCTTGTCCTGCTTGCGATGATTTACCTCCTTGCGCTCGCTGGCCTTTTGCCAGTCGCGCGTTTCAATCCAGCCGGGGCGCACCGCGTTGACGCGGATTGCGGGGCCGAGCGATACCGCCATTGCATGGGTCAGCGCGTCGATCCCGCCTTTGGAGGCGGCATAGGCGAAACTTTCCGGCTCGCTCATCACCGCGCGGGTGGAGGAGATGTTGACGATGCTGGCAGCATCTCCGCTGCGTTCGTGATGATGGCGCAGATGCGGCAGGGCGGCGCGCGAACACAGGAATGCGGCGGTCAGGCTGGCGTCGATCCAGCTATTCCAGTCGGCAAGCGTCACATCCTCAAGCGGCCCGCAATAAGGATCCGCAATCGCGGCGTTGTTGACCAGTGCGGAGAGCGTTGCATCGCCCAGCCAATCGCCGATCTTCGCAAAGGCATCATCGACCGCGCTTTCCTCTCCCACGTCGCATTCGAGCGTCAGCAGCCGCTCTGGCGGGACCAGCGCGGCAAGCTCATCCAGCGCCTCAGGATCAAGGTCGAGCGCCGCGACGCGCCAGCCCAGACCAGCGAAATGCAGCGTGATGGCGCGCCCGATGCCCTGCGCGCCGCCGGTGATGGCAATGGCGGTGTTCATGACCGGCAAACGATCAGGACGCGCGATTGTGCCGCAACACTATCCCATAGCTTCGAGCACGTCTTCCAGCCGGGCCGGATCGCCCAGCGCGATCACTGTGCCGTCGCTGTCCGCATCCAGCGGGTTGCCCTGCCAGTCGCTCATCGTGCCGCCCGCGCCTTCGACGATGGGGACCAGCGCGGCGTAGTCGTGGATCGCAAGGCCCGCCTCGCACACGATGTCGATATGGCCGTTCGCCAGCAAACCGTAATTGTAGCAATCCCCGCCATAGATGATCGCGCCCTGCCGCACGTTACTGCCCACCGCCTGCGCCAGCGACATGTAAGGATCAGCCTGAACGGCGGTGAAGTAATGCGGGCTGCTGGTCGCCAGGCTGGCGCCAGTCAGCTCGGCGCAGGCGCGGGTGCGCACCGCTTTGCCATTAAATGTCGTCTCCGTGCCTACGCGCCCCACCCAGCGTTCGCGCGCAATCGGCTGGTCGATCACGCCCAGCACCGGCCAACCATCCTGCATCAGCGCGATCAGCGTGCCAAAGATCGGGCGGCCCGCCATGAAGCTGATCGTGCCGTCAATCGGATCGAGCACCCACTGGCGGCCTGCCCCTTCGTTACGGGTGCCGTATTCCTCACCGATGATGCCGTCATCGGGAAATCGCTTTTCGATCAGCGCGCGCATCGCGGCCTCGGCGGCGCGGTCAGCCTCTGTCACGGGGGATCGGTCCGCCTTGCGCTCCTCGCTCCATTCCCCGCGAAACAGCGGGCGAATGGCGGAAGCGGCGGCATCGGCAAGCGCGTTGGCGAGGGCGAGATCGTCACTGGTCATGATGCGTCCGTGTCATGGGGAAAGGGCACATGGCAAGCGAACATTTGTTGGATGATAACAAAACCGTGCTACCCTGCGCGGCTGGCCGCGTCACTGGTCTGCTTGGCTGGCCGCGTCACTGGTACACCGGTGAGCCAGTTGCGGACTGATCACTCGCTCCAATAATCGAAAGCGCGCTGCTGATGCAGCTTCACATAGGCGCGCGCCTGTGCACCTTCCCAATCGAGCGGCCATGTGCCGGGCAATTCATCGGCCAGATGCGAGCGGGAGACGAACCAGCCCTGCCCCGGCAACCCGTCAGACTGACGCACGACCAGCACCGCCAGTCCCGGCTCCCCCGCGATCCGCCCATCCTCGTCGATGGCGTCCAGCACCTTGCACAGGCTGCGCATTTTCGGGCGGGTGAACTGATAACCGAGCAGGCCCAGCATCTGCGAATAGGTCAACGCATTGCGCGCTCGCGCCGCGCCGATCAAAATGTCGCGAATATTGGCGGGGTTGAAATTTGTCAAAATCGACCATCTGTTTCGATTTGGTTCATGTTCTATGTATTTATTGTAGCAACACGCCTGTTCTTCACTCGGCACTGTAATGGCAAAAGGGGAAACGAATGACTGAACTTGTCACGATAAAATCTGCTATACTCGGTTCGGTGTTGGCCGGATGTGCTGTAATGGCCAGCCCTGCATCGGCGAATACCGATGTTACTTCGCTTGGCCCCTTTGCGGTGGACGCGTTTCGCTTAGTCCCTCAAGGTCCAATCTGGTTCCCACACGGGGTTGATGCCAACGACGTTGAAAACCCGACGCGCGCTGTGGTGCAAGGAGCGCTGGACGATCCCGCACGGCGGCGTCTTGGCAGCGCATTCAGGGCGCTGGATGCGCAGGACTACGAAAGAGCTGTGCGCGCCTTGGGCCTCGCGCTCGATCGCCATCCCGACAGCGCGTATTTGCGTTACTTGAAGGGCGCATCGTTGTATCTTACTGGTGATCCGGCAGCGGCCCGCACCCTCTTGGATGAAGCAGTTGCAAGCGGCACCGGCCTGCCGCAGACCGATCGCGAAACGGCTCTAAAATTGCTCGCGGAGATTGCGCAGACCTGATGGGCTCGTATTGTCTCGGCAACTTTCCCCGATGCAACCCAACCTCATCAATCAAACAGCGAACTGACCGAGCTCTCATCAGCAATCCGGCGGATCGCCTCGCCCAGCAGCGGGGCTATGGTGAGGATACGAATCTTGTTTGAGGCGTCGGTTGCTTCGGTCGGGCGGATCGAATCCGAAGTCACCAGCTCCTGTAATTGCGACCCGTTGATCCGCGCCACCGCGCCGCCCGACAGCACGCCGTGGGTGATATAGGCGGCGACCGATTTTGCGCCGTTCGCCAGAAGCGCATCGGCGGCGTTGCACAGCGTGCCGCCCGAATCGACGATATCGTCAATCAGCACGCAATGGCGGCCCGATACATCGCCGATGATGTTCATCACTTCACTCTCGCCCGGACGGTCGCGACGTTTGTCGACGATGGCGAGCGGGGCATTGTCCAGCCGCTTTGCAAGCGCGCGGGCGCGCACAACGCCGCCCACATCGGGGGAGACGACCATCAAATCCTGATCACCGTAACGCGCCTGAATATCAGCCGCCATCACCGGCGCGCCGTACAGGTTATCGGTCGGGATATCGAAGAAGCCCTGAATCTGCCCCGCGTGAAGGTCCACCGCCAGCACGCGGTCAGCGCCCGCTTCGGTAATCAGGTTCGCCACCAGCTTGGCCGAGATCGGCGTGCGCGGGCCGGGCTTTCTATCCTGCCGGGCATAGCCGAAATAGGGCACCACCGCTGTGATCCGCTTGGCCGAGGCGCGCCGCAGCGCGTCGATGCAGATCAGCAGCTCCATCAGATTGTCGTTCGCCGGAAAACTCGTCGGCTGGACGATGAACACGTCTTCGCCGCGCACGTTTTCGTGGATTTCGACGAACACTTCCTCATCGGCAAAACGGCGCACGCTGGCATCGGTGAGCGGGATTTCGAGATAGGCGGCAATCGCGCGCGCCAGCGGCAAATTGGAATTGCCGGACATGATCTTCATCGGTGCGAATCCCCGCGTGGCAAGTGTTGAAACCCGCCTAGCCAAGCGTCACGGAAACGCAACAGTGGCAGGTGCGGTTGTCGACGGGTCAGCGGTGAAAGCAGGCATTGCCGGATAATGGGGAGTGGATGGCGAAGCGATCCGGCCGCTGAAATCAATAGAATGCGTAATACAGCAAGAGGGTGCGTCCGCCAATTGCCCGACCGGGACGATTAGTTTCAGATTTCCAATTAAGTTTCATCATGTCGATTTCTAGTTCTCCGTTCAAATCCCCAGTTGTCTGTGTACATTTACCTATTTTTTGGGATGCGAGGAGTTTCTATCAATCCCTTCGGCAGAGCACTTTTCACGTTTAACAAGAGAGAGAATATGGGCAGGATTTCGACTTCATACTTGGCGATTTTTGCTGCGACCATGGCTCCTGCCTTGTTGGCTGATCCGGTCCACGCTCAAAAGCAGGCCGCGCAACAGCCCCAGGAACAATCCATGTCCAATCAGGACTGGTGGCCAGGACGACTTGACCTCAGTACGCTGCGACAAAACGATGCCAGGTCCAATCCCTATGGCGAGGATTTCGACTACGCCGCCGAATTTGCCACGCTGGATCTGGACGCGGTCAAGGCCGACATCGAAAAGGTTCTCACCACCTCCCAGCCATGGTGGCCAGCCGACTATGGCAATTATGGTCCGTTCTTCATCCGCATGGCCTGGCACAGCGCGGGGACATACCGCGTGGGAGATGGGCGCGGCGGAGCGGGCGGCGGCGAGCAGCGCTTTGAACCGCTCAATTCATGGCCCGACAACATCAGCCTCGACAAGGCGCGTCGGCTGGTCTGGCCGATCAAACAAAAATATGGCCGCAAGCTGTCGTGGGGCGACCTGATGGTGCTGACGGGCAATGTCGCGCTGGAAAACATGGGCTTCAAGACCATTGGATTTGCCGGTGGCCGGGTCGATGCATGGGAGCCCGATCTGGTCTTCTGGGGGCCGGAAACAAAATTCCTCGCCGCTGATCGGTTTGACAAGGATGGCAACTTGATCGGCCCACTCGCGGCGACCCAGATGGGACTTATCTATGTCAATCCCGAAGGGCCGGGCGGCAATCCCGATCCGCTCGCTGCGGCCAAGGCGATCCGCATCGCTTTCGGCAATATGGCGATGAGCGATGAAGAGACAATTGCGTTGATCGCTGGCGGGCACACATTCGGCAAATCGCATGGCGCCCACAAGCCTGATGAATGTGTCGGCCCCGATCCCACAAGCTCGGGCGTGGAACGTCAGGGGCTTGGCTGGGAAAACAAGTGCGGCAAGGGCAATGCCGAGGATACCGTTTCCAGCGGACTGGAAGGGGCATGGACGACCAATCCGATTGCCTTCACCACCCAGTATTTCGACAATCTGTTCCGGTTCGACTGGGTAAAGACAAAAAGCCCGGCAGGCGCGACACAGTGGATCCCCAGCGATCCCAATGCCGCCAATCTGGTTCCCGATGCCCATGTCAGGGGCAAGACCCACGCGCCGATCATGTTTACTACCGATATCGCGCTGAAGGAAGATCCCGGCTTTCGCGCGATTTCCAAGCGATTCCACGACAATCCCGAAGAGTTCAAGGACGCCTTTGCGCGGGCTTGGTTCAAACTGATCCACCGCGACATGGGGCCAAGTGCCCGCTATCTTGGCAAGGACGTGCCGCAGCAATCCTTCCTGTGGCAGGATCCGCTTCCCAAGGCAGGTTATGCGACGATCGATACAGCTGATGCAAACCGGCTCAAGGCGAAGATTCTCGCATCCGGGCTTACTGGGCCGGAATTGATCAAGGCGGCCTGGGCCTCTGCATCGACGTTCCGCGGAACTGATATGCGCGGCGGCGCCAATGGCGCGCATGTGCGGCTGGCACCGGCCAAGGGCTGGGCCGTCAATGACCCCGCAGAATTGGCCAAAGTGCTGGGCAAGCTGGAGGGGGTGCAACAGAATTTCAATCGCTCCGCCACGGGTAAGAAACAGGTTTCACTCGCCGATCTCATCGTGCTGGGAGGCAATGCGGCGATCGAACAGGCAGCACAAAAGGCCGGCTATGGCGTGACGGTACCATTTACCCCCGGCCGGGTGGATGTGATGCAGGCGCAGACCGATGCCGCGTCGTATGAACACCTGCGGCCGCGCGCCGATGGCTTTCGAAATTACTACGGTGTCGACAGCGATCTGGCGCCCGCGCAGGCGCTGGTCGACATGGCGAAAAAAATGAACCTCACGGTTCCGGAAATGACGCTGCTTGTAGGTGGTATGCGCGTTCTGGATGCAAACACCGGCCATTCTGCCAACGGTGTGTTCACAAACCGGCCGGGCACACTCAGCAACGACTTCTTCGTCAACCTGCTCGATATGTCGACCAGTTGGCAGAAATCAGCAAAGCCGAATGGTGTCTACGAGGGATATGACCGTGCCACCGGCAACCTGAAATGGACAGCCACTCCGGTCGATCTGGTCTTTGGATCGAACTCCGAACTGCGCGCGGTGGCCGAAGCCTATGCTTCCGATGACGCAAAGGAGATGTTCGTGAACGATTTCGTCTCGGCCTGGGCCAAAGTGATGAATCTCGATCGTTTCTGAACTCTCGGATCGAATGCTGGACTGCCGTTAGCTGAGGAAACCGATTGGATCGGCTGCATTCTCGCGGTTCAGCGACAGTTATCAAGGTCGCGAAGGTCGTTCGGCCTTTTTCGCTCTTGATCCACCGCACGCCTTTTCTTCGCGGGCGAGGACCGGTGCGGCTCGGACCGGTTATTTTCCGTCATCGGGCGGTATGCGGTGTTCGCCCTTGATCCACCGCACGCCTTTTCTTCGCGTGCGAGGACCGGTGCGGCTTCGACCAGTTATTTTCCGTCATCGGGCGGTATGCGGTGTTCGCCCTTGATCCACCGCACGGTGCCGCTTGAGGCACGCATCACCACGCTTTCGGTTGTCATGATCGTTTCTCCGGTGATCTTGCGGCGACGCTTTACCCCTTCGAGCAACGATCCGTCGGTCACCCCGGTTGCGGCAAAGATGCAGTCACTGCTGGCGAGTTCTTCCAGTTTGTAGATCCGGTCGAGGTCGGTGATGCCCCATTGTTTTGCCCGCGCCTTTTCATCGTCGTTGCGGAACACAAGGCGGCCATTGAACTGCCCGCCGACACAGCGCAGCGCCGCGGCGGCCAGCACGCCTTCGGGTGCGCCGCCCTGGCCCATATACATATCGATCGTGGTGTCCTGATCGGTCACCGCAATCACACCCGCCACGTCCCCGTCACCGATCAGCACCACGCCGCAGCCGATCCCGCGCAATTCCGCGATCAGATCGGCATGGCGCGGCCGATCAAGCACGCACACGATGATGTCGGAGGGTTTGACCCCCTTGGCCGCAGCCACCGCCTCGACATTCTGGGTCGGCGTTTTTGCCAGATCGATCACGCCTTCGGGATAGCCGGGGCCGACGGCCAGTTTGTCCATATAAACGTCGGGCGCGTTCAACAGACCGCCTTTTTCCGATGCCGCCAGCACTGCGAGCGCATTGGGCCCGGCCTTGGCGGTGATGGTGGTCCCTTCCAGCGGATCGAGCGCGATGTCGATCTTTGGCCCCTTGCCCGGCGCGCCGCCGACCTTCTCACCGATATACAGCATCGGCGCCTCGTCACGCTCGCCCTCTCCGATGACAACCGTTCCATCCATGTACAGATCATCGAACGCGCGCCGCATCGCCTCGACCGCGGCGGCATCGGCGGCTTTTTCATCGCCGCGCCCGATCAGTTGCGCCGCAGCCACCGCTGCCGCTTCGGTCACGCGGACCATTTCCAGCACCAGCACGCGATCGATGGCGTTTTCGCCAGACGGTTCCTTTGCAGCGAGAACGTCGGTAGAGGAGGTGGTGTTCATGCCGAATTAATCCCTCGGATAGCTTTCGTTTTGTCACACCGCGCTTAGTCGCAAGGAGCCGGACTTGTCGAGCAATCACGCCCCGATACCGAGCAGGATTGCTTTTCCCTCCGAGACGATGATCCGTCAGACGAAATTTCGTCTGGCCACGATCAGTATGGCCACGGTGCTGATTGCGGCGGGCGCGCTGTGTGCTGTCCCTGTGGCCGCTCAGGATGACGGTGTGGTGACGCAAGGCGAGCTTTCGACTGCGGATGGCGATCCGCAATCCGACACGGCAGCCGATCAGGAACCCGCCGCCTCTTCGCTTCGGATCGATCTGTCAGTCACCGTGCCGCGCGGCGATGTGAACGAGGCGCAGGCGCAGGCATGCGAAGACGATGCCGATGCGGGCCAGATCAGCGGCGAAATCGTGGTATGCCGCAGGCTGGGCGAGGATAACGGCAATTACTTCAGCGGGTCGCGCGAAGCGGCGCAGAAACGCTACGCTCAGGAAACCGCGTTCAAGGGCGACCTAACCGGGCCCGATGTCGCTGGCGGCGGCATTTTTCGCGGTCCCGCCACCGTTTCGGGCCTGTGTGTCATCCCGCCATGCCCGCCTGAGGCCGCTCTCCTGATTGACGTGGAGGCCCTGCCTCAGGCGCCGCCCGGATCGGATGCAGACCGAATCGCGCGAGGCCTCCCTCCGCTGGGGCAGGACGACGACCTGTCGGAAGAAGAGATCCGCAGACGGCGCGAAGCCCTTGGCCTGCCGCCGCCTGCGTTTGAAAAGCGCCCGCGTTAAACCGATGCGGGGGCGCATGGCGATCGGCGCAGGTCTGGTATGTGCGGCCTGCAATCTTTCCCTTCACGCCAGCGCCACAGCGCAGGAGGCTGGCACTGATGACATTGCAGGCAAGACTGCGGCTGAGCCCAGTCGTGAAGCAGGGAGTGTGGTGTTCGACATCCTCGACCTTCCGCCATCGGGCCAGAGCGACGATGCGATCGCAGCGCGCGAATGCGAGGATGCACAGGACGCCGCACGCATCGCCGGGCAGATCGTCGTCTGCCGATCGCTCGGCACAGGGGCAGAGGACGCAGGGTTCGACAAGGCGGACTGGGAACGCCGATATGCCCAGCGCACGCAAGGGCCAGTTCCGGTCGATGTCGAAGGTGCAGGCGGCAGCATACTCTACCGCGCGCTGGGTTCGGTGTTCATGGTCACAGTTGCGGCAAAAATGGGCGATCCGCCCGAACCAACGCTTTTCATTGATGTTGAGGCATTGCCGCAGGCTCCGCCGGGATCAGACGCAGACCGCATGGCGCGCGGCCTGCCACCACAGCAGCCGTAGGCACCGCAATCGCCACAACTGGATGCACAGGGTATTATCGGTGACGAGGCCGAATCGCCTGGACCATAACGCTCGCGGTGGCAGGCAGATCTCGGCCATCTGTCCCCAAACCCGACTTTACGCCCGATCTCCCGGAGCAACCCGCACAGGCATCAGACCGGCAGGATCGGCAGCACCAGCGGCGGCGCGGTAAGGCTGGCGGACCCATCGAGCAGTTCAAGCGCGCGCGTTACGTTGCGCTCTGGCCCTTCGTGCGTGACAATCGCCACCAGAACTTCGGTCCCGTCGCGCCCGCGGCCCTGCTGGATCAGGCTTTCGATAGAGACATCGGCATCGCGCATCGCGGCGGTGATTTCCGCCAGCACGCCGGGGCGATCGTTCACGGTAAAGCGCAGATACGCCCGCTCTATCCGGTCGCCCGGTTCCGCAGGGGGAAGGGGGGCAAGCTGCGCGACCGGCATGGAAAATGGCGCGCCCACCTCGCCGCCTTTGCCGAATACGCGCGCGATATCAATGCAATCGGCCACCACGGCGCTGGCGGTCGGGCCATCGCCTGCACCTGCCCCCTGAAACAGCAGGCGGCCTGAAAAATTGCCCTCGGCAACGACTGCATTTGTGGGTCCATCTACATGCGCAAGCGGATGATCCTTTGCCACCAGGCACGGGCGCACCCGCTGCAGCAGAGCCGCAGAGGCTCCCTCCCCCTGCACATCGGCCTCCGCGATCAGCCGGATCACGAAACCCAGCGCATCGGCCTGCGCGATATCGGCTGCGCGCACCGCGACGATGCCGGTGGTGCGCACGCTGGGAAAATCCACCCGCGCGCCAAACCCGATGGCGGCCAGAATCGACAGCTTGTGTGCAGCATCCACCCCTTCGACATCAAAGGTGGGATCAGCCTCGGCATAACCGAGCCGCTGGGCATCGGCGAGCACCTGCGCAAAATCGGCGCCGGTCGCCTCCATTTCGGAAAGGATATAATTGCAGGTGCCATTGAGGATGCCGTAAACCCGCGTCAGGGCATTCGCGCTGGTGCCCTCGCGCAGCCCTTTTACCACGGGAATGCCGCCCGCAACCGCGGCTTCGAATTTGAGCGGGGCGTTGGCTGCCTCTGCCGCTTCTGCAAGCGAAAGCCCATGATGCGCGATCATCGCCTTGTTTGCCGTCACCAGCCCCTTGCCTGCCGCCAGAGTGGCGCGCGACAGGGCCAGCGCCGGACCATCGGAACCGCCCACCAGTTCGAGCACCACATCCACGTCGTCGCGCATCGCCAGCGCGGTCATGTCATCTTCCCAGTGAAAGCGCGCATGATCGACGCCGCGGTCCTTTGTACGGTCGCGCGCGCTGACTGCCGTCACTTCGATCGCTCGCCCGGCACGTGCCGCAATCAGATCGCGGTTGGTGTCCAGCAGCCGGATGACCCCGGCGCCAACTGTGCCCAGTCCGGCAATCGCGACGCGCAACGGTTTGGCAGGCTGATCGGGGGCGGTATTTGGCATGAACGATGTTCCCAACGGCTGGCAGAGCGATTTTCGATTATGTCGCCCGACACGGGCAACACACGCGCGCTTAGCCGCGCTTGACCGCTGGTCAAGCGTTCAGGCCTTCCCCGTCAATCGCCGATCAGGTGGTGCTGGGCTGGGTAATTGCACGCGTGCACGGGCCAAGCTGGCTGAGGATAAAGGCGTAATCACCCTCCGCCAGCCGGCGTGCGGCCGGATCGCGGGCTAGGTTCGCATTGCTGGGCAGGGCCGGTGGCAACGCACAGGCAAGGCGATACCAGCGCAAGGTATCGCGCTGCGGCGCACTGGCGGCCGAATCGATGATCTCACCCCACGAAACGCCCCAGACCGGCGATTGGCCGGGACGACGCAGCACAGTCAGCGACACGGGCGAACGGTCAGCCGTCTCAAGGAATATCTGCGTTTCCGATTCGCCCGTAAGCGTACCCTGAACCGCCAGCGCATCGCCGATGCCGGTGATTACCGGCGGCACATCGCGCGCCGCCAGCGCGGACAGGATCGGGCGCAAACGCTCCTCAAGCGCAGGGTCGTAATTCAGCTGGGCATTCATGCCGGTAAGCTGCAATTGCACCGCCCCCTTTGCCCCGCGCCCTGCGACATTGGCGAACAACAGCACTTCGCGCTTTTTCAGCTTGGGCGGTTTGCCGTTGGCGTTGAGCGGCACGTCAACCAGATAAACCAGCGATTCGCCCAGCGAGGAATTGCCCGCGATCAGAGCAAGGGTCTGCGCCTCAATATACAGGCGCGCGTGTCCGGGCGCGAGGCCGGGCGCACGTTCTGGTGCGACCTGCGTCTGGCGGCGAATCTGTGCCCGCACGACAACCGCGCTGCGATCGGAAAGGGTCGCCAGATCGGCATAGGTTGGGCCGCCGGAAGCTATCTGAGCCACCGATCCGGGGTTCTCCCCGCGCTGATCGGGGGATTGATACAAACTTTGCGCCAGACCAGCAGACGGCACCGTCAAGGCAGCCGCCGATGCCAGCACCGCAACGCTCAAGCCTGTGAGTTTGTTGGTAAATATTTCTTTAATAGTCGCCATCGTCTAAAAATCCCGTCGCGCGTTATGTCGCTTTCATACAGTGGTTTTCATGGAAGGGGGAGACGCTTGAATTGCGCCTGAACCGATAAAGCGTTTGATTGACCAAGGGTTGACCGTTAAAGCTCAAAGCGCTTGCACCGGTGTTGGGGACTTCTCCGGTGTTTGCTCATGCCACGGTGCCTGCAGAAAACATGCACGTGGTATTCCGGATGCGATCCACCCTGAAGCCGGGTTGTTTCGATGATCCGGTTGGGAGGAAAAAGTTTGTGGGATTCTCGTCCCGGCTTAATCGTTAGGTCGGGCTTGGATGTGCGTTAGCATTTTTGCCGACGCCGAGTAATGGAGAGAAAGCGACTGGATGGCTTACGCTGACCAAGAAATGAGTGGGAACAAGCTGGTTTCCATCGTCATCGTGGCGTTGGTCCATGTTGTGATCGGGTATTTGCTCATCTCCGGACTGGCCATTTCGGCCGTGAAGGAAATCGCCGAGCGGGTTACTACGGTCGACATCGAGGACGAACCACCGCCCCCTGAAGAACCGGATGAACCGCCGCCAGAGCAGCCGCAGGATGTAGCTCCTCCGCCGCCGGTCGCGCCGCCGCCTCCGATCAGGATTGCGCCTGCTCCGCCGCAAATCCAGACGCAGCCGACGATTCCGCCGCCCGCTCCGCCGGCGCTTCGGATTCCGCCGCCCGCGCCCGTCGCTCCGCCGGCACCACCACCGGCACCGCCCGCGCCTTCGAAAGCCCGCGCCCTGTCGCCGGACGGTCTCAGCCGCTGGTCGCGTCGCATCTCGGAAAACTACCCGACACGCGCATTGCGTGAAGAGGTTGAAGGGAATGTCGGCGTCAGCGTGAATGTCGGCCCGGATGGACGTGTTAGTGCATGCCGTGTCACCCGAGGCAGTGGGTCATCAATTCTGGATGAAGCCGCCTGTCAGGGGATGGAGCGTTACGCGCGCTTCAACGCTGCTCTTGATGCAGCGGGCAATCCGATAAGCGGCACTTACGCGACCACCATTACCTATCGACTCAACTGATCCGGATTTATGAACTGGGCCCGCAGCAGGGCCAGTTCATGGGGACTTTTTTAAAAGGATTTTCGCAATGTTCATGAACCTGATTGCCACAGCGGCGGAAGTAGCGCCCGAAAACAAGTTCGGCTTTATCGAAGCCATGAGAGAGGGTGGACCGGTTGCCTGGTCGATCCTTACCGTCATGGTCATCATGAGCGTCGGCTCGTTCTACATCCTGTTCACCAAGCTGTTCGAACAGAACAAGGTGATGAGCCAGTATAAGAGCGGTAAAGCGGCATTCTGGCGTTCGGCCAGCCTCAAGGATGGCACCACCAAGTTCGAAAAGAACAGCGCATGGCGCCAGCTGGCCGAAGATGCTGTTCGCGCACAGGAACAGCATTCCAAGATGCACGGCGCTGGTAGCGAAGTCGGCTATGTCGAAGACAGCATTGCCCACAGTCAGGAAACGATCAACGCATCGCTCTCTGGCGGCCTCTCGTTCCTCGCATCGGTCGGCGCAACCGCACCGTTCATCGGTCTGCTCGGTACGGTTATCGGTATCTACCGCGCACTGATCAACATCGGTATCGAAGGCAACGCCTCGATCGACAAGGTTGCCGGCCCGGTTGGTGAAGCGCTGATCATGACCGCAATCGGTCTGCTCGTTGCTGTGCCTGCCGTGCTTGCGTTCAACTGGCTGCAGTCGCGCAACCGCCGCATCGCTGCGATGATGACTGATTTCTCCAACGACATCCTCGCCTTCATCGGCTCGGATGGCACGGTGAAGCCGGTTGTCGGTGCTGCTCCAGCTGCGAAGGCACCTGTGAAGCCTGCTACCACCGCAGGCGGCGTGAAGCCCGCGACCAAGGCGTAAGCCTCACGAGAAGCGGGGTTGGGCACCATGTCCTCCCCCGCGTCTCTCGACCAGTTGACGGATGGCGAAACACGCGCCCGTCAGATGGTCGCCAAAGACTTCAACAGCGTGCCAAAGTAGGAATTTTCAATGGCAATTTCGATGAGCGGTTCGGGTGAGACCCCGATGTCAGACATCAACACGACGCCGCTGGTGGACGTGATGCTGGTTCTCCTGATCATCTTCCTCATCGCGGTTCCGGTTGCGATCCAGACGGTCGAAAAGCTTGAAATCCCGGTGTTTGCACTGACGGAATCCAAGAACAAGGTAGAAAACCTTCAGTTGACCGTCAGCAGCACCGATGACCAGGGGCGCACCCCCGGGATGGTGAACACCGATTTCAGCGGCGCATCGCGCAACGGCGAATGCCGGATCTATTTCAACAACATCACCCCGGTTAGTTCGCAGGAACTGTACGATCAGGCTTTCAACAAGCTGGATACGATCGTGAAAGCTGCCGGTGGTCCCGAAGCCCTGATGGAAGATCCCGAGCGTATCCCGCAGGTCCATATCCGCGCTGACCAGAACACGCCGTGGCGTTGTGTTGCGGGCACCATCTATCAGGTGCAGGCGGCCGGTTATCCGACCGTTGGCTTCATCTCGAACCCGGTTGATCCGAACGGCTGATCCGGAAGGATCAGGCCGCCAGGCGCAACCGCGAACCGAACGATTTAAGGAGTAACTGACATGGGTATGGCCGGAGGCAAACTCGACGGCGAGCCGATGCTCGACATGAACATGACGCCGCTGATCGACGTGCTGCTCGTTCTGCTGATCATGTTCATCATCACCATTCCGATTGCGACCCACTCGGTCGACATCGATCTGCCGCAGGGCACGCCGCCACCCACCGACATCGTGATCGAACCGGTGAAAAACAAACTGGTGCTGACATCGACCGACCAGATCCTGTGGAACGGCACGCCGCTCGACCAGGGGCAACTGGTCACGACCTTGCAGCAGACAACGGCCATGGCGGTTGAACCTGAGCTACAGTTCGAGCCCGAACCGCTCGCCAGCTATGACCTGTCGGCAAAGGTGCTTCAGATCATCAAGCTGTCGGGCGTCAGCAAGTTCGGCTTCGTCGGCAATGAAAAGTACCGCGAGTTCGGCAAAGCGGAATAACCACAGACGCAAGTGCGTATTGGATTTGTGAAAAAGAGCGCCCCGGAAACCCGGCGGCGCTCTTTTTTATTGCCCTTCGCTCTGGTGAAGCAGCGCAGCTGAGCCATCGGCCAACACCGACCAGCGCAATCAGTCCCGATCCGCATACCGGTACGCGTTAGGCAACCTATATGTTATAGTGTATCATCCCTTTTCCAATGAAAGGGAGTTCGCAATGATCACAGCCACCCGCAACGCTACACCACGCCGTAGATTCTCCGGCACCCCCATCGCGCGTATGCGCCGATCCGGCGCTGCCATGGGAGATATGAACGTCACCCCATTCATCGACGTGCTGCTGGTGTTGCTGATAATGATCATCCTTGCGGTCCCGATCCAAAATCACGTGGCCGAAATTGACCTGCCTTCCGACTCCCGCACGGTTCCGCTGCCTGTGCTGGACACGAACACCATCGTCATCGACGCAGCCGATCAGCTGTTCTGGAACGGCGAACCACTCTCCGCCAAACAGCTTCGCAACCAGATCGCCGCCGCCAGCGCGCTCGAAACCGAGCCCACTTTGCGGTTCGAACCCGATGCACTCGCCAGTTACGACCGCGCCGCGCAAACCATCGTGATGATAAAGGAGGAAGGCGCGACGAAATTCGCCTTTGCAGGGTATGCGCAATATCGGGATTTCGACCGTTAACCGGTCCCGCAATTACGGATCGTCATCACCATCCGACGGGCGGTCATCCGGATCGATCCGCATGGCCTCGCCTGCCAGGCTCTCCGCTTCAAGCAACAGCTCATCGTCGACCGCACCCTGCGGCACGGCCTCGCGCCCGATCATCGTCATCACCGGGACCGCCAGTGGGCTGACCCGGTCAAGTTCGACATGCACCAGTTCGCGTTCCGACCGCTCAAGCAAATCCGCCAGCCGCCCCACATCGGTCATTCGCGCGCGCGCATCGGCCCATGCAGCCTCCAGCAGGACGTGATCGGGCTCATATTTGCGCAGCACGTCGTAAATGAGGTCGGTTGAGAACGTGACCTGTTTGCCGGTCTTGCGCTTTCCGGGGTGTTGGCGCTCCACCAGCCCGCTTATCACCGCCACCTCGCGAAACGCGCGGCGCAACAAGTGGCTCTGCGTTACCCAGTCGACGAATTCATCGGTCAGAATATCGGGCGACAGCAGCGGCGCAGGTTCCCGCACCGGCCTGAGGCCCCACACTGCAAGACAATAATCGTTCGCGACAAATCCCGCCGGCATCAGCCCCCGATCTTCCATCCGGCGGGTGATGAGCATCCCCAGCGACTGGTTCGCGTTCCACCCTTCGAACGTGTAATAAGTCGTGTAATGCTTGCCGCCATGCGGGAAGCTTTCAACCAGTAATTCGCCCGGCGCAGGCATCCGGCTGCGGTAATCCTGCACCTCCAGCCACTCACGCACGTCATCGGGAAACCGGCCCCAACCTGCACGATCACTCAGCATTGTCTGTACGCGCGTTGCCAGATGAGTGGTGAGCGGCAGGCGAAGACCGCCATAGCTTGGAATCGTCGCGGACTTTTTCGCCGCGCGCACGATCACGTCCATATCCTTGACGCTCTCCACTTCCAGACTCAGCCCTGCGAAAAAGAACGTGTCCCCGGCAGACAGCTGCGCAGCAAAGCGTTCCTCCACCTTGCCCAACTGTCGACCATTTCTGAACCGCACCGTCAGCATCTCGGAATCGACGATGATCCCGGCATTCATCCGGTGCCGCTGCGCCTGATTGGGATGCGCCAGGCGCCATACGCCATCCTTGCCGCGAACGATCCGCTTGAACTTGTCATACGCGCGCAAGGCATATCCGCCATTCTCGACGAAGCCGAGCACGCGCTGCAAGGCCGTCGCATCGACCCACGCATAGGCCATGCTCGACCGGATTTCGGCGAGCATGTCATCTTCGTGGAAGGGCGCCGCGCAGGCACACGCCATCACGTGCTGCGCCAGCACATCCAGACCGCCTGCACGAAAATCCTCGCCATCGCGTTGCCCTTCATCGACGGCATCCTTTGCCGCCATCGCTTCGAGGAATTCAAACCGGTTGCCCGGCACCAACAGTGCGCGACTGGCCGCGTCCATGCGGTGACCCGCGCGCCCGATGCGTTGCAACAACCGCGACGAACCCTTGGGCGCGCCCATCTGAACCACAAGGTCGATATCACCCCAGTCAACGCCCAGATCGAGGCTGGCCGTGCACACCAGCGCGCGCAATTCCCCCGCGGCCATCGCATCCTCGACACGGCGGCGCGCCTCTTTGGACAGGCTGCCGTGATGCACGCCAATGGGCAGATTGTCCTCGTTCACATCCCACAGGCATTGGAAGATGAATTCAGCGAGAAAGCGCGTGTTGGTAAAAACCAGCGTGGTGCGATTGGCCTGGATCGCTTCGTAAAGCTGGTCCACCGCCCAACGTCCGGCATGGCCTCCCCACGGCACCCGCGCATCGACGGGCAGCAGAATTTCCACCTCCGGGTCCGCACCCTTTTCACCCAGGACCAGATCGGCGGCGAGGATTTCGCCGGTGTCATCGGCTGGCTGCGGGCTGAGCCATTCCTGAAAACTCAGTGGATTGGCCAGCGTTGCCGACAGCGCGACCCGCTGCATATCGGGCGCGATTTTCTGCAGCCGCGCCAGCGAAAGGGCGAGCAGATCTCCGCGTTTACCCGTGGCGAAGGCGTGCACCTCGTCCACCACCACCCGCTTGCAGGTGCGAAACAGTTCGATGCTTTCAGGATAGGACAGCAACAGCGAAAGCGATTCGGGCGTGGTGAGCAGAACATGCGGCGGCTTTTCGCGCTGGCGTTTCTTGCGGTCTGACGATGTATCGCCACTGCGCGTCTCGACCCGGATCGGCAGGCCGATTTCCTCCACCGGGGTCAGCAGATTGCGCTTCACATCGTGCGCCAGCGCTTTCAACGGCGAGACGTAGAGCGTGTGCAGCCCGTCTTCGGGAAAGGCGGCGTTGGACGGGGCGAAATCGCACAGCGTCGGCAAGAACCCGGCCAGCGTCTTGCCCGCGCCGGTATCCGCGACGAGCAGCGCATGACGCCCCTCGCGCGCCTTGGCCAGCATTTCGATCTGGTGGCGGCGGATGCGCCAGCCACGCGCATCGAACCAGCCTTGAATTTCGGGAGGGATCACACGCGCGCTGCTCATACCGTGATAAGCGCCGCACAGGCGCGCGCGTTCCGAATGCGATTACGCCTCTTCAAACAGGCTCGCATCTTCCTGCAGTGCCTCTTCCGTTTCTTCGGGCTGGAGCGCTTCGAGTTCGGCTACGGATTTGTCCAGCAGGCTTGCGGCGCGATTGCGTTGCGCCTCACTCAGATCGCCGAACTTGCGTTCCTGCGCGAACTGGGCCTCCAACTCGGTAACCTGCTCCATCATGCCGGGCATCACCTGCATCATTGCTGGCCCCATTTGCTCCATGACGCCAAGCATCTGCGGGTCGTATTGGATGTCAAATGATGCGCGCGCGAATTTGCCACCGGTCGGCGTTTCAAAGAAAGCGACCAGTTCGCGCATTTCCGCATCCTGAAAACGCGTGACCAGAGCGCGAGAATACCCTTCGCGATAGGCAGGCTCCAGCGCCGCGAACAGCTGCGAAACCATATCTGCGGCAACATCGCCCATTTTCTCGGTCTTTTTGGTGAAATCCGGATCGAAGATCGTCAGCAATTCGGCCGCATCATCATCGCTGATCTTTTCGAGCGCATCGAAATCCACCCCGGTCAGCACCGCGACACGCAGGCGCGGATTTCCAGCAGCGCTCCCCATGATCGCGTTCATCATCGGTTTCATCGTGTCCTGCATGATCGTCCCAAAAGTGCCTTCGGGCATGATGTAGTCAGTCATCTGATTGGCGAGGGGCAGCAGCGCTTCCTGTTCGGCCGTCAGCGGTTCTGCCTCGAAGAGTTCCCCGAAGATCGAGAACGCCGCTTCCATTTCGGCCTCGAATGCGGCCATGACTTCTTCTTCCTCGGTCAGGAATTCAAATTCCTCGCCGCCGCTGCCAATTTCTCCGTCTCCGGGGATATCGACGGTTTCCTCATCCGAAGCCTGTGCGAGCGCTGGCGCTGCCACGACAAGAGCCAGGGCGGAAAGGGCGGGGAAAACAAGACGCTGCATGATTGCGATCCTTCGGGAACAAGAGCCGTGTCGCATCATGGACGAACGGGCGCGCCAGCTCAAGACATGGGAGCAAGGCGGAAACGCCCCGGCCGATCAATGCCCAACGGTTTCCCCGCGCTCCAATCCTGAAAGGGCCAGTTGCTCGTCGATCAGCGCGAGCAGCCTGTCGAGCCCTTCTTTCGTATCGCTCTCGGCGCGGGCGACCAGTACGTCTTGCGTATTCGAAGCGCGCAGCAGCCACCAGCCATCGGCGGTATTCACCCGGACGCCATCGGTTGCATTTACATTGGTCACATCCGGCCCCGGATTGCTGGTGAGGCGCTCGGCTATCTCAGCCATCGCGGGGAATTTGCGCGCCTCATCCACCTGAAACCGCATTTCCGGCGTGTTGAGCATATCGGGGATCGCAGATCTCAGCTCAGTCACCGATTTACCCAGTCGCGCACTGGCTGCCAGCAGCCGCACGCCAGCGTAAAGCGCATCGTCGAAACCATAATATGTGTCTGCGAAAAACACGTGGCCGCTCATCTCACCGGCCAGCGGCGCACCTGTTTCCTTCATTTTGGACTTAATCAGCGAATGGCCGGTCTTCCACATCAGCGGCTTTCCGCCGAGATCCGCGACCCGGTCGAACAGCGCCTGGCTGGCCTTCACATCGGCGATAATCGTTGAGTTGGGGTGGGTGCGCAGCACATCCTCGGCATAGATCATCAGCAGCTGATCGCCCCAGATAACCCGCCCTTTGCCATCGATTGCACCGATCCGATCGCCGTCCCCATCAAAAGCCACTCCGAAATCGAGGTTCTTTGACGCGACGAGCGCGCGCAGATCGGCAAGATTGGCCTCAACAGTCGGGTCAGGATGGTGATTAGGAAAATGTCCGTCAACTTCAGTAAAGAGCAGATGGTGTTCCCCCGGGAGCCTCGCGGCAAGAGCCTCGAGAGCGGGACCGGCCGATCCGTTGCCCGCATCCCAGCCGACTTTGATGTTTTCGAGGACGCCGGGTTCGATTCCGGCGAGGCCTTCGAGCAGGCGCTCGATATACTCGTCCAGGATATCGTGCTGGCTGACCGTTCCCGTTCCATCGATCCAGCTCCCTTCAGCGGCGACCTGCCCCAGCTTGAGGATGTCGGCCCCGAAGAAGGGTCGACCTTCAAATACCATTTTGAAGCCATTGTAATTGGGGGGATTGTGGCTGCCAGTTATCTGAATGCCGCCATCTACCTCTTTGGCTGACGCCTCTGCGTAATACAGCATTGGCGTGGCGCTCATGCCGATCCGCACCACGTTGCAACCGCTCGCAGTCAGCCCTTCGACCAGCGCGTGTTCGAGCATGGGCGAACTGACGCGGCCATCGTAACCCACCGCCACGGTCTTTTCCCCCTGCGCAGCAACTTCGCCGCCACCTGACCGGCGTAGCATGGTGCCGAAACTGCGCCCGATTGCGCGCGCGTCATCTGCGCCCAGCGTCTCTCCGATGATACCGCGGATATCGTATTCACGAAGGATGGTGGGATCGAATTGATGCGTCATTGGGGGTTTTTCCGTCTTGATTGGCCGTGCCCGACATTCTCAGGAAGCGAACGATGCGCGCAAGCCCGTTGCGTCCGTTCCCTCTGACATTAGCGATGCGGCGCGACGACTATCGTGTCAATCGTGCGTTTGCGAAGGGCAAGCGCAGTCTGCGAGCGTCAGTCAGGGAGGTTCCGGTCATCCGATCGGTCCATTTCAATCCCTGCATCAGGCAGTTCGGATAACAGCAGGTCGCGTGCATCGTTCGCCTCGTGCACCGCCGCGCCAGAGCCGCCGCGATCCGGATGCACCATTGCGATGATGCGCTTGTGCGCAGCCTTGATCTCATCCCTGCTGGCTCCGCGCTCCACCCCAAGCAGCTTGCGCGCACGAAAGGTCGCCTGCGATCGCGTCGACGGAGGATTGAGCAATTGCCACGGCCATTTGCCCAGCGCCCAGCGAAACACGATGCAGACAACCGCAAGGATGATGACAAAGCGCAGCATCCGCTCAGCTAAGCTCCAGCTGGGCGGTGGACTTGTTGAATTCGGGCAGGTTCAACGCCTTGATCAGAGCGCGCAATTCCTGCCGCGCTACCAAATGACTGGTGCCCAGTTCGCCCAGATGCCCCTTGTCCAGAAGGGTGAGGCCGGACGGAAAAAGCTCGCGATAGATCACGCGCTCCGACAATCCCTTGACCGCGCGAAAGCCGACGCGCTGCGACATATCTTTCAGCGCCTTTTCAATGCGGGACTGGTTGCGCGCCTCGACATAGCCAGTGCGGTTGCGCACCACGATCCAGCTCATTTCCGGACGGCGTCCCTCGAACGTCTGGCGGCTGCGCTTCATGCGCGCCTCCCAGATCAGTTCGGCGAAGAACGACAGTTTCTTGACCTCGAATGTCTCGCCATCGACCTGACCGATCAGGTCGAAATCGACAAAACTGTCATTCAGCGGCGTCACCAGTGTATCCGCGTTCTCAACTGCGGCGCGCGCAAACGGATCGTCGCGGCCCGGATTGTCGATAATCAGGAAATCGCTGTCTTTTTCCAGCCGCTCGATCGCCACCATCAACGCTTCGGGGCTGCGGCCCTTGAACACTTCGGCGGCGGGTGTGGGCAGGTCAATCTTGCGTTTGTCCATCGTGATGACGCGATTTTCGAGATAGCGAAACGTGGTGCGCTGGCGCGGATCGAGATCGAGCATCGTCACCCGCGCTCCAAGATAGGATAGCGCGACCGCGACATGCACGGCGGTGGTGGATTTGCCGGTCCCGCCCTTTTCATTGGCGAACACGATTCGATGGGCGGATTTGACGCTCATAATTGGAGTGAATTTCCTTGGTATACACCGCTATTGCCGATGTGGGTTGGCGCAAGCTTGTGACGAGTGCGGTGTATTGTCTACTGTGCGCACTCGGCACACGTAAAGGGGCACCGCCAGTGCAAACCACAAGCACGCTGCATGATCTGCGCAACAAAGTCGGGAAATTGCGCGAGGGAGGCGAGACAATCGGGCTGGTGCCGACCATGGGCGCCCTGCACGAAGGGCATCTGACATTGGTCCGCCGCGCGCGCGAGGCGTGCGATCACGTGGTCGCCTCAATCTTCGTGAACCCCACGCAATTCGGCCCGAAAGAGGATCTGGATGCCTATCCGCGCCAGCTGGAGGAAGACGCCGCCATGCTGGAGGGTGAAGGTTGCGCCCTGCTGTGGGCACCGGATGTCATCGTTATGTATCCGCCCGGCTTTTCCACCTCGATCAGCGTCAGCGGGGTTAGCGAAGGGCTTTGCGGGGCCAGCCGTCCGGGCCATTTCGACGGGGTGGCAAGCGTGGTGTGCAAGCTGTTCAATCAGGTCCAGCCCGACATGGCGTTTTTCGGGGAGAAGGATTTTCAGCAGCTTGCGGTGATTCGCGCCATGGCACGCGATCTCGACATGACACAGCCGCATGTGCGCCAGATCATCGGCGTGCCGACCGTGCGCGAGGCGGACGGCCTCGCCATGTCGAGCCGCAACCGGTATCTCTCCGCCGAGCATCGCGCCGCCGCCGCCACTCTGCCGCGCGCGATGAAGACCGCCATCGCGCAGATAGAGGCGCGTGAGGACGTCACCCGCGCGCTCGCGACGCTGAAAGCGGCTTTGCTGGAAGCCGGGTTTTCGAGCGTGGACTACGCCGTGCTGGCAGATGCCACCTCGCTTGCGCCAGTCGAGCGATTGACGGGAGCGTCCGCCCGGTTGCTGGTCGCAGCCCGGATCGGAGGCACCCGCCTGATCGACAATATGAGGGTGGGTTAGAGTTTACGAATTGGCTCGAAGGCGTACCTCGTCAAAAGTAAAGCGCCGTAGCATTTCGCCACTGCGCCACACCGGGCGAAGCAGGTTGTCCTCTGGCGCCACAGCGTCCAGCCGCCGTGCAACCATGACGCCACTCTCCATCACGACCGCCTGACGTCCGGCCTTGCTCGCCTTGGACAAGTCGGTTGCGGGGCGTTTCGATACATCGTGCCACACGCCGTCTGCATCGCGCATGGCATTGGCCTTCATCGCAAAACGCAGCGTGTCACGCGTCACCGATTGCAGCAACCCGCCACCCATGCCGAACGCGATGTTGTCGATTGCAAAGCCATCGTCGACCACTCGATTCACCAGCCGCTCGATACTTTCGATGTTCATCCCGTCGCCCTGGATCACGCGCACCTTGTCGTTCAGCACACGGTATCCCTTGGAATTGGTCGTCCCACCAAAGATTTCCCACAGCCGGGCGAGCACCCGCGCGGGAGTTTCCACCGGATCGCCGCTGTCCGGGCGCACGACCAGCGTGCCCGTACGGGTCAGCACCGCATCCTTCAGTGACCCGCCCCAGATATTCTCGACCGCATTGTCGAGATCGTAACTGTCTGAAACCACTGCCACCAGCTTGCCCTCGCCCTCAAAGGCGCTGAGCATGTTGGCATAGGCGGCCTCTTCGCGAGGCTGGCCCCAGGCGGTCATGGTGGAGTGTTCGGCTGCGGGGATGGAGAAGCCGGGCATGTCCGCGTCATAGAATTTGCGCGCGGCCATGATCCCCTCCAGCGTATCGGTTCCGGCGAAATTGACGAGGTGCGCCATCCCGCCCAGCGCCGCACTTTGCGCGCTGGAGACGCCGCGCGCGCCGAAATCGTGCAGCTTGAACGGCAGTTGACCCTCGGGATCGTCTGAACTGCGCGCCAGACCGTCAGCGATCACAGCGCGGCATTTCCAGCTCAACGTGGCAACGGTGGTGGGATACCACACGGCGCGCAGCAACGCGGTCTCGATAAAAGTCGTCAGCCAAGGCATGCTGTCATCGGTATTCATCACCTGAAACAATGGCACGCCGGTGGGCGCAATCGAGCCCTCTGCCAGCGCACTGATTTCAAGCGGCAGGAACCCGCCGTGATTGTCCAGCACCGCCTGCCAGCCCGCGCGGTTGAACGGCACGCCGTGGGCGGCGCAGATCGCCGCTGCCTCTTCTATATCCGCCTGCAATATCGGCGCGGACAGGGCATCCATCAGGAATGGCTGCAGGCCAAAAAACAGAACGGTGTCCGAAAATGGGTTGGGTCGCGCTTCGCCATAGGCGCTGATCGCGCGCGCTTCGGGCGGGTATTGCAGGAAGTGGCTGTGTTTGTAGCTGTCGGTTGCGAGCAACAGATTGGGTCTGGAAAATTGCATGATGTGAACTCCTCACATTCGGGTGGTGAATGACCGCCGGGCTCCCCGGCAGTCAGGTTAAAGATCGGCCATTTCCTCGATAATCGACCAGTGGTCTTCGAACAGCATGTGCGGCGCCAGCTCGCCCAGCCGATACCAGCGCGCTTGCGCGGCATCATCGCCGCCCTTGACGATAGCAAGGCTGCGCCGTTCGGGCAGGCGAAACAGGAAAGCGTGAGTGATGATCCGCCCACGCAGGGATCGTCCCGGCGCATCGAACACGCGCGTGCGGCTGTCCTCGATAAAGCTGGCGAGCATTGCGGGCGGTATTTGACCCTTGGCATCGGCAATGCCGGTCTCCTCGCGCAGTTCGCGGATTACGGCGTCGCGAATGCGTTCATCATGGCCCACAAATCCGCCAGGCAATGCCAGCAGTCCTTTGCCCGGAAACCGCCCGCGTTCAATCAGCAGAATGTGCCCCGCCTGTATCACCACCGCATCGGCAGTGACAAATGGCCCACTGCCCCACTCAACGGGATAGGCATCGAGATATTCACGCTCCGCGATCAACGCCTTGAACGCATCGGTCAGCCGGAACGCTTCGAGCTGTTTTACCACTTCGGGGGAAAGCACCTGCGCCGGAATGTCGCTGAGCGGTTTGAAATAGCGATCGCGAATATCGCTGGATCCGAACGTGCCGTACTGGCTGGCGATCTGGATGCTGTCCCATGCGGGAAACAGCTTGAGATAGAACGAACTTTGATCCTTGCCAAAGCCCGCCAGCCGGATGTCGAAATCATCCAGTCCGTTGGCGGCAAAGCCATCGTTCCCCTCGGCCAGAACGATCTGGTGCACGCGCCGCTGCACCTCTGCTGTCCATGCGGTGTCTGAATACAGATGATCATTCAGCGGTTCTATCACCAGTCGCTCCTGCGACTGTTCATAGGCAAAGGCGCTGCGCAGCATGTGCGCACGTTCATCAAAGGTGAAAGGATTGCGCGGATCGCGCGCCACGTTGGCGCTGCCGACCAGCACGATCAGGCGATCGACCTGATCCAGTGCCTGCCGGATGACGTGTTCGTGCCCGATGTGCAAAGGTTGAAAGCGTCCGATAAAGACGCCGAAAGATGGCCTGCGCCCTGCAGGTGGTTTTTGTGCCTTGTCTGGCATGATCGAGAACTCCCTCGATTGTTGAAGCGGCCAACGGACTCCCCGATAACCTGAGCGAAGAATAGGCGCGTGAGAGCAGCTCGCCAAGCGCAAACGGATCCGGAGGTGTTGCGTAAATCGCAAGGTCAGCGCCAAATTCGGACACTCGACGGGCAATTTGAGATTGACGCTTCACGCCCGAAAGTGGCAAGAGCGCGCCCTGTGCTGCGATGCGCGACATCCCTTGATGAGCGGCGCGCGACCGGCGGGTATAGCATAGTGGTAATGCACCAGCCTTCCAAGCTGTGTAGAGGGGTTCGATTCCCCTTACCCGCTCCAGCACCGACCCGATCTCATTCCCGTGTCAGCTTCCTTGCATACAAGCAAAACTACGGTTGATTTGTGCAACGCAGCGTGTAGCCCGCTTGACATGCGTAGTCTTACTCACTCGGGTCTTACCCATCTGGAGCGGCTAGAGGCCGAAAGCATCCACATTTTCCGCGAGGTTGTGGCCGAGGCGGAAAACCCGGTCATGCTGTATTCGGTCGGCAAGGATTCGTCCGTGATGCTGCATCTGGCGCGAAAGGCGTTCTATCCCGCGCCTCCGCCGTTTCCGATGTTGCATGTGGCATCAGGCTGGGATTTTCAGGCGCTGCTCGACCATCGCGACAAGACGGTGAAGGAATACAACCTCGATCTGATTGTCGCGCAGAACGATGATGCCGAGGAAATGGGCATCAACCCGTTCGATACCGGCAGCGCGCTGTACAGTCAGGCGCAACTGACCGATCCGCTGAAACGCGCGCTCACCCTGCACGGGTTCGATGCGGCATTTGGCGGCGGACGGCGCGACGAGGAAAAGGCCCGCGCGAAAGAGCGCGTTTTCAGCTTCCGCACCGCCGCGCATCGCTGGGATCCGAAAAACCAGCGACCCGAACTGTGGAACCTCTACAATACCAAGAAAAACAAGGGCGAGAGCATCCGCGTGTTCCCGATCTCCAACTGGACCGAGCTGGACATCTGGCAATATATTGCGCTGGAAAAGATCGATATCGTGCCGCTCTATTTCTCCGCGCCGCGCCCGGTGGTGGAGCGGGACGGCCTGATTCTGGTGGTCGATGATGACCAATTCCGGCTGGAGCCGGGTGAACAGCCGGTAACGCGGTCCGTGAGGTTCCGAACGCTGGGATGTTATCCGCTGACCGGCGCCACCATCAGCGATGCGACCGATATGAACCACATCATTCAGGAAATGCTGTTGGCCACCGGTTCCGAACGGCAAGGCCGCGCCATCGACAAGGGGCAATCCGCATCGATGGAAGACAAGAAGCAGGAGGGCTATTTCTGATGGATACCCCCTCTTCCTTTCAGACCGATGCCTTGATTGCGGACGATATCGACGCCTATCTGGAACAGCATCAGCACAAAAGCCTGCTGCGTTTCATCACCTGCGGCAGCGTGGATGATGGCAAGTCGACCCTGATCGGGCGGTTGCTGTACGATTCGAAGATGATCTTCGAAGACCAGCTTGCCACGCTGGAAAGCGACAGTGCAAAGCACGGGACGCAAGGGGCAGAGATCGACTTTGCGCTGCTGGTTGATGGCCTTGCTGCAGAGCGTGAACAGGGCATCACCATCGATGTTGCCTACAGGTTTTTCACCACCGAAAAGCGCAAGTTCATCGTCGCCGATACTCCCGGGCACGAACAATACACGCGCAACATGGTCACCGGCGCTTCGACCGCGGACCTCGCGATCATCCTCGTCGATGCGCGAAAGGGTGTGCTGGTCCAGACCCGGCGGCACTCATACCTCACGCACCTTCTGGGCATCAAACATCTGGTGCTGGCGGTGAACAAGATGGACCTGGTCGATTACGATCAGGCTACGTTTGACGCCATCGTTGCCGATTACCGGGCCTTTGCCAGCGAAGTGGGCATCGAGGATTTCACCGCGATCCCGATTTCGGGCTTCAAGGGCGACAACATCACCCCAAGGGACGATGGCGCGCCTTCTGCGCACACGCCGTGGTATTCCGGTCCAGCGCTGATTGAGCATCTGGAGGCGATCGAGCTGTCGGGCACTGCCGCTCAGGAACGCGCCTTTCGTATGCCGGTCCAGTGGGTGAACCGCCCCAACCTCGATTTCAGAGGCTTCGCCGGGCAGATAACCGATGGCATCGTGAAACCGGGCGATCCTGTGCGGATCGTGCCCGCAGGCAAGACCAGCACCGTCAAATCCATCGCAACATTTGACGGTGACCTCGATCAGGCGGTCGCGGGCCAATCGGTGACCCTGACGTTGACGGACGAGGTCGATTGCAGCCGGGGTGATGTGATCGCCGCCGCTGGCGATCCACCCGAAGCATCCGACCAGTTCGAGGCCACGATAGTATGGATGGACGACGTCGCGCTTAAACCCGGCCGCGGGTACTGGCTTAAACTGGGCACCCAGATGGTCACCGCGACGGTTCAGGAGCCTAAATACGAGATCGACGTAAATACCTTTGAACACATGGCGGCCAAGACGCTGGCGCTGAATTCCATCGGCGTTGCTGAACTTTCAACCGACCGCCCGATCACTTTCGAACCCTATTCGACCAGTCGCCAGCTGGGCGGCTTCATCCTGATCGACAAATACACCAATGCGACCGTTGGTGCAGGAATGCTGCATTTCAGTCTGCGCCGAGCACAAAACGTGCACTGGCAGGCAACGACGATCAGCAGAGACGACCACGCAAACCTCAAAAACCAGACACCGCGCGTGCTGTGGTTCACCGGGCTTTCGGGTTCTGGCAAATCGACGATCGCCAACGAGGTCGAGAAAAAACTGGCGCTGATGAACCGCCACACCTTCCTGCTGGATGGCGACAATGTGCGCCAAGGCTTAAACAAGGATCTTGGCTTTACCGAGGCGGACCGGATCGAGAATATCCGTCGCATCGGTGAGGTGGCGAAGCTCATGACCGATGCCGGTCTCATCGTGCTCACCGCCTTCATCAGCCCGTTTCGCGCGGAACGGCGCATGGTGCGCGAGATGATGGGCGAGGGCGAATTCATCGAGGTGTTCGTGGACACCCCGCTGGAGGTGGCCGAAGCGCGCGACGTGAAGGGTCTGTACAAAAAGGCGCGCGCGGGCGAGATCAAGAATTTCACCGGGATCGACAGTCCTTATGAACCGCCGCAATCGCCCGAAATCACGGTCAACACCGTGACGATGACCCCTGATGAGGCGGCGGATTACATCATCACGCAGATCCTACCGCTCAAATGACCGGCATCGCCAGCATGACCGACGCCGAACTGGCCGCGCATCTGGCGAATGTCGCCGGGCGCATCCTGCTTGAGGTGCGCGACAGCGAGGTATTCGAGGGCAAGGCGCTCGGCAAAGCGGGCGATGCGACGGCGAACGAATTTCTCTGCCACGCCTTGCGCGCGGCGCGGCCCGATGACGGGCTGCTGTCTGAGGAGGAAAAGGACACCACCGCGCGCCTTTCGCAATCGCGGGTGTGGATCATTGATCCAGTCGATGGGACCCGCGAATATGGCGAACAGCGCAGCGACTGGGCAGTGCATGTCGGGCTTGCCATTGATGGCGTAGCGCAAATCGGTGCCGTCGCCCTGCCCGGATTAAAGGGGCCGGGGACGGAACATGGCGCGGTGCTGCGGACCGATCGTATCAGCGCATTGCCCGAACCCGCCGCCAAACCGCGCTTCCTGGTCAGCCGCACCCGTCCCGCAGCCGAAGCTGTCGCCGTGTGTGACGCGCTTGGCGGTGAGCTTGTCGGCATGGGCAGCGCGGGGGCCAAGGCGATGGCCGTGGTGCGCGGCGAGGCCGAAATTTATCTGCATTCCGGCGGGCAATATGAATGGGACAGCTGCGCGCCCGTGGCAGTGGCAGCGGCGCATGGCCTGCACTGTTCGCGGATCGATGGATCGCCGATCCGTTATAACAATGCCGATACCTATTTGCCCGATCTGCTGATCTGCCGCGCAGAATGGGCGGCAAAGGTGCTGGAGCTAGTCGCCGGACTTGGCTGAGGCTTCGGTCTCGCCTGCATTCTCTACCATCTTCTTTGCGGGCGACCCGGCCTGATTGCCTGCAATGACCACTTCGACCCGGCGATTGGCTGCACGGCCCGCCTCGCTCGGCGATCCATCAGGCATGGCGTTGGGCTGGGTCGGATTTTGCTCTCCGAACGCGATGACGGTGATGCGTTCGGCATCGATCCCCTTGTCAGTCAGCCATTTGGCAACCGTCAGTCCGCGCTTTTCCGACGCTCTTTCGTTGGCGGTGTCGGTACCCGCCAAATCGCTGTGCGCTCGTAAAATTATTGGACCACCGAGCCCGATTTGCCGTGATTTCAGCACTGAATCCAGCGCCGTGACCCCTTCAGCGTCCAACTCATATCCACCTTTGGGAAATCCGATCACGGTGTTGAGCGGTTTGATCGCGACCACCGCTTCGTCCCCATCGGGGTTCTCGATCTCGGGCCGCAGTATGGAGACGGTATCACTCGGCTCGGGCGATGGCGTCGCGGATGGGACCGGTTCGCCATCTGGGGCAGGATCACTGGCGGGCTGTTGCGCCTTGCAAGCGCCAAGAGCGAGGCAAGCGATGATTGAAACGGTCGATTTTTGGAAAGTCATAATGGTCTCGTTTACGAAATCTTTTTCTCGCGATTTTCAGGTCGGTTGCGGTTTAGGGCCGGGTGAGCCTGACGGCGCACCGCCGTCCTTGGCCGCACGTTTTGCCGCTTTCTCAGCAGCGCGTTCTTCCGGGCTGCGGATGTGCTGAGGAGAGAACGAAATGATCGTGTCGCCTGTACGCGGTTCCGGTCGAGCGGCGTGAGTAAAGAATCGCAACACGCCTTCTCCGCGAAGCAACAGCAACATGTGTGCGCCTTCGCCCAATTTTTCCCGCGCCTGTTCGAAATCGAATTCCTCGGAAAGCTTGGTCTTGCGGAATACCCAACCATTTTTCTGGCGGGCATTCACCTCGTCCACGCCAAATCCGCTCTCGAACAGCGCCCGGCCACGTAGCGATGGAGGGAGCGCATTCTTGTCATCCGAGGCATCGCTGGTTTCGCCCAGCTGGTACACCATGTCGCGTCCGATCTCGTGCGCGAATTCATTGCAGACAAGGGTGTTATAGGCCTCGTTCTCGGTCGCAGCGATCAGCACCTGATATGGTGCCAGATCAAGGTTATGTTCGGTCGCCTCATTCAGAATTTCGCCGTGATAGAACGGCAAGCCTTCGCGCCGGGCCTCGCCCAACCGTTGCCAGCTTGAATCCACAATCATCACCGGCGTGCGCAGAGATTGCAGTTCCTTTGCCAGCGCTATGGTCCACGCGGTAGAGCCGACGATCAGCAGGCCGGGCCGCGATGTCCCCTTCACATTGAGCCACCGAGCGACAAGGTTGATGGTGAAACCGTGGGCGATCACCGTTGCCACAACGACAGCGAAGCTCAAACCGATGAGCAATTGCCCACCTTCGATACCAAGGTCGCCCAGTCGCAACGCGAACAGGCCCGAAATCGCGACCAGAACAATACCGCGCGGCGCAATCCAGGCCACGAACACGCGTTCCCTCCACGGAACCGGCGATCCTAACAGACTGATCAGCACGGTGACAGGACGCACAAAGAACAGCAGTGCGAGCAGGAACAGCATGAACCGGAAACCAACCGGTTCAAGGGGATTTAGATACGCCAGTTCGCTTAGTGACAGGCTGGAGGCCAGCAGTATAAAAATACCGGATACCAGCAGAACCGCCACGTTTTCCTTGAACGGATGGATCGAACGCATGCTCGACACCTCCAGATTGGCAAGCGTGACGCCCATCACAGTTACCGCGACGAGGCCCGCTTCGTGTTCGATGGCGTTGGTGAGGACGAACAGGCCGATCACTGTGGTGAACAGCACCGGAACCTTGAGGAATTCGGGGATGGCACCGCGCGGAAAAAGATATCCGATAACGCGCGCAACCGCATACCCGATCAGTCCGGCAAGGATGGCAGCAAAGATCAGCGGTGGCACAACGTCCAGGACGGATGCGTTCGGGAATTCATTGATCCGGCGGAAATATTCATACGCGATCACCGCGCACAGGGCGCCGGTGGGATCGTTGACGATTGCTTCCCATTTCAAAATCGCGTTGGGCCGGGTCTGAACGTTTGCCTGCCGCAATAGTGGCATGACGACGGTCGGCCCGGTCACGATCAGGATGCCGCCGAACAGGACCGCTACGGGCCATACAAGACCGGCGATGTAAAACCCGGCAAGCGCACCCAGCGCCCAACCGATCAGGACACCGATCGTGGCCAGCCGATAGACCGCGCTGCCGGAATGGCGCAATTCTCTCAGATCAAGGCTCAATCCCCCTTCGAACAGGATCAGTGCAACGCCGATGTTGATGGCCGGCTCAAGCAGATCGCCGAAGGCCGCGTTGGGGTCAATCAGGCGGAACCCCAGCTCCTCTGCCACCGGTCCCGCGAGGAAGCCGGCCGCCAGCATCAAGACGATCGCAGGCCAACCTGTCCGCCAGGCAACCCACTGCGCACCGATGCCTAGGACGCCAATGGTGGCGATCATGAGTGCTTGTGATTCCATAATTTCCCTGCCGCCCCTGTTACTTCACAATGGATGGGTATGGCCATGCGTTCCCTATCGGCGACGGCAGCCGCAGGTTAGGGAATTCGCCCGACCTTTTCAAAGGCGCTATTCGCCTTCAAATTCCATCAATGTTTCCACCATGATACCGGCCGCGCGCAGTTTGGTCGCGCCGCCAAGCTCCGGCAGGTCTATCACGAACAGCGCGTGATTGGCATCGGCGCCTGCATTTCGAAGCAATTGTGCGGTCGCCATCGCAGTGCCGCCTGTGGCGATCAGATCATCCACTATCACGACCCGTTCGCCAGCATTGACGGCGTCCGGATCCATTTCAAGTCGGTCGGTCCCGTATTCCAGCGCATAGTCTATGCCGATGGTAGCGATGGGCAGCTTACCGGGCTTTCTGACAGGCACAAAGCCCAGCCCAAGTTCGACTGCCACAGCCGCGCCGAAAATGAAGCCCCGCGCTTCCATGCCAGCAATTTTCTGCGCGCCTCCGGCCTTCGCCATGCGAGCGAGATGCGCGACGCTGGAGGCCATCCCGTTGGAATGACCGATGAGGGTGGTGATGTCGCGAAACTGAATCCCGGGTTGCGGAAAATCGGGAACCGTGCGCACCAGCGCCTTCAGTTCTTCTGGGGTGAGGTTGCCGGTCATCCAAAATCCTTTTGCCGCGCAATAATCGCACACCCTCACAGGGGCAGAGTGGCGGCGCGCCTGGCATAGATGAATGCATGACCACCCGGCGAACCGCAAGGGACCAGCGCCTGTTTACTGACGCCCTAACGACCAGCGCCCCACCATCCGCGCGGGACGATGAGGCACTGAGTTATAACGCTAAAGCTGAAAGCGCGCCGTTCAGGCTTTCTTTTTCTTGGGCTTTTTCGCTGCCCAAATCTGCTTGTAGGACAAGAACGCCAAGCTGGTGAGGAACAGCAGGAAGCCGATTACCGCCCAGCCAGTCTGCTTGCGCTGCACCAGTTTCGGTTCAGCCGTCCATGTCAGAAATGCGGCGATATCCTGTGCCATTTGCTCTTGTGTCGCCTCAGTCCCGTCTGAATAGGTGACGAGATCGGGGTAGAGCTGCGGCGGCATCGCGATGTTCACGCTGTGAAAATATTCGTTGAAATACAGGCCCGGAGGCGTCTCGAAGTTCGGTGACTTCTTCACGTCTTCGGGGTCCGGCTCGTTATAACCCTGCATCAGAGAGTACACGTAGTTCGAGCCGTCTTCGCGTGCTTTCGTAATGAGCGAGAGATCGGGCGGAAGCGCATTGTTGTTTGCAGCGCGCGCTGCGATTTCGTTGGGGTAGGGCGAGGGGAAGTGATCGGTGAATTCACCAGGACGGGTGGTTGTCTCGCCTGTCGTCGGATCGATACCGGGGACGTTCCAAGTCGCCGCTTCTGCGCGAGCCTCCGCTTCGGTATAACCCAGATCCGTCAGGTTCCGGAAAGCCACCTGTTTCATGCTGTGGCAGGCCGAGCACACCTGCTTGTAGATCTGAAAGCCACGCTGAAGCTGCTGGTTGTCCCAGGTTCCCGCAACGCCATCAAATGAAAAGCCGCCCGCAGGCTGGATTGGCTCTTCGTGATAGGCGTAATAGTCAGGCTTTTCAGGCGCAGGTCCGGTGATCAGGTTATATGCGCCGGGCACCAGCGAAAAGAACACCAGAATACCAGTGATCGCGAGGCCAAAAATTATGCCTCCGAGGCGGATTGTCATGACCTAAACTCTTTCTCGTTATCGGGTCAAAAAGGGTGGGTGGCAGGCTGGCCCGAAGGCCAACCCATCACTCTGCCGGTTGCAGCGAACCATCGTCGCCAGGAAGCGGCTTGACTACAGCTTCGGGTTTTTCTCCGCCACCATCGGTGCCGCCCGGCTTGTCATCCTTGCCCAGCACAGCCTCGGTGATCGAGAACGGCAGCGGCTTTGGCACTTCAATCTGACTGATGATCGGCAGGATCACAAGAAAGTGAAGGAAGTAGTACGCCGTGAAGACTTGGCTGAGGATCACATAAGGCTCCTCTGCCGGCGCCCCGCCGCAGACCGTCAGAATGATCATTGTGGGGACCAGGCCGAACCAGAAGAACTTCTTGAACAGCGGACGGTAGCTACCCGAGCGGATCGGGCTCTTGTCCAGCCACGGCAGGAAGAACCAGACGAGGATCGAGCCGAACATCGCAATCACGCCGAGCAGTTTGGCCGGGATTAACGTAATTCCAAATATGGCAAGGTCACCGGTGAAGGCTCGAAGGATCGCGTAGAACGGCAGGAAGTACCATTCAGGCACGATGTGTGCAGGTGTCGAAAGCGGATTTGCTTCGATGTAGTTATCCGGGTGACCCAGCACGTTGGGTGCGAAGAAAACGAAGGCCGAGAAGAAGATCAGGACGAGCCCGAGAAACCAGCCATCTTTCGCCGTGTAATACGGGTGGAACGGAACTGTATCGCTTTCCTTCTTCACTTCGACCCCGGTCGGGTTGGAAGACCCCGGAATGTGCAGCGCCCAGATGTGCAGAATAACAACACCGGCGATCACGAATGGCAGCAAAAAGTGCAGTGAGAAGAAGCGGTTCAGCGTCGCGTCGTTCGGCGCATATCCGCCGACGAGCCACGTCTGCAGCGGCTCACCCACCAACGGGATCGCACCGAACAGGCCGGTGATCACCTTGGCACCCCAAAAGCTCATTTGCCCCCAGGGAAGCACATAGCCCATGAACGCGGTCGCCATCATCAGCAGAAAGATTACCACGCCGAGCAACCAGATCATCTCACGCGGGGCTTTATAAGAGGAATAATACAGGCCGCGGAAAATGTGGAGGTAGATTACAATGAAGAAGAAGCTGGCGCCGTTGGCGTGTGCATAACGCAGCATCCAACCATAATTCACGTTGCGCATGATGTGTTCGACCGAGTTGAACGCAACCGTCACGTCGGACGCATAATGCATCGCCAGAACCACACCGGTGATGATCTGGACCATCAGGAAAAAGCCGGCGAGAACCCCGAAATTCCACATGTAATTGAGGTTTCGCGGAACCGGATATCCGGCCCCGACCGCGTTGTAGACCAAGCGAGGAAGCGGAAGTTTCTCATCCAGCCATTTGGTGAAATCGGACTTCGGCTCATACTGTTTTGCCCAGGCGAAACTCATGGTTTTCTCTCGACTTCTCTCAGTGTGAATGTTTTTGGCTCGGGATAGTTACGCATCATCAGCCAACCCGGATGACCGTGTCTGACGTAAAAGAGAATTCAGGTACGACAAGGTTGAGCGGTGCCGGGCCTTTGCGGATGCGGCCAGCCACATCGTAGTGCGAGCCGTGACATGGGCAGAAATACCCGCCGAATTCGCCCTTTTCCTCACCTTCGCCCGCGCCCAGCGGAACACAGCCGAGGTGTGTGCAAACACCCAGCATGACCAGCATGTCGCTATTGCCTTCGCCCAATCGAGATTTGAGCGTTGCAGGGTCGCGCATTGAGGCGACATCATCGGCCTTTGCGCGCGCGATTTCCTCAGGTGCCATACGCTTCACGAACAGAGGCTGCTCGCGAAAGGTTGTCTTGATTGTCTGTCCGGCTTCGATCGAACTGGTATCGACATCGGTCGTGCTCGCGGCTTTTACGTCCTGCGACATACCCATCTGGCTGATCAGCGGAATCAGCACTGTGGCCGCGCCAACCCCAGCGGTGCCAAGCGCGGCAATATGAATCCAGTCGCGGCGGCGAACGCCTTCATCGGTAGCCGTGCCGTCTGCGGTTTGCGTGGTGCTCATGTCAGCTCCGGTGGAAGCCATCTGCGTTTACCCTGCTCTTTCTGCCGATCCTGCGTTCCATGGGCGAACCCCGTGTGAACGCTGCCGCCCCGATAAAGGCCTGGCAGTGCTGTGAAATTTATCGCGCCGTAGTCCCGGTCACGTTAGCGAAATTGATACTCCGCCAACCGTCGCCAGCGGTGCTCTGGCCAATTCGAATGTCGGCCTCGTGGCGGCAATTACCAGAAATACCATCAAATCCAACTGTCTTTTCAGCATCGGCCATTCGCTTTGATGCAAGATCGGATCAAACAAGGCAAATCATTGCAATCTGCCTGCCGTATTCCGAGCCTCCGCCGCGCGTGGCTTTGCGGTATGAATGATAACGTCCGCCAGAGGCAAAGGTATCCCGCGCGCAATCGTCGATTCGCGTGATCTCGCTGAATTCCAGTCTTGCAGCGACATATCCTGGCAGGTCGAACAGCCAGCGCAGTGATCCATCGCGCGCCGGGGCGGGCGCAAAATGATGATCATCCGCAGGTTTGAACTGAGCTCTGAATGGCGCATCGACCTCGTAACTTGATTGAGCGATCGTGGGCCCGATTGCAGCTGCGATCCGCGATCGCTGCGCGCCCAATTGCACCATCGCTGCAACGGTGTTTTCCAGCACGCCGCCAAATGCACCGCGCCACCCCGCATGTGCCGCGCCGATCACTCCGGCCTCGAAATCGGCGAACAGAACCGGCGCGCAATCTGCGGTGACGATCCCGATAGCCAGCCCCGGCCGTGCAGTAACCAGCGCATCGGCAACCGGCCGCCCTTCCGGTGTGTCCTCCCATGGCTCATCGACTGTGATGACATCGGGCGAGTGAACCTGATGCGGGGTGACCACGCGGGAGCCGGGCGCAATCGCATCCGCCGCCGCCGTGCGCGTCGCCCGCACGACATCGACCTCTCCCGGTCCGCCGTAACCGAACTGATGACCATAGTCGCCAGCTCGCGCACCGGCCCCGAAAAAACCGTGCGCCACCCCTTCGAGCAATGGCGCGCGCTCAATATCGAATTCAGCCTTCAAGGCTGCGGCTCACCTGTTCGAACGTGTCACGCGACAGACCCGTTACCGCCGCAATCCGCTCCAGCTCGCCCTTCATCAGCGCCGCCCGGCCCGGCTCGATCCGCCGCCACCGCCCCAAAGGCGACACAAACCGAGCCGCTGTTTGCGGGTTGATTGGATCGAGCGCGATGATGACATCCGCGATCATCCGGTATCCCGCCCCATCGGCCGCGTGGAAGCCAACGGGATTGCCCGCAAAAGCCATGTAGAGCGATCGCACGCGGTTGGGGTTGTTCATTGTGAAGTCGGGATGCGTCGCCAACGCCTCGACCTGCGCAATCACATCGGGATGGAGCGAGAGCGCCTGAAGCGTGAACCACTTGTCCACCACCAGCGCGTTATCTTCGTATCGCTCATAAAACGCCTTGAGCCGATCCTGGCGCAGCGGCGTTTCCAGCCCGCACAGCACCATCAGCGCGCTCTGCCTGTCAGTCATGTTGTCCGCCCGATCAAACTGGCGCGCGGCCATGGTGGCAGCTACATCAGGATCTCCGGCGGCCAGCATCACCAGCGCTTGCGCTGCGACCTTGCGCGCTCCGACGCCCGCTGGATCATCGAATGCCACGCTCTCACAGCGGGCATATAGCCCTTCGAGTTCGCGTTTCAGCGTAATGCCAAGCATAGCCTTCACCTGCTCACGCTCGACATGGATTGCGCCGGGATCGGCCTTTCGATCGCCCGTGGCCATCGCTTCGAACAGGTAAGTCTCGCTTGGCAACATCATCAGTTCGCCGCGCATATTGTCGTCGAGAGCGTCGTCGGTCAGGATCGCGCGCATTGCATCGCTCAGCGCGGTCTTCCCCGCTGCGCGTGCCGCCTCGTCCAGCTCAGCGCGGGCAGCCGCGACAAGGTGCCCCACGGCCAGCTCCTGCATCGCCTCGTATCGGGCAAAGGGATCGTCATCGCGCGCAGCCAGAAAGCCCAGATCTTCGCGGCCAAGTGTACGCTCGATAATCACGGGCGCGGTAAAACCGCGGTTGATCGAGACCACAGGTTGAGGCCCGGCGAGCGGCAGGGTGAAGCTGGCCTCACCATCGTTCAGCACGATCAGTTGTTCGGCCCCAAGTGCGCCGGTCTCACGGCAATGCACGGCAACGCGCAACGGGATGGGAACGGGGGCCTTTTCGGCCTGACCGGGCGTCGGCGGCGTTTTCTGGCTGAGCGAGAGGATCAACCCTCCATCGCCCACTTCCTGCGTCACCGTCACGCGCGGGGTGCCAGCCTGGCTGTACCAGCGGCGAAAATGCACAAGGTCCAGCCCCGCACCATCCTCGATCGCCTTGACGAAATCCTCGCACGTGGCCGCATCGCCATCGTGCCGATCAAAATACAGATCGGTGCCTGCACGGAATGTCTCGACCCCGGCCATGCTGCGCATCATGCGGATGATTTCGGCGCCTTTATTATACACGGTCGCGGTGTAGAAATTGCTGATCTCACGATAGCTGTCCGGGCGAATCGGATGCGCCAGCGGCCCGGCATCTTCGGGGAATTGCGCCGCGCGCAGGATGCGCACATCCTCGATCCGCTTGACCGCCTCGCCGCGAACATCCTGCGAGAAAAGCTGATCGCGCAGGACGGTAAAGCCCTCTTTCAGAGATAGCTGGAACCAGTCGCGGCAAGTGATGCGATTGCCCGACCAGTTGTGAAAATATTCGTGCGCGATCACGCCCTCGATCGCATCGAAATCTGCATCGGTCGCGGTGTCGGGGTCTGCCAACACGTATTTCGTGTTGAAGACGTTCAGCCCCTTGTTCTCCATCGCCCCCATGTTGAAGTCGCTGACAGCGACGATGTTGTAGAGATCAAGGTCGTATTCGCGTCCGAAGGTCTTCTCGTCCCACTCCATCGCACGATGCAGCGATTCGAGCGCGTGGCCCGTGCGCGCCAGATCCTCGGAACGGACCCAGATGTTGCATTCGACCTCGCGCCCGCCAACAGTCGTGAAGGGCGCGGAATTGGCGACCAGATCGCCCGCCACCAGCGCGAACAGATAGCTCGGCTTGGGCCACGGATCGTGCCACTCGGCAAAATGACGCCCCGCCTCCAGATCGCCCGATGCGGTCATGTTGCCATTGCACAGCAGGATCGGGAACTGTGTCTTGTCGCCCTCCATCCTGACGGAATAGGTCGACAGCACATCGGGCCGGTCCGGGAAGAAGGTGATGCGACGGAAACCTTCCGCCTCGCACTGCGTGCACAGCATCCCGCCCGATGCATACAGGCCCATCAATGTGGTGTTGGCTGACGGATCGATCTCGGTCACGATCTCGACTGTGTGCCGATCGCCCGGCAACGTCACCACAAGATCGGGGCCGTCCATCACCCAGTCGTTGACCGCTTCGCCATCAACGGTGACGCCATGCGCGCTCAGCCCGTCGCCATTCAGGCGCAATTGCGCGTCTGGTTCAGCCGCCGGGTTCCGTTCGACGGAAAGTTTTGCAATTACGCGGGTCTTTTTCAGCCCCAGATCGAAATTCAGCGCAGTTTGCGGCACCGCCCACGCATAGGGTTTGTAATCCTCCCGCAGTATCACAGGCGGATCGGTCGGATTGCGCGCGGCATCAGCGAGTTCGGGGTTGCCTTCGGGGTTCTGGGGGGTCGTTGCTATATCCATGCGGTGTGATTTAGGTTGATTTGGCTGCAGGTCCAATGGTTAGGTCCAATTGATGGCGCATTTGCTGATCTTCGGCCTTGGCTACACCGCGAAACGGATCGCTGCCGCCATGCGGGCGCGCGGTTGGCAAGTCGAGGCGACAGGAACCGCAGGCGACGTCGATTTCAACGATGGCCATGCGGTGCGCGCGGCCTTGCGCCGGGCAAATCACGTGCTGTCGTCGGTCCCGCCTGACCGGGATAGCGGGTTTGATCCGGTGTTGAGCAATTATGGCCGTGATTTCGGCACGGCCTGGTATGGCTATCTCTCCTCCACCGGGGTCTATGGTGATCAACAGGGCGCATGGGTGGACGAAAGTTCGCCCACCGGAACAGGGCGACGCAATGCTCGATCTGACGCAGATGCATTGTGGGTGGAACTGGGCGCGCGGGTGTTCCGCCTGCCAGGTATTTACGGGCCGGGCCGCAGCGCGCTGGACCGGGTGCGCGAAGGCAAGGCGCGCCGCATCGATCTGCCCGGTCAGGTGTTCAGCCGGGTGCATGTGGACGATATCGCCAGCGGTGTGGTCGCCGCGATGACCACCGATGCGCCTGCCGGTGCGTATAATCTGGGCGATGATCTGCCCGCCAGCGGCAACGATGTGACGGAGCACGCCTGCCGATTGCTCGGGATCGAGCCGCCTCCGCTGGAAACGCTGGAGCAGGCGAACCTGTCGGAAATGGCGCGCGGATTTTATGCTGAGAACCGGCGCGTCGCGAATGGCAAGGCCAAGCGGGTGCTTGGATGGCAGCCGCGCTATCCCACCTATGTCGAGGGATTATCGGCGCTGCTTCGACCTTAGCGCCAGCGCCATCCCGATCAGCGCCAGCACCGCGCCGCTGGCCGTGAGCGCGGTCCAGCGATAATCCTCAAACACGGTCGATAGCAGCATTGCGACACACACCGTCACGATGCCGTTGTATGCCGTGCGGCCCGCACCGATCTCTCGCACCAGATTGTAATGCAACGGGAACGTGACTACCGATCCGATCAGTGCAAGATAGGCGGTGCCAGCCCAGAATTGCCACGCAACCGGCACTGGCGGCGGTCCGGCGGTCAGCAACGCAAAGGCCAGGTCAAACGCCGTACCATACAGCATCGCCCACGCCAGCAGGCTGACCATCGGTACGGCCCGCCCGGTGGGATTGGCCTGAACGACATTGGCAAGCGATGCGGCCAGCATTCCGCCCACGGCCAGCGCGATGCCGAGCGCGACATTGCCGCCCACCACTCCGGCGCGCGGCGCGGCATTCCATTCGTGCACCAGCAACAGGCTGACCCCGGCAATCGCAACCGCGCTGCCCAGCAGGAATCCGCTTTGCACTCGTTCCCCCAGAAACACGCGTCCGAATACAGCATTGGGCACCATCAACAGCGCAAACATCACCGCGACGATGCCCGATGTGATGTACAGCTCTGCGTGATAGACGAACAGGAAATTGCCGCTGAACTGCGCGATTCCCACCAGAATGGCGAGCAGGTTTTCGGGCCGATTCAGCCGCAGGCGACGCTTCATCAGCGCCGCCACTATAAACAGCGCCGGGGTCGCCAGCGCGAACCGATAAAACACCGACCATGCAGCGGGCACGCCATTGATCTGACCGGTGATTACAAACCACGTCGAACCCCAGATCGTACCCGTCAAAAGGAACGGGACGATGATCCGCCAGTTCAACAAGGGTGCCGGTTCGCCCCCGGCCGCGATCGCCGTCATAGAGACGCAATCGCCTTGCCCAGCGCGCTCGCATCCTCGGCTCGGGTATCCCATGCCGCGACAAATCGGGCTGCGCCCTCGCCCCAGTCATAGAAATCGAAACCCTGTGCACGCAGCGCCTCGCGTTCCGGCGCGGTGAGCCGCACGAACAACTCGTTCGCCTCGACCGGGTGCATCAGACGATTTGCGCACCCGCCTGCGATTTCCTGCGCCGCGGCATTCGCATGGGCCGCATTGGCGAGCCACAGGTCATCTTCCAGCATGGCAAGTATCTGCGCGGCGAGATAGCGACCTTTGCATTGCAGGTGCCCTGCCCGCTTGCGCCGATAGCGCACTTGCGCCGCTGCTTCGCGATCAAACAGGATCACCGCCTCTGCGCCCATGCCGCCATTCTTGATGAAACCGAACGCGAGGCTGTCCACCGGACCTGCGGCGGCGGCGGCGTCTCCTCCCAGAAACGCGGCAGCATTGGCAAATCGCGCTCCGTCCATATGCAGGCCCAACTTGCGATCGCGCGCAAATTTGCCCAGCGCCGTCAGTTCGTGTGCGCTGTAACTGCGTCCGTATTCGCTCGCCTGCGTGATCGCCACCGCGTGCGGCTGTACCTGATGTACATCGTTGCGGATCGGATCAATCACCGCCGCAATACCGGCGGGCGTCAGCTTTGCGCCTTCTCCGTGTGCATGGATCAGCTTGGCGCCGTGGAGGAAAAAGCCCGGTGCGCCGCCTTCGTCAACCTCGATATGCGCTTCCTCATGGCACACCACGCCGCCATGCGGCTGGCACATCGTAGCGAGCGCAAGGCAATTCGCCGCCGTTCCCGTCGCAACCCACAGCGCGGCACAATCGCGCCCGAACAGGGCAGAAAAGCGCGCATCGAGTTCGCCCGACAGCGCATCGCCATCATAGGGATTGTCCGCGCTGTCAGCGGCGCGCATCGCGTCCCATACCTTCGGGTGGACCGGGGCTGCATTGTCGGAAAGAAACTTTGTCATCGCGGAACGCCTGTAGCCGTGCCTGCATTGATGGCAAGAGAGGAGCCACGATGACCGATATTCAGGATAAAGTTTCGATCACCCATCACGCACAGGGACAGGGTGGAAAATACGTCGCCCGGATCGAGGGGAAGAGCGCGCAAGGGACGCTCGAATGGGAACCGCGCACCGGCTTGCCCGAAAAGGAGGTTGGAACCGACGTACGGGTGGCAACGCATACCATAGTCCCCGATGAAATCGGCGGACAGGGTATTGCGGGCTTGCTGGTGGAGCGCCTGATTGCGGATGCGCAAAAGCAGGATTTCAAGGTGGTGCCGCAATGCTCGTATGTCGCCAGAAAGTTTGATCAGAACCCGGATTGGTCTGAACTGCGCGCCTAAGCATTTTCCAGTTCTGAAAAATCGGTCGCAGTGATGGTATCGAGCACCTGGGCACGTACCTCGCGCGCGTGATTGAGCGGGATGCCCGGCACTGAAAACTCGCCGCCCGCCAGTCCCAGATGAAGCGTGGCATAGCCACAATATCTCGCCAGCGGCCCTTGCGTGATTTCGACAGAATGCAGTTTCACCCGCGTTGCGATCTGCGTGACAGGGGCCAGCACGCCAGCAACTGCAACAATCTGGCTTTCATCGAGCGCGTGCCGTTTGAACCGCCACGAAATAACGCCCGCCGCCGCATCAAGTGCGGCCATTGTCAACACGACGGCCAGGACGAACGGTGTCCATTGTGGCGCGAACAGCCACGTGGCAACGCCCGCGACGAGTCCTGCGCCAACGATAGACGCCATATCGAGACCAATCGAGACATTGCGATAGGCGACGGTGGCACGGTGCCAGTCGGCATTTTCGCGCGGCAGGTGAAACCTGGCTGCCCGGACGATAGGCTCAAGCTCAACCAGTTTGGCAAATGGGGCGACCACATGGCTCGACGCGCCCGTATCTTGCGCCAGACTGACGAAACTCAGGCTGTGCCAGCCGAACCCCCGACGCAGCAGGCCGGTGCCGATGGTCAGGCCTTGAACCCGGTGGATCGGCATCACCACGTCGGTGCGCGTGAACAGCCCGCGCCTCCTGCGAAACCCGCGCGCCGTGCGTTCCAGCAGAAATCCCCATTCGCGCGCAAAGGTGCGGGCAATGCCGGTGACAGACCCGATCACGAACACCGCGAACAGCCCGGCAATTGCGCTCAGCACTTGCGAATAGGCGCTGAGTTCCAGCAGCCAGCCACCCTGTTCGCGCGCAAAGTCGCGCCAGAAGCCGAAATCCCACAACTCTATGTCGAGGAAGGTGTCAGCGTATTGCAAAAGCCCGCCCAGCACGGCGAACACCGCAAGGCTGAACTCAAACAGGCCATAGGTGAATAGCCGCCCCGGCCCCATCGCGAACAGCGGCGTGGCGTCGGTTTCGCGCGGCGGCGGCGGTGGCTCTCCGCCTTCGCACATTGCGATGGAATCGGCGGGGCGATCTGCATCATCGCGCCTCTCACGCACCAGTTCGCGCAGACGCTCGCCCTCGACCTCGGCCAGATAGGTCAGCGCCAGATCATCGCCCCCGCCAGCGCCCGTTTCAAACTTTACAGCGACAAGGCCCAACAGGCGCGGCAGCAATTTCTGTTCGAGGCTGACATCCTGAATGCGCTCATAGGGAACCGAGCGCGCCGATCGGCTGAGAATGCCGCTTTCCACGCGGATATCCTCCTCTCCGATGGTGTAGGTCAACCGTCGCCAGCCCAGATAGCTGAATGCGGTGCCAAGTCCGCCGATGGCCAGAATGACAGCAAGGCCGATCAGGAGACCGGACCCTGAGATACCGATGCCGAATGCCGCTGCAATGGCGGGAAAAACTGCGTTCTGAAAACTACCCAAGGCTCCTGCAACAACGCTGAGCGGCGAGGTCCGCCGGGCTTCAGGAGGTTCGGGAACATCGACGGCTGAAGATCCGGTTTTCGGAACGGTTACCATCGGTGTGGACAGATCGCCGCTCACAGGCTGTCGCGCCTGATGTGCTGGCGAATTTCCTCACGTATTTCGGTTGCGATGGTATGGTTTAGGCCGGGCAGGTGAACCGATGCGTTGTGACTGCCTGCCGTGTGCAGCGTCAGCGTGGCGATATCGAAGAACCTTTCTATCGGCCCCTGATCGACATCGATGTGCTGCACTCGCCCAAACGGCACCACTGTATCCGAACGCCATAACAGCCCGCGCACCACACGCAGCCGGTCATCGCTCATGTGATAGCCGCGCGCTTGCCAGCGGCGGGTGGGTAGCCGGATGACAAACAGCACCGCGATCAACGTGACGACACCCACGATCACACCGAATGGCAGCGGCCACGCGCCTTCGCCCGCGCTTTCCAGAATCCCTTCGACAACCAGCGCGCCGATCACGCACGGAAGCGCACAGACTAGCGCGGTCAGGCGGAGCGCGGTGACATAATTCGGATCGAGCCGGGTCAGTTCGGCATCATCAGATGCGCAAGGGCGCGCCGCAACAGGTGAGAGGCGCGGGTCCAGACGCCGGAGCCTCGGTCGGGGTCGTCGGGGTCGGGGTGGCAAATGTGTCCATGTGCTTTAGATGCGCAACACAGCGCCCCTATGCAAGCGGTTTGCAGGCGCCGCCGAGCCACATCGACCCCTAGCCCCGCTGGTTGAACCTGCGCCCGATCATGGCGGCGGTGATATTGGTCTTCTGCACGTCGATTGCGCCGCCAGCGATCCCCCATGCATAGGCATCGCGCAATCGCTGTTCCATGCCGTAATCCTTGTGATAGCCGTATCCGCCCATCACCTGCATTCCCAGCGCGGCGACTTCGCGAACGATTTCGTTGGCGTAGCATTTGGCGAGGCTGCTTTCGTACACTGTCGGCAGGCCATCAGGCTGCGCATCGGCATTCACGGCGGCGCGGTGGATCAACAGGCGCGCGGCGTCCACTTTCATCGCCATGTCCGCCAGCTTCAGCTGCACCGCCTGAAAATCGACGATCGGCTTGCCGAAGGCCTCGCGCTCCTGCGTGTAGGCGAGCGCCTGTTCCAGCGCGCCTGCCGCCACGCCCAGCGCCTGCGTCGCATTGCCGCAGCGTTCCAGACCGAACGCGCTCATCAAGCGGCCAAAGCCGCCCGAGCCAACGATGACGTTTTCACCGGGTACCTTCACATCCTCTATCGCGATATCGGCAGTGGGGATGCCGCGAAAGCCCATCAGCTCCTCGCGCTTACCAAAGGTCATCCCTTCCATGCCTTTTTCAAGCAAGACCGCGCCAATCCCCTTCGCGCCCGCGCCACTGTCCGGATCGTCGGAGAACCGGCAATAGGTGACGTAATAATCCGAATGCCCGCCGCCGCTGGTCCAGCGCTTGGTCCCGTTTACGCGGTATCCGTTGCCGTCCTTGCGCGCGCTGGTGGTCAGATCGGTCAGTGCGGTCCCGGCATCAGGTTCAGACATGGACACCGCGACGATTTTGTCGCCCCGGATCACTTCTGGAAGGATGCGAGCCTTCATTTCGGGACCGCCGAATTTCTCGATTGTGCGCACCGGGCCGGTCAGCGCCTCGAACACCGGAAACGCGACTGCGTTGGAAACCTGTGCGAACTCCTCAAGAACCATCAAGGCTTCGATATGGCCAAGTCCCAGGCCGCCATATTCCTCCGGCAGGTTGACCCCCAGAAATCCCATTTCGCCATAGGTGCGCAGCATGTCGGGCGGGACGGGATAATCCTTCTCTTCCATATCGCGCGCAAGGGCAGGCAGTTCTGCCCGTGCAAACTTGCGCGCGGTTTCTTGAAGCTCGCGCTGCTGATCGGTTGGTTGGAAATGCATCGAGTTCTGATACAGCCAGCGCAGCCAAAGTCACAAGCCGCATCCGCCATGCGCGCGCACATATTCGAGAGAAGGTACCGCAATGGACGTATCGAAACTGATGTTCCGCGAAGGCCTGATGGCGGGCAATCGCATATTGGTAACCGGCGGAGGCACGGGGCTGGGCCGCGAGATGACCGAGGCTTTCCTCAAACTGGGCGCGACTGTCTATATTTGCGGGCGGCGGCAAAACAAACTGGATGAAACCTCTGCTGAGCTGATGGCCCTGCATGGCGGCAAGGTCGTGGGTCACGCGTGCGACATTCGCGATGCGGACGCGATCCATGCGATGGTGGATACGATCTGGGCGGACGGCGGCGCGCTGACCGGGGTGGTCAACAATGCGGCGGGCAATTTCATCAGCCGCACCGAAGACCTGTCTATCAATGGCTTTAACGCAATTGCCGATATCGTGATGCGCGGCACGTTCTACGTCACGCTCGACATCGGTAAGCGGCTGATTGCGGAAGGGAAGTCGGCAAGTTTTCTTTCGATCCTCACCACCTGGGTATGGTCAGGCAGCGCGTTTGTCGTACCCAGCGCCATGTCAAAATCCGCGATCAATGTGATGACGCAAAGCCTTGCAGCCGAATGGGGCCGCTATGGTCTGCGGTTCAACGCGATTGCGCCGGGGCTTTTCCCGACCAAGGGGATGAGCGCGCGCCTTAATCCCGGCAGCGAGGGTGACAATTCAAGGAATGATCTGAACCCGATGGGCCGCGCCGGTGAGATGCATGAAATCGGCAACCTCGCCGTATTTCTGATGGGGCCGGGCGCGGAATATGTGAACGGCCAGACCATCGCGATCGATGGCGCGGGCTATCAGGCGACTGGCGGCACCTTCTACCCGCGCCTTCAAGGGCTGGGCGATGCCGAATGGGAGGCGATGCGCAACATGATCAAGGGCACGAACGACAAGGACAAGGCGGATCGGGCGAAGGGGTGAGGTGCCGGAAAGGCGACCGCCACCCGTGTGGGAAGTTTCGCCTGCGGTCGGACTGCGAGCCAACATTGAACTCGCGGGCCGTTTGCGGACACCTCTTCCAGCGTGAGCCGGGCTGTAAGGCCGTGCTCGAACTTCCAGCCATTGTGGTTTGCCGCAAACCGTAATCGAAAGGGGCGCGTGTCGCCCAAAGATGCGGAACTATCCTCATCGCCGGTCGCTTTCGATTCCAAAGAAAGGGAATCCAATGACCTATATCAAGACCCGCGACGGAACGAAGCTGCGCTGTAAAGAGCTGGGAAAAGGCAGGCCGGTAATTCTGATCCACGGCTGGCCGCTCTCCGCCGACAGCTGGGATCCAATCATGATCAGGCTTGCAGATGCCGGATATCGCGCAATCGCGTATGATCGGCGCGGCTTCGGCTCATCTGATCATTCCGCTTCAGGCTATGACTACGATACGTTTTCCGATGATCTTGCCGATGTCATTAAGGAAACGGGCGCGTCAGATGACATTGCGCTTGTGGGCTTTTCAATGGGGGGTGGGGAAATTGCCCGATACATGTCGCGGCATGACGGGGCAGGAATTACACAGGCCGTACTGGTCAGTTCCGTAGTTCCATACATGCTCAAGACCGATGACAATCCCGATGGCGTGCCACAGGCGACATTTGACGAAATGGCCGATGGAATGAAGCATGACTTCCGCGCATTCTTCACTGGCTTTTTCAAGGACTTCTATGGCGAAAAGGTGAGTGACGAAGAACGTCACTGGGCGTGGATGACAACCATGAAAGCCAGCCAATACGCCACCATCCAATCAGCCGACGCCTTTGCCACGACTGATTTCCGTCCCGACTTGGCAAGCCTGACAGTGCCGACTTTGGTAATCCATGGGACTGCTGACAAAACTGTTCCGATCGATGCGACCGGCAGGCAAGTGGCAAAAAAGGTGCCGAGCGCGCAAATCATCGAATATGATGGTGAACCGCATGCTGTCTTTGCAACCCAGACCGCCCGTCTTGGGGATGATCTGCTCGCATTTTTGGGCAAGGACCGCTGAAACTGCATCATTCCAGCGATTTGAGAACACTGCGGCCGGACCAACCTGTCAATTGATGGCGCTGGTCCGGCCGGGTTCCGCGCAATGGCCTTTCAGAAGCGGAGAGATCACCAGACCGGCCGATGCCCCCAAGAGCTGATAAACAGCCCTCTGCAGGCATCGACCGCTTTGTCGGTCAGAACCTCCACCTCAACGTGACGTTGCCCTGATTGTTGGTCAGCACACCACGGCCCAGATCGGAAGTCGCGGTGATGCCGATGCTTGTCCGGTTGGCAAGCGCCAGCTCTGCTCCAGCGTTGACAGACACCCACTGCGGATCGAGCGCATTGGCGATCGAGAAGGGTGCTTCCGATGCGCCAAAGAAGCTTGCCGTGACCACGTCCTGCCTGTCGGCCAGTTCGTACGCATAGGCGACCGATCCGAACGCCGTAAGCTTTCCGGTGCGGCCGATCCGGGTGTCCAGCGCGCCCATCACACCCAGTTTCGTGCCGAGCGAGGTGAAGTTGCGCGCGTTCACGGTAAGACCAAAGTCACCTGCGCCGAATTCATCGAAACCGCCAATATTGCTGCGCACGTAATCCATGCTCACCACCGGTCCGAATTCCAGTCCCGGCACAACTCCGAACGCATAGCCGGCCCGAACACCAGCAAACGCCTGTCGGCCATCAGCCGCGCCCTGCGCAATTCTGAACGGGATCGCTGTTTGACCCAGGCTCGCGCTGTTTGAAGTCAGGTTCTGGCGCGAGAAGCCGAGGTACATATCGGCAAAACCCTGCCCGAACTGAGCTGCACCATACGCCGCAGCAGCAACGCTCGTATCCTCAGGCCGGGTTGTGATGCCGATGCTGGGGGTGCTGTTGCGGATGCTGGTTACTGCGATGCCGACACTGAATGTGTCCGACATTCGCAGATCGGCTCCCAGCGTCATCTCGCCGCCCTGCAAAAACACCGATTCCTCAAATGCGTTGGCGCCCGTGTTGCGATCTGTGGCATTGGCAAGGAACACGCCGCTCACTGTGCTGAAGAAGCCGATCTGGCCGGCTTCCTGCGGATTTGTGCCCGCGATTGCGAAGGCTGCATTGCCTGCGGTTGAGAAGCCGGCTGCCGCCTTGTTCGCGCCACGCAGTGACAATGTTCGCTGGCTCAACTGGCCGGTGAACCGCTGCGAGAAATTGGTCGCAATGGTCGACTGGTTGAACGCGCTGACCGGAGTGAGCGAGGAAAGGGTCGAGGCCAGGCTGTTGATGTCAGCGCCATCGACGATGTCGAACAATCCGCTGAATTGCGCGAACTTGCCGCCAAACCGCAAGGTGTCCAACGTCTCTCCCAGCGAGCGAAGACTTGCGAAGTTTGAGAGAAGATCACGAAATCTCAGGGCATCGACGGTTACGATGACATCGCCACCTTCGACCCTCGATTTCCCGAACAGCAGCGGAGACAGCGTCACCAGCAAGGTTTCGTCAAAACCGCCCAGCACCGAATTTGCGCTGACTACGGTGACTTCATCGCCAAAGCGCGGCCGCCCCGATGCCGCCACGATCAGCTTGCCCGCAAGACTGGCATCCCCGGTGATCGACAGCAGATCCGAGGTGTTGCCGCGCCGGTTGAAATTGGCGTTGGTCAACAACGTGCCTTGGCTGGTCTGTACATACGCGCCATCTATCGCGAGGGTGCCGGTTTTGAACAGGCTGCCCGGAACAACCGCCCCGCCGATGTTGAAGAACGCTTCGGTTGTAACCGTTCCTGTACCCTCGAAGATACCGCCGAACAATCCGACAAGACCAGCGTTCAGTGCGCCGTCGATCTCCGACACGCCACTGAACTGTTCGTATCCGATGATGGTGGTGAAACTGTATTGGTCCGGCAACCGCAGGCTGGCAAACGGATTGTCGAGCGTCAGCTTGTCAATCTCGACGTTCATATCAACGCGCGTGCGACCAACCCGATTGAGGAAAACGTCGAAATATTGCGCCGGAGCGGCAAACGCAGTTCCCGGCGTGCCATCGGTATTCTGCGGCACGAACCCGGTCGAACCGGGTCCGAGCAGGACTGAGGATTCGGGAATGTTCGCGCCGAAATTCGGTGTCCCTTCGGGCGGGAGGATGACCGTGTCGAGATCCGCATTGCCCGAAATGTCCTGACCCAGAATATTGCCCAGCTTCGGCCCGGTTTCATAAACGCCCGGTTCCGAACCGGTCGGAATACCGTTGACCAGATTGCCGGTGCCATCATCGATCAGGAAACCGGGATCGAGATCCTGCGTCCAGTGGCGCGGATCGGACCACACTCCGGACCCGGTCTTTGCAGAGACATATTTATACGGCGTGTTCTGAGTGATGAATTCGAAGAAGGGATAGAGCGGATTGTAAAAACTGATGTCGCCATAGGTGTTGCCGACACCAAAGAAATCGAACCCGCCGCTCAAAACAGCAGTGACCACTGCAGGACCGCCAAGTTGATCGGCAATCAGCGGAGAGCCGCTGTCGCCGCCTGCGGTTGCGACTTCATTGGGCAATGCGTCGCCATCGAACCAGTCGATTGCCAACACCGCTTCAAGCGAGTCGCAACTGATCGTATTGCCGGGAAATACGCATCCGGCCTCTTCTTCGGGTGTGCGGAAGGGGTTGTCAAAATCGGTGAAATAAAACGCCTGCGATTCAGCTTCCAGCACGACGGCGGAAGGTGCGAACGTGGGAAACGCGGCATCGAACAGATCGGCAGGAGATGCGACCGCGCCCAACATGTTCTCACCCACGCGGCGCAGAAATCCGATACCGATATCCCCGGTCGCCGCTGTACCGAAGCCACCATAGCCGACCTGCACCACGTGCGTCAGTTCGGTCAGCGGAGACAGCAGGATCGGCAAGGCCGGCACATCGAGGATCGGCTCATCCAGAGCGATCAGGGCAACGTCGGCCCACGGAAATGGCAGCGCGCCATTATCGAGGTTGGACGACGGGTGGATAATGACATCGGTGCTGGATGCAACGCCGCCCTGGGAATAGCTGTTACCGTTGTTCAGATAATCGAAAAAGCGGGTTCTGGTATCGACGCCGGTCGAAATCAGCACGGTTCGCTCGGCCCCGCTTTCGGGGGTGCCATAGGCCTCTGAAGACCGCGCATTGAGGCAGTGCGCTGCGGTAAGGATGGTGCGCGGGTTGATCACCGTGCCCGTGCAGTTGAAGAATACGCCGCCATCGGAATTGCGCTGACTGAACAGCTGCACGACAGATGGCTGAGTGTTGTTCACATCGACCGATCCCTCCAGCCCGACATCGTCGCGCGAAATGATCTCCGGCAAGGCGGGCACGGGAACCGCGTCCAGATTGCGTCGCACCACTCGGTTCCGCGGTACGGCCTGATATTGCGGCGCGGGCAAATCGGGCAGGATCGATTGGCTGGGGATCGCGGCCTCAATTGGCGCCGAATCAATCCGGAAGCCTCGGAAAGTGCCACGAGCTTCCATCGCGATTGGGGTGCTGGCAGCATCATTGCTCGATGCGTAGGCAGGAGCTGCCACCATAGCGCCAGTTAGTCCGATTGCGCTAACGCCGATAATGTAATTAAGTCTGCCCATTCTCACCCCCTGTGATGACTTTAACGATTCGACAACTATCATAATTCTTCTGTTCGAACGAAATATCTTTTCGATTGATCGGTTGAAAAAGATGTGTTTGAGTGTCGCCGACGCTCACTGATGTATACTTGCGTTCTTCATGCATGACTGCATCTGAGGGCGTGTTATGGCGCGTCACACTGATCGATTACGCCCCCGGTGGCGCCTGTGCTGGTAAGCGGCTTTTGGCGCACGATTGCTATCGCAAAGCACTTGAACCCCGTGCGCGCCGTATGCACAGGTGCGCAACATGACAATCAAGGCAGATCTGAGCGGGCGCAAGGCGCTGATTACCGGCGCATCTTCGGGCTTGGGTATGCGGTTTGCGCGGCTGCTCGCGGGGAGCGGCGCGCGCGTTGCGCTGGGCGCGAGGCGGATTGACCGATTGACCGCGCTGGCAGACGAAATCGGCCAAGGCGCAGTGCCGGTGCCGATGGACGTTATGCGCGAGGCTGATATCATCGCCGGATTCGACGCCGCAGAGGCCGCGTTTGGCGCGCCCGTTGACACCGTGATTGCCAATGCCGGGATTGATGGGGTGGGCTTTGCCACCGAAATGCCCGAAGAAGAGATTGAACGCACGCTGGCGGTCAATCTCAAGGGCGCAATCCTGACGGCGCGCGAAGGGGCGAGGCGTATGATGGCAGGCGGTGTTACAAAGGGCCGCATAGTCATGGTCGCCTCAATTACCGGCTTTGAGGCATCCCCCGGACTTGTCGCCTATTCCGCAAGCAAGGCTGGCGTCATTCAGGCAACCCGCAGCATGGCGCGCGAATGGGCACGACGCGGTATCTCGATCAACGCAATTTCCCCCGGCTACATCCGCACCGATATCAATGCCGACTGGTTCGAAACCGATGCGGGCAAGGCGCAGATCGCCAGCTTCCCACGCCGTCGCCTGATGGGGGAAGAGGGGCTGGATGGTCCGGTCCTGTTTTTGTGTTCGGACGCTGCGGAATTCGTGACCGGCGCGAACTTTGTGCTGGATGATGGTCAGGTGCTCTAGATCTGGCGCATTCCATCCGGGCTGCGAAAGATGAAACTTCCTCAAGCTCCAAAACGGTAGGGCCCAAAAACGTGCGGGTGGCGGGACTCGAACCCGCACGATCAAAGATCAGGGGATTTTAAGTCCCCGGCGTCTACCATTCCGCCACACCCGCGCGGATGCCGCGATAGCCACCCGCGCTGCGCTCTACAACACGACATTGATGCACGCCGTGCGCTCAGGCTTGCCAGTTCCGCCGCAGGGCGGCATCTGCAGCAGTATCTGCATCGGCAGTACCACCCAAAGGGAGCCGGCATGGCAGGCGAAAATGCACAAGATGTCCTCCAGACGATCCAGCCGGCAATTACGCTGCTGGGCCTGGGGATCGGCTCTGCGCTGATCAGCCGGGCGTGTCGCCTCAATCCGATTGTGGGTTATCTGGGGCTGGGGCTCACCCTGTCGATCCTTGGTTTTGCAGGCGATTTTCAGGGTCCGGTGGTCGCAACCATGGCCGAGGCGGGCGTCATGTTCCTGCTATTCAACCTTGGCCTGCACTTCTCGCTTGGTCGGATATGGTCGGAAAAGGGCAATATCTTTGGTTTTGGCAGCCTGCAGATGCTGGTTTCCGGCGGGGCATTTGCGCTGTTGTTCGCAGCGCTCGGCCTACCGTTCGCGTTTGCCATCATCGGTGGATTTGCGATGGGCCTGTCCTCAACCGCCGTAGTGATCGGGCTTATCCGTGAGCGCCAGCAGGAAGATTGCCCGGTCGGGCGCGCGGCGCAATCCATTCTGATCTTTCAGGATATCGCCGCGATCATGCTGCTGGTGGGGGCAGGGGCGCTGGCAGAAGGCGGAGCAATCGCGCCGGCGCTGGGCATTGCAGGACTGAAGGCGATTGCCGCATTCGGGATTGCGGTGCTTTTCGCGCGCTATCTAACCGGGCCGCTGTTCCGCCTGATTGCGCGTGCGGGCAGCAGCGAGGTTTACACCGCAACCGCCCTGTTTATTGCCCTGGCAGCAGGCTGGGCGACGGGCGTTGCGGGCCTTTCGCTGACGCTGGGTGCATTTCTGGGCGGCATGGCAGTTGCCGATTCGCGTTATCGCATCATGGTCCAGACTGAGATCGATGCATTTCGCGGGCTGTTTCTCAGCTTCTTTTTCGTTTCGGTGGGCCTCAGCATCGATCCGGTAATCTTGGGCCAAAACTGGGTGCTGGTAATCATGGCCGCGGGCGCAATGATCGCGCTGAAATGCGCCCTGAACGTGGCGGCAGGCCTCGCCAATCGTTGGTCGGTTCCGGGGTCCATCCAGCTGGGTTTCCTGCTGGGGCAGGGGAGCGAATTTGCTCTCGTGCTGTTTGCTCTTCCGGCGGTGGCAGGGCTGGTGGAACCGCGTCTGATCGCAATCTTCGTCACCGCAATTGCGATCAGTATGGCTGTAACACCAATTGTTTCCAACATCGGGCGCAAGCTGGCGGGCAAACTGCGCGCAGGACCGCCAGATGAGAAACTGTCGGGTGACAATGCGCCGGTCATCATAGTTGGGCTAGGCGATACGGGCCGCGCGGTCGCGGATGCGTTGGCCTATAACGATATCGACTATCTCGGGATTGAAAGCAGCCTTGCCGCATTCGAGACAGCGTTGGCTGACGGATATCATGTTCATCACGCCAATCCAGCCGATCCCCGCAGCTGGGATGCGCTGGGCATGGAGCGTCGCGAAGTCGTGGTGATCGCCACGGGAAATATCGCGATCTCGCGTGAGTTGGCACCGCTTGTCGATGAACGTTTGCCCGATATCGCTCGCGTAATCGCGGTGCCAGGCCCTCAGGACCGGGAGGAGTTTGAACGCTTGGGAATGATCGCGGTCGATCTGAGCAAGCCCGGCGCAGCGGAACACATGATCGATGCGGTGTTTGACGTGTTAAACCGGGATCGGCGCAAACCGGTCACTTACGCAGCCAAGGACGAAGCCGTCGCGCTAGAATATGCATGAAGACTGCCTGTCAGAACCGAACGGTAACCCTGCGATAATGAAATCGCCACTGTCAGTCGTTCAGGATCAATCGTTCAGGCGCTCTCGGATTTCCTTGCCAGCCTTGAAGTAAGGCACCCGCTTTGCCGGGACACTTACCGCTTCGCCAGTGCGCGGATTGCGCCCGGTGCGGCCTTCGCGCTCTCGTGTCGAAAATGCGCCAAATCCGCGCAATTCAACCCGGCCGCCCTCGGCCAGACGCCGAGCAATCTCATCGAAGAAGATATCGACGACCTGTTCGATTTCTTCTGCGCGCAGCTCTGGATTATTCTTGTGCAATTCCGCCAGCAATTCGGATCTGATCATATCGACCTCCCGTTCATGGCGACCCCCTAAGATTGGTACCAAACGCAGCACCATCTGCGTTTACGATGCAAATTCTATTAAAAGGTGCCCGCTTTTCTAACGGTGCGCCCCATCCCTCGACCCGCTCAGGCTCGAAAAGCGGCTATCACGATGCGGTTCTGACAGAATGATGCAAAATGGGCAAGCTGGCATTAAGGGTTGTATCACGTTTGCGCATCACGCCTGCTCGGCCAACTGCGCCGGATCGATGCCCAGCCGTTTTATCCGACTGCGGATTTCAGGCCATTCGGTGCGCAGAAACTCATCGCGCTCGCGCGCTCGCAGCGTTTCGGCAGCGCCCGGCACCACATACATGCCGACCCCGCGCTGAACCTCGACCAGTCCATCGTTCTGAAACTGCTGATATGCCTTGGCCACGGTCAAGGGGTTCGCCCCCTGTTGCGCCGCCAGCGCGCGCACAGATGGCAGCATTTCGCCTTCAGGATATTCGCCTTCGATAATGGCGGCGGCGATCTGATCGCGCAGTTTGAGATAGACAGGGCGGGATTGAGTCATGGCGGAGCGTCCTTCACAAGGTGCATCAGTGCCATAATACAGCCATGCGGGTCAAGGTTGTCACACACCCGAAGCGGCAGGCTCCCGTGAGCGCGGAGGTTGTAATCAAGGCTTCACATAGGAAAATTGGCCGCTAGGGTGCGGGGCATAATTCAGTGACCGGACGGCATCCGATCCGGCCATTTCAGGGATCTACAGCACATGTTCGATATTTCAGTCTGGGGCTATGGTGAATGGGCCGCTTTTGCAGCCTCCTGTGTCCTCGGAATCTTCCTGATCGGTGGCGCGTGGGCTGTGACCCGGCCCACAGAAGAGGTTTTCGGCCACCCAAAGGGCCTCTACATGCTCTTTTTTGCAGAGATGTGGGAGCGGTTTTCTTATTACGGGATGCGTGCGCTGCTGACGCTCTATCTCGTGAAGCACTGGCTGTATTCGGATGGCAGCGCCAACCTCATCTACGGCGCGTACACCTCGCTTGTATACGTTACACCGGTATTGGGCGGATGGCTGGCTGACCGGTATCTGGGCCAGCGCAAGGCGGTGGTTTTCGGTGCAGTTCTGCTGACACTGGGCCACTTCTTCATGGCGTTCGAGGGTGACGGTTCGGGCTATGCGAACGACCCTAGCCTGAATGTATTCTGGCTTGCGCTGGCGCTGATCATCGTCGGCTCGGGCTTCCTCAAGGCCAATATCTCGGTAATCGTAGGCCAATTGTACTCGCGCACCGATATCCGCCGGGACAGCGCCTATACGATTTTCTACATGGGGATTAATCTCGGCGCGACGTGCGGCGTTCTGATTGCCGCCTTCCTGGGTGAAACGGTAAGCTGGGCGCTCGGCTTCGGTTTGGCCGGGGTCGGCATGTTGCTCGGCCTGATCGTGTTCGTCATCGGCAAGCCGCTGCTGCGCGGAAACGGCGAACCGCCAGTCCCTGCCAAGCTCAAGGAAAAGGTCGCGGGCATCAATTTCGAATGGCTGCTCTACGGCGTCGGCTTCCTTGGCGTGGCGGTGATCTGGGCGCTGATCCAGTACCAATCGCTGGTCGGCGGCATCCTGCTGGTCTCGGGTCTGGCCCTGCTCGGCTATGTCCTGTTCGAAGCGTTCAAGCTCGACAAGGAAGCGCGTGACCGGGTGTTCGCGATGATCTTCCTGATCCTGCTGATGCCGATTTTCTGGGGCCTGTTCGAACAGGCGGGCGGATCGCTCAACTTGTTCACCGATCGCCACGTGGATCGCGGCAGCATCCCGACCACCTTCTTCCAGTCGATCAATTCGATCTACATCATCCTGCTGGGCCCGGTGTTTGTCGGTTTGTGGCAATGGATGGCAAGGAGGGGGATCGAGCCCTCTACGCCTGCCAAGATGGGTCTGGGCATTGTCCAGATGGGCCTTGCATTCGTCGCAATGGTCTGGGGTGCCGAAAACTTCAGCACGACCGGCGCAGGCGGCGAAGTGCTGATGCCGGTGCTGTTCCTGTTCATCTTTTATCTGCTGGCGACCACGGGTGAGCTATGCTTGTCACCGGTTGGACTGTCGGCGATCAACCGCCTTTCGGCACGGCACATGGCCAGCCTGATGATGGCGGCATTCTTCTTTGGCACCGCGGGTGGCAACTATGTCGCAGGCTTCATGGGTTCGCTCATGGGTGAAGGCGAAGGCGGAGACATGACCCGCGAACTGGCGCTGAACGCTTATTGGAACATGGGGCTCGTCGCTGTGGGCGTCGGCCTCGCCGTTATGGTAGTCAGCCCGCTGGTCAAGAAACTGATGCATCTCGATACGCTCGCGGATGATGGCGTAGGCGACGATCTGCTCGGTCAAAAAGAAGCTGGCGATCCACAAGCAGCGGGCATCCATCCGGCAACCCGCCCAGCGGAGTGACCGTCCAATCCATGCGACATTAAAAATCGTCCAACTAACTGGACATCGCTCCTTGTTCACGGCAATGACTGTTTTTCGCGCCGGAACAGGGAGCAATGTTTATGCGGTATTCGGGATTGCGTGAGTACGGTGGTTTCACCAGTATAAGGGCGCTTGGCCCGATTGCCCTGGCCTTCGCCGGCGCTGCCGCACTCACCGCTTGCAGCACGACCGGTTCTGCCAGCGCTGGCGCGGATCGCAATTCGTCTGGTGAGGATACGGAATTTGCCGCGATGGCCGCGGCGGACAATCCCTTCCCATCCACATACAAACCCTATCCCGGGGTCGCCACCGCTCTGGTCGGCGCGACCGTTTACGATGGCGCAGGCGGCATGATCGACAACGGCACCGTTCTGTTCCGCGACGGCAAGGTTGTTGCGGCAGGCGATGCCAGCCTTTCGACCGCAGGGTATACGGTGATTGATGGCACCGGCAAGTTCGTTACCCCCGGCATCATCGATATCCACTCGCACCTCGGTGACTATCCCTCGCCCAGCGTCGATGCGCACTCCGATGGGAATGAGGCGACCGATCCGACCACGCCCGATGTGTGGGCCGAACATTCGGTATGGCCACAGGATCCCGGCTTTTCGCGCGCACTTGCCAATGGCGGGATCACCAGCCTGCAGGTGCTGCCCGGATCGGCAAACCTGATGGGCGGACGCTCCGCCACGCTAAAGAACGTTCCCAGCCGCACGGTGCAGGGCATGAAGTTTCCCGGCGCGCCCTATGGCTTCAAAATGGCTTGCGGCGAGAATCCCAAGCGCGTTTATGGCAATCGCGGGCGCAAGCCGTCGACGCGGATGGGCAATTTCGCGGTCAACCGTCAGACCTGGTATGACGCGATCAATTACGCCAACGACAAGAAAGCGAAACGCAACCTCGCCAATGAAACGCTGGTTGGCGTGCTGAAGGGCGATATCCTGGTCCACAACCACTGCTATCGCGCGGACGAGATGGCGCTGGTGATGGATATGGCCAAGGAGATGGGATACAAGGTCACAGCCTTCCATCACGCGGTCGAAATCTTACAAGATCGGGGATCTGCTGCGCGAAAACGATGTTTGCAGCGCAATCTGGGCCGACTGGTACGGCTTCAAGATGGAAAGTTACGACGGCATCCGCGAAAACGCAGCCTACCTGCAACAGGCGGGCGCGTGCGTCGTGATCCATTCCGACGACGAAAACGATATCCAGCGGCTCAATCAGGAAGCCGCCAAGGCGCAGGCTGCGGGCAAGCGCGTCGGCATCGAAATTTCCGATGCAGCGGTGGTCCAGTGGATCACACTGAACGCGGCAAAAGCGATGGGTATCGATAAAATGACCGGCAGCCTCCAGCCCGGCAAGATGGCCGATGTGGTGCTGTGGAACGGCGATCCGCTCAGCGTCTATTCGCGACCCGAAAAGGTCTGGATCGACGGCGCGCTGATGTACGATGCCATGGATCGCAAGCGCCGTCCGGTAAGCGATTTCGAGCTAGGACAGCCCGGTGAAGGAGACGTGAAATGAGGGATATTCTGGTATCCGGAATGCTGGGCGCGCTCTCGGCCCTCGTCATCGGCACAAGCCCCGCTGCGGCGCAGGACATGGTGATAACCAATGCGACCGTGGTCGTCGGCGACGGCTCTGAGCCCGTTCAGAATGGCACTGTCGTTGTTCGCGGCGGTAAAGTGGTTGCGGCGGGCGCGGGCGTTTCCGCACCAGCCGGACTCCCGACCATGGATGCGGGCGGGGCATGGGTCACTCCCGGTCTGTTCGCGACTGTCACCAATCTGGGGATCGTGGATGTCAGCGCGGTCAGCGAATCGAATGATGAGCGCGCGGGCGGCGCCCCTTTCAGCGCATCGCTCGATACAGCGCCGGTCATCAATCCCAATTCGCAGCACATTCTGGTTCACCGCGCCGCCGGAATTACGCGCGCAACCACCACGACCGAACCTTCGGCCTCAATCTTTGCCGGGCAGGGCGCGATCATCGATCTCGACAGCGATAACAGCCCGGTTATGCAAGCGCGCGCATTCCAGATGGTCGATCTGGGCGAGCGCGGCGGTCGCATCGCAGGGGGAAGCCGGGCCGCGGCCCATGCCCTGTTCCGTAATGCCTTGCGTGAGGCAGGCAGCTATGGCGACGCCGCCCGGATCCCTGGGCGCAATCGCTCCAACGCGGTGACCAGTGGAGATGATATTCCCGTTGATCCACGTCTTTCCGGCAACGAAACCGATCGCGCAGGCGATGTGTTGTTGACGCGCTTTGACGCGGCGGCTCTCGTGCCAGTGGTTCGTGGCGAGCAGAAGCTTTATATCAAGGTGGAACGCGCCTCCGACATTCGCGCTGCGCTGGCTCTGAAATCCGAATTTCCACGACTCGACATGGTGCTCGTCGGTGTCAGCGAAGGCTGGCTGGTTGCCAATGAAATCGCCAATGCGCGCGTGCCAGTGATTGCCGACAGTCTGGATGATTTGCCCAGCAGTTTTGAACAGCTGGCCGCTACTCAAAGCAATATCGGCCGTATGGTCAACGCCGGGGTGGTGGTGGCGATCAATGCATCGACGATGCAGGATCCGCGCCGTTTACCGCAACACGCGGGCAATCTCGTTGCGCTGAACAAATTGCCAGGCGCTTCGGGGCTTAGCTGGGGTCAGGCGTTCGCCGCAATCAGCTCTATTCCTGCAGCGATCAGCGGGCTCGGCGGCAGCGCGGGCGTGCTGAAGGCGGGCGCGATCGGCGATGTAGTGGTGTGGGATGGCGATCCGCTGGAAGTGGGATCAGTCCCGACGAAGGTGTATATCGGCGGCGTGGAACAGCCGCTTGGCAACCATCAAAGCCGCCTGCGCGACCGGTATCGCGACCTTGATGAAAGCGACCTGCCCAAAGCTTACGACTGGTGATCGTCAGCCTGTCGGGTGGGCCAATCGCCGCGTGTTTCAGAATTATCGAACAGGTGACGTGAGCCCCATTCGGCCATTTCGCGATACAACGGCTGCAGATCCAAGGCCGCATCGGTGAGGATATAACGCGCGCGTTTGCCCTCTGGCGGGTCGCGCTGGATCAGCCCTGCTTCCTGCAGCATATCCAGCCGCGAGGTCAGAGCTGCGCGGTTGATGCCCAGCCGCTCAATAAACTGTTCGAACCGCTCCGCCCCTAGAAACGCCTCACGCAGGATCAGAATGATCCAGCGATCGCCCAGAATGCGCGCGGCGCGGCCAATCGGGCATGGGGAGCGGGAAGGTTGGTAAGTTTTCATGCCGATCCTTTCGGTCTGCTTATCAGACTTGCAGTGGACGCTGACAAGAGCCATAACGTCTGCGAATCAGACTAAAGGGTGAGCGCTCATCATGTCCCAGACTCGTTTTGACAGTCCCGAAGCCTCCCTTGAGTATATGAAGCGCGTCGCCGTCAAAGGCTCCGGGTTCAGCAACTGGCTGTCGGTCGAGCCGTTGCTGGTGTGGGGCGGACATAGCGAGCTGCTGTTGCCCCTGCGGCCCGAAATGACTCAGCATCATGGCTTTGCTCACGGCGCCATTGTGGGTCTCATGGCCGACAATGCCTGCGCCTGGGCAGGAGCATCGGTGGCTGGCGACGTCGTGACCGGAGGCTACACGATCAATTTCCTGCGCCCCGCAATGGGCGATCGGCTGCGCGCAAAAGGCCAAGTCATCAAGCCGGGCAAGCGTCAGGTGATTGTGCGCGCCGATGTCTGGGCAGAAACCGACAGCGGCGACCCGGTTCATGTCGCGACCGCCCAAGCGACAATCATTCCAACCGGGCTAGGCTCCTGATTGAGCCATCTAGGCCAGCGCGCCAGTCCGTGATAGCCACAACGTAATGAACGCTGCCATCATCGAACTCATCGCCGCGAATATCGCTTTTGTCGGCTCGCATTTTGCCATGTCGCACCCTTTGCGCGCGGCGATGGTCAGAACACTGGGCGCGACCGGATTTCAGATCGCCTACTCACTGGTGAGCTTTGCGACGCTGGCGTGGGTATATTTCGCGTTCAAGGCTGCTCCGCCTGCGGATCTGGCAGGTTCCGGAGAGCTGGGCTGGGCACTTTCGACCGTCCTCACGCTGCCAGCCATGGTGCTGTTCGCAGGATCGCTCATTGGCAACCCCGCACTGCCCACCCCGATGGCGCAGGATCAGGCGCGCGCGCAGCCCTCGGGCGTGTTCAGGGTCACGCGACATCCGATGATGTGGGGATTCGCGCTGTGGGCGTTTTCGCACATCGTACTGTGGTGGAGCACCCGCACCCTTGTCGTGGCGCTGGCCATGGGGTTTCTCGCACTGGTGGGCGCGCATATGCAGGATCGCAAGAAACGCGTTCTGATGGGCGATGCGTGGGTGCAGTGGGAAAGCCGGACCAGCTATTGGCCGCGTTGGGGTGCCTCCGCCTCGGTCGGTGCGGTGCCGCTGATCGGCGGGTTTGCGCTATTTCTCGGACTTACATGGCTGCACATGCCGCTGGGCGGAATTGCGGCCGGCATCTGGCGCTGGATCGCGCTATAAAGCCACTGCTTGCATTGTCGGCGTCCCCTACTCGCCCTTGAAATTGGGCGTGCGCTTTTCGATCAGCGCGCTGACGCCCTCTGCGTGATCGCGTGTCGTGTGCATCATCGCCTGCGTGTTCGCGGCGAGTTCAAGCGCACTATCGTATCCGATCTGCTGGCCCTGCCGCAGCAGCATCTTTGCCTGACGCAGCGCGTGCGGCGGTTGCGCGGCGACCCTGAGGGCGAGGGCGTGGGCTTCTTCCATCAGCGCATCGGGGGCCACGACGCGGCTGACCATGCCCCAGTCAAGCGCGGTTGCGGCGTCGATCACATCGCCGGTGTAGAACAGCTCCGCCGCACGCGCCGGGCCGATGATGCGCGGCAATATCCACGTGCCGCCATCGCCCGGAATGATGCCGAGCTTGAGGAAGGTCACGCCGAATTTCGCCTTTTCACTGGCAATGCGCATGTCGGCCAGACAGGCCACATCGCAGCCAAGCCCGATGGCGGGGCCATTGACCGCCGCGATGACGGGCACGCGCAGATTGTACAGCGCACGCAGCATCTGGTGGATATTGTCGCGATACCCGTCCGAAATGGCGGGCGTGCTTCCGCCAAACGTACCGGTCTTCGCCTGCATCGCCTTGATATCGCCGCCCGCGGAAAACGCTCGTCCGGCTCCCGTCAGGATAACGCAGCGGGTTTCCATGTCGCGATTGATTTGCGTCGCGGCGGCGGCGAATTCATCCCCGTCGCCCGGCGCGCCGAGCGGGTTCATCGTCTCCGCCCGGTCAATGGTGAGCGTGGTGACGGGGCCGTCGCGGGTGATGTTGAGGAGGGGCATGTGAGGCATTCCTTTCGGAAGGCTCCATGCCATCCCCCGCTTGGCGCGTCACCCCCACGCAGCGTCGCACTTGCTCTGACTATCGGCCGCGCGTTTTGTCAGCTTTTGGGTGGGAAGCTGACGCTAGGCCATCGCCCTATTGCGCTATTCCGCGACCCTCTCGTTTCCGATGAAGCCAAAGTTCACTCGATCTTTTGTGGCCGCATAGGCAACCACCGAAAGGAGGTTCGAATATCGCTCGGCAAAGTCCGCATAATTGTGGGAAGCGCTCGGCGGGTCGAAAAGGATACCGTTACCTGAAACACGCAGCGCCGACCCCGGCTTTATGCCAGCATGCACCTCAAGCGCCTCCGCATACTCCTCTAGCGAACCGAAGTCCTCGCGGCCTGGAAAGTCTTCCCACAATCCAGCCTCCTTCAGTCTGCCCTCATACATCACCATCATTTCAGGTCGGGCCAGCTCCGAAGTGAAGTCCATGTAAGCGGCAAACATCTCACCGTCTTCAAACGTGACTATCTCGTTGCCAGCGGCCTCTCTGATGCATGCGAAATTATCCGAGGTCGCTCCAGCACTTGGCTCGATTACGATCTCGATGCTCTGGAGGTAGTCTTCGTATTTGACGGTGAACCCGCCAGGATTAAGGCCACAGTCGAGCAATCGCTGCTCGATGACCCGTTCTTGCGTCGGTAAAGGTTCGGGAGGAACGTCGATCATCACTGCATCCTTGCGCCAAGCCGAATGTCCGCAAAGGGGTCGGTTGCAGCCATTCCGATCACAACGCCTAAGCCCGCGCGCCTTCCGCGTCCGTCACACTCGCCGAATTGTGCTTCAGCGCTTTCAGCACGCATTCCACGATCTGAGGCGCATTCAGCCCGGCTTCGTCGTATTGCTTGTACGGATCCTCGTGGTCCTGGAACGTATCGGGCAAGCGCAGCGTGCGCACTTTCAGCGCGGCACCGCTGTCACCATCGGTCAGCCCCTCGTCCGAGGCATAGGTCAGCACATGGGCGCCGAGGCCGCCTATGGCGCCCTCCTCGATTGTCACCACGACTTCGTGCGTGCGCATCAGTTTCGCAATCAGATCGTGATCGAGCGGCTTGGCAAAGCGCATGTCGGCAACCGTGGTTGAAAGCCCCTTGGCCTCCAGCTGGTCGGCGGCTTTCTTCGCCTCTTCCAGACGCGCACCGAGCGACAGGATCGCAACCTTGGTTCCGCCATTTTTATTGGCGCGCACGATCCGGCCCTTACCGATTTCCAGTTTTTCGAGCGTCTCTGGAATGGACACACCCACGCCGTTGCCGCGCGGGTATCGGAACGCGATGGGGCCATCGTCATATTCCGCCGCCGTATAGGTCATGTGCGCCAGTTCCGCCTCATCAGCCGCCGCCATCACCACCATGTTGGGAAGGGTGGCGAGATAGGTGATGTCGAACGATCCGGCATGGGTGCAACCATCGGCCCCGACCAGCCCGGCCCGGTCAATCGCGAAACGCACGGGCAGGTTCTGGATCGCCACATCGTGGACCACCTGATCGTAGGCGCGCTGCAGGAAGGTCGAATAGATCGCGGCGAACGGGCGCATTCCCTGCGCGGCCAGCCCAGCGGCAAAGGTCACGCCATGCTGTTCGGCAATGCCAACGTCGAAAGTACGATCAGGGTGCGCCTTGGCAAAGCGATCAACCCCCGTGCCCGAAGGCATGGCGGCCGTGATAGCGCAAATGCGATCATCGGTTTCGGCCAGTTTCGACAGCGTATCGCCGAACACGTTCTGATAGGCGGGCGGGCCAGCCGCGCTCTTGCTCTTTTCGCCGGTAATGACGTCGAATTTGGGAACACCGTGATATTTGTCGGCGCTTTCCTCGGCGTATTTATATCCCTTGCCCTTGGTCGTGACGACGTGGATCAGCACCGGGCCCTCTGACGTATCGCGCACGTTTTCGAGCACCGGGATCAGGTGATCGAGATTGTGCCCGTCAATCGGGCCGACATAATAGAAACCCAGTTCCTCGAACAGCGTCCCGCCGGTCACGATGCCGCGGGTGAATTCCTCGGCCTTGCCGATGGTGTCGTGCAAGCGGCGGCTCATTTTCTTGACCGCGCGGCTGGCAAGGCTGCGCAGGCCCAGATACTCGCTGCTGGAGACCATGCGCGCGAGATAGGCCGAAAGCCCGCCGACCGGCGGCGCAATCGACATGTCGTTATCGTTGAGGATCACGACCAGCCGGTTGCCCGCCTGCGCGGCGTTGTTCATCGCCTCATAGGCCATGCCTGCGCTCATCGCGCCATCGCCGATCACGGCAATCCCGCGACCCGGCTTCTTCTGCATCTTGTTGGCAAGAGCAAAGCCGAGCGCGGCAGAAATCGAGGTCGAGGAATGCGCCGCGCCGAAGGGGTCGTATTCGCTCTCCGAACGCTTTGTGAAGCCGGAAAGACCGCCGCCCTGCCGCAGCGTGCGAATGCGATCGCGCCGCCCGGTCAGAATCTTGTGCGGATAGCACTGATGCCCCACATCCCAGATCAGCTTGTCCTCTGGCGTGTTGAACACATAATGGATCGCCACCGTCAGTTCGACCACGCCCAGGCCAGAGCCCAGATGACCGCCCGAAGTACTGACCGCGTCGATCATTTCTGAACGCAGTTCATCGGAGAGCTGGCGGAGCTGTTCGGGTTTGAGTTGGCGGAGTTCATCAGGCGTAGGCACCTGATCCAGAAGCGGAGTTTGCGGTCGCATAGTCATAGGGGAATGCCTTACACTCTGGGAACGGGCCTGTCGACAAACGCTTCGAACGTGCGCACCGCGCGCCTCGGCGCAAGAGCCTGATCGTCTGTGCAATAATGGCCCGGGATGAAGTCTGGAAAGCGCCCTTGGGTCAGGGCAATTGGGGCAAATCGAGCCGCCGAGTGGTCATGGATCTCAGGCGCACCCGCGACACACGCCGCGCACTTCGAGCACGGGGCGCTCGGCGCGGAATTCGCGCCTTTTTGCAAGGGCACGCACAGTGCGACTTACGTCTTCGTCATCCACGTGGGTCGCCTCTCCGCATTCGTCGCACACCAGAAATATGCAATCATGTTCGCAACCGGGATGGCTGTTGGCGAGATAGGCGTTCGAGCTTTCGACGCGCATCGCGAGGTTGTTCGTCACGAACAGGTCAAGAATGCGGTAGATCGAGTTGGGCGCCACCCGCTTTCCGCGCGCGGCGGAAAGGTTATCGGCGATATCATATGCGGACACGGGGCGTTCGTGGCGGGCAAGTTCAGCGAAAACCGATTCGCGCATTCCCGTCCACTGTTCGCCGGAATTCGTCAGCGATTCGCGCGCGGCGCTGATCAGACTGTCGCCTGAATGTTCGTGATGGGAATGCGTTTGTATCTCGGCCATGCGCGCAGATATAGGGCGCGATTGCGTTTAGTTCCAGCCTCAGCCGTCGTTGAGGAATGTGGATTTATAATCGCGCGGGAACATTGCCTTTAATGCGGCAACTTTTGGCGCATCATAGCGCACGATGTATCCGCTGCCGGGGTTCTTCAGCATGTAATCCTGATGATAGGTCTCGGCCGGGTAGAATTTGCGCTTGCCTTCGATCCGCGTGACGATGGGTTTGCCCCAAACCCGTGCCGCATCCAGCTGCGCCAGATATGCCTTTGCCACAGCAGTCTGTTCGGCGCTCGTCGGGACCAGTGCAGAGCGATATTGCGCTCCCACATCAGGCCCCTGCCGATTAAGCTGTGTGGGATCGGTCACCACCGAAAAGAAGATGCGCAACAGTTCATCATAACGCACGACATACGGATCGTATGTGATCATGACCGCTTCTGCGTGCCTGGTCGTGCCGCTGGTTATGGCGGCATAATTGGCAGTGCCAGCCGCGCCGCCGTGAAAGCCGGAAACTGCAGATTTCACGCCCTTGACGTGGCTGAATACCCCTTCGACGCCCCAGAAGCATCCGCCTGCGAAAATTGCGGTCTTCAGGCCGGAGCCTTCTTTCGCAATGCGCTTGGCTGCAGGCGCGTTGACCACACTTTCAGCCTGCACGGGCGCGGCAAGGCTGGTGAAAGCCAGCGCGGCAGCGGCCGCAGCCAGCCCCAGCGCATTACGGGTAGCGCGGGTGAAAATTGCGATGGTCATGAAAGCGGGGATTCCTGAAAATTCAAAACTTAGGATTCGGGCGCGATCCGGAATTCGGGATCGGGCAATGGTGCCTTGATCACTTGCGCGGCCTGTGCGGGAGGGGAAAATTCCTCGGCCCAGTCATCGGCATTCATCGCCGCAACCAAGACCGCGCCCAGCACAAAGCCAAGGCCAAGCCGGCGGTAAAGATCGGAGGAAAAAAGGGTCATATCGCCAACTCTTGTCTAGGAGAATTCTTGATTCGGTTTCTTCAAACTGCTCCTGAACCATGCCGCATCACGAATTGCGTAAGCGTGAACAGCGGATTCATGGGACAGTTCGTCTGGTTCGTCCCATTAGTTACGGGCGAATTGAAAAAAGGTTGAGTTTTCGCACGACCGAACTCGCCCGTCATGGTGCGATGCGGTCATCAAATCGATTGGGCGAGGATGTGGCGGCGCGGCTAAAGCGCCCGCCGCTTAATGTCTGAAGTGCCGCATTCCGGTGAAGACCATTGCGAGGCCCGCTTCATCGGCGGCGGCGATCACTTCATCGTCGCGAATTGATCCGCCCGGCTGGATAACAGCGGTTGCCCCCGCCTCCGCAGCGGATATCAAGCCATCGGCAAATGGGAAGAATGCGTCCGATGCGACTGCGCTGCCGATGGTGCGGGGTGCATCCCAACCGAATGTTTCTGCGGCTTCGCGCGCCTTGATCGCGGCGATGCGGGCGGAATCGCGCCGGTTCATCTGGCCCGCACCGATCCCGGCGGTTGCCCCGTCCTTGGCATAGACGATGGCGTTGGATTTGACATGCCGCGCAACGGTCCATGCAAACAGGCAATCTTTCAATTCCTGTGCAGTGGGTGCGCGCTTCGTGACTACTTTCAGGTCGCTTTCGCTGACGGTTCCGTTGTCGCGCGACTGGATCAGCATCCCGCCTGCAATTGTCTTCATTGTCAAACCGCCTCGGCGCGGATCGGGCAGCGTCCCGCATTCGAGCAGGCGCAGGTTCTTCTTCGCCGCGAACACCTCGCGCGCTTCGGCGGAGACGCTGGGCGCGATCACGACTTCGGTAAATATCGCAGCGATTGCCTCTGCCGTCGGGCCGTCCAGCCGAGTGTTGACCGCAACGATCCCGCCAAACGCCGAAACACTGTCACACGCGAGCGCAGCCTCCCACGCCTCCAACAAGGATGGCCCTTGCGCCACGCCGCACGGATTGGCATGCTTTACGATGACGACGGCGGGGTCTTGCCCGGCAAATTCCGCCACCAGCTCCAGCGCGGCATCGGCGTCGTTCAGATTGTTGTAGCTGAGCGCCTTGCCCTGCAATTGTGTTGCCTGCGGCACGCCTGAAGTTCCCGCCATCTGCGGCACATAGATCGCCGCCGACTGGTGCGGGTTCTCGCCGTAACGCAGCTCATCGCGTTTTTTAAAGGCAAGCGGCATGGTGTCCGGGAACGGCGTTGCCCTCAGCGCATCTGCACCCAGCGGGTTCGAGAACGCATCGCCAAGGGCAAACCAGTTGGCGATGGCGGCATCATAGGCGGCAGTGCGGGCATAGGCCTTGCCCGCCATTCGGATGCGGAACGCTGCGCTGGTGGCACCATCGTGCGCGTCGAGTTCTTCGAGCAGCTCTGCATAATCTGCAGCATCGGTCAGGATCGTCACAAACCCGTGGTTTTTTGCCGCAGAACGCACCATCGAAGGTCCACCGATATCGATGTTCTCGATGATTTCGGCGCGGTCTGCGCCCTTTGCCACGGTTGCCTCGAACGGGTAGAGATTGACCACCACCAGATCGATCGCACCTATATCGTGCGCCTGCATTGCGGCCACGTGTTCGGCATTGTCGCGCAGGGCCAGCAGACCGCCGTGCACTTTGGGATGCAGCGTCTTTACCCGCCCGTCCATCATTTCGGGAAAGCCGGTGAGATCGGAAACGTCGCGCACTTCCAGCCCGGCTTCGCGCAGCGCCTTTGCCGTGCCGCCGGTGCTGACCAGTTCCACGCCGCGCGCGGACAGAGCGCTGCCCAGCTGCGCCAGCCCGGTCTTGTCGGACACTGACAGCAGCGCCCGCTTTATCTCGTTATCTGCCACGTTCTCAAAGCTCCTGCGCGATGCCACCTGTGCGGTGGTCACCCCATTTTCTTGAACAGCCAGGAAAATTGCCCGCCACCGCGTGAGGTCAGCCCTTCAATCACCAGCTGGTGCGTCGCGTGCGGGCGGCCTTCACCATCGACCCAAAGGCTGTCTTCGCAGCCCAGCGCCATCTCTCCCGACCCTGCCACATCGCCGCGCAGGCGGAATTGCCAAAGGCTGCCGTCGGGCGTCAGCAAACTGGCACCGCGGCTATCATCAGACAGGCGCACCTCTACACCGCGCCCCAAGTGGAACCGGATCGCAAAGCCAACCTTACCGCGCTTCCCCTTGCGGCTGGCAGGCAGCAGGATATCCTCGCCCGCCAGTTCGGTCCCGTCGCTGCGCAGCGACAAAATGCGTTGGTGCGTCAGACCAAAGCGCAGGGCATACCCATCGTGGCTTGCCTCCACGCGGGTCATGTTCTTGTTTGCAACGCGCCGCTCAACCTCGACCAGTTCCGCGCCCTTGCCCAGCTTGCCATGCAGAAGCACGGCGGTCGAATTGGCATTATCCAGCACCAGCGTCGAGTGGGCGGCACTCGCGCGCAGTCCCTGCCCGATATGTGCCGGAACCTGACCCCCGGCCATCGCCGCTCCGCCGCAATTGACGACCAGCCGGGAAGGGCCATCCGAAAGCTCGAACGCCAGCGTCGATGCGCAACCGATGCGCGCATGGCGGGCGCGTGGTGGCGGTGCCGCATCGAACTGCACCACCGCATCGCCCCCGCGCAAACGCTGAAAACCCCAATGCTGCGGTTCATTCAGAGGCCGCGTGCGCACGCCCGTCGCCGCGATCAGACGGGAGACACGATCCGCCGAAATCGCGCCCTGTCCCTGCCAGCTGCCCAGTGCACCATCGCCGTGCCGAAGTGCAAGCAGCGGCGGGATGAGCAATTCGCGCATGACAAACAATGCCTCTGGCGCGTCCACTCCAGCAGCTTCGTAACAGGCGATCAGATCCGTCAGTGTCGCGATGGCCTGCATCTGCGCAGCCGGGCAACGCGACAGCACGCCGCCATCCTCTGCCACCAGATCGCCAAGCGAGCGGATCAGCGCGGCCTGCCCGTAAATCCGGCGCGGCTTTCCCTGAGGCAACAGTAAACCTGCCGCTGTTACCGCTGCCCAACCAATCATCTGGCTGAGCCCTGCGCCGCTCTTCAATGCCTTGCGATCAAGCCAGTCGGCGGTTTCGACAATCGCATTCAACAATTCGCCGCGCAGGCCTGATTTGCCATCACCGATGATGACGGGCGCATGGATCAGCCACGCCATCAACCGCAGGCCGGTATGCTCGACATCCCATGCACGCAATTTGGTTGCGCGTTTGGGCGGAGATGGATTGGCATCGATCCAGCCGCGCGTGATCCGCTGTGCCACCGAAGTGCACTCTTCGCGCGGGGCGCTGGCGGCCAGATCATACAGCCAGCCAAACGAATGCAGACTGCGCTCTATCCCCGGCGACATCCGCGTGCCGCCGGTGTAATCGACCTGCGCGATCGGCAGTTTCACGCTGTGGATCAGAAAATGCCCCGCCCTCAGCGCAATTCCCGAAGCGCGATCGCCAGTGATCGGTGTTGCTACCTGTGCCAGCAGCCGCGGCGCGGAGGCGCGGCGAAATGGCGCGGCGATGGCGTGGCCGGGTACGCCGAGGCGATAGGCCAGCCGGATGAACGCTTCGCCGGTGCCACCGCGTGGCGCGATTACATCGGTCAGCGCCAGCGCGCGCGAAGTCTGCGCCGCAACGCCGCCAGCCTTATCGTCAACGTCATCGACTGCCCTGCCCGGCTCGCTCAGGGCCTCTTCGCCCGGACCCAGCGGCAGTGCGCTGTCATCAGTCGGATCGGCTCGCAAATCGGGAACCGGCGCATCCAACTCTTCGCGTTCATCGCGAAACAGGGTGTCCATCAACCAGCCCCTTTCAGCGCGGCAATATTGCCCGCATATTGATCCGGCCCACCCTTGAACGTGGCCGATCCGGCAACCAGCACATCGGCGCCTGCAGCCACGCATTGGCGCGCAGTTTCGGAATTAACCCCGCCATCGACTTCCAGATGGATGTGGCGTCCGCTCGCATCGATCATCGCACGAATAGCGGCGATTTTTTCCAGCTGCGACGCAATAAAGCTTTGCCCGCCAAAACCGGGATTGACGCTCATCACCAGAATCAGGTCGGCAAGGTCCATCAGATTGTCGAGAACGCTGATCGGCGTGCCGGGATTGAGCACGACGCCCGCCTTTTTGCCCAGCGCGCGGATCGCCTGCAAGGTGCGGTGAATGTGCGGGCCGGCTTCTGGATGGACGGTGATGATATCAGCGCCGGCCTGCGCAAACGCCTCCAGATACGGATCGACCGGGGAAATCATCAGGTGAACGTCGAACGGTTTTTGTGAATGCGGGCGAAGTGCCTTTACCACATCGGGGCCGATGGTGAGGTTCGGGACGAAATGTCCATCCATCACATCGATATGGATCCAGTCGGCTCCCGCTGAATCCACCGCGCGCACTTCTTCACCGAGCCGTGCGAAGTCGGCTGACAGGATCGAAGGGGAAATAAGCGGTATGGACATGTGTGTAACCGGCGGCCAAAAATGCTGGCAGGTGAAAGCGTCTCCGTGATTGCGCTGCTCTCCCGCCTAAATGCCCGCGATTCGCGCCACAAGCGTACGCGTGAGGCTTTTCCACCATGGTGAATGCGCAGGTAAGGCTCATGTGTGCCGTATCGGGAAGCGGGGCGGAAGTAATTCAGCCCTAATTCACCGCCGGTTTGCGAAAAGCGGCACCATATTCACCCCGTGGGCCGTGATCTGCGGAGTGACAAAGGGCTGCCAGAACCGTGCAGACCACGTTTGATTTTTTGAAATTGGATGACACTGCAAATGATGAAATCTTTAGTTGCCGCGACGGGCGCGCTCATGATGCTTGGGTTGAGTGCGGGGCTTGTTCCCGGCACCATCGCACCGGCGAGTGCGCAATATCGGCAGGTGATCGGCAATGACATGCGCGCCTGCGCGCCTGGCGGCGGACCAGCCGTGCGCCTCACGGTGCGCGGTGTGAAAAGCTCCGAAGGCAAGGTGCGCGTGCAGATGTATCGCGCGACCGAGGGTGAGTGGCTGGCCAAGGGCAAGTGGATCAACCGCATCGAAGCGCCTGCCCAAAAAGGGGCGATGACGTTTTGCGTCCCCGCACCCAAGGCTGGCAGCTATGCCATCGCGGTGCGCCATGATGTTAACGGCAACAGCAAGACCGATATCCGGCAGGATGGCGGCGCGATGTCCAACAACCCTTCGATCAACCTGTTCAACCTCGGCAAGCCGAGCGTGAGCAAGACGCGGTTTGATATCGGGTCGGGCGCACAGTCGATGTCGATCAACATGCTGTATCTGTAGAGCGCTATGGCGCGCTCAGGGGCGCTTGTGTGCCCTTGTGTGTCGCCATAAAGACCACAGCACCTGCGGCGCTGCGAGCAGCGGATAGCGGTCCCGAAACGGAGTGATCGCGACCGGCATTCCGGTGTGCCGCTCGATCTTCCAAGCGGCATAACGTGCGGCGCCCTCGAATGTGGTGCTGGCCTTTATCAATCGCAGCAAATTCAGAGGCTTGCCCAGACGGGCGCGGCGTTTCCACCAGCGCAGCACCGTGGCGTGGGTGCTTGGGTCAAGCTGCGGGACGATCGCTTCGCGCTGCCAGGTGAACGCAATCCCCGCCGCATCCAGAGCGGTCGGCAAAAGCCCCGCGAAATGGTCTGTATTGACACTCAGGATATCGTTTTCACGCCCCGGCTTCTCCACCCGGAATTCGGCCTTGTACGTCGCGCGAAACAAGGCCCGCCAGTATTCATCCGCAGTACCCACCGCCGGACCAAGCACCACCGCCAGACGTGCCGCAGTTATCGCCGCGTCAGCCACCGCCTGCGTAACGCTCGCCCGTACGCCCGCGTCTTTCGCCCAGACCAGCGCGCAGGGCTGCACGAACCGCGCCCAGATCGTCGTATCGGTCCGCTCGCCGGAGGCTGCGCTGGCGAAAGTCGCCAGCCGCATCGTCGCCACCTTTGCGCGCAGCGTATCTGCGTCCAGTGGGCGTTCGTGATAGCTGACACGCGGCCAGATCGCGGGTTCCCCTGCCTCTTCTCCGGGCAGCAGGACATAGAAATCGAGCACCCCGTCCAGCGCCCCGGTGCGAAGGTTCGAACCGTAAAAGAGTACCGCCAGCGCCCCTGCCTCGATCGCCAGCAAGCGCGCGAATTCGCCGACCGCCGGATCGACCGGGGCCGCAAGCTGTGTCTCCAGGCGCTCTGCGAGCGCGCCGGTCATGTTGGGTCGGGCTGCGCCGGGGATTGATCGGGCGTCACGAATTCGAGCGCTGGGCCCTGAGCAATGCGGTAATGCCCTGCTGGAAATGCCTCACCATCGAAGATGAACTGGTCCTCGATTTCGAGTGTGAATTCACTCGCGCCAACCTGATGAATGCCGCGTTCGCGCAAACCGCTTTGCATCCGGCCCGTCGCCACAAGCGGGACAATCGCAGTCGTGCGGCGGCTGATCTGATCGACCGCCAGCACCTTCAGGCCCGATCGCAACCGGCCAAACGGCTTGAGCCCGGCGGGCAATTGTTCAAGCGTGGTTGTAAACAGCAATTGTCGGTAGGCCGGATCGCCCCTGCCGCTGTGCACCATCGGTGACTTTTGCGGGCCCAGACCGATGGTCATGCGCGACCCGCGTCGCCACGGGTTACTACGCGAGGCGAACAGCGCCTGCATCAGACCCCACATCCCGGTGACTGCAACCACGACACTGTTGAAAGCGCCCAGTTTGTGCGCGCTTTGCCCGTCCTGTGTGGCAGCAGTGAACGCGCCTGCGCCAAGGATGAAGCCCAGCACTTCCGCAGGCTCGGCAGTCGGCCCCGCCGGCGCAAGGCGCTGCGACAGATCGCGCACCGAGATCGGACGACGCACAATGCGTCCGCCAGTATCGAAGGCATCGATGGCATCCTGAAGATTCCAGTCGGTCGGCACTCCCAGATCGACTGTCAGCGCGTTTGTCTTGCCCTTGGGCAGCACGGCGATTGCGGGCCAGTCATCACCGAAAATGCCCAGCCCACAGGTCAGCACATCGCGCACCGTGCCATCGCCGCCGTTGATCACCAACAGATCGATCCCCGTTTCAGCAAGATTGGCCAGTGCAGCGGGCAGCGCAGAGCGATCGCCCGGCTTGGCAATATGTACACGCGGACAAACCTCGACATCGAAATCCGCGCCCTGATTGCGGTGACTGCGCGGATTGTAGATCACGCCGACACGCGGTCCCTCGCCCGGTTGGCGCGATCGTTTGCGCGCACGCATATCATCGCGCAGGGTCGGTGCCTGCGGCAGTTGCGCAAATTCGTAAATCGGCGTCGCCATGGCTTTATCCTTAACTTCCAGGTCAGGAAATGTCGCCGGATTTCTTGCACGCTGGCGCTTCGCAGTGTCCATTCACGCCAGAGCTGCGGCAGATCGTGCCCTAGTTCTGCCCGACAGCCTCAAGCGCGGCGCCTGCGGAAAGCCATTTCTCCTCGGCCCCTGCGAGGGTATCGGCAGCCTGTGCACGGGCGACGAGCAATTCCTGCATTTTCGCGCCCTGCTGCCCGCTTCCTGTCCCGCTATGCTCCAGAATCAATTGATCAATCTTTTCGAGTTCGGCGGTGAGCCGTGCGATCTTTTTCTCCGCTTTCGTCATTTCCGATTGTGCGAAGCGCATTTGCGGCAAGGCATTCGACCCGGATGAACCGCCGGGCTTCCCCTTCCCGGCGCGCTGGCTGTCTTTTGGTTGTTTGCGGCCCAGAATGAAATCAATGTAATCCTGCATGCTACCGGCATATTCCTGTGCCGTTCCATCATTCACCAACACCAGCCGATCAGCCGTCAGTTCGACCATGTGCCGATCGTGACTGATAAGGATTACCGCGCCCGAATAATCATTCAGCGCCTGAATCAGCGCCTCGCGCGCATCGACGTCCAGATGGTTCGTCGGTTCATCAAGGATCAGGAGATGCGGCGCATCGCGCGTAATCAGCGCAAGCGCCAGCCGCGCACGCTCCCCGCCCGACAGCTTGTCGACCTGCGCTTGGGCACGAGAGCCGGAAAAGCCGAAGCGACCCAATTGCGCGCGGACGGAGCCTTGGGACGCGCCCTCCATCGCCCGGTTCATCAAATCCAGCGGCGTCTCCTCGCCCGCCAGTTCTTCAACCTGATACTGCGTGAAATAGCCGACTTTCAGCCGGCCGGGTGCGTTCAGCTCGCCTTCCTTCGGCTCCAGCTGGGCGGCCAGCAGCCGCGCCAGCGTAGTTTTGCCATTGCCATTGCGGCCAAGCAAAGCGATCCGGTCATCGGCTTCGATCCGAAAATTCAGTCGCTGCAATATCGGCGGCGCTTCGCCATAACCCACCGCCACCTGTTCCAGCGTTATCATCGGCGATCGCAGTTCTTCGGGATCGGGGAAGTCGAAACTCAGGCTGGGGTCTTCCATCAGCGCAGCGATGGGCTGCATCCGGGCCAGCATTTTGGCGCGTGACTGCGCCTGCTTTGCCGTTGATGCGCGCGCACTGTTGCGGGCGACATAGTCCTGCAGCCGGGCACGCTGAGCATCTTGCGAAGCCTTTGCCGATGCAAGTTGCGCGGCGCGTTCGGCCCGCTGTTTTTCGAATGCATCGTATCCGCCCGGATACAGTGTCAGCTGACCGCCCTGCAGATGCAGAATGTGATCGACAACCTTGTTCAACAGGTCGCGCTCGTGGCTGATTACCACCAGCGTCGCCGGATAGGATTTGAGGAAGTTCTCAAGCCACAGCGTCGCTTCGAGATCGAGATGGTTCGACGGTTCGTCCAGCAGCAGAATGTCCGGCTCTGAAAACAGCAGTGCGCCCAAGGCAATGCGCATCTTCCAGCCCCCGGAAAAGCTTTCCACCGGGCGCTGCTGCATTTCCTCGTCAAAGCCCAGGCCATTGAGGATCTTTGCCGCGCGCGCAGGCGCGCTGTAGGCATCGATTGCCAGCAGGCGTTCATGCACATCGCCCATGCGATCCATGTCGGTGCAGGTCTCCAGTTCGGCTAGCAATTGCGCGCGCTCAGTGGCGGAGGCCAGCACTACCTCCTCTGGCGTCATAGTGCCGCTGGGGGCTTCCTGCGCGATATAGCCGATGCGCGCACGCGACGGTTTGGTGACTGCGCCATCGTCGGGTTCGATTTCCCCGATCAGCGCTTTCATCAGGGTCGATTTGCCAGCGCCATTGCGCCCGATCAGGCCAACGCGTGCGCCGACCGGCACCGTCGCGCTGGCACGTTCAAGAATTGTCCGGCCGCCAAGCCGTACTGTTACACCGTCAATGGTAAGCATGGGCGCGCCCTAGCAGCGTAATGCCGCGCGCCAAAGAAAATACGGGCCAAGCCGCTTGCATGAAGCTTCCGGTGCGCTAGCGCGGTGGAATGGACATGCAGGATCTGTTGCAACGCTATTTCGGGACGCCCGATCTGGCCGACATCTCACCGATGGCAGTGCCCGCCGGTATCGAACGGATGCTGGTCGATATTGGGCTGGAACGCGATCGCGGTACACGTTTTGCGCTCTGGACTCTGCTTTATATGCTGGATGCAGCCCCCGACCTCGACGTCGTGTTCGACGATCCCTCAGACCGCGAAGCCGCCCGCAACATGATGGACATGATCGCCACCCAAACGCCTGACTGATGCGCACCTGACGATCCGGGCAGCATTGCAAGCCCTGCCACTTTATTGAAAACCGCGAACACTCAAATTATTGGGAAATTTCTGTCGATTTGCCGCAATGGTGTCTGCTTTGCGCGTCCTAGGGGATTGTCGGCTCTCAAGTTTGATGTGATTGTCGTAAATGTCCGCAATTGGACGATAGCTGAATGTCTGATTTGTGCCCTGCATTGTCGGATTATCGCCTGAGAACGAGATATTCGATGTACGAGAGACCAGCTCAAACATTTACCGCTTGAGCAACGCGCTTGGTCGCATCGTGACGACTGAATTTGCACGCTCAATCACATTTTAAAAGCGCGTTCTGATCGTAACGCCATATGTCGCCGGTTCCTGAACAAACGACGCTCGGGCGCGGTTGCCCAAGGCACCGCGCAGGGGGACTGTGAATGTTCCGTTCCGGATGCGCTCGTCAAAGACGTTGTTGCCCCAGATTTCCAGCGCCCAGCTTCCATCATCGCGGCCGATTCCAGCCCGGAGGTTCACCCGGACGTTGGCCTTCTGAATATCGCCAGGCAGAGGCAGATCGGGTCGCAGCACCTCTGTCGGAAGCGTCGAGGTGCGGCGTGCGCTTTCATACCGTGCGGTGCCCGACAGGAAAAATTCGAGACGGTCGGAAATAGGACGTTCATAGGTGCCGCCGACCACTATCGTCCAGTCGGGCGCGTTGGTGAGCGAGGCACCGCACAGGGTTGCAACATTTGCCCTGAAGGCAGACGCCGTCGGATCAAGCTCGGCGCAATCGCTGGGGTAGCGAGCATCGGTGTAGGTAACGGCAAGGTTCGCCGAAAGGGTATCGGACAGTTGCGCCTGGCTCTCGATCTCGAAACCGGTGCTGCGCGCCTTGTCGACATTGAAAGTCTGAAACTGAATACCGGTGAAATCCAGCACCTGGAAATCGCTGATATGCTGATCGAACAAAGCAATGTTCACCCGCGCGCGGCGGTCAAACAATTCGGTTTTCAGCCCAATCTCGTAGGCATCGACGGTTTCAGACCCAAAACGCGGATCCCTCCCGCCGACCGCGGCCGACGCATCGAGGTTGAAACCGCCTGACTTGAAGCCGTGAGTAAAGCTACCGTAAAGCGTGATCGCCTCGCTTGGCCGATAGGTGGCGTTTACGGTGTAGACGAGTTCTTCGTCCTCAAAGGTCGCCTCGAATTCGCGCGGCAGCAAAGCCAGTGCCAGCGGGTTCGCAGCAAGCGTGGGATTTATCGTGTCAAGCACTTCAAGGCTCGGTGCGGCAAAGACGAAACAATTCAGGCCAACCCCTGCGGCCCCGAGGAAATTCCCCGCGCCCGCGTTCAGTGTGCCGAGGCAGGCATCGTATTCGCCATCGACCTGCGCGTATGATCCATCCTTGCTCTCATCAACGTAGCGAAGGCCGACGGTCAAATCGAGATTGTCGGTGATCGCAAAGACATTGTGCGTAAAGACCGAGAAGGATTTGCCGGTCTGATCGTAGCGGTTTGTCGCAAAATCGCCGGTCGCATCGACGCCGCCAGCTGTCAGGAACAAAGGGTTTGGCTGAAGTGGCACAGCACCCAGAAGGCCGCCGCTAACCCCGGCCTGAAACTGATCAAGCAGGGTGAGCGAGAGCTGCTGGCTGATGCGTTCCCACGAATAGTAGGTGCCGATCAGCCAATCGACGCGGCCATCGAACGCTTCGCCCTGCAATCGCAGTTCGTGCGTGGTAGTCTCAATTCGTGTCGGATTGTTGCGCGGTTCGAAATTCTGCCCGCCAAGGGCTCTGGCTTGGTCCGAAGCGCCCGCGGTAAACAGCCGTAACTGGGTGTAATCGGTCTCCAACGACGTGCGAAACTCGAAATCACGGTAGGATCCGAGATAAGTTAGAGCGCCTATTGGGGTTTCAACGTTATATTCCCCCGACACGCCCCAAGTCTCGAACGGAGTGTCGAACTGGCCGTCGTTGGACTTGAAGATTTTCAAGCGCCTGTCTGCCAACGTTGGGCGCGCCCCCATTGGCAGGAAGACCGAACGCAGGAAAATTGACCGTCGTTCCATCCCGAACCCAAATAGCGTGGCAGCAACTGTCATCGCCTTCGGTGTAGTCTCCGATTAAGCGCAATTCGCCGGCCTGTCCGAGGTCGAACAGCACTTGTCCGCGCAAGACCAATCGTTCGATCGTGTTGCTTTCCACGCCGGTCGGGCCTTCGATGAAGCCGCCACGATCGCGCACCGAACCCGCGATGCGCAGGCCGATCTTGTCAGCAACCAGCGGCACATTGATGCCTGCCTGCACGTTGACGAGATCGAAGTTGCCATAGGTCGCATTGGCAAAACCCTCGACGATATCGAGGCGCGGCTTCTTTGTCCGGATGTCGAGCGCGCCCGCCGAAGTGTTGCGTCCGAACAGCGTCCCCTGCGGACCGCGCAGCACTTCGACCCGCTCGATATCGATGAGATCGCCCAGCGCCACCCCCGGACGGGAAAGGTAGACGCCATCAAGAAATACGCCGACGGCACTCTCAAGTCCCGCATTGTTCCCGGTGGTTCCGATACCTCTGATGCGCAGCGTAATTCCACCGGTCGTGGTGCCGGAAGCATTGAGGTTAAAGCTGGGCACGACGGTGTCGAGCGTAGTGATATCGGCAACACCAGCGCGATCCAGCTGCTCGGCGCTTATGGCGGTCACAGCGATGGGAACATCCTGAACGTCATTGGCCCGCCTAGTGGCGCTGACGATGATCACGGGAAGTTGCCCCGCGCTGTCTTCCGATTGCGACTGCGCCCCTTCGTCCTGTGCAATCGCAACCGACGGCAAGGCAGCCAATGCCAGTGCAGACATACCGGCCGACAAACAACGCTTCGTGATCATTCCCCAGACTCCCCTCAGCGTTGCCCGAGGCTTGAATACCTCGCGGCCCGCTCCCGAAAGTAGCCGAGACTGGTGGCCTTAACAGGTCGCCGTGTGCCTCGATCACTCTTCCGGGATTGATGCTATTCCGGGAATTTAGCATCACCCGCTGGCCACGAATGTCTTATTTGCTACATTTCAAAGTACCCGCACAAACGTGCTCGGCGCTCCCTGTGTGCGTCAATATTCTCCACTTTCCTGCTTGAGCCAGCAAAGTAAGTCATCGATGCTGCGCACCTCGATTGAGCCATAGCGCCGCTCAATCATGCCGAGCTCCTCCAGATCAGTTAGAGCGCGGTTCAACGAAGCGCGCGAAAGACCTATTGTCGCAGCAAGATCGGATTGCTTGAAGCGCACTCTGGGTTTTGCCGGTGGCGGGGGCGTGAGGATCAGCAGGAATTTGGCGACACGTGGCACCAGGGGCAAAATCCTGATCGCGTGGAGCATCTCAAGCAGGATGTGTGAGCGCATCAGGGTCGCGCGCATCAAGGCCATGAGATAGGCTGGCTCAGCCTTACCGAGTTCGAGAAACGTCTTGGAAGGGATTCGGATCACCGTTGTGGGACCAACGGCGGAAATGTCGTGGCTGAGCGGCAGTTCGGTAAAGACAGTAAACTCACCAAAAGAATGCCCGGCCCCTAGAAATGAAGTGAGGATGAATTCCCCATCTGCGCCGTAAATGCCGGCCCGCGCAGCACCGCTTTCGATAATCGATATGCCCGGGTCGGTGTCGCCGCGGCTGTGGATGTATTGTCCGTTCGCCAGCTTGCGACGCTGTCCCGTCGATTTCAGCCGCGCGGCCTGATCGTCGGAAAGGAAGCTTAGGAATGGCTTCGGGCGGTAGCGAAAGAGATCCATAGGAGCTGAATGTTGCATTTTCGACATTCGCCGCCAAGCGCCCAAGTTAAACGAGGGTCAGCCGACCCTGTAAAGGATGGTCAGCCGCATACCCTATCCGAACCAGCAGACGGACAATCCACAATGTTCAGAGCCACCATGCTGACTACTACTCTCGCCTTTATTGCTGGCGTCGGCGCGAATGCCATGGAACCCAGTATGGCAATGAAGCCGCGCAATTGTGAGGCAATCGCATCTGACAGCGAAACGGCCCAACGGGCCTTTCTCTTTGCATTCCCACTTTATGAGATGTGGCGCACGCGCAAGCGCATGCTTTCCCTACCCGGCGCCCAGATCAATAGTCTGATCCACCGCCGCACCCTGTCGCAGCCCGCTGATCGGTCGATCACCACGCCAAACGTCGATACCTTGTATTCCACCGCTTGGCTCGACCTTGCCGATGGTCCGGTGCGGTTCACGATCCCTGCGATGGGAACACGTTATCACAGCGTGGAACTGATGCACGCGTTCTCGGATGCGTTCGCGATCCTTCGGAACGAGGGCAGTGAGGCCCGCCATTTCCTGATTGTAGGGCCGGATTGGGAAGGAACACTAATTCCAGGCGAAACTGTGATCCGCTCGCCAACCAGAGATGCGTGGCTGGTTGCGCGGACTTTTGTCGATGGGTCAAGCGACCTTGCCGAGGCACAGCGTCTGCAAGGCGAATACACAATCGCAGGCAGCGCATATGCCGTTGGCGAAACCGAAGCAGCCATCCCCACGCGTCCGAATGGCAGGCAGTTTATTGCGGTGGTCAATGCGGCACTGACGCGGGGCCCGCTCCCAGCGGAGCAGAATAAACGAATCGGTTGCCTTGGCCGAGCAATGGCATTGCCGGATTACGCTGGCGCAGTGCCTCAGATTGATCCGGCAATGGGCGCAGTGTTTGATCGCAGTCTCGGCGGCCTTTTCGACGAGACCGTTCAGGCCTTCGAAAATTCCGGGAGCCTGCGCGGAGGATGGCGATATCCCCAACCGAACATCGCCGACTTCGGTTCTGACGATCTTTATCGCAGCATAATAGCCCTTGGCGGTCTGGCCGCGCTTCCCGTGTCCGAGGCGATCAACCCGTTGACGACTTAGGATGCCGACGGCGCCCTGCTCGAAGGATCATCGCGCTACCGGATCAGGATCCCCAGCCAGGTTCCAGTCGACGCATTCTGGTCGCTGACACTCTATGAGAGTGATGGAGCGGGCCGCTGGTTTCTTTACGATAACCCGATTGGCCGTCATGCCGTAAACAGCGTGGCCCACCGGATTGAGCCAGCGGCCGACGGAAGCATAGTCCTGGTCATTTCCCACACGCAACCGATCGGCCCGGCCAACTGGCTTCCCGCTCCGCAGGGCCGTTTCTTGCTGGTTTTCCGTGCCTACAGGCCAGGCTCCAGCTTTGTTGACGGGTCGTTTTACCTGCCTGCAGTTGAGAAAATTGACGGCTAGGGACGTTTTCAACTGGTTACTGCGCTTGCTATCCAACCTGCATGCGGATTGGTGATCTCAATTTTCGTTTGCTGTGGTTGGTTGATGACATGAGCCAGTAAAGCGCTGGACGGGAATGGGTGGCAAAGTCTGCGTATTCCAAACTCATTCCATATGAGCTGAAAACGAATGGCCTGAATGATTGAAAAAATGGTGCACCCGACTGGATTCGAACCAGTGACCTCTGCCTTCGGAGCTGTAAAAAAGGCGCATTTTGTTGCAACGCAACAGAACGATACAATGACTGATAACTAATTATTTTTCCAGTGTTATTTGGGTTTTCTAAAAGTTGCGAATCGTTCGCATTTGTTGCACTGCGTTCACACCCCCTGCACTTACATTTCACTTACGAAAACGCTACCTTTGTGGTCGAAGGAAAGATCGCAATGCATACCGCGCTTAACAATTCCGTAGCATTAAAAGCTGCCATGAAGGCAAAGCCCTATGAGTTGCGCGACCCGAAGTTTGGTGGGCTTTTGCTGCGGGTCCAGCCATCGGGCGTAAAAACTTGGTATCTCGAGTTTAAGCGCGGAAAGCGCATCCGGCTTGGTCGGCTCACGAGTATGGGATACGGTGAAGCAGTAGAAGCCTCAAAGAGCGCACTTGGCCCATACTGGGCCGGTGTCGATCCGCGCGTTGGACGTCAGAAGCGCAAACAGGTTTCGACGTTCGGCGAGTTCATTGACGAGCATTACGCCGATTGGGCCCGGGTCCACCAGAAGACAGCAGAGGCCACGATCAAGCGGCTGAAGGTGGCCTTCAAGAAGTTCCTCAAGACACCAATGGCGACGATCTCGCCGCTCGCATGGAGCGCTGGCGCGCCCAGCGCATGAAGGATGGCGTCAAGACCAACACCGTCAATCGCGACATCACGGCGATCAAGGCAGCGCTCAACCGGGCTGTCGAATGGGAGCTGATTGCAGTGAACCCGATCGCCAAGGTCAAGAAGGCGCGCGAGAACAAGGAAGTCCGTGTTCGATACCTGGACGAAGCCGAGGAGTATCGTCTGCGCGCACAACTCAAGAAGCGCGAGGACAGAATGCGCAACGAGCGCGATACAGCCAACCAGTGGCGGCGCGAACGTGGCCGAGAGCTGCTGCCCAGCCTGCGCGCCGTTCCTTTCACCGATCATCTGATGCCGATGGTCCTCCTATCGCTGAACACAGGTATGCGGCGCGGCGAGTTGTTCGACCTCAAATGGTCACATGTGAATTTCGACCGGCGTATCGTCACCGTGTCGGCGGAAACCGCCAAGTCGCGCAAGACGCGGCACATTCCGTTGAACGCGGAAGCCTATGAGACGCTCAAATCCTGGCGGTCACAATGCGGCCTCGGAAACACCCGCGTGTTTGAAAGCGAAGACGGTGCGCGCTTCGACAACGTGAACTCCTCGTGGAAGAAGCTGCTCGACGACGCAAAGATTGCAGACTTCCGCTGGCACGACATGCGCCACCACTTCGCCTCACGTCTTGCCATGGGGGCGGTAGACCTCAACACGATCCGCGAACTGTCGGTCACAGCGATTACAGCATGACGCTCCGCTATGCCCACTTGGCTCCAGAGCACCGACGCGAAGCGGTCGAGGTCCTCGACAAGGCAGGCCTCACCTCAAGATCGTGGCCACGAATTGAGATCGACCTCAGCAACGAATTTTCCGCACAGTGAATATTGCATTTCTCTCGAATATTCGGTATGAGTCGAGACTCACTGGTGAGCGAATATGGAAAAATCGGAAGCCTTAGAGACTGAAGAAGCTCGTTGAAGCCATGTGCGAAGTGCTTGACGCCCTTCCAGATACCGACGTGCGCCACCTCGAGCGGGAAACGAACCTCGGAGGAAAGTTTAGGCCCGATGCGCTTATCGATATCAGTATTCGCGGGCGCGATTTCCAACTCGTAGTCGAGGCAAAGAAGGAGCTGTATCCGCGAGATATCCATCACAATATCTGGCAACTTCGAACGTACAGCGAAAGTCGGCCATCGGCAGGTGAACAAGTCCCAATGCTGCTGGCGCAGGCGATTCCGCGAAAGGAGCTCGCGACATCCTGCAAACCGAAGAGGTCGGGCTTCGATTCCGGCGGCTCCCTATTCCTGCCATCAAAGGCGGCGTTTGTTCTACGATCGCGCAACACCCAAGAAGGCACGGCGAAGACTGGATTTGATCTTCAGAGGCAAAAGAGCTCAGGTCCTCCAAGCCATAATCGCAGCCTGGCCTGGCTGGGTCAGCGTCAAGGAGCTTGCAGAAACGTCGGGCGCTTCACCAGCGACCACCTCCGAAACATTGACGGAAATGGAAAAGCGCGACTGGATTGAAGTTGAAGGGGCGGGACCAGCCAAATTGCGCAGATTGAAGGGGCGCGGAGCAGTGCTGGACGAATGGTCGCGCATTGTGGCGAACCAAAAACGGCCAAAGCTGGAACGCTACTATGTACCAGCCAGCAACTCCGAAGACCTTGCTCGTCGCTTGGATCACGCCTGTCGCGAAACCGGCGCAAACTGTACGCCGTTACTGCCGAAGCTGCCGCACAGGCCTATGCGCCATACCTAACCAACATCTCTCAGCTCAAATGCCGAATTCGCAAGGGCCGCGCTCAAACAGAAGCACTGCGGCTACTCGATGCGCGGCCCGTTTCCGAAGGTTGGAATTGGCACTTTATAGATAGTCCGGCAAGCCAAGATGTCGCCATCGGAGAGGAGTTATCGGGAATTTGCTACGCGCCCTGTGTCCAGGTTTACCTTGACCTCCTTCAGAGTAGCGGGCGCTCGAAAGAAATGGCGGACCATCTGCGCGCGGAAAGGCTTGACGGCTGATGGCTAAGCCAACTCACATTTCAGGATACAAAGCCGATGTCACCGAGGGATGTGAGCGCGTTCTCGTCACACTCTTGGCGCGGCCTGGGACCTTGGAAAGGAGAAAGTCTACTTGGTGGGAGGTCTGACTCCTCAAGATATCTGATCACCTCACGACCACCCGAAGTCCCCCACCACGCCGGGACCGGTGATGTGGATGTCGTAGTCGACATGGGGTTGCTCACGGACATGGAGGCATACGCGACGCTCGAGGAAAACCTGCTCGCGATGAAGTTCCAACGCGCCACAAACAAGAAGGGCAACAAGGTCTCCTGGCGCTGGCAAGCCCAAGTCGAGGGTGGCGGAACAATGATATTGGAATTTCTTGCTGATGCCCCGCATCTGAGCGGCGGAAAGGTTGCAGAGCTGCCCACCGACAGCCAGGTGACGGCAATGAATATCCCGCATTCCTCGATGGTGTTCGATCTTCACGAGACAAAGGAAATAACCGCCGAACTGCTCAATGACGGAGGCAGAACTACAGAAATCGTCCGGCATGCAGACATCGTAAGCTTCACCTGCTTAAAGGCATTCGCCTATGACCAACGACATGAAGGCAAGGACGCTCATGACCTTGTCTATTGCCTGGAACACTATACCGGCGGCCTTGAAGCGGTTCACGCCGCATTCTCCCGAGGGTTGGAGGGGAAGCACTGTGAAGTCATCAAGGACGCACTTGAACGCATCGGAGTTCGCTTCACCGATCCCAATCCCGACGAAGCCCATTTGAGGGATGGACCAGTGGCCGTCGCCCGCTTCGAGTATGGCGATCCAATTGACGAGGAGGACGACGAGTTGCGCAACTTGCGAATCTCGCGCCAGCGACAAGCCGCTGACCTTATCGGGAAATTCGTCGAACCGTTTAGATGATTGCCCCGAAGGCCGAGCGCTAAACGCGTAGTCCCTTCTCAATGATCGTCGGCGTCAGGTCGCGCCTGCTGGCGGCTTCCTCGATGAAGGCGCGGCGGTCTGCCGCCTCCCTGCGGGCAAACTCATCCATGACGCGCCTCCGCGATCCCGAGCACAGCGTCGCCCATCCAACCGGTCATCTTGGGCTGTGCATCGATCAAGGCCTTCATATCCGCGTCGCCCAGTCTGTCCGCAAACTGATGGATGATGTCGCTATCCATTCCGTCCTTCCCGACATGGGCTATCGCCTGTGGCACCGTGTTGGCGTGATCGGTTGCGTTGTCCAGCATAGGCGCGCGCGTATGCTTGAGCGCCACAGTGCGCCCTGCCACCAGTTTCGTGCGCGCTCTCGCCAGGGATCGCCCGGCGATCCAGACAAAGTCGGCACCGTTGCGGGCGGCGCGAAGCCGACGGAGGTCCTGCGCGCGCGATCAGTGCGCCAGCGGGCGTTCGGCCATGAGAGAGGCAAGCGTGCCTGCGGGTGAGCTTGGGAACGCCGCGCCCTCAGGAGCGCAGGACGCGCGGGACAGAGCGCGTCCACCAGGAATTCCCGCTCCGCTTCGAACTGCTCCTGATCGTCACCCAGATGGGATGAAACCGCCACGCGGGTTCAGTCGAGCACAGCGAGATAGAGCGGGTAGCCCGTCAGGGAAGCGCCAATTTAACGGCATGCACTTATCAAACATTTCTATTCGGCCGGCACCAAGGCTCCATATTCGACCTCGTCGAGGCGTGCGGCGGCCCGACGAATGCTTGCAAGCAAGTCCCTGCTCCCATCCCCAGCATCCCAAACCACCAGTGCCATTTGCAGCAAATTGTGAAAGTGATCGAACTTGGCGGAATCAGCTTCCCACAGCCCTGTCAAAGCCGAACAAATCTCTTTCGCTCGCTGAGCGTCTTTGATGGTCGTTCCTAGATCGTTGAAAATCCGGTTGAATGTGGCCCCTCGTGCGCCGCCTAGTTTAGCATGCAATGTCCGTTTGCCGTTTAGCAATTTGATGATTTCTGCCCGCGAGTTCTCACGAGCATTTTTGTAGGATCGCAAGGTAGCGACTGCCTCCTTCCGCGACTGTCCGGCAAGGTGGAGGTAGTAGAAGATCGGCAAGGTATAGCCTTGCTCGTGGCTGACCTGTTTGAAATAGGAGAGGGGCTGCTCAACTGGCGTGCGATTGATGAAATTGCGCAAGATGGCATCAATCGTAACTTCTTCACGAACGGTTCGGACTGGCGAAATGATTTCGTTGGGAATGGTCTGGGCATCGCCAATGAGGCGCAGCGTTGGTGCACCATCCACCTCATGAAATTCACCTTCACGAATGAATTTGATCCGCTCAAGCGAATTGGGATCGATTAAGATGGGGGCGGGTCCCGCCCTCTAACTGACCGTCTGCCAAGTTTGCTACCGATCGCATCCCTTGGTCCTAGCTCCAGAAGGCGCTGGACTAGCGGCAGAATTGCCTCGCGGCTGCGCTGATCACGCTCATCAGGATGGTTCGCAAATCGGCGTAGCAGATCGATTTGGTTTCGCCGGGGTATCGGAAATAGATCGCCCTTTCGGCCACCATTCCTTCGCTCTTGCTTGCGATGACGGGTTTTGCGCTGTGAGGCTCGACAAAGATCACACCAACTGTGAACGCATCCAACTTCAGCGTTGCGACGCGAAAACGGGGCGTCGGTTCAAGCACTGATCTGATTGTCTGACTAAACTTGTTTTGATCGGTCTCAGTAAAGCGATCGTCAGCGAGGCCGGATACTGCGAAGCCATCAGGCTTGTCCTTCACTCCAAAGAAAAGATACCCGCCACGATTGTTGGCAAACCCGGCTATGGTCCGCAGCGGCTTGCCGAAATTGCGGAGGCTGAAGCCTTCCTTGCACTCAAATTCGTCAGTCTCGCCAGCGTGGCAGTGCCATTTGCCTGCCTCGTCGCATTTGAAGAAGGAGCGCAGAACCTTTTCGTCCATCGCATCCGCGGGCCTAAGAGCAGGGGTTTCGATGACAATGCCGGGAGCCGAAAGCTGAGGTGCGGCAAATTTCTTGATGAACTCCGATAGTGCTTCGTTGCTCGCTCTGGGACATTCCGCTCATAGCTGCGGTCGCGTATTCCCGTGATCCGCCCCGAATTGACCGCGCGGTCTTGCCTGTTGAAATAGAACTGGATGTCTTTGTTCTTCATGCCGCGCGCGAGCATCGCCTTGATCAGGCCGATCTCTTCATCGGTGATGCTGCGCTTGGGCAAAGTTGCTCCTTTCAGCGTGTATATTCTGCCGACAGCGGCCTCAACCCCTCGCGACATCCAGCACTTTTTCTATCCGTTCGCGAAGGCGCTCGCGGCGGTCGGCGTGGAACGGCTCAAACCCGTCTAGTGTTTCGGGAATGTCGCCAAGATCGTGCATCGCACAATAATGCGTCCGGTCTCCAGCGTTGGGATAGTGCGCCGCAAGCCACTTGGCAGGCAGAGCATCACGCTTTTCGGTGTTTGCGGTCCCTTCGAGCAACTGCAAATTGGGCAGCTCATTTGCCATTCGTGCAAGCTCTTCGATCTTGTCCTCGGCGACCCCCGCTTTCCGCAGCTTGGCGGTGGTGAAGCGGGAGATCGGGAACACGTGGTCCATATGGAACTGGTTGCGGAGATTGACGAAGGGGAACAAGCATCGACAGCAGGGCGAACATCCGCTTGTCGCCGTATTGCAATGAAAGCATATCTTCGACTTCTGCCGGAGAGAATGTGAGCGACTTGCCGCGTGCATCCATGACTTGTTCGAGTTCTGGTGCAGGGAAGAACTCGTCGCCCTTCTGCTGGATTACCTCGCGCAGGGCAGTCAGCAGCGTATCAAGGCCGCTGCCCCAAATGCCCGACGCCTTGAGCAGCGATCGGATCAGCCAAGAGTGGATAGTTTCCCTATCGGCGGCGAACTGGTTGCTGACACTGTAATTCGCAGGTGCTTTGCGATGATAAAGGTAATAGGCGATCGGCAGTAATGCGCTGTCCGCCCGCAGTGTTTGTCCGTTCAGGCCGAAGCTTGCGGCCAGTTCGACTGTCCGGACCAAGGCAGCGCGGATTTGCGGCCAGTTGGATTCCAGCTTTTCCATGTTCGCCTGGGTGAAGTTTTCGACCTTAAACCCGACGCTCGCGATGTCTGAGAGCATAAGGCCAGCCTTCAAGACGAAATCTTGGCTGAGAGTGAAACCGGTTCCCAATCCGGTTGATCTCGTCAACCAGGCTATGGATCTCTGAGCGGGCGTCTACCTTTTTCCACTGTGCGACAGCGATGCTGAGCAGCAGGTCAGAGTAAGATAGAACCGTGCCACCGGAATTAAGGCGGATAAAGATGTTGAGCACCCGCTCAACATCCTGCGCCTCCTCTTCATAGTAGTACATCAGCTGGTTGGTCTTCACCACGTGATAGAGCTTGGTCAGCATCCGGAAGGCTGATTTGAACTGCTCGCCCGAAAGCCCTGCATCGACCAACCAGTCGTTGAGGTCGGTCACATCGCTGACCGCCATTATGTCGGGCACATTATACCAGAACGCTTCCTCGCTGCGCTCGACCTGAGCGTCGTCGAGAAAACGGAAATCATAAACGATCCCGTCCTCGTCGGGCTCCAGCGACGCGAGGAGGTTGAGCCGAAGCGTCCTCTTCGGGAAGGCGTCTGGGTTAGTCCACCACTTGCTCGGCAGCTTCATCGCCATGGAGCCTCGCAGCCCAATGTTGAGCGCTGTCAGTCGCTGCTGACCGTCGAGTACTGCGGTGACTGTCTGATCGTGCAATGTCGGCAGTTCAGGGCAATGCGCTGCGTCGCGCTGATGGTAGTGCAGCACAAAATCGTAGAATTTGAAGTTTCCGCTGGTCTCCGGCTTCACCGTCCAGAACAGGAATGTTCCAAATGGATAGCCTTGCATAAGACTGTCGAACAGCCGTTCGATCTGCTCAGGCTTCCACACAAATTCTCGCTGGATTGCGGGTAGCACGTATGACTTGCGCTGTATTTTTTCGAGCGCTGCGGCAATCGTGCCCCCTGGCTTGTACATTGTCGCCCTTTCAAATGCAGGATTGTCTAACAAACCCCAAGTGCCCGGTAGAACTTCGACGGGTCCGGGGAGAGGGATTCGTCAAGGGGGAAAGCGCGGAATTCAACGATATACGTCCACTAGGACTGTGCCCAATCAATGGGTTCTAGGCACCAATTCTTTGCAAAGCAGACTTTGCGCCGTCCGCTCTCTGTCCTATCACCTTGTACAAATCATGACCGCGATATCGAAAAACCTTATGTCATTCTCTTCTCGGCGGGTTGCTGCTGGGCTTTCGCTTGCTGATGTTTCGAAGGAATTCGGGGTCTCAGTGGCTGAAGTGCGCGACTGGGAAAGCGGCGTGACGGCACCGCCTTCCAACGTGACGCGGTCGCTCGAACTACTCGCGGACTTTGCCCAGCCCAGCAACCCACCTGCACCAAAGCCGCGGGCATTGCCTCTGCCGCTACCGGCACCCATCGAGCAACCTGCTGCCAGCCTCATAAAGTCGAAACAGCGTGTCGCCGACCATGGCGAAGTCTTTACGCCGCCCTGGCTGGTCGAAAAAATGCTGGATTTGGTCAAGGGCGAAACCGAGCGGATCGATTCCCGCTTTCTTGAACCCGCTTGTGGGAGCGGCAATTTCCTCGTGCCGATCCTCCAGCGGAAGCTCGCAGCGGTTGAACTGAAATACGGTAAATCGGCGTTCGAGAAGCGGCAATATGCGCTTGTTGCCCTGACATCCTGCTACGGAATCGAGTTGCTTGCAGACAACATCGCAGAATGCCGCGCCAACATGCTGGAGGTGTTCGCAGCTTATCTAGACCTAGATGAGAACGATGATCTCTGCCGCGCGGGTTCCGAGGTGCTGTCGGTCAATTTGATCCATGGTGATGCGATGTCCATGCGCGGAGCGAATGGCGATCCGATCGTGATTGTAGAATGGGGCTACCTGGGGAAAGGTAAGTTTCAGCGCCGCGATTTCCGGCTCGACGCGTTGACTGAAGCAGCCAAGGCCAAAGCCGAACTTCCGTTGTTCCGCGATCCCGGCGATCACCCTATTTTCAAGTCAATGGGCTTTTATCCGCCAATGAGCGTGGCCGAGCTTGCTGAGCGTGACCGGGAGCGGTTTGCATGAACGAACAGACGCCATTGTCCCTTCGCGGACGCAATCCGGACGTGCTGACGTGCATTGCCAACTTGTCGAACGACGAGGTGTTCACGCCGCCCGAATTTGCAAGCCGAATGCTCGATACGCTCGCTGAGGGGTGGGCGGCGAGCAATGGCGGGGCGAACATCTGGGCGGACAGTAAGGTCCGCTTTCTCGATCCTTGCACGAAATCGGGCGTATTCCTGCGTGAGATCGCCACGCGTCTGATCAAAGGGCTTGAGGCGGAAATTCCTGACCTGCAGGCCCGCGTCGATCACGTTCTGACTCAACAGGTCTTCGGGATCGGCATCACCCAGCTCACCGGGCTTCTCGCGCGCCGCAGCCTTTATTGCTCGAAAAACGCGACGGGTGAACATTCGGTCGCGAGTGGGTTTGAAAGCGGCCATGGGAATGTGTGGTTCGACCGCACGGAGCATGATTGGGTGGGCGCGAAATGCGGCCAATGCGGCGCACCACGGAAAGAGCCATATGACCGAGCGAAGGCCTTAGAAAACTATGCCTACCCGTTTGTTCATCCCGATGGGGCGAGTGGTTGGCTTGCGGAGATGTTTGGAGGCGAAATGCAATTTGATGTTATAATCGGGAACCCACCATATCAATTATCAGGCGGTGGTGGCGGGACGAACAATTCCCCGATTTATCATCTCTTTGTTCAGCAAGCGATGCGCCTTGAGCCTCGCTTCGTTAGCATGGTAATTCCTTCGCGTTGGATGGCTGGCGGGCGAGGCATGGACGATTTCCGGGCAACGATGCTGTCTAATCGGCATGTCCGTCATCTGGTCGACTATCCGAATTCTGCACAAGTGTTTCCCGGTGTCGATCTGAAGAGCGGCGTTTGCTATTTTGTGTGGGACCGGGACCACGAAGGTGATTGCGCTACCACCCTTATCCGTGACGGAGATGTCATCGGGCCAACCAATCGCAGATTAGACGAAAACGATGTCCTCATCAGGGATGCCAGATCTGCGAAGATTCTGCAGAAGGTATTGAAGCACAATGAGCCTAGCTTTGAAGATATATTGACGGGCGATACACCGTTTGGCCTTGCAACAAATTTCAAAGATTTCAAAACAAAGGAACCGTCCGAGGACGAGATCACGGTATATGCGAGCTCGAACAGTGGAAGGCGAAGCGGTTCTATCAAGCGCTCTTTGATCAAGAAGAACACGCACCTCATTGAACTCGTGGAAGGTCCTTGCTCCCCAAGCAGGGCCGGGAAACAGCGGAGGACACATCCTGCCGGACATGGTTCTTGGAAAACCAAGTATCGCAGAGCCAGGAACGGTTTGTACGCAGACTTGGATCGTGGCGGGTCCATTCCAATCTAAAGAACAGGCGGAGGTTGCCGCTCGTTATCTACAGACATCATTTTTAAGGTTTCTCGTTTCGTTGCGGAAGATTAGCCAGCACGCCATGCGTGGTGTTTATCACTGGGTCCCTCAACAAGACTGGGCACAGGAATGGACAGACAAAAAACTATACCAGAAGTATGGAATTACGGAGGAAGAGGTTGCATTTATTGACTGCATGATCCGCCCGATGGAGGCGGGCGTTGAATAAGCCGACGATCGAGGACATCCTCGTCCAAAAACCTGAGGCTAATCCGCGCATCTATGCCTATTCCATTGACGATGCCGCGCATGAAGGTCTGTTGAAAGTTGGCCAGACGACCCGAGACGTGAAGTCCCGCGTCGCGGAGCAGCTAAAGACCGCAGCCATTACAAACTACAAAATCGAACTCGACGAAAGCGCTGCGTTGGAAAGCGGCGGCATTATCAGCGACCATGCCGTGCGCGCCGCGCTGATCGCTAAGGGCTTTGCCAATCCGCAACTCGAATGGATGCGCTGCACAGTTGCCGACATCCGCACAGTGCTGACCGAACTGCGAACAGGCGAAGTGTTTACCGGCACGCACCACGAAACTTTCTCACCGCGCGCCGAGCAGACGGCGGCAGTAGAACAAACCTACTCATACTACCAATCACGGTGGGATGAGGATGCCAAGGCCGCTCCCGCGCTTCTTGTGGAACGCCAAGATGCGCTTCGGCAAGACGTTCACCAGCTATCAGCTTGCGAAGAAACTGGGCGCAAACGCGTACTTGTCGTGACGTTCAAGCCCGCTGTAGAGGACGCTTGGCGTACCGATCTTCAAAATCATGTCGATTTCGACGGGTGGCGCTACCTCTCACGCAACACCGGGGGCGATCCGCGCGAAGTACCCAAGGACGTGCCTCTCGTTTACTTCGGTTCATTCCAAGATCTGCTTGGCAAGGTAGGCGGTGCGATCAAAGCGCGAAACGAGTGGATTCACGAAATCAACTGGGACCTCGTCATCTTTGACGAGTACCATTTCGGCGCCTGGCGCGAACTCAGCAAAAGAGCTGTTCGAGGGCGAAGAGGAGGCGATTGCCAGATCTGAAGCCTTACTTTCGGCAGCTACGAAAAAGGAAATCGAAAAACTGAACGAAAAGGCGGCGGATTTGCAGCAACCGCTAGAATCGGAAGTAGATTTCCTGCCGATCACGACGCGGGCCTATTTATATCTGTCCGGCACGCCGTTCCGCCAAATACAGACCGGCGAGTTCATCGAAGAGCAGATTTTCAATTGGACCTACACCGATGAGCAGCGTGCGAAGGAGGCGTTTGCGACTGAGCATCCGGACAAGCGCAATCCCTATGCTGCTCTGCCGATGGTCAGCCTCTTCACCTATCAGATGCCCGACGAGCTAACTGCCATCGCCAGCATGGGTGAGTTCGACGAGTTCGATCTGAATGAGTTTTTCGCTGCGAGTGGGACCGGGGTGTTGCCCACCTTCAAGCACAAGGATGATGTGCAGAAGTGGCTGAACATCATCCGTGGCTCCTACAATCCGCAAACTGTGGACCAATTGAAGTCAGGGTACAAGGCGCCATTCCCGTACGAAAACGCGCGGCTGCTGCCTTATCTGAACCACGCTTTCTGGTTCCTGCCCAACGTCGCTGCCTGTCAGGCGATGGCCAATCTGCTCGAGGAAAAGCAGAATGTCTTCTGGCATGATTACAATGTCGTTGTCGCTGCCGGACCTGCGGCAGGCATAGGGCTGGCAGCGCTCGACCCGGTGCGGAAGGCGATCCGCGGCGGGCATGACAGCAAGTCGATCACTTTATCGTGCGGAAAGCTGACAACGGGCGTGACCGTACCGCAATGGTCATCGATCCTCATGCTGCGCAATCTGAAGTCGCCCGAGACCTACTTCCAAGCGGCGTTCCGAGTACAGTCGCCGTGGTCGATCAAGAACCCCGAGGGTGATGATCCAAATGCAGAACAGATTCTGAAACCCGTCTGTTTCGTCTTTGACTTCGCTCCGACCCGCGCGCTGCGCCAACTTTCTGAATACGGTACCAATCTCTCGCCAAGCGAGCATAATCCGGAAACGGCGGTCCGTGACCTGCTATCCTACCTGCCGGTGCTCGCACACGACGGTGCGATCCTTCGGCAATTGGATGCCGGCGAAGTGCTCGATTATGCAATGGCTGGTACGACGGGCACGCTCCTGGCGCGCAAATGGGAATCGGCAATGCTCGTCAATGTCGACAACGACACGCTGCGCCGATTGCTCGACAGCCCGGAAGCGATGGCGGCGGTCGAGCGGATTGAGGGGTGGCGCGACCTTGGCGACAATGTGATCGAAACGATCATCAACAAGAGTGAGAAGGTCAAGGAACTCAAGAAGAAGGCTAAAGACGGGGAGCTGCAGCAAAGCCGAGAAGAAGGAGCTGAGCGAGGAGGAGAAGGAATACAAGTCGAAGCGTAAGCTGGTTCAGGAGAAGCTGATCAAGTTTGCCACCCGGATTCCAGCGTTCATGTACCTCACCGACTTCCGCGAGAATACCCTGAAAGATGTCATCGAGCTGCTCGAACCCGACCTGTTCCGCACTGTGACAGGTCTGAGTATCGAGGACTTTCACCTGCTTGTGCGGCTACAGAGTGTTCAATACCGAACGGATGAACGCTGCTGTTTTTGCGTTCCGTCGCTATGAGAATGCTTCTCTGGCTTACACTGGGATCGACAGCCACAAGGGGCTGACCCAGATTGGTGGCTACAATACGGTCGTCGCAGTTTAGAAGCCAGAGTCGCTGACCCACTTGAGGGCTAAGCGGGCTCAACAGAGCCTTGTCCTTCTAATCTTGCCCATTCCCTAGCCATTCCGCTGCCTTCGCCGCAGCGCTAGCGGCGGTGAAGATCGCCCGATTGTCGGCCTTGAGCACCTTGAGCCAGTTGGCGAGGTAGCTGGCGTGATCCGGTCGCGGGCCGGTGGAAAGACCAAGGTCGCCGCACAGGAAGGCTGAACCAAGCTCGGCCACCAGTTCTTCCATGGCATAGGCATCGTCGCCGAACCGCTTGCCGAAGGTCCGGGCAAGGCGGTGGTCAGCGCCAGACCAATGGACAAGCTCGTGCAACAATGTGGCGTACCAGTTCTGCGACGCACTGCCGCAAGCTGTAGCGAAGAAGCGCTCGCGGTCAGGCATGGTTATGGTGTCGGTCGATGGCGTGTAGTCGGCGCTTTCGCCGCGAATACGCACGATGGCACCCGTGCCCGCAACAAAGGCATCCGCCTGCGGGATAGGGTCGAAATTCGCGCCTTCCGGCACTTCGGGCATGGCGAAGCCGTCGACCTGGTTGGCATTGAACACATGCGAGGCCTGCGCGAAAATGCGGGTCGAACTGTCACGTTCCTCGGCCTGTTCGTCATCGCTCTTGTCGAAGACTTTGTAGAAAACGATGGGCGAAGCCTTTTCGCCCTTGCGAACCTGGGCGCCCAGCGATTGCCACTGGCGGTAGGTCGCCCAGAGACCATGCCCAAAGTCCTGCGCTTCGGCACTGGCCCAGAGGGCGAGGACGTTGACGCCGCGATAGGCTTTCCCGGTCGCCGCATTCATGGGGCGCGAAAGCGGGGCGGTGCTGCGATGCCAAGGGAGCGAGAAAGTATCGGTGCCGCGTTCAAGGGCGGCGATGATCTGGTTGGTGATCGTATCGTAGATACTGGTGGTTGTGGTGCTGGCCATGGTGAAAATCCTTCGTCCATTCGTTGGGAACGCGGATGAAGGGACGGGCCGGATTGGCCGGGCGGGTCAGCGGTTACGCGGAACAGGCAACACGGGAGGGCTTGAGCCCGAATGGAGCGGGCAGGCTGTTGATCCGCCCGGCACGGCCTGTCGAAGAGGAGCAGTTCATTCCAACGGCGGGACGAAGGACGCCATGGCCTGCCGCCGCCAAGTCGTTTGATCAGCCCAAACCAGCACCCATTGCCTTTGACTTTCCAGCCTCGGGAGTACTCGCGGCCATGGCCGTCTGCTTCTCGCCCGCGCGTTCGTAGATCGCGCGGACAAGCCGGTCCTTGTCGTCGGTGACAACAATTGCTTCAGCTTTCGCGCGTGACAGCGCGACATAGAGCATCTTCTGATCAACCAGATTGGTGGAGCGGCTGTCGGCGTGGATCAGAACACGCTCGGCGGTCTGGCCCTGCGCGGCGTGTGCGGTCTGGACATAAGCGTGGCGCAAGTGAGCGTCGCGAGGATCGGACAGTTCGAGTTTCTGCTCGCGCCCATTAGTAAGCTTCACCGTTGCCCGGCCACGGTCGGAATCGATGCGAGAAATAGTGGCGCCAAGGCCATTGACCCGTCCGGCATCGCGGTCATTCCGGGTGAACTGCACGCGGTCGCCCGTGCGCAGCTCCATCGGTTTGGGCTCGAATACCTCGGCTTTGCTCGCACCCCATTGCTGGGGATGCCAGTCAAGCGAACGTCCGTCACGACCTTCGAGGGCAATGCGCCCGCGCTCGGGATCGATGAGTGGCAATTGCGAAGGTCTCACCCCGGCGCACACCTTTGGCGGCATAGTCGCGGCTGAACCGGATAACATCGCCGATGGCATAGCTTGCCGCCTCGCGCGCTTCGGCCCGGGTGAGGCTTTTCGCCTCCAGCGCGTCGAAGCGCACGGATTCAGCTGACAGCTCGCTGCGCTCTGTCAGCTTGGTACGGATCATCCCGGTGAGCTGTCGCGGCCCTCGCGCGATGGTTCGATAACGAGCGTTCGGGCACGCTCCGAGGGTGATAGGGCCAGATAGCGCCGGGCCATCGCGTCAAGACGCGCCTCCAGCGTTGCGCCTTCGATCACCTTGCCGCCGCCACGCTCCAGTGCGGCCAGCGCCTTGCCCGCATGGCCTTCGATCGAGGCCATGACAGCTTCGCGGGTTCCGGCATTGGTCTGCCGGACCACCTCGGCAAGTCTTGCGGTTGCCATGCCTGCCTGCTGCAACTGAGCAAAGGCTGCACCCGCGCCGATCGACCCCAGCTGCTTGACGTCGCCGACCAGAACAAGCCTGGCTCCGGCCTTGTCGGCACGGGTCATGAGCTTGGCCATATCGTGCGCCGAAAGCATCGAAGCTTCATCGACGATCCAGACAGCATCTTTTGCCAGCCTTTTTGGCCTCCGGTGCCAGCAGGTGCCGGGCCACGGTGTCACCGCGAAGGCCGAGTGCTTCGCCCAGCACGGTCGCCGCCGATGCGGTTGGCGCGAGCGCAGCCACGGCAAGACCATGTCGACGGGCCTCGCGCGCATAGGTGGCGAGCACGGTGGTGGTCTTGGCAGTCCCGGCATAACCCTGGACGGCTGCCACACGATCCCGCGAGGTTAGCAGGCCTGCGGTCGCCAGCTTCTGGTCATCGGTCCAGGCGTAGCCGGATCGCGACGATTGGCGCGCCGCGCGCTCGATGGTTCGTGCTGCCGCCACCGGACTGGCGAGCGATTGCGCCATGCCGCGTCCGGCCTCCTCAAGGCGCAACATGCGTCCGCTCCGTCTCGATGGCCTGCGGCGTCGTGAATCCGCCAAACTCTGCACCGCGCCGGTCGAGGAAGGTGCGTTGGACAAGTTCGCCTCGTTCTCCGGCCTCCGCGATTGCCGCGCTGATTGCGCCGTGACCGACCTTGCCAAAGGCAAAGTCTCCGGCTTCGCGTGCGAGGGTGCTGGCCGGAAACACTGCCTCTGGTTCCGACAGCTTGGCAGCGGCCCAGGCCACTGCCTGCTGTGCTAACAGTTCGGGACTGGCTAATGCTTCGCTGCTTCTGACCCTCTCTCTCGCGACACCGATCAGCCTGTCTCGCGCTGCCTTGTCGAACCCGCTGGCATAGGCTGTTGCTCGCCAGTCGGCGCGCAAGGTGCGATGATCCGCACTGGTCTTGGCCTCACGCGTATCGAGCGCGGCAATCTGCTTTTCGGCGGCGCTCGCCTCCGCACGGCTCGTGCCGCGCTCGGCAAGCCGGGCATTGATGGCTGCGGTGCGCTGGCTCAGCGCGTCGACGGTCTTTTCGGGAACGCCCGCAATCTCGAACAGCGATTCCTTCCCCGCCTCGATCCGGTAACCGAGTGCGGCAACGCCGTGCGCCAGCTCCTGCCGGTAGATCGCGCCTATCTCCTTCTGGAGCTGGTAGAATGCGCGCGGCTCAAGGCTGCGCCAGTTGCCATCCTTGTCCTGCGTCGCGTTGATGAGCACGCCGTGGGTGTGTAGCTGCGGGTCCTGTGCCCGGCTTGTGGCATGGCGGAAAGTGGCGATGGCAATGTTGCCGGTAGCCTCGCGGTCGACCTCGCCCCTCTGCCTGATCCGCGTTGCCGCCATGTGCTTTTCGACATGGGCGAGCGCCACTTTCACCGCTGCGCCATGGGCCTTGGTCAGCCGCTTGTCGCCTGCAACCTCGGCCATGATCGAGACGGACTTGGGTGCGGACAGAGTGATATCCCAGCCTGGCCGGTGTTCCACTTTGCCATCGTGCGTCGTGCCAAGCTGCTGCCCGGCAATCCGGCCTTCGAGCAATTCGGCAAACTTCTCGCGATCGACCTCGCCTGACAGGCCCAACTTCTCTGCTGCCTCGCCAAGCCATTCTGATGGAGCCATGCCGCCTTCAGCATAGTAGTCGTCGGCTTCGTAATAGCTGGCGGCTTGCCCGGCACTCGACAGGGCCGAGACCGAGGCCACCATCAGACCGGACCTTGTTCGGTGCTGGGCTTGGCGTCGGCTTCCGCACCCTTTGCGATCTCGCTGACCTTGCTCCACAGCGTGCCCGCCGGATCGCCCGCGACGAAGCCGGGCTGGCGAGCCTCTCCGCGCCGGGTTATGTGATCGGCGGTGAGACCGATCCGGGCCACGGGAAAGCCGTCGGGAAGCAGCAGATAGCCCTGATGCGGAGTGAGCCGCAGTTCGCTTTCAAGCACGGCTGCTCGGAAATGCCGCTGGGTTGCGATGGTCGTGCGCGGTACTTCGCTGCCAATCGACAGCGTGTCGGTGGCAACGCGCATTTCAATCTCGCATTGACCGATGGTCTCGCTCGCCCATTTGCGGGTTTCCTGATCGACAGTTTGCAGGAACAGCTTGGTGTTGCAGCAGGCCAGCATGGCTTCTGCGATGTTGGCACCATAGCGATGGCGCATTTGGCCCAGCGCCTGGAAGGTGAGCACTATCGCCGCTCCGAACTTGCGACCTTCGGGCAAAAGCCGGGCAAGGTTCTCGACGCTTGGAAGGTCGGCCAGCTCGTCGAGCACGAACCAGATGCGCCTGTCTGGCGATGGCGACAGGCCCAGGACGGCGCTCGCGGCGCATTCGAGCCAGCAAGCCATGAGGGGCTTGGCCGCCTCGAAATAGTCCTCCTTGCGAGGGACGAAGATCCAGGGCTTGGCACCCTCGCACTTGTCCAGCTTCGCGATGAAATCGCGGAAGGCGAAACGGCCGTCACCTTCATCTTCGACCTTCAGAAACTGGATCAGGTTCGCCGCCTTGGCTGAGCATGAAGAGCACGCTGCCGGTGGCGCCGGTCAGCGTCGTCGGCAAAGGTTCGTGCGGACGACGTGTGCCCCAGCCATTCCTTCAACTGTTCCTTGCTCTTGACCTGTAGGGCTTCGAGCAGCGCTTCGAGACTGCAATTCTTCTCTGCCCAGAGCGAGCGCATCATGTTGGCGACAAGAATGCGGCTCGTTTCAAGCCAGACATCATCATCCTGACTGCCGGTCTCGGAGACGAGCTGGCGGGCTATGCGGTCGGCATCTGCGGGGTGCGATATCTCATCAAACGGCGACCAGAAGGTGCAGCGCGCATCGAACGGATTGAGAATGATGTCGCCGCGCGCGGGATTGTAATAATGCGCGATGAACTCGCCCGATGTGTCATAGACCAACGCTGCTTCGCCGCGCCTCTCGATACCATCGAGCATCTGGCGCAAGGCGGTAGTTTTGCCGCTGCCGGTGGTGCCTAGAAAGGCGAAGTGACGAGTCTCGATCCGGCTAGGGATAGGGACTAGGCCGATGCGCAAGGCGTTCCTGCCACATAGCTGACTTGTCTGCGTAGCGACATCATCCTCGCTGGCAACACGGGTGCCACCAAGGACCCGATCTGCAAGCGTATCTTTGCCCTGTTCGGACATGGTGCGCTTGATAAAATGCGATGTGAGCATGCCCAAAGACAGGCCCCCCAGAGCGCCACCGATGGCCAGTTTCACTGCCTTGTAGAATACCCCGGCGACAAAGGGATCACTGACAAGGCCCGTTGCTGACACGGTCCAGCTTTGGCCTTCCATCGAGACCTTCATCATCATGTCTTTACCCGTGAGCTCGCCGATTACGGAAAGGAGTTTCGCCCCGACAAACTGAGCGGCGACGGTCAGCTCTTCAGGCATCAGACGAAGCTGGGGAACGATGATCGCGCCAGCCACAGCCGACACGATTATCAGCTTGGCAAAGAAGCCAAAGCGCTGCTGCCATTGGGCCATGCGCACGCGCCAAAGTGCATGGGCGCGGGTGATGAAATCGAGGCCGACACTCATTGTTCAACATCCAGGGCAAGCGAGCGCTGGCGCTCGAACGCGGCGCGTGCTTCTGCTGCGATTGTCTCGTCAGATTTCTTCGTTCCCAGCGCCGCATGGCGGGCATAGGCATAGGCCGCACAGGTGGTGAACAGGGTGCGGTCAAGCACTCGCTCTGCCTCGGCCAGTCGCTCCGACATCGCCCCAACCTCGCGCGCCAGTTCGGCAAGATCGGTCTCCTTGTCGGTGCCGTGGAGCATGGCGAGAAAGCCTGTTTCCACGATCCGCGCCAGCATGGCGTAGTCGCTCAGGCCCCGACGTCTTGGCGAAGTCTGCCAGCACCCGGTATTGCGACGGATTGAGGCGCACCGTCTGTGCCCGCGCGCTCAACGGTCTGCTCCGATGGCGATGCTATTCGCCATCGCGAGAGAATGGCGGAATTGCGTGGTTCTGGTGCATGTGGCCTGAACGAGATGCTATTAGCATCCCCTCAAACCCGCAGAAATCCTCAATGCACCCGTGCGTGGGGTGTGTATGTAAATTACGGGTCCGATACGCAGTATCGTGGCCCTTTCTTACTCCAGTCTTTCTCCGGTCAATTGGCATGGGCGTCTTGCTCCATGCTTTCTGTTGGAGGCGTCGCAGACAGGATCAGATTGCGGGCGACATAGTCGTCGAAGTAGCGCTCACGTGATCGGCGGGAACGCAACTGGCGATCCGACCATCTTGGGGTCTGTGAACCAGCCAAGCAGAACAAGATCGATGGCGGATCGAACCTCATCTGCGAGCAGGTTGGTCTCTTCTGGCGTGAGGTCCAGCCACCCGAATTCGGTGCGAAGCTGGCTGCCAAGCGGATACCCGGTTCCTTCTCGGCTCCTGTAGATCGGTCCCTCGACAGTGAGACAACAATCTTGCCCTTCAAACCGCTCGAAGACCGGGCGCTCGTACCAGAGCCAAGGCCGTAGTGAGTGCCGACGGGCGCGCCCATCGGCACTGTCTTCAGCGAGTAGTTCGACGAGTTTGGCTGTGCGTTCTTCTTCATCGAATGGAGCGCGTACGATGATCCAGCCTCGCTTTAACAAGGCGGCATTGATCCGTGAACAGATGGACATATAGGGGTATCTTTCTGCGGGCCATTGCCCGCTTTGGCGGGGTCAATAGCGGCGCAGAGGGAGAGCATCGATCCAGTCATCGATGTCGCTGGAACGCCAGCGGATACGTCCTCCGCCAATGTCTATCGGATGAGGAAAGGCACCCTTACGGATGCGCCGCCAGATCGTGGTACGGCTGCGAATTCCGGTGAGGCGCATGACCTCATGGCAGGTGAGTAGTTCGATATTCGGCATGACAGATTCCTTTGCTTCAAGGTTCTGTCACCGTTGCCGCGTGTCCCCTCGCGACGATGGGTTGGTTCTCAAATTGCCGTTGCGGACCGTGCGATCAGATATTCAACTCAGCGCCACCCTTGGCTTAGGTGACGCTGGCCAAGCTATGCGAATCGTAAGGGTGTAGGAAAGAACAAAAAGAGATCAAATGCCGTTCCGCACTGGAGGGTGGACGATACGGTATCGAAGTAGACGGCACGGGACCGAAAGATTTTTCAGATCCGTCGTCAACGCTTTGACACTTTAAGTTTGCCAGCGCCTTCGGACGCACGATACGGTGCCTCCTGACCGAGATTCGTGTGGATCAGGAACGTTATGGATAACAAAGCAATCGCAGTCGGATCACGGCGTTGTGTAAGCGTTCACATTGCGGCCAAATAAATAACGAGAAAGCAAAATGAGGACATGGCCAGTGCGGCCATGAAAGCAAGGAAGCGCCCAAGCCAGTCCGCAGCGCTGGCCAAGACCTGAACCTGCGAAAACTTACGTGATGCGCTGACGCCAAACGCCCTCGCGCTTCGGGATAGGAAGTGACCAAATGACGAACCGAACAGAATATCGGTGAACTTCCGATCTTCGGTACCAAAGTGCGTCCAGCACAATCCCAAGACAAATATGATGGCGAACGTTAGCAGTGGCCACTCGAGCATCCATAAGCTCAAGTGCAACATCGAGAATTGCTCAACACTGTCGCTGAATGTTTTGCATGCTGGTGACGCATCCGCCGTGTTGCAGGCGGCCAAGTAGGTCCCAAGAGACGACTGCAGAATAGCAAAGAACGAAAGGCTGAGAGCAATCAAAATTGCGGTCGTCTGGACTCTTTTTGCCGTGCTTTTATCAGCGATCTTGGCAGCGGCTTCAACCGAAGCCTTAGTGTGAGAGAAGTCATATCCTGCGATCTCTACACAGTCACTAAATGCGGACTTGTGGTCGAGGGTTTTTGTCCGAATAATATCTGTCTGCGTGCTCTGAAAAACGTCAGCATAAGCCAGAACACCGAAGCGCTTGTGTTTGGTCCTGAGGCCGATTCCGGCGACGGAATTGCGTAATGATGCGGGCTAGCCCCCAAAGTGTTTCACGCCTCCATTTCAATTCATTTGCATGATGGATATCGCCGCCGCCGGCACGCTCCAATCGGACAAGAGGAAGGAGCTGATCATCGTCGCTCGGATGGTGGTAGTGAAGGTGTGCGGCTTCTTTTACGAAGAAATAGGCTTGCTCAGCAACTGCATCAGCGAATTCGCCGGTGTCCTCGATCTCATTATAAACTGAGGCCGCGCCGAAAAAGGTAGCGTTGTCAAACCAGAAGCGAAGTTCCCCCGTGCGAAAAAGCGCAAAGCGAAGGGCAAGGCAAACAACCGAACTCTCCCTTGCCGCGATGACCTGTGCCACGATGCTATCTGGCAGCTGATCATCCGCTCCGACGAGAACGTCGCACGCCAGCTTTTCAAAGAGAAAGTTAAGCAGCCCCTTCCGATGTTGATCGGGAGTTTCAGAGCCTGGGACAACGAGCACGAGTCCAGTCAGAACCCCTTGCTGGTCCCAGATTTCTTCGCCCCGGACGCCCCCGCGTGACGGCCTTGCACTAGCACCGGCAGTCAACCCGACAAGGAAGAAATCGTGTTTGGCTTCAGGCGGAGTGCGGCGAGGAATGACACGCAAGCGGTCACGATTAAGCCGTTGTTTATGAACGATTACAACACGCTCATTATGGTCCGTTAGTGGCTGATTGAAAGACTTGCAGCCCGAAGTCTGCTCTTCAGAGCCCACAAGGCTGAAGGAGAGGTGCCCCGAAATTGTAGGAACCCAACCCGCATAGCTGAAGGCTTCAGCCTCCCAAGGGGGTGCGCCGGCTTTCGGGAATGAAAAGATGTCCGCAACGTTCATAATCCAAGTGCATTAGTGCCTTGGAACACGAGGACAATAGTGCCCTACGCAGAATTGTCGGAAATCGTACGTGTCCGCTTGAAATTGACAATCTTCCCGTCACGCGCCGAAAATTCAATGCCTGCTTTGGCGTTGGCCGTCTAATGGATTCAGATTTCGGCAGGTTTGCATGGCGCGCAACGCTCCAGCCGTAGCCCAACTTTCGCAGGTCACGAATCCGGCCAGGACCGGCACTCCAGATGTTGATAGCTACGGCGAGACTGACGACCGCCAGAAAGCCAAAGATCAAGACCAAAAGGATACTCATGATTGTTCCTACCAACACTGACCGCCCCCAATCAAATGCTGAGCCAAATTCAGTTTCAAGCGCGGGCAACTAGTTATGTTATCCACAATACGCAAGGCCCTTGTGGGCTACCGCAACATGACCGTCAGCTTAGCGTCAACATTATTCTAGAGATGAATTTCAGGCTTTTATGCCATAAAAGCAAGAGAAAATCTCTCTTGGGTCAGGGGCCACGCGCACCATTTGGTCTGCTCCACGACCGCCATCGCATTCAAACCTCTAATTTGACTCGAAAATCTGAGGCAGTGGTTTTCTCGGCCCTTCAGTACAAATCTGTGCAAAACCGACATTCTGCACTTACATTTCACTTACGGGCGAATTCAGTGAAATTGTGCACCGCATCAAATGGCGGAAAAGCTGGTGCACCCGACTGGATTCGAACCAGTGACCTCTGCCTTCGGAGGGCAGCGCTCTATCCAGCTGAGCTACGGGTGCCGATGCCTTGGCGGCGATGTGCGCTCGTTACGCGCGGCGATGCGCTTAGCAAGACGATATCGTTGCTGCCAGTCAATAATGGCGTGATCGAACTTGCGTGGCACAACTGCGTCGCACCCTTGTCGCGTGTATGGCCCTGCCGCTTTAACCCTCCAGAAAGGGTGCGCGCATAAAACTGTAGGCCATGTCAGTGCTATCCCCCGATCAGGCGCGCTCGATGCGCGATACCGTGTCGCCTCGTCGGCCATCGCAGGTTGATGTTCCTGATGAAGATTTGCTGGCGCGCGATTGGCAGGCACTGCATGATCTGGCGGCGCAGGTCGCGCAGATTGCGCAACTTTCCCCCGAGCCGCTCGCGACGGACATTGCGACGTTTCCCGCACGTATCGCCGATGCGCAAGTGCCGCAGCGCACGCTTGCTGTGCAGGGAATCGAGGACATCGGTGCGATGATGCAGACCGGGCTTGCCGCGCTGGGCGTGATCGCGATGCGCGGTGGCGCCGGGAATGCACCTGCGCTGGCACTGTGGCGCGAATTTCACGAAGCACGCGGCGCTGTATTGCGTCAGGCAAAGGTCCACGCGACTCCCGGTTGAAGCGAGGGCTCGCCTCGACGACCTTTCGCTTGACTGCGTTCTGCCTATGTTCCAATCTGGGCGCATTATGGACACACGCACTCAAACACTTGATCCGATGACTGAGAAACCCGAGGCCGGCGACCCGGCGAGCGCCGTTGCGGCCATCGCAGCATCGCCGATCGCTGCCGACGTTGCGCGGGGAATCACGCGCCTGTTTGCGCGCAATGGCATCTGGTGCGCATCCGAAGTTCCGTTGCAGAATGGTCGCCGTGCCGATCTGATGGGCATCGATGCCAAGGGGCTGATCGTTATCGTCGAAATCAAGGTCGCGCGCGGCGATTTGCTGGGTGACAGCAAATGGCCCGACTACCTCGATTACTGTGACCGGTTCTTTTGGGGGGTGCCGCCCGGATTGGACCGTGGGCCGCTCGACAGTTCGGCGTATCAGCCGGAATTGAGCGGGGTGATCATCGCTGATAGCTATGATGCGGAAATCGTCAGGCAGGCGCCGCTTACGCGGCTGGCCGCGGCCCGGCGCAAGGTGCAAGTGGAACGGCTCGCGCGGCTTGCCATGCGGCGGTATTGCGCGCTGATCGATCCGCAGTGCACCAATATCGATACCATCGGCTGAATTCACCCAAAGCCACCTGGTTGACTGCAAAATCAATGCTGTTCTTTGTTCTGCGCGCGCCCCATAAAGGGGTCGTGGATGGGACCGCACATTGATATCGGGTGATACGCCGATCTGGCTCGCTGCTATATTTGCAGGTGGGGCGGTTACAGGGATTGTGGCCCTGCGATACTTCCTTGCCAGCGGGTTGTTCGCGCTCGCCACCCGGCGGATGCGCCCCGGTCTTTACACCGGGCTGGGCCCGCAGATCGCGCGTGAAATTCGCTGGTCGATGGTCGCAGCATTCATCTATGGCGCGCCCGCCGGGCTGATCCTGTGGGGCTGGCGCCATCACGGCTGGACCATGATTTACACCGATCCGGGCGCATGGCCGCTGTGGTATCTGCCGGTGTCGGTGCTGATTTACCTGTTTGTGCAGGACAGCTGGTTTTACTGGACCCATCGCGCCATGCACACGCCGCGCCTGTTCAGGTTGGCCCATGCCGTCCACCATCAAAGCCGCCCGCCAACCGCGTGGACCGCGATGAGTTTTCACCCGACCGAGGCGATGAGCGGAGCGATAGTGGTCCCGATATTGGTATTCCTGGTGCCGATCCATATCGCGATGCTGGGATGCGTTTTGGCAATTGCCACGGTGATGGGGGTGACCAATCACATGGGCTGGGAGATGTTTCCGCGCAGGCTTGTTCATTCAACGTTGGGCAATTGGCTGATAACCGCCAGTCACCACGAACGGCACCATGAGGAATATAGATGCAATTTCGGCCTGTACTTCCGATTCTGGGATCGCCTTTGCGCAACCGATCGCGGGTTTTCGAAACGCATAGTCGCAGGGGCGACGCATCGCGATCTGAAAGCTCCGCAGGCCAGCCTGAAAGTCGAAGCATGAAAACGGCGGCGGTCCGGATTGCTGCTGCCGCGCTCAGCGCAACGATGTTGTCAGGCGCGGCTCCGGCGGCGGCGGGTGACGTTGTAATCACGATCACGGATTTGCGGTCTTCCAAAGGTGTGGTGCGCGCCTGCATGACAACGAAGGAGGCCGTCTTTCCCCAATGTCGCAAAGACCCCTCTGCCCATCGCACCGTAGTGCCCGCCGGCAAAACGGTGACGATCCGTTTTACCGATGTCGAGCCGGGCGATTATGCGGTTGCGCTGCTGCATGATGAAAACAATGACGGCAAGGCGAACCGGGCGTTGGGCATGATGCCAAAAGAGGGCTTTGGCTTTTCCCGCGATGCCAAGGTGGCGATGGCGCCGCCCTCATTCGGTGATGCGGTGTTCAGGCACACCGATACGGAACAGAAACTGACGATCAGGATGCGCTACCTGCTGTAGCAGTGTGTTCATTCGCTGCCGATTTTGCGACTGCGCGAAAACGGCGAGGAAATCGCCATGAATCTCCCAATACCATTCCAAATGAAGCGCCCGATGAAAGTGGGCGCGACTTAACGCGATGTTTACCACGTCGCGCCAGAACGGTCCCGGACAGGTATAACAAGGGGCAAGAATGGCCATGGACACGTTGCGCGGCGCATTCGATTCGGGCGAACCGGCAGATCGAGACATTTTCGAAGACGGGACGGAGGCGGATCGTCAGGCATGGGCGTCCGACGACGTGGGCGAACACGGGGGCGACGCCCCTTCGCGCGATTTGCCCCCGGCTGCGATTGGTCAGGACGAACGCCGCATGCAGGTGCGCGCGTACAATCACTGGGCCAGCCTTCTGGGCGAGCGCTCGTTTCCATCTATCGAAGATCTGGAACCCACCGACCTGCCCGATTTCGGCCCGCATTCAGTGTTGCTGGATTTTTCTGCTGGCATCGAAGATCCCGTGGTCCAGTACCTTGGCGTATTGTTAGGTGAGGAATGCGGGGCGCAAGGAATCATCAACCGCCTTTCGGATGTACCTCCGCGATCCCTGCTAAGCCGGATCACCGACCATTACATGCAGATCATGGCCAATCAGGCACCGATCGGGTTTGAGGCGGAATTCGTCAATCAGCGCGGCCAGGCGATCCTGTATCGCGGTATCTTGTTGCCCTTTTCAAGCGACGATGAAACCATCGATTTCATCTATGGCGTCATCAACTGGAAAGAGATGGCCGATCAGGCGACCGCCGATGAGTTGCTGCTGGAAATTGATCAGGCGCTGGACGCCGGTGACAATGGTATCGCGCCCGAACCGGAGCCCGAACCCTATCGCCACCATGCTGACATGATGACTGACTGGGCCGATTCCCCCGCTCACGAAGCGGGCGAGACCGAAGAGCCCCTTGAACACGATCCCTCGCTTGTCAACGAGCACGATAACGTCGCGAACGCCCAGCGCGACAACGTTGCAACGTTTGGCTCCGACAGCGCGTATGACGCATTCGGGGAAGAATGACGATTTGCCGATGCCCGATTTCGGTCAGTATCAACTCGATGATCCTGAATTGGACGAAGACGAGGAAGATTACGAAGACGAAGAGGACGGCGGAAAACCCTACAGCTTCGCCTCGCTCGCCGATTACATCGAAACGCCGACGAAAAAGGCGATCGATCTGGACGCGGAACAATTCGATCCGGCCGATTATCAGATGGACGACGGCTTTGGCGCGCAAGATACCGCGCCGCAGAACCTGAATGCAGGCCTCGTGGAGAGAGGTTACACTTCGGGAATGCAGGATGCCGGGTCCATGGAAGGCCCTGATCTGCCAGCGGAACCTCTGCCCGACGATGCGGACCTGTTCGATTGTCTCGCGTCTGCGCGGGAGCTTGCGTATAATGCGCGCACTTCCGAGGATCGCAGCCGCCACGCGCTGTATTCAGCCGTCGGCAGGGCGTACGATTTCTCGCTTGCTGCGCAGCAGGCGCCGCAGGATTACGATCAGCTGATCGAACAAAGCGGCCTTACCGTGCAGGATCGCGCGCCGATGACGCCCGTGGTAAAGCTGGTCTTTGGCAGCGATTACGACAAGACGCGCCTTACCGAATATGCCGCCGCATTGAGCCATGCACACCGCATCGGACTGGAGCGTGGGACACTCGCCCGGTTCCTGTCGGACGCCGATGGCGGACTGAAAGGCGTGGTCACTGCCGAACGCCGTCTGCGCCGTGAGGAAAGCGGCAAAAGCGTAGAGCCGGAAAATCAGGTGCGCGAGGCACTGGCACAAAAGCTGCGTGAGCTCGAAGCGCTCACCTTCGATGCGATCCGTGCCGAAGGGCCGGAGTTTGCACTGGTCATGGTCCGCCGCGGATCAGGCACAGCGGTAGAGGTTCTGGGCGAAGTGGAAGAGGACATCGCGCTGATCGAACGCGCCGCGCGAAAACTTGTCGGCTAATCGGTTGGGTGCGCAATGGGCCTGTACGGGCCTGACTGCACCGGTTAGATACCGCGGCAACCGGATGACCGGGCGACCGGAAACCCCTGCCAGAGGCGGTGCAACTTGCGTATGATACTGTGGTCGCTGGGCGCGATTGTCACCCTGCTGATAATTGGCGGCATCGCCTTGCAATTTGCAATCTGGCGCAACGGCCCCGCAGTGCTGAGCGTGATCGACAAGGTTGCAGGCGGCGGCACCAGCGCCGCGCGCCTCGCGACAGTTTCCACCGGCGATCACCCTTCGCAAAAAGCTATCGTGTGGGGACCTCAGGACCGCGGTCCGAATGGCCCTGCCCTGCCCGTTCTGATATTTGCGCACGGCGGCAGCTGGCGTTCAGGCGATCCCGAAGATTATGGATTTTTTGCCCGCGCTTTTGTTCCAAAAGGGTTCATTGTGGTGCTCGTCGGGTATCGGCTGGTGGATGACGCTGCACCCCAGACAGCCACTCAGGGAACCTATCCTGCGATGCTGGAAGACACCGCCCGCACCATCCACTGGGCGCGGCGAGAGATTGCGCAGTATGGCGGCGACCCCGATCGCATGGTTCTGGCTGGGCATTCTGCAGGCGCATACAATGTCGTGATGACCGCGCTGGAGACGCAATGGCTGGGGCGGTACGGTGTGGACGCCGATGTTATCGCGGGAGTAGTGGGCATGTCCGGCCCGTATGATTTCTTCCCGTATGACAGCCCTTCGACCATCGCCGCATTTGGCAACGCCCCTGATCCGCAGGCAACGCAGGTCGCCACCCATGTTCGAGGCGATGGCCCGCCAATGCTGCTGATTCACGGGGCCAAGGATGATCTGGTCGGCATCCACAATTCGCGCAATCTGGCGCGCGAAATTCAGGGCTTGGGCGGCGATGTAACGCTGAAAATCTATCCCGCGATGGCGCACAATGATCCGCTGATCGCACTTGCCGCGCCATGGCGTAGCCGCCGCGATGTGGCGGACACCATCGCCAGTTTCGCACATGGGATAACAGATAAGGCCACCGCGCAGCAAACACGCTAGAGCGCGGGCCATCATGCTTTCATTTCCCGTTCAGGCCGATCCGCGCTATGAGTCGCAGATGCGCTCCTTCCGCAAACTCCCCGCCTTTATCCTCGCGCTGATCGCGACCTTCACCTTCGCATTCGCCCCGGCCAACGCACAATCGCGGCTGCGCGATGCGGAGACGGAAGCCTTGCTTACCGATCTGCTGAATCCGTTGGTCGATGCAAGCGAGCTGGACGTCGGCAACGTTGAAGTGGTGCTGATCAACGATCCATCGATCAATGCGTTCGTTGCAGGCGGACAGGTGATCTATGTCCACACCGGGCTGATCAACGCGGCAGAGACAGCCAATGAAGTCCAAGGTGTGCTCGCGCACGAACTGGGCCACATCACCGCAGGCCATGTGATACGGTTCGAGGAACGGACCAGCGGGATGCAGGGTCTTACGCTTCTGTCTCTGCTCGCAGGCGTCGGCGCAGTGCTCGCCGGGGCGCCGCCTGAGGCCGGGATGGGTCTGTTTGGCGTGGGAATGCAGGCCGGCGTCGCCAATTTCCTCAGTTTTAATCGCGATCAGGAGGCCTCCACCGACCTTGCAGGCGCGCGCTACCTTTCGGGCGCGGACATTTCTGGCCGGGGCATGATCAAGTTTTTCGAGCGGCTGCGCAGCCTGGAAATCCGCCGTGGCTACAGCCAGGCCGATGAGGCCGCCTATGGCCGGACCCACCCGCTTTCCGGTGATCGCGTGGCCACCTTGCGCGAATTGCTGGAAAAGGATCGCGCATGGGACGCGCCAGACAACGCGGAACTTCAGGACCGTTTCATCAAGGTCCGCGCGAAACTGTATGGATATCTGGCTGAACCGCGCCGCACTCTGTCGCAATATCCCGAAACCGATGGGAGCGAAGAGGCGCGCTATGCCCGCGCCTATGCCTATCATAAAGAAGCGCACATCGAAAAATCTCTGGCCGAAACAGATAGCCTTCTGGCCGAGGAGCCGGACAATCCCTATTTCCTGGAACTGAAAGGGCAGGTGCTGCTCGAATCCGGGCGACCCGATGATGCACTCGCCCCTCTGCGCCGGGCGACAGCGCTCACTCGCAACCAGCCGCTAATCGCTTCGATATTCGGTCACGCCCTGATCGCGACCGAGGACGAGGCCAATTTTGCCGAGGCCGAGCAGGTCCTGCGTGCGGCAGTGGGGCGTGACCGGTTCAATCCGTTTGCCTGGTATCAGCTGGGCGTTGTCTATGCCGCACGCGGCGATGAACCGCGCGCCCGGCTTGCCAGCGCGGAACAACAGGTGATGAGCCAATCCTACCCCGCCGCATTGCGCAGCGCACAGGCCGCCGAAGCGGGACTGCCGTATGGTACGCCTGACTGGATCCGCGCGCAGGATATCGCGCTGGAGGCGCGCTCGGCACTGGAACAGCTGCGCGACCGTCGATAACACGCGTTTGCGCAGCGCGGATCTGCTGCCATCTGGCGCTCCACCGGGACACAGGCTAACACCCGCATCATGACAACGGAAACCTCCCACGCTGCCGCTTCCGGCAATTTTCGCTCCGCCATCCTGACCGCTCTGCTGGCGCTGGTCTTCGGCTTTCTGGGCGCGGCGATCTGGTCGTACTCGGGTCTGGCCGATAACCGGACCCGCGCATTCCTGATGGACAACCCCGAAGTGCTGCCGGAAATGGCCGAGGAACTCCAATCGCGCGAAGCTTCGCAGCGGCTGGCACAAGCAGGGGATGAAGTATTTGCACCCTTTCCGGGAGCGGTGCTGGGTAACCCCAATGGTTCGCGTACTCTGGTCGAATTTACCGATTACAACTGCCCATATTGCGAAGCGAGCCTGGCGGATGTCGCCAAACTCGTCGCCGAGGATCCCGATCTGAAAGTGGTCGTGCGTGAATGGCCAATCTTCGAAGGTAGCGATGTTGCCTCGCGCATGGCGCTGGCCGCAGCGATGCAGGGCAAATACGCCGCCTTTCACGATGTGATGTTCAAACTTGGCCCGGCTACGCCCGATACTGTCGAAGCTGCGGCAAAGGCGGCGGGGCTGGACCTCGATCGCGCACGGGCCGATGCCCGCAGCGAACCTGTCAGCATCGAACTGGCGCGCAATCAGGCGCTGGCGCGCACCATCGGTTTCTCCGGAACGCCCGCATGGGTCACCGGGGACAAGGCCATCGGCGGCGCGGTCGGATATGAAGCACTAAGCGAAGCCATCGCGACCGCAGGAGCGCGGACCACGGGCTGATGCGGCATTTTCCGACGATCTGCGCCGCAATATTGGCCCTCGTACTACAAGACGGTGCTCTGCCACACGAGTCGATGGCTGCCGAACCGCAACTTGCCGAAATCAATATGGCAGCCGAACGTGCTGCGATCGAACAATTCCAGGACATGGACCAGCGGCTGCAGGACGTCGGCTGGAAGATGGTGCGCGGCAATGCCCCCTTTTGCCCGCAGGTTGTCGCCTCCATCGGCCTGCAATTGCAGGACACCGCCAGTTATGGACGCCCGGACATTGCCCGCGTAGCACTTGGACTCGACGGAGCGTTCGCGGTGCAAACCGCCGCCCGCGGATCGCCATCGGGCCTGTCACCGGCATTCGTGCGTAACCGTGAAATCGTCCGCATCGCCGATGCGCCGCCCAATGACTGGGACGCGCAGGAAAGGATGGACTGGGAACGCCTGACCCGCGCGCATGACTGGATCGATCGGCAGCTTGCAGAAAGCGGCTCGGTCACCTTCGCCTTTGCCGATGGGACTGCGCAAACCCTCTCCCCCGTCCCCGTCTGCGCCACCCGGTTCGAAATACTCGGCGATTCGCGACGCGCGGTCGCCGATGGAAACAGGGTCGTGATCGGCACGCGTTTTCCCGGCTTTGGCTATGAGGAAGAGATATTCGCAGGCGTCGTCGCGCATGAACTGGCGCACAATTTGCTGGGCCACACGGCGTGGCTGGATCGCAACAGGCGCAAGCGGGGTAATGTCCGGCTGACAGAGCGGGAAGCGGACCGGTTGATGCCATGGTTGCTGGCCAATGCGGGTTACGATCCGGCGGCAGCGTATCGCTTCATGACGAAATGGGGCAAGGACCATGATCTGGGCATTTTCCGTGCGCGCACGCATGATGGGTGGGATGAACGCGCGGAATTCATCGCCGCTGAATTGCCGATCATCGCCGCCCTTTTGCAACGCGAGGGGAAGGCGGACTGGTCGGCGCATTTCCGCCGCGAGATCGATCCGGAAAAGGGGCTGGATCGCGTACCCAAGGGCGGGGACCGGACCGGAACCCAAATAGATCCTGCTAACCGCGGATAAATCGGCTAATACTGTGCCCATGGTTCGAACCATGCCCATGCTTCCGATCCAGCCGGCGCCGTTTTTCGCCAGCAAGAACCGCGCGTTCTGGATCCTTCAACTTGCCGGTTGGGGCGGCTGGTTTCTGCTGCGTGCGGTGACCGCTGTCGCCAACGATGTGCCGATCAGCCTGCTTACCGTCCTGCTGGTGACCACCATCACCGGTTTCTCCATCAGCGTCGTGCTGTCGGTTATCTATCGCGGCCTGATCGGGCGCAGGCCGCTGGTTACGTGGGGAATTACCGCCATCGTTCTGGCGATTGCGGTGATCGTTCACGCCTCCCTCGATGCGTGGGTGCAGGGCATCTATTATGGCGAGACGCGCGATTCGACGTTTGCGCAGCGCTTTATCGGCCTCTCCTTCATCCCGCTTACGCTGCTGGGCGGGTGGAGCGCGCTTTATTACGCCATCAACTTTTTCCTGACGGTGGAACAGCAGGCAGACCGGCTGGAACGGCTGGAAGCGCAGACCACGGCGGCGCAGCTGGCCATGTTGCGATACCAGCTGAACCCGCATTTCCTTTTCAACACACTGAATTCGATCAGCACGCTCGTGCTGCTGAAACAGACCGAGCAGGCCAACGCCATGCTCACGCGGTTATCGGGTTTTCTGCGACACACGCTGATAGCCGAACCCGGCAGTCTGGTGTCGCTGGATCAGGAAATCGAGACGCTGCAACTCTACCTCGATATCGAGCGGATGCGATTCGAAGAGCGATTGCGGACTCATTTCGAAATCGACGATGCCGCGCGCGATGCGCAATTGCCCTCCATGTTGCTGCAGCCCTTGGTCGAAAACGCGATCAAATATGCGGTCGGCGCGCAGGAAGAGGGCGCGCGCATATCGGTAACTGCGCGGGTCGTGGGACAGCGTTTGCGGCTGAGCGTGGAGGACACCGGGCCGGGCGCCGAAATGGGCACACACCTTGCGGAAACCACTCAGGATGGCCAGAGTGGCGCCATCGGGCCAGTTTCCACTGGCGTCGGCCTTGCCAATATCCGCAACCGGCTGGCGCAGGCCTATGGCGACAGCCATGTGTTCGAAGCGCGCTCACAGGCTGGCGGCGGATTTACCGTGTTGATCGAGATTCCGTTCAATTCGGCGCGCGAGGAGGCTCAATTGGTCGATTCTGTCAGCGACGGTTCACAAAAGCATGGCCAGCTAGGCGCGCGTGATGCCCGCACAGCCCCTGCCGAAGCCCCTTCGGATGCGCCGCTCCTTAACCCTCATCCCGCAATTGGATCGTAAATCATGACCATTCGCACCATCCTCGTCGACGATGAAAAACTCGCCATTCAGGGCCTGCAATTGCGGCTCGAACCTTTCGATGACGTCGAAGTGATCGACACCTGTTCGAACGGACGCGAGGCAATCCGCAAGATCAAGACCGAAAAGCCCGACCTTGTGTTTCTCGACATCCAGATGCCAGGTTTTGACGGATTTTCAGTGGTAAAGGGCGTGATGGAAATCGAACCGCCCCTGTTTGTGTTCGTCACCGCATACGAGGAGCACGCGATCCGCGCGTTTGAGGCGAACGCGGTCAATTATCTGATGAAACCGGTCGATCAGGACAAGCTGGCCGACACAGTCGAGCGTGTCCGCCAACGTCTTGCCGAGAAGAAATCGACCGAGGATGCAGAGCAATTGCTTGATGTGCTGGCTGAGGTTGCGCCCGATCGCGCGGCGCAGTTCAGCGAATCTGATGGCGAGGCGTCGGACAGCGCCGATCGCTTCGAAAAGCTCATCAATGTGAAGGATCGCGGCCAGATATTCCGCGTCGAGGTCAATTCGATCGAACATATCGAGGCGGCGGGTGATTACATGTGCATCCGCACGGCTGACAATTCGCTGATCCTTCGCGAAACCATGAAGGATCTGGAGCGAAGGCTGGACCCGCGCAAGTTCCAGCGCGTGCACCGCTCCACCATCGTCAATCTCGATCTGGTGCGGCAGGTGAAACCGCACACCAATGGCGAATGCTTCCTGGTGCTGGACAGCGGGCAGGAAGTGAAGGTTTCACGGTCCTATCGTGATGTGGTGGCGCGCTTCGTGCACTGATGTTTTGGGAGCGCCCATCCGGGCGCTCCCCCTGTTTAGGCGCAAAGCACGGCTGCGCCCGCTGCGGGCGCCCGGTCGGGCTTGCGGTCGCTGCGCGACCGTTTAGACAACCTCCATGACCAAATTCACCTTGCCCGGCTTCGATCTCGATCGCTTTATCCGCGAAACCCTTGCCGAGGATCTGGGCGAGGCGTTTGAGGGGGGCGGTCGCGATGTCACCTCTGACAGCGTCATCCCAGCAGATGCGCGCTTTTCGGGCGTGATGGACAGCCGCGACGCCATCGTGGTTGCCGGGCTGCCGCTGGCAGAGGCATTTTTCCACGCGCTCGACCCCTCGGTGCAAATCAAGGCGCTGGTGGCCGACGGGGACAACGTTGCGGCCGGCACGGACCTGATGCACCTCACCGGCAATGCCCGCGCGTTGTTGACGGCTGAACGCAGCGCCCTGAACATCGTGCAGCACCTTTCGGGCATCGCCACGATGGCGCGGGAATACGTGACCGCCATGCGCAAAGGCAGCGCCACCTGCACCTTGCTCGATACGCGCAAGACCCTGCCCGGCCTGCGCGTGCTGGAGAAATACGCAACCCGCATGGGCGGCGCGCGCAATCACCGCATGGGCCTGTGGGACGCGGCGATGATAAAGGATAATCACGTGGCGGTGGCGGGCAGCGTTGGCGAAGCGGTGCGGCGGGCCGCCGCGGCGGGGATCAAGCCGATTATCTGCGAGGTCGACCGGATCGACCAGATCGAGCCTGCGATTGCAGCGGGCGCGCATCACCTGCTGCTCGACAACATGTCGCCTGAAACGCTTGGCGAAGCAGTCGCGCTGGTCGCAGGCCGCGCCGCGACTGAGGCGAGCGGCGGCATCAATCTCGATACCATTGCGGCCAAGGCGGCAAGCGGGGTCGATTATGTTTCCGTCGGTCGCCTGACGCAAAGTGCGCCCGCCGCCGACGTTGGGCTGGATTTCAAACCGGTATGATGCCCGAATGAAGATCGCGCGGGGCGTGCCAAGGGGGCCAAGGCCGCTCTCGATCAACCTGTTCGCCGCGATCCTGCTGACATTGGCGATCTGGAACCTCGCCATTGCGCTGTTCGATCTTCCCGCGCAGGAGGAATTTCTGCGCTCGCTCGGGCTTGGCCTCGATTGGAACCGCGACTGGACCATCGTCACCAGCTCCGCGTGGTTCACGGTTGAACTGATCCCGATCGCACTCGTGTGGTTGAAGGCGAGCCGATTTGCACGGGCGTTCATCGCCTGCATGGCCGTGGTGAAAGTGGTGTTGATCGTAATCAACCTGACTATGCTTTACGCCTTGCCCGGTATCGCCGTGGGGCAGCTGATTGCGCTGTTGGCGGTGACGCTGCTGTTCACGCGCGGCGCGAACGATTGGTTTTCCAGACGCGAGGTCGATCCTGAAATATTTCGCTAGACCCGTGGTGAGTGCGTTGGCGCTTGCCCTCCCCTCAGTGGCTCACGCGCAAGGCTATCAATGCCGCGCGCCGCACATTGCGTCCGTCCCGCAAATCGCGCCCGACAGCGCGCCGCGCCGCGTTCCGGTGACAGGCTATACCCTCGCACTCAGCTGGTCGCCGGAGTTTTGCAAACCGCGCGAGAATTCCCGCTCCCACAAGGTCCAATGCGCGGGTGACAATGGCAATTTTGCGATGGTGGTGCACGGTTTGTGGCCGCAGGGGGCCGGGACATGGCCGCAATGGTGCGGAGCCAAAGCCGCGCTCACCCCGCAAGAGGTCCGGCGTAACATGTGCATGATGCCAAACGCCCGCCTGATCGCGCGCCAGTGGGCAAAACACGGCAGCTGCATGACGAAGAGGCCGGAAACGTACCTGCGCGTCACCCGCATACTGTGGGAGAGCCTGCGCATCCCCGAATACGACCGCATCAGCCGCGAAGAGACTTTAACGGCAGGGCGCATCCGTCAGGCCTTTGCAGAGGCCAATCCCGGCTGGCCCGCCAGCGCAGTGGGGGTGAAGCTGAACGAGCGCGGATGGCTTGAGGAATTGCGCCTGTGCTATTCCAGACGCTTCCGTCCCACGCGCTGCGATGCTTCGCGGTTCGGGGCGAGAGATGCAATGCCAGCGAAAATCTGGCGCGGGTTGTAGCCGGACCCGATCAAGCGCATACTCGCTCCCGATGAGCACGGCTGACGATCCCTCGCCGTCGCCCGCAACCGGGTCCGAAACCGCAGCGGGAAAGAGCGTTACTGCGGACAAGGCATTTGTCTTTGCCGAGCGGGCTCTGTTGTTCGTCGCCGCCATCATGACCTTTGCGGCAGCGGGCACCGAAATCGTCACCGTGTGGCAACGTGGCACGATCAACCTCGCCGATATCCTGCTGATGTTTCTATACACCGAGGTGATCGGGATGATTGCCGTGTTCTACACCGGCAAGGGATCGTTCTTCATCTATCCGATATTCATCGCGATCACCGCAATTGCGCGGCTGATCGTGCTGCAGGGCAAGGATATGGCCCCCGAAAATGTCCTGTTCGAAGCGGGTGCGATCCTGCTGCTGGCATTCGCGGCTCTGGTGCTCTCGCACAGCCAGCGGGGGTGATGCGGCAATCATCGCCCAACGTTATCGGCCGCTGATTGAAGGTGTGGTACACTTGCGCGCCTCCCTTCCACCCCAACTCAGGCAGGCTCCCATGATCAATATCGAACAGATTGCCCCTAACGCGCACCGCATCGTCATCATGGAGGAATTCCGCCAGGCCGATGCGCAAAAGATCGTAGAATTCGCGCGCCAACAAAACGAAGGCGGCGAGGGCGGCAACCTGCTGCTGGACCTGACGGCAATGGTGACATTCAATCTGTCCGCCATCAGCGAAGAACTCGCTCATCTGCCCACCCTGATGCAACTGCTCTACAAACTGGATCGCATTGCCATCGTTTCTGATGATGATTGGGTCCGCACCCTCTCCCGACTGGAAAGCGCTCTGCTGCCCGGCGTCACCTACGCGGTCTATGACCATGATGAGGCCGAAGCCGCGCGCGCATGGGTGATGGAAGAGGCCGAGGCTCCGCATTCCGGAGCGTTTCGCGAAATCGACCTCGGCAAGCCGGGGATTGTCGCATACGAAATTTCGGGCCGTCTCGACCGCGAGGAATCCGAACGCGGGGTTGCGATGGTACGCGCGCGGCTGGAGGATCCCGAAAATACCCGGCTGATGCTCGTCATCAGGAATTGGCACGGGTTTGACCTTGACCGGTTGCTGAGCGGACAGGTGCTGTCGGGCAAGCTTGAAATCGCCCGCAAACTCGATCGCTACGCCATTGTCGGCGGGCCGAAATGGGTTGGTCGATACGCCGAATTTACCGGCGCTTTCGTCAAGGCGCAGATCAAGGCCTTCGATCTCAATGAACAGGACAAGGCGTTGGCGTGGCTGGAAGGGTAAGAGCCCGGATTGGCTAGCGGCGATCCCTGAAGAACCCGCGCAATATCTCGGCAGCTTCCAATTCGCCCATGCCGTGATGCACTTCGGGCCGGTGCAGGCACTGATCATGTTCAAACACGCGCGCGCCATGTTCTACCGCCCCGCCCTTGGGATCGCTCGCGGCGTAATACAGCCGCGCGATCCGAGCGTGGGCAATAGCGCCTGCGCACATCGCGCACGGCTCCAGCGTGACGTACAGATCGCACCCCGTCAGCCGATCATCGCCCAGCGCCTGAGCCGCCATGCGCAGCGCGCGTATCTCTGCGTGGCCGGTCGGATCGGGAGGGTTGCGGGTGGCGTTCGCGGCCACTGCAATTACTTCGCCCGCAAAAACGACAACGGCGCCGACAGGAACTTCCCCTGCCAGCGCCGCTGTGCGCGCTGCATCGAGCGCGGTCTGCATCGCGACCGGGATCGGCCAGCGCGGGCGTCCCCCGGTCACGATGAAACGATCTTACTCGTCGCCGGTAACCGGCTCGCCTGCGGCATCGTCGGGCATGTCGACGTCAACAGTCGGCACTTCGACCGTCGTTGTTTCGGTTCCGACGTCCACGTCTGCGGTTTCAACATCAAATTCGGGCATGTTGCCGCCTTCGACGCTCACTTCGGGCATTTCGGCTTCTTCGGTCTGGTCGACATCGCACGCGGCCAGCGACAGGGTTGCAGCGGCAGTCAGGGTAGCAAAAGCAAACTTGTTCATAATAACCTCCATTGGGCGCAAACGATTAACCCGAATCGGTCTCGACGACGCTTAAGTGAGCCAATGCACGGACTATGAAGATTGTTCCAGCTTGACGATTCGGGGATGCGTGGTTATGCGCCGCGCTTCCCGGGAAGCTTTTGTGTCTGGACCGTCAAATTGGCGATGACATGTTTTGAGCACCCGCCACTGTTAACAAGACGAGAGATAGCATGTCGCGCATTTGCGAACTGACCGGCAAGGGTCGCCAGACGGGCCACAATGTGAGCCACGCCAACAACAAGACCAAGCGCGTGTTCCTGCCTAACCTGCAGAACGTCACGCTGCTCAGCGAAAAGCTTGAGCGCAGCTTCAAGTTTCGCGTTTCGACGCACGGTCTTCGCTCGGTCGAGCACAACGGCGGGCTCGATAACTGGCTGATGAAGACCAAGGATGAAAAGCTGTCCTCGCGCGCCCAGAAGGTGAAGCGCGAGCTGAAGAAGGCTGCCACTGCCGCGGCCTGATTCGCGTCCCGCAAGGGAAGCTGACTTAAATCTGTCGAAAGACAAACTGGCGTGCGAGGTTACTCGCGCGCCTTTTGTTTTGCCTGTCCCGGTCACTTTCCCGGATCCTGGCTTGGCCGGGCTGCGTAAGGATCGAAGCGCAATTTGACCACCAGCGTCCGCTGGATCGAAGCCAGATTGTCATCCGAAATCACCCACACATCCAGCCCGCCGTCGTCGCGCGGGCTGACCGTGATGCCTTCGTAATTGTCGCGCGGGGCGATCCGCGTCAGATCGAGCGCAGGCCGCGCGGTCATCACCTGAGGTCCACCGGGCTGCGGGACATCGGCAATCGCGATCCGAACATCGAACGGGGGCCAGCCCCATGCAACCTTGCGCATCAGCAACAGCAACCGACCATCGGGCAATTGGGCGGCATCGGTGACGCCGAACCCTGCAATCGGCGAGCGGAAATCGAACGTCGTCGGCTTTGCCCCGCCAACCGGATCGGCTGGATAGATCAGACCCTGCCCGCCGCCTTCGGGCACGACGATAAATCGCCCATCGTCCAGCCGCACCATCGCCTCCGCCCCCGCATTGCTGGGCCAGTCCACCTCATCGTTGATGATGCGCACGCCCTGCGGCTCGCTATCGGCGGAAAACCGTTGGAATCCGTGGCGAAACTCGTATCCCAGCCAGTATTGCCCCGTCGCCGGATCGCGGGTGGCGGATTCGATATCCCACAAGAGATAGTAGTATTTGTCCGCGACCGGCTGCGCATCCATGAACCTTGCCGAGCGTTCGGACGTGCTTTGCACCACGCGCGCCTGCGGCATATCGGGTGTGATAAAGGTGAGGCGGGTCCCGCGGTCTGAAAAGGCGCGTAATCGGCCATCGTCCAGCGTGAGCAGTGCGGAATATCCGCCAAACGCCATGCTGTCGGCATCGTATTCCCACACGCCGAGAAGCTGCCAGCCATCCTGCGCTATCGCTGACGGTCCCTGGACCCGTCGCAGTGTAATCGTGCCGCCAAAACCCTCGTTTATCGGCGTTCTGAACCAAGTGCCCGGCGCGATTGCGAGTGCCAGCAGCGCGATCAGCGCAAGCCGCCGCTTCACAGGATCGCCCGGCGGACCGCGTTGCTGCGTGCGTTCAAGAGGATCATTCCATCGGGCCTGTAAACAACAGCGGGTCGAGCCGCGCATCGTGCCATTTCAGGCTCCAGTGCAGATGCGGCCCGGTAGCGCGTCCGGTCGATCCGACATTGCCGATATGCTGGCCCTGCGTCACGCGCTCCCCCTCGCTCACGACAATTCGCGAGGCGTGGAGGAAAGCGCTGTTGAGCCCGTTGCCGTGGTCGATGATAATCAACCCGCCCTCAAGGCTGAAGCCGGTGCGCGCCAGCACCACCACGCCATTGGCGGGCGCGACGAATGGAACGCCTTCGCCCGGTGCGATATCGATGCCGGAATGGTACGCGGCCGGTTCTCCGTTATAGATGCGTTGCCGACCGAAACGGCCCGAAATTCGCCCTTTGACCGGCCAGATAAAATCCTGTCGCCATCCGGTCGCGCCGGTCCGCTGTGCGCGTGCAGCGTTGATCGCATTGTATTCGGGCTCACGCTGCCGCCAGTAAGCCTCGCTGGTGCGCCCACCGCGCCTGGACACGTTGACGCGCTCGATCTGCCATGCACGCGGAGCGACTTCCAGCGTTTCGCGCTGAATCTGGCCGCCAGGCAAAGCCGCGCTGAGGGTAACGGATGCGGCGCTGTCGCGATCGAATGCGGCGAAGAAACTGCCGTCCTGCCCAACTTCGACCGTCTGATCTCCTAAAATCACGCGGCTGGCACCATCGGGGGCCAACCCGCGAATGAAGCCGCCCTGCGTCAGCTCTCCGTCGAAGGAAAAACGGGTGTTAAGAGCGGCCTGCGACTCCATCTGTGTGAACGCTGCGGGTTTCAGCGATGCCTGCGATGGCTGGGTTTCCATCGCGGCACGCGGCTCGGGGAGAGCGGCATCGTTCAGCGGCACCGCATTGTTCGCCGCACACGCGCCAAGGGCCGCAAAGCCCAGCATTCCAAGCGCCTTCACCACACGCATCAAGTCAGTATCAGGCCTGGCCGAGCAGTCGCCGGGTTGCGATTTCAGGGGTCGCGTACGCCTCCTGATGTTCCGCGCTCCAATACCGCAATTCCTCCAGCGGGATGGTCACGCCAGAAACCGCGCACAGGACATGGCGTCCGGGGCGCAACACTCGGAAGGCGGAGGGGCCGTAATACAGTTTGGCCGGCTTTTCGGAGGATGACATCAGCATGGCGCGCTACGTAGCATAGATGCGCCTAGCCGAACAAATCATCTTGTCGTGTATTGGCAGGCGCGGGTTTTGGTCTCTTCGCAGGTTTGGGAGAGACAGGCGGAAGGGGCGATCCTGCCGGGACGACGCCCAGATCCCCGTCGCGAAATTGCAGGGTCAGCGCGGCCTGCTCCGCTGCCTTGGCGCGCGCCGTGATCGCCGTGCCGTCGGCGGCGCGGACGATGGCATATCCTCGCTCAAGCGGTTTTTCGGGATGCAACTGGCTTGCAAGCCGGGCCAGCGCATCCAGCCGGGCCTGCGCCGTGGCGATCGGGCGTTCGACCAGCGATGGCACCAACCGCGCATTCATGAGCCGAGCGCCCGCATCGCGATGCGCGCGGGTGAGGACACCGTGCGACAGTCGCGCCGCAATCCCGGTCAGCCGTTCACGCCCCGCCTGCGCTCTGGCCATCAGACCTCGGCGCAGTCTCTCGCCCGCATCGTCCAGCCGCTGCGCGTGGGGTTGCAGGATCGCCTCAGGCCGGGGCATCCGCCGCATCCGTGCCTCCAGCCGCTCGCGCCCCAGCTCGACCGGGCGATGCACTGCGCGCCGTTGACGCGCAGCGAAATCAGCAAGGGTCGCATCCAGATCGGCGCGCACGGGTACCGCCATCTCCGCTGCCGCCGTGGGAGTCGGAGCACGCCGGTCCGCAGCGTAATCCGCCAATGTCGTATCGGTTTCATGACCCACCGCCGAGATAACCGGAATGGTACAATCGGCAATGGCGCGCACAACGACCTCCTCGTTGAAGCTCCACAAATCCTCGATCGATCCTCCCCCGCGTGCGACGATTACCAGATCGGGTCGCGCCACCGGGCCGCCGGGGGGAATATCCGAAAAACCCCGGACTGCCGCCGCGACCTGCTCTGCCGCGCCCTGCCCCTGCACCAGCACGGGCCAAACGATCACGTGCGTGGGAAACCGGTCCGCCAGCCGGTGCAAGATGTCACGGATAACCGATCCGGTTGGCGATGTGACCACGCCGATTGCCCTCGGAAGAAACGGCAACCGCCGCTTGCGCCCCTCATCGAACAGCCCCTCTCCCGCCAGCCGCACGCGAGTTTTTTCCAGCAGCGCCAGCAGCGCGCCCTCACCCGCCAGTTCCAGATGGTCGATCACGATCTGGTATTTCGAGCGGCCGGGATAGGTCGTCAGCTTGCCAGTGGCGATCACCTCCAGCCCATCTTCGGGCAGAAACGCCAGCCGCCCGGCATTGCCGCGCCACATCACCCCGTCCAGCACCGCGCCTTCGTCCTTCAGCGCGCAATACATGTGACCTGACGCCGCGCGCTTCACCCCCGACAGCTCGCCGCGCAGCCGCACATGGCCGAACCGATCCTCCACCGTGCGTTTCAGCAGATTGGAAATTTCGGTGATCGAGAGCGGCTGTGCGTTGTCGCCTTCGCTCACCCGCGCTACCAGCCCGTCATTGTTGGAAGTCGAAGAGGGAGCGCGCGCCATGAATGTCCTGTTGCTGGGATCGGGAGGGCGCGAACATGCGCTAGCGTGGAAGCTGGCGCAATCCCCGAGCGTTGTCCGCCTGTTCGCGGCGCCGGGAAATCCGGGCATCGCGCAAGAGGCGCAGATCGTTGCGCTGGATGCGACGGACCATGCAGCCACCGTGCAGTTCTGCAAGGACGAGGCGATCGATCTGGTGGTGATCGGGCCGGAGGCTCCGCTGGTCGATGGCCTTGGCGACAGTCTGCGCGCCGCCGGGATCGCGGTGTTCGGCCCATCGCAGGCCGCCGCGCAACTGGAAGGCAGCAAGGGCTTTACCAAGGATCTGTGCGCGCGCGCCAATATCCCCACCGGCGCGTATGTTCGCGCCAAAACGCTGGAACAGGCGCGCGCTGCGCTGACGCGGTTCACTCCACCCTATGTGCTCAAAGCGGACGGGCTGGCCGCGGGCAAGGGCGTGGTGATCGCCGATACGATAGAGGGCGCGGACATTGCGCTGGCGGGCATGTTCGACGGGCAGTTCGGAGAGGCGGGCGCCGAGGTCGTGATCGAGCAATTTCTTGAAGGTGAGGAGGCAAGCTTCTTTGCACTGACCGATGGCACCACGATCCTGCCGTTCGGCACCGCGCAGGATCACAAGCGCGTGGGTGAAGGCGACACCGGCCCCAACACCGGGGGGATGGGCGCGTATTCTCCGGCCCCGGTTCTGACGCAGGAATTGCAGGATCGCGCAATTGAGCAAATCATCCGCCCCACTGTCGACACCATGCGCGCAGAGGGGATGCCCTATTCCGGTGTGCTGTATGCCGGGCTGATGCTGACGGCGGACGGACCAAAGCTGATCGAATACAATTGCCGGTTCGGCGATCCTGAATGCCAGGTGCTGATGATGCGGCTGGACAGCGATCTGGGGGCGATCATGCTCGCCTGCGCACGCGGAGAGCTGGCCGGGGTGGAGGCGAACTTTCGCGAATGAAGCCGCGCTCACCGTGGTGATGGCAGCGAATGGGTATCCCGGCACTCCGCAAAAGGGAGGCACGATTGACCTCGGTTCCGCTGATGCGGATGGCGCAAAGGTGTTCCACGCGGGCACCGCGATGGATGGCGGCAGGCTGGTCGCCAACGGCGGGCGCGTGCTTAATGTCACCGCTTGCGCACCGACCGTGACTGTGGCGCAAGGCTCAGCCTATGCGGCGGTGGACCGCATTGACTTCCCGACCGGCTTTTGCCGCCGCGACATCGGCTGGAGAGAAGTGGCGCGGGAAGCCTAGAACCGCGCGGCGTACGTAAACCCTGCGGTGTGCGTATCGCCCCACGCCATCGTTTGGCTTTTGCCATCCTTGCTGTGCGTGATGAGCAGGCCTGAGGCGCTGCCTATCGCCGCCCCGGCCAGCACATCATACCAGTAATGCTTGTCTGCCCGAACCCGCGCGAACCCAACCAGACTTGCCACGGCCAACGCCGGGATACCCTCAGCCGGGCCGCGGCGGTCGAGAATGCTCGTCGCCGCGGCAAAGGCGGTGGCGGTATGGCCAGACGGGAAACTGTCATTGCCGCTGCCATCGGGCCGGGTTTCGGGGAACACTTGCTTCAGACCGGTCGCCGTGAGGAAGCCGGTCGCGGTTGCTGCGCCAGCTTGCAATGCGCCCTGGGTGTCGCCTTCAATCACCGGCACCGCAAGCGACCATGCCACCAGCGATCCGACGCCAACATCACTCACGGTCGCCCAGTCATCCTTCGACGCTGCCAGCGCTGGCTGGCTCACCAGCATTAGCGGGGCGGCGGCCAGCAGAACGACATGTTTGCAATTCGAGTTCAGTTTCACGGGACATGCTCCTTGAGAATGCGTGCGATGTCCCTCCCAGGCGGGCCTCTGCTCTTCTAAATCTGGATGCGCAAGGGGCATTTCTGGCGCGCTTGCATTGGCTGTAATTGATCGGGATCAATGACATTGGGCGGCGAATGTGGTCTTCTGTCTGCATGACCCATCACCCGCTCTCAATTCTCGCCCCGCTCGCGCTCGCCGCCATGAGCCTGCTTCTCGTCGCTTGTCAGAGCGCGGATAGCCGCCCTGCCGAACTTGCCGCTGTCCCGCCGCCCGCGCCAATTCCGGCGCTCGTGCAGGGGGTGTGCGGGGATTGCCACGGGGTGCAGGCGCCTTTCATCTCGCCCAACCCTGCCGCGCCCGCTTTCAATGCGATTGCCAATCGCCGGGGTCTGACGGAACGCACGCTGGCGAGTTGGCTGATCGATGCGCACAATTACCCCGATCTCATGGAGTTCGAGCTTGGCCCGGAGGAGGCGCAGACGGTGGCGGATTACATGGTGACGTTGCAACGCGACGATTACCGTCCCGCACCGTAATCGGCGGGCGATGCGGAAGGGCTGCCGCCCATTTCCTACACCGAAACGGCGCGCTATGGCGGGGGTCCGCGCTCTTTCAAATCGTCAGCCACCACAGTGAAAAAGCCAGAGCGCGATCGCCCGCGCGCAAAAATTTTTGGCGAGGTGTCAATTTCGCAGTTCTGGACCAAGCCCTTGTGATATTAGGGTAATGTGCCCGAATTACTGCATGTCAGCGTGTCAATTGTGTCAACTTTGCCGGTAACAATGTTGCGCGACGGCGTTACAATTTTTGCGCCATCAGCGCTTTCATATCGGTTTCGGGCCGCGGGCCGTAGTGCGAGATGACTTCGGCTGCTGCAATCGCCCCGCGCTTGAGGCATTCCTCCAGCGGCGCGCCTCTGGCGTGACCCGAAAGGAAGCCTGCGGCGAACTGATCGCCGGCGCCGGTCGTGTCGATCACCTTGTCCACCGGCTCTGCTGCGACCACGGCACGCTCACCATTCGCCTGTGCAACTGCACCCTTCGCGCTGCGGGTAGCGACAAGCACCGGGACTTTCGGCGCGAGCGCGGCAAAACCGGTCTCGAAATCTTCCGTCCCCATCAACGTCGCCAGCTCGCTTTCATTGACGAACAGGATGTCGATCATGCCGTTGTCGATCATATCGTGGAAATCGGCACTGTGCCGCTCAATCACGAAGCTTTCACTGGCGGTGAAGGCGACCTTGCGGCCCGCATTTCTTGCAACCTCGATGGCCCGGCGCATTGCGCTGCGCGGTTCTTCGGGATCCCACAGATACCCTTCGAGATACAGGATCGCTGCGCTTGCAATAAGTTCTTCGTCAATCGCGGTGGCGGGCAGGAACTGGCCCGCGCCCAGAAACGTGTTCATCGTGCGCTCGCCATCGGGTGTCACGAAAATGAGCACGCGGCCCGTTGCCGGTTCGCCTGCACGCGCTTGGGTATCGAAATCGATCCCGGTGGCGCGCATATCGTGACGAAACACCTTGCCCAGCTGATCATCGGCGATCTGACCGATAAACGCGCATTGCATCCCAAGCGTTGAAAGTCCGGCCAGCGTGTTCGCCGCCGATCCGCCCGAAACCTCTCGCGCGGGGGGCATTGCGGCATACAATTCATCGGCGCGCGCCTCGTCCACCAGAGTCATGCCGCCGCGATTGAGTTGGAGTTCCTCAATCAGCTCCTCCTGGCAAGAGGCGATCACATCGACGACGGCATTTCCGATGGCGATGACGTCATAACGCGGGTCTGTCACGGGCGGGTATCCTGTTGCTTATATGGGAGGCAGAAAGCTTGGGAAATGCGCCTAGCGGTGCCCGTCGCATTGGCCAAGGGGTTTGACACAGGCGCAGGGATCGGGGCATCGGAAATTTACCATGCGCGCGGTCATCTCAGCTCTTCTAATGGCGGTTGCCCAGCTTGGTGATCCGGCTGTCATACGCGTGCTGGCAAAGACAGTGGCGGCAACGCTGCTGGTGTTCGCGGCGCTGGGCGTGGGCCTGTACTGTGCGTTCATCTGGCTCGGCGAGGGGTACGGCTGGTCCACGGGAGGGCTGGCGGAGGCTGCGGCTGCAGCGGTCATCGCCATTGCGGCGGGCTGGTTGCTGTTTCGCATCGTGGCGCTCGCCGTGCTGCAATTGTTCGCGGACGAGATCGTCGCTGCGGTCGAGGCGCGGCATTATCCAGCGGCGTCAGCGCGGGCGCGGCCTCTGCCCCTGCGGCGCGATATCGCCAATTCGGTAAAAGGCGCGGGGCGAGCCTTGCTGTTCAACGCGCTGGCCCTGCCGGTCGCGGCTGCGCTGTTGTTTACAGGGGTCGGGCCAGCGGCGGTGTTCCTGCTTGTCAACGCGGTTTTGCTGGGACGCGAGCTGACCGACATGGCGTGGCTGCGTCATTGCGAGGGAGATGTCCGCGGCAATCCGGTGTCCGGGGCGCAGCGATTGGGGCTGGGCGCGGCGATAGCGGCGCTGATGCTGGTCCCGGTGCTCAATCTGCTGGGCCCGGTCATCGGAGCGGCGGCGGGCACACATTTGACGCAAGGCCGCATGACCGCGCGCCGCAAGGAGAGTTTGAGTGTTGCGTAGGAAGTTGGGGATGATGGCAGCGCTGGCAGCGTCGCTGGCGGTTGCGGCCTGTTCTGGCGGGAGCGCCGGTACGCGCGCGGGGTCCACACCGCGACCGGCCACAGGCACCGCCCCTGCGCCGCGACCGGGATCGACTGCATTGCCGCGGACGCTGCCCGCCGATGGGCCAGGTGCGGTTGCGGGCTCAATTTCGGGGTCGTCTGCAACCTTTATCGCGCCGCGCCTCATGCAGGATGGCGACACCGGCGGAATCATCGGCACCGGCGCGGCATCTCTGAGGAACAGGTTTGGCGCCGCGCGCATCGATCTGTCCGAAGGAGACGCGCGCAAACTGCAATTCATTGGACAGGGCTGTGTGCTCGATATCTTCCTTTATCCATTGGCTGCCGGGGCGGAGCCGGTCGCGACCCACATTGAGACACGTGCGCGCAAAGGTGGCACCCCAACCGATCGCAAGCGCTGCATTCGCGAGGTGGAACAGCGACAACAGCAGGCGCGGTAACCGGGTTTTAAGCATGGCTGTGCAATAGCCCCCGGCAAATACCGGAAGGGGTAAAACGCCATGACGACGCATTTCAAGGATCTGGCCCAGCGCGCCGCAACAAACGGGCAGGTTTCAGCGCAGGAAGTGCTGACGCTGCGCCAACAGGGCTGGGGCGACGGCGTCATCCACCGCGACGAGGCGGAGACGCTGTTTGCGCTCAACAACGCGCTCGATGAACGCAGTCCGGAATGGTGCGACTTCTTTGTCGAGGCAATCGGTGAATTCGTGCTCAACGGCACGCCTCCGCGGCTGCAATGCAACGAGGAGGAAGCAGAATGGCTCATCGCGCAGGTCGATCATGATGGCGCGGTCGAAAGCATGGCCGAACTGGAAGCAATTGTGCGCATCCTGGAACGCGCGGAGAACACGCCGGTGCGGCTGAAGGATTATATTCTCGCTCAGATCGAACGCGAAGTTCTGACCGGAACGGGCCCAACGCGATGCGGCGGATCGCTTTCGGCAACGCATATCAGTTCGGCTGAATGTCGCCTTGTTCGCCGTGTGATCTTTGCCAGTGGCGGACATGGCCCGGCGGCGGTCACGCGCTTCGATGCAGAAATGCTGTTCCGCCTGAAGGACGCGACGCTGGCCGAGGAAAACGCGCCCGAATGGGACGATCTGTTCATCGACGGAGTGGCGAATTTCCTCAAAGGCTTCACTTTGCAAAACGCGCAGGTCAGCCATGAGCGCAAGCTGGAACTGGAAGCTTTCATCGCTGACAACAAACCCGATGTCGGGCGATTCTTTGGCCGGATGGTGAAAGAGGCGCCGGAAGTCGCCAATCATTTCGGTAAGGTCTTTGGCCAGCGCGACAGCGGCACCGATTACACCGCGCTTGAGGCGGCAGGCAACGCAGTCACCGATAGCGAAAGCGCATGGCTGGAAGCGATGATTGACGCCGATGGGGAAGTCGATGAGCTCGAAAGCCGCCTGATCGCCCGCATTGCGGCGGGGGATTGAAAACTCGAAAGCGCGGGACCGACGAAAATCACGCTTTGGTCGAGACGTTCCAGCTTCGTTGGCGGTGGGTATAAATCAAGCGCGGCATAGTCGACATTAACTCGGCCACTCGCGGCATCAGACCATGAAGCTTTCGCCGCAGCCACAGGCGCCCTTGGCATTGGGATTTTCGAATACAAAGCCTGCGGTGAAATCATCCTCCACCCAGTCCATTGTCGATCCAATCAGGTAGAGCACGCTCGCCCCGTCAATATACAACACGCCGCCGGGGGTTTCGATCTTCTCGTCAAACTTCGCTTCCTCGGTCACGTAATCGACTGAATAGGCAAGGCCTGAACAGCCCCTGCGCGGGGTTGAGAGCTTGACGCCGATTGCGCCTTCGGGCGCCTTGCTCATCAGGTGCGCCACGCGATCCTGAGCACCTTGCGTCAGGTTTACGGCAGCCTGGCGTTGTTTGAGCGTGGTCATCACAGCATCCCCAGTTCAAGGCGCGCTTCGTCGCTCATTTTCTCCGGGCTCCACGGCGGATCCCAGACCAGTTCGACCTCGGCATCGCGGATGCCGGGGACGGAAGAGGCGCGCAATTCGACTTCGCCCGGCATGGTTTCTGCCACGGGGCAGTGCGGGGTGGTCAGCGTCATCAGGATGGTCACATCCGCATTATCATCGACCTCGACGCCATAAATCAGGCCGAGATCGTAGATGTTGACGGGGATTTCCGGGTCGAAAATCTCTTTCAGCGCGGCGATGACATCGGCCTGCAATTCGCTGCCCGCGCCGCCTGGCCCGGCTTCGGGAGCCTTGGCTGCGAGGAAACCATCGAGGTAATCGCGTTGGCGCGGGCTGGTCGTGGCCTGGTCCTCGTCAATCGCATCGCTCACCCTTGCACGCGGCGGCTTTTGCGCCAGCTCATCGTTCGGAGCAGGCGCAGCGATAAAGCTCGTTTCGTCAGCGGGCTTGTTCATATGCTTATCCTCTTCCAAAGATTTTGCGGGTTCGGGCGATCCCGTCCAGCAGTGCGTCGATATCGGCTTCGGTCGAATACAGGCCGAAACTGGCGCGCGCGGTCGCGGGAACCCCTACATAGTCCATGAACGGCTGCGCACAATGATGCCCGGCGCGGATCGCGACGTTCGCTTCGTCAAGGATCGTGCCGAGGTCGTGCGGATGGATATCGTCCAGCGTAAAGCTGACGATGCCCGCGCTGTCGGCGGGTCCATACAGCGTTACATCGTTCATTGCGCCCAGTTCGGCGCGCAGGCGCTTCACCAGCGCCGCCTCGGAATCGTGAATGCGCGCCCGGCCCACTGCATCGACATAATCGGCCGCCGCCGCGAATGCGATCGCTTCGGTGATGGCCGGCGTGCCTGCCTCAAACCGCTGGGGTGCAGGAGCATAGGTGGTCTTTTCAAAGGTCACGCGGTCGATCATTGCACCGCCGCCTTCCCACGGGGGCATGGTATCGAGGATTTCGCGCCGCGCCCACAGCGCACCGATGCCCGTTGGGCCATACAGTTTGTGCGCGGAGAAAACATAGAAATCGCAGCCCAATGCGGCCACATCCACCGGCATGTGCGGGGCAGACTGACAGCCATCGAGCAGCAGCTTTGCGCCGACCTTGTGCGCCATCGCCGCCGCGCGCGGCGCATCCAGCAGCCCGCCGGTTACGTTGGAAACATGGACGAAGGAGACGAGCTTGTGCTGCTCGGTCAACATCTCCTCTGCCGCGTCAAGATCGATCTGATGGTCGTGCGTCAACGGACAGACATCGATCTGCGCGCCCATTGCGGCTGCGATCATCTGCCACGGAACGATGTTGGAATGGTGTTCCAGCTGCGAGAGCAGGATACGGTCGCCCGGTTTCAGGTTGGCACGGCCCCAGCTGTTGGCGACCAGGTTGATCGCCTCGGTTGCGCCGCGGGTGAAGACAATCTCTTCTTCCACTCCGCCCAGAAACGTCGCAATTCGTCGCCGCGCAGCTTCGTACACCTGTGTCATCTCGGCTGATCGGGCATAAACGCCGCGATGGACGGTTGCGTAGTCCTCTCCAAGCGCTCGCGCCATCGCATCGATCACGGCGCGCGGTTTCATCGCGGTCGCACCGGTATCGAGATAGTGCCACGGCGCACCGTCGCGGGTGACAAGCCCCGGAAAATCGGCGCGCAGATCGCGGGAGATGGTGGCAGGTGCGTTCACAATTCCGCCCCTTTCAATGCCGTCAAAGCCGCCTTCAACAGGCGTTCACGCTCGGCCTCGTCATGCAATTGGACGAAGGCATCGCCGATAAATGCCTGCACCAACAGCCGCTGAGCGGTCTCTGGCGAGAGGCCACGTGCAGCCATGTAATACCGCGCCGCTTCGTCCAGTTCGCCAACAGTCGCGCCGTGCGCGCATTTGACGTCATCGGCAAAGATTTCGAGCTGCGGGACGGCATTCGCGCTCGCCCCGGCCTCCAGCAACAGGGCCTTGAAATCCTGGGCGGCGTCGGTCTTTTGGGCGTTCCGAGCGACTTTGATCTCGCCCAGAAAATTCCCGGTGCCCGTGCCCCAGTGGACACTGCGCACGGTCTGATTGCTGGTTGCTTCGGGCTCAGCATGGATCGTGGTGGTTACGAATTCGCGCACCGCATCACCGCCGCCGATTGTCACGCCGCCAAATTCGAAATGCGCAGCCCTGCCAAGTGTCACTTCCACTTCAAGCCGAGTGTAATCATGGCCACTGTTGGTGACGAACAATTCGGCGCGCGCGCCCTCGCCCACGGTCAGGCGGATGCGTTGCAGTACGGGGGCATCGCCGCCGATCACCAAGGCATGACGGCGGGTCTCGCCAGCTTCGAGGGTGACTTCCTTCCAACGATCAATCGCGTCCACACCAATCCGCTCAAGCGCGGAAATATCGGCATAACGCCAGCCTTCATTGCGATGGGTGGGAAGAGTTGCCGCCTCAGGCATCTGCCATCACCGCATCATAGCCCTCGGCTTCAAGCCGCAGGGCAAGCTCCGGCCCGCCGGTCTGAACGATCCGGCCGCCGGCGAGCACGCTCACCCGATCGGGCTTCACGACGTCGAGCAGGCGCTGGTAGTGCGTGATAAGCAACACACCTTTGTCGGGTGCGCGCATGATCGAATTGATGCCTTCGCCCACAATCCGCAGCGCATCGATGTCGAGCCCGCTATCGGTTTCATCCAGCACCGCAAAGGCAGGGTCGAGAATGCCCATCTGAACCATTTCGGCGCGCTTTTTCTCGCCGCCTGAAAAGCCGACATTCACCTGCCGTTTGAGCATTTCCATGTCCATCTTGAGCAAGGCGGCCTTTTCCTTCGCGAGCTTCAGGAACTCACCGCCCGAAAGCGGTTCCTGTCCGCGATACCGGCGCTGCGAGTTGAGAGCCTCACGCAGAAATTGAACATTGGAAACACCGGGAATTTCAACCGGATACTGGAAGCCGAGGAACAGCCCGGTCGCTGCACGTTCATGCGGTTCGAGAGCGAACAGATCCGCGCCCTTGAAAGTAACGGCCCCCTGCGTGACATCATAGCCCGGTTTGCCGCCCAGCACGTTTGCCAGCGTCGATTTGCCCGCGCCATTGGGGCCCATGATCGCGTGGATTTCACCTGCGGCCACTTCCAGAGTCAGACCTTTCAAGATCGGCCTAGGATCATCGCCGCCGCCGACGGTTGCATGGAGGTTTTCAATCTTGAGCATTAACAGGTTTCCCGGTTGGCATGGTGGCCACAGCAGTCGCATCAGTGCGCGCCTTTACCACCGATGCATCGCGCAGTTCGAGCACGAGCCCGCGCGGTTTTTCATCGTTGTATTGCGAGGTCGCCGCCTCGGCGCCGGACAGACGCTGGCGAAACTGATCGTCCAGGTCGCGTCCGCGCGCGACATGGATCAGGCCGATATTTCGGAACAGCTGATCGACCTCTTCAGGGCCGATCGCGGTTTTCGAACCCACCATGGATTCGTTTGCCTGCGCCTTCAGTTTTACGCCCAGATCGGCACAGCGCGGCAAATCGCCTGCGTGCTGAACTTCAAAGTTTGCCTCGCCAGTGACTCGGCGATCGGCGGTATTCAGGCAAGTGCGGTACTGGACCACAAACGGCCGGATCAGGCGCGGATATTCGACCGACCACGTTTCGGGATCGTCGTTCTTGATCGCAACAGCAGTTTCGCCCGTGGCCTGAAGGCTGATTACAAGTGCAAGTGAGGATAGGAGCATAAACGTAAGGGTTCCGGTTCTTCAGGAGTAACGGTTATCGGATTGATTAAAGCGCTGACGGCGCGATTGCTGCTTGTCGGAAATGCGCATCCGCATCCCTGCCGTGATACGTTGCAGCACCGCGTCCATGTTTTCTAGGATATCGGCGGCCTTGATCCGCATCACCCGGATGCCAACAGCCTCCAGGCTCTTGTCGCGGCGTTTCGCGAGCGCTTCGTCTGCGTCTTCCTCGTCGATCATGATCGCCATGCCGAGGTTATGGCAGTTAAAATCGACAATCGCGCTGCCGACCACGGCAAAGCGTTTGAAGGCGTTGCGGCCCAGATCGGCCTTCGCAAATCTTGCCGCCAGCGCCTTGTTCGCAGGCGAGGCAAAACGCCGCATTTCGCGCGCGCGATCATGCAGTTCATCCAGCCGCTTGTCCGAAATCTTCCACCCGCGACCCTTTTTGTTCAGGGTATCGGCGGTGTCCGTGTCGGACACCGGGCGCAGATTCAATGTCTTGCGCTCAGTCATTCGGATGCCTCATCGGACTTGAGCGTGCGCGGATGAAACCCCTCGGTCAGGCGCGTGTTGTTCTCGCCAAACCACGTGCACACGATGTTATCGGCATATTTCGCCTGCTGAACGGTCATCAACGGCCCGCCCGATTTGAGGCGAACGACATCGCCAACATTGAATTCAAGATCGCTCACCCCACGCTCCCCTCAAGCGAAATCGCCAACAACTTCTGCGCTTCGACTGCGAATTCCATTGGCAATTGCCGCATCACGTCCTTGGCAAAGCCGTTGACGATCAGCGCAACGGCCTCTTCCTCGTCGAGGCCGCGTTGCTGGGCGTAGAACATCTGCTCGTCGCTGATCTTGCTGGTGGTCGCCTCGTGCTCGATCTGCGCGGAGGGGTTTTTCACCTCGATATAGGGCACGGTGTGCGCGCCACACTGGTCGCCCAGCAACAGGCTGTCGCACTGGGTGAAATTGCGCACGCCACTGGCTGTCGGCCCGACGCGGACGAGACCGCGATAGGTGTTGGACGATTTGCCAGCCGAAATCCCCTTGGAGATAATCGTTGAGCGCGATCCCTTGCCGTTGTGGATCATCTTGGTTCCCGTGTCCGCCTGCTGGTGATTGTTGGTCACCGCGACCGAATAGAATTCGCCCACGCTATCCTCGCCATTGAGGACGCAGGAGGGGTATTTCCAAGTGACCGCACTGCCGGTTTCGACCTGCGTCCAGCTGACCTTTGATCGGTCCCCCTGACACAGGGCGCGCTTCGTGACGAAATTGTAGATCCCGCCCACGCCCTCGGCATTGCCGGGATACCAGTTCTGCACGGTCGAATACTTGATCTCGGCATCTTCCATCGCGACCAGTTCCACCACGGCGGCATGAAGCTGATTTTCATCGCGCATCGGCGCGGTGCAACCTTCGAGATAGGATACGTACGCGCCTTTTTCAGCGATAATCAGTGTGCGTTCGAACTGGCCGGTGTTTTCAGCATTGATGCGGAAATACGTCGAAAGCTCCATCGGGCAGCGCACGCCTTCGGGCACATACACGAAGGTTCCGTCGGAAAAGACCGCGCTGTTGAGCGTCGCAAAGTAATTGTCGCGCACTGGCACGACCTTGCCCAGCCACTTGCGCACCTGGTCAGGATATTCGCGGATCGCCTCTGAGATAGAGAGGAAGATCACGCCTGCGCGCTTCAGTTCCTCGCGGAAACTGGTGGCCACGCTGACGCTGTCGAACACCGCATCGACTGCGACCTTCTTTGCACCCTTCACCCCGGCCAGCACTTCCTGCTCGCCAAGGGGGATGCCCAGCTTGTCGTAGATCCGTTTGATTTCAGGATCGAGCTCGTCGAGCGAGTCCAGTTCGACCTTCTTCTTCGGTGCGGCATAGTAATAGGCGCCCTGATAGTCGATCTTGGGATAGCCGACCTTGGCCCAGTCCGGCTCTTCCATGGTCTGCCACAGGCGAAACGCCTTCAGCCGCCATTCGAGCATCCATTCAGGCTCGTTCTTCTTGCCCGAAATGAACCGCACGGTATCTTCATTGAGGCCCTTTTCGGCAAACTCGGTTTCGATGTCAGATGACCAGCCGTGTTCATATTCGGCCGCACCTGCGGCCGCCGCGCGAGCATCAGCGTCCGTCACCGGCGCTTCGGCTGTCTTGGTCTGGAGGTCGATATTGTCGGTCATGCCGCTGTTTCCTGAAGGGAGGGACTGGAGTGAAGCGCTGGCCGCGAAGGCGCGGGCTGGCGCAAATGTTCGAGCGTGATCGCAGCGAGCGACTGGCGCAGCGCGGAATTGATGATCGGCCAGTGCGGGCGCATGTGGCACCGGGCCTCATGATCGCATTCGCCCTTGCTATCGACGCAGACAGTGAGTGCGATCGGACCTTCGACCGCTTCGACTATGTCCGCGACAGTGATGGCAGCGGCGGGTCGACCCAGTTGCAACCCGCCCTTTGCACCGCGCACGGATCGCAGCAGACCGCGCACGGTCAGCTTGGAGACGAACCGCTGTACGGTTGGTACCGGCAAGCCGGTTTCGCTCGCCAGTTCAGCCGCGCTCACCCGCCCTCACCGCAATGGGTTGCGGCCTGGCACATCGTAATGACGGCATAATCGGCGAGATTGGAAAGGCGCATTGCGCGGGCGCAGTCTCTTGTTGCGAACGGTTCTTAAATCGGAGCGAATGAGTCGTATTTCAAATACGCGCGTTTTACTCCGAATTCAAGGATTTTGCCGAAAGCCACTCTTCGCATGAGGTTTGCTGAATGACCACAGGCGAGACAATCGCCTGTTTCAATTATCGCGCAGGGATTTGCCCGGACGCCCGTGTCCTTCTGGATTGAAGATGTCCTGAGCAAATCGGCCATAGGCAAGCCGCTTTGGCGTGCGCCCTGTATAGCGCCGGATATCGTGGATCAGATGTGCCTGATCGAAATAGGCGGCGAGCATCTCGTCGCGCGCCTCTGCGGACAGGTCCTCATGCGCCAGCAGCATCGCCGCGCGCAGTGCGCGGTGACGTTTGAGCAATTGCGCCGGCGGCACTCCGAAATAGCGGCGGCACAGACGCTGAACTTGCCGCTGGCCAAGATCGACCGTCTCGTAAAGTTCGGCGACAGAGGGATTGAACGCGCTGGCCAGCCAATCCTCAATCACCTTTATGAGCCGCATATGGTCCGGATTGACGGCACGCTCAGGGCGAGAACACACCTGTCTGATCGTGGTCTCGAGCGCGCCGCACAGCTCGTGCGGCGTGATCTTGCCGTCACGGCATTTCAGCCGTGCCTCGTCCAGGTCGCGTAGAGGTTTCAGCGGGACGACCGTGCCTGCCTCGAATGCGCAATCGAGCACCTTGTCCGCCGCAAGTCCGCAGAACGTGGCCCAGCCCAGCGGGGTGAAAGATGCGCCCACGTTCAGAACCGGCCCGTCCAGCACCATCGGCGCTGCCCGGAACATGGGTGCGTTGAGAGTGATTTCGCCCGAAAGGCCGGGTTCCTTTTCCGGGTAGTGTATCGCCCCCTGGCCTCTCACGAACATGAACAATTGCGCCGAAAAGGCGGGCATCATTTCCTCGGTTCGCCCTGCCTGCGCGCTTACAATAAAGAATGTGTGGACCAACTCCGACAGGTCAGCCGCGGGTGCTACCCATTCGATCTGGGGTGCCGATGGCGCAGGGGAAGGCGGGTCAGATTGGGTCACGATGCGTCGTTGCCGACCTTGCCAGGGCGAGCGCCCGCCTGACGTCGGGTGTTCTTTGCCTTCACGCCAGCCACCCAATTCTCGACATTCTCTTCAAGGATGGACAGCGGCACTGGTCCGTTCACCAGAATTGCATCGTGAAATCCGCGAATATCGAAATCATCGCCCAGCTGCTGGCGGGCATCGGCGCGCAGCTCCATGATCTTCAGCTTGCCGATCATGTATGCGGTCGCCTGCCCCGGAGTGGTGACGTATCGCTCGATCGCCTTGACGATGTCACCTTCGGGATTGGGCGTGGTATCCTTCAGGTACTGGATTGCCTTTTCCCGGCTCCACCGTTTTGAGTGGATGCCGGTGTCGACCACCAGCCTGCACGCGCGCCACAGCTCCATCCCCAGCCGTCCGAAATCGGAATAGGGATCGCTGTAGAATCCCATGTCCCGGCCCAGTTCCTCGGTGTAGAGACCCCAGCCCTCGGTATAGGCGGTCCAGCCGCCAAACCGGCGGAACGGCGGCAGATCGCCCAGCTCAGTCTGGATCGCGCGTTGCAAGTGGTGGCCGGGCAAACCTTCATGATAGGCCAGCGCCTCCAGCTCGTTCTTGGACATATCGCGCAGATTGTAGAGGTTGACGTAATAGGTGCCGGGCCGCGATCCATCGGGCGCGGGGCTTTGATAGAACGCCTTGCCGCCGCTTTTTTCGCGGAACGCCTCAACCGGTTTGATGATCATCGGCGCTTCGGGCAGGCGACCGAAGAATTCGGGCAACTTGGCCTCCATCGCATCCAGCTTTTCCTGCGCATCCGCCAGATACGCCTCGCGCGTGGTGTAATAGAACCGGTCGTCGGTGCGGGTGTATTCGAAAAAGTCCTGCAACGAGCCTTCGAACCCGACCTTGGCCATGATGGCGCGCATTTCACCGTGAATGCGGTCCACTTCGCGCAGGCCGATATCGTGGATTTCGTCAGCGGTCAGATCGGTAGTGGTGTAGCTTTTCAGCTGGGCGGCGTAGTACGCATCGCCATCGGGAAAGCGCCAGACGCCATCATCCTCAGGCGCGAAAGTCTGCTGTCGCTTCATTTCGATAAGCAGGCGTTCGTAGGCGGGGCGCGCGGACTGGTTCCACGCGAGCTTTGCGTCTTCGATCATGCCTTCCGCATCATCGGATGCGAGATTCAGCGCCGCCACCTTCTTGGCGAAATCGTCCAGCACGGCATTGTCATCGCCAGCCGCAATCATGCTTTCGAGATCGGCGATGATGTAAGGATAGACCCAGTCGGGCGGCATGATTCCGGCGTCCGCGCGCAACTGCGCCTCTACCCGCAGGGCGTCCATTTGCGGCCCGATGCCCTCGATCCGGCTGATGTAGGCTATCGCGTGATCCGGCTCGCTCACACGGTGGATGTTGATGAGGAAGGCCGGAATGTTGGTGTGCGGCCCGCGCCGATGGTCGAAAATGTAATCATACTCGCGAAACGGGAACAGTTCTGCGCTGCGCTCCGCCGTGGCCTGAAACAGGCGATACGACAGCGCGTCCTGCCCGGTCAGCGTCGCGGCATCAAACCGGTCGCGCAGCATCGCGGCGGCATCTTGCAACATGCGGTATTCGCGCGCCGCCGCCGCGTCGGAGGGGTCATCCCACTTGCCGTAATCCTCGTCACGCTCCCCGCGATAAGCCTTTGAATTCGGGGACAGGGCAAGCTGGCGGGCGTCGTATTCCTCGAAAAAGCTGGCGAGATCACTGGATACATCGTGTCCGGGCGCATCAGCGGACGCAGCACCATGAGAATGCGAATCGGCAGATGCGGGTGCGGCTGCGGCGGCCCCCACCAATGCGATGACGGAACAGGCGATTAAGGTTGTGCGACGCAAGAGTGTTCTCCTTGTTAGGTCGATCTTCAATTCTTCAGCTTCGCGGGCCATGCCAGAACGTCGCGCCTCTGTTTCAATTTCCGAGCTCACGCAGGTTTCGTGCGCTGACCATTTCCGCCAGATAAGGCTGATCTCCATCTCGTAACCGTGCGGGCGTGCGCCCGACAAATCGTTTTATCTCGCGGATCATGTGCGGCTGATCGAAGAAAGCCTCGCCCAGATCCGCCTCGAATTCCGGAGCGAGTGAGGGGAGAGATAACAGCGCCGCGGCACGCAGCGCGCGATATTTGCGGGCGAGCGCCTGCGGCGGCAGGCCAAAATACCTCTCTGTAAGGCGCTGGACCTGGCGGGTGGAATAATCGGTCCGGGCCAGCAGATCCTCGATCCGGGGATTGAAGGCGGAACCAAGCCATGTGTTCACCACCCTGATCAAGGCGACATGCTGCGGGTTAACCGGCTTCAGAACGCCCCTGATGTACTCAGCAAGGGCAATCGCACATTCGCGACCGGTTTTGCTGCCTGAACGATACGCATTGATCAGCGGCTGGCAGACCGTTTCGACATCATCGCCCAGAATCTCGATCGCAGGGCGCAAGCGATCGCGATGTTCGCCAGCATTCAATCCGGTAAGCGCCGCCCATCCCAGCGGCGAAAGCGCCGCGCCAATTGCGTGAAACGGACCATCCACCACGAGCGTAGCTGCCGTTGCCAGCGGGGTGAGGATTGCGATTTCGGGATTTGGATCACGTTCGCCAGATGCGAACAGCGCCTCACCCTTTCCCATTGGGAACAGTGTCAGGTGCCCCACCGATGCAGGCTGCACATCGCGAAACTCCCGCTCTTCGCAGCGAAAATGATAAAGGGTTGTTATGTAGTCGCCAAGGCCATGCGGCGGCGCGATGTAATCAACGCTGATTAAAGAGCTCGCAGTCAGCTCTATCTGGGCATCGTCGTGGCCGCCGGTTTGATCGACCCGGATGTTATGCTGCATGTTTTCCATCGGGCGCCCCGTTTCCAAGGGTTTACCCGCTTTTGCGGCGCCACGAAAGGGTAAACGCGAGATAAAAAAGGGCGGCCCGTTTTACCGGACCGCCCATTTGAGTTGAGGAACTCTTTGCACTGCTGCTCCGAGCCCTTCGGGTCGCATGGCTTAACTAGACTTGGTGTCGAAATATGGATTGTATGCAAGCGACACATTGCCAATTCAGCCGTTTTAAATATCGGTTTCCGCCGGTCATTCCTCCATTTCCTCAATAGTTTACGCTACGGAAACCGGGCTGGCGCCACTCCCGTCTTTTGCAAATCCGGGCGAATGCGATAGGGGCATATTCATGTTGTTTCGCCTTGCTCGACCCGCCCTGTTCGCCCTCGATTCGGAAACAGGCCACCGACTCGCAATTGCGGGGCTGAAAGTTTTGCCTTCGAAAACGTCGCCAGCGCCCGCCGCAGCAGCCATCGAGGTGGCCGGGCTTAAATTTCCAAACCCGGTCGGGGTGGCCGCGGGCTTCGACAAGGATGCTGAAGTTCCCGATGCGCTGCTGGGGCTTGGATTCGGGTTCACCGAAGTCGGCTCGATCACGCCGCTGCCGCAAGAAGGCAACCCGAAACCACGCCTGTTCCGACTGGTGGAGGACAACGCGGTGATCAATCGCATGGGCTTCAACAACGCGGGCGGCGACGCGGCATGTCAGCGGTTGAAGGCCCGCGCTGGAAGGGCAGGCATCGTTGGCGTAAATATTGGCGCAAACAAGGATTCCGAAGATCGCATCGCCGACTATGCAGCCATGGCGCAAATGATGGCACCATTTGCAAGCTATCTCGCAGTCAATGTTTCCAGCCCCAACACCCCCGGCCTGCGCGCCTTGCAGGACGAAGGCGCGCTCACTGAACTGATCGACCGCGTCATTGGAGCGCGCGATACCGCGATGGCAGCAAATCACGCAGCCGCGCCGCCAATTTTCCTCAAGGTTGCGCCCGATCTGGAGCCCGCCGATATCGACGCCATCGCGCGGATCGCACTGGAAAAGAGGCTCGGCGCCCTGATCGTGTCGAACACAACAATATCGCGACCCTCGCTCGGATCGCATCATGCGAACGAGGCCGGAGGGCTAAGCGGAGCGCCGCTGCGCGCCCTGGCGTTGCAACGGGTACGCGATTTCCGCAAGGCCACTGGCGGGGCGATGCCGCTCATCGGGGTGGGCGGCATCGCCACCGCCGAGCATGCCTGGGAGAGGATAAAGGCTGGCGCAAGTCTGGTGCAGTTGTATTCGGCCATGGTCTATGCAGGGCCGGGTTTGGGTGCTCGCATCGCTCACGGGATCGAACGATTGATGGTGCTTGAAGGCTTTCCAACCATTGCAGATGCGGTGGGAAGAGAATAGCGACGAGCAACCATGTTGCATCGTCTCGCGTCATCGACACTCATCGGCCTAGCGCTTTTTACAAGTGCCTGTGCCCCTTCACAGATCTCGTCTGTCACCTCTGCGCCTGTCGTTGCAGATAGAGGCAACGGAGCCGTAAGCGCCGCCGATCCGCGCGCGCAGGCGGCGGGAGAAGCGATCCTTGCCAAAGGCGGCTCTGCCACAGACGCGGCGATTGCGGTGATGCTGGCCCTGACCGTGGTCGAACCGCAAAGCTCCGGTATCGGCGGCGGCGGGTTCATGGTGCGCGCGAACGAGGAAGGCGTCATGACCTTCGATGGGCGTGAGACCGCACCCGCGGCGGCCACTCGCGCGCGGTTCCTTGACGAAAAGGGCGAAGTCCTGCCGCGCGAAAAGCGCGTCTTTTCCGGCCTGAGCGTGGGTGTGCCGGGCAATATCGCGCTGGCAGCAAAGGCGCATTCGCAGCATGGAAAGCTGGAGTGGGCGCAATTGTTCGAGCCAGCGATCGCGCTTGCCCGCGATGGATTCCTGATAAATCGCCGACTGAACGATTCGCTGACCCAGTCCAAAGGGCGCGCGGATATGATGGCAGAGGCGCGCTTGGTTTTCTATGACGCCGCCGGAGAGGCGCTGCCGGTCGGCGCTCTGGTACGCAATCCCGATTTTGCGCGCACACTTGAATCACTCGCCGCCGCTGGTCCACGATACATGTATTACGTTATGGCGGATCGACTGGCAGGTTACGTCGCGGGCCAGACACCGCAGGACGGGCGCATGGTCGCCTCCGACATCGAGACATACGAAGCGAAAATGCGCGCTCCGGTCTGCTCCAAATATCGCCAGTACAAGGTGTGCGGTATGGGCCCACCTTCGTCCGGAGGCGTTGCGGTGTCGCAGATGCTGGGGCAGCTCGAACGGTTCGATCTGGCCGCGCTCGGCCCTGATAGCCCCACTTTCTGGCACCTGTTCCTTGAATCGCAGCGCATCGCCTATGCCGACCGCGATCTGTATATCGGAGACGAGGATTTCGTTTCGGTGCCGATCAGAGGTCTGGTCGATCCCGCCTATATTGCGCAGCGCAGCGCGCTGATCAGCCCGGACAAAGCGTTGACAAACGTCGAGCCTGGCACGCCGCCGGGCGTCACCACAGCGTTTGCCACCGGCGATGATCCGCAGGAAAACGGCACAACGCATTTCTCCGTCGTCGATAAGGATGGCAATGCAATCAGCTATACCTCGACGGTGGAGGGGGCGTTTGGTTCGGGGCTGTTTTTCGAAGGGTTTTACCTCAACAACGAGCTTACCGATTTCAGTCTGACGCCGGATCAGGATGGAAAGCCTGTCGCCAACCGGGTCGAAGGTGGCAAGCGCCCACGCTCCTCCATGGCGCCTACGGTGGTTTATGACGATACCGGCGAGGTTGTTCTGGTGATCGGCGCGGCGGGCGGACCGACAATTCCAGTACAGACCGCGCGATCAATCATTGGCGTGATCGATTTCGGTATGACCGCAAATGAGGCGTTGGGTCTGCCTTTGATAATGGCTTTTGGTCCTGCGGCAGTGTATGAAGATGGCACCATTCTGGCTGGTATGGAAGACGCGCTGAAAGCGCTCGGCCACACGCAAATCCGCAGCTTTGGCGCTCCTTTGAAAGCCAACGCGCTGCGCCGCGTGGTCGGCCCGGATGGCAAGGTCAGCTGGGAAGTCGCGCGCGATCCCAGACTTGAGCCCATGCTGGCTTACACCAACGGTCCGGCGGGGGAATAAGCTGCGGGGATACCGCGCTTGCCGCTACGGCAAACCGCGCCTAACCCGGAGATAATACGATCAAACCAGCCTTGCTTAACGCTCCCGATGAGGAGCGGGCAGGAGAGGAGCCAAGTCAAGGTGCACGCCCCCAAGATGTCGAATACCCGCTATCCCGTCATCGATCCCAAAGATCACTCGATCCTTCAGGACATCGACCGCGCCAACAATCTGGTCGAACTGTTCCTGATGCGTGCCGATCAAAAAGGCGATGCGCCATTCCTGGGCCGAAAGTCCGGAGGCGAATGGACCACGCAAAGCTGGCGCGAAACTGCGGATCGGGTCTGCCTGCTGGCGCAGTCTCTGCGCGCACTGGGCCTCAATGCGGGCGATCGAGTAGCACTCGTCTCCGAAAATCGCCCCGAATGGTGCATCGCCGATCTTGCGATCATGGCGGCAGGGTGCATCAGCGTACCCACCTACATCACTAACACCCAGCGCGATCATTCACACATCTTGGATAATTCGGGCGCACGCGCGGTCATTGTCTCGACTGAAAAGCTGCTCGCTCCGCTGGTGGGCGCGATTGCGGGGACGGGCATCATCGACCACGTGATCGGGATCGAAGACCTGCACCGCCGCCAATCGTCCGGCTTTGACTATCACGACTGGGACACCTTGATGGTGGGCGACGCCGCCGCGGCGCGCACTGCGGTGGACCAGCGCATTGCGGACATCAAACGCGATGACACCGCCTGTCTGATCTACACCAGCGGCACCGGCGGCGCGCCCCGCGGCGTAAGACAGCATCACGGAGCGATCCTGTGCAACATTGCCGGTGCAGGCGAAATCGTGATCAGCGACTTTGGAGTGGAGGATGAGCGGTTCCTCTCCTTCCTTCCACTGTCGCACGCCTATGAACACACCGCAGGGCAATATCTCCCCATCGCGCTTGGAGCGGAGATTTTCTATTCGGAAGGTCTGGAAAAGCTCGCCTCGAACATAGAGGAAGTGCGCCCGACGATCATGGTAGTAGTCCCGCGTCTGTTCGAGGTTTTGCGCGCCCGGATCATGAAACAGATCGAGAAGCAGGGTAAAGTCGCAAACTTCCTGCTGGGGAACGCGATGAAGATCGCGGAAAAGTCGAAAGACGGCAAACGTCGCCTACGCGACCGCCCGCTGGATGCTCTGATAGAACGCACGCTGCGCCCGAAAATTCGCGCCAAGTTCGGTGGCCGGGTAAAAGCGATGGTATCGGGCGGTGCGCCGCTCAATCCCGAGGTCGGCAATTTCTTCGATGCGATGGGTCTCACATTGCTGCAAGGCTACGGTCAGACTGAAAGCGGCCCGATTATGAGCTGCAATCGACCCGCTGCCGGTATCGGCATGGACACGGTCGGCCCTCCGATGCGCGGGGTGGAGGTGAAGATCGCGCAGGACGGCGAAATCCTGTGCCGGGGCGAACTGGTGATGCACGGTTATTGGCGCAACGATGCGGAAACTGCGCGCACGATCGTGGATGGCTGGCTGCACACAGGCGATATCGGACATCTCGACGAAAAGGGCCAAATCGTCATCACCGATCGCAAAAAGGACATGATCGTCAACGATAAAGGGGACAATGTCGCCCCGCAGAAGATCGAGGGGATGCTGACCTTGCAACCCGAAATCGCGCAAGCGATGGTGAGCGGGGACAAGCGCCCCTATGTGGTCGGGCTGATCGTGCCGGATGCCGAATGGGCGCTGGAATGGTCGCGCGAAAACGGTGAGAAGTTCGATATGAAGGCGCTACAGGATCTGCCCGCCTTCAAGAAAGCCGTGCGGGCTGCATTGGATCGCACCAACGGCGATCTGTCGGTCACCGAAAAGGTCCGCAAATTCGAATTCGCGGATGAGGCATTCTCTATCGAGAACGAGGAAATGACCCCCAGCATGAAAATCCGCCGCCACAAGATCCGCGACCGCTATCAGGACCGTATCGACGCGCTTTATTGAGGGGGACAGGGTTTCCTGCGATACTTGCAGTATATCCGGCTTACTGAGCAAGTTAGCGACTCTGATCATGCGATTGAGCGGCCATCGTCTGCCGCAACACGCAGCAATTTCGATGCGAATCCTCGATCTTCCCAAAGCCGGTCAGGTGTCGTGTCGATTTTATGCCAGTGGCAAATGACGCGTCACGAGAATAGGCCGACGTTCTGCATCATAGAGCAATCCGCTACGGTTGCATGGGCTCAGTAGATGCCGAAGAGGACGTAGTGATTGCCACCGAGCTATTCGTTTTTCCAGGCTGAGACACAGGCGTGTGATCATGCGAGTTAGTCGTCGCAGCTTAAAGCATTGCATGCTGCCGAGCGGCCCGTTGTTGGATTGGGAGATCAATACTCAAGGATAATCGATCCGAGGCCTGTTCACGCTTCGGCAAAACTGGTCAGCACTTTCGCGAGCCAGTTGCCAAATGGGCTCCGAAGTCATCCGCTGTTTGCAAACGGCGCAACAACACTGTGCTCCAATTCTCAAACCACCTCAACATCCTCGACAAATTCGGGATAGAATGCCGGCGCTCTGTCTGACCAGGCCGGCGCTGTTGCGGCCGCTTCGCTTAAAGATTGCAGCAGCACCTTGCGCTGATCGGGGCGAATCATTGGCAGCGCCGCCGCCGCGCAAAAAGCGGAGGGCAGATAGGGCCTCGCCGCCGCACCCAGCAGGCGTTCGTACAGGAACCGGAATGCAGAGAAGCTCTCCAGCCGCTCCTGATCGAGGTCGAAGGCTGCAATGCGCACCAGTTTGCTGACAAACCGCTCTACCTCGTTCATCGTGCCTTCGGCAGGAACAAGAGCGCGCAGGGCTTTCAGATCCTGATACACGACATATTGCCGCCGGATCGCCGCCGTTTCGATCTCGCTGCGACCCCATAGCTTGAATGCATCACAGCGGGCCAGCCCGATATCTAGGCTGCGCTTGATATACCGCTGTTCGGCCGCGCCGAAGCTCGCGAATTCACGCATTTCGCCAATGGTGGCGTTGAAAGTGCTGGCCAGTGTCACGTCAGTCTCCTGTTGCGCAGACGACTTTCGCTAATCGTGGTTAATTTATCGTAAGGGCTACACGGAAAAAACCCCGATGGCTTAAATCAGGCCCGCCAGTGGGCTTGATGGATCCGCATATTTGCGACGCCCCATGCGCCCTGCAAGATACGCGTCGCGCCCTGCCTGAACCGCCAATTTCATCGCACGGGCCATGCGGATCGGATCTTTCGCCTCAGCGATGGCGGTGTTCATCAGGATGCCGTCGCAGCCAAGTTCCATGCCAACCGCCGCATCGCTGGCTGTACCAACGCCTGCATCCACCAGCACCGGCACCTTTGCGCCTTCGACGATCAGACGGATGGTAACCTGATTCTGGATGCCCAGCCCCGATCCGATTGGCGCGCCCAGCGGCATGATCGCGACCGCCCCTGCCTCCTCCAGCTGTTTCGCAGCTATGGGATCATCGACGCAATACACCATCGGATGAAAGCCTTCGTTCGCCAGCACTTCGCACGCTTTCAATGTTTCGCGCATGTCGGGGTAGAGTGTACGCGCCTCGCCCAGCACTTCGAGTTTAACGAGGTTCCAGCCGCCCGCCTCGCGTGCCAGACGCAGGGTACGCACCGCATCCTCCCCTGTGAAGCAACCGGCGGTGTTGGGCAGGTAAGTGACTTTCTTGGGATCGATGAAATCGGTCAGCATCGGTGCCTTGGGATCGGTGACGTTGACCCGGCGCACAGCCACGGTGACGATTTCGGCACCACTGGCCTCCACGGCGGCGGCGTTCTGTTCGAAATCAGCGTATTTGCCTGTGCCCACAATCAGTCGCGAGGTGAAGGTGTGCCCGGCGACGCTCCATGTGTCGCTAGTTAAGTCCGGGGGTGACGCGTGATCCCCGCCACCCACGAAGTGCACGATTTCGAGCACGTCGCCATCGTTCAATTCCGCATCGCCAAGGGTTGAGCGAGGAGCTATCTCGCCATTGCGCTCCACCGCGACTTTTTCGGGCAGCAGGTCCAGTTCGCGAACCAGATCGGCAATGGTGGCGACAGCGGTGCGGCGGATTTCGCCATTCAATGTGATGGTCTTGGTCATGTGGTGGGAGATAGCCCGCCTGCCACAAGGCGCAACCGTACAATTGGCGCGAGCTGAATTCAGCTCGCGCGGCGCAGGTTCAGCAAATGGCCAAGCGAGACAAGCGAGACCCCGATAATCGTCAGCACTGCCTCTTCCGATCCATGTTCCACCGCAAGCGCCCCGCCCATAAAGGATAGCCCCATCATCGCAGTCACGAATGGCGCGGCGCGGCGATGCCGGATCGCGCCCCACCCGATGGCTACAGCTGCAACAATCAGCGCCAGCGCCAGCCCGAAACGGTGAATTTCCGGAGCCAGCAGATAGTGCCCGCCAATCCCAAGCCCCGAAACCAGCAGCACCGTGGCCACGCAATGCACGGCGCACATCCCGGCCAGTCCAATGCCGAACTGATCGAGTTTGCGCCGCGTGTTGGGCCAACTCGCAGATGAAAGGTCGTTGCTGCTCATTGTGGAGGTGCACATATGTTATACAGTTACATTGTGCAAGGGCGAGGTTCATCATCCCTGCGTGCGATCACTCTTTTGGGCCGCTTTCTCGGGATTGCAGACAATGCACCTTGGCTTGTCGCAATTGACCTTGCGCTATCGCGCGCATCGCCACATTTACGTGAGCATAATGGCGAGCACAGCTGTCACACCTGATATGGCGCAAAAACGCGGTGGGACCACCCGCGTCCCGCGCGCACGCCCGCTTGCTCTGGCGCGCTGGCTTGAAATAACCGCGGCCTTCGTGGTGCTGATCGTGCTGATAGGTGGAATCACCCGCCTTACCGAGAGCGGGCTTTCGATTACCGAATGGAACGTGGCATCCGGCATTCTCCCTCCACTGAATGAAGCCGCGTGGCAGGCTGAATTCGCCAAATATCGCGCCACGCCCGAATATCGGCTGGAGGCGAGCCTTGGCGGTATGACGCTGGCAGATTTCCAGTTCATTTTCTTCTGGGAGTGGTTTCATCGTCTGCTCGCACGCGCGGTGGGTATGGTTTATGCCCTGCCACTGGTGTGGTTCTGGGCACGCGGCGCGATCCCAGCAGGCTTCAAGCCGCGGCTGTTGGCGCTTATGGCCTTGGGCGGGCTGCAAGGGCTGTTCGGTTGGCTGATGGTGCAATCCGGGCTTGTGGGCGACATGACCGATGTCAGCCATTTCCGGCTGTCGCTCCATTTGCTGACCGCGCTGACGCTGCTGGCCGGGCTTGTTTGGACAGCACGCGACATGCGGCGCGTGGCGCGCGATCCGGCCGCCGGTCCTGCCCCGCTTACCTTATCGAGCGCGATCGTAATCGCGGTGTTGTTTATCCAGCTGCTGCTTGGCGCCTGGGTGGCTGGCCTCAATGCAGGGCACGCCGCCAGTGATTGGCCCTTGATGAATGGTCGGGTGATACCAGAGATCGACTGGTCCGCAGGGTTCTTCCGCACGCTTACCTATGATCCCTTTTTATTGCACTGGCTGCACCGGTGGTGGGCGTGGGTCGCTGTGGCGGCGCTGGTGTGGCTTGGCCGACGGGTGCGGCATCATGATCGGCGGGCATCGATCGCGCTTCATACCGCGTTCGGCACGATGGTTTTGCTGGGCATCTCCACCGTGATGAGCGGCGTTGAATTATGGCTGGCTGCGGCACATCAGCTGGTCGGCGCCCTGACGGTGGCAAGCACCGCGTGGGCCGCGCATGTCAACGGGATGGCGCACCAGAACGGCCGAACGTTGAAAGAGACGGAAGCGCAGGAATGATAGCAGGCGGGCTATCGCGACGATGCGCCCTGAGATCGGCTGCCGGGGTGGGCGTCGGTGTGGGCGTGTTCGGCCTGCATTCCGCGCTGTACGCCGCAGGGCCTGTTACTATGCCTATTGGCCCGATGCGGTTAACGCGGCGGCTGGTGCGCGGGTTGGCCAATGGCGGCGCCATTACTGTGACGCGCAGTTGGCGCGTGGTCTTTGCCGCGCAGAGCCGGGGCATGGCAATTACCGGCGAGCAACTGGACGCTTCGGTCGACGCTCCGCCCGCCCTCGCCCAGCTCAGCAAGATCGAGGAAGAACGTTCGACCGCCGGCATGTTTCCAATCCTGTTGTCGGTCGAGGGGATCATCATGATGACCGGTGAGGGCACCGACACGCAAAGCCTAGCCGAAGCGATGGATGCCGCGCGCGCGATCATTGCAGCGCGGCGGCTGCCACCTGAAATCAAGTCCCAGCAACGCAGCATACTGCAACAGCTGGAAACCGCTGGAGGAACGCTCCTTTCGACGATGCCAGGGGATCTGTTCTTTCCGGCCACACAGCCGCGCCGCGAACGCGAGGCGCTTATCCTGCCCGACGGTGCAGAAGGCGAATTTGAGATAAACTGGGAGGCAAGCACCCTGCCCGGCACCGCCCTGCTCGACCGGATGCAGCGCGAAGTCATCACCCGGATCGGTTCAAGCGTCCGCAAGTCCACCGAGACCTGGACGATGGCGCCTCTCTGATCCAGCCCGCGCGTTAGCGCATAAATCAGAGCCAACCCAGCAGAGGAACCGGTATGTGGTATTATTTTACCTCCCCGCAAACCCGCACTTTCGCTTGACTTGAAAGGCTATCGGTCACAAATGCGCCGCACTTCGCGGACAGGGCCAGAGCAGCCCCGATGCGATTCGCGCAAGGCCCCCTTTCCGGGGAAAATGCCGAACGTGACTACCGCAAATTCGCATTTCAAGGAGCCTCACATATGAAGGCGCTCAGCAAGCAGACCCGGTCAATCAAACCGGCCGAGGTCGAAAAAGACTGGCACATTATCGATGCCGATGGACTGGTCGTTGGCCGGTTGGCCTCGATGGTTGCTAACATTCTGCGCGGCAAAACCAAGCCGACTTTTACCCCGCACGTCGATTGCGGTGATCACGTGATCATCATCAACGTCGAAAAGGTGCGCTTTACCGGTAACAAGACCAGCAAGAAGGTCTATTACAAACACACCGGCCACCCCGGCGGCATCAAGGAAACGACTCCGCAGAAGATTCTCGAGGGCCGCTTTCCAGAGCGCGTGCTTGAAAAGGCGATCGAACGGATGGTTCCGCGTGGTCCGCTCGGCCGACAGCAGATGAAGGCGCTTCACCTTTACGTCGGGTCTGAGCATCCGCATGATGGGCAAGCGCCCAAGGTGCTCGACGTCGCTTCCATAAATCGCAAGAACAAGGTCTCCGCGTAATGGCTGACAACACCGAAACCGTCTCTGATCTCGCTGATCTGAAAGACATTGCAGGCGATGCGCCTGCCGCCGACGCCGAGCAGATTGCCAAAAGCAAAGCTGGCAATCCGGATACCCCTCTGCGCGAGCAGGAACTGGACGCGCAGGGCCGGGCTTATGCCACCGGGCGCCGCAAGGATGCCACAGCGCGCGTCTGGATCAAGCCGGGCACTGGTAAGGTCACGATCAATGGTCGCGATCAGGAAGTGTATTTTGCACGTCCGACGCTGCGTCTGGTTATCGATCAGCCTTTTTCGATCACTGATCGTCAGGGCCAGTACGATGTTATCGCCACCGTGAAAGGTGGCGGGCTTTCAGGTCAGGCCGGCGCTGTAAAGCACGGCGTTTCGCAGGCGCTGACCAAGTTCGAGCCCGCGCTGCGTGGTACTGTGAAGGCCGCTGGTTTTCTCACTCGCGACAGCCGCGTTGTGGAACGCAAGAAGTATGGCCGTGCCAAGGCACGTCGCAGCTTCCAGTTCTCGAAGCGTTAAACGCAAAGCAATTACTCCAATTAAAAAGGGCGGCTTCCCGTGCGGGAGCCGCCCTTTTTTAATGTCCGACGTGCCGAGCAACGCAGACGTTTTCACTCACATATTTGCGAACGTCTCAACGCTGCAAAAGCACCAGGCTCCAGGATAGACCTGAACCAGCCAGAAAGAGCGGCCACGACCAGAAAATACGCGTAGTGCCCACACTGAGTGCGTCGATCGCCAGTGGGCCGGCACTGGTGCCCTGGGAACCGATAACTGCGGCAATTGCTGCGGTTATCACCGCACTAATCGCAATCGCTTTCAACATCGTCACCTCCATGATCTTAATGCGGCTGGGCACGTCATTCGGGACGTCCGATCCGCCAATCCAGAAATGCGCAAAGCGGGAATCAATAGGCCCCCCGCAGTGCGTTTGCGACCGCCCTGTAGCGTATATATGGCTTACAAAGCCTTACCGTAGATGTGCCAAATCAGGTTAACCGCGATCCGCGTATGTTTACCAGGCGGCGATCACGCTGCGCATTCAGGACGAAATCGGCAGGGTGCGCGTCTCGACCGCGATCTTGCGCCCGGCGCCCTCGCAGGTCAGCACATTGTAGGACGGTGGAGCACCATGGCGCAGCCGCGTTGAAAGTGTTCCCGCACCGATTACCAGCGCTTTTGCACCCGCACCGGGCCGCCGCTCCGTGAAAGGGGTGTGGATGTGCCCGGAAAGGATTGCGTCCGCCCCGCTTTCCGCCAACGCTTGCAGTGCATCATTACCGCCGATGGTTGAACTCGGCCCGTCGATCTGTGGCCCATGGAGCGGATGGTGCGCGGTCACGATGCGCAACCTTTCATCGGTCACGTGTCGGCCAAGCGCGGCGATGGTATTGCCCAGTGCCGACGCTTTGATCACCCCGTCGGACCACGGCCAGCGACGCTGTGCGGGAACCGTGGTTATCAAGGGGATCAGCACCACGTCGCTTGTCTCGAACGAGGTGACGGCCACGGCATCGCGCAGCTTTCGAAAGCGGCGAAAAGGATCGCTAAACCGTTCCAACGGATTGTAATACGGCATGTCGTGATTGCCCGGCTCCAGCCACACCGGAACATCGAACTGAGCAAACCACTTCTTCGCGGCGGCGTATTGCATGTGTGTGGCGCGCTGCGTCAGATCGCCGGTGCAAACCAGCGCATCGGGAAGTTCATCGGCCACGGCCCGCGCGACCTCTGCCAGCGCGACGCGGTTCTCCACCCCGAAATGCACATCGCTGATATGGAAAAGCCGTGTGGTCATCGCCCGTTTCCCGGTCCGCTTCGCTCACGCCTCTCAGGCGGAACGCCCGAGGATGAACCACGCGGCCATACCATTCAGAACGGTCTAGGCAAGGTAAGCCCACGCCAGCCCCGTCCAGCCCCGTCCAGCCCTTCGCCGTCAGCAACAGAATTGTCAGCAGCTTGGCGAATTCCGCTACCCACGCCAGCTTCCCTCCAAGACTGGTGAGAAATTCGGCCAGCAGCCGGGCAATCTCTGGCTCTTTTACAAGCACAGCGCGCTGAATTACAAAGTTACCGATGCCAAGGATCGCAATAATGGCAAGAGACCAATTCATATATGACAATATGGCGCAAACGCTCGTCGGATGAAAACTCGCATTGGTCGGCGGCATTCAGCCTTTCATCATGATGCCGTTTCCCTGGTCGGATGGATTGACCCGCAAATCGAGACCGGGGTGATCGCGGGCTGGCGCACAGCTATTCCTTTGATTGTGAGGCCCGCGGGTTTCCCCCGCTTCGATTGCTCCCCTTTTCTGATCGAAGACCCGGAGAGTGTCTCACAGTGGAGGAAAGACAATGAAATCATGGACATTTCCAATCATCACCGCGTCTTTGGGCTTCGTCTGCGCGGCTTTGCCTGTCCTATCTGGCCCGGTCTTGGCTGAAACGCCGGATGGAGCGCGCATAATAAAGAATGTCGAATACGTCAGCTACGACGGGCTCGATCTGGCGACTGATAAGGGCCAGAAACTGCTTGAGCAACGCGTAGAGATCGCTGCCCGGCGGGTATGTGGTCTCAACGACGCCCGCACTGGCACCCGCCTTCGTCCCGCTGGAACATATACGTGCATGGCCAAGGCCCGCGCCAATGCGCGCAGTCAGGTCGCAGCCCTTATCGCCGAAATTCGCCGCGGCGGCTGAAGCGCGCTTCACTTTGCGTGCTGGATCATACCCTTGATACAGCGCGTGATCGATGCGGCCCGGATCCAACTAGTCCCTGCGATCCGGGTCGCATTTTTCTCCGCCTGGCCTCACCGGCCCGCCATCTTCTTTACTTTGGACAGATAGGTGCGACCAATCCGCAGCGCCTCTCCATTGTGCATTTCCACCGACCACACGCCCAATCCGTCATGGCGAAGCCCGCGAATGTTATCGCGGCGCAGTATGGTGGAACGATGGATGCGGATGAATTCATCGGGATCAAGCCTGGCTTCGAGCCCGGCGATAGTTTGCAGCAACAGATAAGTGCGCGCGCCCTCGCCCTGATCTTCGCCGGATCTGACATACAGGCGCACATAGTCGCGCTCTGCATCAATGCGATGCACTTCGCTCACCGCAATTCTCAACAATTCCGAGCGATGTGGCACCCACAATTCGTTTAGCCATTCGCCGGGTTCCTCCGCACGTTCACCGCGCCTGGCGATCGCTCGGGTGATGGCGCGGGTTAAACGCTCTGCCGAGACCGGTTTCAGCACATAGTCAATCGCTTCGAGATCGAAGGCCTCTACCGCGAAGTGATCGTGAGCGGTGACGAAGATGATGGCAGGCGGGTGTTCGGCTTTTGCGAAATGGCGAGCGACACCCAGCCCGTCGAGTTCGGGCATGGTCATGTCGAGAAGGACGAGATCGGGTTCAAGCTTTTCGGTAAGCCGCAATGCTGCTGCGCCATCGCTGGCGGTTCCAACCACGCGGATACTATCGATCTCTGCGCAGATCACCTGCGTGCGCTCCACCGCAAGCGGCTCGTCATCGACGATCAGGGTCCGCAATGGCGCATTGGCGACGGGAGTGGCAGTATCAGTATCGGCCATATCTCTCGGTTCCTTATCGGGTCAGGACGCCTGACGGGTCAGGGGGATGCGTATTTCGGTGGTGTAGCCGCCTTCATGCGGGCCGGAGGTCAGCACCACGTCGGCGCCAAAGCGCGCTTCCAGCCGATCGCGCACATTGGCAAGGCCAATGCCAAACCCATGCGGCGTTCCTGCAGGTATCCCCGGCCCATCATCGCCTACAGTCACGACCAGCCGATCAAATTCCTCCCGCGACGCAAGTGTGATGGTAACAGGCCGCGCAACCGAAGAAACTGCGTATTTGACCGAGTTTTCGACCAGCGGCTGCAGGATCATTCCGGGCACCCGCGCATCGGCGAGGTCGGCGGGCAGATCGAATACGGTGCGCAACCGTTCGGGAAAACGGACCCCCTCGATTTCGAGATATTGCCGCTGAAGGTCGAATTCATCGGCCAGCCGGACATCCGATGTCGGCTCATTGGCTAGCGAATGGCGATAGAACCGGCTGATTGACTGGATCATTTCCTCGGCCCGCTTTGGCTGCCCAATCATCACGAGAGCCGATAGCGAATTCAGCGTGTTGAACAGAAAATGCGGATTCACCTGATATCGCAGGGATCGCAGTTCGGCCGCCTTGGCCGCGTTGCGAAAGGTCTGTTCACGCCGTTCCGCCAACCGCGCCTGCGCAACCGCAAGAATCGCGATATACAACGCCGCCCAGATCAGCAGGATATAATAGCGGCTAAGCGCGGCATCGATCAGGGGGAACCACTTCCCGCTCTTGTCTGCCGCATCCTGCAGGGTGAAGGTAACGGTCGGGGGATTTTGCGGATCAAAATCCTCGCTGTGCTGCTGCTGCCATTCACGCGGTTGCGGAACCTCGGCCAGAAGATTGCCGAATTCATCACGTCGCACGGTGAACCCGCGATCTTCGGCAAAGCGCTGTTCCATTGTCTCGTACAGGGAGGCGAACAAAAGCTGGTTTACCTGCGCAATAGCCAGCGCAACCGGCAATGCCGAAATCAGCGCGACCACGAACAGTACCCAGCGCTTGCGCGCTTCGAACAAGCGAAGGATCAGCCACATGACAAGCGTGATTATAACCGCAAAGACGCAGACGATCGAACGGCGCCAGAACATCTCCCACTGGACATCCAGCCCCAGCATCATTCCGCGTGCCGTAATCAGCACGAAATAAAGCGCCCACAGCCCGATCACAGACATCAGGACCGTGCGAAACGGCACACTTACACGCTCATCGCCGGTATGTCTGGCATCTGCGGCTTCTGTGGTTCTTGTGGGCAACATAGCTTGTTCGCAGAGGATAGCGCCTAATTCGGACCTGCGCCAATTGCTGCCATCAACCGACATCGGACCGGATCGAGTGTTGGTCGAAAGCCGGACCGCATCCGCACCCTGCCTAATCTCGCGGTTTGATCATTTCTGCAGGGACGATCCATTGCGCAAACTGTTCCTCGGTCAGCAGGCCCAGTGCCACTCCGGCCTCTTTCAGCGTCGTGCCATCAGCGTGGGCTTTTTTCGCAATCTTTGCTGCGTTGTCGTACCCGATGTGCGGATTTAGAGCGGTGACCAGCATCAGGCTTTCATTCATCAGCTTGTCGATGCGCGCCATGTTTGCCTCGATCCCGGATACGCAATTGTCTGCAAAACTGCGCGCAGCATCGCCGAGCAGACGGATCGATTGCAGCACGGCGTTGATTATCACCGGCTTGAAAACGTTGAGTTCCAGATGCCCGTGCGATCCCGCCACGCTGACCGTGGTGTTATTGCCCATCACCTGCGCACAGACCATGGTCAGCGCCTCGCACTGGGTCGGATTGACCTTGCCGGGCATGATGGAGGAGCCCGGCTCGTTTGCGGGTAGCGAAATTTCACCCAAGCCACTGCGCGGACCTGAACCCAGCAGGCGGATATCGTTGGCGATCTTCATCGCGGAAACGGCGGTTGAATTGAGCGCGCCCGACAGCTCCACCAGCGCATCGTGCGTCGCCAGCGCCTCGAACTTGTTGGGCGCGGTGACAAACGCATGGCCGGTCGCGCGCGCCACTTGCGCTGCAAATCCCTCGGCAAATCCAGCTTTGGAATTGATACCGGTCCCCACCGCGGTGCCCCCCTGCGCCAGTTCCAGCACGCGCGGCAGGGCGTTTTCCAGCCGCAGGATCGAATATTCGATCTGCTTGGCATATCCGGAAAATTCCTGCCCCAGCGTCATCGGGGTTGCATCCTGCAAGTGGGTGCGTCCGATCTTGACGATATCCGCAAATGCCTTGGCTTTCGTATCAAGCGCGCCGTGCAGGTGCTGCAACGCCGGGATCAGCCGGTCGGTTGTCTCGCACGCAGCCGCGATGTGCATCGCGGTAGGAAAGGTATCATTGGAGGATTGGCCCATGTTGCAATGATCATTGGGGTGCACCGGCTCCTTTCCACCATGCTGGCCGGTCAGGATCTGGTTCGCGCGGCTCGCGATCACTTCGTTCGCGTTCATATTGGTCTGTGTGCCGGACCCGGTCTGCCACACGCTAAGGGGAAACTGGCTGGCCAGCGTCCCGTCAATCACCTCGCTCGCGGCCTGAACGATGGCATCGCCCAGTTTCGCGTCGAGCTCGCCAAGCGCCATGTTCGCCTTAGCCGCGCTGGCTTTCTGAATGCCCAGCGCCCGGATCAGCGGCGCGGGCATCGTCTCAGTGCCAATGGCAAAATTGGCGAGGCTTCGCTGCGTCTGCGCGCCCCAGTGTGCGTCCACAGGCACTGCCACATCGCCCAGCGAATCGCTTTCAATGCGCACTTTGCCTGTCGCGCCGAAGATTGCACCGTCGTTGATAATGTCACTCATCGAAGATCCCTTGATACTGGTCGATTGCCGTCCCGCGGCCGTGCGCGATCCCATAAACGCCGCGTAGCCTGCCAGTCAAAGGTGATAACATGCGCAGTCAAAGCCCTTGGCGGGCAGGACAGGTAAGTCTAGGGCGCGGAAGATAGTTTGCGATTAAGAACTGGAAGGGTTGACGCGCTGTATTACCAGCGCAATACAGTTTGTCGGGAAACAAATGACTGAGACCACCATGATGCGTGATGACACAACACTCCATTCTGGCGCCCGCCCTGCTGCACGCCCTGGATCCGGCGAAAGCCGGACGGCGCGCAAGGCGATGATCGATAGCCAGCTGCGCACCAGCGGAGTGAACGAGGAGTTCGTTCTGCGGCGGATGATGGCGGTCGGGCGCGAAGATTTCCTGCCCGAAGACAAGCGCTCGCTCGCCTATATTGACCGCAGCGTGGCGGTAGAAGGAGGCGCGCTGGCCGCTCCGCTGTTCTATGGCAAAATGCTGATTGAGGCTGCCCCGCGTACCGATGATCGTGTTCTGGTTGTCGAAGGGGGCACAGGTTACCTCGCGGCGCTCGTGTCGCCGCTGGTTGCGTCGGTGGAAACGATCAGCGCCGATGATGCCTCTACAGGCGATGTCGCGGGCGCATATTCGCTGGTCTTGGTGGACGGCGCGATTGAGCAATTACCGGCTGGCCTTGCCGCCTGCTTGGACGATGAGGGTCGGATCGTTGCCGGCGTGCTGTTGCGGCAGGTCACCCGGCTGGCATCGGGACGAAAGATCGCCGGCAATGTCTCTTTGATGCCGGTGGAGGATCAAGGCATTCCTGTACTGCACGCCTTCGATATACCGACGAAATGGACGTTTTCGTGAAGCAGACACTGACCTTGAAGGCACTGGCTGGCGGGGCGGCCCTGATCGCCATTGCGCTCGCTGCGCCGGCGCACGCGGATACGCTGCGCGAGGCGCTGGTATCGACCTACAACACCAATCCGACGTTGCAAGGCGCGCGCGCCGATCAGCGCGCTACCGATGAGGAAGTGCCAATCCAGCGAGCGCCGGGCCTGCCTTCGGTCAATGCGACGGCAACGCATATCGAATTCGTGCAGAAATCAGCAAACCAGTTCACCGCCCCCGATCGCAACCTGGGCGTGAACACCCAATTGCAGGTACCGGTCTATTCCGGTGGGCGTGTCAAAAACGGGATCCGTGCCGCAGAACAACGGATCGAGGCGGGCAGGGCATCGTTGCGCGGCACCGAGAGCGCCATCTTCAGCCAGACGGTCGCGGCATATATGGATGTCTTGCGAACCGAAGCATTGGCCGGGCTGGCGGCCAATCAGGTGGACGTACTGACCGTCAACCTTGAGGCAACGAGCGACCGGTTCGAAATCGGCGACCTTACCCGCACCGATGTCGCGCAGTCGCAATCGCGACTTGCGCTGGCAGAAGGTGATCTGCGGACGGCCATGGCAAACCTGATCGCTGCTCGAGAGACGTATATCCAGCTGGTTGGGCGCGCACCGGGCCAGCTTGAAGCGCCACCACCCTTGCCCAACCTGCCCGAGACAGTCGGGCTGGCAGTGGTCACAGCACTTGAAAGCAACCCTGACCTGATTGCTGCAAAAGAACGTGCGCAAGCCGCCGGGTACGATACCAAGGTGGCCGGTTCCGGCAGACTTCCGACGCTGGGTGCCTTCGCAAATGGCGATTACAGCAACTTCTTTGGGACACTGGGCGGTTCAATCGCCAATGATTTGCGTCAGGCGGAAACGACCGCTAACGTTGGGCTGCAGCTATCCATTCCGATATTTCAGGGCGGACTTACTGCTGCCCGCCAGCGTCAAGCCGGAGCGCGAGAAACCAGCGCCCTGGAACAGGTCGTCGAAACCGAACGCAGTGTTATCCAGCAGACGCGCGCGGCCTACACCAACTGGCAGGCATCGCTAGCGGTGATCGACAGTTCGAGGGTCGCGGTTGAATCCGCCGAAGTGAGCCTTGAGGGCGTGCGCGCGGAAAATTCAATCGGAAACCGCACAATTCTCGACGTGTTGAACGCCGAGCAGGAATTGCTTCAGTCCCGTGCGCAATTGGTGACGGCGCGGCGCAATGCCTATGTTGCAGGTTTTACTCTGCTCGCCGCCATGGGCCGGGCCGAGGCACGCGATCTTAACCTTGATACCGGCGGGCCATTATATGATCCGGTGACCAATTATGACAGGGTGCGCGGTCGCTTCTGGGACTGGGATCGCGATCCCGATGCCGCTCCGAATTCGACCAGAACCGTTGACATTCCCGCCGCTGACGCAATGGTTGGTCCACCGGACGAGCCGCAGCGTTAACCACGGCGATTCTCGATTCGGATCACAGCTAACGGGGTTCGCATGGCGCAGCACAACGAAGCATCATCGGTCGAAGAAATACTCGAATCGATCAAGAAAGTGATCGCGCGCGACAATCGCGCAGACGCCCTTCAGGCGCGCAGGGAGCGCGAGGAACCCGCCTCTGAAACGAGCGCCGAAGAATTTGAACCCGTCAACGAGGAAGAAGCCGCCGAAGTGCTGGATCTGGCCGAAATGGACCTCGCGGAAATCGACAGCGACGATGATGAGGATGACGGCGCCTTTTTCGCTGAGCACGCCGATTATGACGCAGATGCCCCACTGATTGCAGAGGGCGTGCGCGGTGCCATGCAGCAAAATCTGGCAGCGCTGGCCATGCTGGCACAGCCAGGCGCGCGGCCTCAAATCGTGCGATCGGGCGAAACCTCGCTAGAGGGGCTGACCCGTGAGTTGATGCGCCCAATGCTGGCAGAATGGCTCGACAAAAACCTGCCGGGTATGGTGGAAAAACTGGTGCAGGCGGAAATCGCCCGCATTGCCGGCAAGGGCCGCTGACTGCACTCGTTTTCCAATCGTTCGAAGGCCTGCCTGCGCTTTGATCGGCGGATCCGCGCAAATCGCTGGAATTGCCCATAACCTCGCGGTAACGGATGGTGCCATGAAAACATCCCATACGTCGCGGGTCGCGCTCGCCTTCGCTGCCAGTATCACTGCCGTAATAATAGCAACACCGGCTCTGGCCGACGGGCACACGGGGGACACACCACAAGATCCGCCCGCAATTCAGGGCGTCGACACCACAGCCATGACGGCTCGCGATCTTGTCACGATGCCGCGTCTGGGCGCGCCGGTCGTGACAAAATACGGGCGGTATGCGCTGTATTCTGTGACCACTACAGATAACGAAACTCTGGATCGCAAAACAACGCACTACATTCTCGACCTTACGCAGCCCGGCGCGCAGCCCGTTGCGATCAATCTGGAAATGAAGGCATCGGCGCCCGCTTTTGCACCCGACAATTCACTGTATTTCCTGAGCAGCGATCACCCTGAAGATGGCATGGAGAAGCGGGTTCGCCTGTGGCGTGCTCCCATGACGGGATCGCTGGCATTCGGATTGCCGCAGATCGTGGCCGATACGCCGGGCACCGATATCGAGGGCTTTCTGCTGTCACCCAAAGGCGACAAGGTCGCACTGACTGCGCATTTGCCACGGGACTGCACGCAATTTAGCTGCGAGCCAGCGCCCGAACCGATTGGCACGGGACGACTTTATGAAGGCGGCACCGGCTTTTACCGTCATTGGGATAGCTGGGCGAAGCCGGGCCAGTTCAACCGCACGTTCGTATTCGATATCGTCAATGGAGCGATCATCGGCGAAGGCGCACCCATCGACGGGCGCGATCCTGCAACCGGTATCAGCGGTGATACTCCGACCATGCCCTTTGGCGGCACAGAAGACCTGGCATGGGCACCGGATGGATCGGGGCTGTATTTCGTCGCCCGCGAAGCTGGCGCGAATGAGCCACTCTCTACCGATCTCGACATTTATTTCTCGGATCTCACCGGCTCTGTGCCGCGCGTGCTGACCGGCGCGAATGAAGCGCACGATTCCGCGCCCACCCCCTCTCCCGACGGCAAGACGCTGGCCTATCTTGCGATGGAGCGCCCCGGATACGAAGCGGACCGCATGGTCATCCAGCTGCGCGATATCGCCACCGGCAACACCCGCGCATTGACCGCGGATGCCGATCTGTCGTTCGGGTCGCTGGGCTGGACCATTGATGGCACAGCACTACTCGCGACTGCCGCCGATGTCCTCGATACCCCGCTGTTCCGAATTGATCCGAAAAGCGGGAAGGTCACAAGGCTGGATCTGATAGCCGGGAACGAGGCGCATCTGGGGGGTGTGACTGCGCTTCCCGGTGACAGGATATTGTTTACCCGCGATTCGATCGGCGTCCCTGCCGAACTTTATCTGGCGAGCGGCAACGGCAAGGCCAAACCGCTCACCGATATCGTCACCAGCCGCATGGGCCAGATGGCGACCACGGTGACAACGCGCTTCAGCTTTGCCGGGGCAGATGGCGATACGGTGTGGGGCCAGATCACCCGGCTGGAACAGCAGGAGGGGCCAATCCCTGCTATCCTGTATATCCACGGCGGGCCGCAGGGCAGCTTCAACGATGGCTGGTCATCACGTTGGAACCCGCGTGTGCTAGCCAGTCAGGGCTATGCCGTGATCTCTGTCGATTTCCACGGAAGCACCGGTTACGGGCAGGATTTCGTGGATGCGATCAACCGCGACTGGGGCGGCAAGCCTCTGGTTGACCTGCAAAGGGGGCTCGAGGCCGCGCTGGCTCTCGACAAGCAGATCGACGGCAAGCGTGCGTGTGCGATGGGCGCCAGCTATGGCGGATATATGATCAACTGGATCGCAGGGAACTGGCCCGACCGGTTCAATTGCCTGGTCCAACACGATGGCCTTTTCGACTTGCGCAGTTTTTACTATTCGACCGAGGAATTGTGGTTCCCGCGCTGGGATTTCGGCGGTTCTTATGCCGAGCAAAGCGAAACCTACGAACGCTGGAACCCGGTCAACCATGTGGATCAATGGCGCACTCCCATGCTGGTGATCACCGGCGAGAAGGATTTCCGCGTTCCTTACACTCAAGGGCTGCAAAGCTACACCGCATTGCAGGAACGCGCAGTGCCATCGCAGCTGCTCGTTTTTCCCGATGAAAACCACTGGGTGCTGGGCGCCAAAAACTCGCTGCAATGGCACCAGACTGTATTTGCGTGGCTGGATCGCTGGCTGGCGGAAAAACCTTCTCAAGCAGAGGCGGGCAAATGACGAAATCGACTGACAAGGCCGTGTTGTCCGCCCGCTATTCGCTGGCGAAGAAATTCGGCAACCCTGAAAAGGGAACCGCTATCGAGCGGCAGATTTTCCTTTGTGCAATATCCGAAAAACAGAAATGCTGCTCTCGCAAGGAAGGTGAAGCCGCTTGGGGCTATCTCAAAAACCGGTTGAAGGAGCTGGGTCTTGTCGGACCAAAGCGATCAGCTGATCACGCAAAAGGGCCGGGCGGGGTGCAGCGGACAAAGGCTGATTGCCTGCAATTGTGCGATGCCGGGCCGATCGCTGTCGTGTGGCCCGATAACGTCTGGTACCATTCATGTGGACCAGAGGCGCTGGAGCGGATCATACAGGAACACCTGATCGGCGGCACACCCGTCGAGGATCTGCGCCTCACTCCACTGATTAGCTCCAAGGGCGAGGACTAGCGATCCTCGTCGCGCGGGCCGAACAGTTCATCGGCGCTGGGCAGGCGATTATCGACCGATGCATCGTGACCTGTCCCATTGGACAGGAAAACCAGACCCATCAATCCACCACCCAGCATCATCGTCAGGCTGACGCCGAGTGCCACGGCAATGAAGAAGTGGATCGAAACATCGGGATTGAGCACCCACAGGGCACCCAGCACGATCAGCACCGTGGCCGCTGTCACCGTGCCCAGCAGGCGCATGATGCGCCGGAACCGGGCCCAAGCGTAAGCAGCGTTTTCCGGGTCATCTAGGGGCGATTTGTTGACCATCGGCCTCTCATGCGCGTGTGCCGGGTGGTTGGCAATGGCGAGAAATGCATGATGCGATGCATTGGATTCGCCTTTTGCCCGCATCAATGGCACTCTGCATCGCGGGGAAGAGGAGAAAAGCCATGACAATCGCCACAATCATCGTCGAACGGGCGGCCAGCGATATCGTGACGTGCGATGTAAACACGCCTGTATCGGAGGCGGTCTCAATTCTCGCTGAAAAACGGATCGGCGCACTCCCGGTGCTGCGCGATGGGGTGGTGGCGGGCATCATTTCGGAACGTGACGTGATATATCGGCTCGCCAGTGTGGGCAGTGGCTGCCTTGATGGGCCGGTCGGCGCAATCATGACTTCGCCCGCAATTACCGTCGAACCGTCGACGCCGGTGGATGAGGCGCTGGCTCTGATGACAAAGCGGCGCTTTCGCCATTTTCCTGTGGTTGAAAACGGGGAATTGCGCGCCTTCATTTCCATTGGCGACCTCGTCAAAAAGAAGATGGATGAGGTTGCGCAAGAGGCCGAGGCTATGCGCAATTACATTCAGACAGCCTGATGCACCTTGAGGATGGGCGCCGCGCGCCCTAGATTACAACAATGGTCCAAACCCTTTCTCTGACGACTTCCGCAGCGCAGCGCGTTGCCGCAATCGCGCAAAAACAGGCAAAGCCTGCGATACTGCGCCTGTCGGTTGAGGGTGGCGGATGTTCGGGCTTTCAATACAAGTTCGAAATGGCCGATGCCGCCGATGGCGATGACATGGTCAGCGAAACCGATGGGGTGAAACTGGTGGTCGATCCTGTCAGCCTTGATCTTGTCGGGGGCAGCGTTGTCGATTTCGTCGAATCGCTGGGCGGGGCGGCTTTCCGGGTGGAAAATCCGAACGCGGCAGCGGGCTGCGGCTGTGGCTCCAGTTTCGGTATCTGACACACCCGACCACTCGCTCAGCTTGCGATAGACGCGCCCACTTGGTTGGGCCATGGTGTCGCCCATGAAAATCGCGACATTCAACATAAATGGTATCAAAGCGCGCCTACCCCGGCTCAAAGAATGGCTTGAGGAAACCCGACCTGCGATTGCGTGTCTGCAGGAAGTGAAAAGCCAGGACGATGGCTTTCCCGCCGACGACCTCGAGGCGATAGGGTACCAGCCGCTCTGGCACGGGCAAAAGGCGTTCAACGGTGTCGCCATTCTGGCCGATACGAAGGCTGGATATGCCATTGAGGAGATCCAGCGAGGATTGGGGATCGACGGGCCCAAGGATGGCGAGGGCGAACAGGCGCGCTATCTTGAGGTCGATGTTACCCGCAACGGCGATCATGCAGCGCGTGTTGCGTGCATTTACCTTCCCAATGGCAATCCGCAGCCTGGCCCGAAATTCGACTACAAGCTCGCTTGGATGAAAAAACTGCGCGCGCGCATGGCGGCAATCTGGGAGGAAGAAGTGCCCGCTGCCGTGCTCGGCGATTACAACGTCATCCCCTTCGATGACGATACCTATTCGGTCAAGGCGATGGCGCAGGACGCGCTGATGCAGCCCGAGAGCCGCGCCGCCTATTCCCGATTGCTGGGCGATGGCTGGACCGATGCGGTTCGGACGCTGAATCCGCGCGGGGGAGTGTGGACCTATTGGGACTATCAGGCGGGCGCCTGGCAGCGCGATCACGGTTTTCGCATTGACCACGCATTGCTGTCGCCCGAACTGGCCGACCGGTTGCGATCAGTCGGAGTTGATCGCGATCATCGCGGGCGTGAAAAAGCGAGCGATCACGCACCCGTCTGGGTCGAGATCTCCTGAACGGGTGCCCCCCGCTACAGCGGGAGGCACGCCCCGATCAGCGATAGAAAATGTGAGTGTCGATCTGCGCGGTGCGCACCTTGCGGCGGCTCCAGCTCGGCTTCACGTACTTGGCGTGGAAGAATACAGCATCAGCAGCTTCTGATTGCCACATTCCTTCGTGCGCGATCTTGGCAATTGCCTTGGCCCGGCTCCATGCGCCCGAATTGGTGCGAATGTGCGGCATACGTCCGTTTTTCACGAACGAGAATTGCGACCGCTGATGCACGACGCCACAATAGCTGGTCGGAAAACGGCCATCTTCGGAACGGTTTATAATGACCTGCGCCACCGCCAGTTGGCCGGTAAGCGGCTCGCCGCGCGCCTCGAAATAGACTGCACCTGCAAGGCATTGCATCTGTTCGGACAATTTGCCGGTTGAAACGTCAGCAACCAGCTCGCTCAACGAACCGGGGGCGGTGTCGCTTTGATCGCTGCCGTCATTATTCTCGTCTTTGGCATCTTGTGCGATGGGTTGCACCACCGCGCTCGAAACAAACTGGATACGCGATTGGGCCTGCGCATCCACCGGAACGACTTCATAGGTTTCGGAGGAGGTATCGACCAGATCTTCACCTGCGGCCTGCGAGGTGGCGGTCAGTGCTGTGGCGCCATCCTGAGCAAAAGCCACGGCGCCATCGGCGTTTGAAAAACTCAAACCTGCGGCTGCCACAATGGCGACCGCGCTAAGTGAATAAGTCTTGCGACCCATGAAAATACTACAATCGTGCGGTGAACAAGCGCAGACGCAGGCGCCGGGAACCATAGTGCGATTTGTTCGTCACTTTATCAGTAGGTTCCAGATCGGCCTGCCGGCCGTCCCCCGTCTGCGTGCCTATATGACGACCGAAATGTCGTTTATTGGCCTGCGCGTTGGAGAGGTGACGGCGCAATTAAGCGTCCGCGACCCAAGATCAAGTTATTCGGGCAAAAGTGCGATGAAGCGTTCCGGGTCGGCGATATCCACCTCCAAAACCCAGATATCGCGATCCTGAGTGCGTCGCCGTTCAAGATAGTCCGAAAATTCATGTGGTTTTTCAGGGTCTTGTATTTTCGTCTGAACGAATATGCGCGATCCATCCATTTGCGGCATTCTTTCGAAAAGCCGTGCGGTGCCACCGCGATACATGGTTGCGATCAGAATCGATCCGGCGTCACGTTCCCCTTTCGAAAGGACGGTTGCCATGCCTCCATTCGATTCGACAAGTCGGATCAGGCTTGAAACCTCGATATGGGCGGGCAATCGCATGGCTATTTCTGCGTGGCTAAAATGCTGGCTTTATAGGCCGGGCGACTGCGATCCCGGACTATATCCAGGCAGTCCTGACAGCGCGATGTGCGATCGCATGAAGGTTCCAGTGCCGCGTCCAACCTCATCGCCTTCGTGGTCAATCAGGCGTGCCTCAGCTACGAAAACCCTCCGCCTGCCACTGATCCAGCGGCCCTCTGCGATGATATCGCCCGTGCGCACCGGCTTGGTAAAGTTGAGGTTGAAGCTGGTTGTCAGCAAAAAGCGATCGGTCGACAGCGTATTCGCGGCATAGAACGCTGCATCGTCGAGCATCTTGAAATAGATTGTGCCATGGGCAGCTCCCGCCGCGTGATACACATCCTCGGCGACGGTAAAATGCAAACGAGCCAAACCTTCACCCGGAATCTCAAGTCTGGAGGCGAACTTGGCGTTAATTGGCGCGGAATCGTAAAGCCGTTCAAGCGCGCGATAATGCAGATCCGCGCCCACAGGCGAGACATTCGGGAGAACTCCCTCCCTACGCCCGGAATTGGAATCTTCAGGCGGCATCGCGCAGGAATTGGTTCGTCAGCAGGGCGAACAACGCTTCGGCATCGGGCGCATTCATCAGGGATTGCAGTTTCCCATCATCCCTCAACAGGCGGGAAATGGCGGCGAGCGCGTGAAGATGCGTGGCCCCCGCGTTTTCAGGTGACAGCAGCCCAAACACCAGGGTGACCGGCATCGCATCCGCAGCGCCGAAATCACACGGGGTTTCAAGTTTGAGCACGGCAACGGTCGGACGGCGGACCAACTCGATGCGGCAATGCGGGATCGCCACACCCTTGCCAAATCCGGTACTGCCCATCGCTTCGCGCTGTTCCAGCCCTTCAAGCACACTGTCGGCATCGACCCCATATGCGCCAGCCAAGACATCGGCGAGCCGCGCGAGCACAGCGTGCTTTGCCAATGTCGAGCGGGACAAATTGCGGGTTTCTGGCCGATTATCAGGAGGCACGATCACGACCGCTTCGGGTCGCATTGCGATGTTGACGTCCATGTAAATCGAAATCCCAAATAACGATGTAAACGCCCCACAATCCAGAAAAGTTTCCGCGCGAGCGGGTGAAAATACCAAGTCTGGTAACGGCATCAATGCGATGACGCTGGGGAGGGATTTTCTTCGCTGACGTCAGTATAATCCAGACTGCGTCAACTGATCCCTAGTGCGGTTCAACCCATCCGATTGATCCGTCGGGGCGGCGGTAAACCATATTATGCCGACCAGTGCCAGCGTTTTTGAAAAACAGCGCGCTGGTGTCTCTAAGGTCCAACATCATTACTGCATCGGCCACAGAACCGGTCGGTACTTCGATGCTGGTCTCGGCGATGACGGGAGGCGCGTCGACGGTAACTTCATCGTCTTCGGCTTCGATCGCAAAGATGCGATAGGCGGCCTCTTCCTCAGCGCGAACAGAGCTTGAACGTTCATGCCGGTCTTTCAGGCGCCGTTTGTAGCGCCGCAATTGCTTCTCGATCTTGCCCGCAGCATTATCGAGCGCGATATGCGCATCCTGCGCCTCGCCCTGAGCTTTCAGGATCATGCCCTGCGTCACGTGCGTCACGATGTCGCAGCGAAACGCTCCTGCCGGAGCCTTGCCAAAGGTAACGTGGGAGGACAGCGCGCGATCGAAATACTTGTCGACAATCGCGCCAAGGCGGTCTGATGCATGTTCCTGCAAGGCCGCGCCTGTTTCCACCTGATGTCCTGAGATCCGGATATCCATCGTCTGCTGGCTTCCTTTTTTTCTGATCGCCGCGCCACCGACACGGCTGTTATTGGCCAGCCCTTGCGCGCAATCCACGATCACGCAGAGCAGGCGTAATTACGCTACCGCGTCCAAAGCGCGTTCTTGATGCCGCCGATAAATTCCATGTGTCTTGCCAATTCTTGCGCAGATGCCGCGTGAGGACGCGGTTCGCGCCGGGCCCTGTTCATAGCCAGCGCTGTATTTGTCGCAGGCCCAGCCTGTGCCTGCGTCGAAGTCAGGTCAATATCGGCAGCCAATTCCAGCCCGATCTGGCGGCCGCCGGTCAGCTCAACGTAAACCTGGGCCAGCAATTCTGCATCCAGCAATGCGCCGTGCTTCACCCGGTGCGAGCGATCCACTCCGTATCGCGAGCACAGCGCATCAAGTGAATTCTTGGCTCCGGGGTGCTTCTTGCGCGCAATGGCGACGGTATCGATCATGCGATCAAGACTGATGGCCTGCCGCCCGATGCGCTCCAGTTCGCCGTTGAGAAAGCCAAAGTCGAAGCCGGCATTGTGCGCGACGAGCGGGGAGTCCCCCAGAAATTCAAGGAGTTCATCAACCCCGGCTGAAAACAGCGGCTTTCCCGCTAGAAAAGCGGAAGATAGCCCGTGCACGCGTTCCGCCTCCATCGGCATGTCGCGTTCAGGGTTGTAATAGGCATGGAAGGTTGCGCCGGTCTCGACCCTGTCGATCATTTCCACGCAACCGATCTCAACCATCCGGTCCCCGCTTTTGGGATCCAGCCCGGTCGTTTCGGTGTCGAAAATTATCTCTCGCATCAAATGCACTATCCGCCCATTCAACCCGCTGTGCAAGAGGGTCGATCAATCCGATTACTCTGTGTTATCGGCTTTTTGCAATCTGGCGATCAGTGCGCTGACCTGATCGCGCGTCACATCCATCGCGCCCCCGGTATCGATGATGTGATCGGCACGCGCGCGCTTCTCGCTGTCGGGCGTTTGCAAACCCAGAATATGCTCAAATTTTTCCGGCGTCATTCCGGGGCGTTTCAGCACTCGATCGCGCTGAATTTCAGCCGGAGCAGAGACGACAATCACCGTGTCGACTGCCGCATCACCGCCGCGTTCGAACAACAACGGTATGTCGAACACCACCATTGGCCGATCCGCGTTTTCGGCAAGGAAAGCGGCACGCCTTTCGCCCACGACGGGATGGACGATCGCCTCCAGCCGGGCAAGCTGCGCCTTGTCTCCGAAAACGTGCGCGCCCAGCGCTTCGCGATTGACGCCGGCCTCGCTCGTCGATCCGGGAAACGCCGCCTCGATCGCGAGGATCAACGCGCCGCCCGGACCCTGCATGGCCCGCACCTCGGCATCGGCATCGAACACCGGAATACCGGCATCGGCAAACATGCCTGCAACAGTCGACTTGCCCATGCCGATGGAGCCGGTGAGGCCGATTATGGCGGGACGAGCCGGCTGTTTGATCATACCAGCAGCCTTTCACGCAGTTGCGCGTCATGCTCGCGCGGCGCAGGCGAGCCGTAGAACATCTCGAACGCCGCCGCTGCCTGTCCGATCAGCATGGAAAATCCGTCTATGGTGCGAAAACCAGCACTGCGCGCGCCCATCAAGAAATCGGTTTCGACAGGATCCGTGATGATGTCATAGGCGATGCTGCCGGGCGGCGCATGGCTCCAGTCAAATGCCAATTGGGACTGTCCGCGCATCCCGAGGGGGGAGGCGTTGACGATGAGATCGAGGCATCCCTGACGATCATCGAAGGCGAAATCGGTTGGTCGGGCGAAATGGTCGAGATGCACCGCGTGATGTTCACCCAGCGGTGCAAGTTCATCCAGCAACCGGCGAGCCTTGTCCGGATCGCGTCCGGCCACCACCAGTGTAAAGCCTGCATCATACAGCGCGGTGATGATAGCGCGTGCCGCACCGCCCGTACCCAGAATGCGCGCCATGCGAAACAGGTGCTGCTTCGTCAGCTGATCGCGCAAGGGCTCCAGAAAGCCGGGAGCATCGGTGTTGTGCGCGGTAATTTTCGCGCCGTCTCGCACCAGGGTATTGGCCGCGCCGATGCGATGCGCCTGGTCGGCCGCGCTGTCCGCGATGGCAAGTGCCTCGCGCTTGTGCGGCATGGTGACATTGCATCCGCGCCAGTGTGGATCGTCAAGTGAACGCTGCGCATAGTCCGCAACCTCGCCCGCCTGCACCCTGAAAGCGCTGTAATCGCCGCTCAACCCGAGTTTTTCCAGCCAGAAGCGGTGAATCATCGGGGATTTGGATTGCGCGACGGGATCGCCAATGACGTGAGCGTTTGGCTGGCTCATGCAACCAGCGCTCCCTCTTCGCGCAAGGCGCCCAGCAGCGGGAGCAGGGGCATTCCCAGAATGGTGAACTGATCGCCTGCAATGCTGTCGAACAATTGCACGCCCATGGCCTCGATTCGGAAAACACCCACGGTGTATCCAACTTCCGGCCATTCCGTTTCAAGATAGTGTTCTATGAAAGCATCAGACAGATCGCGCACCTGAAGCAGAGCGCGCGACGGCTCGCTCCAGAGACAGGTGTTGCCCCGAACCAGCGCGGCGGCGCTATGCAGTTCCAGCGCCTTTCCCGAGAAGAACCGAAGGTGCTCCGCGGCATTCTGGCGCGAGGTCGGCTTATCGAAGCGCTTACCTTCGACAATCACGAGTGAATCGCTGCCAAGGACCAGCCGATCGGGATAGAGCGCAGCCAGTGCGGCAGCCTTTGCGACACTTAACGCTTCGGCGATTTCGGGAGCGGTGGCGTCGTCCAATCCTGCCTCGACCGCGCGCTCGTCAATATCCGCCGGGATGGCTTCATATACAACGCCAGCAGCATCCAGCATGGCGCGACGCGAAGCGGATTTCGAGGCGAGGATCAGGGGAGGCACACTCATATCGGCTTGCCCACGCCGTCCATCGGCTTTTCGCGGATGCGCCGGTCCTGAACCAGCTGGATGATCGCAGCGGCGCTTTCCTCGATAGAGCGGCGGGTCACATCTATTACCGGCCAGCCATTGTCCGCGAACATACGCCGCGCGTATTGCAGTTCCTCGCGCACGCGGTCGCTATCGACATAGGATGTCTCGGTCCCCTCGTTGAGCGACAGCAGCCGGTTGCGCCGGATCTGCACCAGCCGTTCCGGCGCAGTGGTGAGGCCCACGACAAGCGGATTGCGCAACCCGTACAGAGCCTTTGGCGGCGGGCTTTCAACCACAATCGGGATATTGGCGACCTTGTATCCGCGATTGGCGAGGTAGATGCTGGTCGGTGTTTTCGAACTGCGCGAGACCCCGGCCAGCACGATGTCTGCCTGCTCCCAATCCTCATGCGCGATGCCGTCATCATGCGCGATTGTGTAATGGATCGCATCGACGCGCCGGAAATAATCGGCATCCATCGCGTGCTGGCGCCCGGGTCGACCGTGAGCCTCTTGTCCCAGCAGAGCCTCCAGCGAAGCTGTCACCTGATCGAGCACGGGGACCGCGGGCAGGCCAAGATGACGGCAATGCTCCTCCAGCCGGGCGCGCGTTTCGGGATTTACGAGCGTAAACAGAACAAGGCCGGGGTTATCGGCAAAATCGCTGACGATCCGGTCAAGATGCTGGCGCGATCGCACCATTGGCCAGAAATACCGACTGACGCTGGGATCATCGAATTGTGCCAGCGCAGCTTTTGCGATCATTTCCAGCGTTTCGCCGGTAGAGTCCGAGACGAGGTGCAGATTCAGTCGATTCATTGCGCTATCCGATTCTCGCCTGCGGTCGCGATTGTGCCCCTGTGGATACAGGGGGGCATAAACCACGGGAAAGAATGAACGACAAGCTGGGGAGCAATTACCACCCCCGCTATCGGCGTTTTAATCTGGTTATTTCTCGACAGAAGGCGGATGATTTGGACAGCCTGGGGACAGTGGGGATAGATAGCGATTGACTCAGCGTGCCTGCAGATTCGACCCTGTGCACAAACACTGTTCACACCGGGAGAAATCGGGCAGGGCCGTGCAATTCCCGCTATCCACAGGGCCAACTACTCCCAACAACCCTTTATAAATATAATTTATTTGTTTTAAGGAAGACGCATGCCTGGTCCTTTGCTCGAAACCCTCAAGGGTAACAAACAACCCGTCGCTCCCGTTTGGCTGATGCGACAGGCAGGGCGGTATCTGCCCGAATATCGCGAATTGCGCGCAGAAAAAGGCGGGTTTCTCAACCTTGTTTATGACAGCGAGGCGGCGGCGGAAATCACGGTGCAACCGATCCGGCGGTTCGCATTTGACGGGGCAATCCTGTTTTCCGATATCCTGATCGTGCCACATGCGATGGGACAGGGTCTGGAGTTCATGGCCGGCGAAGGGCCACGGCTCAGCCCCACCCTGCTGGAGACGCAGCTGAACAGCTTCAGCCCCGTCTTTGAGCGGTTCGATCCGGTTTACGAAACTGTGCGACAAACCGTCGCGCTGATTTCCGATCAGGTGACGATGCTGGGTTTTGCAGGTTCGCCGTGGACCGTTGCAACCTATATGATCGCTGGCGAAGGGTCGAAGGATCAGGGCCCGGCGCGACTGCTCGCCTATCGCGATCCTGCCCGAATGCAGGCCATATGCGACGCCATTGGAGAGGTAACGATCACCTATCTGCGCGGCCAGATCGACGCTGGAGCAGAAGCGGTGCAGCTGTTTGACAGCTGGGCTGGCAGTCTTGCCCCTGATGAATTCGAACGCTGGGTCATCGCGCCCAATGCGAAAATTACCGCTGCGATCAAGCAATCGCATCCTGATACGCCGGTTATCGGCTTTCCGAAGGGTTCTGGCGCGAAATTGCCGGCCTATGCGCGCGAAACTGGGGTCGATGCGGTTGGCCTTGATGAAACGCTGGACCCACACTGGGCCCATTCGATGCTGCCAGAAGGGATGCCGGTGCAAGGTAACCTTGATCCGTTGCTGGTGGAGGCGGGCGGTCCCATGCTGGCCAAACGATGCCGCACGATCCTGGATGCTTTTGCTGACCGGCCACACATATTCAATCTGGGGCACGGTATCGGGCAATTCACCCCGATCGAACATGTCGAACAATTGTTGCAGGCAGTCCGGGGCGAGGCACAATGAAGGAAACGATTCTCTCGATCTATCCGTGGCTTACCGCAGGTCACGTGATTTTCATGGTGTTCTGGCTTGCAGGCCTGTTCATGCTGCCGCGCCAGTGCATCTACATGCTGGATGCAGAGCCGGGATCGACCGAAGAAGCGAAATGGGCGCACCGCATGGGGCTGCTGCGCAAGATCATCCTGACCCCCAGTCTGATCGTGGTGTGGGTTTTGGGCCTTACACAGGCATGGGCGATGGAATTCTTCACGCAAGGGTGGCTTCATGCCAAGATCACGCTGGTACTGGCGCTGACGGGCTATCACGGCTGGCTGGTGGGCAAGACCAAGGCGATGGCGCGTGGGGAACGACCGCTGACGGAAAAATCGCTGCGGATGGTGGGCGAGATTCCGGGCCTGTTGCTGGTCCTGATCGTGGTGCTGGTGTATATTCGTCCATTCTGAGTTGGAATTAGACATCAGTCTGCAATCTCGGGATTGACCGGGACGCGCACAAATCCTAATTTGAATGCTGTTAATCCGGTGATGATCATGCGTTGCTGCGCCTGATCCGTCTGCTTTCTCCAAGCCCAGCCTCGATCGCTTACCAGCATCGAGGCGCCTCATTTCAAGAGGTACTGACCTGCCGGCCACCCCTGCCGCCAATCGCTGGCGGATCAATTGATCTGGAATACAATCTCCCATGCATCTTAAAGACCTGAAACAGAAAACCCCGGCCGAACTGGTCCAGATGGCCGAAGAACTGGGCGTAGAAGGCGCATCGACCATGCGGCGGCAAGACCTGCTGTTCAGCATTCTGCGCGAACTGGCCGAGGATGACGAATACGAAGAACGCATCATGGGCATCGGCACGATTGAGGTTCTGCAGGACGGGTTCGGCTTTTTGCGTTCGCCCGAGGCGAATTATCTTGCCGGGCCAGATGATATCTATGTCTCCCCCAATCAGATCCGCAAATGGGGCCTGCGCACTGGCGATACGGTCGAAGGTGAAATCCGCGCCCCGCGCGAGGGTGAGCGGTATTTCGCGCTCACCAGCCTTTCGCTCGTTAATTTCGAGGATCCCGAAGCGGTGCGGATGCGCACCAATTTCGATAACCTCACGCCGCTGTATCCGGATGAGAAACTGAACCTCGATACGCTCGATCCGACGGTGAAGGATAAATCGGCGCGAGTGATCGATATCATCGCGCCGCAGGGCAAGGGACAGCGCGCACTGATCGTGGCGCCGCCGCGTACCGGTAAGACGGTGCTGTTGCAGAACATCGCAAAGGCGATCACCGACAACCACCCCGAGGTTTTTCTGCTGGTGCTGCTGGTCGACGAACGTCCCGAAGAAGTCACGGACATGCAGCGCAGCGTCAAGGGCGAGGTTATCTCCTCGACCTTTGACGAGCCAGCCAATCGCCATGTTCAAGTAGCTGAAATGGTTATCGAAAAGGCCAAACGACTGGTTGAGCACAAGAATGACGTGGTCATTCTGCTCAATTCGATCACGCGCCTTGGTCGTGCCTACAACACGGTCGTCCCAAGCTCTGGCAAGGTGCTGACTGGCGGTGTCGATGCCAACGCCCTGCAGCGGCCCAAGCGTTTCTTTGGCGCGGCGCGCAATATCGAGGAGGGGGGTTCACTCTCCATTATCGCCACCGCGCTGATCGACACCGGCAGCCGCATGGACGAGGTGATCTTCGAGGAATTCAAGGGCACCGGTAACTCGGAAATCGTGCTGGACCGCAAGGTGTCAGACAAGCGCATCTTCCCCGCGCTCGATGTTGGCAAGTCGGGCACCCGCAAGGAAGAATTGCTGGTGGAGAAGGACAAGCTGTCCAAGATGTGGGTCCTGCGCCGCATCCTGATGCAGATGGGAACGATCGACGCGATGGAATTCCTGCTCGACAAGATGAAGGATTCCAAGACGAACGAAGACTTCTTCGATACGATGAATCAGTAGCTTTTGAATGGTCGGGGCATGGGCCGTACAGCCGTGATCAGTCAGTATCTGTATATCAGCACCGCGCACAGCCTTTCGCGTGCGGCGGTGGACGATATTGTTACCACCAGCGCACGTAACAATGCGATCCGCGGCATTACCGGGCTGTTGATGTACAACGGCCGAAATTTTCTGCAGTTGCTTGAAGGCAAGGAATCAGAATTGGTCGATCTGATGCTGCGGATCACCCATGATCCGCGGCACACTGGCATTTCGCTGATCGAGCGCAAAACGGTGCAAGAACGTGTTTGCGGCGAATGGGCGATGCGGCGCGTTATGATCTCTGAAAGTGTTGAAAAGCGGCACGGGTCGCTTGAAGAGCAGTTGCCGCAGAATCTGGATTCGCAGATCCGCAAAATCGTAATGAATTTTGCAATTTTGAATTAGGAAGGGTGGGCCGACGTTTCGTTGTATAACGGTGCGTCGGCCCAATTGGGGCCGATTAGTAAGCGGCCGGTTCTTCCACACCCAGATGCGTAGCAAAGAAAGCCGATGTTCGTCCATCAGCGATGTTGGCGGCATCCTCATCCCGGCGCGCACCGATTTCGGTGGCGAAGCCATGGTCCAGCCCCTCATAATCGTACAGGGTAACACGCGGGTGATCGTCCAGACCCTTGTGCATCGCTGCCTGCGTTTCTTTGTCGACAAACCCATCTTCCGTGGGGATGTGGAGCATCAATGGATTGGTGATCGCATGGCTCTCGCGCAGAAGACCGTCGATCCCTACACCGTAATAACCCACTGTAGCATCCACATCAGTGCGAGACGCGGTCATGTAAGCGAGGCGACCGCCAAGGCAGTACCCAACGCAGCCAATCTTTCCCGTACCTTCAACCTTGCGGGCATAGTTTATAGTGGCCTGAATATCGCGAATGCCGACGTCCTGATCGAATTTGTTCATCAGCTCCAGCGCTCGGTTGAATTCAGGCTCCACATCGGGATCCAGTTCGATGCCGGGCTCCAGCCGCCAGAACAGGTCGGGGGCAATTGCCAGGTATCCCTCGGCGGCCAGTTTATCGCATTTCTGGCGGATACCCGTGTTGACCCCGAATATCTCCTGAATGACGACGATGGCCGCCTTCGGGGTGGTGGCTGGTCTGGCCACAAAGGAGTTGAAGGTGCCAGAGTTGTCCAGCGTGTGGATGGAGACATTTTCGGTCATGACAGGTTCCTTGAATAATGGTTCGCCGGCGGGGGACGCCTTGTTTTGTTGTCTTTCATTGCACATCCTTGCGATCGCATCCAAATGGTAACTGCACGCAAAAGACGAGAGAGGTTTGCCGCCATGAAAATTCACGTAGAAATCGACTGCACCCCCGAAGAAGCGCGCAATTTCATGGGCCTGCCCGATGTTAGCAAGGCAAATTCAATATACGTTGAAACCGTCTCAAAAGCCATGAAGGGCGCCAGCAACCCAGACCAGATGAAAGAGTATGCCGAGGCGCTCGCTCCGATGGGGCAGATGGGGCTCAAACTATTCCAGAGCTTTGTCGAGGGTGGAATACGCAGCGCTTCCGGTGGGAAAGTGTCGGATCGCAAAGGCGGATCCGAGAAATAATCCTTTCATCGCGCATGCGTTCTGGTTGATCGATGATCGAAGGTGATTTTTCCCTCTCATGAAAGCAGCAAAGGGTTCTGACTCCACCATCGTGGCTCTATCGAGTGGTGCACCACCGGCTGCTATTGCGGTAATCCGTGTGAGTGGGCCTGACGCAGAAGCCTGCGTGCGCGCGCTTGTAGGCAGGGTGCCATCGCCGCGCCGCGCAACCCTGGCGACATTACGGGATGCGACGGATGCTATTCTGGATCAGGCATTGGTCCTGTGGTTTCCCGGCCCCAACACAGCGACAGGCGAAGGGCTGGCGGAGTTTCATTGTCATGGGGGCCGGGCAGTGGTCTCAGCGGTGCAGAACGCCCTTGTGGCGCTACCCGGAGTTCGACGGGCTGTTGCGGGCGAATTTACGCGTCGCGCGTTTGCTAATGGCGTGATCGACTTGGCACAGGCCGAGGGGCTTGCTGATCTGCTGAGCGCGGAAACCGAATTGCAGCGCGTGGCCGCGGTGGCAAATGCAAGTGGTGTTGTCTCATCGATGGTGGCGCGATGGCGGGAGACCGTGCTGCAGTTGTCTGCGCAGGTAGAGGCAGCGCTCGATTTTTCCGACGAGGACGATGTCAGCGAATTGCCTGAGGGTTTCACGTGGAACATCACCACACTACGTTCAGAGGTCAGCGATTGGCTTGATCGTCCCCGGTCCGAAAGATTGGGCGAGGGGTTCCGTGTCTCCTTGGCCGGCCCGCCCAACGCCGGAAAATCTACTCTCTTTAATGCATTGGTGGAGAGCGAAGCGGCGATAACTTCGCCGATCGCAGGTACGACGCGTGATGTGATAGAACGTAGCGTTGCCATCTCTGGCGTTCCTTTCACTTTCGTCGACACCGCTGGCCTGCGTAGCAAGGGTGATGATGTGATCGAGGCAATCGGAATTGATCGTGCCCAGGCCGAATTGGAACGCGCCGACATCGTGCTGTGGCTTGGTCCAGAAGGTGATGGCCGTGCTGATTTCTGGGAAATAGCAACCCGGATCGATGCGCCGGACTTTCCACCGAAAACGAATGCACGATTTAATGTCTCAGGGATAACGGGGGAGGGTGTCTCGCAATTAAAGAGGGAATTGGTTGAGACGGCCCGCACGCGGCTGCCGAAGCCGGGCGAGGGCGCGCTGAATGCCCGCCAACATGCAACTCTGTCTGGAGCGTGTGGGTCGCTAGAAGCCGCTGCTGCGCAAACAGATCTGTTGCTTATCGGCGAGGAATTACGGACGGCCCGCAGCGCTTTTGATCGCCTTGTCGGCCGCACGACAACAGAGGATATGTTGGACGCGTTGTTCGGGCGCTTTTGCATCGGCAAATAATCGCGCCTACTGATTTGCCCGCACTGGCCAATGTCTCACGTGAAACAGCTTTGACGGGACACAGATCAGCGCCTATTTGATCAATATGCATGAATTTGATGTCGTGGTAATCGGTGGGGGACACGCCGGCGTAGAAGCTGCGTGCGCAGCGTCGCGCGTCGGTGCGCAGACTGCCCTGATCAGCTTTGATCTGAACTCAATCGGCGCAATGAGCTGCAATCCGGCGATAGGTGGACTGGGCAAAGGCCATCTTGTGCGCGAAGTGGATGCATTGGATGGAGTGCTTGGCCGCGCAGCGGATGCCGGAGCCATCCACTATCGGATGCTCAATCGCTCAAAGGGCAGTGCTGTTTGGGGGCCGCGCGTTCAGGCCGACAGGGATTTGTTTAAGGCAGAAGTCCGGCGGATTGTGAGGGCGCAAGCAAACCTTACTCTGGTAGAGGGAGAGGCAGCGGCGCTCCTCCTCAGGGGCGGGAAAGTCGCAGGATTGGAATTGGCCGATGGCGCTCAGATCAGGGCTTCGCGGGTTATCCTGTGCACGGGCACATTTTTAGGCGGGGTGTTGTTTCGCGGCGAAGAGCGCTTTGAGGGGGGACGCATCGGCGAAAATACTGCGAAACGCCTCGCTCAACAGTTGCGCGGTGCCGGTCTTCCCATGGCCCGCCTGAAGACAGGGACCCCTCCACGCCTCGACGGACGGACAATCGATTGGGCACAGCTCGAAGAACAGCCCTCTGATGGTGAAGACTGGACTATGTCCGCTCTGACGCAGTCGCGGTTGAATCCACAGGTGTTCTGCGCGATAACGCGGACCACTCATGCAGCGCATGATGCGATCCGCGCCAATCTTCACCGCTCTCCGCTTTTTTCAGGAGCGATAGACGCTGCCGGGCCGCGTTACTGCCCATCGATAGAAGACAAAATTCATCGTTTTGGTGACCGTGACGGCCATCAGGTTTTCCTGGAGCCAGAGGGTCTGCGTACCCATCTGGTTTATCCCAATGGCATCAGCACTTCGTTGCCGGTCGATGTTCAGCATGCTGTCGTGCGCGCCATGCCTGGTCTGCAGTCGGCAAAGATTGTTGAACCCGGCTACGCCGTCGAATACGATCACATAGATCCCCGCGCCTTAACTGCCGATTTGGAACTGCGCGCAATCCCTGGTCTGCATTGCGCGGGGCAGATCAACGGAACCACCGGTTATGAAGAAGCGGCCGCTCAGGGCTTGGTCGCCGGTTTGCATGCGGCGGCACATGTCCTTGGAAAGGAACCGCCGCGCTTGGATCGCGCAAACTCCTATATCGCGGTCATGGTCGACGATCTTACCCTCCAAGGGGTCAGCGAACCTTATCGGATGCTGACTTCGCGTGCAGAATACCGGCTGCGTCTGCGGGCCAACAACGCTTCCACCAGGCTCACATCGCTCGGCATTGCTGCGGAGTGTATCGGTGAGGAGAGAAGCGCGTGGTTCAAACGCCGTGAGGATCGGCGCGCATGTTTTTCTGAGGCTTTCGAGGAGAAGGTTGCGGCTCGGGACCTCGCGGATCGTGGCATGAACGTGCGCAAAGATGGAGGCGAAAAGCCGATTTACGAATGGCTGCGCCATGACGGTGTTGGTCTTAACCAACTCGAACCTTGGCTGGCTAAAGTGATGAGCGACGATCGCGTTTTGGCAGATGAGATGGCTGAGGACGCAGTTTATGCGCCTTATCTCGCGCGTCAGGATTCCGAATTGCGCGAATTGCGCGCCAGTGAGGAGCTTAAGTTGGCGCGAGATTTTCCTTATGCACAGACGCCGGGCCTTTCCAACGAAATGGTAGAAAGGCTAGGCGCTGCAAAGCCTGGAACGCTTGCGGCGGCAGGTCGTGTTGCGGGGGTGACCCCGGCTGCATTGGCTGCGCTACTCGTGCATGCTCGTCGAATTGAGGCTCAAACCTCTCAATGTGCTGCATGAGCGAGGACGGCACGGGTGCAACGGCGCGCACCGCGAAAGACAGCCCGATACTTGAGACTGAAGCGGCAGCTCGCGAATATATCGCCGCGCAGTGCAATTCAGCGGCGATGGAGAGGCTGGATGCGTTCGCCGCAATGTTGCTCAAAGCTAATCGCGAGCAGAATCTTATCAGCAGGGCGTCGGAAAGTGCGCTCTGGCTCAGGCATTTCGCCGACAGCGCGCAATTGCTCGATCATGTTCCACGTGGAACAATGGCATCGAAAGAAAACCTCACCTGGCTCGACTTGGGCTCCGGAGCAGGATTTCCGGGACTGGTCGTTGCCGCGTTGTTGCCTGAGAGCAATGTGGTTTTAGTTGAGTCTCGGACGAAGCGTGCTGAGTTTTTGCGCAAAGCCGTGAGTGAGCTCGGCCTTGTCAGATGCAGCGTGATTGGTGACAGACTTGAACGCATTGAGCCGTTTGCCGCGTCAATCATATCCGCGCGCGCATTTGCTCCCCTTGGCAAACTGCTGCGTTTATCCGCACCCTTCTCCACAAAGGCGACCCACTACCTCTTGCCGAAAGGGCGCACGGCGGCGCAAGAACTATCTGAGCAAAAAGCAGAGATTCGAAAGATGTTTCACGTGGAACAGTCATTGACCGATCACGACGCAGGCATCATCGTAACCAATGCGCAATAAATCGAGCGCCAAAACGCATTTTGCGGCGCGGAAAGGGCCTCGGTACGGGGTAAAACAGCCATGCTGACCATCGCTATCGCCAACCAGAAGGGCGGTGTAGGAAAAACCACCACCGCGATCAATGTCGCCACGGCTATGGCTGCAACCGGCTGGCGCACTCTTTTGGTCGACCTGGATCCGCAAGGGAATGCGTCTACCGGCATGGGCGTTCCCGCGGCCTCTCGCGCGATGTCGAGCTACGATCTGTTGGTCGATGATGCCCCGTTGATTGATACGATCGTGCCAACGTCGATACCTGGTCTGGATATGGTGCCAGCAACGGTTGATTTGAGTGGGGCGGAAATTCAGCTCGTGTCGATCGAAGATCGGACCTCGAAATTGCGCAATGCACTCGGTAATCATACCGGACACGATATCTGTTTTATTGATTGCCCCCCATCGCTGGGCCTGCTCACACTGAACGCGTTGTGTGCTGCCGATACGCTGCTCGTGCCCTTGCAGTGTGAATTTTTCGCGCTCGAAGGGCTCAGCCAGCTGCTCCAAACAGTTGATCTCGTGCAGCAGAGATTCAACCCATCGCTCGATATCATCGGCGTTGCGTTGACCATGTATGATCGTCGGAACCGGTTGACCGATCAGGTATCCGACGACGTGCGAGATTGTCTTGGCAAGTTGGTTTTCGACACCGTCATTCCCCGCAATGTGCGCCTGTCCGAGGCGCCAAGTCACGGCCTGCCGGCGCTGGTCTATGACCATGCCTGCACGGGCAGCCGGGCCTATATCGCCCTCGCACGTGAATTGATCGGACGTTTTCCCGCTGAAAGGCAGGCAGCATGAGCAATGCCAATGAACCTATCCGTTTTTCGGTCCCGCAGCGTACGGCTGCTGAGCGCAAAGGTATGAAAAAGCTCGGCAAAGGGCTGGGTGCGCTTATGGGCGAAGTGCAGCGCGAGGAGCCTTTGGTAAGGACTGCAGAAACGCAGGGCAGCGATGACTCGCAGCCGAGTACTGCAGCGATGTCCACCGATGGTTCGCAGCTTAGGTCGGTCAGTGTCGCGACCATCGATCCTCTGCCAGGCAACCCACGCAAGCATTTTGACGAGGCATCGCTCGAAGAACTGGCAGCCTCCATCGCGACGCGCGGCGTGATTCAGCCGATCATTGTTCGCCCTGCCGGAAATGGGCGTTATCAGTTGGTTGCCGGCGAGCGACGCTGGCGGGCGGCGCAAAAAGCGCGCCTGCACGATATTCCCGCATTGGTGCGCGAACTTTCAGATCGCGAAGTCATGGCGTTGGCCCTGATTGAAAACCTTCAGCGCGAAGACCTCAATCCGGTTGAGGAGGCACGTGCTTATCAGCGACTTGCCGACGAGGAGGGCATGACCCAGGCTGAAATCGCCCGGATGGTCGAGAAATCGCGCAGCCACGTCGCCAATATCCAACGCCTTCTGGGCCTGCCAACTGCGGTGCTGGATCTGGTGGAGATGGGGAAGCTTTCCATGGGCCATGCGCGCGCGCTCGTGGGTAACACCGATGCAGATGCGTTGGCGCAGAGGGCGGTGAGGGAAAGTCTGTCCGTCCGCGAGATCGAAAAGCTCGTTCGCAAAATGGCCAAAAAGGTCTCCGGCACGCGCGAGTCGGCGGGATTGTCTGCTGCCACTCAGGGTGACAATGCTGACATAGCTGCGGTGCAGAGCCACCTTGAGGAATTTCTCGGACTATCGGTCCAGATAAAAGCCGATTCTGACCCACGATCAGGGCAGGTGACGATTCGCTACAAGACGCTCGATCAGCTCGATTTGGTGTGTCAGCGGCTGACCGGAGGTGAATTCTAAACCTAATTCGAATGGTATGGAATTAATGAGAATGTCAGTTAACACCGTCTTTTCAGCAACTTGCAAGATTATGGCATCGATTTCCTAAGCTGACGGTAACCATACCCGATCACGAAGAGTGAACCTGGTAATTCTACATAGTTGGTCGATCGTACAGGATCGTTCGCTCTCAGAAGGCGATGGATGGGTTACTGTCCAATGCGCGTTCGCTGCGATTTAAAGACCACGCTTGGAAGGACCAGAAATGAACAAGACCATCCGCTTCGGCGCAGCCGGAATCACCATGTTTGCAGCGCTGGGAATGGGAAGTGCTGCTTTTGCGCAGGACAACTCCGCTGAAGCAACCGCTCGCGCAGAAGTTCTGACCGCACTGAACCTCAGCCTGTCGTCCGGATCCCTGGATTTCGGCGCGATTGTCATCAACGGTGCCGATTCGCTGGTTCTCCAGCCGGACGGAACCATGGATTGTGCGAACAAGAACGTGATCTGCAGCGGCACCACCGACACGCCGGAATTCCTGGCTGAAGGTACCGCCGACCAGACTGTTACCATCAACGTTCCCACAACCGCTGTCACAATCAGCCTGGATGGAACCGGCACGCTGCCCAGCGAGCAAATGACCATCACCGATTTCACCACCAGCGCGACGGACGATGAAGTGGTGCTGACGGGTGGCGATGGCACGTTCACCGTTGGTGGAACGCTGAACATTGCTGACGGTCAGGTCGCAGGCGTTTACACTGGTGAATTCACTGTTTCGGTCGATTACCTTTAATCCATAATGCCTCGTGGGATCGGTTGATCAGAAGGGCTTGGCCCTCCCCGATCAACCGGCTGGGGGTCCATTTGATTTGGCGAAGCCGCGCCCCCCATCAGGGGCGCGGCTTTGCTGGTTCGAACACCTCGCCAAGATCTCGTAATCTGCCGCGAAACCGCGCTGTGGTTAGCGGCTTTTTAACTCTGTTTGCTTACTAACCTGCGTAAATCCACGTGGATCGGTCTTTACATCCGGTTCAATCATGCCGGGAGCAGGCTTCAAGTATGTCATTCGCATCAATCCGAAAATTTGCCCGCAGCGCAATGTTCGTCAGCGCTTTCTCAACTCTTGCGGCGGTGTCCCCGGCAACCGCGCAGGGCGACCTGCTGGTGGCTCCGACGCGCGTAGTGCTGGATGGAAGTCGCGGAACCGAGGTAATCCTCAGCAATATCGGCTCCGAGGAAGCGACATATCGTATCGGACTTGAGCTGCGCCGAATGACCGAGAACGGCCGTTTGGTGCCAGTCGAATCTTCCGATGCCACCGATGCCGAAACTGCTGCGATGGAAATGATCCGGTACGCCCCGCGGCGCATAACTCTTCCACCTGGTCAGCCGCAGGCCGTGCGTCTCGCGGCGCGGCCGGGAGCAGATCTGCCTGACGGCGAATACCGGGTCCATATGTCTTTCAAGGCGATCCCCGAGGTTCGTGAAATCACCGAAACCGCTCCTGACCCATCCGGTGGCGTCTCGATCCAGTTGACGCCAATTTACGGAGTGACAATCCCGATCATAGTGCGTCATGGCCGGGTTCAGGCGCAGGTCGCGATTACTCAACCGCGCGTGGAGCAGGGCGAGGATGGTCCGGTGCTGGCACTTACCATGAGCCGGAATGGCGAGAGCTCAACCTTCGGAGAACTGCGTGTGACCAAAGCGGGCGTTGATGAGCCGCTGGTGGTGACGCGCGGCCTGGCGATCTACCCAGAACTTGGCAGCCGTGAAGTCCGCATACCAATTTCGCCGGAGCAGGCCGCCAGCATGACTGGCCAACTGCGCTTCGAATATCGCGAAATGCCTGAGTCCGGCGGCGGCCTGATCGCCGCCGTCGATGCGATGGTCGGTTAAGGCCGCTCCAAAACCATTGGGCCAGCGATCCCTGTAGCCCGATCAAAACTATGAAAGTCCAAAGGCATTCCTTCAGAGGCGTTGCTGCGAAAACCGCAGCGACGCTTTTGGCGTTTGCGATGGGGCTGGGTACTGCTGCGTTTTGCATGGTATCGCCCGCTGCGGCGCAGGAATCAGGCAGTCCGGTAAATAATATCGCCGCTGCAAAATCCTCCGACAAGAAATCCCGTTGGGAGGCGACGGACGATGACGCGCTGTTCCTCAAACTGGTCATAAAGCAGTATAAGTTGACATTCGATGTGCGCGGTTACCGCACGGATAAAGGTGTTTGTCTCGATCTGGCCGATGTCATCCAGTCACTTGATCTTCCCATTCGTATTGACAAGAAGTCGCGCCGCGCAACTGGTTGGTTATTTTCGCAGGATCAAACCTTCTCGATAGATCGCGAAAATGGGTCAGTACAAAGCGTGAACACAGGTGCCGGGGAGGTTCGCGCACCGATTGCGGATGACATTTACGATACGCCAGAGGGTTGGTGTGTCGATACCGATGCCTATTCGCGCTGGTTCGGCGTCGATTTCACCCCTGATCTCTACAACGCGATTGTCAGATTGGAGACCGACGAGCCGCTGCCGTTTATGCAGGCGATAGAACGAAGAAGTCGCGCCGCACGACTCCGTAATACGCGCAACTCTTTCGACCTGTCGAAATTCCCGTCGGCAGACATGGAATACAAGCCGTGGCGCACCCCTTCGGTGGATGTCGTAGCGCGAACCGATGCGCGTTCCGGCAGATCGGGCGGAAGCCGGGTGCAGGCGCGTTTGGAGCTGTTCGCTGCGGGAGAAGCGCTAGGCGCCAGCTACACCGCGCGAATGGGAACGGATGAGCAATTGATCCCGCAGACGCTGCGCGTTCGCGCATACCGACACGATCCGGAGGGTGCGCTGCTGGGTCCGTTGAAGGCGACGGAGATCGCAGTGGGCGATGTGGAAACGTTGGCTGGAAGGTTGACGGGGCAGACCGCGGTTGGGCGCGGCGCATTCGTTACCAATCGTCCGATGGGTCAGCCTTCGAGGTTTTCGGCAACGACCCTTCGCGGGACACTGCCGACCGGTTGGGACGCGGAACTGTATCGTAACGGGCAATTGATCGCTTTTCGGGATGATCGGGGCGATGGAAGGTATGAATTTCTGGAAATCGAGTTGTTCTTTGGCCGAAACGAGCTGGAGGTGGTGCTGTACGGGCCGCAGGGCCAGATACGGCGTGAAAGGACTTCGATTCCTATCGGGTTTAACCAGATTGAGCCGGGCCAGACCTATTATTGGGCCGGCTTCCTGCAAAATGATCGCGATCTTATCCAATTGCAACAAACAGGTCTGCGAGAAATGCAGCAATGGCGCTGGGGCTTGGGGGTCGAGCGCGGCCTTGATGAGCGCACGAGCGCAGCCATCGGTGTGCAATCACTGTTCTTTGCAGGCGCCCGCCGCACCTATGCGGAAGGGGCGCTGTCGCGCAGCTTGGGCAGTTTGCAGCTGGAGCTGGCGGGAGCGCACGAATTTGGTGCTGGCAGCGTTGCCGAGCTGAATGCGCTTGGCCGGGTCGGGCAATTCAATTTCGGTGCATCTGCGCTCAAGTCCTTTGGCGATTTTCAGAGCGAGTTTGCCGACGAACAGATCGATAGCCGCGTCGGTTTGAACTTCGACACTTCATTGCGGCTGGGCAAGGTGGCTTTGCCGGTGCAAGGTGCGGTCAATCGCATCGAACGACGGGACGGCGCGAGCCTCAATCAGGTTCAGCTTACCACTTCGATCACTGCGGGCCGTGTTGCACTGTCTGCGCAGCTGGATCATCAGGATCAGATCGCCAGCCAGACAGATGGCGGTATTCCGGGAAGCAGCGACACCCGCATTCGACTGCTGGCCAACACCAGGTTCCGGGATCTCAGGCTGCGCGCCAACGCGACCTTCCTGACAGGAGGCCGAAACGCCGGTCTGGAAACTGCGACTGTGCGTACGGACCTCAACCTGGATGACCGATCGGATCTTCAGGGACAGCTGGACTACGCCGCCAGCACTGACGAATTCCGCCTGACCGCCGGCTATAGCCGCCGGTTCGATCATCTATCCCTGCGAGGTAGCGGCTTTGTTACATCGCGCGGGGATATCGGGGCGAATGTCCAACTCGCCTTCAGCCTTGGACCCGATCCGGTTTCTGGGGGGGTGCGCGTGACCGAGACCAAGCTCGCCCGCAGCGGCCAGGCTGCTGTCACTGTTTTTCGCGACGACGATGGCAATGGTCGGCGCGATCCGGGCGAAATGTTGTTGAAGGATGTCATGGTTGAAGCGGGCCTACGTCGCACCGATGCGATCACCGGCGAAAACGGCCGCGCGATCATAGATGATTTGAATCCGTTCCGCCCGGTGTTGGTCGGTGTGGATGAAAGCTCTCTTGGCGACCCGTTTCTGGCACCCGGAGTGAAAGGCATTGTCATCACGCCAAGGCCGGGGATCATGGCAGAGCTGGAATTGGCGATTACGCCGTCAGGTGAGATCGAAGGGCTGTTGCTGAACCCCTCGGGCACGGAACAGCCGGGGGTCAAGCTGGAACTGGTCACGGCCGATGGCGACTTGGTGGCCGAGGCGGTCAGTGAATTCGACGGCTTCTTCCTGTTTCCGCGCGTACCTTATGGTCGATATCGCCTGCAAGTGGCGAAAGATGCTGCCGACAAGCTGACGGTGGAGACGACCATTACGGCACCCGGTGGGAATCAGTTGATCGAGGTCAAGCGGGGGTCCGATCAGGTTCGCATGGGGCCGGTCAAACTGCTGCTATTACCGGATCGTGATGCGCTGCCGCCGATTGAAGCGGAGCAGGACAAGCTCACAAATCCGGCGATAGCGTCTGTCGGTTACCCCCCAACCTCAGGCACGCAGGCGAATGCCACACCGCACTGATTGCGCCGCGTGCGCCAAGCCTATCTGTTCTTGATAAGTTTGGGTGAAGGTGCCGGGCGATAAACAGGCTGTGGTGCAGGCGGGATGTACCGCACCGCGCCCGGGACCACTTCTTCGCGAACGGTTTCGCGCACGATCACCCGCTGCTGCTGCTGATACTGAACCGGCACCATGACCATCTGTTGAGGTTGCGCATAATAGACCTGAGCGGGCGCATAGTCATAGCCATAGGCCGGATAGGCGATCGTGCGGCTGGCATAGCGTGGGCCATGCGTGCCATATTGCGTGAGATATCCGTCGAGCGCGGCTTCGCAATCGTAGCGGTCGTTTTTCTTGCCGCCGCCGATCAGATTGCCAAGAACCAGTCCTGCAAGCCCGCCGACACCCGCCCCGATCAAGGTGCCGCCCAGACGCTCACCATCGGCGACACGGTTGCCTATGATCCCGCCACCGATGGCACCAAGCAGACCGCCAATGATGCCGCCCTTTTCGCGCTCATCGCGACCGTTGGTGCGGCGATTGCATTCGTCCAGCCATTCTTCACGCTCGAAGACGACGGGCGCATAGGCAGGTGCCGGATAGCCTGCCGGGGCGTAGGCCCGCGTGGAATGGACTGGTTGATAGGGAGAGCCCGGATACTGGGAATTGGGTGTATAGCTTTGCTGTACCGGCGCGCTGGTCGTGATGCGGCGGGTGCGGGTCACGGTTTCCACGCCATCTGGGCCGATTGAGGTGGTAGCTTCCTCGACCACTGGCAGGCTGCGGTATTCCGGCGGCAGGGTTGAAATTTCAGCCTGCGTTATCGGGCCGCTGACCGGCGGCAATTGCGGAAGCGGGGGCAGGTTATCGTCCTGAGCCACTGCAGGCACGGCAATGGCCAGCGCAACGGTGCCAAGGGTTAGGCTGGTCGCAGCGCGGAAATGAGTGCGAAGTGGCTGCATGAAAATTCCCCGATGAATGAAACGACGCGACTCACGCCTGTGTGACAGAACTTGCGTTAGTGTTTGATTTACCATCACACGAACAGCTGGTCCAAGTCGCCGACGGGGCGTGTCTCGTTTCGGGGCGGGTGAAGCTGGCTAAGTGGATGCGGGTCAGATCCGATCCGCCAGAAGTTGTGCCAGCGCCTCGATCCCCCGCGCGTCCCCCTCGTCAAATCGGGAAAGCGATGGGCTGTCGAGATCAATGACCGCGATCACGTTACCGTTGCGCATCACCGGGACGACCAATTCGGACCGGCTCGCAGCATCGCAGGCGATATGTCCGGGGAATGCGTGAACATCGGCAACAAGCTGAGTTTCGCCCGATAGCGCTGCTGCCCCGCACACGCCTTGGCCCAGCGGTATGCGAATGCAAGCCGGGCGGCCGACAAACGGACCCAGAACGAGTTCGGTCACATCATTGTCGGATTTCGTCGCGGCCATCCGGTAGAATCCGGCCCAATTGAGGTCCGGCAAAAATTCCGACAGCACCGCGGCAACATTTGCCATGTTGGCAATTCCATCGGGTTCGCCCGCAGTCAGGGCATCGCACGCATTGTAAAGCTCTTGATAGCGCTCATCGGGGGCGGCGTTTGTCTGTGGCTTGAAGTCGTACATGGATTTTCCTGTCAGCAATCGGTCGCTTACATCGCAAAGGCGAGTTGTCTCTCGCGCGAGGCTCTTCTATTGCAATCCTATGGCCATAATCCGCAAACTCGCAATCGCATTGATCGTCGTTCTTATAATCGCGGGGGTGGCGGGTTACCTCCTTACCCGTGGAGACACAGCGGAACTTTCCGTGGCAGAAGTGGCGGGGACCGACCCCACGCTAACGGATCCCGATCCACAGACTGTGCCGACGGTGCAAATCGCACAGCCGATCGGCTGGCCGCAGGGCGAGGCGCCTGTGGCTGGCCAAGGTCTCAGCGTTAATCGCTTTGCCGAGGGGCTGGATCATCCGCGCGTGCTTTATACGCTTCCCAATGGCGATGTGCTCGTGACGCTGACACGCGCTCCTGCCGAGGACAAAAGCGATAAAGGCGGCATCATGGCGACCATTCGCGGCTGGGTTGAGGGATATCTGTTTGCCGAAGCGGGCGCGGGTGGAAAATCACCCAATCAGATCGTTCTTTTGCGTGATGCCAACGGCGATGGCGTGGCCGAAGTGAAGCAGACGCTGCTTTCAAAGGGTCTCGATTCGCCTTCCGGCATGGGCTGGCATGACGGCAAACTCTATGTTGCCAACCACAATGCCCTGGTGGCGTTCGACTACGAACTTGGCGCCAATGCCATCACCTCTCCCGGTCGAAAGCTGATGGATCTGCCCGGTGGTGGCGGCCACTGGATGCGTAACCTCGAAATCCATCCCGATGGCGACCGGCTGTATGTCGCGGTTGGCTCTGTCAGCAATATCGGCGAGCAGGGGATGGAAGTCGAAGAAGGCCGCGCGATGATCTGGGAATACAATCTGGAAACGGGCAGCACGCGCCCGTTCGCAGCGGGGCTGCGCAATCCCAATGGCCTCGATTTCAGCCCGTGGTCGGGAGAGCTTTGGACCACTGTGAATGAGCGTGATATGCTCGGCTCCGATCTGGTGCCTGATTACCTAACCAACGTTTCGGTCGGTACACAATACGGCTGGCCGTGGCTTTACTACAAGGACAACATCGACCGCCGGGTCGAAGCGCCGATGCCCCGCTTCATCATGGATTACACGCGAAAGCCGGTTTACGCGCTAGGGCCACACGTGGCTGCGCTAGGGCTGGTTTTCACCGCCGAAGGGCACCGCATGGGCGACAAGTTTGCCAGCGGCGCATTTGTAGCGCGACACGGTTCCTGGAATCGCAAGCCGCCTTCGGGTTATGACGTTGTGTACGTAGCATTCGATGAGCGCGGAAATCCGGTGGGCAAGCCGGTTCCGGTCCTCAATCAGTTTCTCAAAGACGATGGCACCACGCGCGGCCGCCCGACCTGGGTCGAATGGGCTGGTGATGGATCGCTGCTCGTGTCCGATGATACGGCAGGCATTATTTGGCGGACATTTGCGCCCAATGCCAATCCGGGCAAAGGAATTGCGCGGATCGGTGGGGGCAGCCTGCCACCGCAACGCGAGTTGCGCGATCCGCGCGCCGTTTTCGAAGAGGACTACCTCCGAAAGCAGGCTGGAAAGATCGTCAATTAACGGGTGATTTTCAGCGCCATTCCAGCGCGTCCGGCAAGCTCGGTGGCGTACTGGAATGCCGTCCGACCCGAACGATTTCCCCGGTCGATCGCCCAGGCGAGTGCGGTTTCTTCATCGACCGCAAGGCCGATCGGATCGGTATAGGCGTGGACTATTTCCAGATAGGTCGCGCGGTCGCACGGGTGAAAGCCGAGCGTGAGACCGAACCGGTCAGCCAAAGCCAGCGCATCGTCGCGCTCATCGCGTTCGTGTAGCGCGATCGCTTCGGAGGCGTGGCGTGTGACGATGGCCCGGCGGTTCGAAGTGACCGCAATTCGCACGTTTGCCGGTCGGGACATCGCTCCACCGTCGAGCAGGCTGCGCAAACGAAGCATTTCCTGACGCTGATCCTCGCCAAAGCCGATATCGTCGATGAATAGCAGGAATGCGCGAGGTTGGTCAGCGAGCTGGGCGAGCAATTCCGGAACGCTTTCCAGCGCTCCACCCGTCACCTGCACCAGCCCCAATGCACCGGGCTGCTTGTCCTGAATATCGGCAACACAAGCACGAACCAGTGCGGACTTGCCCATTCCGCGTGCACCCCACAGCAAGATGTCATGCGCCGCAGCGCGCGCTGAAAGCCGCAACAGATTGGCAGTTATCGCGGATTTCTGCGCATCAACCCCACGCAGCATGTGCAACGGCAGGGCATCGAAACTCGCCATGGCCAGCGCCCGCCCCTGCGCCCAGATGAAGGCCGGAGCAGCCATCCAATCGGGTGGCGGCGCGGTCGGCGGGGTAAGCAATTCAAGCGCGGCTGCTATCCGCTCAAGGGCACTCCGCCGGTCGCTCACACCAGATCAGCCCGCAAGTTTTTCAACTGGCAGCGCATACAGCAGTTCCGCCCCGCCAACCGCTCCGGCTTTCAGACCCAGCGCCTCTGGTACGATACGATCAATGAAGAATCGCACCGTCACCGGCTTGCTCTCCGCCAGCGCAGGGGCTGCGCCTGCCGCCACCGCCTGCGCCTGTTTCAGCAGCTGCCAGCCTGAAACCGCGACGGCGCTCATGGTGCAGAACGGCACACTTCCTGCCAGTCGATCATCCAGACTTGCCTCATCGCGCATCCAGCGTGCGATATTGGCGCACTCCTTCGCCAGCGTGGCCAGCGTCGATTCGTCAGAGGAGTCGCGCGCGATGTCATCAAACAGCGCGATCATAGCCTCGCCGCCTTCCAGCCCCAGCTTGCGCGTAACTAGATCGGCGGCCTGAATGCCGTTGGTGCCTTCGTAGATCGGGGCGATGCGCGAATCGCGCCAGTGCTGAGCTGCGCCGGTTTCCTCGACAAAACCCATACCTCCGTGGATCTGGATGCCAATTCCCGCCACTTCAACGCCGACATCGGTGCCCCACGCCTTTACCATCGGGACGAGGATTTCGGCCCGGTTCCTTGCCGCAACATCTCCGATCGTGCCGCGATCCACCTGGCCTGCGCAATAGTACAACAGCGCTCGCGTGCCTTCGGTCAGGGCCTTCATGCGCAGGATCATGCGCCGCACATCGGGGTGTTCGATAATGGCGACCGGCGATTTGTCTGGCGATCCGGCGCGCGCTGACTGCACCCGGTCCATCGCGTAATACAGCGCCTGCTGCGTTGCGCGTTCAGCGATCTGGTTGCCCTGATTGCCGACATTTATGCGCGCGTTATTCATCATCGTGAACATGGCAGCAAGCCCGCGATTTTCCTGCCCGACCAGCTCACCGATGCATTCGCCGTTGTCGCCATAGCTCATGACGCAAGTGGGGGAGGCGTTGATGCCCAGCTTGTGTTCCAGGCTGACGCAGCGCAGATCGTTGCGATTGCCCAGCGTGCCATCATCGTTAACGTGGAATTTGGGCACAAGGAACAGCGATATGCCGCGCGATCCCTCCGGTGCGCCCGGCAACCGTGCCAGGACAAGATGGATGATGTTTTCCGCAAGATCATGCTCGCCCCACGTGATGTAGATCTTCTGGCCAGTAATCCGGTATTTCCCCGCGTGCTCTCCGCCATCGATGAGTTCTGCGGTGGAGCGCAGCGCGCCGACATCGCTGCCGGCTGCAGGTTCAGTCAGGTTCATCGTGCCCGACCATTTCCCGCTGACGAGATCAGGCAGGTATTTCGCCTGCTGATCCTTGCTGCCATGGTGTTCCAGCGCCTCTACAGCGCCGACCGACAGCATTGGCAGCAGGGTGAAGGCCATGTTGGCCGCGCCGAGGTTTTCGAGCACATTGCACGACAGCGTGAACGGTAGCCCCTGACCGCCGAATTCCTCCGGGGAGGCAATCGCGTTCCAGCCTTGTTCGACATAGGCATCATAAGCTGACTTAAATCCTTCGGGCAGGCGCACCACGCCGTTTTCCAGCCGCGCGCCCTGTGTATCTCCAACCCAATTCAGCGGAGCGAATTCTCCGGCGGCGAACTGGCCCACCCCTTCGACGATGGCTTCGACCAGATCGGGTTCGGCGTGGGCGAACTTTTCCGACTTTGCCAGCTCCTCGATCCCGGCGTTGACGCGGATGGCGAGCAATTGGTCCTGGGTGGGGGGCGTGTAAGGTGTCACGGTAAATCGATCCCTTGAATTGATTGGAAAATGACCAAGGAAGGTACGCAGCGCCCTTGGCGCGGGTTGCCTTTGACTATAGCGAACAGGACATGAGCGGCAAGAACGTTACACAAGTGGTTCTGGCAGACGCGCAAGGCATTGAGCGCGCGGCGACGATTCTCGCTTCGGGAGGGCTTGTCGCAGTGCCGACAGAAACGGTGTATGGCCTCGCCGCGAGGGCCGACAGTGCAGAGGCCGTGGCGAAGATCTATGCAGCGAAAGGGCGCCCCGATTTCAACCCGCTGATCGTCCATGTGCGCGATGCGCAGCAGGCGGCGCAGTATGCCAGGATTGAGGGGGCCGCAAAGATCATCGCCGATCGGGTCTGGCCCGATGCGCTGACAATGGTTCTCCCCTTGCGCGAGGATGCGCGATTGGCGCGAGCGGTCACGGCAGGCCTGCCGACCGTCGCACTTCGGGCGCCTTGGCACCCGGTGATGCGAAAATTGCTGGAAAGCGTGGATTTTCCAATTGCGGCCCCATCAGCTAATCGCAGCGGCTATATCAGCCCCACGACTGCCGGGCATGTTCTTGCATCGCTCGATGGGAGGATCGATCTGGTACTGGACGCCGGACCCACTGAGATGGGGCTTGAATCAACCATTCTCGCCATCAGGGCGGACGGTGGTTGGGACGAATTGCGACCGGGCCCGGTCGACCTTTCAACGATCAATGATATTTATTTCGATCCTCACCACCCTGTCCACATTCGACGTGGAGGCAGCGCCATAGAGGCGCCCGGTCAGCTCGCGAGCCATTATTCACCGGGCAAGCCGCTGCGGTTGAACGCGATATCGCCGGAATCTGGCGAATTCATGATCGGCTTTGGCGATATCGCGGGTGATTGCTCGCTGTCAGTGACCGGCGATGAGAACGAGGCGGCGGCGCGACTCTACGATTGTCTGCATCAGGCGGCCGAGGCAAGCGCGCCGCGCATAGCGATTGCGACCATACCCGAAGGCGGGGTAGGGGCTGGCCGTGCGATCAACGACCGGTTGCGACGCGCGGCAGCACCTGTGGAATAGGGCCGGGGGCTCAGTCGCCTTCAGGCTCCACCGGCACGCTCGGCAGCAACGCCTGCATGTCGGCATAGGTCATCCGGGCCTTGTCGCAGGCCCGCCGTTCGCCCTCACGGCAATCCTTCAGTTCCTTTTCGTAGCGGCGCTCCAGCTTGCCCAACTCCTCCTCGCGCTTGCGCAATTGGCGGCCGCGTTTCTCATCCGCTTCGGATTGACTGGTGGTGGCAAGGTCGACCGCCTTGCTCGCCACCTTTACAGGGGCGGTGACGATGCTTGCGGCTGTGCGCGCTACACATCCGTTGAGCGCAATGCCCGCACACAGGGCGACCATTACGACAAAGAGCGATTTGATGCTGCGGAGGGGTCGGCTGGTCATAACACATCATCACCTCGACCATCGCCAAAGACAAGCCCGGTTTGATGCGAAGGTCTCTAGTCAGCGACCGCCTCACCTGACGCCGCGCCGGACTGCGAAGCGGTATTGGCGCCTGCCTCTGCAGGCGCGCAATTTATCGTGCCCGATCCAACGGATTTTAATGTGCACTTGGCGTTGCCAGTCACCTTGATATCGCCAGAACCCGCGATCGTAGCCGTCACAACTCCGTCCGATGCCAGCGTGATATCGCCCGATCCGGCAATGCTAATCTCGGCGTTTTCGGCTGTGAGCGCGGCGAGATCTATATCACCGGATCCCGCAATGCTGACTTCCAGCCGGTCGGTTTGACCCGCAGCCTTGAAGTCCCCGGAACCGGCCATGCTCACTTCCAGACGCTCGGATTTAATCTGGGCGATGGTCACTGTGCCCGAACCGGCAATGTCGATTTCTGAGGAGCTGGCGAGCGACGGTGCATCAATGCTGCCAGATCCGGCCAGCGAAATCTCACGAGGTGCCGGCATCGTCACGCGGATGGTGGCAGGTTGCGATCCCTTCATCCCGTCGCCCTCGCGTCCGATACGCAATTTATCGTCAGATAGGTCAAAGCGCAGGTTTTCTGTTTCGGTGCCGCCTTCGACCGTGACATTGAGCTTATCACCAACCGTCAGGATCACGTTGTCCGGCCCGGAAAGAGCGATTTCGGTTGGCGCGGACGCGCCCATGTCGAGTTCCGAAAGGGGCACGCCTGGCACATCATTGAAACTTCCGAAACAACCCGAAAGCCCGATACTGGCCACCACAAGAATTGCCGGTACGGTCACCGCATTTACGACCGATTTCGCACGTTCGACCAAAAACTGAACCATAAGACTATCACTCCCACCGTATTCAATGCCTGCACAGGCGTATTGCTGACCTAATACAGTGAGCGAGTTTTGGCAAGTTTGTTGGGAACCATCCATCCAGGGCGGTCCGGCGTCACGTGCGCGCCAAATACGAAATGGGCCACCCCTTCGCAGGGGCAGCCCATTTCCGCATTTCAGAACTTGCTGGTGTGTCAGCCTTCCTCGGCGTTATCGTAGTATTGTGGCGCGTGTTCGCGCAGCACATCAAGGATTTTCACGAGCGCTGTCGGTTCGTCGGTCTTTTCCATTGCGGCAAGTTCCCGTGCGAGACGACTGGATGCGGCCTCGAAAATCTGGCGCTCGGAATAGCTTTGTTCGGGCTGGTCTTCCGGGCGGAACAAGTCACGCGTGACTTCGGCAATCGAAACAAGGTCGCCGGAATTGATCTTCGCTTCGTATTCCTGAGCGCGGCGCGACCACATCGTGCGCTTCACTTTCGGTTTACCCTTGAGTGTTTCCATCGCTTCCTTCAGCGTTTTGTCCGAAGAAAGTTTGCGCATCCCGATGGATTCAACCTTGTTGACAGGCACGCGAAGAGTCATGCGCTCTTTTTCAAAGCGCAGCACATAAAGTTCGAGCTGCATGCCGGCGATTTCTTCGCTTTGCAATTCGATCACGCGGCCAACGCCGTGCTTAGGATAAACAACATAATCGCCGACGGTGAAGGCATTAGCGTTCGAAGCCATTCGCATTCCTTTCAATAGTCCTCACCTCAAGACGAATGTCCAGCGATCGCGAATCGTTCCGAAAAGCGGAGGCGGTTCGCGCAAAACGGTGAAACTCGGCCATACCGATCCGAACCTGTTGCCGGTCGATTTTGCTGGTCTGGACACCGCTGCCTATGTCGCTGTGGGTGGGGGACCTTTCTGATTATCGCGCCCTGCGCCGATTTTCATCGGCCCGGTTGCACCATTATATAACACGTCCGCAACAAAATTGCGAGTCGGTAATGCTGCAGTGCAGTGGCGGTACCGCGATGAGTCGGCAGGCCTCAGCTCAGGCGGTTGCGGTCAGTCGCCTTCGCCCGGCTCGGCGCTGAAGTACTTCTCAAACTTGTCAGTCTGCCCCTTGAATTCGTCAGCGTCCGCAGGCGGTTCTTTCTGACTTGTGATGTTGGGCCACTCTGCGGAGAATTTGGTGTTGAGTTCCAGCCACTTCTCCAGACCGTCCTCGGTGTCGGGCAGAATCGCTTCGGCGGGACATTCGGGTTCACACACGCCGCAATCGATGCATTCGCTGGGATTGATCACCAGCATGTTTTCGCCTTCATAGAAGCAATCGACAGGGCAAACTTCGACACAATCGGTGTATTTGCATTTGATGCAGTCATCGGTGACGACGTAAGTCATGGGTGGCTTTCATCTTAATCAGGAACACGCAGGCGAATAAACCGCGCTGCTATGGCGATTTCGGCCCGCCGGTCAAGTTTCGAGGTGAGCAGGCGCGATGTCGTTCAATTGCGTGCCAGCTCCCGGTAAAAGGTTCTGGCAAGCGCAGGCGACGCGCGCCTGTCTGGCAGGGCAGTGACCTGCACCACCCTGACCTCATCTCCAACCAGAAGGGTAAGTACATCGCCTATGCACACATTCTCCGCCGCTCGCCGCACATGAATTCTATTGCGGCGTAAAGCATGCCCCTCGATCATGGCGCGTGCAGCAGAGCGTGTGCGGGCAAAGCGGAGATAGACCAGCAGGCGGTCGATCCGCATGCTCGGATCGCCACCTTCGCTCATTTTTCCCCGTTGGCTCCGGAAGTGCCGCTTGTTGCGCCACCACCAAGCAGATCGGCAAGGCCATCGAACGCCCCGCGACTGCGTGCCGGGCCGAAATTGGCTGTTTTCTTATCCGGCCGATTGTTGGGGCGCTTGTCGGGGCGACGATCCGGTCGTCTGGCAGGGCGATCATGGGCCCGACCATCACGACCGTCTTGCTTGCCCGTGGTCGCATCAGGATCGTGGCGCGCGCCATTGTCTGGTTTTCGGCGGGTCTTGGTCCTGTCGCCGGTTGTGCGATCACCGCGCCCACGCTCTGCACCACCTTGCACGCTTTCTCCTGCGCGTCGCGGTCGCCATGTCCAGAAATCGGGCGCTTCGGGCCCGAACGCGCCGTGGGCCAAGGCGCGCGCACGCTGTAACCGGAAGCCCGCGCTGCTCAGCAGGCGACGCGCATTGTCCGCCTCCAGCCCGATCGACACCGCCAGTGCCAGGTCAAGCCGGAAGCGCGCAGCGCGCGATCCGCAATTCTTCTGACTCTTTTCCGGCGATTGCCCCTTTGCCGCACTGCCCGCTGCCTGAGCCCGGGCATCAAAAGCCGCGCGCAAGATCTTCTCGGCGAGGTCGACCCGGATCACCTGCTCGCCTGCGGGGCGATATCCGGCGGGCAGTTGTTTCACATGGCCCAGAACCGGCAACATTGCAGGTTCCAGCGGGCGCAGATCCAGCGCCAGCGCATGCAGCAACCGGCGCGGCGCCGGTTTCAGCAGCGGCGCTGCAAAGATATCGAGCGCGCCAAACGTCACCCCCAATTTTCGCAGAAAAGGGCGCAGCTCTTTGGGCAAGTGCTCCAAACCGGCTTTTTCCCGGCTGACGACGCCGCGCGCGTCGATCAGCGTGATCAGTAGCGCGCGCGCCTGGCTACCGGCCTCTGGATCGCGCGCGGCGTCTGCCAGTTTGCGCAACGGCGCCAGCGGCTCAAGCTGCCCGGTGAGCCAACGGGTCAGCCCTTCTTCCAGACTGGCGCGTGCAGCATCGGGCAAAAGCGCCGCCTCGCGCTGGAGCGAGATACGCGGCGTTGCAAAATCATCGGGCATGGTAATTTCGGCCAGTGCGCGGCCTTGCCAGCGGATCGCGCCATCTGCGATCTCCAGTTCTGCCAACCCTTCACCCAATAGCCACTGCGCGCGTTCGGCAAGGATGCCGGGCAATGCCCTTTCTCCTGCGGCAAGCAGCATCTTGCGCTCCCCATGAGTCGCATCAGGATCGACAGAAAATCGAAATCCGTCGAGCCGCCCGATAGGCTCACCCTCAACGGTCATCTGCCCGTCGGGTTCAAGGGTGACGGGAAGCGCAGCTGCGTCCTGTCCCAGCGATTTCATCAAGATAGTTGTCCTTCGGTTCACAAAACGTTCGGTCAGCCGTGCGTGGAGTGCATCGGAGAGCTTGGCCTCCACCGCGCGTGCGCGCGCCGCCATTTCATCACGCGCGAGCACCCAGTCAGGCCGCTGGCAGATATAGGCCCATGATCGGATCGCGGCTATCCTCCCTTGCAGCGTGTCGATATCGCCGCCGGTACGATCCAGTTCGGCGATGCGCGCTGCCACAAAGTCCGCGCCAATGTATCCGCCTTGCAGATCATCCCACAACCGCGCCACGAACCGTGCGTGCGGATCGACGCCAATCTGTCGGAAATCGGGCAGCGTGCACGCCTCCCACAACCGGCGGACCGCGCCTGCACCGCGAATTGAATCCGCCAAAGGCTCGCTGGCCAGGCGTTTCAGTACGGCAAGGTCGATCGCCTCTGGCGCAGGTTTGAGCACATCGTGGCGCGGGCGAGATTCAAGATCGCCGATCAACACCTCTATTGTGTCAAAGCGCGGTTCCGCCTCGCGCCAGAACAGGCTGGTGAGCGGGGCGAACTTGTGTTCCTCAATGGCGTAGATTTCTTCATCGGTAAATTCGAGCGGCGCACCGTCCCGACTGCCTCCGCCGGTCAACGTGCCAAAGCTGCCGTCGCGCTGGTGCCGCCCGGCACGCCCGGCGATCTGCGCCATTTCGGCAGGGGTCAGTCGACGTTTGCGCTTTCCATCGAATTTCGACAGCGCGGCAAAGGCGACATGGTTGAGATCGAGGTTCAATCCCATGCCGATCGCGTCGGTGGCCACGATGTAGTCCACCTCGCCATTTTGGAACAATTCAACCTGGCGGTTGCGCGTTTCAGGTGAAAGAGCGCCCATCACCACGGCCGCCCCGCCGCGAAACCTGCGCAGCGCCTCTGCCATGGCGTAAACCTGCTCGACCGAAAACGCGACCACTGCGCTTCGCGGTGGCAAGCGGGAAAGTTTGGTCTGGCCCGAATGCGTGAGCGTGGAAAATCGCGGTCGCCCGATCAGTTCCGCGCGCGGGATCAGGGCCCGCACCATCGGCTCCAGCGTCGCCGATCCCAGAATCATGGTCTCTTCGCGCCCCCGCGCGTTCAGCAGCCGATCGGTAAAGATATGGCCGCGTTCAGGGTCAGCCCCGATCTGCGCCTCGTCAATCGCAACAAAGGCGTGAGGCCCGTTCTTGCCCATACCCAGCCGATCCATCGCCTCTGCGGTGCAGCAGAAATAACGCGCATTTGGCGGCTCGATCCGCTCCTCACCCGTGATCAGCGCGACCGCATCGTCACCTTTGATCGCGCGCACCCGGTCATAGACTTCGCGCGCCAGCAGCCGCAGCGGAAAGCCCATCATGCCGCTGGAATGCGCACACATTCGCTCGATCGCGAGGTGGGTCTTGCCAGTGTTCGTTGGGCCAAGCACGGCGCGAACATTGCTCGAGTCATGCCCTTTGCCGTCTCGCGAATCACGTGACGAAACGTATTTGGCGGGGGATGAAAAGGTCACGGCAAAACTCTGTCAGGCTTGTTAGGTTGGGGCAACAGGCGGCGAAGGCCCGTTGCCATCCATAAGGGGAAACATCTTATCCCGCCGATCTATCGACTGATCGCCCCTTAACCGTGTCTTTACTATGATCGGGCAGGGATTTGCGCCAGAGAAGCCCCGGACCTTATATCGGGATCGACAAGCAGGAATCTGTGGAACAGTTACGCACCATCAGAAATAATGAGGAGTTTGAAAATATTCCCGGCCGGGCGCTTGCGATAGCGCCAGGCGACTTTGCGGGATATTTCCAGAATTCTCGCGCAGGCGCGCCGACCACGGGCGCGGCGCGAGCCAGGCGCCAGATGCTATCGCGCGTGCGCAACTGGGGCGATCGTTATGACGAATGGAAGCTGACAGCGGGCAGTTGGTTTCACCGCCTCGACATGGCTCCCGATCTTGCCGAGAACATCGGCAGCCTGCGCTGGTTCCGCGGAATGACCACTATGGTCGGGCTGGGCGCGGTCGCGCTGATGTTCTGGCCTGACATCACCCCTGTTTCCGCGCGTGCGGCCATCCCGCAAGATCCCGTGGTCCAGAACGAGTTTCGCTCACAGGCAATCACTCCGCTGGCATTGGGAGCGGACACCGGCAAGCGGATGGGGCCGACCGATGCGGTCATCCCGTTGGCCAGCGCGCCCGAACGGCCACGGATCGAGATGATTTCGACTTTGGCTCCGGGAGACAGTTTTGCGAGCATGTTGCGCCGTGCTGGCGTGACGTCGGGCGACATTACCCGCGTGAGTGAACTGGTGGGTCAGGCGATCTCAATTGGCGAGATCGAGGCGGGCACTCAAATGGATATCTTACTGGGCCGCCGACCGCCGCAAAGTGAGCGGCGACCGCTGGATGCACTCAAGTTCCGCGCGCGCTTCGATCTCGAATTGAAAATTGACCGCGCAGGCCGCGATGAGCTTGGCAATCCGGTCGGGGCCCTGACACTGCAACGCAACGTGATCCGCGTCGACGATACTCCGCTGCGACTGCGCGGAACGGTCGGCTCGAGCCTGTACCGGTCCATGCGTGCTGCGGGCGTTCCTGCCAGTGCAGTGCAGGACTATCTCAAGGCCATCGATGCGCAGGTTAACATGGACCGCGATGTGCGCAGCAGCGACCAGTTCGATATCATCCTGTCCTATCGCCGCGCCGCGACCGGAGAGCGGCAGGCTGGACAATTGCTGTACGCCGGGATCGAGCGCGACGGAAAGCCCCGCACGCAATTGATGCGCTGGGGCAGCGAGGGGCGTTTTTACGAGGCTTCGGGCGTGGGCGAACAGCGCCGCGGTCTGGCTCGCCCGGTCCCAGGTTCGGTTTCCTCCAACTTTGGCCTGCGACGCCACCCGATACTGGGCTACCGCAGGATGCATTCGGGCATGGACTTCAAGGCCTCGTACGGGACGCCGATTGTCGCAGTGAGCGACGGACGCGTGATTTCCGCCGGACGCGCGGGTGGTTGCGGAAACGCGGTAAAGCTGCAGCACGGCGGCAATCTTCAGACACGGTATTGCCACATGAGCCGGATGGCCGTGAGTGCGGGCAGCAGTGTGCGGCGCGGTCAGGTGATCGGCTATGTCGGCTCAACCGGCCTTTCTACCGGCCCGCACCTGCATTACGAAATGTATCGCGGCGGCCGTCCCATCAATCCGTCAAGCGTCCAGTTTGTTACCCGCGCCATGCTTTCGGGCACCGAGCTCATCGATTTCAAGCGACAGTTGATTACGCTGAAGGATGTGGAGCCGGGCGCGGCGCTGGAAGATCTTGAAACCATGGCCACCGAAGTCGAGCAACCCAAGCGCGAGATCGAGAAAATCGGAGCTTTAACCTCTCCTCGCTGATTGATCCCTACGCCCGATTGCAACCTTGCGCGCTTTGCGGCACACATCCGCCCATGAACGCCCGCTACCCCAACACCCGCCTGCGCCGCACGCGTGCCTCCAACTGGAGCCGCACGCTGCATCGCGAAACTCTGCTCACCCCGGCAGACCTAATCTGGCCCCTGTTTGTGACTGGTGGAATGGGCATAGAGGAACCGATCTCCAGCCTGCCCGGCGTCTCCCGCTGGTCGGTTGACGGGATAGTTGCTCGGGCGAAAGAGGCCGTTGCGCTGGGTGTGCCCGTGGTGGCGTTGTTCCCCAATACGCAGGCCGACAAACGTAGCGATGACGGGGCAGAGGCGCTCAACCCCGACAACCTGATGTGCCGCGCAATCCGCGCGATCAAGGATGCATGCGGCGATGATGTGGGCGTGCTGACCGACGTGGCGCTAGATCCCTACACCGCGCACGGGCAGGACGGGCTGCTGGACGATGCTGGCTATGTAACGAACGACGATACGGTCGCGGTGCTGGTCGATCAGGCTATCAACCAGGCCGAGGCGGGCGCGGATATCATCGCGCCGTCGGATATGATGGACGGGCGCATCGGCGCGATCCGCATGGCGCTGGAAATGGGCGGACATCACAATGTCCAGATCATGAGTTATGCCGCGAAATACGCGAGCGCATTTTATGGTCCGTTCCGCGATGCGGTGGGATCGGGAGGCCTGCTAAAAGGCGACAAGAAAAGCTATCAGATGGACCCCGCCAATGGCGATGAGGCACTGCGCGAGGTCGAGTTCGACATTGCCGAGGGCGCCGACAGCGTCATGGTGAAGCCGGGGCTGGCCTATCTCGATATCATCTACCGGGTCAAACAGGCGTTTCAAGTGCCGGTCTTCGCCTATCAGGTGAGCGGCGAATACGCGATGATCGAAGCTGCCGCTGCTGCAGGCGCGGGAGACCGTGACGCGCTGCTCATGGAAAAGCTGATCGCCTTCAAACGCGCGGGATGTTCGGGCATTCTCACCTATCATGCGCCGGTTGCGGCGCGGCTGCTGAATGGCTGAATTCCGGCATGAGACGGCGCGGCTGATCTTGCGCGACTGGCGCGAGGAGGATTGGGCGGTGTTCTGGCACCAACGCAACACGCCCACCGTCATGCGGTGGCTGGGAGGCGTTGCCGGCGAGGCGACCATTGCCGGCGCGAGCAGCAGGCTGGAGCGTTATTGCAGGGACTATGGCCACACGTTCTGGGTTTGCGAACGCAAAGCTGGACGGCGGACACCTATCGGGCGAGTTGCTCGGCTTTTGCGGTCTCAAACGCTCCAATCAGGAACCCGGCCCGATCGGCATGATGGAAGTCGGCTGGCGACTGCGCGAGGATGCGTGGGGCCACGGTTATGCGAAAGAAGCGGCGATTGCCTCGCTCGATCTCGCATTCGGCCAGTTCGGCGCGGAAGAGGTGATCGCCATTACCGTTCGTCGCAATATTGCCATCTGGGGCCTGATGAAGCGTCTGGGAATGGTGCACCGCGAAGACCTCGATTACCCGTCCACAGACTTTGATCCGGAAGGGGGCAAGAACATCGTTTATGCGATTGCCCGCAAAGACTGGCTTTCAGAAAACGCGCGATCAAATGCCTGATATCGTGCTGGAAACGCAGCGGCTGGTGCTGCGCACGATCGCCGAGGGCGACGTTGACGAACATCACCGCACGCTGAATACAGCTACCGTCATGGCGCATCTTGGCGGTGTGATGGAGCGCCATCAGATCGAGGCGCGCCACGCCCGGGGGATGGCAATGTTTGCGAGACATGGCTTCAGTTTCCTGTTCCTGATCGAGAAAGCGACCGGCGACATGGTCGGATATTGCGGGATCAAACAGGTCGACAATCCGCTGGCCCCCAATCTTGGTGACCATGAGATTGGCTGGATCATTCGCGAGAACCGTTGGCGAGTCGGATACGCGCACGAGGCGATGCGTGGCGTCATCGACTGGGCATTTTCGCCCCGCATCGATGCCCCCCATCTGGTCGCCCTGACCAGCGAAGCGAACACCGGGAGTTGGCGGCTGATGGAAAAGCTCGGGATGCAACGCCGCAGGGATCTGGATTTTGCGGACCCGGCAATGGCCCCTCGGGACAATCCGACAATCCAGTATTCAATCACCAAAGAACAATGGGCAGATGCCCAGGCGGAGAAAAAGCTGTGACGCATTACCCCGGCGCAAACATCATCACGATCCACGGCAAGACGCCAAAGATCCATGAAACCGCCTTCATCGCGCCGGGATGTTCGATCATCGGCGATGTGGAGATCGGTGCAGGCAGCTCCATCTGGTACAATTGCGTGCTGCGCGCAGATGTGTCGCAGATCCGCATTGGGGAGCGCACCAATGTGCAGGACGGAGCGGTGCTGCATTGCGATGGTCCCGGTCCCGGCCATCCCGATGGCTGTCCGCTGATCATCGGCGACGATGTGCTGATCGGGCATATGGCGATGGTGCATGGCTGCACGATCCACGATCGCGGGTTCGTGGGACTCGGCGCAATTGCGATGAACATGTCGGTGATCGCGTCCGATGCCATGCTGGGCGCAGGCGCGATGTTGACGGAGCGCAAGGTGATGGGGCCGCGCGAACTGTGGACCGGCCGCCCGGCCAAGTTGCTGCGCGAACTGCCCGAGGCGGCCATTGCCGGTATGCGTCTGGGTACCGCGCACTATGCCGAGAACGCAAAGCACCACAGGGCGGCGCTGGCAGGCTCAGACCAAAGTTGACATACCTGACAGTGCAGTGCGCCGGTTTTTGTGGCGCAAATACCTGAAACAACGAGCGAATTGGCACGTCGGGCGAAGTTGACACCTTGCGAAAACATCGCGCAAACTCCTGTGAGAGCACGCGGGATATTCCGGTGGCGCAGGCCGGTGCAAACGCCAGATAACGATGCGAAAGAACACGCCGGTCATCGCATGAATGCCCGTCTGTAGGAAAGGGCGATCCGCCCCGACGCTCAATCCTGCTTTTTCACGAAATATCGCATCATGTGCGGTAAAAAGTCGATTTTCCCGATCGCCAGCCCCTCGCGGCGCAGGATGGCATAGGCAGTGGTCGCGTGGAAATAGAAGTTGGGCAGCGACCAGTCGCGCGCATATTCGTGCGCCTCCATCGCGAAAGCCATCCCGTTGGGCACATCGAATTCCACCCGCGCATCCGATTTCAGCCAGCCCTCCGGTCCATGCGCCGCAATCATCGCGCGCAGATCGGCAATGTGGGCCCGCGCATCTGCAATGGTCGCAGGATCAGTATCGGCGAGCGCATGATCGCCAACGGCCAGCCGGTTGAGAGTATTGACCACCTGATGTCCGCAGAAACGCACCTGCGTTGCCAGCGGAAACATGTCGTCTGCCAGCCTTGCCAGCATCAGCCCATCGCCCGCCTCATGGGTTGCAGCCTTGGCCAGAATGCCGTCGAGCATCCCCAGCGTCTGATCGAAAACGGTGTGGGCGGAAGTGGCGTAACTCATGCGTGTCTCTCCGGATGATGTGGCGCCGCTCTAGCCCATTGGCCTTGGCAATCAATCCCGGATCAGCGCCTTAAGGCTCTCGATCCGGTCCGCTTCGTGCACCGGTTTGTCCCAGCGGATGCGGTGGATGCGCGGGAAGCGCATGGCGAGGCCGCTTTTGTGGCGTTTGCTGGCGTGGACGCTGTCGAACGCGACCTCGAACACCAATGTGCGTTCAACCTCGCGAACCGGGCCGAACCGATTGAGTGTCGACTGGCGGACCAGCCGGTCGAGCTTTTTCAATTCTGCGTCGGTGAATCCGGAATACGCCTTGCCCACCGGCAACAGTTCCGCGCCTTTATCCGGGTCGCCATCCCAGCAGCCGAATGTGTAGTCCGAATAAAAGCTCGATCGTTTGCCGCTGCCGCGCTGCGCATACATCAGCACGCAATCGATCAGCAGGGGATCGCGTTTCCATTTGTACCACAGCCCAACCTTGCGCCCGGCGATGTAAGGGCTGTCCCGGCGTTTCAGCATCAATCCCTCGATCGCGTCATCGCGTGCGCTTTCACGGATTTGCGCAAGGTGGGAAAAGTCGTCTGCCGCAACTATTGCTGACAGGTCGAACCGGTCTGCGGGCAGGCGCGCGATCAGCGATTCCAGTTTGGCGCGTCTCTTGGTCCACGCCTGTTCCCGCAAATCCTCGCCCTCGACCAGCAGGGCATCGTAAAGCCGCACGAAAGCCGGCGCCTCGGCCAGCATTTTCTTGCTCACGGTCTTGCGGCCCAGCCGTTGTTGCAGCGCGTTGAAACTGGCCGCGCCACCTGCCTCGCCGCCTTGCGCCTCACCACCCTGAGCATCGCCGCGCACCAGCAATTCGCCATCGACGACCGCGTCCATCGGCAGCGCATCGAGCAATTCAGGAAAGGTCGCGGAAATATCGTCGCCCGATCGCGAATAAAGCCGTGTCTGTGCCATGCCATCGGCATCGGTCACGCGCACCAGTTGCACGCGGATACCGTCCCATTTCCATTCCGCGGCATAATCGGCCAGATCCACCACCGTATCTTCCAGCGGATGCGCCAGCATGAACGGGCGAAACAGCGGGCGGTGCTGCACATCGGGGGGATCGCCGCCATCCGCCGCCCATGCGAACAGTTCGGAATAGGGCGGGGTCAGGGCGTGCCAGTATTCCTCCACATCCTCCACCGCGACATCGAACGCATTTGCAAAAGCGGTTTTGGCAAGGCGCGCCGAAACGCCGATGCGCATCCCGCCGGTCGCCAGCTTTATCAGGGCATAGCGGCCTGACGAATCGAGCGCATCCAGCAGTAGCGGAAGTTGTTTGGGAGCGGTGGCGCGGGTCAGTTCGGAAAGGGTGCGGACAGTCTCATCGAGGCCGGGCGCAGCATCGGGCGAAGGGGTGTCTGCGGGTTCGGGCCACAACAGGCTGGCGGTTTCCGCCGTATCACCCACGAAATCTCGGCTGAGAGTCCACAGCACGGGATCCACCCGGTCCTTCATCAGATTGCGGATGGTGGAGGATTTGACTGCCGGGAAATCGAGCTCCCCCGTCAGCGCTGCCAGCGCCCAGCCGCGGTCCGGATCAGGCGTTTCGCGCAGATATGCAGCCAGCAGCGCCAGTTTGCGGTTGCGGCTGGTGGTGTAGACCAGCGCATCGAGCAGGGCGGCGAACCGGTTCATGCACGCGCAACACAATTTGCTTCAATGGGGCGGCCCGGGCGTTGTATAGAACTCTGTATCAACCCAACCGAAGCTATCTCATCCAAGGATTCGCATTCATGAAAACCACCGCCTTTGCCGCCGTCCTGTTGATCGCTGGTGCCGCTTCGCCCGCGTTTGCCGATGGGCATAACCAAGCCCAGGGGGAACACGCCGGACATGCCGGGCACAATATGGCCGAAGCGCCCAAGGCCGCGCTGACCGTGGACGCGCCGATTGCCACGCTGATGGCCGATGCCAAAGCCGCCGCCGTGCTGGAAAAGCATCTGCCGGGTATCGCATCGCACCCCGCTTACGATCAGATCAAGGGTATGAGCCTGGTGCAGGTACAACCGTGGTCGCAAGGGCTGATCACCGATGAAACCATCGCCAAGGTCAAGGAAGACCTCGCCAAGATCGCTTGAGTTTGTCGCATGGGGCCGGGGGTGAATAGGGGTGTCAGTCATCCTCATCCTCCCGGCCCACCAGCGCCAGAGCACGTGCGCGGCGCTGACCCAGTTCGCACCAGCGCAACAGCGCCTCTTCGCGACCATGCGTGATCCATGTCTGAGCTGGGTTCACCTCCTCGATAGTCTGCGTCAATTCATCCCAGTCGGCATGATCGCTGATGATCAGGGGCAATTCCACACCGCGTTGACGCGCGCGCCCGCGCACGCGCATCCATCCGCTCGCCATGGCAGTGATCGGATCGGGCAGGCGGCGTGACCAGCGATCGTTGAGCGCGGATGGCGGCGCGATGACGATGTGCCCGCGCATCTGGTCCTTGGTGTGATCGGACACCAGTCGCAGTTCGCCCAGCGGAACACCGTGATCTTCGTACAGCCGGCACATTTTCTCCATCGCGCCGTGCAGATAAATCGGCGCGTGATGCCCCGCCGCGCGCAGCTCGGCAATTACGCGCTGTGCCTTTCCCAGCGCATAGGCGCCAATCAGCACACACTGATCGGCATGATCGGCAAGCGCGGCGGTCAGCTTGGCAATCTCGTCCTCGATGGGAGGGTGCGTGAAGACCGGCAGACCGAATGTCGCCTCCGTGATGAAGATATCGCACGGCGTCACCTCGAAAGAGGGCGCAGGTGGGATCGGGGCGGCGCTTGTAATCGCCGGTGATGACCACGCGCTCGCCCGCATGTTCGAGCAGGATCTGCGCGCTGCCGAGCACGTGGCCCGCTGGAATATACGTCGCATCGACCCCACCGGGTAGCCTTATCGTCTCGCCATAGCTGCACGGGGTCGCGCGGGTCGGCATTTCGCCTGAAGCGTCCTCAACACCGGTGCGATACCGCAGCGCCATGATCGCAAGCGTTTCCGGAGTGGCAATGGTTTCGCCGTGCCCTCCGCGCGCGTGATCGGCATGGCCGTGGGTCACCAGCGCGCGATCGACCGCACGGCCCGGATCGATCCAGCAATCGGCGGGGACGACGTGAACGCCCCACGGTTCGGGCCGGATCCAGGAAAAAGGTGCGCTCATATGCTGTTACAAGCACATGAGCGGCGCCTGTGTTCCCGCGAAACGCCGCCTAATCGGCGGTCTTTTCGCGCCGATACCTGTCGAACCATGCGATCACCGCGGCGGTCTTCGCCGCTTGCTGGCTGGGGCTCATGGAAAGGTCGGAATGGCTGGCGCCCGGCGTAACCACCAGCGCGGTGTCCACGCCCTGAACCTTCAGCGCGCCATAGAACTGCTCCGCCTCACTGCGCGGGGTGCGGTAATCCTCATCCCCGACGAGCACGAGCGTCGGCGTCTTGATATTGGCGGCAGCAGCCAGTGGCGAGCGTTTCCAGTACTGTTCGGGTTGTTCCCACGGTTGGCCCTTCATCCAGTATTTGCCGAAGAACGCATAGCCATCGCTCATCAGCGCCATGCTGGTCCAGTTGATCACCGGCTTGTAAGCCGCGGCGGCGGCAAAACGGTTGGTCTGGCCCACGATCCACGCGGTCAGGATGCCTCCGCCCGATCCGCCGGTGACGAACAGATTTTCGGGATCGACATAGCCAGCGGCAATCGCGGCATCGACCGCCGCCATCAGCTCATCATGGTTGGAAATGGGGTAATTGCCCTCAATCCGGTCGGCAAAGGCCTGGCCATAGCCGGTCGATCCGCCCGGATTGGTGAACAAAGTGGCATAGCCTGCGCTGGCATATTGCTGATAATCGGATGAAAAGTGCGGGCCGTATGCGGCGTAGGGTCCGCCATGAATCTCAAGGATCATCGGCACCCGATCACCCTGTTTGTATCCAGCGGGCAGGACCAGCCAGCTGGGGATTTGCGCCCCGTCTGCCGCCTTCACATCCAGTGGGATGGTTGTGCCCAGCGTCTTTCCCGACAGTTTCAGATCGTTGAGTGCGGTCACCCGCGTTGCCTTGCCCGCACGCAGCACTCCGACATCGGCGGGCCGCATCGCGCTGCCGGTCGTGTATGCGAGCGTGCCGTTGTTGGAGACGCTCCATTGCCCGCCCGCATAGGGGCGCGAATAGGCGGTATCGACCACGCTGGCATCGAGCGGCGTGATAGCGCCCGACAGCGACACGCGCGCGATGCGATAGGTGCCGCGATCCTCATACCCTGCGAACAGCCCGGCATCGGTCCATTCAAGACTGGTGATGTCGTGATCGAACCCTTCGGCGATGCGCCGTTTGTTCGATCCGTCCGCGTTCATCAGGTACAGGCCCGATTGCTCATACGCCAGTTCGCGGTCGTCGAACCCGACATAGGCGATGGTGCGCCCGTCGGGCGACACCTGCGGATGCCCGTCGGGACCGTTGCGATCCGTCAAAGCGGTGATTGCACCCGATGCAAGGTCAATGGCGTACACTTCGGAATCGACGCCGGACAGTTCCCAATCATCGTCACGGTTGCCGCTGATGAGGATCGTCTTGCCATCGGGCGTCCATTCCAGCGAACCCCCGTTGTTGCGATCTCCCGAAGTCAGCTGGCGCGGCGCGCCGCCGGTCGCATCCACCAGAAAAACCTGCGAATAGCCGGTCTTGAGGTATCCCGCCCCATCATAACGATAGGTCACGCGATCAATGATTTGCGGGCCGGGTTTCCATTCGGCACCTTCGGGTTTGGGCGGGGTTTCGCCCAGCGACAGCGGCTGTGCCGGGACCAGTGCGGTGTAGGCGATGCGCGTGCCCTCGGGCGACCAGCTAATATCGCCGGGACCATCGGGCAGGGCGGTGATGTTCGCACTCACTCCGCTATCCATCCAGCGCACGTGCAGTTCTGGCCCGCCGCCGCTTTGCGTCGAGACATAGGCGACGCGTTTGCCATCGGGCGACCAGCGCGGGCTGAAATGCGAACCTTCGCCCGCAACCAGCGGTGTCTGCGCGTTGTTGCCCGTATCGACCAGCCAGATCGAGGTGACAGCATCATCGGTCATTATGTCGTTGGCCACGCGCACATAGGCGACGCGCGATCCGTCCGGGCTGATTTGCGGATCGCTGGCAACGGTCAGGTCGAACAGGTCCGCGCCGGTGAACTGTGCGCTGGGGCCGCTGTTTTCACTTTTGCTGGTGTGGTTATCAGCGGCCAGCGGCTGGACCGCCAGGCCAGTCAGGAGGATGGCGGCGGTGGTGAGCAGATATGTTCTCATGATAAACGGGCCCCAAATTGCTTCGGGGCCCGTTCAATCATATCGGTTTGGCAAAAGCCAGCTTTTGCGTTCTGCCTAATCCGGCCCGCGTTTACGCCGTCCCGTCAGTGTCGCTGTCCGAAGCCTCCGGCTTGGCATTGCCTTTTTGTGCCTCCGGCTTGGCCGCCGGTTTCTTTTTCGCGGCCGGTTTCCGCTTCGCTTTCGTTTTGGGCGGGGCCGGCGTCAGTTCAAAGCTGGGCTTGTTATCCTTGATAGAGACCTGCACTTCGCCGCCATCGGAAAGTTTGCCGAACAGCAATTCCTCAGCCAGCGGCTGTTTGATCCGGTCCTGGATCAGACGGCCCATCGGGCGCGCACCAAACAGCTTGTCATACCCCTTGTCCGCCAGCCAGCCGCGGGCTTCGGTATCGAACTGGATGTGAACGTTCTGTTCGGCCAGCTGCAATTCCAGCTCGAGGATGAACTTGTCGACCACGCGGGCAACCGTGCTCTTGCCAAGATAGGCAAACGGCACGATCGCATCGAGGCGGTTGCGGAATTCTGGCGTGAACATCTTGTTCACGGCCTCTGTCCCGGCATCCTCCTTGGACACATCGCCAAACCCGATCCCGCTGCGCGCCATATCGGACGCACCGGCATTGGTCGTCATGATCAGCACCACGTTGCGGAAATCGACCGTCTTGCCGTGGTGATCGGTCAGGCGGCCATTATCCATCACCTGCAACAGGATGTTGAACAGGTCCGGGTGCGCTTTCTCGATCTCGTCGAGCAGCAACACGCAATGCGGGTTCTGATCGATGGCATCGGTCAGCAATCCGCCCTGATCGTATCCGACGTATCCCGGAGGCGCACCGATCAGGCGCGAAACGCTGTGGCGTTCCATGTATTCCGACATATCGAACCGCTTCAGCTCAATGCCCATGATGCTCGCAAGTTGGCGCGCGACTTCGGTCTTGCCGACGCCGGTTGGCCCGCTGAACAGGAAACTGCCAATCGGCTTTTCCGGATCGCGCAGCCCTGCGCGCGATAGCTTCATCGCGGTGGAAAGACGCTTGATCGCCTCGTCTTGACCAAACACCACATGCTTCAGATCGCGTTCGAGATTTTCGAGCGCTTTCTTGTCGTCCTTGCTCACAGATTTGGGCGGGATGCGCGCCATCGTCGCGATGACCTGTTCGATCTCTTTTGAAGTGATCTTCTTTTTGCGGCGGCTGGGCGGAACCAGCATCTGCATCGCGCCAACCTCATCGATCACATCGATTGCCTTGTCCGGCAGCTTGCGATCGTTGATGTAACGCGCCGACAGTTCGACCGCGGTTTTCAGCGCATCAGGCGTGTATTTCACCTTGTGATGATCTTCGAATGCGGTGCGCAGTCCCTGCAGGATCTTCACCGTATCCTCGATTGTTGGCTCGTTCACATCGATTTTCTGGAACCGGCGCAGCAGCGCGCGATCCTTTTCGAAGTGGTTGCGGAATTCCTTGTAAGTGGTCGATCCGATGCAGCGGATCGCGCCCGATGACAGCGCAGGCTTCAAAAGGTTGGACGCGTCCATTGCCCCGCCGCTGGTTGCGCCAGCGCCGATAACGGTGTGGATTTCATCGATGAAAAGCACCGCGTGCGGCATCGCTTCAAGTTCGTTGACGACCTGTTTCAACCGTTCTTCGAAATCGCCGCGATATCGCGTGCCTGCCAGCAGGGAGCCCATATCGAGCGAATAGATGACTGCTTCCGTCAGCACTTCGGGCACATCGCCTTCCACGATCTTGCGGGCCAGACCTTCCGCAATTGCGGTCTTGCCCACGCCCGGATCGCCCACATACAGCGGGTTGTTCTTTGATCGGCGGCACAGGATCTGCACCGTGCGATCCACTTCCGGCCCGCGTCCGATCAGCGGATCGATCCGTCCGGCCTCCGCCTTGGCATTGAGGTTGACGGTGAACTGGTCGAGCGCGGTTTCTTTCTTGTTACCGCTCTCCTTTGCCTTTTCGCCGGGCTCATCGCCAGGTTCATCAGAGCCAGCCGGGCTTTTCGGTTCGATCTGGCGACCGCCCTTGCCAATGCCATGACTGATGAAACTGACCGCATCGAGCCGGCTCATATCCTGCTGTTGCAGGAAATAGACGGCGTAGGAATCGCGTTCGGAAAACAGCGCCACCAAGACATTGGCCCCGGTCACCGTATCCTTGCCGGAGGATTGTACATGCAGGATGGCGCGCTGAATCACCCGCTGGAACCCTGCGGTGGGTTGCGGATCGGCGTTGTCCTCTGTCTTTAGCGACTGATATTCATGGTCGAGATACTGCTTCACTACGTCGCCCAGCTCCGCCAGGTCGACCCCGCAAGCGCCCATCACGCCTGCGGCATCCTCATCATCGATCAGCGCCAGCAGCAGATGTTCGAGCGTCGCGTATTCATGGCGACGTTCCGATGCATTGCTGAGCGCGTTGTGCAGTGTGCGTTCGAGGTTCTGGGCAAAACTGGGCATAGCTTTTATCTCTATGAGGGGTGCGGGGAATAAGCGCGAGGTTCGGAGGTAACGCCGCATCCCGAAATGGGTGCGGTGGGCAGGGGGTGCAATCTATGTAGGATTATGCGGCAAGATTGCGAATCCGCAATTGTAATATTGCGCGGAACCGCATCGTACAGCAGCCGGGCGTGAGGCAGGCTGGCTGCCATCATTCCCTTGCGCCGCCGAACAGCGCATCGGCCGCAGCACGGTGAGCGCTGACTTTTTCACGGTGCGCCTTGACCCGCCCAATCTCTGCCTCGAGCAGGGCGATACGCGTGGCCAACTCGTCCTGCGAATACGGATCGAGATCCTCGCGGGAGAGGAGGTTGGCTGCGTCTGAAGCCAGATTTGAGCGCGCTTCATCATCCATCGAAAAGTAACATCGAAGCGCGGCGGCTTGCTGTCAATGGATGAGATAGCTATTCGCAAGGCTCAACAGGGTAATTTTCGAATAATTTTCTAAGTCAGCAGGTGCGCGCTACGGGGGGCAAGGCTGTGAACAGCGAGGCTAAAGTGCAGGACGTCACAACGGAACTTGTCTCGGACACAATTCCCGATGCGATGAACGCAATCGGATTTGCAGCGCCCGGCGGGCCGGATGTGCTGGGGCTGGAAAGTGTCGAAGTGCCTCAGCCTGGCGCAGATGATGTGCTGATCCGGGTCGCCTATGCCGGAGTCAACCGGCCCGATTGCATCCAGCGCGCAGGCTCCTATCCCGCTCCGCCCGGCGCCTCTCCCATCCTCGGACTGGAAGTGGCCGGGCAAGTGGTCGCGGTGGGCAGCAATGTGCCCTCTGAAATGATCGGCGCGCGCGTCGCGGCGCTCACTCCGGGTGGCGGATATGCGCAATATTGCACCGCACCGTGGCAGCATTGTCTTGGCGTTCCCGATGACATGGACCTCAAAACCGCCGCCGCCTTGCCCGAAACGCTGTTTACCGTGTGGCACAACGTCTTCGAGCGCGGCATGGCCTGCGATGGGGAGCGTTTGCTGGTCCACGGCGGCACCAGCGGGATCGGGACAATGGCAACCATGCTGGGCAAGGCGTTCGGCATGGACGTGATCGTCACCTGCGGCGATGAGGCGAAATGCGCTGCCGCCCGCGAAGTCGGCGCCGACCTTGCAATCAATTACCGCGAGAAAGATTTCGTGCAGGCGGTGAAGGATTACACCGGCGGCGAAGGCGTGAATGTCGTGCTCGACATGGTGTCGGGCGATTACGTGGCGCGCAATCTGCAATGCCTTGCCGACGACGGGAGGCACGTGACCATTGCGGTGCTGGGCGGAGCCAAGGCAGAGCTGTTTATGCCGATGGTCATGATGCGCCGCCTGACATTGACCGGATCGACGCTGCGCCCGCGATCGGACGCATTCAAGGCGGCGCTGGCCGATGAAATCGCGCAACACGCGTGGCCGCTGTTCACCAGCGGAGAATTGCGCCCGGTGATGGATCAGACCTTTGCATTGGCGGATGCCGCCGCCGCTCATACCCGCATGGAAGCGGGCGACCACATTGGCAAGATTGTGCTGGAGGTAGCGGGTGGCTGATGAATGGCGCGAAGGATCTCCTCGGGGTTCGCCACGGGGATCTTCCGGCGAATTGGCCGGTCCCTTGCTCCTTCACGAGGATCCTCGCAGCGGCAATTGTTACAAGATCAAACTGACCGCCGCGCTGCTGGGCCTGCCGCTGGAAACGCAGCAATACGACATAATGAAGGGCGAAACCCGAACTCCCGCCTTCATGGACACGATCAATCCGCATGGCCGCATCCCGGTGTTGCAGGTGGGCGAACGCTTCCTGCCCGAAAGCAACGCTGCATGCTGGTATCTGGCTGAAGGCACCGCGCTGGTTCCCGAAGGCCGGTTTGAGCGCGCGCAGATGTTGCGCTGGATGTTTTTCGAGCAATACAGCCACGAACCCAACATTGCTACCTTGCGGTTCTGGTGCCGATTTGTCGGGCCATCCAACCTCAGCGAACAACAACGCGACCAGATGACGGCAAAACTGATTGCCGGCCAGGATGCGCTGGCAACGATGGACGGGCATCTGGCAAAGGTCGACTGGTTTGCAGGCGCCGCCGTCTCGCTCGCGGATATCGTGCTGTTCGCTTACACGCATGTGGCCGAAGAGGGGGGCTTTGACCTTTCGGTATATCCAGCGGTGCGCCGCTGGCTCGACCGTGTGCCGACGATACCGGGCTTCATCCCGATGACCTGACTGGACATGCGGAATGCAGGGCACTGCCGAGGCAGCTGTCCCCCTTGATCGGGCACGCGCAGGGCGGCATATTGCAAGCGAACGGGCGACATCTGCGATCCCTTGCTGGTCGCGGCGCGCGATAGTGACACCAAACTGTCACGCGGCTGTGAATCGCCTGTAACAAAAGCCTGTCATAGGCGCTGGCACATCAGGAGCGATATCGAAGGATATTCGATGACCGGTTTTATGCTGTCCGACCTGCCTCAAATCGCATCCGAGGACAATCCAGTTCTTGGTAACATCGCCAGCCTGCGTGTGGCGAAACCCCGAATTCCAGAGCCTGCAGGCCGCCAGCGCGCGCGGTATCGCACGATCTGGATCAGCGACGTGCATCTGGGCACCAGAGGTTGCAATGCCGAAATGCTGATCGACTTCCTCGACAACACCGACAGCGAAACCATGTATCTTGTGGGCGATATCCTGGACGGCTGGCGCCTGAAAAAGAAATTCTACTGGCCCGCCAGCCACAACGATATCGTCTGGCGGATCATGAAACGCGCCAAGCGCGGCACACGGATCGTGTATATCCCCGGTAATCACGACGAGATGTTTCGCCAGTTCACGGGCCTCAATTTCGGCGGCGTCGAAATCCGCCGCGCCGCCTTTCATGACACCGTCGATGGCCGCCGGCTGATGGTGCTGCACGGCGATGAATTCGACGCCGTGATGCTCTCGCACCGCTGGCTCGCGTTTGTCGGCGACTGGGCTTACCGCGCCGGGATGAGCATCAATGTGATCGTCAACACGGCGCGCAAAGGGTTGGGCAAACCATATTGGTCGCTGTCCAAGGCGGCCAAGCACAAGGTCAAGAACGCGGTCGAATTCATTGGCCGATATGAAGAGACCGTTGCGCGTGCGGCGGGCGAACGCGGCGTTGACGGGGTGGTGTGCGGCCACATCCACAACGCCGAATTTCGCGAATTCCAATACGATGGCAAGACGATCGAATACTGGAACGATGGCGATTGGGTGGAGGGGTGCAATGCGCTGGTTGAACATCACGATGGCCGCATGGAAATCCTGAACTGGCCCGACGTGATGCACGCGCGCCAACAGGCTGAGCGATGCCGAGTCGGCAGCAGTTGGCGAACTAAGCGAAACGAACAAGTCCGACCCTGCGCGAGAAGCAGCATGACGCGGACAGGCGCTGCACTTTCCGGGACGCCGCATACCATCGCCATCGTCACGGACGCATGGCATCCGCAGACCAATGGTGTGGTGCGCACCCTCGACACCACTTGCGAGGTGCTGCGCCGCTGGGGGCACGAGGTTACGATTATCTCGCCGAAACAATTCTGGTCGATCCCTGCGCCGACCTATCCCGAGATCCGCCTCGCGCTGACCTGGCCCGGCGCGGTCGGCCGACAATTGGCGAAAATCCGCCCGGATGCGGTGCATATCGCCACCGAAGGTCCGCTGGGCTTTGCTGCGCGGCGGTATTGTATGGGTCGCAAGGTTCCCTTTACCACCGCTTATCACACGCAATTTCCAGACTATTTCGCGCGCCGAACCGGCCTGCCGGCGAGGGTGTTCTGGCCATATATCCGCTGGTTCCACCGCCCGGCGCAGCGGATCATGGTCGCGACGCAGACAATCCGCGCGCAATTGCGGCAACAGGGCCTGACACACCTGACGCCATGGAGCCGCGGCGTCGATCTGGACTGCTTTTCTCCGCACGCCCCTGCGCCGCGCGAATATGCGCAGATCAAGGGGCCGATCCTGCTGTATGTGGGGCGCATCGCGGTGGAAAAGAACATCGAGGCGTTTCTCGCCTGCGATCATCCGGGGACCAAGGTTGTGGTCGGCGATGGTCCTGCGCGCGCTGCATTGCAGGCCAGGTTTCCTGATGCGCGATTTCATGGGAAAGCGCACAGGGCTGGAGCTTGCGGGATTCTATGCTCATGCCGATGTGTTCGTATTCCCCAGCAGGACCGACACTTTCGGCCTTGTCATGATAGAGGCCCTGGCCTGCGGAACGCCTGTTGCCGCCTACCCGGTTGCGGGGCCGCTTGATATTCTTACCGACACGGTTGGCGCGATGACCAGTGATCTGTCGCACGCCATCGGTGCGGCGCAGCTCTGTGACCGGGCGGTGTGCGCGGATTATGGTGCCAGCTTCAGTTGGGAGGCCGCGACACGGCAGTTTCTGACAGGGCTGGTTGCGTTGGCCGAAGAGGAGAGCATATCACTGAAGGCAGCACCTGCTTTCTGACGAGATGGAGGGCGACGCGGGGGGCCACCCGTCCCCTGTGCGGGCGGACGAAAGCATTTCCTTGCCGAGCGCGCGGCTTTCCCCTATCTGGTCCCACGCAATGGCCGCTCCGAAAGGGGCGGCCCTTTACATTTTTACGAAAGGTTTTCCCATGGCCCAGAAGGATCAGCCCAAACCGCTGATGCCGCACGCGACCGCCACTTGGCTGGTCGATCACACCGGCCTCAGCTTTGAGCAGATTGCCGAGTTCTGCGGCATCCACATCCTTGAAGTGCAGGCGATGGCGGACGATCTGGCGAGCAGCAAGTACACCGGGCGCGACCCGGTGCATGCAGGCGAACTGACGCTGGCCGAGATCGAGAAGGGTCAGGAAGACCCGGATTATTCGCTCAAGATGCATAAGGCTCCCGTCGAGGTGACCCGGACCAAGGGGCCGCGTTACACGCCCGTGTCAAAACGGCAGGACAAGCCCGACGGCATCGCCTGGATCCTGCGCAATCACGCCGAGGTATCGGATGCGCAAATCTCCAAGCTGATCGGGACCACGCGCAATACGATTGGCGCCATCAAAGAGCGCTCGCACTGGAATATCCAGAACATCCAGCCCAAGGATCCGGTAACGTTGGGCCTGTGTTCGCAGCGTGAACTGGATGCGGTCGTTGCCAAGGCTGCCAAGCGCGCCGGCCTCACAGAAGAAGCCGCACCGGTCGCAACCGAAGGGCGCAGCGACACCCGCAGCGACAAGGACAAGCTGATCGAGGAATTGCGCGCCGAACGCGAAGCCAATGTGAAAGCCGCCGCCCACGCCGCACAAGAGGCAGAGGCAGAAGCATGGCTTGCCGCAAAGCGTGAAGCCGAAGCCAACGGCGTGCCGATCGAGCCAGAAGAAGCCTTTTCCGCGCCTGCTCCTGAGCCTGAGGTGGAAGCCGAGGCTGAGACAGAAGCCGAGCAAACCGAAGTCCTGACAGAGGAAGAGCCGGAAGCCGATCTGACTTCTGATGGCGACGAAGAAGTTCGCGGCGAGTAAGCCCGGTTTCAGATCGAGATAGAAAAGGGCGGCCCGCGCGGTCGCCCTTTTTGACGTATGTGCTGTCGTCCTGTCCTGATTGGACGATCGCATAATGCCGGGCCACAGTGGCAAAGGTGGCCAGTTTTGCTTGAGACTGCGGGAGAGATAATCCATGGCTACTGACATGTATGTCAATAACGCTTTGTATTATCACCCCACGCCTTGGGACACCGTGTTTGAACCGATGACGCTGCCCGATATGTTGGCGCGGACCGTCGCCCACGATTCCTCTGCGCCGTTCCTGCATTTTCTCGGCCGCACCTATTCGTATGGCGAAATCTTCGAGCACGCGAATCGCTTTGCAGTGGGTCTCGTTGAGATGGGAATCGCCAGAGGCGACCGGGTAGGCCTGTTTCTGCCCAACGTGCCGATCTATGCAGCCGCCTATTACGGGGCGATGATGGCGGGCGCGGTGGTGGTAAATTTCTCGCCGCTTTATTCGGTCGAGGAATTGAGCTGGCAAGTGGGCGATTCGGGTACCAAGGTGCTGGTAACTCTCGACGTGCCCGAACTTTACAAGACTGCGGCGCAGGTGCTGGAAGGCTCCGAGCTGGAAACGCTGGTGGTCGGGCGGCTGTCGGCAATGCTGCCGTGGCTAAAGGGCACCGCGTTCAAACTGTTCAAACGCTCTCAGATCGCCGATGTCGCATGGGGGGCGAGCGCAGGGGGCACGATACGCGATTGGGCCGATCTGCAGGCTCCGTGGCGACCCGGCACCGCGCCGCCAGCGAATCTGGACGCGCGCGAGGACCTGGCGCTGCTGCAATATACCGGCGGCACCACCGGGCGGCCCAAGGGGGCAATGCTGGGTCACGATCAATTGTCCGTGAACGCACAACAAGTTGCCGCGCTCAACCCCTTTGACGACCCGCGCAGTGAAGTGTTCATGGGCGCGCTGCCGTTCTTCCATGTGTTTGCGAACACGGCGCTGCTCAATCACGCCGTCGTCAGCGGCGGCTCCATCGCGATGGTTCCGCGGTTTGAAACAAAACAGGTGCTTCAGACGATTGAGCGTTATCGCTGCACCGGATTTCCGGGTGTGCCGACGATGTTTCAGGCGATGCTCGACCATCCCGATCTGGCCAAAACCGATCTTTCCAGCCTTAAAGTGTGCATTTCCGGCGGCGCCCCGATGCCCGCGCCCGTGCATGACAAGTTCGAGGCCGAGACCGGTGTGCGCGTGGTGGAGGGGTACGGCCTGACCGAAAGCGCGGGCGTGGTGTCAGCCAATCCGTACGAAGGCACGCGCAAAAAAGGCACGATCGGGCAGCTGGTCGCGGATACGCAGATCGTATTGCTGGACAAGGAAGACCCGACAAAACTGGCACCCGAAGGCGAGCCGGGCGAGCTGGCGGTACATGGCCCGCAGATCATGCGCGGGTACTGGAACCGGCCCGAAACGGATGCTGAAACCTTCGTCGAGCGCGACGGCAAACGCTATTTGCGAACCGGTGATGTGGCGGTGGTGGACGCGGACGGGTTCCTCAGCATTGTCGACCGGATCAAGGACATGATCTCTGTCGGCGGATTCAAGGTTTTTCCCAGCGTGGTCGAGGACGTGATCCTCGAACACGCGGCGGTAAAGGAAGCGCTGGTGATTGGCGTGCCCGAAAAATATCGCGGCGAGGTTCCGCGTGTTTACGTAACGCTGAACGCGGATGCCGATATCGGAGCGGACGCTCTCAAAGGCTGGCTGAATGACCGCGTCGGTAAACACGAACGGGTCGATAAAGTTGTGATTCGCGACGAATTGCCCAAGACAATCATCGGCAAACTGGACCGCAAGGCCCTGCGAGCCGAAGTCCTCTGAGGCCACCAATTCGGAATGGGCGCCGAAGTTCTATGGCGCCGCCCGAATATGTACCAGTTACAAAAACGCCGCGCTTTCCGGTCGGAGGCGCGGCGTTTTAGCTGAAACGGGTTTGTGACCCGTCCGTGTCAGTTCGCGATTTTGAGCGTCGCCTGGTCTTCTATATCCTTCGCAGGCTTCACCGGCTGGGCTGCATTCTTCACCTGACGCTGTGCGTTGGGGGCAAACCGGCCATCGACCTGCGCGCCCTGTTCGATCGTCAGCGCGTCGTAGTGGACATCGCCTTCGACAGTGGCGCTTTTGAGGATGGTGAGCTCACGCGCGGTAATCGATCCGCTGACATGGCCTGACAGCCGCGCGACTTCCGCCATGACTGCGCCGCTGATCTTGCTGCTTTCACCCTGAACGAGGCTGGAGCATTTGATATCGCCATCGATGGTGCCGTCGACATGCAGATCAGCAGACGCGCTGATGTCGCCGGTGATAACCACGTCTGCGCCAATCACAGAAAACGTCGAACTTGTATTGCCTGCCATGATCTTTCCCTGAGTGCTGGGTTGAATATTAGCGGCGAAGCGATGCGACGGGCTGTCGCTGCCGCTCGCCGGTTCCGCGGGCTTCTTTGAGAACATCGGGTGCGGTCTCCAGAAATGGGCGCGGATCAACCGCGCGGTTGTTGTTGCGAACTTCGAAATGCAAGTGCGGACCGGTCGAACGTCCAGTGCTTCCAAGCCCGCCAATCGTATCGCCTGCCTCGACCCTCTGGCCGACTTTGGCACCGATTGATGAAAGGTGAGCGTAACGGGTCATCAAACCATTACCATGCGTAACCTCGACAACCTTGCCATAACCTGATCGCCAGCCAGCATAGGATACCCGGCCCATTGCCGCAGCGAAGATGGGCGATCCATGTGCGCCTTTAAAATCTATGCCACTGTGCATCGCGCCGGTGCCGTTGAAAGGATCGCGGCGATAGCCAAAACCCGAAGTGATTTTCTCGATACTGGCGGGCACCACCTGAGGGATGCCTTTGAGCGCGCGTTCGAACGCGGCCATCCGAGCGAGGCTGAGGCCCATGCGCTCGAAACGCGGGTCGAGCGATCCGTCCGCCGATGTGGCCAGCGCTTCGAGCGGACCACCCATCGCCTGGGCCATCGCCTCTTCGCTCATCTTGCGGGTAATGCTGCGGGGATCGAGGCGCAGTTTTCGCATCGCGGCTTCGGCGCGCTTTGCTCTCCAGTCGGCATACCGTGTGATCCGCTCCACAAAGGCGAGTTGACGCGCCTCTATTTCGGCAAGGCCGCGCGCCTGCGGGAACATCGCGCCGACTTTTTCGACCGTCTTCGCGGCCTCCTGCGAACTGTCTGTCACATTGGTACCGGCTTCGCGGATATCCTCTGGCAACATCGGCAGCATGGCATCGAGCACCTCCTGTCGCGCGTTCAGATCATCAACGACACGATCCATATTGCTGCCATACGCCTTGATCCGCTGCTGTGCGGTCGCGACCTCCGCCTTTTCCTGCTCGAAAGAGGCGAGGTTGGATTCAGCGCGATACTGGTTGAATGCCATGACGCACAGTGCAGCGAGCCACACCAGCATGACGGCCACGGCGACACCGGCAGCGGTCATCTGCAGGCGCGAGGAAATCTTGATAAAGCGGACCTGACCATCGGAACGCATAAAAAATTCGCGGTCGGGAAACCATCCACGCACACGTGCATTCAACGTATGGACAGTGCTCAAGCGAGTGCCCAAGCGAGCAGTGGTGTTATCTGGCAAAGCGGCCCCGTCTTTTTTCGGTCGTTGGCAAGCGCGCTACCAAGCCCTGACCGATGGGTCGAATTGGATGCCCGGGGGAACGGGCGAGTTGATGAATAATCGGGGTGAGTGGTGCCTGCGCGCGCCTTGGCAGCGCTTTTTGACGCAGTTCCGTTGCTCGAGACGCACGTATTTTCGTGGGAAATAACGGTCATGCGCGGCCGAATCGAATGCTCTCCCATCCATCGTCAATCGTCCTGACAGGCCTTGGTTCATCTGCTAGACCTGCCTCCACCATGAACGCTATAACCCCTCCTCCAGCCGCTTTCGAAATGGATCCTGTCAGCCTCGTGACCACCCTTGCGCAGGCTGGACGGCGGGCGCAGCGCGAACTTGCCGTGATGGACAGCGATAGTCGCGCAGCTGCACTGCTGCTTGCCGCGCAAAGTCTGCGGGCGAATACCCATCTGATCCTTTCGGCCAATGCGCGCGATTGCGAGACGGGGCAGGCAAACGGCATGTCTGCCGCCATGCTGGATCGACTGACGCTCGATAAGGCGCGGATCGAGGCGATCGCGACCGCTGTCGAAACGGTGGCGGCCTTGCCCGATCCGGTCGGCATGGTGATTGATCGGGCAACGCGTCCTAATGGCCTTGAATTGTCGCGCGTGCGGGTGCCCATCGGATTGATCGGGATTATCTATGAAAGCCGGCCCAACGTAACCGCGGATACTGCCGCGCTTGGCGTGCGCGCTGGCAATGCCGTGCTGCTACGCGGGGGGAGTGAGGCGGTGCATTCCAATCGCGCGATGCACGCCAGTCTTGTCGCCGGGCTTTCTCAGGGCGGTGTGCCTGTGGATGCCGTTCAGTTGGTGCCGACGCAGGACCGCGCGGCTGTGGGCGCGATGCTGGCGGCATCTGGCCTGATTGACATGATCGTGCCGCGCGGGGGCAAGGGATTGGTGGAGCGAGTGCAGGCCGATGCGCGCGTGCCCGTGCTGGCACATCTGGACGGGATCAACCACACCTACATCCATGCCGCAGCCGACCCTTCGATGGCGCGCGAGATCGTGCTCAATGCCAAACTGCGCCGCACCGGGATTTGCGGGGCGATGGAAACGCTGCTGATTGATAGCGGGTTTGGCGATGCCCCGGCGTTAATCCGGGCATTGCTGGATGCGGGATGCGAATTACGCGGCGATTTAGAGGTCGCGAGCGCGGACTCGCGCATCATCGCGGCGAGCGCTGCGGACTGGGATACCGAATATCTTGACGCTGTGCTTTCTGTCGCGATGGTGGACGGGCTGGATGCGGCACTGGCGCACATTGCGCGCCATTCCTCTGGCCACACCGATGCCATCGTCACCGCAGAGGAAGCGATCGCCCAGCGGTTTCTCACGCAAGTCGACAGCGCCATCGTCATGCACAACGCATCAAGCCAGTTCGCAGATGGCGGCGAATTCGGTCTGGGCGCGGAGATCGGCATTGCCACCGGGCGTCTGCACGCGCGCGGCCCGGTCGCGCTGGAGGGGTTGACCACCTACAAATGGCTGGTGCGCGGCTCCGGGCAGACGCGCCCCTAGGGCGCAGACGCAAGGTTCAACCATAGCGATGACACAAATTCCCCGCCGGATCGGTCTGCTGGGCGGCAGTTTTAACCCCGCGCATGGCGGCCACCGCCGAATCACCCGGTTCACGATCGACGCATTGCGGCTGGATCAGGTGTGGTGGCTGGTCTCTCCCGGCAATCCGCTGAAACCGCGCGCAGGAATGGCGAGCCTTGATGCCCGGCTCAAATCCGCGAACGCGCAGGCCCGCCGCGCGCCGATCGTGCCGACTGTGATAGAGCAGCATTTGCGCACGCGATACACCGTGGACACGCTCAAGGCGCTGCGTCGCCGATACCCCAAACTGCAATTCGTGTGGCTGATGGGGTCGGATAATCTGGCTGAGTTCCACCTCTGGAAGGACTGGCGAAAAATCGCACGCACCATGCCGATTGCAGTCATCGCCCGGCCCGGCTATAACGCCAAAGCCATGACGAGCCCCGCCATGGCTTGGCTCAGGCGCTATCGGGTGTCTGTCGCCAGCTTTCGCAAAACGGGGCAATGGAGCGCACCGGCACTGGTGTTTTTGCGTTTCGATCCGGACCATCGCTCGGCCACGGCTATCCGTCGTGCCAATTCCGATTGGGCCGCCGAGCTTACCGGGGACGACCAGCGCGCCTCCGGCAGTGATGCAGCCCCGCGTAATCAGTCAGGGCGCGACCGGTTGACCTTCCGCCGCATCGCAGAACGGCAGCACGTATGAGGCGTCTTGCCTCAGCCCTGTTTGCCTTGCCCTGCGAATGGGGCATCCCATATTCCACCTGTTCCAAATTCTGGAGAAGTTTTCTTGCCCGCTACACAGGCACATACTGGCGCGATCTTGAGCGCCGCTGCAAAGGTACCGCCATCCATGGCAGCTGAATTGAACGATCATGACCTGCACGCTCTTGTGCTGGAACAGCTTGACGATGATCAGGCGCTCGACGTGGTTTCTATCCCGCTCGAGGGCAAAAGCTCGATCGCCGATTACATGGTGATCGCCAGCGGACGCTCGACCAGGCAGGTCGCCTCAATGGCGCAAAAGCTTGCCGAAAAGGTCAAGCAGGCGGGCCACGGTCCGGTTCGTGTCGAAGGTTTGCCCACGGCGGACTGGGTCCTGATCGATGCCGGCGATGTGGTGGTCCACCTGTTCCGCCCAGAGGTGCGCACATTTTACAATCTTGAGCGCATGTGGTCGTTCGAGAGTGGAGAAGCTGCGGCGTCCTGATTCGTGGCGCCCCGCCGGGGCCCCGTTTCCTTCTGTGCGCGCCCCAGCGAATGGCGGCGCATTGGACGAACAAGGACTCTTACCATCCTTCTCCACATTATCGCTCGCGGAAAAATTGCCCGCTCGCCTGAGGCGGAACTGGTCGCGCGCTATGAAAAACGGCTGCAATGGCCGGTCAAGATCACCGAACTGCCGGAAAGTGGCGGACGCATACCCGAATCCCTCACCCCGCGCAAAACGGTGCTACTGGATGAACGCGGCTCTGCAATGGCGTCAGAAGACTTCGCACATCTGCTGGGCCAGTGGCGCGATACCGGCACGCGAGAGGCGCGCTTTGTGCTGGGCGCGGCAGATGGACATTCGCCCGAAGATCGCGCTGAGGCCGATCTGCTGCTTGCGTTTGGCCCGGCAACCTGGCCGCATCTGCTGGCCCGTGCGATGTTGATGGAACAGCTTTACCGGGCATCCAGCATCCTAGCCGGGCACCCCTATCACCGCTCCTGAAACTGAGGCATAGCGTTGCCCATGCCGCGCCGCCCGATCCTGATCTGCACCAGCGTGCTTGCCGCCTTTGCCGCGCTGGCAGTGGCTGTGCCGCACAGCGAGGCGCAGCGCGCGGTCGCGATCATGGCTCCGGATGAGGCGCGCGCGCAATTGCAACGCGCAACGCAGGAAAGCGCGCGGGCGCAGGCGCGCGCCGAGCGATTTGCGCGCCAGGCGCAGGACGTAAGCGATGCCGCAGATCGCACCGCACGCGAAGCTGCCGCGCTTGCGGCGCAAATCCAGCAATTCGAGGCCGATATTGCGGCCGCCCGCGCGCGCTTCTCGCTGGCTCAGGGTGCGCGCGCCTCGCTCGCCCGGCGGCTTGCGGAACGGCAGGAGCCGCTGGTTCGCCTGACCGCAGCATTGCAGACCAGCGCGCGCCGGCCGCTTGCCCTGTCCGCTTTGCAGCCTGGATCGCTGAAGGACGTGGTCTATGTGCGCGCCGTGCTGGATAGCGCCGTGCCCCAGATTCGAGCGCGAACAACGGTTTTGCGGGCCGAACTTGACGAGGGGCGCAGACTGGAACGTCGTGCGCGGCGTGCGCTTGCTGAACTGGGCGCGAGCGAGCGCGAATTGCAGGGCAAGCGCGATGAACTTGCCTCGCTCGAAACCCGACAGCGCCTTGCCTCGCGCAGCGCACGCGGAAACGCCCTTCGCGAGGAGGAGCGCGCGCTGGCGTTGGCAGAAGAGGCGCTCGATCTCGATGGATTGATGGACCGGCTTGATCGCAACGCGGTGCTGCGGCGCGAACTTGCCGCGTTGCCGGGGCCGATCATGCGTCCGGCGGGGCTGGCGCAGGGGCGCGCGGTCGCGCTCGATAATGATGACGCCACGCCGCGCCCGACTGCGACCAGCACCGGCGTTCCCACAGATTTCCAGCTTCCCGTGCAGGGTCGTACGATCAGCGGTTTTGGCCAGCGCCGCGCCAGCGGCCTGCGCTCGCGTGGGCTTGTGCTTGGGCCAGGCCCCGGTGCGCAGATCGTCGCTCCCGCTACCGGCCGAGTTGCGTTTTCTGGCCCGTACGAAGGGTTCGGGCGAATCGTCATTATCGAGCATGATGGCGGCTGGACCACGCTCGTCACCGGCCTTGCGCGGATCGATGTCGAGGTGGGTGACAGCGTTATCGGCGGCGCCCCGCTTGGGGTTGCCGGAGGAGAGGGACCGATGATCGGAATTGAACTGCGGCGCGATGGCGAGCCGGTTAACCCCCTAGATTACTTGCGATAATCTCCTGAAACCCTTGCTGCGTTGGATGCGTACCTCTTCACAGGTCCGTGTCGCGCAGTCCCACCGAGAGACGCGGCGCGCCGCGCGCGTCGCTCTCATCTGGCGTTCAGGCGCGCGAACCTATACAAAAGCGTTGAAAAGGAGCCTGCCCCACTCATGAAAATTGCCAGCAAAAGGCTTTCCCGCCCGCACCTCGCGAAATTTGCCAGCGCAGCCGCGCTGGTGACAGCGGTTGCCCTGATCCCTGCGACCACTGCCACCATGGCGCAGGTCGATGGCCAGGCAGGCCCCGAATTTTCAAAACTGTTTGCGACCTATCAGCGGATCAAGTCGAGCTATGTCGAGGACGTGAGCGACGAAGTGCTGGTGCGCGGCGCGATTGATGGGATGCTGGCCGCACTCGATCCGCATTCAAGCTATCTCGATGGCAGCGACCTTGAACGCCTCGAAACGATGATCGACGGCAATTACTCTGGCCTCGGTCTGTCGGTCGTGATGGAGGACGGCGCGGTCAAGGTGATCTCGCCATTCCGCGGCTCTCCGGCGGATGAAGCCGGTATCAAGCCAGGCGATTTCATTACCCACCTCGATGGCAAACTGATTTACGGTGGCGAACTGGATGATGCCGTGGCGCAGATGCGCGGCAAGGCCGGCACTTCCATCGGCCTGACGATTTTTCGTCCCGGTCGCGAAGAGCCGTTCGACGTAAATGTGACGCGCGGCGTGATCGAACTGGAGCCGGTGACGTTCGAACTCATGCCCGGCAATATCGGCCATATCAGCGTCAACGAATTTTCCGCCGATGTTGGCTCGGATGTGTTCAACGCCTGGCGCAAGATGCAGGAAGAAGCGACAGGCAGAATGAACGGACTGGTTCTCGATCTGCGGTCCAATCCGGGCGGCAGTCTGGATGAGGCGGTGGCGCTTTCCGATCTGTTTCTGAGCAAGGGCCGGATCGTCTCGCAACGCGGTCGTGCACGCGGCGAAACACTGCTGTATGACGCAGAGGAGGTCTTCCGCGGCGATATGGCCGAAGGGATACCGATGATCGTGTTGATCGATGCGGGTTCGGCATCGGCCTCCGAAATTGTCGCGGGCGCATTGCAGGACCACCGGCGCGCGCTGATCATGGGCGATCGCAGCTTTGGCAAGGGATCGGTACAGTCGCTGTTGCCGCTGGGCCGCGATGCCGCGCTTAAATTGACAACCGCGCGATACTTCACGCCGAGCGGGAAGTCCGTGCAGGAAGGCGGGATCAAGCCGGATATCCCTGTGCCGCAACTGTCCGATCCGGACCGTGCTTTGCGCCAGAAGTTCCAGACCCGCGAAAGCGATCTGAGAGGCCACCTGATCAACGAGCTGGGGATCAAGGACGAGGAGCTGGAAGTCGACAAGGTCGAAGACCCGCGCTTTCAGCTGACCTCCGAGCAGTTGAAAGAGCAGGGGATCGAGGATTTCCAGCTGCATTATGCGCTCGAAACACTCCGCCGCACGACTAAAAGCTCCGTGGCGCTGCGCCGTTAAGGGTTTCGGGGCGCATCCATGACTGAACTGAACGCGGCCAGATTGCTGGCGTTGGCGGTCCCCGCCGGTTTGCTCGGCGGGGCGTATATAGGTCAATATGTATTCGGCCTTTATCCGTGCGAGATGTGCTGGTGGCAACGCTGGCCGCATTTCGCCGCGCTCGGCCTCGCGGTGCTTGCTTTTATCGCGCCTGTCCCGCGTTTGTGGACCGGATTAGCGGCGCTGGCGGTGATCGCCTCCGGACTGATCGGCGGGTTTCACGCCGGTGTCGAATATGGCTGGTGGGAAGGGATTACCGGTTGCGCCACATTGGGTGCGGTCGATGTGATGGACCCGGCGGCCGCCCCGCTGATCCGCTGCGATGTGGCGCCGTGGGATCTGTTTGGCATATCGCTGGCGGGCTGGAATTTTCTCTTTTCGGTCGGAGGCGGAATCACCATCTTGGCCTTGATGGTCAAGAAAACGGGCACAGCAAAGGGCTAATGCAATGAAACGCGACGAAATTCACCAGATGATCCGGGTCGACCAGGCGGGCGAATTTGGGGCGACGCGCATTTACGAAGGTCAGCTCGCCGTAATGGGCGATCGCGGGCCTCATTCGGCCGAAATTCGCCACATGGCAGAGGATGAGGCGGCGCACCGCCGCGAATTCGATGATTTCATGGCAAAACGCCGCGTGCGCCCGACCGCGCTGCATCCGCTCTGGTCCGCTGCCGGTTACGCGCTGGGCGCGGGCACGGCGTTGCTGGGGCCGGAGGCGGCGATGGCCTGCACTGCTGCTGTCGAAGAAGAGATCGATCGGCATTATACCGAACAGCTCGATCGGTTGCGTGAGACCGGCTCCGACCCGGAACTGGCCGACATGATTGAGCGATTCCGCGAGGAAGAGCGCGAACACCGCGATTCTGCAATTGCGAATGGCGCGGAACAGGCGCCCGCCTATCCGTTTCTGTCGGGTGCAATCCGGCTGGGCTGCCGCATCGCGATCAAGGTGAGCGAGCGGCTCTAGCGCGTTTGCTCACAGGCTCCAGTATGCGGTTCCGTCTCTGACCAGTGCAGGGTCGATGGCGGATTTCACATCGACCACCACTCCGCCGGTTTTCACCCGCGCGACCAGTGCTGCCGGGTCTTTCAGGTATTCTGCGTGATTCACTGCCAGGATCAGAGCATCCAGATCGGCCAGCGCATTGTCGCAAGCCAGATTTAGCCCGTATTCGTGGCGTGCTTCATCGGCATTGGCGAGTGGATCGCTGACAAGCGGCTCAATCCCGTATTCGCGCAGTTCTGCTATGATATCGGGCACTTTGGAATTGCGGATATCGGGCACATCCTGTTTGAACGTCAGGCCCAGAATGCCGATACGCGCCGTGCTTAATGATATGCCGCGCCCCGCCAGCAACTTCACGGTTTTTTGCGCTATGGCTGCGCCCATTGAATCGTTGATGCGCCGCCCTGCAAGGATCACCTCGGGCCGATAATCCAGCTTTTCCGCCGCCGCAGTAAGGTAATACGGGTCCACCCCGATGCAGTGCCCACCGACAAGACCTGGAGTGAATGGCAAGAAATTCCACTTGGTTCCCGCCGCGGCCAGCACATCCTGTGTGCGGATACCCATTTTGTCGAAAATCAGCGCAATTTCGTTCATCAGAGCGATGTTCAGATCACGCTGGGTGTTTTCGATCACCTTGGCCGCTTCGGCGACCTTGATGGAGGGCGCTTCGTGCAGGCCCGCATCCACGATAGCGCCATAGGCGGCCCGCATCCGCGCGAGCGAGGAGGCGTCCTCGGCTGCAATAATCTTGGTAATGGTTTCAAGCCGATGGACCGTATCGCCCGGATTGATGCGTTCCGGGCTATAGCCGAGAGTGAAATCGCGCCCCCGTTTCAAGCCCGAATGTGCTTCAAGCAGGGGGCCGCAAAAATCCTCCGTCGCGCCCGGATAGACGGTCGATTCGAACACCACCAGCGCGCCTTTCGACAGACGCGGACCGATGGTTTCGCACGCGGATTTCAGCGGAGAGAGATCCGGTCGGCGCTCTGCCGTTATCGGCGTGGGCACGGTAACGATTATCAGGCTCGCCCCGTTGATGACCGTGGGATCGTCCGATACGGCAAGTCCGGATCGTGCGAGGCGCACATCGTCGATTTCGCGTGTGTAATCGTGCCCGGCCTGCAGCGTCTCAATCCGGCGGCGCGAGATATCGAAGCCGATGACGCGGGTGGCGTTGCCGGGAGACGGCGAACCCAGCCGCTCGGCAAAGGCGACAGCGACAGGCAGGCCAACATAGCCAAGCCCGACGATGGCGATGGTTTCGGCATCTGCTGCCGCGCCGGTTATCGCATTGGGGGATGGGGACGAGAAGGGAGCGTTCATGGACACGGCTATGGGCCACAGATGCTCAATTTTTCGCTAACCATGCGCCGATTTCGCTAAGGAGCCACCGTGCAATGACGCTGATTCCCCCTTCACAGGCGGTTCACGCGCCGCCATGTAATAGATATAGCCTATATTATCACGCCCCCGTCTGCAGGATCCCGCGCTGGATTGTCATGGTGGCGACAGAATTGGATAGACCGATGATTTCAGCGAAAACAGCTCTCACCATGTCCGCCGCCGTCATCGCCAGCGCAGTGGTGGCGACCAGTCCTGCCGCCGCGCAGAGCGAAGGTGGAGACCGCGTCAATATGGTCATCGCCTACAGCGAGGACGAATGCCCCGAGCCCAAGGAGGGCGAAATCGTGGTGTGCGAAATTCTGGTGGAGGCAGACCGGTATCGCATTCCCAGAAATCTTCGCTCAAGCGACAGTCCGCAGAACACTTCCTGGGCGCAGCGGGTGGAAAAGATCCGTTATGCCGGAGATTTTGGCATCATGTCGTGCGATCCCGCAGGCGCGGGCGGTTCGCTTGGTTGCACCCAAAAGATGATCGATGCGGCCTATGCCGACAAGAAAGAGGGATCGACGGTGCGGTTTGCGCAGCTGATCGAGAACGCTCGGCAGGAGCGTCTTTCGACCATCGATCTGGATGCGGCCGCCGAACAGGAGCGGGTCGAACAGATCGAGCGCGAATATCTCGAACGGCTTGAGCGTGAACGCAACGCCCCGCTGCCTGGCGAAGAGGACCCCTCGCTCACTCCACCCCCCGAGGCGACAGCACCGCGCACGATTCCGGTACCTCCTTCAAAGGATGGACCGTTTGATGATGGCGATGAAACTCAACAGGCATTGGATGCGACACCCGATCAGCGGTGACACAACGGTGGCCTAGACGTTGTAATAGTCGCGGTACCACGCGACGAACTGGCGGATGCCTTCCTTGACGTCAGTTTCCGGCTGATATCCGGTCAAGTCTTTTAGCAATGTCGCATCGGCCCACGTTGCGGGCACATCGCCTTTTTGCATTGGCATGAAGTTTTTGACCGCCTCGCGCCCGCATTCCGCCTCGATCGCGCTGATAAAGTCCATCAGGCGCACCTTTTGCGAATTGCCAATATTCACGACGCGCCACGGGGCGACTGGCGAAAGGCTGTCATGCGCAGCGATGTCATCCGCGCTTTCCGGGCGAACAGGCGCGGCGTCGATCAGCAGGCGGATGCCGCGCACCAGATCCGTGACGTAGGTGAAATCCCGGAACATATCGCCGTTGTTGTAGATATCGATCGGCGCCCCTTCGAGGATGCCTCGCGTAAACTTGAACAGCGCCATGTCGGGCCGGCCCCACGGACCGTATACGGTGAAGAACCGGAACATCGTGGTCGGCAGGTTCCACAGGTGGGCGTAGGAATGGGCCATCGCCTCATTCGCCTTTTTGGTCGCAGCATACAGCGTCAGTGGGGTGTCGCATTTCTGCCGCTCGTCAAAGGGCATATCCTCGTTCGCGCCGTAGACTGAGCTGGTGGAGGCCATCAGCAGGTGATCGACACCCAGTTCGCGCGCGCATTCCATTACGTTGAATGTGCCGATCACGTTGGCATCGATATAGGCACGCGGATTTTCGAGGCTGTATCGCACCCCGGCCTGCGCGGCGAGATGGACGATCACGTCTGGCTGTTGCTCCAGCGCAAAGTCGCGCAAGGTGTCGAAATCCTCCAGCATCCCTTCGATTGCGCTAAAATGCTGGTTCTGGCGCAGCATCTGGTGACGGCGCTGCTTTATGCGGACATCGTAGTAATCGGTCATCCCGTCGTAACCGACGACCGCAAAGCCTTCTGCCAGCAACAACTGGGCAAGATGGAAACCGATGAAACCGGCGCTGCCGGTGATGAGCACTTTGCGCATGGGCAATTATCCTTGAACACAGGCGCGCCCGGATACCTCCGAGCCCGCATGAACCGGGGTGAAGGGCCACTTACCGCGTCAAGGTTAATGGCGCACCTACAACCTCTGGACAAAGCGCATTGGCTGTCGCAGGGGCAAGCCCATGGCTAATCCCGTAAACTTCAAAGGCGTTTCGCTGCAACAGCGCTGCTCACCCGCGTTTTCCCCGATAATGGCTGCAGTGGTGGCTGCGCTGATGGTTGCCGGATGCTCCGCCGATCCGGTGCCCGCCGCTGTGCCGGATGCCCCCTCCAGTGATCCCGCAGGAGCCGCGCTGCCGTTGTCCATAGGCGGGCAGGTCGCCGAACAGGGCGATGATGCGATGACCGTGGCAGTGAATTGTTCGGCGGCGCTGGGCCTTACGGCAGAGCGGCTCGCCAGTATGACCAACGATCCGCGCAGTTCCGAAATCGCGCTGATCCGGCGGGCGGAGGGCTATTTCGCCGATGAGGCAGAGGCTGCCGCGAGTGCAGGCGATGGGGCCGCCGGATCAACAGGCGCGGTTATTGCGCGTCGTCGCAGCGAGAAATCGAACGAGGCGACGGAGCAGGCGCAGCTGGCGATTGCGTGCCTCAGACGGTTTGGAGAAGAAGTGTCTGCGCAGGCCGGGGCCGCGCAACAGCCCTGATCGAGAGCGCGAAGCCTTGCTCTATCGCGAGGAGTTTAGCGGTTCCAGTTCAGCGGAGGCGAGGATCAGCTTAACGTACCGCGTCGTGACCAGGGTATCCGCTGAAATCATCAGCAATTGTACCGGGCAGCTGGCAGGGACGGTAAATTGGGTCTGAAGCGCCATTTCGTCATCGAACGCGACAGATTCATCAACCAGTATTCGTTCAGCGCTCGTGCTGGCACAGGTCAGCAGCCAGCGCGCCTGATCGGGATTGCTGTAATCTTCTGCGCGCATCGCCGATCGCAGACGATAACGACCGGGTTTCAACGCCATGAACTTGCGCGCGACCGGGCCTTTATAGCCTGACTCGATTTCAGCCTCGATCTCGACCTTGCCGCCGCCTTCCATGCTGGCGAGGATAAAGGTTTCGATGCCCTCGATACGGAACGGCTGCCAGGCGATTGGCGCCAGCTGCCAGTTGGTGGAAGCGTCGGTCAGCGTAAGGCTGTCAAGTATCGAGCGATCCACGCCATCGATCGCGCGGAAATGTTCGATAGCGGCGCTGTAATCCTCGTTGGCGAACAGCCGTGCGAGCAATTCTGTGTCCAGCGAAGAGAAGGCTGCGCCCTCGGGCCATCCGCCATTGAGCTGGGCCAATTGCGCCATTGCCACCGGATTTTCTGTCTGTGAAACCGCAAACCGCAGGAAGCTCTCCAGCCAAGGGGGATTGGCTTTCATGTACGGAACGAACCGTTCGCGGATCAACGCACTGTCCATCGCCCGCGCGAGGACAGGATACAGCAGCGCGCGGCTCGATTCCTCAATCCTGAGGGCGGTATCGTAATGGCGCAGCGCCCGGCTTACGTCGTTTTGCTCGACCGCGTTTTCGATCAGCCACAATTGCGCGGCAACGTCGCGGCGCTCCATCAGATCCGATATGCGCATCTGCGCGCGCATCGCGGCAAGATCGGCACTGGTTGCGCTGTTGAGGCCATACAGGCGAAATGCCGGCCCATTGATCGGCAGCGCCCTTACCGAACGCTGCACCACGCGTTGCACAGCTTCATCGGCGCGTGCCGAGGCATCGCCCGCCACGATGCGAACTTGCGCATCGCGGATGAGGGCAACGGGATCGTTGGCATTTATGGAAAGCGCGGCTTGGGGCGCACTGGTCTGCAGCATGTTGACCGCGGCGTTAGCCATCGCCGCGCCCGCGCCGATGGCGGCGATAATGGCGAACGTGACGCCCTTGCGCGTAAAGCTTACACGCGGAATCGCGAACCGGGGCAGCGATGCCGCTGCGCGTGTCCGTCCGCGCCCACGGCGGGAATCAACGCGTGCCATCAGCCCTGCTTTTCAGTTTCGCCATAACCATAGCCGTACCCGTATCCATAGCCGTAGCCTTCGATGCCCTGGCCCTGGAATTTGGTGAAGATTGCGCCGATGAGCGGTGCCCGGCTGGACCGCAGGCGATCAAGCGAGGTGTTGATAGCGCGCGAGGCGACACCGCGCGATTCGATCACGAACACAACCGCATCGACCGCGTGTGCGAGCAACGGCGCATCAGCCAGGCCCAGCAGTGGCGGTGCGTCGACCACGATGTGGTCGAAATGCGGCGACAGTGCGGCCAGCACATCGCGCGGGCCATCGCCGCTCAGCAATTCCGAAGCGCTGGGCGGCGTGCGTCCCGCCGTCATCACGGACAGGTTTTCGAAGGGGGTCTTGTGCACCAGCATCATCGGATCGGCATGTCCGGTCAGCGCGCTGGAGAATCCTTCGGTGTTTTCCATTTCGAGGAAAGCGTGCGCGGAGGGGCTGCGCATGTCGGCATCCAGCATCAACACGCGTTTGCCGGTACGCGCCAGCACCGATGCGATGGCAAGCCCGGATGTCGATTTGCCTTCCGCAGGCCGCGTGCTGGTTACCATCAACGTCTTAGGAATACCGTTGCTGGTGGCAAACGCGAGGTTGGAGCGAACCGTCAGATACGCCTCTGCAATTTCAGACTTGGGATCGTGCATTTCTTCAAGCACGTCCGCATCTGTGGCGGTTGCCGGGATCACTCCCAGCAAGGGCAGTCCGGTCAGCTGGCTAACCTGCGCAGGATCGCGGATGCCCTCTTCGAACTGCTCGAGTGCGAACACCACCGCTCCGGCGGCTGCCAGACCGGCAACCAGCGAAACCAGCAGGTTGAGGGGAAGATTGGGCGACGAAGGTCCGCCGGGAACCTGCGCTTCATCAACTAGCGAGATGTTGTTCGCGGCCACACCGGCGACGCCGATTTCCTTGTAGCGTTGCAGCAGGCCGTCATACAGTTCGCGGTTGGTATCAACCTCGTTCTGATAGATGTTGTACTGGATTCGGTCCCGTTCCTGCAGGCTCAGTCGACCTGTCAGGGCATCAACCTTGTTGCGCAGATCCTGTTCGCGGGCGAGCGCGGCCTGGTAATCGGTTCGCGTGCTCGATCGGACGCGGCCCTCTTCATTGGCTATCGCCCGATCAAGCTCGCTGATCTGAACCTTCAGCGCGCGAGCCGCGGGATAGCCGGGCTCAAACTGCACCATCAGCTTGGCATATTCGGCTTCGCGCGCGGCGCGCTCCTGCCGTAACGCATTAATGGTCGCATTGCTGACCAGATCGGCGTTGGTGCCGCCAGCCGCGTTCGCACGCGCTTGCAATTGTACCCGATCCTCTGTCGCATCGAGCAGCGCCTGGTTCATCGCCTGAAGGTCCAGTTGCACCAATGTCTGCGAGCGTGTGGTGCGACCTTCGGCTTCCTGCCGATCAAGCACGACGATGCTTTTCTCGTTTGCGTAATTCACGAGGTTGATCTGCGATTCCTCAACCCGTTGGCGCAGTTCAGCAAGCCGGCGTTCGAGCAGCTGGCGCGCATCGGCGGTCGATTCAAACCGGCGATCGGTCGTGTCGGCCGTGAATTGTTCAGCCCATTCGGTCGCGATCTGGGCAGAAAGCGTCGGATTGGCACTGGTGTAGGAGATGTCGACCAGCGCCGACCGCGGGATAGGCGAAATACCGACATGGCCCAGCAGCAGACCGACAGCAGCCTTGCGCCGGGTTTCCAGCGTCTCGCGATCGGTCGGCGCGTCTTCATCGCCCAGCCATTCCGTAGCCGCCGGATCTACGCCATGCGCTGCAAAGAATGCAAAATTATTGGGAAGTCGCAATTCGCGCGCGACGCGTTCAGCCACGCTGCGCGATTCAAGCAGTTCATACTGCGTGTCGTAGAATTCCTGATCGAAGGTGCGGTCAGCTTTTTCCAGCCCCTCGACATTGGTGATCTGCTGTTCCTGACGGCTGATCTCGATCCGCGAGGAAGCGGTGTATTGCGGCGTCATCGTCAGCGTCGCGGCAAGGCCAATGATCATGGCGAGCGCCACGATACCCATGATCACCCATTTGCGGCGATCAAGGATGCCGAGATATTCGCGGATCAGCGGCGTATCGCGCCCGGACTGCGGGCCGTACTGTGGATAGCCGCCGCCCTGATAGTCGGAGCCGCCCGCGCTGAAGATCATATCGTCTGCGCCGGGGGCGGTCGCTTCCGAGGCGGATGCGGCAGGTTGGATCGCGTTCATGTAAGTGCAGCCTTCGCCTTATTGGGTTAGCACGATGGTCAAGGGCGTGACCAGGACCGTGGCAAGATCGACGACGTCCTTGAACACCTGCCGCGCCTTTGAATCGTCTACGACGATCGTATCATTGGGATAGATGCGCGGGTCATCGTAATTGCCCCGGCTGATCGCCTTGAGATCGTAAAGCGTCGCAAGCCGCTGTCCGCCGACGGTGCGAAAGACGATCACTTCCTTCGAATCGGCAAATTCAGACAGGCCGCGCGCTGTCGCGATAGCCTTTAACAGAGTGCCATCGCCGACGATCGGATACACGCCGGGCTGGGCGACCTTGCCATAGACCGTGAAGGTCGAATTGACGCTCGATTCCAGATTGGTGGTCACCTGAGGTTCGCGCACGTACCGACCCTTCAGCCGGGTTTCGATCAATTGCGACACTTCGGAGGTCGAGAGTCCGGCGACTGTCACGTTCCCGATCAGCGGAAAGCCGATTTCGCCGTTGGCATCGACGCGCACCTTGCGCTGGCTCAATTCCTGAATGCCGAACACATCGATGAGAAGCGTGTCGAATGGACGGATACCGGCAAATTCGGACGTGGCATACAGATCGGCCGCAGTTGGCGCCGGCATATCGCCCTGTCGCACCTCAAGGCCCGGTGCACCGCCGACCGGTGTGGTCGAACAGCCGCCCAGCGCAGCAGCGCCCAGCACCAGCGTGGCCACGCCAAGGGCAGGCCTGGACCGCATCATTGCGGGCGCGCGTTTCGGTTTAATCATGCTGACTGTGTCCGCTCTCATATTCATTATCTTGTCTGTATCGGTCTTGTCTGTGTTGCCCCGGGCTATTCGCTCAGGCACTCTGTTTGCCAACAGAATTGCCTGACGCGTCCCAACCTCCGGCTGCTGGTTTGGCAAGCGAGGCCCGCGATCCCGACAGCGCCATCCACACCGCGCACAGCGCCGCCAGACTGGCCAACGCGGGCGTGCGCATGGGGTAGTCGACAAGACTCCATCCGCCAAGGATAAACAGTATGATTGCACCGGCCAGCCCCAGCTGCACCTCGATGCGTCCGCCATGGCTGTTTTTCAACAGGCCGACCGCACGCACGAGCCAGCCGAGCACCGCCGCGACCATCAGGATCATTGCAGGGATACCGGCTTCCATCGCCCATTCCAGCCAATCGTTATGCGCGTGGTTCCAGTAGGACTGGCCGAGCATCTCGCTTGGTTCGTGGACCTTGAATATCTCGATGAAGGATCCGATGCCGCTGCCAAAGGGGAGATACGCCGGTGCGAAATCGACGATCGTGCGCCACACCGTAAAGCGGAATTCCTCCACCTCTCCCGATCCTGCGCCAACCAGCCGGTCATATCCGGTCGTCTGCGTCAAAAGGATCGCAAACGCCGCCAGCATGGCAACGCCAAATGCGGCAAAGGCGTAGGGAACCCACACCTGCCTCGAGGCGGTACGGCGCTGAACCGTGGAGTTTGTCGGGCGAGCGCGCCACACCAGCCAGCTTGCCGCGAGACTGACGAGCAGCAGCAGCATTCCGGTGCGCGATCCCGTCGCGAGCGCCATCATGATCGCAAACGCGGCAAGCGCGGCGCAGCCAGTGATAATCAACGTGGCGCGCGGACCCTTTGCACGGCTGGCGATCACGGTGAACAAGGGCAGGCTGGCGATCATCAGCGCGGCCAGATGGTTGCGATTGGCAAACAGGCCATTGGCCACTTCGACCTGCGGTACACCATAAAAAAACGTTCCAGGGCTGAAACCGCTGATCGATTGCACCGCGCCCCACAGCGCGTTGGCCAGCACCCCGGCCAGCGCGACGAACACCAGCGTGCGGTGCTGTTCGCGGGTCAATTGCACTGCGCACACCAGCACCGCTGCGGGCACCAGCATCGCGTAAAACGCATTCCAGGCACGGTAGGGCACCAGCGCGATGGGCCGCCAAGGCTGCCCGATCCCGGCTGCATCGCCGGCCGCAATCGCCAGATCGCGGCCCGGCAACGCCGTCCACAGCGCTGGCGGAAGCGGGACAAGATGCAGCACGATCAGCGCCAGTATCGCCGCCATGAAGCCGAGCGGAAACCGGAACCGGTCCCAGTCGGCGCGCGTGAAATGATACAGCCCAATGGCCAGGGCCACCACGGCAAGTGGGCGCAGCAAAAGCAGACCGGGAACGTAGTCCTTGGAACTGCCGCCCAGAATCATTGCCGCGATCAGCAGCACAAACGCCGCCACGAATGGCGCGCGCGACCGGCTGGGCGCATCTGCGGCAACGATTGCGCGCTCGCTGCTCACTTCAGCAGACCTTTTTCGCGCATTTCGCTCAGGCTCTTTTCATAGGCGCTTGCCTGCGGGCCCGATGCCTTCGCCCATGCAACCAATTGCGTGATTCCTTCCTCGAAGGTCCAGGCGGGCTGGAAACCGAGTGCCTCGTGAATGCGGGTCATGTCGGCATAGTTGTGGCGGATATCGCCGAGCCTGAAATTGCCGGTCACCTCGATCGCAGTGTCTGCCTTGAACAGGCGCACCAATGTGGTCGCAACCTCCATCACGCTGACGGGAACGCCCGTCCCCACGTTGAAGACCTGCCCGGCAGCACGCGGATGTGTGAGGCTGAGCGCGGTCGCTTCCACCACGTCATCCACGAACACGAAATCGCGGCTTTCCTCGCCATCTTCAAAGATGTTGATCCCTTTGCCCTGCATGATGAGATTGGAAAAGATCGACAGGATGCCCGTATACGGGTTGGATAGCGATTGCCCCGGACCATAGACGTTCTGATACCGCAGCGCGACACCTTCGATACCGATCGACGGGCATACCGTCATCACCAGCTGTTCCTGCACCTGCTTGGTGATGCCATAGACGCTGGAAGGGTGAATTTTGGCGTCCTCGTGGGTGGAAACCAGCTGCAGTTCGCCCTCGACGCCGGGATACTTCACCGCGAAATCGCCAGCGGTCATATCCGCCTCGGCCCGGTGCGCGGGATACACATCCAGCGCCATCGGGCGTGCGATAGCGTCCCTCGCCATATATCGAGCGGGAGGAGGCGACGAGGACGCGCTTTACCGCGTGATCGGTGTTGGCAAGGATATCGAGCAGCAGCGAAGTGCCCCCGATATTGACCGAGTTATAACGCTCGATCGCGTACATCGACTGGCCCGTGCCGGTTTCCGCGGCGAGGTGTACGACTGCCTCGGCATCCTTCAATGCGACCTCGAGCGCGCTGCGGTCGGTCACGTCGGCGTGAATGATGCGTGCACTGCCCGCCAGCGATTTGTAGTTTTCGCTCGCTTCGGGTGCGATGCCGTGGACTTGCTCCAGAAAGTTGTCGAGCACGGTGACAATATGCCCGTCACCCGCCAGCCGCTTGGCCAGCCGCGAGCCGATAAAGCCCGCCCCGCCAGTGATCAGAACGTTCATTCGGCAGCCTCTGGCTGGAGTGGTACACGAATGGGCTCTGGCGAAATCAGCGACACTGTCTGGCCGATATTGCCGGGCGATGATGCGCCAAACACCATCGACTGAATGTTCAGCCGGTTGAGGTAATCGTACGCCTCTGGCGCTGGAATCGCGCCGCTCGCCAGCGTGCTCATCGCCATGACGGGGTATTTCGCACCGTCGTTGGCGGCAAGGTCAGCCTCGTATTCGGCAACGCCCGGCGACATGAGATAGCCGATCTTGTTGACGGACGCGCAGATCACCACGCCTTCGATTCCCCATTCGCGCAATTTGGCGCGCAGGAACGGCAGGTTCTGCGTAATCAGGCCCGGCCATGCGCCGAACCGTTGGCGGATATACTCGCAATACGCGATGAACGGGTCGGGCACATCATAACCCAGCATCAGATCGGTGATGATGTTCTGCAAAAACACGCAGCGCACATCGAGGCCATCGTAGATCGCCATTTCCTCGTCGATCAGCATCTTCATCAGCTTGACCGCGTCGAGCGTCGGCGACCGCGCCGGCACCGCGCACCATTTTGCCAAGCGCCGATTTCGCGCCCTTGGCAAACAGGATTTCCTGAACCGCGCCGACCATGCCCTTGTCATTCACCATCGCCGCATATTTGTGCGGATAGGGGATGGAAGGGTACCATTTGAGGTGGCCGTATTTCGCCGGATTGGCGCGGAATGCATCACAAATGCCCTTTGCGCGGTCATTGCTGTTCAGCATGATCGCATCGATCCCGGCATCGATCGCGTGGTCGTAAACCGCCATGACGCTTTCGAGCTTGGCAAAGCGTTCTGCGCGTTCCTGCGCTTTGTCCTGGCTCATGTGATTGATGCCGAAGAACTGGTTGTCGCCGAACACGATCCGGTCGATGGGTTTGTCAAAGGCGCTCATGCCGCCACTCCTCCATTCGCCGCATGCGTGTGCGCCTGCTGACCGGAGCGGCGCAATTGCGCGTCGTCGGCGAAGATCTGTTCGATCACACGCAGGTTTTCCGCCGCATCGGCAAAGGTGCAGCGCACCGGCTTGCCCTCCCTGATGGCGGCGACGAAATCGTACAGCTGCGCGGTGTATTCTATCCCGCGGACGTAAAATGGCACGCTGGTGTGCACGTCGGTTATGTAAAGCTGATTCCAGCCCGCTTTCAGCCCGTGGGCTTCGCTCGGTTCTTTCAGATGGATTTTCATCCCGTGCTGATCGACCAGCAACTTGCCCTGCGATCCGAACACCTCGAACTTGTTCGTGGGCTTGCGAAAGCTGGCGTCGGACCAGTTCACATACATGGTACCGGCCAATCCGGCATTGGGGCCAGCGTCGTAAAACAGGCTGGTGGAAACGATATCCTCGACCTGCCTGGAATAGACCTGCGAAAGGCTGGTGCCGCCCACGCGCCCCGGTGCGCCGAAGAAATAGGCGATGAGGTCAATCGCGTGGCTTGCCATTTCGAACACCGCACCGCCGCCATTTGCATGGCTGGCGCGCCAGCCCGCATCGCCCACATCGCGCGTGATCGTTGGGCTGAACATCTCGCTGCGGAATCTGAGCGCGCGACCCAGCAAACCTTCGTCGACGAAGCTCTTGGCGCGGGTGAACATGTCGTTCCAGCGATTCACATAGCCGACCTGATTGATGATTCCGGCCGCATCGTAACTTTTGGCAAAGGCCGCGCCGTCGGAGGCGTTCAGCACGAAAGGCTTTTCGACGAAAGCGGGCAGGCGCGCCTCGTATACGGCCTGCAGGATTTCGGGATTGAAGGCGGGTGGGGTGCAGACAAGGACGCCATCGAGAGACTCGCTTTTCAGCAAGCCCTTGTAATCCTTGTAGGTGGCAACCTTTGCATACTTGCCCAGCATCGCCGTGATCAGCTTTGACGGATCGGCAACGGCGGTAATCTTCACATTCTCGTGCGCATTGGCGATGGAATAATGGGTAATCCCCATGCGTCCGGCGCCGATGATTCCGAATTTCAGAATATCAGTCATGATCGGGATACCTCTTTATGCCGATCCGGGCGAGCATCAGGTGCCAGAAGAACAACCCGATCTGCGGATAGCGTTTGAGCAATTCGGGCCGGTCGATCGTGCGGATCAACCAGGCCATGTAAATCTTCCACCAGAACGGATGAATTTCCTTGCGATTGCCCGCATACCAATCAAACACGCCCCCGACGGACGCAACGATGCACGCATCCAGCCGGTCGCGGTGCAGAAAGCCCCATTTTTCCTGCTTGGGCGCGGTCATCCCCAGAAACACTACGTCGGGGCGAAATTCATTGACTGCTGCTATCATCGCGTCGTTGTCCTGCGCGGTGAATTCCGGCTTGAACGGAGGGGAGTAGCTTCCCACCGTGACCGCGGGATAATCGCGCGCGGTGCGATCCTGCATCTTCTTCAGCGTCGCCGGGCTTGCACCCAGAAAGAACACCCTGCCGCCTTTCGCCTGCAATCGCTGCATGAAGTGATAGAAGATATCCGGCCCCTGATTGGGCTTCATCGTCTCACCCTTCAGGATGACCGAGGAAAGGCCGAAATACACTCCGTCAAGACACAAGTAATCGGCACGCTGCATCGCCTCGCGGTAGGTCTCGTCGCGGGTCGCATTGCCATAGCTGATCGGGCTGATGGTCTGGATTGTCGAACACGGGCGGGATAGCGGGATCAGCGAGAGGTCTTCGTTGAACACGGCATAGCCCATCGCCTCCACGCATTCACTGCGGTTGGCGCGCGCTGGAACTCCCGTGTCGAGAGAGGCGGGGGCTGCTTCAGCCATGACGGAAAGAATTGCTGTTGAAGACCGGATCGTCGGCGCGCGCAAACATCAGGTCCACCTGCCACAGCGCGCCATCGGTCGGACGGTTGAGCACATCGACGAGGTGGCTGACGCGAAAACCCTTTTCACCAAGATAGGCGATCATTTCGTGGAACAGCAGAGTTTCAGGCGTGTGGCGGAAATTATACGCCTCCATCACGATATATTGCGTATCCTTCAGCACCTGATGGGCGCTTTCGAGGATCGGCAGTTCGAACCCGTGGGTGTCGAATTTCAGGAAATACGGACCTTTCAGCCCCTTGCGCGCGGCGATACCATCGACCGATTGGACCGATACCGTGCGCACCTGCCCTTCGCTGCCATGCACGCTGGACCCGTCCAGATCGTCTGTCACGGCCAGTTCTACCGTGCCGCCATCGTCACCGCCTGCGACTGCGGAGACATAATCGAACCGCGAGTTCTCGGCCTTCAGCTTTTCGAGATAGGGCACGCGCTCTTCCAGCGGATCGACACCGACGATGCGGGCGCCGGGAAACAGATCCAGCGCCATTCGGCTCCAATTGCCCTGCGCTGCACCCAGATCGAGAATGCTGGCAATAGCATGATCGGGCGCTTTCTTGTTCTTTTGGGCCAGCCAGCCGAGCGCGTATTCCATGTCGATCCCGGCGCGATAAAGCTGCGCACCTGTAGGCGCGATGAGGCGGTTCGCCACGCGCAGGATGTTTTTCTTGGTGCTCATGTCGATTACTTTATCCGTGGCCCAGCGTTGACCAGTCTTGCGGGCCTACACAGGCGCCGATGCCAAGCCAATTGCTCAAGACGAGGTGACGTCAAAACGCGATGAAGCGAACCCTCAGGCCGCGCGGCGATTATGGTCACGCTGAACCTGCGTGGCGATCCATGTGTAGGTTTTTTCCATCCCTGATCTCAGGCTTTCGGACGGGGCCCAGCCAAGCTTTTCCTTGATCAGACGGTTATCGGAATTACGCCCACGCACGCCCAGGGGACCGGGGATGTTGTTGATCGAGACGTTTTTGCCTGAAATATCGATTGCCATGTCGGCGAGGCCGTTGATCGGGATCATCTCGTCAGAACCGATATTTACGGGCCCCTCAAAATCCGAACGCAGCAGCCGCACTGTGCCTTCAAGGCATTCGTCGATGTAAAGGAAGCTGCGTGTCTGCTTGCCATCGCCCCAAACCTCGATTGCGCCGCCATCGGGTGTTTCGGCAACCTTGCGGCACATTGCGGCGGGCGCCTTTTCCTTGCCACCGGACCACGTGCCTTCCGGACCGAAGATGTTGTGATAGCGCGCAACCCGGCATTCCATCCCGTAATTGCGATTGTAGGCAAGGTATAACCGCTCCGAAAACAGCTTTTCCCAGCCATATTCGCTATCCGGATTGGCGGGATAGGCGCTGTCTTCGGCGCAATTGGGATTGTCAGGATCAAGCTGGTTGTGCTCGGGATACATGCACGCGGACGAGGAATAGAACACCCGCTTGATTGTGCGTTTGTGGCACGCATCCAGCACGTTGAGATTGATCGTGGCGGAATTGTGCATGATGTCGGCATCGTTTTCGCCGGTGAAGATATAGCCCGCACCGCCCATGTCGGCGGCCAGCTGATACACTTCGTCAAACCGGCGATCGATAACTTCGCGCACGAAACGCTGATCGCGCAGGTCGCCGATGGCGAAATCGTCAGCTTCGGTTTCGGCGTATTCGTTGAATTTCAAGTCAACGCCGCGCACCCAGAAACCTTCGGCCTTGAGGCGTTTGACCAGGTGCCCGCCGATAAAGCCGCCTGCGCCGCAAACCAGTGCCGTTTTCTGCATGTATACTCTACCCTGACAGTTTCTTAACCAGCGCTTGTCAACAACAAGGCCGCAGATTCGTAATTTCGCGTAAGATGGCCGCTCCTCTAGCCTCGCCATTGCGAAGCCGCAATCGCGAGTTGGCACTCATCTGGATCAAATGGCCCCGCCCGGCGTCAGAGGCGCAGACCTTCCATCTGAATCCCTTCGCGCACGACCCGTGCCGGATTGCCCGCAACGATGCTGCCCGATGGCACGTCCCTCGTCACGACCGCGCCCGATCCGATCACACATTCATCGCCGATCCGCACCCCGCCCATGATCACAGCGCCGATGCCGATGACGCACCATTCGCCGATATAGGTGTGGACCTTTTCGCCGTCATACCGGCCAAGACTTTTGCGAGGGATCAGTTTGTGGCTGAGGATCGTCACCCGGCTGGTCAGGATGGTGTGCGCGCCGACATGGATACCTTGCGGGAAATACCGGTCAAGGTTCAGCCCGCGTTCGATCTCGCAGCTGGGGTGGATATCGTACCCGCTGATCTTGTAGCGATACCAGCGCAACCCTGGACCAATTTGGCGATGCTCTGGCGCAGGCCCCGCGTCTCTTCGCTCTTGTCGATGCCCTGTCCGCTCATGTCGGTGCTCCGTCTGTCTCTATCAATTGGCGCGCCCAGTTATCGACATGGAATGCCTCGACATCGAGCTGCGAGGTGATGGGCGTCGCAAGAAATTCGGGCACGCGCGAAAAATCATGCCCGTCCACCAGCAGAAACCGATCTGTCCGATAAAACGGTTCATCCACAATGCGCGGATTTTCGGTGATGATCTTCACTCCGGCGCACATGTTCTCGATCAGGCGCATGGTGTACCCCGATTGCGCGTGATTGGCGAAATCGAAGGTTGCGCGGCTGGTTTCCATCAGCGCCACTATGCCTTCGAAATCGATGCTGTCGCCCGTCACGCCGGGCAGTGATTTTCCTGCGCGCCACAGATTGAATCTGACCACCGGGCTGCAAACCAGATGTAGCCGGGTTGTAAGCCCCGCGCCCTCACAGAACCGATGCAGCCGTGCGAGCGCATCGAACCGGTTCATCGACCCGATTGCGCCGACGAAGTAGAGATCGCGTGTCGGCGCACGGTCCTGTTTTGATCGCGAAGAAACGCGGAATTGCAAACAGCGGCAGATAGGCAATGCCGATCGCGCGGGCATCATCGGGATCGAAGGTTGCAGCATGATCGAAATGTCTGAGCCACGGGCGGAAATCGTGAGTGGTCAGCGAATCCCAGTTGTAAAGCACAAAGCGGGCGCCAGGATGCAGTTCGCGCAGCCGGTCGAGCGCAGAATGGCGCATCTGGTGAATCTGGATAAACAGCACCACGTCGTAATCGCGCCTGGCAGTGTCCTCAATCAGGCGCTCGTGATACGCGGCGCGGCGCGCCTCATAGGCTGCGGGGGCGATTTTCTTGGCGCTTTTCGCAGCGAAGCCGCGATCCTCGATGGCGTGGAAATCGACGCTATGGCCCAGCCGTTCGAACGCGGCGCAGATGCGGCTGGCATAGTCATAGAAATCTATGCCGATAAACAGGATGCGGGCCATGGTTCGTGATCGAAGGCGGTGGTCAGCCGCGATTGCCGGCGGGAGCAACGCCGGGGCGATGGGTGGGAGGGCCAGCAATGGCTCTCTGTCCGCCCAGCAACGCGGTTACCCGGTGCGACTGGATCAGCAGTCCGCTGAAAGTCAGCATCAGGAAAAACGGTGTGAAGGAAAGCGATTCCGACGTCAGCGACAGCACCGCGATCAAAGCCATCAGCAGCCCCGGCTTGAACAATTTCTGCCGGAAAATGCCGAGCAGGAATATAATCGCGAGCGGTATGCCCAGACTGTAGAACAGCACGACAATTCCGTTGGTGTTGCCGCGTTCGGTAATGTTGTCCCGGCTCAGATCAGCCTCGCGATAGCCGACCCGGCTGGCGATATCGAAATACTTTTCATAATCGAAGCCGATACCAGTCCATGGCTGTTCGAGAGCCACATTGATACCGGTGCGCAGATCGTATTCTCGCGCTTCGGCAGAACCGCTCAACTCGCCATAGAATTTCTCGGTCACGTTGTATGTCATGTACGACGCCAGCGGCAGCAGCATGATCGGCACGAATACGAATACGCCCAGTTTCTGGGACCGGTTCGCGGTGCGCAGCCACAAGAAATACGCAGCCGCGAATTGCAGCACCAGGATTACCACCCCGGTGGTCGATTGCGTGGCGACCACGGCCACCACACCCAGCGCGATATCGAACAATCGCTGCTTTCGCATGAACAGTGCGATCAGCAGGAACAGGTTGAGATAGATCTGGAACACGCCGGGTTCGAAGAAAAATCCGTCAGGGCGCTTCAGCAGCGCGTTGGTACCCGCCAGATCGTGATAGGTGAAGAGGTATCCGACCGTGAAGTATGTGGTGTCGGCCACTTGGAAAGTTGTCTGATAATCGCGTAGAAGGATGATCGACGATCGGCGTCAGGACGGCCTGAAATGCCATCAGTTTGAGGATCCAGTAAAGGTCATCGACCAGCGTGCTGCGCCGTTCATCAATGTATAACAGCAGCAAGGCCAGCCCCGCTGCGAAGTTCGCATAGCGCACGACCATCTCTTGGATCTGGAAAGAGTCACCGCCAACCAAAGCGACCGCGGCAACCAGCAGCAACAGCACCCAGATACCGGCAAATTCCGCCCTGAACAGCCGAAACGGGCTCTTCAAGGCGAAGCACAACACAAGCACGAGCGCCAGCAGTGGGGTGCGCGGAATCGTCAGCAGTCCGCCTGAAATCAGGATGCCGGCAAACAGCGCCAACTGTCGCAGCAGGCGGCGCAGCGTCTCATTTGTGATCTGACCCGCCTGGCGGTGTGCAGGCTGGTGGGGCGGGGCGAGCGCAGCCATTGCTTGGTTTCTCCTGACGCGAACGCCCCTACCATTCGCTGTGCAAAGGGCAAGAACATCTGAACCCTTCACATTGGTCTAGCGTCTTTTGCAGGACGGTCGATGTTCAATCGCAGACGGAAACGAGGGAATGTCTTCAGACGTCGATCAGCCAGCGACAATGGTGATCATCTCGAACTTTTCCATCCTTTCCGAATTTCTGGTCATCGGACTTTTATTCACCACCGTGCCGACGGGCGAATATCTTACCAGTCCGCAGACAGCTACCTATCTCGCGAATATTGCCGGTTTCATCCATTATTACCTGCCCGGCGTGTTTGAATCCAACCCATTCCCGGTGTCGTCAACGGATCGCTTTGGACCATTCCCCCGGAACTGGGCTGCTATGTTTTTATCAGCGCGCTGATCTTTATCGGATGGGTGAGCCATTGGAAGCGCACCTTGGTGCTCGCGTTGGCGACCATAGCCTTCATCGCCGCCGCGCCGTACCTGCCCGATTCAACGCCCGCCGCGATAAAGCGTCTGGCGAGCCATCCCGGCGCGCTGCTGGTGCCCGAATTCCTGATCGGATCGGTGCTGTATCTGAAACGCGACAAGATCCCCTATTCTGCTCCTCTGTTCTGGCTGTGTGTCGGCCTCATCCTTGCCTCCGGATTTGTCCTGCCCGAAGCGGTGTTTTCGGTGATGCCGGCGAGTTCGGCGCTGGCCATCCCGCTTTACGCCTATGTCGCGCTGTTTATCGGAGCGACCAGAATGCCAAAGCTGCCGCTCTTCTCGCGAGGCGATTACAGCTACGGTATTTATCTTTATGGCTTTCCGATCCAGCAGGCGATCGTTGCGGGTACGGGCATTCTGAACCCGTTTGCGCTATTCTTTATGACCACCGGGCCGGTTACGCTGCTCGCCATGGGATCGTGGCACCTCGTCGAAAAACCCACCCTGCGGCTGCGCAAGGGGTTTTCCATGGCGGCAAAGATCGAGGCAAAGCGTCAAAAGGAAGGCGAGCCGTCCTGATCGCCGCTTTGATCCGTCAACGCACAGACAACGGCCCCTGCACGTAATCCGGCACGCTGGATGCCGGAGTCGGTTAATTCAGAAAATAGGGCAACAACAAAGAGAAATAGATACGCTGCCCGTAATTGTTGGGGTGGTGCATGTAATCGCCGGTCAGATGGTAATAGGCCTCATGCGTTGGCGTCGCCTCGGCAAATGCGCGCGCTGGATCGATGAATGCGACGCCCAGCCGCGCGGCAACCTCGGCAATCGTGGCGTTATATGCGCTGGTATCGACGGGCAGTTCCTCCACCCACAGCGGGTTTTGCTGGAAAAAACCGACCAGCAACACCTCTGCTCCGTCGGCCCGCGCGGTCTTGACCAGCGCTTCCAGTCTGTTCTCGAACACCGGCAGACCAGCCGGGCCGCCGACGTGGTCGTTCATCCCCGCTGCGATGATCACAACATCATGCCGGCCCGCCCGCTGACCGGCATAAATGCCCGCAATATCGTCAATCAGGCCACCACCGCGCGAACCGTTGGTGACGGTGACCGACGGCCCCAGCGCGCTGCGCAGGCGACCGCACCAGCTTTGACCGTCAGTGCCTTTCACATAGTTTTCTATCGTGTGCGCGCCAGCCGTGATGCTGTCGCCAAGGCACAGCACCGACCCGATCTGTTGGCGCAACGCGCGGGCCGGTATCATCGCTTCGCCAATGTCAGCTTCGTAGTCAAAATATGTGACGTAATTCAGATTGACGGCGGGATTGCGCGGCTGTGTGCGAAACCAGAAAGTTGGGTCGCCGCGATATTCGGTCGCGCAGCGGTCTCCGCCCACAGGGCAGCGCCGCATCGCGCGAGCGCAATCGGAGGAGAACACCGATCGCTCGCAAGGAGTCTGCGCGGAATAGGAATACTCATCGAAATCGGGCACCTGCGAACCGGGTTTTCGGGCAATGCCATCGGTTGTGACCGCAAGGTCCCCTTGAATATCATAGTCGATCCGGCGCCCATCCTCAGTAAAACTGTAGGCTGCGCGAACCTTGCGCACAGGGTGCATCAGCGGCTGCGCGAGCGTTCCTCGCAGGACACGCGCTTCTCCGCGGATCACCGTGGCCCGGCCCGTTTGCGTCGGAGCCTGTATGGCCGTAGCTGTTTCCAGCATGGGATTGGGCGCAGCAACATCCGTGGCCCCGCCGGAACACCCCGCCAGCGCAAGACCAGCCGCAAACACCAGCGCAAGCCTTGCGCTCATTCGCTGAAATCTCCGTTGGCCTGCGTGCGGAACCAGCCCTTTCGCATCTCGCAATACCGTTTGACGATGCGAGCGGGCGCTCCGGCGGCGACGCACAGATCGGGAATGTCGCGCGTCACCACGCTGTTTGCCGCGATGACGCATTGGCGTCCTATGCTCGCGCCCGAAATGCACACGTTCTCGCCGATCCAGCTGCCATCGCCGATATGCACCGGCGCCAGTTGGGTAAGGCCCTGATCGCGCACCGGCACATCGGGATCCTCGAAAGTGTGACGATTGTCCGATACGAACAGGCGATCCGCCGTCAGCACTCCTGTACCGAACTCGACCCGGTTAGTGACGACGATATGTGCGTGATTGCCGATCATGGTGCGCGCGCCCACCTTGAACACAGGCGGCGCCCCGTGCTCTTTCAGTACCGCCAGATAGGCCCCGTACTGCAGCACGCTGGCATCGCCGAATTCGCAATACCGCGCTCCGAAGATGCGCATCGGACGCACAATCCTGACCCCGCTGCCCATCCGCCCGAAGAACGGGGAGAGCATCCTGTAAAACAGGATCGAGAGGTAGTCGCGGATACGGAAGTGCAGCATAATCAGCCCAGAACGAGACGCAGCGCGACTACACGCTCGCCCTGTCGGCGGCAAGCGGAGCGGAGAACATGCGAAACTCCGCATGACGCCGCGAAATCTGCCACCAGCCCACGATCATCATGACCGCGATGAAAACGCAAATCCCGCTGCGAAGGAGGATTACGCCGTCCAGACTGTAAGCCTGCCCCAGCAGCAACGCTGCGCCAAACGCAATGAGCGTTATCGCCGTGCCTGCACCATAGGCGATTACATACCACGTGTAATCGATCACCACGTTGTAAGTGAGCGCAAACGGCGATGCCAGCGTCAGTGCGAATAGGCCAGGCGCCAGCAGATAAACCCAGCGCAAATCGCCTGCATATTTGGGCAGGACGAATTCCAGCACCGGCTCCGCCAGCAAAGCCAGTGCCACCGCCGCCACCGCACAATACCCGAGATCCAAGAGCAGCATCCGGCGCAATTCGGCTTTTACGGTGGCGTAGTCGCGAATCTTTCGGGCGCGCACAATGACCGGCAGGAACACCTGTTCGAGCAGCGTTGGCACAAGCTGGAACAGCGTCAGAAACAGGAACGCGAGATACAGCCGTCCAAGCTGCTCCAGCCCGATCTCCGTCGTTACATAAGTGCGCTCTATCTGAGCGTTCAGCTGCACCGAAAGACCGGTCAGAAACATCACGAACCCGGCTTTGTATATAACCTGCAGCAGCCGCTTTCTGAAACCGAAGCGATTTGGCACCGTCACCTCGCGCAGGGCCAGCGCCAGCAGCACGAACACAAGCGGCTGCGCCACGATCGATGCGATCGCCACCTCGCTCGGCGCGTAGGGCAAGAAAACGAGCAGTCCCAGCGATACCGCGATGGAGCCGGCATTGACAATGTTGGCGCCTTTCAGCCGGCCACTTGCAAGCATTTCGTTCATCATCCACGACCGTACCAGAGTGGCAATGCCGCCAATCGCTCCCAGAACCGCCGCAATGCGAAATTGCTGTGTATCGAACTGCACCATGATGACCGCCGCGACGATCACAATGCCAAGCGCGACCAGCGCAAACACCGAATAGGCGAGGTTGACGATCCGCTGGCGATAGGCTGGCCCGGCGTGGCAGAGCAGGCGATATCCCCCGTTGAGCAGGCCGAAATGCATCATTCCGGCCAACAGTATGCTGGACTGCACCAGCGCAATCAGACCCAGCCCCTCGTAATCGAGCACGACCATCAGCGCGAGGCTGCGCACCAACACCAGCAAGTTCACGCCAAGACCGATCGCGACAAAGGCGCTGCGCGAATTCACGGTGCCGCGATACCCGCGCCAATGGCGACTGCATCGCGGATGCGGGCGACGTTTTCGGGCGTATACAGGCGGTCATGGGGGAATGGATTTCCGGGCACCGAATTTTCGACCATCGCGGCGACAAAGCGCCGTGCGACTTCAGGGTCCACCCGCTCCATTTGCGCGACGGGGGTGCGCATTGCATCGCGCAATTGCGGCCAGTTTTCGATCCGGCGGATACCCGGAAGGCGATCGTAGAATATCTCTCCCATCACGCACACGCTTTTGCCGATCAACGCGGCTTCCCAGCCGACCGTGCTGGTCAAAGTCACCACCCGTTCGCACCGCGCCAGAACCTCGCGCCCATGCACTTCTGCTGGCAGGAACCGCAGCGCCGAACAGGTATCGCGCAGCGCACGGAATTTGGGCCGCAACAGCGCACCCTTGTCAACTGGGTGTTCCTTGACCACCAGAACCTGATGGGGGCTGAGACATTTCAGGATATTCTCAATGGTCGCAACCTGATTGGCATTGAATTCGCTCATGTAATTCAGCGTCGCCTCGGGTTCCTGATGCAGCGGGTAGAACACGATCTCGGCCGATTGCGGGATGTCTTCCAGCCTGTCGTATTCGTGCACCAGACTGGCGGCGAATACCTGCGTGCGCTTGGAATATTCCTCGGTGTAGGTCTCGTATCGGAACGATCCCGCACGGACCAGCGGATCGCGCGATGTGCGGTCGCGCCAGCGCCACAGCGCTGCCTTGGCGACGCCTGCAGCCAGAGGCTTGATCGCGCGCCGGCCAGCCAGATTGCGGACGTAGAACGGGCGATAGTCGGATTGCTTGAGCTGGGCGAGATAGTCGTCAGCCAACCGCAGCGCCTCGGCTCTGGGCTCAGGCAGGGTCATGGTGCCGCCAGAAATCGTCATTGGATCGGGCAGCCAGTAAAACCAGTCCTCCACCACGCAGTTCATCGCGGCCAGATAGGGTATTTCGGCAGCGCGCGCTTCGATCAGGAGCACTTCGGAGATTTCGATGGCGACCAGTTCGTTGAGCACGGCAACCGGATTGAACCGCGCGATCAGACCTCGCCAGAACGCGATTTCCCGGCCCAGAATTTCCAGCCTGGTGGCCGCATCGTAGCGGCCCAGAAACCGTTCGGACATGAACGATGTGATGAGGTAATTCGGCGGCACCGCAATCGGGGTGATGGTGTCGAAATCGTCCTCGAAACAGGCGGCGACACTTTGCCCGCGCGCGCGAACCTGATCGGCCTCTGCACGGGTAAGGGTAACGAACACCGCTTCGTAACGGTCATCAACCAGTTCGGGGAAGAAATCCGCCTGGTAACCGCGGGCGAAGCACAGAATGCGTGGCTTTGTCATCGGGGCGCTCGTTTGAGCAGACAGTGCGATAAGTCAACCAGATGCACGACAATCCCCCTCCGCAATGGATGGCTTACCGCGCCATTTGTCCCGTTCAGGCGAAGAGCTGCCCTGTCCGCGCCTCGATCACGAGTGCCGGATCAATCGCGTCCAACGTGACTGAGCGCCCGCCTTCGAGATGCGACTGCATCATCGCGAAAAGCACTTTCTGACCGCGAATGATATCCCGCCTGATGACCGCATTGGCTGCCTGCGCTGCGGCATCGCCGCGCAGGCACGCTGCGAGTTGCTCAACCGGGGCAAGCGCACCTTGCGACACATTTCCTGCTTCGAAAGGCATTTCGACCGGCGCGGGGTAGGGATTGTCGTCCCGGCTTTCACGCTGACACAGCGCATGACCATCATTGAGCACCGCGATGCTGCCGAGAGTGCCCGAAATCGTCCAGTCCGTACCGAACCCTCGGCCGATATGTCCGGCAAAGCCATCGTCGAACCAGATGGTGGCCGACAAGACCGCCGGATCGTTGCGGATCACCATGCCATCGCGCTCGACTGCGCCCAGATGCGCCTGCACGCTGGTAATCTCACGCGATCCGGCGGCAAACAGCAGCAGATCCACCGAATGTGGATGCGCCCAGAACAGCGCGCCCGAACCCATATCGATCCGCGCTTCTACCATGGCTCCGAATCGCGCCCTCCACAGCACGGGCTGCCGCTTCGCGATAGATGGCGAGATGCCGACGGATCGCTCCAAGCGTCGCAAAAACATCGCCGCGTGCAAACAGCGCTTCGATCCGGGCCAGTTCCGCCATGGAATTGCACAACGGTTTTTCGATATGGAACGCGCGCGTGCCGGCATCAGCGCAATCATTTATGATGCCCGCGCGGCCAATGGTGCGGGTGGCCACGCCGACGAGTTCTGGCGCACCATCGTTCAGCATCGCGCGATGATCGCGATACGTGCGTGCAACCCCGTAATGCGCCGCCGCGCGTGCCAGTTGATCCGCATCGGGATCGACCAGCGCGTCCAACCTCACGCCATCAGCGCGCCCCAATCGCCTCAGCATGGGCTAGTGGTAACCAGGCGCGCGGAGCATGGCGGCGCACGCCTTCGCTGGTGAAGGCGCCCATACGCCCGCAGCCGATCACGGCGGCGCTGATTGCCGCCAAGCTCATACCTGCCAGTCCAGCAGAAATGTGATCGCATTGTCCTTGCGAGCGTCGAGATCGGCATAGGCCTGCGCGATAGCCTCGCCGGGGTAGCGGCCCGACAGTATGGGTTCGGGATTCAGCCGTCCGGTTTCGATGGAGCGCGCGATAAAGGCGATGTTGTCGCGTTCATTGAAACGGTTGAATCCGCGACTGTCATTGTGTTCGGGCGATGCGCCGACCGCTTCAATCCGCAGTTGCTTCATATAGAAATGTTCGCTCGCCAGCGGATTGAAGGTGGGCACGGGTTCTCCGCGTCCGGGAAAGCCGAGCGTTGCGATAATTCCGTTCTGGCCTGCAATCCGCAGGGCGAGAGCGAAGTCGTCCCAGCCATTGGTGGTTGAGACGATCACGTCGAACTGACCGGAAAGATCGGCGCATTCCTTACGCGACAGAACGGTCTGTGCGCCATAATGGCGGGCGATCGCGGCGGAAGAGGGATGGCCGGAGATCGCGGTCACTTCGGCGCCCGCCAGCGCCGCCATCGCCACGCTTGTCAGCCCCAGGGAACCCAGCCCGATCACCGCCACGCGGCTGCCCGCGCGGACATTGCTGCGCAGCACCGCGTTGTAACCCAGATGGAACAGATAGGCGGCGACCACGCGGTCGGCATCCGCTTGCGCAGGCAGGCGATACAGCACATCGCTTTCAGCCAGCGCAAAATGGCTGCGGTGCGAGGTGAAGCTCAGAACGCGGTCGCCCGGCGTGTAACCTTCCACCGCTGCGCCGCATTCGATCACGCGCGCGACGTTGCAATACCCTTGCAGGCGCGGATAGACGACACCGGGGCGCAGCGGTGGCAATCCGCGCCATGCGGCAAGTTCGGTGCCCGGCGAGATCGCACTGACGATGGTTTCGCACAGCAATTCATGCGCAGCAGGCGGGGCCAGCGGTTCCTCGCGCACGGTCAGACGCCCCGGCTCCTCCAGCCAGATCGTGCGCGTGGTCCGTTCGCTCACAGCGGATACCCTTTGCCAATGGTGATGTAATCATGCCCCATGCCGCGATCGAGCGGAGCGTGCGCGGTGAAGCCCAGCGCGGCCTCGGCAGCGGCGCGATCAACAGTTCCGGGGCTGGTCACGCACCCGGCGTTCAAAGCGATTGGGCTGCACCTCTTCCCAGATTGCCGGATTGCGATGCTGGTCGATGATGAAATCGAGCCCGCCGCGCGTCACGCCCAGCCATTCCTCAAACAATGTGCGATGCACGGGTGGCTGCGTTTCATAGTGCGCGACCAGAGCCTGTGCGGCTTCGCGCGTCAGGCGTCCGTGGCGAATCTCTCGGCAGGCGTGGTCGGTGACCTTGGAATAGCCGTGCTTCACAAGTTTCAGGTGATCGTGCAGGTCCATGTAATTGTAGCAGTCGACGAAATCGTAGGTGTCGAACGTGCGGGCAAAGCTGGCGCCCTGATAGCCGTGGCTGGCGACCATCTGTTCATGCTGCGCCTTGGGATCCCAGCGGACGTAATTGCCAAGATAAATGCCGCGCACGCCCACTTCAGCCAGATCGGCATCGTCGGGATAGCGGAATTGCCATACATCCTCTTCGCGCAGCGTATCGAACAGCGACAGCAGATCGTCCGCTTCATGCCCCATCAGATCATGGTCGCGGCGATAGCGGCGGGTCATTTCAACCTCGTGTTCGTGGCTGAACATGCCGACCTGTTCCAGCCCCTGATGCGCGCCCCAGATGATCAGCGGCACTTTGTACCGCACGGCGGTCTGCACCGGGAACACCGTCTGTCCGGCAAGGCAGGGCCAGTATACACTGCCGAACATGCGCAAGGTTGTGCGGGTGATATTCCTGATGGAGATCGGATTGACGTTCTGGATCAGGATGTCGCAATCGAACTTGATCCGCAGATTGGCGAGATTGCGAATGCCCAGCGGGGTGTTGAAATACTTGTTGTAGGTGACGAGCAGCGGGTTGAGGCCGAGCTGTTCTTTCACCACGTGCACGATGAAATGCGAAATCCTGCCCGCCGGTGACCGGCACGATGCAATCATAGGTGCGCGGATTGGCGGCGCGATAGGGTTCAACAATGCGCTTGAGCGTCTCGAACCGCTCGGCAAAATCTAGGCGGTCTTTTTCCTCGTGAATGCGGCAGCCCGAACAGATGCCGTCATCATCGATCACCAGCCCCAGCGCATGGCGCGAGGTGTAAAGGCACCGGCGGCAGCTTTGGGCCGGAGTGGCGGGAGCGTTCATGTATACACCGTGCGATGATAGTGCGCAGGCCGCAGCGGCACATCGAACAGCGCCTCCTTGTAGGCTTGCACTGCATGTTCGCGATAACTGAGGAAATTGCCGACCGCGATGGCGACGATCGCCTCGCGTTTCAGCAGGCCTTTCATCACCTGCGTATCGGAGATGCCGCCGAATGCGATCAGGGGTACGTTATCAGCCAGCCCGCAATCAAGGATGGCGGTATCGAAGGCGCCGGGGTGCCCTTCGTGGGCGTTGTCGATCAGCAACGCCTCAGACACCGCGCCATCGTTCAGCAGGGCAATGACTTCCGCAGAAATCGCGGCGTCGGTCCGGGTGCGATAATCGCGCCACATCACGCCGCCCTGCGTCACGCTCAGCGGCAGGGCCGCGATCACCGCCTGCGCGCCGAGCATATAGCCCATCCGCGCGACTTCTTCCGGATCTTCGTGCAGCAGCGCATCGACGCACACCCGGTCCGCGCCGATATTGACGCTGGCGCGCGCATCGTCGGCAGACCGAATACCACCGGAATAGATCAACGGGGTCGCAATGCCGAGCTTCGCCACCTTGTCCAGCAGCTCGAAATCGGGCCCGGTATCGGTGGCGCTGCGATCAATGCATTGGAGCATGATCTCGTCCGCGCCCCAGCGATCAAGGTTCTGCACCAGCACCTCGGGTCGGCCCAGCGGCAGGTAGTTGCTATAGCCGAACGATTGCACCGCCCAGCCGCCGCGCACCGTCACCACCCCGACAAGGCGTTTCTTGATCATGGGCAAAGCCCCTCTACCAGCGTGCGCAACAGCGCCTGACCTGCATCCTGGCTCTTTTCCGGGTGGAACTGCATCCCAACCAGATTGCCGCGCCGCACCCCGACCGGAAACCGCGTGTCGGTGCGCGCGGCATAGACGCGGTATTCCGGCGGCGCGTCAAAGATGAAGCTGTGGTTGAAATACATCGCCATGCCGTCGCACTTCGCAAACAGGGGATCATCGCCAAGCTGCTCGATCGCGTTCCAGCCAATGTGCCAGCCGCCACCGGGGAATGGCACCACTTCGCCGGGGATCAGGCCCAGCCCTGCGGTAAGGCCGTGTTCGCGCGATTGTTCGGCCAGCAATTGCATCCCCAGGCACAGGCCCACAAACGGCTTCCCCCCGCGCGCCAATTCGCGCAGGTAATCGACCAGATCGTGCGCGTGCAATTGTTCCATCGCGGCGGGAAACGATCCCACGCCGGGCAGGAACAGGATATCGGTCTCATCCAGCTTCGCCGGGTCGCTCGATATGCGACAGCGATAGCCCAGCCGGTGCAGCGCGCGCCACACGCTCGCCTGATTGCCCACGCCATAATCGACGATTCCGATGGTGCGCCGCTTCACAGGCCCACCCCGACTTCAAATTTGCGTTCGATCCTGCCGTCGTTGTGAACCGTGAACAGATCCTTGTTCACCGATGCATGGACCTGGTGCCAGAACGCTTGCGTGTCGATGCCGATGTAGTCGCAGAATTGCGCGATATATTCATCGGAACAGCTGTCGTCATAGGCGCTGACCAGTGCAATCCCTTCTTCGCGGCGCATGTTGCCGTGGCGGATTTCCTCGTTGCAGTAATCGGTGACGCGGCCAAATCCGAACTTGTAGTATTTGATCATCTGGTTGAGCGTAACCCAATCCTCATCCAGCGCGGTAACACCGCGCAGATCGCCGGTGTTCTCAACCGGATCGTCTCGCACGTGGAGGCCGTTGGCAGCGGAATACATGACCGTTGTTTGTCAGCGACCAGTCGCCCAGAAACCAGCCGAGATAGACGATCTGCAACTGGTGGCGGTCAAATTCGTCGAGCGTCGGGTATTGGTACGGGATCAATTGTTTGAGATCGACGCCGGTTTCCAGCATCCAGTCCAGCGCCGCACCCGACAGCGTGTTCATGTTGCGCAGATTGTTGCCGTCGTAGCCGGTCTTGCCCAGCGTCTTGAGGTCGCCCAGCTGCAGGCCCGGATTTTCGCCCCACAATATCAGCGGTATATCGTACCGGATCGCAAGCTGCGGAACGGAGCTGAATAGCGCCAATTCGGTCGATTTCGCCCAATTCGTAAAACGGTCGAACGCGCTGCGCATCAGGCCCTGCCACACACCGGGCGCGGGCGCGGACATGACGACGTCGAAACCGTGTTCGATCAAGGTGGAGAGATTGTCGACCCCACGCTGCGTCACCTGTTCGGGCGGATAGGACAACGTCACCAGCAACGGGCGCAGGCCCAGCTTGTCGCGCACCCACAGCGCTTGCCGGGTCGAGTCCTTGCCTCCCGATACCCCGATGATGCAGTCCCAGTGGCGGCCTGGCCGGCGCGGATATTGGGTCAACAGGTCTTCGAGAATTTCATAGCGTTCCTGCCAGTCCACATCGCGCAGGCGGTCCCAGTAATCGCAGGCCGGGCAGATGCCTGTGGGCGTGAATACGGTGTTAGGTCGCGTATCGGGCTGAAGGCAATTGCTGCAATATTTCATCGGTGCTGCCAGTCTTCACCCTGTGCGGTTCGCTATTTATGGCGACGATTGCGCCTGAGGATGGGCGTCTGTCACCTTGTGTTCAAATCCGCAAGCATAGCACGCACGCTTTCGGTCTGAATTCTGCGCCCTTTCCGGTTGAGATGTTCCGACCCGTCGAAAAACATCTCGTTGGGCAGGCAGAACCGCTCGATCGCGGGATCGGGCAGATCGATTGTCGTGAGGCTCGACGAATTCGAAACGTAGCTTTCGACCGCGCGGTTGCGGCACGCCGCCTGCGGCATTGCAGCGGGGATGTATGCAACCTCGAAACCCCGATCGATCAGCGTTTCCCGGACATAAGCGGAGAAGCGGTCAAGTTTTTCAGGGGGGATTTCGGGCACGGTGTAGCCGCTGAGATCGGGTACGGGCCGGTTTATTGTGAGATGCGACGTCAGATCGCCCACCGCGTTGAAGCCCGACCGGCGATAGACCGGATCATCCTCCCTTGCGCCAGTGAAGTGGTGATTCGCCTCTTCCCACGTGCGCCAGAGGATATTGGGTACGCAGCGCGGCTGGCGCACCAGCATGGCCGCATCCTTTAGCAGGTAGCACGACGTCGCACCACGTGATGGAATAGCGCGCATCGTCCGCCAGCAGCGCCAGTTCCGGCACCAGCACGATCAGGTCCTTTTCCGGATCAAGCTGCGGCAGGTACAAATCGATAAGATTGCGTATGCCGATGCTCGCCTGAATGCCGCCGTTGTACACCGGGCGATCCAGCGACCGGCCCAGATCCTGCGCCGAAATCGAGAACGCCGCGCCCGATCCACCCAGCAGGACGATACGGCCCTTCTGTCCCTTTGACTGTTCGAGCATCCTGACGTGATCCTCGACCGCGGCGAGATACCGATCGCTGCTCACCTGACTGGGCGGCATGACCAGCCATATACCCAACCCAAGGGACACGATCCCCACGAAGCATGCCAGCAACGCCGCGAGGTGCGCTCGCGCGGTGCGTGCAGTAAAGGCGGTCGCTTCAAAACTGGAAGTAGATGAAGGCATTGGCCTCCTGCCGGGTTGTCGCGTTGATCAGTACCATTACGAGCGCGAGCGCAAAGATTATCATTTCCACAAAAACCCGCACCCTGAAACCAAGCCATTGGAGCCGCAAGCCTCGATCAAGCCGCGTGCGCCCGTACCACAGTGCATCCACCGCAAACGACAGCGCAACGAACACAAGGCCATAGCGCTGGCTTTGCGGAACACCGAATTCGGTGACCATGCGCGCGGCGTAATGTGCGGCGGTGGAGATGTCGGGATTGCGGAACAGGATCATCGAAAGTGCGAACAGGCCAAAGGTGTATGCCCATCCGGCAAAGCTGATCCAGACGCTGTTACTCAGCGTTACAGCCATGCGCCAGTGCCGCTCGATCACCAGCAGGACGCCGTGCATCGTCCCCCACGCAAGGAAGGTCCAGTTTGCCCCGTGCCACAGCCCGCTGACAAAGAATGTCGCGATATTGGCATAGGCGATGCGCCCCTCGGTGCGCTTGCCCTTGCGCAGTTCGGCATAGACGTAATCGCGGAAAAACAGCGTCAGGGTGATGTTCCACCCCCGCCACAATGCGCTGATCGAAGTGGCGAGGAAGGGGGTGGAAAAATTGGTGGAAAGCCTAAATCCCATGATCGCAGCCAGCCCGATGGCGATCGAGGAATAGCCCGCGAAATCCGCATATATCTGGACCGAGAAATATACCGCGCCCAGCAACAGCGCACCCCCGTCCAGCGCGGCGTAATTTGAAAAGACGCCATCGACATAGGGGGCGATGTTGTCTGCAATCACCACCTTCAAAAAAAGACCGGCGATGATCAGCCGCACCCCTTCATACGCTGGCTCCCACGCGGGCGATGCGAGTTTCGCAAATTGCGGGATCAGCGCCTTTGCCCGCTCAATCGGCCCTGCGACCAGTTGCGGGAAGAACGCGACATAGGTGGCGTATCGCAGCAGGTTCGGCTCTGCCCGGATACGCCCGTAATAGACATCGATCGAATAACTCAGCGTTTGCAGCGTGTAAAACGAGATGCCGACCGGCAAAATGATGTCGAGCGTATCCCAGTTTGCCTGCACTCCGGCGGCATCGAGTGCGAATTTCAGCTCGTTAGTGAACCATCCGAAATATTTGAAGAAACCCAGCAGGCAAAGGTTGGCAGCGACCGACAGGTGCAGCCAGCGGCGGCGCGCGGCGCTCCCTTTTTCCTGACGCTCCATGCGCAATCCGGCGACATAATCGATCAGCGTGCTGACCACGATCAGCCCAAGAAACCGCCAGTCCCACCAGCCGTAAAAGACATAACTCGCGCCAAGCAGGATCGCGTTCTGCACCGCAACCGAGCGGGGGCCTGCCCGGTTCGCGGCTAGCAGCGCCACGACCAGCGGAAAGAACAGCCAGAATGTTCCGTCAGAAAAAAGCATGTTGCGTGTGCGGTCAGCCCCCAGACCCGTTGCGGGGCCTTTGGCCCAGAATCCGTGATTTGGCTACAGTTTGCTGAGTCTTATGATCCCGGTATGGGGCAGAACGCAGGGCGGGGCGTGCGGGGGCAGGGCGCTGATAACGCAGCGCCCGGCAGCCAGAGCGATCGCCAGCCCGGCTGAATTCAGACCCGCCACCCAGCGCGCACCGATCAAGGCCGCGCCCATATCGGGCGCAGTGTCCAGCGTGGCTGACGGGTGGGCGCGCAGCCATTCTTCATACTTGCCCGGCGGATCGGATGGGTGCGGGCGGATACGAACCGGAGTACCCGGCGCAATCCCGGCAAGACTGCCGCGCTCCGTCAGGTAATCGAGCGCCTGAAACTCTCCCGGCTGGCCTGCGCCCCAGTCGGTACGGGCAGGCTCCAGCAGGAACAGCACGTCCCCCTCCGCTGGAAGTGGTCCCGCCATGCGCGCTTGCTCGGACAGGTAAAGATTTGGGTGCTCGATCACCGGCACTTGAGGGAAAGTTTCGGTCGCAATGCGCGCGGCGTCCGCATCGCCGACCCAGATCGCATCGGGCAATTGTACCGTTTCGTCCCGCTCGAACCTCATGGCGTAGTTCACCCAGTGGTCGATCACCGCAACCGAATGCAGCCCCATGCGCGCGGCCGCCTGCCGCGCGTTATGTTCCAGATCGCTGGCCCAGCCCGTGCCCGACAACAGACAGGCCATGCCGTCCAGCGCTTCTGCATCGGATACGACGGGCGCGCTTTCACCAAACCGCTCGCGCCATATCGTCAGCGCAGGTCCAACGGCGATGATCCGGTCGGGCGCAGCACTGGCGGCACCAACCCATGCAGCGATCATGTTGGCCGCACCCGCATCATGCACCGCCACGGCAAGCGGGCGGGGCAGGGAATCAATCGGAGAAGCGGGCATAATGCACGATATCGGCGGGCTTTCCGTCGAGCAATTCCTGCCCGGCGCGCACTCCGTCGGGCATCATGCCCGATCGCTGCATCAGCGTAACCATCGCGCCATTGGCGGCAAGGCACCCCGCTGTCAGCTTGCGCACGTTCCCTTTGGCCAGCAGCCAGTCGGTCAGCAGGGTCCACGCCTCCTGCCCGTAACCGCCGCCCCAGTAATCGCGCGCGCCGATCATGATGCCGACGTCGCAGGTCCCATGATTGGGGTTGCGATAGGCGGTCATGGTGCCGATGGCAGCGTCCGTCGATACATCGCGCATGCTGATAAAGAGGTTGGCGGTTTCTGCGAAGCTTTCAAAATAGGCGTGGCAAATGGCGCGGGTATGGGTGCGGAACCGCTGGTTTGAATACCGCGTCACCTCTGCGATCCCTCAGCCACCCGATATAGGCATCGGTGATGTCCTCCGCCGCAAACGGGCGCAGTCGCACTTTCTTTCCGGAGAGCGGCGCAAACATGCGATCAGCCCTTCAGCGTATCGAGATTGGCCCACACCTTTCGGAAAGCGGCGATGATGTCGGCCACATCCTCGCTCGGCAGCTGGTTGACGCACACGGCGAGGCCGAGGAAGCTGGTATCCTGCAATTCCTCTGCGACCGGGCACGTGCCAGCGCCATAGGCAAAGCTGCGGTCGGGCCGCAGGCTCCACGGGAAATTGCCGGTGCCATAGGCGCATTGCTCGGTGAAAATGGGCAGGCGGTGGAGGTTCTGATAGCCCGGAGCGACGCCCGGCACGCCCTCGGCCCGCAGCGCCTCGGCGATTTTCGCGCGCGAGATACCCAGCGCCGCAGTGTCCAGTTTCATGCCATAGACGTAATAGACATGCGTTGCCCCCGGCGCCACATGTGGCAGCGTCAGACCCTTTCAAACCGGCCAGACCCGCGTTGAGTTCTGCCGCGATCCGCTGACGATCGGCGACGCGGCTTTCCAGCTTGTCCAGTTGGACGCTGGCAATCGCGGCTTCGATCTCGCCCATGCGGAAATTGTATCCGATCATGTTGTTGAGCTGGCTGCGATCCGCTGGCTTGATAACGCTTTCGGCGTGGTTGCGGATCAGCGCAAGCCGCTGCGCCAGCGCATCGTCATTGGTGACGAGAATGCCGCCCTCGCCGCAGTGGATGTGCTTGTGATAATTCAGGCTGAACCCGCCAATATCGTATCGCGTGCCGGTGTGGGTGCCGCCCGCCATCGCGCCGGGTGCCTGCGCCGTATCGCCCAGCAGCTTCAGCCCGTGGCGGTCCGCGACCGCGCGCAATCCTGCCACATCGGCGGTCTGGCCGAAGATATCGACCGCCATGATCGCTTTTGTACGCGGGGTCACCAGCGCTTCGACACTGGCGGGGTCGAGGTTGAAGGTATCTGCGTGGATATCGGCAAAGACGGGGATCGCGTTCCAGTGCAGGATCGCCATCGCGGTCGCGCTCATGGTCCACGGCGTCGTGATGATCTCGTCCCCCGGCTCGACGCCGATTGCGCCGACTTCGGCAATCAGCCCGCTGGTCCAGCTGTTGACGCCGAGCGCGTGTTTCACCCCGAAATACTCTGCCGCCTTCGCCTCGAACGCGCGCACTTCGGTGCCGCCCATGAACATTTCGCCCGGCGCACCGATATAGGCGGACAAAACGCCCGACCGCACGACGCGCGCGGCGGCGTGCTCTTCATCCGCGCCCATCGACTGAAACGGCTGAAGCTCGCGAGAGATAACGGGGTTGCCGCCGTGAAGGGCGAGGGTATCGGTCATTCGAAGGTTTCTTTCCTGAGGGATCGAAGCGCTTGTGCGCGGATTTCTTCGCAGATTGCTTGCGCAGCAAGAGCGGTCTCGCCGGTGCTGGCCAGTTCAGCGCCATCCGCCATGCAATCGGCAATGTTGGCATAGGCGCGCGTCATCGCCTCGCGATAGCGGCCCGGTACGCTTTGCGGCAAGGCCAGCTGACGATATCCGGCAAAGTCGGGGTTCGTTTCAATGCCGCGCGTTTCGATCCGCATCCCGCCGTCGCGCATTGCGATCTCACCCTTTTCAAAGGCGAGGATCAATTCGAACTGCGTGACCGCGCGCGCATCGCCCGCAACCAGATGAACGGGCGCACCGTTCCGGGCGGTCAACAGGGCCGAGGCGGTCGGATCATCCTGCCAGTGATCAAGCCGTGCCGGTCCGACACCGTGCAATGCGACCTTGCCGACCAGCATCCCTATCAGGTCGACCGCGTGCGATCCGTTATGGACTATGCCCTTGGTGTAGGTTCCGGTCGCGCTGATCAGCTCGCCCCACCAGCCCGCCTCTATCTGGCTGGCAAGCTCGGCAAGATCAGGCGCCCAGCGGCGCGTGTAGTTGACCGCCAGCGGTATGCCCGTTGCGGCGTATTGCGCAACAAGGCTTCTGGCATCGGCAAGGTCGTGGGCAACGGGCTTTTCGCAGAACATCAGCCGGGGTTGAATTGCGGCTGCCCATTGCAGCTGCGCGGCATGAAACGGCGTCGGCGACGCGACCACGACGACATCGAAATCACCGGGCGTTGCCGCCAGCGCCCCCGGATCCGCAGCGGTGTCCGGCACGCCCCACCGCTTCGCAAACCCTTCGCGCGCCGACTCGTCCGGATCGACGCAGGCAATCAATTCGAAGCGATCATCGCGCGCAATCGCGCCCGCATGGCTGAGCGGCCAGTCTTCGGGAGAGCGATCTGCGTCATATCCGCCTGCAATGGCTCCGCAGCCGATGATGAGGACGCTGTAGGGCATGGCTTCAGGCGATCAGATCCCAGCTTGCCGGTGTGCCCTTGGCAATCGCGCGGTTCACGCGTTTGCCCAGCAGCACATCGTAATGGCGCGGTTCCAGACCGAAGCCGGGGCGCACGGACCGCAGGTTTTCCGGTGAGAACGCCTCGCCTGCCGCCATGTCGCGCGCGACATAGAGTGAGCGGCGGAACTGGCGCGATCCTTCCTCGGCCTCGGTCCCGCCATAGGTGATTTCGCCCAGCGCCTGCCACGCGCGCTCGGTCTCGTCGCGCAGCATCTGGAATTCCGCAGGCTCCAGGCTGAACGCGCTGTCCACGCCACCATCGGCGCGCGCGAGGGTAAAATGCTTCTCGATCAGCACCGCGCCCAGCGCCGTCGCCCCCACGGCAACGCCGGTGCCCATCGTGTGATCGGACAAACCAACCTCGCACCCGAATGTTGCCCGCATATTGGGAATGGTGCGGATGTTGGTGTTGGCAGGGGTCGCGGGATAGGTGCTGGTGCATTTCAGGATGCACAGCTGATCGTTCCCGGCATCGCGGCACACGCGCAGCGCCTCCCCGATCTCGACCACGCTGGCCATGCCGGTGGAAAGGATCATCGGCTTGCCCGTCTGCAGCCACCCGGCGGATCAGCGGCAGGTCGATCACCTCGAAACTCGCGATCTTGTAGGCGGGCACGTCCAGCGTTTCGAGGAAGTCGACCGCGCTCGCATCGAACGGTGAGGAAAAGCAATCGATGCCAAGCTCTCGTGCACGCGCCATGATCGGCGCGTGCCAGTCCCACGGGGTATGCGCCTCGTCATACAATTCGTGCAGGCGACGCCCATTCCACAGGCTGTTCGCATCCTCGATCACGAAGCCGGGGCCATCGTGGTCCAGCGTGATCGTATCGGCGGTGTAGGTCTGCAGCTTGATCGCGTCAGCCCCGCTTTTGGCGGCGGCGGTCACGATCTCCAGCGCGCGGTCGAGCGAATGGTTGTGGTTGCCGCTCATCTCCGCGATCAGATAGGGGCGGTGCGATGGGCCGATGGGGCGTCCATTGATCTGCATGGAGTTGGTTTGCATCAGCTCTGGTCCTCTATCGCGATCTGTTCGCACGCGAATTTTTCCTGAATTTCGGGCCAGTCATCGGCCAGCACCGCCATGCGCACCACGTCATGCACATCGCCGCCTTTGCAAATGTGCTGTCGCAATACACCTTCGACCTTGCTGCCGAACTTTTCGTGGATCGACACCACCCGGTCGTTGAAGGCCAGCACTTCGCACCACAGCCGGTTGAAGCCAAGCTGTTCGAATACATAGCGGTAGATGTTGATTTCCAGCGATTTCGCAAGCCCCTTACCGCGCGCCCGTTCGTCCGCGATGTAGTACGCCCAGCATGCGCGGCGATGCGTGTGATCAATATCGGTCAGGCTCATCAGGCCGACCGGAATATCGCCGTCGATCAGTTCTATGATCCAGACCCGGTCGCGCGGCGAGGCGATGAAATGGGCAAACCACCGCTGTTGGTCTTCGGCAGTGATTTGCGGATCGGTGTACATGTAGCGCGTGATTTCGGGCAACATACGCCATTCACGCACCATTTCCAGATCGTCTTCGCGCACGTTTCGCAGTCGGCATGCCATGATGCTCTAATCCACTTTCACGAGCTGTTGTGCAACGCGCATCGCTCCGCGCCCGTCCACCAGCGCCCTTGCCGTATCGCTGAGTGCGCGCCGGCGGGTGGGTGAGGCGATCAGATCGCGCAGCGCAGCGACCAGCGCCTCGCTGCGACGGGGCGGATCGCCCACGTGGTCTATCCCCACCAGAAAGCCCGCTGCATCGGCATAGGGTATGCTTCTGGTCTGGTTTTCGGCGCACACCAGCCCGATGGTCGGCGGGCCGATGCAGCATCGCTCCCAGATGGCGCCGCCGCCCGCGCCCACCTGTATATCGTGCCGGGAAAAGAACTCCGTGAGGCTGGGCAAATCCTGTGTCAGCACGCCGCCCGGCCATTCGGCAAGCCTGCGGGCGATATCGGCTCGCGGGCGCGATTGTGCGCGGTTACCACCACTTCAACCGGGCCGCGCCAGCCGGCAGCCTCTATCGCGTCCAGCACCAGGCTCGTATCCCCGCCCAGATCGACACCGCCCATGAACACCCCGATCGAACGCACGCTTTGGTGAAATTCATATCGCGGCGCATCGGCGTATGACGGGTCGATCATCGCGTATTGCGGCCCGGCAAGCAGCCTTGTGTCAGGCGACAGACGACCTGCGTACTTCGCGCAGATGATCGGGATGAAAATTGTGATCGACCAGCCAGCGCCCGCCCAGATCGCGGTCGGCCAGATCGTCCACCACCAGCACCGCTGCACCCAGCCCATCGCCCACCGCGCGGTGCCAGCGCGAATCGAAGGCGTAATGATCGACGATCACGCGCGCAGGCTTCCAGTCACGCAGCGCGGCGATAGTGTCAGCGATATCGCGATCCTGCGTCACTTCGCTCCAGCCGGAATGCGGGATCGCGGGATCGGGCGAGTTCGGCAAATTCCGGGCGGACGCATCCGGCGCGGGCAACACCGTTGGCCGCAAAGCCATCGCGCGCGATCATGGCGGCGCTGTCCATTCCCAGATCACGGGTGACGAAGACGACCTCGGCGCCAGCGTCCGTCAGCGCCTTTGCCAGCGAAAGCATCCGGCGCACGTGCCCGGTGCCAATCGCGGCCGATGCATCGGCGCGAATCGCGATCCGCGTCGTCTGAGGCGTCATACTGACGGGCAACCGCTCATTTCCCTGCCGCAGTCGCCTTGAACAATGCCTCTGCCCGGTCCCAGTCGTCTGGCGTGTCGATATCGACCACGCGCCATTCGGGCAACACGATGGAGCGCGCATTGGCGTGGACGTTTGCGCCCGATAGCCAGGTTTCCGCTGCGCCCCAGTAAAACTGACCCGCGTCGAAATACGCCGGTTCAAGATCCTGCGTGCGGGTGCCGACATGGCGCGGATCGAACGGTTCGAGCGTGCCGTCACCTGCGCGTTTGAGTGCGCGCTGGATCGGCGAAGGGAAGCCGGTGACGGGGAAAGTATAGCCCTGACTGTCATGCGCGATCAGCAGCGCCAGCGCCTCGCCCAGATCCTGCGTCCTGATAAACGGAACTCCGGGATAGATGCAGCAAACATGATCGAATTCGAACCCGCGTTTGCGACAGGCGGCAATCGCGTGCTGGATCACCGGCACGGTGGGCGTGATATCGTCGGCCAGTTCGGGCGGGCGGGTAAACGGTACCTCAGCACCCAGGTTTTCAGCGATGGCCGCGATTTCATCGCTGTCGGTGGTCACGATGACGCGCCCGATTACTTCACTGGCGAGCGCGGCCTCGATCGCATATCCGATCATCGGCTTTCCCGCGAATTGCCTGATATTCTTGCGCGGAATGCGTTTCGATCCGCCGCGTGCTGGGATGATCGCAATAGTTTTGGGGGCGCTCATGTCAGGATGCCCTCTTCAGGATGCCAGCGTCAGCATGGTTTCGACCACGCGGTCTTGCTGGCTGCGCGTCATCGCCGGGAACAGCGGGATCGAGATGGCGTGATCGTAATAGGCAACGGCATTGGGAAAATCGCCGCGTGCAAAGCCAAGCCGTTCGTAAAAGGGATGCGTGTGGATCGGGATGTAATGGACATTCACCCCGATATTTGCCGCGCGCATGGCGGCGAACAGATCAGCGCGACTGATGCGCGCACTCTGAGTCAGTTCGACCGCATACAGGTGCCATGACGATACGCGGTCGTTGAAGCGAGCCGGACGGCGGAACGGACCGTCAGCCAGCAGCGCATCGTAGCGGTCGGCGTGCGCCTCGCGCGCGGTGCGCCATTCGTCCATGCGAGAGAGCTGCGCGACACCCAGCGCGGACTGGATATCGGTCAGGCGATAATTCCAGCCCAGCTCGACCATTTCGTAATACCAGCCGCCATCGGGCGCACGCTCCATCGCGGTCTCTTCGCGGGTGATGCCGTGCGAACGCAGCAGCCGCAGCTTTTGCGCCAGCGCATCGTCCTGCGTTACCACCATGCCGCCTTCGCCCGTGGTCACGATCTTGACCGCGTGGAAACTGAACACGGTTATATCGGCATGGGCACTGCCGATCGGAGCGCCACGATAGCTTGCGCCGGTCGCATGGCTCGCATCCTCAAGGATCGCAAAGCCATAACGGTCTGCCAGCACCCGCATTTCCGCCAGATCACATGGCAATCCCGAAAAATCGACCGGGATCACTACCTTTGGCAATGCGCCCGCCTTGTCCGCTGATTCCAGCTTCGCCGCCAGCGCATCAAGGCTCATGTTGCGGGTCGCCGGGTCGATATCGACGAAATCCACGCCTGCGCCGCAGAACAGCGCGCAATTGGCGGACGAGGCAAAGCTGTTGGGGCTGGTCCAGACCATATCCCCCGGCCCGACATCCAGCGCCAGACAGCCGATGTGCAGGCCCGCGGTCGCATTCGAGACGCCGATCGCGTGGGCCACCTGATGGGCTTTTGCAAAGGCATCTTCGAACGCAGCACCGGCCGGCCCTTGCGTCAGGAAATCCGAACGCAACAGTTCGGTGACGGCGGCAATATCCGCCTCCCCGATTTCCTGCCGCGAATAGGGAATGAAGTCTTCGGCCATCAGGTCAGCCCCTAATCGATCACTTTCCCGATCACGTGCTCGTCGATCAGGGTGCGCAATTGTTCAACACTCAGGAAATCGGGATTGGTCCCGCTGGAATAGGCAAAGCCCGGCTCCACCGGCTTTCCGCCGTGTTTCTGGCAGTATTCCTCAATCGTGTAATCGGCGCTGACCGGCAGGATCGCGAAGTATTCGCCCATGTCGACCGTGTTGAAACTGTCGGATGCGGTGATCATTTCCTCGTGAATCTTTTCGCCTGGACGAATGCCGATCACCTTCTGCTCGGCATCGGGCGCGATGGCAGTGGCCACATCGCCGATGCGGTAGGACGGAATCTTGGGCACCAGCACTTCGCCGCCGCTGGCGTGTTCGATCGACCACAGCACCATCTCCACCCCATCCTGCAACGAGATATTGAAACGCGTCATGCGTGGATCGGTGATCGGCAGCACACCGTCCGCTTTCCTGTCCATGAAAAACGGGATCACAGACCCGCGCGATCCCATGACATTTCCGTACCGCACCACAGAAAAGCGCATGTCGCGCGTGCCTTTGATGTTGTTGGCCGCGACAAACAGCTTGTCCGAACACAGCTTTGTCGCGCCGTAAAGGTTGATCGGGGCGGCGGCCTTGTCAGTCGAAAGCGCAACGACGCGGCTGACGTTGCTGTCCAGACACGCCTCGATCAGGTTCTGCGCGCCCAGCACGTTGGTCTTGATGCATTCGAACGGATTGTATTCCGCCGCTGGCACCTGTTTCAGCGCGGCGGCGTGCACGACGATATCGATCCCCTCCAGCGCGCGCCGCAGCCGGGCCTCGTCACGCACGTCGCCAAGAAAATAACGCAACGCGGGAAATTCCGAACGCGGGAAAATCTGCGCCATCTCGAACTGTTTCAGTTCATCGCGCGAATAGATCACCAGCCGCCGGATATCGGGATACCTTTTGAGCACAGTGCGCACGAACGCCTTGCCAAAAGAGCCGGTGCCCCCGGTAACCAGTACGGATTTGTCATTCAGCATACGAAACTAACTCGCAATAGGATCAGAAAGGCCGTATATGGCCGTTGTTCAACAACTAAAAACACTAAATACAAACGGTTGGATGACTTGTTTCAGGCGCGCCAATTGCAATGGCTTCGAACAAATGCCGGGCATCAAGTAATGCCGGCGGATTGGCGGACTGGCCGAACGGTCATGTTTCGTTTGTCTGGTCTGACCGGCCCCCTACAGCGCGGCTTCGGCCTCGTGCAACCGCTTTGTGGGTGTGATGTGTCCGACGTGGTTCCAATCGAATGGGTCCGAATCGGATGTATCTGCCCGGATCGCTTAATCACCTGTTTCGCGCCGGAAACACTACAGGCCAGCGCGCGTTCATCACGATACAATGAAAGCGCTGCCAAACCGGATCGAGACCTGTATTGCCGGGAATACAACTATACGCCTAGGGGCGTTGGCAAAGGCGGCACGCCTGTTTGTGCCCTTTTTCCATGAAATCCCTGGCCGAAAGCCAAGAGACGAATGCTGATCGAACCGATTGCAAAGCCAGCCCACAACCGCGCATCACGAGGTCCGATGATCTCTGTGGTGCGATATGGCGTGGCGTGGGCGGTGGTGGTGCTGGCGCCGCTGTTGGCGTTTCTGCTATCGGGTTACGAGGAACCGTTCGACGATCCGACCTTGCGCGCGACCGCGCTGGCGGCGACTTCGGCGTTGGTGGCGGGGCTGTATCTGGCGGGCCGGGTGCTCGATCTGCCGGGGACGCGCGGCACCGTGCACGGCGTGCCGATCATGGTGATGAGCTTTATCATCGCTGCGCTGGTGCTGTTCACGTTTCGCATCGAATACAGCCGCGTTATGCTGTTCTATTCCGCCGCAAGCGCCACTTTGATCGCGACGCAATTGCGCTGGAGCAACCGGACCATGCGCCGCCAGCCGTTTTATCTCGTGCCGTTCGGGCAGGCGATGGCGATGGAGGAGATGGAGGGTTTCCCCATCCGTCGCCTGAAAAAGCCGGAAATCCCGGCTGATCGTGCCGCCAATATCGTCGCCGATTTTCGCGCCGATCTGCCCGATGAATGGGAGCGTCTGCTGGCAAAAGCCAGTCTGGCGGGGGTGCCGGTCTATCACTACAAGCAACTGACCGAGAGCATCACCGGGCAGGTAAAGATCGAGCATCTGTCCGAAAATTCCTTCGGATCGCTGATGCCCAACCGGTCCTACACCCCGATAAAGCGGTTGATCGACCTGATCGGCAGCGCGATCCTGATCGTGTTGCTGGCGCCGTTAATGGCCATTGTGGCTTTAATGATCTGGGCCGAGGACCGCGATTCGCCGTTCTTTATCCAGCAACGCACCGGGTACGGCGGGCGTCCGTTCCGGATGTACAAGTTCCGGTCGATGACCAATCGCGAACTGAAGGCCGGGGAATGCGAGCGCGAGGACGCCATCACTCAGTCCGAAGACGCCCGTGTCACCCGCATCGGGCGTTCGATCCGCAAATTCCGCATCGATGAATTGCCGCAGCTGTTCAACGTGCTGAAAGGCGAGATGAGTCTGATTGGACCGCGTCCCGAAGCGAACGCGCTGGCAGACTGGTACGAGGAAAATCTCGCATTTTATTCGTATCGCAACATCGTGAAGCCGGGCCTGACGGGGTGGGCGCAGGTCAATCAGGGGCACGTGGCCACGCTGGAAGACATCGACGTGAAGCTGCAATATGACTTCTATTACATTAAATATTTCTCGTTCTGGCTCGACGTGCTGATCGTGATGCGCACCATCCACACAGTGATGACGGGCTTCGGCTCAAAATAGGTTAATGTTTTCTGATGCTTCCGAGGGGGCGGGCTGACCGGCCAACATCCGGTCGCGCTTGCGTACCCCTCCGGTCCGGTCCGCCTCCCCTGCGTCCCGGCTCTATTTGTCCAGAGCGATGTCGGGCGCGTCTTCCTGTTTCATGCCCACGACATGATATCCGCCATCGACATGGTGCGTTTCCCCCGTCACGCCCGATGCAAGGTCGGACAGCAGATACAGCGCCGATCCGCCCACGTCATCGATGGTTATGTTGCGGCGCAATGGCGAATTGTATTCGTTCCATTTCAGGATGTAGCGGAAATCGCCGATCCCGCTTGCCGCAAGTGTCTTGACCGGACCCGCGCTGATCGCGTTCACCCGGATGTTGCGCGGGCCAAGATCGTTGGCGAGGTATTTTACGCTGGTCTCCAGCGCGGCCTTGGCAACGCCCATCACGTTGTAATGCGGGATCACCTTTTCCGCGCCGTAATAAGTCAGCGTCACGATGCTGCCGCCGGACTCGGGCATCATCGCCGCCGCGCGCTGCGTCACCGCCACCAGCGAATAGGCGGAAATGTTCATCGTCATCAGGAAATTGTCGAGGCTGGTATCGAGATACTTGCCACGCAGCTCGTTCTTGTCGGAGAACCCGATTGCGTGGACAACGAAATCGAGCGTGTCCCAGCGCTCTTTCAAGGTGGCAAACGCTGCGTCCAGCGATGCCATGTCCGATACATCGCATTCGAAAGTGAAATCGCTGCCCAATTGCTGCGCCAGCGGTTTGACGCGCTTTGCCAGCGCTTCGCCCTGATAGGAGAACGCGAGTTCGGCGCCATGTTCTGCGAGCTGTTTTGCGATGCCCCACGCCAGCGACTTGTCATTGGCAAGGCCCATGATCAGGCCACGTTTGCCCTTCATCAGGCCGCTCATCTGTTCGCTCATCCGCTTGTCTCCTCGGTTTTTTCGTCGGCTGCAGGCTCAGGCCCTCCCGGCTCCGCCAGCGCCGCATTCAGTTCCGCCCCGATAACCACCCCAAGCCCGACGAGCCAGAAAAACAGCAAAGCGACCATGATGCCCGCAAGGCTGCCATAGGTCAGGTCATACTGCAGGAAACTGCCCAGGACCGGTGGCATCGCAGTGGTAACAGCCAGCCACCACGCGGCGGTGAACAGCGCGCCGGGCCATTTGGGGTATTTGCGCGAACGATATTTCAGCGGCGCCAGCGCCCAGAACAACAGGTACAGCGATCCGAACAGGCCGAATGCGGGCACGATGCGCGATATGCCCAGCGTGCCGATCAGATTGGCCAGACGCGGTATGCGCGCATCCATAAATTGCTGCGCCGTGCCGATCACAACCTGCGCAAACAGGGACAGCATCAACAAGATCACCGCGCTGATGATGATCCCGGCAGAGGCGAGCCTGTACCGCCAGAACGGCATGACCGCTCGCGTACCATAGGCGCGCCGCAGAACATCGCGGATTGTCTCGATCAGGCTCGATACCGACCACAGCCCGGCGCCCGCGCCCAGCCACAACAGCCACCCGCTGCGCGCGTCGATGACACTTTCCGCAACCGGGGCGATCACTTCGCGCACGGTCGGCGGCATCGACATCAGCACGGTCGCGATCACCAATCGGCGATCATCGACTTCGCCAACCAGTTGAAACAACGCGCCTGCAAGAATGAAGAACGGAAAAATCGACAGCATCGACAGATAGGCAAGGTTACCCGCATGGATGAAACCATCGTTGAAAGTGCCCACCACCGTGCGCCGCGCAACGACAAAGAATCGCGTTCCGGGACCAAGGATCCGCCGCGCATGTGCGCGAAAACCGCTGCTCTGCCTCGTCCGCATCAGCGTGGTCGCCCCTGTCGGCGCGTTCGGCGCGCCGCAATATCTTCGCACGGCGGCGCGCTTCGGGGGAAAGCGATTTGACTTCCTGTTCCGCCGGGACCGCGCCCTCGTCTGTTGGCGCAAACTCCAGCACCGCGCCAAGTTTGCGCCGGTCGATCATTACGCCGCCTCAGGCATTGGGCATCCAAAGCGCCGGGGCCATTACAGGCCGAACCGTTCGCGCGGGTTTTCCGGGTCGCTCCATCCTTCAAGCGCCTGTTCCAGCGTCGAGCGATCCTTTGGCAGCTGGATTTCCAGCGTGACCAGCTGATCGCCGCGCGCGGGCTTGTCACCCTTCGCGGTCGAGCCTGCCTTGGTCCAGCCCTTGCCCGCCAGCCGCATCACCGTCCCGCCATTGGTACCCGGCTTGATCGTCAGCATCACCGGCCCATCTACGGTCGGGCATTTGATCCGGCCTCCGCGCAGCGCCTCGTCCAGCGTGATCGGCAGGTCCATGCGCACATTGTCACCATCGCGGCGAAAGAACGGGTGCGGTCCGATTTCAACCAGCACGATGCCATCGCCATTGCCGCCCGGCCCTGCGTGCCCTTTATCCTTCAGCCGCATTTGCGTGCCGTCGTCGACACCGCCGGGAAGTTTGAGGTTGATCGCCTTTCCATCTGCCAGCGTGATCCGCTGATCACGCCCGGCGGCTGCATCTACGAATGGCACCGCAAGGCGATACTGGATATCGGCTCCGCGCCGGGCTGGCTGCGCGCCGGGGCGCTGGCCAAATCCCGCGCGCGCACCCGGCTGCGGCCCTGCGGTGCGAGCGCGCCCGCCAAACAGCCCTTCGAACAGGTCGCCCAGATCCATGTCATCGGCATTAAAGCCGCCCATGTCCGCGCCGCCATATCCGGGGCGCGGGCCGCCACCCATCCCCGCTCCCATGCCTCCGGGGCCACGCCCAAACCCGCGTGCGCCGCCCGCACCCATTCCGGCAAACGGATTGAGCGGATTGCCATCACCGTCGATTTCGCCGCGGTCGTACTGGGCACGCTTGTTCTTGTCCGAAAGCAGATCGTACGCCTTGGTCACATCGGAGAATCGTTCCGACGCGTCCGGCTTACCCTTGTTGCGATCGGGATGCAGTTCCTTGGCGAGCGTGCGATAGGCGCTCTTTATGTCCTTTTCGGACGCCGTGCGCGGTACGCCAAGTGTACGGTAGGGATCAGACATGGCGTGTTAGCTAGGTGAGACGGTCCGCACGTGCAAGCAGGCTGTGCAGATTGCGACACGCAAAGCGACCCGGAAAACGTGTCGCGATCGCAGTTTTCCGGTGTGGCCGCACCTTTCCTACACGCTCCAAACCGCCTATCGCCGCGCGATGAACGCCTGCGCCTGCCATTCTGTCTCCAGTCTGTTTAATGATGTCAGACAGCAATTATGTGGGCGAAACGATTATGGCTTCTGGACACTGTGCCAGATGTACCAGCCGTGCTTGGGATGAGATGAAATGAGTGAAATGAGCCAATTGGACAGCGGCCAGCTTGCCGACAGCCAGATCCCGTCGCGCGCTGAGCCGTTTGCGCTGTTTGATGAATGGTTTGCGCTGGCGCAAGACAGCGAACCCAACGATCCCAACGCCATGGCGCTGGCAACCGCAGACGCCAAGGCGCGGCCATCGGTGCGCATGGTCCTGTTGAAAGGGCACGGCCGCAGCGAGGGCGCCGACTATGGCGTGGTCGGCGGCGGTTTCACCTTCTTCACCAACATGGGCAGTCGCAAAGGCACGGACATCGCCGACAACATGCAGGCCGCGATCCTGTTTCACTGGAAAAGCCTGCGCCGCCAGATCCGGATCGAGGGCAAGCTGATCGAAGTTTCGCCGGCCTACGCTGATGACTATTTCCACTCACGCCCGTTCAAGAGCCAGGTCGGCTCCGCCGCGAGCGACCAGTCGCGGCCGCTGCCGAAACGCCAGACCTATATCGACCGGGTAGAAAACCTGCGCCGCGAGTTCGAGGCAGCAGGCGAGGTGCCGCGCCCCGACCACTGGACCGGCTTCACCCTTGCGCCCGAACGCATCGAATTCTGGATGGACCGCGACAATCGCCTGCATGACCGGCGGCTGTTCACGCTCGAAGGCGCGGGTGATGCTCTGGGCTGGACCGACACGCTGCTGTATCCATGAGCAGCGACAGGCCTTTGCCAACCGAGCCTGAAAGGTTCGAAAGCGCGACTGCGCGCTCGCAGCCGCAGCGCAGCGCAGCGGAAGGAACAGCGGTGAGGAACAGCGAATGAAGATACCCTATTGGCACGTCGACGCTTTCAGCGCGCACCCTTTTGGCGGGAATCAGGCGGCGGTAATGGTGCTGGATGAATGGTTGCCCGACGATGTGCTGGTGCAGATCGCGGCGGAGAACCTGTTTGCGGAAACCGCCTTTCTCGTGCGCGATGCGACCCGGCCCGAAGATGGGGGCGCCGATTGGGAGCTGCGCTGGTGCACGCCGACAGAGGAAGTGCAATTGTGCGGCCATGCCACTCTGGCGAGCGGGCATGTCCTTCTGACCCGCGATGAGACGGCACGTGAGCTTGACCGGGTGACATTCCGCACACGCCAGTCCGGCATTCTCGAAGTGGTGCGCAAAGCCGGTATTGGCGTCGCCGCATACGAGGTTGCGCTGCCATGTATCCCTACACAGCGCAGCGAATGGGACGAGGCAGCGGCGCTGCTGGGCGGAAGCCCTGTAGAAGTGTGGCGCAATCCGAAGGGATACGATCTGTTTCTGTATCCTGATGAAGCCGCAATCCGCGCGCTCGACCCCGATCTTCGCGGGCTGGCGCGCCTTGGCAACAATCTGTTCGTTTGCACCGCGCCGGGCGGGGATACCGATGTCGTCAGCCGGGTGTTCGTGCCGGGCGGCGGGGTCGATGAAGACCCGGTAACCGGTGCGGCGCACGCAACCCTGACCCCGTTCTGGACCGGACGGCTGGGTGTGGACAGCTTTACCGCGCATCAGGCCAGCGAGCGCGGCGGAACCCTCGCTTGCCGGATAGAGCGCAGGCCAAGTGGCGACCGCGCATGGCTGGCCGGGCCGTGCATCACCGTGGTTGAGGGGACGTTCTACCTCTGAGGATGTTCTACCTCTGAGGATACAGGGCGAGCACATCAGCCGCTTCCTGCAGCATGACGGGCCGCTGCTCGCTGTCCGAATGGCCCAGGCGCACCATCGTCACCCGCTGTTCGGGGGAGACGAGAACATATTGGCCCATGTGCCCGATCAGCGCGAAAAGGCTGGGGGGCGCGCGATCGGGAAACAGGGGATGAGGGTATTCCAGCCGCGGCTCGGGCCGGTTGATCCATGTCTGGAAACCGTAATGTTCGGACGCGGGGCTGGGAGAATGCATCGCGCTGATCCAGCGGGTGGGGACCAGTTGCTCGCCATCGGGTGCGCGTCCGCCCTTGCGCATGAATTCGCCGAACTTTGCCCAGTCGCGCGCGGTGGCATGCATCAGACTGCCGCCGATCAATGTGCCGCTGGCGTCGTATTCGGGAACCATCGAAGTCATTTCCAACGGCCCGAACAACCGCTCACGCATGAAGGTGTCGACTGCCGCACGGCGCTGATCGGGATTGGTGCTCTTGGTCAGGACACTGACGATGATATCGGCGAGAATGACGGTGGTGTTGGAGGAATACTCGAACCGCTCGCCCGGCTCCGCCTCCAGCGGCTGTTCCTTCGCCCATTGCGCCATGTTGTCGCGCCCGTCGAGAAACAGCATCCGCACCTCGGAGCTTTCGTAAGGGGGATCGCCCGCCTCGGTGTGACGCAGGCCCGATCGCATCTGGAGCAGTTGGCGCAGGGTGATCTCGGAACGGGGATCGCCGGGGCGCTGCCACATCGACACCGGCGCCGGCGCATCCAGGCTGAGGCTGCCATCGGACACCAGCATACCCACCAGAACGGCGGTGATTGTCTTGGCCATCGACCAGCTGACGAAGCGGGTCTTTGCATCATAGCCGTCGGCGTATCGTTCGGCAGCGATCGCGCCATCCGCCATGACCAGCACGGCGCGCGTTTCGCCAACGCCTTCGCTGGTGAACAGATCGTCTACCTCACGCGCAAGCTGATCGCGCGGGGCGCCAGCCTTGTCGGTCACGGCGGCCAGCGCAGTCTCGGTCAGCGGCGCGGGTTCGCCCGGCGCGGACGCATCGCAAGCGGCAAGGACCACGAAGGCTGGCGCAAAGGCAAGAGCGGCGATAGAGCGGGGGCTGCGTGTCATCATCGCGCGCTCAATTCCTCATGTGATCAAGGTTGGCAATGGCTAAAGCACAACGTGCAAACGGGCGGGCAAGTAGATCGCGCCTCCTGCTATGGATCACGCTCGCGATCATCGCGGCGATCGCGGCGACGCTGTATGCCTATCGGGCGCCGATCAACGGGTATGCCGAGGTCGGCACGGCCTATGCTGCACGAGTCGCTTGCTCATGCCGCTTCGTTGCGGGGCGCGATCTGGAAGATTGCGAAAAGGACAAGCTGGCCGGAATGGAGCTGGTCACGCTCAAAGACGATCCTGCCGCCAAAAGCGTCACCGCGCGCTTCCCCTTGGTCACAGCGAACACGGCAACCTATCGCGGGGGATATGGCTGCGTGCTGGAACCGTGGGATGGAGAGGCAGCGCGCTAGGGTTTCAGCCAGCCACTGCAGTCGTCGCATCGATCCAGCCACCGCCGACCACGCGCTCTCCCGCATAGATCACCGCCGCCTGTCCGGGGGCAACGCCATATTCGGGCGTTTCGAACCGGATCGTGGTTGCCACGCCATCGCCAAGCGAGCCTTCGAGGATGATAGGCACAGGTTTCGCAAGCGAGCGAACCTTCGCGGTGAGCGGAATTTCAGGCAATGTGCCGATACGGTTAGTCTCGATCAATTGCGCGCTCTCGACCGCCAGCATCCGCTTTGGCCCGACGCGCACCTCGCACCGTTCCGCATCCAGACCGATGACGTAAAGGGGTTCGGGCTGGCCGCCGATATCCAGCCCCTTGCGCTGACCAACGGTGAAATGGATGATCCCCTTGTGCGAGCCCAGTTCCTCTCCGGTGGCCGCATGGACAATTGCACCGGGCGCCGCGCCTTCGGGCCGCAGCTTCGTGACGATCGCCGCGTAATTGCCGTCCGGTACAAAGCAGATGTCCTGACTGTCAGGCTTTGCCGCGTTGCGCAAAGCGGCAGCTTCGGCCAGTTCGCGAACCTGCGTTTTTGGCAGGCCGCCAAGCGGGAAGCGAATGTATTCAAGCTGTTCCTGCGTAGTGGCATACAGGAAATACGACTGGTCGCGCGCAGGATCGAGCGCTCGATGCAGATGCGGACCGGTGGGCGCTTCAACCCGCTGCACGTAATGTCCGGTTGCAAGACAATCCGCGCCCAGTTCGCGCGCCATGCGAAACAGATCGGTGAATTTCGGGCCCATATTGCAACGAATGCAAGGGACCGGCGTGCGCCCGGCAAGGTATTCGTCGGCAAATTGCTCGACCACGTCCTCGCGAAAGGCGCTTTCGTGGTCGAAAACGTAATGCGCGATGCCCAGCCGGTCGCACACGGCGCGCGCATCGGCAATATCGTCGCCCGCGCAGCACGCGCCCTTGCGCCCGGTGGCCGCGCCATAATCATACAATTGCAAGGTTATGCCGATCACTTCCGCCCCGGTATCGGCTGCAAGAGCTGCGACAACCGAGGAATCAACCCCGCCGCTCATCGCGACAACGATCCGGCATTCGCTGGCGGGCCGCGGCAGGTCGAACAGTCCGGCGCTGTCGAGCCCGAATTGCGAATGAGAGCCGCGAACCGGCGCAAAAGAGGCGTTGGTGTCCATGATTGCCCCGCGATATAGGGCCGCTCACCGCCTTTCGCCAGCCCCGCGTCAAGGCTGCCTTGCGTCAAGTCTCCCTCGCTAAGGACAGCCCAACGAGACCGGCTCTAATCCTAAGGACAGGTAAATGCGGGTTTTACCACATATTGACGACCTGCCGATACATATTGGCTCATGTTCGAAAACGGTAAGCCTATTCCCCGCGCAGACAGTCGCGATGCAGACGAGCGAGATTTGCCGTTCGGCAGCTCGCGCGCGGTTTCAGACAACGCTGAGATGGCCGCCCCGACACCTCAGGCGGCGCGTGCCGGCGATGCCTTGCGCGCGATTGAATGGGGCGAGCTGACTGCCCGGCTGAATGCAGCGCGCGACCTGCGGCGGGAATTGCGCCACGATTCCATGCTGTGCGCCGGATCATCGGGTGCAAGGTTCGGTGATGCAGCGGCAAGCTTTTTCAAGGCTCTGGGCAATGGGGAAGGGCCTGTTAACTTTGCTGGTTTAGAGGCCTGCAAAACCTCACGCGGTAATGTTCAGAACGAAACAGGGGCACCGGCACAAGGCGATGCGAGAGACAATGTATGATTGAAAACCAGGACATCCGCCCCGCACAGGTCATCGGGCCGCTCGGCGAACCGCTGACGGTGAACGATCTGCCGTCGCCTTCGACGAAGCGGTGGGTCATGCGCCGCAAGGCGGAAGTGGTCGCGGCGGTGAACGGCGGGTTGCTGACCATCGACGAAGTGCTTGAACGCTATGGCCTGACGCTTGAGGAATTTGCCTCATGGCAGCGAGCGATGGACCGTTCCGGCATGAAAGGATTGCGCGTGACGCGGATCCAGAAATATCGCGACGAGTACGAGCGCAAGTTGCGATATTGAAACGACGACCGGGCATATTCGGACTATTTTGTGACCCTTGCGGGAACCACATGAACCTCCATAGATTGATGAGATAAATGCAATCTTGCACTGGAGGAAATTGTAATGGGATGGATTATCGCACTGATCGTAGGGGGTGTGGCCGGATGGCTTGCCAGCATGGTCATGAATCGTGACGCCTCGATGGGGATCTTTCTGAACATCGTTGTTGGCTGCATCGGCTCGGTAATCGGCAATCTGATCGCGGGCCCCTTGCTTGGAATTTCGGGTAGCGTGCAGCAGTTTTCGCTGACCGGCCTTGTGGTTGCAGTACTTGGCGCTGTGGTTCTGCTCGCCATCCTCAACCTGATTCAACGTGGTCGCGTGCGCGGTTAAGCGCTCTACCATAGATAAACCCTGATTAGGGGCGGCGCGGCGACTGGCTGCGCCGCCCCTTTTGGTTTATACGGTGAAGCGCCCGTCGGAGCACGTTTGGAGCGATGTGTGCTTTTCGTCTGCCTGATCCAGCCGTCAGTCGAGCGACGAGTTGCGCCAATCGGCTGCACAACCTAACCCGGTTGTATTTGGTGAGTTATAGAGATAATACACTTGCAATGAATTAGCCTTTTGCCGGGCGAGACGTTATCGGGCGGCAGCGTACGCCGGGGAATCTGCGATGAATTACGAAACGACCATCAATGCCGAAGCTGCCGAGCCTGTCGGTGCCGAGCTTGACGGTGCGACCACGCATCGGTCGAAAGGTATTTCCGGTCGCCTGCTGATCTTTGCCGGCATCATCTTTGCAATACTCCTCGCCATCGGCATTTACTTTGCTTTTGCTGGCGGAGAACCGGTGGGTGCGGGCGACGACGAATTGCAAGCTCCGGTAGTGACCGTTGTCGCGCCCGGCCAAACCACGATTGCAGCCACGGTCGAGGTGCCCGGCCAGATCGCTGCGCGGCGCCTGATGCCGGTCGGCGTAGAGGGCGAAGGTGGACGTGTCATCTCGGTACCCGTCGATGCGGGTCAATGGGTGCGTCAGGGTCAGGTTCTCGCCGTGATCGACCGTTCGGTGCAAGTGCAGCAGGCGGCCGCGCAGGCCGCCCAGATCGAAGTCGCCCGCGCTGATTCCGCGCTGGCTCAGGCTAATCTTGATCGTGCGCAACAGCTTGTGGCCAAGGGTTTTATTTCAAAAGCTGATATCGACCGCCTCACCGCAACGCGCGATTCCGCCGCAGCGCGGGTAAGGGTTGCGCAGGCCCAATTGAATGAATTGCGCGCCCGCAACGCGCGCCTGAACGTGGTCGCGCCGGCTGCAGGCTATGTCCTGTCGCGCAACGTCGAGCCTGGCCAGACGGTCGGCCCCGGAACTGCGCCGCTGTTCACTATCGCACGCGGCGGCGAGATGGAAATGCTGGCACAGGTGAGCGAGACACAGATGGCGCGGCTGTCGCAAGGCGTAAATGCCGAAATCCAGCTCGCCGGATCGGACAAGATATTCAAGGGACAGGTGTGGCAGATCGCCCCCACTGTCGAGGAAAGCACTCGTCAGGGCACGGCCCGTATCGCCTTGCCATTTGCGCCTGAACTGCGGCCCGGCGGCTTTGCCACGGCGCGCATCAGCGGCGGATCGCTGACCGCAACTGTTCTTCCCGAAAGCGCGGTGCTGGCAGATGACGAAGGCGCGTTCGTCTATGTCATCGACAAGGAAAACAAGGCGACCCGGCGTTCGGTGAAAACCGGGATCGTCACTGCAAATGGTATTGCGATCACGCAAGGGCTGTCGGGAACTGAACTGGTGGTGTTGAGCGCTGGCGGCTTCCTCAATCCCGGTGAGACCGTCAATCCGCGCCGGCAGAAGGGCTGAGGCTGACCAGCAATGAATTTCCGCAATTTATCCGCATGGTCGATTCGCAATCCCGTCATTCCGCTGGTATTCTTCAGCGCGCTGTTGCTGGCAGGGATTGTCAGCTTCATGCGCATGGACGTGACAAACAATCCGGACGTTGAATTTCCCGGCGTCCAGGTGACAATCTCGCAACCCGGAGCTGCGCCTTCCGAAATCGAGAACCAGATCACGCAGCGGGTGGAAAGCGCGCTGCGATCCATCAACGGTGTGAATTCGCTGCAATCCTCGGCCAGCGAAGGTTCGTCCTCGACATTTGTCGAATTCGAAATCGGCACCGATATCACTCTAGCGCTGAGCGAAGTTCAGACCCAGATCGACAGCGTTCGCCCGACCTTGCCCGACGGCATTCTGGAGCCCCAGATTCAGAAAGTGAACGTCGTTGGCGAGCCGATTGGCTATATCGCGGTCGAAGCTGACGATATGACGATCGAGGAGTTGAGCTGGTTCATCGACGATACCGTTTCGAAACGGCTTCTCAAGATCGAAGGCATGGCCGAAGTCGGCCGGTTTGGCGGGGTCAATCGCGAGATCGAAGTGATTCTCGACCCGGCCAAGATGCAGGCGCTGGGCGTCACTGCAACTCAGATCAACGGCGTGCTGCGGCAGGCGAACATCAACGCAGCAGGCGGCCTCACCGAAATCGGCGGGACGCGCCAGTCCTTGCGTGTGATCGGCAACAGCGACAGCGCGTATGACCTCTCGCAGCGCCAGATTCAGCTCGGTGGCGGGCGTACCGTACGGCTGGCCGATGTCGCAATGGTGCGCGATGGTTACAGCGAACGTGATTCAATCAGCGAAGTCGGCGACAAGGAAGTCGTCAATTTTTACATGAACCGCGCCCGCGGTGCTTCCGATCTGACTGTCTATGAAGAAGCGTTAAAGGAAATGGACGCTATCGAGGCCGAAACCGATGGCGTCCGCTTCATCAGGATGGGCACCAGCACCGATTATACCCGCAATCAATACACCAGTTCGATGTCCGCCCTCATTGAGGGCGCAGTGCTGGCGATTGTGGTGGTGTTTCTGTTCCTGCGCGATTGGCGCGCAACTTTCATCAGTGCGGTCGCAATCCCATTGTCCGCGATTCCCACTTTCTTCTTCATGGACTTGCTGGGCTTCAACCTGAACTTTCTGTCGCTCCTTGCGCTGGGTTTGGTTGCAGGCGTGCTGGTAGACGATGCGATTGTGGAGATCGAGAACATCGTGCGCCACATGCGCATGGGGAAGACGCCCTATCAGGCCAGCATCGACGCAGCCGACGAGATCGGCCTGCCCGTGGTTGCGACCAGCTTCTGTATCGTCGCGGTGTTCCTGCCGGTTGGCCTGATGCCGGGCGTATCGGGCCAGTTCTTTCAGAACTTCGGGCTGACCGTTGTTGTCGCGGTGTTGATGAGCCTTGCCGTGGCGCGGATGGTAACTCCGTTGATGGCGGCCTATTTCCTCGAATCGAAGGGTCACGCCACGCATGGCGAAGGTCCGATGATGGACCGTTACATGCAGGTGCTGCGCTGGACGCTCGATACTGGTAAAATGAGGTCGATCCGCGAGGGACTTTCGGGGCCGCGCTGGCGCTGGATTTACGTGCCGAGCCTGCTGCTCACTGTGCTTACGCTGTTGGCGGTGACGGCCATTGCGATGTTCTATTCATTCGATCTGATCGCCGGACTTAAAATACCCGAGAGCGTCGCGAACGCGGTTTCCAGCGATTCCAACACCATGGCTCACTTTCTCGCTTCCAAGACCTTTGAGGTTGTCCAGCTGATACTGGTTTCGATTATCGCGTTTGTGGCGGGCCTTCTGACGTTCAAGTTCTTTGAACTTTTTGGCCGCGGGAAGACGCGCCATGCGCAAAGCACTCGCTATCTCACTGCGCGTTTCTACGATCACCGCGTTTGGATGTTGGGCATCGGCTGGTTTTCGCTGATCGTGACAGTGCTGTTGTTTCAGCAGATCCCGAGCCAGTTTCAGCCGGAAACCGACAACAATCGCAGCACCGTAGATATCGAAATGGTGCCCGGCACCACGTTGGCGACAACGAAGAAGGTCGTCGATCAGGTCACGCAATTGCTCGAAAAACAGCAGGAATTCGATTACGCGCTTGAACGCATTCGGATCGGCAATGGCAGCGTATTCGTGAACCTGCGCGAGGATCGCGAGCGGACTTCGATTGAGTTTGAACGCGAACTGGCACCGGAGCTTGCGAAAATTGCCGATGCCCGCGTGCGGTTCGAATCGCAGGGCGGCGGCTTTGGCACCGGCCGTGATCTCACGATCATGCTCGCAGGATCGAACCCCGATCTGCTCGACGAAACGGCGGCCACGCTGATCGAACAGATGAAGGGCCTGAACAGTCTGATTGCACCGCGCATCAGCGGCGATATCAACCGGCCTGAAATCATCATTACCCCGCGCGAAGAGATCGCAGCGGAACTGGGCATCAGCACCATCGCGCTGAGCCAGACGATCCGCATCGCGACCTTGGGCGAAATCGAACAGAATGCCGCGCGCTTCTCTCTGTCCGATCGCCAGATTCCCATCCGGGTGAAGCTCAGCACCGCTGATCGCACCGATCTTACCACCATCGAAAACCTGCCGGTCCAGACAGGATCTGGCGGATCGGTCCCGCTGTCGCGCGTCGCCGATATCGAATTCGGTTCCGGACCCACCGTGATCCAGCGTTACAACCAGAACCGCCGCGTTCTGATTGGTGCGGACCTCGCCTCGGGCGTGTTGAAGGGTACGGCACAGGAGCAGATCGAGGCGCTGCCTGTTCTGCAGGACTTGCCCACTGGCGTGATCCGCGATGCCGTGGGCGAGGAACAATGGCAGCAAGAGCTGATCCAGAACCTCATCATCGCGATTATCGCAGGTGTGCTGCTGGTGTTTGCCTGCCTTGTCCTGCTGTACAAGCGGCTGATGAGCCCGCTCGTCAACATGACATCGCTCGCGCTGGCGCCATTGGGCGGTATTCTGCTGATCTGGTTGCTGGGCGCACCGCAATCCATGCCGGTCTATATCGGTATTCTTCTGTTGCTGGGCATCGTGTCGAAGAACTCGATCCTGCTCATCGATTTCGCGATCGAGGAAATGGCGACGGGCACGCAAAAGCTTGAAGCCATCCTTGAGGCCGGCCACAAACGCGCTCAGCCGATCGTCATGACCACGGTGGCCATGACCGCAGGCATGATCCCGACCGCGCTTTCGATTGTCGGTGATGAGGCATGGCGCAAGCCGATGGGCATCGTCGTTATCGGCGGGCTCGTCTTGTCGACATTGCTGACGCTGCTGATTGTGCCCGCGGGTTTCAGCCTGGCCGATGGCTTTGAAAAACGCGTTGGCCCGTGGCTGCGCCAGAAAATGCTGACGTACAAGCCAGGCGACGATACTCGCAAGCATCAGCCGGGCACGCAACCGGCGGATGCGCCCTATCCCCGCCCAGCCACTCCGGGCACAGACCTCCCGCCGGGTGCGCAACCTGCTGAATAAGCGCTTTTGTGCTTAGTATCGTGACGCGCCGTCTGTTTTCGGGCAGACGGTTCTGAGCATGGCTTCATCGTATCGCGCCCCTCCTGCAAACCCGTCCCCGTTCGGCGGCGAGCCGCTGAGCGTCGATCGCGCGCGGCGAATGCGCTGGACTGCGACGGGAATGCTGGCGGCGATGGCCGTGGTGTTCTTCACTACGCATGGGCTTGTCGGCAATCACGCGGCTTGGGGCTATATCAATGCCTTTGCCGAAGCTGCGATGGTAGGCGGGCTGGCCGACTGGTTCGCTGTTACCGCGCTGTTTCGCCACCCGCTGGGCCTGCCCATCCCGCACACCGCGATTATCCCGGAAAACAAGGACCGCATCGCCGATACAATGGCGCAATTTCTGCGGACCAATTTCCTGATTCCCGCCGTTGTCGCACGTCGTATGGCGGGCATGAACATCGCCCGCGCCGTGGGCGATTTCCTTGTCGATAGCCCATCGAGAGAGGGGGAGGACGCACGCACCCAGATCATGGGCGGCGCTGCGGAAATGCTTGCGGAAGTGCTCGAATCGCTCGACCCCGACCGGCTTGGCAATCAGGTGCGATCAGGTCTTGCCAGCCAGATTCAGAAGATCGACATTTCTCCGCTCGCCGGACGCATGATGGAAAGCATGATGACCGATCAGCGCCACAAACCGCTGATCGATGGCTTCGTGCGGTGGGCGGGGCTGACGCTTGAGGACAACGAAGAGACGGTCAAGGATGTGATCCATCGCCGCGCCAACGCGGTGCTGCGCTGGACGGGGCTGGACGAACGGATCTCTGCCAGTGTGCTCGATGGTCTTTACAAGCTTTTGGCCGAAGTGCTGGTCGATCCCGATCACCCGATCCGTCACAAAGTTGAGGAAGGTCTGGCAAAGCTGGCGCAGGATCTGCAACACGATCCTGAAACACGCGAGCGGGTAGAGGCGATGAAGCGCGATCTCGTCGAAAACCCGGCAGTGGCCGAATGGTGGCTGGGCGTGTGGGAACGCATCCGCCGCTCGCTCATCCGCCGCGCGCGTTCTGCCGATACCCAGCTGGGCAGCGAAATGCGCAAAGGCCTCGCCGATCTTGGCACAGCACTGCGCCAGGACTTGCGGTTGCAGGTCCAGATCAACCGGTTTGCCCGGCGCACCGTTGTGGGAGTGGCAACGCGCTATGGCTCGGAAATTGTGACTCTGGTTTCGGAAACAGTGAAACGCTGGGACGCGACGACGATCACCGGGCGAATAGAAAACGCCGTTGGACGCGATTTGCAGTTCATCCGCATCAACGGCACACTGGTCGGCGGACTTGTCGGCATGACGCTGCATTTCGTCAGTGGTTGGCTGTAATCACGATCTAATCGCTGCATAGTCATGCGCGGTGCCAGATACGTAGAATTGCGGGGCCGCCCGTTTTCGCGCTCAGCGCTCTAAATCACAAACATGTCGAACGAAGACAAAACGACCAGCACTCGTATCGTGCATCTGGCCGCCAGCGAACAGGTGGTGATCAATGGCGCGCTGGTGACAGCAAGGCAGGGTTGCTCTTTTGAAATAGGAACAGGAGCATTCGTCCTTACAGGGGGGCTGCTGCGCCAACCACGCGATGGGCTGCGCAGTCCGAGCGATGAGTTGTATTTCTCCTTGCTCGATTGCGGCAGCGATGAAGGCCGGTTTGCCAGTGCGCGGTTCCGCATGTTTGAGCTTTTGGGCGAAGTTGTGGCACGCGAACGCACCCACGAAGCGCAGCGTGAATGTTCGCAGTGCGCCGCTGCGCTGATGGCAGGCGATAGCAAGGCCGCCGTTGAAAGCGCTGCGCGCTTGGCATCGCGCCGATTGCAGGCCAGCATGACCCAATCCGAAGTTGCGACACATCCAGCCGGAAATCGCCAATCAAAGATTGCAAGCGCGTTCCGAGCCAACCCTTAGGGAGAGGCACGCAGGATGCAGGCAGGCAACCAGAAAAGACTGCATGGATAGGGTGAAGGCTAGGATCAACAGGAGCCACCCGCTCAGCCCATGCAACACCGCCCGATCTCACTTGCCAGCCAGCGCATGGAGGCGTTTGCCAACCGGTTGCGGCACGATCGTGTCGGGGTTGAGAGCCAGGCGCGAATCAGTGGACCGCGTGCCGACCGCGATTTTGGCGCGCTGCTCCAACTGCTGCGCCCGCGCATTGGCCGCCTGATCGCACAATACCGGTTGCTGGACATGGTGGAAGATGCTGAGCAAGCGGCTGCCATCGGCGTGCACCGCGCCTTGGAAACCTATGATCCTGCGCAGGCGAGCTTTGCCACTCATGCGACGTGGCAGATGCGTGGTGAACTACAAGGTCTGCGCCACCGGATGCGGCTCGACCAGCGGCGATCCGCGAAAAGCGCGGGGGTGATGACCGTCTCGCTCGAAAGCCTGGCGTCACCGGAAGCAGGGCCGAATCAACCGGGCGCACCGTATGAAATCGTGGACGAAGCCGCTCTGCAACGGACCGAATGCGCCGCAAGCGATCACATGGCGGGCGTCATGCTTGACCGGATGTTGGACCGGCTGAGCGCGCCGCTGCACGAACGCGTGATCGTGCAACAATACGTGAGGGCGACGAAGGTGGCAGCGCTCTGGCAACACATACCCCAAAGTCGCCCGCACCCCGGAACAGAACCGTCAGATTGTGCGCCGCACCCTGCGCAACGGGGCAAGGCTGGTGGCAACGCCACGCGCTTTCCAGGCGTGAAGCCACTGCGACCTAAGCAGCCCTGTCAGTTCAAGGTGTAATTTACAGTCGTCGAGTAGAAACCGGGTACGGGATTGCCGTCGCTGTCTCTTGGCGGGATTGAACCGTGCATGGATCAGCAATTGCAAACAGGCGGTGTCGTTAAAGGATGCTGGTCCGCTATATCTGATTACCTCGCAAAAGCTGGCACGTCCGCTCTTTGTTCACTGTCAACCTCACGCCTACCTGCCCCTGCTGCTCTTGGACAGCAGAAAAGCCGGATAGTTTTCGGAAACTTTCGCCGCCCATTTTTCGATATCACGCGGTGTGGGCTGGGACGCGGGCAAAACGCTCGACCCGTTCTATGACCGAGAGGTGCATCTGAAAGATCGGTCATGGCCGCAGCGAAGCCATTCATCTGCAGCGATATCGGCTGGATCAATGCGCCTGACAGATCAAGAGATTCGATCTCGGCACAACCTTGCCTCGATTTGCGCTGTGGCGGCATCGTCTGCGGAAGCTCGCCTGCAAACAGATTGACCGTTTCTTCTCCCGAAAATGATTCGCTGGCTTCGCTTGAAGACGGCACGGTGAACATGTGACGGCTGAACACCGAACATTGAAATCACCGGTCTGCCTTTGCTTGATGTCAGTTTGACGTAGTTCCGTTCCATCGGATCGTCGGGAGCAAAGGCAATGCGCAACGTCGGACCGAACGGATTGCGCATTGGCTCACCGATCAATGTAAGATTGACGCTGGGACCCGAACTGCCTTTGTCGACCCACAGTGTCACTCGATCTTCACCTGAGCCGAAAGATCGAGTGACCCTGCATTTGTCGTCATATTCGTTCAGGCGCCAATCCGAAGTCGGCACGAGCGTCAAAGGTGCTGCACTGGCGGCTCCGCCCGGAAGCGCAAGAAATGGGCTGAATAAGAATAGCAGTCTGCAAAAGCGCATGAAAAACCTCCGCCGCGCAATAGAGCGCAGCGGAGGCAATCTTTCCACTTGAGAATTCTTGTACGAAAGTGCGCTCAGCTCGGTCGCACTGGCTGGGATCAGTCCAGCGCGCCCGTCAATTCCGGCACAGCCGAATACAGATCCGCGACGAGGCCGATATCGGCGACCTGGAAGATTGGGGCATCTTCATCCTTGTTGATCGCGATGATGACCTTCGAATCCTTCATCCCGGCAAGGTGCTGAATTGCGCCCGAGATGCCGATGGCGATATACACTTCGGGGGCAACGATCTTACCGGTCTGGCCGACCTGGTAATCGTTGGGAACATAGCCCGCATCAACCGCCGCGCGCGATGCGCCGATGGCTGCGCCAAGCTTGTCTGCCAGCGGATTGATGATCGAATCGAAGGTTTCACTGTCTTTCAGCGCGCGTCCACCTGATACGATGATCTTGGCGCTGGCAAGTTCAGGACGCTCGCTCTTGGCAACTTCGCGGCTGACAAAGCTGGAAAGCCCGGCATCGCCCGGTCCGGTTGCATCGGCAATCGATGCGGACCCTCCCTCGGTTGCCGCTTTTTCAAAAGCAGTTCCGCGCACGGTGATGACAAGTTTGGGATCGGAGCTTTCGACGGTCGCAATCGCGTTTCCGGCGTAAATCGGACGGGTGAAGGTCTTTGGACCTTCGACCGAGAGAATGTCTGAAATCTGCATTACATCAAGATGCGCAGCGACGCGCGGCGCGATATTCTTGCCCGAAGTGGTCGCAGGCGCGAGGAAGGCGTCGTAATCCACCATCAGCGCAGCCACCAGCGGCGCAACGTTTTCGGCAAGGCCGTGTTCGTAGGCAGCATCATCGGCCTTCAGAACTTTGGCAACACCTGCAATTTTTGCAGCAGCTTCAGCGACTGATCCGCAATCCTTGCCCGCGACCAGTGCGGTGACTTCGCCCAGCTTGCCTGCGGCAGTGACCACGGCGAGAGTTGCGTCATTGACGGTCGAATTGTCATGTTCGACGAGAATAAGAGTGTTCATCTGTCTTGTCCCTTGTTTCGCGAATGGGCCGCTGATCAAGCGATCCCCATTTCCTTGATCTTGGCGACGAGCGCGGCGACGTCTTCGACCTTTTCACCGGCCTGGCGAACCGGCGGTTCGGCAACCTTGGTAGTGGTCAGACGCGGGGCGATATCGACCCCATAATCTGCCGCAGACTTGATATCGAGCTGCTTTTTCTTGGCCTTCATGATGTTGGGCAAAGACGCATAACGTGGCTCGTTCAGGCGCAGGTCGGTCGTGACAATGGCGGGCATGGTCAGTTTGACCGTTTCAAGACCGCCGTCGATTTCGCGCTTTACAATCACTGCATCGCCGTCGATTTCGACGGTGTTGGCAAAGGTGCCCTGCGGACGTCCCATCAGTGCGGCGAGCATCTGGCCGGTCTGGTTCAAATCGTCGCTGATCGACTGTTTGCCCAGCAGAACGAGGCCCGGCTGTTCTTCATCGGCAATCGCCTTGAGAATCTTGGCAACGGCGAGCGGTTCAACCTCGGCGCCAACCTCATCGGAGGTTTCGATCAGGATCGCGCGGTCCGCACCCATGGCAAGTGCAGTGCGCAGCGTTTCCTGCGCCTTTGCCGGGCCGACGGAGACAGCAATGATTTCCTCAGCCTTGCCAGCTTCCTTCAGACGAATCGCCTCTTCGACGGCGATTTCATCGAACGGATTCATGCTCATTTTAACGTTGGCCAGATCCACGCCAGATCCATCAGCCTTCACGCGCGGCTTAACATTATAGTCGATCACCCGTTTGACGGGGACGAGGATTTTCATGGTGGTGTCCTTTCCCAATGAAGGCCGCTGCACTGCTCGCAAGGCCCAACAAAACTCTATGCCAGCGCTCTAGCTTGCGTTTACGTAAACGTCAAGTTGAGCGAGCCTCTTAAAACCTCAACGAACACGGGCCAGCGCCCGTTCCACGCCAGCTAGGTGATTTTTGGCGGGCGCGCTACACTTGAGCCGATTCAGCTCCCTGAAACGAGAAGGCCCTGAAACGAGAAGGCCCTGAAACGAAAAGGCCGCGCCAGTCGAAACCGGCGCGGCCTAACGATACTCAAACCGGCATAGCGATTACGCTGCCTTCTTCACCTCAGCGACGATCTTTTTCGCAGCGTCACCCAGATCATCCGCTGCGACGATGGCGAGGCCGGAATTGGCCAGGATTTCCTTGCCCGCTTCGACATTGGTGCCTTCAAGCCGCACGACCAGCGGAACCGAGAGGTTCACGTCCTTGGCCGCCTGAACGATGCCGTTGGCGATGATGTCGCACTTCATGATCCCGCCGAAAATGTTGACGAGGATGCCTTCTACCGCGGGATCTTTTAGAATGATCTTGAATGCCGCCGTCACCTTCTCTGTGGTGGCGCCACCGCCCACGTCGAGGAAGTTTGCCGGGAACGCTCCGTTCAGCTTGATGATGTCCATCGTCGCCATGGCAAGGCCAGCGCCGTTGACCATGCAGCCGATATTGCCGTCCAGTTTGATATAGGCGAGGTCGTATTCGCTCGCTTCGACTTCGGCCGGGTCTTCTTCTGTTTCGTCGCGCATCGCTTCGATTGCGGGGTGGCGATAGAGCGCATTTCCATCAAAGCTCATCTTGGTGTCGAGCACGAGCAGGTGTGCCTTGCCGTCAGCGTCGGGCTTCGTTTCGACCAGCGGATTGATTTCCAGCATTTCGCCGTCGCTCGCCATGAAGGCATCGTACAGCTGCGCGGCGACTTTCTGGCACTGCTTGTTCAAATCGCCCGTCAGTTTCAGCGCAAATGCGACCGCGCGGCCGTGATGCGGCATAAAGCCCTGTGCAGGATCGATCGTAATCGTGGTGATGAGTTCGGGCGTTTCGTGCGCCACATCCTCGATATCCATTCCGCCCTCGGTCGAGGCGACCATGGCGACCCGTCCGCTTGCCCGGTCGACCAGCATGGCGAGGTAGTATTCGCTTTCGATATCGACACCATCGGTCACATACAGGCGGTTCACTTGCTTGCCCGCGTCGCCAGTCTGGATCGTCACGAGCGTGTTGCCGAGCATTTCGCGCGCGTGCGATTCGACCTCGTCGAGCGAGAAGGCAAGCCGCACGCCGCCCTTGGCATCAGCAGGCAGTTCCTTGAATTTACCTTTTCCGCGGCCGCCGGCATGAATTTGCGCCTTTACAACGTACAGTGGCCCCGGCAGCTTTTTGGCTCCTTCCACCGCTTCCTTCACGGTCAGCGCAGGATATCCGGCGGGTATGGCGATGCCGTGTTCCTTGAGCAGTTCCTTGGCCTGGTATTCATGGACGTTCATGGCAGCGTGATCCCTTTTGCATGTTTTTGCCCTGCGCTTTGTTGCGAGAGGGCTTAGATCCTGTGGGGAGGTTCCCGTTGCGCAGGGCATAAGCATGTCTCGCGGCGCTTGAAAAGTGCTTGTCGCGCGCGCACGAGGGTAAGCCTGACCAAAGGCGCATATGATAGACCGTTCAAGACTGCTGGAGATCGTTCGTGAGGCGGGCCGGATCGCACTTTCGCGCTGGCCGGGCGATGGCCATGCACTCACCAGCTGGGACAAAACGCCTGATAATCCCGTTAGCGAAGCCGATCTGGAAGTAGATCGGTTCCTGCGCCGCGAATTGACCGCTTTGCTGCCATCGGCGGCGTGGCTTTCTGAAGAGAGCGCGGACGACAAGACACGCACGGATAGTGGGCTTATCTGGCTGGTCGATCCCATCGATGGCACTCGCGATTACGTGCGCGGGCGACCGGGTTGGGCGATATCTGTCGCCTTGGTCAGCGCGCAGCGACCGCTGATCGGGATACTGATCGCTCCGGCGCGCGCAGAGGAGTGGTTCGCCGAAGCTGGACACGGAGCCACGCTGAATGAACGGCCACTGAGAGCAAGCACAAGAACGCAGTTTTCCGGTGCGCGTGTGCCGGTTGATCAATTGCCGAGCGTTGATTCAGACCTGACGATAGTGGAAAAGCCCAATTCCATCGCTTTGCGTATCGCCATGGTTGCTGACGATCGCGCGGATCTGGTGGCGACCTTGCGCTGGGGATATGAATGGGATGTCGCCGCCGCTGCGCTGATAGCGCGCGAAGCTGGGGCGCAGGTTTCCGACGCATTCGGCGAACCGCTCGCCTATAACAAGCATGATCCGCGCGATTTTGGCGTGCTGGTGTGCGCGCCGGGAATTCACGCCGAGGCTGTAATGCGTCTGAGCGAGCGAGCCCAATCTTTGAGCACCGGGAAATAGTCTGCAAACAACAAAGTGAGCCCCCGTCGCTGCGAGGGCTCACTTCGATTACGGTGAACCGATAATTGCTTAGTTACCGCGTGCAGCGTTCACATCATCCTGACTGATCGGGATGATCTTGATTTCGACCCGGCGGTTCAGCGGCTCTGCCACACCATCGGCGGTTTTCACGCGCAGCTGGTCATAGCTCTCACCAAAACCGCGCGTCGCCAGACGGCCACGCGCCACGCCGCGGGCGGCAAGGTAATCGGCAACTGCCTGAGCGCGCTGTTCCGACAGGCGCTGATTCAACGCGGTGCTGCCGGTCGTGTCGGTAAAGCCGTACACATCGATCAGGCTGTTGGGGTATTTGATGAGGCTTTGCGCCACGGTGTCCAGTGTCTGTTGGAAACTGGGGTTGATGTTGGCCGAGCCGGTGGCGAAAGTCACACCATCAGGCAGGCGTACCAAAATCGCATCGCCGTCGCCGATTTCCTCGACATCGACGCCGCTGCCCGCGGTCTGCTCGTCCAGTTCCTTGATCTGATCATCGAACTGCTTGCCAATAACCGCACCAGCCGAACCGCCGATGCCTGCACCGATGATACGTGCGGTATCTCCGCCGATTGCGCCGCCAAGCAGATAGCCGAGCGTCCCGCCAAGGGCCGCGCCGATGCCGGTGCGCGAAATTTTCTGTTCGCCTGTGTTGGGATCGGTGACGCAGGCGGTGGTTCCCAGCAAAGCGAGTGCGGCGGTGCCCGAGATCAGGATGCGTGATGGTTTCATGAATTTACCTCCAGTTATATTGTTTCTTATGCAAGCGTCGGCGAGGCCCACGGTTCCAAAAAAATTTGCTGGGCCCGCGCGCGTTGCGGCAGGCTGAACGGAGAAGTGTCCGCATGTATCCCGCGCTATCCGTGTAATCTGCTGTTTAACGGGCGTTCCGCTGGTTGCATTACGATGTAGGCATGACGCTGCTGGCAAGATCGCGGAATTGTGCTAGCGGTTTGCGCGTGACACCTTTTCCATGGACTGACCTGTTTATCATCGCCGGGCTAATTGTGCTCAACGGCGCCTTTGCGATGTCCGAGCTTGCGATAGTTTCGGCCAAGACATCGCGGCTGAGCGCGCGGGCGGATGAAGGATCGATCGCTGCATCCACTGCGATCCGGCTGGCTGCCGAACCGGGCAAGTTTTTGTCGACCGTTCAGATTGGCATCACGCTGATCGGGATCATCAACGGGGCGTATTCCGGCGCTAGTCTGGGCGGTCCGGTGGGAGAGCGGCTGGTTGCGCTGGGTTTGCCACAGGATATGGCGCAAGAGGCTGGATTCGCGCTTGTGATTGCAATCACCACCTATCTCAGCCTGGTGGTAGGCGAACTTGTGCCCAAGCAGATTGCTTTGCGCGCAGCCGTTCCGATCAGCCTCGTTACCGCACTGCCAATGGCGTGGCTGGCGCGCATTGCCGCGCCGTTGGTGTGGCTGCTCGATACCAGCTCAGCGGGCATCATTCGTCTGTTTGGCATAAGGACGAAGGGTGCGAACAGTGTCACTGCCGAAGAATTGCAGATGATCTTTGCCGAGGCCACCCGTTCGGGCGTGATCGAAGCGGAGCAGCACCAGATCCTGACCGGCGTCGTGCGTCTCGCAGAACGGCCCGTGCGCGAAATGATGACACCGCGTACAGAAGTGGACTGGATCGATGCCGACGCAGACGAAGACGCGATCAAGCTGACCATCCAGAAAAGCCCGCATTCGCTGTTGCCAGTCGCCGAAGGATCGCCCGATTCGATCCTTGGTATCGTGAAAGTGCGCGAAGTTCTCGCCACTCTGGTTGCAGGGCAACCTGTGTCGATTCGCGACATGGCGGTGAAAGCCGAAGTGGTGCCCGATCAGCTGGACGCGATGGACGCGCTGCGGGTGTTGCAATCAGCCGATATTGCCATGGCGGTGGTGCACGATGAATACGGCCATTTCGAAGGCATCGTTACGCCGGTGGATGTGCTGACTGCCATTGCCGGAAATTTTGCCAGCGATTCAGATCAGGGCGATGCGCCGCAGATCGTGGAGCGCGCCGATGGATCGCTGCTGGTATCGGGGTCGCTTTCAGCCGACATTCTGGCTGACCGGCTTGATATCGAATACGACGACAATCGCGAATTCGGTACCGCCGCAGGTTACGTGTTGTCTGTGATGAAGAAACTGCCGATGGAAGGTGAGTTCTTCACGGATCAGGGCTGGGTGTTCGAAGTCGTCGATCTGGATAACCGACGGATCGACAAAATCCTGGTGCGCGAGGCTGAAGAGCCGGCGAGCTGAACGCGCGCTTTCCCGCGCCTGAGTTCCGCCCGCCTGATGATCCAGCTCAAACTGAAGTGCCCAGCCGGACCTATCCCGGAATGCCTAACCCGGAATTATCGTCGATGCCGCCGCGCCATCACCTTCGGGAGCGGCAATGATGTCGCGAGTTACACGGCCTTTCGCGACAGTGTTTGTGCCCGGATCGCCAACCTGGCTGCGAATGCCCGGCGCGGCGGTGCCGGCGCGATCGATCGTGCTGCGCTCAATTTCGCTGCGCGCCTGCGGGCCACCGAACAAAGCATCCAGAGCTTGCTCGGACGCAGTGCCTTCGGTCGGGCGCGGGGCACCGGGGGCGGGCGGAGTCAGGCTGAAATCGGGCGGCACAACCAGCGGCGCCTGACGCTGCACTGCAAATTCATCGGGCCGGTCGCGGTTTAACAGGCCAGTGCCTCCACACGCGGCCAACATGGCCGTGCCGGTTGCCAGCAGGATTGCGGTCTTGAGGTTGCGCCTACGCGAAATAGCCATGTCAATTCTCCAGAGCGCCCGCGGCGCCGTCTTGCGTATCGTTGCTGTCATCCTTTTCGCCCAAGAACAGTGCGCGGGCAAGGATGACGACCACGCCGATGGTGATAGCGGCATCGGCGACGTTAAATATCAGGAACGGGCGGATGAACTGCCCAAATATGGTAAAATGCAAATCGGCAAAGTCGATCACATAGCCGAATTTAAAACGGTCGCGAATATTGCCGATTGCGCCGCCCAGTATGAGGGCCAGGCCCAGAATATCGCCCGCGAGCTTTTCACGCATCATCCAAACCAGCACTGCCACCGCAATTGCTCCGGTCATTGCGATCAGCAGCCAGCGCATTTCCATGCTGGTCGCCTCAAGCATTCCAAGCGAAATGCCGTAATTGCGCGTGTAAGTGAGATCGAAGAACGGCAGCAGCTCCCGCGTCGCACCCGGATAATACAGATCGAGGCGGTTAATCACATACCATTTGGTCACCTGATCGAACACGGCGATGAATGCCGCGAGCGTCAGGCCGATCAGGCGTGCGGGGGTGAGAAGGTTACGCATCGACGCGATCCCCATCGTCCACCACGCTGGCGCAGCGTCCGCACAGCGCGCCGTCTTCCGGCACGTCAGGCAACAGACGCCAGCAGCGTCCGCATTTGGAATCGGTGGATTTGGCGACGATCACTTCGTCCCCATCGCCTCGCGTCACTGTCCCCGTGATGAACAGTTCGGCAAGCAGTTCATCACTCACGCCTTCCGGCACCGCTGACGCGGGTACGGTAACGATTGCCTCGTTGCTGGATCGGATGGTCTTTTCCCGGCGGAGTGGCTCGATCGCCTCGGTCACCCTTTCACGCAGGGCACGCAGATGCTGCCACTTTTCGGCGTTGGCAGGCACGCCGGGCACCACGGGCCATTCCAGCAAGTGGACGCTGCCAACCTTGCCCTCTTCATCGGGCTCACCATCCTGCGGGTATCGCGTCTGCCACACTTCCTCCGCGGTGAAGACCAGCACTGGGGCGGCATAGCGCACCAGTGCGTGGAAGAGCAGATCGAGCACCGTGCGATAGGCGTTGCGAGTGGTGCTGTCCGGTCCATCGCAATATAGCGTATCCTTGCGGATATCGAAGAAGAACGCGGACAGATCCTCGTTGCAGAAGTCCACCAGCAGGCGGGTGTAGGTGTTGAAATCGTATTCGGTCGCGGCACGGCGCAGTTTGCCGTCCAGATCGCTCAGCAGCGAGAGGACATACAGTTCCAGCTCGGGGATTTCGCCGCCGTCCGACATATCGCCGATAAAGCCATCGAGCGCGCCGAGCAGGTAGCGGAACGTGTTGCGCAGGCGGCGGTACTGATCGCCCACGCCTTTGAGGATTTCATCGCCGATCCGGTGATCCTCGGTGAAATCGACGCTCAGCGCCCACAGGCGGATAATGTCGGCCCCGGTCGTCTCCATCACTTTCAAGGGATCGATGGTGTTTCCAAGCGACTTCGACATCTTCTTGCCCTTGGCATCCATTGTGAAGCCGTGGGTGAGAACCTGATCGTAAGGCGCGCGACCGCGGGTCGCACAGGATTCGAGCAGCGAGGACTGGAACCAGCCGCGATGCTGGTCACTGCCTTCGAGATACAGGTTGGCGGGCCATGTGAGGTCGGGCCAGCGGCCTGATTCGAGCACGAAGGCATGGGTGCAGCCGCTATCGAACCACACGTCGAGAATGTCGGTGACCATGTCCCAGTCATCGGGATTGTGATCGGAGCCGAGAAATTCTGCCTTGCGCCTCTCGTCCCACGCATCGACGCCTTCCTGCATCACCGCGGCGACGATGCGGGCGTTGACTTCGGGGTCTTGCAGGTATGTGCCGTCGGGCTTCACAAACAGCGTAATCGGCACGCCCCACGCACGCTGGCGCGACAGCACCCAATCGGGTCGGCCCTCGACCATGGAGCCGATTCGGTTCTGACCCTTTGCCGGGACAAATTCGACGCGGTCGATTTCGCTGAGCGCACGACTGCGAAGCGTGCCGCCTCCCGCAAGATCCCTGTCCATCGGCACGAACCATTGCGGCGTGCAGCGATAGATGACCTTGGCTTTCGAGCGCCACGAATGCGGGTAGGAGTGCGCATAATCGGCGCTGGCGCTAAGCAGCGCACCCGCTTCGCGCAGATCGTTGCAGATCGGCCCATCGGGCGCGTTGAAGGGCTTGTTGATGACGGAGCGGCGGCGTTCGTCATGCCCGCCCAACCATGGCCAGTCGTCGCGATAGGTCCCGTCGTCCTGCACCGCGAAGACCGGGTTGATGCCGTGCGCCTTGCACAGCGCGAAATCATCCTCGCCGTGATCGGGCGACATATGGACAAGGCCGGTGCCACTGTCGGTGGTGACGAAGTCGCCGGGCAGCAGCGGGCGCGGGGCCGCGTAGAACCCGCCGAGGCGGTGCATCGGGTGGTGGGCGAGGGTGCCGGCGAGGTCGGAGCCTTTGAACCGTTTCACAGGCGTGAGTGAGAACATCTGCGGGTCGCAATCGCGACGCAAGCGATTGGTCGTTGCTTCGAAAAGCTCCGAAGCGACGACATATCTTGCGCCTTCACGCAGATTCAGCCCGATGGGATCATCGTTGTAGTTAAGCAGGCAGTCGAACAGCACATACTCAACCTCCGGCCCGTAGGCCAAAGCCTGGTTCACCGGGATCGTCCAAGGCGTCGTCGTCCAGATCACCGCGTGCGCGCCGACAAGCTCGGAGATCGGCGATTTAACAATCTCGAACGCCACGTCGATCTGCGGGCTGTCGGTCAGGTCTTCATATTCAACCTCGGCCTCGGCCAGCGCGGTCTTTTCGACCGGGGACCACATCACCGGCTTTGAACCGCGGTACAAATTCCCCGCTTCGGCAAACTTCATCAGTTCGGCGACAATCGTGCCTTCGGCCTGCGGGTCCATGGTGAGATAGGGATTGTCCCAATCGCCCAGAATGCCCAGCCGCTTCAGCTGGTCGCGCTGCACATCCACCCAGCTTTGCGCATAGGCGCGGCATTCGGCGCGGAATTCGGCTGCGGGAACTTCGTCCTTGTTCAGCTTCTTCTTGCGGTACTGCTCTTCGACCTTCCATTCGATCGGAAGGCCGTGGCAATCCCAGCCCGGAACGTAGGGCGCATCCTTGCCCATCAGGTTCTGCGTGCGGCAGACCATGTCTTTGAGGATATGATTGAGCGCATGGCCGATATGCATGTCGCCATTGGCATAGGGCGGGCCATCGTGGAGGATGAACTTTTCACGCCCGGCGCGCTCTTCGCGCATGGCCTGATACAGCCCGATCTGTTCCCAATGCGCGGCAATCCCCGGCTCCTTTTGCGGCAGGCCGGCCTTCATTGGGAAATCAGTCTTCGGAAGGAAGACGGTGTCCTTGTAGTCCCGTTTTATATCATCAGTCATCGGAAAGGGCGCTTAGAAGCCTCCGCGCCTGCGGTGCAATCCTTGTCCATCTGTTCCATCAGCGCTTCGAGACTGTCGAATTTCGCCTCGCCGCGCAGGAAGTGGTGGAACGCGACCTCTATCTCCTGACCGTACAGATCGCCCGAAAAGTCGAAGAAGTATGGCTCCAGCAACTCCTTTGGCGGCTCGAATTGGGGGCGGATGCCGATGTTGGCCGCGCCTTTCAGCACCTGCCCCGTGGCCAGCACACGGCCCGTCACCGCATAGACGCCGTATCGGGGGCGCAGGTAAGTCTCAACCGAGAGGTTTGCTGTCGGGTATCCGATGGTGCGACCGCGCTTGTCCCCGTGCTCGACGATGCCGCGGATGGCGAATGGGCGGGTGAGCAATTGTGCGGCAAGCTGAGGATCGCCTTCGCGCAATGCTTCGCGAATGCGGCTGGAGGAAACGGTCGCGCCATGGTCGGCCACCGGATCGACCACGCGAGATCTGAGGCCAAGTTCCTCGCCAAGCGAGCGCAGCAGATCGACATTGCCCTTAGCCCCCTTGCCAAAGGTAAAGTCGCCGCCGGTCACCACACCGTGCGCGCCAAACCGCTCGATCAGGATGTGCGCGATGAAGTCCTCCGCGCTGGTGCCCGCAAGGTCTGCATCGAAGTGGAACACGAGCATCGCGGTCGCGCCCGCGGCCAGATACAGTTCCTGCCGTTGTTCCAGCGTCGTCAGGCGGAACGGGGGCACGTCGGGGCGGAAGAAGCGCACCGGATGTGGATCGAACGTGGCGATGATCGAGGGGCGACCTTCGGCGTGGGCCCATTCGATCGCCTCGCCCGCTACAGCCTGATGCCCGCGGTGAAAGCCATCGAAATTGCCCAACGCGATGATCGCGCCGCGCAAGGTTTCGGGAACAGGGTCACGATGATCGAGCCAGCGCATCAGGTTGCCTCGCCTTCGGGCGCGCGTCTGTCAGCGCGCAGATAGGTGACAAATGAGAAAGCGGGTCGGTCCCCCTCTGCCGGGTGATCCTCGCGCGCGACGTCCTCCCATTCCGGACCGAGCGGCTTCATGAAAGTGTCGCCGGGATAGTCGCGGTGAATCTCGGTCACCTCGATCCGGTCAGCGCGCGGTCGCATCACATCATAGATCGCCGCGCCGCCGACGACTGCAATCTGATCCGTGCCGCTGATGCGCGCGGTGGCGAGCGCCTCCTCGACAGACCGTACGACCTCGGCGCCCTCGCTGTTCCAGCGCTCTCGATTGGTCAGGACGATGTGGCGACGGCCGGGCAGCAGGCCGGGCAGGCTTTCAAAGGTCTTGCGCCCCATAATCATCGGGATACCTGTTCCCTTTGGCCCCATGGTCAGCGCCTTGAACCGTTTGAGGTCGGCAGGCAGACGCCACGGCAAGGCGCCTTCGTGCCCGATCGCGCCATTGGCGGCGCGGGCATAGATCAGGACGATTTCGGGCAGGGTCGGCGCGTTCACGGCAGCGTTTGGCTCACCCGCGTGACATGGCCCATCTTGCGCCCCTCACGTGCCTCGCGCTTGCCATAGAGGTGCAGGTGCGGCTCGCCCGGTTCGGCGAGTATTTCATGGGCGCTCAGCGCCTGATCGCCGACAATGTTGCGCATGTCGATGCTGGCAAAGCGTGTTTCGGTCCCACCCAGCGGAAGCCCGGCGATGGCGCGCACATGGTTTTCGAACTGACTGGTTGCCGCACCCTCGATTGTCCAGTGCCCCGAATTGTGGACACGCGGAGCCATTTCGTTGAAGACCGGACCGCTGCGAGTGGCGAAAAATTCAAGTGTCAGCACGCCGACATATTGCAGCGCATTGGCAACACGTTCCGCGATTTCGCGTGCAGCCTGCACCTGAGCATCGACAAGCTCACCCGCTGGCAGCACGGAATGGACCAGCATCCCGCCATCGTGCCGGTTTGCGGTCGAATCCCAGAATCGCACTTCGCCTTCGGTATTGCGCACGAGAATAACGGAGAATTCCGTCTCGAAATCGACCATTCCTTCGTAGATGCACGGCTTCCCCGGAAAGCGGATGCCGCTCGCCTCGAACGTGCTGGCGATGCGCCACTGCCCCTTGCCATCATAGCCATCACGCGCGGTTTTCAGAATGCCGGGTGCGCCAACCCTCTCTATCGCACGGGTCAGGTCCTCGTCGCTTTCGACGCGGCAATGCGGGGCGCAGATCGCGCCCAGATCCTCGACAAAGCGTTTTTCGCTGAGCCGGTCCTGCGCCACTTCAAGTGCGCGCGGACCCGGTGCCAGCAACGCATCCGGGATTGCAGCGACTGTCGCCAACGGGACATTCTCGAACTCCCAGGTTACGATATCGCAGCGCTTGGCAAATTCAGCCAGAGCGTCGGTGTCGCTCCAGCTGCGCTCGAAAAACTCGGCGCAGGTATCGGCCGCGACATTATCGCCTGCCGGGGCATAGGCGATGGTGCGATAACCCAGTTGCGCCGCCGCCATGGCCATCATCCGGCCAAGCTGACCGCCGCCCAAAATGCCGATTGTGGAGCCGGGGGGAAGGGGGTGATGCGTGTTCATCATTCTTCCGGGACCTCTGCCACCGCTGCAGAGCGCACCGCGCGCCAGTCCTGCAGGCGTTCCGAGAGGTCCTCATCGCCTAGCGCCAGGATCGCCGCTGCCATCAGCGCGGCATTCTTTGCCCCAGCCTCACCGATAGCCAGCGTGCCCACGGGTATACCGGCGGGCATCTGCACGATGGAGAGGAGGCTATCCATTCCAGACAACGCCTTTGACTGGACCGGAACGCCCAGCACCGGCAGATGCGTCATGCTGGCGATCATGCCCGGCAGATGCGCCGCGCCACCCGCGCCTGCGATGATTACACTGAAGCCCTCGCCCTCGGCCCCCTTGGCAAAGGCATTCATGCGATCGGGCGTGCGGTGCGCGGAAACGATGCGTGCCTCATGCTCAACTTCAAGTTCGTCGAGCACTTCGGCGGCGCATTTCATCGTCGGCCAGTCGGACTGGCTGCCCATGACGATGGCGATCTTGCCGGATGTCTGCTTGGCCATCGTGTCTCAGCTGTCCTTCAGGTAATACCGTTCGCCCGGCGTCATCGTTTCATCGAAGTCGTAGACGATCGGCTCGCCGGTGGGAATCTCCAGCCCGGTGATGTCCTCATCCGAGATGTTCGACAGGTGTTTCACCAGCGCGCGCAAGGAATTGCCGTGGGCAGAGATGATCACCGTCTCGCCGCTGGCAAGCACTGGCAAGATGGTGCTTTCCCAATATGGCAGAACCCGTTCGATGGTGAGCTTCAGGCTTTCGGTATAAGGCACGTCAATCCCGGCGTAGCGCGGGTCCGCGCCCGGATCGTACTCGCTGCCCGGCTCCATCGGCGGGGGCGGTACGTCGAAACTGCGGCGCCAGATATGCACCTGCTCATCGCCATGCTTATCGCGGGTTTCCTGCTTGTTCAGCCCGGTCAGCGCGCCATAGTGGCGCTCATTCAGGCGCCAGTCCTTGATCACCGGCAGCCACAAGCGGCCCATTTCCTCCAGCGCAAGGTTGAGCGTCTTGATCGCCCGCGTCTGGAATGAGGTGAATGCTCGCGTGGGCAACACGCCCTTGGCCTTCATCAGCGCGCCCGCAGCCTTTGCTTCGGCTACGCCTTTACGTGTCAGATCGACATCCCACCAGCCGGTGAATCGGTTTTCGAGATTCCACTGGCTTTGTCCGTGGCGGATAAGGATCAGCTTTGGCATTCCGGCTCCTGATAGCGGGCCACCTGACCCGCGGGAAAGTCATCAACCCCTAGCTATCGCCCCGGTCTTTGCAAATATCTTTGGAAATGATGTCTTGCTGCGAATCACCGTCGACCGGTCGCGCATCCTGGCTGCGCGACTGGGCTTTGCGTCGCCGCAGGTTTTCACGCAGCTTGGCCGCCAGTCGCTCTTCACGCGACAGATTGGGACGCTTACCTTCACTCATGCGAAATGCTTTGCCGGTCAGGGGGCGATCCATCAAGCCCGCGCTTGACTTTAGACGTGGCGCACGACAAGAGCGCGCGCCTGCCTGTCGTGGACGCAGGTGTGGTGATCGCTGCTGTAGCTCAGTGGTAGAGCGCGTCATTGGTAATGACGAGGTCGAGAGTTCAATTCTCTCCAGCAGCACCATTAATTGCCTGGCTTAGGATGCGATTCTGTCTCCTCGCTGGCAAACGTCGAGATTTCTTACATCTCCGCACCCAAAATTATACCCGCCTTAACCTGATCGCCTTTATTTCCGTCCGTCTAACGATCGGGGAATATTCGGGGCCGAATTGGACAAACCTTTGTGTTTGCACTGCCGGTTCTGACAGCGACACACCATGAGCACGGAAGAATCAGCCTTCTCGTCACCTATCGAGCCTGCTGGGGGTGATGATGTATCGGATGGCGCTGAATTGCGCACCGCGCCGCGCTTCACTTTGCTGATCCGTGCGGCAAAGCTGATTTCACCCAATGGCGAGTTTGTCTGTGTCATCCGCGATGTTTCGGAATCCGGCGTCAGCGTCCGCCTGTTTCACAAGCTGCCTACGGGGAGTCCGCTTGAATTACGAATGCCAAACGGCGCAGTCTATGAAATCGCCCCTGTATGGGAGCGCGACAATGAAGCTGGGTTTGAATTTGCCAAGCCGATAAACGTGCCGCGCCTGATTGCCGAGGCGAGCGATTATCCCAAGCGTGGCCTGCGTCTGGATGTGTGTTTTCCGATCCGCATTACTACCCTGACGCTGCAGAGCGAGGGTGTGATAGCCAATCTGTCGCAGCAAGGTGCACGATTCGAAGCCGATGCGGTTTTCGCGATCGACCAGAACGTGCGCATCGAAACGCTCGAACCTGTACCCGGCTTTTCAGAGGTGCGGGCCAAGGTGCGCTGGCGACGCGATCACGATTTCGGAGTCGTTTTTGATGACACTTTCACGCTTGGCGATTTTGCCCGTCTTGCTGCCCGGCTTCAGGCACCCGGCCTCCTGTTCGATTGAACCTTGCGAATTTGAGGCGCTGCGATGACTGATCAGACGATTCTTTCAATTCACCGAACGTGCGCCTGATGTTGGAAACAGCGCAATCGTCGCTGCGTACTGTGGGAATTGTCGGCCTGCTGTTCCATCCCAAGACGGCGCTTGGCCGAATCATGCGTTATGGCGCGGCCAGTTTCAGCGGTGCAGTTATTGATTTGGCCGCGTTCGCCCTGCTGATCGCGGGTGGGCTTGGCACGGGATCGGCTGCTGTTGTCGGCTATACGCTGGGCACTGCGTGGCATTTTCAAATGATTCGTCACACGCTTCAGCGCGCAGTTTTCGCAGGCTCAGGCATTTTTGGTCTCGTGGTGACTTTTTGCATAATCACGCTGGGGATGGAAAGCGGGTTTAATGCAATAGAATCTAAGTTAGCGGCATTGTGCGTCACGTTTGCCAGCGTTTGGCTGGCCCGGTTGCTATCAATCATCGCTGAGGATCGACTGGCGCTGTAATGGACCGCTTATGCCGGGACGAAATCCATCGCGACGCCGTTTATGCAATGGCGCTTGCCCGTCGGCTTTGGCCCATCGCCAAAGATATGGCCCAGATGTCCGCCGCAATCGGCGCAATGCACCTCGGTTCGCGGATAGCCAATCTTGTAATCGGTGGTGGTGCCTACCGCACCTGTGTCTGCGGCCTTGTAAAAGCTCGGCCAGCCTGTGCCGCTGTCGTATTTGTGCGCTGACGAATACAGCCGATTGCCACAGCCTGCGCAAACGAAAGTGCCCTTGCGCTTTTCATTGTCGAGGGGAGAGGTGAACGGCCGCTCGGTTCCTGCGTCGCGCAGTACGTAAAACTCGCTCTTGGACAGCTTTTGCCGCCACTGCGCCTCCGTTTTGCTCACGCGAAAGCTTTTCGCCTGTACGGGTGACGCGCCGCACGCGGCCAGCAGCGGAAGGCTGGCGCCGACCGCGGCAGCGCCAAGGAACGTCCGGCGCGACTTTTCGAGACTTTTCATCGAGGCAATTTCCGCAACATTATAGAGGATAGTTCCCTCTATATACGGTGGAGACGTCCAAAAAGTTTCATTGGAGCGCCGGCGTCAGAACTGGGTGATCTCCACTTCCAGCTTGCGAAAGCCGTGAACGAAGTTTGCTTTCACCCGCTCCACATCTCCGGCGACATGCACCCGCATCCGGCGCTCGTGCATCTCTTCGAGCAATACGCGCAGTTGCAATTCTGCCAGCCGCGCACCGACGCAGCGGTGGATGCCGTAGCCGAATGCCAGATGCCGCCGCGCATTTTCGCGGGTAATGTCGAGCTTTTGTGGATCGGGAAACACGCTTTCCTCGCGGTTTGCGCCAAGATACCACAGGACCAGCTTGTCCCCCTTCTTGATCTGGTTGCCGAACAGCTCCGAATCCTCGGTCGCGGTGCGGCGCATGTGGGCAAGCGGGGTCTGGTATCTCAGACATTCCTGCACCGCATTGGGGATGAGATCAGGGCGCTCTTCCAGCAGCTTTCGCTGGTCGGGAAATTTGTCGAGCGCGTGCACAATCCCGCTCATCGTGTTGCGTGTGGTATCGTTGCCGCCGACGATCAGGAGTACCAGGTTGCCCATGAATTCCTGAGGGCTCATCTGGTTCATCGCATCGGAATGGATCATCATGGAGATAAGATCGTTGCCCGGCTCCGCCTCCTGCGCTTTTTTCATCCAGAGCTGCTGAAAATAGGCCGCCATTTCTTCGAGCACGCCGCGGCGCATCTCATCCATTTCGCGTACTGTGCCAAGTTCGGTATCGCCCGCCCAATCGGACCAGAAAGTCAGCAGGCGCCGGTCTTCCCACGGGAAATCGAACAGCAGCGCGAGCATTCCGGTGGTCAGTTCAATCGAAACGCGGTCGACCCAATCAAATGTTTCCCCGCGCGGAAGGGTATCGAGCAATTCGCCGGTGCGTGCGCGGATATCGCCTTCCATTGCAGCCATCGCCGAAGGGGTGAATTTAGGCGCGACAGTGCGGCGCTGGCCGGTGTGTTTTGGTCGGTCCATCGCGATGAACATGGGCAGGTCAAACCGGCCTTCATCGCCGTCGCTGGTTTCGTCCTTCACCCGTTCCAGTATGGTGATGCCGCCATACTCCCAGCTGGAAGAATAGAGGTCCGGCAAGGCTTCGATATGCTGGATTGCCTTGTGGCCGACCACCGCCCAATATTGGCCAAAAGGGCTTTCTGGGATGAAGTGCATCGGACCTGCATCCTGCATCTCTTTGAAGATCGGCTGCCAGCAATCCTCGAAATAGATGTCCGACCGGCTCACGTCCCATTTGTGGGGGTGATTGGGCTTGGCATCGGGATGCGTCTCAAAATGATGCATCAGTGCCGCATGCGCGGTGGGCGATGTGCGCCATTGCGGGCTGTGAGTCGGATTGCCGGCGTCGGGTGCAATAGTGGCCATGACTGCTCTCTCTCCTGTGGAAAGCGACCGCAGCTCTGTTCAATGCCAGGCTGTCTTGTATGCCCGCTTTCACTCCCCATCCTGCCCTAATTGACATAAGTGTCAATAGTCGGTTGCGTTTTGCGACCTATTCGGCGGGTTCGGGCACCCCTTCGAGCGGTGAGGGATGCGGTCGGGTGAATATGGATTTGCCCGCGCGGCGTTTCTTATCGCGCCCCGCTCCGCCCGATTTCATCACACGCTTGCGGAACAGCAGTGATCCGCCCTTCACCAGAAGGATCACGGCAATCGCCTGCCAGACAAGGGCCAGGGCGTGCGTCCAAAGCGTTTCCTCCAGCGCGGCACGCGCCAGCATTGCAAACGGCGAGGACAGCGGAAATACTACAGATGTCAGTTCCATCGCTGTGCCAGTCTGGCCGATATTGGCTGCCGACAGGAAGAACACCATCAATTGCAGCATGGTGACAGGCATCGACATGGTCTGCACCTCGCGAACCGATGAAGCCATTGCGCCAATAGTCAGGAACAGCGATCCGAGCAGTAGATACGCCATCGAAAAATACACGATCCCAAGGCCAATGAACATTGGCCACCCGACCGCCGGGCCGGGCAATTCACGAAAATTGGTTTGCGTGACGGTGACGATCGCATTTTCGGCAATGGCCCAAAATCCCCATCCGACGGCGCCCCAGACCGCGATTCCAACGAAGGACACCCCCAGCATCGCAAACAGCTTGCCCATGAACACCGCGTCCATAGGCAGCGCGGCGGCGAGGATTTCAATGATCTTGTTGCCCTTTTCCTCTGCAAGGTTGGACAGCACCATTCCGCCAAGCAGCATCGTCAGCAGAAACAGCACCATTTGCGCCGCCTGCGCCGTGCGAATTCGGTTGCTGCGTTCGGAAGCGGCGCTGGTGGCAACCACCTCGCTGGTTGCGCGGGGAAATCGAACGGGCGCGGCGCTGGTAGCGGTGGCGGCGATGACTTCCACGGGTCCGCTCCAGCGATCAATCTGACCCTGCGTTCCCACCAATTGCGGCGCCGAAAGTGTGCCGGTCAGGATCGCAGCGTAATTTCCGCGCCGTTCATCCAGGAACGTTCGCGCGTCAAAATCGGCACCGGTTTTTGCCTCGGTGACTTCGCGTAAAAGCGGCACGGCGCCGCCCAGTTGGGGACGCAGAGTATCGGCCGCCGCAATCATGGCGGCGTTGTCGGACGCGCTCATCGCGAGGCCGATTTCCACGCTGACTGCCTGTTCCGTAACCGATCGCCCTATGCTGCCCGCAAGACCGCCGATCAGCACCGGGAACAACGGCCCGATCAGGAAAAACAGGAACGCGCGGCTGAACAGCACTGCAACGAAGTCGCGCCGGGCAATCACCCACGCAGCCTCGAGGAAGGATAAGCGCGGATTGGCGTTGATGGTGGCTTGATCGGTCATTATGCGGCCCTTCCTGAGGTGGCAGAAAGCGCATCAGCTTCCAGTTGGCGCGCAGCCGCCTCACCCGCAATCGCGACGAAAGCATCGTGCAAGCCGGCCCGTTCGATCGAGAGCGAGAGGATGCCCGCCTCGCCTTCGATCAAGCTTTTCAACAGCGGCTCAACGCCGGTTTCGGGTAGCGAGAAATAGAAGAAGTCACCCTCGCGCCGGGCGTCGGCGGGCAATGTGGCGGTCCAGCCGCCTTCATGCGCTCGTGTCTCCAGTCGCACCTGTGCCGGGATCCGGTCACGCGCTGCTTCGACACTGCCAGCATAGGGCACGCGGCCCCCGGCGATAATCGCCACGCCTTCGCAAAGGCGTTCGGCATGATGAATGACGTGAGTTGAGAAGATTACCGTCACGCCTTCCTCGGACAGCGCGCGAATCATTCGCTCCAGCTTGCCCTGGTTGATGGCATCCAGGCCCGAAAATGGCTCGTCCAGAACCACCAGTCGCGGTCGGTGCACCAGCGTACCAAGCAATTGGACGGTTTGCGCCATTCCTTTGGAAAGCTGGCGGATCGTGCGATCAGCTGCGTGGCCCAGATCGTGGCGTTCCAGCAGTTCGACCGCGCGTTTGCGCCCTTCGGCCAGCGGTAGACCGCGCAGCGCTCCCATGAAGGCGATGGCCTCGGTCGATTTCATCGCGGGATACAGCCCGCGTTCCTCTGGAAGATACCCGATCAAACGGCCAATATCATGCGGGCGATCATATCCGAACACGCGGCGCACGCCTTCGTCCGGGTCGATAATGCCCAGCAGCATCCGCAAAGTGGTGGTTTTTCCAGCACCATTTGGGCCAAGCACGCCGTAGATCGCGCCTTCGGGCACAGACAGGTCCACACCATCGACTGCGCGCGTGCCATCGAAACTCTTGACCAGACCGCGCGCCTCAATCGCGAGCGGTCGGTGATCGTGAAGATCCACCTCGCTCACCTGTTTGCTCGCCGTCATAAGATCGCTTACTGCCATGTTCATGACCCCGGTGGTTAACGCGCGCAGCTAAACGGGAGTAACCCTAAATATGGTTAACGGCAGCGTTACCATAGATACCAGCAAAACCCTTGAATCAAGGATCGCGGACGAAGCCCGCGCGCTCGGCTTTGCCGCGTGCGGGTTTACGAGCGCGCGCGAGGATGCATTGCGGGCCAAGCGGCTGGAGCAATGGCTTGGCGAAGGGCATCACGGGTCGATGGAATGGATGGAGGCGCGTCTCCACCACCGCAACTCCCCGCAAGGCTTGTGGCCACAAGCGCGCTCCGTCATCGCGCTGGGCATGAGCTACGCGCCGGGTCACGATCCGCTGGAACTGGAGGCTGAACGCAGCCGCGCGCGCATCTCGGTCTATGCTCAGGGCAAGGATTATCATGATGTCGTGAAAAAGCGGCTGAAGGCGCTCGCGCGATGGCTGATAGCCGATCAACCGCAGGCTGAGGTCAAAGTGTTCGTCGATACCGCCCCGGTGATGGAAAAACCGCTGGGCGAGGCGGCGGGGATCGGCTGGCAGGGCAAGCATACCAATCTGGTCAGTCCCGAGCACGGCAGCTGGCTGTTCCTCGGCGCGATCTACACCACGCTGGAACTTGCACCCGCGACCTCGCATCGCGACCAGTGCGGATCATGTCGCGCCTGCCTCGATGCGTGCCCGACGGATGCTTTTCCGCGCCCCTATCTGCTGGATGCGCGGCGGTGCATTTCGTATCTGACAATAGAGCACAAGGGGCCGGTGGCGGAGGAATTCCGGGCAGCGCTGGGCAATCGCATTTATGGCTGCGACGATTGTCTGGCGGTGTGCCCGTGGAACAAGTTTGCGCAAACCGCCCATGCGGCGCGCGAATTTCTCCCGCGCGCAGAACTGGTCGCGCCACGACTGGCGGAATTGCTCGCTTTGGACGATGCCGGGTTCAGGGCGCTGTTTTCCGGTTCACCGATAAAGCGGATCGGGCGGGACCGGTTCGTGCGAAACTGCCTTTATGCCGCCGGAAACAGTGGTGATGGTGCATTGATCGCCCCGGCGCAGGCGCTAATATCAGACCCGGACCCGGTCGTGGCCGATGCTGCGCGGTGGGCGCTCGACCGGCTCAGATCAGATCCTTGAGCGGGGTGTCGGGATCGGCCAGCAAAGCCGGGTCGATCCGCTGGGGTCGGGATTCAAGCAATTTGCGCGCCTGTACATAATCCTTCATCGCATTCACGCAGTCGAAGGCGATGGGCCGACCCTCTTTCAGGTAAACCACGGTGAATTTTCGCGCTGCAGGATCGCCGCGCACAAGCGTTTCGTCATAACCGATGCTCAGGCCCGCAGTTTGCAGCTTGAGATCATACTGATTGGACCAGAACCACGGCAGCGCGTCATAGGCCTGTTTGTCACCCATGATCGCGCGCGCGGCGGTGTTGGCCATGTCGTGCGCGTTCTGCACCGATTCCAGCCGGTCACCGCGTTATCGGCAAAGGGGTTTGCGTGCGCCGCACAGTCACCGATTGCGTAAATGTCATCCAGCGTGGTGCGACAGCAGAAATCGATATCCACCCCGTTTGATCCCGCCGCACCCGCTGCGATCAGCGGGGCGACTGCGGGAACGATCCCGATGCCGACTACCACCATGTCGCACGCGATGTGTTCGCCATTGTCGAGCATCACACTGGTGACCTTGCCATCTTCGCCCAGTACCTCCGACAGCGCGGTCGACAGGCGGATATCCACGCCCTGCTTGCGATGCTCTTCCTCGTAGAAACGCGACAGCGGCTCTCCGGCGACACGGGCCAGAACCCGGTCGAGCATTTCGACAATGATCACCTCGCAGCCAAGCTTGCGCAGCACCGCGGCTGCTTCCAGCCCGACATAGCCGCCGCCTATCACCACAGCGCGCCGCGAGCCTGCCCGCAATGCGGCCATCATCCCATCGGCATCGCTCTTGTCCCGGACGTAAAACACGTTCTTCAAATTGGCGCCGGTGCACGGCAGTCTGCGCGGATCGCCGCCGCCCGACCAGACCAGCTTGCGATAGCCGACAATTGCGCCATCGCTCAGCGTGAGCGTGTGCGCGACAGGATCGATCGCCGTGACTCCGGCACCCAGACGCAGATCGATACCCTTGTCGGCCCAGAAGTTCTCAGGACGAATCATGATCCGCTCAAACGGCTTGTCGCCGGCAAGGTATTCCTTGGACAAGGGCGGGCGTTCATAGGGAGGCGCATTGTCGCGCCCGATGAGCATGATCGCCTCCTCATGGCCGTTTTGACGCAAGGCGATAGCTGCCTGCGCCCCGCCATGCCCGGTACCCACGATGACCACATCCGCGCTGTGTATGGGCTCGCCCATTATTCTCGTTCTCCCGATCCTGTGTCACTTTTCAGGTCGCGGCAAAGCCGCTCGGGGTCAAGCGCCTAACCGCGCCGTGCCGGTAAGGTCACCGCTCCAGCAGGTTGCGTGCCTGGCTGGCGATCTGGGCCAGCACTGCGGGGGCAATGGGTTGTTGCGCCTGCGCCCGCGCCGTCATTGTGCGGAACTGCGCCACGGCGGCCTGGTTGCGGGTCACCCAGTCGGCAACTGTGCCCAGAGGATCGTCGCGCCGTGCCTGATCGCGCATAAGACGCCTCAGGAATTCGAGCCGCATTTGCTGGAAATCGCGGGCGAGACCGCTGACGAGCAATCTCTCCCAGACATCGGAAGGCGACATGTAAGCCGCCGTACCCTGCGCCCAGTCCAGCCCCAGCCGACCACCGATATCGGTAAATGCCTGAGTGAGCCGTTGGGGATCAATCCCGGTTCGCAGCGCCAGATTGGCAAGACCGACCGAGCCATCAAGATCATACAGGTTGGCCACGTGCTGAGCCAGATCGGGCGCAGCGCCCTGTTCGATGAAATGGCGGTGCAGCGTTGCCGCGCGATCGCGTGTCTCCTGCGATATCAGGTCTGCGCGCGCTTGCGTGAGCGTGGCGACACCGGGTCGCAGCCGCTGGATCAGGTCCGACACCTCCACCTGCCCAGCGCAGGTGCGCAGCACATCGGACATCAGGTTGCCCACTGCCGCTGCCAGCCGGTCGAACAGGACCAGCCGCGCCCCCTCCGGCATGGCTTCGCTATCCAGTTTCGCCCAAAGCGCCTTGAGGTTGAACAGTCGTTCGACAACGATGAACGCAGCTGCGACATCGGCCAGTCCGGCTCCCTCTTCCTCAGCCAGTTCGAATGCGTGGAGCAGGCCCAGCCGGTTGACCATACGATTGGCAATATCGGTCGCAATCAGTTCCCGCCGCAGACGGTGTTCGCGGATGTAATGCGCGTAATCCTGCTGCATCAGGGTCGGGAACATCGCGATGAGGTTCGACTCCAGCTCCGGATCCTCGGGCAGCCCGCTCGCTTCGATTGCATCCTGAAGCGACAGCTTGGTCGAAGACAATAGCACGGCGAGTTCTGGCCGGGTCAGGCCCTGTCCGTCGGCTGCGCGACGGCTGAAGGTATCGGCGTCAGCCAGCCCCTCGGTCCGGCGGTCCAGCTCGCCACGTTCCTCCAGCCGCTCAATCAGGCGAACATAGCTGGGCACTGCGGCGGGTCCGCCGGTCTCCGCTATCGACAGCGCGAGCGCCTGCAGGCGATTGTCCTCCAGCACGATCTCGGCGACCTCATCGGTCATCGCCCCAAGCAGCGTGTTGCGTTCCTGTTCACCCAGTTCGCCAGCGCGCCGGGCGGCGGCGAGAGCGATCTTGATGTTCACCTCATTGTCCGAACAATCCACGCCGGCCGAATTGTCGATGAAATCAGTGTTGATGCGCCCGCCGCGCAGGGAAAATTCGATACGCGCGGCCTGCGTCACGCCCAGGTTCGCGCCTTCGCCGACGACCTTAGCGCCGACTTCGGCTGCGTCGATGCGCAGCGCATCGTTAGCCGGATCGCCAACATCGGCGTGGCTTTCCTGAGCGGCCTTTATGTATGTTCCGATCCCGCCAAACCACAGCAGGTCGGCATCCGCTTTCAGGATGGCGCTGATCAGCGCATCGGGCTCTATCTCTCGTGCTTGTAGGCCGAGAATCTCCTTCGCGCGTTCAGACAACTCGATTTGTTTAAGAGTGCGCGAATAGACCCCGCCGCCCTTCGAAATCAGATCGGGATCGTAATCTTCCCAGCTGGAACGCGGCAAATCGAACATCCGCTTGCGCTCCGCCCAGCTTGCGGCCGGATCGGGATCGGGATCGATGAAGATGTGCCGGTGATCGAATGCGGCCACCAGTTTGATCGCCCTGGACAGCAGCATTCCGTTGCCAAACACATCGCCCGACATATCCCCGCAACCGGTCACACGTACGCTCTGGGTCTGAACGTCGACGCCCATTTCGAGGAAGTGGCGCTGTACGCTGACCCACGCGCCCTTTGCGGTGATGCCCATCGCCTTGTGATCGTAGCCGTTTGATCCTCCGCTGGCGAAGGCATCGTCCAGCCAGAAATCGCGCGATTGCGCGATCGCGTTTGCAATATCGGAAAAACGGGCAGTGCCCTTGTCCGCGGCGACGACGAAATACGGGTCTTCACCATCCAGAATGCGCACGCCAACGGGATGCGAAACTTTTCCGTCTACGATATTGTCTGTGACAGACAGCAGCGTGCGAATGAACACCTCGTAACTCGCCTGACCCTCTGCTGCCCAGCCATCGCGGTCCTGCGCGGGGTTGGGCAATTGCTTTGGATAGAACCCGCCCTTTGCCCCGCTTGGCACAATCACCGCGTTCTTCACCTTCTGCGCCTTCATCAGGCCGAGGATTTCGGTGCGGTAATCGTCACGCCGGTCGGACCATCGCAGGCCGCCGCGCGCGACCGCGCCGCTGCGCAGATGGATTCCTTCGACCCTGCTGGAATAGACGAAGATTTCGCGCCAAGGCACCGGCTTAGGCAGGCCAGGCATCAGGCTGGAATCTATCTTGAACGCCAACGCTTCGGCATTTGGTCCGAAACCTGCTTCCGCAAAGGCATTGGTCCGCAGGACCGCATCTATCACGGCGCGATACAGGCGCAGCAGGCGGTCGTCGTTGATTGCGGAGACGCCTGCCAGTCCGGCGTTGAAATCGCCGATCGCCGCACTGATTGCGCCCTGGCGGTCGCCCTCGAATGCGGGATTGTGCCGGGCGGTGAACAGTTCGATCATTGCGCGCGTCACCCGCGGCGCACCCGCCAGCGCATCGACGACGGTGTAGATCGTAAAGCTCATCCCGGTCTGACGCAGATAACGATAGATCGCGCGCAACCATTCCGCCTCACGCGCGGTCAGTCCGGTATCGATCACCAGCCGGTTGAAGGCATCATCTTCGGCATAACCATTGAGAACTTCAGCAATGGCGGTTTCGACCGCGCCGGCGCGGGCGAGCACATTGTCCAATCCAGCCTGCGCATCGGTGCCGATTGGCAGTTCGAGAGTAAAATCGTGGATCGTCCCCAGCGCCCCACCGGCCAGCGTGGTCGCCAGTTGTGTCATCACACGAAAGCCGAAATTCTCAAGCGCCGGGACCGCGTCCGATAGCGCGAATTCGCCGTCGCTATGATAGATTTTGAGGCGCAGGCACCCGTCGGCGTCGCCATCCAGCCGGTACAGCCGGACATCGCGTTCGCTCGCCGTGCGCCCGGCTCTGGCGGCAAGCCCTCGCAATCGGGCGATATCGAGCGCAGCCTCGGCAGCGCCGTAATGGCTGCGATAGCTTTGCGGAAATGCATCCGCATATCGCAGCGCAATCGCAGCAGCGCGCGAACCTTCGTCACCTTTGGTCAAGGCCTGTTCGACAGCATCACCCCAGCCGCGCAGCAGGTCTTCAATCTGGCTTTCAATCGGTAATGCCTGAGGTAATTCTGGGGTCGCGCGCGTATCCAGCAGGAATTGCAGCATCGCCAGCCCGCCGCCTTCGACCGCGAGGCTCCAGTCCAACAGCACGCTGCCGGGAATTTGTGTCAGCAGCGCCTGTATCTCCAGCCGCACCGTGGTCGACAGCATATCGCGCGGCAGCCACACGAATGCAAATATATGGCGTTCCAGCGGGGAATTGATCAACACTAGTCGCGGACGCGGACGATCGATCAGGCTCATCATCGTCGTTGTCAGCATTCGCGTGTCGGCCACGCTGAAGGCGACCAGCAAATCGTGTGGCAAGGTGGTCAAGGCATGAACCAACGCCTTGCCGGTATGGCCGGTCGGGCTAAAGCCGAGTTCCTGCGTCAAAGTCGCGACATGCGCGCGGATTATCGGCACTTCGGCAGGCGGCGTGGCGAGACCCGCGCTGGTCCATACCCCGGCATGAACCGACAGGGCTACAACCGTATCCCCCTCGAACTGCGGGACAATGAACAGATCTAGCGCGGTGCGGCGGTGAACGTTGGAGATGTGGTTGGCCTTGATGCTCAGCAGCGTGCGCCGCACACCGCTTAAATCAGGCTGAGCAAACCAATCGAATGCCAGATCGTAGGAGGCATCTGCCAACAGGTCGCGTGCGCTTTTGCGGCAGATACCCATTACGTGCGACAAGGTGCCGTCGCGCGATCGGGTAAGGTGGCCCAGTTGCGTCAGCATCCCGTCATTGAGCCATTGCAGCAGTGCACCATCTTCGGATGCGATGTCCCCATCAAGCGCGGCCAGCGTATCTGCATCCGCTCTCATCGCAGCCTGCAGTTTCGGCCAGTCAGAAACCGCCGCGCGCACATCACCCAGCGTCACGCGCAAATGCGCCAGCAGATCCCGGCGCTGGCGCGCATCGACGCGCGGTGTTTCGATGTAGATCAACGATTCAGGAGCCGCATCCTGCGCACCGATGGTGGTAATCTCACCCGTATCATTGCGACTGACCGGCACAACCGGGTGGACGAGCACATCGATACCAAGGCCGAGGGCAGTGATGGTCGCCGCGATCGAATCGACGAGGAACGGCATATCGTCATTCACGATCCCGATGCGCAGCCGTCGCTTTCCGGTGGTGGACGATTCGACCAGCAGCGCAGAGCGGTTTTCGTCGCGCGCAAAACCCGCCGAAATCAGGAAATCCGCTGTCTCTTCCAGCGCCTCCTGCGACAGGGGCGTATCGCCGGGCAGGATCGCGGCGGAAAGATGCGGGATCAACGCATCGCGCAAGTGGTCTTGATTGGCGGGGGTAGTCGACACGTGTGCTCTCCCGATGCTGTGTGCCGGTGGGGCCGGGTGCAATTTAATTATGCGCCCGTATTCTTATCGTTCTTGGTTACAGTGAACATCGCTCTACGTGCAAGCGCGATAATGTCGATCAGACGGCTAATTCCTGCGCCATTGCATCCAGCGTCAATTCAAGCGAGCTGATGCGATCGTCAGGGTCGAAGGTTGAGCCGCACAGCAGGATTTCGTCGGCGCGTGTGCGCTGGATGAAAGCTGTAATTGCGGCGCGCACTTGCGCCACGGTACCGACAGCGCCCGCTTGCCCGATATGTTCAAGCATGGCACGCGCTGGCGCGGGCAGGGTGGCGGTGTAATCGCTGATCGGCGGGGGCAGAAGGCCCGGCTTTCCGGTTCGCAGCGCGACAAACGCTTGCTGCTGACTGGACGCAATAGTGTGCGCCGCCTCACTGGTTTCGGCGGCGAAAACATTCATCGCCACCATCACATGCGGGCGATCCAGCGCTTCTGACGGGATGAAGCTGCGACGATACATCTCCAGCGCTTCATCAAGGTGATCGGGCGCGAAATGCGCGGCAAAGGCATAGGGCAGGCCCAGTTTTGCCGCGAGGCTAGCGCCGAACATGCTCGACCCCAGCATCCACAATTGCACCTGTGCGCCGTGACCCGGTGTCGCAATTATTGGCAAGTCAATATCGCCGGTCAACAGTGCGCGCAGCTCCACCACATCCTGCGGGAAATATTCCGATGCCTGCGCCAAATTCTTGCGCAGGGCGCGCTGCAATTGCGGCCCAGCGCCCGGAGCGCGCCCAAGGCCGAGATCCACGCGTCCGGGAAACAGCGCATCAAGCGTTCCGAACTGTTCGGCAATCTGAAACGGGGTGTGGTTGGGCAGCATGATCCCGCCCGCGCCAATGCGGATGGTGCGCGTCGCGTTGCCAACATGCGCGAGCACGACCGAAGTTGCGCCGCCTGCGATCCCCTCCATCGCGTGATGTTCCGCGACCCAGAACCGCCTGCATCCGCCGCGTTCCGCCGCCTGCGCAAGCGCTGTGGTGGCGGCAAAAGCCTGCGCCAGCGTGCCGCCTTCGCGCACGGGGACAAGGTCGAGGACGGAAAATTGCGTCATTGGAGCGCGCTCTCTGGTTGCGGGGCTTCTGATTGCGGGCCGACTTGGTCAAGATATCCCTTCGCCGCCTGCGCTGCTGCACTGTCGGGTTGCGTATCGATAACCGACTGCCAGCTGGTGCGCGCGGCATCCTGTCGGCCTGAAAGCACTGCGATTACGCCGGCTTCCAGCCCGATGGCGCCTTCTTGCGGAGCAATAGTCACTGCCCGCTCAATCGCGGCCTGCGCGTCACCCAGCCGATCCAGCCGACGCAGCAGCGTTGCCTTCAGCAGCCAGCCCTCCGCATCCTGCGGAGCGAGGGAAGTGGCAGTTTCCAGCGGTTGCAGCGCCTCGTCGGGCCGCTCCAGCGCGACCAGTGCACGCGCCAGATCCAGCGCGGCAACCGCCTGCAGGGGGGCAGACGCTGCAGCCTCTGCATCGCTGCGCGCCTGCATCAGCAACGCCAGCGCGCCGTCCGCGTCCCCACTGGCCAGCGCGGCGTTGCCTGCCATCGCTCCGAACCGGGCGCGCACGCGCACCTCGTCAGCCGGGGTTTCGTCGCGCGCGGCAAGGAATGCGGTGCGCGCATCCTGCCACAGGCCCAGTTCGGTCGCGGCGATGCCGAGGCAGTGATTGGCAATAACGCGCTGCGCACCCGAAGTCTCACCGCGGCGAATCTGCGCCTGTGTGTGTGCGCGCGCCGGATCACTTTCGATCAGGGTCAGGCAAGATGACAGCCAGATGCTTGTGGGATCGGGTGGCGAGGCGTCAACGGTGCGCGCAGGGCGGTTCACCAGTTCATCTGGCACGCCCAATGGGGAAGTGCCCTGCGGATTGGGGCCGACTTGCAATATGGTGATGGGAAGCAGCAAGGGGAGCAGGATCATGCGGGTCTCTGTTCGGGGTCAGGATAAAACTGGGCGACCTGCGCCACCAACAGGGCGATATCCTGCGGGCGCGAGAGCCGGTGGTCGCCATCTTTGACCAGTATCACCTGTATATCGTCTGTATCGAGCGCGGCGGCAAGCCGCAGGCTGGTCTCCCACGGGACATCGGCATCGGATTGACCGTGTAGCAGGCGAACCGGGCACTGGATTACAATCGAGCGCTTCAGCACAGGATTGGCCAACATCAGATTCGCTTCCGCATCCTTGAAAAAGCCTGGAAAAGTGGGCGTGGGCTCCGGGCCGTAGGGGTTGTCTTCAAATACAGGTTCCCCGCGCACCAGCGTCGCGCGCTGCACCTGCGTGTAACCCCAGCGAGTAAAATCAGGCGCCGCGGCGATGCCGATCATGCCCACCAGCCGCTCACCCAACGCCGCACCCACCATTAGCATCAGCCACCCGCCCATCGAAGATCCAACGAGCAGCACCGGTCCATCGATTCGGGTTCCTATGACTGTCAGAACCTCCTCGCACCAACGCGACAGAGTGCCATCTGCAAAATCTCCGCTGCTCTGTCCGCAACCCGAATAATCGATGAGCAGGCAGGCTCGCTCCTGCGCCTTGGCAGCATCGAACAGCGCGCTCGCCTTGCTGCCCGACATGTCGGACTTGTAGCCGGGCAGGAACACCAGCGTCGGGCCATTTCCTGCAGCATGGCGAAAGGCGATCCGGCGGCCATCGGACATGGAGAGATATTGCGCGAGATATTGCGTGTCGGTCATGGCGCGTATTCATGCCTGCGAGTGGCGCACGAATGCAAGCTGTGTCACATCTGCGCAATGCAACGCGATTAGAGGCCCGTTTCATGATCAAGACCGACAGCATTATACAGCCCGCTAATCCCGCAACCAATGCCGCACGCGCCAGCGTTTCGCGCCGCGGCCTGTTCGGACTTGCCGGGGCCACCGCCGCACTTGCCGCCACTCCGGGCGCGGCACACGGGTTCGGCAGCGGGTTCACGCACAATGTCGCCAGCGGAGAACCGCACGCGAACAGCGTTTTGCTGTGGACCCGGTATGTCGGTGATGCCGAAACGAGGCTTGACTGGCAGGTATCCGCGACCGAGGATTTTACGCGACCCGTCTCGCAAGGCAGCGTGAGCGCCAGCCCGGAGCGCGACTGGTGCGCCAAGGCAACTGCGCCGGACCTTGAGCCTGATCGCTGGTATTTCTACCGCTTCCTCGCGCCCGATGGCACTGCTTCGCCAACGGGCCGCACCCGCACTCTTCCGCAGGGGGCGACACGCGCGTTTCGCATGGCGGTTTTTTCCTGCGCGAATTATGGGTTTGGCTGGTTCAACGCCTATGCCCACGCCGCCGAAGTCAACGATTGCGATCTGGCCGTGCATCTGGGTGATTACATCTATGAATACGGTGGCGACACGTATCCTTCGCCCTCTCAAAAAAACCCCGATCGCGATTTGCGGCCCACGAACGAGATCCTTACCCTGGCGGATTACCGTCTGCGTTATGCCACCTATCGCGCGGACCCCGATCTGCAGCGTATTCATCAGGTGCTGCCGATGATCGCGGTGTGGGACGATCACGAAACCGCGAACGACAGCTGGAAGGACGGAGCGCAAAACCACCAGAGCGAGACAGAGGGTGACTGGCAGGTTCGCAAGGCAGTTGCCAAGCGGGTCTATCGCGAATGGATGCCGGTGTCGGATGAGACTTACGCCGCATACGATATCGGCACGCTCGCAACGCTGTTTCGCATCGATACTCGGCTGGAGGGGCGGGATCAACAATTCAGCTATGAAAGCCTGATGGCCGGCAAGGACAACCCGCAGGCGATGGTGGCCGCGCTCGAAACCTTCCGAGATGGGGCCTATGCCGACCCGGCACGCCAGTTGCTCGGCGCTGCGCAGGAGCAATGGCTTGGCAAGGGAATGGCCGCCTCGAAAGCGCGCGGTGTTTCCTGGCAGGTGCTGGTGCAGCAGGTGCTGATGGGCAAGGTCGCCTCTCCGCCCTCGCTGCTGGAGATGCTGGGCGACAACGTGCCCGATTTTGCGAAGAAGCGCTTGCAGGCCGCAGCCTTGGCCAGCCGCGCTGGCTTGCCGCTTAATATGGATGCGTGGGACGGATACCCCGCCGCGCGCGAGCGCGTGCTCAAGGCAGCGTTGCAGGCCGACGCGAACCTGATCGTGCTGGCAGGCGATACGCACAATGCATGGAGCTTCGACCTTGCCCAGGATGGTGCGGCCGTGGGCGTGGAATTTGGCGTATCATCGGTCAGTTCGCCGGGGTTTGAAGGGTATCTGTCGATGGTACCGCCCGACAAGATGGCGGCCGCGCTGGTGGAGGCCAATCCCGAACTGAAATACGCTGATACTGCGCAGCGCGGCTATATGGTGCTGGAACTCACCCCGACCCGCGCGACCAATGAATGGCGTTTCCTCGAAGGGATCAAGACCCGCTCCACGCGGCTGGCGAGCACCCAGAGTGCGAGCGTTGCAGCCGGCGCCAAGATCATCGCATGACTCTGCGCACTATTCCTCGGGCGGTGAAATCGAATCTGCCCGACCCCACTGCGCAGGGTCAAGTGCCAACAATTGCGCCAACTGGTCGTAAAGTGCTGGCTCTTCGCGTTGCAAGTCCTGTGGTTTTTCAAAGAAGGTGACGATCGCTTCAGCAAAGAATTCCTGATGGTTGGTCGCACCATAGGGGTCGATCAGAGTGGGTTTCCCGGCTTCGACCCGTTCCAGATGGCCTTGGTAGGCATCCAGCATCGCTTTCTCATATCCCGCATATCCCTGTCCCTTGCGCAGGATGGGGATGCCATTGACGTGACCGGTCAGGCTATCGAGCTGGTGCGCAAATTCATGGATGACGACGTTATGCCCGTCATCGGCATCCAGCCCGCCTTGCAGCGCATCATCCCATGACAGAACAATGGGCCCACGGGCCCAGCTTTCGCCCAGCGTCGCATGATTATTTTCCTGCACGAATTGTCCATCGTAGGTTTTATGAGGCGTGCGAAATGCGGAAGGATAGACCAGAACATTCCTCAGCGTTTCGTACCAGACCGGGCTGTTGACGATCGGCAGACAGCCCTGGGCGGCGATGGAAAGCTTCATGCCCTCAGTGACCTCAAGCCCGTTCTTGCCGCGAACGGTAATCTGATCGAGGAACAGGTTCATCTTCCCCTCCAGCTTCTGCCTCAGCGAGTCTGGCAAACGGCGCAGGATCGGCACCAGCTGATCGAGCACTTCGCGCTGTTGGGAAGTGAGAGGTTTTGCCAACAGGCGTTGGCGCCTGCGCTGTCGCACAACGCGACGGTACAATAGGACCGCAACGAGCATCAGCGCGAAAAGGAGGAAGAGTGGACCGCTCACCGGACACAGATAATGGCGGTCTCGCTGGATTAACAGGTGGCGAGCGGCCATGAACACCGCGCTGCCGTTTTTCAATCCCGGCTAAAGATCGCCTCTATCGGCAGGTCGAACAATTCCGCAATGGTGAATGCAAGCGGCAGGGAGGGGTCATACCGGCCCTTTTCGATCGCATTGACGCTTTGACGGCTGACACCGAGCCGGTCGGCCAGATCCTGCTGGCTCCAGTCCCGCTCGGCACGCAGCACCTTGAGGCGGTTGTTCATTCCCCGCGCACCTTCATCCAGAGCTGCGCCAGGCCCAGGCTGACGGACCACACTGGCAGCACCCACCAGGCCCAGATGTGCGGCACCAGTTCAAACATTTCGAGGAAACCCCAGAAAATGCCGAGCGCCAGCACTATGCCAAGGCTGATAATCGCCGCGCGAACCGTACGATACCGCAGGTATTCGTCCCGTTCTTCGACCAGATAGCGTCCCATCGCCCAGATCATGGCAAAGGTTGGCAAAGTCGGCAGCAGCGCAATCGCGAACACCACCGGGCCGGAAAGTTGGTAGTTGTTCCACAAAGCGATGGCGATCCCGAGCCCAAGGACATAGCCCATTGAAGCCGCCAGCATTCGCCGGTTGTAGCGGATAATCACCGGATTGGCGCGGCAGCGCCGCTCAGACGAGCGCACCAGCGGGATCAGCAGCGCCATTGCGCCAACAAACAGGATCAGTCCAACGGAGTTGGCGATCGCGTCGGTGAACCGCAATGCTGCGATCACCGCGACGCTGGCACAATACAGCCCGGCCCAGAAACCGGGGCCGCGCCCGGCGGGGGTTTCGGTTGAGGATTCGGCGGGAGATCCAGCGGAGGTCATGTCTCAGCCCTTCTGCACGGCGCAGGACGAACGCCGCGAAATGACCAAAGGCAAGACTGCGAGCGGGGCGTATTGCGCCACGGCTTCCGGGATGATGCCCGCCACCGCCAGCAGCGCGATGACGAGCACCGCGCAGCCGAGCAACATGGCGAAGAGCAGAGAGCGGTGTGTCGAGTTCATGGAAAGCTCCTTTTTCATAATGGCAAGGGTGCTTTACATTTGATTCGCTGCGGATGTCAAGGTCACTTTCCATTGATGTCAGCGGAAAGCCTGTACCAAGGGGTGTTTCATCAACTTGCGCGTGACTTTGCGCTGTTGGACGCTTATTTCACTGTCATGGCCACCCAGCTGATTACCACCCGCACCACCACAACCCGGACTACCATCCGGGGGCGGCGGCGCGCGGGTTAGTCCCGGCTACCCGCCGCCCGGTTCGGGGCGGCGCGGTGTTCTCCCCTGACCGGCTAACGTGCAACACCGCTCTTTCGGTGCGCTGCTGCTTGCCCTAAGGCGCGCCAAACCAGACGGAATTGAACGATGACCGAACTGCTCAAGATCAGCCTGCCCGATGGATCGGTGCGCGAAGTGGAACCCGGCAGCACCCCCGCCGATATCGCTGCCGCGATCGGTCCCGGCCTTGCCAAGGCGGCGCTGGCTGCGCGCGTCGACGGGGAACTGCGCGACCTCAATCGCCCGTTCGAAGGCGATGCGCAGCTGGCGCTTGTCACTTCCCGCGACGAGGCAGATGCGCTCGAACTCGCGCGCCACGATTACGCGCACATTCTGGCCGAGGCGGTGCAAGCGCTGTGGCCGGGCACGCAGATAACCTTTGGCCCGGCGACCGACGATGGGTTTTATTACGACGTGATGGCTCCGGCCAACCGCGAACCATTCGGCATGGATGATTTGCCCGCCATCGAGGAAAAAATGCGCGAGATCATCCGCGCGGACAAACCGCTGCGCCGCGAAGCATGGAGCCGCGAGGCTCTCATCGAAAAATGGGCTGGCGAGGGTGAAACGTTCAAGGCGGAATGGGCGCAAACCCTTCCCGAAGGCGAGGAGCTGACCGTCTATTGGTCGGGCGATGACTGGCTGGATATGTGCCGCGGTCCGCATTTGCCCTCTACGGGCAAACTCGATCCCGACGCTTTCAAGCTGATGCGCACCGCCGGGGCATACTGGCGCGGCGATCAGAACAATGCGCAGCTGACCCGCATCTATGGCACCGGCTGGCTGAACAAGAAACAGCTTCAGGCGCACCTCACCCGGCTGGAAGAAGCTGGCAAGCGGGACCACCGCAAGCTGGGCCGCGAGATGGACCTGTTCCACCTTCAGGAAGAGGCGCACGGCAGCGTCTTCTGGCATCCCAAGGGCTATCGTATCTGGCGCGAGCTGGAGGCGTATATGCGTCGCAAGATGGACGGTGCGGGCTATCGCGAGATCAAGACGCCGCAGCTGATGGATGTGCGCCAGTGGGAGCAATCCGGCCACTGGGGCAAGTATGCTGCGAACATGTTCGCCGTGCCCGACATGGTGCCCGAGGTCGATGACAGCGGCGCAGGCTCGCACCCCAGCGTTGCAAAAGATGCCGACTGGATGGCAATCAAGCCGATGAACTGCCCCGCGCACGTGCTGGTCTTCAAACAGGGCATGACATCCTATCGCGATCTGCCGATCCGATTGGGTGAAATGGGCTGCTGCCACCGCAACGAACCGCATGGCGCGCTGCACGGGCTGATGCGCGTGCGCCAGTTCACGCAGGACGATGCGCACATCTTCTGCACCGAAGATCAGGTGGTGGGCGAGGTGCAGACATTTCTGGCGCTGGCCGATGCGGTCTATCGTGATTTCGGCTTCACCTATGACATCAAACTGGCGCTGCGGCCCGATCAGCGGTTCGGATCGGACGCGGACTGGGACAAGGCGGAGCAGGAATTGCGCGATGCATTGACCGCCAACGGCCTTGAATGGGAAGAATTGCCGGGCGAGGGGGCGTTCTATGCTCCCAAGCTGGAATGGCATCTGACCGATGCGATCGGACGCACCTGGCAGGTGGGTACGATCCAGTCCGATAGAGTGCTGCCGGAACGGCTGGATGCGCACTACGTCGGTGAGGATGGAGAGCGGCACCGCCCGGTCATGCTGCACCGCGCGATCTACGGTTCCTATGAACGCTTCATCGGTATCCTGATCGAACATTTCGCCGGGCGGATGCCAGTGTGGCTCGCCCCGGTACAGGCCGTGGTTGCGACCATCGTTTCGGATGCGGACGATTATGCGCGCGAAGCCGTGGCCAAGCTGGAGGCGGCGGGCATTCGTGTAACCAGCGATCTGCGCAACGAGAAGATCAACTACAAGGTGCGCGAACACAGCCTTGCAAAGGTTCCGCACCTGCTGGTGGTGGGTAAGCGCGAGGCGGAAGAAGGCACGGTCGCAATGCGCACACTGGGCGAGAAAGACCAGCGGGTGCTGTCCCTCGACGAGGCGATTGCCATGCTCAGAACTGCCGCCATGCCACCTGATCTTGTCACAGACGCAGGCTGATTCCGAACTTTGGTGGACATTTTTTCCAGCTTCACCGCTGAGCAGATCGGTATTGCTCTGATCGCGGCGCTTGGCGCTGCATTTGTGCGCGGGCTGACCGGGTTCGGCATGGCGATCCTGCTGGTGCCGATCCTCGCGCTGGCTCTGTCGCCGGTGGAGGCGGTGCTGGTTGGCAACGGATTGTCGGTGCTGATCGGACTTTCCGAAATACGCATTTTGGTGCGCAAGGCGGAACGCTCTGCATGGATGATTGGCGCGCTGTGCGTGATCGCGACCCCGGCGGGGCTGATGGCGCTGGCTGCCACGGGTGCCGATCTTGCCCGTGTGCTGATCGCGTTCATCGCGTTGAGCGCGTTTGTTGCAGTGATGCTGCCCCGCCGATCCGCCAGACAACCAGGCGCACTGGTCACAGGGAGTGTCGGCATCGTCAGCGGACTGATGACGGGATTCGCCGGAATGCCCGGCCCGCCAGTCGTCCCCTATTATGTCGGACGCGATCTGCCGCGGGACACCGCAAAGGCATCGATGTTGCTCGTGTTTACAATTGCGGCGGGTGCGGGCGCGCTCTCGGGCACGGCGCTGGGCATCATGGCGTGGCCGCTTGCCGCGTTATCGGCGGCGCTCTTTCCTGCAGTGTGGATCGGCAACGCGCTGGGTTCCCGGGCCAGCGGGACGATCAGCGATCCGGTGTGGCGGGGTGTGGTGGGTGTGATCCTGGCCGGCGCCGCCATCGCGGCAATCGTGCGGCTGATCTAGACGGCACCATCATCCAGCCACCGCGCGGCCAGCACCGGGCCACCATCAGGCTCGCGCAGCACGATGGCATAGCGATCCGCGCCCGCCATATTCAGGCGATCCTTGTACAGCGGCACGCTCGATTGCCCGCCATTCCATCTGGTGAGGCGTTGTTCATCAATCAGGACATTGGTGTAATGGATTGTGCGCCCGCCGTTTTCTCCGCGCCCAATGGCAACCTGCCTTCGGGTGGACACACCGATCAGCATCAGTTCTGCCGGATTTCGGGCTTTTCCCGCAATGCCAATCGCATGGCCCTTGGCATCCGCCAGACGGACCCGCAGCCGCGCCGCGCTCGATTTCGTCGTCGCCCTTGCAGTGCGAACCAACTCTCGCAGCGCGCCTTCATCGGAGCCGACTTCACCAACAGAACCCGCAACCACGCTTTGCGGAGTGTAGACGCCATTGTTACCGCCCAGCCCGCGTGAAGCATAGGCGCGCTGCAACGCGGTATTCTGCGGCCGCGCAAGCGTGTCTTTCCAGCCCAGACGGTCCCAGTAATCGACCGGGCGCGAAATCATCACCAAGCCTTCCTCGCGCGCCATCCGTTGCGCCAGCCTGTCCGCCGGCGGGCACGAGGAGCACCCCTGACTGGTGAACAGTTCGATCAGCACAGGTTCGCTACCCGCCACCGTGATGCGACCTAAATCGGCGGAGCGTGTCGGAGTTCTGGAGAATGGTCCGTCCGCCGCGATCAGAACTGCGCTGAATAGCACGACAGAAAAGTACAGGTTTTTGCGCATGGTTGGCATCCGTTTCGGCAAAGCGTGCCAACGGTGTTCGCACATGATGCGCGCGCGGTTACAGCCGTCGCGCGATTGCCTCGCGCGCGGTCAGTTTCAGCTGCGTTGCGAGAAATCAGATGGGAAGCGGTTGCCCGGCAAGGATCAACGCAGCGGAGCATGACAAAACAATGATTGCCTGACCTGCAACCCGTGCGAGTGCCTGAGGGAGCCCCAGTGCCGCATCACATGCTGCGCGACTGATGGTGATTGCCTTTGCCATAGCAGGCAAGTGTGCCGCGAAAATCCTAACGAATCGTTAATTCGGGGGTGTTGCAACCGGGCTGGCGGGCATCTGCTGGCTGGCGCAATGAAACCCGCCACCCCCTGCCAGCACGGCGTCGGCGGGCAGGCCGATGCAACCGCGGTCGGGGAACAGCGCGGCAATCGCTGCGACGCCCGCCTCATCGTGGGGAGAGCCGAATGTGGGCACTACGACCAGATGCGTGGTGATCGCGAAGTTGACATAGCTTGCCGGTTCGATCCTGCCATCGCGTTCGATAAGGCCGGGCGAGGGGATGCGGACGACTTCCAGCCCGGCGTTTGCGGCGCGCGCCGCAGCATCGGCATAGATCGCGGCATTGGGATCATTCGCCCCGGTCGCCTGAGGCACCACCAGCCGATTTGGCCCGACGAAACGGGCGAGATTATCAACATGGCCATCGGTATGATCGTTGATGAGGCCATCGCCGAGCCACACGAGCCGCTGAAACCCGAGCGTGTGCGCCAATTCCGCTTCTATAGTCGCGCGCGACATGCCGGGATTGCGATTGGGATTGAGCAGGCATTGCTCCGTTGTCACTGCAAGGCCAGTGCCATCGCCATCCACCGCACCCCCTTCAAGGATCATGTCCGAGGTGTGTAGTGCCAATCCCGCATCACGGGCAATTTCGGCGCCGATGCTTTCATCGCCCGGCATTTCATACTTACCGCCCCAGCCGTTGAAGCCGAACCGGCGGGCCACGCGCTCGCCCTTGTCGAGCACCACCAGCGGTCCGGTATCGCGCAGCCAGATATCGCCATAGACACGGCGTTGCAGCGTGACGCGATCGCTCACCAGCGCGCGCGCAGCCGCTTCGCTGGCATTGTCCCGGACCAGCAGACGCACTGGCTGACCGCTGTCGGCGACCGCGCTGGCAAACGCCGCCATTTGTTCCTGCGCGCGTTCAAGATAGCCCGGCCATTCTTCCGCCAGATGCGGAAAACCGATCCACAGCCAGTCCTGTGGCGCCCATTCGGGCGGCATGTGCACAGCGCTCATCCCGAGCCGGTCCAGCCGTTCAGCAGCCCGTTTCGCCGGACGCGCAGCTCTGGTCGCGGGTGGCCTTGAACTCGTCACCGGGGTTCCAGTTGGGCCAGTCCTTGCTCATCGCCAAGCTGCGCCCGATGCGGTAGTACAATTGCAGATCGGCCATCACGCCCGACCAGTCCCACGCCTCGTTGAATTCGTCCTTGGGCCCGTGATAGCGGTTTTCGGTATATTCCTCCGCCACTGCCGCACCCGCCGCACGGCCACCATCGATCAGATCTTCGCCGCCGTCGATATACAGCATCGGAACGCCCTTCTTGGCGAAGGCAAAGTGATCGGAGCGGTAATAATAGCCCGCCTCAGGCTTTGGATTGGGGGTCGCAACGCGGCCATCTGCGGCCAGCGCCGCCTCCATGAACAGATCGAGTTGCGACTTGCCCGGCCCGACAACGGTTACGTCTTTGGCGGGGCCGGCAACCTGAAACGCATCCATGTTGATCCCGCCCACGGTCTGATCCAGCGGGAAGACTGGATTGTCGGCATAATAGGACGCGCCAAGCAAACCCGATTCCTCGGCAGTCACGGCGAGGAACACCAGACTGCGGCGGGGCGCACCCGCCTTTGCATGGGCTTCTGCCAGTGCGACAAGAGCCGCCGTGCCGGTCGCATTGTCCACCGCGCCGTTGCAGATGTCATCGCCATCGGGCGCAGGCTTGCACCGGCCAAGGTGATCCCAGTGCGCGGTGTGCAGCACGTATTCGTCGGGCGCCTCGGCACCGGGCAGCACGCCGATGACGTTCTTGGAGGCGAATTTGCGCATATCGTTTTCAAAACTGGTGGATGCGGTCATGCCCAGCTCCACCGCCTTGAATCCGGGCTTTTTGGCAGCCGCTGTCAGCGCGGTCAGATCCTGCCCGGAGGTTTTCAGAATTTCGGCGGCCACATCCTTTTGCACCCAACCGTTCATGATCGTCATCGGATCGGCATTCTCGCCCCGCTCGGCATAGGCCTGCGGGCCGGACCAGCTGGATTCGACCACCGCCCACGGATAGCTGGCAGGCGCGGTATCATGCACGATGATCGCGCCCGCTGCGCCCTGACGCGCGGCCTCTTCGTATTTGTAGGTCCAGCGGCCATAATACGTCATCGCCTTGCCGTTGAACGGCCCTTCGAGCGCGGACGTTTCCCAATCGGGATCGTTGACGAGGATCATCACCGTCTTGCCCTTTACATCGATGCCCTCGTAATCGTTCCAGTCACGCTCTGGCGCATTGATGCCGTATCCCACAAACACCAGTTCGCTGTTGGCAATCTGCGTGCGCGCATCCTCGCGATAGGACACGCCGACCCATTCGCTGCCATAATCGTAAACGAGATCGGCCTTGCCGTTGGTGATGGTAAGCGGGGCGTAATTCTTGCCAGTGATCTCGACCAGCGGCACATCCTGCACCCATGATGTGCCATTGCCAGGTTTGAGGCCGGCTTTTCCGAACCGGTCGATCAACAGGGCGACGGTCAGTTCCTCACCGTTGGTTCCGGGCATGCGGCCTTCGTATTCGTCGCTGGACAGAATGCGCGTGACATCAATCATCGTCGCTTCGCTCAGATCGCCCGGCTCGACTTCGGGAATGTCGAGAGCATCGGGCACGACCCCGCCTGGCATCGGCATCCCGTCACACGCGGCAAGGGCGAGCGCCCCCGCGATCATGGAGGCGATGGCGGCAAACTTGATATTCATGGCTGGCGGTCCCTTGGTGATCCGGTCACGTATGCAGCGCTTTCTTACAGGCATGACAGCGCACGACAAGTGCGCTTGCTACAGTGGCAAAGGCGGGCCAAAGCCATGTGCGTGATGGCAGACCCACCAGACTGGACCGATGCGCTGCGCCGCGCGCGCGAACACGCGCCGTTCCTGCGGCGTGCGCTCGATCGCCTGCCTGACCTTGCCGCCCTGCTTGGCGCTGGCAAGGGGGAAGATGCGCTCGCATGGGCGCGGTCGCGCGGCATTAACGAGGATACCGGCATCGCCCTGCGGCGGGAGCGGCTGGCGCTGGCAACCGCGCTGGCGGTGGGCGATCTGGCGGGCGCGTTTCCGCTCGCGCGGGTGGTGCGCGAATTGACCGATTTTGCCGACCGCGCGCTCGACCGGGCGATCCGCACCGCCATTGCGGAGCGGACGGGAGTGGAAAGTGTGAGCGGCTTTATCGCGCTGGCGCTGGGCAAACAGGGCGCAGGGGAACTGAACTATTCTTCCGATATCGATCCTGTGCTGTTGTATGATCCCGCCACGCTCCCGCGCCGCAAAAACGATGATCCGGGCGATGCGGCGCAACGTTACACCCGCCGCATTCTCGCGCTGCTGTCAGAAAACACAGGCGAGGGCTACGTCCTGCGCGTCGATCTGCGGCTGCGCCCGGCGAGCGAGATCAGTCCGCTCGCCGTGCGCAGCGCATTGGCACTGGAACATTACCAGAGCGCGGCGCTGCCGTGGGAGCGCGCCGCCTTTACCCGAGCCCGTGCGGCGGCGGGCGACGTTGCAGCGGGCGAGGCATTCCTCGAAGCGATCCGACCGTTCGTGTGGCGGCATACGCTGGATTTCGGCGCGCGCGAGGAAATCCGCCTTTTGACCGCGCAAATCCGTGACAATCACGAGGGCCCTGCAACCCCCGGTCCTGGCTTTGACGTGAAGCGTGGGCGCGGGGGTATCCGCGAGATCGAATTTATCGCCCAGACCCACCAATTGATCCACGGCGGGCGCGATCCGCAGTTGCGGGTGCGGGGCACGCGCGATGCGCTGGATGCACTGGCCCGCGCGGGCCGGATCGAGGCGCAGCAGGCGCAGGTGCTGGGCACCAGTTACGATCGACTGCGCACCATCGAACACCGCCTGCAAATGGTGAACGATCGGCAGACCCATGAACTGCCCGATGGCGATGCGCTGGATAATGTCGCGCAGCTGGATGGGCTGGCCGATGGCGATGCGCTGATCGAGGAATTGCGCGAACTTACCGATAGAACGGCGGCCATGTACACCGGCCTGATCGGGGAGCCTTCACCGATCGCCTCAACGATACCCGCACCTCCCGCTCCGATCAAAGAGCGCGCAGAGCGGCTCGATACGCTGGGCTTCGACAATGCCGAGGAACTGGCCAATCGCATCGCCGCGTGGCGCGATGGACGGTATCAGACATTGCGCAGCACGCAGGCGTTGGCTGCGTTCGATGAGTTGACACCTGCATTGCTGAAATCCCTGTCTGACAGCGACGATCCGATGCGCGCGCTGACCCGGTGGGAGACGTTGCTGGAGCGTGCCCCGTCTGCGGTCACGCTGTTTCGTCTGCTAAACGCGCGGCCCAACCTGCTGGCGCGGCTGGTGGCGGCGCTGACGCTGGCCCCGACGCTATCGGATGAATTGGCCCGCAGGCCGGAATTGCTCGACATTCTGATCGATCGCGATGCGCTGGAACTGCCGGGGCCGGTCGCGCAGATTGCCGAACGGATCGTGCAGCGCGCGACGCGCGACGATTACGAAGCGCTCTTGGATGCGATCCGGCTGGTAACAGGCGAGCTGCGGTTTGCGCTGGGCATTCAGCTGATCCAGGGACTGGCCGATCCGCTGGATGTTGGCGCGGCGCTGGCCCGAATTGCAGAGGCCGCTGTGCAATTGGCGCTGGCCGGGGCGCAGGCTGAATTTGCGCGCGCGCACGGAAAGATTGCTGGCAGTGAACTGCTGGTGCTGGGACTTGGCCGGTTGGGGGGCGGTGCGCTCACCCACGCATCCGATCTTGATGTGGTGTACCTGTTCACTGGCGATTTTGCGGCACAATCCAACGGCCCGCGCCCGCTTTCCGCGACGCATTACTATAACCGCCTCGCCAGCCGGGTGACCGCCGCGCTGTCCGTCCCGACCGCGCAGGGCTCACTGTACGAGGTGGATACGCGGCTGCGGCCACAGGGCGCGCAGGGTCCGCTGGCAGTAAGTTGCGAGGCATTCGAGAAATATCAGAACGAGGCTGCCTGGACGTGGGAGCACATGGCGCTGGCCCGGGCGCGCGTGTTGGCAGGGTCGGATGAGGGGCGCGCCGCACTCGACGCGATCATGGAAAGCGTGCTGCGACGACCACGCGACCCTGCCACTCTGATTGCCGAGGTTACAGATATGCGTGCAAAGATGGCGCAACATAAAATGCCCGTCGGCCCTCTTGATATAAAACGGCTGCGAGGGGGATTGGTCGATTGCGAGTTTCTCGTCCATTTTCTGCAATTGCGCGGAATCACGGCCACCGGCGCCCCGCTGGCGCGCGACCATGTTGATGCCTATTCTCCCGATCTGGGCACAGCGATCCCCGCATTGATCGAGGCCGGGCTGATACCCGCGACATTCCGCCCGGATTATGATCTGTTGACCCGCACGCTGGTCGCCCTGCGATTGCTGGCACCGGGTGGCGGCGAGCCGCCCGCCTGCGCGGCGGGTGCACTGGCGGCATCATGCCGGGTGGGCGATTATGCAGGCCTGCTGACTGGTCTTTCGGCAGCGCGCGCCCGCGTGCGTGCACTCTGGAACCAGACCTTTGATGCGGATATTCGCGACACACCTTTTCCCGATTCGAAACTGGAGCCAACCCGATGAGCAAATTTCCCGCAGCAGGTGATGCAATGCCCGATATCGCCATGGAAACGCCCGATGGCGGCACCGTCAATCCTTCCGATTTCAAAGGCCGCAAACTGGTCTTGTTCTTTTACCCCAAAGACAACACGCCCGGCTGCACCACCGAGGCGAAGGATTTCTCTGCGCTGAAAAGCGAATTCGATGCCGCTGGTGTCGACCTGCTGGGCGTGAGCAAGGACAGCGCGAAAAAGCACCAGAACTTCATCGCGAAACATGGTCTCACCACGCCGCTCGCAACCGATGCGGAAGAAGGCGGGTTGTCCGATGCGCTGGGGATATGGACTGAGAAACAGATGTACGGAAAAACCTACATGGGCATGGTCCGCACCACGTATCTTGTCGATGCTGAGGGCAAAATCGCGCAGGTGTGGAACAAGGTAAAGGTCAAGGGCCACGCCGAAGAAGTGCTCGCCGCGGCAAAGGCACTTTAATTCTCATGCGGACTGCCGCTGCTGCCATCCGCGCCGCATTGCTTACCGCCGATCCGCGCGCAAAATGCCTCGCGACGCGCGAAGTGGCACGCGCCTGGAGACAGGGACTGCTGGAGCCAGTTTTCGATCAGCCGATGCCCGATCATCCCGCGCGGCCCGAACAGCCGCAATTGCTGGACCCCGGCAAGATGCCGAAGCGCGGCAAGGGCGGATCGGAGCGGGGGCGCATCGCCCTGTGGCATAGCCTGGCGCACATCGAATTCGTCGCCATCGATCTCGCGCTCGATATGGCGGGGCGATTTGGCGGGCAAATGGGGGAAGAGTTTGTCGGAGACTTTCTGTCCGTTGCCTCAGACGAAGCGATGCATTTCGCGCTGCTGGCCCGCAAGCTTCAGTCGATGGGCAGCCATTACGGTGCGCATCCCGCGCATGGCGGGCTGTGGCAGGCCGCATACGATACGCGCAGCGACGTTGCCGCTCGTCTAGCGATCGTACCGATGGTGCTGGAGGCGCGGGGGCTGGACGTGACGCCCATGACGCTGGAACGGGTCAGGGCATCGGGCGATTCTGGAGGTGCGAAAATTCTCACTCGCATCCTTGACGACGAAATCCGCCATGTTGCGATCGGGACCAAGCACTTTGTCGCGCATGCGATAAAATGCGGCGAACTGCCCGAAATTCTTTGGAAAGAGCTTGTACGCCGGCACTTCAAAGGCGCGATAAAGCCGCCTTTCAACGACTCAGCGCGTCTCGCAGCCGGTCTGTCGCGAGACTTTTACGCAGAGATTGCTTCTTAATCTTTTCCACCGCTATCTCGACGCTCAAGTCGGGACGGGGTTCCCAAACTTTTGAAAAAAATGCGCCACCACCGGCGCCAACGGCAAAAATGCCATGAGCAAGGGAACGGGTCAGCATGCGCATCGCTTTCGGGCAGAAACTTCAGAAAATCACGGTTGCCATCAGTGCCGCCGTGCTCAGCCTCGCAGCTACTCCGGCAATCGCAAACAGTTCGGCCAGCGCCGCTGCCGATGTGACGCAGCCGGTGCAGGAGGTGCAGGGTGAAGCACTCGCCAAAGGCGATCCACGCTTTCGCCAGCTGTTCGCCAGCTGGACCGCGCTCGACAATGCCGGCCCCGATCCTTTCGCCGCAGATGTAGCGCCGACGATGCAACGCTCGGTCATTTCCGTTCCTTCGCGCAACCCGCTCAGCGCGGCTCGCCTGACCAGCGGTTACGGTATGCGCGACCACCCTGTCCTGGGCCGTCGCAAGCAACACAACGGCATCGATCTGGCTGCGCCCACAGGCACGCCGGTCTATGCTACTGCCGATGGCATCATCAATCGCGCCGAACGTTCGGGCAGTTATGGTCTGGTGATTTACATCGATCACGGTTCCGATCTTGAAACCCGCTATGCTCACCTGTCGCAACTGTCGGTTGCCGGTGGTGAGCGCGTGCGCAAGGGCGATCTGGTTGGCTATGTCGGTTCCACGGGGCGTTCTACCGGGCCGCACCTGCATTATGAAGTGCGCATTGCCGGGCTTGCAGTCGATCCGATTCCCTATATGAAAGAAGACGAAGCGCGCAGTTTCATCGCGCAAAATCAGCAGGAAATGGGTGCCGCCGGACGGATGCGCCCCGGCCAGCTGACCGGTCAAGGCGGGAAGTAAACTCCCGGACCCAAGACGAGCTTACCCGCTGAAAAGCGGGTCGGACATTGGAGAGGGTGTCCGAGTATAGGCGGCGGGTTAATCCCGCCGCCTTTTTTATTGCGCGTACCCCGCCGGATTGCGGCAACCAACTCCGATCATCGCTGCTCTCGGCCCACCTGCGACCAATATCGATTTCGCTTGAGTGCGCGCTGCGGCCCGTTACGTTTCATTCCCGTAAAGAGACGGCGCGATCATCGGCTTCACGGCCAGTTTATCAGCGCCAAGGGAGAGACACACAAATCATGCACCCGATTGCCCACGCGCAAACCCGCCCCGATCACCCCGCAGTCATTATGGCCGGCAGCGGACAGCTAATGACCTATGGCGAGATGGACGCGGCCGCGAACCGGTTTGCCCATTTGCTGCGCGCACGCGGTATGGGTCCGAAACCGGACGGGGGTGATGCGTTTGCCGTGTTGCTGGAAAACCGGATTGAATTCTACGTGCTCAACTGGGGATCTCAGCGTGTCGGCACGATGCTGGTGCCAATTTCCACTCGGCTGACCGGGCCGGAAATTGCCTATATCCTCAATGACAGCGAGGCCAAATTGCTGGTCACATCGACCAGATATGCGCAGGTGCTGGAAACCGTGCGCGCCCATTGCCCCGACCTTGAAATACTGGTGATGGACAGCGGCGCAGACGATGATTTCGCCGCAGAGCTTTCCCGGCACAGCTCCGAGACTGTGGCCGATCCCCATGCCGGGCTCATCATGCTGTATTCCTCTGGCACGACGGGGCGGCCAAAGGGCGTGAAGCCCGCGCCACCGGCTGATCCCGATCCGCAGGCGCCGGTGCCTTTGCTGGGGCTGGCGACGATGGGCGTGGGGATGCCCGCCGATGGTTCAATGGTTTATCTCTCTCCTGCGCCGCTGTATCATGCAGCCCCGCTGGGCTGGTCGTCGGTGGTGCACCGGCTGGGCGGAACCGTGGTGGTCATGGAGAAATTCGACCCCGAAGAGGCACTCAAAGCGATTGAGCGGTACCAAGTGACTGACAGCCAGTGGGTGCCGACGCATTTTGTGCGGTTCCTGAAGCTCGATCCAGAAGTGCGCAGCCGATATAATCTTTCCAGCCATCAACGCGCGCTGCACGCAGCGGCGCCGTGCCCGGTGCCGATCAAGCGCGAAATGATCGAATGGTGGGGGCCGATCGTGAACGAGTATTACGCCGGTTCCGAACAGATCGGCATGACCTTTGCGAACAGCGCCGGATGGCTGGCGCATCCCGGCACGGTTGGGGTTGCGATCCACGGCATTGTGCATGTTTGCGGCCCCGATGGCGAGCCAGTGCCTGCGGGCACGGACGGGCTGATCTATTTCGAGAACGAGAACCTGCCCACCTATCACAACGATGATGCCAAAACCGCCGAGGCGATGAACGCCAAGGGCTGGATGACGCTGGGCGATATCGGCCATCTGGACGCCGACGGGTTCCTGTACCTGACCGACCGCAAGAGCCACATGATCATTTCGGGCGGGGTCAACATCTACCCGCAGGAAATCGAGAACCTGTTGATCACCCATGAAAAGGTGATGGACGCCGCCGTGATCGGTGCGCCCGATGCCGATCTGGGCGAACAGGTGGTCGCGGTGGTGCAGCCGGTCGACATGCGCGATGCGGGGCCGCAACTGGAACAGGAATTGCGCGATTTCCTCGCCCCCAGCCTGTCCCGGATCAAGATGCCGCGATTGTTCGATTTCCGGCCCGAATTGCCGCGCGAGGCGAACGGCAAGCTGTACAAGCGCGAACTGCGCGATGAATACGCGGCCAAGGCGGCGGCGGAGGCGTGATGGCGTCACAACCGGCGATCCTGCCAACCGACATCGCCAAGACGGTAATCGATCCGCACGCCTACGCCCAGTGGGACGGGCTGCTGGATGTCTTTGATCGCCTGCGCGAAACCACTCCCGTTGCAAAAGTTGTGCCGGAGGTCAAAGGACTGTTCGAGCCGTTCTGGCTCATCAGTCGATACGACGATGTGATGCGCATTTCGAAGGACAATGCGACTTTCCTCAACAACCCGCGCCCGGTCGTCTTCAGCTTCAATCAGGCGATTGAATTCAGCCGCGCGGCGACGGGGTCTGACATGCTGGTGGATTCGCTGGTGGTGTTCGATGCGCCGATCCATCCGAAATATCGCAAGTTGACGCAGGAATGGTTCATGCCGCGCAACCTTGCCCGGCTTGAGGATGAGATCCGCGCGCTGGCCGCCCGCACCGTGGATGCGATGGTGGAGGCGGGGCCACAGATCGATTTCGTCAAACTGGTCTCCGGCCCTTACCCCCTGCGTGTCGTGATGCAGATTCTTGGCGTGCCTGAGCAGGATGAGCCGCGGATGCAGATGCTGACGCAACAATTGTTCGGCGGGCAAGATGCCGACCTGTCGGGCACTGGCATGGACAATATGACACCAGAACAGGTGGTGCAACTGGTCGCAGGCGCGGTTCGCTCGTTCGAGGATTACTTTGCGCAACTGGCGCAGGATCGCCGCGATCATCCCACCGATGATGTTGCGAGCGTGATCGCCAATGCGACCGTCGATGGCAAACCCCTGCCTCCGCGTGACATGGCCGGATATTACATCATCGTAGCCACCGCCGGGCACGATACGACCAGCGCATCCACCGCCGGGGCAATGCAGGCGCTGGCGCAGGATCCCGAGCAATGGGCGCGGGTGAAAGCGGACCGATCGCTGCTGCCAGGCATCGTGGAGGAAGCGATCCGCTGGACCACGCCGGTCCAGCATTTCATGCGCACTGCCGCGCACGATGTCGAGATCGGCGGGCAGACGATCCGCAAGGGCGACTGGATGATGCTCAACTACGTTTCGGCCAATCACGATCCCGCGCAATTTGCCGACCCGCGCCGGTTCGATGCAGCCCGCACGCCCAACCGCCATCTCGCTTTTGGTGCAGGAGCGCATCAATGCCTCGGCCTGCATCTGGCTCGGCTGGAAATGCGACTGCTGTTCGAGGCGCTGCTGGACCGGATCGAGACGGTCGAGCTGGCAGGCGAACCCAGGCGCGCGACCAGCACGTTTGTGGGCGGATTGAAGTCGTTGCCGATGCGCTTCACAACTTGATCGGCGTAAATTGTCGTTTCACTTCAAGAGCGCGCAACAAAATCGTTGCGCGCGCTGGGTCTTGAACAAAGCCATGATCTTTCGCGCAAATCATTCCGATTATTCTGTCATTTTGCCGCACAATCTGGTAGTTATTTGGCTATGGGAAAAATTGTAAAAACCTGCATTGCTGCGTTTGTGGCAGGGAATCTTGCAGGCGACAGACGATGACTCTGCTCGCAGCGCACAACCTGCCGTTTCTTGTCGCATTGGTCGCGCTTGTCTTGATCAGCGTTGCCCAGATCATCGGTCTTGGCGATGTGTTCGACAGCGGAGATGCCGATTTCGATCTTGACGTGGATGCCAATGCAACCGGCGGCAACGCTGGTTTCATCGAAGGTGCATTGACGCTGCTTGGGCTGGGCCGGGTGCCGTTCCTCATCTGGCTGATGATGCTGTTGTTCGTGTTTTCCGCTATCGGAGTGGCCGGACAGGAACTGGCGGCATCGCTGTTGGGCCAACCACTTGATCCAGTGCTGGCCGCAGTGCTGGCGGGAATCGGCGCGCTGCCGGTGAACGGCGTGCTCGCCCGTCCGCTGGGCCGGGTGCTGCCGCAGGATGAAACCACGGCCGTCTCGCTCGATACGCTGGTGCGCCGCGATGCCGAAATCCAGATCGGCACCGCAAAGCGCGGATCGCCCGCCCGGTCAAAAGTGCTGGATGTGTTTGGCAAACCGCATTTCGTGATGGTCGAACCGCACGATCCCGATACCTCTTTGCAAGCGGGAGAGACGGTCTTGCTGGTGCGCCGCGAGGGCGAAACATTTTTCGGGGTTCATTATGAAAGCCCTCTGCTGGGACTGGATTGAACCGCCGGCAATGACCCGGTGGCCACAATGGGCGAATTTGAATATGCAACAGGAGAACACATGGAAACGCTAACCACCATCGGCATCTACGTCGGTGCTGTCCTGATCGCGGTCCTCGCGATCTTCATCTTCCTGACCACGCTGTATCGGCGCGCTTCGAAAGAAACCGCCTTTGTGCGAACCGGGGTCGGCGGAGAAAAGGTCGTGATGAACGGCGGCGCGCTGGTGTTCCCGGTGTTCCACGAAACCATGCCGGTCAACATGAATACCCTCGTCCTCAGCGTCGTGCGCAAGGATACCGAGGCGCTGATCACGCTCGACCGGTTGCGGATTGATGTGAAGGCGGAATTTTACGTGCGCGTGCGACATGATGCCGGCGCAATCGGCATGGCTGCGCAAACACTCGGAATGCGCACCATGCAGCCCGATCTGCTGCGCGATCTGGTCGAGGGTAAATTCGTCGATGCTTTGCGTTCCGTCGCGGCGGGCATGAGCATGAACGAGTTGCACGAACAGCGCGCGGATTTCGTGCAAAAGGTGCAGCAGGTCTCCTCCAACGATCTGGCGATGAACGGGCTGGAACTGGAATTGGTCTCGCTCACCGGCCTGGACCAGACCAGCATCGAACATTTCAACGCCAACAACGCCTTTGACGCCGAGGGCCTGACCAAGCTTACCGAACAGATCGAAGCGCGTAAGAAACTGCGCAACGACATCGAGCAGGATACGCGGGTGCAAATGGAGACGAAAAACCTCGAAGCGAACCAGCGTTCGTTCGAAATCGGCAGGGATCAGGAATACGCCCGTCTGGAACAGGAGCGCGAGGTTGAAGTGCGCCGCGCTTCACAAATGTCGGAAATCGCCCGCGAACAGGCCGAACGCCAGCGCGAGGCCGATGCTGCCAAGATCGAGGCGAAAAAGCAGGTGGACGCACAGCAGATCGAGGCTGACCGACTGGTTGAGGAAGCCCGCATCGACCAGCAGCGCGCGCTAGAAATTGCCCGGCAGGAACAGCAGATCGCGGTCCAGAACAAGAGCCGCGAGGAAAGCCAGGCCAAGGCCGAAGCCGATGCCGCCCGTGCCAAAGCGGTGGCTGCCGAGGAACAGGTTTCAACCTCGCGCGAGAGTGAAATCGCCGAGCGACAGAAAAAGATCGAACTGATCGAAGCGTCGAAGCAGGCCGAACGCGACGCGATCAAGATCCGTGTCGATGCCGAAGCCGAGCGCGATGCCGCTGGCAACCGCGCCGAAGCGGTCCGCCGCGAAGCCGAGGGCGAGGCTGAGGCCGAAAAACTGCGGGCCGATGCATCGCGGGTGCGGTTTGAAGTGGAAGCCGCCGGTCAACGCGCCGTCAACGAGGCTGCAAACATTCTTTCGATGGATCAGATCAGCCTGCAAACCAAGCTGGCTTTGCTCAAGGTGCTGCCCGAAGTCATCCGCGAAAGTGCGAAGCCGCTGGAATTGATCGACTCGATCAAGATCGTGCAGGTCGATGGGCTCACCAATGGAGGACGCGGCGCAGGCAATGCCGGCGGGGGCAATGCAGGGACAGGCGGTGGTTCAGGCAATCTTGCCAGCGATGCCGTATCCGCCGCGCTTGCCTATCGCGCGCAGGCCCCGGTGCTTGACGGGCTGATGAAGGAACTGGGCCTCGATGGATCATCGCTTGGCGGGCTGGTTCAGGCGGCTGCGTCTGAGACGGCCAAGATCGAGGAAGTGGCCTCACAGTTGTCTTTCGATAACGATGTCGAGGCGCCCGATCAGGCTCCGAAGAAAAAGGGTATCCAGAGCGATGCGGAAATGAACGACGCTGCGGAATAAGGCGTCCGATTCTGCGCGCACTGCCAGTATGTGAAACGCCGCCCCTGGCAGTCTGACCGGGGCGGCGTTTTCGTTCGACCAGCCTGCTTTACCCCAGCAGCCGCTGCGCGATCGCGCGGACCTCTGCGCCCATGTCCTCTCGCTGCAATGCCAGCGCCAGCGTTGCTTCGACAAAGCCCAACTTGCTGCCGCAATCATACCGATTGCCATCGAACGTGACCGCATGGAACGGCTGTTCGCCAATCATCCGTGCCATCGCATCGGTCAGCTGAATCTCGCCACCCGCGCCCTTGCCCTGCGTCTCAAGGGTGCGCATCACCTCGGGCTGAAGAATGTATCGGCCTGAAATGATCTTGTTCGATGGTGCTTCGGATTGCTGAGGCTTTTCGACCAGGCCGTGCACTTGCGTCAAACTGCCGTCTGTATCGCCCGGATCGATCACGCCATAGCTTGAGACTTCATTCATCGGCACTTCGAGCACGCTGATCAGATTGCCGCCGACGTTTTCATAGGCATCGACCATCTGTTTCATGCAGCCCGTGCCGCCCGGTTTCCCTACCATCAGTTCATCAGGCAGGAAGATCGCAAAGGGTTCATCGCCCACTATCGCGCGCGCGCACCAGATCGCGTGGCCCAGCCCCAGCGGCACTTGCTGGCGCACAGTGATGATGTCGCCTGGTGTCGCGCGGGTCGCATCGAGAATGCTCAGATCCTTGCCGCGCTCGTTCATCACAGCTTCCAGTTCATAGGCCAGGTCAAAGTGGTCAACGATCGCCGATTTGCCGCGCCCGGTGACGAAGATCATCTGATCGATCCCCGCCTCGCGCGCTTCGTCGACGGCATACTGCAGCAGGGGGCGATCAACGATCGGAAGCAATTCCTTGGGAATGACCTTGGTCGCGGGCAAAAACCGCGTGCCAAGTCCGGCGACCGGGAAAACGGCTTTCCGGATCGGCTTTCTGGCAGGATTGGTCATGTCTTCCCCCTTTGGTAACTGTCGAGTTCACGCTTTCGCGATTACGAATGAGTGGCGTGCCCCACAGGCAAGGTCAATCCCGAGCGGCTGCGTGCCACCACATCAGATGCGCGTGTCAGTTGCGTGAAAAGCGTGGTTCGCTATGGCACAATCATGGACAAACTCATCATTCGCGGCGGCAATCGCCTTTCGGGCACTATTCCAATCTCGGGCGCGAAGAATGCTGCCCTCACGCTCATCCCGTGTGCGCTTCTTACCGAAGAGCCGCTTACCTTACGCAATTTGCCGCGACTGGCGGATATTGACGGGTTTCAGCACCTGATGACGCAGTTCGGTGTCTCCACCGAAATTCATGGCAAGCGGTCCGAGGAGTTTGGCCGTGTCGTCACGTTCGAGGCTTCGCAGTTGACGTCGAATGTTGCGCCGTATGATCTGGTGCGCAAGATGCGCGCGTCGATCCTTGTGCTCGGCCCGCTGCTTGCCCGCGATGGGGAGGCGACGGTATCGATGCCGGGTGGCTGCGCGATCGGCAACCGGCCAATCGACCTGCATCTCAAGGCGCTTGAGGCGTTCGGGGCCGAGATCGAACTCGCGCAGGGCTATGTCAAGGCGATGCAGCCCGATGGCGGTCTACCGGGCGGAGATTTCGATTTCCCCGTCGTCAGCGTGGGTGCGACCGAAAACGCCCTGATGGCCGCCGTGCTGGCCAACGGCACGAGCCGACTTACCGGAGCGGCACAAGAGCCGGAGATTGTGGATCTGTGCAACCTGCTATGTGCGATGGGCGCGGAGATGGAGGGTATCGGCACATCCAGTCTCACCATTCACGGGGTAAAACGCCTGCATGGCGCAACCTATCGTGTGATGCCAGACCGGATCGAGGCTGGCTCCTACGCCTGCGCCGCCGCAATCACTGGCGGTGAAGTGCGGCTGGAAGGGGCCAATGCGGGCGATATGGGCTCAACGCTTGCAGCGCTGCGCAAGATTGGGCTGCAAGTGGAAGAGGACGCCAAGGGAGTGAATGTCGCTGCCAACGGCGCGCTTAAACCCGTCGACCTGACGACTGCGCCATTTCCGGGCCTCGCCACTGACATGCAGGCGCAATTGATGGCGCTGTTATGCAAGGCGGAGGGCACGAGCGTGCTCAAAGAGACGATTTTTGAAAACCGTTTCATGCACGTGCCCGAACTGACGCGAATGGGCGCCGATATCACCACCGAGGGACGCACCGCGATTGTTAAGGGGGTGAAGACCCTGACCGGCGCAGAAGTGATGGCAACCGATCTGCGCGCTTCGATGAGCCTCGTGATCGCTGGCCTCGCCGCCGAGGGCGAGACGACCGTCAGGCGGCTCTATCACCTCGATCGCGGATATGAGCGGCTGGAGGAAAAGCTTCAGCTGGTCGGCGCGGATATCGAGCGTGTGGGTGACGATTAAGGCTGGAGTGGGCCAAGCCTCGCCACCAGCCACACTCTGATTGCGCTCGCAAGGCCCGGCGGGGTCGCGGCCTTGATCCGTTCCGCATCGATCTGCGTAACAAGCGTGCTGATCGGCTGATCTGACCGCGCGGCAGCATCGCGTAGCATATCCCAGAAAACCGGCTCCAGGCTGATGCTGGTCCGGTGCCCTGCAATCGCGATCGAGCGTTTGACCGGTGGGTGATAGGCGGGGTTCGGGGATGCTGGCATCGTGACTGATACATTAAAGCAGATGTAGAGGGCCTGTCACCGCAATTTCGGCCTCCGGCATTGCTCTTGCCACACGGCACAAGAAATTTGGGGTGGAAGATGGCAGAGCGCCTGTCCTAAGATGGAAACATGGCCGCACATATCGACGATCTCACTGACAAGGAAAAGGAAACGCTCCGCCTGATCGTGCGGGGGCATGATGCAAAATCCGCCGCGAGCGAGCTAACCCTTTCGGTTCACACCATCAACGAACGTCTGCGTGCTGCGCGGCGGAAGCTGGAAGTGACCAGCAGCCGCGAAGCCGCGCGCCTGCTGTTTGAAAGTGAGGCGCAGGCCCCTGAAAAACTTGTAACCAGGCAATTGGGGGATGTGTCTGCGGCGGCGCTGGCCGATCAACCGCGAACCACAAGGCATCGCACCAACGCGGCGCTCTGGTTTGGAGGTATTTTTGCCATGTCCCTTGTATTTGCTTTGCTCGCATTGTCGATGACGGGTGGCTCCGCCGCCCCGGCTTCCGACCAATCTGCACCTCCGAGTGCGACATCCGTCAGCGATCAGAAGGATTTTGAAGCCCGTGAAGCCGCAGCGCGCGAATGGTTGCTGCTAACTGACGCGCAAGATTGGCAAGGAGGATTCGACAAGACAGCCAATGTCTGGCGGCATGAATTGACGCTTGCTGCATGGATCAAGGCCGGGGAAGAGGTTCGCGCACCAATGGGGCGCGTCCTTAGCCGCAAACTGGACCAGTACGGGGCCATCACCGCCCCACCTGCTGACTACAAGATGGTGATATTCGAGACCGACTTCGAAAATCGCAAAGGCGTCACAGAAACGGTCGTTCTGCAACAGGAAGACGGCGTCTGGAAAGTCAGCGGCTACTGGTTCGATGACCCCGCGCGCGCGCAATAATTCAAGTCAGGATCACGCAGCACGCGCTTTACCCAGTGCTTCACTGAAACCGCCGGGCGCGGTTTCGCCGAAAGGTTGCAGTCGCAATGCTGTCTGCGCCAACTCGCGAAACGCAACCGGATGCTGAAAGTGAAGCCCGAACCTCGCCACCTCGCCGCTGTCATCACGCCACGCGATCTGGCCGAGGCGCGGGTTCATGCCGCTCATCTGGAACCGGATCAATCCGCGTTGCGTCAGGCCGGTGCCGCATTCGAACTTCGCGCCGTGGGTGGAAATATCGAGCAATCGTGCGCGATGGTTCTCGCGCCCGTCCGTCAGCAGCGCTGCGGTGCGGATGCAAAGGCGGGTTGGCCGCGCTTGGAACGGGGTGGCTTTGTGCATGAATTCATCAAGCGATACCTGCGCGGCGAACCGGTAACCTGCCTGACGCTTTCCTGCCCACACCCGCTCAATCGGATAGATCATGCCATTGGCAAGGCTGAGCAGGATGCGGGGCTCCGGCGGTACATCGTGCAGAAAACTGAGCGAGGTTGCGAGTTCGCACACATCGCGAACAAGGCACACATACTCGCCCGTTTGGCAGATGACCTTGGCGCTGCGCAGCATCAGCGATTTGCTCGGAGCGGTTTGCGCCTTTTCGCAGCCAGCATTGTCGCGCAGCGCGGCTTCTGCGGCGATTTTCAGATCTGGCATTAAAACTGGTGTCGCGGTCATGAAGCATCCCCCAATGGCCCTGTTCATCGGCCCCGAAATCAGGGCTAACGAATTGTAACCTGGTGTGCTTAACGAAACGCAAAGGCTGTGCAGAAGGCTATTGCAGGTGTGGCCGAGGAAGGCTGGCCCGTGCCGTCAATACATGTGCTGACCGCCGTTGATGCTCATGGTCGAGCCGGTGACAAAGCCCGCATTTTCCGAACATAAAAAGCTGACGCCGCGCGCGATTTCGCTGGCCTGGCCCAGCCGCCCCACGGGGATTCCGGCCACGATTTTTTCCAGCACATTTTCCGGTACCGCGGCGACCATATCGGTATCGATATAGCCGGGCGCGATCGCGTTGCAGGTGACGCCGAATTTTGCCCCCTCCTGCGCCAGCGCTTTGGTAAAGCCATGCAGGCCCGATTTGGCGGCGGCATAATTGACCTGTCCGTATTGGCCGGCCTGTCCGTTGATCGATCCGATATTGACGATCCTGCCCCATCTGCGCTCCCGCATACCGGGAAAGCACGCCTTGGCCATGTTAAAGCACCCGCCAAGGTTGACGCGGATCACTTCGTTCCAGTCCTCAAAGCTCATTTTGTGCAATGTTCCATCGCGAGTGATCCCGGCATTGTTCACTACTACATCTACCGGGCCAAGATCGCTTTCGACCTGCGCGCACCCGGCCATTGTCGCTTCGTGATCGCCGACATCCCACTTGTAGCATTTTACGCCGATCGCCTCTTCGCAAGCCTTTGCCGCGCTGTCATTGCCGCCGTAATTGGCGACCACTGTAAAGCCGTCAGCGATCAGATGTTCGCAAATAGCGCGCCCGATGCCGCGCGTTCCCCCGGTGACAATGGCAATCTTGCCCATACTCTTCTCTCCCGCTTGCTATTTCTCAAGCGTAGCCGCGCCATAGCGTCAGGCAACAAAAAACCCCGCCGAAGCAGGGTCTTTCGTATCAGGACTGGGAAGTCAGGCTTGCGTGGTCAGAACTTGATCTGGGTTCCCACGTAAACGGCCTGACTGTCCTGATCCGAATTGGTCAGCGGGTCCAACCGTTCGCGTTCCTGACTGATTCGCACGCCCGCAGTCACATCGATCTTTGACGACAGACGGAAGCTACCGCCGAGATCGACAGTCTGCGCGCCCATCGCATCCAGGGTGTTTACCGAACGCCCTGCAACCCGTTCGTCCTCAAGCGCTATACGCGGCTGGAGGCGGCTGGGCTTGTCCTTGGCAGTGGGGTGCGCGGGTTCGAATTCCGAAAGATCAGGCACGCTCAGGCTGCGGACATTCGCAGGCAACTCCACCGAGCGCTCCACCGTCCGCGCAAAGCTTTGATATCCGCGCGCCGTGCCAAGATCGAATCGGGTGGGTTTGATCGAGGCGATGCTTTTGCTGGCGCCGGGCACAAAATCGAGCGATTTGCGGACGGAAATGGCCTGAGCGCTACCGCTATCGATCCGCACTGCCACCGTAACTGCGCCATGGCCCAAGGCCGGGTTGGAACTGGCCGGAGTAAACCGCAGACCTTTTTCCAGCGCCTTGGGAGCGATGCGTGCGACGAGATCGGGATCGACCGAGGCAGGAGTGAACAGATCGAGCGCAATCGCCCGTTCTTCCACCGAATCAGCGCCAAAGGTTGCCACCGCAAGGCTGGCCGTGGGCAGCGCAAGCATGACGGCGGCGGCAATACCGAACAGCGGCAATTTCATCTGCCGTGATGCTGTCGAATTGTGCCCCCGTGGCATTGCTGAAACACTCCCAAAAAATTCACTGTGCAAATCTTCCCAGCGGCCTGCCAGAAAGATGATGAACACCACCTGATTGCGTTACCAATCCGATTAATGACGGTTTTTGATAGAACCGTGACAGAAGGCAGCGCAATCGTTTCCACAATCAGCCATGCTGTAAATCCGCAACCTGTGTCCTTGCGCACACATATATACCCATCAATTGATGGATTTTGTTGCTTTCGCTCTCAAAAACCCCCTTTTTCCGCTCCTGCCTTGCCATGGGTTCACCGGGGGTAAACTGGTGAGGCCGCTATCTCTGCGATGGCAAAGTCAGCGAATCGGTTGGCGAGATTGCATGGGGAAGCTTGCTTGCCTGCTCTCATCGCGATCCTGCAATCCACGGCGCGCTGGCTCGTCGCCGCGCAAGCGCACCCTTGCCGGGCGCGGTGCGCTGTTTATAGAGCATCTGAACACCACGAATGAGGAACATCGCCGCCGTGCCCAACGCCATTCTCGCCATTTCCCGCGCCGCTGTTGCAATCGCAGCGATTGCCACGTTGGCCGCCTGCGGTGGCCGCGATCAACCTGCCGCCCAATTGCAATCCGCGCAGATCAACACGATCGGTGTAAATGCCTATCTGTGGCGCTCCGCTCTCGACACGGTCAGTTTTGCGCCGCTGCTTCAGGCGGATAGCGCCGGCGGCGTCATTGTGACGGACTGGTACGCCAATCCCAGCAATCCGAATGAGCGGGTGAAGCTGACTGTCACGATCCTCGATCAGGATCTGCGCGCCGATGCCCTGCGTGTGGCGGCGGTGCGTCAGGTGGCGCAGGGTAATGGCTGGGTCGATGCGCCAGTCCAGGCCGCAACGGTGCAAAAGCTGGAGGATATCATCCTAACCAAGGCGCGTGATTTGCGCCGCCAGGCTATCGCAGGCTGAGGGCGATCAGGTTTTCCGAACACCACTCATGCGCCGGCAATCCGCCGCATAATCGAGCATCACCATGACTGACACCCGATTCGACCCGTCCATCGCCGACGGTCGCTGGCAGCGCGCGTGGGACGAGGCAGGCACTTTTGTCGCCGACTCCGGCAGCGCAAAGCCCAAAAGCTACATCCTGGAGATGTTTCCGTATCCTTCGGGGCGGATTCACATGGGGCATGTGCGCAATTACACGATGGGCGACGTACTGGCCCGTTACAAGAAGATGCGCGGATACGAAGTGCTGCATCCGATGGGTTGGGATGCCTTCGGGATGCCGGCGGAAAACGCCGCGATGGAAAAGAAGGTGCATCCCGGCGAATGGACCAGAGCCAATATCGCAGGTATGAAGGCGCAATTGCAGCGCATCGGCTTTGCCCTCGACTGGACGCGCGAATTTGCCACCTGCGATCCCGAATATTACGGCCACGAACAGTCGCTGTTCCTGGATATGTATGAAGCGGGGCTGGTCTACCGCAAGGAATTGACCGTCAACTGGGACCCGGTCGACATGACCGTGCTCGCCAACGAGCAGGTGATCGACGGCAAGGGCTGGCGTTCTGGCGCTGAGGTCGAGAAGCGCAAGCTCAACCAGTGGTTTCTGAAAATTACCGACTTCGCCGAGGATTTGCTTGTCGGACTGGGCAAGCTGGAGGACTGGCCGGAAAAGGTGCGGCTGATGCAGGAGAACTGGATCGGCAAATCGCAGGGGCTGGAATTCAGTTTCGAGCTTTCCGATGGCGGAAAACTTCCCGTCTACACCACCCGCCCCGACACCATTTTCGGCGCCAGTTTTTGCGCAATCGCTGCGGACCATCCCATTGCGCAGGGCCTTGCCGGAGACGAGGGCGTCGCCGCATTCATTGAGCGGTGCAAACGTGGCGGCACGACCGCCGCCGAACTTGAAACCGCTGAAAAGCTGGGTTTTGACACCGGCATCACGGCGCGTCACCCGTTCACCGGTGCGGCATTGCCGGTGTTCATCGCGAATTTTGTCCTGATGGATTACGGCACCGGCGCGGTGATGGGAGTGCCGGGGCACGATCAGCGCGACTTCGAATTCGCGACAAAATACGCGCTTCCGATACGCCGGGTCGTCGCGCGTGACATATCGCAAGCCGATGCGCCCATGGGCGACGAGGCCGAGGCGGGCGACGGCGTCATCGTCAATTCGGACTTCCTTGATGGCAAGAGCGTCGATGAGGCCAAGGCCGATGTCATCGCGCGCGCCCAGAACGGCGGCTGGGGCGAGGGCAAGACCGTTTGGCGGCTGCGCGACTGGGGTGTTTCGCGTCAGCGTTACTGGGGCACGCCGATCCCGTTCATCCATTGTGCTGCCTGCGGGATTGTACCCGTGCCAAAGGATCAGTTGCCGGTCACTTTGCCTGACGACGTGGATTTCGATACGCCCGGCAACCCTCTGGAACGCCACCCCACGTGGAAGAATACGACCTGCCCGCAATGCGGCGGCGATGCGCGGCGCGAGACCGATACGCTCGATACGTTCACCAATTCATCGTGGTATTTCCTGCGCTTTGCCAGCCAGCCTGCGGACAAGCCGTTCGATCCGGCGGAAATCGCCAAGTGGATGCCGGTGCAGCATTATATCGGCGGGATCGAACACGCGATCCTGCACCTGCTGTATGCCCGATTCTGGACCCGCGCGCTGTCGCACATCGGCAAGTTCGATGTGAAGGAGCCATTCGCCGCGCTGTTCACGCAAGGCATGGTGACGCACGAGACCTACAGCCTCGGCGATGGCAGCTGGCTGAAGTCCGGATGAAGTGCGCAAGATGGCGCGGACTGGATCGCGATCGAGGATGGCGCGCCGGTGACGGCTCGGCCGCGTCGTCAAGATGTCGAAGTCCAAGAAGAACGTCGTCGATCCCGATGCGATCATCGCGGATTTCGGTGCAGATGCGGTGCGTTGGTTCATGCTGTCGGACAGCCCACCCGAACGCGATCTGCCATGGTCCGCCAGCGGGATTGAGGGTTGCGGGCGCTTCGTCCAGCGGCTGTGGCGGCTGTTCCAGCAACTCGACCCGTCAGCTACCGCAGAGGATAAGCCGCTCGCGCGCAAGACGCATCAGGCCATCGTTGCCGTGGCGCAGGATATCGAGGCACTCGGCTTCAACAAGGCGGTGGCGCGCATTTACGAACTCACCGGCGCCGCAGAAAAGGCCGCACCGAGCGGGTCGCGCAATTTTGCGATCACCACGCTGATGCACCTTGTCAGCCCAATGATGCCCCATCTCGCCGAGGAGGCCTGGGCTCAGGCCGGGAAAGCCGGACTTATCGCTGACGCGCCCTGGCCACAACACGATCCCGCCATGCTGATCGAGGACGAGGTGACCATCGCGATTCAGCACATGGGCAAGCTGCGCGACACGCTAACCGCGCCCAAGGGTGCATCTAAAGAGACACTCGAAGCGCTTGCACTCGCCAGCGAGAACGTCCAGCGTTCGATCGATGGAGCGGCAATTCGCAAGGTGATCGTGGTGCCCGACAGGCTGGTCAATATCGTAACCTGATGCGGCAAAGGTTCGCCTTGGCTGCGCTCGTCGCATTGGTGCCTCTGCTGGGCGGGTGCGGATTGCAACCGCTGTATTCCGGCGGATCCAGCGCCGACGTGGCTCAGGGTCTTTCCGCTATCGACGTGCCTGCAATTCCGGGGCGCGGCGGATGGCTGCTGCGCAATGCCCTGACCGAACGATTCGAAGCGGGCGGAGCGAGAACGGCGGCATATCGGCTCGACGTGCGGCTTGACGACTCGCTTGAAGCGCTGGGCGTCCTGAACGACGATACGATCAGTCGTGAACGGCGCATCCTGCGCACGCGATACCAGCTGATCGATCTGACTACCGGTGAAATCCTGCTCGATGCAACGGATGGATCGGATGCCGGGATCGATGTTGTATCGAGCGAATATGCCACCATCGCGGCAGAACAGACCGCGCTTGAAAACCTCGCGCGTGAAGTCGCTGACCGCATGGCGACCCGTATCGCGCTGACATTGCGGACGCGCTCGGAGCAAGAGCGCGCCGCGTCCACGCCGTGATGGTCTGCACAGCCGCCAGAGGCGCGCAATGAAGGCAAAGAATACCGATTTCGCGCGCGGGCTTCCCCGCAATTGGGACAACGCCTCTATCTTCTTTTTCTGCGGACCGGACGAGGCCGGAGCCAGCGCGGCCGCGCACAAGATCATTGCAGCGCTGCCCGATGCCGGAGAGCGGATCGAGATTTCCGGAGCGGACCTGCGTCGCGATCCCGCCTTGCTGGGCGATGAGGCGCGTTCGGGTTCGCTGTTCGGCGATGCCCGCCACATCTATGTCCGCGCTAACGGGGATGAGGCGCATGATGCGCTCAAGACCCTGATCGACACAGCCGAAGCCGGATCGGGCAAAGCGGCGCCGGTGCTGGTCGTGGCGACATCTGCGACGGACAAATCGCGCTCGGCAAAGCTGCTGGAGAAGCGTGCCGATGCGCTGGTGGGCATGTTCTATGCGCCCGATCTGTCTTCAGTCGCCGCGTCTGTGCGGGCGATGGCGGATGGAGCCGGGCTGAGGCTCAATGGCGATCTTGCCGAACGGATCGCACGCGCAGCCGGACTAGACGTGCGACTGGCGCAATCCGAGGTCGACAAGCTGGCCCTGTATTGCGATGCGGACCCGCAATCTCCCAAGGCCGCCGGTATCGGGGATTACGCCGAAATCGGCGCCGCGACCGAAGATGAAGGCTTTCAGCCGCTCGTTAATGCGGTGCTGGGGGGCGAACTCGGGAAACTGTCGCACGAAATCCACCGGATGCGAGAGCTTGGCCTTAATCCGGTCGGCCTCCTGCTGGCGATTGAGCGGCGTGCAACCCAGCTGGCTCACATCACGGCAAAGCTCGGCCCGCGCGGCAGCCTTGAAAACCTGGGCAGGGGCGAAAAGGCGCAACTGGGCATTTTCTGGCGCGAGGAAGGCGAAATTCGCCAGCAAATGATGCGCTGGCCTCAGCGCAAGCTAGACCGGCTGATCCCGCGCCTTGTTGCGTTGCATCGAAGTCTGCTCGCTAACAGCCAGTCAGCCGAGCTGCTGCTGGCTCAGGAGCTTGCAGAAATTGCACGCTTTGCGGCCAAACGTTAACGCTTTGGGACGCGCCGCTTTTCGCACTCGCAATAATCTGGCTTTTGCGATGCGAAATCCGCATATGTATAAACACATAGCAAAGGGCTGCGCGCCGCGGAGTGTCAATTTTGATGAACAAGCCGGGAGGCATTCTGCTGGATTCGTTTCAACCCAGTCGGGTTGAGCGCAAATCCGTTGCCTCCCTCGAGCGCAGGCGACTGCGTGCCTACATCGTCATGCTGCTGGTCGATGCAACGCTCATGTACCTATCTTTCATGTGCGCCACCAAACTGTATCTGGGCATGTGGTGGAAAGCCGAAATCATGCTTGTGGCTCAGGCACTGCTCCCGCTGTATTTCACCATTGCCCTCTACAATGCGAGCTATTGCGTTCGTGCGCTGACCGACTGGCTTTTCGCTATCCGCAAAGCGTTGATTGCGTTAGTTATTTCCGCTGCACTGCTTAACCTGGTGGCATTCTACACCAAATCAAGCGCCGATTTCTCACGCGTTTCAGTGACGTTGGGCGTGCTGATATTCGCTGCGACGCTGATCGCATTCCGTCGGGCAATCGTGCTCGTGATCGATCGGTCGTGGGGAGGCCGGGTGCGCAACCAGCTCGTCATCAACGATGGTGGCCCCGAATTTCACCTCGATACGGCGGTTGCAGTCTCTGCGGCCCGATACGAGCTCGACCCGACCGCGCACGATCCTTTCATGCTGGATCGGCTGGGCAAGATGCTGCGAAATCAGGATCAAGTCGTTGTCAGCACTCCGCGCGAACGGCGCGAAAGCTGGGCATTTCTTTTGAAATCCGCCGGGGTCGAGGGCGAGATCGTTAGCGAGCCAGCCCATGCGCTTGGCGCGCTGGGCGTGCATCGGTATGAGGATCAGGAGCGCACGACGCTGGTGGTTTCCACCGGGCCGCTGGGCCTGCGCGCGCGGATCACCAAGCGCGCATTCGATATCGTCATGGCGATCGGAGGGCTGATCGTGTTGTCGCCGCTGCTCATATTTGTGGCGATCAGGATCAAACTGGAGGATGGCGGCCCTGTGCTGTTCGTCCAGCGCAGGCTGGGACGAGGCAACCAGTTTTTCGAGATGTACAAGTTCCGTTCCATGCGGGTTGAGAAACTCGATCACGACGGCGAACGCTCCGCTTCGCGCACGGATGAACGCATCACTAAGATCGGTGCCTTCATCCGCCGGACCAGCATCGATGAATTGCCTCAGATGTTGAACGTGTTGCTCGGTGATATGGCGATCGTAGGCCCGCGCCCGCACGCGCTGGGAAGCCGGGCCAACAACAAGTTTTTCTGGGAAGTCGACAGCACGTATTGGCAGCGGCACTGCCTGAAACCGGGGCTGACCGGACTGGCGCAGGTTCGTGGGCATCGAGGCGCGACGGAGCACGAATCCGACCTGACGGACCGGCTGCAATCGGATCTGGAATACATCGCTGGCTGGTCGCTCCGGCGCGATCTTGAAATCGTCTTCAAGACGGCGTGGGTGTTGACCCACGACAACGCATACTAAACAGAACTGGCACGGGTGTCTTCTGACGCCCGAATATCTCGACCTCTAATTGTTGCCCTGGGGCACGGTAAAGGTTCCGCGCACGCGCCCGTCGCGCGATCCTGCGGTGGCTGCTGCCCCGCCGGACGCGCTTCCGTCCACGCTGGAAATCCCCGTGTCGAGATCGATGACCAACCGCCCGCCACTCAGATTGTTGCTGCCTTGGCGCAGGCGCACATTGCCCGCCATGGTGATAATACGGCGATTGAAATCATAGATAGCGGTGTCGCCGGTCGCCCGTTCGTTACCGCGCGAGACTGTAACGCCGCCAGTCGCGGTGATCCGCTGCAATTCCAGGGAGCCGGCATCGACATAGCTCAGCAACATTCGCTGCGAGCGGACCGATAGATCTGCCTGCGTCACCAACACATCGCCGGAGAACGACACGCGGTTGGCCCGATCTTCAACTTCGATACGGCCTGCATCCACGTTCACGGGGGCCCGGGTGTTGTGCGAAGAGATGCCCTGCGCATTCAGCTCCATTCCGCCCATCAATGCCAGCGTCAGTGCGAAACTTCCCACCATGTATCCAAGAGCCAGCTTGCCAAGGTCGGCGCGCTTGCGTTGGGAGCGTGAGGCCGTGCAATCTGCAGGAACTGTCTCAACCGTCATCAGGGCATCCTCAATTTGCCAGGGATCATGTTCAGGCGCGCCCTGCCTTCGAGCGTCAGCGTGCGCGCGGCCAGGTCTGCGCGCATCGTATTGGCGGAGAATGTGCCCGCCGGAATGCGGCCCTCGACCCCATCATCGCCGCCCATTTCGCGCGATTTCAGATCGACCCAGACACCGCTGGCGCTCATCCGGTAACCGTCGGCGGCGGTCAATCGTACCGTCCCGTTGATCGACACGACTTCATCGTCGATGGCGTATGTTCCCCCTTGCGCCATCAGCCGCGCGGGCCCTTCTGGCAACAGCAATTGTGCGATCAGATCGTCCATCCGCACCAGCGCTTCACTGCTGGAACGTTGCACCGCTTCTCCTGCCGTGATCGAGAACGGGCGGCCCTCGTCATCGCGTCCGCGATACATCGCGTTGTCGACCCGCAACCGTTCGTCAATTTGCGCGACTTTGTTGCGATCCAGCAGAAAACTGATCTCTCCGCGAGGGGATAGCGGGGTGATCACCATCAGCGCGGCCAGAACGCCGACCCCGATGGGCAGAACGCGTGAAAGAAAACCCACCAATCGGTCATGACTGCCGCCTGGCGCTGCAAAGTGCTGACGCCGGTTGCGCAGCGCCTTTGCTTCATTGGTTTCGATGCGGCGCTTCATCACCATACCAGCCTCGCCAGCCTGTTATTCGTGGCTGAAGATATCGCGCTCGGCCCAGCCTGCGATATCCAGCAGCGCGCGGGTCGGCAGAAATTCGTAACACGCCTGCGCAAGATGCATCCGATTCTCGCGTTCCAGCCGCACAGTCAATTCATCGCGCAGGGCGTGCAGGAACCGCACATCGGATGCTGCATAATCGCGCTGCGCCTCGCTCAGCACCGGGCCGCCCCAGTCAGAGCTTTGTTGCTGTTTCGACATGTCGGCGCTCAGCAATTCGCTCACCAGATTTTTCAGTCCGTGGCGATCGGTATAGGTGCGCACCAGCTTGCTGGCGATCTTGGTGCAGAACACCGGAGCAGCCATTACGCCGAGGTAATACTGGATTGCGGCGAGATCGAAACGCGCAAAATGGTATAGTTTCACCCGGTCCGGATCGGACAGCAGCGCGGTCAGATTGGGCGCTTCGTAATCGCTGCCCACGCCGAACCGCACGAGGTGTTCATCGCCCGATCCATCGCTGATCTGCACCACGCACAGCCGATCGCGCGGGGTAACGAGCCCCATTGTCTCGGTATCCACGGCGAGCGCGCTGGTGCCTTCGAGCACGCCGGCGGGCAGGTCTTCTTCATGATAGTGTACTGTCATCGTGCGTGTCCCTACGCGGATTGGGGATAGAGGGGAAGGGGCGAGTGGCCGGGAGGGTGGGGCAGGTTGTATCATTGAACCAATGGCAGACGATAATATCCCCAAAAGCTGGCGTAGCGCGCTGGAACCGGTGCTGAACACGGCCGAGGCGCGCAAGCTGGGTGGCTGGCTGAACGCGCAGGAGGCAGCGGGCAAATCGGTCTATCCGCCGCGCGGGGAGCGGCTGGCCGCGCTGGCGCTCACCCCGCTCGACGAGGTCCGCGTCGTTATTCTGGGTCAAGACCCCTATCACGGGCCGGGGCAGGCGCATGGGCTGGCATTCTCGGTGCAGGACGGGGTGAAAGTGCCGCCATCGCTTATGAACATCTATAAAGAGCTGGAGAGCGATCTTGGTATTGCGCGCGCCGCCCATGGCAATTTGACCAAGTGGGCGCGGCAGGGCGTTTTGCTGTTGAACAAT
>CAWFFX010000002.1:0-100155 GCA_963815315.1 uncultured Alphaproteobacteria bacterium
TGGTCAGAACCGCCCAGTCGCGCTCTACCCCTTCCTGATGGCTGGAGGATGTGCGCAGCTTCACCGGCCAGTCGGGCCATGTCAGCGCCTTGTCCTCTGCGGTGGGTGGCTTGGGCATGATTTCAAGCTGGGTGACGCTGGCCGCGCCCTGCCGATTGGACGTGCCCACGCAATCGCTGCCGGTGTCCCCGCCGCCGATCACGATCACGTGCTTGCCCGTCGCAAGCAGGCTGCCGCGCGGCGCGGCGCGCAGTTCATCGTCGCCTGCATTGCGTTTGTTCTGTTGAGACAGGAATTCCATCGCGAGCCGCACGCCCGGCATTTCCGCACCCGGAATTGCGAGCTGACGCGCGCATCCTCCGAACCGCCCGAAAGCACGACAGCATCGAAATTTTCCTGCAGGCTGGCGAACGAGATATCGACGCCCACTTCCTTGTTGGTGCGAAATTCGACGCCCTCCGCCTCCATCTGGATGCAACGGCGGCTGATGAGGTGTTTCTCCATCTTGAAGTCGGGGATGCCATATCGCAACAATCCGCCCACGCGGTCGCTTTTTTCAAACACGGTGACCGAATGGCCCGCGCGCGCCAGTTGCTGCGCGCAGGCAAGCCCGGCCGGGCCAGATCCGACGACGGCGACCGATTTGCCGGTCTTTTTCGCCGGAACCTGAGGGGAGACCCAGCCTTCCTGCCACCCCCGATCAATGATTGCGCATTCGATGCTTTTGATCGTCACCGGCTGATCGACGATGTTCAGCGTGCAGCTTGCCTCGCACGGGGCGGGGCAGACGCGGCCGGTGAATTCGGGGAAATTGTTGGTTGAATGCAACAGGTCGAGCGCGTTTTTCCAGTCGTTTTCATAGACCAGATGGTTCCAGTCCGGGATCAGATTGTTCACCGGGCAGCCGTTGTGACAATACGGAATCCCGCAATCCATGCAGCGCGATGCCTGCCCGGAAAGCGTGGCGTCATCCGGCGCGATCACGAATTCGCGATAATTGTTCAACCGCTCCTTGGGATCGAGGTAGTCGCGCTCGCGGCGATCCAGTTCGAGAAATCCGGTGTCCTTGCCCATGGTCTGTCGTCTTTTCCCTGAAATCTATTCCGCCGCCACACTCTCGGCTGCGAGGCGTTCTGCCTCCAGCGTCTCGAGCGCGCGCCTGTAATCGGTCGGCATGACCTTGACGAAGCGGGTGATCGCCTCGTCCCAATTGGCCAGCAATTCGCCCGCGACCGCGCTGCCGGTGTGCAGCTGATGCCGCTCCACCAATATACGCAGCCGCTCGCCATCGTGATGCAGCATGTCGCCCATGCCGAAATCGTGGACGGAACGTGGCCGCTGGGCCGGGCGACCAGTGCCTTCGTCGGTGTCCACGCCTGCGCTGACCGGGCCAAGTTCGACCTGCGCATGGTTGACGAGGCTGGAGAATACGCCTTCGGGATCATAGACATACGCGATCCCGCCGCTCATCCCCGCGGCAAAGTTGCGGCCCGTTTTGCCCAGCACCACCACGACGCCGCCGGTCATGTATTCGCAGGCGTGATCGCCCGCGCCTTCGACCACGGCAATTGCGCCCGAATTGCGCACGGCAAAGCGTTCGCCTGCCACGCCGCTGAAATACGCCTCGCCCGCGATTGCGCCATACAGCACGGTGTTGCCGACGATGATGTTTTCATTCGCATTGCGCGGGACGCCATCGGGTTGGCGCACGATCAGGCGACCGCCCGACAGCCCCTTGCCGACATAATCGTTGGCATCGCCCACCAGGTCGAGAGTGACGCCGTGGGCAAGCCACGCGCCAAAGCTTTGCCCGGCAACGCCCGTCAGATTGATGCGGATGGTTTCGGGCGGCAGGCCTTCGTGGCCATAGGCCTCGCGCAATTTCGCCAGAGAGCATCGCGCCGACAGTGCGGTTGACATTGCGGACCTCATAGGAAAGCTGAACCGGCGTTTGCGTGGCAATGGCATTCTTGCAATCGGCGATCAGCGCCACGTCCATTGCTGCCTCCAGCCCGTGATCCTGCACCTGCGTGTGGCGCAGCGATGCACCCTTGGGCAGGGCGGGCACGTGCAACAGCCGCGAAAGATCGATGCCGCGCGCCTTCCAGTGGCGATGCACACGCGTCATGTCGAGCCGATCGACCCGGCCCACCATTTCGTCCATCGTGCGGAAGCCCAGTTGCGCCATGATGGTGCGCAATTCTTCGGCGACGAAGAAGATATAGTTGATCACGTGTTCGGGCTGACCGGTGAAGCGCGCGCGCAGCACCGGATCCTGTGTTGCCACGCCGACCGGGCAGGTGTTGAGGTGGCATTTGCGCATCATGATGCAGCCCGCCGCGATCAGCGGGGCGGTGGCAAAGCCGAATTCGTCCGCGCCCAGCAACGCGCCGATGGCGACGTCGCGCCCGGTGCGAAGCCCGCCATCGACCTGCACCGCGATGCGGTCGCGCAGATCGTTGAGCAGCAGCGTCTGCTGCGTTTCGGCAAGGCCGATTTCCCACGGGGAGCCGGCATGGGTCAGACTGGTCAGCGGGGATGCGCCCGTGCCGCCATCGTACCCTGCGATGGTGACATGATCGGCGCGCGCCTTCGATACGCCTGCCGCGACGGTGCCAACGCCCACTTCGGACACGAGCTTTACCGAGATGCGCGCCTGCGTGTTCACATTCTTCAGATCGTGGATCAGCTGCGCCAGATCCTCGATCGAGTAGATGTCGTGGTGCGGCGGGGGCGATATCAGCCCGACGCCCGGCGTCGAATGGCGCACTGCGGCAATCCGCTTGTCCACCTTGTGCCCCGGCAATTGGCCACCTTCGCCCGGCTTTGCGCCCTGCGCCATCTTGATCTGGATATCGTCGGCATTGACGAGGTATTCGGTGGTAACGCCGAAACGGCCTGACGCCACCTGCTTGATCCGGCTGCGCATCGAATCGCCATTGTCGAGCGGCTTGAACCGGAACGGTTCTTCTCCGCCCTCTCCGGTGTTGGAACGCCCGCCGATGCGGTTCATCGCCAGCGCCATCGTCGAATGCGCTTCGTGGCTGATTGAACCCAGGCTCATCGCTCCGGTGCTGAAGCGTTTGACGATCTCGCTCGCCGGTTCGACCTCGTCGATCGGGACCGGACGTTTCGCCTGCTTGAATTCCATCAGGCCGCGAATGGTCAGCAGCCGCTCGGACTGTTCGTTAACCGATTTGGCGAATTCCTCGTAATTCTTCGGATTGTTGCCGCGCACCGCGTGCTGCAATTGCGCGACATTTTCCGGCGTCCAGGCGTGCTGTTCGCCGCGCAGGCGGTATTGATAGATGCCGCCCACATCCAGCATATTGGCATACAGCGGATTGTCGCCATACGCCTGACCGTGACGCGCCACGGTTTCGCGCCCGACTTCGTCCAGGCCGATGCCTTCGATCGTGGTCGCGGTGCCGGTGAAATACTTTTCGACAAAGGCGCTCGACAGGCCGACCGCGTCGAAAATCTGCGCGCCGCAATACGACTGGTAGGTCGAAATGCCCATCTTCGACATGACCTTGCGGATGCCCTTGCCGATGGCCTTTACGTAGTTCTTTTCGACCTGTTCGCTCGTCAGGTCGGAATGCTTGCGCTGGCGAATATCCTCCATCGTCTCGAATGCGACGTAAGGGTTGATCGCTTCGGCGCCATAGCCTGCGAGCACGCAGAAATGGTGCACTTCGCGCGCTTCGCCGGTTTCCACAATCAGTCCGGTCTGCATTCTGAGGCCCTGCCGCACCAGATGGTGATGCACCGCCGCCGTCGCGAGCAAGGCAGGTATCGGCACACGGCCCGGCCCCTGCGCGCGGTCTGACAGGACAAGGATGTTCTGATCCTGCAACACCGCCTCGGTCGCGGCCCAGCACATTTCCTTGATCGCCATTTCCAGGCCCTCGACCCCGGTTTCCGCGTCCCAGGTGATGTCGATGGTCTCGCACCGGAATGCGCCATCCAGCACCGCTTCGACCGAACGGATGATCGCCAGATCGCGGTTGGTGAGGATCGGCTGTTCCACCTCCAGCCGTTTGTGCGTGCCGGCATCGTGACCCAGCAGATTGGGGCGCGGGCCGATCATCGACAGCAGGCTCATCACCAGTTCTTCGCGGATTGGATCAATCGGCGGGTTGGTGACCTGCGCAAAGTTCTGCTTGAAATAATCGTACAGCAGCGCGCGACCGGTCAGACAGCACGGCGATGGGCGTGTCGGTGCCCATTGACCCGATCGGATCGTCGGCATTGACCGCCATCGGTTCAAGGAAGCGGGAGACGTCTTCCTGCGTGTATCCGAACGCCTGCTGGCGTTGCAGCAGGGTGGTTTCGTCCGACGGCAGTTGCGACAGTTCGGGTTCGATATGGTGAAGATCGGCCAGCTTGAACTGGGCCTGCGCCAGCCATTCGGCGTAGGGTTCCTTTTCAGCGAGGCTGCTTTTCAGCTCGCCATCTTCTATGATGCGACCTTCCTGCAGGTCGATCAGCAACATCTTGCCAGGCTGCAGCCGCCATTTGCGGATGATGTCTTCCTCCGCAAACGGCAGGACGCCGCTTTCCGAAGCGAGGCAGACGATATCGCCCTTTGTCACGCAGAACCGCGCGGGGCGCAGGCCGTTGCGGTCCAGCGTCGCGCCGATCTGGCGACCGTCGGTAAAACACACGGCCGCAGGGCCGTCCCACGGCTCCATCAGGGCGGCGTGATATTCGTAAAATGCGCGCCGCGACTCGTCCATCAGCGCATTGCCCGCCCATGCCTCCGGCATCAGCATCATCATCGAATGGGCAAGGCTGTATCCGCCCGCCACCAGCAGTTCGAGGGCGTTATCGAGGCAGGCCGTGTCCGACTGGCCATGCGGAATGATCGGCCAGATCTTGTCCAGATCGGGGCCGAGCAGCTCGCTTTCCATCGTGCGGCGGCGCGCGTTCATCCAGTTCACGTTGCCGCGCACCGTGTTGATTTCGCCATTGTGCGCGATCAGGCGGAACGGGTGCGCCAGACGCCAGCTGGGGAAGGTGTTGGTCGAAAACCGCTGATGCACCAGCCCCAGCGCCGATACGCAATCGGGATCGCGCAGGTCGTCGTAAAAACTGCTGACCTGATCGCACAGCAGCAGCCCCTTGTAGACGATGGTGCGGCTGGAACAGCTGGGCATGTACAGATCGGTGAGGCCGGGCAGGTCGTGCTTTTGCGCCAGTTGTGCCAGCGGGTTCTGCACCTGCTTGCGGATCACCAGCAGCTTGCGCTCAAACGCGTCCTGATCAGGTGTGTCCGGCCCGCGCGCAATGATTGCCTGCTGCATCACCGGCATCGAATCGATAACCGCCTTGCCCAGTCCATCCAGAGTAGTGGGAACATCGCGCCAGCCGATCAGGCGCTGCCCTTCCTTGGCGATGAATTTTTCAAACTGTCCGGTGATGAATTCACGCGCCGCGCGGTCCTGCGGCATGAAGCACATCGCCACCGCGTAATCGCCCGGTTGCGGCAGGTCGTGACCGTTTTCATCGGCCCAACGGCGGATCAGCGGATCGGGGATCTGGAGCAAAATGCCCGCGCCATCGCCCAGCAACGGGTCCGCCCCCACCGCGCCGCGATGGTCGAGGCTCTCAAGAATTTCGAGCGCCTGACGCACGATGGCATGACTTTTCTCGCCCTTGATGTGAGCGATCATGCCCACGCCGCAGGCGTCATGTTCGTTGGCGGGGTCGTAAAGACCCTGAGAAACCGGTTGCCTCATGGCAAAGTCCATCCTGTCAGATGCCGGCCCCTGTGGTCCGCAGTGCGGGACCGCCGGGCGGCAGTGTGTCGAGCCCGCGGCATCACCTGATGCGCGCGTACGTTCGTTTCGACATTCCCATTGCCAATGGTTTTGTGATTTTGCAACCGCGAGCTGCGAAGTAAAATTGCGCAGAGCCGTATTACAGCTTTACCTTGATTGCGTCAGGATCAACGCAATCGCGCGGCTTTTGCAAGTTTTGCAGCAATGCGGGGCGTGATGCCCGGTTCAGGCTGCCCCGCGCAGGTTCTGGAGCTTCGACAGGGCATTGCGCAATTCGCGCTCGGTTTCGCCCACCATGTCGACCGGTTGCCCGCTGATTTCGCCCGTGTTGTCGGCGTCAAAGCCGCGCTCGGTGAACAGCGCCAGCGCCTTCAGCGCCTGGGCCAGCGCGGCATCGCGCGGTGGTGCGGAGGAATTGGTCGCGCCCCGCATGGCGAGCTTTCGGGCAGTGTCCTGATTTTCATGCAGCGCTGCGGCAAACCGTTCTACCATCTGCACCAGGCTGAGTTCCTGCGGCGGAACCCCGCGCAGTTTTTCAATCGCGGTGCGCGCATCATTGGCATGGGCGCGCACAAACGGCTGCGCGGTGAGATCTGCCTCTTGCGTGATCTGAATTGCGGCCTCTGGCTCCACTTCGAGCTCGGCTTCGGGCTGCGGGTTGCCGAGTGTCTGGGGCTTGCGCCTGAGCAATTGGGGCTCTGCTTCTGCATCTTCAGCTGCATCGTGTGCTACGTCTGCATCGGTGACCCACACGCCGTTGCGGCCGGAAAGCGCGGCAAATTCGCCAAGCTCCAGCGCGCGCGGTCTGTCAGCCGGGGTGGAGTCTGCTGAGGGCATGTCTGGCGAGTGCAGGCCATCCGATTGATGCGCGCGTTCAGCCGGGGTCGGATCAAAGGGACCGGCAGCAGCAACCCGGCACGCTGGCAGATCGGGTGCACCATCATCGGGATCGGTGTCTTCGTCCGCCAATTCCGGCGCATCCAGCCAGGCATCGGAAGAAATCTCGTCTTCGCCAAGCTCGGCTGAGCTATCCAGCTCAAACGGCTGTTCATCGCTTGTGTCGTCGTCTGCATCGGCCTGTTCTTCCCAGCCTTGCGCGAACGGCATCTCGCTGATCGGCGCATCAAGGCTGTCACTGCCCAGTTCGGTGCCCGGATCGATCGGTCGAACCCGGCCCGCCGCCATGGCAGCAACCGCGTCATTATCGGATGATCCCAGCATGACCGCGCGGATCACATGGGCTGCGACAAATGCAATTGCCCCGCCAATCACGGCAGCGGTCAGTGCAAACGCGAATTGCGGTACCGAACCGATCCCGGCGGAGATCGCAAGGCGTGCAATCGTCACACCTGAAACCATCATCACGCACAGGCCAGCCAGCAGCGCGCCCCAGATTGCAATTGCGGGGATGAACACTGCGTGCCCCACAATACCGCGCGAGGGCACCGCGCGCCCCAGTCCGCCCAGACCGCGCAATCCGGAAAGAGCGACCCTGGTCTTTCGTGCCTCGGCATTTGCAGCAGCCTCTGCCGCCTCGCGCCGCGCATTTTCCCGCAGTTTCTCGATACCCATGATGCCCCGTTTATTCTGGCCTCTCTTGCGATCGAAGAGGAGCCGATGTGCGAACCGGGACGATTATCCCTGCGCGCGCAAACCCTGCTGTGCCGCGCGGGGGCCACGCGGATGCGCTGCCCCGTTGCTGCAATTGTTTTTGGCTATCAGAAGTTGGTAAACAGACAGATAACGATTCACGTTGCGCGCCCAGTCATGGCTTTCGCGAACATGGGCAAGCCGCGCGACCCCGCATCGCATCCCAATCATCGCGCGCATCCAGCAATTTGGCGAGCGCGGCGGCACAGGCGGCGGGATCATCGGGGGCGAACAGCATCCCCGTTTTTCCATGCGTTATCAGTTCACGATGCCCGCCAACGTCGGATGCGGCGACTATCCGGCGCTGCGCCATCGCCTCCAGCGGCTTCAGCGGAGTAACCAGATCGGTCAGCCGCGAAGCCTTGCGCGGATAGGCCAGCACGTCGATCAGGGAATAATACCGTTCGACCTGATCGTGCGGCACACGTCCGGTAAATATCACCGCCTGCGGTTCTGGCAGAGCGGCGGCGGCGGCGCGCCAGGCACTCTCCATTTCGCCCGCGCCCACCAGCAGTAGCCGCGCACCGGGGTGCGAGGCACGCAGGGCGGGCATGGCGGCGATCAGATCGTCCACCCCTTCGTAATCATAGAAACTGCCGATGTAACCGATCACCGGCGCGCCCGGCGCGATACCGAGCGTTTTCGCCAGCGCATCGTCGCGCGGTGGCGGATCGCCGAACAGCGACAGGTCCACCCCGTTGCGCATCACGCCGATCTTGCCGCCCGCAATGCCGCGTTCGATCAGATCGTCGCGCAGGCCATCGCAGATCGTGAAGACCGCATCGGCGCGGCGCGCAATCTGAGTTTCGAGCGCTCGGGTCAGGCGGTATTTGGCCGATCCTTGGGTGCCGGTGCGATTGCCGACCGCTGCATCTTCCCAGAAGGCGCGGATTTCGTAAACCAGCGGCACGCCCAGCGCGCGCGCAGCCCGCAATGCCCCGCCGCCGCACAGGGCGGGCGAATGCGCGTGGATTACATCAGGCTGCCATTCTTTCGCCAGATCGAGGATGGACCGCGCCAGCGCGCCCATTTCACGAATTTCGCGGATCAGCACAGGGCCGTGCGGTTCCCCTGTGGTGCGATGAAAGGTCAGGCCGTCCACCGTCTCCACCGCCCCCGCGGTTGATTTGTGCGCAATCTGGCTCTCGTGCCGCAAACCGGTGATGCCGCGCACCTCCAGCCCGGCCGTCCCTTGCGCTTTCATGATCGCGCGCGTTCGAAAGGTATAGCCGCTGTGAAGCGGCAGCGAATGGTCAAGGACGTGCAGAACCCGTGTCATGCAGCAGCAATAGCGCGTTGTGCTTAACGCCGCGTCAACTGCATGGCCGTATGCAATGCAGCAGAGCCTGCCCGCGATGCCTCCATTTCCGGAGGCGGCAGGGCGGGCCGGATTTACTGCGAGCATGATTGATTACATTGCCCTTTCCATCGGCCACGGCATCCTTGCCATAGCCTTTTTGCGCATGTTCCTGCGCGATGGGCTGGATGTGGACCCGTTGCTGGAGCGTTTGCGGCAGGCCGAAGACGAACGGCGCAAGTCGCGTTCCAGGACGGGACGGGCCAGAAAGGAGCGGGCCAGAACAGGCCGAGAGAAGGCCGGGCCGCAATCCACGAATAAACGCGACGATACCGCCGCGCAGGCGGACGGCTGATGCTGGGCCTCGTATTCCTCGCTTTTATCGGCTTCGTGCTCGCGCTGGGTCTGAGGCGGCCGTTCCTGTGGGTGCTGCTCTATGTCTACATCGACATTCTTGCGCCGCAACGTATCGGGTTTGGCATCATCCAGAGCCTCCAGATATCGCTCGTCGCGTTCGCCGCAGCATTTGGCGGCTGGCTGCTGCTGGATCGAAAGCAGGGCGCGACATTCTCGTTCCGGCAGGCGCTGCTGCTCGCGTTTCTTGTCTGGTGTTTCTGGACCACCCGCAACGCCGATTTCCCAGCGGAGGCCGCGACCAAGTGGGACTGGGTATGGAAATCGTTGCTGTTTGCGATTTTCCTGCCGTTCACGCTCACCACCCGCGCCCGGCTGGAGGCGCTGGGTCTGACAATGGTTCTGGCCGTCGGTACCATTGCGATCGGCACCGGCATGAAGGTGACGCTGGGCGGGGGCGGGTACGGCAACCTCAAGTTTTTCGTCAACGACAACAGCGGCATCTACGAAAGCTCCACTCTGGCGACCGTCGCTATCGCGCTGACGCCGCTGATCTGGTGGTTCACGCGGCACGGCACGATCTATCGCCAGCACTGGGCGGTCACGGCATTTGCGATTGCGCTGATATTCGCCTGCCTGATGGTGCCCATCGGGACAGAGGCACGCACTGGCCTGTTATGCATCGCTGCGCTCGCCGTGCTGCTGCTGCGGTATGTGAAGCGGCGGCTGTTGTTCATCGTGGGCGCGGGCGTTCTGAGCCTGACTGCGCTGCCGTTTCTGCCGCAAAGCTATTACGACCGCATGGCGACGATCGGCGCGCCGGGCGGCGATGAAAGCGCCTCCACCCGCGTGGCGGTGTGGGAATGGACGCTGGATTATGTCGCGCAGAAGCCGCTCGGCGGCGGCTTCGATGCCTATCGCGGCAACAGCTTCACCTATCAGATGCCGGTGCGGGAAGGGTCGGGCAATTCCACCTCGGTCGAATATCGCAAGGTGACGGACGAGGGGCGCGCATTCCACTCCTCGCTGTTCGAGGTGCTGGGCGAACAGGGCTATCCCGGCTTCGTCATGTGGGTGCTGCTGCACCTTACCGGGCTGTGGCAGATGGAGCGGGTGCGCGCGCGCTGGCGCAAGCGCGAACGGGCGGGAGAAATTGGTGAGGACGAGGCATGGATCGCGCCGATGGCGACCGCGCTGCAACTGGCAACATGCGTCTACCTCGTCGGCGCGTTGTTTCAGGGGATCGCCTATCAGCCGGTCATGCTGATGATTATCGGCCTGCAGATCGGCCTCAATTCCTATTGCAAGCGGATCGAATCGGCGCGCGCGGATGAATCGCGCGACAGGCGCACAGGCCAGGCCGCGCAAAGCGCAAAGCGGGACAGGCCAGACGACTTACGGATGCCGTAACGGCATAGGGTTCGCGGGCCGACCGGGCCTGCGCCGCGATTGCATCACACGCACTCTTGCGCCATGAAGCCCCCGCAAGCACGCACCCTTCCGCGGATAATGGCCTGCGGGATTAAAGGGCGTACAATCAGCAGGAGAGCCTCATGACCCCTCAGGAATTGGCCGCGAAGGTCGGCGAGAATATCGGCACCAGCGAATGGGCCGAAATGAGCCAGGAGCGCATCAACAAGTTTGCCGATGCGACCGGCGATCACCAGTTCATCCACATCAACGAAGAAGCGGCCAAGATGACCCCGTTCGGCGGGACCATCGCGCACGGCTTCCTGACGCTGTCGATGATCCCGTACCTCACCGCCGAAAGCGACGTTCCGCGCATCGACGGGATCAAGATGGCGGTGAATTACGGCGGCAACAAAACCCGCTTCATCGCGCCCGTCCGTTCGGGAAAGCGCATTCGCGGCCACTGGAAACTGACCGAAATGGTCGAAAAGCGCCCCGGCCAATGGCAGCAGACCTGCGAAATCACCATCGAGATCGAGGGCGAGGAAAAGCCCGCTCTGATCTGCGAATGGATGACGATGTATTTCGTCTGATCTGATGTGACGCCCCGCGCAAACGGGGCGCTCCATCGGCACAGCACCAGCATTCACGAACGCCCCGCCCGTGCGGGCATTCGCTTCACTATCAAGGACCCCTATTATGTCACGCGAAGCCGTAATTGTTTCCACCGCCCGCACGCCGATTGGCCGCGCCTACAAGGGCGCATTCAACGCCACCCCCGGTGCCACGCTTGGCGCCTATTCGTTCGGCCCTGCGGTTGAGCGCGCGGGCATTGATGCCGGCGAAATCGACGATGTGGTGTGGGGCGCGGTCCTCACCCAAGGCACGCAGGCCGGCAATATCGCCCGCCAGGTCGCGCTGCGCGGCGGCGCGCCGGTGACGGTCGCAGCCCAGACCATCGACCGTCAGTGTTCTTCGGGCCTGATGGCGATCTCTACCGCGGCAAAGCAGATCATCGTCGACAACATGGACATCGTCGTCGGCGGTGGTCAGGATTCTATCTCGATGGTGCAGACGCCGGAAATGCGCGTTGCGATGGATAAATCGCTGCTCGCCATGCATCCCAATGTCTACATGCCGATGCTCCAGACCGCTGAAACGGTCGCCGCGCGTTACGACATCAGCCGCGAGGCGCAGGACGAATACGCATACCAGTCGCAGATGCGCACCGCCGCAGGGCAGGCCGCTGGCAAGTTCGATGACGAAATCGTGCCCGTCACCACCACCATGATGGTGAAGGACAAGGCCACCGGCGAAGTGTCGCAGGTGGAAACCACCCTGACCAAGGATGAGGGCAACCGTCCCGAAACCACGCTGGAAGGGCTGCAATCGCTGAACCCGGTCATGGGCCCGGACAAGGTCATCACCGCAGGCAACGCCTCGCAGCTTTCGGATGGATCGTCCGCCAGCGTGCTGATGGAAGCAAAGCTGGCCGAGCAGAAGGGCCTGCAACCACTGGGCCGCTATGTCGGCATGGCAGTCGCTGGCACGGAACCTGACGAAATGGGCATCGGCCCGGTCTTCGCGATCCCGAAGCTGCTCAAGCAGACGGGCGTCAAGATGGATGACATCGGCCTGTGGGAACTGAACGAGGCTTTCGCCGTGCAGGTGCTCTACTGCCGCGACAAGCTCGGCATCGATAACGACATTCTCAACGTCAATGGCGGCTCGATCTCGATCGGCCATCCTTACGGCATGACCGGCGCACGCTGCACCGGCCACGCCCTGATCGAAGGCAAGCGTCGCGGCGCGAAGTACGTCGTTGTCACGATGTGCGTGGGCGGCGGCATGGGCGCAGCGGGCCTGTTCGAGGTGTATTGAAGGCCAGCCTGGGCTGAATGAATGGGGCGGCGCGGGAGTGATCCTGCGCCGCCTTTTTCTTTGGGTGGAGAGATCTGGTGTGTCCGGGCGGCTTTCTGACAGGCCCTGATACGGAACCCGACCGCAAGAGGTCCGTTGCCATTGAAAACCACACAAAGGAAATAGCAATGGCCACCAATGACGAAATCAGGGCGAAATTCTGGAAAGCACTCAAAAGCGATATGACAATGTTCCTTGGCACCACCGCCGAGGATGATGGTCACGCGCGCCCGATGACAGCGCAACTGGACGAAGAACTCTACGACGACGGCACGTATCACGGCCCGATCTGGTTTTTCACCTCCACCGACAACACACTGTATCAATTGATCAATGCCGGCGACACGCTTTCGCGCGCGAACCGGGCAACGGCGCTGTTCACCTCAAAGGGCCACGACATCTGGGCCAGCGTCGATGGCAGCCTGACTGCGACGCAGGACCGTGCCACGATCGACAAGCTGTGGAACCGGTTTGTCGCCGCATGGTACGATGGCAAGGACGATCCGAAGATCGCTCTTCTGCGGCTGGATCCCGAAGACGCCCAGATCTGGATCGATGCATCCTCTGTAGTCGCCGGGATCAAGATGTTTCTGGGGATCGATCCGAAAGAGGATTACAAGGACAAGGTCGCCACAGTAAAACTGTAGTCAGTTCTCGCAGCACGGCGCGCGGGGGAGTATGTTGCCCTCGCGCGCCCTGCCCTTGCGGTCGGAAAAATGCGTGAGCGCAAATCGGGGGCCGACCAATGGGCATCATGGAAATTATCGGAATTGCGGGCAGTGTCAGCCTGTTGGCGGGCTGGCGGTTGTACCTGTGTATCTTCGCCACTGGGCTTGCCATGCGACTGGACGTGCTGCCCGTGCCAGAACACCTCGCCAGCCTCGGCGTGCTGGAAAACCCGTGGATTATGGGCATCGCTGCGCTGGGTGCGCTGGCTGAGTTTTTTGCGGACAAGGTGATGTGGCTCGACAGCGTGTGGGATACGATCCACACCGCCGTGCGGCCCATCGGGGGCGCGTTACTGGCGCTGGCCATCGTCGACCCCGCCGATCCGGCGGTGCAGGTCGTCGCTTTCCTGCTGGGCGGCGGGGCAAGTTTTCTCGCGCATGGTGGCAAGGCAAGCGCGCGCGCCGTGGTCAACACCTCCCCCGAACCTGTCAGCAATATCGCGGTATCAACCGCCGAGGACGTGGCAACGGTCGGGCTGTTGTGGCTGGCCTACGAATACCCGATCGCGGCAGGCGGCGTCGCGCTGGCTGCTGCTGGCGCTGGTGGTCGCCCTGCTGATGTGGGCGCGGCGGGTGATCAAGCGGGTGTTTTTCCGCAGCCGTACACCGGTGAGCTGATCGAAGGGCAGGCTCCGGCGCGGCTCCCGCCGCTGCAAGCACAAATCGTACAACAACATTTCTGCCTCGACGGCTGGCTTGAGGGGCCAAGTGCGAGCCTTTGCCTTGGCAAGCTGGAAAGCGACCCTGCGGTTTCAGAACGTCGCAGGCTGTTGCTGCATGGCCGCAAACAGGATGGTCACTGCAAAAGTGCGGCCACCCAAAAGCCTGCATAGGTGCCGAGCGCCGTACCAAGCAGGCCGACCAATACGCCGGGGAGGGCTAGGTTGGGCCGTCCGACGCCTTCCGCTATCGCAGGCGCGACAGCGCTCCCTCCGATATTGGCGACCGATGCGACCGCGATTACCTCGGGTTCGATCCGCAGCACCGTCCCTGCTCCGACCAGAACAATGAAGTGAAAAAATAGGATCACTGCAACAAAACCAAACATGGCAAGACCCAGTGCGCGAGCCTCTATCAGCGCGGCGACATCAGCACTGGCACCAACTACCGCCAGAAAGAGGAGCAGACCGGCCATACCAAGCGCCGGTGCGAGTGCCAGTCGGTCGATCCCTGGTACTTGCGCTGCGAGAAGGGCGATTGTCGTCAGAATTATAATGCTTGGAATGGAAAGGCCCATCCCCACAAAATAACTTGCCAGCCCATCGGAAACTAAGACGGCGATCGCGGCCATTGCCAGTGGCGCGACCAGCTGAAAAACGGATGGTGGGTGCTTGGGTTCGTCGTCCTGCAAGACGGCGTGCATCGGCTCTGCGGCGGATTGCTGACTGGCATAGAGCCGCGTCTTTCGCATCAGCCGCGGAAGCGCCAGTAACAGCATCAGCCACAAAACGGTCATGACATTGTCAACCAGTATGGCAACGACATAAAGCGATCCCTCGCGCTCCATGCCATACGCAAGTGCCACGGCGTTGAAATTGGCGCTGCCACCAATATACGTCGCGCTGAACATCCCCGCGAGTGCAGCTATGCTGCTGTCGGGCAGCGCAATCGGCACAACATATGCCGCGACAAAAGCACCAATCGCAACGCCAGCAGCCCCCAGAAAAAAGGCCAGTAACATCGCGCCGCCAGCATTGCGAAGCGCACGCAAACTGGCCTGCAACAAGACAAGAAAGATCGCGCCGGGCAGAACATAGGCAAAGATCGCATCGTAAACCGGGGTGTCGGCTCCCGGCGCCGGGATAACATTCAGGTTCGCCAACGCGGCACCAAGCAGAATGGCGAGGACTGCCGAGCCAAGCTTGCGAAATAGCGGCCACCGGGCGGCCCATTCGGAAATCGCAACAATGGCAAGCAGCGCGATGAGGATCGCAAAGGGAGAAAAGAAAAGGCTGGGCATTACCCGGCGCGCGTTCCGGTGACTGGGCCGATCACCTGACCAATCACCGGAACGCCACTAACCCTACTGATAGTGACAAGACCAACCACGTGTCGGCTGACGGCGATGTTTGGCAGACGCATTTTAGTTGAGCCTTTGGAACTGCATGGCAGTTTCTAGGTCACCTTTGGCTAGAAGTGAATGACCTCTTTTGAGCTGCCAAGCCAATGGCCGGATTTGGTTTAACTGCCCAGACAGCTGCACGTCCGCTTTCAGACCCTGGCGAGGGATTGGCATACGTCCAATGATCGGGTGGAAAACGGACTTAGCCGTCAAGTGGCGAAGCGCTCGCCTGTATTGCTTGAACTCGTGTCCAGACTTCTTCGCTCATGGTATGTTGCCAAGCGCCAGTCGTCATCCGAGCAAACTGCACATTGGTCAGACAGAGTTGTTCAAGCTGGTCGATATAGGTCAAACCATGCCCCCCCATCAGATGTTCAAACGGTCCCGCCGCAATAGTGCCCAATTCATCGTCGTTATTAGACTGCTCAACCGCCGAACAAATGAACTTCCATTGCACTTCGGGCGACGCAGTGAAGCTCATCAAGGTCGCCTTCATACTTAAACTGTCATCAGCATCACTGCCTCCTTGCCTAAGCTCATCGAGCCAAGCCGCGACAAAAGTCGGTATATCGACGCTATCCCATTTCTCACGAATGCTCATTCGAGCGAGCTTAAAGAACATGGCAAAGTCCGCAATGGGGTCGTACCCAGACCGGCAGGTTTGTTGCCAATATCGAGGAACCTGCACATTTTCCGCACCTTCGCTTTGACCCGAGTGCGCGCCCGGAAGCGCGCGCCTACGAATGCGCCGCCACGAATTCCTCGACCACAGGTGCAACCTTGTTCTTCCACCGGCTGCCGTTGAAGATGCCGTAGTGCCCGGCGCCTTCGGCCATGTAGTATTTCTTCATGGCGGCGGGCAGGTTGGGGGTCAGTTTCAGCGCGGCCTTGGTCTGGCCGATCCCTGAAATGTCGTCGCGTTCGCCTTCGATGGCGAGCAGCGCGGTATCTGTGATCTGCGTGATATCGACCAGTTCGCCCTTGTGGCGGAATTCGCCTTTGGGGATCGAGTGAGTCTGGAACACTTCCTCGACCGTCTGGAGGTAGAATTCCGCAGTCATGTCACACACGCTGCGATATTCGTTGTAGAAATCCTTGGTCGCCTGCGCGCTGTCATCATCGCCTGCGGTGAGGTGTTTGAACATCTCGTAATGGCTCATCATGTGGCTTTGCAGGTTCATGCTCATGAACGCGTTCAGCTGCATGAAGCCGGGATACACCCGTGCGCCCGGCGCCGCGATAATTGATCGGTACGCGTCGCGATCACGGACTGGCGGAACCATTCGATCGGGCGGTTCATCGCGTGATTGTTGACCGTGGTGGGGCTTTCGCGGGTGTCGATCGGGCCGCCCATCATCGTCAGCGTCGCAGGCGTCGCGGGCGATTTGCGCAAGTTCATCAATGCGGTCGCGGCAAAGGCCGGGACCGAAGGCTGGCACACCGCCATCATGTGCGGGCGCTGACCGGGGGTGACGCCTTCGATGTATTCGAGGAAGCCGATGAGATAATCGATGTAATCGTCGAGGTCGAAGGTGCCCTCGTGCAGCGGCACCATTTTCGCATCGGCCCAGTCGGTGATGTACACCTCGAACTTTTGCAGCATCCGTTCTACCGTGCCGCGCAGCAGCGTGGCGTAATGTCCGCTCATCGGGGCGACGATCAGCAGTTTGGGCCGGTCGTCCTCCACCCCATCCAGACGAAAGCGCTTGAGATCGCCGAACGGGCGGTTGACGACGGTCGCCTCGATCACGGGATAAATCGTGCCGTCCACTTCCACTTCGGTGATGCCGAATGCCGGTTTGCCATAACTTGCGGTGGCATGGGCCACCACGTTCAGCGCATTGGCAGCCATCGGGCCGATTCCGGTGAGGCGCAGCGGATTGGCCGGATTGCTCAACATTTCGGAGCTGATCGAGGCAAACGAACTGATCGAGTTCAGCCAGCTGCGCTGAATCTCATAGGCCTGGTAAAGCATGGTGCTGCCCCTTTATCCGTAACTCTTTATCGGGTGCGGGGCACGTAATCCGCCAGAAATGCGCGCGTGCCCGCAGCCGTGGCCCCTGCGCATGGCGGGGCCTTGTGTGCGCGCTAAATGGAGGTTTGCAGCCCATTGTGCAATGCACAATTTTTCCGGGATATAGAGCGTTGGTGCGATTGTGCGCTTTTTACACGTGAAATTTCGGCGTGGCACGCCTAGATCACGCGGTGTAATGACCGGCGAAACCATGCAGATCAGCCCCGAAGATCAGGGCGACCCACAAATGGCTGACGCTGTGGTCGCCGATGATGTCTCCACTGGCGAGGCATTGGGCCACCGTTCTGACGGCGCGGATGCTGATCCGTCGAAACCGCGCTCGCTCGCTCCGCTCAGAATGGTTTACCGCGAGGCGGGCAAATATCCCCGCGAAGTGGCGTTCGCCCTATTGGCGCTGTTCATCACCGCGGCGGGCACACTGGCCATTCCGGCGGCGATGCAACTGATCGTGGATCGCGGCTTTGCCAGCGCGGGAGACGCCGGCGGGGCAGGCGCGCAAGAGATCGGGCGCTGGTTCCGGTTGCTGTTCGGTGTCGTTATCGTGATCGCGCTGGGCACAGCGGCGCGATATTACTTCGTTAGCTGGATCGGGGAACGTGTGGTCGCCGATATCCGGCGCAAGGTGCACCGCAACCTGATGCGTCTGTCGCCGGGATTCTATGAGGAAAACAGCCCCAAGGAAATCTCCAGCCGGATGACATCGGATACAGCCGTGATCGAAACCGTGGTCGCCACCACCGTGTCCATCGCGCTGCGCAATCTGTTCCTTGGCATTGGCGGCACGATCTACCTGTTCTGGCTGCTGCCCGAACTCACGATCTGGCTGGCCGTGGGCATCCCTGCGATCATCCTGCCGATCGTGTTCTTTGGCCGCCGTATCCGCACCATATCGCGCGACAGTCAGGACCGGGTCGCGGATGTCGGCGCGATGGTGACAGAGGTGTTGGGCGCGATGAAGATCGTGCAGGGATTCAACCAGCAGGGGCGCGAGGCTGATCGGTTCGGCGATGCGGTGGAGCGCACATTCGATACGGCACGCCGCCGGATCGTGTTGCGTGCGATGATGACCGCAATCATAATTCTCGCCATATTCGGCTCGATCGTGCTGCTGTTGTGGCGCGGGGCAGAGGGGGTTGCGGCGGGCGATATCTCCGGCGGGACGATCTTGTCATTCATCGTGGGCGCGATGATCGTGGCGGGAGCCTTCGGCGCCTTGACCGAGGTTTACGGCGATCTGCTGCGCGGCGCCGGAGCGGCCAGCCGGTTGGCTGAATTGCTTGAGGCAGAGCCTGCCATTGCGGCGCCCGCGCGGCCTGAAAGTCTGCCTGAGCCGCCGCGCGGCAGCCTGTCGTTTCGCAATGTCACCTTTCGTTATCCCGCGCGGCCCGAAACGGCGGCGCTCGAAGGTTTCAGCCTCGAAATCGAGCCGGGCGAGACTGTCGCGATCGTGGGCCCATCGGGCGCGGGCAAATCGACGATTTTCCAGCTGGTCGAACGGTTTTACGATCCGCAGGGCGGCACCATCCGGCTGGATGGAGTGCCGCTGACCATGGCCGATCCTGCCGATGTGCGCGCACGCCTTGCGCTGGTGCCGCAGGACGGCGTGCTGTTCAGCGCCAATGCGCGCGATAATCTGCGTTATGGCAATTGGGACGCGACCGATGCGCAAATCTGGGACGCGGCGCGTGCGGCCAATGCAGAGGAATTCCTGCGCGCCCTGCCGCGCGGACTGGATACCTATCTGGGGGAGGGCGGCACGCAATTGTCGGGTGGCCAGCAACAGCGCGTCGCAATCGCCCGCGCGCTGTTGCGCAACGCGCCGATCCTGTTGCTGGACGAGGCGACGAGCGCGCTGGACGCCGAAAGCGAACAGGCGGTGCAACAGGCGCTCGATGCGCTGATGCAGGATCGCACCACGCTGGTGATCGCGCATCGGCTGGCGACCGTGCGCAAGGCGGACCGGATCATCGTGCTCGATAATGGCCGGATCGTTGAACAGGGCACCCACGCGCAGCTTGCCAGCGCAGGCGGGCTGTATGCCCGGCTGGCCACGTTGCAATTTGCGGCCGATGCGGCAGCGTAAGGTCATGCCAGCGATCCGGGGGCGATGCGCCAGCAAATCCCCGATGACTTTTCGGCGAAACGCCGTATTCACGGGACCGACGACAGCGCTTTCGCGTTCGCAAGGCTACAACTCTTAAGAGAATACAACACACTCACCAAGACGTCGCACACCCAGGAGTCGCATCCATGATCCGTACCAACCGCCTTCGCGGCGCCGCCTTTCTGGCTGGCGTCGCCACTCTCGCATTCTCCGCTCCGCTTTTCGCGCAGGAGAGCCAGCGCAACGGCAGCGAGAATATCGACGCGCTGCTCGAAGCACCTTCCGACAGGGCCAGCTCCGCCGAAATGCAGGCCAGCGAAACGCCGACGATGAGCTTTGGCAAATGGGGCGTCGATCCCACGCTGCTTTCGCCCACGATCGAGCCGGGCGATGATTTCTTTGGTTACGTCAACGGCGAATGGCTCGATGCCAATCCGCTGCCTGATCAATACAGCCGGTTCGGTGCCTTCACGCTGTTGAGCGAAAAGTCGACCACCGACGTAAAGGCCCTGATCGATGATTTGGGGGCCAAGGATCCGGCGACGCTTTCCGCCGATGAAGCGCGCATCATGGCGGTGTATAACGCCTATCTCGACACCGCTGCGATCAACGCGGCCGGGCTGGCACCGGCGCGGCCCTATATCGATGCGCTGGCGCAGGCATCCACGCTTGATGAACTGGCGATGCTGTGGGCCAAGCCCGGTTATCCCAGCCCGCTCAGCGGATATGTCAGCGTCGATGCAAAACAGCCCGATCGCTATGTTGCCTATTTCGGCAGCGGCGGTCTGGGCCTGCCCGACCGCGACTATTATCTCGACGAAACCGAGAAAGGTCGCGAAATCCAGTCGAAATACCGCGACTATATGGCGATGCTGTTTGAGGCTGCAGGCTATGAGGATCCGGCAAATGCCGCGCTTGCGGTGTATGCTTTTGAAGATCGGATTGCGCGCGAAATCAGCTGGGATCGCGGCGTCAGCCGCAACCGCGACCTGACCTACAATGCCCTCACCATGGCCGAGATCGAGGCGCTGGCGGGCGATTATCCGATTGCAGAAACGCTTGCCGCCACCGGGCTCGATGCCTCTCCCATCTTTGTGGTAAGTGCGATGCCCCCGACCGATGAAGAGATCGCGGAACTGGGCCTGACACCCGAAACTCTAGCTAAAATCGGCAAGGGATTGCCCGGTTTCATGGATCTGCTGAACGATACCCCGCTTGCAACCTTGCAGGCATGGTCGATCAAAGAGTTCCTGTCCGACAATTCAGATGTGCTGCCTGAACAGTTCGATGCGGCCAGCTTTGAATTTTACGGCAAGACCTTGCGCGGCACTCCTGAACAGCGGCCGCGGTGGAAACGCGCGATCAGCGCCACAGAAGGCGCGCTGGGCGAGCTTGTGGGCAAGGCCTATGTCGAGCGGTATTTCCCCAAGGAAAGCAAGGTGGCGATGGATGAACTCGTCGCCAATCTGCGGTTGGCGGTGGCCGACAGCATCGAAGAAATCGAATGGATGGGCGCCCGAAACCAAGACACAGGCGCTCGAAAAGCTTGCCACTTTCGATCCGAAGATCGGTTACCGCGAAAATCTCGAAACCTATCCCGGCCTTGAGGTGGGTGACAGCCCACTCGAAAACTCGGTTGCCGCTGGCGCATGGTCGCTGGCCGACAACGTCGCCAAGCTGGGCAAGCCCATTGATCGCACCGAATGGTTCATGCTGCCCCAGACGGTGAACGCCTATTACAATTCGACCAAGAACGAGATCGTGTTTCCTGCCGCAATCCTGCAACAGCCCTTCTTTGGCCTGAGTGCCGATCCGGCGGTGAACTATGGCGGCATTGGCGGTGTGATCGGCCACGAGATCGGCCACGGGTTTGACGATCAGGGGTCCAAGTCGGATGCGACCGGCAAACTGCGCAATTGGTGGACCGATGAGGACCGCGCGAATTTCGACAAGCGCGGCGATGCCCTGGTGGCGCAATACAATGCGTTCTGCCCGTTCGACAGTGGGGAAACCTGCGTCAATGGCCGCCTGACACTGGGTGAGAACATCGGCGATGTGGGCGGGCTGAGCCTCGCCTATCGCGCCTACAAGATCGCGACGCAGGGCAAGGAAGTGCCGGTTATAGACGGGCTCACGGGCGACCAGCGCTTCTTCCTTGCATGGGCGCAGGTGTGGCGTTCGATCCAGCGCGAGGAAAATTATCGTCAGCGGCTGCGCACCGATTCCCACAGCCCCGAGGAATACCGGGTCAACGGCGTCGTGCGCAATCTTGACGAATGGTACGAAGCGTTCGGCATCACCAAGGATGATGCGCTGTATCTGCCGCCCGAACAGCGCGTGCGGATCTGGTAAATGCGATTGGCGACAGGTGAGCTTGCGCTCAGGCGCGGGCCATCTGTTTTGTCAGCTGGCGCGCGGCGGAAATCGCGCCTGCTTGCGGAGCGTGGCGTGCGCGGGTAAGCGCTCGCCAACGCCTTCCGGCTCGTATGCAAGGTCTATCGTCCTCTCATGACCATTCTCCAATTGATCATCATCGCAATTGTTCAGGGGATAACCGAATTCCTGCCGATCTCCTCGTCAGGGCATCTCATCCTTATCCCGTACCTGACCGATTTTTCCGATCAGGGCCCGCTGATCGATGTTGCGGTGCATGTCGGATCGCTGCTCGCGATTATCGTCTATTTCCTCAAGGACGTGCTGGTGCTGGCGCGCGGCGGTTTCGCCAGCGTCGGGATAGGGGCAAAGGCGCCCAATGCTCCGGCTGAGCGTCGGCTTTTCTGGTGGATCGTGTTGGGGACCATCCCGGCGGTAGCGTTCGGCCTCGCGATCAAGCTGGGCATGTTCAATTCGGTCGCGCAAACGTTTTTCGGAATCACTGTCGTCAATGATGACCTGATGAGTTCCATCCGCTTTACCGATCTCATTGCCACCAATCTGATCGTTTACGGAATTCTGCTCGGCATCGCCGACTGGATCGGCAAGGAGGTCAAAGAATTCGAGGACATGTCCTGGCGCGACGGGCTGATCGTCGGCATTGCGCAGGCGCTGGCCATCATTCCGGGAACCAGCCGTTCGGGCATCACCATGACCGCGGCCCGGTTACTGGGATACAAGCGTGTGGAGGCCGCTCGCTTTTCATTCCTGCTGTCGATCCCGGCTGTTGCGGGGGCCGGAGTGCTGATCGTGCCGGAAATTTTCGAGGCGGGCAGCGCACTTGCGTTCGACGCGCTGATTGCCGGTGTTTTCACGTTTATCGCCGCCTTTGCGACGATGGCGTTCCTGATGAACTTTCTCAAACGCGCATCAATGCTGGTTTTCGTACTGTATCGCGTCGCGATGGGTGTGGCCTTGCTGTATTTCTTCTGAATCCGGGACTTGCGCCGCATCTGCTGGAACCCCTCGCGATCTGACCGGTTCAATTGAGACAACCCACAAGATTGAACTTGATGAAAGCGGATCCTGATCGGCTTTTCATTCAACCGGACTATTTATGGCATTGCTCGTATTAATCATGCTCGGCGGATTGCTGGGCTGGATCGCCACAATCGTGACGAGGACGAATCCCGTTCGCGCCATCTTGCGTCAGATGGGCATAGGCATCGCCGTGGCGCTGATCAGCGGGCTGCTGGCCAATTCCGGCAGCGTGCTGGGCGGTCTGTCTTGGTTGGCGCTGGTTATTGCGGTTTTGGCGACGGTTGCAGCTCTTACGGTCTACAACCTCGTGATAGGCCGCCAGTCCGATACCGAGGCCTGACTGGCGAAAAGTGAGACGTCCACAAATTACGTGCGTTGCAATCCGGATATTTGGGCGTTAAATGCTCGCCGAATAGCTGGAGAACCAAAATGAAATTCAATACCAAGTACACCGCGACCGCTTTGATTGTTGCCATGGGTCTTTCGATTGCTGCCTGCGAAGGCCCCAACGAAAACGCCATGGAAGATGCCGGCGAACAGAACGCCGAAATGGTCGATGAGCAGGCAGAAGCCATGGAAGACGCCGGTGCCATCACCGAAGGTCAGGAAGACGCGATGACCGACGCAGCCGAAGACAAGGCAGACGCCATGGAAGCCGAAGGCGAAGCGATGGACGAAGCGCAGGGAATGTAATCCTTCCTCCTTTCGAAGATCAACGAAAGCGGCCCGGACATCGTTTCCGGGCCGTTTTTCGTTCAGCGCGGCTCTGCCCCTGACCCGGCTCCACCGCGCAGGTGATATTCCTGCGTTCCGCGATGCACCACATTGTCGACATCGATCACTGCGCTGTTTGCGTATGTGAAACCGGCGGGAAGGTTGCGATAGAGCCGATCGAAATCGCGTTCGACCGTCTGGCGATAAAGCTCGTCGAAACTCTCGATCACGAAATAGGTCGGTTGCAGGTCGCTGATCACGTAATCAGTGCGCATGACCCGGTCGACGTTCAGCATGATGCGATTGGGGCTTTGCGCCTCTACGGCGAACACGGCCTCGGTCGGGCCCGACAGGATGCCCGCTCCATAGGCCTTGATCCCATCGGCTTCCTGGATCAGGCCGAATTCGACCGTGTACCAGTATAGCGATCCCAGCGCCTTCAGCCGGTTGTACCGCATCGCTTTCCATCCGGCGCGGCCATATTCCTGCATGTAATCAGCATAGACCGGATCGGTCAGCATCGGGACATGGCCAAAGACATCGTGGAACACATCGGGTTCCTGAATGTAATCGAAGGTTTCGCGCGTGCGGATGAAATTGCCGGCAGGAAACCGGCGATTGGCCAGATGCCAGAAGAACACGTGATCGGGGATCAGCATCGGCACCGGCACCACGCTCCACCCCGTCAGCTTTTGCAGGTCTTGCGACATCGCACCGAATTCAGGGACGCCGCCCTTGCCCAGATCCAGCTTTTCCAGACCCGCCATAAAAGCGCTCGCCGCGCGGCCGGGCAGAACCTCCATCTGCCGCGCGAACAGATCATCCCAGATCGCGTGTTCTTCGGAAGTGTAATCGGTTTGCGCAGGCTCCAGCCAGTCTGCGCCGACATGCGCAGGCTTTGCCAGCGGGGCGGTGAATACCTCCTGCGGCAGAACGGGCAGCTGGGTGTAATCGATTTCAGGATCAGCAAGTGTGGCCATGATCCCCAATTTGAGGCTAGCAAGGCCAAGGCACAAGACCCAATGCGATCAAAAGGGCCCGAATGATGGCGCTGAAAAGCAAAGACTACCGCAAGCTGCTCGAACCGATGACTGAAGAACTGGTCGCCATGGCGCGGTGGGCACGCACCACCGGCGCGCGGATCGTAGTCGTCTTCGAAGGCCGCGATACAGCCGGAAAGGGCGGAGCGATCAGCGCAGTGCGCACCAGCCTCAACCCGCGCCAGTGTCGCACCGTCGCGCTGGGAAAGCCCACCGACGATGAACGCGGCCAGTGGTATTTCCAGCGCTATATCGCGCACCTGCCCACCGCGGGCGAAATCGTGCTGTTCGATCGCAGCTGGTATAATCGCGCAGGCGTCGAAAAGGTCATGGGTTATGCCGATGAAGATCAGGTCGCGCATTTCCTGGATCAGACTCCCGTGTTTGAAAAGCTGCTGGTCGACGATGGCATCCTGCTATTCAAATACTGGCTGACGACAGACCAGGACCGGCAGGAGGCGCGATTGAAGGAACGGCTGGAGGACCCGCTTAAACGCTGGAAACTGTCACCCATCGATCTTGCGGCGCGTGGCCATTACGATGCGTACACAAAGGCGCGCGAGGCAATGCTGAAGGCAACACATAGCGACCACTCGCCGTGGACGCTGGTGGATTTCAACGATCAGAAGCGTGGGCGGCTGACGCTGATTCGCGATCTGCTGGACCGTCTGCCCGATACTCACGTGGAACCGCCCGCAATCGACTTTCCCGATCTGGACCGAAAGCCGAAATCGGAAAGCTATGCCGTGCTGAAACCGATTGCGGATTTTCCTCTGGGCTAGATCGCGGCCCTTGCCTTTGTCACGGGGCGTCCGTCGCTGGCAAAGGCGGCCAGTTCATGCAGGCCGCCATTTGAGCTCCGCATCGCAAGGTGCAAAGGCTCGCCTGCAATTGCGGGCGAAACTCCGCGAAATTCAAACCGCCGCACCCGGTTTTCCCCCAGTTCGCGTGCCGCCAGTTGCAGCAGCAGGCTAGCCGTCAGCGGGCCGTGCACCACCAGCCCGCGATACCGTTCAGCATCGCACGCATAAGGCGCATCGTAATGGATGCGGTGCGTGTTGAAAGTGAGTGCGGAATATCGGAACAGCAACGCTGATGACGGCGTGATCGTGTTCACAGCATCCCAATCGCCCGGCTCGAAGGTGCCCTCGCCGGGCTGTGGCGGGGTCAGAGGGGCATCAGGGGCAGCAGCCTCACGGAAGACCAGGGTTTGCGTTTCGCTCACGGCGACAGTGCCGTTGGCGCTGATGGTGTGTTCCACATCGACGAAACCGAGTTTGCCCGATCCGCCTTCCTTGTCGCTGATGGAGACGACGCGGCTTACCCGCTCAATCGATGCTCCGACAGCAATGGGGGCAATGAACCGCATCGCACTTGATGCCCACATGCGGCGCGGCAGGGGGAAGGGCGGGAGAATGCTGTTGCCGTTGCCTCCGCGATCGGGGTGCCCGTCCTCACCCAGCGCGGCGGTGGGTGCATCCGGGGTGCACAGTGCAAAATGGATTCCCTGCGGCATTATTCCGCGTTGCGGCCCGGAAACCGGCAAAGTGAGATCGAACGTCGCCAGCCAGCGTGCGGCGCGCGCCTGATCCAGCCGATCCGTCGCGCGGGTTTCGCGCCCGATCCACGCCGCAAATTCACCCGCTGCGCTGCTCATTACGTCGCCCGTTCGAACACTGCCGCGATACCCTGTCCGCCGCCGATGCACATCGTCTCAAGCCCGTAACGCACCTCGCGCCGGTGCATTTCATGCGCCATGTCCGCCAGAATACGCCCGCCCGTCGCGCCGATGGGATGGCCCAGCGAAATGCCCGATCCGTTGACGTTGAGGATATCGCGGCGGGAATCGTCCTCGCTCCAGCCCCAGCCTTTCAGCACGGCGAGAACCTGCGGTGCGAACGCCTCGTTAAGCTCGATGAGGCCGATATCGTCCCAGGTGTATCCGCGCCGCGCAAACAGGCGCTCCACCGCCGGGACCGGGCCGATGCCCATGCGCGCCGGGTGGCACCCCGCCGCCGCCCAGCCGCCAAACCAGAGCATCGGCGTCAGCCCCAGTTCTTCCAGCTTGTCCTCCGCCACCACCAGACACGCTGCCGCGGCATCGTTTTGCTGGCTGGCATTTCCTGCGGTGACGATGGCGTGCGGATCGTTTTTCAGCTCTAGCGCGCGCAATTGGCCAAGCGTCTCTATCGAGGCATCGGTGCGGTAGCCCTTCGTCACGGTCGAACCTCACGGGATCACCGCGCTTTTGCGGCACGTCGATGGACACCAGTTGCGCGTCGAATTTGCCCGCGTCCCACGCGGCGGCGGCGTTCTGGTGCGAGCGCACGGCATAGGCATCCGCCTCCTCGCGTGTGATGTCGTATTCCTTCGCGAGGTTTTCCGCCGTTTCGATCATGCCAGTGATGACGCCAAAGCGCTCTGACTGGCTGGCTCATCAGGCGACCGCGCGAAAGCCGGTCGTGCAGAGTCATGTCGCCCATGCGCACACCGCCGCGCAGATCGGTGGTATAATGTTCGACGTTGGACATGCTCTCGCATCCGCCCGCGACGACCACATCGGCCATGCCGGTCTCGACCATCATTGCAGCGTTGGCGACCGCTTGCAGTCCCGATCCGCACCGCCGATCAATCTGATAGCCGGGCACTTCCAGCGGTAGATCGGCAGCCAGCCACGACCAGTGGCCGATGGCCGGAGCCTCCGCATTGCCGTACCCTTGCGCGAACACCACATCATCGACGCGGGTGGGATCTATGCCGGACCGTTCGATCAATTCATGCAGGATGACAGCGCCCAGCTCGCCCGCGTTCAGACTGGAAAGCCCGCCCAGAAATTTGCCCACCGGGGTGCGGATGGGAGTGCAGATGGCGGCTCTTCTCGTCATGGTCTGTCCTTATCTTTTGTTCGCGTCGCTCAATGCCACGGTGCCCGCATCCACCAGTTTGCCAATCGCGCCAGAGGACAATCCGAGCCGTTCTGCGAGCACCTGTTCGGAATGCTCGCCCAGATACGGCGCCGGGGCAGGGTCGCCCGGCGTATGTTCCGGCAAGTTGGCAAAGCTGCGCGTGGCGGGATAGTCAAAGCCCGAAGGGTTGGCAGGCGATGGCCCGAACAGCGGATTGTCCGCCACCAGCACGGGATCGGTCGCGGCCTCGTGTGCGGTGCGATAGCGTTCGTACGTGCAGCCGTGGACCTTCATCATGCCCTCGAGCGCGGAGTAATCGTGGCTTGCAATGGTCCGCTCGAACAGGTCGAACAGGCGGTGGCGATGGGTAAAGCGCGGCTCATCCCCATCGGCGAACCGCACGCCAAGCTCCGCCTCCAGCAGGCCGATGTCGGCGGCAAGATCGAACGCGTCGACCAGCCCGTCCCACTGCTTTGGCGTCAACGCCGCGACCATGAAGCGCACGCCATCCCGGCTGCGGAAATCGCGCCCGAAGGCGCCCCAGATCGCATTGCCCAGCCGTTCCCGGTCCGCCCCGCGATACAGCATTTCCGCCATCGCGCCCGAATTGGCGAGCGTGCCGATCGCCACATCGCCCAGCGGCACGCGCACCTGTGCTCCTTCGCCGGTCGCGTCGCGGTGGCGCAGCGCGGCGAGCAGGGCGAACGCGCAATATGCTCCCGTGATGAAATCCCATGCCGGCATCACCTGATTGATCGGGCGGCGCGGTCGCCGCGTCCAATCCCTCTGGCCACTCCTCCGGCCCGGTCATCAGCGGGTATCCCGACGCTGCATTGACGGTGAAATCCATCGCCTGACGCCCATCGTGCCAACCCATGATCCGCAACGAGATCATGTCTTCACGGCTCGCCTCCATTGCGGCATGGCTGAGGAAGCTCTTCTCGGGCAGGTTGGTGATGCACTGCCCGGTTTTTGCGGCGAGTTCGACGCACAGTTCGCGCCCCTCGCCGCTGCGCAGATCGAGCGCGACCGATTTCTTGGCCCGGTTGAGGTTCTCCCAGCTGAGCGATCGCCCTTCGCTGGTCAGCATGAAGCGATCGTAATCCAGCCCGCCCGCCACATGGTCGACGCGGATCACCTCTGCCCCCATCTGCGCGCAATACAACCCCGCAGTAGGCGATGCGACAAAGCTGGAGACTTCGATGATCGAGAGGTCGGTGAGCAGTTTATACAAGCGCGCTCACCCGTTCGCCGCTTCCCATTCGCGCAGCATGTGCTTGGCGATCTGGAGCTGCAGGATCTGTGTGGTGCCTTCGTAAATGCGATAGATGCGCGCATCGCGATAGAAGCGTTCGGCATCGTATTCGGCCAGATAGCCTGCGCCGCCATAAATCTGCACCACGCGATCGACCACGCGGCCACACATTTCGGAGGCGAACACCTTGAACGCCGCCGCCTTGGTCAGGATGTTTTCGCCCCGGTCGGCCCGCGCGGTAACGTCGCGCATCATGCATTCGGCAGCGTAGATTTCGGTTTCGCTGTCGGCCAGCATCGCCTGGATCAGCTGAAACCGCGCGATGGGTTCGCCAAAGGCCTGCCGTTCATTGGCATAACGCAGCGCGGAATCGAGCGCGCGGCGGGCATAGGCGGTGGCCGCCGCGCCCACGGAAATGCGCCCGTTATCAAGGCTCTGCATCGCAAAGCGGAAGCCCTTGCCGGTTTCCCCGCCCAGCAGCGCATCGCCCGGCACACGCACATCGTCGAGCATGATGTCGGAGATGTGCGACCCGGCCTGCCCCATTTTCCTGTCCGGCGATCCGGTAGAGACGCCGGGCGTATCCATCGGGACGATGAAGGCGCTGACATGCGCGTTCTTGGGCAGAGCCTCCTTGTCGGTGCGCGCCATGATCAGCGCGACATCGGCATGTGGGGCGTTGGTGATGTAGCGTTTGGTTCCGTTCAATATCCAGCCATTGCCATCGGGATCGGCCACGGCAGTGGTCTGCATTGCGGCGGAATCGCTGCCCGAACCCGGCTCGGTCAGGCCGAAACATGCGATCTTGCCTTCGACCAGTTTGGGATACCATTCAGCTCGCTGCGCCTCGGTCGCGCCGTTTTTCAGGGCGCTGGCGAACATGCCGATATTGATCGAGAAAATTGAACGGTACGCGGGCGCGGCATAGCTCATCATGTTCACCACGCGCGCATATTGCGTCATGTTCAGCCCGGCGCCGCCATACTCCTCGGGCACACTGATGCCGAACAGACCCATGTCGCGCATTTCATCGATGATCTCTGGCGGCACCCGGTCATTCTCGATCACGTCCTGTTCCGCCGGGATCAACCGTTCGCGCACATAGCGTTGCAGCTGCTCGGCGAATTGCTCGAAGCTGTCCTCGTCCATTCCGGGGTTGGAGCGGGCAGGGTTGGTCATCGGAGCGTTCATAACGGGGTGCCTTTGTTTTGCGGCTTATCTGGCTTTGGGTGCGGGATCGCCATCAATCCCCTCTGCCGGTCCGGCAGGTTCCCCGACCGGATCGACATCGGGCAGGGCGCCCTCGGGCAAGCGTTTTTCATCGAGCATCGAGGCCGCTTCATCCAGCGCGCGCGCCTCGCCCTCGCTGATCGCACCCGGCCCGCCGTCACTCTGCGCAGGCGTGTTGTCACAAGCGGTCACCGCCAGTGCGCAGAGCGTTGCGAGGGTGATCGAGAGGGCCGGGAAACGGGCCAGGGCGGGGGCACGATGAGCGGGCATCGCAGTGGGTTTATTCAACCCCGTCGAGAGCGTCTGCAGCTTCAGCAGCTGCTGCGGCTTCTTCTGCCTGCTTGGCGACATTTTCAGCGCGGTCTGCCGCGCTGCTTGCCGCTTCCTGTGTGACGGGCGCGGGACCTTCTACTTCGCTGGTGGACGGCGCGGTTGCACCGACATCCTGCACCGGCTCTTCGGTGATCGGCTCCAACGCTTCTTCGGCAGGCATTTCAACGGTATCGGGGCTTGCCTCGGTCGATGCGTCTTCGGCGCTGCCACATGCGCCCAGCGCCAGCGAAAGAGTGCCAAGGGCTGCAAGGGTAGTGAACTTCTTCATCAGTTTTCCTCCAGGGGATCATGCTGTCGCGCAGCGGTTTAGCCCGCGGGCGCGCATTAAGCCAAGTGCGAATTGCTGCATCGAAACGGTACAGCGGAATTAGCGCGCTTGGCAGGGGGGTGCCGCGCGATAGTCCATCTGCCATGACCCAAACATTTTTTCCGCAACGCTCCGCCTTCCACTGCTCCACGCGGGAGGTGCGCAGCGCCACATCCGTCACCGGACCAGTCAATGTGAGGCGGAGAATTATGGCGGCGATGGCGCTGTTTGCGCTGCCCGCCACCGGAGTGTTTGCCCAAAGCGCTGCCACGGCCAACCCGTTCACCATTGTGGAAACAGGCAAGAGCTATTCCTCGCTGCAGGTAGCGGTGAAGGAAATCGGGGACCGGCGCGGTACGATCCGCATCGCGCCGGGCACCTATCGCGAATGCGCGGTGCAGGAAGCGGGCGTCATCACCTATCTGGCGGAAACAGCAGGCACCGCCGTGTTCGAAGGGCGCGCGTGCGAGGGCAAGGCTTCGCTGGTACTTCGCGGCATCGGCGCAGAGGTGCGCGGCCTGACGTTCCGCAACATCGTCGTGCCCGATGGCAATGGCGCAGGCATACGGCTGGAACGCGGCGCGCTCAACGTTGCCTACACCCGGTTTCTCGATAGCCAGCAAGGCATCCTTTCAGCCGACGATCCCGCTTCGCGCATATACATCACCCGCTCGACTTTCAGCGGGCTGGGCACGTGCGAGAATTCCGCTGGCTGCGCGCATTCGCTGTATATCGGCAATTTCGGGGAACTGACAGTGCGCGAAAGCCGGTTCGAAAAAGGGCGCGGCGGGCACTACCTCAAATCGCGCGCGGGCCGCGTGGTGATAGAGGACAATTCGTTTGACGATGCCGCAGGCACCGCCACGAATTACATGATCGACCTGCCAGCGGGCAGCACTGGCACCATCGCCAGCAACTGGTTCGTGCAGGGCCGCGACAAGGAAAACTATTCCGCGTTCATCGCGCTGGGTGCGGAGACCAGCCTGCATAATTCCGATGGACTGGTGGTGCAGGATAACGAAGCGCGCTTCGTCCCCGGCATCCGTCGCCAGAGTGCGTTCGTTGCCGACTGGACCGGGGCGGCTGTGCAGATGGCGGGCAACCGGCTGGCAGAAGGCCTCACCAAATACGAGCGGCGCTGATCGTTACGCGAACGCCGGGGCGAAAGTAACCACGCCCGAAGGCTGATCGCCCTCCAGCGTCAGACACTGAAAATACTCGGCTGGCGGGCCGGGATAGACAAGCTGAGGTTCGTGTCTGAAACCAAAGCGGGCGTAATATTCCGGACTGCCCAGCAGCACGATACCCCTCGCGCCGCGCGCCCGCATATCGGCAATCGCGCGGTTGATAAGCGCGCCGCCGATGCCGTGATGCTGCAATTCGGGCCACACCGAAACCGGGCCGAGGCCGAACCAGTCCAGCGTTTCCCGCCCAGTCGTTCCGTCCACAGCCCCGCCTTCAACGATGGTGACCGGCGAAAACGCGATGTGACCCACGATCCGCTCCGCATCCTCTGCGACCAGAGACAGGGCGAGATCACCATCGGCGCGCAGTTTCGCAACCAGATGCTGTTCGTCCCCCTCGCTGAACGGCATGTCGCGAAATGCTGTTTCGGTCAGCGCATGGATGATCTCTTCGTCGCCGCGCGCTTCAGGCCTGATGGTGATCGGGATTGCGGGTCCAATCATTTCAACAGGTGCCCTGACCGATCCCGCTTTGTCGCCAGATAGCGCGAATTGTGGGGGTTATCGGGCAATTGGTGCGGCACCCGTTCGGCAACGCGAATGCCCGCCTGTTCCAGCGCATCCACCTTGGCCGGGTTGTTGGTCAGCAAACGTATCGCGCGCGCGCCGATCAGTTCCAGCATCCGCGCCGCCAGTGGAAAATCACGCGCTTCGTCCGGCAGGCCAAGCCGCTGGTTCGCCTCCACGGTATCGAACCCTTGATCCTGCAAGCGATAGGCGCGCAGTTTATTGACCAGCCCGATGCCGCGCCCCTCCTGCCGCAGATACAAAAGCGCGCCCCAGCCGCCATCCTCGCGCGCGTGGCGCGCCATGGCGTCCAGAGCGCCATCGAGTTGCGGACCGCAATCGCACTTCAGGCTGCCCAGAATGTCGCCGGTCAGGCATTCCGAATGAAGGCGCACCAGCGGCGGTTTGTCTCCGTCCTGCTGCCCGATGATGAGGGCAACGTGTTCGCGAGTATCGGCAGTGGAGCGAAAGGCGATGATTTCCGCATCCTCGCTGGCGGAAACGGGCAGACGGGCGCGCGTGACGATGCGCAAATTGCCGGTCTGCGCAAAGGCAGCAAGATCGCCCGGATGCAGCACATGCGGTTCACCTGCGTCCTCCGGATCAACCATGAAGGCGGGCAGGATACCCGCAATCCGCGCCAGTTCCAGCGCGGTGCGTGCGGTATCCTCCCACCCGATTGCCTCGGCGCGGAACGGGCCTTTTAACGGGTTGATCAGATCCAGAGCGGGATCGGCAATCGGCACCGCATCGCTCAGCGTGAACGGCTCTGCGCCCCGGATCAGGACCGGTGAATGCGGGGCGGCGGCATCGCGCTGATTGGCAAGTTTGAGGGTTGCGGCGCGCGCCGCCGAAATCAGCATGCGCGGCGCGCGTGCCTGCGCCGCAATCGCGGTTTCCACGGGCAGCAGCGTGATCGGAGCGTCCGCGACGCTCTCGAACCGCAACGGCCAGCCATGACGCAGCGCATCCACTGCCTGCGCGGCCCGGCGTTCGGGCGAAGGAGCAAGGGAGTGTGTGCCGCTCAGAGATCGAACTCCGTCACCAGCGGAATGTGGTCGGATGGTTTTTCCCAGTCGCGCGCATCCTCCAGCACGCGGTGAGCGCGCGCCTGTTTTGCCAAGGCGGGGCTGGCCCACATATGATCCAGTCTGCGCCCGCGATCATTCTTGCGCCAGTCGGGGGAGCGATACGACCACCAACTGTAATACCGTTCCGGCGCGGCCACGAAATCGCGCCCGATATCGGCCCACCCATGCGCCTCCCGAAAGCGTGTGAGCGACTCCACCTCCACCGGCGTGTGGCTGACGACCTTGAGCAATTGCTTGTGGTTCCAGACGTCGCTTTCCAGTGGGGCGATGTTGAAATCGCCGACAATCAGCGTGGGCCGGTCAACCGTGTCGGCCCAGCGGGTCATACGTTCCAGAAAATCCAGCTTTTGACCGAATTTCACGTTGGCGTCGCGGTCGGGAATGTCGCCGCCCGCAGGCACATAGACATTGTCGATCAGCATATCGTGCCCCTCGACCTCCACGCAGATATGCCGTGCCTCGCCATTGGCCTGCCAGTCATGACGGGCGATTTCGCGAATCGGCACGCGGCTGATCGTGGCGACGCCGTGGTACCCCTTTTGCCCGCTGATCGCCTGGTGGGTGTAGCCAAGTTCGGCCAGGGCGGCGGCAGGAAACTGGAAATCCTGGCACTTTATCTCTTGCAGGCACAGCACGTCCGGTGCCTCTGTTCTGAGGTATTTTTCGATGATCGGCAGGCGCAGGCGGGCCGAATTGATGTTCCAGGTGGCAACGCTAATCATGCAAAACGACTTAGGGAGCGTCGACAGGAAACTCCACCTTTCCCTTTTGTGTAAGGCGCATCGGCGATAGGACGCGCTCAGATTTTCTAGGAGTCCAACGCCATGTTTCGCCCGATCTTGCCTGCCATGACAATCCTTGCCGCCGCCTTGCCGATGGCTGCGTGCACCACCACGGGCAGCGGTGGCGGCGCTCCAGCTTCCACCAGCGCTCCGATTGCTGCCGCGCCTGCCAAGAGCAAAGCAAAGAACGTTATCCTCTTCATCGGCGATGGCATGGGCATTTCCACGATCACCGCGGCCCGCATCTATGCCGGGCAAAAGCGCGGGGAATCGGGCGAGGAAAACTCCCTCAGCTTTGAAAAATTCCCCAATGTCGCGCTGGTCAAAACCTACAACACCAATGCGCAGGTGCCAGACAGTGCAGGCACGGCCACCGCGATCCATTCGGGCCAGAAGACCAAGATCGGCGTGCTGGGCGTTGGGCCGGGGGTTGAACGTGGCAGCTGCGAATCGGGTCTGGCGAATCCGCTGCCTTTGCTGGGGGAGGAAGTGAAACGGCGCGGGCTGGCGCTCGGCATCGTTTCCACCGCGCGGCTCACCCACGCGACGCCCGCCAGCGTCTATGCCCGCAGCGCGGATCGCAATTGGGAAGCGGACACCGCCATACCTGCCGATCAGCAGGGCAAGGGGTGCAAGGATATCGCGGTCCAGTTGGTGGACGCCGATTGGGACGTCGCGCTGGGCGGCGGCACCAGCAGCTTTTATGGCAAGGACAAGGGCGGTCGCCGCACTGATGCCGCCGCCGATCTGCCTGCGCAGTGGGCGCAGCGCACGGGCGGCACCTATGTTTCAGACAAGGACGCACTGGCCGCAGCCCCAATTGGCAAGCCGGTGCTCGGCCTGTTCGGCTCCAGCCACATGGATTACATGGCCGAGGCAGATCGCGACACCAGCGAACCCACGCTGACGCAGATGACGCAAACCGCCATCGCGCGGCTCAAATCCGATCCCGACGGCTACTACCTGATGGTCGAGGGCGGACGGATCGATCACGCGCACCACGCTGGCATGGCAGGCTTTGCATTGGAAGAAGCGGTCGAATTCGCCAATGCGGTGCAGTATGCGATCGACAACACCGATCCTGCCGAAACGCTGATCATGGTGACCGCCGATCACAGCCACGTTTTCACTATCTCGGGCTATCCCCGGCGCGGCAACGATATTCTGGGGCTGGTAATTCCACCCGAGGGCGGCGGCGAGGATGACGATGCGAACGATGGCGGGCCAACACTGGCGGCTGACGGAAAGCCATACACGACACTGGGATATGGCAACGGACCTGGAGCGATCGCCAACCTGGCGCAGCGGCCCGATCCCGAAACCGGGATCAAGGCGCGCCAGCAATCCACCATCCCGACGGGCGCGGAAACTCATGGCGGTGAGGATGTGGCGCTGTTTGCAAAAGGCCCCGGCGCTGAGCGCGTGCGCGGTGTGATCGAACAGAACCTGATTTACGACTTTATCCGCAAGGCATTCGGTTGGGAGTGATCCGGGGAACCGGGCGCTCCCTTGCCGGGTGCGCGAATCAGCATTGCAACAAAAAACCCCTACCCCGGGGGCGATGGGGCAGGGGTTCCATGTTAGCGTTCGTCACGCTTGTGTAAGGCGATTTATCAAAGGAAAGAGCAACAGGGGGGAAACCCTTCCTCGATCGCCTTGAGTTCAGAAATACCCGACCGCAGCTTTCGCCTGTATGAACGCGGGCCTACGTTTGTCGTATACATACAACTCTTCGGGGGCGAAGCGTTCAGTTCGGACGACGGGATGTGCGGCGCGGGTCGCGGAACGTGAATGTGCTGTCAGCAACCGACACGCCATAGCGGTGATTCGTCAGCCGCACCGTGGTCCGGTTGTTCTGCGCATCGAGAGCGACCCAATGCGTCAGTTGTAGGCCGCCCGGAGCGCTGGCGCTCTTGACGAAAATCAGGTTGATCTTGCCGTATTCAGGCTTTTTCCGGTCCTCGACCATGACGCTGAGCACGTTGGCATTGCCGGTCGGCACAAGGGTGCCGTATTGCTTCACGTCGCGACTGGGATCAAGCAGCGCGCCCAGCGGCGAATTGCTGATCGGCCAGCGTTCGACTTGATTGACCTCGTAATCGACCATGTAGAGCGATTTGCCGTTCGCGATGACTAGCAGATCAGCGTTTTTGCCATAGTCAAAACGAATCTTGCCCGGCCGTTTCAGCGTCAGGACACCGCGCATCGCGCTGCCCTGTCGATCAGTCTGTGTGAAATCGGCCCGCATCGTGGAAATACCGCGCAACGCCGACACCGCGCGGTCCAGATCGCCGGTGCGGGTCTGGGCCTGCAACGGGGCGGGCTGTACCAGCAGCGTGGCTGCAGGAACAGCGGCTACCGAGAGGGCCAAAAGCCCGCCAGCCATGAGGCGAACGGGTGCCCCAACGACAGAGCGGCTGCGAATTTTTGAGATCAGCTTTTTCATGCCCATGGATTTGCAGTTCGGGGCTTGAATGGTGGCTGAATTGAAGGAAGCATCAGAAAGGAAAATCCCCTCGGGCACGAACCCGTGGGGACGCGCCTTACTTGATCTTCGCTTCCTTGAACTCGACGTGCTTTTTCACGACCGGATCGTATTTGCGAAACGACATCTTTTCGGTGGTGTTGCGCGGGTTCTTTTTGGTCACATAGAAAAAGCCGGTGCCTTCACTCGACACGAGCCTGATCTTGACGGTTGCTGGCTTCGCCATGGCGGTTTCCTAAGATCGGATGATGGCCCCCAAACGTGCCGGGTGGCCGTAAAAACAAAACGGCGACGCGCCCGGATTGATGGGGTCGCCGCCTTGCAGAGGCGCGCCATTGGGCGATTCACGGGTAAAAGTCAAGCAATGCAACGCGCGCGGCCCGCCCCAAATCAGTTACCAGTCCGACCGGCTCACCTTGCCGCGATTGGCCTTTATCGTGCCGCGCGCCTTCTTTGTTTTGAGGCGTTTGACCTTGCCCACCCGGTTCACGCGGGATCGGGCGCGCTTGCGCGGCTGGCGGTGCGCTTCTTCAAGCATCTCGTCCAGCTTTTCGCGCGCGGCCTGGCGATTCGCATCCTGCGTGCGGTGGGCGCGCGCTGTAATCAGCAGATCGCCGCTGGCGATCAGTTTCGATCCGGCGATGGCACGCAGCCGGGCGAATACGGGCGGCGGCAGGCGCAGGGCATAGATGTTGACACGCAACTGCACCTCGGTTGCGACCTTGTTGGCGTTCTGCCCGCCGGGGCCGGAACCTGCAAGGAAGCTTTCCTGTGCCAGTGCATGAGCGCGGCTGAGCAGCCCTTCATCCATCGCGCACCTCTCCATCGTGCACGCCTCCTTCAAGCGCAGTGTCCTCGCGCGCACCCTCAACACGCACGCCCAGCGCCAGAAAGTCCGCCGGCAGCGGTGCGCGCGCTTCGATCGGTGACTTGCCTTCGCGCGTGATCATCAGGCTTTCTGCGTGAAGCATTGTGCGCGCGGCGCCTTTGCCGCGTTGCCCTTCATCACCGTAGACTGGATCGCCCAGCAGCGGTGCGCCCAATCCTTTCAAGGCGTGCACGCGCAACTGATGTGTCCGCCCTGTTTCAGGGCGAAAGCGGATGATTGCGTGCGGCCCCAGCAGTTCCACCAGCTCCCAGTGCGAGATCGCAGGCTTGCCTTTCTTCGCAACGATCATGCGCCAGCCCTTTTCCTCGGAACTGATCTTGGCCAGCGACAATTCAATCGTCCCCGATGTGCCCGGTGGATGCCCTGCCAGCACCGCGATATAGGATTTGGTGACGAGCCGATCCTCGAACGCGCGGTTGAACCGCTTCAGCGCCTTGGGATTGCGCGCCAGCAGCAGGCAGCCGCTGGTGTCGGTATCGAGCCGGTGCACGGGAACAGGCGGGCGTTGAAAGCCGAGCTTCAACGCATCGAGATGTTCCTCAAGGCTGACACCGCCGCGACGGGGGCGTTCGATGGGGAGGCCGGCGGGCTTGTTGATGACAAGCGCTTCGCCGTCTTCGAACAGGATCTGGGGGGTTTGCATGATTGCCCCGTATCGCGTTGCCCGCGACTTGTCGAAGGGTCTGATGGTTTGCGCCCTAGATCAGGCGCGCCTTGAACAGCCCGCGCACTGCATTGCCCAACCAGAACCCGTCTGCCAGATCGTCCAGCGTCAGTTCCGCCTCGCGCGCGCGTTCTTTTTCGAGCAGAAAGGCGCGCAGCACCCCCGGCAGCAGGCCAAGCGTTATCGGCGGGGTCAATAACACATCATCACGCTCGACAAAGATGTTCGTCCACGCGCCTTCGGTCACCAGACCATCGTCGCGCACCAGCACGGCCTCTTCAGCTTCCATCATGCGCGCGGCGTCCAGCGCCTCTTCATAAAAGCCGCGGTCGCTGGTCTTGTGCGCCAGCCGCCAGTCGGACGGGTCGAGCGGGTGGGGCAGGGCCACCGCCTTCACCTCACGCTCAAACGGCGTGGGCAGGGGGCCAGTATCCAGCGCGGTAGCGCCGCTGCGCGCTGTCAGCAGCCGGACTTTTGCGGGGCTATCCAGTTCGAAACACAGCGCCTGAATCTGATTGCGTGCCGCATGGCGATCAAATTCGTGGCCCAGCATCGCCGCGCTGCGCTTCATGCGTTCCAGATGCAGTTCGAGCAGGGCGATGCCGTGTTCGGGATCGAACGCCATCGTTTCAATAAGGTCACATCTGGGGCCTGCATTGCTGGCTGAGGCGGCGCGCGCGAAGCCAGCCTTGACCTCGCATTCGCGCCGTTCCGCCATCGCATCGCTGTCTGCCACAATCGCCGATCCCACGCCCAGCACGGCGCTGCCCTGATCGTTTTCGATGGGTGTCAGGCGCAAGGTGCGGATCGCGACGTTGAACGCCGCCGCGCCGTCGGGGCCGATCCGGCCGATTGCGCCGCAATAGGGGCCGCGTGCATCGCGCTCCGCCTCGTCGATCAACTCCATCGCCCGGATTTTTGGTGCGCCGGTTATCGATCCGCACGGAAACAGCGCGCGCACCAGATCCATCGCGCCCTTGTCCGGCAACAGATTGGCGCGCACGGTCGACACCATCTGATGCACCGTCGGATAGCTTTCGACCGCGAACGGTGCATCGACGACGACGCTGCCCGGCACCGCGACACGTGACAGATCGTTGCGCATCAGATCGACGATCATCAGGTTTTCGGCCTTGTCCTTGACCGAGTTGGCAAGCTCCTGCGCCAGCGCGCGATCTGCCGCCGCGTCGCCGCCGCGCGGGCGCGTGCCCTTCATCGGTTTGACCTTGGCCGCTCCATTTTCGAGAGCAACGAACAGTTCGGGCGAAAAACTCAGCAGCCAGTGCGACCCGTCGAACACGATCCCGCCATAGCCCGCGCCCGCGCTGGCGCGCAGCCGGGCATAGAGCGCCACCGGATCGCCGCGATACGATCCGGCAAGCGGATAGGTGAGGTTCGCCTGATAGATATCGCCCGCGTGGATCGCCTCGCGCAGCTTCTCGAACGCGGCGACATAGCCGCCGGGCGACAGTTGAGGATCGAGCGGGCCGATGCTCGCCGTGTCGCCAGAGGCACGCGCCACCAGCCATCCGGGTACTTCGGCGGCAGCAATCCGGTCAGGCGCATCATCGAACAAAGCGAGCCATACAAGCGGCCCCGCACTGCCCGAACGCGCGTTTGCAAGTGACGCGAGCTTTTCCTCCAGCGCCAGCCCCGCTTCGTACGCGATATAGCCCGCCAGATGCCCGCCTCGCTCGCTCTGCGCCGTCTGTGCCTCGCTCAGCACCCGTTCGACATCGCCCGCGCGATGGGCCGCAAACACAGCCACGGGCGCTTCGTATAGCAGGGCATCGGCAGCCCCGCTTTCGCGTGCGTCATCCAGCAGTACAAATGGTGTCGGCTCTCCCATATTCCCCACTTAACCCATACCCGCCCCAAGTCGAGAGGTTGACCGTTTCGCATCGGCTCTGCATTCCGAGCGAACAGGTTTCAAGGGGTCTGACACACGATGAGCGATATCTTTCTGGGTCTGGGCGGCAACGGCGAGCGGCAGAGCCTCGCCCTGTCACGCGCAAACCGCCACGGGCTTGTCGCCGGGGCGACCGGCACGGGCAAAACAGTGACGCTGCAGGGCCTTGCCGAAAGCTTCTCTGCTGCGGGCGTCCCCGTTTTCGTGGCGGATGTGAAAGGCGACTTGTCGGGCATCGCAATGCCGGGATCGCCGACGTTCAAACACGCGGACAAGCTGGAATCGCGCGCCCGCGAACTCGGCATGACTGATTACGCCTATTCCGACAATCCCGTGGTTTTCTGGGACCTTTACGGCGAACAGGGCCACCCGATACGCACCACCGTTTCGGAAATGGGGCCGCTGCTGCTGGCGCGCCTGCTGGACCTCAACGAGACGCAGGAAGGCGTGCTTCAGATCGTGTTCCGCTATGCTGACGACAACGGCCTGCTGCTGCTGGATTTCGGCGATTTGCAGGCGATGCTGCAATGGGCCAGCGAGCACTCATCCGAATTGTCGGGCAAGTACGGCAACGTTTCCAAGCCATCGGTCGGCGCGATTCAGCGGCAGCTCCTGAGCTTTGAATCGCAGGGTGCCGACCACTTTTTTGGCGAACCGGCGCTGGAGATCGATGATTTCCTGAAGGTTGACGAGACCGGGCGGGGCCATGTCAACGTGCTGGCCGCCGACAAGCTGATGCGCAGCCCCAAGCTGTACGCCACTTTTCTGCTGTGGCTGCTCGCCGAACTGTTCGAAACCCTGCCCGAAGTGGGCGACCCTGCCAAACCGACGCTCGTGTTTTTCTTCGACGAGGCGCACCTGTTGTTCGACGATGCGCCAAAGGCGTTGCAGGACAAGATCGAGCAGGTCGTGCGCCTGATCCGGTCGAAAGGCGTGGGCGTATTCTTTGTCACGCAAAACCCGATAGACATTCCCGAGGAGGTCGCGGGCCAGCTTGGAAACCGGGTGCAGCACGCCCTTCGCGCGTTCACCCCGCGCGATCAGCGCGCAATCCGGGCGGCGGCTGAAACTTTCCGCATTAACAAGGATCTGGACGTCGAGGAGGCGATCACCCAGCTGAAAGTGGGCGAGGCGCTGGTATCGACGCTGGATGAGGATGGCGCGCCCACCGTGGTTCAGCGAACGCTGATAAAGCCGCCGCGTTCTCGCCTCGGCCCTGTGAATGCAAAAGAGCGCGCGATCATCCAGTCGGTTAGCCCGTTTGCGGGAAAATATGACGAGGCGATCGACCGGGAAAGCGCCGAAGAAGTGCTGCTGGCCAAGGCGCAGGACGCCGCCGTCACCGCCGAGGAAGTCGAGGCGGTGGGCGCCGAGGAAGTGGGCAAGCGTTCGCGAAAATCGACCTCGATCTGGGGCAAGGCGCTATCGCGCGGCACGCAGGTTGCCGCGGGCGGGCTGGCGGGCGCGGCTGCATCGGCGGTGCTGGGCAAGAAAAGCCGCGCCAATCCGATGGCATCGGGCATTACCTCTGCGGTCGGGTCCATCGCGACAGATCTGGCCGGGCCGGTTGCCGGGCGATTTGTGCGCAATCTGATCGGCGGGCTGATGCGGTAACAGCGCAGCGCGTGGTCAGCCCCGCAGTCTGATTTCCGCCCTGAGCCCGGCGAGCACGCCGTTTTCCGAACGGTTGGCGAGCACCAGCTCCCCGCCATGCGCCGCCGCAATGGCTCGCGCCAGCGTCAGTCCCAGGCCGGCGCCGCCCGTCCCGCGGTTGCGCGATGCCTCACCGCGCGCGAACGGTTCCATCATGCCGGCGATCCGGTCTTCAGGAATGCCCGGGCCGTCATCATCCACCCGCACCACGACGGTTCGCTGCGCCCCGTGGTCATCAGCAAACAAGGACACACGGGCTACCCCGCCATAACGCACCGCATTGCCGACAAGGTTTCGCAGTGCGCGTTTGAGCCAGGTTTCCTGCACCTGCACGACCAGCCTGCCCGTGATGGGAGTGAGGGTGACCGGCTCGCCAAGATCCTCGAACTCCTCGATCACCGCTTCGGCCAGAGCGCCAAGATCTACCTTTTCCGCACTCTCCATCGCCTCGCCGGAACGCATCCTTCCGACGCGTGCAAGCGACAGGATATCATCGAGTGTGCGGGTGATATCCTCGATACTGTCGGCCATGCGCGCGCGCTGAACATCATCGGGTACGTTTTCGATCCGCACTCTGAGCGCGGCGAGAGGAGTTTTGAGATCGTGTCCGATCGCGCCCAGCATCACGTCCTTTTCATCCAGCATCGCTGCGATCCGCGTTTCCATCGCATTGTGCGCGGCTATCAGCCTGCGGGTGTCGGCAGGGCCGCTTTCCCGCATCGGATGCGCCAGATCGGGAGAATGCGAAAAATCTGCCACGCGTCGCGTCAATTGTTCGAGCGGGCGAGTGATGCGGCGCAGAACAACGAACAGCATCGCGGTGAGAAAGGCGAAAATCACCAGAGTCTGCACGATCACAATGCCGATCTGGCCGCGCGGGCGCGGACGTTCAAAAACGCGCGCCGCCTCCCAAGGGCCACCTCGTGTGCGCTGGATCGCGGCGACAAATACGCGCCGTTCACGCCAGCCTTCGCGCAAGTTGAAACGTGGCCGATTGCGCGCAAATTCGGCAAGGAGCGGATCATCGCCCGCTCGTCTGATCGTGAGGAGAACGCGGTGCGGAGCCAGTCCTTCGATCGCCAGCAACTGGCGCAGCCGCTGCGTCCTGGTAGCTTCGATCCCGCGCTCGTTTGGTCCGACAGGTGCGGCGGCGGTAACGGTGTAAAGCAGCCTTGGTGGCAGGCGTTGCCCGCGTGGCAATTGCGTGTCTTCGCCCTGTTGCCGGGCGGCGCGGCGCGCGCGTGTTCCGGCGGGCTGTTCAGGTCCCGTCAAAAGCTGAAACGCCAGCGCGCTCAATGCGGCCTCCTCGCGCCGATCCTCGCTTGCACGAAACAGCAGGACACCCGAGAATATCTGCGCCACCAGCAGCGCCAGCATGACGCTGGCCATCACCTGACCCAGAAGACTTTTAGGCAACAGGCGCTTCACCGCGCGTGAGGCCGTTCGGGCGGGCCGCGCCGCACCTGCGCACCAAAGCGATAGCCGCCGCCGCGCACGGTCTGAATGAATTGCGGATCGCGGCTGTCTGCTTCGATCTTTCGACGCAGGCGACTGACCTGATTATCGACCGCGCGATCGAACAATTGCGCTGTGCGACCCTGGACCATGTCCAGCAGGCGGTCGCGGTCCAGCACCGCGCGCGGGTGATCCAGAAACGCCCGCAGCAGGCGAAACTCAGCCGTGGAAATGGGCACGATCACGCCTTCGGGATCGGTCAGTTTGTGCTTCAGCGGATCAAGCGTCCAGCTCTCGAACTGGTACAGCCAGTCGTCTCCCGCTGCCTCTGGCGAAGGGCCGCGCGCCACTCGGCGTAAAACGGTTCGGATGCGCGCGACCAGTTCGCGCGGCTCGAACGGTTTCAGGATGTAGTCGTCCGCGCCAAGTTCCAGCCCGATAATCCGGTCCATCGCCTCTGTTCGCGCTGTAAGGAAGATGACCGGCAAAGCGCGGGTTTCGACCAGGTGACGGCACAGCGAAAGGCCGTCCTCGCCCGGCATCATGATATCCAGCAGCACGAGATCGGGCTGCGCATCCGGCCTCGCTGCGGCCAGAACGCTACGCGCATGTGCGCCTCCGGTGGCTTGCGTCACGACAAAACCCTGCGCGGTGAGATATTCCGCCAACGGCTCTCTCAGGGTTGCCTCGTCATCGACCAGCAGGATGCGCGTGGCAATTTGTTCGTGAAGGTCCGGTGTGCTCATCGCCACCTCTTAATGCGAACCCGCGCACAGGGCGAGGGGATGAAAACAGCAGCCGACCCGGCGCGCAGTGAGTTAGATCTGCGATCCGGGCCGGCCTGGCAGGGTTGGCGGAGGAATTTACGAACCAGCGCCCTGGCTGTTTCCTCTCTGACCGCGGCGTGCCTTGCGGGCTTCCTTGGCGGCCTCAATCTCTGCGGCGGTGATTGCGCCTGATTGATCGGTGTCCATCCGGGCAAAGCGTGCTTGAAGCGCGGCGTTGAATTCGGCGCGGCTGATGGCCTGATCGTTGTCGGTGTCCATCCCGCGCATCATCCCGCCACGGCGACCCATGCGGCCTGCGCGATCACCGCGCTGTTCGCCGCGGGTTGCGCGCCGCTCGCGCATCATCTCCTTGCCCGCCTCAAGTTCGGCCTCACTCAGACCGCCGCTGCCATCGGTGTCGAGTGTTGCAAACATCCGCTCCTGCCGCTGTGCCCGGCGATCTGCACGTGCTCCGGCGCGGTCTTTGCCACGTGCCTCGCGTGCGGCGGTCATTTCCTGCGGTGTCAATTCGTCATTGCCGTCTGCGTCTGCCTCAGCAAAGCGCTGTTCAGCGCGCGCTGCGCGATCGTCGGCGGTGATTGCGCCATCGCCATTGGCATCCATTCGGGCAAAACGGGTTGCGCCGTGCGCCTGCGCTTCTTCGAGGGTGATGGTGCCATCGCCATTTGCATCGGCGCGCGCCATTGCGCCATGGCCGCCATGCTGGGCAGCCAGGGCAATCCCGGTCCCACCCAAGGCGAGCGCTCCGGCAGCGGCGAGAAGTGTAAATTTACGCATGATATGTGTCTCCAGATGAAGGGTCATTTCAAGGAGTCGCGACCGGCAGATGAATACAGGTGCTCTTTGCAGGGGATATTCGAACGACCCGCCGCAACTCTCATTTCCCGTTCTAAAGGAAGTGTGTCGCAGGATTATCCCGGTATTCAGTCAATTTGTCGCGCAATGTATCACTGCGCAAGGCCCGTTCACATACGCGCAAGTTGCCAATCAGCGCGGGCGGTGCTGTGTTCCTTCGTCCCGCGTTATGAAGTTGTCGGTCGTGGTGCCGTCCACATCGGCGATATGCCACACGCCAGGCGCGCCCGTCACTGCGCATCGACCATGCAGAACACCGCCAGCTTGTTACCGTCAGGATCACGGAAATAGCCCGCGTAAAAGCCATCGTCTCCGCGCGGACCGGGTGCGCCCTCGTCGCAGCCGCCATGTTCCATCGCGGCTGCGTGAACGGCATGAACCATCTCCGGTCCATCGGCCTGCAGCGCGACCATCATGCCATTGCCGACACTGGCTGGCTTCCCATCGAACGGAACAGTTGCAGCGATGCCGGGCGCGCCGCCCATCTGCCCCCACGCGACGAAGCTGTCGAAATCCATCATCCGACCAACTCCGAAATGCTTTGCCAAAGCGTCGTAAAACGTTGCCGCACGCGGCAGATCGTTGGTTCCTAGCGTAACGTATCCAATCATGTGCTGTCTCCCGGATGCGACTCGATGAGATAGAACATTACAGGAACAAACACGCGCGCGCAATTCCCCTCAGAGCGGCCGGGTTTCGCGTTCCACCCAGGCGCGATCATCGCCTTCGAGTTGCGGCATAAGTATCTCGCGAACCTGCGCGTGGTAGCGATTAACCCAGTCGATCTCCGCCTGCGTCAACAGCGCAGGTTCGATCAGCCTGCGATCAAGCGGAACGAATGTCAGCGTTTCAAAGCCAAGATACCCACCTTCGGCCTTGGCAATATCGGCCTCCACGATCAGCACCAGATTTTCGATCCGGATGCCGAAAGCGTCCTGCTTGTAATAGCCCGGCTCGTTCGAACAGATCATCCCGGCGAGCAGTTCCTGACCGGTGCCCGCCTGTCCGCCCCCCGGCTTGCCGATGCGTTGCGGCCCTTCATGGACGGAAAGGAAGCTGCCCACGCCGTGCCCGGTGCCGTGCGCGTAATCGACCCCTGCTTCCCACAGATACTGGCGCGCCAGCACATCGAGCTGGCCGCCGCTGGTGCCTTGCGGAAATTTCGCGCAGGCCAGCTGGATGTGGCCTTTCAGGACGCGGGTGTTGCGATCCTTCATCTCGGCAGTGGGGGCCGATCCTGCGGGCGTATCGATCCACACGGTGCGGGTGATGTCGGTGGTGCCAGCGGGATATTGCCCGCCCGAATCGACCAGATAGATCGAGCCCGGCGGGATGGTGATGTTGCTGTCTTCATCCACCCGGTAATGCGGCAGCGCGGCATGTCCTGCGGCAGCGGAGATCGTATCAAAGCTTGTATCGCGCAGATCGCCATGTTGGCGGCGGAAGCTCTCCAGCTTTGCCGCCGCTGCCAGTTCATCGACTGTTCCAGAAGGCGCGGTCACCTCCAGCCATCGCAGAAACCGGCTTACCGCTGCTCCGTCGCGCGCCTGCGCATCGCGGTGGCCGGCGATTTCGGCGGGGTTCTTCACCGCCTTGGCAAGGATCGTCGGGTCCTGCTTGAACACGAATTTCGCGCCGCCTGCGCGCAACCCTTGCGCAATGGCGACAACGCCAAAATCGGGATCGACACCGACCTTCTTGCCGGAAAATTCAGACAGCGCGCCTTCGAATGCATCGCGGTCGCGGATGGTGACCGCGTTGCCCAGATGCTGAACCAGATGGGGCGTCACTTTCTCCGGCGCGATGAACAGATCGGCGCGGCCATCGGCATGGGCGACTACATACGAAAGCGCGACCGGGGTGTGCGACACATCTTCGCCCCGGATGTTGAGCAGCCAGGCAATCGAATCGAGCGCCGGGATCACGACTGCGTCCAGACCTTCTTTCGCCAGCCAGTCGGCCACCTGCGCGCGTTTTTGCGCCGAGCTCTGTCCCGCAAGTTCCTCTTCATGCACGATCGCACGCGCCGCCGATGGTTCGGGCCGATCGGCCCATACCGCGTCGATGGGATTGCTGTCTGCAGCAACCATCGCGATGCCCGCAGGTTCAACCTCAGCCTCCAGCGCCTCGACCCATTTCCACGTATGCAGCCACGGATCGTAAGCGATGCGAGCGCCCGGCTGTGCCACTTCTTTCAGCCAGTTGGCCAGAGTATCCTTCGGCACGGAGCGATAGGCGAACAAGGTCTCGTCCACCTGATCGCGCACCTGAACTGTGTAACGCCCATCGACGAAAATCGCGGCATGGGTGCGCGTGATTGCGGCAAATCCTGCCGATCCGCCAAAGCCTGTCAGCCATGCCAGCCGCTGCGCGTATTCGCCCACGTACTCGCTCATGTATTCATCGCAGATCGGGACGATAAAGCCATCGAGATCGCGACGTTTCAGCTCCTCTCGAAGGGCTGCAAGGCGGGCTTCATGGGTCTGCATCAGCATCGGAACGGTCCTTTCGCGTGCAAGCAGGATTGCAGGGCGCGCGCATGTGTGGCTACAAGCCGCCAACATAGCTGTTTCGCTGCGCGCTTTCCACCCGTGCGGCTGCTTTGCAAAAAGGATCGCACCTCAATGGATACCATTTCGAAATTGCGCGTTGGCATGTTCTGCTGCGCGGCGAGCCTCGCCCTTGCCCCCGTCACTGCGGTGCAGGCAGACAATCACGCCGAAAATAACAAGGAAATGTCCCAGAAGATGCCCAGCGAGAGTTCGAAGGAAGCTGTCCCAACGTCCCCGCCGATCGCGGAAAAGCGTGCCCACAGCTACACCCATCACGGGATCACCATCGAAGATCCTTATGACTGGCTATACGACAAATCCTATCCCACGGTCGATGATGAGGATGTGCTGGATTACGTGAAGGCTGAAAACGCCTGGTTCGAGGCGAACATGTCGCCGCAGGCCGCCCAGACCGAACAATTGTTCGAAGAGATGCGCGCGCGGATCAAGGAGGACGATTCCACCGTCCCGCAGCGGTATGGCGACTACCTTTACTGGTCTGAATTTGAAGAAGGCGCGCAATACCGCAAACATTATCGCAAGCCTGTGGGCGCAACGGCGGATGCGGCGGGCGACCTGATTCTCGATGAAAATGCACTGGCGCAGGGGCTGGAGTATTTTCGTCTCGGCGCGTTCTCGATCAGCAAGTCGGGTCGTTACCTCGCTTATTCGACCGACACTAACGGATCGGAACGATACATTGGCCGGATCAAGGATTTGCAGACCGGCGAATTGCTGAGCGATGAGATCCCCGGCATCCGCACCGGCCTGACATGGGTCGCGAACGATACCGCGCTGGTTTATGGGCCGGCCAACGAAAACTGGCGCACGCTGGAGGCAAAGCTGCATACGATCGGCACCCCGGTCGAACGCGATGTGGTGCTGTATGCCGAAGCCGATGAGAGCTTTTCGGTCGGCACCGGGCTGACGGCGCAGGAAGACTATCTCATCATCGCGACCGGCGACAATGAAACGAGCGAAGTGCGCTTTGTCCCGGCCGACAATCCCACCGCCAAACCGGTGCTGGTCAAGGCCCGCGAAAAGGGTGTCGAATACAGCATCGATATTCGGGAAGGTGATCTGTGGGTCTGGACCAATGACGATCACATCAATTTCCGCCTTGCCAAGGCCAGCCTCAATACGCCCGCCAACTGGCAGACAGTGATCGCGGGAACCGACGAATTCTACCTGACCGGGTTCGATCTGTTCAAAGGGTATTTCGTGACCGAGGGCCGGCTGAACGGCCTCGATCAGATCCAGATCCGCAGCTATGACACCCCGGCGCTGGGACGGGTGATCGAATTTCCCGAAGCGAGCTATTCCGCAGGTCTTTCCAACAATCCGGAATATGACCAGACAAAGCTGCGGCTGGCCTATGAAAGCATGGTCACGCCGGATTCGGTGTATGATTACGATGTGGCCAGCGCCTCGCTCGACCTGCTCAAGCAGCAGGAAATCCCGAGCGGATACGACACGGGCCAATACGTAACCGAGCGGCTCACCATCGAAGCACGCGATGGCACCATGGTCCCGGTCAGTGTGGTTATGCGCAAGGATCGCAAGCAGTTGCTTGAACAGGCCGGGATCGAAGGGCCGGGGCCGCTGCATCTGTATGCCTATGGCGCATATGGTTATGCCATTCCGCCGGGCTTTTCGACCACGCGGCTCAGTCTGGTGGATCGCGGCTTTGCCTATGCCATCGCGCATATACGCGGCGGTGATGATCTGGGGCGGCGCTGGTATCTTCAGGGCAAGCTGAACGAGCGGACCAACACCTTCAACGATTTCGTCGATGTCGGTCGCGGGCTGATCGCGAAAGGCTACACCGCGCAAGGCAAGGTGACTGCCAGCGGCGGGTCTGCCGGGGGCGAGTTGATGGGGGCTATCGTCAACGAAGACCCTGCGCAATACGGCGCGGTGGTGGCGCATGTGCCGTTCGTCGATGTGCTGAACACCATGCTCAACAAGGAATTGCCGCTGACGCCGGGCGAATGGCAGGAATGGGGCAACCCAATAGAGAGCAAGCAGGCGTTCGCCTATATGCTGAGCTATTCGCCCTACGATCAGGTTTCGGCGCAGGCGTATCCGCCGATGCTGGTGACGGCAGGATTGAACGATCCCCGCGTGACCTATTGGGAACCTGCCAAATGGGTCGCAAAACTGCGCGATACCAAGACCGATGACAACGTGCTGCTGATGAAGACGAACATGGGCGCAGGCCATGGCGGCAAGTCGGGACGGTGGAATTCGCTGTATGAAACGGCGGAGGAATTCAGCTTTATCCTGTGGCAGATGGGGATGATCGGCACCGTCAGCGAAGAGGCGAAAAAGGGCGGTTAAGCCCGATGCCGATCCGTCATGTAGTCTTCGATGTCGGCAATGTTCTGGTCCCATGGGATCCTGCCGGCATCGAAGTGCGCGCGCTGGGCGCGGAGCGGGTTGCCGCACCCGATTTCGAGCCACCGTTTCGTGGCAATGCGATCTGGCTTTCGGTCAATCGCGGAGAACTGACGCTGGCAGAGGCCAAGCGCCGCTACATTGCTGAGCATGGTTTTACAGCAGATGACATGGACAGCCTTTATCATGCGCTGTTCGACAGTTTCCCGATCAAGGCCGATACTCTGGCGCTGATGCACGATCTGCGGCGGGCACAATATCGACTGTTCGCGATCACGGACAATGTTCATGAGATCGTCGCTCATCTCAAAGAGATCCATGATTTCTGGGCTCTTTTTGAAACGGCTGCGGTCTCGGCGGAAGTCGGGGTGCTCAAACCCGATCCGCGTATCTATCGCTGGCTGCTCGAAACCGCCCGGATCGAAGCGGACGAATGTATCTTCCTCGATGATGTCGAGCGCAATGTCGATGGAGCAAAGGCTGTGGGGATGGAGGCATTTGTCTTTACCGATGCCTTCAACGCTCGCCGTGACCTGCGCTCTGTCGGAGTCGAGATTGCCGCTGCATCATGACGACACCGCCTGCCGACCATTTTACCCGAACGTTTACCGCCACGCCTGCCGACATCGACGAGCTGGGCCATGTAAACAACGCGGTGTGGGTGCAGTGGATTCAGGATCTCGCCACCGCGCACTGGGATGCGGCGGCCCGACCAGAAGATCACGCGCGGTTCTTCTGGGTCGTGATCCGGCATGAAATCGATTATCGCAGCAACATTGCAGTGGGCGAAAGCGCAACAGGCACCACGTGGATTCCCGATCGCCCCACCGGTGCCAAGTCCTTGCGCGTGGCTCAATTTTGCAATGCGGCGGGTAAGCCGCTCGTATCCGCACGCACCACCTGGGCGATGCTCGACCGGGAGAGCGGACGGCTAGCCCGCGTGCGGCCCGAAGTAATCGCTCCGTTTCAGACTCCTTTGTGAAATACATAGCCGGGGATCAGGCGGATCGCCTTTCGCGGCGCCGTTCCCGCCTGTTCGCCTTGCCTGAGCCGGATCGAGTTGGGGGCAGTGTTATCTGCTCGGCCGCCGGGTTAGGGAACAGGGTCAGCCGTTCATAGACCATGCGGTTGCGACCCGACGCCTTGGCCTCGTACATCAGTGTATCGGCGCGGGCATAGAATTCACCAAAGACCAGCATTCCAGTTAGAGCGTGAGGGATTTCGACCACTCCCATGCTTGCGGTGACGGGGGAATCCAGCCCTTCGATGGTTGCCGCGATCCGCATCGGGATTGCCTGCCGCAATGCCTCGGCGCGTTGCACGTTGTTGGCACCGCGCAGCAGGACGACAAATTCCTCTCCGCCCAGCCGCGCCGCCATCAGGTCGGGGTCATGATTGTTCCTTAGCGCATGCGCGCAAGCAATCAGTGCGGCATCCCCCACCTGGTGACCGTGAACATCGTTCACCTGTTTGAAGCGATCGAGATCGATCAGCGCGAAAGTATCAAAGCCGCGGCGGAAAAACTCATCAAACTGGGCCTCCAGCCCGCGCCGGTTCAGCAGGCCTGTCAACGCATCACGCTCTGAAAGCTGTTCGAGCATTCGCGCTTCGGTCCGCGCCGCATCGCGTTCGCGCCTCAAGGCCAGCAGACGGTCTGCAATCGCCAGACTGATCACGATCACCTCAATCGCGGTCGCCAGATACATGCCCTGATCGAGAGTGGACGGTCCAACATAAACGCCTAACCCGCGCGCAAGCCGCTCGGTCGAGGCAATGATGACCGGGGACCAGGCAACTGCCACGAACCGGGCACTGCGGCTGCCACGCCCTACAGCTTCGGCGATGGCGGCGGTGATGATCAGGATCACCGGAATAAAGCCATAGAAATACATCCGGTCGTCGAAAGCCTGCGTTCCATGGAATTGGAACGCGAAAAAGCCGGGCACCACAATCGCCCAGTACCCCGTGGCGATCGTCAGCCTTTTCATCACCCTCGATTGCGCACCATTTTCAAGGAACGCGGCAAGGAACAGTGCGGAAATGCCGCAGCCAACGGCCCAGGACAACGGGCTGAGGATCGCGATGACGTGTAGAGGAAATATGTCGAACACCGAAATCAGCCCGCCTGCAAACAGGACATAGGTCATCATCGCGATCACCATTGCCGCGTGCAGCAGTACGAACCGTTCGCGCAGGACGATGAAAAAGCTTATGTCGAAGAACAGTGGCAGCACCAGCATTCCGATCACGAATGCCAGCATCAGCACTTCGATCTGCGACCAGTTGGCCTGATCGGAATCATACGTAAGACGTGCCTCCGTCAGAAGGGGAATCGAATGCGGTCGCTCGATCCTCACCAGCAGGGCGGTCGTCTGGTCTGTGATAGTGGGCAGGTCGAGCTGGAACACCGGACCTGCCGCCAGTGGCCGCGCGTCGCTCTCGTCCCACTTCTGCGTGCGCATGGTGCCATCGGCATCCACCGCTGCAAAAGCGATGCTGCGATGACGCGCCATCCGGCTGAAAAAAAAGCGCGGAGGCTGCTGCCCCTCCCAACTTGCGCGATCGAAACGAAGCCAAGCCACAGGATCGTGGGCGGTCTGTTCTTTATCGACGCAATTCCAGAAATCATCCGGTTTGCGAAAATCTGCCAGATCCGTGAAAGTTTGCTCCAGACCGGACGACGCGTGGCAGACCGGCGCGATGCCGGAGCTCTGGACCGCGGGCGCGTTTGCAAGCGCTGGCAGAGCAAACAGGCTCGCCAGCAAGACCCCCAATGTGGCCAGGAAGGAATAATGCCAGCGGCGCTCCATGAAAGCGCGATAACAGCGATCTGTTATGATTGGCTTAAGCTGTGCCTGCGGTCCTTGTCCAAGATTTTTGCCTAACTCGCTGATAACTCATCGGACTTTCGGCTAAACACCTAGCCCGGATTACCTGCTGGCGAGCCTGCGATCGCTCATTCAAACTGGGGAAGGCAATAGCCAGCTTTCGCGTTGCACCGGGCGGGCGGCGCGCAGTTTCTCCCATACGTCATTCACCTGTCACAGACTGGCTGTAGCGGCTGATACCTTGTAGGAGCCTCAGTTTACTATCATGCCCAAGCCTGCTTTTCCGCGCCTGACACTGCCCCTGATCATAGCCATCGCCAGCGTTATCCTTCCCTCGTGTGCCGAAACGCCGCGCGATTCGATCCGGGCGGTCGGATCATCGACGGTCTATCCCTTTGCCAAGCAGGTCGCTGAAAGTTACGCGCGCTCCAACCCTGACTTGAAGTCACCCCTTATCGAAAGCACCGGGACAGGCGGCGGCATCCAGTTGTTCTGCGATGGCATCGGCGCCAACACTCCCGACATGGCGAATGCTTCGCGCCGCATGAAAGTGGCCGAATTCGACAAATGCCAGGCCAACAACGTCAAGGATATCATAGAGGTGCAGGTGGGGCTGGACGGGATCGCGTTCGCCTCTGCCAAGGGCGGCATCATGCTGAACCTTTCGCCAAAAATCGTTTATGAAGCGCTGGCCGCGCGGCCCTATGGCAAGGAACAGACCGCAAAGACATGGGCCGATGTCGACCCCTCTCTGCCTGATGAAGCGATCCTTGTTTATGGCCCGCCCAGTTCATCGGGCACGCGCGATGCGTTGAAGGAACTGGTGCTGGAAGCGGGCTGCGACACCAATCCGGCGATGAAAGCGTTAAAAGAACGCGACAAGGATGAGCATTCGGCGATCTGCACCGAAGTGCGCTCGGATGGTGCATATTCCGATCAGGGCGAGCAGGACAACCTTATCGTCCAGAAGATCGAGGCCAATCCGCGCACTGTCGGGGTGTTCGGATATTCCTATCTCGAGGAAAACGCGCAAAAAGTGCAGGGCCTGCCGATGAACGGGGTCGATCCGACCTACGATAACATCGCCAGTTTTGCGTATCCAGGCGCGCGGCCGCTGTATGTCTATGTGAAGAAGGCGCACATGCGCGCCATTCCGGGCCTCGATATGTATCTTCAGGAATGGGTGAAGAACTGGAAAAAAGACGGCCCGCTGGCCAAGATCGGTCTGGTGGCCCTATCACCGGAAACAATGACGGCAAACGCCGCCAAGGTCAGCGGCCAGATCACATTGACACGCGCAGACCTGACCGTCGATTAATTTGCACAGGTACTGTGCTGCATCAGGACGGCATCGACGCAAACGAAGGGGGCCGCGTTGCGAGTTGCAGCGCGGCCCCGTTGTGTATGCGCCGGAGGCGCTTAAGCCTCCCGGTCGATCCGATCAGAATTCGATGGCAACGCGGCCGTAGAGGAACCGACCGCTGAACCCGAACGGCGATTGCGAGGAATACGGCAGGAAGGCGGTGTTGATGCCGAAGTTCACCCCGTCAACCGTGCCGAACGGGAGTCGGTCGGGATATTCATCCAGCAAATTGTTCGCGCCCAGCGCTAGCTGTACGCTTTCGAGCGGATTGAACCGGACCTCCAGATCGACCACCCATTTGGGCGTCAGCTTGAAATCACCCGGCGCATCGCCCGCGGCGATGTTGATATCGTTGCGAATCTGCGGGTTGGTGAGCGACACGGGCAATCCGTTCAGCGTCGCAGTGGAAACGCCATCGGGAATCAGCACGCTGCCAAACCGGTTGGCGTTGACCGTGAAGCCGAACGGCTCATTCTCCCAATTGACGCCGATATTCAGCTTGTTGCTCGGTTGCCCGTCTGTCAGCCGAATGCTTTCCTGCCGCGCGAACAGCCGGTCGGCCGTAAACCCGCTGAAGGTGCGGCGATCGGTGATGCTGTTTTCGTTGAGGTTGAACCCGGCATTCAGCGTCAGGCGTCCGAACCCGAAATCAGGCACGCGGTAACTGCCAACAATATCGAGTCCCTCGGTGCGGGTGTCGATCCCGTTGACGAAGAAGCGGGCCGATGTGCCGATCACATTGGCAGCTTGAAGGATCGCGACGACATCGGCACCCTGAAGGTTTTCTGTCAGCACGATACGGTCGGAAATTTCGATATTGTAGTAGTCGACCGTCAGATTGAGACCGGGGACAACGGTAAAGACTACGCCGCCACTGATATTGACCGAGGTTTCGAGCTTCAAGCGGCTGCGATCCGAGCGCGATGGCGATGGGGGACTGCGACCGGGAATGTGCCAATCTCGATGAGCTGACCGCCGACATTGTTGGTCGAAGTGGTCGAGAAGAATTGCTGCGCCAGCCCCGGCGCACGGAACCCGGTGGAAATCGCGCCGCGAATCGCAATCCCTTCGAAAGGCTCGAACCGGGCTGCGGCCTTGCCGTTCAGCGTGCTGCCAAAATCGGAATAATCCTCGAACCGGCCCGCCAGCTGAATGTTGAACATGTCCGAAATATCGGTGTCGATTTCGACATAGGCGGCATAGGAATCGCGCGAGGCATCAATCTCCGTCGACGGGGCAAAACCGGGAAACACCTGAGCCCCTGGAGCAGCGCCAAAGGGTGCTGCGGAAAACGGCCCCGCGACGTAGCTGCCAAGGTCACCCGCGATGATCCGGTAATTTTCGTCACGATACTCCCCGCCAAATGCCAGGGAAGTGTCACCGAAGCCAAGATCGAGTATGCGCTGCGCATCGAAATTGATCGAGGTCTGGCCCGAACGCAGGCCGCCCGCATCGAACGCAGTCGGGCTGTTTGCGCCACCGAGCGAGGTGTTGAATGTGTTTGTGATGAGGTAATCGAGCCGGTTCGAACCGTAATTCACCGATAGATCGAGGTTCCAGCCCGAAACTTCCCCGCGCACGCCCAGCACGCCCGCGATATCCTCGATGTCGCTGTTGATCAGCGGCAGGAAACCTTCGGGGTAGAACGGCACGAAAGTGGTGGTCGAGGCCGAAAAATCACGGTTGCGCGCATCGAGCGAGCGGCGATAGAAGCCGGCGCCATTACCATCGCGAATGCCATAACTGCCGAAGGAATACAGTTCGAAATCAGCGCCCAGATCCGCTCCGGCATTGATGAAGAAGTTGAGATCTTGTGATTGGCCGTCACCGAATCTGTGGCTGAACCGGTCGAATGTCGTTTCGCGCGGATCACCGGCAGCCGTAAACTGACGACGCGGATCGGCGCCCGAACGATTGGTGGGCGAACGATCGCGATACTCGGTTGTCCAGTTGAAATAGCCGCTTTCGCCTATCGGCAGGCCGATGTTGGTGGCGAACGTCAGTGTGTCCCCATCGCGCCGGGTGCGTTCCTCATCGGAAAAGGTGATAACAGGGCTTTCGCTGGCTGATCCGGTGAGGGTCGGGGCCACGTTCTCGACATCGAACACCCCTTCGAGCTGGGTGAAGTATTTGCCAAAGGTTGCCTGCGCGCGTCCGCCCTCACGCTTTTTCAGCTGAATGTTGATGACGCCTGCAATCGCGTCAGAACCATATTGCGACGCCGCGCCATCGCGCAGCACCTCGATCCGCTCAATCGCCAGCGCGGGGATGGTGTTGAGATCGACACCGGCTGATCCGCGTCCGATCGAACCGTTGAGGTTGAGCAGCGAGGAGATGTGGCGGCGTTTCCCATTCACCAGCACCAGCACCTGATCGGGGGCAAGGCCGCGCAGGGTCGCGGGGCGCAGCGAGTCCGTCCCGTCTGTCAGCGAGGGCTGCGGAAAGTTGAAGGAGGGGACAAGGTTGTTGAGCAAGCGGTTCGTTTCGGTCGCGCCCTGATTGACCAGCGCCTCTGCGGAGATGACATCAATCGGAACCGCGCTTTCGGCAACGGTGCGGTCGGTTCGGCGGGTACCGGTCACGATGATGGGGTTTACATCGGCTGCATCTGATTGTTGCGCCTCTGCACTTTCTTGTGCGTGGGCGATGGTTGGCAATGATGCAAAAGCGAGAGCGGAAAGTCCGCTGCCCAGGAGGAAGGCACGGGTTTGCGACATGATCTGATTTCCCCAGTAAATGAACGTTACTGAGATTATACGCTATCTGAAATTTTCCATCTTCTTTCGCAGGTGCGGCAAAACAATGTTTCGCAAATGTAATAATTTTGCCACATGGTAAGCTCTTCAGTGAGCCGTCAGAGCGGGTTGCCGTCGCTGTCGCGGAAGATTTCGCGGCGACCCACGTGGTTGGCCGGGCCGACGAGACCTTCCTCCTCCATGCGCTCGATCCATTTGGCGGCCGTATTATAGCCGACGCCCATCTGCCTCTGAAGCCATGAGCCGCTGGCTTTCTGGTTTTCGATCACGATCTGGCAGGCCTGCCGATATTTGCGTTCTTCGGGGTTGTCGCTTGCCGTCAGATCATCATCGAAGCGCAGACCCCCATCCTCGGGTTCTTCGGTAACGGCATCGACGTATTCGGGCGATCCCTGCGCGCGCCAGAAATCGGCTACGGCCTCGACCTCTTCGTCGCTGACGAAAGGACCGTGGACACGCACCATCGCGCCGGTGTTCGGTTTGTAGAGCATATCGCCCTTGCCCAGCAGTTGCTCTGCGCCTTGTTCGCCCAGAATCGTGCGGCTGTCGATCCGGCTCGTCACCTTGAAGCTGATGCGCGTCGGCAGGTTCGCCTTGATCACGCCGGTGATGACATCGACGCTGGGTCGCTGGGTCGCCATGATGAGGTGAATGCCCGCCGCGCGCGATTTCTGGCTCAGTCGCTGGATCAGCACCTCGATTTCCTTGCCGATGGTCACCATCAGATCGGCCAGTTCATCGACGATGAGCACGATCTGCGGCAGCGGCTGATAATCGAGCTGTTCTTCCTCATACAGCTGCTCGCCCGTATCGGGATCAAAACCGGTTTCGACCCGGCGGCCAAGCGGCTTGCCCTTGGCTGCGGCAGTGCGCACCTTTTCGTTGAAAGAGTGGATGTTGCGCGAATTGATGGAGCTCATCATGCGATACCGCTTTTCCATCTCCTCCACCGCCCATTTCAGTGCGCGCACGCTCTTGTGCGGCTCTGTCACCACAGGCGAGAGCAGGTGCGGGATATCATCGTAGCTTTTCAGCTCCAACACCTTGGGATCGATCAGGATCAGGCGACATTCCGAGGGGGTAAAGGTATACAGCAAACTGAGCAGGATGCAGTTAAGCCCCACGGATTTACCCGATCCGGTGGTCCCTGCGACCAGCAGGTGAGGCATGGCTGCGAGGTCTGCTACCACTGGTTCGCCTGCGATGTCCTTGCCCAGAATAATGGGCAGGCTGCCCTTGTTCTCCACAAAGTCGGCGCACGGCGGCGAGCTCTTTCAGGACCACCATCTGACGATCGGCATTGGGCAGTTCGATGCCAATCACGGTTTTGCCGGGAATGGTGGAGACGCGCGCGCTGATCGCGCTCATGTTGCGGGCAATGTCCTCTGCCAGACCGATGACGCGGCTGGCCTTGATACCGGGTGCAGGCTCCAGCTCGTACATGGTGACCACCGGCCCGGTGCGAACGGCCGTGATTTCACCCTTGACGTTGAAATCGTCTAGAACGTTTTCAAGCAGGCGCGCATTGCGCTCCAGCGCCATCTTGTCGAGCGCAGGCGCGCTGTTTGGCGGCGGTTCCGCCAGCAGATCGAGCGGGGGCAGATCGAAGGTCGCGAACATGTCGCGCTGGGGCGCCTTGGCCGCTGCGGCGCGTTTGGGCGGGGCGCTGGGATCGGTGATCTCGGGCGAGCGACGCGGCGCATCTTCGATCACAGGCGCACGCTTTGCGCCCTGGCGCGAGCGGGGTCTGGCATCGGGCTCATCGCCGTCCAACGCTTCGCCGTCATCATGATCAGTTGCGGAACGCGCAAGGCGAGGCTGGGCCAGCGTGATCCCGGGTACGCGTGACAGGATGCGGCCCATTGTGGTCCCGGCCACAGGCCCGGTGTGGAAGAAATCGGGTAATGTCAGCAGCGCGCGCCAGTCGATTGCGAACACCCGCGTTAGCAGAGCCACACCGCCCGCAAGAGCGATCAGCGCGGTGCCAAGGATGATCCAGCCCGCAGAACCTCCGCCGAAACGGTTTGCCACCGCTTCGATCGCGCTTGCACCCAGCAGGCCGGATAGCCCGCCCAGTTGCGCAGGCAGCGTCCAGCCCGGCGTTGGGATCGCGAGCGCAAGCACGCTGGACAACAGCACCATTGCGAGCAGCAACATGCCCAGCGGCGCCCACCAGCGCGTGTCGTCGTCCTCCGCGTCAAGATCGCCGTCATGCTCGACATCGTGCCACAGCTTTCGCGCGGAGATGTAGAACAACGGCAACAGCAGCACGCCGGGCAAGCCGAAATACAGCAATATCGCGTTCGAGACCCATGCGCCCGAGCGGCCCATCCAATTGCCGATCTGGTTCCCGCTGGCCGCTGTCAGCGAGCTGGGATCGGTCTGCGTGTAGCTGATAAGAGACAGCGCAACGAACATCATCGCCAGCAGCAAAAGGCCCGCCGCAGTCATCTGCACCGTCCGACGGATCGAACGGCGAAGACCGGCACGCCAATCGGCGGTGGACTTTCGGGGATTGGCAGCGCGAGTGGCCATGCGGTTCCTTGGCGTGGATGATTATGGGCGGGAACACACCATGAATCCTGATCGTCAGAGGGTCAAGCGAAGAGCGTTGAGCGGTGATGCGGGCCTGCGCGGCGCTGCGGCTAGGAAAGGCGGCTATGAAAGACCGTCGATCGCAGCCCAGAACGGCCAGCCTAACGCGCGCGCACGATTCGCATTCATACCACCCAACGCGATGACCGGGATTGCCGAGGCGCGTGCCAGCCGCTGGAATGTGTCCGCGCCCAAAATCTCGCCACCGGGGTGAGAGCGGGTGGGGAACACGGGCGACAGCATGACTGCATCCGCTCCTGCGCAGACCGGCGGACTCCAGTTCGCGCGCATTATGGGCGGTCGCAATCCAGATCAGGCCTATGGGCGGCTTTCGATCAAATCCGCCATACACCCCGTCAGCCTGCCATTCGCGTGCGGTCTGCGCCGTACCGGATACGACTGTTACAAACCCGCACCCTTTCAGCATGGGTAGCAATTGCGCAAACCGCCGGGCGCGCTGCCCGCTATCGAGGTGGTAGTGGCGATACACAAAGCCCGATCCGCGAGGCATCCGGGCAATCGCCTCCTCCAGCACGCCATCGTTGCGCGCATCGGAAATCAGCCAGATCGCCGGGAGAGTCTTTGCAAGGTTCACCACGTCAGTATAGCTGCGCGCCATGGAAAGTGCAGCCACCCGTCTCGCCCAGGTCAAAGACAACATCGCGCGCATGTGCAAACCTGCCCGGCGCATTCCCGACGACGTGAACCTGATTGCTGTCAGCAAGACGCATCCGACCGAGCGGATCGAACCGCTGCTGGAAATCGGCCACCGCGTCTTCGGCGAGAACCGCGTGCAGGAAACGCAGGAGAAATGGCCCACATTGAAGGAGCGTTATCCCGATGTCGAACTGCACCTCATCGGTCAGCTGCAATCGAACAAGGCCGAAGATGCTGTCTCGGTTTTCGATGCGATCCACGCGCTCGACCGGCAAAGCCTTTTGAAAGCGCTGGCAAAGGCGATGGACAAGGCGGACCGACGCGTGCCGTGTTTCGTGCAGGTCAATATCGGGGATGAGGCGCAAAAGGGAGGCTGCCCTATTGCAGATTTGCCCGCATTCCTTGGCAAGGTGCGTAATGCCGATGTGCCGGTGGCCGGACTGATGTGCCTGCCCCCTGCCGATCTCGAGCCGGCCCCGTTCTTTGCGCTGCTGGCAAAGCTGGCCGCCGACAACGGCGTTGCAGGTCTCTCGATGGGTATGAGCGGCGATTATGAAATCGCCGTGCAACTGGGCGCCACACACGTGCGCGTGGGCACGGCATTGTTCGGCGCGCGAGGCTAAACCGCCTCAAGCAGCGAAGCGATAGGCGAAATAGAGCGCCTCAAGCAGCGAAGCGATAGGCGAGAATAGAGCGCCTCAAGCAGCGAAGCGGTAGGCGAGAATAGAGCGCCTCAAGCAGCCAAGCGGCAGGCTGGCAGGAACTCCAACAAAAAGGGCGCTCCGTTGCCGGAGCGCCCCATTATTTTGATTAACGAGTTTCCCTCAAAACTCGAACAGCGCTTCCACGCCCACATTCCGACCGCGTTGCAGCGGCGAGAACGTGCCGGCGGTCGGCCGGTCGGAGAACGGCTGACGCACTCCGGTCGACCGCGGGCCACCGAACGGCACCTGCGTATCGCCACCAGCCTGCACTTCGTCCAACAGGTTGCGACCGTAGACCGATAGCGAGAACCCTTCGATCGGAGTTACCCAGGTGATGTTCGCTTCGAGGTTCTTGACGTCCTGAATGAAGCCGAGGTTGTCGTCGGTGTACGCAAATTCATCGCGATACTGGAAATTCACGCGCGTCAGGATTTCGCTGTCGCCCATCAGAAGCTCGTGAATGAAGCCCATGCCCCAGGTCACTTCGGGTACACGCGGCTGGCGCAGGTCGAAATCGGTCTGGTTAATCACCCCGTCGCCGGAAATATCGAACAAGATTGCATCGTACTCATCATCGATCAGGCCGATATTGGCGGTTACGATAAATGAATCCGAAAGCCGCATACGGGCTTCCGCCTCGAACCCGGTGATGGTGGCATCGGCGGTGTTGAGGATGTTCTGCACCACGCCTGCGCCAGGATCGGCAAGGTTCACTTCGCGCTGCATGTCCTGAACTTCAGTCCGGTACGCAGCAAGGTTGAGCGTGAAGGTTCCGTCAAAGGTCTGGAACTTGCCGCCGATTTCGTAGGTGTCGACCTGCTCTTCGTCGAAGAACAGGTTGCCCGTTGAATTGAACGCGCGGTTGAAAACCGGCACATTGGTGATGCGGAAGTTGTAACCGCCCGAACGGAAACCCCGGCTCCAGTGGCCATAGACCTGGCTGTTTGCAAATTCGTACTGCAGGCCAAGCTTGGGCGACAGATTGCGGAAACGCACGCTATCGGTAAAGCCATTGGTCTCGGTTGCGGGATTGAACGGAGCTGTGCCGGTTGGGCAGGTGCCCTCCACTACCGAACACGGCGCGCGAGGGACAATGTAGGTTACCGCCGCGTCCTTCGTTTCCTGGTTCCAGCGAAGGCCTGCAATGAGCGAGAGCCCGTCGATGAATTCGTATTGCGCGGCGGCGAATGCACCAATCACTTCGTGATCCTGGCGCCCGCCACCAAAGAACACGGGCGGCTGAAATTGAACTGGCAGATCGCGACGCAGTTCACGGCTCTCATCGTATGCAAGGCTCTGATCAAAATAGAAGCCGCCGAAAGTGAGATCGAGCCTGTCGGTCGAAATCGCATAGCGCAACTCGTTCGAAATCTGGTCTTGTTCGGTACGTGCGTTCGAATGGAACAGGAACGCCGGCGTCGCATCGATGTCACCGCGCGTGCGTGACTTGAAATCACGATAGCCAAAGATGTTGGTCAGAGTGCCGGGGCCAATATCCCATTCAGCGGTGAGCGATCCGGTCCAGATCTCGTTGGAATAGAAACCCGGCTCGTCGATCGAGAAATCGAACGTATCTCTTTCAAAGATTGCGCGGTTCTGAGCCGATGGGCCATCGCCGTCGCTTTCGAAATAATCCAGTTTGGCGCGGATCATGAGGTCGCCGAAACGCCCTTCGAGCGCGCCGCGCAGGATCTTGGTTTCTGCCTCGCCGTGGTTCGATCCATCGAACAGGTTGGTGAAGTAGCCCTGATCGTTGTTGTAATAGGCGCCAACCTTGAACAGCAGGGTGTCCTCTACAATCGGGCCGGAGATTACGCCGCTGGCGGTGTAGTTTGCGCCGCCACGACCGCCGTCAACGAACGGGCCGTCGACCGCTGCGCGAAACTTGCCGGTGAATTCCTCTGTCGGGTTGCCGGTGTTGATCACCACCGCGCCGCCGGTCACGTTACGGCCAAACAGCACGCCTTGCGGACCGCGCAGGATTTCTACGCTGTCGAGGTCGAAAATGTCGAACACGACGCCGCCATTGATTCCAAGATACACGCCATCGACGAATACGCCGACAGTCGGGTCGATCGAGGGGATCGAGGAGTTGATGCCCAGACCACGGATCGAGAAGTTCGCGGTGCCACGGCTGGTGCCGATCTGATCAAGCGATACGTTCGGTGCCTGGAACGTCAGACCCTGAATGTCGCGAACCTTGAAGGCCTCCAGCGTGTCGGCGTTGAATGCGGTAACGGCCAGCGCCACGTCCTGCACATCTTCTGCATTCTGGGTCTTGGTGCCGGTGACGACGATCTGGTTAAGCGAATCGAGCGTACCGCCACGCTGCGATTGCGCGTCTTCGGTCTGCGTTTCTTCTTCGGTGGATGTGTCCTGTGCAAAGGCCACGCCGGGGGTGGCGACGGCAACAATTGCGCAGGTGGACGAAAGCAGCACCATGGCGCGCCGCATTGTATTGCGGGTTTTCATTTTTATGAACCTCTCCTGACGTAGGGGAAGTCGCAATTACCGATAGGTAACACAATTGCAACCCATATCGGTGGGGATTGTTAACCTTGTTTTAAGGTTCAGGAGCCTGCTTTTTCCAGCTGACGCTGGCGTTTGTCGCTCGCGGCGGCCAGCAGCGCCGCCTCGATTTCTGCCAATCTTTCAGGGGCGGTAACCTTCGCGCCGGTCAGATCGGTCACGTAGAAAGTATCAGCCGCGCTTTCCCCATAGGCGGTAATGTGCGCAGACTGAACAATAAGATTTGCCTGATACAGCGCGTGCGCCAGCCGGTTAAGCAGGGCCGGGCGATCACGCGCGGTGACCTCGAGGACGGTGAACCGGTTGGAAGCATCGTTGTCAAAGGTGACAGTCGGCGCCACCTTGAATGCCTTAGAGCGTGAATGCGGCAACGGGCGCGCGGCAAGTTTCGAAACCAGTTGAACCTTTGCCATCAGTGCATCGGCAATCGTGCGTTTCAGCCGCTCAATCTGCGCGGCCTCGCTGAATGGCTCGCTGCGCTGATCCTGCACCAGAAAATTATCGATCGCGTAACCGTTTCGGGCGGTGTGGATGCGCGCATCGATGATGTTTGCTCCGGCCAGATGGATGCCTCCGGCAATGCGGAAAAACAGTCCGGGGTGATCGGCGGCGATAACGCTGACAAGCGTTGCGCCGCGTTCCTCATCGACCTCGCAATGGATCGAGAGATGCTCTTCCAGCCTGCGCGCTTCGGCATATTGCACGAGGTTGCGCGCGATGATGTCCTCTGGTTCGGCAATCCAGTAGGCATCGCCCAGCTGGTTGCCCACACTGTCGATCAGATCGCCCCGGTCCTTCAGCAGCGCGCGCGTTGCGTCTTTCTTCGCCGCCACCCGCTCCTTGCGCCCGTGGCCTTTGTGGCCCAGCCGAAGGCGTTCCTGCGAGGCATCGTATAGCTCCCCGAGCAGCTGCCCTTTCCAACTGTTCCATGTGCCCGGCCCCACTGCACGGATATCGACAGCAGTCAGGATCGCCAGATTGCGCAAACGGTCGATCGATTGCACTTGCGCCACGAAATCGTCGATCGTCTTGGGATCTGTCAGGTCGCGTTTCTGTGCCGTTCTGCTCATCAGGAGATGCTCCAGAACCAGCCATGCGACCAGCTCGGTCTCGCGCTCATCCAGGCCAAAGCGCGGGCACAGCCTGCGGGCAACGCCCGCGCCCAATACGGAATGATCACCGCCGCGTCCCTTGGCAATATCGTGCAGCAGCACCGCGACATAGATTGCGCGGCGCGATAGTACCTTGTGAATGTGTTCGGTCGCGCGCGGGTGGTCTTTTTGCAGCAGCCCGCGTTCGATCTGGCTGACTAGGCCGATGGCGCGGATCGTGTGTTCATCCACGGTGTAGTGGTGATACATATCGAACTGCATTTGCGCATTGACCCGGCCAAAATCGGGCACGAACCGGCCAAACACTCCCGCTTCATTCATCCATCGCAGCGCGTGCTCCGGATTGCGCTTGCCACACAAGAGATCGAGGAACAGCGCATTGGCGCGCGGATCGGTGCGTACCTCCTTGCCGATCAATCGGGAATCGCGGTCCGCCTGCCGCATGGTTTGGGGGTGAACGGTCAAACCGTGTTCTTCGGCCAATTGGAAAATCTGGATCAGCCGCACCGGGTCCTGGGCGAACCAGTCATCGCCGGCGGGGCCTGCGGGCACGCTGATGGTGCCATCGCGTACGGTAAAACCCTTAAGTGTGCGGGGACGGGACCGTTTGCCCAGAAAACCGTTGCGCGCGCTGCGCTTCGCGGTTTCTTCCTCCAGCGCGCTCAGGAATACGCCGCTGAGGCTGCCGACGCGCTTTGCCTGAAGAAAATAGAACTGCATGAATTGCTCGACCGCGCTTTTGCCCGGACGGTCTGCGAAATTCATGCGTTCCGCCACTTGCCGTTGCAGATCGAAGGTCAGGCGATCCTCTGCCCGGTTCGCCAGCTCGTGCATGTGGCACCGCACCGCCAGCAGGAACCCCTCCGCGCGGCGGAAGCTCCGATATTCGGATGCGGTGAACAGGCCCACATCGACCAGCTGCGATGCGGTTTCGGCGCGGTGGATGTACTTGCCGATCCAGTACAGGGTCTGGAGATCGCGCAAGCCACCCTTGCCCTCCTTCACATTGGGTTCGACAACATAACGGCTGTCACCCATGCGGTGATGGCGTTTGTTCCTCTCTTCCAGTTTCTCTGTGAGAAAATCGCGCTCGCTGCCGCGCACCACGTCGCGCCAGAACCGACTGCGCGCCTCTTCGTAAATGGCCGCATCGCCCCACACCAGCCGCGCCTCCAGCAGGGCGGTGCGGATCGTCAGATCTTCTTTCGCCATGCGGATCGTATCGCTGACAGTGCGACTGGAATGGCCCACCTTCAGGCCCAGATCCCACAGCAAATACAGCATTGCCTCAATCACCTGTTCGCACCACGGAGCGCGGCGCATGGGGGTGATGAAGGCGATGTCGATATCCGAATGGGGGGCCATCTCGCTGCGGCCGTATCCACCGACCGCCAGCAGCGCGATCCGCTCTGCTGACGTGCGATTGGGTACGGGGTAAAGATCGGTCGTTACGTGATCGTAGATTACGCGCAGCAATTGATCGGTCAGAAATGCGTGGCCGGCTGTGCATTCGTGCCCGGCAGATGGTTTTTCGGCCAGCCTGCGTGCCAGTTCGCCACGCCCTTTTTCAAGCGCGTTGCGCAGCGTGTTGATGATGTGCGGGCGCGCCTTTTGCCCATGCGCCTCCACCAGCCTGGCCACGGTTTCGGCGATGGTGCGCCGGTCGAATATGGCGCGCTGATGAGGGAGGCGGCCACTGGCGCGACCAGGTGCGCTAGGCCGACCCGACCTTGGCCCGACTGGCTGAGTCACGCTCATGCCGGGCCTCCCTGCAACATGTTCAATGCGCGATCAGGCCGCAGCCTGCCGCTTTGTGTATTGTTCGCGCAGCAGTTTCTTGTCGATTTTCTGCGTGCCAAGGCGTGGGAGTGTGTCATTGGTGACAAAGATATGTTGCTCAAGCGGCACCTTGAAGGGGGCAATATGTTCGAGCAGGAATGCCCGCAGCATTGCAGGCGTGATCGGATCGCGCCCGTCCTTGGTGCGGATCACCACCGCTGGAACTTCGCCAAAGCGTTCGTCGGGCAGGCCAAAGACTGAACATTCGCTCATGTCTTCATGAGCATATACAGCATCTTCGACTTCGATGCAGGAGATGTTCTCCCCTCCGCGAATGATGATGTCCTTCTTGCGGTCGACGATGAACAGGTAGCCATCTTCATCGACAAGGCCCAGATCGCCGGTGCGGAAATACTGGTCCGCGGTAAATGCCTTGGCGGTGGCTTCCTCGTTCTTCCAGTAGCCGAGGAAATTCGCAACCGAACGGATGCATACCTCGCCGATGCCACCTTGGGGCAGTTTGTTGCCATCATCATCAAGGATGGCAAGATCGACCATGGGCCGACTGGGCGTGCCGGTCGATCCCGGTTTTGCTATGTAGTTTTCGTTGAAATTGCCGCAGCCCACCGCGTTGGTTTCGGTGAGACCATAGCCCAGCAGCGGGAACCCGCCGGGAAAGGCTTTCTTGATCTTCGTCACGTGTTCGGGCGGTCGCGGCGCGCCGCCGGCGGCAAAGCTGCGGCACGCAGAAAGATCGTAATTCTCGATATCAGGGTGGCTCGCCAGTTCAAAGCTCATGAGCGGAACGCCGACAAAATAGGTGACCTTTTCAGCCGCCATCAAACGCAGCGCCTCGGTCGCGTCCCATTTGGGCATCAGCACCAGCTTGCGCGCGATGGCAAAACTTTGCAGGAACAACGGCACTTCGCCGGTGACATGGAACAGTGGCACCGCAATCAGCGCGCAGGGCTGTGCGCTCATATCCTCGCCCCGGCTTTCCATCAGCAGTTTGGCCATGGCACTTTGTGCGACATAACTCATCACGCCATGCACGACGCCGCGATGATCGGAATACGCACCCTTTGACTGGCCTGTCGAACCCGAGGTGTAGAGGATCGTGGCAAGGTCATCCGGGCCAAGCTCACCCAGCATCGCCATTGCAGCAGACGGACCTTCATCGCCGGGAGCAGCCCAGACTTGCGCCAGACCCTCGGCAGGGTCGCCGCCATGATCGAATATCACCAGCCGGGCGTTGTGATCGGTTCCATCAAGCCGTTTGGCCCGGCCTTCATCAGCAAGTACCAGCGTGCATTCGGCCAGCCGGATGCCATACGCCAGCTCTTCACCCGACCAGAAACCGTTGAGCAGCGTTGCGCAGCCACCCGCCAGGATGATGCCCATGTGCGCGATCATCCAGTTGGCCGAATTACGCGCAGCGATGCCGACGCGGTCACCTTTCTTGATGCCGTGTTTGTCCACCAGCCCCTGCGCCACGCACACGGCGGCGGCAAAGGTCTGGCCGAATGTCAGACGGGTATCGCCATCGACGAGAAACTCGAGGTCTTTGTGCTCATTGCAAAAATGGGCGAAATAATGCGCGAGGGTAGGCGGTGCGCCGGCAAAAGAGGGCATTTCCACCCCGCCACGTTCAAACGGCACGGTGGCAAAGGGCTGTCCCTCAGCCGTCAGCGCGGTGATGATACCATCCAGAGCAGTGTCCAGCTGAGTGGGCATGCGATTGTCTCTCCTCTTGTACCGGTCTGCCCCTGCAAACATTTCAGCGAACTTTTCGGCAGGGGAAGCCGGCTATCCTCTTCAATCGTGTGGCACAGGTGCCGCTTTCTCTTGAACCGGTAAATGCGGGCGCATCGACCAGGATCATGGCGGGGCACTTTCCCCGAACGGCTTGGTGTGCCAAAGACCGCGCGGCAGAAACGCTGCCCGGCTGATATTGACTGTTAAGAGGTTCGCATCGTTATGTCACTACTTGCCGCAGCAACCGCCGCCGTTGCCTCTGCCGCCGCCACGGCCGATCCCATTTACTGGACGGAGCTGGGGCTGAAGCCGGGCATTGAGCTGTTTGGCGGTTTCATGCTGCGCTATTATTCGCTTGCCTATCTGCTGGGTGTATTCTTTGCATACTGGCACACTTCCAAAGCGTTGAAACAGCCCGGCGCACCGATGGCGCAGCGCCACGCCGACGATCTGTTTTTCTATTGTACGCTGGGCGTTATTCTGGGTGGACGACTGGGCTATGCCGCGTTCTACACCGGGGGCGAAACCGGCATTCCGAGTGCCTTCACCGATTTTTCGGGCGATGGCTTTGTCAGCTGGCAATTGCTGCGGGTCTGGGATGGCGGGATGAGCTTCCACGGTGGGCTGTTGGGCGTGCTGCTCGCTATGATCTGGGTGTCGTGGCGTGATCGTCTGAACTTCCTTCGGGTGTGTGATTACGTGGTGGTCGGCGTGCCGATGGGGATGTTGCTGGGGCGCCTTGCCAATTTCATCAATGGCGAATTGTGGGGCCGCGTCACCGATGTTTCATGGGGCATGGTGTTCCCCGGCGCGGGCGATCTGCCGCGCCATCCCAGCCAGCTGTATCAGGCCGGGCTTGAGGGGCTGGCCCTGCTGATTATCCTGATGCTGCTTTTCTGGAAGACACAGGCGCGCTATCGTCCGGGCTTGCTGGCTGGCATTTTCACGCTTGGAATGGGCATCGCGCGGTTTGTGAATGAATTTTTCCGCGAGCCCGATGCGCAACTGGCTGACTTTGCGGCGCGAACTGGTCTATCGATGGGGCAATGGCTTACGATTCCGCTGATCCTGACTGGGTTGATTGTCACGCTTTACGCCGTGACGAGGAAGCCCGTGGGCGCCGGAATGGGCACCGCCGCAGCCTGAGCGCTTTTTCAAGCGGGGGCGACAATGAATGGCGACCCCGTCTGCGCCTGATCGAACCTGACGGTACCGTAATCGACCTTTCCGATCGGGAGGCCGATGACGCAGCGCAATTGAGTATTGCTGCCGCAAAGGTCGCGCAGGCAAAAGCAGACCGGCAAGCTCGCGAACAGGCACAGATCGAGGCAGACGCACAGGCACGTGCCAAGGCGCAGGCCGAAGCACTCGCGCGCGAGCAGGAAGAGGCACGCGCCCTGGCAGAGGCAGAGGCGGCGGCGAAGGCGAAAGCAGAGGCCGAAGCCAAGGCGAAGGCCGAGGCAGAATTGAAAGCGAAGGCAGAAGCCGAAGCCAAGGCGAAGAAAGAGGCCGAAGAAAAAGCCCGGCGCGAAGCGGAGGCGGAAGCGGCAAGGCTGGCTGCAGAAGCCAAGGCAAAGGCGAAGCCGACGCCGAAGCAAAAGCCAAGAGGGAAGCCGAAGAACAAGCTCGCCGCGAGGCCGAGGAGAAGGCCGCAGCAGAAGCGAAGGCAAAGGCAGAAGCCAAAGCCAAGGCTGCAGCCGAGGCAAAGGCAAAAGCCGAGGCCGAGGCCAAACAAGCAGCAGAAGAGAAAGCTCGCCGCGAGGCCGAAGAGAAAGCGGCGGCTGAAGCTCGCGCCAAGGCTGAGGCAGAGGCTAGGGCCAAGGCGGAAGCGGAGGCCGCGGCCAAGGCCAAGACCAAGAAGGAAGCTGAAGAAAAGGCCCGCCGCGAGGCCGAGGAAAAAGCGGCAGCCGAAGCCAAGGCCAAAGCGAAGAAGCTGAAGCAAAAGCAGCCGCAGAAGCAAGGCCAAGGCCAAGGCCAAGGCGGAAGCGAAGGCAAAGGACGAAGCGGAGGCAAGGGCAAAGGCAAAGGCTGAAGCTGAAGCCAAAGCCAAGGCAGAAGCCGAGGCAAAGGCTAAATCGGAGGCAAAGGCTAAAGCAGAAGCTGAGGCCAAAGCGGAAGAGGCCGCGCGACGCGAGGCTGAAGCGGCTGCACGCAAGGAAGCGGAGGCCAAGGCCAAGGCAGAAAAAGCCAAGGCAGAAGCCGAAGCAGCAGCCAAGGCCAAAGCCGATGAAGAGGCCGCCAAGCAAAAGACAGCTAAGCAACAGGCCGACGCCAAGGCTAAAGCCGAACGCGAAGCCGCGAAGGCGAAGGCCGCTTTGGAGAGTGCCGAACCGAAATCCGCGAAGGCCGAACCTGAACAATCATCGCAGGAGCCCGAGCCTGCATCAGCGCCGCCACCCGAGTCTGAGCCCGTCCCTTCCGATCCCGCTGATCTTGCGGCCAGTTATCGCCGGCTCATCCGCAGCACTGGCCCGATCAGCCTCGCGCAGTTCATGGGGGAGAGCAATGCGCGCTATTACGCCAGTCGCGATCCGCTGGGCGATACCGGCGATTTCATCACCGCACCCGAAATCAGCCAGATGTTCGGAGAGCTGATCGGGCTCTGGTTCGCAGATCTCTGGGTCAAGATGGGCTCTTCCAAGAGCATCCACTATGTCGAACTTGGTCCGGGACGCGGCACGTTAACGACCGATGCCCTGCGCGCGGCGGGCCGGTACGGATTCGAGCCGCAGGTGCACCTCGTCGAAGGTTCGCCCACCTTGCGCGCCATTCAGGCAAAGGCCTTTCCCGGCGCGATCCATCATCACGATCTGTCGACTCTGCCCGATGACCGCCCGCTTCTGATTGTTGCCAACGAATTTTTCGATGCGCTGCCGATTCATCAGCTCGTGCGGTCTGCGACCGGCTGGCATGAACGCATGATCGGGCTGGAGGATGACAGACTGGCCTATGTGCCCGGCACTGAGCCAATGGACACCATCGTCCCGCCCAGCTGGGCCAACGCGCCGCAGGGCACCATGATTGAGACCAGCCCGGCGGCCTGCGCGCTGATGAGCGAGATTTCGGATCGCCTTGTAAATCAGGGCGGCGCGGCGCTGATTATCGATTACGGCCCGTTTGAATTGCGCGCCGGAACCACGCTTCAGGCGTTGAAGGACCACAAACATGTCGATGCGCTGAGCCATCCGGGCGAAGCGGACCTCACGGCGCATGTCGATTTTGAGCTGTTGCAGCATATCGCGCGGCGGCAGGGCGCGGATGTGATGGGGGTGCAGATGCAGGGCGACTGGCTGCGCGAAATGGGAATCGACACCAGGCTTGAGGCGCTCAAGCGCAAGGATCCAGATCAGTCGGATGTCGTGCAGCGTCAGTACGATCGGCTGGTGCGCGACGATCAGATGGGCAGCCTGTTCAAGGTTCTGGGCGTGTGCGGCAGGCGTTGGCCGATGGGCTACGGCTTTGATTGAATGCGCGGCTGGCGTGTCCAGACGTCACCACGATGCGACATTTACAGCCATAATTGCTGCGCATCCAACAGGACTAACGTGAGATCTTTGCGGCCAGTTGCTCCGCCGCCTGCCTGGGTGAGAGCTTGCCCTCGTCCTCGCGATCAACGGCAAAGTTTGCCTCGCGCATCGCCTCGACACTGATTGCGCCGATCAGCGGCTGCAAGGCGGCGGCCAGCTTTTCATCCCCCGCGATCCGCGGGCTCAGCATCAGCATCGCGTCATAAGACGGCAACGCCTCGCGCGGGTCCTCAAGGATCACAAGACGATCCGCCGCAACCCGCCCGTCGGAGGTGTAGGCGCTGATCACGTCGGCTTCGCCCGATTTCAGCGCATTGTACATGAAAGTCGGAGAGAAGTTGCGCATCTGCGCGAACCGTAGGCCATAGGCATCGCGCACCGCAATCCATTCGGGACGCTCGAAGAATTCCGGATCGCCGCCAACGCTCAACCGTGGTGCGGCCGGTGCGAGATTTGCAAGCGAAGTGACGCCCAGCGCCTCCGCCCGATCTGCGCGCATCGCAAAGGCATAGGCGTTTTCAAACCCCAGCCGCCCCAGAACGCGTACGCCGGTGTTCTCTCGTTCCCACTGGACGATGGTTTCATACATCGCCTCGCGACCGGGATTATCCTTGCGCCCCAGTTCATTAGTCCAGATCGTGCCGGTGTAATCGACCGATATATCGATGCTGGAACTGGCGACTGCGCTGTGCACTACGGCAGAACCCAACCCGTCGCGATATTCGACGCTGTAACCCGCCGCTTCCAGCCGCGCGCCGATGAGTTGCGAAAGGATATATTGCTCTGAAAACTGCTTTGACGCGATCACGATGGCGTCATCGTCGGTGCCCTTCACCTGCGCGAACAGTGCTGCACCGATGCCCAGCATAACCGCTGCAAGGCCCGCTCCGTATTGCCAGCGGGATCGATGAGCCAGACCACGCTCGATCAATCCCAACAGCGCATCGGTGGCGAGGGCCAAGGCCGCGCTTGTAAAACATCCCGCCAGCACCAGCGCCCAGTTCTGGGTTTGCAAACCGGCAAAGATCGGATCGCCAAGGCTCGGCTGACCGATTGTGGTCGCCAGCGTTGCGGCACCGATGGTCCAGACACTGGCAGTACGTATGCCCGCCATCACAAACGGGGCTGATAGCGGGGCTTCGACCAGGGTCAGCTTTTGCCAGCTGGTCATGCCAACGCCATCGGCGGCTTCCAGCACGCCAGGGTCGAGATTGACCTGCGCCGTTACGGCGTTGCGCAGAATCGGCAACAGTGCATACAGCGCCAGAGCAAGCAGGGCGGGAAGAAAGCCGAGCGTCGGCAACCCCTCGCCAAACACTGCCCGCAACGACAGCAGAATCGGGAAGAACAGCGCCAGTAGGGCGAGCGCTGGAATCGTTTGCACCAGGCTGGCAAAGCCAAGCGCGACACGTGCGACCGTCTGCGAACGGCTGGCCCACACTGCAAGTGGAAGTGCCACCACTATGCCAAGTGCGATCGCGCTGGCCGAAAGGACGATGTGTGCGGTCAGCTTATCGCCCAGGCCAAACACGATTTCCCAGAAACCGCTCATGCGCCGTTGCCCTTGGCGCGCACTTGTTCTGCGGCTTTGGCCGCAATGCTTTGCTCCATTGCGGCCAGTTTTTCGGCTTGCGCACGCGGCACCGCGACCAGACCTTGCGCGGTATCGCCGCCCTTGCCTGCCAGCAGTGCGCGGGGGCTTTCGTCCGCGACGATCAGGCCTGCATCCATGACCAGTACGCGGTCTGCCAACAGCAGCGCTTCTGCCATGTCATGCGTAACCATCACGGTGGTGAGACCTAGTTGATCGTGCAGTTCGCGCACCCGGTCGCCCAGCGCAGCACGCGTGATCGGGTCAAGCGCGCCGAACGGTTCGTCCATCAAGAGCAATTCAGGATCGCCCGCCAGTGCGCGCGCCACGCCTACGCGCTGTCGCTGCCCGCCCGAAAGCTCATCGGGCATCCTGCTCGCCATGTCTGGTTCCAGTTCGACCAGCTCCAGCAGCTCTGCGATGCGGGTGGTTGGCAATTTTTCACCGGCAAGACGCGGCCCGATGGCAATATTTTCGCCTACGCGAAAATGTGGGAACAGGCCGATGCCCTGAAACACGTAGCCAACCCGGCGGCGCAGGCGCGACGGTTTCAGCGATGTCACGTCATCGCCTCCGAACAGCACGCGCCCTGCCGATGGCTCCACCAGCGTGTTCACCATCTTTAGCAAAGTGGATTTGCCAGAACCCGACGCGCCGACAAGCGCGACGAAGGAGCCTTGCGCGATTTCGCAGGAGACGCCGCCCACCGCTGTGACTTCGCCGCGCGAGCCATACCGTCGCTCCACGCTTTCAAAGCGCAGCAGTGAAGGATGCGATTGCTCGCCTGCGGCTGAAGATGAATTTGGCGAGGAGATCGGCTTAGTTCCCGCGCGGGGCAGCACTGCCCGCTTTTCCGTCGGCATCCGCGTCTGGACTGGCGGGCGCGGCATAGGCGATGCGTTTGAGTTCGATCGCGCGGCCATCGGTTCGGGTTGCGCGCATGGTCCCATTGTTGCCCGGCACACCGTAATCCCAGCAGGTCGCGCGCGCGGTCGCGGTGTCAGCTACGCCCTCGGCCTGCTCGCCGGTGGCTTCCTCGGCGCCCATTTCAGCCGGACTGCCGGTTGCGCCAGCAAGGTCGGGCGTCAGGCACAGTCGCCCTTCGGCGTCCTGTTTCCACGTCCCGGTGAAAGCAATTGCACCATCGCGCAGATCGCGAAATCTCCCATCGGGATCGAGAAAAGTCGTAAACACTTCGCCATCCTCGCTAACCGAAAGCCAGGCGGTTTCCGCCATTGCAACACGTTGGGTTGCCGAACCGCCGCTTTCGGCGTTGTCGCTGCCAGTGCTGGCTGGAGACGAGGGCGTCGAGGCGTCCTCGGGCGCACACGCGCCAAGCAGCAAAAGACAGGTTACAACCAGCGTACCGGAGCGGGGCAAATCAGATTTCATGCAAATGGAGCCTAAACGCGGTCGGCCTCAGCGCCAAGGCGTTTACCGGTCAGCCTGTTCAATTCTCAAGCCGCGCGAGCGGGATCGAGATGGTAGCTTGCAGGCCTTCTGGCTGCCAATTCATCCCCAGTTGTCCGCCCAACTGATGCTGGACCGCCATCGTCATCAGGCGCGATCCAAAGCCCTTGTCTTCGGGTGCCTGGGTTGCCGGGCCATCCGCTTCGCACCAGGTGATCACCGCTTCGTCCGCCTGGCGTTCGACCTTTATGGAGAGCGTGCCGGCTGCCGCGCTGAGCGCGCCGTATTTAGCCGAATTGGTCGCCAGTTCATGGAACACAAGCGCCAGCGGCGTTGCCGCCCGCACACCGAACCGCACCGCGTCGCCGGTGATGTTGACCGCCCTGGCCCCCGGAACGCCATAGGGCGCCATCAGAACTTCGAGCAGGCCTTTCAGATCTTCCGCCTTGATGGGATCCATCTGCAGCGCGAATTCCTGCGCTCGCGAAAGCGCCCGTATATTGTCCGACAACACTGCGGCAAAAGCCTCGGTCGCAGGTTTGCCGCGCGCGTGGAGCGAAATAAGGCCGATAATGACGGAAAAGATGTTCTTGATCCGGTGCGCCAGTTCGCCCGCAATCAACTCACGCTCCTGCGAGATGCGATAGGCATCGTCGACATCGGTGACCGTGCCGAACCAACGGGCAGTTACCGGATCGTCAGTGGAGGGGATTGCCCGGCTCAGTACCCAGCGATAGCTGCCATCGGCTTGCAGCATCCGCCATTCATCCTCGAATGGTTCAGCGTTTTCAAGTGCGGTATTGAATTTTGCGAGTGTCGCTTCGTAGTCTTCGGGATGAAAAACCTTGCGCCAATCCTCGACAGTGTGCGGCACAGGCTGACCCGTGATCTGTTGCCACCGCGCGTTGACGTAATCAAACCGCGCTCCCGGTTCCGCCGACCATGCGATATCTGGGACCGAATCGATCATGAACTGCAGGCGCTCGCTTCTTTCCCGCAATTCCTGCGTGGCGCGATTGGCCTGCCGGTGGGCGAGCAGGCGACGCTTGACTGCTTCTGCCAGCACCAGCAACCCTTCGCGCTGCAGATCGGTCAAACCACCGGGCCGGGGGTCGGTATCGATCACGCACAGCGCCCCCAGTGGGGCGCCTTCAGACGACACCAGCGGAGCGCCTGCGTAAAAGCGCAGATGATCCTCGCCACGCACGACCGCAAAATCGGCGAACCGGGCATCGCCGCTGGCGTCAGGCACTTCCAGCACATTGCCCTGCATCATCGTAAAGGCACACAGACTGGTCGAACGCGGCGTTTCGGCCATGTTCAGACCCTCCCGCGCGAGAAAGACCTGTCGTTCGGCCTCGACCAGACTTATCGCCGCGGCCGGAGTGTCGCACAGACGCGCCGCAAACTGCGCGATGCGACCAAGTTCATCGTCCCCTTGAAGCTGCGATGCGGAATAGCTGGCAAGCGTGACAAGCCGTTCATCCTCGCCACACATAGAAGGCGCAGGGGCAGTGCCGGTTGGCCAGGGGGAGGGATCTGGATCAGTCATTTACGCTTGCTCTGGTTCGCCCATACACAATCGTCCGCGCGCGTCAAAATGCATCGGTATTCGAATGGCGTACACGTGACGCGCCAGCGTTGGCGTTTACGTACCGGCTTGCTAAGGCGTCGGGCATATCGACACAAATGTGCCTGGCAAGTTTGCGATGGCGGACCCTGGTTCCCGGACCACAATGATGAGAGAGAATAATGCGCGCCACCCCCGATTTCGATTTTCACCTTGGCGAAGCGGCGCAGATGATCCGCGACACCACCGCGCGTTTCGCCGATGAAAAGATCGCGCCGCTGGCCGCAAAGGTTGATCGTGAGGACTGGTTCCCGCGTGAGCTGTGGACGCAGATGGGCGATCTGGGCCTGCACGGCATCACCGTGGAAGAGGCCGATGGTGGGCTGGGCCTCGGCTATCTTGAACACGTGATCGCGGTTGAGGAAGTGAGCCGCGCGTCGGCCAGCGTTGGCCTCAGCTACGGCGCACATTCCAACCTGTGCCTCAACCAGATCCGCCGCTGGGGCAATGATGAGCAGAAGGCGAAATACCTCCCCGGCCTGATTTCTGGCGAGCATGTCGGATCGCTCGCCATGAGCGAGGCAGGCGCGGGGTCGGACGTGGTTTCGATGAAGCTTAAGGCCGAGGAAGTTCAGGGCGGATACGTCCTCAACGGAACCAAATTCTGGATCACCAACGCGCCAGAAGCCGATACGCTGGTGGTCTATGCCAAGACCGATGGCCACGCCGGATCGCGCGGCATCACAGCGTTTCTGATTGAAAAGGGCGACGAGGGTTTTTCCATCGGCCAGAAGATCGAGAAGGTCGGGATGAAAGGCTCTCCCACCGCAGAGCTGGTGTTCGACGATTGCCACATTCCCGAAGACCGCATCATGGGGCCGCTGAACGGCGGGGTTGGCGTACTGATGAGCGGGCTGGATTATGAGCGCGTGGTGCTCGCCGGATTGCAGCTCGGCATCATGCAGGCGTGCCTCGACACGGTGATCCCCTACCTGCGAGAGCGCAAGCAATTCGGAAAGCCGATCGGCAGCTTCCAGCTGATGCAGGCCAAGGTGGCCGATATGTATGTCGCCCTGCAATCGGCCCGCGCCTACACCTATGCGGTGGCGAAGGCCTGCGACGCGGGTCAGACGACGCGCTTTGATGCGGCGGGGGTGATCCTGCTGGCGAGCGAGAACGCCTTCAAGGTCGCCGCCGAAAGCGTGCAGGCGCTGGGCGGGGCGGGCTACACGACCGACTGGCCGGTGGAACGCTACATGCGCGACGCCAAGCTGCTCGACATCGGCGCGGGGACGAACGAGATCCGCCGGATGCTGATCGGGCGCGAGCTGATCGGGGCGGCGGGGTGATCGGCAAACAGATGGAGACGCGGAATGGATAGGCCCGACGGTTCTACTGCGACCACAATCGGTAGGTGTATAGTCATAGCCGGTGTTTTGGCGGCATTTTTTGTTGGGCAGGTGGAGTCGCCAACAGCCTTTTGGCTCTGTCTTGCCATTGCGAATCTTGGCGTCGGTCTTGGTGTCTGCTTTTGTCCCTAGGGTATCTTGTTCGCGCGATTTGGTTCTTGCCAGGCCGACAAACCACATCAGATGGCGATCGATCTCCCAGCGAAGTGACTGTTGCTGATCAAGAGGCATGTGAATGGTGTGGGATCGTTGAAGCACCGCCTGCAAAGCCTTGCTCAGCTCTCACAACAGAACAGCTTGCGATTATGGCGGACCGGATCAAAAGCGTGACGTGCAGAGATCAACTTGAAGCCAGAGGGCATTTACTTGACCGCCCCCACCCTCACCTCGAAACTCGACCGCGAAAGCCCCGAGGCCAAGGCGCGGTTTGCGCATAACGCCGCGCTTGCCGCTGATCTGCGCGCACATGTTGCCGAAGCGGCGCTGGGGGGCTCTGAGAAATCGCGGGAGCGCCATGTCTCGCGCGGCAAGCTGCTGCCGCGGGAACGGGTGGAGCGTTTGCTTGATCCCGGATCGCCCTTCCTTGAGATCGGGCAATTGGCCGCGAACGGCATGTACGAAGGCGATGTCTCCGCCGCCTCGCTGATCTGCGGCGTCGGGCGCGTGTCGGGGCGGCAGGTGCATGATCGTGTGCAATGATGCGACCGTGAAGGGCGGCACCTATTACCCGATGACGGTCAAGAAGCACCTGCGCGCGCAGGAGATTGCGCAGGAAAACCGCCTGCCGTGCATCTATCTGGTCGACAGCGGCGGCGCGAACCTGCCGCATCAGGCGGAGGTGTTTCCGGACCGCGACCACTTCGGGCGGATTTTTTTCAATCAGGCGAATATGTCCGCGCTCGGCATTCCGCAGATCGCCTGCGTGATGGGCAGCTGCACCGCAGGCGGCGCTTACGTCCCCGCGATGTCGGACGAGAGCGTGATTGTGCGCAATCAGGGTACGATCTTCCTCGCCGGACCGCCGCTGGTGAAGGCCGCGACGGGCGAGGAAATCACCGCCGAAGACCTGGGCGGCGGCGACCTGCACGCGAAGAAATCGGGCGTGGTCGATCACCTGGCCGAGAATGACGAACACGCGCTCACCATCGTGCGCGATATCGTCAGCCACTTGGGCGCGAACACCGGCACGGCGAAGGATGTCGCGCTGAAAGACCCACGCCCGCCCAAGTTCGACGCCGATGATCTCTACGCCATCATCCCCGATGATGTGCGCGCGCCCTATGACGTGAAGGAAGTGATCGCTCGGCTGGTCGACGGCAGCGAGTTCCACGAGTTCAAGGCGCTTTACGGCACCACGCTGGTCTGCGGCTTCGCGCATATCTGGGGGATGCCGGTCGCGATCCTCGCCAACAACGGCGTGCTGTTCTCCGAAAGCGCGCAGAAGGGCGCGCATTTCATCGAACTCGCCTGCCAGCGCCGTATTCCGCTGCTGTTCCTCCAGAATATCAGCGGCTTCATGGTCGGCGGGAAGTACGAGGCGGAAGGCATCGCCAAGCATGGCGCGAAGCTCGTCACCGCCGTTGCCACCGCGACCGTGCCAAAGATCACCGTGGTCATCGGCGGCAGCTTTGGCGCGGGCAATTACGGCATGGCGGGCCGCGCCTATTCGCCGCGCTTCATGTTCACCTGGCCCAATGCGCGCATCTCGGTGATGGGCGGGGAGCAGGCCGCGAGCGTGCTCGCCACCGTCCACCGCGACGCCGACAGCTGGACGCCGGAGCAGGCCGAGGCCTTCAAGGCGCCGATCCGCCAGAAATACGAAGACGAAGGCAACCCCTACTACGCCACCGCCCGCCTGTGGGACGACGGCGTGGTTGATCCGGTGCAGACGAGGGACGTGCTGGGGCTGGCGCTGGCGGCGTGTCTTGAAGCGCCGATTGCCGAGCGGCCTGCGTTTGGCGTGTTCCGGATGTAATCGTAGACCAAGATGGAGTTCAGTTTCGAAAATGGTCTCGTCTGGAACCGACCTGACCGCGACACCCTCGACCGTGCGCTGAAAACTCTCTCGCCTGAGAGTGACAATACCTTCGCCATATTCGATCTCTACGGTCTGGCTAGCAGACCGGGGTTCATTCAGGCTGCGTGCCAAGCGGGTGGCTTCATCATCGAACGTCGCGAGATGGAGCCTGCCCATCACTTTCGCGCCATTAAGGCTGGGACGGAAAGCGATAGCGTTTTCTCCGTCGAGGAAGTGATCACAGCATTCTACGAATTCGCCTATTCACCCGAGCGCGCGCCCGCATTCATCCGCTGGGAAAACATGGACAGCGAAGTCGGCCTCTAATCGCTGCGTCTGAAACCCCCACACTCCCCCTTGCGTAACTCCCCCGATTGCGGGCAGAAATGCAGGCGAGAGAGGGATCACACATTGCCGCAGAACACACACGCAAGCCCACGCTGCTGTCGCGCATCGTGCGACGGATCATTCTGGCGATCTGGTATATCCGGGGCTGGAAGATCGATTCCCCGCTGCCAAAGCATCTTAAAAAATACGTGCTGGCGGGTGCGCCCCACACCACCAACTGGGACTTCGTGTTCTTCACCGGAGCCACGCATGAGGAAGGCGTGAAGCCCAATTTCATGGGCAAGCACACGCTGTTCACCGGGATGATGCGCAATTTCATGCTCGACATGGGCGGTATCCCGGTCGACCGCACCGCCAAGGCCAATGCCACCGAACAGGTCGCCGCCGAATTTGCGGCCCGCGATGAACTCGCGCTGGTGATCGCCTGTGAAGGCACGCGCAAGACCGATGGCAAGTGGAAATCGGGCTTCTACCACATCGCCCGCGCCGCCAATGTCCCGATAGTCCCCGCCTTTGCCGACAATGCCCGCAAGATCGTCAGCTTTGGTCCACCGATGATGCCGACCGGCAATTACGGCGAAGACTTGCTGAAGATCGCGGAATGGTTTCGCGCCAGACTACCTGATTACGATCGTTTCAAAGTGTTGGAAGCGCAGGCAAAAGCGATCATTGAGGGGCGCAACGACATCTGAGAGGTGTCGAACGCGGCTTTCTGTCCCGTCTTGCGTTGATCCGGGCGTTGCGCGCGGTCAAGCGGTGCTGCGATGCACAAATATTTTCCATCGAGCTTTATTCCTGCGTCTGCTGGCCCTATCTGAACAGCTTGCCAGGGAGATAACGAGCCATGGTGCTCACACCGGAAACACGAGACCGTGAACGCAGGCGCATTGCCGCGATGGTGCTCAACCTCGTGAAGGAACGCGGGACCGAAATCCCCTACACCGTCGCCGTTACGGAAAGTGGACTGTCGCGCGCGCGTTTCGAGCAGCTTTTCGAAGACGAGGATGCACTGTTCGATGCCGTTGCCGCGATGTGGCTTTCGCCCAACCTCGAAGTGATGGAAGAGGTGCTGGCGAGCGAGCTTTCCCCGCCGCGCAAGATGTATGAATTTTTCCGCCGCCGCTTCGTCATCTCGCAAAAGCGCTGGCGCGAGGATCCCGAATATTTCCGCATCGCCTGCGAAATGGGTGCAGCCAATTTCGAAAAAGTGCGCTCCTATGTTGATCTGGCCGATCATTACCTGTGCGAACTGATCGTGCAGGCTCAGGCGGATGGATATTTCTCCGGGCTGGAGATCGAGGATGCGCTGTCGCTGATAAACCAGATCGTATCCTGCTACACGATGCCGGATTCGCTGCTGTATCTGGGGGAAAAGCTGTCGGAAGAAAAGCTGGCGCAGATCGTCGATACGATGTTTGCCGGTCTCGAAGGGGGCGGTGGAACGGGCCTCGCGCGCGGAATAAACACGCTAAAAGTCGCGTCGTAATTGGGCGGTGATGTGCTCTTCAACCCCGCGTCTGTTTAAATTGTAGCACGTTTGCGGGCGGTTTAGGCGGCTTTCGTCCGCGATCTTCCGACAGAGCGTATCGCAGGCTCGCCCCGATCATCACCGCCGAAGCGGCAAGGATGAGGGCAGCCCAAACCCAGTGCGGCAAGAACAGCGCAGCCTCAATCTGGCCAGTGTCTGACAGCATGGACCGGCCGCCAATCTCCGCTTTTTCGGTAAACAGATAATCAAAGTCGCGCAGCATGCTCATCGCGGCGAGAACCCCGAGAAACTGGAGCGTGAAACGGGTGAACGCAGCTCGCGCGCGCCATGCGATCAGCGCAAGGGTGGCGGCAACAAACGGTAGAACAGCAAACCCCACAGGTGAGCGGACATAGACGAGGACTGAGGCAAGGATAGCACCCGCAGTTCCCCACAATACCGGCCGCCAGAGCCTTTCATGCGCGCTTGCAAGGATCAACCCTGCCCCAACGATGCTGGGCGCAAGCGGCCCTCCCGCTGCAATTGCAGCGCTGGTGAAACGGGAAACATCACTATCCACGATACTCTCGGCAACGCCCGAGCCATCGGCAAAAATGCGCAATTGCTGAAAATCCTGCCCCAGCAATGTCGCGGTCATCCCATGGCCCATTTCATGGAACCATGTCGTCAGGATCGCGAAGGGATAAATAAGGTAGGTGCCCAAGGGCAATGCGGGCAGGGTTAGCACGATCACCGCTGCCAGAATCAACCGTCCGACCTGCTCTGCCTGACTGCCCGGTTTGACCATCGATTGCATGATTTGGGCCTTGAGGTCTTTCTAAGCTGTCTCGTGGGTCTTGGCGAGATTGTCTACGCTGTCTTCTTCTGTCCGCACTTTGCCGTCGGAACCGACGCGGGTGCGATAGTGCTCCGCCGCCTCTTCATCCTCGGCGCGCTGTTCCTGCAGGATCGACCAGCTTGCCAGAAACAATCCGGCGACAAGAGGACCGACAACGATCCCCGAAATGCCCGCAATCGAAAGCCCGCCAAGCGTGGTGACAAGGATGATCCAGTCGGGAATCCCGGTGTCGCGGCCCACCAGAATGGGGCGCAGAACATTGTCCGCCGAACTGATGATGACAAAGCCCGAGACGAGTACGAAGACACCCTGCCAGGCATCGCCGGAAATAAACAGCCACACGCCCACAGGGACCCAGACTATCCCGGTACCGACAGCCGGGATCAGCGAAAACAGCCCCATTACAACTCCGAACAGCATGGCCGAAGGGACACCCGCGATAACGAAGGTGATTGCGCCCAGCGCGCCCTGAACCAGACCGACGACGACTGATCCCTTGATAGTAGCGCGCACGATGCCGAGAAAACGTTGTGCAAGACGGTCTGCAATGTCGCGTTCGACGGGGGCTGAATGCAGGATCGTTTCGCCGATCCGAGTGCCGTCGCGCAGGAGGAAATACGTTATATAAAGGCCCAGACCGAAGCTGAGCAGAAAGCCCAGTGCGCCTCCACCGATTGATACGGCCTGCGACGCGATCAGGCCGGCGCTTTCACCGATCACGTTCTGCAACTGGTCTTGCATCGTCGATACGTTGTTCCAGCCGTTTTCGTCGATCAGCTGCTGCACGCGAGAGGGCATTGATGTGTAGATTTGATCTGCCCACGCGGCGAGATTGATCGGGTTGGCCTGCACTGTTTCAATCAGATTGAGTGTCTCTGCGACAACCATTGTCCCGATCCAGAGCGCAGGCAGCGCCACTGCAAAAAGGATAATCGTCAAAGATAGCAGGGCAGCGGGATTGCGTCGTCCCCGGCAAACACGCAGCGCCCATTTGTAGAGCGGATGAAACATTATCGCTGCCAACGCAGACCACAAAAGCGCGGTTGCAAATGGCCACACGATGATTGCCAGCATGATAGTTACCGCTGCCAGAAACAGCAGAAAACTGATCTGTTTCAGCTCAGTGGTGTGGTGATGTTCGCCGGTCATATCCGACATACCTACCGTGCCCCCGCCTATAGGTTCCTGAATGGCTTGCCGAGCCTTAAATTCATACCGAGGCGCGGCATATCCATCACACTATCAAAACCGTGCATGTGTCAGACATCAAGGTTCGCCACATTAAGGGCGTTGTCCTGAATGAATTCCCTTCGTGGCTCGACCACGTCGCCCATCAGGCGGGTAAAAATCTCATCGGTTACATCCGCATCTTCAACTTTCACCTGCAACAGCGCACGGTTTTCGGGGTCGAGCGTGGTTTCCCACAATTGCTCCGCGTTCATTTCGCCCAGACCTTTGTAGCGCTGCACCGATATACCCTTGCGACCGGCGGCGAATACCGCATCGAGCAACTGGGTCGGGCGCATGATCGCATCGTCGTGCACTGCGCTGATAGGTTCGTCCGCTTCGGAATCGTCGCTGGGGACGGTATCGGCATCCTCCACCGCATCGCCAGCCTTCACCAGTCGGACGGGCGCGGCATACGCTTCGGCCTGAGGCCCCGCGAGCGAGTGCAGTTTCAAAGCCTCGGTGCTGGACAGGAACCGTTTCTCGATATCGTGGACATCGGTGACGCCGCGCCACAGCCGCGAAAACTGGACCGAGCCATCATCGAGCAAACGCGCGCTCCACTTTGCCTCGGGATCGCCCATCTGCACCCGCTGGGCAGTGAAATCGAGCGCGGCTGCCAGCTTTTCGGGAGCCATCGCCGGGTCGAGCGCGCCTGAAAGCGCCATCTGTTCAACGATCGCATAATCATAACGGCGCGGCACGAAAGCGAGCAGGTTCTTGATCCGCAGCGCCTGTTCCACCAGCACGCGCAGGTCTTCGCCAGAACGTGCGCCGCCCTGCGTTTCCAGAACGCGGCCCTGCAACCCGGCATCGACCAGATACCGGTCCAGCGCGGGCTGGTCTTTCAGATAAACCTCGCTGCGCCCCTTTGCGACCTTGAACAAAGGCGGCTGAGCGATGAACAGGTGGCCCGCCTTAACGATCTCGGGCATCTGGCGGTGAAAGAAGGTGAGCAAAAGCGTACGGATATGCGCGCCATCGACATCGGCATCGGTCATGATCACGACCTTGTGATAACGCAATTTGTCGAGATTGAATTCGTCCCGGATGCCGGTGCCCATCGCCTGGATAAGCGTGCCGACTTCCTTGGACGAAATGATCCGGTCAAACCGCGCGCGCTCGACGTTCAGGATCTTGCCCTTCAGCGGCAGGATCGCCTGCGTCTTGCGATCGCGGCCCTGTTTTGCCGATCCGCCGGCGGAATCACCCTCCACGAGGAACAGTTCCGCCTTGGTCGCATCGCGCTCCTGACAATCGGCCAGCTTACCGGGCAGGCTGGCGACGCTCATGGCACCTTTACGACTCATTTCGCGGGCGCGCTTGGCAGCTTCGCGCGCGGCGGCCGCGTCAATGATCTTCTGCACGATCGACTTCGCATCGCCGGGGTTTTCTTCCAGCCACTCTGTCATCTTTTCGCTCATCAGCGATTCGAGCGGAGAGCGCACCTCGGAGGAGACCAGCTTGTCCTTGGTCTGGGACGAAAACTTGGGATCTGGCAGCTTGACACTTACGATTGCTGAGAGGCCTTCGCGCATGTCCTCGCCAGTCAGGGTCACCTTTTCCTTCTTCAACAATCCTTCGCGCTCGGAATAATTGTTAAGCGTGCGCGTCAGCGCGGCGCGGAATGCGGCAAGGTGCGTGCCCCCATCGCGCTGCGGGATGTTGTTAGTGAAGCACAGGACATTTTCGTAGTAACTGTCGTTCCACTGCAGCGACACGTCGATCCCGATGCCGTCTTTATCAGCGGAAACTGCAATCGGCTCTGCAACCAGCGGCTGTTTGTTGCGATCGAGATATTTGACGAAGGCCGCGATCCCGCCCTCGTAATAAAGGTCGTGCTCCAGCATATCCTCATGCCGTTTGTCACGCAGCAGGATGCGCACGCCCGAGTTGAGAAAAGCCAGTTCGCGGTATCGGTGCTCCAGCTTGTCAAAATCGAACTCAGTGACGTTCTTGAAGGTGTTGTGAGACGCGCTGAAGGTTACGCGTGTACCCTTTTTAAAGCCGTTTTCGTCCGGGTTCTGGTCCACCTTGGGCGCATCGCCGCGAATCACCAGCGGCCCGACCGCATCGCCATGTTCAAAGCGCATCCAGTGCTCCTTGCCATCGCGCCAGATGACCAGCTCAAGCCATTCGCTGAGTGCGTTGACGACCGAAACGCCGACCCCGTGCAGACCGCCGGATACCTTGTAGGCGTTGTCCTCGGAGGTGTTTTCGAACTTTCCGCCCGCGTGCAGCTGGGTCATGATGACCTCCGCAGCGGAGACGCCTTCGCCCGTATGCATTCCGACAGGAATGCCGCGCCCATTATCCTCTACGCTGACGCTGCCGTCGGCATTCAGCTCGATCAGGACGAGGTCGCAATGTCCGGCCAGCGCTTCGTCGATGGCGTTATCAGAGACTTCGAACACCATGTGATGCAATCCCGACCCATCGTCAGTATCGCCGATATACATGCCGGGGCGTTTGCGGACCGCATCCAGCCCTTTGAGAACCTTGATGGAATCCGCGCCGTATTCGCCGTTCTGGCGGGTTTTTCCGGGAGTTTCAGAAGTGGTGTTATTCATGGTGATTATATAGGCGCTGTGAGCCGGAAACCCAAACTTTGCAGGGGTAATGGGTCACCTTTTCCACCGCCTATCGGTTTGCAGCCACAAGCCGGGCAGATGCGTCTTGCAGGTAGCTGACAAAAGCCGGGTGAGGTGCGGCAGCGAATTGCGTCGCCGCATCAGGATTAATCAGGCCTCGCGGGAAAATCTATCACCACAAATAAAAAGCCCCGGCGAGGCCGGGGCTCTGAATTTGATTGTTCGCACCGGACTTAACGGGTGCCGAAAACTTGCTTGAAATAACCCCACATAAAGGCCTCCTGTTGTGCACGGCATGTGCTAACAGGTATCCTTAACAAAAGGTAAACAAATTGCAACCCATCTCGTGTGAATTTACGCAGCCTCGCGATTCTCCTCGATCATTTTGAGCACTTCGCAGATCGGAACGGCGGGAGAATAGAAGAACCCTTGGGCAATATCACAGCCCATCTCTCGCAGTCGCTCAGCGCTCTGATGGTCCTCTACACCTTCGGCGACCACGACCTTGCCAAGTGAATGGGCCATGTCGATGGTCCCTTTCACCAAAGCCGCGCTTTCCTGCGATGTTTCCATCATCATCACGAAACGGCGATCGATCTTCAGTTCGGAGCTGGGCACGGTCCGCAGATATTCGAGGCTGGAATGGCCTGTCCCGAAATCGTCGATCGAAAAACTTACACCCTGTTTCTGCAACGCGATGATTTTTTCATGGACCAGTTCCTCGTCCAGCGGTGAGGTTTCGGTCACCTCCAGAATGAGATTGCTGCTCGGGAATTGATGCAGATCAAGCAGGCGTGCGACATGATAGAGGATCATGTCATTTGCGAGCGTCTGGGCGGAAAGATTAACCGCAAGTTTGAACAAGGGCGATTTGGCCAACACGGGCTTCGCCTCTTTCAGCGCCAGATCGATTACATAGACACTGAGATCGTCAATCCGCCGGTGTTCTTCGGCGGTCTGGACCAGCTCCTGCGGGTCGATGTAGCCCAATTCAGGGTGGTTCCAGCGAAGCAGCGCTTCGGCACCGATAATCCTACCCGTCGCAAGTTCAATCTTCGGCTGATAACCCAGCCTGATCGTCTTGCTGGCAATACCGCGCTCCAGTTCGGCCAAAAGACCCAGTCGCCGTGCTCGATCATCGACGAACGCAGCATCCGCAATGTGCAGCCGCAGTCCGCGACGCGAAGCGGTTTCTGCCGCCTGCATGGCGTTCAGCATCCGTTTTTCGTGAGGGAGATCGTGATTGACTTCGATCCCCAGCGCCGCCTCGATAAATTCCGATCGCCCGCTGGTATCCATTGCATTCTTGAGCAAAGACACCAGCCCTAATCCGTTTTCTTCAAGCTCGCCCCGGTTGAGTTTTGGAGCGAACCAGATCAGTGTATCCTTGTCGAATGCAACCTGTTGTCCCTTGCATCCCTCAGGCCACGATTTTTCGAGATAGGCAATGATGCGATCGACCAGACGGCCGAGTTCCTGCGGCATACCCGCTTCGGCAAAGTCGCCCAGATTATCGATCTTCAGCGCATAGAGGTCGCGATCCGGCCTGGCTTCCGTAACCCTGATGGCCTCAGGAAGGACAAGATTGGTGGACTTGCTGTAGGTTCGGTTGGCAAGTTTGTTGAGGCCGAATACACCAGTGCCAAGCAGGATAAGCGCGGGAAAAACCTCGATGATAACCGCAAATCTGTCGAGCAGGAGCGGGGTGAGAATTAGCCCACTGATCGCTAAAAGTGTCATGCTGCGCGCAGGTCGTTTGCGGAGCGACTGAACAAAAACGACAGCGGCAGCAATTAGCAGGGCTGGATACCATGACAGGTTGAGTGGTACGCCACGGTTCAGCGTGTGCGCACCGATAACGTGTAGGTACACGCCGGCGATTTCGCCACCAAGGGGAAGAGGGTGAAAGTCGGAGGAATGCAAGGTGGGTTGGGCCGTAAGACGACGCTCTTCCCTTTCAATGTGTCGGGAGGGAAGCGCCCTTCCAAGACATCGACGTAGCTGATTGTCGGAACGGTGTTAGGATCGAAGGCCAGATCAGGTCGATAGCACTGATCGTTTGACCATTGCTGTCTGCCAAGCACTGCCGAGATCGAAGGCACCGCTTCACCATCAATGAATGTGCTCGTTGGAAAGCTCACTGACAGCCCAAATGGTCCGCTCTTTCCCGATCATTGACGCAATTGCGGCAGCTTCTCGAAGCCGACGGTGTCGGGACTAAGCCCACCGTGTTGCTGCAATCCGTTGTCAGCCGGAGGCGATGCGCCCAGCCAGACGCGGCCCCTATTTTCTTGCCAGCACACTTACGAAAGCTGTCGTCATCCGCAGGATCGGTCGAGTCAGGAAAGCACGGTCAAAGACTAGGCGTTGCGCGCCTGCGGCGAACACATTCTCCACCAGTTTGGCATCCTGAAAGTCTCGATGGATCATCACGATTCAATTCATTCAACGTCGCATCGTCCAGGGCGATAACCACGATATTCTCGGGCGCGGGGCGCGATCGCAGCTCGGCCCTGATTGCGCGGTAACCGTCCTCTGCCGGAAGTGGCAGTTCGATGAGCCCCGAAACCATACCGATCAGTGCTGCGGCGAGCACGATCACGCGCTTGCGATGCGTCAGGGAAGAACGGCTTGAATGCGGACGGGTAGAGACCGCAGGCGATGCGCGGCGAATCCGCGACCACCACGGAGATTTGGCCCTGATTAGACCTTTTTGTGGGTCTTCACGTAATTGCATCGCCCAGTTCCATTGCCCCCCCAATTGACGCCAAACTGCGCCAAAAACTCTAAAACTTCGTTAATATTGGGTTACTGCGACCCTGTGAGCTGGCGTTCGTGACCACGAAACTTGTGCCCGTCTGTGCCCGAATTGCGCAGTTTTTCGTTTGGTTTCAGTCTGACTTGATTAACAAACAGGATTAATGCGCGGCGGCAGTTCGCGCGATTGGGTGATTGCATCGGGCACCCGAAATTCCTCTTGCCGCTCACCACGCCTGCGGTAAGCCATTGGGGATGGACGATTTGCATATCAGAGAAGCGCTTGCCGCGCCGTTTGGCAGTTTCACGCAGATCCTACGCTTGTGGTCGCGCGCACGACCCGATGTGATCGCCTTGGTTGACGATACCCGCGATGTTGCATGGGCCGAGCTGATCGGAGAGGTCGAGCGGTTGGCTGCGCGCCTGATCGAGACCGGTCTGGAGCGCGGCCAGTCGGTCGCTATTCTGGGGACGAGCAGCGTCGAATATGCACTGGTGTTTCTGGCAGCGGTGCGCGCGGGCGGAGTGGCCGCGCCGCTGACCACCAGTGCAACGCCTGAACAACTTGCGGGAATGGCGAGGGATTCTGGCGCACGGCACCTGTTCATCGATGCAGCGAAGGCGCGCGAACTGGGGCCGGATTTTCTGGCAGACCTGATCCGCGTGCCGTTGGAGGAAATCTCGGGCTGGATGGCCCCTCCCGGCGCGCGGGCGCCAGATTTGGAACCATCGCCCGGCGACCCTTTCAACATCATCTATTCCAGCGGCACCACCGGCATCCCCAAGGGGATCGTCCATTCGCACCAGATGCGCTGGCGGCAATTCGGTTCCACGGCGATATCTTATCTGGCGTCCGGAATGCAGGTGCGCTCGCTTGCCTCAACCCCGCTTTATTCCAACACGACGATGGTCGCTTTCCTTGCGCCACTGCTGGCCGGGGGGACCATCCGCATCATGGGCAAATTCGATTGCGCCCGCTGGCTGGCCCACGCGCAGGCCGACCGCACCACCGTGACCATGCTGGTGCCCGTCCAGTATCAACGCCTGATGGACTTTGCCGAGTTCGATGCGTTCGACCTGTCGAGCATTGCGGTAAAATACTGCACTTCTGCGCCGTTTTCAGCCGAACTGAAACGAGCGGTTCTGGACCGGATGCCGGGCGGCTTGATCGAGATCTATTCGATGACCGAGGGCGGGGTCGTGTGCCTGCTGGCTGCTCACGATTTTCCTGACAAGCTCCACACCGTTGGTCGCCCCGCGCCGGGCAGCGAGATAACGGTGCTGGACGATAACGACACGCCGGTGCCGGTGGGCACCCCCGGCAATCTGGTCGGACGCAGCCACACGATGATGTCCGGTTACAAGAATCGCCCCGACAAGACGGCAGAAGCGCAATGGAGCGATCCGGCAACCGGAGAGGTCTGGATGCGGATGGGCGATATCGGGCGCATCGATGCTGACGGTTTCGTCGAACTGGTGGGCCGGGCCAAGGACATGATTATTTCGGGCGGCTTCAACATTTACCCCAGCGATCTGGAGGCGGAACTGACGCGCGAGCCCGATGTGGTGGAGGCTGCGGTGGTCGGCATTGCATCTCGCCAGTGGGGGGAAACGCCTGTAGGTTTTGCGGTGCTGTCGAAAGGCGCGCGGCCTCCGGAGGAAATCCTCGCGGCGGTCAACGCGCGCCTTGGCAAGACTCAGCGGCTGTCCGAGCTCCACGCCATCGACGAAATGCCGCGTAGCCATATCGGCAAGTTGTTGAAATCCCAATTGCGTGAACACGCGCAAGCGCTTGTACGTGGCGACTGAGAGGGTGCCTGCAACAGCGAAGACGCGGCCGCCGTTTTAGGGGGAGGGGCAGCCGCGCCTTGCTCACTGTATGGTCGCCGATTTGCCCGAAAACCCGCACCGATCCCATGGCACAGGCTGTTTTCAGGGCGCACGCGGCGATGGTCCGGGGGGAGACCATCAGGGGCCACCGACCGCGAATGGGCATGGAGGATGCCGGATCGCTCAAATGTCGGTGGTCGAAAGCCACGCTGGCAACGCATCAACAGGATGAACCACACACCACCTCAAGGGTTGAGGCCCGATCTGTGATCCATCGAAGCGGGGCAGGCTGGAGAGAAATAACTGCGCGCCGCTCTGGTCCCAACTGGTATTCGACGGGATCGAACGCAAATGCGAATGCGCCAACTTTTGTTGCGTAAATTGCAACTAATCCTTGCGCGATTGCTGAACTTTCGACGACCGGGGGCGAATGCTGGCGCCACGCTGGACAGTGGGGCAACCGCTCCGTAATTCCTCCTCCATGACCGCACACCATTCTGACGATTCCCCGCCCGTTTTCCAGACTCCGATTCGATCCTGCCAGATTCGATCCTGATTGTGGATTTTGGCAGTCAGGTGACGCAACTTATCGCCCGACGCGTGCGCGAGGCCGGGGTTTACTCCGAAATCGCCCCTTTCACGATGGCGCAGGAGGCGTTTGACCGCCTGCAGCCCAAGGGCATCATCCTGTCAGGATCGCCCGCGAGCGTTCCCGAGGAGGGATCGCCGCGTGCCCCGCAATCGCTGTTCGAGGCGGGCGTGCCGATCCTGGGCATCTGTTATGGCCAGCAGGTGATGAGCGAACAGCTGGGCGGCGAGGTCCGCCCCGGCCATGAAACCGGGGAGGGTGGCGAATTTGGCCGCGCCTATCTCACCGTGACACGCCAATGCGCGCTGTTCGACGGGCTGTGGCAGGAGGGCGAGCGGCACCAGGTCTGGATGAGCCACGGCGACAAGGTCACTAAATTTGCCCCCGGATTCGAAATTGTAGCTACCAGCGATGGCGCCCCGTTCGCCGTCATCGCCGATGAAGGCCGCAAGTTTTACGGCACGCAGTTCCATCCCGAAGTCGTGCACACGCCTGATGGCGGAAAGCTGCTGGCCAATTTCGTACGTCATGTATGCGGACTGGCGGGCGACTGGACGATGGCGGAATTCCGCAAGACCAAAATCGCCGAAATCCGCGAGCAGGTCGGCGATGGCCGGGTCATCTGCGGTCTTTCGGGCGGGGTCGATTCAGCCGTTGCCGCAGTGCTGATCCACGAAGCGATCGGCGATCAACTGACCTGTGTGTACGTCGATCACGGGCTGATGCGTCTTAACGAAACCGAGCAGGTCGTGACCCTGTTTCGCGATCACTACAACATTCCGCTGGTGGCGGTGGATGCCGAGGAAACCTTCCTTGCGGGCCTTGCCGGCCTGACCGATCCGGAAAAGAAGCGAAAGTTCATCGGCGGTGCCTTCATCGATCTGTTCGAGGCTGAGGCAAAGAAGGTTGGCGGCGCGGATTTCCTCGCTCAGGGCACGTTGTATCCCGACGTGATCGAAAGCGTCTCATTCACCGGGGGACCAAGCGTAACGATCAAGAGCCACCACAATGTCGGCGGGCTGCCCGAACGCATGAACATGGCGCTGGTCGAGCCGCTGCGAGAATTGTTCAAGGACGAGGTACGCGAGCTTGGCCGTGAACTCGGCTTGCCAGAGGCGTTCGTCGGTCGTCACCCGTTCCCCGGCCCCGGCCTTGCAATCCGCATCCCCGGCGAAGTCACGAAGGAACGCTGCGATATCCTGCGCAAGGCCGACGCGATTTATCTTGAGGAGATTCGTAATGCGGGTCTGTACGATGCGATCTGGCAGGCATTTGCAGTGCTGTTGCCGGTAAAGACCGTGGGAGTCATGGGCGATGCGCGCACCTATGACAGCGTGTGCGGACTGCGCGCGGTCACCAGCACCGATGGCATGACCGCCGATGTATACCCCTTCGACGCCGCATTCCTGACACAGGTCGCCACCCGTATCGTGAACGAGGTGAAGGGTATCAACCGCGTGGTGTATGATTACACCAGCAAACCGCCCGGCACTATTGAGTGGGAATGAAGTGTCTGCCGAGGAGCAGGAGGCGTTTGATGCACCTGGAAAACCAAGGCTTTCGAAACGACAAAGATATATAGGCGTATTCACGCAACTGATGATGGCATCGCGCCCTGCATCGACTTCGGCTTGATCAGTCTCGCAACCTGCAAACCCGGCGAAAGACGTGTCGCAAGTATCCATGGTCACACTCCCGATTGCGCTTTTGCGCTAACCACGCGGCGCGGCCGGGTTATCCGGAACGCGCACAATGACCGCGCGTTCAATCTGCATGCAGCTTCGAGAGAGGAAGGTAACCCCCATGACATACAAGATCATTCTATCAGGCGCAGCGCTGTTGTCGCTGACCGCGTGTGAGACAATCCAGGAAGCGTACACCGAGCGCACTTCGACAACTTACAGGGCAGAACTGAAGGGTTCGAACGAGGTCGCGATGGGCGATCGCGACGGTTCGGGCATTGCAGAAATCAGCTTCGCCGATGAGCTGAAACGCGTGTGCTGGGACTTGAACGATCTTCAAGGGCTCGGCCCCATCACCGGCGCGCATGTCCACCGTGGCAGCGCAGGTGTGGATGGTCCGGTGGTTCTTGCCATGGCGCAGGCGACCGAAGGCGGCTGGCGCGGTTGCAGCAACGATACGGCGTGGGTGCAAAAGGCTTTCGATGAAGGTCTTTCAAACTATTACGTGAACGTCCACACGGCGGAATTTCCCAAAGGCGCCATCCGCGGACAGCTTCGCAAGTAAGGTCACTGGTCACTGGTCACAAAGATCGTGCATTGCAGCTTTCGCTAGGTCCGGATCAGCGCACGCAAATCCTGCGCGGCACTCAGGCGGCACTGATCGCGCGGTTTGGCAGGATCGTGCGCCCACCTGAAAAGCGGCGCGACCCCGTGTGGGTGCTGGTGCATGGCGTGATCGGTGCGCAGACGAAGACTGCTGCCTCCAATGCTTCCACCGATGCACTGCTCGCCGAATACCGTGCATGGGAAGTGGTGGCCGCCCAGCCGGTGGAAGCGCTGGAGGCGCGGCTGCAACGGCAGACCTTTCCCGCCGTCGCCGCCCGGCGGCTGAAAGATTGCCTGAATGCCATCATCGCCGCGCGCGGCAGTGTGGATTTGCGCCATCTCTCCAATCTGGAAACCGCAGAGGCGATGGCGTGGCTGGAGCGTCTGCCCGGCGTCGCGCGCAAGAATTCTGCCGGAGTGATGAATGCCAGTACCTTTGCCCGGCGCGCGATGGTGATCGACGGGCATCATCGCCGGATCATGCAGCGTATGGGGATCGTGCCCGCAAAGGCCGACACCGCCCGCACCTATGATGCGCTGATGCCGATTGTGCCGGAGGAATGGAACGCGGCCGATATGGACGAACACCACCTGCTGCTGAAAAAGCTGGGCCAGACAATGTGCCGCCCGCGCAAGGCTCAGTGCGAGGACTGCCCGGTGCGCGACCTGTGCGAAACGGGAACCGCAAGCGCCCGTTGAACGCTGTGTCTTCATGCTGAACCCGTCTGAAATCGAGGAAGTCTATCGCCGCGTCTCGCAGGCAATGCCGGGCCGTACCAAAGATGCCAAGGGGCCAAAGGGCCAGCCCGATGCCTTTCGATCCTGCATATCGTGTATGCTGTCTGCTCAGTCGCTCGATCGCAACACCGCCGCAGCCACGCGCGCTCTGTTCAAACTGGCTCGAACACCAGAGGCGATGCTTGCCCTGGATGACGCGGCGATCGCCGCCGCGATCAAGCCGTGCGGCCTATATAACAACAAGACCAAGAACATCCGCAAGTTCTGCACGGCCCTGCTCGAAGAACACGGCGGCGTGGTGCCCGACACCCGCGAAGGATTGCTGAGCCTGCCCGGCATCGGTCGCAAATGCGCCGATATCGTGATGAGCTTTACCTTCGGTGCGGACGTGATTGCGGTCGATACGCATGTCCACCGCGTGTGCAACCGGATCGGTCTGACGCAGGCAAAAACAGCGGAAAAGACCGCGCAGCAACTCGAGGAACGCAGCCCTGAATGGGCCATGCGCGATGGCCATTTCTGGCTGATCCAGTTCGGCAAGCAAGTGTGCCGCGCGCGCATCCCCAAATGCGAAATCTGCGTGGTGAGCAACCTGTGCGAGACAGGACCGATCGCGCGCGAGCCGAACGTCGCGAAGTAACCACACCCTGCATCTCGCCGTAGCACCGTGCGCGTGCCATGAATGCCGCGACGGGGACATACGGACATCGCATCCATGCGCAGCCTTATCGGCATCATCTTTCTGGCGAGCCTCGCCATTGCCGCATTCGCGGGCAACTCGCTGCTGGCGCGCGCGGCGCTGGGCGATGGCATGATCGGAGCGGGCGCTTTTTCCGCGATCCGGTTGGTGTCTGGCGCGTTGATCCTGCTGCCGGTGATTGGCCGAAGGCCTTCGCTGTCGGATTGGCCGGGGGCACTTTCATTGGCGGTGTATGTCGCGGGTTTTTCGTTTGCCTATCTCAGCCTTGACGCAGGCACCGGCGCGTTGATCCTGTTTGCGTGCGTGCAGGGCACGATCGTGGTGGCGGGTTATATGCGGGGTGAGGTGCTTTGTGCGGCGGTTTGGGCAGGACTTGCGCTGGCGATGGCTGGGCTCGTTTTGTTGCTGGCGCCCGGAGGTGAAGCGGTGAAGCCGGGTGCGGCAATGTTGATGGCTATCGCCGGGATTGCTTGGGGGGCTTACACGCTGATCGGCCGAAGTCGCGGTAACGCCGCCGGGGCGACCGGGCAAACGGCCCGCAATTTCGCGCTCGCCGCGCCGCTGGGGTTGCCGCTGTTGTTGGTCGATAGCGGGTTGTTCGGACCATGCTTGATGCCCTCGCTTCCAGGCATCGTGCTGGCCGTTTTGAGCGGGACGGTGACATCGGGTCTCGGTTATGTCGTGTGGTACAAGGTCACCCCCCGTCTGGGGTTGGGAACCGTGGCGAGCGTGCAACTGGCCACTCCGTTGGTGGCGGCGCTGGGCGGGGTAGTGCTGCTGTCGGAGCCACTGGGATGGCGGCTGCTGGCGGGCGGCGCGCTGATCCTGGGAGGGATCGTGCTGACTCTGATGCGGTCGCAAGCGACCTCGCATTGAATGCGCGCGGGTGACGCTACGGCTTGCCGCGTTGGCAAAAGCGCCCTTGCGCGCACGAGCAAACTCGGCTTGTCTCATGCACAAACATGAACCTCACGGGAGAGACACAACCATGAAAACCGCCATCACCGAAATGTTTGGCATTCAGCACCCCATCATTCAGGGGGGTATGCATTATGTCGGATTTGCCGAAATGGCCGCCGCTGTGTCCAATGCGGGCGGGTTGGGTATAATCACCGGGCTGACGCAGGGCACGCCGGAGAAGCTGGCGAACGAGATCGCCCGGTGCCACGATATGACGGACAAGCCGTTTGGCGTGAACCTCACCATCCTGCCGACGCTGACCCCGCCCGATTATCCGGGTCTGGTGAAGGCCGTGATTGAAGGCGGGGTAAAGGTCGTGGAGACTGCCGGGCGTAACCCGGTCGACCTGCTGCCGCCACTGAAGGATGCGGGGATCAAGGTGATCCACAAATGCACGAGCGTTCGCCACAGTCTCAAGGCGCAGGATATCGGCTGCGATGCGGTGTCGGTGGATGGCTTTGAATGCGGCGGGCATCCGGGCGAGGACGATATTCCCAACTTCATCCTGCTGCCGCGCGCCGCCGATGAACTGGATATCCCGTTTGTCTCCAGCGGCGGCATGGCCGACGGGCGGAGCCTGATCGCGAGCCTTGCCATGGGCGCGCAGGGCATGAACATGGGCACCCGTTTCATCGCCACAAAAGAAGCGCCGGTGCATGACAACGTGAAACGCGCGATTGTCGAGGCGAGCGAGCTGGACACGCGGCTGGTCATGCGTCCGCTGCGCAACACCGAACGCGTGCTTCATAACGAAGCTGTCGATCGCCTGCTGCAAAAGGAAAAGGACCTGGGCGACGCGATCACCATTCAGGATATCCTGCCCGAGGTTGCCGGGGTCTATCCTTCGATCATGATGGAGGGCGAGATGGACAAGGGCGCGTGGAGTTGCGGCATGGTCGCGGGGCTGATCAACGATATCCCCACCTGTCAGGAACTGATCGACCGCATCATGCGCGAAGCGGACGAAATTCTCGCCCGGATGAATGCGATGGCGGGTGTAAAGGCAACTGTCGCCGCGTAAAGGCAGAGGCGCTCGGCGTACGACTGGATAATCGAGAGTAAAGGGCGCGGCGCGGGTTGCGCCCTTTTTCTTTCGCCATAGCGCGCGCCCGCAACGGCGCGATTTATGGTTAACTCGACCCTAGGTAACGAACCCGGATAAACCGCAGCGATTGGTTCGGGTAATACTTGCATGGCCGTGACGAACGCCGATGAAGCGTGGCGAACGGTGTGGTGGGCAAATCAGTGCTTTCGCCGCATTTGCCGCTGGATTGGCACCGTGCCAATCATGGGGCGTCTGGTGTGGGAGGGACGCGTATGGATCAAGATATGGCAATCGGGGTGTCGTTCATTCTGATCGTGGCCGCTTGCGTCGCCAGCTGGCGTGTCGGCGATGCTGTTGGCGCTGCTCGCACCCGCAGGCTTTATCGCAACGCCATGATACCGCACGTTGCAATGCCCGCGCCACAATTGCCAGCAATTGACCCGTGTCGGCAGACACTGGTGGGCAACGCCCCGCCGCCCTCAGTCGCCGATGACCCGCTGACGTTGGAACGCAAACGTCGCCGGCTTGATGCATTTGCGACGATGCCACCGCTTGACGATTTGCGCGCGCAGGCCGAGTTGATCCGCCTGTCGGAATGCGTGATGGACCCGCAGGTGTGGTTCGATCCTGCGCTGGGATTTATGCCGCCGCCTGAATTGGATAGACGCTCTCGATCAGGGGATTTGCCAGCACAACACCCAGTTGATGGGGAGTGCCCCCCTCCCGATGGCGTGCTCCGCCAATATCGCACCTCTATCCATGAATTGCATCGCTCGCGCGGCAATCAACCCGTTGGTGACGGCGACCTGATCATCCAACCTGCACAAGGAACAGCCGACACGACCACCGCAGGGCATTCACGCCCGGCAGCGGAGGTGGGCAGGAGGGCAGCCGTTTCTGACACACTGCCCTTAAAGTCTTAACCGGCGTCCTTTTTCACGCGCGTATAGGGCACGAAATCATCGAAGAAGACCGCACCTGTCAGAAACCCGTTCAGCGGATCGACTGTCGTCGTGACATCGACTTTGCACAATTGCGTTCCGCCTCCGAAACGCCGTGTCACCAACACATCGCGCCGGTCGATGTTTTCGGGGTGCTGAGTGCGCTGCACATAGATGGTGTCGCCGCGGCCATAGACATAGGCGGTCTTGTCGATCGTCGTCATGCCACTGGTTGGCATGGTACGAATGCACGTCTGAGGTTCACCCGCCACGCGCCCTTCGAGCAATTTGGCGAGCTTTTTCTCGCCCTTCGTCATTTCCGTCACGGGCTCGCCCGATTGCGTGCCTGATTCCAGCGGTGGCTGTTCATTCTGCGCAAGCGTCGGCGCGGCGCTCAAAGAGATTCCGGCAATCGCAGCCAAAGCTGCGCCGCTTGCCAAAAGACGAAAACTGTAAGGATGGCTCATCGGTAATGCTCCTCGGCTGATCCTGATGAGTTGTTCATACACCAATTCGTCTGAACGCGCGATGAGCATGTGGACGGGGCGCACCATCGGGCCGCATGAGGTTATTCGTATTCGAGCGATACGGTGAATTCGCCGTTGTACACGCCGGCAACCTGATCGCTCGCCACTTGCAGGCGGCCCGCGATCGTGAACGAAAAATACCCGTCAGGATTGATGATTCGGAACCGGCGCGGGTTGCGCGTGATGCGGATCGGTGGTCGGCTGCCAATTGTAACGCGGTCGAACAGCATCGTTTCAGAGCCACCATCGCGGGTCAGCAGATAGGTGTTCTGATCGATATTGATCAGCACGGTCTGATTGAAGTCGCCGTATCCCCAGAACCGCGCCGGTTGCGCTGTCCCGGCCAGCACGGTGATGCCGTTGGTGGTGGTCACGGTCCCTTCGGAATCGATGTTCACTTCGCCATCGGCATCGCCGGGAACGATCAGGCCAAAGTCGAGATCGGTCTGCTTGACGAAGCTGAGCGGCGTGACCAGAAACGCGCGTGCTGGCGCTGGCGCGGAATTTTGCGCCGTGGCTGGCGCAACCAGCGCGAGGCCGGACCCACACAGGGCGGCGAGTATCGCAAGCCCGCGCAAAAGCGGCGCCTTGCAGCCCGCAGTCAACCGTTCCAACTGATCCACCATTCGTAATTCTTCCAAGCCCTGCGGGGCACTCGCGCGAGATCCGTTCGGGAATTATTGCGCGCTCAACTGCCGATTGCATTCCAGCATTAGGGACACAGTGTTAAGATTGATTTGATACTGCTGATACCCACCCAGTTGAACGACAAATCGTCGCATCATTAACTCAGGAGCGCCGGTATCAGCCGTCGCCGCTCAGCGGTGACCGGGATCGGCCCCTTCAGAGATATCCGGCAGAGCGGCCTGATCCGCCCCGTCTGCCGGTCCGCCTTTCAGTACAAAGCGCCGGTCGCAATATCCGCAATCGACATAACCGTGCTCGTCTATTTCAAGATAGATGCGCGGGTGGCCCAGGGCAGCAGGGACATAGCCTGCGCCACTGCGAATTGCGCTTGCGCCGTCACAGCTGACGCGGCGCGTATCGACCATGAGGATTTCGGGAGGGGGGATATTCATGCAGCAGCGGATAATCGCGCTGCCGTCCTAATTCAATCATTGATAGTCGAGGCGGATCTCGAATGTGCCTTCATAGACGCCCGGAGCCTGATTTGGATTGACGTTCAGCGTCCCGCCAACCCTGAATACGAACGTTCCGTTGGGATTGCCGATGCGGAACCGCTCCCAGTTGGGGTTTGAGCGCACCGGAACGAGATCGGGATCGCCGTTGATCGTTATATCGGTAACGATCATGTCCTGCCCCGGCCCGGTGAGCGTGATGGTGTTGCGAATTGGGCGCCTTATGCGGGCACGCTGATCAAAACCGCCCGATCCGATGAAGGTTGCTGGCTGGCATTCATTGATCTGCACCAGCCCGCCCGCAGCCGCGCAAGTCGGTGTGGCGGTTGGCGTCAGAACAATCGTACCTCCGCTCGCACCGATAATGTCGCCAAAATCAAGATCGGTGAGCTTGGTTATGGTCAGCGGGTCGATCATTGTGACGCGCGCCTGCGTCGGCGCGGAGCCTTGCGCATGTGCCGCCGGTGCGAGGGCGAACGCAGTCGCCAGCGCTGCCGCAACGCGCGCAAGGGCAGCACCGCGAGCACGCCGCACAAAGGGAAGACAGATCGTCACCGCGGGGGCTTACCATCCCAGATGTGTTGGTATGCAAACCAAACAAGGTTAATTGCGCTTCAACATTCGACGTGAAACCGGGCGAAAGGCCGATCTTCTGCAACAGATGCAGGGCTGGCCCTCACCGGCTCTTGCGCTGGGGGTGCGCATCTTTATGGCGGACGCAATGACAGATGCA
>CAWFFX010000003.1:0-360632 GCA_963815315.1 uncultured Alphaproteobacteria bacterium
TGTCGAAGATCATGGATGCGGACGCCGAGTAGGCCCGCCTCGTCGCGCAAGCGCCTCGCGCCCGTCGGCAGCGGCGACCACTTGGTAACCGCGTTGTGACAGGCGAAATTCCAGCAATTCGCGCAGTAGCGGTTCGTCATCGGCGACAAGGATTGTTTGCATTGGACCCGACCAGATTTTGAAAGAGCATCATTGCTTTATTTGGTAAACTTTGGATTAATTTGGCGGCCTTGCACAGCTTGCCACGCTCCAGAGCGAGGCGAAAGTGCGCGGTGTAGATGCCCGCTTCGCGCCGCTGGACGGAGATCCGCTCGCGATGATCAAGCTTACGTCCTATTTCACGATCCTGTATTCGATGAAAAAAGGAATTCCCGGCGTCTTGCAAAGCGTAGTTCTTCTGGACTGTCGCGAGGATCAGTAGACAGGCGGATACCTGACCGCAGTCGCGGGATCATTCCAGTCGAGGTGGCAATCATCGACCGCAAAGCCCAGCGACCTCCCGCCCCGGATAAGTAGCCCAACCCCTTTATGCGTGGACCGCGGCGCGTTTTGCCATCATCGCGGCCACGCTTTCCATGAATTCGGGTGAGCGCAATTGAGCGGCGAAAATCTCGCCTTCGGTTGCCATCACCTCGCCAACCTCCTCGTTTCGGGTGCGCAGCAGCGCTTTCGTATGGCGCATTGCCGCAGGGGCCGCGTTTGCGACGGTGAGCGCAAGGGCGCGCGTTTCTGCGTGGAATTCGGCGTCGGCAAATACACGCGAGGCAAGGCCCATGCGCAGCGCCTCATCCGAGGTCAGCGTGCGCCCGGTCATGAACACATCGCTGGCCGCCGCCATGCCGATCACTTGCGGCAGAAGCAGCGACGATGCGGCCTCGGGCACCAGACCCAGCTTTACAAATGGCGCGGCAAAGGTTGCGCTGGTGGCGGCGTAAACAAGATCGCAATGCAGCGTCAGCGTCAGGCCAACGCCAATCGCAGGGCCGTTGACGCAGGCCAGCATCGGTTTTTCGCAATCCTTGATCGCGTGCAGGAACCGGATCACCGGGGGCAGATCGTCTTTGGCGGGGGCATCCCTGCCGGCCATTGCGAAATCCTGAAGATCGTTGCCGCTGGTGAAGTAATCGCCTTGTCCGATGAACACGAGCGCGCGCGCCGCATCATCGCGGCCATAGGCGCTCACCGCATCCGCCATTGCTCCATACATTGCCTGAGTGATGGCATTCTTTTTTTCCGGGCGGGCAAGGGTGATGGTGGTCACGCGGTCGGCGTGTTCGACGCGGATGAAGTCTGTCATGGATCGGTCCTTTGGGAAGTTAGCGCCGCCACTTTGCTGGCAACGATGGGTTCGGCATTATCTGCCAGATGATCGAGAAAGCGGGCGATGGTCTCGCGCTCTTGTGGTGAAAACGGCGCGAGCAATTCGCGATTGATTGCTTTGGTCACGGGGGCGGCGCGCGCGGCTGCCTCGCGTCCGGCGGGCAGGATATACAGACGCACACTTCGCGCGTCTTCGGGGTTGGGGCGGCGTACTGCAAATCCGCCGCTCTCCAGCCGGTCGACAAGACCGCTCGTGCCCGATTTTCCCAGCCCGAGCGATTGCGCAATCGTGCCGAGCGACAAGCCGTCCTCGCGCATCAGCATGAACAGGATCGCCTGTTGCGCGTTGCCCAGCCCGATGGCGTCACGCAGATGTCGATCCGCTGCGCGAAACAGCGCGGCATGTGCGGCCTGCAGCCTATGGAAGACGCGGATTTGTTGCCTCATTTGGTTCGCATACGAACTAAAGCGTGGTTCATGTCAAGCGCATCATGCGCAGGACCAAGTACGGGGGCCCGCGCATTTACCGTTCAGAACAGCAGGTCTTTCTCGCTCAATATCTCGATGGTCCGCGCCGGGCCGGAGCCTTGCGCCAAAGTTTCTGCCACCCGTTCGCTTGCGCGGCAGGCGGCGGCTGCGGGATCGGCCAGCGCATCGGCGGCATCGTAATCGGCAAATCCCAATCCGGTGCGCTGCGCAAGCTCTGCGGTGGAGACCTGATACATCCGGAATGGGTCAAAATCGAGCGTCTCGATATCACTCAAAAGATCGTTTTGCGAAAGGACGAAGCACGCCGCCGCCAGCGCGCCCGCTGGGCTGCGATAGGCCACAAGCTTCCAGAATTCGCGCGGGATGGCGACGCCGCGATACACCGGATCGTCTTCGCCAAAGATCGGCCCGGCGATCACGGAAATGCGAATATCTTGCGTTGCTGCCTGTTCCAGAACGAGGTTTTCCAGACGACCCCACAATCCCGCGCGTGACGACTGGTTATAGCGTTCGTGCTGAGGCGCGATGTTGGTGTAGAAATAGCTGTCGGCATTGGCCTGTCGCGCCTCGGGCACTGGCCCCCAGGCCAGATCGGCCCGGCGCGCGATGTGGCCTCGATCCAGCTTGTTGTCCGAATACAGCGAGTTATCGGTCTGAAGCTGCGCGTCGATCCGGCTGTCCGTGCGGAAGGTATGACCCGGCAGTGTCACCCGCTGCGCCCCGTCGACGTTCCACGCAACGAACCGCGCCAGCCGTCGGCGGGCGCTGAGGCAGACGGAAAAATGGGTGTAGGGGATCACCTGAGCGCGCCCGAAATTCACCGCATCACGCTTTATTGCCAGCGACATTTCAGGGATCGGCGCGCGCAATGCGAGAAACTGATCGTCGTATCCCGAGCGCGGAATTTCGCCCGCGCCAACCTCATCGCGGACAGCCGGATCGCCAGCATCCGTCTGCGGATCGGGGGAGGGCGGCGGTTCAAAGGTAAAGCGCAGCTTTTTCTGCACAGACAGCGGATAGCAGGCGAGCGCGTGTTCATCAGGGCTGGTGGGCGCCTCTCCGCCAAAGTGCAGCCCGGCGACGATATCTGTCACCTGCGTGCCATCGCGGATCATCCACAGCGCGCCTGAATCGCCGGGGCGGCTGATTTCGCCATCGCCAGGCTGCAGTTCCGGTTCGGGTGCGGGCGCGATCTCGAATCCGCCAATCGCGACCTGTCCGGCGGGAAAGCCGTAATTGATTTGCACCATCACATCAGTGCGGCGGACCACGCCATAGGTGACCCCGCTGGTGCGCCCGGATTTGACCACCGGATCGTCCAGCTCGACATCGGCCATCTGCAACGGCGCGACGCCCAAATCGTAAATCGACCTGTCGAAACTGCGCCCGCGTATCCGTGCAATCGCGCAGTCACCAGCCGCACCCAGATGGCTGCGCAGCAATTCGCCTGCGAGATTGCCGGCGGTGTCGTTGTTGTCGAACGGACCGGGCTGGACGACCGGATCATCAATATCGCCGTCATTGGTGTGCAGAACGTGCCAGTTGGAAAGGATGCATGGTTCGCCCGTCTCTTCATCGAACACGATCGCGCCCAGCGTGCCCGCGGTGGATGTGTAGTGCGCCACGCTGATGCCCGGCATGATCGGATTGAGCCGCAATTTGCGCGTGCCAGTGTTTTCCGGCTCCACCACGGTGTACGATGGTTGATAGGTCCGCTCTTCCACATCTGTCGGGATGATGAAGCCGTCTATCTCTATGGTGCGCGGCAGTTCTTTTGTCCCCAGCGATTCCAGTTGTGAAGATGCGACCTTCTCTCCCACTGTGAAGATCAGGCTGATCGGGCCATCGGGCTGGTTATTCTTGCGACCCACCCCGACCGACGTGATATTCGGGTCTTGCAGAAAAGCGTGGGCGTTGGTGCGGATATAACGGCGCAGTGCGGCCTTCATTTCGGCGTCGGCTGTCGTGCGTTTTTCCGGCGCGGCTGCACGCGAAGCCTTTTTCGGTTTGGCGGCCGATTTGGCCGTTGCCTTGCCTGCCGATTTATCCGTCGATCTCTTCGCCATGCCTTCCAACTCCTGTCGCCTGCCAGACAATGTATCACGGATCGCCGCGCGCGATGATTGTATATAAGTGCTCATGTGCATTTGCCGGTCGGCGACAGGTCATTCACAGCCAAGGTTGGCGGATCGCGGCAGGAGAGAAAATCGAATGGACAGTTTCCTGTTCTGTCTGCTGCTGGTGGCCGCGATTGCTCTGGGCGGGCGCGATCAGATGATCGTGGCGCAATTGTCCGATGTGCTGGGTGATCGGGCGAACAACGGGGCGGCCATGCCCAACGACCGGCCCGTTCCGCTGCTGGCGCTCGGGATGGCGTGCGCGGGCGTGACTGCGGGGGCGATGACTTATGCCGGGATGTCGATGGCGCAGATTTTGCCGCTGCGCGCTTCCCAGATGCTCGTTGCCTTCGCGCTGGCAATTGCAGCGTTCGAGCTGATCTGGCCGGTGCGGGTAAAGCCGGTGCGCGAGCCCACGCGATCGCTCGGCGCGATCGGACTGGTTCTGTTGTGGCGGCAGGTGGGGGATGCGGCGCGGTTCGTCATTTTCGCATTTGCGGCCCACGCAACCTATCCGTTGACCGCGCTGATCGGCGGAGCGTTGGGAGGGTCGGCAGCGATCGCGATTGGCTGGTCGCTTGGATATGCGCATCTTTCGCGGTTGCCCCTGCATCATATGAGGCGGGGTTTGGGCGCTGCTTTGTTTGTTGCAGCAATGTTCATCGGATTGAACGCGCGATACTCTTGAAGGCTGCGATTTTGAACGATTGCTGCGATTGGCGTTTTTGCTGAAACCATGTGCGGGGTTGGCCGTTAAGGAGGCACAAGGATCACAAACGCCGTTCAGCCCGAAACGCTGACAGCACTAATACAGAAGGAGCCTAATCATGGCTGATTCCAAGGACAATGCGACCGCACAGATGGTCGCCGAAATTAACGGCCTTCTGGCCGACCACTTCGCCCTGTATGTAAAAACAAAGAACTTTCATTGGCATATCACGGGTCCGCGTTTCCGCGACCTGCACCTGTTGTTCGACGAGCAGGCGGTTGAAATCCGCGACCAGATCGATGCGATCGGTGAACGCGCCCGCAAGCTGGGCGGTAATACGCTCACATCGATCGGCTCGATTGCCAAGCACGCCAGTGTCAAGGATCAGGACAAGACTTCGATCTCACCTGATGACATGGTCAAGGAATTGCGTGACGACAATCAGGCGATGGTCGACAAACTGAAGTCGATGAAGGATGTGGCAGAACGCGCTGGTGATAACGCCACCGACGGTCTGATCGACGACTGGACCGACATGGCCGAAGAACGGGTGTGGTTCCTGACCTCGTTTCTCGGCTGAATTGCTGACCGAATTTGATGAAAGGGTCGTTTCCGCTAGTCGGGAGCGGCCCTTTTGCTATTGTGCGCACCATGCACATCTCCCGGCCTCGCATCACCAACGTTACGACTCACGGCCATGCAAGCGATGGCCAGGTCGCCGATTTCTTTCACACGCGCCTGCGCCGGGCGCTTTCCCGCGCAAAAGGCGGCATTGCGGTCGCCTTTCCCGGCGGCTCCACCCCATTCCCGATCATCAGGGAACTGACCACGCGACCGCTTGAATGGAGCCGGATCGCGGTGTTTCCTACCGATGATCGCGATGTGGACGAAGATCACGAGGCATCGAATACTGGCAAATTGCGAGAGATGCTGGAGCCGCACGGCGCGCTGGTGACGCCGCTGGCCGAAGGCTTTGACATGCCGCATTTTTCGCTCGTCTGGCTGGGCATGGGAGAGGACGGGCACATCGCATCGCTGTTCCCGAATACCGATCCCCTGGCAAAGGACACTCAGGCAGTGCGCCGCATCACGCCCGACCCGCTTCCGCCAGAGGCACCGTATGACCGGGTGACGCTGACCATTCCGGCGCTGATTGCGTGCGATGAACTCGCCTTCGTAGTGCGCGGAATTAAGAAACGCGAAGTTTTCGAAGGCGCAGTGAGGGGCGCGCACGATCTGCCCGTTCGCCGCCTGTTGGCTGCGCGCCAAGCCGACAGCGGCGGGCCCGTGACATGCTTCTTTTGACCGGCGACGACAAATTATTGCCGCAATGACGCTATCGTGGCTGCCCGCGCCGATCCATCGCGCTTTGCTGCCCATCGCGTTTCGCGTGCGGCATCGCTGGCGGCTGCTTCGTGGCACGCGCCTGCGTGGTTGCGCGGTGATTATCACCAATCCGGCGGGCGAGGTGCTGCTGCTGCGCCATTCCTATGGCCCCGATGTTTGGGCACTGCCGGGTGGCGGGATTGATGCGGGCGAGACGCCAGAGGCCGCCGCGATCCGCGAGGTTTCCGAGGAACTTGGCCTGACGCTGGACACGGTGGTTGCTCTGGACATGGTCGAAGAGGAAATCTCGCGCTCTCCCCACACCGCCTATGTTTTCACGAGTTTGGTCGATCAGCCGCCCCGGCCCGATGGGCGCGAGATCATCGAAGCGCGGTTCTTCTCCCCAGATGCCCTGCCACAGCCGCTGGGCCGGATCACTGCTGCACGCATCGCCATTTGGCGCAACCGCGAGGATACCGGGCAGCTCAGTTAAAGCAGGGACAGCTGGGCGTCGCCCTCGCCTCCCTTGCCCTGTCCCTCTCCTGCGTCGCCGCGATCCAGGTTCGACAGCGTCAGCCCCATCAGGCGAATCGGCATCGGCAAAGGCAGCGCCTCTTCCAGCAGCACACGCGCTGTCTGCGCAAATTCACGCTTGTCCTCGATCCAGCCGCCATCCCCTTTTTGCGCGACAGATTTCGCCCGCGTCATGATCTGGAAATCGGTGAATTTCAGTTTGAGCGTGACGGTGCGCCCGCGCGTGACGAGATCAGGGCGGCTGGAGTTTTCCACGCGCTCCCACACGATATCCACAATGTTTTCCAGCGTCTCACGCAATTGCGCTCCACTGGAAATATCCTCGCTGAAAGTCCGCTCTCCGCCCACCGATTTCCGAATGCGGTGCGGGCGCACGGGCCGCAGGTCGATCCCGCGCGCCGCGCGATACAGATAATCGCCCATGCTGCGAAAATGCGTGCGCAGAAACTCGATATCCTTCTCCGCCAGATCCGCGCCCGTGGCAATGCCGAGGCGTTGCATCTTCTCCTCCGCCTTGGGGCCGATCCCGTGGAACCGGCGGACGGGCAGAGTGGCGACGAATTGCGCGCCTTCGCCTGGCCGGATTACGCAAAGACCGTCGGGCTTGTTCTGGTCGCTCGCCAGTTTTGCGAGAAACTTGTTGTAGGAAACGCCCGCGCTCGCGGTCAGCTGCGTCTTGGCCCGGATTTCCTGTCGGATCAGTTCAGCGATGCGGGTGGCGCTGCCAATGCCCAGCCGATCCTCAGTCACGTCGAGATACGCCTCATCGAGGCTGAGCGGTTCGACCAGCGGGGTGTGATGTTCAAACACGCGGCGGATTTGCCGGCTGGCCTCCTTGTACGCATCGAACCGGCTTTTGACGAAGATCAGGTCCGGACATAATCGTTTGGCCGTGACCGATGGCATCGCGCTTTTGACGCCGAACCGCCGCGCCTCGTAACTCGCCGCTGCCACCACGCCGCGCCCGCCCGATCCACCTACCGCCACTGGTTTCCCGCGCAATTCGGGGTTGTCGCGCTGCTCCACGCTGGCAAAGAAAGCGTCCATATCGACATGGATAATCTTGCGAAGCCCACCGCCCGACGCGCTCAATCCGTCCTGAAGCGCTGCCTCACCGGCCAAGTCGTCATCATGATCTGCGCTTCCCATAAGCGCTGAAATAGTAACTTGTCGCAGACGAAGAAACCTTAGTCACCGCGCGCCTTGGAACTTTCCGCCGTGTGAACGATATTGTGCACATGCGAAATGAACAGTTTTCATCGGGCGAGCCAGTAGGCATACGTCCAGATATGGATATGCCTGCCACCTCATCCCGATCGGCCCATCAGGGGCGGATTCGCAAAGCCATCGGCGAAACAGAGCTGATCTGGATGATGGCGCTGTTGATGGCGTTGCAGGCATTCGGCATTGACGCGATGCTTCCCGCCCTCGATGAAATGGCGCTTTCGCTCAATGTCCAGGGCAACGACCGCCAGTTTGTGATTGGCGTTTACCTGCTGACCGCCGGGCTTGGCGCACTGGCGCCAGGCGCACTGGCGGACCGATTTGGACGTCGACCTGTCCTTCTGGGTTCGATTGGCGTCTATATTACGCTGGCACTGGCCTGCGCCATGGTCACGACTTTCGATCAGCTGATTGCGGTGCGCGCGGCGGCTGGTTTCTTTGCAGCGGGTATCGTCGCGCTGCCGCCCGCGATTATCCGTGACCGGGTGGGCGGGGACAAGATGGCGCGCATGATGAGCCTTATCTTCGTTATTTTCCTGATGGTTCCGGCGGTCGCGCCCAGCATTGGCGAATTGATCCTGATGGTGGGCGACTGGCGCATGATCTTTATCGCGATGGCGGTGCAGGGGTTGATCATCGGCAGCTGGGTGTATTTCCGCCTGCCAGAAAGCCTGGCGCCTGAAAACCGTCAACCCATCCACCTGCGCACGCTGGCGGCGAACATGGCAACCGCGCTCAGCAAGCGTTCGATCATCGGATATGTTATTGGCAGCACGCTCGTGTTCGGCGCGCTGTTCGGCTTTATCAATTCATCGCAGCAGCTGATCTCCGAAGGGTTCAACGCGCCTGATCTTTTTCCGATTGTGTTCGGCATCTGCGCAGGCTCAATGGCGCTGGCGAGCTGGTCCAATTCCCGTATCGTGGAACGATTTGGCGCGCGCCGGGTCAGCCACACGGCGGTGTTCGTATTCATTGGAGTCGCCGGTCTTCAGGTGGCGTTTGCGTTCAGCGGCACCGAAAGCCTTTGGCAATTCGTGCCGCTGATGGCGATCAACATGGCGTTGCTTGGCTTTATCGGCAGCAATTTCGGCTCGATCGCGATGAACCCGTTTTTCCACATCGCAGGCGCGGCCAGCTCCGCCCATGCCTTTGTGCGGATGAGCTCGGCGGCTTTGCTTGGCGCGGCCATCGGTTATTCCTTTGACGGTACCGCCCGCCCGCTGGCGCTGGCATTGCTGGCGAGCGGCATCGCCTGCCTTGGACTGGTGCTTTACAGCGAGCGTGGCAAGCTGTTCGGCCCGCCAGAGCGTGAATTGGCGCTGGGGGCAGAGGGCTAGGTTCAGCCCGCGCCCAGCCGCCGCCACGCCAGCCCGGCAAATTCACACAACAAAGGCCGCGTGTCGCGCGGGTCGATGATGTCCTCGACATTGAAGCGTTCGGCTGAACGGAACGGCGAGGTGACTTTGCCCAGCCGTTCGCGGATCTCTTCCAGCAGCGCCGCCGGATCATCTGCCGCTTCCAGTTCCGATTTGTAAGCGACCTCCAGCCCGCCCGCGATGGGCAGCGAACCCCAGTCGCCGCTCGGCCAGCAATAGCGGTACTGATACCGATCAGCATTGCTCATCGCGCTGCCGGCGATGCCATAGGCGCGGCGCATGACGATGCTGGCGAGCGGCACGGTGGCGCGGTAGATCGCGTTCATCGCGTTGACGCCGTAGCGGATCGTCCCCGCCAGCTCCGCCTCGCGCCCGATCATGAAGCCGGGGTTGTCCACCAGATGGACGATCGGCAGCCGGAACTGGTCGGCCAGTTGACGAAACGTTCGACCTTTTCGCTGGTCTTGGCCTCCCACGATCCGCCGAGATAGCTCGGATCGCTCGCCACCACCGCCACCGGCCAGCCATCGAGCCGGGCAAGGGCCGTGATCGCAGCGCGGCCCCAATGCTTGCCGATTTCGAACACGGTGCCGCTGTCGAGGATCATCTCCAAAGCGCGCCGCATCGAATAGACCTGCTTCGGGTCGCGCGGGACGAGGCTGAGCAGCGCCTCCTCGCGCCGGTCAGCCGGATCATCGCACGCGGAGCGGCGCGCGCTTTGCCCGACATATTCGGGCATGAAGCTGAGGAAGTGCCGCGCGCGGGCGAAGGCTTCGGCCTCGGATGCGACCTCATCATCGACCACGCCGTTGCGGGTGTGGATGTCGACCCCGCCAAGCTCTTCCTTGGCCTGTTGCTGGTCGGCCGCGCCCTTGTAGCTTTCACCCAGCCCATCGACCACGGCGGGGCCAGCGGCGAACAATTGCGACAGCCCGCGCACCATGATCGAATAGTGGCTGGCGACCGTGCGCGCAGCCCCAAGGCCCGCCGTCGGCCCGAGCGCGAGCGCCACCACCGGCACGGTGTCGAGGTTCGTCACCACATCGCCCCAGCCGGGCACCGCCGGGATATAGGTCGCGCCGATCTGTTCGAGCGTCTTGACCGATGCCGCCGCCGCCCGTGCCGTCGATCATGCGGATGATGGGGAGCTTCAACTGGTGCGCCATCATCTCGGCCTGCACCATCTTGCGCGCGATGCCCAGCGTCCGCCGCGCCGCCGCGAATGGTGAAATCGTCCGCCGTGGCGACCACCGGGCGGCCATTGATCAGTGGCCTTGCCGAACAGGAAGGGGGCGGGGGTGACGCCTGGAAGGTCGCCATTGGCGTCATACTTGGCGCTGCCTGCGATCTTGCCGATCTCGCGGAAGGAGCCTTCGTCGCACAGCGCCGCGAGCCGCGCGCGGGCGTCCATCTTCCCGCGCCCATGCTGCCGCGCAACCTTGTCCGCGCCGCCCATCTGTTCGGCCAGCGCCTCGCGCGCGCGCAGTTCTTCGAGTTCCTTGGCCCAAGTCATCGGCTCTCCCTCACAGGCCCACCCCTAACCCCTCCCGCAAGCGGGAGGGGGACTGGTCGCGGCCTCTTCTCCCCTCCCGCTTGCGGGAGGGGCCGGGGGTGGGCAAGTCACTCTTTGCTAGCAGGCACCACCGTCGCCAGCAGCGCCTCAACCTGCACCTGCGCGCCTGCGCTGACCGCTCAGCCCCTCGACCACCCCGTCGAAGGGCGCGGTGAGGGCGTGTTCCATCTTCATCGCCTCGAGCACCAAGAGCCGCTGCCCGGCGGTGACGGCCTGACCTTCGCTGACATCGACCGCGATGACCTTGCCCGGCATCGGCGCAATGATCGCGCCGTCGGCGGCGGAGGCTTGGCCGGTGCCGCGTTCAACTTTGAACGCGGTAAGCTTTCGCGTTGCCCAATGAGAACCAGAGAAGCTCGTCGTCTGCCCAATCAAACTCCCATCCGCCATCGTATCAGACAAGGCCTTGTGTATTCGTTGCCTTCTTTGTCCACGAAGGTGATCAACGGCGCTGGGGTCAGCGTTCAGCCGCAATCCCGCCAGCGGGCGTGCCAAAGTGACTGATCCGTCTCTGTCGGCAAGACCTCCTGCAATGTAATCTCAACATTTCATCGCAACGGCTCTGGGGCCTTTAGCGAGATCATCCGAGTTTCCGCTCGATCAGGCCCGTGTCGAGGTTGGCGGAGCGGAAATCTTCGTCGAGGCAAAGGTTGGCAAGAAACGCCGCATTTGTCTTGAGCGGGTAGATCTCCACGTCGGTGCAGGCTTCCCACAGCTCTTGGATCGCTTCGCTCGCGATCACTCCGCATGCAGATGATCTTGGCGATCATCGGGTCGTAAAATGGCGAAACCTCGTCGCCATTTTCAACGCCGGTTTCAATGCGCGCGCCGATCTCCCAGTCGCGGTAATTCTTGTAACGCCCCGTGCTCGGCAAAAACCCCTTCGCCGGGTCTTCCGCATAGAGCCGCGCCTCGATCGCGTGGCCGTTGATCGACAGCTCGTCCTGCCGCTTGCGGCAACGGCTCGCCGCTCGCCACCCGCAGCTGCCATTCGACCAGATCGACCCCGGTGATCTCCTCGGTGACGGGGTGTTCGACCTGAAGGCGGGTGTTCATCTCCATGAAGAAGATGCGGTCGGCGCGCAGGCCTTCGCTGGCATCGGCGATGAATTCGATCGTGCCTGCGCCCTCGTAATCGACGGCCTCGCCGCGCGCACGGCGGCGGCGCAGATCGCTTCGCGGGTGGCCGCGTCCATGCCGGGGGCGGGGGCTTCCTCGATCACCTTCTGGTGGCGGCGCTGGAGCGAGCAGTCGCGCTCGAACAGGTGGACGACGTTGCCGTGGCTGTCGCCGAACACCTGCACCTCGATATGGCGGGGCGAGGTGATCCACTTTTCGAGCAGAACCTCGTCATTGCCGAAGCTGGCCTTGGCCTCGCGGCGGCAGGATTTCGAGGCTCGCGGCGAAATCGGCGGGCGCATCGACCTTGCGCATCCCCTTGCCGCCGCCGCCTGCGACCGCCTTGATCAGCACGGGGTAGCCGATGGCTTCGGCCTCTGCGGTGAGGCGTTCGAGCGATTGGTCCGCGCCGAGATAGCCGGGGGTTACGGGAACGCCCGCCTCGATCATGCGCGCCTTGGCCGCGTCCTTCAGGCCCATCGCGCGGATGCTGGCGGGCTTGGGGCCGACCCAGATCAGCCCTGCGTCCAGCACGGCCTGCGCGAAGTCGGCGTTCTCGCGACAGGAAGCCGTAGCCGGGGTGAATCGCATCCGCCCCGGTCTGCTTCGCCGCCGCGATGATCTTCGCGCCCACCAGATAGCATTCCGCCGCGGGTGAGGGGCCGATATGCACCGCTTCGTCAGCTTGGCGCACGTGCAGCGCCTTGGCATCGGCATCGGAATAGACCGCAACCGTCGCCACACCCATGGCGCGCGCGGTGCGGATGATGCGGCAGGCGATCTCGCCGCGATTGGCGATGAGGAGTTTTGTGATCATGTCTGGCGGATTAGCCCGCACTGTCTTGCGTGTCGAGCGAGGCAATCGCGGTCAGGAAGGCCTGTAATCCTTGATGCCCCAGGTGATCGGCCCATCGGGATGTTTTTCCCGGTTGATCGCGGCGGAAAGAAACGCGCGAGCGCCGTACAGCGCCTTTTCCCAGCGGCCCACATAGGTGCGGCTGGCCCACGCCTGCGTTCCGCGCTTGCGGACCTTGCGCCCGATTGCGCCGTAAATGCGCGCGGCGGAAAGCACCGCCCAGCGGCTGCGGAATGGCAGGCGTTCTGCGCCCACGCGCGCGGCAGCCTCGTGCTTTTCCACCAGCGCCACCAGTCGCGCCGCCATTTCGGCAAGTTCGCGTCGATGGTGTGGCTTGGTATGCTGGCCCGGCTCGATATCCTCTTCAACCAGCCACATTATCGGCAGGTAACAGCGGCCCGCCGCATCATCTTCCACGATGTCTCGAGCGATATTGGACAGCTGGAACGCCAGTCCCAGATCGTTCGCCCGGTCCAGCGTATCGGTATCGTCAGGGTCCACGCCCATTATCACCGCCATCATAACGCCCACCGCGCCGGCCACGTGATAGCAATACCGCATCATGTCGGCTTCGGTTCGGGGGCGCCAGTCCTCTGCATCCAGCGCGAAACCGGCGATCACGTCTTCGGCCATCGCAGGGGTAAGGCCGCATTCGCGCGCCACCACGCCCAGCGCATCGAATGCAGGATCGCCGGTGGGCTTGCCTTCAAATGCGAGCGCAGTCAGCCGCCGGATCAGCGCCAGGCGGTCGACTAGGTCCGACTGATCGCCCAGCGGGCCGCCCTTCACCTGATTATCGGCAATATCATCGCACCGGCGACACCAGGCATACAGCAGCCACGCGCGCTCCCGCGTCTGTTCATCGAACAGGCGCGATGCGGCGGAAAAACTCTGTGAGCCAAGCTTGATCGACTGGCGCGCATGTTCGACCAGCGCCGCACGGCGCGCGGGATCGACTATCGAAGGCGGGTTATCAGAGATCATCGGCCTTCATGCGGAAAATCGGGGTGTGGGGCTGATAGGTGCTCATCTTGTCCAGCAGATCGGGCAGGGTGGTGGCGTGAATTAATATTCCTGCGTGAGCAGGGCGGACAAAGCCGACATCGGCCATCTTTGCGTTAAAGGCGATCAGATCGTCATAGAATCCGAACGCGTTGAGCAGGCCGACCGGGTCCGAGTGATAGCCGAGCTGGGCCCAGCTCATCGCCTCCCACAATTCATCCATAGTGCCCACCCCGCCGGGCAGGGTGATAAAACCATCGGAAAGGTCGGTGAAACGCTGCTTGCGCTCATGCATCCCGGAAACCGCGATCAGTTCATCGCATTCGGGATTGGCAACCTCGGACTTGATCAGCGCTTCGGGGATCACGCCGATCACCTCGCCGCCAGCCTCCTTTGCGCCGCGCGCGACCGCACCCATCAGTCCCAGCCTGCCGCCGCCATAGACCATGCCAATGCCGCGCTGCGCCAGCGCCGCGCCGACATCCTCGGCGAGTTCAATATAGCGCGGGTCCGCAGGCGTGGCGGATCCGCAGTAGACTGCGATGCGTTTCATTTGTTCTCCCCATTTCCCACCAAGGGAGCGATCACACCGTTTCCCTTACTGCCAGATCCTCCAGCACCAGTCCCGCAGTCGCTTTCGCGCTGCCGACCACGCCGGGGATGCCTGCGCCCGGATGGGTGCCCGCGCCGACGAGGTAGAAGTTCTCGATCACATCGTCGCGATTGTGGCCGCGCAGATAGGCGCTTTGCCACAACACGGGTTCAAGGCTGAACGCGCTGCCCATATGGGCGGAAAGGTCCTGCTTGAAATCCTTGGGAGCGTAGCTGAACTTGGTCACGATCCGGTCGTGAATGTCCGGGATCAGGCGGCGGCCCAGTTCATCGAGGATCATCTTTTCCAGCTTCGGCCCCTCGACATCCCAGTCGATCGGCATCTTGCCCATGTGAGCGACCGGGACGAGCGCATAGAATGTGCTCTTGCCCGGAGGTGCCATGCTTGGGTCGGTTACGGTTGGATGGTGCAGGTAGATCGCGAAATCTTCCGGCAGTACGCCGTTGGAAAAGATATCGTCGAGCAGCCCCTTATACCGGTTTGCAAACAGGATCATGTGATGCGCAATGCCAGGCCAGGTGCCATCGAGGCCGAAATGCACCACGAACAGCGAAGGCGAATAGCTCTTGCGGCTCAGCGACTTGGCCATTTTCGGACCGCGCACGGATTCGGACAGCAAATCCTTGTAGGAATGCATAATATCGCCGTTCGAGGCGACCGCATCAAACCGTTCCCTGAACCCGCTCTTGGTCTCGACCTCGGTTGCACGGGTGCCCATTGTGTGCACCTGCACCACCGGATCGCCCACGATCATGCGTCCGCCCAGCCGCTCGAAATGGCGGACCATCCCGGCGATCAGACGATTGGTGCCGCCGCGCGCCCACCACACTCCGCCGTCTTTCTCCAGCTTGTGAATGAGCGCGTAGATGCTCGACGTTTTCATCGGATTGCCGCCGACCAGCAGCGAATGGAAACTGAATGCCTCGCGCAGTTTGTCGCTCTTGATGTAGCTCGAAACCATCGAATAGACGCTGCGCCATGCCTGTTCCTTTACCAGCGCGGGCGCGGCTTTCAGCATGGTCTTGAAATCGAGGAAGGGCTTGTGACCCAGCTTCACATAGCCTTCTTCGTAAACGCCTGCCGAATATTCCAGAAAGCGTTGATAGCCGATCACATCGTCGGGATTGATCTTGGCGATTTCGGCGTTGAGCTGTTCCTCGTCGTTCGAATATTCGAAATTGGTGCCATCGGGCCAGTTGAGACGATAGAACGGCATGACCTTCATCAATTCGACATCTTCGGCAATGTCGTGGCCGGTCAATTGCCACAGTTCCTCAAGGCAGGGCGGGTCGGTGATGACGGTGGGACCGGCATCGAATGTGAAGCCGTCCTTTTCCCAGAAATAGGCGCGGCCGCCGGGCTTGTCGCGCGCTTCGATCACGGTCGTCGCGATGCCCGCCGATTGCAGCCGCAGCGCCAGCGCCATACCGCCAAAGCCCGAACCGATAACGCAGGCGGTCTTGCCCGCATACCGTTCTGCCAGGCGGGTATCGATACCCTTGCCGCCGATCGTGGCTGCGAGGTTGAGTGTAGCATCGGCGTTCATGCGGGGGTCTCCGTCTCGGATGATGTCTTGTTCTGGGATAGGGGTGCGGGCTGCATATCGGGGCTTGCGTCGGTCTTGTCTTTTGCGTGGCGCAGTGGGCTGCCTCGTTGAAACATGGCCTTGACCGCGCGCGGAATAGATACGGGGGGTTTACCCCACAGGACGCGTACCTGATCGCGAAGCGGGGAGCGCGCGGTATAAAACCGCTCTATCAGACCCTGTCTTAGCCCATAAAAGCGCTGGAAGATATCCACGCGCCGATCGGGTTCGGCGGCGAAAAACAGGAATCGCGCCAGTAATCTGTAATACGCTGTACGGCGCCAGTGGCGGCGAGCGCGCGCCTCGAACAGGGCTGCCATCTGCGGGCCCGGCAGGTCCGCCTCGGCAGCGAAAGCCAGTGCATTGTCGACCGCGATGGGGATGGTGTAGCTGGTGAGGGGATGGACGAACCCGCCGCGCGCGCCGGCAATGGCAACGCCGGGAATGCGAACTTCGGATTGATACGCGCTGAAATCGCCGCCCGTCAGCACCGGCAGCAGGCCGGTTTCATGTCCCACCGGCACACCATTTTGCCAGCCATGCTGGTGACAATACTGATCGATCCGGCCAGACAGCGCGGCCCGGTCCAGCTTTGGATCGTCGGCGTAATAGGTATCCTCGACAAACACGTCATGCGCGCCCAGTGGCAGGACATAGACAAACCGATAGGCACCGCCATTGCCGTGCGGGGCAAGCTGATCGACATCGCCGTCCATGATCACGGGGCGCTCGATCCCGTGCGGTTCATCCAGCCGCATGTGGCGGCCCATGAACACTTGCCAGCCGCCGCGCAGATGGGCGCTCGGCTGGAAACTGCGGCAATCCACCACCATGCGCGCAATCAGCCGCGTGCCATCAGACAGCGTCACGCCATCTGCGTCGATCTCGCTCGCGCGGGTTTTCAGATGCACCGCGCCTTCGGGCAGCAGTCGCATCAACGCTTCGTGGAAATCGGCAGATGCCATGGAAGTATAGCCGGTATCGAGCGTGCGATTGAGCTTGGGAAAGCGAACGTCGTATCCGGCAGACCATTGCGTTTTGCGGATCGGATCGAGCAGGGCCTCTCCCGCCGCATCCAGATCGCTGGCAAACCAGCTCCAGCGGTGATTGCCGCCCAGCGTTTCACCACCCTCTATCAGGGCGATGCTAAACGTCGGGCGCGCACGGGTGAGGGCAAGCGCCATCAGCCCGCCTGCAAGCCCGCCACCGACTATGGCCACATCAAGAGTTGAATCGCGCATCCGCCTGATGCCCTAGGGCACACAGCGGTAGGGGGCAATGATCGACACGTGCGACGTTTCAAGGATTTGATCGATGGGTCGGGGAACCGTAACCGCTGGCGTTCATTAACTCGGCTGACCGGTTGCCATGTTTTGCGCCGTGCTCTTTTATGCCCGTCTGCGTACACGTTGTATGCCGAGCGACATCTATCTGTTTCGCAGCCGTGCCTGCCGACAGTCCAACATCGCCGCCTATCAGGGCCGCCTATCAGGAACCCATAATGACACTATCCCCTATGCGCCCTGCCAGCCTTGCCATTGGCATCAGCTTGTTCGGTGCGCCTGCAATTGCGCTCGCATCGGATAATGGCAATGTGGATGGACAGGGCGATCCGAACTTTACGCTTGCCGCCAGCACTGACTTGGCCGAGGCGACGGAGGAAGCTGTTCGCGATCAGGCTGAAGGCCAGCTGCAATCAGGCCAATCGCAGTCTGCTCGTGATCGTGTCGGCACCTCTGGCGCACCACCAGCCGGTATTCCAACCGGAGTGTTCGACGACACCTGGGTTGCAGTCGGCATCGGTGCAGGGGTCGTCCCAAGCTACAGCGGGTCAGACGATTACGTGCTGTTCCCGTTGCCGCTGATAGTTGGCCGCGTGGGCGGAGTGGGGATCAGCCCCAATGGCCCCGGCTTCGTGCTCGATTTCAATTCGGCCGCGCCTGGCACCGCCATTCAGCAGACGCGGGTAAGCTTTGGTCCGGCTTTCCGCGTGCGCAACGATCGCGTCAGTCGCGTCAAGGATGAGGTGGTCTCGCAACTTGAAGATCTCGACATCGCGGTTGAGCTGGGCGGCAACATCGGCATCACATTTCCCGGCGTGCTGAACAAATTCGACGCCGTTACCCTTTCCACGCAGGTGCGCACTGATGTGGCCGGCGCGCACAAAGGTGTGCTGGTGGAACCGAGCATCGGCTATCGCACTCCTTTGAGCCGTGCCAGCATCATTCAGATCACTGCCGGACTGCAATTCGTCGATGATAATTTCGCGGAATATTACTACAGCGTAACCCCTGCCCAAAGCGCGGTGAGCGGACTGCCAGTATTCACCGCAGAGGGTGGGCTCAATTCCATCGGCACCACCGCCATCATGAATTATGATCTGGATGGAAATGCGCTGAATGGCGGGTTCAACGTGTTTGGTGTGCTCGGTTATTCCCGCCTGATGGGTGATGCAGCCGACACTCCGTTCACCGCCATCCGGGGCAACGCCGACCAGTTCATCGGCGGACTTGGCATCGCGTATACGTTTTGAACTGAGGCGCCCCATCCCGGGTGCCGTTTCCTTTCTCATCACGACCTGAAGGCCGCATTGCGGCGGGCGCCCAGTCGGGCTTGCGGTTCGTCTCGCGATTAGCCGTGGTCAGCGGCTTGCTCTGCGCTACGGCTACGCTACGCGTGCGGGCTTGCATTTTTGGTTCGCTGTGGAAACCGTTCTGACAGGCCCCGCCAACGAAAAAGGCCGCCCCGATGAGAGGCGGCCTTTTCTGTTTCTCTGGATTGGAAAGCCTTAATCGGCGGCCTCGTCCTTGCCCTTGTCCTTACCCGGTTTTGCGCCCTTCGCACCGTCTGCCAGTTGTGGACGCGGCGCGGGAAGGGGGCACTGCGATTGCCGGTCTTCAGATAGGTATCGAACCACTGCATCATCCGCAGATTGTAGTCATAGCGGTTGGCGGCGATCCGGTTGCCGTGCCCTTCGCCGGGGAAGAAGACGAGCCGGACCGGCACATCGGGTTTGCGCACCTTGATGAAACGGTACAGCTCCATGCTCTGGCTGGGATCGACGCGGGTATCATCTTCGCCATGCATGATGAGGGTCGGGGTGTTGGCCTTGTCCGTGTGATAGATGGGCGAGACCTCCAGCATTTTCTGCCAGTTGTCCCACGGCCACGCGCGGCTGTGGACGTTGTACATCTCGTAGGGAATGTCGGTTGTGCCAAACTTGCTGATCTGGTCGGAGATACCGACAAACATCACGCTGGCCGCGTATTCATCCGAATAATAGGTCGAACCCCACGCGCTGGCATAGCCGCCATACGATCCGCCGGTGATGCCGGTGCGCGCGGGATCGGTGATACCGTCTGCCACCAACGCCTTTTTCGCGTCCACGATATCGCGAAATTCGGGGTCGGTGTAGCGGCCCTGATGCGCCTTTGAAAACGCGACGCCATAGGCGGTCGATCCGCGATAATTGGGCAGGAACACGGCATACCCCTTGCCCGCGGCAACGTGGCCGGGGCTGGAATAACCGGTTACCCAGCCATTGCTGTCATGCGCCTCGGGTCCGCCGTGGACGTTCATGATCGTGGGCGCGCCGCCCTTGGGAATTCGGCCCACCGGCTCGATCAGCACCCCTTCGATCTGCTGGCCATCAGTGGCGGTGTAGCGATAGGCGCGCTGCGTGCCGAAATCGATTTCGGAAAGCCACGGGTTATGCGTGGTCCATCGCTCAAAAGTGCTGCCGTTCAACCTGAACAGCTCGGTCGGGTGGCGCGGCGCATTCGCCGCGACGCCGACGGTTCCGGCGCCCGCATCGATACGGGTCAAGATAAGATCGCCCGGATCGACTTCGCCGGTGACGTTGCCACTGGCATCATAGAACCGGAGTTTCGACTGCACGCCCACGTGCACAATCGCCGCCAGCCGTCCGTCGGCGAGCCATTCGGTATCCACCACCGCTTCCGCCGCGCCTTCATTCAGCGCGCGGTATCCGCCGGTCGATGTATCGACGAGGTGCAGCGTGGTCGGTGCCGGATCGTTCTGATCGACGGCCGCGATCAGCGACAATTGCTTCCCATCGGGGGAGATTTCCACATCATCGATCTTGCCCGGCGTCTGCACTACGGCGCGCACAGCACCGGTCGCCAGATCGATGATGTTGACGCGCATTTTGGTGTAGCTGTCATCGACCAGCGGCGTGGGCGCAGTCTGCACGATGGCAAAGCTGCCGTCCTTTGCGACATCGAAGCCGCTCACGAAACCGGGTACGGAGATTTCCCTGGGCGCGGCGTCAACCTCTTCGCCGACCTTTGCCACGAACATGCGGGCGGGGCGGAATTCCTCTTCGTAAACGCGCGAGTTAAATCCGGCCTTGGACTGGGTTTCGCGCTGCTCGTCCTTGGCGGGGGCGGCCAGCAGATAGACCATGCTGCCATCCGCGCTCATTTCGTAGGATCGCACATCGGCATCCTTGATCGCGGCGATTTTCGTATAGGTGCCGCCGTCAACCGGCACGCCCCACACGGCGCGATCCTCATCGTCCTTCGACCACAGGAACGTCACCTTCGTGCCATCGGGGCTGAAGGCGATGCCGCCGGGCGAGATATCCGTGGGCAGGAAAGCGCGCGCGGTGTCGGGCGCGGTGGCGACTTTCAGTTCTGACTTTGTCGAACCGTTCTTCTCGCCAGTGGTCACGTCGGGCAGGCTGGACGTGGTGTAGGCGATGCGCGTTCCATCGGGAGAGACCGCCATTGCGCCCACGCTTTCCAGTTTCGCAACGTCTTCGGGCGTCATCGGGCGGGCTTGGGCAGTGGCGGTGATGGATGCTGTGGCGAGAAGGGTAACGGAAACAGTCAGAAAGCGAGTCATTCGTGCAGGTGTCCTCTTGGCAACGGGATGTGTCGCGTTCTTGTAACGATGAGCCGATGAATTGCAAATGTGTTGTCCCACTTGCCTTGATCGGGCGACGCGCGCATCAAGCGCACCAGAGGATTGTGAAAAAGGCAGAGGGAACACCGATGAAATTGTTGATGAAACTGGGCTGTGCGATGGCCGCACTGTCCACCGCCATGGCCGCGCCCGCGTTTGCCGAAACCATTGCGATCAGGGCAGGCAGCGTAATCACCGATGCCTCCGCCTCGCCCACGGGACCGGCGATCATCATGATCGAGGATGGCAGGATCGTTTCGATCAACACTGACACCACCGATTTCGAGGCCGATACGGTGATCGACCTTTCGGGCAAGACCGTTTTGCCCGGTCTTATCGATCTGCACACCCATTTGACCGGTGATCCCGGCGGCGATTTCTGGAAAGAGGCGACCGAGCCCGACGACTGGGGCGTGGTCGTGGGGGCAAAGAACGCGCGGCTGACCGCGCTTGCAGGCTTTACCACCGTGCGCGAGGCCGGCAGCGCGCCGCAGACCGCATTTTCCCTGCGGCGCGGCACTGCCGAGGGGCTTATCCCCGGCCCGCGCATCGTTGCCGCCGGCCCTGCGCTGGCAATTGTTGGCGGGCATGGCGATGTCAGCGGCTTTCGCCCCGAGGTGAATGAGGTGCTGGACACCGGCTTTACCTGCACGGGCGCGGTGGAATGCGCTGCCAAGGTGCGGCTGGCCAGCCAGAATGGGTCCGACGTGATCAAGATCACAGCAACCGGCGGCGTGCTGAGCCAGCAGGGCCGCGGGCTGGAGGCGCATTTCACGCCAGAAGAAATGAAGACGATTGCTGACACCGCGCATTCTCTGGGGCTGAAGGTGATGGCCCACGCGCACGGTGCGCGCGGCATTCAGCAAGCCGCCGAAGCCGGGATCGACTCAATTGAACACGGAACCTATCTTGACGAGGCTGCGGCGCGCGCGATGAAAGCGAATGGCACCGTGCTGGTGCCGACGCTGATGGCATTGGAAGGCGTGGCCGAAGGTCTGGGCAAGGGCGTCTACACCCCCGTGGTCGAGGACAAGATCCGCGCCGTGCAGCCATTGATGGCATCGCTGGTTTCGCGGGCGCGGCAATATGGCGTGACAGTTGCTTTTGGCACTGATGCGGGCGTGTATGATCATGGCCGCAATGCGGAGGAATTCGCGCTGATGACGCGGCAGGGAATGTCCAACCGCGATGCAATCGCCAGCGCCACCACTGGCGCGGCAAAGGTGCTGGGTATGGAAAGCCAGATTGGCCGCATCGCACCGGGGTATTCCGCCGATATCATCGCGGTGGACGGCAATCCGCTGGACGATGTGACCGTGCTGGAAACCGTCGATTTCGTGATGGTACGCGGCCGCGTGATCGAGTGATACGGCGGGCGGACGGGGCGCAAGGCCGCGCCTCATCCGCCCAACATGGCTCACATCGGCCTCAGCCCGTGAGATTATCGCCGGGGATGGTAGAGAATACTCGCATCGCCGTGTTCCCGCGCAAGATCCACTTGCCGCGAAACACGCCCTGGCCGCCGTCCGACAGCGTTATCTGATTGAAATTGCGGCAATCGTTGACCTCCACGATGTTGGGATTGGTCGCGTTTACCTTTGTCTGGACGCCGATGGTGGACACATCCGCCCCGCGATTGCTGGTGTCGATGCAATTGCGAAATGTAAACCGCCCCCCGCCAATTGGGCTGGATGAATTGTTGGCCGATACCAGCACGTTATTGAACGCGGGGTTTTCGCAGGCAAATTCGCAATCGACGAAATTCGCCGCCGCCTGCGGGCCGATGCCCGATCCATAGCTCTGGATCCCCGCCTGCGGCCCGACAACGAACCGCACCCGTTCAAAATTGACCGCATAATCGCGGTTGATATCGCCTTCGGGATCGGGGGTCTGCACCAGATGCACGTAATCCGTGTGCCAGCCGTAACGCGCCGGACCGGAGCCATTCAATGCAGTGTTGCGGATGGTGAGATCGTACGCGCCAGTGTTGGCCTGCCCTTCGATCAGGGCGCGGGCAGCACCCGCCGAATGTTCGAACACGGTGCCCTGGCGCTCTCGCCCGCCCAGATACACCCAATCTGGCACGTGCTCGCTTACGCCCAGATAGGGCCGCTCCGACGGATCGAACACCAGCGCGATCCGGTTGAGCGGGTTGGCGCGCAGGCATACGGGCAATTGCGAAGGATTGGACGGATCGGCCAGCGCCCCGCCAGCATACAGACTGACCAGTGCCTGACGAATCGTGGTGAGCGGGCGCCCTTCGCCGACGCGGATCACCTCATCGAAATTGTCCGCCCAGTGGCGGTCGCGGTAATCGGCTCTGGTCGTGACATTGCTGCGATTGATCCGGCTGGTTTGCGGGCTGCCGAACTGGCGCACCGCCGGCCCGACCTCGATTGCCGCCGCGTTCAGCTTGATGAACCCTTCCATCCCCGAATACTGCTGCGAGTTCAGCGGATTGCCCGAGGACAACAGAACGCGTTCGGGCAGGTTGTTGTAATCGGGGTTTTCCAGCTGGAAACTCGCGACTTCGCGGCCCAGCACTTCATCCCAGATGTGCATCCGGAACAGGTCCGCATCGGTTTCCACCAGCGAAACGCGGAAATCGCGCCGTTTCGCGTTGAAGAGCACAAGCTGCGCGGTAATCGCCTGCAGATACGGGTCGAGCGCGTCTGCACTCGCATCGTAAGGTTGGCTGCTTGTGGGGGTTGGTGTCGGAGTTGGCGTGGGCGTAGGCGTTGGCACCGGAGCAGGCGTAGGCGCCGGAGCCGGACTTACCGGTGCAGGGCTTGAACTACCCCCCCCCCACACGAGGCCACAGCAAAGGCGCTCGCGCCCGCGACGAAAGAGCGCCGAGTTACAGACATTTACTTCTCCGATTGGAATTTTATCTTCGACTACACGGGTTCAACATGAAGTCAATTCGGTGGGAGCACTATCAGCGCATCAATTTTCCTGCCTGGTCAAAGAATTGGCCCCGACGCTTGTCCTACGCTCAAAACCCGATTGCGAACCCCGCCTGCGCGATGACATCACCCTCTCCGGTATTGCCTGCGACCCCTGCGCTAAAGGCAAGGTTGTCGCTGGCCCGGCTCGATAGCGACAGCGAATATCCCTGTTCCCCACCATAGGTTGCGACGTTGCCCGCCAGAACAAAGCTCTTGTCCGGCATTGCCAGCGCGCTGCCCAGCGCCGCCGCCGCCGCGATCCCGCCGCGCGCGCGCCGATCCACTTCGTCCAGCCGGAATTCTACACCGGTCAGCCGCGAATCCAGCGCTGTCACGCTGGAGGCCAGCGTGTTGAACTGCGTCTCGCTAACCTGCGCCAGCGCGTTCACTGATACCCGCATGTTCGCGACCGATGCGGCGGTGGCGACCTGTTGACGGCCCAGCGTGCCGTTCTGATCGATGGTCACGATATCGACCGGCCCCTGCTGCGCCAGCGTGGATGCCTCGATATCGCCGATCCGCACCGCGCTGCCCGTGCCGCCGACAGCGACCTGGTCTGGCGGCGGTGGTGATGGCACCCGCGCCAATGGCGGTGGAGCCGGCCTGATTGGCCAGTGCACCTGATCCGATCGCAGCGGATCGCACCACGCGCCCGCGCGCCAAAGCCAATGGCGGTTGCGATTCGGCGGCGCGCGCGATTCGGCCGATCGTTGAACGTGCCGCGCGCCGTCGCCTAGCCGATGGCCGTGGCGAAATCGACCGGGGCGAAGGCTTGTAACCCAGCGCAGTCGACAGCCGCCCGCGCGCGGCAGAAAATGCGCCAAATGCCAGCGCGCCGACCCCGGTTGCCCCGCCCCCGGCCCAACGCCAGTGGACTGTACACCCACCGCAATCGCGCCCGCACCGAGTGCCGTGGTGTTCAGCCCTTCGGAAAACGCATCCGCGCCCAATGCGGTCGTTTGCGTGCCGATCGCCATCGCGCCGGTACCTCCATCGTCCTCGACGAACGGCCATCGCCACCAATCGCGATCGAACCTTCACCCGAGGCAATCGTGCGAAAGCCCACCGCGGCCGCGCTTACGCCGGTCGCCTGGGCATTGCCTCCCAGCGCCACGGCACCGCGCTCGCCAGCAAGTGAACGCGAGCCCAGCGCCGCCGAATAGATTCCATTGGACCTGGCACAGAAGCCGACCGACGCAAATCATCCCCCACCGCTTCGGCAGATGCGCCAAGGGCAATGCGCTCAATCCGCGTGCCTGCGCGCCGAAACGTCGCGGGTTGAACCGGTCGTGGCATGCACTGACAGGCTGTCTGTCCGGTCCGCAGGGCGTTCGGCATCGACCTGTCTGCCAGCGCGGCGGCATTCCATGAACGCTGCTGACTGCACTGGCCGGCTCGCGCTGCCGGCTACCGCGTTCTGGCCATACGCGGAGCTGCCGCGCTGCGCATTCCCGTGCAAGCGCGCTTCCGGCTGCTCGCCAAGCCCCACGAATCGAGAAACTCGCCTTCGCATTCGTGCCTAATGCAACGGCATCTGGCCGCTGCGCGAAGCGCGCCAATCGCAACCCCGTTGACCGCGGCGGCTGTACGATGGCAATCGCATTCGCGCCTTCGGCGACCGATCGCCCATCGCCGCGGCGCTGGGAGCCGCCGATGGCTCGATTCAACCTCCGGCTCCGACGCTCGCAAAGCTGCCGTCGCGCTGGCACTGCCTGACGACCGGCCAAGCCCCGATTGCGTGCTGTCCGTCGAATATGCCATTCGCGTCGCCGTTTGCCCGGCCGAATTCACCGCCACAAACGGGTTGGCCACCCCCGCAACCGCATTGTTCAATTGGCCAAGGTTCACCGCGTCGGTTTCTTGTGTCCCGGCGGCGACATTGATGATCTGGCGGGTAAGAGATGTGCTCGCATCCCCGACCGAGACCGCATTTCCCCTGTCGCTGACGGAATTTGTCCGAGCGCAACGGAACCGAGTCCACTTGCCAGCGCGTTGCCCCCAAGGGCAAGTGCGCGATCCTCCCCGGCAAATGCATCCGCGCCAGCGCAACCGCGCCGTCTCCGTTGGCCTGCGCGCCGCTGCTGCCCATGTCCACCCCGTCGCCGCCAATGGCGATGGCGCTGACACCATTCGCGAAAGAGGCTTGGCCCAGCGCAATGGACGAAATGCTCTGAGCACGAGCATTTTGCCCCAGCGCCGTCGCATCTGCAGCGGTCGCCTGTGCGATGCGGTCCGACCGCGACAGTCCGATCGCCGCTCGCCACAGCATTGCTGCCGAGTGCCGTTGCGAATTGCCCGGTCGCCTCGGCACCGACGCCGCAGGCCAGGCTCGCATCGTCGTCATTCGAATCCGCACCGCCATCGTTATCGACGTTGAGCAGATCGACATTACCGTCGTCGTCGCGGTCAAGCAGGCAATCGTCCGCACGCGCAGGCGCGGGCATTATCAATGCGGCCAGCGCGGTCGAGCCGAGCAGGAGTGCGGCGGAAAGGCGATTGGCGGTGTTCATGGAGCATCCCCTGATTGCGGGGCGCGCATGAAATCATCGCTTGACCTCTCGTCTGACTGCGCCCCTTGAGTTAATGGGTTCGATACTTGGGTATTGCTGGCGCATCCAAGGTTTTTGGAGAGAAGTTCAAGTATTCGAGAGAAGTGTTGCCAACCCGCATCTGTTTCCCGATGTAATCGAGCACGGGCGAGGTTCAATCATCGCGAACTTCGACTTCGCGCAGGCTTTCGCGCAAGCCCGATTGAAGCGCCGCACGCGCCCGATCCCAGTTGCCGTGTAGCCAGTCCTGCTGCGCGCGCCCATCGGCGGGCACCATGATCGGCATCGCCTCTGCACCGGCTGCCAGAGCTGCGCCTTGCGCGGGACGGGTGATGATCGCGAAGGCGGGGACGTCCTCATCCTTCCACACGCCTGCCATCGCCATGATCGGCTCGCCTGCGCGCGCGAACCAGTGCTGCAGCCGCCGTCCCTCGTAATCGGTGCCGCTGCCCCACAGCATGATCGCGGTTGCCGGGACCAGGCAGCGAAATTCGCTGTTGCGCAGATTGCCTATCCAGAACGGGCTGTCGAGATTGCGAACGGTGTGGATGCGCCTTGCCGGATCGGAAGCGTTGGGCGGCGGCATCACCCCCCACAGGCGCGGCGTCATGCGCGGTTGCAGTGGCCTGCCCGCAGGTCGAGGCCCGGCGATATATTCGCGGCCCGCAGTGATCACCGGCATGAACTGTCCCGGCGCTCCATACCCGCCAGCCCACGGATCATCCCCCGCCCGCGCTCCGAAACGGGCGGCGATATCAGGCGCGGTGGCATCAAGGCGGTAAAGCCGGGTCAGATTGCTTTCCCTGTATCTGGGCCTGCACCTGTATCTGAACTGGGTTTTCGGTCGCACGGAAATCTCATTCAGAAGTAACCTTTCGCCAGCATCGACCGAACCTGCGCGGAACAGATTTCCATCAGGATCAGGGGGTTTATACCAATGGAATTGACTTTGAAACGCACCGTGCAGGTGGTGGCATTCCTGCTCGTCACCGTCGCCATTACACAGTCCATCTACACCGCGCTCTATATCGCCGGGGTCGACGCGCCGCGTCAGGTGCTGTGGGGTGTGGAAGGGCTGTTCTTCGTGCTGCTCGCCGCGTTTGCCGGGTCTGCGCTGGTCGAGGCGAAGCGCTATACTTTGGGCTTTTCGGCCATTGCTTTTGCCGCGGTGCTGAATGTGGTGCAGGTGGGCGTCGGATTGACGATGTTCGGCCCATTCCGCGATGCGGCGACGCAGGTGGAGGCGCTGGCCCCGGCAGCGGGCGCAATCGTCGCCTTTTCCTTCATGGTGTACAATGCGGCAAAGGTGCTGCTGGGTCTGGCTGCGCTGGTCTTTGGCCTTGCGAAAATGGCCCAAGGATCGCTGATGGCAAGGGTGCTGGGCGGTCTCAGCGCGGCGGTGGGCGTGGTCGCCATGATCGCCAACGCGCTGTCGATGGCGGCCGGTCGCGTGGTTCTGGGCGAACTGCCGCTGGCGGGTGCATCGGGAGTGGCTGCAACGGTGCTGTTGGCGCTGTGTCTTTCCAGCGCGATTGAAGACAGCTGATCGACTGGCGACTTGTGACGGGCGACTGGACGCACGCTGACATTGCGCCTAAACCAAGGCCTATCCCCGGGGAGCGAGCTTTCGCTGAGAGGGGCGAGTAGCATCGCCCGACCCGTTGAACCTGAACCGATTAACATCGGCGGAGGGAGCGGCTGGTTCGATTGTCTGTGACACACCAGAAGTCCGCGCTCCGCCAACAGGAGAGACTTCGCATGGCCGACATCAACAGCCCACTTGAAGACGATGGCGTAGAAATTGGCGTCACCACCGGCCCCATCCGGGGCAGCCGCAAGATTCATGTCGGCGCGCGCACCGGCAGCGGCATTCAGGTCGCCATGCGCGAGATTGACCTTGAGGGCGGGGAGGCTCCGGTGCGGGTTTACGACACGTCCGGCCCCTATTCCGATCCCGCTGTCGCCATCAATATCAACGCTGGCCTTGCCCCGCTGCGGCGCGACTGGATCATGGCGCGCAATGATGTGGAGGCGTATGACGGGCGCGAGGTAAAGCCCGAGGATAACGGCCAGCTTGGCCCTGACCGTTCGGGCGGTGTCCCGCAATTTCCCAACACCGTAAAGCGCCCCTTGCGCGCCAAGGCAGGCATGAACGTCAGCCAGATGCACTATGCCCGCAAAGGCATCATCACGCCGGAAATGGAATACGTGGCAGAGCGCGAAAACCTTGGCCGCGAAATCGCCGCCGACATGGTGCGCGACGGGGAAAGCTGGGGAGCGGAAATCCCGACCATCATCACGCCGGAATTCGTGCGCGACGAAATCGCCCGCGGCCGCGCCATCATCCCCAACAACATCAACCACCCTGAAAGCGAGCCGATGGCGATCGGGCGCAATTTCCTGGTCAAGATCAACGCCAATATCGGCAATTCCGCCGTTGCCAGCAATGTCGCCAACGAAGTCGACAAGATGGTGTGGGCGACCCGTTGGGGCGCGGATACGATCATGGACTTGTCCACGGGCCGCAACATCCACGACACCCGCGAATGGATCATCCGCAACTCCGCCGTCCCGGTTGGCACCGTGCCGATCTATCAGGCGCTCGAAAAAGTCGGCGGCGTCGCCGAAGAACTCACGTGGGAAATCTTCCGCGATACGCTGATTGAACAGGCCGAACAGGGCGTCGACTATTTCACCATCCACGCAGGCGTGCGCCTCGCCTATGTGCCGATGGCGGCCAAGCGCGTCACCGGGATCGTCAGCCGTGGCGGATCGATCATGGCGAAATGGTGCCTTGCGCATCACAAGGAATCGTTCCTGTACGAACATTTCGACGACATTACCGAGATCATGAAAGCATACGACATCGCCTATTCTCTGGGCGATGGCCTGCGCCCCGGCAGCATTGCGGACGCCAATGACGAGGCGCAATTTTCCGAACTGTATACCCTGGGCGAGCTGACCCACCGCGCGTGGAAGCACGATGTGCAGGTGATGATCGAAGGGCCGGGCCACGTGCCCATGCACAAGATCAAGGAGAACATGGAAAAACAGCTGGAGGTGTGCGGCGAGGCTCCGTTCTACACCTTGGGGCCGCTCGTCACCGATATTGCGCCGGGGTATGACCACATCACCAGCGGCATCGGCGCGGCGCAGATCGGCTGGTATGGCACCGCGATGCTTTGCTACGTCACGCCCAAGGAGCATCTGGGCCTGCCCGACCGCGATGATGTGAAGGTGGGCGTGATCACCTACAAACTCGCCGCCCACGCCGCCGATTTGGCCAAAGGACACCCGGCAGCGCAGGTGCGCGATAACGCCCTGTCAAAAGCGCGCTTCGAATTCCGCTGGCGCGATCAGTTCAACCTGTCGCTCGACCCGGAAACCGCCGAGCAATACCACGACCAGACGCTGCCGGCCGAGGGCGCCAAGACCGCGCATTTCTGCTCCATGTGCGGGCCCAAGTTCTGCTCGATGCAGATCAGCCAGGAAGTCCGCGATTTCGCCGCCAAGCAGAACGAAAGCCCCGAGGGTTTTCTGGCATCAGAGAAACTGGGCGCAGACACAGCCGAAGCCAGCACAGCCGCCGCGATCAAGGGCATGGAAGAGATGAGCCGCGTTTACGAGGCCAAGGGGAAGAAGTTGTATTTGCCGGAGGGGTGAGCGATCTGATTAAACACGTATAAGGCCCTTTGCAATCTTCGCTTGCATTGTGAAAAGGACAAATGTTCTAAGCAAGTAATCTGTCATCTTGTAGATCAAATTCGTGTGCCACGAGGATTGCGAATGGCCCAATAAACCGTGAAAAGCCTTGATAGACCTTTTGCCGTCTGTTTCGCTCGTGAGATGAGACGATTCGAAGGCAATGCGGGCTCATAGGCGTTAAATGCCTCTTGCATTAGGCTTACGCCAGATTTCTTGAGCCTAATTCGCCACGTGCTTACCAAGAAATTTGCGGCTCGAAACGTGGCTTGAGCAAAAAAAACGAGTCGAATAGCTAACAATTTCGGCATCGCTTCGTGAATGTGCGCTCATCGAATGGATGTCGTTCGGCACCTTCGTTAATCGATCATGCGATGCAATGCCGCGAAGCGCGTAATCGTTCGAAGAGGTCGTTGCCCAATTCGAGCAGGTCTTGGAATGCTCAACGAAATTCTACGTCGAGCGATGCGTTGCAGGCGATTGCTTTCAACTCGCTCAGTTAGGCCAAATTTTGATTTTGCACCGGTTTGAAGCGTACGCCAGCGTATATGCGGGTATTTTCGCCCTGTCTGTCGTTGTAGATTGGCTCGCGCGCAGCGTGTGCTGTGGCGCGCGAGAGCACCGTTTGGTACCTGAATGGCCAGCGAAATGCGCGAATGTTAGGAACGTGACGCTTGTCGGTGCTAGTCCGAACCCGTCTCATCTCTCCCGCATACGTGAAGTAGCGTCTGATTGGATTCATCCATTCTCGCCCTGCAACGACAAATCGGCATTGCGATTTGCGAGCGAGCGCTCACTCTGGAATCCTCTCTATGTGTTGAGCGAAAAGTTTGGTCCCTCAGGCGTCTTACCGTTGTCGTCTTTACGGATGCCGTGAGCAGATTGCGGGCCGATAAAGATCCCTCATTGCTCGATGCTATGGCGCAGCTCGAAAAGGCAGATGAAAATTGGCTTTCGATGGTAGCGACTTCAAATTGGTTGAACGCAGTTTGAATTGCTCCGCCGATAGTTGTGGGCTAAGCCATCAAATTACTCCAGTGTCAGTTGATAAGATAGCGATCAAATGACCGGTCAACCTTGAGCCCACTACGTCCACAATTCTTGTTATTGAAATCGATTCTCGCTTGGAACACTTGTTTCAGCAGCTGACTTGAGACCTTGCGATCGGTAAGCGATTGCGCTGGCTAATTGTCTCCAGCGCAGAGCCAAGCGCCCGCCTCACCCACCCCGCTGCGACTAGCCGCGCCTGCGGCTTGGCAGGTGGCCTGTCGGCCATCTTCGCTCCGCTTCGAACTCTCGCTCCCCTCCCGCTTGCGGGAGGGGTTGGGGGTGGGGCGATGACTGGCTCGGCGCTGGCGCCACCAGTTTCTCCACCAGCGTCCGCAATTCGCTCGGCGTGGTGTGGCCGGCGACAATCTCGTGATAGCCTATTCCGGCCTTGCGCAACGCTTCCTTTTTCACCGCGTCGCGTCGCGGCGGCTGAGGCGCAGGTGTGGTGGCCGCTGCCCTGATATTCGAGCGCGTGGACCACGCGGCAGTTCTCGTCCATCAGCGCGAAATCGACGCGTTTGGAATTGACCGCGAAATAGGCGTCCTTGTCCGGGCTGGCGAGGAATTCTCCCAGCGACACCTGCGCCATCACCTGCCAGCGCGGATTGCGCGCGATCACCGCACTATCAAGCGCCGCGAACACCTTGGCTTCGGGCGCGTTGAGCAGCGCGCGCGCCACGAAACGGGCCTCGCTCACTTTCTTGAGCTGGTCGGCGGCGAAATCGGCCCGCGTACTGGTGCCGTTCTTGTTCTGCTTTCGCCCGGCCCAATAGGCCTTGCTCCTCGAAATCTTGCCCTTCTCCTCGATCACGTCGAGGGCGATGATCAGCGTTCCGAAAAACAAGAAAATTGCAAAAGTCAGGGCTACGACCGGCCACGGGCTTGCTACAAAGTTCAACCAGACTTCCACCATGCCATTCACTCCTGACACGATCGCGCGCCGGATCAGGAGATTACATTGCCTATGGTTGAGAAACCCTTTTCCCCGCCTTCCGCCTTCTGCCTCACCCCATCGCCACCAGCACCCGGTCCAGCGCTTGCAGGAACCGCGACCTGTCCGCCTTGCTGAACGGGGGTGGTCCCGCCGCCAATGCCGTCCATTCCGGCGCGCAGGTCTTCCATGATTGCGCGGGTCGCGATGGCGTTGCCGATGCTGGCGGCGTCGAATTGCCTGGCCATTATGTTTCAGCACCCGCGCGCCCGCTTTCAGGCAACGTTCGGCGAGCAGTATGTCTGCGGTAATCACCACTGATCGCGCGTCTGCGTTGTCCGCTATCCAGTCGTCCGCCGCGTCGAAGCTGTCATCCACCACCACGCGCTTCACCCGGTCGCTCACCGGCACGCGAAACGAGCTGTTGCTGACGATGCGGACATGCGCGCCAAAGCGCTCGGCCACGCGGTACACCTCCTCTTTCACCGGGCAGGCATCGGCATCGACAAGGATGGTCACAGGCGTCATCGCGCCCCGCCTACACCAGCGCGCCGGTCGCCCGAAACACTTTCCCACGCAACACTTTCCTACCCAACACTTTCCTACACAGCCAAATTCTGTCTTATCATCGCGGATGACACACTCTTCGGATGATACCGCCGCTGGCCCCGCCTCACTGGGCGCGCTCACCACTTCGCCCGCCATCACGCGCCATGACGGGTGGACGCCCGCGCGGCAGGCCATGTTTCTTGAGGCGCTGGCCTCCACACAATCGGTCGCTCAGGCGGCGCGGGCGGCGGGGATGTCGCGGCAATCGGCCTATGCCTTGCGCGCGCGGTTGAAGGGGGAGCCGTTCGATCTCGCCTGGCACGCGGCGCTGCGATGCCGGTTCGATGCGCTGGCAGAGGCGGCGATGGAGCGCGCGCTGCACGGGGTGGAGGTTCCGCATTATTACAAGGGGGAAGTGGTGGGCACCTCGCGCCGATATGACGAGCGGTTGACGGTGGCGCTGCTGGCGATGCGCGATGGTTTTCGCGCACCCCGCGTGCCCGCCACCCACCGCGCGGCGGGGTATGGTCCCGATGATCTTGGCCCGCTGTTGAGGCGGATCGAGAACGGTCCCGAGACTTGGGACGAGCAGATGCGGCTGGAATACGAGGAATTGTACGCCAGCGAAGATGATGAGGACGAGGGTGACGAAAGCGAGCGCTGGGACGATTGAGCGCCTGGGTTGCGCCGTTTGATTTTGCAAAGTGTCAACTTCGCAAAATCAACTGCAAACCTGCACAAATCTGCGGTTTACGGTGCCGCAAAGGAGGGTGGGGCGGTGTCAATTGTGTCAACTTTGCCAAACCTGCCCCGAACCGCCCCGCGCCTTGCGCCTCAGCCGTTCTTCATGTTTTCCAGCCCCTTGATTCCGCCGGGCTTCGTGCTGGGCTGGCTGGCGTTCTGCTTGGGGCCCTTGTCGGCCTTGGGCTTGCGCGCTTCGCGGCTTTTCTTCTGTTGACCTTTGGCCATCACTTTTTCCAATCAGGGCTGGATGCCCTTCCGCTTAGATAGGCGCTATAAAAATAATGTCCAAATATCATGATCGACGGAGCAAATAGTAAGCCAGTTTGAATTGCAACCGGGCTGATCATGATTATATGAATTACAGCTACCAGTCGAAATCGACGGTCTTGAATACTGATTATGTATTCGCCCCCTATCTTTTCCGTCTCTAAGCGCCGTGCATAAACGGCCGATCACGGTCGCCTGCATGCAACAAAACGGGATTTTCAACATGGCTCATTCAGGAACTATCAAATCGTACGACGCCGCCAAGGGTCACGGAATGATCACCCCCGAAAAGGGCGGTGATGCGCTGCCTTTCAACAAATCAGATCTGCAGCAGCAGGGCCAGGAACCTCAGTCGGGCCAAATGTATGCTTACGAAACCCGTGAAGTAGACGGTGGCAAGGCTCATGCAACCAGCCTGCAGATGGAGCAGAGCAAGAAGGATCAGGCCAGCAAACAGCAGGGCTGATCCTGCTACTCGTCGGGGCGCCCGGATCAGGGCGTCCCCGGCTTGGCCTGCCCGCAGCGTGTTGCGCGATGGGTTCTGAATTGGCCTGCAATTGAGGGAGGACGAAGCGATGGATCTGAACGAGCTGCTTCACGCACACCAGCTTGCCTCTATGCGGGCAGACGAGAGCGATCCAGCGGCGGTGTGCCAGAATCAATTCGATCTGATTTCCGACTACGCCAGGCGCATTCGCCTTCTGCGCACGCAAGGCGGCATCCCCGAACCCGATCCGCCATTCGTGCACGGCGAGATCTTTACGAGCGAACCGGCACCATGAAACTCGCGCCCTTCCCGAAATCTCGGCCGATTGCCAGATGGGAAAACGAGGGCGGCGCAGTGCGACCATCCGCTGGCGCGCTGCCGGACGGGATCACGAGCGACCTGGCGCGCGAATACCGCGTTGGGTCATATCGTTTTACCGACCTGGCCCATGCCATTTACGACCTAAATCGCCGTAAAGCATCTGAAAACAAGTAGGTTTATTTGCTGGTATTGTCGGTTCACGCGGTTGTGAAACCGCGATGCGTCCAAATAATTAGCCAACGCCGCAAAAGCCTGCTATCACGCATCCTGCTGACGTCGAGATTTGCGACGGACTTCGAGTTTTGACTACCGCCGCTTGCCTTTTGAGCCACCGTTTTTCGGATGCTCAGGCGGCCCCGGCGTTAACCTGGCGACGACTTCCTTTCATCTGAACGATCACAAGCACAACCCGCAGGCATTCCGCCGGTGGGCAACTCCTGTTCTTTGAAAGGAACACATCATGGCCAAGACAGGCTCAGTTAAATTCTTCAACACCGACAAGGGCTATGGCTTCATCCAGCCCGACGACGGTTCGCCCGACAGCTTCGTCCACATCAGCGCAGTGCAGGCCGCCGGCATGCAGACGCTCGATAAGGAACAGCGTCTGAACTACGACGTCGAAATGGGCCGCAACGGCAAGGAAAGCGCCGTTAACCTTTCGGCTGCGGACTAATCCGATTTGAGGATGCGCTGCGCATTCGTGCGCGGCGCATCGCTTTCTCCGCCTAATTTTTTCTCCAACACAGGTATCGACCTTGTCCCAGACATTCGAATTCTATCGCGACCGTGCCGATGCCGCTGCCGCCGCTGCCAAGCAGGCGAAGCTCCAGAATGTGAAAGAGCGTGAATTGCGCTCTGAAAAGACATGGCGTGCGCTGGCTGATCAGGCGCGTAATGTTGCGCAGGACCGCGCCAAAGCCGAAGCCGAACGCGCAGCCAAGCGCGAAGCCGAAGCCGCCGTTTCGCAATAATCGCGAGATCTGAGCCCCGACCAGATTTTATCAGGCGGGGTAAGTTCCTCAACTTGCAGGTTTCCTACACCGCGCAAGTTGTGCATTCTTGTGCCCGATGATCGCGTCAGGCTCACCACAAACCCGTTTCTCCACACACAAGTGCCGCACCGTGCGACGTTGCCGGCGCGTGAGGGCCATCGCACCTGGATCACATTCGATGCGACCCCGCCGTGCAACCCCACATCGTGAACCCCAACCATTGCTCATCTCCGACCGCTCTATTTCGCCGCTGTTTTGCGAAAGTGTCAACTTTGCCAAAGCGGCCCCAAACGCGCGGTTTCTGTGCGTTTGCAGGACCACACGGGCCGTGATCCGGTGTCAACTTCGACAATTTCGCCCAAGGATCGGAAACGACCCTTCAGCCAGGCTATCAGGATCGGGTAGCTGATTGTCTGAATGATCGTCTTTATGCTGCATCTAGGCTGGAACCCGCGAACGCGAATGCCCATATCGGAATTGTAAAAGTCAACGAGAGGAGAATTCCCACATGCAATTCCAGTTCAACTCCGACAGTTCTGTCATGGGCACGGAAAACGTTGCCGAGCGGATCGAAGAGGCCGTTCGCACCAAACTTGCGCGGTTCGAGGATCGGCTGACCCGGCTCGAAGTGCACGTTTCCGATGAAAATGGCGCAAAGGGCGGCGGGGATGACAAGACCTGCATGATCGAGGCCCGGCCGCGCGGAGGCAAGCCATTGGGCGTCACCGCCCATGCCGCAAAGGTTGACGATGCCGCTCGCAAGGCCGCGAACACTCTGGCCGAGCGTCTGGAGAGGCATTTCGGCAAAGGCGAAAGGCACAAGCACGAACCGCGCCCCGACAAGGCGCTTTAGGAGTGGCTGCGCGATATCGCCTTGTCGGGTGAGCGCAGGTCAGGCGCTTCGATTGCCGTAGAGGCGCGCGCGCAGGCTGGTGCCTGAAAGTTGCAAGTCGCCGCGGTCCGCGGGTGCAGGTTCGGCCATTTCATAGTCTGGCTCATGGTCCGGCGAAGCGTCTGGCAGATCGGTTTCGGCCAGTTCAGCGACATCCATGGTTGATGCCGCGTCAGTGTCCGTTTCAATCGAGGCATCAGGATCGGTGTCGCTGGATTGCGCAAATTCGGCCACCATCTCCACATCGATCGCAGGTGTGTCTTTGCCAGCGTTAGCGAATGGAACCGGGTTTTCGGCCAGATCCTCGGCTACAAACCCGCAGGTATCATGGCGCAACGGCACAAGTTCGTATGTCGCAACTCCTTCGGAAGCGCTGTCGTCCGATGCCGCATTGCGGTGATGCACCCGCCAGATCTCGCTGCCGTCTTCCGGCCCGAACGTGTCTCCGTCTGCGACGACATGGCCACTTTGCGATGTTGCCATTGTGCAAAACGCCACGACAGTCTGATAGGCGCTGGCCCACGGCAGAGTGGTGGCAGGCACCACAAGCTCCCGGCCAAGCCAATGGCGTGCGCCAAGCGTCCGCAGGCCAACCCGCGGCGTCTGGCCGGGCTCTTCGGGCTCGCCAAACAGGATCGGATGGATGGTAAGCGGGCAGGGCAGGCTCATCGAGGCGGCAGGTCCGGCCATCTGTTCAAAGGTTTCCGGATCGATCAACAGGTTGGACTGCGTCCAGTGGATCGCGCTGGGCATGATGTGATCGCAGGTCACGCGGGTCATCAGCGCCAGCGTTTCCAGCCGGGCGTGGAATGCAGCCTGCGTGGTCCAGCCCTGATCCGCACCGACTTCGCCGACCATGGTGGCCTTTTCGGTATCGTCTTCCACCGCGCTCATGGCGCCGTGCGAGACTTCGAGCAGGATGTGACAACTCGCGCGCGCCACGCGCTGCGGCATGGTCGGACACAGGATGCCGGTGATCGAAGAACCTAGCGCCCCTTCGTAGGTCTCAGTCGCGCCAGGGCCGGGGAGGACCTCGAAGGTGAGCATCATTTCGCCGCCCGCAGTCGATCGCGCGCCGCCGAACAGGCGCACGAACACGCCCGATTTCTGTTCGGGTACGTTGAAGATCGCCCCCGTCTTCATTTCGATCACGCGCGCAAAGTCGCGGGCGACTGCATCGAGCCCGTCGAATGGTTCATCGAAAAGCAGGGCGACCTGTAATCTGTTGGGGTACTTCATGCGCAAATTCCCGGTTTTCTACCGGCAACGGTTTAAATGCGCATGGTAAGGATGAGGTTAACCGGTTTATTCGCTGGCGATTGCCGGCTGTTGCAGACCGAGGTTGCGTACAATGTCATCGATCTTTTTCTTCACTCCGAAAAATCCTGCTTTCGCAAGAGGCCAGGTTTCGCGATTAACATCGCTGAGCAGGATGATAGCGCGATTGCTTTCGATGAGCGGGGATAGGCTTGGCATAAAGGCATCGCGCGTCCATCCGACGGGCAAATAGGGCAGGGCCACTTGATTAATTCCCGCTTCGGCAAGGATTGAATTGAGGCTGTCATCGGCCCCCCACTCGCGCGCAGGGCATCCATAGGCGCTGGCGGCATCTTCCATTCCGGTTCGCACCGCGCCCCGTGCGAATGTCGCGGCTTCGCGGGCAGTAGCGTTTGGCGAACGCGCCTCGGGCCGGGCTGCACCGATTACAATGGCTGGCGCGGTGTTCAATTCTAGAGGCACATGGCTTGCGGCTTCGTCGTGTAGAATAAGAGCGAAGGGAGCTTGCAGAGCGTCGGACGCAAGGGTGCGCGGCAGATCGAGGTTTTGGCGCGTGTGCTCGTTGGATTCCTCAAGCGCAGGAGCATCGCTTGTCAGTCCTTCAGCCTCCAGCGGACCTTCGGGGTGGTTTTCAGTGTAGCGCGCAATATTGTCAGCTCGCGCAAGATACGTCTTCCCCTTGGTGTGCAGTCCGCCCACCCAGCGCCAGCTAAGTGTATTGGATGCAGCATCACCGTCGAGTAGATGGCGCAGGAAGAAATCCGCGCCGAGGTGCCAATCCAGCTTGAGGGTGAAAATCCAGATACTCGCAAACCACATGCGGGCGTGATTATGAAGGTAGCCCTGATCGACAAGTTCGTGCGCCCAATAATCGAATGCAGCGATTCCAGTGCGTCCCTCAATCGCCTCGTTATAGGCAGTGCTGAGACCCGAATTGCTTTCCATCTTTGCAAACGCCGCATCGCGACCTTCGCAATAGCTACGCCAGATGCTTGGTCGCTGCTCAAGATAGCCTTTGAAATAGATGCGCCAGAACACCTCTGAGATGAATTTTTCCGCTGTGCTAGCACTGTGATGGTGCAGAGTGGCGGCAATCACTTCCGCCTCGCTCAGCGAACCGGCATGCAGCCAAGGTGACAATTGCGAGACATTCTGGCGCGGCGGCCCGTCATCGTGATTGCGGGTGTTGGCATATTTGCGCCCGGCATTCGGCACAAACTGGTTCAACTGCTGGAGGGCTACGGATCGGGAGGGGATAAATTGCATGGGAGTGCAATGGCTTGGCGCCTCACTGGTTCCCTCCCCATCAATGCTGACCCGCACCGCAGCCCAGAGAGCAGCACCGACTCGGGCGATTTGCAAATCAGCTTTGGATTGCTGCGTTGACTGATGTCCTGCTGCTGAGCCTTACCAAAGCACAATTTACGCAATATTTTCATATACATGGAGCTTATCCGTGGGGGCTTCGCCATGTTTTTGCCATTTTTACTGCCAAATCCGGAACAACCAGCCTGTCTGTCCATTCGTATATACAGGTGGCCGCGCCGAATGTGCGGTTCCGACACCTGAAGAACTCAATCTATTTCAAGGATCCCGTTATGAAAATCCTCAAGTTCACCGTGGCTTCGGCCATCGCTCTTTCGCTTGCTGCCTGCGCTTCTGAAGCTCCGACCGATACGGTCGCCGATGAAACCGCCGTTGCTGAAGACGCAACCGCTGCCGGCAACATCGTTGAAGTGGCGCAGGGCGATGACACGTTCTCGACGTTGGTCGCTGCTGTGACTGCTGCCGATCTGGGCACCACCCTCAGCGGCCCTGGCCCGTTCACGGTCTTTGCGCCGACAAATGATGCATTTGCCAAGCTGCCTGAAGGCACCGTGGAAACGCTGACGACCACTGACACAGCCACACTCGGCAACATCCTCAAGTATCATGTCGTCGAGGGCAAGGTCGATGCAGCCACGCTGACCACCGCGATCGAAGGTGCCGGCGAAGAAGGGTACAAGATCACCACCGTCGGCGGTGGCGAACTGACCGCGATGATCGTTGATGGCGGCGTTGTCCTGACGGACGCCGCAGGCAACACCTCGAAAGTCACCGCAACCGACGTCGAAGCATCGAACGGCGTGATCCACGTGATCGATACGGTTCTGATGCCCGAGTAAAACTGGCAAAAAGTTGCCAACGCAATTCAGAAGGCGGGCCCTTGGTAAGGGTCCGCCTTTTGCGTGATCGGCCGCATTTGTTTGAAGAGCATGAGATATGTCTGAGCTTTCGAATTATCCTTTCGCAAGAGCGACATGCGCGCTGCTCTGCATGACCATGCTGCCTGCGTGCGGGCCATCCGATGATATCGACCCTGACGGAGCCGTCTTTAACAATATAAAACCCGATGCGGTGATCACACTTGTGGGGACAGAGCCGTTCTGGACTTTCGAGATTTCGCCACTGGCAGATGGCAAATATATTGCGCGTTACACCACACCGGAAATTACCGACGGTACCAGATTTTCCGTTGCACGATTTGCCGGGAATAACGGGATTGGCTTTTCGGGCGAACTGGAAGGCTCGCCTGTCCAGATTGCCATAACGCCCGGCAAATGCAGCGACGGCATGAGCGATCGGACCTTTCCCTACACCGCGACCGTCGCGATAGGCGATACGGTTATCGAGGGTTGCGGCCAGACCAGCGACGAGCCCGTCCCAGGACCCTCAGCTCGATAGGTTTGCGTTCGGGCTTGTCCTGTAGAAACCGGGCAAAGCGATCTGCAAATTGCCTCCAATACTAGTCGCAGATTCCTCAACCTTTACAGGTATATCTGCCTTTCAGAGGCTGCGCTGGGAAGGAATTTCGGAACTGGCTGGCTGTAAAAGCGTCTCTTTTTCAGAATTTCAGAAATCGTTTGTGCGCTCGTCCTTGATCGTGTCGGGCCAGCAGAATGCAGGATTAAGGCAGTGAATACAGACGACGAGACAGATCGCCGCGGATCCGGCCAAGCCTCACTACAGTTTGACGACGCCCCAGAGCGTTTCCGGGCTGGTCATGCCGACGATCGGTTTTCTGGATCGTCTGGAGTGTTGTTCGAACAGGCGATGGCGCAGACCCGCATGGCGATGTGCCTTTGCGACCCAAACCTGCCTGATCTGCCCATAGTCTTCGCAAACCGCGCTTTCCGCAGATTGAGCGGTTATTCCGATGAGGAGATATTGGGCCGCAATTGCCGCTTCATGCAGGGACCAAAGACGGATCAGGAACCGATCCAGCGGATCCGCGATGCCATCGCAAATGAAGACGTCGTGGTGGTCGAACTGCTCAATTATCGCAAAAACGGCACCACTTTCTGGAATGCACTTCACTTGGGGCCGATTTATAACGACAAGGGCGAGCTGGTTTATTTTTTCGGTAGCCAATGGGATGTTTCAGATGTCCGCGCCGCTCGATCCGAGGAACGGCACGCACGCGAAATGGCGCGCGAACTTTCGCACCGCATGAAAAACATGTTTGCTGTCATTTCCGGCATCGTCAACGTTACCGGGCGGGTGCGCAACATCCAGCCTGAAGCGGCAGAGATCAATTCGCGCATTCAGGCGCTCGGCCGAGCGTATGAAACGACGCTGGATGATGCATCGTCGGGCAGCATCGACATCGGAGAAGCAATTCGTGCGGTGTTGCTGCCGTATGATGGAGATGCTCAACGTCTGACCATGAACGGCAACGGTATTCGGATGCCGTTTACGGTGATTTCGATCGTCGGGCTTATTCTTCACGAACTCGCCGCGAACGCCATCAAACATGGGGCGTGGTCGCGGGATGACGGCAATGTCACGGTCGAATGGCGTGCATCCGAAGATGAGGACGCGCTGGTAATGGTATGGAGCGAAACCGGAGGGCCTGCGGTTGAAAAGGATGAGGTCACTGCGGGAACGGGCACAGCGATAGTTGACCGTTTGCTCGCGACGTCACGCGGATCAATTGTGCGGGATTGGTCCGACAATCGGTTAGTCGCGACCATCACTGTTCCGGTCGGCACGTCAGGATAGGCCGATGACGCAATCGATCCTGTTGCTCGAAGACGAGCCGCTGATCCTGATGGACCTCGAATTTGCGGCGGAGGATCATGGATGCACGGCGTGGGCCACGCCCAATTGCACCGAGGCGCTGGCGGTCATTGCGGAACACGGCGAGGCATTGACGGTAGCCGTGCTTGACGTGTCGCTGGGGCAGGGCAAAACGTGTTTCCCGGTCGCGAACGAACTGGATCGGCTGGGCATCCCATACATCCTGCACTCAGGCGATCTTGATCGCCATGACGAAAATATTCGCACACTGAACGCCGCTCTGATTGCCAAGCCCGCTTCTGCGCCAGATGTGATCGCAGCGGCGATCGCCCATGCCCAGACTGTCACGTCTGATGGGTCCAGGCTGCGCAGTGAGAACCGCTCCTGATCGAACGTTTAATACAACCCCGGAATTTCGTACTGTGCAGCGTTGGGTCGATCCGGCTGGAGGATCTGCCGTCCGCCAACGCTTTGCGCGCGAATTCCCGCCCCACTGATCGCGGTACAGGCTCTTCCCCCGAGAAAATCTAGCGCGGACGCGATCGATGCCTCACGCGGGTCGCCAAAGGGTAGGCTGATGTCGTCGTCAGCGCGGCAGGTGTTGGGAACCACGCCTGCAAGTCCGGAGAAATATTCACCGTTGCCGCGCGCATTGTTGGTCTTGAACGTGACGGCGCGTACCCTCAGGTCACACGCGCTGAGATCAAAGCCATCTTGGCCCACGGGCTTTCCGAAAGTGTTCGCGCCAATCAAGGCGATGTCGGCGGCGCCCAGATAGGGGATCATCGAATTGATCACCAGTTCGCTCGCCGATGCGGTGCCGCCGCGTCCGATAAATGCAATTTTGGCAGGAGCAAGAGCGTTGGTCTCGTCCACGAAGCGCCGCGTTTCATTCTCGCTGGATTTGGAAGCGCGCAAAACTGTCTCGCTCCACACCTGCCCTGCGCGGCCCCGGTTCAGCAGATCGCCAAACGTATCGGCCACCCGTACGAGCCCTCCGCCGTTATAACGCAAGTCGATAACCAGTTCGGTCACGCCTTCGGCGCGGAACCGACCAAAGGCATCGCGCAGCTGATCATCCGTATCGGCAACAATGAATGTGCGCAGGTTGAGATAGCCGACTTTTTTGCCCCCATCGTTCAGGATCACCACGCCGTAACGATCAGAGATCGGATCGAGCGAGAAGTCTGTTTTCGTCACGTCCGCTGTGATGGTGTTGCCGCCGACCTGCGCAAATCTGAGCGTACGGGTCAGCCCGGCGGTGTTAGGTCCCAGCGCATTGACCACCGCCTGCGGCCCACCGCCCGCCATCAAAGAGGATACCGACTGCAACGCGCCGCCAGGCACGCCGATGGCCAGCAATTCGGTGCCCCGATCCATGCCCGCCTGGAATCCGCGCCCTGCCTCGAACGCTTCGAGCAAGAATACGCGATTGTTGGCGACGTCATATGACAGTCGAATGCCGAACCCTGCGCTCGCACCTGAATTGATCAGCGCATTCTCCTCGGCGATAGAGGTTGCGAAGGTGAAGCCACGGTCGACATTCTGCGCGCGCGCCGGAGCAACGCGGGCATCAAGATAATTCTGCACATCGGTAAAGGCGCTGGCCTGGACGGTGTTGTCGAGCAAATTGGGGAACAGATACCATTCATCCAGCACGTCGGATGCGAACTGGATCTGCTGAGAAACTGCGCAGGCGCCTGTTGGCGGTGGTGCAGGCGTAGGGGTGGGCGCCGGCCCGGCGATCGGGCCTGTCGGCGGTGCGGACCCGCCGCCTCCGCAAGCTACCAGAGTGAGGGCGAGGGTGGTGGCGACGGCGATGGAACGCACGGCGGAACGTGCGGGGCGACCCAAGAACATTATATGTGCGACTCCACTGGACGGTACAGTTAGCGGAGGTGCAATAAACCGTAATGGGATGCAATGCAGACCGTCATTTGACGTTGTTTCGGAAATTTTGCCGTGCCAATCTGTTGCAAATGGGCCATTTTGGCGCAAATTTCCGGGTTTTTCCTCAAGAAACCGGGCAAATCGCCGAGGCACACCTCGTCCTGAGCCGTCGATCGGACTAGCTTCGCTTTCAAATGAAACGATTCACATCATGACCGACTATCCCGATTGGCTCGCAGACGATCTGCCACCAGCCGCCCGGCACAAGGGGCTTGCGATTGCAGCCCTGGGTGACAAGCGCGCGATGAAGCGCGGGGGCTTTGCTTTGAGCAGCCCGGCCTTCAGGGCGAGCGAACAACTCGATCCGTGCTTCACTGCAAAGGAAGAGGACGCGGTTGCGCCGCCGCTTGAATGGACATCCCCTCCACCTGGCACGCAGGAGTTAATCGTCATTGTCGAGGATGCCTCGACAGAGGGCGACAGTCCGCAATGCCATTGGCTGGTCTGGGGTCTGGCTGGGCAACGCGGAAAACTGCTCGAAGGAGAAGTGCCGCCGCGCACGGGCAAGAACGCGCACGGCAATTCCGAATGGCTGCTGCCTGACCCGCCGGTTGGCGAGACGCGCCATTACGTGTTCCAGATTTTCGCCACCGACTTGCCGCTAACGTTGATGCCGGGGGCGACCCGCGAAGAACTGATCGCGTCGATCAAGGGATTTGTAACGGCCTGTGCGGTGCTACATGCGCCGTTCACCGGCATCGATACGTCGGATGAAGATTTTGGCGACGAAGAAATTTGAACTACCTGCCGCAATCATAAGGGAGAAGAACTATGGCTGGCAAAACCAACGCACTGCAAAAACCGGTGCAACTTTCCAAGGAACTCGAAGCGGTCATCGGCAAAGGCCCGATGCCCCGCAGCCAGGTTACCTCGAAGATCTGGGAATACATCAAGGCTAATGATCTTCAGAAGCCTTCGGACAAGCGCACCATCGTGCCTGATGCGAAGCTTGCCCCGGTTATCGGCAAAGAGGAAATCTCGATGTTCAAGATGACCGCTGCTGTATCGAAGCACCTGACCTGAGGCGCTAAAACGCCGGAAGACCGATCAGCGGCGCGCGATGCGATAAGCTCCGCGTCGCTGATCGATCTCTTCACCCTTCCACGAAAATTTGATCTGGCCCGACGCATTCAGCGCGTCTGCTGCGCTGTGGATTTCATCCATTTGCGCACGCCAGTCCCCATGCGGGCCCGCCATCGCGCGCGCGGCTTCGCTGAGACAAATGGTTCTTCCCGGCCCACGCCGATCCAGCAGATCGAAGATTGCCTCCTGCGCTGGGGGCGGGGGAGTGGTCATTTATCGGTTGAACGCCGCTTCGCGAACGCGCTTGACCCATACATCTCCGGTCCACAACGCTAGCCAGATTATGATAGGCTGAGCAAACATTCGGGGTATGTGATACCCAAGGCCAAGCCCGCCATCGGCTTTTGCCATGTCCATCGCAAAATGGTTGATGTTGGCTGGCCACACGCACAGCGCATACACCGCCAGCCCGATCCCGGCCGCCTGCCTCACGGGGCGTGAAAATGGCTGAATCAGGCCAATAGCCCCTGCGATTTCCGCGATTCCGGTCCAGAAAATGACTGCCTCGGGCAAAGGCACCCAACCCGGCGTGATCGCCAGAAACGGATCTGGCCGCACGATATGGGCGTAACCGGCAAATGCATAGGCAGCGCTCAGCAACACGCGCAGCACCGCCTTTACCACGGCGATTGGTCTCATGGTTTTGACCTTTGGCCGGGCTTCCAACCCGGTGGGGCGAGGGTGAAACCGGCGAAGTCGAAACCCGGCACCACCACGCAGGAAACAAGGCTGTAACCATGCGCGCCGACGCCTTTGCCCACCGCCTGCGCGGCCTGCCACGCGCCGGAAGGCACAAAGCCCTGCAACGCCTGCCCTTGCGCGATGTCTGGCCCCAGTTCGACCTTTTCAACCGGCCCTGTGTCGCTGTTTGCAATGGTCAGGGTGAGCGGATCTCCGCCCTGCCACAGCCACATCTCCTCGGCATCTACCGTGTGCCAGTGCGAACCTTCGCCCGCTTTCAGCAGAAAAAGAATTGCTGTTCCGCTTGCGCGCCCATCCGGACCCGTCGGCGATCCTCGCCATGTTTCACGATACCAGCCGCCTTCGGGATGTGGGGAAAGCTGCAATTGCCCGATCAGCATTGCCGCGTTATCTGTTTGCGTCACGTAGCCAGTCCCCTTGCCCCAATGCGAGAGCTGGTGCCTTACCGGGAGTTCGTTCGAACATGCAACACGCCGCCCTCATTCGTTTCGGTGCCGCGCTCAGCGCGCTCTCGCTCAGCCTTGCGACGCCGGTTCTGGCTCAGGATCAAGCCGCACCCGAGACGCGCCCCGATCCCGCGCTTCAGGCGGCGCTTGCTGCACTGGAAATCGCTCCTGTATTCGATGGACATAACGATGTGCCGTTCCAGTTGCGAGAACGCTATAACAATCAGATCAACGGGTTTGATTTCGCCGATACATCCGACACCGGTGCTGACCATCCTGAGGGTCGGGCCATGCACACTGATTTCGCGCGATTGAAGAAAGGCCACGTGGGGGCGCAGTACTGGTCGGTCTATGTTCCCGCCAGCCTGACGGAACCCGAAGCTGTGCAGATGACGATGGAGCAGATCGACGTGACGAAGCGTCTGATCGCGCGTTATCCCGATGAATTAGCCTACGCCGAAACCGCCGATCAGGTCGAAAACGCGATGGCAAACGGTAAGGTTGCATCGCTGATGGGGATGGAGGGCGGCCATTCGATCGGCTCCAGCCTGGGCGTGCTGCGGCAAATGTATGCTTTGGGCGCGCGATACATGACGCTTACGCATTCGCTGAACAACCCATGGGCCGACAGCGCGACTGACGCGCCAGAGCACAGTGGACTAACCGACTTCGGCAAGGATGTAGTTCGCGAAATGAACCGGATCGGGATGTTGGTCGATCTGAGCCATGTGAGCGAGGCGACGATGATGGATACGCTCGACGTGGCGGGCGCACCGGTCATTTTCAGCCATTCGGGTGCGGCGGCAATCAATGGACATTCGCGCAACGTCCCCGACGCGGTGCTGCAGCGGCTTGGCGACAACGGCGGGATCGTGATGGTCGTGGCGCTGCCCGGCTTCCTCAACGAAGCGCGGCGGCAATGGTATGCCGATCGCGAGGCGACCGAGGCGCGCCTCAAGTCGCTGAATCTGGGCAAGCCGGAGGTTGTCGCCGCCGCATTGGAGGCCTGGGACGCGGAAAATCCTGAACCGCCCACGATGGTCAAGCATATGGCCGATCACATCGATCATATCCGCAAGGTTGCCGGTGTCGAGTATATCGGCATTGGCGCGGATTTTGACGGCATGCCGTCAGGGCCGGTCGGGTTCGAGGATGTTGCAGGCTATCCTCAACTTTTCGCAGAACTGGCGAGGCGTGGCTATTCTCAGGTTGAAATGGAAATGATTGCCAGTCGCAACGCGCTGCGTGTGCTGCGCGCAGCAGAGGCTTACGCCGCGACCCAGCGTGCCATGCCACCGATCGAGACGCGCCTGCCAACCTCGGAGTGAAGATGGCTATCGGGCGCGCTCAATCGTTCTCGACTGTGTCTGGCAACTCATCGCGTGGGGTGGAGGCCATGTCCTCCAGTTCGCTTTCCGACATGCTTTCGAACATTTCGATAGACGCGCCCTGAAGGTCGGATTTGTGGCTTTCGCCGCGCTTGGCTGCCAGTGCGGCACCGGCGGCCTGTTGCTGCGCTTTGCTTTTCGCCTTGGCCATCAGTCCTTGTCCCAAGCGGAAAGTTCGCTGCCACGCTTCAGCACTTCGTCTCCGTCTTCCTGTTTGATCAGATAGGCAGGGTTATCCTCGTCACCGTTTTTGGTAACTTCGGTGCCTTGCAGGGTGCGCGTCACCTCGCGTTCAAACCGCTCGGTAATCTGGCCATGACCCTCGCCATTGCCCCAGTTCCACTTAACGTATTGCTTCGTCTGGAAGCTGTTGGAATTGCTCATCATCAGTCTCCTGTCAGGTTACAGGATACCTATGCACGAAGCGCGCTGAGAGTTCCGGGGATGGGCTGTAAAACGATCTTAATTGAGCGCTTCTGCGGTTGTATCCTCAAGCGGGGATTCGTCGCCTTCAGCGGGCTGGGCGGGGATATCCGTTTCCGCAGTTCCTTCTTCGCGCATTTCTTCGGCCCGTTCGGTGGCGGTACCTGCGCTTTCGACGTCACCCTGAGTCAATGCGGGGATAATCCACACAATGCTCATGGCGATAATCGCCAGCACCAGGCTGATGCCCAGAACATAGCGCATGACGCCGGTCTTTTCGCCTGCGGTTGCGGCATCGTCCTCGATATGGATGGCGTCGTCTTTGTCGTTCATGATGATCCCTGTACGTATAAACCGGTTTTTCTCGCCCTAGCCTTGGATAGGGGCGGTGGGCAATGCCTGCGGTGCGATCACTCTCGCAACAATTCGTTGATTCCTGTCTTCGACCGCGTTTGCGCGTCCACCGTCTTCACGATTACAGCGCAATAGAGCGAGGGTCCGGTACTGCCATCGGGTAACGGTTTGCCAGGCAGCGATCCCGGCACCACCACGGCGTATGGCGGAACTTCTCCCATATACATCTGGCCGGTGGCGCGGTCCACGATCTTTGTCGAGGCACCCAGATATACGCCCATCGAAAGCACCGCGCCTTCGCCAATTCGTACTCCTTCGGCAACTTCGCTGCGCGCCCCGATGAATGCGCCATCGCCGATGATTACCGGCTCTGCCTGCAACGGTTCCAGCACGCCGCCAATGCCCGCGCCGCCCGAAATGTGCACGTTGCGGCCGATCTGGGCGCACGATCCGACGGTGGCCCAGGTATCAACCATCGTCCCTTCGCCAACATAGGCGCCGATATTGACGAAGCTGGGCATCAGCACTGCACCCTTGGCGATGAAGCTGCCGCGGCGCACAATTGCGCCGGGCACCACGCGAAAGCCCGCTTCCTCGAAACGGCTTTCGCCCCAGCCCGCGAATTTCAGCGATACTTTGTCATATGCCGCCTCGCCGCCCGATGCGCCGTCCATCACCTGATTATTATGCAGGCGAAACGACAGCAGTACCGCCTTTTTAAGCCATTGATTGACCTTCCAACCGCCCGCGCCATCCGGCTCTGCCACCCGCGCTTCGCCATTATCGAGCATAGCGATCGCGTCGCTGACAAAGTGGCGTGCCTCATCTCCTGGAGCGATTTCTGCGCGTCGTTCCCATGCGGCTTCAATACTGGCAATTAAGGTTTCGGTCATGACTACTCCGGCATTAGCCCAATGTTGAATCAAAGGCGTGGGCGACAGCGTAAAACGATGCCGCGCTGCTACCCCTGCCATGCCTTCGCGGCAAGGGAGGTTTGTTATCCCTGCATGGGATGAGACTGTCTGGCGGCGCTGAAAAACCGCCAATCCGGACGCGTATCGATAAGGGCTTTAGCTTGTTACCCCGCCAAGTAAGCGGTTATGACTGGTGGCTTAGGGGGGAATCAGTGAGGACGCATTCCATGCTTGAAATCCCCCGTGAGCCGCGCGCTCGCTCGGCTCTGTCTGCCTCGTCTGCAACTGCCGTTGACACGGTTGGTGCTGCGGCCTCTGCCGCTGCCAGAGCAACTTTACCTCCGCCAGATGCCACCGCACCGATCCAGTGGAAACCAGTGGTCGCGGCCATCGCATGCGCTGCGCTCACCGCCTGTGGCGGCGGCGGTGGAACAGGCGGCCCCCCCATCGTTTCGACACCGGCCCCACCGCCACCGCCACCGCCCCCTCCGCCGCCCCCGCCACCACCTCCCCCGCCACCCGCCAGCGGTTTTGATACAGCCGAATTCCGGCGGTCCGACGGACCAGAGTTTCACGGCGCGCGTGTCGCTTGGGAGCAGAATGCGACGGGTGCAGGAGAGATCATTGCAGTAATCGATTCCGGCATTGATGCTGACAGCCCGGAATTTGCAGGCCGCATTCATCCCAATTCGCGCGACGTCGCAGGCAATCGCGGGATTGAGCCGGAGGACGACCACGGCACAAACGTTGCGCTGATCGCAGCGGCGGCTCGCAATAATGTGGGAGTGCTGGGCACAGCATTCGATGCGCAGGTGCTGGCGATCCGGGCCGATATGCCGGGATCTTGCGGAGTTGATACGCCGCAGGATTCGACGCTCGGCTGCCGGTTTGCGGACAGCGACATCGCGAGGGGCATCGACCTCGCGATCAGCTCTGGCGCGACTGTCATCAACCTCAGCCTTGGTGGAGGAAGTGCAGCACCCGGTCTTCGCGCAGCACTGAGCCGGGCTGCCGATGCGGGTGTGGTCGTCGTGATAGCCGCCGGGAACGCAGGCGATGGCTCCGATCCCGACATTCCGCCCGATCAGCCCGATCCATTTGCGGCCGATGCAGTAAGGGCGGGCGCGGGCAATGTTATCATTGTGGGCTCAGTCAACGAAAACAGCGAGTTTTCCGGTTTCAGCAACCGGGCAGGCAATTTTGCCAGCACGTTCCTTTCCGCTCGCGGGGAGAGGATCTGCTGCGTATACGATAACGGCCAATTGTTTGTTGAAACAGTCGGCGGCAGTCAGTTTGTTACGCTGTTTTCAGGCACCAGCTTTGCAACTCCGCAGGTGGCAGGCGCTGTCGCACTGCTGGCGCAGGCATTTCCCAATCTCAACGCGCCCCAGATCGTAGAAATCTTGCTGACGAGCGCGCGCGATGCGGGCGCGGCGGGCACAGACGCGGTATTTGGCACCGGCATCCTCGATATTGCGGCGGCATTTCGCCCTGCTGGCACGACCCGCCTTGCAGGAACGGCCAACACACTGAGCCTTGCCAGCGATCTTGCGGTGGGATCAGCCGCGATGGGAGACGCGCTGAACCGCGCGCAATTATCGACCGTCGTGCTGGATCGGTTTGATCGCGCCTATAATGTAGAACTGGGCGCTCAAGCGGTTCAGAACGCAGCGCAAATTCAACGGTTGCGTAGCGCGGTGGAGCGCGGCACGATCACCCGCTCGGCTGCCGGGGCCGGTTTTACCGCTGCGGTGACAGTCGGCGATGGCGACCGGGCTGCCGGGCTTGGCTGGGTCGAAAGTCTGCAACTGACTCCCGAAGAAGCGCTCGGCGCAAGGGTGCTGGCTGCACGTGTAGCAGCTCAGATATCGCCCGACATGCAATTGGGATTTGCGCTCTCACAGGGGGCAAAAGGGCTTGTTGGGCAATTGCAGGGCGCGCAGAATGCGACGTTTGCCATAGCACCGCGTGCCGGAGCCGACATGGGCTTCACCGACAGCAGCGAAGTAGCGCTGGCGGTGCGTCAGCAATGGGGGCCGTGGGGCCTGACCGTATCGGCGGAGCGTGGGCGCGCTTGGCTGGCGGGCGATCGCCAGACAATATCTGCGCCATTGCCGGGGGGTGAACGGCGTCCGACGGCGACCTTCAGCATGGCAGCAGACCGCCGGTTCGGCGCAATCGAAACCAACGTCGCACTAACCTGGCTTACAGAGGCGGAAACACTGCTGGGTGGTCATTTCAACCCCACATTTGGTTTTCGCGGTGCCGATACGGTGTTTATCGATGGCGAGGCGAGCCGCCGATTTGGCGCGTGGCGTATCGGAGGAGCGGTGCGGTATGGCATCACCCGCCCACGAGGCACTTCGCTGATCGGCGACGGATCGCAATTGACCAGCGATGCGTGGTCCCTCGATCTGACGCGTGGCAACGTCTTCGGGCGCGCGGACACGCTGGGCTTTCGTATCAGCCAGCCGCTTCGGGTCAGCGGTGGCGGCATCCGCCTCGATCTGCCGGTCGCCTATGATTACGCCACCCAAAGCGCGGTGGCAGGTCGCCAGATGCTCAGCCTTTCGCCCGAAGGACGAGAGGTATTGAGCGAGCTTTCATGGGGCAACCCGATATTTGGGGGATATGCACGTGCCAGCGCTTTCCACCGACGTCAGCCCGGCCATTTCTCTGCCGCGCCCGATGATCTGGGCGCGCTGATCAGCTTTAACGCCGCGTTCTAGCCGTCATTCCGGCATCCCGGCATCGCGAGCGAACATATAGGCGCGCTCTATCAGTGGAGCGACACGCTCGCTCATCGACTGGGCATGGGCGGATGATGCCGTGCCGTCGATCACGCGTTTCTTGATGCCCTGCATGATCCCTGCCAGCCGGAACAAATTGTAGGCGAAATACCAGTCCATAGGCGGGACGGGGTATCCTGTACGGTCCACATACCGCTCCACCGCCTGCTCAACTGTGGGAATACCGAGCTGCGGCAGGTCGAGCCCAAGCAGCCCCGCGCGGCCATCGGCGGGCTGGAACCAGTTGAGCATCAGATAGCTGAAGTCAGCAATCGGATCGCCCAGCGTCGACAATTCCCAATCCAGCACCGCAATGACGCGGTTTTCCGTTTTGTGAAATATCACATTGTCGAGCCGGTAATCGCCGTGCACCACGCTGGAGCCGTGCTGTGGCGGGATCGTCTGTGGCAACCATTCAATCAGCCGTTCCATCTGCGGCATGTGTTCGGTTTCGGAGAGTTTATACTGCTTTGACCAGCGCGCGATCTGGCGCGCACAATAATCGGTCGGCTTGCCATAATCGCCCAGGCCAATCGCGCCGGGCTGATTGAGGTGCAGATCGGCGATGGTATCGATTAGCGCGTTATAGATTTCGCGGCGCTGATCGGGTTCCATACCCGGCAGGGCACCGTTCCACAGCGAACGGCCGTCGGCCATGCTCATCACGAAGAATTTCGAGCCGATGATTTCCGGGTCTTCGCATAGACCATAAGTCTTGGGCACAGGAAAACCGGTGGGATACAGCCCGGTCATCGCCGCATATTCGCGATCAACCGCGTGCGCAGACGGCAGCAGCTTGCCAAACGGCTGGCGACGCAACACGTAGTTCGCGCCCGGTGTTTCGATCTTGTAGGTCGGGTTGGATTGCCCGCCCTTGAACTTGGTGTAGCTTATTGGGCCGGCAAACCCCTCGACATTGGCTTCGAACCAGGCGGTCAACGCGCCCATGTCCAGCCTGTCCTTGTCGGTCACTTCGACCGTGCCGACCATTTCCTTGTCGAAATCAATATCCATCGAAATCAATATCCATCAATCAAACACCACCACGCTGCGTGCAGAATGGCCCGCGCGCAGTTTATCAAAGCCAGCGTTCACTTCCTCCAGCGCGATGCGCTCGGCAATGATCGTATCCAGATCGAGGAGGCCGCGCAGGTAGAAATCGACGAGCCGCGGGAGGTCCACCGGGAAGTGGTTCATGCCCATGATTGCGCCCATCAGCTTTTTTCCGCCCAGCAAATCCATTGCACCAAGTCCGACTTTGCAATCCAGCGGCATCATGCCCAGCACCACTGCGGTGCCGCCGCGTTTCAACGACGCCACGGCTAGATCAGCGGAGGCCTGACGACCCACCGCCTCGATCCCCCAGTCGACGCCGCCGCCCGATATGGCGATGATCTGTTTGGCCGCATCATCTGCCATCGCATCAACTGTATGGGTTGCGCCAAGTGTTTCGGCCAAGGCGCGCTTTTCGGGAAGCGGATCGACAGCGATAACCTTGCCGGCCCCGGCAATACGCGCGGCATTGATCGTCGCCAGTCCTACGCCGCCACAGCCGATGACAGCCACGGTTTCGCCCGGTGTCACCTTGCACGCGTTGAAGATTGTGCCAGCGCCCGTCGTCACTGCGCAGCCAAGGATTGCGGCGCGATCGAACGGCATATCTTTGTCGATTGTGACGCAGGCGTGCTCGTGGATCAGCATCTGTTCGGAAAGCGCAGACAGGTTGAGCATCTGATTGACCGTTGATCCATCGGCGCGGGTCATGCGCGGGTCTGCTCCCTTGGGCCGCCGGGTATCGCCGCCCAGGCACAATGCCATCCGACCTGTCACGCAGAATTCGCAATGGCCGCAAAACGCGCTGAGGCACGACACGACATGATCGCCCGGCTTGACTGTGGTGACTTGCGAGCCAACCGCACGGACGATACCCGCCGCCTCATGCCCGGGAACGCAGGGCAGCGCATGCGGATAGGCTCCATCGATGAAATGCAGGTCCGAATGGCACAGGCCGCAGGCCTTGGTGTCGATCAGAACCTCATGCGCTGCGGGATCGGAATATTCGACCTCGCCAATGACCAGACCTTTGCCCGGTGTTTCCAGAATGGCTGCTTTTGCCAATTTTTATCTCCTTCGCGCACCCCATGCGATGCGGGTGGCGAGCCTTGAGCTGCTTGGTTATTCAGGGTCGCAGCGGGTCGGGCCATCTTGTGTACAGGCCCGACCCGCCACTGCCCCCTCCCATAATTGGGAAGGGGACTTGGTGTCAGCGGGCCACGCCCATATCGCCGGAACTCATGCCGCCATCATTGGCCGCCGAGCCGACTGCCCCGCGCAATGCGTTGGCGCTGGGGCCGGCTTCGGGTGCGTGCTTGCCGATTTCCATGCGTGCAATGGAGCGCGCGTGCACTTCATCGGGACCATCGGCAAGGCGCAGTGTCCGCTGATGCGCGTATGCCTGCGCCAGACCGTAATCGTCCGAAACACCGCCGCCGCCATGCGCCTGAATTGCATCGTCAATAATGCGCAGCGCCATGTTGGGGGCCTGCACCTTTATCATGGCGATTTCCTGCTTGGCCGATTTGTTGCCAACCTTGTCCATCAGGTCAGCAGCCTTGAGGCACAGCAGGCGAGTCATGTCGATATCGATGCGCGCGCGCGCGATGCGTTCTTCCCACACCGAATGCTTGTAGATCGGCTTGCCAAAGGCTTCGCGCTCCTGCAGCCGCTTGCACATCTTTTCCAACGCTTCCTCAGCAACGCCGATGGTGCGCATGCAGTGATGGATGCGGCCCGGCCCGAGACGCCCTTGTGCGATTTCAAAGCCGCGCCCTTCGCCCAGCAGCATATTGGACGCAGGGATACGCACATCCTTCAGCTCTATTTCCATGTGGCCATGCGGTGCATCGTCATAGCCAAACACTGGCAGGTGACGCAGGATGTTTACGCCTGGCGCATCGAGGTCCATCAGAACCATGCTTTGCTGCGCGTGACGCTGCGCACTGGTATCGGTCTTGCCCATCACAATCGCGACCTTGCAGCGTGGATCGCCTGCGCCCGAAGACCACCATTTGCGCCCGTTGATGACGTATTCGTCACCATCACGCTCGATCCGCGTTTCGATGTTGGTCGCATCGGAACTGGCGGTGAAAGGTTCCGTCATCAGAAATGCGGAACGGATCTCACCCCTCATCAGCGGGCCGAGATATTTGTCTTTCTGTTCGCGCGTTCCATAGCGGTGGAACACTTCCATGTTGCCGGTATCGGGCGCGGAGCAGTTGAACACCTCGCTTGCCCAGCCAATGCGACCCATCTCTTCGGCGCACAGCGCGTATTCGAGATTGGTGAGGCCCGGCCCGTCAAATTCGAACGTATCATCGACGTGGTGATGGCTATCGTTGCGCGGCGGCATGAACAGGTTCCAGATGCCCGCTTCCTTGGCGAGCGCCTTTTTGTCTTCGATCACCTGAATGATCTTCCAGCGGTCGCCCTCGGCATCCTGCTGTTTGTAAGTGCCCATGTTGGGGCGCACCTCCTTTTCAATGAAGTCGCGCACTCGGCCGGCCCAATAGGCCTGGCGTTCGGTTGGTTCAAAATCCATGGGGTTGATCCTCTCTCGTCCGGTTTGGTTCGATTCTGAAACCTAGATTGGCAGAGCGGCGGCGTCGCGCCAACCTCTGATTTCCCAATACGCCCTGACTGTGCTGCCAGCCTATGGAGCCAGAGATTGTGCATCCGGGTCTGCGCGCGCCGCGACATCGATCGGATCGCTGGCCGTGACTGGCCCACGCTGCGAGAGCCGTCGCAGGCGATCTTCATGCTGTTCTCGGCTGATTGGGAAACTGCCGAGCCAGTAGGCAGCGATCCCGGCCAGCACGATCGTGGCACCTCCGAACAGCATGATTATCATGCTGATCACGTCCTGCGGCACTGTGCCCGGCGTCGCATCGGTTTTAAGATCGGATGCGGAGATGATGATGCCCGTCGCGAAGATTCCAACCCCGGTCGCGCATTTCTGGATCAGCCAATTGCCTGAATAAAACGCTCCCTCTGCCCGGCGATGAGTGCGTTCCTCGAATGCCTCGACAATTTCCGCGATCATTGATGTGGCCGAAATCATCATCACCACGCCGAGCGTGTTGCCGAACAGCAAAAACGCAAACAGGCCAAATGTCGATGCCGGCGTGCCTACCTGCGGCCAGAACCCGGCCAATAAGAGAGCATAGGGCGTCAGACCTATGGTAACGCTGCCCAGTGCGCCAATCATCGCCGATCTGGCCTTGCCAATGGTCGCGTGCATCGGGCCGACGATGAAGAACATCAGGACCACCGACACGAATAGCATAACAGGATAGACGACCAGCCCGGTCAGCCAGTCAGGCGAAGCGGGCGATATCGGCCGGTCCAGTTGCCACACGAACAGGTTGAGGTAATTCGATATGGAAAAGGTCATCCCCTGACTGACATAGGCTGCAAGTCCCCCCGCAGCGAAAATCAGGAAGCTCTTTTCGGAAAACGCCTCGGTTATTTCCGAAAATGCCGTTTTGATAGAGAACGGCGGCGGCTTCGCCTCCGGTAGTTTCGCCACCAGATTGTGCTGCCCGGCGGCCGATCCCAGCACAGATATCGCGATCAAAACGCCTCCGAATACGCCAAAGGCGGGATAGCCATCGGGTTGCAGCAAGCCATCGGGGCCGGACATAAAGACCGTGTAGGCCAGCACCATCATCAACAGCCCACCCAGCCAGCCCGAAAGATACCTGAACCGGAAAAGCGTGGTGCGTTCGTCATAATCCTGCGTGATTTCTGGCACGAGGCTGATCGAGGGCACCTCACACGCTGACAGCAGCATCCTGACGGCGATCGCCAGCCCCAGCAGTCCGACGAAGCTGGGGGCGTCCCCTCCCGGCGGCGTCCACAGCGTGATCCATACGATAGCGAGGGGGATCGGCGCGGTATACAGCCACGGCAGACGCCTGCCCCAGCGGGTGTAGGTCCGGTCCGACAAATTGCCGATGATTGGATCGACCACCGCATCCACGAGCAGGGCGATCAGCAATGCCGCGCTGACGAGCGCTGCGTCCATGCCCAGCACCTGATTGTAATAGATCAGCAGGAAAAACGAAAAACCAATGTCCTTCACGCCGAATGCTACCGCGCCAAATCCGTGTACCAGCTTCAGCTTGAACGGCAGCGGATTTGCAGAGGGCATCATGTGCAGTGCGCCAGTCGGACGCGCGTTGGCAGACTGCAAATTTCCACGAATCCCGCCACTTTTGTCTCCTGACCCTCTTTTCTCAGCGTAGGGCGCGCGCAGTTTGCGTCAATCCTTGTCGCACCTGACGCTACGGCACAGGCGGGGCGCGCGACGGAGTGTTCACGCTCGAGAAAATCGGCGCTTGCCCCCATGCTGCCATTCCCCATAACGTATACGTCAAGTGGGAGCCAATCGAGAGAGGAGTCGGCACAATGTCCGATCTGGAAACATTCCGTCAGGAAACACGCAGCTGGCTGGAGGCGAACTGCCCGGCCGAAATGCGCGAACCCGTGCGCGACGAAGACGATATTTACTGGGGAGGGCGCCGCGCCACCTTCAAGAACGACGCGCAAAAGGCATGGTTCGAGGCTTGCCTTGAAAAGGGCTACACCGTGCCCGCCTGGCCCAAGGAGTATGGCGGCGCAGGACTTACCGCGGCAGAGGCAAAGGTGCTCCGGCAGGAGATGGGCCGCATCAATGCGCGCATTCCCTTGTCCAGTTTTGGCATCTGGATGCTTGGCCCGGCGCTTCTGAAATTCGGTACCGAGGCGCAGAAAAAGCGTTTTCTGGGCGAAGTCGCGCGCGGCGAAATCCGCTGGTGTCAGGGTTATTCAGAACCCGGTTCGGGCAGTGACCTCGTCAGCTTGCAGACCTATGGCGAAGACGCAGGCGATCACTGGGTAGTCAATGGGCAGAAGGTTTGGACGTCCTACGCCGATCAGGCCGACTGGATTTTCTGCCTGGTGCGCACGGACAAGACCAACAAGTATCAGGGCATCACCTTCATGCTGTTCGACATGGAAAGCGAAGGCTGCACGACCAAGCCGATCAAGCTGATCAGCGGCAATTCTCCATTCTGCGAAACTTTCTTCGACAATGTGAAAGTGCCCAAATCCTATGGCGAGGATATTCCCGCACAGGTTGGCGAGGTGAATCGCGGGTGGGATGTGGCAAAGTACCTGCTGGGCCACGAACGCGAGATGATTTCAGGCGCTGATGGCGGCGATCGCACCAGTGCCATCGGTTCTGCCATGAAGCGCGCGGCAGCAAAAACCGGGGATGAGGTGGACCCGGTGCTGCGCGCAGAACTGGCGATGTTCGATGTCGATGCGCTGGCATACGGCGCGATGGGCGAGAAATTTCTCGACGAAATCAAGGTGGGAAAGGCGCACCCTGCGCAGCCCAACATGATGAAATATGCCGGGACGGAACTCAACAAGCGGCGGCATGAACTGATGATGTCGGTCGGCGGTTCGCGCAGCCTCGAATGGGAAAGCGAGGAAACCGGCGGCGGAAAGCCATCGCGCAACTGGTTGCGGACCAAGGCAAACTCGATCGAGGGCGGCACCAGTGAGATCATGCTCAACGTGATTTCCAAGCGGATTTTGGACCTGCCGGGATCATAAACAAACCTCCCCTTCCGTTTGCGGGAGGGGTCGGGGTGGGACTGCGGCGTTCGGCTCAACCCACCCCGCTGCGACTGGGTCGCCTGAGCGGCTAGGTCTCACTGCCCATCCCGCAATCGGGAGGGAGTATGGGAGAGAGAATTCAAATGCCTCTGTATCACGATGAAGATCAAACTATGTTGGCCGATACCGCCAGCAGCTTCATGGCCGAAGAAGGCAATATCGCCAAACAGTTGCGCCACTGGCGTGACCGCGATTGCAAGGATGGATTTGGCCACGCTCTGTGGAAGCAGATGGCCGAAATGGGCTTTACCGGAATGCTGGTGGCCGAGGATGATGGCGGGCTGGGCATGGGCCATGTCGAGGCGGGCATCGTGCTCGAAGAGATTGGCCGCAACCTCACGCCCTCACCCTTCCTCACATCTTCCGTGCTGGCCGCGACCGCGCTGAAGCACGGGTCCGATGATCTCAAAGGCCGGTATTTGCCGGGCCTGATCGAAGGTGAGAGCGTGTTCGCCGTCGCGATCGACGAAACTGCCAAGCATCGTCCGGGGCGGATCGGTACTAGAGCCGAAAAATCAGGTAACGGCTTCCGCCTGACCGGGACCAAGAGCTTCGTCGTCCAGGGCGCGAGCGCGGACATGATCGTGGTCGCCGCGCGCACCAGCGGATCGGACGAGGACGATGAGGGCATCACCCTGTTCGCAGTCCCGCGGGACGCCGCCAATATGAGCCACAATCCGGTACGCCTCGTCGACAGCTCGGTTGCCAGCCACATGACATTCGACGGCGTCGATCTCGATGGCGGGGCGGTGATCGGTGAAGTCGATGGCGGGCGCGAGGTGCTGAACGCCATGCTGACGGCGGGACGCATCGGTGCCGCGGCAGAAGGCGTCGGCGTGGCGCGCGGGGCAATGGATCTGACCATCGATTATCTTAAGCAGCGCAAACAATTCGGCACGCTGATCGGTGAATTTCAGGCGCTGCAACACCGTGCCAGCCATCTCTATTCAGAGGTTGAGATCGCCCGCGCCGCCGTGTTCAAGGCTCAACAATTGCTCGATGCGAGCGCGCAAAGCGCCGAGCTGATGAGCTCTGTTGCCAAAGCAAAAGTCGCCAAGACTGCGCGGCTTGCCGTTCAGGAAGGGGTACAGATGCACGGCGGGATCGGCATGACCGATGAATACGACATCGGCCTTTACATGAAGCGCGACCGCGCCCTGTCGGAATTTCTGGGCGATGCGTATTTCCACGCCAATCGCGTGGCCGAATTGAGCGGATACTGAGGAAAAAACATGGACATTCAATCACTCTTTGGCCTGAATGGCCGCATCGCTCTGGTCACTGGCGGCAGCCGCGGGATCGGCAAGATGTTCGTGGAAGGGCTGCTCGCGGCTGGATGCGCTCGGGTCTATATCTCGGCCCGCAAGGTTGAGCAGATGAACGAGACGATCGCCGAATTTGGCGCGGATCGCGTCATCGGCATTCCCGCCGATCTCAGTCAGATGGACGGGATGCAGGCGCTTGCCGATGAAATGGCAGAGCGTGAGGAAAAGCTAGATATCCTTATCAACAATGCTGGCGCTGCATGGGGCCAGCCCTATCTGGAATTCAATGAGGCGGGGTGGCACCGCACCATGGACCTCAATGTAAAAACGCCGTTTTTCCTGACGCAGAAATTGCACAATCTGCTGGTTGCAGGCGGCAAGGGCGATCACCCCGCAAAGGTGATCCACGTGTCATCCATCGACGGGCAGCGGATCAATCCGTGGGAAACCTATGCCTATCAGGCATCCAAAGCGGCGGTGATTCAACTGACCCGCCGCATGGCCGCGCGCCTGATCGAGGACAACATCATCGTCACTTCGATTGCGCCTGGAGCCTTTGCCAGCGAGATGAACAAGGCGGCCAAGAACGCCCCCGAATTCAAGCGCCGCGATGATCCCGGCCAAACGTATTGGTGAGCCCGAGGACATGGCCGCCGCCGCGATTTACCTGTGCAGCCGCGCAGGCGATTATGTGGTGGGCGATACGATCACCGTGGATGGTGGCATCGTCAACGCATCGCTTCCCGGTATGTTCAACGATCCGGCTGGCTGATCGGGCGCACCTTGAAGGTTACGCCTGCGTAATCGGACCAATAGGGCCGTCGGAGCGATCCGGCGGCCTTTTTCGCACTTGGCAAAGTTGACATAATTGACAGTGGGCCGCGCTATGAAAGATCTCTTAAGTATCAGTTGTAAAACAAGAAATTAAGCGTTTGGCGAAGTTGACACTTTGCAAAAATCTTCGCGCGCATCGCACTGCACCAACGGCGGTGGCTGATCGACGATGTGAAAGAGCGAATTGAAAGAGTAGAAGGCGCGACGATAGCCGCGAACTTCTATGTAGGAAACGGCCAAGCTCAGCGGACCTTTGTCATTCCGCGCAGGACATAACTCGTTGAAAACTTGCATTGCAGGCCTGCTCGCCAACGGTAATGTCGGCTGCGGCGGCAGGTGCGCTGAAATATCAGCTCACTCGCGAACCTATCCCATCAATTCCCGCACGAAAGGTATCAGCCCGGTCTGGCGGGTGCGGCGCATACGTTCTGCGTCGAGTATCTCGCGAACCCGGTCAAAGCATTCGTTCACATCATCGTTGATCACGACGTAATCGTATTCCGCCCAGTGGCTGATTTCAGCGCGGGCGCGTTCCATGCGGGCGTCGATTACATCGCCGCTGTCCTGCGCGCGCGATTCGAGCCGGCGGCGCAGTTCATCGAGGCTGGGGGGCAGGATAAAGACGCTGACGACATCCTGCTGATCCTTTTGATAGAGTTGCTGAGTGCCCTGCCAATCAATATCGAACAGGAAATCGCGCCCTTCTTTCAAGGCGTTGCGGATCGCACCCTTGGGCGTCCCGTAGCGGTTGCCGAACACTTCGGCCCATTCGTAGAAGTCGTCTTCCTCTACCATGCGGTCAAATTCCGCGTTGGAGACGAAGTGATAGTCGACCGCGTCCACCTCGCCGGGGCGCGGCGGGCGGGTGGTGGCGGAAACGGAAAGCTCGATCGATGGGTCCGCCGCCAGCAGCTTTCGCGACAAGGTTGTCTTTCCCGCACCCGATGGCGAGGACAGGATGAAGAGTAACCCGCGCCGTTTCAGGGCATTGGTCTGCATTGGCACGCGCGGAGGTGATGGATTGGTGTGTTCGCCCATGCTCCCCGTTGCGACAGGAGGCGGTGCAAATCAAGACCTGGAGGCAAAGGTTCGGGCGAAAATGGCCCGTGTGATCGCGCGCGACGATCAAATCAGCGCGCATTGCGGTGTCAGCGGCCCAGTTGCTATCTGCGCGGCTGTTTGCGCCGGGCCTTGGATCGGACAGTGGTGCCTTTGGCGAGGCGTTTCTGCCTGGCCTTTCCGCGATCATACAGCGTCTTGACCACCATACTGCCGGCAACCACGCCCAGGCCAAGCGGGGATCGTGTCGCAACCTTGCTCATGGTGTAAAGACCAAGCGATTTCAGCAAGCCTCTTCCATCGACGAGTTGTTTGGCCTCGTCTTCGGTTTCGAGACTGGCCTTGGCCACGCGCTTTTCCACGCCCCTGCGGAACAGGGTCGATGCGCTGCGCACGATAATATCGGTGATCAGCAGATTGGTTGCCGCGTTCGGGCTGGGCAGCAATGCCGGTCGCTTCGCGTCTTGCGCGGCGCCGTCCTTGAGTATCTTTCGCTTCACACGGTCTTTTTTGGGTCTGGCCATTATATCAATTCAACGCAGAAAGAGCGATTGCGATCCGGCGCGCACGCTCACCTGATCCTGCCGACAACCGGTTCGCCGGTCCGGAAAGAGAATAAGGGACGCGATGCCGTAGCTATTTTTTGCGCCCGAAATCCACAGTGACAACGTTTGAGCCATTTCCATCGCTGCCATTGCCCCCTCCGTTTCCACGATCGGTTCCATCGCCAGTTCCGGCATCGATCGCGCCGCCGTCGTTTTCGGCGTCCTCGTGCGCTTCGGGTTCCAGATCGGCTACCGCCGCCTGAAATTGCAGCCCGAAATCGACCGCAGGATCGACGAATGCGGTGATTGCGGCAAACGGAATGTCCAGTTTTGCCGGGATCTGGTTGAAGGTAAGGCCAACGCCAAACCCGTCTTCGCGCACTTCCAACTCCCAGAACTTGTTCTGGAGCACGATTGTCATTTCATCGGGGAAGCGTTCGCGCAGGTGGGTTGGGATAGAGACGCCGGGCGCACCGGTCTTGAACGTGATGTAGAAATGATGCGTGCCGGGCAATTCCCCGCCGCCGCTTTCAATCTCGCCGAGCACGCGGCCAACGACGGCGCGCAGCGCTTCCTGAACGATCTCATCATAGGGGATCAGGCTGTCGGGTGTATCATCGCTCATAACGGGCCTGTCGTGACGAGACGCGCCGATCTGGTCAAGGGTTTCGTGCCGGGAAATGCAAATCTGTGCCTAAGGATCGGTGGACAGGTTTGCGCGCAATACTGGGTCGAGCGACACTTGCGTGTTGAGCAGGCGGGATTATAGCGCTGGGCATGGCTCAAACACCCAGCTTGAATGGTTCGGCGCGTACCGGATCGGTGTCCCGCTCCACGGCGGAGACGCAAATCGAGATCTCGGTCAATCTCGATGGCACAGGCGCGTATGACGTATCGACCGGGATCGGATTTCTCGATCACATGGTCGAGCAATTCGCCAAACACTCGCTGATCGATGTGGAAATGAAGATCGTGGGCGATCTGCACGTCGATCAACATCACACGACCGAGGATAGCGCGATCGCGCTGGGGCAGGCGCTGGGCGATGCGCTGGGCAACAAGGCCGGGATCGCGCGGTACGGATCGGCGTACTCTCCGATGGACGAAACGCTGAGCCGGGTGGCGCTGGATATTTCCGGGCGGCCATTTCTGGTGTGGAATGCGAAATTTACGCAGGAAAAGCTGGGCGAATGGGACACCGAGCTGATCGAGCACTGGTTCCACTCGGTCGCGCAAAGCGCCGGGCTGACGCTGCATATCGAGCTGCTGTACGGTTCCAACAATCACCACATTTGCGAGAGCATCTACAAAGGCTTTGCCCGCGCCATGCGGACAGCGGTGGAACGCGACCCGCGCAAGGGTGAGGCAATCCCGAGCACCAAGGGGCAATTGGGTGGGTGAGATAGTCGCTCTCGTCGATTATGGCGCGGGCAACCTGCATTCGGTTCACAACGCGTTGAAAGCGGTGGGCGCTAACGTGTCCGTCACCGCCGATCCGCAGGTGGTGCGCGCGGCAGATCGTATCGTGCTGCCGGGAGTGGGCAGTTTCAAGGCGTGCGCAAACGGTCTCAAGGCCATCCCGCACATGATCGAGGCGATGACCGAGCGCGTGCATGTGGGCGGGGCGCCGTTTCTTGGGATTTGCGTTGGGATGCAATTGCTGGCTGATCGGGGGCTGGAACACGGCAGCACGCCGGGCCTTGGCTGGATCGCGGGCGAGGTGCGGCTGATGACGCCGCACGACCCGGCGATCAAGGTGCCGCACATGGGCTGGAACGATGTGGCGATCATGCCGCATCTGCGCCCTGAACGGGGAGGCCACCCGGTGATTGAGGCGGGCGAGGCGTATTTCCTGCATTCCTATCACTTCGCAGCGCAAGACCCCGCCGATATAGCCGCGATGACCGATCACGGTGAAGGGCTGGTCGCGGCGGTTGCGCGCGGCAACATTCTGGGCGTGCAGTTTCACCCGGAGAAAAGTCAGGGCTATGGGTTGGCGCTGCTCGAAAATTTTCTGGAGTGGAATCCATGATCATCTTCCCCGCGATTGACCTGAAAGGTGGTGAGGTTGTCCGGCTGGCCGAAGGCGACATGAGCCGGGCGACCGTTTATGGTGATAACCCGGCGGCGCAGGCGATGCTGTTTTCCGATGCGGGGGCCGAGCATCTGCATGTCGTCGATCTGGACGGCAGCTTTGCCGGGCGCGCAGAAAACCGCGCGGCGGTGGAAGCGATTATCGAGGCGTTCCCCGGCCACGTGCAACTGGGCGGCGGCATCCGCGATGCAGGCGCGGTCGAGGGCTGGTTCAACCTTGGCGTTGCGCGCGTGGTGATGGGATCGGCGGCGTTGAAAGACCCCGATTTCGTGAAGGAAATGGCCCGCGAATGGGAAGGCGGCATCGTCGTCGCGGTGGACGCGAAGGATGGCATGGTCGCGACCGAGGGCTGGGCCGAGGTGTCCGATGTGCCCGTGGTCGATCTTGCCCGCCGGTTCGAGGATGCGGGCGTTGCCGCGCTGCTGTTCACCGACATTGGCCGCGATGGCCTGCTGAAAGGCGTGAATGTGGAGGCCACCGTGGACCTTGCCCGCCGAGTCGATATCCCCGTGATCGCGAGCGGTGGGGTGAAGGGTCTGGACGACATCCACGTGCTGTCGCTCAGCGCGCATGAGGGGATCGAAGGCGTCATCACAGGCCGGGCGTTGTATGAAGGACGGCTCGATCTGGCGGCGGCGATTGCGATGGGGGCAAGGGAGTGAGTGCAGCGGCGGGACTGAGGGCTTCGTAGTAGATCATGCGTCAGATTGGCTGTCTGTTTGTAATCTTTACTTTCCTTGCCGGGATCACCGTCAGCACCGTGCCGGTTGCGCTCATCAATGTTGTGGTCTTCTTCGTGCTGGCGCTGGGTATTGAGCGCTGGATTGGCCCGCGCCTTGGCGATCAGGGCATCGTGTACGGCATGGCGGGCGCGTTCTTCGCCAGCTTCATGTGGCCGTTCATGCTAATCCCGTTTATCGGCGAAGAAGGCTGCAAGGGTGAGCAGTGCCTTGCCGATATTTTAACAACGCCTGGTATCGGCCGTCCGCAGGAGCCATTTCAATGACCGTCCGAATCCGCGTTATCCCCTGCCTCGACGTTGCCGATGGGCGCGTGGTCAAGGGCGTCAATTTCGTCGATCTCAAGGACGCGGGTGACCCGGTCGAACAGGCGCGCGCCTATGATGCGGCGGGGGCGGATGAGCTGTGCTTTCTCGATATTTCCGCCAGCCACGAAGGGCGCGGAACGCTGCTCGATATCGTGCGGCGCACCGCCGAGGTTTGCTTCATGCCGCTGACCGTAGGCGGGGGCGTGCGCACGGTGGAGGATGCGCGCGCGCTGTTGCTGGCGGGTGCAGACAAGGTCGCGATCAACTCAGCGGCCGTCGCCCGGCCCGAACTGGTGCGCGAAATCGCGGAGAAATTCGGCAGCCAGTGCGTGGTCGCCAGCGTCGATGCACGGCGCGTAATCCTGCCGGTGGGCGAGGCGACGCCGTATTGGGAAATCTTCACCCACGGCGGGCGCAAGGCCGACCGGCATCAATGCGGTGGAATATGCCAAACAGGTCGCCGATCTGGGCGCGGGCGAACTGCTGGTGACGAGCATGGACGGCGACGGCACGCAGAAAGGTTACGACCTCGAACTCACCCGCGCGATCGCCGATGCGGTAAGCGTGCCGGTGATTGCCAGCGGCGGGGTCGGCACGCTCGATCATCTGGTCGAAGGCGTGACGAGGGGCCATGCCAGCGCCGTTCTGGCCGCCAGCATATTTCACTTTGGCACCTATTCCATCAGCGATGCGCACGCTGCTTTGCGAGCGGCAGGCTTGCCCGCGCGAGGCGTTTGATCCAACACCGCGCAAATGGACACACTGACCCGCCTTGAAGCCACAATAGCCGCCCGCCGATTGGCCTCGCCCGAGACAAGCTACGTCGCCAAACTCCACGCCAAGGGCCTGCCCAAGATCGCGCAGAAACTGGGCGAGGAAGCGACCGAGACGGTGATTGCGGCGGTTTCTGGCAGCAATGACGAACTGGTTGGCGAAAGCGCCGATCTGATATTTCACCTCATGGTGCTGCTGAATGCGCGCGGCATATCGCTAGATCACGTGTTGGGCGAACTCGACCGGCGCGAAGGGCTTTCTGGCCTGGAGGAAAAGGCCAGCCGAAAGGACGCATGATGCCAATTGATGCAACGCAACCCTATGATGACGAAAACATCTTCGCAAAAATCCTGCGCGGGGAAATTCCGTGCACAAAGGTGTACGAAGACGATTGGGCATTCGCGTTCGAGGATATCAATCCGCAGGCGCAGGTTCACACGCTGATCATCCCCAAGGGGCGCTATGTCAGCTGGGACGATTTTTCGGCCCACGCCAGCGATGCCGAGATCGGCGGTTTTATCCGTGCGGTGGGCGCAGTGGCGCGGGCGAAGGGTCTGGTGGAGCCGGGGTATCGCCTGCTTGCAAATGTCGGCGCGCATGGCGGACAGGAAGTGCCGCATCTGCACATCCATCTGTTTGGCGGACAGTCGCTGGGACCGATGATCTCCCGGCGGTAAACGCATCTGGCCGCGTGCCTGTCGTGTTTCACCGCCATTCAGGCAAGGGATCGCAATGACATCTTTGCAGCGAATCCTCTCTGCGCTAGGTGGCGTCCCTGTATGGTTAAACCAACCCCTCCCGGCGGAGTCCTTGACGGCCCGCGCCACCTGTATGCGGTGCGCGTCTATTACGAGGATACCGATCTTTCGGGCATTACCTATCACGCTAACTATCTGCGCTGGTTTGAACGCGCGCGCTCTGACCTGTTGCGTTTGCTGGGTATAGATCAGCGTGCGGCGATAGAGGCAGGAGCCGGGGAAGATGGCGGCGCGTATGCCGTGTCCGAGATCAACCTGCGATATCTCAGCCCCGCGCGGCTGGACGATGATGTGGTGATCACGACCACCTGCACCGATCTGGGCGCGGCAAGCTGCAGGATGCACCAGATCGCGCGTCGGGGCGACACTGCTCTTTGCGAGGCCGCACTGCGCGTCGGCTTCATCACGCTACAGGGGCGCCCGCGCCGCCAGCCGGCCGCATGGCGCGCCGCATTCAAAAACTTTATGGAACATGAGGCCCAATGACTCTTTCGCTTGACCTTCTGGCCGCTGCGGCGACCACTGCACTCGCGCCCACGCCTGACCGGCTCGATCCGTTGAAGCTGTTTCTGGATGCCGACATCGTCGTTCAGGTCGTGATGGCCGGTTTGATCCTCGCGAGCATCGGCGTGTGGACGATCATCGTCAGCTTTTCGCTGCGTGTGGGCGGTCTGGAAAAAACCTCACGCACATACGAAGGCGATTTCTGGGACAGCAAGGATCGTGACAGCCTATTGAGCCGCAAGGTGCGCGGCGAAGTGCCATCGGCGCGCGTCGCGGGCGCCGGGCTGGACGAATGGAAGCGCTCCACCGCAAATGGCCGCAGCGTTGACCGCGCCGCCGCGCGCGACCGGATCAGCGCCGCCATGGAAAGCCAGATTGCAGCCGAAGCGGATGATCTGGCGGACAAGCTGACATTCCTTGCCACCACCGGATCGGTCGCACCGTTTGTCGGCCTGTTCGGTACGGTGTGGGGCATCATGAACAGCTTTTTCCAGATTGGCGCGCAGCAGAACTCATCGCTGGCAGTGGTTGCGCCGGGCATTTCGGAGGCGCTGTTTGCGACGGCTATCGGCCTGTTCGCGGCAATCCCCGCAGTCATCGCCTACAACCGTTTTTCAGCGCGGGTGAACCGGTACGAATCGCACCTGCAACGCTTTGCAGACAAGGTGCACGCGGGCCTCAGCCGCGAACTGGATAAAGCCTGATGGGCATGGGGACCACCTCTTCGCGTTCAGGTTCGCGCCGGTCCTCCAGAGGATCCCGCCGCGCACCGATGGCGGAAATCAACGTCACCCCGTTTGTCGACGTTATGCTGGTGCTGCTCATCATCTTCATGGTGACAGCGCCGCTGATCGCGACTGGCGTGCCGATTGAACTGCCCGAAAGCCGCGCAAATCCGGTCGATCAGACGCCCGAACAGATCACCATATCGGTCGATGGGGACGGGATCATCTATATCGACGATGCTGCCGTTCCCGTCGGCGGGTTTCCCGAGGCGCTGGCCGGGCTGGAACGCGGCGCGGACGGGGAACCGCCTGTGGTGGTGTTTCGCGGTGACAAGGCGCTGGAATATGGGCGCACGATGGCTGTTCTGGGAGAGCTTAACCGCGCAGGCTTCACATCCATCTCGCTGGTCACCAGCGGTTCAGTTACGCCGCCATAGCAGGGCAGGGTGATGGCTGAAACTGCCACTTTCCGCCAAGCGGACAGCGCCGGCCTTGTGGTCGCGATTGCGCTGCACGCCTGTGTGGTTGCGCTGTTGCTGATGCAACCCGCGCGCGATGCGATGATCGAGATCCCTGAGCGCATGACTGTGAGCCTGTCGAGCGAGGTCAGCCTTAAATCGACCGCGCCCGATCCCGTGCCAGAAAGTCGCGCCGCGATTGCGCCGACGTTGAGCGCGGACCCCGCTCCTGCGCCTGCATCCGAACCTGCCCAGACGACAGCGCCGCCGCAGACCCCGCCGGTTCAGCCCCAGCCGCGCATTCAGACGCGCACCCCGCCGCGCACTGAACCCGCGCCGACGCCGCGCGCGACCACGGCCCCAACCGCAACACGCCGCACGACGCCGCCCGCGCGCGAGCGCACCCGGCCAGATCGCGCTACAACGCCCGCGCGGACCGCTCCTGCGCAAACGCCAACTAGGCCACCTGCAAGAGCGGCCAGCACCGGTGGGGGATCGCGCATCGGGGATGATTTCCTGCCGGGCGCGGGCAGTTCAACCCGCACCGAGGAAACGCGCGCGCCTGCTTCGGCCATCGGGGCGAGCGCCAGGGCATCGCTGCAACAGGCGATCAATCGTCAGATCAAGCCCCATTGGAGCGCACCGCAGGGAGCGGACGCGGAAAAGCTGATTTCGGTCGTTTCGTGGCAGCTAAATCCGGATGGTTCACTCAGGGGCGCGCCGCGATGCAGCAACGATGCAAGCAGCATCACCGATTCGAACCGGCCGCAGGCAAGCCTGCACTGTGAAAGAGCCATCCGGGCGGTTCAGCTTGCCGCACCGTTCGATCTGCCCGATGAATATTACGAAGCATGGAAAAACATCACCTCTTGGAGGTTCGATAGAAGGCTGTGAGCATGAAATTTTCGATCACCCTAAGCGCGCTTCTGGCCGCTTCGATAACATTTACTGCGCCGCTATCCGCGCAGAACACCGACTTGGGTACGCCGGTAAGTGAACCGATGGGTGATGGAGGCGAGGTGGAAACCGTGTTTGAAGCCGATGGTGGCGGCTTGACGGGATCGACAACCGACGAAAGCGCATGGGAAGACCTTGGTATCGCCATCCCCGCCTTTGCGACAGACCGCGACCAGCCCACGCCTGCCAATGCTGCGGGCACAGGAGCGCTGGGCCGCGAAATTGCACAGGTTGTCACCGGAAACTTGCGCAACAATGGCCTGTTTAAACCGACCGGGCCGGACACTTTGCCAAAGCCCGGCTTTAACGAGATCACTTCGCCCGGCTGGACCACGTGGAGCGGGCGCGGGGCAGAAATGCTGGTGCAAGGCTATGTCCGCGCGCGCGACGACGGCAATCTGATCGTCGGTTGCTATCTCTACGATGTTTCGCTGAAACAGGAACTGGTGCGCGAAGGCTGGGTGGTGCGTCCGGCGGACTGGCGGCGCGCTGCACACAAATGTTCTGACCTCATCTATTCCCGGCTGACCGGGGAAAGCCCGTTTTTCGACAGCCGCATCGCCTATATCGCGGAAACCGGCCCGAAGGATAAACGGGTAAAGCGGCTGGCGATCATGGACAGTGACGGGGCCAATCACCGGTTCCTGACACTGGGCAGTGCAACCGCGCTGACGCCGCGATATTCGCCCGATTATTCCAAGATCATGTACTTGTCATATGTCGACGGGAACCCGCGCATCTATGTCTATGACGTGGGCAGCGGCAAACAGACGCTGGTAACCGAAAACCGCAACCCGACGCTTGCGCCGCGCTGGTCGCCCGATGGCCGCCAGATCCTGTATTCAATGGCCGTCAACGGCAACACCGATATCTATCGCGTGCCCGTAACAGGCGGAGAGGCCGTGCGGCTGACCAACACTCCGGGCATTGATATTGGCGGATCGTATTCGCCCGATGGCAAAAAGATCGTGTTTGAAAGTGACCGTTCAGGCACTCAGCAATGCTATGTCATGGATGCCGATGGCACGAACCAGAAACGCATCAGCTTTTTCGGCGGACGCTGCGCGACGCCCGAATGGAGCCCGCGCGGGGATCAGATCGCCTTCACGCGGATTGCAGGCGATTTCAACGTCGCGGTGATGACCCCTTCGGGTGGCGGATTGAAGGTTCTGACCAAGGGTTGGCAGGACGAAGCACCAACGTGGGCACCCAATGGCCGCATCATCCAGTTCTTCCGTACGGAGCGCAATTCGGGCCGTTCGGGCCTTTGGCAGGTCGATCTGACTGGCCGCAACGAACGCCGCCTGCCAACGCCCGTCGACGCGTCAGACCCGGCATGGGGACCGATCCGACCCTGAAATCTGTTCCCGACGCAAGCCAGTTACGATACTCCACCCTTATTCATTCACTGCACAAGGAACCCAGCCATGAACGCAAGAACTTCCGCGCTGCTGCTGATCGCTTCGGCGACGGCAATCGCCGCCTGCTCGAAAAGGGCACCTGAGGACCTGCCGCCTCCCCCGGAGAACACCTCCACCTCGACCGGGACGCAATCGACTGGACCCGCCACAGGAGCGGTCGTTCCCGGCACACAGGCGCATTTCCAGAACGCGGTGGGCGGATCGACGATTATCTATTTCGATACCGACCGGTTCAATGTCGATAGTCAGGATGCGGCCGCGTTGCAGGCGCAGGCGCAGTATTTCTCGCAATACCCGCAGATCAATTTCACTATCGAAGGGCACGCGGACGAACGCGGGACGCGCGAATACAACCTTGCGCTGGGTGAACGGCGCGCCAATTCGGCAAAGAATTATCTGGTGAGCCTAGGCATCGCGCCAAACCGCATCACCACTGTCAGCTATGGCAAGGAACGCCCGATTGCGCTGGCATCGAATGAGGGCGCATGGGCGCAGAATCGCCGGGCAGCCAGCATCGTCGTGAACTGATCGAAACGGAAATCGGGCGCGGGTGGATTCGTCCGCGCCCCGATTGCGCCGCGTTCTCGATCCGCCTTACAGCCCCGATCCGCCTTACAGCCCCGATCCGCGTTACAGCAGCGCGCCTGCACCCGCAGCCACGCACAGCCACGCCATTGCGGCTGCGGATAGCAGGCTGGAAATCGTCAATTGCGGGCTCATTGCAGGTATCCTGTCAGGGTGCGGAAAACGGCTCCCGCGGCTAATCCTATTGCAATGCAACATTTTGTTGTGAAACTGGTTCCCGGTGTGACCTAGGCTGGAAACGGGACGCGCTGCATTCGCCCTCACACCAACTTTGCAATCCGGCCCCGGATTGCCTAAGTACGCCCCGTGAGATTCCATCAAACCTTTGAAAGCAGTGTCCAGCGATGAGCCGTGTCCGGCGTTCCAACGATTGGGGCTTTCCGCGCTGGCGCGGTTACGAAGCCTCGCGCGATGCGGTGAATGTGCGCCTGTGCGACCGTCACGGCTGCGAGGAGGCGGGCGAATGCCCCGCGCCCAAATCGCCCAACAGTCCCGATCGCTGGTATTTCTGCCAGACCCATGCGGCTGAATACAACAAGGGCTGGGACTATTTCGAAGGGCTCGACAAAGAGCAGAAGGAAGAGCGCGCCAAGGCAGAGCGGCAGGAGACCTCCGGCTATGCCGAGGCTTCGCATTACGGTTGGACGGGATCTGGCGATGGATCGCGCAGCGCCGATGAAATGCGCGCGCTCGACGCGTTGGAACTGGAATCCGACGCTGATTTCAGCGCAATCAAGAAAGCCTATCGTGCAAAGGCCAAGGAAGTGCATCCCGATGTGAAGCCGGGCGATGCGGACGCGGCGCGCGAATTTCAGAAAATCCAGGTCAGTTACGAAGTGTTGCGCGCAGCCGAAGAACGCCGGGAATGGCGGGGGTAGGGGGCGACTAAACCGCTTCTGGCCAGATTGCGGGCGCATCGCCAAGTTTTGCTACGTCCCACTTACCTGCAATCACCAGCAGGCGATCAAATAGCGGGTCTGGGAACGCCGCGATCGGGACGATGGGAATATTCGATCCTGGCAATTGCAGACCTTTTGCCAGCGACCGTTCCAAGGCATGAATGGCGTGTTCTCGAGCCGCGCAAGGCTCGTCTTGATCATACTTGATGAAGGCCAGACCCGCCTGAGCGGCAAACGCATTGGCAGGAACAAGATGGATCGGACCAAGCAGATCTATCGCTTCGACATAACGATCCCGCAGGCGGTTGCTACCGGCGATAAAAGCAAAATCCCACTTTGCGGTTGGATTGAGAATACCCTGCACGCCTGTATCGCCGCGTGCGCAGCGGGCCAGTAAGTTCAGCGATCCGTCGATATCGCCGCGTTCCGCCAGCGCGCTACCCCATGCATTGAGGGCGCGACCGGCTTCAAACTCGTTTTCACAATCCAGCGCACGTTGAAACAACGCATCGGAATCCACCGGATGGCTGTTCGAAATCGTGCGGGCCTTAATCCATAGATAGTAGGCCTTGTGATTGCGAGCGCGCGCGATCTTTTGTTCGAACAGGGATTTCGCCTCATCGTCCCACGCGTTCGCGCAATACCAGTCATCGGTCATTCCTGCCTCCCGATGAGCGTATTATAAGGTGGGGACTAAAAAGCCTTAAACGCGTGCCTCGTCAGCTTTGCCGCGGCATCACTGATGATGCGCAAAACCCAGCCAACCCCTCGCTAACGAATACAGAGCGGCCTGAACCACCGTTGTTCGCTCATTCGCTGAACGCAATCAGACATGTTCCAGCGCCTGCTCGAAGTCCGCGATCAGATCGTCCGCGTCCTCGATCCCCACGCTGATGCGCACCAGACTGTCTGTAATGCCCAGCGCCGCGCGGCGTTCGGGCGAAACGGACAGGTGTGTCATGCTGGCCGGGTGGCTGGCGAGCGTCTCTGTTCCGCCCAGGCTGACGGCGAGCTTGGCGATCGTCAGATGATCGAGGAACCGGAAGCATTCCGCCTCGCCGCCTTTCAGAAACACGCTGAAAGTCGACCCTGCACCCTTGCAGTGGCGATCAAAAATGTCCTGCTGGCGCGCATCCTCGATCATGCCGAGATAGCCCAAACCGGTCACCTTGGGATGATCGCGCAGGAAGGCGCAGACCTTTTGCGCGTTCTCGCCCGCGCGCTGCATCCGCAGTTCCACCGTCTCAAGACTGCGCAGCAGCATCCATGCGGTGTTGGGATCGACAATGCCGCCCATCGTGTTGCGCAGCGCACGCACCGGATCCATCCACTTCTTCGCGCCAGCGATGCTGCCAGCGACGAGGTCGGAATGCCCGCCGACATACTTCGTCAGCGAATAGGCGACGATATCGGCACCGTGATCGAGCGGGCGAGCCCACAGCGGGCCAAGGAAGGTGTTGTCGATTGCGATGGGGCAGTCCCACTTCAGATGCGCATCGCGCGCATCGCGCACCGCCTCGATATCGACCAGGGCGTTGGTCGGGTTGGCCGGGCTTTCGAGATAGATCATCGCGACCTTGCCACCGCTTTTTCCCGCCTGCTGTTTGGCGCGGGATATCACATCATCCAGTTCTGCACGCGTGGCACCAGCGGGAAAATCGATATACGTGACGCCAAAGCGGCTCAGCACCTTGGAAACGAACCCTTCGGACGCGGCATACAGCGGCCCGGAATGCACGATCACGTCGCCCGCGCTGACATAAGCGAGCATCAGGATACAGATCGCGGTCATGCCGCTGGAAAAGGTCAGCGCGTCCTCCGCACCGTCCCAGATCGCCAGCCTGTCTTCGAGAATTTCCTGGTTCGGTCCGTTAAAGCGGGAATAGACCAGACCCTCCGCCCCGCCAGCGCGCTTGCCGGTTATCCCTTCGAAATGCCGTTTGCCCGCCGCCGCGCTTTCAAAGGCGAAGGTGGAGGTGAGAAAGATCGGAACTTTCAGCGACCCTTCCGATAGAGCAGGGTCGAAACCGTGGCCCATCATCAGCGTCGAAGGTTTCAGTTCGCGCCCGGCGATCGTGGTCTTTTCCGGCTTTGGCTTGCGGCGCGGTGTGGGGGTCGCGGGGGCGGCGTTCTGGTCTGCGGGAAGATCCGACATGGCGGGTGTCCTTTATTGGTCATACGCTCCCAGGAAGGCGGGAGCTGATCCCAATCCGGCACGCGCGGCCCCCGCTCCTAACCTTCCGCAGAAGCGCCTCTCCACCCGTCCTTTTCATTCTCAAGGCTAGTGCCAACCGGTTGCAATGGCAACCAGTTTGCGCGGCGATCACGCCAGTGCGGCGACCATCCAGACGACGCCGACAATCATCACGATGCCGATCAGGTCCAGCAAGAGTCCGGCGCTGACGAGACGACCGATTTTCAGGCGGCCCGTGCTCCAGGCAATCGCGTTGGGGCCGGTCCCGGCTGGCAGGATGAAGCCCCAGCTGGCCGCCAGCGCAGCGGGCATCGCGATCAGGATTGCATCCTCGCCCAGTCCCAGCGCAAATGCGAGACTGGCGACCACAGGCATGATCGCGCTGGCGGTCGCGACGTTGCTGGCAAACTCCGTCACCAGCACCACCATCGCCACAATTGCCAGTGCCATCACAAACAGCGGCACCGCTTCGAGTGGCAGCAGCGCATTACCCAGCCAATCGGCCAGTCCGCTGGCCTTCATCCCGGAAGCCAGCGCCAGGCCGCCGCCAAACATCAAAATGACGCCCCACGGCGCACGATCCGCCTCGCGCCAGGTCAACAGCGGCCGGCGCTGTCCTTTCGGCCCGGTCCCATCGGGCAGCAGGAACAGCGCAAGGCTGGCAATCACGGCAATGGTCCCGTCGGTCCAGCTTTCCTCTGGCAGATAGGGTGCAACCCAGCCCCGGCTCATCCACAGAACAAAGGTGATGGCGATTACGGGGACCAGCCGCTTTTCTGCGCTCGACCAGGGGGCGTGGTCGTCAATCGCGGTGCGCGCGGCGGCAACATCGAAAGGATGCTCCGCAACCCGCTGAACGCGCGCGATGATGTACGCGGCCAGCGGCACCCCGATCAGCACAATGGGCAGGCCAAACATCATCCATGTTGCAAAGGTGATCTCCAGCCCGATCATCGTGTCGAGCAACTGCACCGCAATCCCGTTGGTGGGCGAACCGACAATCGTGCCGAGCCCGCCGATGGATGCGGCGAAAGCGATCCCCATCGGCAGCGCGCCGTGGAGGCCTTCGGTCTGGGGCATATCGAGGTCTTCGCGGCCAGCCAACGCATCGCCGCCGCCAGACAGCACGGCAAGCGCCATGGGCATCATGATAAGCGCGGTCGAGGTGTTGGAGATCAGGTTGGAGAGCAGCGCGGCGCTGATCATGAAAGCCAGCAGCAGCCGCCCCTGACCGCCGCCAGTCCCGATGCTTTTCAGTATCGCGAGGCTAAGGCGGCGATGCAATCCGGTGCGCTCTATCGCCAGAGCGATGAACGCACCGCCCAACAGCAGGAACAGGATCGGCGCGTAATAGGCGCTGGCGACCTCGGGTGCGGTCATCACTCCGCCCAGCGGCAGCCAGATGAAAGGCAACAGCGCAGTCGCGGTCAGCGGGACGGCCTCTGTCATCCACCACGCCGCCATCCACAAGACCAGCCCAGCGACCATCCACGCTGCGCCCGGCATACCCGCAGGCGGCGCGATCAGCGCGGTAATCGCGAAGGCCAGGGGCCCCAGCACGAGTCCGACGCGACGCGCCGTCATAAAGGGAATGACCGTTTCACACCCGCAGACTAGCGCACCTGTCGCGCCGCGCAATCGCGTGTCGGAAACGACGCACAGCCTTGATGAAGCGCGGCCAATGCTCAAGAACTCGCTCTGCTTCGGCTTGCATTTAATGCGCAGGTGTTGTGTGTTCCAAATATTGCGAAAGCATCTTTGCGCGAAGGAGCCTGTATGACTGTCTCACTTTCCACCGTTTCATTGTATGTTCGGTCTGGTTGTTTTGGTGCGGTAATGGCTGGATCGCTCAGTGTGATGGCGGTTCCTTTACATGCCAATAGCAACGCGGCGATGGCCAATATCATGGCGCCTGCAAAACCTGTTTCTAAGGAAATGCCGAACACAGGGCCGGCCCGACCGCTGACCCAGTTTGCGCCCAGTGACGATCGCAACGATCACCGCATCGACTACACGTATCTGGATGAGGCGCTGACATGGATGGTCATCCCGATGGGGCCATCCCTTCGCGAAAGCGCGCGGCGGCCCGAACCGCTGACGGGCACACGGCTCAGATATGGTCACGAATCTCGTTTTCGCATGGAGGGCAACCGCGTCGCATTTTCGTTTCTTACCGATGAGATTCGCACTTCGCTGACCGAATATCGCAAGGATCTGGAGCAGGTCGGATCGACCCTCGATCTGACGCGGATACCGCGCAATGAACAGCTCGCCTTCTGGCTCAATCTGCACAACGTCGCAGTGATAGAAGCGTTGGCAAACGAATACCCGCTGCGTCAGCCCGCCGATCGCACATTCGGATCGAACGAGGCGCAGTTGGACGATGCCAAGCTGGTTACGGTGCGCGGGGTAGAGTTGTCCCCGCGCGATATTCGTGAACGGATCGTCTATCCCAACTGGCAGGATCCCAAGGTAATATATGGTTTTTGGCGCGGGGAAATCGGTGGGCCTTCGATCCAGAGGCTGGCCTATTCGGGCGATAACGTCAATTTGCTGCTCGCTCTATCGGGAGAGGAGTTCGTAAACTCCCTGCGCGGGATTGAGCAGACTGGAAACACCATGCGCCTGAGCACGATCTATCGCGAGGCCGCGCCGTTCTATTTCGCCGATGATTCAATCCTGCGCGCGCATCTGAAAACCTATGCGGCTGATGATGTGCGCAAAGTGTTGAGCGAAACGGACTCGATCCGGTACAATGAATACGAAGGCGATCTGGCCGATCTGGTCTTGGGAGAGAGCGATCCAGCGGTGCAGAACCTGTATGTCATTGCTGATGCGAGCGAGGGCGGCGGGCTGTTTGGCTTCGATGGCAACGGGCAAGGCGCTTTGCCCATCCGGACGCGGCCCAATCTGGCCGCACAGCGGATTATGGAAGAGCGTGGGAAAAAGCTGAATAAGGCGTTCCGCCGCGGTATCCGTACAGGACAAGTGATCGTGGGCGACGCCGATCCTGATGCGGCTGGAGTACCGAAAGAGGTCCAATAATCGGTCATTGCGCGGAGGTTTGGCTGATCTTTTACTGCCGCCCATCCTCTGATCGCGTCAATCCACCTGTCCCTTGTTTGGCGGATCACCGGGTAGGGTGATTTCGGTAAAATACACGCGGCCGGTGCGCTCTTTGTCTCGGCGCATCTGCTGCAGTTTCTGTTCGCGCTGGGCGAGCAATTGCGCTGCACCTGCGCTCAGGCCGGGGCGAGAATTGACGAGTGCGATGGAATCGCGCCTGCCGGCATTCAGATCGGCAATATCCCATTCGCGGATCGTGGCCTTGGTCTGGGTGGTGTCTGCGAGAATTTCGAGCACTTCGTCATCCGCAAATTCCAGAATATGCTCGCGCACATCATTCGCGAAATCGGGGAAGTAATACGCGCTAGCCTCTTCATACAGGGTCGATACGTCCAGCGCGTCCCCGCGTTTCTGGGTGCCACGCAGCGAATTGACGAAATCTTCCGCCATCAGGCTCAGCAGAATATTGACATTCGCCCCGGTAAAAGCCTCACGTTCCAGCGCCGGCCCGCCGATTTCCCCGCGCCAGAAACCGTACATGACCTTGGGACTTTTCCAGTTGGCGAAGACGATGTTTTCGCGAATGTCGCGCAGGCTCATCGGAATGCCACGGACCTTCAGGAAGGGCGCATCGTTGAGCGCGACGCCATCAATTTCGATTTGGCGGGGCTGGCGCACAGGCCAGGCCTTTGCGATCTGTTCCACCATCGCGACATTGTGCAGATTGAGCCAGAAGGCGAGCTGCTCGTTACGCGGCAAAGAGGCGATATCAAGCGTATCGGCGAGACTTTCGAGTTCGCGGCGATACTCGGTGAAGCTTGTGATTGCGCGTTCGTCCAGAAAGCCGAAGCCGAGCATCGAGCCTTCGAGGCGATAGCGTGAATTGTGGCCCTGCCGGATGCGCGTGCCGATTGCATCGGGCGCAGGGCGCGCGGTCTGCCGGGTGGACGGCCCCATGTTGACGACCAGGTTCTTGAGCGCAAAGTCCCAGATTTCATAATCGATACGGTGCCGTATGGGATCGTCTGTCGGCGTGAAAATCGCGAAGCGTCCGGCATCCGGGAGGTTGCGAATCGCAGGGGCGAGGTTGGGTTCAGCGGTTTGCTCCTGCCCTTCGGAAACGGGTGGAGCGTCTGCAAGGGCTGGCCCCGCAGTGGCAGAAAAGCAAATGGCCAACACCATTGCCAAGTGCCCTGGCCTGAATGGCCACCCCGACACAGCAGGCTTGTGCCCTCTCATCACCAACTCCCTTAAAGATTCCTCAGGTTCCGGTTCCGCAGATTGAGCGGCTGCAGGTCGACCTATTCGATCTCATCCTTCTTGTCCTCGTCGCCCGGCAATTTGATCTCGCTGAACGTTACCGTTCCCGTGCGCCCTTCACGGATGATCCGCTGGAACTTCTGATCTCGCTGCACCAGCAAGCGCTGCATACTTTGCGGTATGCGAAACGATTTCTGGCTGCCATCGGCTGTCTGGATGTTCTGATAAGTTGGCTCGCGCGCGCCGCCCGCCATGTCGGCAATGTCGTATTCTGCAACGACCGCTTCGACCTTGTCCGTTTCAGTCAGAATCTTGCTCACCTCGGGCGTGGCGTATTCCGCGATGTGCGCGCGCAAAGCGGTATCAAAGTCGTTAAAATACCACGGCGCGGCTTCCTCGAAGATGGTCGAGACCTGCAACGTGCTGCCCTGCTGCTGTGTGCCGCGCAGAGAGTTCACGAAGTCGCGAGCGCCCCGATCCAGCAAACGCGAAACATTCTCCCCGTTGAAGGCTTCACGCTGGATCGAAGGGCCGCCAATATCGCCGCGCCAAAAGCCATAGATGACGCGCGGATCTTTCCAGTTGGGATAGACGATCTTTGTGCGAATGTCCTTCAGACTCAACCGAACGCCTTCGACCGTGATGAAGCGCGCATCATCCAGCGGCACACCGTCGATCTCGATTGTGCGCGGCTGGCGCACCGGCCATGCATTGGCGATCTGTTCGACCATCGCGACATTGTGCAGGTTGATCCAGAAAGCGAGCTGTTCGTTGCGGCTAAGAGCCTGAATGTCGATCTTGCTGGCGGTTACTTCCAGATCGCGGCGATATTCGCCAAAGGTCGCAATCACATCCGCATCGAGGAAGCTGAACATGATCCGCGAACCTTCGAGCCGCAGGCGCGAGGTATGGCCATAAACCCGGCGTGTGCCGAAACTTTCCGCCGGGCGCCCGGCGGTTTCCCGCAGCGATGGCCCCATCGAGATCACGAGATTGCGCATCGCCTCGTCCCAGATCGAATAATCGATCTTGTCGGTGTTGGGATTGGTGCTGGGCACAAAGGTTGCGAAAGCCGGTTCGTTGACCGCACCGTTCGGCGAACCAGTCTGAGCAGCGACAGGGTGGGAGACAGCGAGAAAACCGGCAAGCGCAATGGCGATTGCCGAAGCAGATCGGCAAATTGGTGCGACCGGACGCGGAGCGCCGGACGATGCCCGCAGGGTCTTGAACATGATTTCTCTCCTGAATCAGCTGCCCGGCGGCAACCCCCCGGTGTATCCTGCATGTGTATAGCGTGGCGATGCAATGCGAGGGTCCGGTCGTCGGTTTCCACAGTACATTGGTCGAAAAAATAGACTATTCAGTAAATCGAATTGGCCAAATATCCCAATAATCAAAGAATGGCTGCAAAAAGCAGGCGCAATCACAAAGGGCGAGCCTGCCATGCAAGCCCGCCCTTTTGCAACCGGCCCTGAAAAATCGCCGGTCTGGGTTGCGCGTGGGAGGCGTTTTATCGCCAGTCACCCGCAGGTTCGATGCGTTACTTGGGTGCGAGCACCATCAGCATCTGTCGCCCTTCGAGCCGGGGGAATGCCTCTACCTTGGCGGTTTCCTCCACATCGGTCTGCACCCGTTTGAGCAGGTCCATTCCCAGATGCTGGTGCGCCATTTCGCGCCCACGGAAACGCAGGGTGATCTTCACCTTGTCGCCGTTGTCGATGAACTTGTTCACGTTGCGCATCTTAACATCGTAATCGTGGGTATCGATGTTCGGACGCATCTTTACCTCTTTGATATCCTGCGTCTTTTGCGATTTGCGCGCGAGGTTGGCTTTCTTCTGCGCTTCAAAGCGGTACTTGCCAACATCGAGGAACTTGCACACCGGCGGGTCCGCATTGGGGGACACTTCGACCAGGTTAAGGCCCTTCTCGTTGGCCTGCTCCATCGCTTCGCGGGTGAACATCACGCCAAGGTTTTCGCCTTCGTCATCGATAACGCGGACCTTGGGGACTTGAATGAATGTATCGTAGCGAGGGCCGCTTTTAGTTGGCGGGGCCATCGAACGCCGAGGTGGACGGGCTATGTGTGTTCTCCTTGAGTGCCTAGTCTGGAGCGCACAATATAGGCCGAAATATGCAACAGCGCCAGATAGAGTCTTAGGCTGCCGCGCGGAATAACGGAAAGCGTGCCAGCTTGCCGCTGGCTGGAAGCACCGCGTCGATGCTGTGTGCGGGGCTGAGAGCGCGGATTATCTCTGGCGAGGCCGCATCCATCCCGCCTGTATAGGCGCCGAAAGCGGGCACGATCATGCGGTCGGCACCAGTCCGGGACCAGCTGACCACCGCGCAGGGCCGCGCGATGTGGCGGCTGCGCACCCGCACCCGCAGCTTTGGGTGGAAATGGCCGGAAAGCTCGGCGCGGGTTTCGCCCGGCTGCGCCTCATGCCGGAGCATGATGCCGCCCAATTCCAGCTCCAGGGCCAAGGTCGCTCCGAATGCGCGCGCCATCTGTTCATCGTGGTTGCCGGTGATCCACACCCAGTCGAGCGCGCGAGTCAGTGCCTCCAGCATACCGCAAGCATAGGGATCAAGGCGCGTGGCCCCTGCATCATCGTGGAAGTTATCGCCCAGCGTGATGACCCGCCTTGCCCCCGTCACCCTTACCGCATCGGCAATCCGCTCCAGCGTTTCACGACTGTCATAGGGGGGCAGCATCTGCCCGGTCCGGGCATACCAGCTGCCCTTTTCCAGATGCAGGTCGGCAACCAGCAACGTTCGCTCCCGCGGCCAGTACAGCGCGTTGCTTTTAAGCAGCACGAACTCTTCGCCCGCGAATTCCAGCGGGGCGCCGATGCTATCTGGGAACGAAACAGGAACCATGCGGCCTGATTGCCGTGTGCCGACGTGTTTGGCAAGGGAGCGATTGCGGCAGTGCCCCATTGACTAAACAGGTGTCACAAAGGATGGACGAACGCGGCTGTCCATCGCGAGACGGCAAGGGATAAGTGACGACGGGAATTGCGTATGAGTGAATGGGATCCGCACACCGCGAGGGCGAAGGAATGGTTTGAATCCCTGCGCGACCAGATCTGCGCCGCGTTCGAATCGATCGAGCGTGAGGCCGGTTCGGACGCTTCGTTCAGCTATACTCCGTGGAACCGTGAGGAAGATGGCAACGATAATCCCGGCGGCGGCGTTCAGGGATTGATGAAGGGCAAGGTGTTCGAGAAGGTCGGCGTCAATGTCTCGACTGTCGCGGGCAATTTCGCGAAGGAATTTGCAGGCTCCATCAACGGCGCGGACGCTGACAATCCCGGGTTTGTTGCAACCGGTATCAGCCTGGTGGCGCACATGGCCAACCCGCACGCGCCCGCTGTCCACATGAACACGCGGTTCCTGACAACGGGCAAATCGTGGTTTGGCGGCGGCGCGGACCTCAATCCTCCGATCCCCTATGAAGAGGATACCGAGGCATTTCACGCTGCGATGCGCGCGGCCTGCATGGCCCATAACCCCACCTATTATGACCGTTATCGCAAATGGGCGGATGAGTATTTCTATATTCCCCATCGCGACGTGCATCGCGGCGTGGGAGGGATTTTCTACGATCATCTGGAAAGCGATGAGGACGCAGCATGGGAGCGCAATTTCGCCTTCACGCAGGATGTCGGCAAGGCGTTTCTGGATGTCTATCCGAAACTGGTGAGAAAACGGATGAATGCCGATTTCACGCCCGCGGATGAGGCCCGCCAGCTCGAATATCGCGGGCGCTATGCCGAATTCAATCTGGTGTACGACCGTGGCACTATCTTCGGGCTCAAAACGGGGGGCAATATCGACGCCATCCTGATGAGCCTGCCGCCACGCGCCACCTGGAGTTAGGCGAGCCGCGCACTCGCTGGCCTGCGGAACCTTTGGCCTTCAACCTGCATTCCCAATAAGTGCGTGCCCTCAGCGATCCTATCCGACTGATCCCTTTGCTGTTCGCACTGGCGATTGTCGCGGGCACGGCTTTACTGTGGTTGCCGCTGGCGACGGTGGATGGAACGCAGGCCAGCCTGCTTACCGCGTTTTTCACCGCGACATCGGCAATTTCCGTCACGGGACTGATCGTGGTGGATACGCCAACCTATTGGTCGTTCTTCGGCCAGATCGTTATCCTGATCCTGTTCCAGATCGGCGGGTTCGGGATCATGTCTGCGGCAACAATCTTCGGATTGATCGCCGGGCGCGGGTTCGATCTCAGATCGCGGATGGCAACACATGTGGAACGCAGCCGACTGGACATAGGCGACGCGCGCAGCGTCCTGTTTTTGGTGTTTTCGGTGACCTTGATCGTGGAAGCGATTGTCGCCGCCATACTCTCCGCGCAGTTGGCATTGCATCACGACTATGAATGGCAAAGCGCCATCTGGCATGGCATTTTCCATTCCGTCAGCGCCTTCAACAATGCAGGATTTTCAAGCTATTCCGACAGCCTGATGGGGTTTCAGTCCGATGCACTGATACTGGTGCCGATCATGGTTTCGATCACCATCGCCACGGTCGGCTTTCCCGTCATTCAGGATCTGCGTGCCAATCGGTTCACGTGGAAGCGGTATGCGCTGCACACCAAGATCACGCTGGCGGGCACCGCGTTGCTGCTTTTGTTCGGCTTCGTCGCGATGCTGGGACTGGAATGGAGCAATCCCGATACGCTTGGCCCGATGACGGCAGCGGACAAGCTGCTGAATGCCGCGTTCCATTCGGTCATGCCGCGCACAGCGGGGTTCAACAGTCTGGATGTTGGCGCCTTTCGCGATGAAACGCTGATGGTGAATTACGGGCTTATGTTCATCGGCGGGGGCAGTGCGGGCACCGCCGGTGGAATCAAGATAACCACGATGGCGGTGCTGTTCGCCATGGTCGCCTCCGAAATCGTGCGGCATGACGATGCCACCCTGTTCCAACGGCGATTGGGGCAGGGGGTCCAGCGTCAAGCTCTCAGCATTACCGTGCTGGCGGCGGCTCTGATCGTGAGCGCGGTTACCTTTATTGCTGCAACCACCGCGCTGCCGCTGCAGGATATCCTGTTCGAATGCATCAGCGCATTTGCGACCGTGGGCATGTCGACCGGCATTACAGCCGATCTGCCGCCCGCCAGCCAGTTGGTCATAATCGCGCTGATGTTTATCGGCAGGGTTGGCACAATCACGGTCGCTACCACTCTGGCACTGGGCGCCAGCAAGCGCCCGTTCCGATACCCTGAGGAGAATCCCATTGTCGGCTAAACATCGTCCGCCCGTGCTTGTCATTGGTCTTGGCAGGTTTGGCAGTTCTGCTGCCCTGACGCTGGAGAAGATGGGGCACGAGGTGCTGGCCGCCGATACTGATCCACGCCTGGTGCGCCACTTCGCCGACGATCTGACGCAAGTGGTCGAGGCGGATTGCTCGGAAGAGGAATGCTTGGCGCGGCTGGGCGCTGCCAGTTTCGAAACTGCGATTGTCGCCATCGGCAATGATATTGAGGCAAGCGTGCTTTGCGTGCTGGCGCTGGCCGATCTGGGCGTGCCCAACATCTGGGCGAAGGCGACCAACACGGGGCACGCGCGCATCCTTCAACGCACCGGCGCGCATCACGTGGTATTTCCTGAACAACGTGTGGGCGAACAGGTCGCGCATATGGTCAATGAACGGTTGCTCGATTTTATTTCGTTCGGCGATGAATTCGCGATCGCCCGGATAAAGGCTCCGGCATCGATTGTCGGACTGCCTTTGATGACCAGCGAATGCCGCAAGAAATTCGACGTCACAGTGATCGGGGTAAAGCGTCTGGGAGAGGATTTTATCCACGCCGTGCCCGATACCCTGATCATGCCGGATGATGAATTGGTGGTATCGGGCAGGATCGAAAAACTCGAACGGTTTGCCGGGCTCGATTCATAAAGCTTGCAGCGCTGCGCGCCGCAACGCACATTGCCGATAATGTTGCGCCAGTACGAACTTGTAGAGAAGGTCAAGGAATACGACCCCGACGCCGATGAGGCGATGCTGAACCGCGCCTATGTCTACACGGTGCAAAAACACGGCACCCAGAAACGCGCCAGCGGCGATCCGTATTTCAGCCATCCCGTAGAAGTCGCCGGTCTGATGACCGACCTGAAACTGGATCAGGAAACGATCATCACCGCCCTGCTGCACGACACGGTCGAAGATACGCTGGCCACGATCGAGGATATCGAGGCGAATTTTGGACCCGAGGTTGCGCGGCTGGTCGATGGCGTGACCAAACTTTCGAAGATTGAATCGATGCCCGAAAATGAGCGGGCGGCAGAAAACCTGCGCAAATTCCTGCTTGCCATGTCGGAGGACATTCGCGTCCTGCTGGTAAAGCTGGCGGACCGGCTGCACAACATGCGAACGCTGCACTTCATCAAGAATGAGGAGAAGCGCCAGCGCATCGCGCGCGAGACGATGGATATCTATGCCCCTCTGGCAGAGCGGGTGGGCATGTATGAATACATGCACGAGATGCAGGCGCTGGCGTTCGAGCAGCTGGAACCCGAAGCCTTCTCGACGATCACCGGGCGGCTGGTGCAATTGCGCAGTCAGGATGGAGGGCAGGTGGATGCCATCGCGCTGGCGATAAAGCAGGCGCTGGCCGAGTCCGGACTAACGGTGAAGGTCGTGGGGCGTGAAAAGCACCCCTATTCAATCTGGCAGAAAATGTCCGAACGCCACGTCAGTTTCGAACAGGTAACTGATATCATGGCATTTCGCGTCGTCACCGAGAATGAGGCGGATTGTTACCGCGCAATGGGCGTGCTGCATACGACGTGGCAATTCCTGCCTGGCCGGTTCAAGGATTACATCTCGACGCCCAAAAATAACGGATATCGCTCGCTCCACACATCGTTGATGTATGAAAATTCGATGCGGGTCGAAGTGCAGATCCGCACTCGCGAGATGCACCAGCGCAATGAATTCGGGCTGGCGGCGCACTGGGCATACAAACAGGGGGACAAACCCGATGGAGCGGTCGGCTGGCTGCGCGATCTGATCGAAATCGTCGATGCCAGCCACGATGCCGAGGAGCTGCTCGAACACACGCGGCTGGCGATCTATCAGGATCGCATCTTTGCCTTCACGCCCAAGGGCGCGCTGTTTCAGCTGCCCAAGGGCGCGACTTCGGTTGATTTTGCGTTCGCCGTTCACACGGATCTGGGGCTGGCAACTGTCGGCGCCAAGATAAACGGTCGCCACGTTCCCCTGCGCACTCCGTTGCTCAATGGCGACGTGGTCGAAATCATCAAGGGTCCCTATGCTGACCCTCAGCTGTCATGGCTGGGCTTTGTCATTACCGGCAAGGCGCGGGCGGCCATCCGCCGCGCGGTGCGCCTGAAAGAACGCGACGAAGTTGCTGCCATAGGGTCCAAGTTGTTCGATGAGATTGCCGCGCGCGTGCCGGCCAAGATTGGACGTAAGGCCATTCGCGCCGCGTTGGAACGGCTGGGCATGGAAGAACCGGAAGACCTGATGTTTGCTGTCGGCGCGGCAAAGCTGACCGACCGCGAGGTGATGGAGGCACTGGTGCCGGGCTGCACCGCCGATTTCGACGATGACGAGGACTGGTCGCGCCGCGATCACGCCATTTCGATCAAGGGGCTGACGCCGGGCGTTGCGTTTGAACTGGGCACGTGCTGTCACCCTGTGCCGGGCGACCGGATCGTTGGGCTGCGGCGCCGGGGCGAGACGGTGCAGGTCCATACGATTGACTGCCTCGAACTGGCGGATGGGGTCGACAGCGATTGGCTCGATCTCAGCTGGGGTCAACGCTCGCAAGGGGCGCTGGGGCTGTTGCGCGTAACGCTCTATGACAGGTTAGGCACGCTGGCGGAAATGGCGGGCATTTTTGCGCAGGCAAAGGCAAATGTCATGAGTTTGGATCAGACGCAGCTGGAATACCCTTTCACCACCTATGAGATCACTGCCGAAGTGCAGGATCTGGCGCATCTCAGCCGCATTCTGAGTGCATTGCGGGCCAGCGACGCGGTTGCTCAGGCAGAGCGGATCTGATGGCGATCATCGGGCTGGATCACGTGCAGATTGCCATTCCGGATGGCGGCGAGGATGCGGCACGCGGGTTCTACGGAGATTTACTGGGAATGGCCGAAGTGCCAAAGCCGCCCAACCTTTCACAGTCGGGCTGCTGGTTCGAAAGTGGCGGCATCAACTTGCACATCGGCGTCGATCCCAATTTCCGCCCGGCGGCAAAGGCTCACCCGGCGTTTCTGGTCGATGATCTGGATGCGTTGAGAATCCGGCTGTCGAACGCGGGGCACTATACCCGTGATGATAAACAGGTCGCGGGGTATCGCCGGTTCTTCACCTCAGACCCGTTCGGCAATCGGATCGAACTGATGCAGCGCGTGCCCTCGCCTCACCCGCGCACGAAATAGAGCACGACCACCAGAATAACGAAGGCATAGGTCAATCCGCCCAGCACAATGGCAATCGGATTGAACGCCGGTGCCAGCGTCGCCTGCGCCATTTTGCTCAATTGCTGAAGCATCTGCGGCCAGGTGTAGGCGACGAAATCGCCTTGTGACATCACTGCGATCAGCTTGTCGTTCTCATCCACGATGGGCAGGCGGCGGAACCGTTCGTTCGACATGATCTGCAGCCAGTCGATGATATCGTCGGTCTTGCGCGCCATGCGCACGTCCGTGGTCATCACTGCGCTGACCGGGGTGGTTTTGGGATCGCGGCTTTCCCCGATAACACGGCGAAAGATATCGCGCTCTGTCATCACTCCCAGCACAGTCTTGTTGCCGTCGGTGATGAAGATTGATCCGAAATTCTTCTCCGCCATTTGCGTTACCGCATCGAAGATCATGGTATCCGGCCCGCATGTCAATGGCGGCGCTTTGTTCGCAAATTCGACGCGATCGGCAATTTTCATGGCTGGTGCTCCCTTTGATACAGTCCTCTATTATTAATGCAGGCGGCAGTTGGTCTGTTCCTAAACAGTTAGAGTAACGCTCGTTCGGGCGCCCGCAACCAGATTTTCGGCGCGCATGACTTTCTGACTTATCAAAAGCATGAATTCGGTCTGCTGGTTTTGCGGGAACACCGATGTCTTCCATTCGGTTTCGCCGATCCGTGCGATGACCTTGACCGATCCGAACCCGCGCTGTCGCCCGTATTCCAGTCGGTAAAGCCGGGCGTGCATCGCAAGCGCCTCGGCTTGCGGACCGTCAAAGGTCACCAGATGATAGGTCCCCCGATCACCCTGCCAGCGGGCGAGGGGGAGGGTGGCAGTGATCGTGTCTGTCATTCACCCGCTGCCGCGCGCACAGGCACGGGAATGTTGCAGATGTCCGCGCCCCCAGCGGGCAAGATGAAAAACGGATCGCGGCGGTTGGCGCGGGCCTCGGCATAGCGGGCGAAGGTCGCGCTTTCGGTAGAGAGATACTCAAATTTCGGTTGCTCGGCGGAGGGAAGATCACTTGCCACCCGCACGGTGAGGATCGGCGTGCGCTTATCAGCCTCTTCAGCGGTGTAGAAACCCAGATCGCCCGACCCGCGTGGCAGGCTGGAGAGATGCTGCATCCCCTGGATCACCCGGCCCACCAGCGCGATATTGCGATCAAGGTGGCGCGGCGCATGGCCGATCACGGTATAAAGCTCCGCACCCGAACCGGTGTCGGGCGAATAGTTCCGTCCTACGCCAACCATGCCGTAGCAGTGGGTGGGCCAGGCGATGTCAGGCCCGGTCGGCGTCTTGCGCTTCCTCATGTCGCCTTCGAGGGCGAGTGCTATCGGAAAACCACCAGCGAAGCCGGCCATGGAAGCATAGGCATCCCCAAATCGCGATGGTGGCTCTTTGCCTGCGACCACGCTGCGGATTATCGAGATGGCGTCCCCAAAATCAGAACGGCCAGTCGCGGTCCAGACGAATGGGATATCTTCCGCGTTCGCCTTGGAGATATACTCAGCCTCCTCCATCACCTTCAGCCCTTGCGGCAAGGGCTTCGCCTGCCCCGTCGCTTCCGGGTTGTCATAATTGGGATCGCCCCATTGGGTGACGTAATTGTCCTGCACGCGGTTGACCGAGATACCGTCATACCATTTGGCGCGTGCGAACGTGCGGATATTCTCCACCCACCCTTGTGAAAACGGCGCGGGCATAAGCTGGATTACCACCTGCCGAGGCTTGCCGTCCGCATCGGGCGCAAGGGTCATCACCAGCAAATCTGCCGCCGGAATCGCCACCCATTCCTGAGGCGCGGCCTGTGCGACTATCTCATTGGGACTGGGTGCCCCGGTCGGCTCATCCTGAGCGGAAACCGGGAAAGCAAGGGCGAGCGCCGCGCTGGCGGCGAGGAGCGTTTTTCTCATGACGTCACTCATGCCACGCCTACCCCGCTGCGACCAGCCTCGCCTTGCGGTTGGGCAAGTCTCGCTCCCCTCTCGCTTGCGGGAGGGGCTGGGGGTGGGAATACAAAAACCCCTTTCCACGCGTTTTCGGGGGCGGAAAGGGGCTCTTGGGTCGGGGCGTTCGCAGGGAATGCCATTCCGCGCAGCGCCGCCCAATGCGACTCGCTATACCATTTATCGGGCGACATTGCTCGCAAAGATCGCGGGTTCGCCTTGCCTATCGCGCATTCCATCGCTATCGGCGCGGTCTTGCCAAAACAGGCATGCGGAGCGGTGGCCGAGTGGTCGAAGGCGCACGCCTGGAAAGTGTGTATACGGTAACCCTGTATCGTGGGTTCGAATCCCACCCGCTCCGCCAACTGCCTAAGGCGCCAGTTTCTGGCTACAGGGCTGGATTCCTGACCAATCCCGCTTGCCTGCATTCCATTGCATCATTCACGATATCCATCCACTTGTCAGCAATGGCGTCGGTATCGAAGCGCGCTGACGCTTCCTTTGCGCGTTGCGCATATTCCCGCCTGAGATCGGGCTTGGCCATAAGGCTCGCAAGAGCCTCGGCAAGTGCCGGTACATCGCCTTGCGGAACAAGGCGGCCAGAGGCGCCATCTTCGATCATGTCGGCCACGCCGTGCTCACAATCAAACGCGACGACCGGCAATTCGGCTGCCATCGCCTCGACAATGACGTTCGGCCAACCTTCAAAGGCAGAGGAAAGGGCAAAGACATCGGCAGTCTCGATCCACTGCCCCGGATTGTCTGTCAGACCGGGCAAGGCGATCCGATCGTCCATGCCCAGTCGCGAGCGCTGTTTTTCCAATTCGGCACGGGCGGCGCCTTCCCCCCAGATGACAAGCCTCCAGCCGGGAAAATCTGCCGCGATCAAGGCAAAAGCATCGATCAGCAAATGAAACTGCTTTTGGTCTGCCAGCCTCCCAACCGCCGTGACGGTGTTGCCCTGACGTCGATTTTCCCAGTTTTCAGGCAGGTTGACGGGATTGGGAATAATCGTGGTTCGGGGGCGTTGGCGCGCAGGGTAATATTCCGCTGCGCCCATTGTCATCGTTACGAACGAGAACGCCTTGGGATAGGTATAAGCGCGCGCCATGCGCCAGAAGCGATTGAATTTCTGAAGCGTCGGATTGTTCCGCTCGGAAATAATGACCGGCACCTGACATCGATCAGCGGCCAAAAGCGCCATGATATTTGTCTTTGTCAGGAAACTGATAACCACGTCTGGCTTGAATTCACGATATACACCTTCGAGCGCTTTGACGCGATGCATGGTCTGCTTGACCTGAGCCGGCAGACAGCCGCGGGTGGCGCGCAAATTCAGACGAAAGAGTGCGATTTGCTGCTCAAGGGGATAAAAGGGGCTGAAATCCGGCGCATCGAAATTGGCGATTCCGATTTCACGCCCATTGTTTGCCCAGTAATTAGCCAGGGTGGTGACCACTCTCTCACTGCCACCTGCGCCCAATGACGGTAGTACGAACAGGATGCGCGCACCGTGATCAAGCCGACTGGCCGCGCCAGAGATGCGCGTCAGTTCCATCCTTCACCCTCAAATGGGTCGATCGTGCTCATTACCTTTTCTGGCCCTTCGTCCCCGGTGAGATGGCTCACCACTTCGACACTGATTTTCGCCCTTCGGGGAAGATGGAAAACCAGATGCGCCATCGGAATATCTGCGATGAGCCTCCACTCCTCAGCCAAGTGTTCGCTGCGCAGCCCCCAGTTTAACAAAGTGATCGTTTGCCTGAGCACAGATCAATCCGGCAGCCGCCCCTATGGCAAGTGCATCTTCGAGGACCGGGGTACCAGCCGTTGCAGGTCAGCGCAGTTGGAAAAACGGACTACTACATTATCGACGTTGACGACCGCCGAGGTCTGATTGAAGTTGGGTCGTGAGAGATCGATGGACGCTCTCTTCATTCACTTCCGCCGACGATGTGTGATCGAAACCCATTACGCGGGATATGGAAAATGTGGATCGCGACCTGTTTCAGCCTATCAATCGGAGGGTCACTGGACGATGCAATTCGAAGATATTGATTTCGTGATTATTGGTGCCGCGAAGTCAGCGACGACCTGGCTCCAGACACAATTGCAATCTGATCCCCAGGTGTACATGCCCGATCCGGAGCTTCACTATTTTTCGCGGGAGTACGAGCGGGGGAACGACTGGTATCTGTCGCAATTCAGCGATCAGGGGCTGGGCAAAACGGTTGGGGAGAAATCCAATTCTTACCTCTACGAGCCCGGCACTGCGGCTCGCCTCCACAGCGTTATGCCCCACGTCAAACTGATCGCGCAGCTGCGCAATCCGGTCGAGCGGGCTTATTCCAATTACTGCATGCTGTTCAGGCGTGGGGAGGTCGGACCGAATATCGAGACTTATCTCGATCCTTCGCTGGGGGAAAATTTCCGGTTCCTGGTCGCCGGAAATTTCGCGTCGCACCTCCAGCCTTTTATCGACCTGTTCGGGCGAGAACGGCTCCTGATCCTGTTTTTCGACGGTGTATCTGAAAATCCGCAGGCGCAAATGGCGCAGGTCCGTGCCCACTTGGGCTTGCCACCGCGGCCCCTCGCGCCAGCAGGACAGGAGAAAGTAAAGGACAAGACGGCAGCCGCGGTCCCCATCGGGGTTCGAAAGCACCTTGGATGGATGAAGCCCCTCGTGCGCCCCATGCGCGGTACCGCCGCGTTTGAGGCAGTCCGGGGCGCGATTGCCCGCAAACCCCAGTATCCGCCGCTGACAGATGAGGTGCGACAGCGCCTGAACGACTATTTCAGGCCCTCCATCGAGGTATTGGAGGAGATGAGCGGTCAGTCGCTCAGCCACTGGTACAGGCCGATGGATCGGGCCGCTTGACGAACCGCGAGGTTTCACGACGATTGCCGTGACATCAATCAGGCGAGCACCTCTTCGCTAGCCGACCGTAATTGGCTCCGGTGAAACCCCATTGGGCGTCCAGAACGTCGCTTACGTGTTAGTCCGTTTTTCCAACTGCGCTGTCCCACGCCTGCTGGTACCCCGACAGTGAAATTGTTTTTGTGATCGAAGGCGATTGCCAGATCGGTCTGTGTCTGGGGTGCAAGATCAATGCGTAATTGAGGGGGGAGTGCGCAAGACCTTCCCCAAGACATGAAGCTGCGAGCCGATTTCGGGTCGCGGAATTGATCAGGCCAGACTGCAAAAAGTTTTACGAGGAAGGTGCAAAAGCATGAAGAGGTTTATCATAACCGGAGTGCAGATGAGAAACAAAGGCTCTCAGGCCATGTTTCTGTCTTTATGCTATGCCTTGAAGTCCATTTATGGAGATTGCGAAGTCACCGGGTTCGCGTTCAAGTTCGAACTCGCCTGAGAAATACACCTTCAAAATTTTGCCATATGACGATTTCACGCGCCTCGTCTTCAAATACCGCCTGAACGAGGTTCCGCTGCTCACCCCCTTGATGACTGGTCTTGCCAGCCGCGTGAAGAAGAGCGCCAAGTGGGATGGCAAGATCGATGAGATGGAAAAAGCACTGAAGCAGGCTGACGCCATTTTCGATGCGAGCGGTTATACTCTTGGATCGGGCTGGTCCAAGCAGGGTGGGGAGCAATTGCTCCAGACAATCAAGCTCGCCAGGCGCTACAATAAGAAAATTGTACTGATGCCCCAGAGCTTCGGCCCGTTCGACTGGGGGGAGGAAGACGATGCCGAATTTCTTGTTAGAGTGAAGAAGGAACTGAGCTATTGTTCGCGGGTGTATGCGCGCGAAAGGGAAGGTTTTGACTGCCTTAAAGCCTTGGGTCTGGACAATGTTGAATTGTCAGCTGACATGGTCATTCGGGAGAAATTCTTCCCTGCGCCGCAGGATATCTACGTTTCGGGTTGTATTCCGAAGATAGAATATCCGACCAAAGGTTCTGTTGGTCTGATTGTGAACGAAAACCTGTTCAGGATCGGCGAACCCGGCGCGGTCCGTGAATTGTATGCGAAGATGATGGATAAGTTGATAGACAATGGTGAGGAAGTCTATTTCCTCAACACATCGACAGCTGACCTGAGCCTGACGGAAAGCATTCTCGAATTGGTAACAAGACGCGAGAAAGTGAAAATCATTACAGGCGAATACTCCAGCCCGGAACTGATCGATATTATCAGTCGATTCAAATATGTGGTCGCATCCCGGTACCACTCGATCGTGTTCGCCTACAGAACCGGCGTACCCGCGATCATATTCGGATGGGCGGCCAAATACACCGACCTGGCGGCGCATTTCCAGCAGCAGGATTACGTGTTCGACGTAAGGGAGCCAGGCGTTGATCTCATCATTGAGAAGATCGACCAGATGGAGGCGAATTACGAAAAAGAGTCGCAACGGATAAAGGATGGTCTCGCGACCGTTCAGGCGACGTCGGTTGTGCAGCAGGCCGTGGCACTTTGCGAAAGCGATCCTGCCCGGCGTCTTTCTGAGCAGAGCGCGAGCCTGTCGCCGGCTTATTAGCTGTTTGGTCTTCGCAGCGGCATAGAGAGCGGGGCGCGTGCCCCTGTGACCCGGCTGCGTTTGTGCAAACGGCTCTCGCTGCGCCAGCGCGACTTCTACAGCTTTCGGGGTGCTCCCGTCCTATTTGGATGGGTTCGCGTATCCTGCTCGTCTGTAGTGCGCAAAACACTGCGAAGCCCGGATGATAGCGTGGGTCAGGTCGTGCCGATTCTGATCTTCTCTCCGGCTATTACTACGAGAAGTGTCAGCGCGATTATCTTCACATCGAGAAACAGGCTGCGGTTCTCTATGTACCAAAGATCCAGAGCGACTTTCTGATCGAGCGAGAGCAGGGTATTTCCGCTGACTTGCGACCAGCCGGTCAGGCCAGGCTTTACCGCGCATCGCTTCAAACCCCTGCTGCCCAGTTCCGCGATCGTGGTGGGCAAAAGGGGGCGCGGTCCAACAAATCCCATTTCGCCGCGCACGACATTCACGAGGCCGGGCAATTCGTCCAGGCGTGATCGGCGCAGGAAAGTCCCAATCGCTGTGACACGCTGATCATCGGGAAGGAGTTCTCCCTCTGCATCGCGCGTATCGCGCATGGAGCGGAACTTGAGCAGCCTGAAGGGTTTTGCTCCTTTTCCGGCGCGATACTGCCGGAACAGCACCGGATGGCCCTGTGTGAGGGCACAGATGAGCCAGAGCATCAGGAGAGCGGGCGAAAGCGCCAGAAGAAGCATCAGCGCGGCAAAGCGGGCGGGAACGGAATTCACGTCACGACGACTCCGCTGAAACCTTGTGGTGCTGTTGAAATTCGGCGCATATCTGGTCGATGACCATGTCCAACGGCTCCGGGAAAAATCCGCGCGCGCGCAACTTGCTGCAATCAATTGCGGGAAAGCCGACATCTTCTGCCCGCGGTCCATCGCCGAATTGCACCACAGGCACCCTGTCCATCCGATTGCCGATCATCGCGGCGATCTGAGAGAGGGTGTGGCGCGTTCCCGAGGAGAGGTTGTAATCGCCCTCCAGCTTTTCCTCGGCCGCAAGGAGCAGGCCCGTGGCGGCATCCTGCAAGGCGAGGAAATCGGCGCCGTACCCCGGATTGGACAGCACGATCTCGTCACCCGCCGCAATCCGGGAAGCAAAGCGGGAAACGATATCGTCGCCCGAACCCACCACGGAAGACAGGCGCAGGAATGCGCAGCCCAGCCCGGTCTTTTGGCAGCGTTCGCGTGCGTAGGCTTCCTGTGCGATCTTGGAACCAAGATAGAGCGTGCGGCCCAGCGGCCTTGTCGCGGTTTCCTCATCGGCGAACGGCACGCGGGGGTCGTATATGTTGGCACTCGACGCGACGACCAGATGCGGCACTTTCGCCTTGGCCAATAGGTCGATCAGGTGTCCGGTTCCCAAAACGTTGGTCCTGAACATGGCAATTGCCGCATCGTCATCTTGTGGATCGGTGTCGATAAGTGCGGCGAGGTGGATGGCAGCATCCACGCCTTCAAGTGCGCGGATCAAATCCGGACTTGCGACTGGATTTGTCAGATCGCAGACATGGCAATCCGCTGCGGTCTTGAAATCTTCCGGAAGCTGCCTGCCGAGCAAAACGAGGCTGTGGCCCCTCTTCAGCGCCTCCCGAACCAGGGCCGCACCGACCCTGCCTGAGGCTCCCGTGACGGCCAGACGCACTAGGCTGCTGTCCGATTGCGCTCGGCCATGTCGTCCGGCAGCAATTGCTCTTCGAGGAACCGGACGACCGTACCTCTGGCAGTCGGCGGCTGTGTGATCGGCGTTCCATGCAACACCTTTTGCAGCACCATGTGAACTTCGTTGAAGCCCAGCAGAGCGCGCATCGGCGTCGTTCCCGAAAACCGCGCATTGATCTCGAACAGGCGGAACTGGCCGTCGGAGCCTTTGCGAAACTGGAAGTTGGCCGGACCGTGCGGCTGGAAGGCAGCCGCGACACGGCGGACATAATCTTCGCAATCGGGATAATCATCGGCATAGGCGCGGAAGGTGTTGCCGTCGCGAAGATCGCGACGCAGCACGATGGAGGCCGCGACGTCGCCTTCGAAACAGATGACGCCCGCAGTGTATTCCTGATCGTCAGGCCCCGCCCACTGTTGAACCAGCAATCCCTGGCGACCTTTCATCGCTGCCATCAGCTCGTCCCGATCGCGCACCAGCGTTACGCCGACGGCGCGCGCCCCGCGGCGCGGTTTCACGATGAGTGGAAAACCGACCGCTGCAATCAGCGCCTCGATCTGCTCGCGCTCCTCAGCGGCTGCAGAACGCGGGAACGGCAGACCATTCGCCTCCAGCCACCTTGCCGTTGCAAGTTTGTCGTCGGCAATCTCGATCTGCTCCGAAGAGCTCACCACTATCTTTGTGTTGAAACGATCTTCCCACTCGGCCCGCATCCGTGCGAAGATTTCCAGCTCGACATCGGTGCCGATCAGCACAGCGTCTGGCCGTTCGCGATCAAGCATCGATTCTATGGCGCTTTTATAGTGGCTATCGTTTGCCATCGGCACGAGATCGTGGGAATCGGTCCAATACAATCCGGGCGAAAGCGGATTGGGATCGAGCGACACGATCTCGTATTTCGTGGGCGCCATCTTCAGGGACTTGATGATCCCCTGGCCCAACACGGCTCCAGCTCCGGTCACGGCGATCTTGGTCATTGATAGAACCTGCACAGCATTGATTTTGTCTCAGAAGACAGTCCGGATGTAGCGTGGATCCCGGTGCGGACCGCGTGCCTGTCCAACTCTATCGGTCGCTTGCTGACCGATAGCTTTCCACCAACGATCTCGACAAAGGCCCATGAAGGTTGCGCCTCGTGCCGTGATCGGGGTTGGCCGACTGAATCGACCACGTGAACCTGCGTCCCATCATCGTCCCGATAGAACCTGGCACGATGGAGATGACCGAAAATGCCGGCGCGAAACCCTCGCTCGCGAAGCGTTGAGGCGGCTGTTTTCATCAGAGTGTCGTCCGAGAGATACGTCCAGTCGCCATAACCAAAAGGGTTAGCATGGGCGAACAGGACACTGCCCCAGGCCCATTCCGGGATCCATTCCAGGCGAGCGGGCCAAGCCTCGCCCAGTTCGCCCCACGTCCACTCGACCGATTCGCGGATCCATTCCGGAAGATTGTCGATATAGGCGGACCGCCGATCTCGCAGATCGATGTAGAGCTGTTCGTGATTTCCCCCCACGAGAAAGGCGCCGTCGCGCTCGATCGCTTCCAGCGCCAGATCACGGCACGCGCATGGATCAACGCCGTACGTGAAAAGGTCGCCCAGCAGGATGAGCTGATCAAAACCTTCCGCACGTGCATCCCTGAGCGCCTGCCGGAACGGCGCTATGTTGGAATGTACGTCGCTGATTATTGCAATTCGCATGCCCGGCCCATTCTCTTACTACGCCGCGTGTGGTTGCAGGGGAGCGCGGCCGAACAGGCGCGATATCCGTTCCCGCCACGTCCGCCTGACAGGCGCGCTTCCGTTGAAATAGTCCGCCGCATCGAAATAAAACTGGATGGAGTCGCCATACTTCCGGCGTGCGTGCTCGGCATAATCCACCTGATTGTAGACACAGCCAGCGACATTGCCGCTGCCCAGCAATTCAAGGGTGGCGCGGAATTGCTCGATCGTTGTCTCGCCCCATTTGGCGACGAGAACCGTGTCATCGGTGTATTCGCACATTGATCGCGCATCGCGGACTGCCAGAACCGCAGGAGCGTTGACCACAACAAGATCAAAACGCGTCTTCAGCTCCAGAACCATCTGGCGGAACCGGGACGAACTGAGAATGGCGGCAGGCTCCGCGACAGGTTGAGACGCGCTGAGCAGCATGAACCGGCTCAACATGTCATCGACATCGTTGGGGAAGACAAGGGCCATGCCGCTTTCATCTTCCGCCTGCTGCTGATCCTGCGGAGCCGCCAGCGCGTGCAGGTCTACATTGCCCCGCACCACGTCCATGAGTTCAGGAGCCTCGATGTCTTCCTGGATCTTCTGAAGGATGCCGGAACGCCGCAGGTCCAAATCCAGGATTACAGCTCGCTTGCCCATCGCGACGGCGGCGGACGCGATGGTCAGCGCGATCACCGATTTGCCATCGCCCGGCAAAGGCGATGTTACGAGCACGCTCTGCGACTGATTAAGCGGCGTAAGCGCGCTGATCTCGGCATAAACCGAACGCGCCACCTCGGCAAACAGCGATTGTGGCTCGGTAAACACTGGCGATTCGCGCAGCTTTGGGGAAATTCCCGCATCCAGTTCGGGCAACATGCCAAAGACCGGCAGATTGAAATATTTCCTCATCTGGGCGACGGTGCGCAAGCGGTCGTCAAGCATATCAATGGTGAACGCGACCATCATGGCGAGAATGCCCGCGCCGATCAAAGCGACAGCGCTGACTTTCAGGGGAGAAGGAGAAATGCGTTCGCCATTCGCGATGGCAGGCGAGATGATGTTCGAGGATACACCCTCGACCAGTTTTTCGGACTGCACGCGTGTGATCTGATCAGCGATCTCAGCCACTGCAGCGGCTGTTGTGACCGCTTGCCTTTCGAGCTGTTCGAGCAGCGGCGTGTTGGCCGTGTTCTGATATGCTCGTGAGGTCAAGGAGGCAGCGACAGCCTGCAGCTGTCCCGCGCGGGCTGCGTCTCGCGCCGCTTCGGCCCGTGCCATCTCCCGCATCCTTCCCGCATCTGCGCTTGCCTGCGCCTGCGCTGCCCTGCGTGCTGCTTCCTGTTCACGGGCAAGGCTTGAGCGAACGCTCTGCAATTCGGTCTGCACACGGCCGAGTTCAGGATAGCCGCTGCCATAGGTCTGGGAAAGTCGGGCGTATTCGGCACCCAATTCGGCCTCCTGGCGTTGCAACTGCTGCACTGCAGCCGACGTTGCACCGGCAGTGGAACTGATCCCGGCAGCGCGAGAGATCCCGGCGCTTTGTGCTGCTGAACCAGATCCCATCGCCGCGGCCGACGCTGCTTCGCTGGCGATGCGGTTGACCTGCGCGAGGTCTTCGGCTCCGCCTGAGCCAACCAGCATCCGATTTTCCACCCTGAACTGCGCAAGATTGCGGGCCGCCTCAACGGCACGTTCCATGCGTTGGTCACGTTCGGCGTTGAGCTCGCCCAACAGCTCTTCGCGACGGACCGAACTGCGTGACTCCTTCAGGTCGCGAACAGCCTCTGGAAACGCGTTCGCGATCTCTGCTGCCAGCTCCGGCGAGCGGGCGACAGCGGTAAGTTCGATGAGATCCGAGCTTTCCTCAGACTTGACGCTAGTCATGTTCAAAAGGGTGGAAATGGCAGCACTCATACGTTCGGTTTTGTTGCCGCTTGGCGGGCCTCCCATCTCGCGAACAAACTCGGGATCATTCAGCAGGTCCATATTCTTGACGACGGTCTGCGCAGAATTTCGTGATCGATAAAGTTTGCTCTCGTTGGCGATACGCTGCGTGTTGCGGGCCAGCACATCTGCCTGGTTTGTGCCGATCTCGTCGATCAGCTCAACCTGGATGTTGGCCGTGGACTGATAAACATTGGGCGATGTCAGCTGCCAGACCAATGTTGCCAAAGTCGCAACAATAATAATTGCAAGCACCAGCAGCCTGTGACGCTCGAAGGTGCGGATCAGATCCACCAATCCGAACTGATCGGTCGGACCCGTCGACGGCGACGGTTGGTACGCAGAGGACTGAAAGGTTCGCCGCTGCGTGGGAAAACCCTCTCTTGGCTGATCCAGAACGATGTCGTTCATTGCGGTTTTCCCCTACGTCCCATCTCACAAGTCCTCGGTGGAGGTTCAATGAACAATGATTAGATGAGATAGGGCGCGCGGGTAAAAGGCTATTGCGGGGTTATCGGCTCTCTTTCGACTACCTCCTTTGGTGGATGCGACGATCGATTGGGCACTGGCGCCATGCTGGCGTAGAGGTCTCTGTGCCTTGCAGCTGTGCGTTCGATCGAGAAATCGCCGCTCTTCTCGATCGCGCCCGTGGACAGCTGCACGTACATCTTCTCATCTGTAAGGATGGCCGCAATGGCCTGTGCGATGGCATCGGGTTTGCCCAGAGGGGCCTTCATTCCATTGACGCCGTCGTCGACCAATTCCCTGTTTCCCGGAACATCCGTAGCCACGATCGGCAATCCGCTCGACATGGCTTCCAGCAGCGTGAGTGGCATGCCTTCGTAGAGAGAAACATTAAGATAGAGATCGCTGCCCTGCATCAGATCGGGAACATCTGAACGCTCCCCCAGAAACTCAACGATATCCGAAACACCATGCTCTTGTGCGCTTGCCGCGAGCGTTGAAAGATCAGAGCCGCCACCTGCAATCCTGAAGCATGGGAGCGGGTCGACAAGGCGAGAAGATTTCAGGTGCGCTGCGACCTTTATCAAGAGATCGTAATTCTTCTGCTGGCTGATTGCTCCCACGGAAATGATCGTCTTGGCACCGGGTGCAAGCGTACGTGGCGGTCCGGGCTGGAACTGTCTGCCCGCCGCGTTCGGGATGCGAACGATGGGCTTGCGGGCATGGCGTCGAAGGATCGATTCTACGTCGGTACCAATAGCGACATAGGAATGCGTCATGAGGTCGCACAGCCTGAACATCCATGGCGGAAAAGGAAGCTTCGTGTTGTGGTGGGTCAGAAGCTTAGGCGCTCCTGCCCGTGCCAATGCCAGCATCGGCAGGCTTCGCACGGTGTGAGCGTGAATGATGTCAGGATCAAATTCGACAAGCACCCGTCTCAGCCTCCGCGCTCCGACAATCGGGTTTCGGGCCGCAGACAGGCCCAGGGACAGAAATTCGCCTCCGGACGCCTTGATCTGCCGTGCCATGCGTTGTTCGGTTTCCAGCGAATTGCCGACCGTTTCCGCATCGCACAGGGCAATCACCAAAGGTCGATCGCCGTGGCGCGCGAACTCACCCGAAAGAGCCGCGACAAGTACTTCTGCGCCCCCCGTCGTGAGGCTGTTCACTATGGAGCAGATCCGCATCGAGAGGGCCATCGGTTCAGGCAAGGAAGCCTGTTGGGCGGTAAAGCGCCCGAGCGCTGTGGCTCAGACGATCCGAGAAGATCTGCTGGATGCGCTCATCGTCTGCATGGCTGAGATAGTCGAGGTAGCCCGCTACCTTCCCACGGCGCACGCGCGATGCATCGGCATCGCTTCGATCGTATTCGTGCCCCGGTATTCCCGTGTTCTGCTCCTTTTTCTGCATTCGGTCGAAGCGCGCTTTCTCCACGGCCTCCCGCAATATCGGTCGATTGATAGGAATAGACAGGAATTCGAGCATGACCTCAACGACACTCTCGGTGTCGTCGCTCATATTCTCATAGCTCAGGACGAGCGATTGGCGACCTTCCAGGCCGCTCGCCCAAAGGTTGTGATATTCGGCGATGCTTTGCGCACCGTACTCTTCGTTTTCTAGGAATTCACCGATCGAACCTTCAAACCGATGCTTGTGCCGGGTCTGGTGGAAATAAGACGAAACGAGGACATCGCGCGGGTCGCGCAGCAGCATCACCACAGGTAGCGAGCCGAACAGTTTTGGATCGTAATCGCGATGGCTGACCGCGATCAGCGGCGCCCCGCTGATTTTCGCTTCCTTGTAAGCGGGCAGTCCGCGCTGCTTGTCGAGGTCGAAATTGGGCAGGATTCGGAAAGTGGAGCGCAGGTCCGGTTCGAACGCCAGATTGGCGAGACGGGCGAGATAAACGGACAAAAGATAACGCAGCCAGGTGCGACCGCTTTTCGGATAGGAAACCAGGAATGCGTCGATACGAGGCAACCAGCGCTCTAAACGCGCATCATGAGCAGAGCGTCGAATTGCCCGAAGCTGCCTTTTGAGTGTGACGGCAATCATCGTGCTGTGTCCGATGAGGCGGAAGTTGAGACAGTCCCCAGAATATCTTCAATGAGATCGGTCCACATTGCGCCGATTGCTGCCGGTTGAAACCGTTGCGATGTCTTTCGGGCTTCTGCACCCAGGCGATCTCGCAAGGCGCTGTCTCCCATCAGGCGATCCAGCTTGGCTGCCAGCTCTTCGACATTGCCATCGGCAACCAACAACCCGTCTACCCCGTCCTCGATCATCTCGGCAGGTCCAAAATTGCAAGCGAAAGAAATCGACGGCAGACCGGCGGCCATCGCCTCGCCCAGCGCCAAACCCCATCCCTCGAAGCGTGAACTCAGCACGAAAGCATCGGCTTCGCAGACCCATTTCCCCGGCTCATCCGTCAGACCGGGCATCTGCGCCCTTGAACCCAGACCGAGTTTGTCGCGGAGCTGTTCGAGTTGCTGCCGGTCGGGCCCTTCGCCCCAGATGCAAAGATCCCAGTCCGGATGGTCGTTTGAAACGCGGGCAAATGCCTGAAGCAAGAGGTCGAAGCCTTTCTGATGCGTAAGCCTGCCCACCGCGGTCAATTGCTTGCGAGGGCCGCTCTTCCGGGACCGCTGCCGGGTTCCCCATTCCGCCATATTTGGAATGACCCAGGCGCGCCGACGCATCCGTGGCGGGAAGCATTCCATCGCTTCTCGTGTCATTGTCACCAGCCCATATGCCGCAGGATAGGTCCTCTCGCGCAGCCATCGCCACACCGGGCCCGGATCCTGCAAGATCGGATTGTTGCGTTCGGACACGATCACGGGAATGCTCAGGCCCCTTGTGGCGAGGACGGTCTGGACGTTCGTGCGCGTAAGGAAACTGATGATGAGATCGGGCTGCGAGTCCTGGAAATGGCGCCTCAGACCCCGCAAGCGAACGGCGATCTTGCGAATGGCATCCAGTTTCGCAAGGCGCGCCACCGGCTGGGCGAGGTAGACCAGTTCAACACGCGGATCAGGAGTGTAGTATGGTGGCTCCTCGCCTGTTTCGAATGAGACGATTTCAGCAAAGTGACCTCGTTCCACCAGTCGATCCGCAATGAATGAAACCACATGTTCGGATCCACCAGCCTGCAAACCGGGCAGGACCAGGCTTATGCGTCCGGTGCGCGAGGGCGATGCTCTTGCCGATCCCATCGGGCTCAAAGACGGATTGTTCATAAGGCCGGAGCCTTACCCGGTGCATTGGACACAAAGGTCATCCGGAAAATGATCTCAAGGAGGATGAAGGTGACAGCGGAAAACGCAATGTGTGCATAGTTTGCGCCGATCGCCCCCACGTCCGGAATGAAAACGAACGCAGTCGCGAAGAAAGTGACTGTCGATATGACCGCTATCGTCAACACCGCACCGGGTCGGTTCATGGCCAGCATCGTCGACCGCGCCGGGGCGGCAACCATTATCAGTGCCACTGCAACCAGTTGCGTTACCAGAAGGGGATAGACCATTTCGAACTCTTCCCCGAATAACCACCGTACACCGGACGGCCCCAGAAGCGAGACCGCAGCGACGATGCCAAGCCCAATCGCCCCCAGTGCAATCTGGACCTTGGTCTTGATTGTGCGAACTTCGTCAAAGCGCTCGCGGGCCCACATGCGCGCAAGGTCGGGATAGATCACGGACTGAACGTGCTGTCCGACCTGCTGGGCGACTTTGGCGAACCGTTTGGCAATATGATAAGAGCCGGCGAGCGTCGGTCCGGCGAGGGCGCCAACCAGCAGGGTATCAGCCTCCTGTGTGAGCGTGCGTAGCGAGCTGGAAATGTTGGTGGACCACGCAAATCCCATGAAGCCCGGAAAGCGTGCGGTGATCCCCTTGATGCCTGCTCGCAACGGGTTTGCAACACCCAGACTCTGAAGTGCGCGAACGGCAAGCATGGCAAATACGGCGGTGTCGATCAATTGGGCGATCGTCCAGATGGCCAGAAAGACCGGCAAAGGTGCTTCGAGTGCCCATGCCGCCCCCGCCATGATGGCGCGCAGCACGGCGGAAAAAAGGGAGAAATAGGCGAGCAGCTTGAACTGGCCGGCCAATCGCAGTGCGGCTGTTGGCACCCCTCGAATATTCAGGGCGATAGCCGGCGCGAAGATGACGAGGAGATAAAAGTCGGACTGCTCCAGTCCGATCACCGGCAGCAGAAGATATCCACCTGCAAGCATCGCTGCGGCAGCAATCAGTGCGCAGCCGACATCAAGGAGCAGGCCGAGAAGGAAAAGTTCTCCCATCGTGTGCGGGTTTCCCTCTATGTCTTCCTGCGTCGCAAACCTGATGAGGGGTTGCCAGCTTTCGAACCGGATGAACCGTTCGCAAATCCGCCCGATGGTGAGCACAAGTGCGAGTACCCCGTAGGCTTCGGGGCCGAGGGCTCTGGCGGCGAGGACGGTGCTCAATGCCATGATGCCTGCGGCCGCCATGCTCCCGCTCAGAAGGTGCAGGATACTGCCGAGCCTTGAGCGCAGCATTTTTTTCCCGCTTCCGCTCCCGGTCCCGCTCCCGTTCGCCGATTGCGTTGCAGCCTCGTCGCCCCTCATCGGTACGTCGCCATGTATTCAAGGGGCGGAGAAGATGTCGGTCGGCGCGCGAAATAGGTGCTCAGCGCCAGAAGAACCGGAAGTATCCACGCTCGCGAATACATGTGCGGGATAGACACGGTGTAGACGTTGAACACGAGGATGACCGCAAGGATCATGGCTCCCTCCGGACGGCTTCGAGCTATTGCAAGGCAAGCTGCCGCTACCATCGTCAGAAGGATCGTGATCAGACCGGCGAAGGCCATAATGCCACCTTCGTTCCAGATCAGCAGGTGCAGTTCGTGCACGGGCGTGGCGTGACTGTTCTTCTTCCTGAGCTGGTCGACGCCGAGGCCGATGAAGACATTGTCATCGGCCATTTGCCATGCCTCTTCGATCAGTGCGGAACGGTCCGTATAGGTGCCAGCCTGATTAAGATCGCCTGTCGTAATGGCCCCTGCGACCCGCTCTTCAAAAGCGGAGGGGAGTGGAAGGGGTGAAACGAGAAATAGTCCCAACGCGATTGCTCCCAGAAGCAAAGCGCGGAAAAACAGTCCAACACCCGAAATCGCAAGGTAAACCGAGATCGCGATTATCGCAGCGACAAATCCCGTGAAGGACCCGCTGGCAAGCAGACCCCAGATCAGCAGTATGCCGCATATGAGGCTGATGCCAAGGGGCATGATCCCTTTGCGGACCGAGTAGATAAGCATGGGCAGCGAGTAGGCGATCATCGCCGCGTTGGGATTGGGCTCGCCGGTCATGGCGCCAAGGCGGCCGTTGCCGGTCAGGAAACCGTCACCCATCAAACCTGTAGTGTCCGCGCTATCGAATATCAGGCTGGCTGAAATGCCAATCAATTGCGACACGGCTATGCCGATCACGAAGAGGGCGGGGAAGTTTCGCGTCAGCGAAATCTGCTGTCCCATCAGGACCATCGGCATGAGAAAAAAGGCGAAAAGATATTGGCCGCCGACGAGCAACCACCGATCGACGCTGCCATTTATAACGGTTCCGATCAGGAGGCCCATAAGCATAAGAACGAGGCCGAGGAACCAGAACACCGTCAGGTTACCAAAAGGTCGGCTGTTGATCTCTCCGCGATAAAGCATGGTCACCACGATCACGGAAAGCAGAATATCGCTCAGCGTGAGATTGATGGTGCCCGACCCGCAGCAGCGACCAGCCACAAAAGAAGACGGCAGTCAGGAGCGTCAGCCTCAGGAAGCGCTGTATTGTAGTCGCACGAAAGGTAACGTCGCCAACCGGACCTGTTCCAAGGGCGTCGTTTCCCCATCCGCCCTCGGGCGTTAATGCCGCATCGGCAAATCTTTGACCCGGCGCCATCTGAGGGTTCTTTTGCTCGCTCATCGCAGGCCTACCATTGCAAGCGGCGGCGCTTCTCGACAACGACTTATCGGTCCAGTTTGCAGCGCATTTGGGCTATGCGGCTCTTACAGGGATTAGTGATCGCAATATACCAAAGATACCTTGCCGCAGCGCGTGACGTGGCGGAGGGTGGACATTGATATTGATCGGAGCGTGGCAGTGCGGCGCAGGAATTCCCTGAAAGTGATCTACATCGCGGGCTATGGCCGCAGCGGGACTACCCTTCTGGACATCGCCCTCGGTCAGCAGGGGGGTGTTTTCGGAGGGGGTGAGATCACGGCGCTTCCCCGGCACGTATGGGAGGAGCAAGAATTCTGTGCCTGCCGCAGTCCGGCAGATGAGTGTGAATTCTGGAGTCCGGTTGTCAAATCCTGGCTCAAGGGCAGGCGACCCGATGCAATGAATGTGCATGGCAGGCGGCTGGCTCGCTCTGAATGGCTGATCGATCCCCGACGATTTTTCTGGCGTCTCCTTCCGGGTAAATACGGGCGGGCCTATCGCGAAGAGGTGTTGGCACTTCTCCAGCAGGTAGCTGGAGCGTCCGGAGCATCAATCATCGTTGATTCGTCAAAGCTGCCTGGCCGCGCGTCTGCGCTCATGGCGATCAAGGAGATCGACGTCTATCTGGTGCACATGGTGCGCGACGGGCGGGGCGTCGCGTGGTCCATGATGAAGCCGTACCGGCGCGCGGTCGAAGACGGGATTCAGAAGGAACTCAAGCCGAAGCCGATGTGGTATACCGCTGCCCGCTGGATCGTTGTGAATCTGGGGGTGGAAATGCTGCGTCTGCGCCTTCCGCGCAAACGGAGCATGCGCGTTCGATACGAGGATTTCGTGGTCGATACAGAGGGAACTGTCAGTTCTATCCTGAAGCTTGTGGGCCATGATTACGTATCGCCGGAACACGGCGCCGAAGTGATGAAGCCGCAGCATCAGATCGCAGGCAGCCGCCACCGCATGCAGGAAGAAATCAGCATAAGGAAGGATATCGGCTGGACCTCCCAGATGCCCCGCTCGATGCAGAATTTGTTTTCCTTTCTCACGGCTCCCCTGCTTGCGAGGTATGGCTATCTGGGGTCGCCGCCCGGTCAGGCGAATGCCGAACGCAATCGGGATCGCAGAATCTTGGAGGATGTTGGATGAAAACGCAGATCGGAAAAACCTTCCCGGCGGCAACAGCTCTCGCGATAGCTGGATCGAGCCTTTTGCTAGTGTCCTGCGCGCAAAAGGTCGACGCTGCACCCCCCGGAAATCCTCAGCCAGCATCGAAAACTCGGGCCTTTCCCGGAGCAATCGGACACGGTGCCGGCGCGGTTGGGGGAAAAGGGGGACGGATAATCCACGTTACCAATCGCAAGGATTCAGGCGCGGGTTCCTTGCGAAGCTGCCTTGTTGCGCAGGGCAGCCGCGTCTGCGTCTTTCGCGTCGGGGGCGTCTTTCGTTTTACCGGCACGCCTCCTGTGATCAGTAACCCGAATATCACCATCGCCGGTCAGACCGCGCCGGGGGGCAGCGTGGTGATTACCCATGCAGGAGGCCCTGCGGCCCGCACTCCGATCATCATAAAGAATACGCATGACGTGATCGTGCGCCATGTAAGGGTCAGGCTCGACCGTCTGAGTGCGAATCGCAAGAGCGACGATGGCTTCACCATCGAAAACAGCCGAAACGTTATCATCGATCACGTCAGTGCCAGTTGGGCTAGCGACGAACTGATAAACGGCTACGGCGACAACGACCGGATCACAATCAGCAACTCAATCTTCTCCTATGGAGTGCCCAGGCACGATAAATGCGCCCTTCTGGCCAGCGACCCGAAAGACGCTCAGCGGCTCAGTTTCATCGGCAATATCTGCGCGCACAACGGCGATCGCAATCCGGACATCAACTTTCCACCCGCCTCGTGCGTCGAGATTGTCAACAATGTCATGTACAACGCACAGTCACAGTTCGCAGAAGTTTGGGAGAGCTTTGGTGGCAGCCCTGTCTCGATTGTCGGAAACACCTTTATCGCGGGGGGCAACACCGGCAGCCGCGCTCAGGGTATCGCGCGCAACACCATCGGGTCGCGCGGCAAGGCGGCAATCTATCTGTGGGACAATGAATTCCTTGGCAATTTCGAGCACATCTCCAGTTCTGCGAAGGCTGCACAGGTCCAGCGCTCACCATGCCCGATGACGATCCGGCCGCTTGCGGTAAAGGACGCCTATGAAAGCGTGCTCCAGAAGGCTGGAGCGTGGCCGAGAGATGCGATCGACACGCAGGTTATCAGCGATATCAGGAACCGTGCCGGGCAAATAATCACGAAGCCCGGAACGATATCGCCAATGCCCGGCGGCGCGCCCTATTCGGACATCGACAAGGATGGAATGGACGACAATTGGGAGGTTAGCCACGGGGCAAACCCTCAGCTTTTCGACCCTTGGGCGGATAGGGACGGCAACGGTGTTGCGAATTTCGAGGAATTCTTGTCCTACCGCGAGAGCCTGCTTGCAGCGGGCAGCGGCAGATGAATATTGCCGATCCTTCCCGAAGGCTCGCCGCCATCCGGAACGGTGCAACGCTGTCGCGCCCGGTGACGATCTGTTATCCGTTCGCCGGAGACAGCGTAGGCGGCAGTCATTTTTCGCTTTGCGGATTGCTGGAAAACCTCGATCCGGCGCGCTACCGTGTGGTTGTCGTGCCGGAAATAGCAGGCGGGAGGATCGCGGCGCATTTCTCCTCCTTTGAACAGATGGACGATCCGGGACGACCCAGGGCCTCCTTCAGCCCTGGCGTGAAATTCAGCGTGACCAATTTTCTGCGCACCTTTGCAGGGTTGCCCGCCCGTGTACGCTTTCTTCGCGAAAATCGCATCGATATCGTCCATACGAACGATGGACGCACTCACGCATCCTGGGCGCTGGCCGCCCGTCTTGCCGGATCGCGTCTGGTTTGGCACCACCGGGCTGATCCTGATGCGTTGGGCTTGCGCTTCCTCGCGCCACTCCTCGCAACCAAGGTGCTCACTGTCTCAAGCTTCTCACTTCCCAAAGGACGCATCCTGAGTGCCGCGAAAAAGGCCGAAGTGATCTTCAGTCCCTTCGATACATCGATCAGTGCCGATCGCGCGCAGGTGCGCCGGCGTATACTGGAACTCGCACGACTTCCCGAAGATGCGCTGCTGCTGGGCTATTTTGGCAGCTTCGTCCCTCGCAAGCGACCGCTCCTTTTCGTTGATCTGATCGCGGAACTGCGATCCCGGCTCGGCCGGCCGGTGTATGGCCTTATGTTCGGCGAGGCGGTCCTTCCCGAGATGGATCGCCTGTTGCGAAGCCACATCGACGATACCGGCATGGGGGACGCGGTCAGGCTTATGGGCTTTCAGACTCCGGGGCACGAATGGATCGCGGGTTGCGACCAGCTAATCGTGCCTGCCGTAGGGGAGCCACTGGGCCGGACACTAGTAGAGGCCATGCTCGTCCGAACGCCCGTTGTTGCGACACGGTCTGGCGGAAATGAAGAAGCGCTTGCCGGTGAAAGCGGCATTCTGGTCGATCCCGAAAGCGCCGCTTCCCTTGCCGAGGGAGTGGAGGCCGTGCTTGCGAACCCGGACCTAACTCAAAAGATGGTGGAGCGAGCCGATAAGTCAGCCCGCGAAAGGTTTGGCAAGGAACGCCACGCAGCCTCCGTAATGCGCGTGTACGAGGAATTGGTGCGCGACTAATTGTGAGGCACTAGAAACGAAACCGCACCGTCAGGCTTGCGCGAAGCCTGTCGAATTCCTGTGTTGGATCATCGCTCACCCGTTGGGACGCATTGGCCTCAGCGATGAGGGACAAATGCCTGCTGGCAACAAATTCCAGACCAAGGTTCGAGCCATAGATCTTTTCCTCGATCCCGCTGCCGATGAAACGGCTCTGTATCCACCTGAGGCCTGTGCGGGCATAGAGATTATGTCGCAGCTCGAACTGTCCGGTCAGCGACATGCGCGTGTCCGTTCGCGCCTGTGCGCCGCGGCGGAAAGTGGCAACATCGCCGCGAAAGGCTTCGAGAATGAGGGCCGTCCGGCGCGTCGGCAGATAGGCGATCGAGGCGTCCACCGAAAAGCCGGTGCGTGCCTCAATGCGCGGGTCGTTCGGGTCAAAACGGAATGCTCCGACGCGGGCACGTCCGCGCAGACGCTCGCTATCGATGAAGGTCAGTCCGACCTGCCCCCCGTAAGTCGTCGCATCCCGGTCAGGCAGGATCGGCGTTCCCTCCAAGCGAAAATCCCGCTTACTGGCAAAGCCAGTTAACGTCGCATAGATTGGTCCGCTCACCCTGTATCCCACCGTCGCGCGACCGGAATAGGTCTTGAAATCGCGATCGTCGTCCAGAGGGGATACAGCGTCGAGATCGCTGAAAGCTGCCTCAACACTGAGAAGCAGGCGGCCTCCCTCGCGGCGATAAGAGATGTTGGCAAACGTATCGTCCACAAGCCGAGGTCCGACGATTGCCAGGTCACGTGCCTCAGGATCGCCGCGGTTCTCCTTCAGGCGAGCGAAGCCTGCATTCATGTTAAGCCTATCCCCGAGGCTCGGACTGTAGGAAAAATCGCCGGATACGCCATAGATGTCGGAATCTTCGCTGGTGAAATCGGCAAAACGGGAAAACTCGCCGAAACCTGCAAGTGTGAACCGCATATTGGTGTCGCCGATACTCGCTTCGAGTTCGGGTCTCACAATGAATTCGAGATCCTCGACCTCTGTTCCATCGGTACTGGCGATGACGTTATCATCGTAATTCGCGGTAGCGATCACTCTGGGCCGCAGATTTAATGGACCAGCAGGCAGCGGATCGATCTGATACTCAGGATCGTCCGCCGCAAGCAGGGGTGCGATGGTGGTTTGGCCAAGAGCGTGGGTGGGCAGGAACGCCGCGCCAGCAACGAAAAATACGCCGACGTTCCTCTTGATGGGACTCTGCGCGCATCAGAGCCAGCTTTCGTAAATTCGGATACGATCGCCTGGCAGGATCATGCTGTCCTCTGATGCCACGCCCGTGATCTGTCGTTCGCCCACCATGCGGGTGATTGCGACCTGTCCGGTTTTCGCACGGTAAGTATATCCGCCTGCCATGGATATGGCGGCGAAAACGGTTAAGCCTTGGCGATATGCATATTCGCCCGGCTGTCGTACTTCACCCATTATGTATATTGGTCGCAGTTCGAGCGGCTGAACAGCAACGTTCGGCGCTTTTAGAACATCTGCTGATACAAGGCGCGCGGTGATGGCGTTTTCCATCTCGGTGTAAGACAGCCCGGCCACCTTTATCTGCCGAACCAGTGGGAACGAGATCGTCCCGGTTTCATCGACGATATAATCGCCCGAAACCGCGTCGAGGTCTTGCACGGTAACGCGCACCTTGTCACCGGGCGCAATGCGTACCTCGGCTGTTCCTGCGCTTTCAAGCGGCGGCAGATCGCCGATCCCGGTCGAGCAGGCGCCCAAAAAGGCAAGGCAACTTACCGCCAGCAAAATCGATAGTCTTCTGTAAAGTAAGATCATCTCTCGTCCTCTCTTGTTCTTTGACGTCAGACTGAAATCCTGCATTTTTCGCGGCTAGGTTGTAAGCGCAACAGGAGATTTTTCGCGCTTGGATTGCAGCCAGGGGGAAAAATCGCGGTCAAGCAGATCACCCAGTTCAGCCAAATCTCTGGAATAAAAATCGATCAGGTGATTTCGCAGATCGTCGGTCAGGGGCGGATAAGCCACCTGTTTGGCGAACAGATCCCGTGTCGCCCGAAAAAGCGAACTGTTGCGATAGGGGCGCACCATCGGCTTGAGCGGAGCGAGCATCTTGCGGATCGGCAGCGGTAGCAATTCCTTGCTGCTATCGTTGTACTTGCGCTTCACCGCTTCGGGGTCGTGATGGACCGTTGCACCGAGGTGATTGAACACTCTTGCCAGCGTCTCGCCGGGATGATCGCGTACATCCTCGAATGTGAAGACCAGTAGGTTTTCGGCCGGGAACAGCTCCAGCCAGCGCCTCAGATGAGCGGCGTACATTCCGTTGTTGAGGAACCGTGGCTGTTCGCTGTCGAGCGAGGTCATGTATTCCTGCGGCAAGCCTTTGACCGTTCCCCTGCGAAACAGCATCTTGTAGTCGGCATAGGCGCGATCAACCGGGTTGCGCAGTTGCACGATAAGCTTCGCGTCAGGATAGGTTTTGCTTATCCGCTGGGCCGCTTCGGGTGTTGCCAGATAATCGGCGGTCTTCTCGCCCCACAGCGTTCCATCAGCCTTTTGCGCGGGAAACAGGTCGCGATACCACCGGGTTCCCCGCTCGTACTCTCTGGTGAAATAGTGCGGTTCTATCTCGGGAACGAATATGTCAGGATGCTGGCTCATCTGAGCTTGCAGCCAAGTTGTTGCGGCTTTCATTGCGCCTATAACGAAGAAATCGAGCGGGGGCATTCCGGCCTGCGTCATGACACTTCCGAAAGACGGGTGACGGTTTCTGCAAGGCACCGTCCGGCGCGGGCGGTCTGTTCGGGGGAAAGTGTGTGATCCACCTGGAACATCATTGTCTCGCGTCCAAGGCGATGCGCATTGGGAAGTTCGCCATCGCTTTTGATGGTTAGTTTGCTGAAGGCGCCTTCCCTGCTCATGTCGGGACACGATCCGCTGCCGCACATGATCCCTTCGGCGATCAACGCGGCAACAATGTCCGATCGGGCGGCGCTGGTTGGAAGGCGATCTAGATCGAGACGCACATAGGCTTTGTAATAGGCGTGCTGAGCCTCATCCGGCAGCCGCATCGCGATTACGGCCGGGTTTTTGCACGCTTCTTCCAGCAATGCATTGGCGTTCTCTCGGCGACGCGCAACCCAGTGGTCCAGTTTCGCCAGCTGCCTTCGACCGATGGCGGCCTGCATCTCCGTCATCCGGAAATTGCTTCCGAATGCATCGTGCAGAAAGCGGAATTCTCCGGGTGGCGATTTCGAATGCTCCCGCAAACGGACCGGGTCTTTTCCATGATCCTTGTACGCCCACGCGGTACGCCATGCCTTTTCGTCCTTGAGCACCAGCATCCCGCCTTCGCCGCCGGTCGACATGATCTTGTCGGTGCAGAATGAAAAGCGAACCCGCATCTCCGATTGATCCGACCGGGCGACCGCGCCAGTTTGCTCCATGAGCCTGAGCGCAGTCTTCAATAAGTCGAATGCCGGTCGCCCGTTGCAATCGTGCACAGCCGGTCCATGTCGCAGGGCTGACCCGCGAGGTGTACGCAAATTATGGCCCGCGTCCTATCAGACACGAGTCGGTCGACCGAAGCCGGATCGATATTCTGGGTGTCCAGCTCCACATCCGCGAAAACCGGGCATGCGCCCACCGCGACAACGGCGCTGGTCGTTGCAAAGAAACTGCGCGCAGGAACGATCACCTCGTCGCCCGGGCCGATACCGAAAGCCCGAAGGGCAAGCTCAATCGAAACGGTGCCATTGCTCAAGGCGATGGCATGAGGCACACCCAGATAGCGTGCGAATTCCTCTTCAAATGCCCGGTTCTCGTTTCCGTGGACAAGCGCGTTGACCCGGCCGGACTCCAGCACGTTCCTGACTGCCTCAATTTCGTCGCGCTCATGCCGCGGCCATAGCGACTTCGTCGCTGCTGGCAGTTCGGGTGCCATCACCTGCATGGGGCGCGTCGTTCCAGCTGCCTGCATCATATCGTTCAATTCTCCTCGACAGTCAGAAACTTGCGACGCCACAGCGGCATTGAGTTTGCGACAAACCCTGCAAGAGTTGGCGAGCTTGACGGAAGATTGGTCAGATGGTTTGTGATCCGCCTTACGTCGCCGTCATTCCCCCTCTCGATTTCGATACCGATCTGCTCGATCGCGCGCGTAATCAGCGGCAGCGGAATGGGATGCGACTGTGCTTCGAAAATGCCGGGGATGGAGGAGGGTTGCTGCACCTCGCAGCTGTCGAACAATTCCTCGTAAAGCTTCTCACCGGGCCGCAGACCGGTGAACTTGATCTCGATGTCGACATCGGGCTCAAGGCCGTGGAGCCGGATCATCCGCCGCGCCAGATCGACAATTTTCACCGGCTCACCCATGTCCAGCACCATGATCCGCCCGCGCGGCGTTCCGTCGTGAAGTGCGCGCGAACTGCTTTCGAGTATCAGCTGCACCGCTTCGCCCACTGTCATGAAGAAGCGCTTGATCTCCGGGTGCGTCACCGTCAGCGGTCCTCCAGCGAGCAACTGGCTTTTGAATAACGGGACAACGGAACCCGAAGAACCAAGTACGTTGCCGAACCGCACGGTCACAAACCTCGGTGCGTCCGGATCATCGACCCCGCACAGGTCCAGCGACTGGGCGTACAGCTCGCCCACGCGCTTGCTTGCCCCCATTATTCCGACCGGATTGACTGCCTTGTCGGTGCTGACCTGTACCATTGCACGTGCGCCGAATTCACAGACGGCGTCAGCAACATTCTTGGTTCCGATGATGTTGGTATGAGCGCCCGCGCATGGGTTGGCCTCTGCGATCGGCACATGCTTTATTGCTGCAGCGTGGTAGACGATCGCCGGCTCATGGCGTTTGAAAACACGCCTTACTTCACCAAGATCCCTGACGTCGCACAGGGAAATCGCGACAGACTGGTCCGGGAAGGACTTCGCGGATCTGGCGCTCGATCGTGTAGAGATTGTATTCGCTGTGATCGAGCAGAACCAACGTGCCCGGATTGAAGGCCGCAAGCTGGCGGGTAAGCTCGCCTCCGATTGTTCCTCCGGCGCCCGTGACGAGGATCGTTTCGCCCGCAACCTGTTTGGAAATGGTCGCTTCGCGCAGTTCGAACTCGCGTCGCCCGAGCAGTTCGGTCGTCGAAAGTTTTTCCAGGGCTGATGACTTTTTCCGGCCAAGCAAATGGCCCCAATCGTCTCCGACCTTCACGATCTTGATACCCAGATCCTTGGTAACCCGACTGACCGATGCCACCACGCGCGCGCTCAGATTGATAGCGTCGTCACACACGATGATCGTGTCCGGGCGTCGCTTGCGCTGCTCCAATGCCATGACTGCAGACAGCAGGTTTTCCGGAAAGCCGAGAACGGGAACGCCTCTGATCTTAGCGATCGGGCCATCGGCCTCGGGCAACAGGATGCCGACGATGGTGATGGGTGAGGCCCTGTCGGGGGCGGTAATGCTGATGACGGAATCAACCCAGTCCGCCCGGCCAACCAGCACGACCTTTTCCCGGTCGACCAGTCCGGATTGGGGCGCTGCATGCATGAGTGTGAAAATGGGCAGGCGCCTTGCTGCGCGTCTGGACAGGCGCATGACCTGCATGGCGAGAAAGGATAGGCAGAAATGCAGGATGGCCAACAGAAGAAAGTGCGACGAGTAAGCTCTTTCGGCCAAGAACCAGATGCCGACCCAGACAATCGCGAGCGCGATCGCTACGTTGAGACCCATTACGAGACAGTCAGCCAGTGAGGTGAAGCGCCAATTTCGCCGATAAAGGCCGGCCAGGAACATAATCAGGACTGCCACAGCGCTCGCCGCAGCTACCATCGCGGGAAAGGGAACAAGGCCCACCCGGATTTCAGCCCGCTCATCCAGAAGAGGCTGCAACAACAAGAGTGTCGCCGCAATGGCTGTAAAGTCGAGTGTCATGACACCCGCCAGCCTGATCAGCTTTTTCCACCGGAAGGCGGGTATAATGCCGAACCGGTCAGCCAGCGCACGTGAGAGGCGTGTTAGTCGTCCCGCATTACCGGCGGAAGCACTGTCCACCACATGCGCGGCGGACGGACCGTCCGGTTCAGCTGTGCCTGCGTTGGCCTGCGTCATTTCCTTGCCTCGCTGCCCCATCAGAAAGAAATCTGACCATTACGGTGCCAAGGCATACGGTGTGCGAGCGGTCGGCGCACTTGCGCATCACGGCATCAACCTAAAGGGTTCTTCAGCGGCTAACTTCACCCAACAGGGAAGGCGATCGCTCCGAAAGGGTATGGGGGATGCTCCCCGAAGGGGTCACACCTGACCCGTACAAAGGGCTTTGTTTGATCCTTGGAGACACTGACCCTACTTTTGCCTATACAACCGAATACAGTTTTCATTTCGGCATGTGACCGGGCATCAGCGGATAACGCACTATTTATCTGACAAACGACGTGTCCGGAGATTACCGTGAAAATTGTCGTGCTCTCAAGCCTCGCATTTTCCCTCATCAACTTCCGCGGGAAGCTTCTGGAAGAAATGCGGCACGCGGGGCACGAAGTGGTCGCCGTCGCTCCGGATGATGACCCGAAGGTGCGCGCCAGACTCGCTGAAATCGGCATAAGCTTCCGCACTGTGTCCATGGCGCGGACAGGCACGGACCTGTTCTCAGACCTTCGAACGATCTGGGCCTATTTGAAATTGCTTCGCAAAGAGCGCCCCGATGCGGTGCTGGCCTACACGCAGAAACCGATCATATACGGTGGCATCGCGTGCCGCCTTTCAGGGGTGAAGCGCTATTATGCGCTTATGTCGGGGCTTGGGTACCTTTTCAGTGAGGCCGCATCGAACAGGCGCCTCCTCAAATGGCTCTTTTGCCAGCTATATCGGGAAGGTCTCAAGAACGCGAAGAAGATCTTCGTCTTCAATTCGGATGATCGCAGGGACATGGTTGAAGCGGGAATTGTCAATAATTCCTCGCCTGTCATAGAAGTGCCCGGCTCCGGGGTCGACCTTGAAAGGTTTGACCACGCATCCTTGCCCGATGGACCGACCCACTTCCTGATGATTGGGCGCCTAATGGCAGACAAGGGCATCTGGGAATTCGCTGAAGCTGCGGCTATGGTTTCTTCCAACAGGCCCGAAGCACGCTTCAGCCTGATCGGGCGCGCCGAGCCGAGCAATCCAACCGGGTTGAAAGCTGCCGATCTCGCACGACTGAAAAGCGAGTTTCCGGTCGAGGTCATAGACGAGACTGACGACGTGCCCGCCTTTCTCGCCACGTGCCATGTTTTTGTTCTCCCAACCTATTATCGCGAGGGGCTGCCAAGGACTATCCTTGAAGCCCTGGCTGTGGGTCGCGCGGTGATAACCACCGACAGCCCTGGTTGCCGAGATGCCGTGAGTGACGGCATCAACGGGTTTCTTGTGCCCCCTCGTGACGCCCGAAGTCTGGCGCGGGCGATGGAGAAGCTGGTTGTGGACCGCGAACTGGTCGAGCGGATGGGTGAGCACTCACGCCACCTTGCGGAAACCGTTTATGACGTACGAAAGGTTAATGCGCTTCTGATGGAAGAGATGAGCCTGTGGCGCGAAAATTCCGAGCCAAAGGGATTCGCCCCCGACAAGGTTCGATCCGGCACCGCACATGGGGCGGTTTGAGCAGATGAGGATCGCGCTTGTCGGGGCCGTGGAAAGTTCGTTGTGCGCACTTCGCGCAATGATCGATGCCGATTGTACCCCTGCAATTGTTGTGACCCTGGCCCAAGAGCTATCTTCTCGCCACTCCGATTTCGTCGATCTGGCTCCACTGGCACAAGAGCATGGCATTGAGCTCTTGCAAGTGCGCAATATCAACGATCCTGAAACGATAAAAGCCATCGGTGCTGCGGCACCCGACTACATCTTTGTCGTCGGTTGGTCACAGATATGCGGCGCTGAGTTCATGCAATTGGCGCCGAACAGGGTAGTCGGTTACCACCCCGCGCCGCTTCCGCGAATGAGAGGGCGTGCGGTTTTGCCGTGGACGATCCTCAATGACGAGAAGATTACCGGCGCCAGCTTGTTCTGGATGGACGAAGGCGTCGACACCGGCGATATCCTGGAACAGCGGTTTTTCCATGTATCGCCGCGGGAAACCGCGCGTACCCTGTATGACAAGCATATGGCAGCGCTGGGTCCGATGATCGGGGCTGCTCTTGAATCGCTCGTTTCAAGTTCACCAGCCAGATCAAGTCAGGACGAAGCGTGCGCGACCTACGCGGCGCGACGCAGACCGGAAGATGGCCGGATCGACTGGAGATGCCCAGCGGAACAAATCGATCGTCTGGTCAGGGCGACCACGAAACCCTATCCCGGTGCATTCACTGAATATGCGGGCGAAAAATTGGTGGTCTGGCAGGCGCAGCACTTTGCTCGGCATGATCATCATGGCGTTATCGGACAGGTGGTCGAAGTTTTGGACAAGACGTTCTCTGTGATCACCGGCGACGGATTGCTGAGGATCGAAGCGTGGGAGTTGGAGGCATCCGTTCCAATCCGCAAACATGTCGTATTGGGAAGAGAATGACGATTGCACTGGCCCACTTGGGAAAAACCCTTGTTATTGCGCCGCACCCGGATGACGAGGTGCTCGGCTGCGGAGGCACGATGGCGCGCCTCGCGGATGGGGGACTGGAAGTCCATGTCGGCGTAGTAACCCGAGGTTATGAGCCAGCTTTTCCAGCGAGCATGGTCGAACAGGTTCGCCAAGAACTGACAGCGGCGCACGAGATCCTCGGGGTCAAAAAGTGTCACTTTCTCGATTTGCCAGCCGCCGCGCTGGACAGGATTGCAGGTGCGGAATTGAATGCCGCGATTGCCGGACTAGTTCAGGAGGTCGCCCCTGATACCTTGTTTCTGCCTTTTGTCGGCGACATTCATCGGGACCACCAGCTAGTATTCTATGCCGGTTTGGTGGCTGCGAGGCCAAGAGGGCCGGACGTACCGCGGCGGATATATGCTTACGAGACCCTTTCGGAGACCAATTGGGCCGCGCCGGGCGTTACCGAAACCTTTGCACCAAACGTTTTTTTTGACATCAGCGAAACTGTCGAGCGCAAACTGCAGGCGTTCGCTGCGTTTGAAAGCCAGGTGAAACAGTTCCCCGACGAACGCTCTCTCAAAACCCTGGCAGCTCTTGCAACCGTAAGAGGCTCAAGCGTTTATCTCTCTTCGGCCGAAGCGTTCATGCTGATTCGCGAAGTTAGCTAAAAAGGGTTACCCCCAAAGCAAGCGGTGATTGGCTCGGTGTCCTATTTCCGGACTCGACGAATCAGTACAATACCTTCTAGGTATCAATGACTAATGAATCGCTAATAGAATACGGATGCGAATCGGACGGGGCCCGTTGAAGGGCATCGATCCGTACGCAATCCTTTCGGGTCGCAGGGGAACCTCTCGAAGGAGATCGTATTATGGGTAATCGAGCATTAGTGCCGATTGGAATTGTGAGTGATAATGCACTCGCGCGCGAAGGATTGAGGAGGATCCTGGAAGGGGATGCCTTTTCGGTGGTGGAGGCTCACCGTTCTGTTCGCGCATTACTGGACGTCAAAGAGCGTCCTGACAGTCCTGGAATTATCATCCTCGACATCGACGAAGAAGACGACATCTGCCAGGCGGTGGACGATATAAAGCATGCGGTGCCTGAAGCGAAAATCGTCGTGCTCAGCGATGACTTCGACTTCGATTTGATGCTGCAGGCCTTCAAGGCCGGGGTTGACGGGTACATCGTTAAACGTATCGGCTGCGAACCCCTGATTGGATCGCTCAGACTGGTTTACCTTGGCGAAAAAGTGATGCCCAGTGAACTGGCCAAGGGTTTGCCCAAACGCTGGACAGGAGGCGGGTTGCCGTCAATGTCAGAGCGAGAAGTAGTTTCTCTGCTTTCCGAACGAGAAATGGAAACTCTTCGTTTCCTGATTCTCGGATCACCCAACAAGGTGATCGCCGGGCATTTGAGCATCAGTGAAGCGACAGTGAAGGTTCACGTTAAAGCGATCCTTCGCAAGCTGGGCGCACAAAACCGAACCCAAGCTGCCATCTGGGCGGTCAACAATGGAATCGAGTTGAAGCCAACCGAGTTCATTACCACCAATCGCAGCAACGAGCAGGCGGACACCAAAGAGTTGGCTCTTGCAGCTCACTGATCTAGCGGGACACTAGAATTGGTCGCCGGGAGCCTCCGAAATCCTTGGGAGAGGATGCCGATCCTTGGCGCTGAGTTCCGCGGAACCTTGGCCAAAACCCGTCCCTATTGCAAGTTTCGGGGGGCCAGCACGAGCCACTTCGAAACCGGGTCCGGCACGCACTACCGGTTGGAGGAAACGGCATCGCCGTGGCCAATTGCGAGGTGCAAAGCTGCACAGGAGCGCTGCGAATTTAGCAGTGTCTTTGGATAGATGCAGACTTGCGCTGCGGCAGCGGAAGGACAGATCGCAAATCGTTCGCTGTATCGCCGGGCATCGCGGAGTGTCTGCGCGCGTATCAGGCAAAAGTCAGGCGCATAGCTGTCTTTGATAGCCCGCACCGTCTCTCAGCATATCATGAACAGCGCTTCCGGCGACCGGCCGGGAGAACAGATAGCCTTGAATATACCGGCAGCCTTCCCTTTCAAGTGCCTCAAACTGGCTGACATCCTCCACGCCTTCCGCCAAAGTCTCCATCCCCAGCGCATCCGCCAGTGTGGTGATCGCGCGGATGATCGCGTGGCCGTTGCCGTTGCCACGCAGGTCTTCGACAAAGCTGCGGTCGATCTTGACCTTGTCGAACGGAAACGCCCGCAGATAACTGAGCGAGGAATATCCCGTGCCGAAATCATCGAGCGCGATCCGCACCCCCATGTCGCGCAGTCCATGCAGAGTTGCCATCGTCTTTTGCACATCGGCAATGAAGATGCTTTCGGTGATTTCCAGTTCCAGCCGGTGCGGCTCCAGTCCGGTGTTGGACAATGCCTGCAGAATGGTGTTGGCAAGTCCGGGGTAGGCGAACTGTTTTGGCGAAATATTCACAGCCACGGAAACATCCTCGGGCCAGGTGCTGGCCTGTCGACACGCCTCGCGGATCACCCATTCGCCGATAGGCAGGATAAGCCCCGTTTCCTCTGCCAGCGGGATAAATTCCATTGGGCTAATCACGCCGCGCGTCGGGTGGTTCCAGCGGATCAATGCCTCGAAACCCGTCATGCGCCGCTCTGCGACGCTATAGAGGGGTTGAAACACCAACTCAAAGCCGCCGTCACGTAACGCGACGCGCAGATCGAGTTCGGTCTGGCGCCGGACGCGGGCCTGTTCATCAAGTGCGGGTTCGAAGAATTGATAAGTCGATTTGCCTTCGCTTTTCGCGCGATAGAGCGCGAGGTCGGCGTTCTTCATTAAGGTCGTGTCGTCAGTGCCATCGCCCGGTGCAATGGCGATGCCGATGCTGGCAGAACATTCGGCGTGATGCCCCTCCAGCTTCAGGGGATGCTGGAAACACCGTTGCAGCTCCTCTGCAATGCTTGCGAAATTATCGTCGGGGCCTAGCCCGGTGATAAGAATTGCGAATTCATCTCCGCCCAGCCGCGCAATCAGTGCGTTGTCGAGTGTTTCGCACGCGTGGTCCGCAACATCGCGCAGCACCTTGTCCCCGGCCGGATGGCCCAGCGTATCGTTGATGACCTTGAAATCATCGAGGTCAATATAAGCCACCAACAATCGTTCATCTGCGCGGCATCGCATCAACGCGCCTGCGAGTTGTTCGGTAAACAACTTGCGGTTGGGCAAGCCGGTCAGTCCATCATGCAGGCCGACATGGATTATCTCACGCTCTCGTTCGGCAATCGCGGTCACCATGGTGTTGAAACTGCCGGCCAGACGGCCGATTTCGTCATCGGTTTCGACCTTGAGGTCCACATCGCGTCCTTCACCGATAGCCCGCGTGGCCTCGACCAGTTTTTGCAGCGGGCCGGTAACGCCGCGCGCGACCCGCCAGCTGAGCGCAATAACAAGGCCGATGCCGCCCAGCGCCAGCAGCGCCAGTAGCCATTGCAAATTTGAATATTCGGCCAGTGAACCAGTGAGCGAATGTCTCAGCACGAGCTGCGGAGAAATCTGGTCCTGCAACACCGGCAAATCAGACACGTGATAAAGAAAGCGCTCGCCATCGCGCCGCTCGAAAACTTCGCCCACCGGGTTCGCCGCAATCCAGTCCGGCTGCGCGGAAGCGCGTTTGACACTGGCTTCCATTGCGATCGGGGCGAGGGCCACCAGCCGATCCAGCTCCGCCCGATCAAGCGGTTGAGCCAGCACCAGCCAGCCGATCAGATCGGGCGCCATAACGGGTGAAGCAGCAGCAAGTGCAAATTTGCCGTCCACTTCGATAATCCCGCGTGTCGCCCCGTCATCCAGTCGATACCACAGGCTCTCGCGATCGGAGATGCCGGTCTGCCCGCTCGAAAGAACGTCCGCGTCCAGCGTCATGACAAACGCCACACGCGTTTGCGATCGAACCTTGAGGTTATCGAGCGCGCTGCCGATGGTCGCGGCATCATCGGTCGCGACCGCTCCGCGAAACCCGAAATCGCGCGCTAGCACTTCTGCCGATTGCGACATCTGGGCGGCCCTCAAATCGAGGATCTCGTTGAACACGCGGGCGTTGGATTGAAGATCGCGCGCAGCTGAGTCCTCTCCGAACCGCGCCAGTCCGCCATTTGCAATGATCACAATTGCGGCGAGAACCACTGCGAACAGCGCTGCATAAAGCGCGGCGATCCGGACAGAAAGCGAGCCGATACGGAACCTTGCGAGGCGGCGCAGCGGGCTAGGAAATGCAGTTTGCATCATCGCAGGCGGACCTGAATCTTGCGTGCCTGCGCCCCTGCAGCAATCCGAGCCTCGGCGCGCTGTTCATTGCCCGGAGCACGCAATTGCGGATGCCACACGGTGATCTGCGCGGACCCGACAGGTAAGCCGGAAAGCGTGACGTAGCCGTTGGTATCGGTCTTTGCGGCATGGGGGGTATCAGTCACCCGGATGTAGCCGCGCATTTGATCGTGAATATTGCAGCCCAGTTTGACGCTGCCAGAGATCGGGAAGGTGTGTGTGCGCGTCTGGTCGCGGCCATACAGGTTAATCTCGAACCGGGCCGCATCGGAAAAACTGTAGATCGAATGGCGCACTTGATCCAGGTTCGGGAAAGCGACCGTGCTGCCTTTGGCGACGATCAGTGTGCCGGGCACAAATTGCTGCGATCGCTGGGCCATGCCCATGCGCCACGGGAACCGGATCGGACCAGACGTGCCTGCGGCGGGGCGCAGTTCGACCACCGCATCTTCCACAGGCTTGCCGCGTTCATCGGTAACCTGGATGCGCACACTACCGCTGGCGGCTGCCTGCACCTCGCCAATGGCGACAAAGCAAAACGACAGCACCGCAGCGGCAAGAAGGGCCGGGAAAGCAAAGGGGAAATGGGAGCGACTCATGCATGGGAGCGGTAGTTTCGACCGGTTAACAAATGCTCATCGCTCACTCTGGATTTCGTTGAAAGATGGTTTACCTTTTCCCTTTATTATGAGGGTTATGCATCGATATCCTTCTATTTGCTGCGCCGCATTTCTCTGCGCAGTGGGTTGCCCTGCGATTGCGGGCAATGGCGTTGCGGCACCCGATCCGGCCATTACTCCAATTATTCCCTATGCCTCTGTGATTGATCAGGAGGACGAAGCTCGCCTGATGAATGAGGCGATCGACCCGCATTCTCGTGCCATCGCTGTGGCCCCGAAACTGGTGAGCGTGCCTGTCCTTCAGGAGACGAACGGCGATGCGATCGCAGGCCCCACACCGCGATCAAGGCTCGCTGGCGCGGCGCCTCGCTTCTCTCGCGCGATTGCGCCGGTCGATCGTTCTGCGTCGGCAATTGCTGGCGCGGATGGCGGAACGCTTGGAGATAGCCTGTTCGACGGCGGCAAGCTGTTGTTGACCAACGGCGTGGCAAGCATTGAGGGAACTTCGGGCGGAGGGCTTGCCACCTGGGCCACAATCGCAGGTCTCGAAACAAAAGGCGGTATCGGAGCCTCGGCGCATTTCACGGCGATTGAATTGCCCGATTTCGGTTGGCGCAGTTATGGCTTGGCCATCGGCATCGCAGACCGGGTCGAACTCAGTTATGCGCGCCAGAATTTCGACACACGGTCCGCCGGTGCGCTGCTTGGCCTTGGCCGGGGGTATACCTTCAATCAGGACGTATACGGCGCGAAAATCCGCGTCGCAGGCGATGTGGTTTACGGCGCACCGCTTCTGCCGCAAATTGCCATTGGCGCGCAGTACAAACGCAATCTTGATGGGGCGGTTACAGCGGTTCTGGGCGCAGCCGACGATGAAGGGATCGACTACACCCTGAGCGCGACCAAGCTGTTGCTGGAACACAGTCTGCTGATCAACGCGACCGCCCGTCTGACGCAGGCGAACCAGCAGGGATTGCTGGGTTTCGGAAGCGCGGCGGGCGCTGGCTATGCCCTGCAATTGGAAGGCTCGCTCGCCTATCAGTTATCGCGACGTGCAGTGATCGGGGCTGAATACCGTTCCAAACCCGACAACCTCGGGCTGGGTGAGGACGACTGGATCGACATTTTTGCAGCCTATGCGCTGAACCGTAACATCACGCTGTCCGCTGCCTATGCCGATCTTGGCTCGATTGCGACATTCGAGGATCAGCGCGGTGCTTTTGTTCAGGCGCAGTTGGCATTCTGATGCGAGATGAAAAGGGAATAATATCGTGTTTTTAATGACCAGTGCCGCAGCGCTGATGCTGTTGCAGCAAGCCCCCGCCGACGGCGTCGACTGGGATGCCGAATTCGGGATCGAGGAACGGGCGCGTGACCCTGAAACGGGCGAGTTTCCGGTTGAACCGTATGTTCAGGACAACGCAAATGCCGGAGCAAAGCCTTACCAGAGCGAACGACTGGCCGAAGCATTCGGCGGGCGCGACGGAATTGCCCGCATCGCTGCGCGCGCCATTGACCTGGCCGAAGCCGACCCGCGCATCGCCGATATCTTTGTCAGCCATGATACAGTCCGGATAAAACGCACGCTGGGCGAACAGCTTTGCTATCTGATCAATGCCGGATGCGATTACACCGGGCGCGACATGCGTACCGCCCACGCCGGACTTGGAACCAGACGGGCGGATCTGAACGCGCTGGTTGAAAACCTGCAATCAGCCATGCGTGAGGCAGACGTACCGTTTGCCGCGCAAAACAAATTGCTGGCCAAGCTCGCGCCGATGTCTGGCGATGTGATCGAACGATAAAGCGCGCCGCCGCGCCAGTGGTGGGCGCGGGGGCACTTGCATCGTCTGCGTGCGGGTTTGAGTATTTTCGGCTTTAAGAGCGGGCATCCCCATGACAATAGGGCACATCAGCAATGAAAACCCTTGGGAGCCTTCACGCATGAACCTGGAATTTACCCCCGAAGAACGCGCCTTTCGCGAGGAAGTGCGCACCTTCATAGCCGAAAATCATCCCTCGCACCTTGGCGATTTCGGAATGCGAGAGGACATGTCGCCTGAAGATATGGTCGCCTGGCACAAGGTTCTCGGCGAAAAGGGCTGGTCGGTTCCGGCATGGCCGGTCGAATATGGCGGCACTGGCTGGACGCCGACACAACGCTATATCTGGTCGGAAGAGAACGCGCGGGCAAACACCTTCATGCCGCTGCCGTTCGGCGTTTCGATGGTCGGGCCGGTGATCTACACCTTTGGCAACGAAGAGCAAAAGGCTCAGCACCTGCCGGGCATTCGCAGCGGCGATGTGTGGTGGTGCCAAGGCTATTCCGAGCCGGGTGCAGGTTCTGACCTCGCCAGTCTCAAGACAACGGCAGTGCGCGGATCGGCGATCACTACGTGATCAACGGGCAGAAGACCTGGACCACTCTGGCGCAGCACGCCGACTGGGGCTTCTTCCTGTGCCGCACCGATCCAGACGCTGCAAAGCCGCAGGAAGGCATCAGCTTCATCCTGATCGACATGAAATCGCCGGGCGTCGAGGTGAAGCCGATCAAGCTGCTGGACGGCGGATACGAGGTCAACGAGACGTGGCTTACCGATGTGCGCGTGCCGGTTGAAAATCTTGTCGGGGTGGAGAACAAGGGCTGGACCTATGCCAAGTTCCTGCTCGCCCACGAACGCAGCGGCATTGCCGGCGTCGCCCGGTCCAAGCGCGGCGTTGAAAAGCTGCGCGAAATTGCCGCAGTGGAAACGCAGGATGGTCAGCCGCTGATCCAGGACTTCGATTTCGCGCGCAAGGTCAGCCAGCTTGAGATTGATCTGGCGGCACTGGAGATCACCGAACTGCGCACGCTGGCGGGCGAACAGGCAGGCAAGGGACCGGGACCGGAAAGCTCCATCCTCAAGATCAAGGGCACCGAAATCCAGCAACGCCTGACCGAATTGACACTGGAGGCGGTCGGCAGTTACGGCACGCCGCTATATGGCAATATCGCGCAGGTTCCGGGCGATGCCGGATCGAACCAGTATCCGGTCGGCCCCGAATATGCCCAGCACGCGGCAGGATTGTATTTCAACATGCGCAAGACATCGATCTATGGCGGATCGAACGAAATTCAGCGCAACATCATCACGAAAATGATCCTCGGCCTGTAAGGCAAAGAGCGACACCGGAGAGAATTAGTGGACTTCAATTTTACCGAAGAACAAGAAATGGTGCGCGACGGTCTGACGCGCATGGTGCGAGAGCAATATGACTGGGAAACCCGCCGCGCGGCAATCGCCAGCGATGCGGGATGGCGTCCCGAGGTGTGGGCGCAACTTGCCGAGCTGGGCATCCTCGGGATGCCGTTCAGCGAGGAAGATGGTGGCTTTGGCGGCGGCGCGGTCGATGCGATGATCGTGATGCAGGAATTCGGCAAGGGCCTCGTGGTCGAACCGTTCGTCCCCACGGTCGTGTGCGCAGGCGGGTTTCTGAAACACGCCGGCACCGCGGCTCAGAAGGAAGAGCATATCGGCGCGATCGTCGATGGCAGCCGGGTGTTCGCCTTCGCCTATGCCGAACCGCGCGGGCGATACGATTACGCCGATCTGGAAACCACCGCGAAGAAGGATGGCGGCGGCTATGTGCTGAACGGTCACAAGGCGGTCGTCATCGGCGCGCCATGGGCCAGCCACCTGATCGTCACCGCGCGCACAGGCGGAGAGCAGCGCGATCGCGATGGCATCAGCGTGTTCGTAGTCGACAAATCGGCCAAGGGCGTGGTGACCCGCGATTATGAAACGGTTGACGGTCGCCGCGCGTCGGAGGTTTATTTCGAGAATGTCGAGGTTCCCGCCGACGCCCTGATCGGGGATGAAGGCGCGGGCCTGCCGCTCATCGAGCGCGTCACCGACGAAGCCATTGCAGCCCTGTGCGCAGAGGCGTGTGGCGCGATGAAGGTCGCCAACGCCATGACGGTCGAATACTCGCGTCAGCGCAAACAGTTCGGCGTGCCAATCGGTTCGTTTCAAGTGCTGCAACACCGCATGGTCGATATGTACACCGAATACGAGCAGTCGGTCTCGCTCACCTATCTGGCAACCCTTGCGGCTGGATGCCGAAGAGACCGAGCGCAAGCGTGCGGTTTCGGCAGCCAAGGTCCGTATCGGTCAGGCCGCGCGGCTGATCGGGCAGGAAGCGGTGCAGATTCATGGCGGCAACGGCGTGACCGATGAGTACGCCATCGGCCATTACTTCAAGCGTCTGACCACCTTTGATGCCGAATTCGGCAACGTCGATCACCACATGAAACGTCACATCGCGCTGGGATGAGGTGCTGACTGCCAGCAGTGAGAATGCCGGGTCTGGCGATTGCATCGCTTGACCCGGCACCCTGTGCGCGTCAGTCGGGTTTGATGACGCACAATGATGCCCGACCAGTCGAACGCACCGCCGTCAATGTGGCCGACGGCTGGCAATTCTGGATCGACCGCGGCGGCACGTTCACCGATATTGTTGCGCGCGCCCCCGACGGGACGCTGACGACGCGCAAGTATCTCTCCGACAATCCCGAAAGCTATGCCGATGCCGCGATCCACGGCATCCGCGCAATCCTTGGCGTTGATGCAGATGCGCCTCTTCCGGTAGAAGCCATTGCCGCGATCAAGATGGGCACCACGGTTGCAACCAACGCCCTGCTGGAGCGCGCAGGGCAACCGACCGTGCTGGCCATCACGCACGGCCTGCGCGACGCCATCGAGATCGGGCATCAGGCCCGCCCGCACACCTTCGCGCTCAACATTGCCAAGCGCGATGTGTTGTATTCTCACGTGGTCGAGATCGAGGAGCGAGTGCTGGCCGATGGATCGGTGGAGCGAGAGCTGGACGCGGACACCGCCCGCCTACAACTGCGGGCCGCATTCGATGACGGGTATCGTGCTGTCGCGATTGCGCTGATGCACGCCTACAAATATCCCGCACACGAATGCGCGCTGGTGCAGATCGCGCGCGAAGTCGGCTATACCCAGATATCCGCCAGCCACGACGTCAGCCCGCTCAGCAAGATCGTGCCGCGTGGGCAGACCACGGTGGTTGATGCGTATCTGACACCGGTGCTGCGTCGCTATGTCGATCAGGTGGAGGCCGCGCTGGGTAATACCCGCGCGCCAGGGCAATTGCTGTTCATGCAATCTTCGGGCGGGTTGACGGATGCCGCGCATTTTCGCGGGCGCGATGCGATCCTGTCTGGCCCTGCGGGCGGGATCGTCGGCTGCGTGGCAACGGCAAAAGCGGCAGGGTTCAACAAGGTTATCGGTTTCGACATGGGCGGCACGTCCACTGATGTCTCCCATTACGCAGGCACGCTGGAAAAAGCGTATGAGACCGAAGTTGCCGGCACCGCCATGCGTGTGCCGATGCTGGATATCCACACGGTTGCAGCGGGCGGGGGATCGCTGTTGCGGTTTGACGGGACACGCCTGCGCGTCGGCCCGCAATCGGCGGGGGCGGACCCCGGCCCGGCGTGTTACCGGCGAGGCGGGCCGTTGGCGGTGACGGACATAAACGCGGCGCTGGGAAAGCTCGACCCGCGGTTTTTCCCTGCGATATTCGGGCCACGGCAGGATCAGCCGCTGGACAGCGAGGCCGCGCGTGCCGGGTTTGACGCGCTGGCAGAGGAGATCGGCGACGGACGATCGCCAGAGGCCGTGGCGCAGGGGTTCCTCGATATCGCGATTGAGCACATGGCGCAGGCAATCCGGCAGGTCAGTCTGGCGCGCGGGCACGATGTGGCGGGATATGTCCTCAATTGCTTTGGCGGGGCGGGCGGCCAGCACGCCTGTCTGGTCGCGGAGCGGCTGGGCATCGGGCGGATCCTGCTGCATCCTTTGTCTGGTGTCTTGTCCGCCTATGGCATGGGCCTCGCGGTGCTGAGTGCAGAACGTCAGGCAGTGATAGAGCGTATATTGGCACCCGATCTGGGAAGCGATCTGGCCACAGAGGTCGATCGGCTCGACGCCCTGTGCCGCGATGATCTGACCGCGCAGGGCGCACACGCCGACGGCATAACTTCCCGCGCAACGGCCCTGTTGCGCTACCGTCGCACCGATACGGTGCTCAGCGTTGCGCTGTCGGATGCCGATACCATGAGAGCCGATTTCGAAGCCGCGCATCACCGCCAATACGGGTTTACGGCCAGTGAAAAGCCGATCATCCTCGACACCCTGATCGTGGAGGCCAGCGCCGGGAGCGATCCAGCTTACGAACGTTCACCGGAACCGGTCGACGGTCCGCCCGTCGCCATCGCGCAGACGCGCTTTTACAGCGGCAATCAATGGCACGATGCACCGGTGTTTGGCATATCGGAGCTGGGACCGGGCCATGTCGTCACAGGGCCGGCAATCATCACCGAGCCGAACGGCACCATCGTGATCGAACCCGGATGGACCGGCACGGTGAACCCGCTGGGCCATCTGATCCTGACCGCTCAGAGAGCGCGGCGCAAGGCGCTCGCCCGATCCCTCCATTGCCGATCCGGTCACGCTGGAACTGTTCAACAACCGATACATGTCCATTGCCGAACAGATGGGCATCATCCTGCGCAACACATCGCAATCGGTGAACGTCAAGGAACGGCTCGATTTCTCGTGCGCGATATTCGATGCGAGCGGCAATCTGGTCGCCAACGCGCCGCACGTGCCGGTGCATCTGGGATCGATGGACGAAAGCGTGAAGTCGATCCTTGCCAGCGGACAGGCAATCGGACGCGGCGATGCCTTCGTCCAGAACAACCCCCACCGGGGCGGATCGCACTTGCCAGATATCACCGTGGTATCGCCGGTGTTTGGCGATGATGGAGAGGGCATCGTGTTCTTCGTCGCCAGCCGCGCGCATCACGAGGATGTGGGCGGCATCTCCCCCGGATCGATGAGTCCGCGCGGGCGCACCATCCACGAAGAAGGGGTGCTGCTCGACAATATCAAGCTGGTGGAAAACGGCGTGTTCATGTCCGAGAGGATCGAGGCCGCTTTGGCAAGCGGCCCTTACCCCGCGCGCAACATCCCCCAGAACATCGCCGACCTGATGGCGCAGATCGCCGCCAACACCGCAGGCGCAAACGAGTTAAACAATCTTGCCGCGCAATTCGGCCTGGACGTTGTGCAGGCGTATATGGGCCACATTCAGGACAACGCCGCCGCCGCCGTGCGCCGCGCGCTTTCCCGGCTGGATGACGGGGCTTTCACGCTGGCGCTCGATTCCGGCGCGCAAGTTCGGGTGGCGGTGACGATAGACCGGTCTGCGCAAACTGCGCGCATCGATTTTACCGGCACCAGCGATCAACAGGACAGCGCATTCAACGCTCCCGCCGCCGTTACCCGCGCGGCGGTGCTGTATGTCGTCCGCTGCCTCGTCGCGGACGATATCCCCTTGAACGCGGGCTGCATGCGCCCGCTTGAAATCATCGTTCCCGAAGGATCGATGCTCAACCCGCGATACCCCGCCGCCGTGGTCGCGGGCAACGTGGAGACCAGTCAGGCCGTAACCGATGCGCTGTTCGCCGCGTTTGGGCGGTTGGCTCCGGCGCAGGGAACCATGAACAATCTGACGTTCGGCAATGACCGCGTCCAGTATTACGAGACGATCTGTTCGGGAGCGCCCGCCGGGATCGGGTTCGATGGAAAGGGTTTTGACGGCGCGGCGGCGGTGCACACTCACATGACGAACACGCGGATGACCGATCCCGAAGTGCTGGAGGCGCGATTTCCTGTGGTGCTCGACCATTTCGGCATCGACCGGGGATCGGGCGGGCGCGGTCAGTGGAATGCGGGAGACGGGGTTACGCGCCGCATCCGTTTTCGCGAGGCGATGGAATGCGCGATCCTTTCCGACCATCGGCGCGTGCCGGTTCCGGGCCTCTTCGGCGGGCAAGCCGGGCGGCTGGGTGAAAACAGCATCGTGCGCGCCGATGGCAGCGTCGAAGATCTGGGCGGCTGCGGGGAGGCACAGGTGCAGCCTGACGATGCCATCGTGATCCGCACCCCGACCGGTGGCGGGTTCGGTCCCGTCGATAAACGCGCGGAAAAGCCGCAGTGATCGCACGGTTGCGCAATCTGGGGCCCGGCGCGCTGGTGACGGCGGCATTCATTGGGCCTGGCACAGTCACCGCCTGCACGCTGGCCGGGGCGGTTCACGGATACACACTGTTATGGGCGCTGCTGTTCGCGACATTGGCCACGATTGCGCTGCAGGAAATGTCGGCACGCCTTGGCCTGATCACGCAGAAAGGGCTGGGCGCAAACCTCGCCATTCTGTTTGAGGCTTCTGTCTGGCGCTGGCCGCTGATCGTGCTGGTGGGCATGGCGCTGTATGGCGGCAATGCGGCCTATGAGGCGGGCAATCTTTCTGGAGCGTCGCTTGGCATCGCGGCGATTGCGGGGGACAGCGGCACGGTGTTCACCGCCAGCGTGCTCACCATCGCCGCGCTGGCAGGCGCATTGTTGATGCTGGGCAGTTACGCCGCGATAGAGCGCGCGCTGCTGGCGTTGGTGATGACCATGGCGGCGGCGTTTGTTGCCACCTGTGCGATCGTCCGCCCCGATCTTTCGCAGATGATTGCAGGACTGGTAACACCGACCGTTCCCGACGGCGCGCTGTTGACGGTAATCGCGCTGATCGGGACCACTGTGGTGCCGTATAATCTTTTCCTGCACGCCTCTGCCGTCAGCCGCAAATGGTCCAGTCCGCAAGACCTTGGCGCGGTGCGTGCGGATACCGGCATCGCCATCGGGCTGGGGGGATTGCTTGCGATCCTGATCGCCTCCACCGCTGCCGCCAGCCTGTTCGCCAGTGGCATCGCAGTGGAAAGCGCGGGCGACATGGCTTTACAGTTTGAGCCGCTGTTCGGATCGTTTTCGAAATATCTGCTCGGCATTGGGCTGTTTGCCGCCGGATTGACCAGCGCCATCACCGCGCCGCTGGCAACTGCCTTTGCGATGACCGAGATCTTGCGGCTGGATGCGGGCCAGAAATCGCTCGCCTTCCGCACTATCGCATTGAGCGTAATCGCAATCGGAACGGCGCTGTCGCTGGCAGGCATCCGCCCGGTCGAGGTGATCGTGGCGGCGCAATTCGCCAACGGCTTGCTGCTGCCGATCCTCGCAGGGTTCCTGCTGTATGCCATGAACCAGAGTGCGATTTTGGGCCAATATGCCAACGGCTGGCGCGCCAATATTGCCGGCGCCATCGTGATGCTGGTTGCAACCGGACTAGGTATCCGGCTGATCTTGCTGACGTTTTCCTGAAACCCCGGATCGCCTGACCATCTCGTAACACTTGACCATCCCGCGCGCATCGCGGAAGGCTGGCGGCTTCGCGAGTGCAACACGGGGTTTGAGTAATGCAGGGTCGGTTTTTCGGGCGCTTGGCCGTAGGTCTGGCCGCGTTGTGGTGCATTTGCGTGCCGATAATCCCCGCTCAAGCGCAAAGCTTTCTTGAGGCGCAATTCGATCCCGCCATCCCCACCCTGACACAGACTGTGGGTCACGCGCCGGGGGAGCGTATCACCTCGCCCGCCGATGCTCTGACATATCTGCGTGCGCTCGCCGATGCCGCTCCCGATCGGATGCGGATCGTCAAATATGCCGAGACGTGGGAGGGCCGTCCCCTTAATTACGTGATCCTGACCGCGCCCGAAAACATGGCGCGGCTGGACGATGTGCAGGCCGATCTCGCCACCATCGCGGCGGGGCGGGCTGGGAATGGTGCAGCGCTGCCGGTCACCTGGCTGACCTATGGCGTGCATGGAAACGAGATTTCATCGACTGATGCCGCGTTGATGATGGCGTATCACCTGCTCGCAGCCACCAATGACACGCGCACAGCGAAAATTTTGCGCGAAACCATCGTCGTGACTCGATCCGATGCAAAACCCGGACGGGCGAGCTCGCTTTATCGACCGATTCCAGGCCGCGACCGGGATCGTCCCGTCGGCGGATCGCCAGTCCGCCGAACATGACGAGCCGTGGCCGAGCGGGCGGGTGAATCACTACATGTTCGATCTCAACCGCGACTGGTTCACGCTGAGCCAGCCCGAAACACGCGGCAAGGTGGCCGCGATCCGCGCCTGGAACCCGGTTGTCGTCGTCGATCTGCACGAAATGGGCGGGGACGAGACGTATTTCTTCAGCCCGGCTGCCGATCCCATCAACCCTAATATCACCGCCGCGCAACGCCGTGCCTATGAACTGATCGGCCGCAACAACGCCGCCTATTTCGACCGCATGGGAGAGCCGTATTTCACCCGCGAGGTGTATGACCTGTTCTATCCCGGATATGGCGATACCTGGAATGCGCATCAGGGCGCGATCGGCAGCACATACGAACAGGGTTCGGCGCGCGGCCTGGTGTTTGAACGCCGCGATGGCACCATGCTCACCTATGGCGACGGGGTGCGCAATCACTTCATGGCCAGCTTTGCCACGGCAGAGGCAGTGGCCCAGAATGCCGACCGTTTCCTGTCCGATTTCGCCGCCTATCGCAGCGCCAATGCCAGCGGCGCGGCGGGCAACGGCACCTATGTCATCGACCTTTCCAAACGGCGCTGGAACGCAGAAAGCCTTGGCCGCAGGCTGGCTGCACAAGGGATAATCGTGCGACGGCAGGATGGCCCCGCGAATGCATGCGGTCGCTCCTATCCCGCCGGGTATCTTTCCGTCCCGCAGGCGCAGCCCGCCGCGCGGCTGGTGCGCAGCCTGTTGGATCGCAACACCGAATTGCCGCCAGAATTTCTCGCTGAACAGGAACGGCGCCGTGGCGATGATTTGCCGCACGAACTGTACGATGTGACCGCGTGGTCGGTCGGGTTAATGTCGGGCGTGGACGTGGCCGTTTGCGGCTCTGCGGGTGGCACTGCGCTGACATCCGACGCCGCAATCGCGCCGGTCTCAGGCGGATCGGGTGATTTCGGCGTTGCTGTGCCATGGACTGATAGCGGACAGGCACGGCTGGTGACGTTGGCCCTGCGCGAAGGGATCGTGGGCCGTGTAACGGATGAAGCATTTACCGCAGGTGGACGCACCTTTCCGCGTGGTACCGTGGTGTTTCCGGCAGGCGGCAACAAGGATGGCGCGCTGGCACGAGTGGAAGAGATTTCACGCGGGATCGGGGCGGAGACGGTGCGTTTGTCCTCCGGCTGGGTTGAGGATGGCCCCAATCTTGGCAGTGAAAGCTTTACGCGGCTGACCTTGCCGAAGGTTGCGATCGTCTGGGACGAAGGTGTGTCGCAGCTGAGCGCGGGCGCGCTGAGATATGTGCTGGAACAACGTATCGGTTTGCCGATTACACCTATCCGTACGAGTCGTTTTGCCCGCGCGGACCTGACGGATTACGATGTGGTGCTGGTGCCCGATGGCTCTCCTTCAGATGCGCTGGGCACACGGGGAATGCAGACCCTGCGCCGGTTCGTGGAACGCGGCGGTGTGCTTGTCACGGTCGGAGACAGTCTGGCCGATTTCACGCGCGGTGATGAGCCCCTGCTGGCGGTAACGCGAGAGGCGGCGCTGGGCCTCGACCCGGCTAAGGACGAAGATGAGAAGACCGGCGACCTTGCCGAAGCAACAGAAATTGCAAGCGAGGCGGAGTATCGCGCCGCGATCCAGAACCCGCGCGCGCTGCCCGATACGCTGCCGGGCGCGCTGCTGAACACGGTGGCGGATCGCGAAAGCTTCCTGTCGGCAGGCTATGATGATGGCGCGGTGGTGAATGCGGGGGGGGCCGCCGTGTACACTCCGCTGGACCGTGCAAATGGCATCAATGCCTTGCGTTTTGCCGCGAGCGACAGGCTTATCGCCAGTGGATACGTCTGGGATCAGAACAAGCGGCAGCTGGCTTTCAAACCCTATCTGATGGCGCAGCCTACCGGCGAGGGACTGACCATCGGATTTGCCCACGATCCATCGCTGCGCGCCTATCTGGACGGGCTGGACCTGTTGATTGCCAACGCAGTCCTGATCGCACCCTCACGCGTGCGATGAGGGCGCGATAGGAGATTTAAGCTAAGGTTTCAGGCAGCAGCCTGTTTCTGGTTCCATTGCGGGGCCTTGGGCGCGGGCAGACCGGTTTCCGCCTCGCAAGTTTGGCGCAGCGTCTCAATATCCGGGCCGTAATCGAACAGCGGCAATTCGCCGCGTTCTGCGCGCATCTTGGTGCGCAATGCGTCGGTCCCATCTGTATCCACCGCGCCATATTCATCGGCGACTACGCCGTAATCGCGCGCGCCGTCGGGCGTAACCAGACCCTGCCGGATTTCCAGACCGACAAGTTCGGGATCCCTCTCCAGCGGATCGCCCCAACCTCCGCCTCCCCAGGTGATGAAGTGCAACAGGTCGCCTTCCTTGCACCGCGACATCCTCTATCTTGTTGCCGACGACGGTGGTGCTGCCATCGCCACGCTCCAGCAGTTTTTTCGCGCGCGCACCCGGCAGCCCGCCGTTGACACCCCACGGCGGTACGAACCAGCGATCATCGTGGATGGCGATGTTGCCGTCCGCCAGAAAACGATAGGTCATGTGGATGCCGTTGCCGCCGCGGTGCAGGCCCGCGCCGCCGCTATCGGGTTCGGTTGAATAGCGCTCGATCCGCAGCGGGAAATAGCGTTCGAGGAATTCATTGGGCACATTGGTAAAGCCCGGCCACAGAGAATGCCCGTCGGGCCCATCGCCCAGTGGCCTGCCCGGTATCCCGCCAAATCCGATCTGGAACAGCTGAAACCAGTCGCCCGCTCGGCCCTCGCGGTTGTCCCACCCCGAATAGAACAGGTGCGGCGATGAACTGAACCCGGCAGCATTGAGAAATTCGGGCGTCTTCTGCCCCAGCAAACCGCCCAGAATATCGAAAATCCGCCCCAGCGCATGGGTGCGACCTGAAAGCGCGGCGGGGAATTTCGGCTTCAGCAGCGAACCTTCGGGAATGCGCACCTCGATCAGATCATAGAACCCGTCGTTGAACAGGATCTGCGGATCGAACACCATGATCATGTAGATGCCAAAGAACATCTTGAACATGTTCTCGTTGAGCAGAAAGTTGATCGATGCGGCGGATTGTGGATCGGTGCCCTCGAAATCGAGGATCACCTTGTCACCTTCGCGGTGCATTGTGCAGGTGATCTTGTAAGGGCCAAAGCCCTTGCCATCGTCGCAGATGTAGTCGGTGAAGCTCACCGGCTCTTCGGCCACGGCCATCGCCAGCAACGCTTTCATCGCACGATGGTTGCGCGCCAGCAGCTCTTGCGTGGCAGAGACATACACATCGTCGCCAAAACGGTCTGCCATTTCACTCACGCGGCGCGCGGCGACCCGGCAGCTGGCAATGATCGCGTTGAGGTCGGCCTGGCACCAGTCGGGCTTGCGCGTCTGGTGCATTACCAGCTTCATCAGGTCTTCGTTGTATTCACCTTTTTTCCAGATTTTCACAGGAGGAATGCGCACCCCTTCCTCAAAAATACTGGACGCTCCGATCGGCATCGATCCAGGGACGCTGCCGCCAATGTCGGACTGGTGGCCGAACATCGCGGTGTAGGCGATCAGGCGACCATCCTTGAACACCGGCAGCAGGATGAGCCAATCGTTCGAATGGCTGACCGCGCCCTGGCAGGAATAGGGATCGGACAGGAAGATCATGTCCCCGTCCTCCAGCGTACCGTCAAAGCCTTTCAGAAATCCGTCGATGAAGCTGCCGAACTGACCAACGATCATCTTGCCAGCGGGATCAGCGATCATGGGGAAGGCATCGCCCTGTTCGCGAATGCCGGGCGACATGGCGGTGCGCACCAGCGTCGCGTCCATCTCGATCCGGGCGTTGCGCAGCGCATTCTCGATTATGTCCAGAGTGACCGGATCGATGTCGATCTTCTTGAACGGGGTGTCGTTGGTTTCGATGATCTGTGCGGGCATGGATCAGGCTCCCTGTTCAGGGTTGATGAGGATGTTGCCCACCGCATCGACGGTCGCGATGCAGCCGGTTTCGACCAGCGTGGTTGAATCCATCTCGGTTATGATGGCGGGGCCGGGGATGCTGTCTCCCTGTCTCAGCCGTGCGCGATCATAGATTATTGCGGCGTGCTGCGCCCCGTCCATCCACAGCGTGTGGTCGCGGATTTTTGCTGCTGACGGATCGCCATCGCCCTTGGGCAATTGCGCGGCGGGTAGCGCGGGCGGTTGCCCCAGCGCCACCGCGCGCAGGTTCACGATTTCGTGCGGCGTATCCATGTTGAAGGTGAACAGGCGGCGGTGCTCATCGTCAAAGCGGGCGAGAATCCCTTCGATCCCGTCGGTATTCAGCACGGTTTCGTCGATGGTCAGCGGCACCTCGAACGCTTGCCCGGCATATCGGATATCGACCTCGAACTCGACGCTCAGATCGCTCTCGGCCACGCCATCGGCCAGCAGTTCTCCGCGCGTCTGATCGGCCATCTCGCGCAATACGGCGACCAGATCGGCGACGCTTGTATCCTTGGCGAGCCGTGAGAAACTGCGAGCGGTTTCCGTGCGCATCCGTGTGGTCGCATCGCCCAGCGCACACAGCACGCCGGGGGAAACGGGAGAGACCGCGGGCCAACTGCCCATCAATTTGGCCACCGCATTTACATGCAGCGGTCCGGCGCCGCCAAAGCCCATCAGCGCAAATTCACGCGGGTCATAACCCTGCTGCACGCTGATCATGCGCAGCGCGCCGAACATGTTTTCGTTGACGATATCGATGATCCCGCGCGCAGCCTCCATCAATCCGATGCCCAGCGCATCCGCTACCGTCTGCACCGCTGCTTTTGCCCCTTCGCGATCCAGTTTGAAGGCGCCGCCCAGCAGGTCTTCGGGCAGATATCCCAGCACCACGTTGGCATCCGTCACGGTGGGCACCGTGCCACCCTTGCCATAGGCGACAGGGCCGGGCACCGCGCCCGCACTTTCAGGACCGACACGCAGCGCTTTTGTCAGTTCGGGGACGTGCGCGATGGAGCCACCGCCTGCACCCACGGTCTTTACGTCCAGCGCCGATGCGCGGACGGAAAGGTGGCCCACCTCGGTTGTGCGAACCCGGCGCGCCTCCAGCCCTTCGATCAGGGCAACATCGGTGGAAGTGCCGCCGACATCCAGCGTCAGAATATTCTTCAGCCCCGCATTCTTCGCCACCCACAGCGCACCCGTCACGCCGCCTGCGGGACCGGACATGAGGATGTTTACCGGGTGTTCCTCAGCTTTCTGGCTGCTCATCAGCCCGCCATCGGATCGCAACAGAGAGAGTTTGCCCTTGATGCCTTGATCTTCCAGCTTGGTGCGCAGGTTGGAGACATATTTGCTCACCACCGGGCGCACCGCCGCATTGGCAACGGTTGAAAGCGTGCGTTCGTATTCCTGCATTTCGGGCAGCACTTCATGGCTGAGAGACACGGGGATACCGGGCAGTTCTTCCGCGGCGATTGCGCCGATGCGCGCCTCGTGCGCGCCGTTGACATAGGCGTTGATGAGGCTGACGGTCAGCGCTTCGATGCCCTGACCTTTCAGCTTTTTCAGCGCGGCGCGCACAGCGTCTTCCTCCAGCGGGCGCACCTCGTTGCCATCGGCGTCCATCCGGCCGGGCACGTCTATCGTGTCCTCCAGCGCAGCGAGCGGTTGCGGTTTTGGCCAGACGATCCACGCGGCAAGCCCACCGGGCACGAAACTGCGCGCGATCTGCATCACGTCGCGATATCCCTCGGTCACGATCAGTCCGACTTTCGCGCCTTTGCCTTCCAGCACGGCGTTGGTGGCGACGGTCGTGCCGTGCAGGAAATAGCTGATATCTTGCGCGGAAACTCCGGCCAGCTCCGTAATTGCCTTTACTCCGTTGAGGATCCCTTCGGAGCTGTCATGCGGGGTGGAAGGCGTCTTGTGTCGCCAGAATGCGCCTGTGCTCTCATCGAACAGCAGCAGATCGGTAAATGTGCCGCCAACATCGACACCCAGCCTATAGGTCATGTATTCTCCCCGCCTCGTCCCCGCATTCGGGATCAGTGGTAATCGGTTGTATCCTATGCCGCCCGCGCGACAAGTGAAGGCAATTCACGCCGGATAATCCCGGCGAACCAGCGATTGGCCGCTATCGCGTCATCGAGCGATATGCCGCTTTCGATACCGGATTGGTCCATCAGGTAAATCAGGTCTTCGGTGGCGATGTTGCCGGTCGCCTTAGGGGCGAACGGGCATCCGCCAAGCCCGCCCAGCGATGCGTCGAACACCCGCACGCCGGCCTGATATGCCGCCCAGGCATTGGCGATGCCGGTGCCGCGCGTGTTGTGGAAATGGCAGCGCATCGGGATGCGTCCGCCCAGCAATTCGCCAAGGGCTCCGAACAAATCGCTAACCTGCGCTGGCACTCCCACGCCGATCGTGTCCGCCAGCGCGATTTCGACCGGGCCTTCGCTCGCGAGTTCCTCCGCAATGGCGAGCACGGTCTGCGGTTTGACTTCGCCTTCGAACGGGCAACCGAACGCGGCGCTGATGGTGACTTGCGCCGCCATGCCGTGTTCACGCGCAAAGCGGATCATGGCGCGATTTTCGACGATGCCTTCTGCTATGGTCTGACCCTGATTTTTCTGTCCGAACGTATCACTGGCCACGATCACGCAACCGATCTGGTCAATTCCGCGGCCTTTTCCATCCTTGGGGCCAACATCGCGCGTGGCAAGGCCACGCATCACGCCGCGTTTGTTGAGAGCCAGCCCGATATAGGTGGTGTCCGCCCGGTCAGGCAGTCCAGCGATAACATCCTCTGCATCGGCCATCTGTGGCACGCGGTGGGGGTGAACGAAGCTGGCAACTTCGAGCCGTCGCGCGCCGTATTCTATCATACGCTCGATCAACGCCAGCTTGTCAGGCGTCGCGATCATATCGGGTTCGTTCTGAAGCCCGTCGCGCGGTCCGACCTCTACCAGTTCGATACCCGCTACCTGTGTATTTGTTGCTGCCATCGAATCTGCCCTGGGCTGTTCCGCATTCCTCCGCGACATACGCAAATTGTATACAAAAGCAAATTTCATGGCTATCAGGCGCGGCGCCGCCCTGAGATCCGGCGCGATGATGATTGATCACTTTGTGTCACGTTGTGCCGCGCTTGGTTCTTTTGTGGTGCGGTTGTGGTGCGGCTTTAATTTTGTGCGATCGAGGGGTGATGGAATGGCTCAGGGTGCGCTTGCCGGGTTGCGGCTGATCGAGATGGGCCAGCTTATTGCGGGGCCTTTTTGCGGGCAATTGATGGCGGATCACGGCGCGGAAGTGATCAAGATCGAACCGCCAAAGATCGGCGATGCGATGCGCAACTGGGGGCAGGGTATTCCGCTGTGGTTCTCGGTCGTCGCGCGCAACAAGAAATCGATCACGCTCAATCTGCGCGAAAAGGAAGGGCAGGCAATTGTCCGTCAACTTGCCGCGAAAGCCGATTTTCTGCTCGAAAATTTCCGCCCCGGCACTCTGGAACGCTGGAACCTGGGGTGGGAGGAATTGCACGCGCTGAACAAGGCGCTGATCATGATCCGGGTCTCCGGCTATGGCCAGAGCGGCCCCTATTCCTCGCGTGCGGGTTATGGAGGCATCGGAGAGGCGATGGGCGGGATGCGTTATATCGCGGGAGAGCCCGACCGCCCGCCGAGCCGCGCGGGCCTGTCGATCGGGGATTCGCTGGCGGCCACTTATGCCTGCCTTGGCGCGCTGATGGCGCTTAATCACCGACACGCAACAGGAGAGGGTCAGGTGGTGGATTCCGCAATCTACGAAGCAGTGCTCGCCATGATGGAATCGACTGTCCCGGAATACACCGTCGCGGGCCATATTCGCGAGCGGACCGGGTCGATCCTGCCCAAGGTCGCGCCCTCCAATGTCTACCCAACCAGGGACGGCAGCGTGCTGGTCGCAGGCAATCAGGACAGCGTTTGGAAACGCATGGCGACGATGATGGGGCAGGCCGATCTGGGCGATGATCCACGTTACAACAGCCACGTCGCGCGCGGAGAGCGGCAGCAGGAGCTGGATGACCTGATCGGTGAGTGGACAAAGCAGTTTACCAGCGCGCAAGTTCTTGAAAAATGTGAGGAACATGGCGTTCCGGCGGGCAATATGTATCGCGCGCCAGAAATGCTGGAAGACCCGCATTTTGCCGCGCGCGAGGCGATTATTCAGCGACCGCATCCGCGCCACGAGAACTTCAAGATGCAGAATGTCGCCCCACGCCTTTCGGCAACGCCCGGCAATGTCGAATGGGTCGGCCCGGAACTCGGCGAGCATAACGAGCTGGTTTATGGCGAGCTGCTCGGCATGGACACGGCAACGATGGCCGATCTGGAATCGCGCGGGATTATCTAGCCCGCTTTGGGCGCAGAGGCCTCCGCTTTCATGGCGTTGGCGAACACGTGAAATGCTCGGCGCAAATGGCTGTTCATGACAGCGCGCGCCCAGGTAGGGTCACCCGCGCGAAAGGCTGCAATCAGCTCGTCATGATCGCGTGCCGATTGCGCCAGATCCGCCGTGGAATAGGATTGCGCAGTGTGAAGCACCACTGGCTGTTCCACCAGCATGGCCAGGATCTGAGCAAGGCGCGGGGAATGGGCGGCGTCCATCACGGCCTCATGAAACCGACGGTTGGCATCGAGGAACCACACTATGTCGGGCGGGTCGCGCTCGACCGCTTTATGCAGTTCGAGATTGATAGCCTCCAGCGTTTCGATCTGTTCGCCATCCACCCGCGTGGCGGCGCGTTCGGCGGCGTGGCCTTCCAGCATCTGGCGCAGGGTGAACATCTCGTCGATTTCGTTTGCCGACCAGTCGGGCACGAAGATGCGGTTGGATTCTGTGCGCATCAACAGCAGTTCGCGCACCAATCGCTGCACCGCATCGCGCACTGGCGTGCGGCTGACCCCAGCGATATGCGACAATTGTTCCTCGGTGAGACGGTCGCCGGGACGTGTTTCTCCGGCGATGAGAAAAGCCCGGATCTTTTCGTATGCTGTATCCGAGGCGGTGCTCACGATGCGCTCTGAAAAGGGGACACAACCGCACCACAACGCGATTGAGGCAATTTACAACGAACCAAAGCGTGACCAAAATTCATCAATAATCGCCCTTCGAAAACGCAATCGTCGCCGCTTATCAATTTTTCTTGACGGAGACAAATTGTATACAATAGGGCAAAGAGATGAAGATCGTTGGCCTGCAACGTGGCAGTTCGAACCGGGAGCGTGAAAGGGATGCGGCTCCGGTCAGGGCACAGGGTTCACGACCATTAAGCCACCTGATCTTCGCACAAGGAGCAGCGCGCCGGTGGTCAATCCCGGTCGTTTGAGGAATTGCGCGGGGGCACGCAAAAACCGGTACAAAGCCGGAGCGGTTTCCCGGCCTAGTTGAGGGAATCCCGGTTATGACTTTCGCGAAATCAATCCTCGCCTCTGGCGTTGCCTTCACAGCGCTGGCGACGGCCATGCCCGCCATCGCCCAAGATGCTGACGAACCCGCCACAGCCACGGCGGAAGCGGCGCCGACCGGCAACGCTATCATCGTGACTGCACGCCGTCAGTCGGAAACGCTGGCGGAAGTTCCCAGCGCCATCACGGTCTTCACCGAAGATACCCTTCGCGCAGCCGGGATAGAGCGGGCCGATGATTTCGCCCAATTGACACCCGGCGTAACCATCGTGACCGGAACGGCAGAGGCGGGCGATACGCAGATCAACATTCGCGGGATCAATGGCGCACGCGATGCCGAAAGCTCGGTCGCGCTGGTTGTCGACGGCATTCTGAAAACGAACACTGCACAACTTAATCAGGTTCAGGGCACGTTGCGCCAGATCGAAATTCTTAAAGGACCGCAGGGCGCGCTCTACGGTCGCAACGCGGCGGCGGGCGCAATCGTTATCCAGACCGCCAAGCCTTCCGATGTGATTGAGGGCCGCGTGCTGGTTTCTGCAGCCGAGGATTCCACCTATCAGGCCAACGGTTACATTTCCGCGCCGGTAGGCGAAAATGCCGGATTTGTTCTGTCGGGAAATTACTTCACCACGGATGGGTTTTTCCGCAACCGTTTCCTGAATGCCGATGTTGTGGACGACCAGGAAATCTGGTCCGTCGACGGGCGCTTTGTCGTTGATCTCAGCCCGGCCACTGAACTGGATATCAAAGCGCGGTATTCAGAGCTTTCGGGCGCATCCATCAATTACAACACCGCGTTTCACCTTCCCAATTTCGCGGCTGTCGATCCAGCATTTTTCGAGGACGTGAACGAACACCCATTCGGTTTCTATTCCAACATTCGTCCTCAGAACGAACAGCAGACTTTCGAGGTTTCGGCCAAGATAGAGCATGAATTCGACAATGTGACGCTGACAGCGTGGGCGCAGTATAACGATGTCGATCAACTGCTGACCGCCGATGGCACGTCGGCGGATTTCGCCCGCTTTACCTTTCCCGGCGCGACGCCCGATTCCGTCGCTGCCTCCAATTCATGCTTTGGAACCACCGCGCAATTGACCGGATTTCCGTCCAATCCGCCGACCTTTATCGGCCAGACGCCAATTCCGTTCATCTTTGACCCGGCGACCGGATCGACCTTTGGCGCGTTCAGCCCGACGACCTGCGATGGGACGCAGCTGCAAATCCGGCAACAAAGCGATATCAGCGCCGAAGTGCGCCTTGCCTCCAACACCGGCGGCCCGATCGAATGGCAGATTGGCGGGTATTATCTGCATATCGACCGGCAGGTCGGCGTCAGCCTTGGGGCGGATCTGGGGCAGGGGGTCAGCCGCGATCTGTTCAATCCGTCCGGCTCCTTCAACCCTACGACCCAATTGTATAACGATGATTTTTCCACCGACGTGTTCGCCGCGTTCGCTTCGGTGGACTGGGAAGTGACCGACCGGTTCACCATCGGCGTTGCAGGCCGCTACGATATCGAAAAGCGCAATGTCTCCAGCCTGGTGCCTAACGCGACCGATCCGTTTAGTGGCGGCCCGATCAATCCGGGTCAGGCATTCGGGCCGATCCCCGATCAATCGGAAACGTTCAGACAATTCCAGCCCAAGATTTCGCTGCGATATGAACTGACCGACGATCTCAACGTCTATGCCAACTGGGGCATCGGCTTCAAAGCAGGCGGGTTCAACAACCAGGGCTCTGCCGCGATTGTCGATCAGGCGTTCAACCAATTCATCGGCACGAACATCCTGATCGAAGACCAGTTCCGCAAGGAAACATCGTCAGCCTTCGAAGCGGGGATCAAGGGCGAATTGCTGGATGGCCGCGTAACGTTCGATCTGGCGGGCTATTACACCGATATCAGCGATCTGCAGTTCTTTGAATTCTTCGTTGGCGGGTTTGGATTGCTGCGCGTCGTCTCCAACATCGATGAGGTGCAGATTTATGGAGCGGAGCTGAACCTTTCAGCAGAAATCCTGGATGGGTGGACTGTCTTTGGATCGGGCAACATCACCGAAAGCGAGATCAAGGCGAATGCCGTGCGTCCGGTAACGGTGGGTAATGAAAGCCCCTACACTGCCGAATATACGATCAACGTTGGCACGCAGCTGGATGTGCCGGTCAATTCCAGCGTCGATTTTATTGGCCGCGCCGATTATCGCATCACCGGGCCAACCTGGTTCCACACGGTGCAGGATGATGCCTCACCCACACTGTTCAGCGGACTGCTGCCGGGATCGGCGCTCATGCTGCCCGGTTTTGTCGGGGATGCGGATTATTCGATCACGCAACGCCGGGAATTCGGCGTGCTGGATGTGCGCGTTGGGCTTGAGTTTGACGACAATTTCACGCTCATCCTGTTTGCCGAAAACCTCACCAACGAGCGGTATCTCAATGAAGTAATCCCAGCGATCGAATTCGGCGGATCGTTCCTGTCGCCCGGCGGCAGGCAACGGTTCGGTATGGAAGTGGCGTTCGACTTCTAGAGCTGGGCGGGCGGCATGAACGACGATCTTCAGGGCAGCTATGCGGGGGTCTATGAAAACCGCATCGGGTTCGGCCAAAAACCGGCCCTGATCCTCGTCGATTTCGTGCAGGCGTATTTCGATCCTGATTGCGCGCTGTATGCCGATGTCGACGATACACTCGCCGCCGCTCTCGAATTGCGCGCAGCAGCGCGGGCAGCAGGGGTGCCGGTGATCTACACCAATGTGGTCTACCACCCCACCATGGTAAATGGTGGGCGATTTGTGCAAAAGGTGATGCCGCTGTCAGGTTTTGCGCAGGGGCACCCCCACGGCAATTGGGCGCCGGGGCTTGAGCCTGCGGCTGATGAGCTGATCATATCAAAGCAATATCCCAGCGCGTTCTTCGGCACCTCTTTGGCATCGACGCTGACGGCGGCAGGGCATGACAGCCTGATTATTACCGGGCTGACGACCAGCGGATGCGTCCGCGCGACGTGCGTGGATTGTTGCAGCCATGGCTTCATCCCGATCGTGGTCGAGGAGGCCGTGGGCGACCGTCATGAGGCCCCGCACCGCGCCAATCTGTTCGACATGAATGCGAAATACGGCGATGTCGTCAGCCTTGCCGAAGCGATTGCATCGCTGCCCGTCTGAGGTTTTGGGCGGATCACGCAAGATGCGCCTGACCATCCCAGTCTGATTACCGCCAGCTAACGGTATTTGTCATTCCCGTAACGCTGCTTGTCAGCGGACAATGTGGCGCCCCCGCGGCAATTGAACCCCATCATTCAGATCAGGTGCCTGCGGGCTCCAGGGGGCATAATGACACGACGAATTACTCGATTGATGGCGGGCGCGGTTGTCGCTGGCGCCACTGGCCTCGGCGTATCGCCTGCGTTTGCGCAAGGATCGGCACAGTCGCAGATCGCCGATGCGCAGGCGAGCGAGGCGCAGTATGCCAGCCTCGCCGCGCAGGTAAGGCAGCGCGCAGGCGATCCCGCGTTCGACTATCAGCTGGGTATCGCCGCAATCGACACCGCCCGTTACGGTGAGGCGATCATCGCGTTCCAGCGCGTGCTGGCGGTCCAGCCGGACAACGCCGCCGCGCGCGCGGAGCTGGCGCGCGCTTATGCGCTCGCCGGGGATATCGACACTGCGCGGGATCAGTTTGCAACCGTGGTGGACGATCCCAGCCTGCCCGATCCCGTGCGCCAGCGCTTCACCGGATTTGTCCGCCAGTTCGACAAGCAGATTGCGGGCGGTGGCAGCGACGTCAGCGGCTTTGTCGATGCCTCTGTCGGGTATGATGACAACATCAATTCCGCGACCGATCTCAACAGCATCGTGATCCCGCTCTTCAGCTTTCTGGGAAGGGGCACGCTGGGTCCGGGCGCGGTTGCGCAGGGGGATGAGTTTTACGAACTGACTGCGGGCGTCTCCGGCGTCACTGCCGTCAGCCGACAGGACCGGGTATTCGGATCCGTGCTGGGCAATTGGCGCAACAATTTCGATAATGACACATTCGATCAGGCGGCACTGACTGGTACGGCTGGCTACGCACACAGCTTTGCTGGCGGCGATGTGATTTCCGTGTCGGCGCAGGTTCAGCAATTCTGGCTGGACGATGACAGTTTCCGCACATCCTTTGGCGCGGTCGCGCAATATACAAAGCCGATATCGGGTGGCCGTGCGATCACGCTGTCGGCGCAGTGGAACCGGCTCAATTTCGACAATGATCCACTGCGTGATGCAGATCGGTTTGCCGCTGGCGTGGGTTTTGTTGGCAAAAGGTTCGCCGCCAACCTGACGGGCGGCAAGGAAGAAACGCTGCGCCAACCGGGCGATGCACAAAGCTTTGCCTTCATCGGCGCCAATATCGGCGCCGAAGTTCCCGTTGCCGCGCGCATCGCGGTGGTTGCCGGAGCAGCATTCGACCTGCGCCGTTATGACGCGCCCGATGCGCTGTTTCTGACCGAGCGCGAGGATGAACGGCTCGACCTTCAAGGCGGGCTGAAATTCGCCATCCGTGACAATCTCTTCATCCAGCCGCGCGCTACATATTCGCGCAATTGGAGCAACATTGCCCTGTTCGATTTCGAACGCTGGACCGTCTCGGTCGGCGCCCGCTTCGAATTCTGATCTGATCCACGAAAAGGCATCTGAACCATGACCAAGCATCCCACCCGTTCGCCCGCCCGCTCGTCGGCCTTCGCAACCCTGCTGCTGGTTGGCGCATCCAGCCTGGCTATCGCGGTTCCCGCGCACGCCAACGAAATGCTGTATTCTTCCACTGGCGGACCGCTCGAAATCGGAACGCGCCTCAGCCAGAGCGATGGTGTGACGCAGATCAGCCTGACTGGCGGGGGTACGGCATCGTTCGTTGAAGAGGCCGAATATCAGATCAACGACGATGGCTCGGTAGAGCTTTATCAGGGGTCTGTGACTGTCGCCGGAACCGAGGGCAAAGCTGTCACGGTTAGGATGCCCGACGGCCTTCAGGGTGAAGTCAGCGGACGCGGATCGTCCGCCAATTTTTCGGTTCAGCCCGATGGTGAAGCCTATGGCCACGCGCTGACAGGGGAGGTGCGAATCGGCCTTGCCGGTGACCTCAAGACTTATGATGCAGGCGCAATGTGGCGGGCCGGGGCCGGTGGATCGGTGCGGCGCGTGATTGCCAATTCCGCGCAGGCAGCGCCCGACGGATCGAAAGCCCGGCCTGCAATTGTAGCAATCGGTGCAGATGCCGGGCCGATTTCCGCAGCGCTCAACGGAATCCCCGTGACGCTGGGCGATGCGCTGTCGGCGGCGGGTGCCTCCAGCGATATTCTGGGCGCAGCCCGCCGCGTGGAACTGGCGGTGGGCAACCCCGCGATTGAGACGTTTCCCAGTGGCGATCTTGCGCTTCTGATCGCACGCGCGGCGCAATTGGAGGGCAGCTTTGGCGGCAGCCCATTCCCGCAAGCGCAGGCCGACATCATCCGCACCTATTTGCGGTTCCTGGCGGACGGTGGCTCGGGCGCTGAATTCCTCACCACCTTCAGCGGGTTCAGCCTCGATTACCTCGACCTGATCCGCGCGGGCGGTGTGCCCAGCCGCTTCGCCAGTGCCAGCCCGGCAGACATCGACGCCTATCTTGCCTATATCGGGCGAACGGGCGCGCTCTCCAACCTTGCAGCGCGTGATCGCGTTTTGGCTGATGCCTATCTCGCTTTCCTGCGCGATGGCGGCAGTGCGGATCTGTTTTCAGGCCGTTTCACCAGCCTGACGGTCGCCTATTTCGCATTTATCAGAGCGGGCAATGCACCGGGCGATTTCGGCGGAGCGAGCGCGGCGGTGATCCAACAGACGCTCGCGTTCCTCTCGCAGTCCGGTTTGGTCAATCAACTCAGCGCCCCCGACCGTGCATTGGTCGCGGCGTTTCTCGATAATGGTGGATTGGCGTTCGCCGGTCAGTTTGAAACCGCCTTGAGTGACTATTTCGCGTTCCTTGCCAGCGGACGCCTGCCCAGCGCCTATCAGCCGCTGGATCAGGCAACGCTGCGCGCCTATCTGGAAACTCTTTCCAAAACCGGTCTGTTGCAGACCGTGCTGGGCGGACGCGCGGCTTTCTATAACGATTATCTCGCCTTTCTGAGAGCAGGCGGCGATGTGGATGCGTTTGCTGGTCTGCCGGCCAATGTCTTTGCCGGATACGCCATCCAGCTTGAGGCTTACCGCGCGTTTCTCGAAGCGGGCAATCTGCCCAGCGCCTTTACCGGGACAGACCCTGCGCAACTGCAATCGTTCATTGTTCAATTGCAGGCGGCGGGCGCGCTTGATCGCTTTCTTGGGGCAGATGCGGCGTTCTTTGCCGCGTTCTCGCGATTTGTTGGCAATGGCGGGTCTTTCGATGCGTTTGCCGGGCTGAATGCCAACATCTTCGCAGGGTATGCAACGCAGCTACGCGCCTATTACGATTTCTTGTTGGCAGGCGGCGTCCCATCGACATATGGATCCCTGACTCAGAATGAGATCGCGCAATATCTGGCCGCGCTCGCGCAAGCTGGAGCGACCACGCGGTTCCTGCCGGATCTGGGCGAGTTCTACACGGCCTATTTCGCGTTCGTGACCGGCGGCGGCAACCCCAATAATTTCGCGCAGCTGCCAGTCCCGCCAGATTTCGGAGCGTTTGCGGCTGCCCTCAACGGATATGCAGATTTCCTCGCCAGCGGTGGTTTCCCCACCAACTTCACAGGCGAAGAACTTGCTGTTCTCAGTGGGTATATCAATGCTTTGCGCGATGCCGGGCTATTGCAGTCGCGGCTAGGCACGAATGCCGATCTGCTGACCACTTACTTTGCGTTTCTCGCGGGCGGCGGCGCACCCGATGCATTCAGCGGCCTGCCGGTTTACGCGCAGTACGTTTCTGCGCTGAACGCCTATTTCGCGTTTCTCGATGCAGGCGGCTTGCCCAGCGCTTACACTGCGCTCGATCAGGCGACGCTCAACGCTTATCTCGCCGCGCTCAACAGCGCTGGCGGGCTGGCGCAATTCAGCAATCTTGACGCGTTCTTTATCCAGTTCTTCGCGTTCCTGCAGGGCGGGGGCAATGCCGATCAGTTCGCCGGGCTGCCTGCCAATATGGGCGGCGGCGGAGGCGGTGGTACCGGCGGTGGGGGCGGAACCGATCCGTCGCCCCAACTTGCCGGGCTGACATCGCTGGTGTTTGACGGCGGCACGTTGCGATCCAATTCTGGATCGGATGCGGATATCGGGCTTGATGGCAGGATTACTTCGGTCACGATCAACGCTCCCAATTCCAATCCGCTCACCTTCGATTATTCCGCGCGTGACAGCGATTTGCGCGAATTTGGCCGGATCGGGGATGATGTGGCGTGGACGCGGTATTTCGCAGGGAAAGTGGGCAACAATCCCAGCATCAGCACAAACCTGCTGGTCGGCACTCCCGCGACCAATCTGCCGACGACTGGCACCGTGGACTATAAGCTGGTCGGCGGCACCGCACCGACAAAGGCCAGCGCCCTCACAGAAACGCAAGGCTATTTCACCGGAGATCTGGCGATTGCATTCGGCGCCTCTGTCGCGCGGGTCGGGATCAATTTCGATGTTCTGTCGGGGACAGAGGGTTACAGGGTCCAGACCCCCGGTGGCGCTGCGGCGGCGGCGACCGGCGGGCTGGGTGTCGGCAACAATGGCACCCTGCGGTTCGAGGCGCTGAGCATCCGCCCAGAATTCGCTAACGGCGACATCGTGCAAGGGTTTCTGCGATGGGCAGATATTTGGCGGCCTGTTTGGCGATGGGGCCAGCAGTGCAGGATTTACCTGGAATGTCTTTGACAGCGTAGCCGGTCAAAGCCTGCAAGGCACCGCAGTGTTCGCGGCTGATGGTCAAGAGATTGCCGGGCTGGGGACTGAGCCGACAAATAGCGGCGGCGGCACCGGTGGCACGGGCGGTAATTCTCCTCCCGCCTACAGCTACAGCGGAGGTTTTCCCACAAATAGTGCAGGCGGCCGAGTGTTCGCAACAAACGCGTCCTCAGCCCTGCGCATCCCTGCGAGCACCGGAATCAGCGTCGATACCAACGGCGTCCTGCAAAGCGCGGGCACGGGCATCAACAGCGTCGCAATCGGCGCAGGTGAGGCACGCGATGTGGCTGGCGATGATGATATTGTTCTGGGCAGGCATGTGGGCAACAACGTCAAGTTCCGCGGCGCAAATATCAACATTCCGTTCAATGGTGGCGCGGCTTATCTGGTCCATTCGGGCTTTACCGGGCAATTGCCCGTTACCGGCTCCATCAACTACGATATCTACGCTGCGACCCAGCCGGTGTTTGCCTCCGGCTCTGTCGCACCGGGCGTGTTCGATGCGGATCTGACCATCGGATTTGGATCGAACCTGAAGGTTGGCATCAATGGCACTGTCACCATGCCAGAGGCCAGCGGCGCCGTTGTCTACAGCTTTGCAACGCCAAACCGGGCCAGCGGCGCGCTCGTTCCGCTGTCGCTCGATTTCAACAAGGAGCTGAGTTTTTCAACTGCGCTCGCAGGGAGTGGGGCGGCGTGCACATCAGGAACCTGTTCGATATTCTTCCTTGGAGGCTTTGCGGGTGATGGGCCGGGTGACAAGGTCGGCTTCATCTATCAGACGGCGGACGAAAACAACTTCAACACCGCCGAGGTGATCCAGGGAAGCGTCGCATTCCGCGCTGCCAATACTGTGGCAAGCGGGGCTGCCAAAACCGCCGCAAGCATCGCGCCAAGCGTGGTCCCTATTTCCAGCATTGATATGACGCGCTGGGGCGGAAATGGCTCTGGCGCTGGGCAAGGCGCAGGCACCGGCACGCTTGGCCTGATGCCACCGGGCAGTACCCCTGGCGCGGCGGGTGCAGGCGGTGCGATGGGATCATCGGAAGCCGCAATCCGGCAGGCCGAACAGCTGTTGGGTGGTGCGATCACCTTTGCCCAGCCCGGCGGCGATGTGCGCGCGAAATAATCGGCGCGGGCGCACATCTGACAGGGTTTGTCATAATCATGATGATGACTGTGTGTGGGCTGCACCGTGTTTGCAGGGCAAGATGCGTCCATCGAATGCAACAGGGGAATTGGACGATGAACAAGGCAATATCCGGGAAAAAGGCAGTATCGGGCCTTGCGATGATCGCGCTGGTCGCGGCCGCAACTGCAGGATCACCCGCGCTCGCAAAAGGCGAGGAGGTTGAGCTGGTCAAATGCGAGCAGAGCCTGGGCACTATCGCCGTGGTCGAGGGCGACACACAGGGCTGGTCCGAATACGGGCTCGGAAGCCCGCGCGAACTGGTGAATTCACTCGCTGTCGAAAGCGGTTGCTTTACGCCGCACAATGCGGCGGCTGGCACGCCTGCGGACTTTTTGATGAATGTCGTGGCTGGCGATAGCGAAGAGGTCGACCAGTCGATCGAAGTTGCCAAATCCGCCGCAATGAGCGGTCTTGTGCAATCGGGTGCGGCGGGGTCACTGCTCAGCAGTGTTCCCGGCGCGGGCGCGGTGCTGAGCATGTTCGGCGGTTTTGGCGGCAAGAAAAAGCGCGTGGCTGCTGGAATCAAATTGTTGAGCCCTGCCAGTGGTCTGGCAATCGCCACAGGGTCGGGAACCGTCAAGAAAAGCACGCTGAGTTTTGGCGGTGGTGGTGCCTGGAATGCGGGCGCTGCCGCGGCAGGTTATGGCAACAGCAAAGAAGGCAAAATGCTGGTCGAGGCGTTCATCCTCGCTTTCAATCAGCTGGCAGCGCAATCAACCACCATCGCCTCAACGCCCAAGAGCGCCGCAGCACCGATGGCAACGGCATTTGCGACCGTTTCCGCTAACACCGCTATGATGGCCGGCCCTTCTGACAAGACCGCCAAAGTGCGCGATCTGATGGTGGGCACCACGCTAACCCCGACAGGCAAGCGCGAAGGACTGTTTGTCGAAATGAAGGACAATTTCGGGACTACCGGCTGGGTTTCGGTTGAAAAACTGAACTGAGCCGGCTGGCCCCTGACTAGGCGACCCGAGGGTGCAAGAGGCTTGGCCGGTGGTGCTGCATGATGCAGCGATCCGGTCAGGCTTCTTGCATTATTTCATCCGTTTGCTTGCGCTGGGGAATTTCACATGGCAGCAATCCGTTTTACCGGACCGGGCTCCAGCTTGGGTTCCGAACAGGGGGAAAAGCAGGCAATGGCAATGGCGCAGGCGCCGCTGAGGATCCTGTATGTCGAGGATGACGCTCGATCTGCCGCTGCGGTCGCCGAACTCGCATCGCAATCGGGCGATATCCTGATCTGGGAAAGCAATGGCAGCGCCGCCTTGTTGCGTGCCGGGATGGAAGCCTTCGATGTCATCATCCTTGATCGGATGCTGGGCGATATTGACGGGCTGACCATCACCATGCGCCTGCGCGAAAGCGGTATTGGCACGCCGATCCTTATCCTTTCGGCATTAGGGCGCACCAGCGACCGGGCCGAGGGTCTGGATGCAGGTGCCGACGATTACCTCGCCAAACCGTTCGAACCTGAAGAACTGGTCGCCCGCCTGCGCGCGCTCCATCGCCGGGCATCGGGGCATCAGCACAGTGCCGTGATCCTGTATGGTGCGTTTGAATGCCATGTTAAGGCACGCACTGCGTTTCGCCAGAACCGGCATCTCGCGCTCAGTCCCAAGGAATTTGAGCTTTTCCGCTATTTTATGGAGAACGCGGGCGAGATCGTGACTCGCGAAATGCTGTTGCGCGATGTGTGGAAGATGGATTTTGATCCGCAGACTAACGTCGTCGATGTCAACATCGGACGATTGCGGCGCAAACTGGAGGACGGATTCCAGACGCCCGCGCTGGAAACGATCTGGGGTTCTGGTTACCGCATGCTTGACGGGAGGTAGCGATCGAGACGCGCGGCTCGATCTTTACCCGTCTCGTGTGGGCGGCAGGCGCGCTTTCCATCGCGCTGGTGCTGGCGCTGTGGTGGACCACGCTGCAGACCGTGCGGGCCACGCTGGAGGAAGGCGCCCGCACCGAAGTCGACACTGATATTGCCGGATTGGTAGATATTTACGCCAGCAACGGACGCGAGGAACTGGCGCTCCGCATCGCCGATCGTGTGGCCGTCACCCCGATGGAGGGGAACACCCCGCACTATCTGCTGGCCGCCGACAACGACACGCGGCTGGCGGGCGATATCGAACAATGGCCAAAGTTGGACGCTGCGATTTCGCAGAGCGGGACGATCGTGATCGCGGGCAACCTGAAAGGGTATGCACGCGCCGTCCAGCTTGACCGGAATCTACGGCTGGTGGTGGCGCGCACCATGGAAGACAGCGAGCCGCTGCTGCAACGCATCAGTTTGGTGTTCATCATTGGTGGTGCGGTGCTCGTGGTGCTGGTAATCATGCTGGGCAGGCTTGCCGCGATGCGCCTGCAACGCCGGATCGAGCGGATCAATGCCGCATTTCGCGAACCCGCACAGGGCGATGCGCTGGCCCTGTTCAGCAAGACCGGCGGAGACGAGATCGACGAGCTGACAGCCCACAGTAGCGCGGCATTGATGCGGGTACGCGATCTGATGGAGGCATATCGTGACACATCCGATCAGCTGGCGCACGAAATCCGCACGCCGCTGACCCATCTCGACAATCATCTGATAAAGGCGCTGCGCGATCATCCTGCGGAACCGGTTGCGCAAAAGCTTGCAGAGGCGCGAGGCGAGATCAGACGGCTTGTGCAGACCCTTAAATCCCTGCTGGACATCGCATCGAGCAAGGCGCGCAAAGGCGACCGCACCGGGCTGAAGCCTTTCGACCTCAGCGCTATGGTGACGCGCATCTGCGACCTGTATTCGAGCAGCGCGGAGGATTCCGGCCATGCTTTCGATTGGGATATCGAACCGGGGGTAATGCTGGCGGGTGAGGAAGAACAACTAAGCCGGCTGGTCACTAATTTGCTCGACAATGCGCTCAAATACGTGCCGCCCGGCGGGCGGATCGACGTATCGCTATCCGCGGGCCCAGTGCTGGTAGTGAAGGATGACGGCCCCGGTGTCGCCAGCAAAGATCGCGAGATGGTGTTCAAACGGTTCTATCGTGGCGATGCAGGTTCGACCGATCATCCCGGCAGCGGTCTGGGCCTCGCGCTGGCGCAGGCGATTGCCGAACGTCACGGATTGCGCCTTCGGATCGACGACACGCTGGCGGGCGCAAGTTTCCGGCTGGTGCGCGCGTGATGTCCGAAAATCATACGTATTATGCTAGGGGCAAATCGGTTTTATGCTGGAATTCATGTGACTTGGTCGATAATATCAGGCCGGTTCCGGGGGGAAGTGTGCATTCACTAAAACAAACTTTTGCGCTTATTATGGTCGCTCAGGTGACGATGGCCGGGCTGACCGCATGTGCGCCTGCACCGACGTTGAACGGTGCATCGCAGGCGGCTGTCAGCGACGCTGAAACCATTTCAAATGATATGCCACTGCGTTCTGATCTGTTGGCGCGCGCGCTGGGGAACGCAGAGGAAGCGGCGCAGGCAAAGGATACCCGCGCACTCGCCTCCGCATTGCTCACTATCGAGGGTTTGGACGCAAAGCCGCAAACGTCCCAAGACGCTGACAGCTTGGCCGCATGGCAGGCGCTGGCTGCGAATGATGCGCCCGCGACGCGCGGGCGAACGCTCGGTCCCGCCTACCGATCCGGTTCGGTTGTTGCTGGGGGCAGCGCGGTCATTGAACAGACGTTTTACGGCGGCACGCCTGCCAGCGTTTCGTTGCAAGTGCCAAAGGGAAGCGCGCTGCGTTTGCGGATTGTCGATCAGTCCAATCGCCGCGTTTGCGATCGCGAGGCCCGTGAGGCTCACTGCCGCTGGATGCCGCTGTTCACGCAGGCCCATCGCATCGAAATCGTCAACGAACGTGCCGACAATGCAAAGTATTACATCGTCTTTGACTAGGATGTTGAAACCTTGCGCAGTAATCTTGCTGGCTGCCTTTGCCGTTTGTGTGCCATCGGCCGCATTTGCTCAGGACGAAGCGCACTCTGCTGTAGAAATCCCTGCCGAAGACAGGCTGGAGATTCTGCGACAGCGCGCAGAGGAAGTGTTCACGACCTCTAGTCCCGATGCGCAAGGGAACCGCGCCATCTTGGCCGCCTGGAGTGATCTTGAGGATGCGTCGCGTGCCGTCCAGCCAGATCATCGCCTGATCGGTTACGCGCAGATAAAGCAGGCATCGCAACTGTATTTGCTGGGCCGTAATGCCGAGGCGCAGACCAAGGTTGATGCAGGCCTCGCCGCTCTGCCAACGGGCGATGCGTCGTTCCTGCCAGTTCGCGGTGAGGGGGTGGCGCTGCTGGGCACGATCCTGGCGCAGTCCGGCGATGCTGACGAGGCCATCGGCGCCTTGCGCGACGGATACGCAGTGTTCATGGCAGCATATAATGCGGAGGTGATGGACGAGCCGGGACGCTCGCTTGTCATGGCGAAGTCCAATCTCGAATTTTCGCTTTCGCAAGTCCTCCTGCGCCTCAGCCAGGTTGATGAGGCATTGGCATTTCAGAAGGCCAGCCTCGACACGCGAGAGAGTGCGTTTGGCCCCAATGACCCTGACACCGTTGCATCCTATTACGGCTATGCCGGGACGCTGCGCCGGGCGGGAAGGATGGCTGAGGCAGAGACATTCGCCCGCACCGCAGTTACCCGTGCGGTGGATCATGTCGATCCGGCCCATCCTTCCTATGCCCGCGCGCTGGAAATGCTGGCAATCGTGCTGTCTCGCAGCGGGCGTCCGATTGAGGCCACCGGTTACCTGACCCGCGCGCTGGAGTTGAAACGCGAACACGAGGGCGCAGATAACCTTTTTTTCGGCTACGGAATCCATCAGCTTGGCACAATTCTGCACCAGCGTGAACGCTACGCTGAGGCGGTGCCGCTGTTTGCCGAGGCGCATCCGATCTTCGCCAAATATCAGGGTGAGGACAGCCCGTTCGGTCTTGGATCGTTGGCCTATGCCGGACAGGACGAATTCGCGCTTGGCCGGACCGCGACATCGGTGGAAAGGCTCTCGGCGCTGAACGAGCGTTTTGGAGAGGATTCTCGCGATCTGGAAATTGTCCAGCGCATCGGACCCGATCTGGCACGCGGACTTAAGCGACTGGACCGTGTGGAAGAAGCGCGCGCCATCGCCGCGAGCATTTACGGCCGGTTGCTGCTGGCTGAGGGAAGCGATCCTTTTGATCTGCGCCATATGAGGCTGGTGCGCGCATGGGTGAACGCTGATGGTAACAGCGGGAGCAGCGATGCGGCGATGGTGGACGAAGCGCGCACGATGCTCGCATATCTCGAACGCGCCAGCGTCACCGATCTGGGCGGGTTTCTGCAAACCGAGCAGCGTGCGGCGCTGGATCTGATAATGGAAATTGCGGTGACGACCGGCGATCTCGACCTGCTAGCCTCCGCAATGGCAACTTCCAGCGTATCGGGCATTTCGCGCGCGACCCAATTACAGCGGCAACGCGCGCTGACCGACGATCCCGAAGTGCAGGCCGCGATCAGGGCGCTGCAAAATGCCGACGCACAGCTGGAAGCTGCGGATCGCGCGCTGCTTGGCGCATTGGCCAATGGCGAAGGCGTGGCCACCGCCCGCGCGGCGTTGACGGAAGCTGAGGCGCAGCGCGCGGCGGCGCTGGCAGAGCTGGAATCGCGCAATTCGGGTTGGCAAGATCGCCCGCTTGCCACCAATGCAACCGTCGCCGGCATCCGTGCAAACCTTGCACCGGAAGAGGCGCTGATGGCTCTGATCCCGGCTTATGATGGGGCGTATGCACTTCTTGTGACGCAGAGTGGTGCTATCGGGCGACGGATTGCAGAGCCGCGCGCGCAATTGGTCGAACAGGCCCGCCTTCTGCGGGACAGCGCGGTCGCCGCGCAGTTCAATGAGGCGGCGGCGATGTCGCTGGGCAAGGCATTTTTTTCCGCTGAAACCATCGAAGCGCTGCGCGATGTGCAGGTGATCAGGGTGCTGGCTGGCGGGCCGTTCGCATCGGTGCCCTTTGCGATGTTACAGACAGTTGCAGGAGATGGGGATGAGGCAAAGTGGCTGAGCGACCGGTTCGCTCTCGTCAATGTCGCCTCGTTTGATCCTGCCGTGCGTCGACCGGGCAACGCGCCGTTGCCAGCAACCGGAAGCTTTGTCGCATTCGCCGCCCCAACCCCGTTCGGTGAGAGGCGCATGACGAAGTCTGCATCGTCCCCGGCAGGGGAAGTGACGCGCAGTCTTGCCGCATATTTTCAGGCCGATACCGTCGACACCGGTGCGCTGGCCGAACTTCCGCCGCTGCCAGAGGCGGAACGCGAGGCCAGAACACTTGCAGCGTCCTTTCCCGGCGGCGATAGCACGGTGTTCGTCGGTGCCCAGGCAAACGAGGCCCGGCTTGGCGATGATCGCGTCGCCAAGGCAGACGTGCTGCTGTTTGCAACGCATGGACTTGTCGCTGGCGAAGTCGAGGGGATCGCTGAGCCCGCACTGGTTCTTGCCAGCGACAACGAAAGCGGTGCAGACGGAGTGCTGACGGCGACAGAGATTGCGCGGCTCGATCTTTCTGCAGATTGGATTATCTTGACCGCGTGCGACAGCGCGGCCGGGTTTGGCGGGGGGCTGCCTGCGTTCTCCGGCCTTGCCCGTGCATTCCGGTTCGCCGGCGGTGGCAGCTTGCTCGCCACCCATTGGAAAGTGCGCGACGATGCCGCCGCCTATGTCGCGATAAATGCCATGCGTAATTATCGTGAGAACGGGAACAAGGCGATAGCGCTGCAACATGCCATCCGTATGCTGCGCGACGAGAGCGGCCTGCCCGGCGCGAAGCGGCCCGACGTGTGGGCGCCATTTGTCCTGATCGACTGATCCACTTCACAACCAGATCCCGGTACGCTGGTACAAAGCCAATAATGTGCGCGTTCAAGCGAGATAATTGGTGATGTGCGCTTGTCATGGTTCGCGATCACTGTAGGGTTGTATTTTAATCAAGGGTCGCCCCGAGAGACGCGAATTTGGCCACAATGATGGCCGTTGGTCTTTCGTTTCGTCCGATGCCGGGTCGCATCGGGCAGTGTGGGATTGGGGGCGGCATGAGAAATCTTGATTTCATGTCGACAAATTGAGGCCGTGGGGGGCGCAAATCTTGTCGAACGCAGGTTCATTTTCGCGTAGATCGAAGCGTTTCAGGTTGAATCGCGAGACGCCGCACAACGGGCTGGCAGCTGCTTTCGGCCTGTCATCGACGGTGCGCACGCTTGGATTGGCAGGAGCTTCGGCATTGGTGCTGCCTGCTGGCCCGGCATTATCGCAGCAGCAGCCAGCGCAGCAAACAATTCCGCCCAACCGTACAGAACTGGTTCCGCCCAGCCTGAGGCAGCAGGAAAGGCAGACCACGCTGACGATCGATGGCGGTTTCGAACGCGCGCCGTGCGCTCTCGACCGGGCGGAATATGCCGATATCCGGCTGACCCTGAAGGGCGCGGAATTTGGCGGACTTGAAAAAGTGCCCGGCCTGTCGCTCGACGATGCGTTTCGCAGCTATGTCGGGCGGGAATTGCCGTTGTCGGTGCTGTGCGATGTGCGCGCTGCGGCCAACGGCATCCTGCGGTCGCAGGGCTATCTTGCGACGGTCGAGATTCCCGAACAGAACCTTGCCGATGGCATCGCCGATTTTCGCGTGGTTTTCGGGCGTCTGGCGTCGGTGCGCGTGCGCGGCGAGGCGGGGCCATCAGAGGCTCTGGTCGCGCGATACCTGCAAAAACTGACCGGGCAGGAAGTGTTCAATACCAACGAAGCGGAGCGATATCTGCTGCTGGCAGACGATCTGCCGGGCATGAACGTTCGCCTTTCGCTACGGCCAAAGGCTGACGGCGAACCGGGTGAGCTGACCGGCGAAATCGCCGTCATCCGCCAGCGCGGGGCGGTATTAGCAAACATCCAGAACCTGGGATCAAGCGCGATTGGCCCGTTTGGCGGCACGTTGCAGGGCGAGGTTTACGATATCACCGGCCTTGGCGACCGGACATTCATCACCGCCTTCACCACGCTGGATTTCGCCGAACAGCAGACTGTTCGCATCGGTCATGATTTTGCAGTGGGGGGAGAAGGGATGCGGTTCGGCGGCTCGCTGACCTATTCCACGACTAATCCGGGTAACAGCGTGGCCGGATTCGACATCACATCGCAAAGCGTGATCGGCAGCCTGTTTGCGAGTTTCCCGGTCCGGCGCACGCGGCAGTCCAGTGTCTTTGTCGATGCCGGGCTGGATATCGTCGATCAGAGCGTCGACCTCAATGATTTTTCCCTTACAAAAGATCGGGTTCGAACCCTGTTTGCACGCATCAGTGGCGAACAGACAGACCGGGCGAGCGTGCAGCGATTAGACGGCTACACCCCATTCGAACCAAAGTTGCGCATTCGATACGGCGCAGAGGTGCGTCAAGGCATCGGCATCCTTTCAACCAGCCCGGATTGTCGGCCAGACCTTTTGGCCTGCGCCGCCGGTGGCGCCGTGCCGCCCAGCCGGATCGAGGCAGATCCCACGCCGTTTTTGTTGCGCTACGATTTCGGGGCCGAATACCGGCCAACCCCGCTGCTGACATTTGCGCTCGAAGCGCAGGCGCAGGTGAGCAATGATCCACTGCCCGCGTTTGAGGAATTCGCCGCTGGCAGTTTCTCGATCGGACGCGGTTATGATCCGGGCGCGGTACTGGGCGATAGCGGCGTCGCCTCCGCTTTCGAGGTGCGATACGGTTCGCTTGCGCCGGACGATGTCGATGCGGTTGCGGTTCAGCCCTATGTGTTCACCGATGTCGCGTTTGCATGGAATGAAGATCCCAGCCGCCGGGCGCAGAACCCCGACCGGCTATGGTCCGCTGGCGGCGGGGTCCGTGCAGCGTGGGGTGCCCGCTTGCAGGGGGATCTAATGATTGCGGTCCCGCTTGAGACGCCTGACCTCGCCCTTCGCCGGGGTGATGTGCGGGTGATGTTCTCGCTGACCGCCCGACTGTTTCCGTGGAGATTTTGAAATGGCTCGTCTGACTACAAAGCGCGCGCATCTGATGCTGGGCTGCGGCCCGATGGCGCTGGCCCTGTCGCTGACGCTGGCACCCGACCGTGCGCGAGCCCAAGCCATTCAGGCGAGCGAATCTGTGGTTCAAGGCAGCGCGTTTCGTTCGAACACTGGGCCAAATTCGGAGACGATCTTCCTCGATAGCCAGGTGACGGTAATCGACTGGACGCCAATTATCGACAACACCGGAACCGCGCTCGATTTCCTGCCGACCAACAATGTGGCCACTTTTGAGAGCTTTGGAAACACGCCTGATTTCGCGGTGCTCAACCGGATCCTGCCCACCGTCAACGGCGATATCGCGGTCATTAATGGCAGGGTGATTTCGCAATATATCGATGCGAATGCTCCTGTCACGGGGGGGACCATCGCGTTCTATTCGCCCACCGGTATCCTCGTCGGATCGGGCGCGGTGTTCGATGTGGGAAGCCTGATCCTGACCTCGATTGAACCGAGCTTGGCTTCTTTCAACGATTTTGTGGTGAACGGCGGCACGCTCCAACTGGGCAATTTCAGTGCGATCGGGATTGCGGGCGTGGTCGAGATCACGGCTGGCGCGCAGCTCAACGCGACACAGGAGGGCTCGTTCTTTATCGCGGCAGGCCCGCGAGTGATTATGAACGGCAATTCGCGCGTAAATGGCAGCCAGGCATTCGTCGGGGCCGATGTCGCCAACCTCACACTGTCGAATGGTCTGTTCGATATCCAGATACCGCTGGGCAGCGCAGACGGCACGCCGATAGAGATAGGTGGCAATGTTGGCGGCCCTTCGAGCACGGGCGCGGGGGACAATCATCTGATCTATGCCGTCGCAAGGGCGGTGAGCGATCCGATCAGCATGATCTTCAGCGGCAACCTGGGCTTCGATCCGGCAGCCAGCGCAGGCATTGTGAATGGCGAGATCATCCTTTCGGCCAATTATGATGTGCAGGGCCGCACTGTGCGAGGCGGATCGATTTCCGACGGGATAAACGCGGTCTTCTCCCAGCCCGAAGACGCTTTTGCACTGCCTGTTTCAGGCCGCATCTCCCTGGACGATTTCACCGCCACCAGCAGCGTGCTCGCGATTTCCAACGACGAGGTTAGTGTTGGAGCATTTGGCAGTGACAGTTCGGTCGACGGCAATCTGTTGGTCGTGGGCCGCAATCTGGCCGAGGTGGCTGCGTCAAACGGCAGCACTTTGGATATTTCCGGCGATGTGCTTGTATCCGCACGTGCATTCGGCGTTCAAGGTTCCAGCCTGTCTGATCCCACGGTAATAAACGCGCAGGGCGGCATCGCTGCCCTTCGTGCATTCGAAGGCGGAGCCGTAAGCATAGGCGGCAGCGCGCTGGTCACATCGGATGCGTTTGGCGGTGTGGAAAGCCTCAGCGGTTTTGCTGGAGCGGCGATAGGTGGCAATTCGATCCTGAGCGCAGATGCGGGCTTCATCGACATCACCGGCGATGTCGAGGTTTCGTCCGATGCGGCGGGGATTGCAACCAGTGAACTGTCGGTCGGAGCTGAGGCGCGCGGTGGCTCGGCCGAAATCAGCGCGTCGACAGGTGGCGGAATTACATTGCGCGGGATCACCAATGTATCCGCCGATGCGATTGGCGCGACTGGGTCGGGCCTGTTCGGATTGACCCCGTCGGACGCCTATGGCGGTTTCTCACGGATTACTATCGATGATACCGGCGGATCTATTGCTGCCGAACGCGCGGTTTCACTCAGCGCGACTGCCACGGCCCGTTTCTCAAGCAGTTCGGGGGATGGCTCTCTGGCCCGCGGTGGCCTCGCCCTAATTTCGCTAGACGGTGCGAATACTATCAGCATCGGCGGCAACCTTGATCTGGATGCCAGCGCATTTGCCGGAGACAATGATCTGGGCACTGGCGGGGCTGGTGTCGGCGGGGTTGCGCAGGCTTTGGTCGCGGGCGACGCCACTATCGGCGTCACTGGCGATTTCCGCGCGCAATCTCGCGCCATCGGCGGAAACGGCACGAGCGGGGGGAGCGCCGCAGGCGGCGTTGCGGGTGTGCGCGTTGGTGTTGGCCGCATGACGATTACTGGCAGCGCCGCTATCGCAGCCGAAGGCAGGGGCGGCGCAGCATCCTTTGGTGAGGGCGGTGCGGGCGGCAATGGCATCGGCGGAACCGCGCGGCTTGAGTCCGAAGGAACGCTCACCGAAGCCGCGGAAATCACCGTCGGTACCGGTGCCAACCTTTCAGTGAATGGAATTGGCGGCAAAGGCGGTGCGGGATCGACCAGCGTCCCGGCGGGTGTCGGGGGGCAAGGCCGAGGCGGTTCGCAGATCGATGCCAATGCAGCGGACCCCGATTTTGCCTCTGGCGCATATCTGCTCGCCGGGGCCGACAACGCCACTTTGAGCATTGGCGGCATTTCGATAATCGAAGCGTCCGGAAGAGGTGGCGAGGGCGGCGATTCCTCGTCACCCGGAGGCGGCGGGACCGGTGGCTTGGGAACTGGCGGCACGGCAATCGCCGGGCTTGATCTGTTCGACGATCTCGATGGATCGGTCGGTGGAGGGAGCGCCCAATTGGGTACCATCACTCTCGATGCGACCGGTGAAGGCGGCAACGGCGGGGGCGATGGCTTTTCCGCGAGCACCTTTACCGGCGATGGCGGAGCGGGGCAGGGCGGCGGTGCAATCTTCAATCTGTCGGCCGGCAGCGTCAATGTGGGCGACCTTACCATAGCAGCCAATGCGTTCGGCGGACTGGGAATGGGGGGCGGCGCGGCGTCTGGCGGATACGTGGCGCTGGGCGGTAGTCAGAACGGAACCGCCGCCTTGGGCTCGCTGACGGCAATCGCCATAGCGCAGGGCGGGACCGGTTTCTCAGGAGTCGGTGGAAACGCAACCGGCGGCGATGCGATCATCATTGGCGACAGCATCAATGTCTTCATCACGGGCAACGCGGTGCTGGATGCGAGCGGATCTGGCGGCGCTTCGCTTGCCGGCGAAGGCGCGAGAGGAGAGGGCGGGAGTGCCACTCTCAGCGCCGGGGTTGACGATCCGGGCACGATCCGCGTCGATGGCAACATATCGGTGCAGGCCAACGGACTTGGCGGCAGCGCGGAAGGCGGCGGTTTTGCAGGTGGCCTTGGTCGCGGTGGCAGCATCGATGTAACGACACGCGGCGGCAGTGTGTTCGACTTCGCCAGCGGCCAATTTACCGTTGCGGGCGAAGGCGGCGAAAGTCTGGACGGCAACGGTGGAACAGGCGAGGGTGGTTTGCTCAATGTCGTGGTGAACGGCACGGGCAGCAGCCTCACAATCCGCAACGATGTGCCTGCAGCCAACCGCAACCCGATCAACGATGGAGCGATTTTTTCCGCTTCCGGGCAAGGCGCCAATGCCTTCGCCCCCAATTCGGTTGGGGGGCGCGGTGAAGGCGGAAGCCTGGTGATCACGGCGTTTTCGGAAGGTATTATAGCGCTCCCAACGGCACCTAGCGCGGACAATCCACTGGGTCTCGTGCGTATTCTTGCCAGAGGCATTGGCGGCAATGTCGCCGATGGCGGCGTTGGCGGCGATGGGGTGGGCGGATCGGGAACGATCATAGCCAATGGCGGCGTAATCAGCATGGGCCGCACACAGTTTTCGGTGCTTGGCGCGGGCGGGTCGGGCACAATATCCACCAGCGATGCCGATGGCGGAGACGGGATCGGTGGCGACCGCGCGATCACCGTGGCCGGCGGCGGCACGCTCAATGCAGAGCTTGCGGCGGGGGGATCAGGCGGAGCCGGTGGCTCTGCCACGGGTCTTGGCACTGGGGGAGATGCGACGGGCGGGACCAACACTTTCGTGGTCGATAACGCCACCCTCAATGTTACAGGCAATCTGGCAGTGATCACCGCTTCGATCGGCGGCGATGGCAACATCGGCGGATCGGCCAGCGGCGGAACCGCTGAATTCACCGCCGACAATGCAACTATAACCTTCATTCCCAACACTGCCGGAGAGCGCGGTCTTATCGTCAATGCCTCCAATGGTGGCGGCAATGGTACGGCGCAGGGCGGCGATGCTGATGGGGGAACCGCTTCGGTCACAATTCAAGGCAGCGAACTGGGCGGCGCGACCCTGCAGCTTTCGGCGGATGCGACGGGCGGGAATGCAAATGACATAAGCGGGATCGGCGGGGCAGCATTCAGCGGTTTTGCCTCCTTCTTCGCCAACCCTTCCATCATTGATCTTGTCGGTGATAACGTTGTCTCTGCAGATGCGTTCGGCGGAGCTGCAGCAACTGGCGGAGATGCGGTTGCGCTGGGTGTGACCGTGCAATTGATCGACACTTTGTTGAGCGTTGGCACGGCAGCTCCAGCGGTAGGTTCGTTGACGATCCGCAGCGAATCGACCAGCGGGAGCGGAATTGTAGCCGGCAACGCTTCTTCCGAATTTGTGAGTGTCGATCTTACCAATTCAACGATCAACACCGGCATTCTTGTGGTGTCCAGCAATTCCACAGCAATCGGCGCAACCGGCGGCTCTGCCGGGACTGCAGGCGCGCAGCTGACCCTTTCGGGCGATTCCCTGATCGTGGCCGATGCTTCCGCGCTCATCAGGTCGAATGCATTCACCTCCGCTGGCGGCCAATCGGTGGCCGGCCTTGCCCGGCTGACGCTGGATAGCGGGGGCACCAGTCAGTTTCGCACGCCCATACTGTCGCTCAGCGGGAATGCAGATGGATCCGCTGCGAGCGATATGGCTGGCTCGTTCCTGATTCAGGCCTTTTCGGGCTCTATCGAGGTCAACAATCTGAATGCAACCGCGCTTGGTGATCTGATCTCGCTCGATCAGTTGACGCCAAGTATCGAAGCGATGGGCGGAGATGTTTTGGTGGCCCAAACAGGGCTTATCGAGGCGCTCGACGACATCAACATCGAAACCGGGCTGGGCGGCGTCTTCGGGGCCAGCGGTGGCCCTCCGTTTGACACCGATCTGACGATTACTTCGGCGGGCACCATCACCATTGCGGGTGATGAAGATGCGGTTTCGGGGATCAATGCACTGTTCCTGCAACTGAATTCACGCGATATCGCGATCGAGCCGGGTGCGCGGGTACATGCTTTGTTCGCCACCGCCACCTCGCTTGAAACGTCCAGCTTCGCGCAGCTCGGAGGGGTCAACGATGGCCCCGGCTACACCCTGACAGAGGCGGAACTGAACCGTTTCAGCAACATCAATTTCACATTCAACGGCCCAAGCGTCACTTCCAGCGCAGGCCCGGATGCGCCCGATATCCTTATCCTTGGTGCAAGCCTTTCCGGGGCGACGAACAATGGATTTTCCAGTTTCCAGATCAACGGACCAGACCTGACCGGGATCGTCCGGGTCGAAGGCACGTTCGGCATTTTGGATACGGCCACCGGTTTTATCGGCATCAATACGGGAGAACGGATCGAGATTGTCACACCCGGCGGACTGCGTATTCTCAACCCGTCCATGCGCCCCGAAGGTGTGATCAGTCTGGTGGCTGATAATATCTGGGTGGCCGATGCAGCGACAATTGCGCAATTGCAGGCCGATCCCAATTTTGCCGGGCGCAACGCGCAGCTCGAAATCGCTGCGCCGGGTAGCGATGATCCCGCAGGCTACGTCCGCGCCGACCGGATCGACATCGGCATCGCCGAAACCCTGCTTGTACGCAACACCGGAACCGCAACGGAGCAGGGTGGCCTGACCGTTGGCGACAACGGTGAGGGCGGGGTTGTAAACATTGGGCAGCGTGCAGATGCGAACACCACGCCTACACCGCTCGATGTATTTGCCTATGCTCGCCAACAGCTTGATACCCTTGGCGATGTTACGGGCGATGTGTTCTTTTTCAACAACACTAATTTCAGCAATGATCCAGCTGTCCCGCCTGTCACTATTTATTCCGATACCAGCGAGTTGAACGATTGCGTAATCAACACCGGCATTTGCAACAACGCGCCACCGCCACCGCCACCGCCACCGCCACCGCCACCGCCGCCACCGCCACCGCCAGCCGCCGCCGCCACCGCCGCCGCCGCCGCCACCGCCACCGCCGCCGCCGCCACCACCGCCGCCGCCCCGCCGCCGCCGCCATCTACTGGCGGGCCGATTGTGGTGCCTCCGGTCACAGGGGGCAGACCCATCGGACCACAGGCGATCAACAATCCCGAAGTGTTTGAGTCTCCGGTGGAGATCATCCGGATCAATCCCGTAAGCCAGCAGCAGGGCGATGCTGAATTCGGGTCCGACTTCCCCGGCCTGATAGAGGCGCCGTTGTTGTCAGAAGATCCCATGCTCGAAGACCCCGTCGCAAGCGGCGGGGACAGCGCGCTGTATTCGCAGGACGAAGCTGATCCAGAGGAGGAGGTCAAAGACGATGCCTCGCCGAGCGATGATCCGGCCACCAAAGGTGAGGAATAGCCCCATGAAAAGCATCATGACCCTTTGTTCGGCAGCGATGATCGGCTGTGCCGCCCTGTGGGCATCGCCCAACGCTGCGCAGCCCGTGCAAGGCCAGCCAATCAGTCTGCGCGATACCTTTGCGGTCGGCTCAAATGCGTTGTGCGAGGCGCAAATACTTGCCCCGGAGCCGGACGCGGGCCTGTTTGACCGCAAATACTCTGTCATCTGCCGTGACGCCGCCGCCCCTATCGGCACGTTGTGGGTGGTGCGCGGAACGCCCGCCGAGGATGCGACGCAGCGTTTTGGCGGGTCTGGCGCGAATTGCACCGGCTCTGACGAGACAACAATTCCGGATATCGTTTCCGGAAAACTCGCACGCGCACGCCGCCTGACATGCAGCAGCGCAAACAGCATCATCCGCACGCAGTTGCTGATGGGTGAGGCAAATGGCCGCACCTATGCCGCCAGCGGGCTTTCAGCCTATGCAAAGGCACTGGAAATCGCACTGGCCTCTCTCGCCAGCGATAAGGAGGTGGGCGGCAACGTCGACATTCCGCTGACTCAGACCACCGATGCGCTTGCCTTCGCCCGGCAGCAAGCAGAGGCGATTTCCGCGGATCAGGCGCTGGTTGAGGCCTATCGTCGCAGTAACAGTGGCGAATTTGCGCAGGCAGCGGAATTCTTCGCCGCCAGTGCGGACACTCTTTCTGGAAACAGCGCAATCGAGGCGCGCTTGAACGAGGGGCTGCTGCAATCCAATCTCGGAAATTATGCCGAGGCTGTGCGCGTTTTTGACCTGACCCGGCCTGGCACGCAGCAAGTGCCCGTTCTGGCCCGGCTGCAACGCAATTATGAGGCCATCAATGCGCTCAATCAAGGGGATCCGGAAACGGCGCTGGTACTTCTCAATGCGCCCATCACAAACGAGTTTGGCGATGCCGACGCTTTGCGCTCTTTGCGCATCGGACCCTTCATGGCGAACCGTCTTGCGGCGGAAAACGATCGCATCGCGGGATCGCCTTATTCGTTGACATTGACCCCGTTGGAACGCGCACAATTGCTTGACGGGCAGGGAGATTACCTGCGTGCGACGACGCTGCGCCTGCTGGGCCGCGAAGACGAAGCGGCGATTAACCTCGCGCGCGCCAACACGACGCTGGCCGAAGTGCGCGGCGGGCGGGTGGTGTCGATCCTGTGGCTGCGTGCGCAGGTTTTGGGTGAGTTGGCAGAGGCGGCGGAACGCACTGGTGAAAGCGCGACTGCCGAACAATTGCACAAGGATGGCATCGCGCTGTTGCAGGCGAACTATGCCGGATCGCCAGCCTTTCAGAGCGCGCGCGGACAACTGGCCGGATTTTATGCCCGCACCGGCAGGCGCGCCGATGCGCTGGGGCTTTATCGGGAGATTGTCTCCGAGGCGAACGGCCGCCCGCTGCCCAGCCTGCGCGGATTGTTGTCGCCGTACTTCGCGCTGTTGTTAGACGATGGAAGCGCTGGATCGGGCAATTTCAATGCGGCGGTGGACATGTTCTCCGCATCGCAATTGCTACAACGCCCCGGCCTCGCGCAGACGCAGGCCATCCTCGCCCGTGAACTGTCGGCAGGCGATGACGAGGCAGCGCTGTTGTTTCGCAAAACCACCAATCTAAGCCGATCAATAGAGCAGGTCCGCGCAGGAATCCTGCAATTGGAGGCCAGCGCTGAACTGACTGCAGAAATGACCAAATTGCTCGAAGAACGCAGGCGGCAGTTGGACCTGTTGCAAAACGAACAGGTGCAGATCCTTGCAAAACTGGCAGAATATCCGCGGTATCGTGCGGTTTCGGGCGCTGCGATAGAACTTGCTGAGTTGCAGCAAATCCTGCGCGCTGACGAAGCCTATGTGAAGCTGATCACTCTGGCAGATGAAAGTTTCGTTCTGTACGCCACGGCGGATAGCGCGCTGGCATACCGGACGGAGGCTTCGCCTGATGATCTGAGCCTGCTGGTCGATCGCATTCGCGAAAGCATCGCGGTTGCCGAAGGAGGTAAGGTATACACTTACCCATTCGATATCGAGGGCGCACGCGAACTCTATGTAAACCTGTTCGGACCCATCGCGGACCGCCTGCCCGGCCACCGCCACATCGTGTTTGAACCCGACGGGGCTATGCTGAAACTGCCGATCAATCTGCTGGTCACCGACGATGCCAGCGTTGCCCGTTACAAGACAAGGCAAAGCCAGGCCCAGGCCGACGCGGACGAATATGATTTTACCGGCACAGCATGGCTGGGCCGCACCTCGCAGGTCAGCACTTCGGTCTCACCATCGGCGTTCCGCGATGTTCGTGCCTCGCGCCCCTCCGATGGCACCAAAGCCTATCTTGGTCTTGGCCAGAATGTTCCAATCGGTGATGGTTCTGCAGGTTCTGTGCGCACCCGGTCGGCACTGGCAGGCGGCGACAAATGCCTGTGGTCGGCCAATATCTGGGCCAATCCGATCAATGCGGATGAATTGTACGATGCTGCGCGGCGGCTGGGCGGAGCCTCCGAGGTGGTGATCGGGGGCGATTTCACCGACACGGCGATAGCGAGCCGTGAAGACCTAAGCGAATATCGCATCCTGCATTTCGCCACGCACGGACTGGTGACGGCGCCGCAGCCTGAATGCCCGCCGCGCCCGGCACTGCTGACGTCGTTTGGCGAGGGCGATTCCGATGGCCTGCTGAGCTTTGCCGAGATCTTCGCGCTGCGGATCGATGCCAATCTGGTGATCCTGTCGGCGTGCGATACAGCGGGCGGGGCGACGGTGGGCGCAACCCGTGCAGCGGGCGTCACCACGGGCGGAGATTATGCTCTGGACGGGCTGGTGCGCGCGTTCGTTGGCGCGGGCGGCCGCACGATCCTGGCAAGCCACTGGCCGGTGCCCGATGAATTCGACGCTACCAAACGTCTGATTTCAGGCCTGTTCGACAAAAGCGGCGGTGAAACCGCAGCCGCTTTGCGCGCTTCGCAGATCGATCTCATGGATGATGCCAACACATCGCACCCGTTTTACTGGTCGGCGTTCGCTGTCATCGGGGATGGCACGGCTGCAGCCACGCGATAAGCCGTAAAGCGACACGGAGGATTAAGAGGGGAGTGGCTGACAGGCATGGCCAAACGTGGGATCCAGGGTCCCGGTCAGAATGGCAAGGGCGCAGGTTTGACCGATAAGAGCCTGAGCAGTCGGGGCTGGATCAGTCGTGGCTGGCGCAATGTGCGTGAAGCGGGCGAAATCCAGATCATCGTTGCGGTGATCGTGGTCGTCTTTGCTGTCTTCATCGCAAGGTTCAGCTGGACGCTGCCCGGCGGTGAGGTGCCCACCCCGCTGACAAATGCGGCAGAGATCGCGTTCTACGACATGCGCAGTTATTATTCGGCTGACATGGTGGAGCCAGATGATCGGATCATTGCGGTCGTCTATACCGATCAGACGTTGATCAACGCCCAAAAGCGCTCTCCCCTCCCACGCGATGTCTTGGCAGAGGCACTGCGCAATATCGACCAGATGGGCGCAAAGGCTATCGGGATCGATATCCTGTTCGATCAGCCGCAGGATGAAGACGCACAATTGATTGAAACCCTGCGGACGATGCAAACGCCGGTCGCAGTCGGATATGCCGGGGTCGGCACCAATCGCGACGATATCCGCTACGAACAGCAAGTGTATCTGGAGGAATTCCTAGCGCAACTTGAAGGCAGCAATGCGCGCCCTGCCTCGATCCGGCTCGACAATTCGTTCGGATCGACGCGGGTGTGGCCCGATATCGTGTCTGGCCTGCCGCCTTTGCTGGGCCGGGCGATGGTGGAGGACGCGGGTGGCCCGATCCGGCGCTTTGCGGGGTATCAAGGCGCAATCGAATACCGTCGTAGCCGCTATGAGGACCAAAGCGATCCGGACGCTGCACAAAGCGGCGGCGGTATCACTCAGGATGTGTCGGTCCCGCTGTTCACTTCGCTCGATATTGATCTTTTCATAGATCTCGATCCCGAAATAATCCCGTTCATCGCTGAACAGATTGCGGGCAAATATGTCCTGATCGGCGGCGATATTGTCGATTATGACCGGGTCGAAACCTCCCACACATCGATCAATGGAGAATCCCCGGCAGGCATATTCGTCCATGCAGAAATGATCGCGCAGATGCTGGATGGGCGGGCATTGCCACACCTCTCGCCCGCGGTTCTGTGGGCGTTTGCAGTGCTGGTGGTGCTGACGGCGGTGCTGGTCGCACTGCTGGAGTGGCCCGCCCGGCGGCTCGTTCCGTTGATGCTGGTGCTGTTCACGATGTTTCTGGGTGCGCCGATCGTCTTGCAGGTGCGAAATGTCGATACCTATGGCCTGCCGGCCGTCGGGTGGCTGGTGGGATGGGTGCTGGCGTTTTCCGCGATGACGACAGTGGCGCGTGCATCGGGCGCAAAACAGCGCAGCTTCGCCCAGAATGCTTTGGGCAAATACATCCCGCGCGACATTGCGCAGCAGATTATCGACCGGCCCGAATTGCTGTCGCTGGGCGGGGAGAAACGCTCGATCTATGTGCTGTTCAGCGATCTTGAGGGCTTTACTAAAATGAGCCACGCGATTGAGCCGGAAATGGTCGCCAAATTGCTCAATCGCTATCTTGAAATGCTCAGCCAGGTGGTGCTGAATCATGGCGGGGTGATCGACAAATTTGTGGGCGATGCAGTGGTTGCGTTCTGGGGGGCGCCGATTGCCCGGCCCGATGATGGAGAACGCGCTGCTCGGGCCGGCTATGCCATGTGGCAGACGGGCGAGGCGTTCCGCGCGGAAGTGGCAGCAATGGACCCGGATCTGCCCCGGATCGGAAAGACGCGCGTGGGCCTGCATTATGGCGAAGCGGTGATCGGCAATTTCGGCGGCGAAACCCGCATTCAATACACTGCCCTGGGTGATAGTATGAACACTGCCGCCCGGCTGGAGGCGGCCAACAAGGCGCTGCAATCGAGCGTCATGGCCAGCCGCGAATTTGCCGAGCAATCCGGGCTTGACTGGTGGCGTGCGATGGGGCGGATCGTGCTGCGCGGTCGATCAAGCCCGGTCGATATCATGGAGCCGGCGCCGAATTTTCCTGACGCAGAACGCGCAATTCTGGCCGAGGCCGCCGGGATCGCAGCAACCGATCCTGCGCGGGCGAGCCAGTTGGCTGCGCGGGTTGCCGCTGGCCATCCGGACGATACCGCGCTACGCAATCTTGTGCATCGTTATGAAAATCTGGAGGGGGAGGGAGCGTATGTTCTCGGCTAGATTCAAAGCCCGCATTAGCTCGGGCGCAATTGCGGGATCGCTGTTTGCAGGGATGGCTTTAGGGTTCGGAGCAAGCGCTGCGATGGCTGGCGTCGTCGTCAAATCCAGCGGTCCGTCTTCTGGCGCATATCCGGTTGGCAAAAAAGTTGCTGATGATGCGACCATCACCTTGAGACCGGGCGACATCGTCACCGTCCTGACCGCAAACGGCACGCGCGTGATGAGGGGTGCAGGCACGTTCAAGGTCGGCGAAAAACCGCAGGCGATCAGTCGCCGGTTTAGCGAACTGACCCGTAAGAAAGCTGCCAGACGGGTCCGCACCGGAGCAGTGAGAGCGCCTGACACCGGCGAAGCGGCAAAGCCGGTCAGCCCCAATTTGTGGTTCGTCGATGTCTCGCGGTCGGGCCGGATGTGCCTGTTCGACACCAATTCGGTGCGGCTGTGGCGCCCCTCTGACGAGGGCATCGCGACCTACCGCATCATCGATACCGCCTCACAAAGCTCTATCGACGTCACTTTTGACGATGGGGAAAGCGAGGCCGCACTGGACCCTGCGCGCATGATCGTGTCCGAAAATCGAAGTTATGCTTTTGCCGGGCCCGAAGGGACCGATGTGGCCACGGTAACATTCGGTTTGCTTGCCGAAGATTACGAGCGCGCTGATGAACTGGCAGAGGCGCTGGTAGAACGCGGCTGCACCATGCAGGTTGAATTGATGGCGGAAAAGCTGGGCGGCTGATCAGCCGAGCACTTCGCGCAGCAATGGATTGGGAAAGCGGCGGCGGATTGTGACAGCCCAGAAAATCTCAGTCAGGTCTTCCAGCCGGCTCAGCTCCACAAGAGTGCCCGCCTTCAATTCGTCCTGCACAACGATGGGCGGTATAACCGCAATGCCCACCTTGGCGCGCGTCAGCAAACGCAGCATCGCCATGTCGTCTGCCTCTGCCGCGATCCGCGGAACGATGCCCTGCCGGTCCAGCGCAAGCCGCTCAAGAAGCGCATCGAACCCTGCGCGCAGGCTGGTCTCCGGGGTCGGCAGGATCAACGGGTAATCGCGTATCAGGTCTGTCAGCACGGCCTTTTCGCAACCCCCGGCATCACGCGCCAGATGAGGTGAGCCGACCAGGCTGATCGGCTGATCATCGACCCGCGTCACCAGATAGGGACTGCCAGCATCGCGCGCCGGGCTCATATTCGTCAGCACGACATCGAGGCTCAGCGCTTCAAGCCCGCGCAGCAGACTGTCCTGCGTGCCGGATCTCAGCACCACCTCCACATCGTCGCGATTCAGCACCGGCTCGAGAAACTGCATCTGGAAATTGCGTGAAAGCGTCGCCAGCGCGCCGATGCGCAGAACTCGGCGCTGGCCCTCTGCGCGCGACAGAGTGGCGGCAAGGTGATCGGCGGTGCGAAATATATCGTCCGCATGGTCAAGCGCGATGCGGCCCGCCTCGGTAATCTCAAGATTGCGTCCACGCCGTTCGAACAGAGGGTGGCCCAGCGATGCCTCAAGTGCCTTGATCTGGGTGGAGACCGCACTTTGCGAAAGGTTGAGTGCGCGCGCGGCGCCGGTCAGCGTGCCTTCGCGGGCAACCGCCCGAAACAGACGAAGGTGGTGCAGGTTCAAAATGGCCATTATTCTATAATACAGAACGATATGCGAAATAATATGTAATTTTATTGATGTGAATGAGGCGATAGGGCTGCCTCACAGATTGTCTCCCGCCCAATTTCCCGGAGCACCCCATGCCGATTTCGCCTTCGCTTTCCTTTCTTGCACCGCTGGTGCTGATGCTGGTTGCCGTGCTGGCAGCCGCTCGTCCGGGAAAGCGGCCCGGTTCTCTTCCGCGCTGGTCGGAACTGGCGGCATCGCTGTCCTTGCTGCTGAGCGTCGCTGGACTGGCGCAGGTCATCATGGGCAAGGCGGATGGTATCGCGGCTTTGAACGGGCCGTTCCTGCTGGCGCTGCGGGCGGATCTGGTCAGCGCCAGCATGGCGGTGCTGGTCGGATTCATCGGCTGGGTCGTGATGCGTTACAGCCGCACCTATATCGATGGCGAGGCGCGCGAGGGGGCCTTTCACGGTCTGATGCTCGCCACCCTGGCGGCGGTCATGGTGTTCGTTCAGGCGGGCAGTATGGCGACGCTGGTAATCGGCACGCTTGCGGTGGGTCTGGCGCTGAGACGGCTGCTGCTGTTCTACCCCGAGCGGGCAGAGGCGCAGCGGGCCGCGACCAAGTTTGCGCTGGTGTGGCATTCGGGTGATGCGTTGCTGATTATCGCGGCTGCGCTGCTGTATGCGGCATTCGGCACGGGTGATCTTGCACAGCTTGCGCTGTCGGCGGGTGCAGACGGGCTGGGCCTTGTCGGCAATATCGCGGTGGCCTGCCTCGTTATTGCGGCAGCGCTGAAGACCGCGTCTTTCCCGCTGCACGGCTGGCTGACCGAGGTGATGGAAGCGCCCACGCCGGTTTCCGCGCTGCTGCATGCCGGGATCATCAATTCGGGCGGCGTCCTGCTGATCGCGTCGGCGGGACTGGTTCAGGCCAGCACCGGTTCAATGGCCGCGCTGGTCGTGCTGGGCGGGTTCACGGCTCTGTTTGGCGCTGCGGTGATGCTGACACAAAGCGCGGTAAAGACGGCGCTGGCGTGGTCTACGGTGTCGCAGATGGGTTTCATGCTGCTGCAATGCGGGCTGGGGCTATGGACGCTCGCGCTGCTGCACATAATCGCACACTCGCTTTACAAGGCGCACGCCTTTCTTTCAACGGGCGGCGCGGTTGCCGATGTGGGCAGCATCGCTCGCCCCGGTCCTGTTGCAGCGCCTAGCGTAAAGACGGTCGCCAAATCCTTTGCCCTTGCACTAGTCCTGTATGCGGGGATCGCGACCGTGTTCATCTATGCCTTTGGCATGAAAAGCCCGCAGGCGGTGGCGATGGGCGCAATCCTCATCTTCGGCGTCGCATATATGATCGCGCAGGGTCTGGCGGACCTTGCTCCGCGCGCACTGACGAAGCGGCTCGTGGGATCATCGCTGTTTGCGGCCATCGGGTATTTCAGCTTTCAGGCGCTGGCGCAGGCGATATGGGGACCCATATTGCCCGACGCACCAACGCCTGCGCCGCTGGAATGGGCGATGATAGTTGTCGCGGTGTTCAGTTTTGGTCTGGTCGCATTTGCGCAGGCATTGTTCCCATTGTGGGCGCATCACCCCTCGACCGCTGGCCTCAGGGTCCACCTTGCCAATGGACTGTACCTCAATGCCCTGCTCGACCGTGCGATTGGCGGCTTCGCTACGACCAAAACCCGCAAGAATGCGCAATAATTCCCTTCGGCGGAGAAAATCCATGATGTTTCAGCATTCGCAAATCACGCCTGCCCGCATGTCCGAAGTGCTGACCGCGGCCGAGGCTGCGGCACGGGCAGTCCCGCCAGCCTTTCCGTTGGACGCAACCGTGGCGGTCAACCCGTTTCTGGGTCAGACCGGAGAGGATCTGGCTACTGCATCAGCCCGGCTTTCGCGGGTGGCGGGCACGCGCATTACCCAATCGGGGGCAGCCTATGCTGCCGCAATTCAGGAAGGCCGGATCGAAGACGGCGACCTTGAAGGCGCGCTCGCTGCATCCACCTCCGCGCTGAAGCATTCGAGCATTGCCGCCCTGAAACTCGCCGCGTCTGCCCTTGGCGAAGGCACGGTTGCGGCCGCCCTGCCGACAATTGCCGATCTGGCGGCAAAGGCGACCGGCATCGACTGGCCCTCTGTAATCGACAAGACCTTCGGGTTGTGGGCGGCGGGGCAGTTTGATCGCGGACAGGCGCTTTGGTCGCCCACTCCGGGGGCGGAGGCATTTGCTGCGTGGCGCGCCTGGGCCAGCCATGATCTGACCCCTGAAATTGCCGGGCTCAATGGGTTTTGCGCCCATGTGGCGGCTGCGCCCGATACCACCGAGCGTGCGATCCTGTTTGCCGCAGACAGGCTGGGTCTGACCGCTGACGCCGCCGAAACCGCCTTTCACCGGCTGTACATGAGCCTGGGCGGTTGGGCACAGCATGCGCGCTGGATGCTGTGGCAGGCAGAGCTGGCGGGCGAGGTCGATCGCACTCTTGCCGATATGCTCGCCATTCGGCTGATCTGGGAAGAGGCGCTGCTGGAGCAATTTCCGCAGATCGAAGACCAGTGGATCCAGACCGTCACAGGCCATGCAGCACCGCTTGAACCGACGCAGGATCAGGTGGCGCTGGCTATCTTTCAGGACGCTGCCGAGCGGGCGCATCAAAGGAGGTTGAGCGCTGCGCTGAATGGATCGCAAGCGGGCGATGGTCGACCGACACTGCAGGCGGCATTCTGCATCGATGTGCGGTCCGAGGTATTTCGCCGTGCGCTCGAAAGTGTGGACAGCGGGATCGAGACAATCGGTTTTGCCGGGTTTTTCGGCCTCCCACTGGCGCACACCGCGCACGGTTCTGATGTGGTGGAAAACCGCTTGCCGGTGCTGCTCAACCCCGCAATCCATACGACCAGCGAAGGTGACGCGGATACCGCTCGTGCAACACGCATTGCGGCACGCACGGCGCGGGCGTGGGGTCGGTTCCGGCAGGCGGCGGTTTCATCGTTCGCCTTCGTCGAGTCTGCCGGGCCACTGTATGCAGGCAAGCTGGTGCGCGATGCTCTGGGACTGGGCGGGGCTGCGGCATCGCCCGAACCTGCGCCACAAGTGGTAGGCGGCATGAGCGCGCAGGCGAAGGGCGACACCGCGGCTGCGGTGCTGGGCGCGATGAGCCTGACGGTCAATTTCGGCAAGACTGTCCTGCTGCTTGGCCATGGTGGCAATGTCACCAACAATCCGCATGAAAGCGCGTACCACTGCGGCGCGTGCGGCGGCCACCCAGGTGATGTGTCCGCGCGCGTGCTGGCGATCCTGCTGAACGATCCCGAAGCGCGCGCCGGGCTTTCGGAGCGGGGCATCAATGTCCCGGCAGACACCGTATTCATTGCCGGGCTGCACGATACGACAACCGACAAGGTTTCCCTTTTTACCGGCGATCTGCCCGCCGATCACTCGCCGGATTGCGGTTTGCTGCGCGACTGGCTGGACCAGGCGGCATTTATCGCCCGGACTGAGCGCGCACCGCGTCTGCCCGGCGCAAACCGGCAAAGCATCGCGGCACGCGCCCGCAATTGGGCAGAAACCCGCCCCGAATGGGGCCTCGCAGGGTGCGCCGCGTTCATCGCTGGCCCGCGCGCAGCAACCGTTGACAAAAATCTTGGCGGACGCGCCTTTCTCCATTCCTATGACTGGAAAGCCGATACCGGGTTTGCCACCCTTGAGCTTATCATCACGGCCCCCGTAGTGGTGGCAAGCTGGATCAGCCTGCAATATTACGGATCGAGCGTGGCCCCCGAAGTGTTCGGTGGCGGTAACAAGCTGATTCACAACGTTGTAGGCGGCATCGGCGTTATCGAGGGTAACACGGGTCGGTTGCGCACCGGCCTGCCTTGGCAGAGCGTGCACGATGGTGATGCGCTGGTCCACGAGCCGCTGAGGCTGTCGGTGATGATAGAGGCCCCGCGCGAGGCGATCCTGAACGTGCTTGAAAAGCACCCCGGCGTGCGCGACCTGTTCGACAACGGCTGGCTGCATCTGTTCGTGCTGCAGGATGGCAAGGTTGCGGCGCGGTACAAGGGCAGGCTGGAATTTGCCGATACGCTGGACATGCAGGTGCTAGCAGCGTGACATGCCCATTGGCGCAGGTTCGACGCGGGAGGCTCGCCGAGGGATCGGGCGAGCCTCCCTTGCACGGTAGACTTCAAGATTTGCCTCAGGCACCGTCGCGGTTGTATTGAGCGTTACGAACCCTGCCGGGGCCACAACGGGATGCCTGCACAAAGATGATCGTCAAAATCGCCGCCTTCACCAACGAGGCGCAAATCGCCACCCTGTCGCAAATGCTGGGCGCGCTCGAATGGCGCGACGGACGCGAAACCGCGGGCAAGATCGCTGCCGAGGTAAAACGTAACCTTCAGGCGCGGGTGGACACCGATGCGGGGCGCGCGATCCGTGCGGAACTCAATCCGTTGATCGCTGAAAACTCCGTGGTGAAAGCCGCCGCGCGCCCGCGCCGTTTCTCTCCGTTGATGATTAGCAAGACCCGCGATGGCGGATATTATGGCCCGCACGTCGACAACGCGCTGATGGGAAAGGGCGCTAACCGCATTCGGACAGATATGTCTTTCACGATGTTTCTCAGCAATTCCAGTGATTACGAGGGCGGCGACCTGATCGTTCACAACGCCGGGGTAACACAGCGCATCAAGGGCGAATGGGGCCAGTTGGTGCTGTATCCCTCCACCTCGATCCATGAGGTAAAGCCGGTAACCAGCGGCGAACGCATTGTCGCGGTAGGCTGGATCGAAAGCCTGATCGCGGATCCAACGCAGCGCGAATTGCTATTCGACATGGAGAATTTGCGCACCAGTTTGCGGGCTAAGCTGGAGCCACAATCTTCCGAATTGCTCACGCTGGACAAGGCGATGGCAAACCTCCAGCGGATGTGGAGTCAGCCCTGATCCCAGCTACCGGCCCGCTGTGATAGAAAGTTGCCAGCATTGAAGGTTGCATCAGTGGCGCGCAATTGAGACAAGGGCGCTGGGATCGTGACAAAGTAGGGTCGAGTTCGCATTTCCATCCGGAAAACCGGCATGGCGAGAGTTTACAATTGTCGCAGCATGGCGTGTGATAGCGCCGCACTGCAAATCGATGGAAGACGCGGGTTAATTGGGCGAAACGCCTGTTCGTCAATGGCCGAGCAGCCATACGATTGCATTTTGATCGCATCCGGGGGGGAAAGCGATGTCACCAGCAGCAACACTGACGCATGTCGGTAGAATGTGGGCCGGGCGGGGCCGCGTCTTGGCTGCGCTGTTGCTGGTTGTCCTTTATCCGGCTGCGGTCGCCAATGGCAATTCGATGTCCAACAATGCCCGATATGAAGGGGTGGCCAGCTGCGCCGGATCGACCTGCCATGGCCGCGCAGAGGGCAATGGCGCAGTCGTGCGGCAGGATGAGATTTCAACCTGGCAGGAACCTTCTTCGCAAAGCGGAGCGCACAGCCGCGCCTATGCCGTTCTGGCCGGACGGCGCGGGCAACAGATCGCGGACAGTCTGGGGTTGGGCCGGGCAACCGATGCTCCTGCATGTCTTGGATGTCACGCGACCTATGCTCCGGCCGCGCAGCGGGGGGCGCGTTTTCGCCTTTCTGACGGTGTCGGGTGTGAAAGCTGTCACGGCCCGGCAGAAGGCTGGTTGGCAACGCACTACGCACGGCCTGCGACCCATGCATCGAATATTGCCGACGGTCTGATCGCACTTGATCGACCGCAGGATCGCGCGAATAACTGCCTCGATTGCCATTACGGATCGGCCAACAAGGGGCAGTTCGTCACTCATTCGATGATGGCGGCGGGGCACCCGCGTGTTTCTTTCGAGCTGGATCTGTTCAGTGCATTGCAACAGCATCACAACGAGGACGCCGATTACCGGGCGCGCAAGGGGCAGATGAGTTCGGTGCGATTCTGGGCTGTGGGCCAGGCCGAGGCGGTGAAGCGTTCGACCAGCCTGTTCGCGCAGCCACGGTTCGGGATGGAAGGCGCATTTCCGCAATTGTATTTCTACGATTGCCATTCCTGCCATCGCACCATCACCGACGCAGCGACGCGCAAACTGTCTTTCGAAACCAATCCGGAACGCCCGATTCCGTTCGGCAATCCGCCCTTCAATGATGAAAATATCATCATGCTTTCGTCCGTCGCCAAGGCACTGGTACCCGGCCAGGCCGACGATTTCCTGAAAGCGAGCCGCGATTTTCACTCTGCTATGGGCACTGGAACGGCTGGCGATGCGCGTGCCGCGGCGCAGGCGCTGGCCAGCCGGGCGGGTGCGCTGTCGAACGCGCTGGGCGCACGCGCCTATGCCGATATCGATGCCTTCCGCGTGATCGCGATGATTGCAGGCAAGGCGACCGCGCCGCGCTTTACTGATTATTCCGGATCGGTGCAGGCAGTGATGGCGGTGGACACGCTGCTCAATTCACTGGTGCGCGAAGGCCGGGTGACGGTGGCGGCGGCTGCGGGCATCCGCGCCAACATCAACACGGCTTACAAGGCGGTGGAAGAGCCCAACGCCTATAGCCCGGCACAATTCCGCGAGGCGTTGGCTATGGCATCGTCTGCAATCGGCCGTTTGCAATGAAGCGGGCGGAGGGGTGGAAATCGCTGGCAATCGCGACCGTTGCCGCGCCGTTGCTGATCCTTTCGGCATGCGGCGGGGGGGACAGTGGGCCACAACCCACTGGTGGCGGGCCAGGCTCCGGCAACCCGCCGCCCGCGCCGCCTCCGCCGCCTCCGCCGCCATCGGGCGGGTTGTTCTCCATGCCCGCCGCCGAAAGTCTGAGCGCCGCCGAAGTCGGCACCGTGATCGCCCAAGCCGCAGCGCAGGCGCGTGCGCAGGGCGATGCGGCGACCATTGCGGTGGTGGACCGGGTGGGCAATGTGCTGGGCGTGTTCCGGATGCCGAATGCGCCTCTTGGTGCCCGCGTGCCCGATGCGCCCAACCGCAACAACGTGGATATTCAGGGCTTTAATCTGCCGTCGGAGGCTGCCGCGATCGCCAAGGCGATTACCGGCGCGTATCTCTCCAGCGGCGGCAACGCGTTCTCCACCCGAACAGCCAGCCAGATCGTGCAGCAGCATTTCCCGCCCGCGCCGACCACTGCGGGCCTCGAAAGCGGGCCCTTGTTCGGGGTGCAGTTCAGCCAGCTTCCATGCTCGGACCTTTCCGCGCGCGCCAGCGACGGGATGATCGGCCCCCAGCGTTCCCCGCTGGGACTGGCGGCAGATGCGGGCGGGTTTCCCCTTTACAAGAACGGCGTTGTGGTGGGCGGCGTGGGGGTGCTGGCGGACGGGGTCTATGGGTTTGATCCAAACACCCTTGATGTCGATAACGACGATGACGAGTTGATTGCACTGGCGGGCACGGTCGGGTTTGAAGCGCCGGTTTCCATCCGGGCGGAACGGATTTTTGTCGACGGTACGCAATTGCGGTTTTCCGATGCGCAATTCAGCCAAGTCGGAAATGTCGCGGGCGCAAGTTTTGCGGGCACCGCGGGCAATCTGCTGGCGGTGCGCGGCTATTTCGACGGGGCGGTCCTGCGCGCAGGGACCGCGTATGGCACCGAACTTTCCGGCATTCGCCCGTCGCGCGCGGCGGAGTTCGGCATTTCGGATGCCTTTGTGCTGACCAATGGTGCGGGCGCGAACCGTTTCCCCGTGCGATCGGGCACGGATGCAGCCGATGTCGGCGGCGCGATCAGCGAGGTCGAGGCGCGCGCTATTCTGGAGGAGGCGTTTACGGTGATGAGCCGGGCGCGTGCCCAGATCCGCCGCCCGCTGGACAGTCGCGCGCAGGTGTCGATCAGTCTGGTCGATACGCGCGGGCGAATTCTGGGCATCGTGCGCTCGCCCGATGCGCCGATCTTCGGCACCGATGTGAGCCTGCAAAAGGCCCGCACAGCGAGTTTTTTCTCGGGCACATTTGCGGCCAGCGAATTGTCGGCAGCGCAGGGCGAAGTGCCGCAATTCGTGCAACGGGTACGCACATTCCTGAACGACCCCGCCGCGCTGACAGGCGCGTTTGCGTTTGCTGACCGTTCAGGCGGGAACCTGTCGCGCCCCTATTTCCCTGATGGGGAGGTAGGCACGCCCAACGGCCCACTGTCGCGCCCGATCCAGCAATTCAATCCGTTCTCTACCGGCCTGCAATCGGCGCTGATCCTTGGCAATCTGGGGCAACACGTGGCGTTTGTGACGGGACAGTCGAACGACGATACCCCGCGCGGATGTTCCACCCTGCCACGGAATGCTTCGGGAGGATCGCGGCTGGATAACGGGATTCAGATATTTCCCGGATCGGTCCCTGTCTATCGCGGCAATCGGCTGGTTGGCGGGCTGGGAGTATCGGGCGACGGCATCGATCAGGACGATATGATCAGCTTTCTCGGGCTGAACAATGCGGGGGTGCGGCTTGGCGGCATAGGCAACGCACCCCGGAATATTCGTGCAGACCGCATAGTGGTGCGCGTGGGCAGCCGCGATATCAGGCTACGCTATATCAATTGTCCGTTTGCGCCATTCCTCGATACCGCCGCTCAGAATGTGTGCGAGGGGCTATAGCCGGTGGCTATCATCCTGATCCCTGCCGCGCTGGCGATGCAGGCGGCCACTCCGCCGCCGCTGCAGGAGGTTGGGGCACCGGACCCTTCTCCCCCGGAAAAAAGTCAGCAGGGTGCCGAAAACGATCAGGGTAAGGACGGCCTCAACACAACCGCACAAACCGATCCCGAACCGCTTGACCCCGGTTCCATCGAAGGGCGGATGCGACCCGGTTTTCGCGACCTGCTGCCAGACCCGATAAACCAGACCAACGAAGGCGCCGTGCGCGCCCCTCCTCCGCAGGCGTTCCCTGTCGATCAGGTGCCGATCCCCGATCGCTGGCGTCTGATCCAGAGCCTCGATCTGGTGACCGAGGACATCCTCGATCCCTATAACCAGAACACTTACAAGGGTGACCGCCCGATCAACCCGGACAAGGTGCCGTGGCTGCCAATCAAGGGCGACGACTGGTTCTTCGTCGCCAACGTCATCAGCGATACGGTCTATGAACCGCGCACCTTTCCGATCCCCGTCGGCGTCCAGACAACAGCGGACCCGGACCGGCTCGATGTATTTGGCGATGACCTGAGCCATGTGTTGTCGCAGACATTTATCTTTGGTGCGGCGCTGCTGAAAGGCAGCACGGCTTACAAACCGCCCAGCATCGAATATCGCGTAACCTTTGCCTACAACGTCAACTACGTCGATGTGCCCGAACGCCGCGTGCTGTTTGTGGAACCATCGAAGGGGTCAAGCCGCCTTGATCACTTCCTTGGTGTACAGGAAGCGTTCGTCGATTATCACTTCACGCAGTTCGACAACGAACGGTTCGATTTCATCTCGATCCGCGCTGGCATACAGCCGTTTCAGGCCGATTTTCGCGGCTTCCTGTTTCAGGATCAGCAATTGGGCGTCCGGTTGTTCGGAAATCGCGACAACAATCGCCTGCAATTCAATGTCGCGGCTTTTTGGCGGCTGGAAAAGGACACGAACAGCGGGCTCAATTCGGTTGTGCAAAGCCCGCGCGATGACCTTGTGTTTATCGCCAATGTCTACCGTCAGGATTTCCTGATTCCGGCGCTTACCAGCCAGCTGACAGTCGCGTATAATCGCAATCGCGAAGCCGACGATATCGAGATCGACGATAATGGTTTTCCCGTCCGCCCCGCACTGCTGGGCACGCTGCGCGGGCGCGAATACGATGTATTCTACCTCGGCTATAACGCCGATGGCAGGATCGGGCGCATCAATCTGACGGCGAGCGCGTACTGGGCATTGGGAGAAGATCGCAACAATTTCTTCACCGATCGCCCGGCCGATATCAACGCAACCTTTGCTGCGGTCGAATTGAGCTATGACAAGGACTGGATGCGGTTCCGCCTTTCGGGCCTGTATGCGAGCGGAGACGATGATCCGTTTGATGATGTGGAGGGTGGGTTCGATGCTATCTTCGAAAATCCGGTCTTTGCAGGCGCAGATACCTCATACTGGATTCGCCAGACCATTCCGTTTGCAGGTGGCGGGCGCGCGGTGGCGGTGAACGGGCGTAACGGTATCCTAAATTCGCTGCGCAGTTCGAAAGAACAGGGCCAATCCAACTTCAACAATCCGGGCACGATGCTGGTCGGCATTGGTGCGGATTTCGATCTGACGCCCGAATTACGCTTTACCGCCAACGCCAATCACCTGTGGTTCGAAAATACCTCCAGCCTTGAAAATCTGCGGGTCGAAGGGTCGATCCCCAGGGAAATCGGATATGACCTCTCGGCGTCCGCCATCTGGCGTCCCAAGGCGAACCAGAACATGGTCTTCCGCCTTTCGGGGGCCAGTCTGATCGCTGGCGACGGATTTCGCGACCTGTTCGATGCACGCAGGGGCGGCCGTACGTTTTATTCCATCCTCGCCAATGTGACGCTGACATACTGATGATTCCAAATCTCACCCGCCCGCGCATCACCCGAGCGCGCCTGTCGCATCTTTTGCTGGCCATGGCCGTGGTGATCCTTGGTATTTCGCTGACGCAGCCGGAGGCGCGGGCGGCCGACAAGGAAAAGCCGGTAAAGCGCGATTACAGTCTCGTCTTCGCTCCGTCCGCGCCCGCGCGACAATCGGAATTGGAGGTGCTGGCGAAATCCGAGGGGTGCAACACCTGCCATGTAAAGACCGATGCGCCTACCATGCACACTTCCCCCGCAGTGCGGCTGGGGTGCACCGATTGCCACGGCGGCAATGCCAGCGTTGCGGGTAACTCAAGCCTCGAACATAACGATCCGGACTATGTCGCGGCTCGGGATCGGGCGCATGTGCTGCCGAAATATCCGGGCAGCTGGCATTGGCCATCCTCGGCAAATCCCAAGCGATCCTATGCCTTGCTGAACAAGGAATCGCCCGAATATGTGAAGTTCATCAATCCGTCCGATTACCGTGTCGCGCGTGAGGCGTGCGGATCGTGCCACATCCAGTCGATCGAAGCGGCGGAACGATCCATCATGGCGACAGGCGCGATGCTGTGGGGCGGCGCGGCGTATAATAACGGTATCCTGCCGTTCAAGAATTATCTGCTGGGAGAGGCGTATACCCGCAACGGCGAACCGGCGAAGATCGTCTCTCCAACCGGTCCCGACGGCGAACTTACGCAGGCGCAGAAGAAGCGCGGCGTGTTGGCAGAGATGTATCCGCTACCCACCTGGCACGTTATTCCGCCGGGCGACGTGTTCCGCGTGTTTGAGCGGGGAGGGCGCAACATCAATACACAATTCCCCGAAATCGGCCTGCCCAATCCCACCGGTCAGATACAACGGCTGGAGGAGCCGGGCCGCCCGGATCTCAAGCAATCAAACCGTGGTCCAGGAACCGGCCTGCGGGTCGCGATCCCCGCGCTGAATATCCACAAGACGCGCCTCAACGATCCGTTCACTTGGTTCATGGGGACGAACGATCAGCCGGGCGATTATCGCCATTCGGGCTGCGCGAGTTGCCACGTGGTCTATGCAAATGATCGCGAACCGCGCCATTCGCTGATCTATGCCAAATACGGTCGGGACGGGCAGACGATATCGGTCGATCCGACCATCGCCGACAAATACGAGAAGGACCAAGAACACGGCCACGTCAGCAACGGGAAGGCAGGCAGTTCTGGCCACGCGGCCGTGAAAAAACCCGGCGTTTCCTATGATGAAGAACCTGCGCTGGATGCACGTGGTGGTTTGAAGAACAAGGATGACGGGCTGCTGACTCGTGCCGGCAAGCCCAAGGAAAAGGGCCATCCGCTCCAGCACGTGTTCACCCGCTCCATCCCGACCGCACAATGCATGTCATGCCACATGCATCAGCCTAATATCTTTCTCAATTCCTATCTCGGTTACACCATGTGGGATTATGAAAGTGATGCGCCACATATGTGGCCAGAGCAGCAGAAATATCCCACCGCCGCCGAAGTGCGCGCTGTGACCGATCGCAACCCCGAAGGCGCGGCCCCGCGTGGCAAGTGGTCCGACCTCGATTTCCTGCGCAACGTCTATGACCTCAACGAGGATCTGCAGGACACGCAATTTGCCGATTATCACGGCCACGGCTGGAATTTCCGCGGAATCTTCAAACGCGATCGCGAGGGCAATCTGCTGGATGCGGAAGGCAAGATCATCGATAATGATGATCCGGAAAAATGGCGGCGCAAGGGCGAGGGCAAATTTGTCGAGCCGGGCACCAATCCGGGCAAGTCGGTGCATATGATGTCGATCCACGCCGAAAAGGGGATGCAGTGCGTCGATTGCCATTTCGAACAGGACACGCACGGCAATGGCCTGCTTTATGGCGAAGTTGCGAACGCGATCGAGATCGGATGCAAGGATTGTCACGGCACGCCCGATGCCTATCCCACGCTGTTGACCAGCGGCCCCGCCGCGCCGCCAAAGGGGCATAACCTTTCCCTGTTGCGCAACCCAGATGGCCAGCGCCGGTTCGAATGGGTGGAGGGCATCGATGGCCGTCGCAAGCTGATCCAGCGATCGCTAGTCGATCCAAAACTTCAGTGGGAAATAAGCCTAGTCAAGGATTCGGTCGATCCCAAGGCTCCCGAGTTCAACGCCAAGGCCGCCCGTGCCAAGCTGATGAGCCGATACGGCGCGGAAACCGGCAATTTCGAATTCGGCACCGGGATTGCAGAAGAAGACCGCGCGCACCGGGGCGAGGAAATGGCGTGTTTCACCTGCCACCTTTCGTGGACCACCAGCTGTGGCGGGTGTCACCTGCCCATCGAAGCCAATTGGAAGACCAAATCCCACCGCTACGAAGGCGGAGAGACGCGAAATTTCGCGACGTACAACCCGCAGGTCGCGCGTGATGAGATGTTCCAGCTGGGAAAGCATCAGACAACCAAGGGCAACCAGATCACGCCGGTTCGCTCGTCCTCTGCGCTGGTCCTGTCTTCGACGAATATCAACCGCGAACGCATCTATGTGCAGCAGCCGCCAATCAGCGCGATCGGATTTTCAAGCCAAGCGTTCGCGCCGCACTTCCCGCACACGGTCCGGCTGACGGAAACCAAAACGTGTTCCGATTGCCACCTGTCCGAAAAGGAGGACAACAACGCGATCATGGCGCAGCTGTTCTTGCTGGGCACGAATTACGTGAACTTTGTTGGGATGCATGCCTTTACCGGGCTGGAAGGCGGGCTGACGGCCGTGCGCGTCACCGAATACGAGGAACCGCAGGCGGTGCTGGGATCGTATCTGCACAAATATTCCTATCCCGATTATTATGCGATGCACGTTGACCAGAACGGCCGCGAGCTCAAAAACTGGGTGCGCGGCAAGAGCTTTGACAAGGATCTGTCGGGCGAGACCCGCGCGTTCGAAGAGTTCGTCAACGTTCACGAAGGCACCAAGGACCGTGTGGGCTGTCTGCAATTGCGCGGCGAATACCTGTTCGCTGCCGAGGGTAGCGGCGGTTTCCGAGCTTATGATGTGGCATCCATCGCGAACAAGGGCGTATCGGAGCGCATCATCACGGCGCCGTTTTCCGGTCTTGGTCAGGATACCCACGTGTCCAGCGCCAATGCGACCTGTATGGCGCTGGCCACAAACCAGCCAATTGCACCCGGCCGGTCAACGCCGGAACTGCGCGCGCTCAATCAGGAACAAGCGTTCCTTCCGATCTACAATTACGCCGCGATCAGCGACGCATCGGAAGGGCTGATCCTAGTCAACGTCAACACTCTTTCCGACGGCGAATTTCGCAACAACAAATTGCGCCGCGAGATATTTGCCGACGGAGCGGATGCGTGGAACCCCAATGGCGTAATGAAGGGAGCGCGGCATATCCAATTGGCGGGCGAAGTCGCATTTGTCACCGCCGATGCGGGGCTGGTCGTGATTGACCTCGCCGATCCGAAATCTCCCAGGCTCGCAGCTGTGCGCCCGCTCACCAATGCACGGGCGAGCGCTGTCCAATTCCGGTATCTGTGGGTGACCGATGCCGATGGCGTAAAGCTGTTCGACGTCACCGACCTGCGCAATCCTGTTGCCCGTCCTGAAGGCACTGTGCGGCTTGCCGATGCGCGGCGGCTGTATGTGGCGCGCACATATGCCTATGTCGCGGCAAAGCGTGATGGACTGGTTATCCTCGATGTGACCAACCCGTTGGCGCCCAAAATGGACCAGAAGGTGACGCTGGATGGTGCGATGAACGATGCCGAGGATGTGATGGTCGCGTCGACCAATGCATCCTTGTTCGCATATGTCGCGGACGGGATTAACGGAATGAAGGTGCTGCAACTCACCAGTCCGGATAGCCAGCGTAATTTCTATGGCTTCAGCCCTGCGCCGCGCCCCGAGCTTGTGTCTTTCGCGCTGACGCCCACGCCTGCGATTGCGCTGTCCAAGGGGCTGGACCGGGATCGCGCGGTGGATGAGACAGGCGGGCAGATGGCGGTGTTTGGTCGGCTCGGCTCGCGTCCGTTCACACGTTCCGAGATGGAAAAACTGTTCCTGACGCGATCGGGTATTCCTTGGAAGGTTTCCGACGCGGTCGACATGAACCGCTGGGTCGGGCGCGCCTCTGATACGGGGATGGGCGGAGACTGATGCGCAAGTGTACGTCAAATTCTGCGCTAATTATTGCCCTACGGCCGACGCTCGGCGTCCAGACCTTCCATCATCGGCACCAGGTTTTTGGAGTAGACCGCCAGCCGTGCCCAGTCCCCCACCGGCTGCAGGTGACTCACCAACACGCCGTTTTTCCAACGGTGCAGCGCATAGGCGGGCGGTTCGGCATCCACGATGCCGCGCCCATCTGCCGAGTGAAAATCGAGCGGCCTCAGATCCAATGAAACCGCAGGTGCAACCGCCGGCGTAACCGTCACCGGAATGCCCGCAAACATGGCCGAAAGCGGCCGGTGCAGATGCCCGCAGGCGATGCCGACGACCTGCCGATGACCGCTTAAAGCCGCCTCAAATCGGTTGAGCCATGGTTCATCGGGGCGCGGGTCCATCCACTCGATCCCCGCGGCCACGGGCGGGTGATGCATCACGATCAGCGTCGGCGTTTGGCGATGGGCCGCCAGCTCGCGCCCCAGCCAGCCTGTGCGCGCATCGCAAAATGCCCCGCCATGCCGCCCGTGCTCCAGCGTATCGAGGCAAAGCACTCTGAGGCCGTTTATCTCCAGCGCATATTGCACAAAGCCATTATTGACCGGGCAATCGGGAAACGCGGCCAGCAGGCTGTCACGCCGATCATGGTTGCCGGTCATCACATGGATCGGGAAATCGCACCCGCGCAGTGCGCGTTTCAGCCGCTCATAGCTTTCGGGCGCGCCGTTGTCGGCAATATCGCCGGTCAGGATCAGGGCGTCGGGCTGCACCGGCTGTGCCAGCAGGTGATCGATCGTTGCGCAAAACCGCAGGTAATTGAATTCCTCATCACCCGCCGCCGCATCAAACCCGATATGCGTGTCAGTTATCTGGGCGATCAGGACGCTGTTTGATCCTCCGTTCGGTTTATTGCCTGGACTCTGCTTCATTGCCCCGCCCCCATACGTCTATTTCTTTAGCAAAGCCGAAATGGATGCAACCGAATCTGTTTCACGTTGGCGTCTGCCATCGGGCGTGCTTTGCAGAATCGGGTGATCGCCGGGCCACGGATTGGTCGGGGTGTGATAGCCGTGGCACATCGCACAGCCCGACGGGACGATCTTTTTTGTCCTGATCGCGCTCGCGCCTTCGTGGCAATCGCGGCAGCTGGCAAGATCGGGCAGAAGCAGATCGGTCGCCGTTTTCGATGTCGTTGCCTCGTGACAATCAATGCACTTTTCCTTTTTGTGCGCTTCGTGTGTGAAGAACCCGTGCTGCATGAAACGTTCCGGCAGGTTGACCGGGATCAGATCGGGCCGCCCGCCTTTGCGCGTGGGGATATGGCAATCGCCGCACACACCGCCCGGCATCAACGCGCGGTTGATGCCTATGAGCGAGGCGGCGGGGCGGCCGAAATTGACGTCATAGGTTCCGCCGCTGGCAAACTGGCCGGGGCGCGATCTGCCCGATACGATTGGGCGGCGCGGACCGCGGCGATCGATCCGGGCGAGGTCTTCCATCAAATCATCAACATCGCCGTGTCGCAGCGAGGTGAAGCTGCCGCCAGCCCCTCGCCCGGAAACAAGGCTGTGGCAGCTCTCGCAGAGAATCCTCCATTTCCACCGGTTTGAAGCCAACCTTGTCTGCCCCCGGTTCATGGCAGCTCGCACAATCGAGCGGATCACCGAAATCGGGCAGGCTCATCGCCATGCGCGCCACTCCGCCAAACTCGTCCATGTGAACATCGTGCGGAAAGACCAGACCGCTCTTCTCGACCGGAGGCGTCTTGAGCGAGGCGCGCACTGGATCCTCTTGGCCATAGGCGGAGTAGAAGGTGGGGCGAAATTGTGGGTGCTTTTTGCCAAAATCAGCCGCATTGCCAAATGCAACGTCGGTCAGCCGCGCATCGAGCGCATCATGGCAATCGGCGCAGAATTCCTGCGTTGCTGCCTGCTGGCGCACGTTGCCTTCGTGTTCGAGGTGACACGATGTGCACGATCCGGGCCCCTCTTTCCCCAGCTTCTGGCCAATCGACCACTGGATCGCATCGAAGGTGGAGGGCACGCTCATGCCTTTTGCCAGGCGCGGTTTGGCCGCGTGATCGCCCAATTCCTCATGACAGGTGAGGCAGGTTTCATCCTGCACTGATACGAAAGGCTCTGCGTGGCATGCCTCGCAACTGTCCTTCAGTTTATGGTGTCCAAGGCTGAGTGTCCCGGAAGACCAAGTGCTGTCGAGCGAAACCCGATCGACCTTTTGGGCATTTGGGCCCGTCTCCTGCCGGTCGCGTGTTAGGTGTGTGAACACCGGCACGGTCAAAAACAGCACCAGTATCGCGAGCGAAAGCGCCCACGCCATGAGCCGTTTTGAGGGCAGGGTGCTCGCCAACTGAAATCCGCGCACGGTATCGACCTTGGCGCCCTTTTCCCCCGCCTGCGTGATCGTGATGGTGAGGGAGCCTGCGGCGTCTTTTGCGACCGTCAGCCGAGAGGAACCCAGCTCGATCTCGCCACCGGTCTGGGGATCTATGGTGGCGCTGGTCTGGAACCGCCCGTCGAGGCCAAAGCCAAGCGTGCCAAGCGACTCCACCAGCACGGTGCCATCGTCGCTTTGCACGATGCTGATATGCCGCTGTTCTACGGCAAGATCGGGCAGGTGAATATCGTTTTCGGCCGCTCGGCCTACTGAAAGGGTGGCCTTATCGATTGTGCGGTCGCGTATGATTTCGCGCCCGGCGGCGGTGGTATCTATGGTGCGGATCAGGAAAGTCATGCCTGCGCCCTCACCAATAGTAGAACACGCTCACGACGTGCGCGAGCAAGGCGGCCAGCAACGCGAGGGTCGCAGGCACATGAATAAACAGCCACACTTCGAGCAGGGCACGAATGCGCAGGTGGCGGCGGATCTGGGCAAGCTGGTCGGCGCGGCGGGAAAGCAGGGCGTGCACCTTGGCACTTGCCTCATCCCCGTCGGCGGTATCGAGGGCATTTAGTGCGCGCGAGGTGGCGCACCCGCGATAGGATCCAGTTAACCGACCCCATGCCCCGCCAAAGAATATGTCCTGCGACAACGCGGCGATCACGATGTCGGATTGCTCACGCCCCAATGGCTGCGCGGCGGTTTCCAGCTGGCGGTCGATAGCTGTCAGCGCCTCGACCATCTGGCTGCGCGTCATCTCGTTACGATTGGAGGAAAGTTTCGCCGGCAAAGTTGCATAGACCGCGACGCCATAGATGCCGGTGACGATCACCAAAATCATCAGCGCATAGGCCAAAGTGTGGACGTTCCAGCCGAACTGGAACCCGGTGTGCAGCGTGCCCACCACGATCAGCGAAAGACCCAGATAAACATGCGCGCTGGTCCATGCCTTAAGGCTCCATTGACCTGGCGTGATCCGTCGCTTTCGCACCCCTAGCAGCGATAGCCAGATGATCAGTGCAACCCCAATCGTACCCAGCGTATAGCCATACCAGCTGCCGCCATTTGGGCGCGGTTCCTGATCGATCATCACGTACCCCGCAATGGCCGCCGCGCACAGCGTCAGCGAAATCCAAAGATAGCGGAACGTCTTGTGTCTGAGAAAGCTGACATGATCAGCGTTACGCGCCCGTTCGCGCTGCGCAAAACTCTGCTGGTTCGCCGGTTTCGAGCTCGACCGGGCAGAGATGGCCATTACGTCGCGTCCTCCGCGAGCTTGGTAAAGGTCAGGAATTTGTCCGGCGCAACGCGGATCGCAGCGCCCGTGGGGCAGGCGCGGACGCACGCCGGGCCGCCATCTATCCCTGCGCACATATCGCACTTGATCGCCTGTTTGGGCGTTTCGGGATCTCCGTTTTCCTTGCGCCACGCATACGAAGCCTCACCCGGACCCGGCCCGCGCCCGAACAATAGCCATTTTAGCAACGATGGCTTTTTGGGCGGTTTTGGGTCCATCCGGATCACGCCATACGGACAATTGCGCTGGCAATTGCCGCAACCGATGCAGGTTTCATCAATAAAGACTTCGCCATCGGGGCCACGCTTTATTGCGTTGGGGGGGCAATCGGCCATGCAGTGGGGGTGCTCGCAATGGCGGCAGGATGTCGGCACGTGCAGATGCGCGTAGGTGCGACCCGCCTCGCGGTCGAGCCGCGACAGACCATCGTGACTGTCCGCACAGGCATTTTCGCAATTGTCGCAGCCAATGCACAGCGTCTCGTCGATCAGCAGCACATCGGTTGCCTCGCCCAGACCTTCATCGACGAGGAATTGCGCGGTTTGCGAATACAGATCGACCGCGCCGCCAAATTCATCCTTGCGGCTCTCGATGAAGGCATTGGTGCGCCTGCGCCCAGCCATTTCCGCCATCGCCTTTTCACGCAGCGCCGGGTTGCGATCCAGCAGCGCGACGAATGCAGCGCCCGGCAGTTTGATAACTTCGGATTTGATCGCGGCCTTTACTGTTGCGGTGCGCAGCGAGCCATCGATCGCGGCCATTTCGCCGACATACGATCCTGCCGGAAGATACGAGAGAAAAACCGGTTTTTCACCAATGCACTTCTCGACGATCATCGACCCACGCCGGATGATGTAAACGTCCTTGTCGTCCGCGCCTTCCTCGATCAGCACCTTTCCCGCGCGCGCCTCTATCACCTCGGCATTTTCGACCAGCGGGGCGACGTCGGCCTGCGTCAGACCCGATCCGAACATCTGAAGCAATTGCCGCTCAATCGCGATCTGGTTGACGACGCGCGATGCCTGGGCAGAAGTCGCGATGAGTTTCAGCGCGGCGTTGCGCGATAGCTCGATGGCGACCACCGGCTCTGCCGCGCGTATGGTGGAGCCGCGGCGGCGACCGGAAATCAGCCCGACCTCACCAAAGATTGAACCCTGTTCAATGGGCACGGTGATCCCGGGATCGTTGGGATTGATTTCTACCGCGACAGACCCTTGCGCAATCGCAAACATGGATGAGCCCGGCTCGTTGCGGCGGAACACGACATCGCCCGCGCTATAGGCGTGGCAGGCGGAATCCAGCATCAATTCGCGCAGCTGAAGAGGAGAAAGATCGCCGAATATCCGCACATTCACACCGAACACCTCCAGCCAGTGTTCGACCGGATAATTGCCAGGCAGCTGTGCAAATTTGTCGGCCAGGATCGGCTCGTCTGCGGGCTTAAGCTCTGCATTGCCGTTCAGGAACTCGATCACGTCGTGGCCCTGGTTCATGCAATGCTTGATCAGCGGATAGCCCGCTAGCGCGCCGATCACGTGGATGCCAGGCTTGGTCGATTCAAACGCGGGTGAAAGTTTGGGAAATGCGCCGCGATCCTCGCTCGTGAATTCGATCCCCATCGCCTCGACCACACCGCGCGGGGGCTGCGATCCGGTGCGCGCGATGATGCGATTGCAGGCGATCGTCTCCTGCCCGTCGCGCGTTGTCAGCACCAGCTCGCCGTTCTTCACCTCGGCTGGTTCGGTCTCGCGCCGCACGAACAGCCGGCCATCGCGCTCAGCCTCTTCGAGCAGGGCGACATTTGCCGCCTTGGCGCGGGCGAAGCTGTCTCCCCGGTTAAGGATGGTGACGATGTTTCGCTGCGCATCGTCAGCGGCCAGTCCCAGAGCGTTTTCGATCCCGGCATCACCCGATCCGACCACGGTGATATGCTCATCGAAATACTCGCCCGGATCATCCAGCTGATATTGGATCATCGGGTGATCGGCGCCTGGGCAGCGCAGCATGTTGGGGTTGCCCTGCGTCCCGATACCAAGAACGATGGTTTCGGCCTCGATCACTTCGCCCGATCTGGTGTGGATGCGAAAGGCACCCTTGTCGCCTTCGACCTTGGCAACCTCGGCGTTGAGCTTCACATTGACTTTCATCTCCCTGATCTGGCGGTCCCAAGTATCGAGGATCGTCTCGCGCTTGCCCGCGTCGAATTCCAGCCCGCCGCCGCTACCATCCCCGTTCTCACCGGCTCCTTTGCCGGTGCCGCCGGAACGCAGCACGAGATTGGAGGGCGTCGCCATGACGTGTTTGCCCTTCTGATATTTGAAAATCGTGTCCGAGAGATGATCGGTTTTTTCGATGAGCACATGGCTCATACCCAGCGCCGCCGCATGGGCGGCCGCACTCAATCCGGCAGGACCGGACCCAATAATGGCGACTTTGTACAAATCTGGCAATCTATCCCCCCCTTTCGGATAGATTTGATACGTCGGAGCATAGACAAAGCAGGATCGATTGCCAGAGTGAATTGCCCGATATTCATGCCGATGCTAGGTGCGCGCAATGACTTCCGATAGTGAAAACGCGACACAAACGGCCAAACCTGCCGCACCTGAAAAATCCGGCGGGGCCAAGGCTGCATGGGCCTTGCTGGGTGTGGCGGCAATTGTTGCTGCCGGTTCAATCGGGTATAACGTCCTCTCAACTCCGAGCAGTGAAACCGTTGTGATGGCCGGGGCAGATGCGCCGCCATCCATTGCGGAGTTGCGCAAGGCGGCGGAGGCGGCGGGCGACAATGCCGATCCGTGGGCTGAACTGGCCTATGCGCATTTTCTTGAAAGGGATTTTGCCGCCGCCGCGCAGGCTTACAAACGGGCGGTCGCAATCGATGATAGCGAGGCGGTGCTGTGGTCTGCTCTGGGTGAAGCGCTGGTGTTTGCCAATGACGCGGGGAGCGCGGATGCCAATCCGCTCCCGCCAGAGGCCGTGGCTGCATTTGAAAAAGCGGTCGTACTGGACCCCAGCGATCCGCGCGCGCGGTATTTCCTCAACGTGAAAAAGGATCTGGCCGGTGATCACGAAGGCGCGGTTGCCGGTTGGCTGGCGCTGCTTGCGGAATCGCCGGTCGGCGCTCCGTGGGAGCCGGATCTGGTGCGCACTATCGAACAGGTGGGCAAAATCAACGATATCGCCGTCGAAGCTCGGCTTGCCAAAGCGATGGAAGGCCGGTTGCCGCCAATCGCAGTACCCGGTTCGGGCGCAGTTGCGGGCGCGGCTGCATCGGGCGATGTGCGCGGACCGACGCAGGACCAGATTGCTGCGATGTCTTCCATGAGCTCGCAGGATCAGCAGGCGCAGATCAGGTCGATGGTTGCCAGCGCCGAGGCCAAGCTTAAGGACGACCCCGGAAATCTTGATCGCTGGGTGATGGTTATGCGTAGCCATTCGATGATGGGCGATGCAGCAAAAGCGCGAGCGACCTTGCAGGCAGCGATTGCCGCAAATCCTGAAAATGCCGATCAATTGCGGCAGCAGGCACGGGCGCTTGGTATTCAGTAAATACCAGGGAGCACTCCCGCTGGAGGCGCCCCCCAGTTGTAATCAGACCACCCCGAATGCCAGCATCGCATCGGCAACCTTCTTGAAGCCAGCAATATTCGCGCCCTTCACGTAATCGACATATCCGTCTCCGGTATCGCCATATTCGGTGCACTTTTCGTGGATGCCTTCCATCAGATTGGTCAGCATGTCGCCAAGCCGTTCCTGATTCCAGCTTATACGCTCTGAATTCTGGCTCATTTCGAGGCCCGAAACCGCAACGCCGCCAGCATTTGCCGCTTTGCCGGGGCCGTACATGATCTTGGCATCGTGAAAGACCTTCACTCCGTCGAGCGTGGTCGGCATGTTCGCGCCTTCGGACACTGCAATGCAGCCGTTGTCGACCAGCGCTTTTGCCTCGTCCTCGTTCAGCTCGTTCTGCGTTGCGCACGGCAGGGCGAGGTCAGCCTTCACGTGCCATGGGCGTTTGCCATCATGATAGGTCGCGCCTTTGAATTCATCGGCATATTCGCTGATCCGACCGCGCTTCACATTCTTGAGATGCTTGATCCAGTCGATCTTTTCCTGATCGATGCCATCGGGGTCGTGGATGAAACCGCCCGAATCCGACATCGTCAAAACTTTCCCGCCCAGCTTTGCGATCATCTCTGCGGCATGGGTCGCGACGTTGCCTGATCCCGATATGACGGCGGTCTTGCCCTCGATACCGTCGTCCCGGTGAGCCAGCATGTTGCGCATGAAATATACCGCGCCGTAACCCGTCGCTTCTGGCCGCATCTGCGAGCCACCATATTCAAGCGCTTTGCCCGTCAGCACGCCTTCCCAGCGATTGGTGATGCGTTTGTATTGGCCAAACATGTATCCAATCTCGCGCCCGCCCACGCCAATGTCACCTGCTGGAACATCAGTGTCCGGGCCGATATGGCGGTAAAGCTCGGTCATGAAAGCCTGACAGAACCGCATCACTTCGGCATCGGATTTGCCGCGCGGGTTGAAGTTGGCGCCCCCTTTGCCACCGCCCATCGGCAGCCCGGTGAGCGAATTCTTGAACGTCTGTTCGAAGGCAAGGAATTTCAACACGCTTTCGGTTACGCTGGGGTGAAATCGGATGCCGCCTTTGTACGGGCCGATGGCGTTGTTGTTCTGCACTCGCCAGCCGCGCTGGACGCGGATGTTGTGATTGTCATCCTCCCAGCACACGCGGAAGGAAACTATGCGATCGGGTTCGGCAATGCGGCGCAGGATCTGCGCCTCGTGATATTCGACCTTGTCATCGATGAATTCATAGATGTCCTGCGCAACTTCCTGCACTGCCTGAATAAATTCAGTCTGACCCGGATTGCGCTTTTTCACGCCGGACATGAACGTTTCGAGATCCACGTGATCGGATACGGCCATCTGTCATTCTCCCCCCAAGTTGAAACTATACAATCGCGCTGTACCCGATTGCGGATTGCTCTCGTATCACGATCTATGCAGGGTTCACACCCGGCAGCATTGTAAGGAACAGCCAAGTTCGCGCTTTGCTTGAGCTGCGCTGTGCGATAGGTTCGCTTTCGCAACTGAGCGATGCTAGACCGATCCCCCAAACCGGGGACGGCTGACGGAGGGACGAGGGCGATGGCAAAATTCACACTCAACGGCGATGCTGTGGAAGTCGATGTCGACCCCTCGATGCCGATCCTGTGGGTTGTGCGTGAGACGCTGGGCCTGAACGGTACGAAATTCGGCTGTGGGATTGCGCAATGCGGGGCGTGTACGGTTCATCTGGATGGGCAGCCCGTGCGATCCTGCTCCACCGCCGTGGCCGAAGCCGAAGGGCGCGCTGTGACTACAATCGAAGGTATTGCCGGGCCCGATGGCGAATTGAGCGCCGTGCAAAAAGCATGGGTGAGCGAACAGGTGCCGCAGTGCGGGTATTGCCAGTCCGGCCAGATCATGAGCGCGACCGCGCTGCTGCGCGACAATCCGACGCCAACAGATGCGGATATCGATGCGGCGATGTCGGGCAACATCTGCCGGTGCGGGACATACACCCGCATCCGCCGCGCGATCAAGGTCGCCTCGGGTCAGGAACCCCCGCGTGAAACCCGCATGAGCGGGGAGGTTTGAGCGATGAATGATGTGTCCTCCGATGTGAAGAAATCCGGCCTCGCAAAGTGGAGCCGGCGCGGTTTTATCGGTGCTGGCGTGCTGGCGGGAGGCGGGCTGTTGATCGGTATCGGGGTGCGGCCCGGCAACCCGGTCGGCGCGCTTTCGCCAAAGGTGGCGGGCGGGGCGGGTGAGCAACTCGTCAACAGCTGGGTCAAGATCGACGCGGAAAACATCGTGACCGCGATCGTGCCGCATTGCGAAATGGGCCAGGGAGCGCATTCGGTGCTGGCGCAGATGCTGGCAGAGGAGCTGGACGCCGCGTGGGACAAGGTGCGCGTCATGCAGGCCCCCACCGATGGTAGCTATATCGTGACCGATACTGCGCGCATGTTCGTCGCGCCGTTCACCATGAACGCAGCCGATTGGCTGGAGCCGACGTGGGACGGACTGTTTACGCAGATCGGCCGCTTTGCCGATGCCCTGATTACCGGCGGTTCGTCCTCTATCCGCACCACCGGGCAATACCAGATGCGCGTCGCAGGCGCAGCGGCGCGCAAAATGCTGGTCGGCGCGGCGGCGGATGCCTGGGGCGTTCCCGCCGGCGAAATTGAAACGCGCGACAGCACCCTGATCCACGCAGGCAGCGGCAAATCGGCACCTTATTCCGAATTTGCCAGCGCCGCTGCCGATCAGCCAATGGACCACACACCCGCGCTGAAACAACCGGCGCAATTTCGCCTGATGGGCAAAAGCAAGGCGCGCACCGATATCCCGTCAAAAGTGGATGGCACCGCGCAATTCGGAATGGATGCGGCGCCAGATGGGTTAAGCCTGTCCTATGCCGCGACGGTGCGCCCGCCGGTGCCCGGCACCCGTGTCGCAAGCATGGATGCGAGCCGGGCAAAAGACATGCGCGGCGTGCTTCAAATCCTCAACATGGGTGATTTTGTGGCAGTGGTCGCAGACAGCTACTGGCAGGCACAGCAGGCACTGAACACGATCAAGGTGGAGTGGACAAAGGCCGAAAGCCCGATCCGCACCACGCAAGATCAGTTCAATGCATATTCTGCCGCGCTGGACAGTGCAGGGCTGGAGGGCGGCGAGCAGATCGCAGCGCGGGGTGATGCGGCGGAGGCACTTGCCAAGTCGGCGACCACAATTGAGGCAGAATACAAGGTGCCCTATCTCGCCCATGCTCCGATGGAGCCGATCAATTGCACCGCCCATGTGCGCGAGGACGGAAAGTGCGATGTATGGACGAGCACGCAGGTTCCATTGATGGTGCGCACAGCCATTTCCGATGCCACCGGCATCGCCAAGGACGATATCACCGTGCACCACCCCTATCTGGGCGGATCGTTCGGGCGGCGGCTGGAGGCGGTTTATGCCACGATGGCGGTACGCATTGCGCAGGCGACCGGGTACGCCATCAAATCCATCTGGAGCCGCGAGGAAGATACGCAAAAGGCGCTCTATCGTCCCGCCGAACTCAGCCGTTTCCGCGCCGGTCTGGACGAGGCTGGAAAGCTGGTTGCGTGGGACAACAGCTTTACCCAGCGCAATGACCCGCCGGAATCCAGCGTACCTGCCATCTATGCGATCCCCAACACCAGCGTGCGCGTGGCAGAGGCGCCGCTGCACCTGCCGTTTGCCGCATGGCGATCGGTCGATCATTCGCAGCACGGCTGGTTCGTGGAAAGCTTCATCGACGAAGCGGCCCATGCTGCCGGGGCCGATCCGCTCGCATACCGGTTGGCAATGCTGAAAGACGCGCCGCGACACGCGGCCGTGCTGCAACGGGTGGCGGACATTTCGGGCTGGAGCGAAACGCGCAAGCCTGGGGTCGCAAAGGGTGTCGCTATTGTCGAGAGTTTCGGAACCATCGTTGCCGAAGTGATCGAGGTCGACATGACCTCTGGCAAGCCGAAGATGACGGGGATCTGGGCGGTTTGCGATGCCGGTTATGTAGTCAATCCCGATGGGTTCCGCAATCAGATCGAAGGCGGGATCGTGTATGGGCTGACCGCTGCGATGTATGGCGAGCTGGACCTTGCCGATGGTGCCGTCAAGCAAAGCAACTTTCACGATTACAAGATGTTGCGGATCAACGAAGTGCCCGAAATCGCGGTCGATTTCATCAACAGCGGAGATGTGCCGACCGGCGGCGCTGGGGAGCCGGGCCTGCCGCCAGCTGCGCCTGCGCTGACCAATGCGATCTTCGCAGCATCGGGCAAACGGCTGCGCGAATTGCCGATTTCCAGACAGTTCGCATGACCGGACCTAACGGGACACAAACGATGCTGAAACCCGGAATTTGGGCGGTGAGCCTGCTGACGGTAATGTTGTGCGCATGTGCATCGGAAGAGCCTGAGCCGGTGGTCGAACAGATCATCGTTCGCGAACCCGGCGTGTCCGCCATCCCCGCAGCGGCGAATGCGACCATGGCAAAATCATTGGCGGCGAACCCGGTCGGCAGCGTCGAACTGGTTGCGCTGGGCGAGGATGCGTTTCAGGCCTGCACCGGGTGCCACAATGCGGAGAAGGGCGGACCGAACATGGCCGGGCCGAACCTTCATGGCGTCGTCGGGCGAAAGGCCGGAGCCGTGGCGGGCTTTTCCTACAGCGATGCGCTGTCGGGATCGGGCATCACTTGGGACCGCGCCTCGCTTGACCGGTTTCTGGGTAATCCTGCCGGTTATGTTCCGGGAACGGACATGGTCGCTGGCGGCGTCGCCGATGGTCAGCGGCGCGCGGCGATTGTCGCCTATCTTGCCTCCACCAGCGAATAGCGTCTCACTGTCGCGATGACCGACTGGTTCGAGGTTCTGACCTTCCTCGATGAAGCGCAGCAGCGCGGCCAGCCGTGCGTGCTGGTGCTGGTCTGCGCGGTGCAGGGATCCTCCATGCGAGACCCCGGCACGATCATGGGCGTTTGCGCCGATGGCAGCTTTGCCGGATCGCTTTCGGGCGGCTGTATCGAGAACGCCGTGGTTGCAGAGGCGCTCGATACGCTGGCGGCAGACACGCCGCGCATGGTTCGGTTTGGCGCAGGCTCGCCCTATCTCGATATTCGCCTGCCATGCGGAGGCGGGCTGGACCTGCATTTCGAGACGCTGGGCAATGGGCCACTCATCCGGCAGTGCCTGCGCGCATTGGCAGCGCGCCAGCCGGTATCTCTGTTGCTGAAATCGGGGCGAACGAGCGTAGCCGCGCACTGGCACCCGACGCGTTTTGATGCGACGAGCCATTCGGGCGAGTTCGGGCACTGGCCCGGGACCGCGTGTGGCCATCATCGGGCATGGTGCAGCGGTTGAGGCGCTGGCGCTGCAGGCACGCACGCTGGGATGCGATACCGATGTGCTGACACCAGATGACCGTATAGTTGTGGCGCTGTCGCAGCAAGGCGTGCCCGCCGCCCTTATCGAACGCCGCAACCAGACCGATCTGCTGGTCGGTGATGCGTGGACCGCGTTCGTTTTTCTGTTCCATGATCACGACTGGGAGATTGAGCTGATCGCGCGCGCACTTGATCTGCCTCACTTTTACCTAGGTGCCATGGGCGGGCGAAAAGCGCACGCGATGCGCAGCGCTGCCTTGCAAGATCTGGGGGTGAGCGAAGCGCAGATCGCCACGATCCACGCGCCGATTGGCCTGTTTCATTCCTCGCGCGATCCGCGGACGCTGGCGTTGTCAACGCTGGCGCAGGTGATCCGCGCCTATCAGGACAGCGATTTCGAGGCGCAGCTTGCCTGATACCGGAATTAATCATGACCGCATCGCAATTGCCGTCCTTGCTGCGGGCGCATCACAAAGGTTCGGAGCGCAAGACAAGCTGACAGCGATGTTTCGCAGCCGGATGCTGGGTGAAATCGTGTGCGCAAACGTACCCAAAGAGCAATTTGCGAGGCGCTGGGTCATCGCCGCTGCCTCGCAGCATGCGTGCGAACCTTTCTGGCTTTCGGAGGGTTTTGAGGTCGCGATTAACCCTGACGCAAACGAAGGGATGGGGACGTCGGTCGCGCTTGCCGCGCGACTGGCGCGCGATGCGGGTTGCGATGCGCTGATGATCGCTCTGGCCGATATGCCGCTGGTCCCGCGCGAACATTTTGCGGCTTTGGCGGAGGCGGTGGTCGACGATACGGATATCATCGTCTCCGCGACCGCCACCACGCGCCAGCCCCCGGCAATCTTCGCCTGTCGACATTTCCCCGCGCTCGCTCTTTCGCACAAGGATCGCGGCGCACGCGATTTGCTCGAACAGGGCCGGGTTCTCGAATGCCCCGCGCGCTGGTTGATCGATATCGATACGCCGGACGATTTGCGAAAGCATGGACAGGCGGACGCTTAACCTCCTAAACTCGCGAAAAAGGGAGAGAGACCTTGAACGATTTCGTCCGCCGCGCAGAAACCCAACGCGAAACACTTTGCACCGCAGAACAATACGCGGACCGTTATCGCCGCTCCATCGAGGCGCCCGATGCATTCTGGCTTGAGCAGGCGCAGCGGCTGGACTGGATCACGCCTCCGACAAAGGGTGGTGAATGGTCGTTCGACCCGCCCAAGATTGCGTGGTTTGCCGATGGCCTGCTGAACCTGTGCCATAACGCGGTGGACCGCCACCTGCCGTCCCGCGCCGATACGATCGCGTTAATATTCGAACCTGACGATCCGGCCTCACCCGCCCGCACGCTGACCTATGCGCAATTGCACGGTGAAGTGATCCGCATGGCCAACGCGCTGAAGGCAATGGGCGTCACAAAGGGCGACCGGGTCACGATCTATATGCCAATGATCATCGAAGGCGTGCTGGCAATGCTCGCGTGCGCGCGGCTGGGCGCGATCCATTCGGTGGTGTTCGGCGGCTTCTCTCCAGAGGCGCTGGCGGGCCGGATCGAGGATTGCGGCAGCCGGTTCGTCGTCACCGCCGATGCGGGCTTGCGCGGCGGAAAATCGGTGCCGTTGAAAGCAAACGTGGATGCCGCGCTGGCAGAGCCGGACCACGAAACCCCTATCGACGGGATGCTGGTGGTGCGCCACACCGGCACAGACATCGCGATGACGCCTGGCCGCGATCACTGGTTTCACGAAGTCGCCTCCGACGCCGATTGCCCGTGCGAGCCGATGGCTGCGGAAGACCCGCTGTTCATCCTCTACACCTCCGGTTCGACCGGAAAGCCAAAGGGCGTGCTGCACACTACCGGCGGATATGGTGTCTGGACGGCGACCACGTTTCATCACGTGTTCGATTACCAGCCGGGCGAGGTTTTCTGGTGCACCGCCGATATCGGCTGGGTCACCGGGCACAGTTACATCGTGTACGGCCCGCTGATAAACGGGGCGACCGCAGTCGTGTTTGAGGGGGTGCCGAACTATCCTGACCATGGCCGCATCTGGGATGTGGTGGACCGGCACAAGGTCAACATCCTCTACACCGCGCCCACTGCAATCCGTGCGCTGATGCGCGAAGGCAACGACTTTGTGACCAGCCGCGACCGGTCCTCTCTGCGACTGCTGGGAAGCGTGGGCGAACCGATCAACCCAGAAGCGTGGCGATGGTATTTCGATGTGGTGGGCGAGGGACGCTGCCCGATTGTCGATACCTGGTGGCAGACCGAGACGGGAGGTGTGATGATCACCACGCTGCCCGCCGCGCACGATATGAAGCCGGGAAGTGCGGGCCTGCCGTTCTTTGGCATTCAGCCGCAACTGGTGGACAATGACGGAGCGGTTCTCGACGGTGCGGCGGAGGGTAATCTTTGCATCACCGCCAGCTGGCCGGGGCAGGCGCGCAGCGTTTACGGCGACCATGACAGGTTCAAACAAACCTATTTCAGCACGTACAAAGGCAAGTATTTCACCGGCGACGGGTGCAGGCGCGATGCGGATGGATATTACTGGATCACGGGCCGCGTGGACGATGTGATCAATGTTTCGGGCCATCGCATGGGCACCGCCGAGGTGGAAAGCGCGCTGGTATTGCATCCCAAGGTCGCAGAGGCTGCCGTCGTCGGCTATCCTCACGATATCAAGGGGCAGGGCATCTATTGCTACGTCACGCTGAACGCTGGCGAGCAAGGGTCGGATGATCTCGACAAGGAATTGCGTGGCTGGGTGCGCAAGGAGATCGGACCGATCGCAACGCCCGATCACATCCAGTTTACGCAAGGCCTGCCAAAGACGCGCTCTGGCAAGATCATGCGCCGCATCCTTCGCAAGGTGGCTGAAAACGATTTTGGTTCGCTGGGCGATACCTCGACATTGGCCGACCCGTCGTTGGTGGATAGCATGATCGAGGGACGGCAGAACCGCTGATTGCGCTTGGTTGCGCACCTAATCGCACCCTTTCGATGGGGTGTGGTTATTCCAGGCCGAGTTCCGGCAGGTTCATGGTCGCCGCCGAATAACTGGCAGACGCCAGCCTGCCGTTGAGATCGGCGCGGATCGCGCGGATTTGCGCATCGGCGGCGCGTTCCTCGCGCAGGTTAACGAGGAAGAAATCGCCCGCGCCAAGGGTGAACCGCTTGCGCTCTGCGGCGACCATCGCGGTTGCCTGCTCCACCTCGTCATCGGCCAGCGTGGCAAGGCGCAGGGCAGCGTTGAGATTGGTGAGGATATTGTCCAGCTCCACCTCGATCTGGTCTGCGGTGCGTTGTTCGCGCAGCTCAATCTCGCGCAATTCCGCCTCGGCGCGTTGCAAGGCCCCACGCGCGGTGCGGCGCTGCAAGGGCACCTTGAACGTGACGCCCACCACGGTGTCGGTCGAATCGAAACTAGAACCGCCATCGCCGATCGGACCGAAATCGCGGCTCAGTTCAACCGAGACATCGAGATTGGGCTTGAGGTCGTTTTCCTTCAGCGCGACCTTGTTGCGCGCGCGTTCCAGCATGACGCGGAAATTGCGCAGTTCGGGCCGCTGATCCAGGATATCGCTGCGCGCAACCGCCAACAGCGATTGCATGTCGGGAAGGTCGGACAAGTTCTGGATATCGGGCAATTGCGCACGCGTGGGCACGATCAGGCGACCGGCCTCGTCGCGCAGATAATACGACAGCGAGTTGGAAGCAGTGGCGAAATTGCGCCGCGCCTCTTCCAGCAGGCTGCGGCGGCGGATGACGTTCTGCTCGTTTTCAACCAGCGCGATGCGCGGCATTGCCCCTGCGCTGACCTGGCGCGAAAGCCCGACTGCGCGCGCCTCTGCAATTTCCAGCAATTCTTCGTAAACGCGGATTTCATTGCCTGCCGCGACCCAGCTCCAGTAAGACCGCAGCGCCTCGAACTGAACGTTCAGCTGGACCAGCAGCACATCGAGCCGGGCTTGGCTTGCCGCGAGCTGTGCATCCTGGATATCGAACCGGCGCTGATCGATCTGGCGGTTGCGCAACAGCGATAACAGCGCGCCAACCTTGAATTCGCCCAGTTCGTTGGTGTTGTAGTAATTTTCGTAAATCGGAAAGCGTCCGTCGGATACGCGGTAGCTGCCAAACACCTGACCGCCGAACGGGGCGATGGGCTGCGTTGCCTTTCCCTGGACATAACCGCCTGAATAAAAGCCGGTCACCCGGTCATACGCTTCGGCCTCCAGCAGCAGATCGAACGCGCCATCGGCGGCCAGTTGATCGGAGCGGGCGGCAGCTTCGCGTTCAAAGCTTTCAAGGATGCTGGGAAAGGTGAGCGCGGAGGATCGTAACACTTCGTCCGGCAGCAGCGTGCCATTGCGGAGCGCCTGCCCCAGCGACCCTTCGTTTGGTTCGATATTCTGGGCAAGGGCCGGTGCGCCTGCGGGGCCGATGCCAACACACGCGACAAGGCCCAGCGCCCCGAGCATAACGCACTTGCCGGCGGCAATCGTCATGATCAGCCGCCCTGCCTGCTTGAATTCTGACCGGTCGACGATGACGAACCAGACGCAGTGGTCGAACTGCCCGATCCTGAAGGAAGCTCTGGCGGGAAGCTGTTGAGCTGACGCCAGATTTCATACCCGACAGGCACCGTTTCCAGCAGCACGAATGCCTGCACGGTCGCGCCAAACCGGGCGTATCGCTCGGTCGGCCAAGGTTCTTCGCCCTGTGGCACGGTTTCACCGATCAGCACACGAAATCTGCCATCGGGCTGGGCCGACTGGTCGACCGCAATGACTTTGCCCGCAAACGTGCCCACCGCGACTGAGGGCCAGCCGCTGAATTGCACTGTCGGCCAGCCTTCAAACTGGATGCGCGCAGGGGCGCCCGTCTGCACCAGACCGACATCGCGACCATCGAGGAATATCTCGATCACACGCTCGGAATTTTCAGGCACGAAGGTGGCCAGAATGTCGCCCGCACTGATATAGGTTGAAGTATCCCCGCCATTGATCGACTGGATGAAGCCATCGCGCGGAGCGGTCACCAACTGGTTGGACTGGCGCGACAGGCCCACATTGGTGCGGGCCAGATTGGCTTCGGCCTCTGCCACGCTGCCGCGCATTTGATCGACGCGGATTTGCGCCTGTTCATAATCGCGCCGCGCAGCCAGCCCGGCCTGAAACAGCTCGGCCATGCGCCGCTGGTCGATCTCCGCAGTCGCCAGCGCGCTTTTTGCAGCTTGCAATTGCACTTCGACCTGCGCCTGTTCTGCCTCCAGTCGCTGGATCAGTTGCGGGTCGATATCGGTGATGCGGACAATCGGATCGCCTTTTTTTACCGCGCTGCCATCGCGAACGAACCATTCTTCGATCCGGCCGGGCACCAGTGCGTTGATATCCTGCTGACGCTCATTGGGATTGAGCGTCGTCACGACCCCACGCCCGCCGGCAGTCTGCACCCACGGAACATAAATCAGGAAAGCGACCAGCGCGATGAACGCGATCAGCAACATGAAAAAAATCGCGCGAAAGATTTTCGGGACCTTCACATCGCGCAGCGCGGTGAAGTGCGCCATATCCTGTTCGAGAGCCGCCATTATTGCTGTCCCATCGCGCCAAGGGTAGCGGAAACCGGGCGTGCGCCGCCGGGCATTCGCGGTGGTTTGCTGTTCACAGCAAGGCAGAAATCGTCAAAATTATCGAAGAACCTTTGCTGCCTGGCCTCGAGATACATGAAGCGGTCAAACCCCAGATCAATGCGCCGATTTGAAAAATAAATGACGGTCGAAAACGACTGTTCGCGCAGTTCATTGACTGCAGCGGCAAGGTGATCCTCGTCCAGCAAATCGAACAGCTTGCTCAGCACCAGAATGCGTGGTCGTTCAAGCAGGGCATTGGCCAGCTTCAGCTGTTGCAGCTCCACTGAGGAAAGCGGCCAACCGGTGGCGGCGATGGGAGTGTCCAGCCCTTCATCGAAGGTGGACATTGTATCTATCAGGCCGACCGTTTCGAGCGCTCCGACCATCCGTTTCGATGCCGTGTCCTTGCATGACAGGCCCAGATATTCGCGCACCGTCATGCCAACGAACGTCGGGCGGTCCAGCACGTGGACGTTCTTGCGCAGATTGTGCGCCTCGATATCCTGAAAATCGATACCTCCCATCGTCGCAAAGCCGCCTTCTGGCAGTTCGTGCATTTTCAGGATGTTGGTGAATAGCCGTTGCACACCATGATGGCTGGCACCCGCCATCACGATCGCGCCGCTCGGGATTTCAAAGTTGAATTCGGCATCCTCATGCCGGGCGCGGCCGCGCACGCCATTGAAGACGAGGGTGTGTTCATCGACATTGATCGGATCATCGCCCGCCGGTTCTTCCTGTTCGACATCGTAAAACAGCGAGATTTCCTCCACCGCGGCGCACAGATCGTAGAAATAGGTGAGATAGGTTCCCAGCTGTGACACGCCGAAAAACGCGGTCGACAACACCAATTCTGCTGCCACCAGTTGTCCGAGCGTCAATTCGTTGCTGATCACCAGCCACCCGCCCAGACCCAGCAGAGCGGCGCTGGCGATGGCATACAGCGTCAGGAATGCCAGCGTCTGGGTAAAATGCTGGCGAAAATGCCGCTTGCGCTCGTGAATGTAGCTGGCGGTGTGTGAATTGGTGCGATCAAGCGCGTAATCGATCCGCCGCTGCGATTTGAAAAAGCCGTTTGATTCGCCAATCGTTTCAAGCCACGCGGCAGTGCCGTGCTTGGCATGGCTTAGATCGATGCCGGTGCGCACCGCGCGCGCACCCCACACCAGCCAGATGATCCAGATCAATGCCGACATGATGATCGTGAACAGCAGGAAATAGGGGTGGTAAAGCGATACCAGCACGAACCCGACAAAGACCTGCAGAACCACGGTAAAGCCACCGACGAACAGGATCGGGATCGCTTTTTCGACATTGATGACGTCGAAATAGCGGTTGAACAGCGAACTTTTGCGCGCGTCGCCAAAAAACGGGTTCTTGGCATAAACCGACAACAGCGAAATTTCCGCCACCAACCGGGCATAAAACCGGCGCGAGAACAATTCCATCAGGTGAATGCGCAAGGCATAGAGCAGGCCGCTGACCATCAGCAGTCCGAACAGCGTTAACGACAAAACAATCAACGGTGTCGCCAGAGCGGTGTTGGCCACCGTATTGATAAGCATCTGCACCGAAATTGGCGTCGCCAGCGAAAGTAGACTGATGCCGACGCCATAAATTATGGAAAGCCAGTAAAAATTGGCCTCTGGTCGAAGAATGTCGAAGAATGTGCGAAAGAATTTCCCCAGTGAAATTCTGTCTCCGTAACTCGGATGTTCAACGGCCATGGCCAGTCATTTTCCAATCAGCGCGGCGCGCATTGAGTAAACAGCGTTCGATCCGGTCAGGGATAGCCCGCCGACCTTCTCCGGAAAAGAGTCTGATTTGACCTTAGCGAACACGGTGCGATTATTGAAGTTTCGGATTTCCTTGCGATTAACGCATGATAGCATGGCTTGCATATGCCCGCTATTGTTCACGCAACGGCATTTCGCACGCTACGCTGTTTGCGTACACCCTGCTTGCACTTGAGTGCGGGGCAGCGCAGGGGGATGGCATACGCAGATTGCGCCTGGGGGCGCTGCGGCTGTGAAAGGGCAACCTGCAAAAGGATTTCGAATGGCACAGCATCCATCGCAAATATCACAATTGGAAGAGCTTTTGGCGCGGCTGGCTTCGGCGCCGGTCGTCCCGCTTATCGCTGAGGACGATCCGGCGCGTGCGATCGACGTGGCGCTTGCGTTGAAGGCGGGCGGATTGAGCGTGGTTGAAGTGGTGCTGCGCAGCGACAACGCGCTGGCAGGACTGGAGGCGATTTGCTCCGCCGACGCCGGGTTGATCGCGGGCGCGGGCACGGTTCTGACGACCGATCACGCGAAGGCCGCGCGCGATGCGGGGGCGCAGTTTATCGTCTCGCCCGGACTGGTGGACACGGTTGTGGAGCAGTGCCTGGACGATGGATTGCCGGTCTTTCCCGGTACCATGACAGCGGGCGAGGTGCAGCGCGCCTATGGCTTGGGCCTGCGCGCGGTAAAGTTCTTCCCCGCCAGCCTTGCGGGCGGCGTTCCCATGCTCAAGGCGTTCGCATCGGTGTTTCGCGAAATGCGGTTCATGCCTACGGGCGGCATATCGACCGATAATCTGGCGGACTACCTCGCGCTGCCGCAGGTGCTGGCGTGCGGAGGTAGCTGGCTGACGCCCAAGGGATCTGACCTCGATCAGATAAAACAACTGGCGCAAGAGGCGCTTGCGATTGCAGCTGACGCGCGCGGATGAGCGCAAGCGACAGCGACCTCGTTCTGGTTGGCGGTGGGCACGCGCATGTCGCAGTGCTGGCCGATTGGATCAGGAACGGCTTGCCCTCGCAGCGCGCGATGCTGATTACTCCGTCGCGCCATTTGCGATATTCCGGGATGGTGCCGGGCTGGATTTCAGGTCGATACAAGCGCGATGAAGGCACAGTCGATCTCGTCGCGCTCGCACGACAGGCGCGGGTAAAGCTGGTGTTGGACGCCTGCGTCGCAATCGATCCCGAAGCCCGGTCTATCAGGACGCAGGGCGGGCACAGCATCGGGTTCAAAATCGCCTCCATCGACACCGGCGGTGTTGGCCGGGCGAAAGCGGTTCTGGGCGATGATCCACGCCTGATCGATATTCGCCCGATTGGTCGCTTCGTTGATCGGCTGGAGGAATGGCGCACCCGTCGCCCCGATACCTCGCCGCGTGTGGTGGTGATCGGCGGTGGTGCGGGCGGAGTGGAACTGGCCTTTGCGCTGCGCAATCTGGCGGGCGTATCGCCACGTCCAGAGGTCACATGCGTCACCGGAAGCGAGGGGCTGTTGCCTCACCTGTCCGAGCCGGTGCGTGACAGCGTAAGGGTCGCGATGGACGAACAGGGCATCGCCATTGTCGAGGAGGACGCGCGGTTTGATGGCGGCGCATTGCTGGCGGCAGCTCGCTCGCTTGAGCCGCTGGACCTCGCCGTGGCGGCGCTGGGCAGCGGGGCACCCGATTGGGCCGCGGACAGCGGGCTGGCAACCGACAGTGCTGGCTTCATCGCGGTCGACCGGCACCAGCGTTCGCTTTCCCATTCGCATATCCTTGCGGTGGGCGATGTCGCCGCGCGCGCGGACCGGGACATTCCGCACTCGGGCGTTCATGCAGTGTTTGCCGGGCCGGTACTGGCTGCCAACATCCGAGCGATTATGGCCGGAGCGACACCGGGTCGCAGCTATCGTCCGCGCTGGAACAATCTATATCTGATGGCGACAGGCGACGGCGCGGCAATTGCAAGCTATGGGCCCCTGACCGCGCAGGGGCGCTGGGTCGCCGGATTAAAACATTGGATCGACAAACGCTGGATCGCGAAATACGCGGCGCTGGCGAGCGGGCGTTGAAATGCGCCAGTAACCGCTCCGCGCGCCCGCGCGAAACGCGATTGAGCAAGGGGTAGCCGTGAAAAAGATTGTCATCATTGCAGGTCTGGCCGCCCTGATCGCGGGCTATTTCATTTTCGATCTCGGCCAATACTTTACGCTCGAAGGGATCAAGCAGGGGGTTGGCCAGTGGGAGGCATTCTACGCCGAAAATCCGGTGGCGGTGCTCGCGGGATTTTTCGCAATCTATGTTGCGGTGACGGCGGCCTCCATTCCGGGCGCGGGGATCATGACGCTGGCGGCAGGTGCGCTGTTCGGCCTCGTGACGGGGACAATCCTTGTCTCCTTCGCCTCGACGCTGGGGGCGACGCTCGCGTTTCTGTCCTCGCGCTATGTGCTGCGCGACACGATCGAGGCGCGTTTTGGTGAACGGTTGAAGGCGATCAATGCCGGGCTGGAGCGGGACGGGGCGTTTTATCTGTTCTCATTACGGATGATTCCGGCCTTTCCGTTCTTCGTCGTCAATCTGGTGATGGGCCTGACCCGTATCCGCACATGGACCTATGTCTGGGTGAGCCAGGTGGGGATGTTGCTCGGCACCATCGCCTATGTGAATGCGGGCACGCAGCTTGCGCTGATCGAAAGCACCAGCGGGCTGCTTTCGCCGGTGCTGATCGGCTCTTTCGTGTTCCTCGGTATCGTGCCGTGGCTGGCGAAACTGGTGACCGGCTTTATCAAGCGTCGCAAGGTCTATGCCGGGTTTACCAAACCCATGAAGTTTGATCGCAATCTGGTCGTGATCGGGGCGGGTTCGGCAGGCCTCGTTTCGGCCTATATCGCCGCGCAGGTGAAAGCCAAGGTGACGCTGGTCGAAGCCAAAGACATGGGCGGCGATTGCCTCAACACCGGCTGCGTGCCGTCCAAGGCGTTGATCAAGAGCGCGAAGGTGGCCGCGATGATCCGCCACGCCGACAAGTATGGTCTGACACCGGCTGAACCGCAGGTGCCGTTCAAGGCGGTGATCGCGCGCGTGATGGACGCCATCAAGACCATCGAACCGCACGACAGCGTCGAACGCTACACCGATCTCGGCGTTGATGTGGTCAAGGGTTACGCCACGATCATTGATCCATGGACGGTCGAAATTGCCTGCAATGACGGCGGCAAACAGCGGCTCACCACCCGCAGCATCATCATCGCCAGCGGCGCCGAGCCGGTGGTGCCACCGATCCCCGGAATGGACACCAGCGGCTATCTCACCAGCGAAACCATGTGGGATGCGTTTGCGCAGATGGACGAAGCGCCCGCGCGCATCGCCGTGCTGGGCGGCGGGCCGATTGGCTGCGAGCTTTCGCAGGCGCTGGCGCGGCTCGGTTCGCATGTGACGCAGGTCGAGATGGCTCCGCAGGTGTTGGGGCGCGAGGATGATGACGTGTCACACCTTGCCCGTGTCGTGCTGACGGAATCGGGTGTGCGCCTGCTCACCGGCCACAAGGCGGTTCGGATCGAGGATGGTGTGCTGATCGCGGAGGCTGACGGCGCCGAGGTGCAAGTGCCGTTTGATGCGCTGATCGTCGCGGTAGGGCGCAAGGCGCGGCTGACCGGGTTCGGGCTGGAAGCGATTGGCGTGGATACCGCCAAAACCGTCACCACCGATGAATTTCTGGCGACCAAATTCCCCAATATTTTTGCCGCAGGCGATGTCGCCGGGCCGTACCAGTTCACCCACACCGCCAGCCATCAGGCGTGGTATGCCAGCGTCAACGCGCTCTTCGGCCAGTTCAAAAAGTTCAAGGCCGATTACCGCGTGATCCCGGCGGTCACCTTCCTCGACCCCGAAATCGCCCGCGTCGGTTTGAACGAGCGTGAGGCAGCCGAGCAAGGCATCGCGGTTGAAGTCACCCGCTACGACCTCGACGATCTCGACCGCGCGATCGCCGAAAGCGAGACCAAGGGTTTCGTCAAGGTGCTGACCCCGGCTGGTGGCAAGGACAAGGTTCTGGGCGCCACCATCGTGGGCGCGCATGCAGGCGAATTGCTGGCGGAATATGTGCTGGCGATGAAGCACGGCATCGGGCTCAACAAGATCCTCGGCACGATCCATTCCTACCCGACCATGGCCGAAGCCAACAAGTTTGCCGCCGGCAACTGGAAGAAAGCGCACAAGCCTGAAGGCCTGCTGAAATGGGTCGAGAAATACCACGACTGGCGGCGCGGATAAGCGCTCAGGGCGGTTGAAAGGGAGGATCTGAGCAAGTGGACTGGTTCGATCAGCTGCGGCCGATCGCGGGGATCGCGGTGTTGACCGCGCTCGCATGGGCGCTGAGCGAGAACCGCGCAAACCGCCCGACTGTGCGTTGGATGGCGGGCGCGCTGGCATTGCAGGCGGTGCTGGCGCTGCTGATTATCCGTGTGCCATTGGTGTGGTCTGCGATGGAATATGCCAATCGCGGCGTGCAGGCGATAGAGCAGGCAACGCTCAGGGGCTCTTCCTACATGTTCGGGTATCTGGGCGGGGCACCGCTGCCGTTTGCACTGGTTGATGGGGCCGCGCCGCCGCTCATCATCGCGTTCCAGATCCTGCCGCTGGTGATCGTGTTTTCCGCGCTCGCCGCCTTGCTGTGGCATTGGGGCATTCTGAGAGCGGCGGTAAAAGGTCTGTCCTTTCTGCTGCGCCGCACCTTGGGTGTGAGCGGGGTCGTTGGCCTTGCCGGCGGGGCGAATATGTTTCTGGGTGTGGTCGAAAGCCCGCTGGTGGTGCGCGCCTATTTCGCGCGGGTGAGCCGGTCGGAACTGTTCCAGATCATGGTGCTGGCGATGGCGACAATTTCGGGCGCGATCCTGATCCTTTATGCAACCACTCTGCGCCAGACCGTGGACGATGCAGTCGGCCACATGATCGCCGCCTCGCTCGTCTCTTTGCCCGCTGCATTGCTGATTGCGCGATTGATGGTACCGGGTGAGGCTGGTGACCTTGAAACCGAAGCGGACGATCAAGGTGTTGAAGGCGCGCTGAAATACGAATCCAGCATCGATGCCATCGTCAAGGGTACGATGGACGGGATGCAATTATTCCTTGCCGTGATTGCAATCATTATCGTGGTGTTCGCGCTGGTGGCTCTCAGCGATCAGGCGCTCAGCCTGCTGCCGCTGGTGGAGGGAGAGCCGCTGACATTGAAGCGGATTTTCGGCTGGTTTTTTGCACCCTTGATGTGGTTGATTGGTGTGCCTTGGGCAGAGGCTCAGGCAGCAGGCGGCCTGATGGGGACGAAGGCTATCCTCAATGAATACGTCGCCTATCTGGAACTTGCCGCGCTGCCTGCGGGAACCTTTGGTGATCGCAGCCTGCTGATTGTCACCTATGCGCTATGCGGAGTGGCCAACCTGGCGAGCGTGGGCCTGCTGGTATCCACAATCGGCACGCTGTGCCCGGAACGCCGGGCAGAGGCGGCCAACCTCGGCATGAAAAGCTGGGTTGCGGGCAATATCGCCACTGCAATCACAGGAGCGTGGGTTGGCTTGCTGACGTTCGCACCGTCAGGTGTTGCAGGCTGAGCGGAAAGGGCAATCATGTTCGATGCAAAGTTGCGCCCGCTGATAGATCCGCCTCTGAACGCCGCTGGACGCGCGCTGGCGGGGGCGGGGATTTCGGCAAATATGCTCACCCTTGGCGGATTGATGTTGGGGCTGGGCGGCGCTTTCGCAATAGCGATGGGCGCGCTGGGCTGGGGGCTGGCGCTGATCCTCGCCAATCGCGTGGCCGACGGACTGGATGGAGCGGTGGCGCGGGTGCGCGGACCAACACCGCTGGGTGGATATTTCGATATCGTTGCGGATTTCGGCTTCTATGTCGCGGTGCCGGTGGGATTTGGCGTGCTGGCCCCTGCAAACCTGCTGCCCGCGCTGGTTCTGGTTGCCAGTTTCGTGCTGACGGGGGTGAGCTTCCTCGCCTTTGCCGTGATCGCTGCCGAACGCGGCGCGACGACGCAGGCGCATGGCCAAAAGAGCTTTTTCTACTCGACCGGTCTTGCCGAAGGGGGTGAGACAATCACAGTTTTCGCAGCAATGTGCCTGTTACCGGCGCATTTCGCGTTCATCGCCTATGTTTATGCCGGGTTGTGCACGGCAACTGTCATTCAGCGCAGCGTGCTGGCGATAGCGACATTTCGCGACTGAGGGTTAAGCGCTGTCGATCCTGTCTCAGCGTTGGCCAATTTGCTCGGCTACCTGACCGCGCAATTCGGCAATACGGGCAGCGTTGGCCCCAAGATCACTGCGCCCCACGCGACTGACTGAGCGAAAGTTGATCTCATTCTCGCCTATCCGCGCGACCAAATCGTCCTTGAAGCCGAACCAGAAACTTTCCGCTACCCCCTCGACCATACCGGTTTCGGCATCGGTCCGGATGTTCTTGAAGCCCATGTTACCCATCGCAGCTGCAACGGCAGCCACAGCGTCAGCACGGCTTGCGCCCGCAAGCGGCAGAGGCGCGAGCGTGGCATAGCGATCAGTGATGATCTGCGCGTGGGATTTGATTGCCAGTTCCGGCGCGGCTTCCTTGTAAAGCTCCAATTGTCCCAGCGGGGTCTGATAATCGCTCAGGGGGTTGGCTTCAGCTTCGGCGCGCGCACTCATTGTCGCAGCGGAAAATGCGGGGGGATCCGCTGTATCGGTCGCGACATCGTGAATGGGATTGTCGGCTGCCGTTCCGCGCGCTGCGATGAACATTGCGAATATCGCCCCCGCGACCAAAAGACCAAGGATCGCGACCGCCATTATTCCGCCGCGCCGTGGTTTGGCGATGACTGCCAGGATCAGGGAGATAAGGGAGACGATGCCGACCACACCCAGAACGATCATGCCGCCGCTGAAGGTTAGCGTCACCAGTCCGGTTTGCCATCCCCATATCCCCGCCTTGGTTCCCAATGCCGCAATCGCGAAATAGAGCGGCAGGAATGCCAGCAGGGCAAGGACAATCTTAGTGTGCAAAGGCAAGGTTTTAAGCATTTCGCTTCTTAGGCAGGAGCTTTGCCAAAGGCAATCATTGAGCGGAGGGGTAAGTGTACGGCTTCTGGATGCTTCGCGATTCCGTCTTCTGACACCGAGATTGTGCCGCAACCTCAAGTCACGCTTTCAATGGCTTGAATTCTGGTTTATGGCCCGGCATCTCGCGGTTGGACGTAGGTAACACACAAGGATAGACTGAACATGAAGCGTAATACTTTTATGGGCGCCGTCGCGCTTGCCAGCCTTGCAACGCTGACCGCCTGTGGCGGTGCGCAAGCTCCCGCTCAGGAAGAAACTGCACCGGCACCTGCCGCAACTGCAACTGCCGAGCCCGCAGCCGCGCCAGTGCCTGCGGTGGAAGCCAACGGCACTGTCATCGAAATCCAGATGTATTCCAAGGATCCCGATGATTCGAGCAAGATGCAGGTCTTCAAGCCTATGCTGGTGAAAGCCAAGGTTGGCGACACGATCAAGTTCGTGCCGACCGATCCGGGCCACCAGTCTTCCTCGATCGACACCATGCTGCCCGCTGGCGTGACCGGTTGGGAAGGCAAGATCAATGAAGAAGTCAGCTACGTTGTGCCGGCTCCCGGCGTATACGGCTACAAGTGCGTGCCGCACTATGCAGCTGGCATGGTCGGCCTGATCGTCGTTGAAGGCGATGGCATGGACGCGAACGTTGCTGCCGCAAAGGGTGTCACCCACCCCGGTCTCGCCGGCAAGGCATTCACCGACATCTTCACGGAAGCCGGTCTCTAAAAACTTCGGGCATTCCGAAAACACGAAGGGCGGCGCGGGAAACCACGCCGCCCTTTCTTTTTGTCACGCACAGGAGATGTATCAAATCTCTCTGGCGAAGATCGTATCAGGCCGCGTTGGCCATCCGCGCCAGCTCGCACTGCGACCAGATTTCGCTCAACGCGTTGATCAGCCGATCGATATCGCCATCAGTATGCACGGGCGAGGGCGTGATGCGCAGCCGCTCGGTCCCGACGGGGACTGTGGGATAGTTGATTGGCTGCACATAGATGCCGTGATTGTCCATCAGCCAGTCGCTGATGCGTTTGCACTTGTGCGCATCGCCGACCATCACCGGGATAATGTGGCTTGGATTGTGCAAATGCGGGATGCCCATGATGTCCAGCTTGCGCCGGACCTGTTCGACCCGCTCTTTTTGCAGTTCGCGCTCGCGATCGCTGCATTTCAAGTGGCGGATACTTGCCGCAGCACCTGCCGCAACGGCAGGAGGAAGTGCGGTCGAAAAGATAAATCCGCTGGCAAAGCTGCGCACGAAATCGACAAGGTTGGCCGAGGCGGCAATGTAACCGCCCATCACGCCGAAAGCCTTGCCGAGCGTGCCTTCGATCACGTCGATCCGGTCCATCAACCCTTCGCGTTCGGCGATGCCGCCGCCGCGCGGGCCATACAGGCCAACCGCGTGCACTTCATCGATGTATGTCATCGCTCCATGCTTTTCGCACACGTCGAGGATTTCCGCGATCGGCGCGATGTCGCCGTCCATCGAATAGACGCTTTCGAATGCCACCAGTTTGGGGCGATCAGCAGGATATTCGCTCAACTGGCGGTCGAGATCGGCCGGATCGTTGTGCTTCCAGATGCGGCGTTCCGCCTTGGAATACCGGATGCCCTCGATCATGGAGGCGTGGTTGAGTTCATCGGAAAACACCACGCAGCCCGGAATGCGCGCGGCCAGCGTGCCAAGGCCTGCCCAGTTTGAGACATAGCCCGATGTGAACAGCAGGGCGCTTTCCTTGCCGTGTAGGTCGGCCAGTTCGCTTTCCAGTTCGACATGGTAATGATTGGTGCCCGATATATTGCGCGTGCCGCCAGCGCCCGCACCGCATTCGTCCAGCGTTTCGTGCATCGCTTCAAGGACCGCGGGATGCTGACCCATGCCGAGGTAATCGTTGGAGCACCAAACGGTGACCGCCTGCGTTTCCTCTTCGCCAAGGTATCGTGTCGCATGAGGGAAGCGACCGCGGTGCCGTTTGATATCGGTGAAGACGCGGTAACGCCCTTCCTCTCGAACGCTTTCCAGTTCGCTGGCGAAAAACCCCTCGTAGTCCATCTTTATTCCCCCTCCAGGGCGGTGGTTTGTCATATCAGTCTCGTGTGTCAAATTTGCGGATTGAGGCCGGTGCTGGCGCAGCAGCGTGCGCAGGTGAGCCGGGGCGACGAAAGGCCCAGCCCCACAGCATCCCGTCCCGAAATGGCAGAGCCAAGAATATATGTTCCAGCACGCCCAGCAGGCTAAGCGTGGTCAGCAGACTTGCGCCGACCATTTCCGCGCTGCCCAACGGGGCAGCGGCTGCCAGCGAACCGAACCATGCCGCCATCGCACTGATCGCAAGGATCGATACCGCCAGCAGGACCGTCATCCTGCTCGGCCCGAAATATGTTTTGAGATAGGCTAGATGCGGAGGCAGCATTTCGGCGGTCGAATTGGGCACGCCTATGAACATGTTGATCTTGGCTGCCAGACGCAGACCGAAAAGCATAACGAAAACGGTCGCGCCGATCTGGTTAGGAAGGTTCCACGAAAGCGAGATGAGCAACAGTGCGGTCAGCGCAAGCGCGACCTCGTGGTGGATCAGGGTGGCGCTCGCCTCGGTGAACCTGTCCATCCCGCGTATACCAGGCGTGGCGGGCTCGCGCCGGGGGCCGGTGGCCGCTCCCGTAAGAAAGCCGATTTCATGCCATGCCCACACCAACAGCGCGCCGACAAAAGCTGCATAGACAGCGATCACGGCAACGCTTTGCGACGCGACCAATATCACGACCAGACCGGCAATCCCGGCTATACCGCCGATCAGCAGACTCTTGGGGAAGGTCGCGCGATCGCGGTTGTCCGCCCACGCGACCAGCCCGGTCGCCACGAACCAGATCATCACCGTCACGATAAACGGTACAATATGTCCGTGCCAGCTTACCATGCCGGCTGAAGCCTGATTTTCTGAGGCAGCGTGTTGGATGTCGTCCGGTGGAAATACAGCCGGGCAAAATTAAAGCCTGCGCCCGCCATTCCGCTCACACGCTGGGCAAATCCGGCGATGCCGCCGCGTTCCCTGCCCGCCTCGATCCGGCGTGCGGCGCGCAGAAGCGCGTCCATCTTGGCGCGGAAAGCAGGGCTGTCGATATCAAGTTCGACCGGAAAAACCTGACGGTTGATCTGGTTACACACCGAAAATACCTTGTAGTCATATTCGGTCGGGTCGACGCCCAATGCCTTATGAAAAACAGGGCGCGCATGATCGCGGACGTACATCGTGGCATAGACCGACACGAGGAAAAACCGGATCCACAGCTTGTTCAGGCCCGTCAACAGCTTGGGATCAGCGCGCAGCAGCATTGCAAATGCCTCACCGTGGCGGAACTCGTCATTGCACCATTCCTCGAACCAGTCGAAAATCGGGTGAAATTTGTTCTGCGGGTTCGCGGCCAGATGGCGATAGATCGTGATATATCGCGCATATCCAATCTTTTCAGACAGATAGACCGCGTACCAGATGAATTTCGGCTTGAAGAAAGTGTATTTCTTCGTGCGCGTAAGGAAGCCCAGATCGACGCCGATACCGGCATCCTTCAGGCTTTCATTGATAAAGCCTGCATGGCGGCTTTCGTCGCGGGCAAGCAGTTTGAAAAGCTGTTTCACATCGGGATTGTTCGTGCGTTTGGCGATTTCGGCATACAGCACGCATCCCGAAAATTCCGACGTCAGCGAGCTGACGAGGAAATCGGTGAATTCCGCACGCAATTCCGGCTCCAGACCTTCGATCACGCCGGTGAAGCTGTCGTTGTGGCGGAAATGCTTTTTGTTAGGGTCGCCGATCATTTCATCGATCAGCGCATCCCATTCGCTGCGCACGCTGGATACGTCGATAGCGTCCAGCGCTTCGAAATCGGTGGTGTAGAAACGCGGGCTGAGCATCGTGTTCTGCGTGGCAATCGCCATCGCATCGTCTTTGGTAATCATGCCCGCGCTATCTGCAGATTTGATCTGTGTGTGGGCGTTCATTTGATCCTCCCGGGATTAAAGCTGACCTCATACAGTTCCGCGAAGTCGAAATAGGCGGCGAACTTGATCCAGACGCGTTTGAACGCGCTGGCTCTGGTCACCGTGGCGCAGCGTTCGAACACTGCCTTTTGGCCAAAGGCGATGGAAATCGGCGCCCCGTGGACGCACACTGTGTCACCGGGTTCGATCTGCACATTGCCCGCGAGTTCGACATGGGCGTGGAAATGATCGGGGCTTTGCTCGACCGTGATCGTGCATGCCGTGTCAAACCGCTTTGCAGTGATAGCCGATCCCTGAGCTATCGCATGTGTCATTGGTTGCGTCCTTCCTTGAGGATATTCTCATAGACTTCGTTTGTCTTCGCTCCGAAAGAGCTGACTTCGACCGCTTGGCCGGTTTGGCTGTCGCGCAAGGTCATGGAGCCATTGTTCCAGCTGATGAGTTCAAATGGCACAGCCGGGCCAATCCCGCGAGCCATCCGGCCCTGGATCAGCGCGCGCGCGGTGGCGCGGACAAACCCGCCGGTGTTGGGGGCAAAGCGGGCCAGTTCGGCGCCGCTGGAACCGTCGGTGACCAGCACGCCGCCGTCCGAAGTATCGAAGAACTTCAGGCTGCGCGTTTCAACCGAAATAACGCCGTCTGCCGCGCGCACTTCGGATGGCACTGCCTGCCGGTCGAAAAAGCCGAAGCTGACCGCCATCGTCATCGCGAGCGTGATTGCAACAACCACGCCCATCGCCATGATCGGCAGTTTGTGGACCTTGAATTCGTCCTCTTCGTATGTGCGAACAATCATGCCGTTGCCCCTTCAAGTCCGGTGTCTTGCTTGCCATGACCGGCGCGTGCCGCAGACACATCGAGATCAATCAAACCACTTTCGATCAGGTTGAACTCGCCGCAGGCCTCGGCCAGCAGCTTTGCCACCGTTTGTGCATCGGGCACAGCACGCAGCATGGGTTGCGGGTGATTGAAATGGAACGGGCGCACGTGCGGCCACAAAAGGACATAACCGAGCAGGCGATCGCCGTTCAGTTCCACCGCGATATCGCCGTGATCCCCGCCACGCATATTCAGGTGGCCGGCACGAATGTGCTTGAGCGGAATGTTGATCCGCATTTCAATCGCCATGCCGATCCGCATGATCAGCCGGGTGTCGGTGAGAATATACAGCGTCGATCGCATACAGTGCCACGCAATCAGTTGCAGTACCAGCGCGCCGACCATACCCGCGCACGCCAGAAACAAGGCGCCGCTGGTGTTGCCGAATGCCAAGGCAATGACGATCAGCATGGTGAAATAGATGGCATAGCTGCCCATGTGGAACGCCGTGCGGGTAAGGACCGGCAAGTTCGGCCGGCCCTTCCACAAGATGCGTTCGTTGCTGGCTGGCGTGCCCATGGGGTCGCCATCTGCGCTCGGCCCGTCAGCCCGTGTTATGGCTGGATGATCCCTATCCAGATTCACAGTACAGGCTCCCCGCGTTCAGGCGTGGCGTACATGTAGCCGCCGCCAAAATAGGCCATGATGCGGTCTTCCTCGTAGCGGGTGATTTGCCCCGGCACTTCAACCCGCGGAACATCGGCGAATTGCGCGGCCGTGATCGCATCGATCTGGACCAGCTCAGGCTTGTCTGGAAGAATGCCGGACAACAGCCCCTTGGTCTGGACGACGGTGACAAACATCGGTGCCAGTACCTTGTCGCCCGCAGTGGTTTCGACCTCGATATAGCGGATGATGTGTTCTGCCTGGTCGACCCATATATCGCTCACTTTGCCGACCAGTTCGACATTGGCATCATACACCGGCCAGCCGATGATGTTGGGATCGTTGGGCGCGATCTCGATTTCGTGGCTGTCGGCAATCGGCACAATACGCGGACGACCATCAAAGGTGAGGTCGGGGTATTTCTGACGATTGGCCCAGGCTGCCGGTCCGATGCCATCCTTCATCGCATTGCCGGTGGGCGTGAATGGCGCGCCTGCTGCGTTGAAAGTCTGCACTGCCGGGATGTTTACCGGATCGCGCGGCACGTCTTCGGGAATGTAAACGCCGCGCCCGTGCGGCAGCTTGAATACCTTTTTCTTCGCCGGAGCCAAAGGCCCCGGGTCAAGCGCGCCGGTGATCTCGTGCTCCAGCGGATAGCCTTCGCGGCGGCTTTCGCGGTTGAGGTAGATCACCAGACCGATGAAGAAAAAGAAGAACAGGAAGAAGGCAAGTTCGGCGACATCGAAGGTGCCGGCAAGGTAGGTGGCATTCATTTCATGGTCCTCCGTGGGATCTGTGCGGATGTCCGTTTGAAAAGGGCAGGCGCTGTCATGTCGGAAATTCGCGCAGGCCAAAACGTTGCTGCGCGCCTTCCGTATTTGCGATCGTGGATCTGCGGGTCCGTCCGACTAGCGGGCCGATCGCGGCGAGGCCTGCCAGAAGCAGCAGGATTTCGATAATGTAGACCGATGTGTATCCGGTCGCGCGCGATGCCCCGATGACCACCGGCGCTGCGGCAGGGCCGGCGTTTACCGCGAGCGCTGCGATACCATCGCGCAAACCACCGCCCAGCGCGATGCCCGCGCCAGCACAGGTCGCCTGCACCGCGCCCCATGCGCCGAGTGCCAGCCCGGCGGTTTCGGTCCGCGCAAGGTTCATCGCCTCAATCAGAGTGCCGACCGAAAACAGGCCGAGGCCAAGGCCGATTGCGCTTGCACCCATGAACAGCATCAGCGGCGATCCAAACGGTGCGGCAAATACCACCATCAGGAACGCTGCCAGTCCGGTGACCAGTCCGGCACCTGCGATGCGCAGCGGATCTTTGCCCTTGCCCAGCGAGCGGCCCGACAACATGAAGCCAACGAGCGCGCCGAGCGCCCAGGCGCCAGTTAGCCCGGTGGTCGCGCCCACGCTGAGGCCGAGGACTTCTCCGCCATACGGTTCCAGCAGAGCGTCCTGCATCGCAAATCCCGCGGATCCGATGCCGATGCCGGTCAGCAGCCGTGCATTGTAACCATCGCGTACGAACACAGACCACAGCTCGCCAAAATTCGGAGTGTCGCGATCAGGCGCGGTCAGTTCCTTGTTGCGGGCTTCCTGTTTCCACAGCGCAACGATGTTCAAACCCATCGTCAACACCGCAGCGCCCTGAATCACCTGTATCAGCCGGGTGTTGGAAAAATCGATCAGCAGTCCGCCGATTACAAACGCGGCAAACATCATGCCGACCAGCAGCATGACATACAGCAATGCAACCGCACGCGGACGCTTGTCTTCGGGTGCAAGATCGGTCGCCAGCGCAAGACCGGCGGTCTGCGTCACGTGGATGCCAATGCCGGTCAGCAGGAATGCAAGGGCCGCGGCAACCGTCGCGAGCGTGAAGGTATCGGCGCGTTCAAACAGGATCAACGCAAACGGCATGATCGCAAGCCCGCCGAACTGCATAAGCGTGCCGAACCAGATATAGGGAACGCGGCGCCAGCCCAGCACGGACCGGTGCGTATCGGACCGGTGCCCAATCAGCGCACGAAACGGTGCCACCACCAGCGGGGCCGCGATAAGCATCGCGACAAGGAAGGTGGGTACGCCCAGCTCCACGATCATCACCCGGTTCAAGGTGCCGTTGAGCAACACCATCGCCATCCCTACGCTTACCTGAAACAGCGACAGGCGCAGGAGCCGGCCCAGTGGCAGGTCCACGCTCGCCGCATCCGCAAACGGAAGCCACGCCATCGCGACCTGCGCGAAGGTGGGTGGGGCCTGGCCCGAGGGAGGGGAGGGCGCGGCGCTCATCAGCGTCTCACCAATTCCATCGCCTGGCTGGTGTAGAAACCGCTCGAAACGCGGTTGGTGCGGCCAATTTCCCAGCCGCTCAAACCAGTCAGCGCGTCCCGCAGATCGCATTCCGCGATGGGGACGATAGCGGGTGAACGATCGCTTTTGGGAAACACCTTGCCAACCTTGTGCATGGTGCCCAGCATCCGGGTGTAGGGGGCGAAGGTGAACACGATCGAATGCGTCGTGCGCCCGGCTAGCTGCGCGAGCGCATCGACAAGGTTTTCGAGCTCGTAATGGATGAGCGAATCCATCGCCACCACATGCGCAAACTCGCCCAGCGCGGGATCCAGCATGTCGCCCGCTTCCCAACGGATTGTTCCATGCCCGGTAAACGATGGCGCGCGCTCGCGGGCCACGTCGACCAATCCGCCTGCAACATCAACTCCGGTGATTTCTGCCCCGCGGCAGGCCGCTGCGATCGTCAGCGCGCCGGTTCCACATCCCGCATCCAGCACGCGGGTGCGGCGCAGATCCATCGGCAGCCAGCCAAGCAGAACACTGCGCATTTCATCGCGTCCGGCGCGCACGGTGGCGCGAATGCCGCTGACCTTCTTGTCCGAAGTCAGATCGATCCATGCCTGTCGCGCCGTGCTGTCGAAATAGGTCGCCAGCTCTTCACGGCGGTGGGCATAGCCATTGGCAATCGGCGCCTTCGCCGTGACCGGTGCCCGCGCGGATGAACGCACGAGAAAATCGGCCTCAAACGTATCGGGGGAGCGAGTAGCCATCATTCAAATCCCAGAAAATCGAAGATGTCGCGATCCTTCATCGGCTGTGCCGAGCTTGGGTCCACGCCAGCCCATAGCATCGCGGCAAGGCGCATGTATTCGTCTTGCGCCGAGATGACTTCGGGCAAGTCGTCCATTTCGAACAGGGTGCATTTCTTGAGACGTGAACGGCGGATCGCATCGAGATCCTGAAAATGCGCCAGCCGGTTCATGCCGATTTCCGCGCAAAACCGGTCAATCTCGTCGGTCTCGCGGCTGCGATTTGCAATCACACCCGCCAGCCGCACTTCGTAATTCTTGGACTTGGCCGCAATCGCTGCAACGATGCGGTTCATGGCAAAGATGCTGTCGAAATCGTTGGCGGCCACCACCAGCGCGCGCTCGGCATGTTGCAATGGCGCAGCAAACCCGCCGCACACCACATCGCCCAGCACATCAAAAATCACCACGTCGGTATCTTCGAGCAGATGGTGCTGCTTCAACAGCTTGACCGTCTGACCGACCACATAACCGCCACAGCCGGTGCCTGCAGGCGGTCCGCCTGCCTCAACGCACATGACGCCGTTATACCCTTCGAACATATAGTCTTCGGGGCGCAATTCCTCGGAGTGGAATTCAACCGTTTCCAGCACATCGATAACGGTGGGCATCAGCTTCTTGGTCAGCGTGAATGTGCTGTCATGCTTCGGATCGCAACCGATCTGCAAAACGCGGTGGCCGAGTTTCGAAAATGCAGCAGACAGGTTTGACGATGTCGTCGATTTGCCGATCCCGCCCTTGCCGTAGACTGCAAAGACCTTCGCGCCCTTGATCTTGTCTTCCGGGTCAAGCTGGACCTGGACGGAGCCTTCTCCGTCGGGGCGGCCGAAGCTCGCATTCTTGTTCATCAGGTTCATGACGTATGGTATCCCTTCCTAGTCATTCGCCGACGAAGACGCCTTCGAGGCGGTCTTCGAGTTCATCGCTGGCGTCGCGCAGGGCTGCGAGGGTGGCCGCGTCGGGCTCCCACAGCTGACGATCGCACGCTTCGAGCAGGCGGTTCGCGACGCGCGCGGAGCTTTTCGGATTGAGCTCTGCAAGTCTGCGCCGCATCGTTTCATCGAGAACAAATGTCTCGGATATCTTCTGGTAAACCCACGGTTTGACCTGACCCGTCGTGGCCGACCAGCCGAAAGTGCTGTTCACGTGGCCTTCGATCGCGCGCACGCCTTCGTAACCGTGATCCAGCAGGCCTTCGAACCATTTCGGATTAAGGGTGCGGGTGCGTGCCTCAAGATCGATCTGTTCACCCAGCGTGCGGACCTTGGCCGCGCCGCGGGTGGCATCGAGGATATAGACCGGCGCATCGGCGCCTTTGGCCCGCGCAACGGAGCGCGAAACCCCGCCAAGCCCGTCAACATACTGATCGACATCGTTGATGCCCAGTTCCACGCTTTCGAGGTTCTGATAGGTGAAATCGACCGTGCCGAGCGCGCTTTGCAGCAATTCGCGGTGGCGCACAGGTGTGCCCTTGACGCCGTAGGCAAAGCCCTTGTTGATCTCGAATGCATTGGCCAGTTCATCGGGATCGGCCCAGGTGCCGCCTTCGATCATCTGGTTGACGTTTGCGCCATACGCGCCCTCGGCGTTGGAAAATACGCGAAGGGCAGCGGTTTCAAGGTCGCAGCCATGCTTTTGCGCATGGGCGATGCTGTTCTTGCGCACGAAGTTGGATTCAAGCGGCTCGTCCGCCTGCGCAGCAAGGTAGGCGGCTTCGGCCAGCATCCGGGTTTGCAGCGGCAGCAGATCGCGGAAAATGCCCGATAGGGTCATCACCACATCCACACGTGGGCGGCCCAGCTCTTCGAGCGAAATCAGTTCCGCACCGGCCAGCCGGCCATAGGAATCGCGCCGTGGCCGCGCGCCCATCAAGGCCAGCGCCTGAGCAATCTGCACGCCCTGAGTTTTCATATTGTCCGTGCCCCACAGCACCATAGCGATGCTTTCGGGGAAGGATTCTGCGCTGTCGCAATGGCGTTCCAGCAGGCGGGCGGTGTGTTCCTCGCCCTGCTTGCAGGCATAACGCGATGGCATCAGAAACGGATCGAAACCGTGGATATTGCGGCCCGTGGGCAGCACATCGGGATTGACGATCACATCGCCGCCTGGGGCTGGCTGGACATAGCCACCATCCAGAGCGTGGATCAGCGCACGCCAGTTCATCGCTTGCATCCAGGCGTGTGCCCAGAGTTTCGCGATCAAGACCATCTTCCCCGCCCGCTTCGACCATTGCGTCAAGCATGTCTTCGCGGCATTCGCCGATAGGGTTCTGACCAAATACGTGCAGGCCATGCGGGATCAGCGTTCGTTCCAGTTCGTAAAGTCGGCCTGACAGATCGCTGATATCCCCGCACTCGATGTCGATCACTGCGCACTGATCGGCGATCAGTTCAACCAGGTCTGTCCGCTCGTCGCCATCCGGAATGGAGCGCCAGCGTTCAACACTCGATTTCAGCTCAGCCAGATCCTTGTAAAGACCTGCCTGCGCCAGCGGCGGAGTCAGGTAGCTGATGAGCGTCGCTGCAGAGCGGCGCTTTGCCAGCATCCCCTCTGAAGGGTTGTTCGCTGCATACAGGTAGTAGTTGGGCAAATTGCCGATCAGCCTTTCGGGCCAGCAATCGCCTGTCATTCCTGCCTGTTTCCCGGGCATGAATTCCAGCGCCCCGTGCGTACCGAAATGCAGCACGCTGTGCGCGCCGAAATCTTCGCGAATATAGCGGTAGAATGCGCTGAATGCGTGGGTGGGCGCAAAATTGCCCTCGAACAGGAGGCGCATCGGATCGCCTTCGTATCCGAACGCGGGCTGGACGCCGACAAAGACATTGCCGAAATGCACGCCGAGGACCTGGATATGGCTGCCATCGGATTGCGCCTTGCCCGGAGCGGGGCCCCATTGCGCCTCTATCTCGGCGAGGTGCGGTTCGCGCGCAACGTGTTCGTCTGCAGGAATGCGATGCGCCACATTGGCATCTGCGCCATAGCGTGCGGAATTGCCTTCAAGCAGCGCGGCGCGCATCGCATCGACGCTTTCGGGAACATCGACGCTGTACCCTTCGGCCTTGAGCCGATGCAGCGTGTTGTAAAGGGATTCGTGGACCGCCATGAACGCGGCCGTGCCAGTGGCGCCGGAATTGGGCGGGAAGTTGAACACCACCACTGCAAGCTTGCGCTCAGCGCGCTCCGACTTGCGCAAGGCGATCAGCTTGACCACCCGCGCGGCCAGCGCTTCGGCGCGTTCGGCACAGCCCTGCATCGCGCGAAGGCCGCCGTTCTCCGGTTTTGGGCAGTGCCGGGCACAACCTTCGCAATGCCCGGTGCTCGATCCCGAGCGGCCGCCAAAAACACTCGGCACGCTGGAGCCATCCAGTTCGGGCAGGGCGACCATCATGGTCGATTCAAGCGGAAGCAGGCCCTGATCGCGTGAACGCCATTCCTCAAGAGTTTGAAACTCGATCGCGTGCGCCGCAATGTAAGGAACATCCAGTCCGCCAAGGACAGTGCGAGCCGCTTCGGCATCGTTGTATGCCGGACCGCCGACCAGTGAGAATCCGGTCAGGTTGACCACCGCATCGACTGTGGGGCGGCCATCGGGATCCACAAAGAATTTCTCGATTGCAGGGCGCGCATCCAGACCGCTGGCGAACACGGGCACAACCCGAATGCCCGCCTCCTCGAACGCGGCAATGGCGCCGTCGTAATGGGCCGCATCGTTGCCGAGCAGATACGATCGCAGCAAAATCAGGCCTACCGTGCCGTTGCGGCCCGGCGCGTCTGCTCCGCGATCGCGCGGCAAAAGGCGCAGGCTTTCGGAAATGCGTTGAGCGGTGCGTGGGTGATAGACGCCGGTTTCGGGGTATTCGAGCGGAGCCTGTGCCTGCGTCGCCCCACGCCGCGCAGCGCGTTCACCAGCGGCATAACGGTCGATCAGCGAACGAACCATCGCAACCACGTTCTCGTCCGAGCCGGCCAGCCAGTATTGCAGTGTCAGGAAATAGGCACGCACGTCCTGCGCGGTGCCGGGTATGAAGCGCAAAATCTTGGGCAGACGGCGCAGCATCTTCATCTGACCCGCGCCGGAACTGGCCGAACCGTTCTTGCCAGAGCCGCGCAGCTTTTTCAGCAGTGCCAGCGGACCCTTGGCCGGGGCGTCCATGCGATAGCCGCCCATGCGGGTCAGCTTGACCACTTCGCCAGCCGACATCAGACAGACCATTGCATCGCAGTTTTCGCGGCGAGCTTCCAGATCGGGCATGATCGTGCGCACGTGATCATCGAGGAACAGCATCGTCGCAATGACGATGTCCGCTTCTGCGATGGCCTTGCGCGTTTCAGCCAGAGCGCCATCGTCACAGCCCCATTCGGATGCTGCGTGCAGTGACAGGCTGATGCGGCTTTTCGACAGTTCACTGTCGGCGCGATCGACCGCACCTTTCAGGTGGTTGTCGAGGGTGACGATGGCGACGCGGACCGGCGCATCCAGTTTGAAGATGGTGTCCGACGTTGTCGATGAGGAAGCCTTACCGTGCATAATGGGCCTTTGCGTCGTAGAGCGTTTCGATGCCGATTTCGGCAAGGCCTTGATCGGCGGCGAAAGCTTCGGTGTTGCGCCGGGCCTTGCCGCGCACGAAGAACGGTATTTTCTTCAGCTCACGGTCCGCCTCGTCGGTCCAGCGTGCGCCATCGTTGGCGGCCTCTGCGACGGGTGCGCTTGCGGTTGCGAGGCTGGTTTCAGCAGTCGCAGAAACAACATTGGCTGTTTTCGGGCTGTGTGCGGCGTGATGCGATGGGCCGGCCTCGTCGGAAAATTCGAAATCCTCGCGGAACATCGTCAGCAAGTGTTCTTCCAAGCCCATCACCAGCGGATGAACCCAGGTGTCAAAGATAACATTCGCGCCTTCAAAGCCCATTTGCGGCGAATGGCGGGCGGGGAAATCCTGCACATGGACGGGCGATGAAATGACCGCGCATGGCAGGCCCAACCGCTTGGCAATGTGCCGTTCCATCTGCGTGCCCAACACCAGTTCAGGCGATGCGGCAGCGATCGCGTCTTCCACTTCGAGGTGGTCGTCGGTGATCAGCGGCTCAAGCCCGTGCCGTTTTGCCTCGTCGCGAACTTCGCGCGCAAATTCGCGGTTGTAGCAGCCAAGTCCGCAGACCACGAAGCCGAGTTCATCGCGCGCGATCCGCGCGGCGGCAACCGCATGGGTCGCATCGCCAAAGATGAAAACACGCTTGCCGGTGAGGTAGGTCGAATCGACCGATCGGCTCCACCAGGGCATGCGAGAAGAAGTGTCGCCGAGGGCAGGCGTGGGATCTGCACCTGCCAGCTCGGCGACGTCGGCGATGAAAGCGCGTGTAGCGCCCACGCCGATTGGAATGCTGCGAACTGCGGGCTGGTTGAACGTGCGTTCAAGCCAGCGGGCAGCTTCGTCAGCAATCTCGGGATAAAGAACAATGTTGAAGTCCGCCGCGCCGATGCGCGAGATATCGGACGGGGACGCGCCCAGCGGGGCGACCAGATTGATATCGACACCCAGCGCATCGAGGATTTTGCGGATTTCGACCAGATCGTCGCGGTGTCGAAAACCCAGCGCGCACGGGCCAAGTATGTTGGCGCTCGCACGGCGGCCTTCGCGTGGTGTCCGCACCAGATTGGTATCGGCCAGATGCCGCACTACCTGATAGAATGTTTCTGCTGCTCCCCAGTTTTCCTTGCGCTGATAGCTGGGCAGTTCCAGCGCGATGGCCGGGCAGGGTAGGTCCATTGCCTCGATAAGGCCTCCAGGATCGTCCTGGATCAGTTCTGCAGTGCAGGATGCGCCGACGATCATCGCCTGCGGTTTGAACCGCTCTGCCGCGGCGCGCGCGGCATCCTGAAACAGCTGGGCTGTATCCTTGCCCAGATCGCGTGCCTCGAACGTGGTGTACGTGACGGGCGGGCGTTTGCCGCGTCGCTCAATCATGGTGAACAGCAGGTCCGCGTAGGTATCGCCCTGCGGCGCATGGAGTACGTAATGCAGCCCTTCCATTGCGGTGGCGATACGCATCGCACCCACATGCGGCGGTCCTTCGTAGGTCCAGACGGATAATTGCATCGCCTATACCTCCAACACGTCGCGGCGGCGCAGGGGCCGAGCAAACAATTCGGCAAGGTCGCCGGCCTGATCGAAACCGTGGATCGGCGAGAAGACGAGCTCGATCGCCCACTTCGTCGTCAGACCTTCGGATTCGAGCGGGTTGGCAAGGCCAAGCCCGCAAACGGTGAGATCGGGGCGGTCATCGCGCACCCGGTCAAGCTGGAGATCGACATCCTGCCCTTCGCTGATGCGGGCATCGGCGGGAATCAGTTCCAGATCGCGGGCGACGTGCGCGCGGTGGAGATAAGGCGTTCCCACCTCGACCGGGACCATGCCCATTTCCTGGGAGAGGAACCGTGCCAGCGGTACTTCGAGCTGCGAGTCGGGGAGGAAGCTGATGCGCTTTCCATCCAGCGCGGCGCGGGCGTGGTCCATTGCGCGCTTTGCCCGTTCACGACCTGGCGCGATGACACGGTTGAAGTGCATTTCGTCAATGCCAAATGCAGTGGCCGCGGCCTGAAGCCAGGCAGTCGTACCTTCTGCGCCGAACGGGAACATCGCATCGAGCCGCACGGCACCGCGATTTTCCAGTGCCATCGCCGTTTCCGCAAGGAAAGGCTGGGCCAGCAAGTAGCGTGTGTTGGGTCCGACAGGCGGAAGATCGCGTGCATTGCGGGCGGGCAGAACGCCGACGTTGTGAATCCCAAGCTGATCGAACAACCGCAGGAACTGGTCCTCGACGATATCAGGCAGGGCACCCACTATCAGCAATTGCTGATCCGCATCGACCGGCAGAGCGGGCATTTCCGGCACCAGTGCGGCAAGACAGGCGTCCTCACCCTGAGTGAAAGTTGTCTCAATCCCGCTGCCCGAATAATTCAGGATGCGCACTGCGGGCATGTGGCGTGCGCCCAGTCGCTGCGCAGCCTTTGCCAGATCCAGCTTGATAACCTCGGAAGGGCACGAGCCGACCAGAAACAGCGATTTTATGTCGGGACGCCGTGCCAGCAAACGATCGACCACCCGGTCAAGTTCGTCCTGCGCATCGACCATGCCAGCCAGATCGCGTTCTTCCATGATCGCGGTGGCGAAACGCGGCTCTGCAAAGATCATCACGCCTGCTGCCGATTGCAACAGGTGGGCGCAGGTGCGCGATCCGACGACGAGGAAGAAAGCGTCCTGCATCTTGCGATGGAGCCAGACAATACCAGTGAGGCCGCAAAAGACTTCACGCTGCCCGCGTTCACGCAGGACCGGACGCTCAATCGTAGTTGCAGGCTTGGTTGCGCAGCCCGACAGTGTCGCAACGCCGCTCATGCTGTCACCGCCTGCGCCGAAGCGGCATCAAGTCGTGCGACGCGCAGTTTCCACAAAAACTGTCCAGCGTTGATGACATACGCGGCGTAAGCACAAAGTGCCACCGCCATGCGCGACTCGACCGTTCCCAACGCGCCCAGCAGCATTACAAGATATGTCGTGTGCAGTGCCAGAACCAGCATCGAGAAGACATCTTCCCAGAAGAATGCAGGGGCAAAAAGGTACTGTCCGAACACAACCTTTTCCCAGATTGCTCCAGTAATCATGATTGTGTAGAGAATGGCTGTCTTGGCAATAATCGAAACGTCGGCTGCAAAAGCGCCTTCGCCTGTAGTCAAATAGTGCACTACCAAACCAAGGCTGACCAGAAATACCACAAACTGAACGGGCGCAAGCACGCCCTGTACGATGGTCCATCCTGATTCGTCACGACGGCGACGCTCTTCTACTGTGTAGAGCGATCCGGTGTTTCCCTGACTGTCTTTACCGTGTGCCACCAAACCTTGCGGAATGGGGGTTGCGGTACCGACCGGGGAGACATGGTTCTGCCGAGTCATTTCGTGTGGTTAGCCTTTTGTATCGAGATCGGAGACTACGCCCATACAGTGCGAAGTGTCAACTCAGTTAGACGTTAAAAGATTTGGACAGTTTATTTTCAAGAAGTGTCCAACTCAATTGCTCATCGCCCAAAATGCGCGTAAGGGGGAATCGCTGACGTGAGTGAGGTGGCATTCGGCCGGCCCAGTTGGCTCAGGTGCGCATTTCGCATCCCCGGGTGGGAGGCCCGGTATTCTGGAGGGTCGGCATGGCCACCTCGTTTGATGACACGCATCGTGGCGGCGTCGGAATTTTCGGCGCGGGCACAGTCGCGCTGCTGAAAGCGATGACTAACCCGCTGAAACGGGCGAGGCAGGCTGACAGGTCGCTAGACGGGCGCTTCAACACAATTGCAGCTTCGGACCCGATCAACTCGGTTCTCGAAGGGGACATCATTCCGCGCCTGCTTATGGCTCATGCCTCGGGCGCACCGACATTACAGCCAGACGGGGAAAGCGTGATTGAGGCGACAGATATACAGCGTTTTGCAGAACTGCCGCTCCGGCTGGAGGCGTCAGGCCTGCTTGGCGAAGTAGAAGCGTTTCTGAAAAAGGGCGTGAGTGTTGAGACGATCTACCTCGATATGCTTGCGCCAGCGGCTCGCCGACTTGGTGAGATGTGGGAAACCGATGAATGCGATTTCGTCGATGTGACGATGGGGCTTTGGCGGCTTCAGGAAGTAATGCGCGAGGTATCGAACTCTCGTGCCTCCTTCTCGGGTCCGCGCAGTTTCGACGCGCAGTGCGCTATTCTGTCCGATACCGGGCGATGTGCACAGTTTTGGTGCGCAGATGATCGAGGAAATCTTTGCGCGCGCCGGCTGGCAAAGCGACGTTCTGCTTCAGCCCGAGCGGCGCGAACTGCTCGATTATGCCGCGCGCAGGCCACTCGACCTTATAGGATTGACCGTTTCGCGCGATTGTCCAAGCTCCGCGCTCGCGAGCCTGATCAAGGCGATACGCAGCGTGGCTATCAAACCGGATCTTACCGTCCTGGTGGGTGGGCACATTATACAGCAGAATCCGGAACTTATCGAAGATATTGGAGCCGATGGGACCGGCGCTGATGCGAGAGCTGCGCTGGAACTGGCCGAACGGCTTATCCCGGCCGCGCCGATCCGCGCGCACTCGCTGACCTGAGGCGGCGAATACCATGTTAACGCGCAAACACAGTATTGAGGGTAAAAACCCGTTCGGCAATGCCGCCGAACTTTTCGACACGCTGGATGCAGAGGCGGCGATGAAGCTCGCCATGGTTGCAGGCGATGTCACGCTGGTTCTGGACGATACCGGCACCATTCTGGATGCGGCCTATGATCCTGATGACTATCCGGGTTTTGAAAATTGGGTGGGCAGCAACTGGATCGACACCGTAACGGTCGAAAGCCGTCCTAAAATCATGGAAATGCTGGCCGCCGCGCGTCGGGGCGAAGTGCAGCACTGGCGACAGGTAAACCATCCCTCTCACAACGGCGATGTGCCGATCCGGTACGCAGTGCTTAGTGTGAATAGCGGCGAACACCGGATCGCGTTTGGCCGTGACCTGCGCGAAGCGGGTAAACTGCAGGCACGATTGCTTCAGGTTCAGCAATCGCTGGAACGTGATTACATGCGGATGCGCCAGCTTGAATCGCGCTATCGCATGCTGTTCGAACTTTCAGCGGAGCCGGTCCTTATCGTGGAGGCGCATACGCTGCGCATCCGAGAGGCCAATTCCGCTGCGCATACTCTCATGAATGCGCGCAGCGGGACACTGCTTGGAAAGAAGCTGCTTACGCTGATCGACAAGGATTCGCGTGATCTGATGCAGACGGTGGTCGGCGCGGCGCTGACATCTGACCGAGTTTCCCCAGTCAGGGTGAAGCTGCAAAAACCCGCGCGCGAAGTTTCCGCAGCGGTGGCCGGGTTCACGCAGGATCGCGGGCAGTTCCTGTTGCTGCGGCTGGTTCCCAATGGTGATGGCGATGTGCGCGAACAGTCCTCTCCGGTGCTCGATCTGGTGGAGGACATGCCCGATGCTTTCGTCGTGGCCAACGCGGCGCTGGAACTGGTCAGCGCTAACCACGCTTTTGTTGAAATGGTGCAGGCCGCCAGTATAGATCAATTGCGCGGACGCCACCTTTCCGAGTGGATCGGTCGTCCCGGCATCGACCTCGATCTGATCGAGGGACAGATTCAGCAGCACGGTGCGGCTCGCAATGTCAGCACGGTGCTGCGCACCCCCAACGATTCAGAGGGCGAACAGGTCGAACTTTCTGCGGTCCGCAGCTCTGGCGAAGATCCGCTGTTTGGTTTTGTCATCCGTCCAATCGGCCGTCGCTTGCGTGATTTGCCGCCCGGCACAAAAGATATGCCGCGCTCGGTTGAGCAGCTCACCGATCTGGTCGGGCGGATGCCGTTGAAGGATATCGTGCGCGAGAGCTCCGACCTGATCGAGCGGCTCTGCATTGAAGCTGCGCTGTCCTATACGTCTGACAATCGCGCTTCGGCGGCGGAGATTCTGGGTCTGTCGCGGCAGAGCCTGTATTCAAAGCTGCACCGCTACGGGCTTGGAAACCTGCCGGTCGATCCGGACTAGCAGCCTGGCGCTGCTGTTGCCCATCATAACAGTAGCGCGTTGGCTTGCGCCCGATTGCAGTCTGCTATGCGCGCATCACGCTCGCCGTGTGCAGTCGAGTTCGACGGCTTTTATTTCAGCATTCAACCTTCGCAAATTTTCGCAATCTGCATCTTTTTGACAGATCGACACAAGCTAGTGTCAAAATAAATTGACGCCTTGGACTGTCAGGCATACGGTTACAAAATGCTGCGTTCGTCTGCCTCGACTTGTGTGGCGCCTCCTCCGGCGCTTCGCGATGTTGTGCAGTTGCTCAAACCCATCACCTGGTTCCCGCCGATGTGGGCCTTCATGTGTGGCGCGGTTTCTTCGGGCAGTGGGCTGGATGGTCGATTGTGGTTCGTGCTGGGCGGAATATTGCTCGCCGGACCCTTGGTCTGCGGTACAAGTCAGGCAGTAAACGACTGGTTTGATCGCCATGTCGATGCCATCAACGAACCCGACCGTCCGATCCCTTCAGGACGCATCGCGGGGCGCTGGGGTCTATATATCGCCCTGATTGCGACCGCCGTTTCAACCGTCGTCGCGTGGCTGCTGGGTCCGCTTGTGTTTGTGGCCGGTCTGGTCGGCCTTGCGCTGGCGTGGGCTTACAGCGCGCCGCCATTCCGTCTCAAATCGAGCGGTTGGACCGGCCCTGCCGTGGTCGGCCTGACATATGAGGGATTGAGCTGGTTTACCGGAGCGACCGTCATGCTGGGCGCTCTGCCGCGCACGGAAGTTTTGATCGTTCTGGTGCTGTATAGCATCGGCGCGCACGGCATCATGACACTTAACGATTTCAAGGCGGTCGAAGGCGACCGCGCGACTGGCCTGCGGTCCCTGCCGGTGACGATGGGTGTGCGCGGCGCGGCAAGGTTTGCCTGCTTCACGATGGCCACGGCGCAAATCATTGTGATCGCGTTGTTGGCATATTGGGGAATGATCATCTCTGCGATGCTGGTTGGCGCGGTCCTGATTGCGCAATTTGCCGCCATGCCGCGCCTCCTGTCCAATCCCGCGCGCTTCGCTCCGTGGTATAACGGTGTGGGTGTGGCCTTATATGTGCTGGGAATGCTGGCGGCGGCGTTTGGCCTTGGCGGATATATCTGATGGCGCGCGCATCGACTTCGACGCTGGGGCTTTCATGGTTTGCGATCGCGCGCATCGGCATGGTGCAGGCATCCATCGGCGCTTTGGTCATGCTGACGACGACGGTGCTCAACCGTCTGATGATCGTCGAATATTCGCTTGCCGCGGCAATCCCGGCCGGGCTGGTTGGTTGGCATTATGCAGTGCAATTGTGCCGCCCGATCTGGGGCCACGGCTCTGACAAGGGCAGCAATCGCGCGCTGTGGATCATGGGCGGGCTGGGAGTGCTGGCGCTGGGCGCGTTGCTTGCGGTGCAGGTCACGATCTGGGACGGATCGTACGGTGCGCAGATGATGCTGGGCGTTGTCGCCTATACATTGATTGGCATTGGGGTAGGCGCGGGGGGTACCTCTGCGCTGGCTCTGCTCGCATCGGGCGTCGCGCCCGAACGCCGCGCGGCGGCGGCAGCGGTCACGTGGATCATGATGATCGCTGGCATTGTGGTGTCTGCCATCACCGTCAGCGCATTGATCGACCCGTTTTCGCCTGAGCGGTTGGTGATGATATCCTCTGGGTTGATCGCGGCGTGCCTGTTGGTCACATCGCTGGCAGTTTTCCGGCTGGAACCGCGCGATGCGGTTATATTCGAGGAAACGGCAAAGGATCATCCTGCGCCTGACTTCCGCGAGGCGATCCGCGAAATCTTTGCTGACACTGCCGCCCGCCGGTTTACGGTATTCATCTTTGTGTCGATGATGGCATTCAACATGCAGGACCTGATCCTTGAGCCGTTTGCCGGGATCGTGTTTGGCATGACGCCGGGCGAATCCACCGGCCTTGGCGGGATGCAGAGCGGCGGCGTGCTGGCAGGGATGATCGTGGCCGGGATCGGGGGCAGCGCATTTGCCGGACGGATGCCGGTGGAACTGCGCCACTGGATCGTGTTCGGATGCCTTGGTTCTGCCATCGCGCTCGCGTGCCTGGCGGCAGGAGCGATAGCCGGGCCGGGTTGGCCGATCCACGCCAACGTTTTCACATTGGGTTTTTGCAATGGGTTGTTTGCCGTTGCCGCCATCGGCGCGATGATGGGCCTTGCTGGCGCGGGCGAGAAAACCCGCGAAGGCGTGCGCATGGGCGTATGGGGCGCATCGCAGGCAATCGCGTTCGGTCTGGGCGGGTTCCTCGGTGCGGTCGGGCGTGACGGAGCGCTTCTTGTTTTGGGCGATGAAGGCCGCGCCTTCCAGTCCGTTTTCGCCGTCGAGGCTGCCTTGTTCGTACTGGCCGCCGCGCTCGCATGGCGGGCAACCGCTGCAAATAGCGGACTGCGCAACCGCAATAACCGGGATCACGAAAGGGAGGTCTACGCATGACCGATACAATTTATGACGCCGTCGTCGTAGGCGGCGGGCCTGCCGGGGCCACCGCTGCGACCGATCTTGCGCTGGCGGGCCATTCGGTTCTGCTGCTGGAGCGAGGCGGGCGGATTAAACCGTGCGGTGGGGCCATTCCACCGCGTTGTCTCGATGATTTCGACATCCCGCAAAGCCTGCTGGTCGCGCGCGCACGCTCTGCCCGCATGATCGCGCCTTCGGGTCGCGCGGTGGACATGCCTGTCGGCGAAATCGGCTATGTCGGCATGGTCGATCGCGAGGTCTTTGATGAATGGCTGCGCGAGCGCGCCCGCAAATGCGGCGTCGACCGGCTCACCGGCACATTCGAAAAGATCGAACGCGACGATCAACAGCACCCGATGGTGACATTCCGGCGCGAACGCGGTGGCCCGATCGAACGGGTGCGCGCACGCTGCATCGTCGGCGCTGATGGCGCGCGCTCTGCGGTCGCCAAACAGGCGCTGCCCAATGCCGAACGTGTGAAATGTGTGTTTGCCTATCACGAGATCATCAAATCGCCCGCCAATGACAGCGAAGTGTATGACGCCAACCGCTGCGACGTCTTCTATCAGGGGCGCCTGTCGCCGGATTTCTACGCCTGGGTTTTCCCGCATGGTGATACGGCGAGCATTGGCGTAGGTAGCGCAAACAAGGGCTTTTCCCTGCGCGGAGCAATTGCAGAAATGCGCTCGGACCTAGACCTGACCCGGTGCGAGACGATCCGCCGCGAAGGCGCTCCGATCCCGCTGAAACCGCTCAAGAAATGGGACAACAACCGCGATGTGGTGGTTGCCGGCGATGCTGCGGGGATTGTTGCACCAGCATCGGGTGAGGGCATCTATTACGCCATGGTCGGCGGGCGTGTAAGCGCCGATGCCGCAAGCGTTTTTCTGAAAACCGGCGATGCCAAGGCGCTGAGACTAGCGCGAAAGCACTTCATGAAAGAGCACGGCCGCGTGTTCTGGATCTTGGGAATGATGCAATACTTCTGGTATTCCAGCGACAAGCGGCGCGAACGGTTTGTGTCCATGTGCGATGACAAGGATGTGCAACAGCTGACCTGGCAGGCCTACATGAACAAGAAACTGGTCCGGTCCAAACCGATGGCTCATGTGAAGATTTTCGTGAAAGACTGCGCGCACCTGCTGGGCCTGAGGGCGGAAACAAGCTAACGTTGCTGCCATGAAGGGGAGTTGGATATTGCCGGTCGTCGCAGCGACGCTGGCGGCGATGGGTGTCGCGTTTCTTGGCGCGACGATCACCGATCTTGGCCCGTGGTATCAGGGTCTGGCCAAACCGCCCTGGCATCCGCCCGATGGGCTGTTCCCGATTGCATGGACGATCATCTATGCGCTGATCACGGTTTCGTTCGTCACCGCATGGAGGGCCGCGCCCACGGCGCGCGTTTCCCAAACCTTGCTGAGCCTGTTTGCGCTCAACGGATTTCTCAACATCACCTGGAGCCTGCTGTTTTTCCGCGCTCAGCGTCCAGACTGGGCGTTTTATGAACTGGTAGGCTTGTGGCTCTCAATCATCGCGATGATGGTATATTGCGGGCGATATTCGCGCGCGGCAAGCCTGCTGCTGGTGCCCTATCTGATCTGGGTATCCGTTGCCGGCGCGCTCAACTGGGCGGTGGTTGACCTGAACGGCCCGTTCGGCTGATCTGCGCATTTGACTGATCGGAAGCGCGCTCGCAGATGATGAGCACCAAGCTTTCAAAAGTGGGAGCGCAATCGCAATGGCAGACCCTGCATTCTTCGAAGCATTCTTCGCCAGTGGTCATGCCGCTGATGCGGTGATGGCTGTGCTCGTGATCGAGGGGCTTTGGCTTCGCCGACGCGGCTGGAGCTGGGCGCGGATTGCTGGCCTTCTGGGTCCGGCGCTGTTCATTGTTCTGGGCCTTCGCGCCGCTTTGGTCGGTGCGCCCTGGTACTGGGTGGCGCTGCCGCTCACAGCCTCGTTGCCGCTGCACCTGATGGATCTGAACTCGCGGCTGGCAAGGCGCACTGAATGAAGCGCAGCCGTCGATAGGGCAGAGCGCCCATCGGTTATCTTCTCCTCGTTCCAATAGAAAAGCCCGGCGACGCTGGTCCCTGAGCAGGGAGGCGAGGCCGGGCTTTTGCTCTATCGAGCAAGTACCGCAATGACGCTGCGTTTATTTCGGAGCGTAGTAATGCTCCTGCGCCCAGATATACCAGTTGTCGACCACAGTTCCCGAAAGCAGCACTCCGATGCCACCGGTCAGCGTCGTCAGGACTGCAAACCACCACGCCCAGCGGTGGACGGATTCCATCGTGGCGTTAAAGCCCATGGTCCAGCGCCAGAACAGGCCAGCACGTTCCGATGCGGTGCCGCGGTCCGTAATCTGTTCGATCTCGCGTTCGCCGCCATAGCGGCCAACTGCAAGGATCGTGGCGCCGTGCATCGCGAACAGCACGGCAGAGCCATACAGGAACACAATCGAGAGGGCGTGGAACGGGTTGTAGAAGAAGTTGCCGTGGATCAGCGAGAAATTGTTGGTCCACAACAGGTGTGAGAAGACCCCGTAAGGTACTGCGTCCACCCAGCCATTGCCCAGCGCGGGGCGGATGAAGCCCAGCACAAGAAACAGCCAGATCGCCGAGGCGAACGCCCAGGGGATATGGTAACCCATGCCCAGCGCGCGAGCCCGCATATACGTGCGCGTCCACCAGCACAGCACCGAAATGGTCAGGAATGCGCCGGTCATGATAAACCAGCCACCTTCCTTCAGAGGCACCATGAAGTCGAACCCGTATTCCGGACCCGGAGGGTTGAGTGAAAGCCAGAAGAACTCCCTGATGAAAGTCTGCGGGCTCCAGTTGGCCTGATCTGCGAAATTGAAGCCGATGATGAACAGCGCCATTCCGCCAAATGCCAGCGAGATCATGCCGAGCCAGCCAAGATAGATCGGGCCGAGCTGGGACTGACCAAGTTTGCCCATCCAGTAGGAATAGCCGGTCAGGTTATAGCGTGGTTCACTTCCGTCGAGGTGCGGGACGCCCATTTCGGGGGCGGCTTTTACCTGCACCTGGGTGAAGATGTTTTGATAGGTAGCCATTATGTCAGGGCCTCCCCTTGCCAGAGCGGGATTTCACGCCAGAATTCCCAGAAATCGACCCAGCTTCCAACGTAGATCGGACCGGAAATCACGATGCAGATCGCGCTCCAGAACCCTGCGCTCAGCGCAAGGAACAATCCGACGCGATGGATGCCCAGCGTGCCGACCGAATAGCCGATGAAGTCGCGGAAATACGTGTCTTCGTATTCCGGGGTCTTCACATCGGTGCCGCGCGTCGGGTTCACCGCCGAAAGCACCAGGCCACCATGCAGAGCGAGCGCGAGGCAGTTCGTGAAAAAGAACGTGATCGCAAGCATGTGGATCGGATTGAAGTGGAAGTTGCCATACAGGTACCCGGTGTAGGACACCCAATCGAGGTGGCTCCAGATACCATACGGAAATGCGTGCCCCCATGCACCCATCCAGATCGGACGGATGAACTGCAGGGTGAAATACGCAAACACTGCGGTCCCGAAAGCAATTGGAACATGATAGCTCATGCCCAGCTTGCGAGAGATTTCAGCCTGGCGCAGCGCCCACGATGAAAACGCGACGATCGCGCATACCGTGATGATTTGCCAGTAGCCGCCCTCTTTCAAGGGCATCAGTGAAAGGCCGTTCTCGACAGCCGGCGGCTGGATGTCGATCAACCAGGGGTTAAGTGTGGGACCCGAGGCAGCGGCTGCAAAGATCAGTGCTGTGCCAAGCAAGGCACTGATCGCGGTCGTCACCCCAAAGAATCCGACATAAAACGGGCCGACCCAAAAATCAAAAAGGTCGCCGCCGATCAATGTCCCACCGCGTACGCGGTATTTCCGCTCGAAACTAAGGAGCGCCATAGATCCATCCTCCCCGCCACAAAGGGCAGGTTGTTAAATGTTGCTGGTCAAGTGTTAGGAGGCAGGCAGGCGAACCTGCCCCCCCACATTTGTGACTGTCAGCTAGCCGACCGCCGGAAGTTCCGACGACTCGATCGCCGTTTCAACAGGTGCGGCCACGCCAGGAGCGCGTTCGAGCCAGTTGTAACGATCCGTGCTCAGCAGGATGAAGTGAATCGAGAACGCCAGAACGGCGAGCCCGACGTGAAGCGCCACCATTACGCGGCGCACGTCAAAAAGAAGCCATATCTTCCACATGGTGAAATTCCTTTAAAAGTGATTTGAAAGCCTGTTTTTCCCGATCGAAAAAATCGGAGAAAATTAGAGGCTTACTGGCCGAAGCCTGCACCGATCCAGGGCTTGTAAGCCCACATCAAACCATGCGCGACAACCGCGATGGCAACGTACAGGGCGAACGTGCCCATGAACGCCTTGTGGATGTCCTGTGCCTCTTCAGGCGTCAGGTAGGTGCCGATGCGCTCACCGGGAGTCGGATCAACCATAATTAAGTCTCCGTATCAGTTGGGTATTTATTGGGAGCAAAGCCCCCGTCGGTATCCCCGCGTGATCCCCCACGTGGAATGGGTTGTCCCCTTTGCCTGACGGTGCAGGGGCAATCGGCTTGTTCGCTGTCAGGCTTGCGGTGAAGGGTTGCGTCATGCGCTTTCCCCTTCGAACAGACCTTGAGCGACGCAATCTTCGGTTACGCGATCAGCGCCGCGTTGGCGGGCTGCGCGTTCGGCCGCGTCACGAATGCGCTTGGCGGCAGAAATTCTGGTGAGCACCGGCTGTTTTTCGACCATCTGGTCAAGCCGGGCCTTGGCATCATGATCCCATGTCAGCTCTGCGCCGATGCGGGCGGGCGTGGCCGGGGCTTTGTCCATTTCGGTGCCCAGCGGCAGGATGTTGAACAGCGCGTCAAACAACGCATTGCACACTTCCTGCACGAGGTAGGTCGCGCCAGAATAGCCCATGAAGGGCGTACCGATGTGGCGACGGATGGCGGCTCCGGGGAAGCTGGCGGGGATGAAGATTCCGCGCGGACCGTGGCCACCTTCGCACTCGGCCATGTACATCCGCTCGTTATAGCTGCCGAACATCACCAGCGGCGGGTTCGCCCTGATCGATGCGCGCACATCCTCGTTCTTTGGTTTTACCCCGGCGCAGCGTGAAACCGCCAGCGTGCAGGGCAGGCCCATGTCATCTTCGAGGAAGTGCCGGATGCCGCGCGCATAGGTATCGTTGGCGACTATGCCAAAGCTGGCCGTGCCGAAGAAATCCTGTGTGACCGAACGCCACAGATCCCACAGCGGCTTGATCGTGGTGTGTTTCTCGCGTTCGATGAACGGTTCGGGGTCCAGCCCCAGTTCTGCCGCCAGCGCGCGGAGGAATTTCGTGGTTGTGGTGAGGCCGACGGGGGCCTGGAAATAGGGCCGTTCCAGCGTCTCGCAAAGGTTGCGACCAAACTCGCGATACATGCAGACATTTGCGTCTGCCATGCCGAGCTGGCGGATATCGGCCAGGTGACAGCCAAGCGGAAAGACCACGCCCACCTCGGCGCCGATCCCTTCTATCAGGCGGCGGATTTCGGCAAGGTCCGAAGGCATGTTGAACATGCCATAACTTGGACCGATGATATTGACCTTCGGCTTTTCGCCGTCCTTGCGCTCGCGCGGCTTGGGAGCTTTCTTCGGGCCGAATTCGGTCCACAGCCAGGTGAGCGCGCGGTCGGCGCTTTCCCACTGATCCTCATCAATGGTGCGCGGCAGGAACCGCTTGATATTCGTACCCTCGGGCGTAACCCCGCCGCCGATCATCTCGGAGATGGAGCCGGTGACGACCACTGCGGGCAGTTCCGGGTCGAGCGTTTCCCAGGCGCGCTTCATCGCGGCCTCGGTCCCGGTCTTACCCAGTTCCTCTTCGCCAAGGCCGGTTACGACAATGGGGAGTTCATGCGGCGGCAGCGCGTCGGTATAATGCAACACGGATGTGACGGGCAGGTTTTCGCAGCCCACCGGGCCATCGATGATGACTTGCAGGCCCTTCACCGCGGTAAACACGTAGGTTGCGCCCCAATAGCCGCCAGCCCTGTCGTGATCGAGAACGAGGGTCATGTTCCCACCGCCTCTGACGCCTTGCGCGCCGCTTCGTTCAGGGCCGCATATTTCTTGCGGAATTTCGGACGGTCGACGGGCAGTTCTTCCCATACGCCCGCAGCATGTTCGGTGCCGACGCCTTCGAAGAAGTCGCGCATGGCATCAAAACGCGCCTTGTTGCCGATTGCCGCGTTGATCACCGTGGCAAGGCTGCCTGCGCCTGCCGGGCCCATCAGAGGACGGGCGGAAATGAGGTTGGTGAAATAGAGCGAGGGGATCGCGCGTGACTTGGCATGTTGCACCACCGGGGTGGTGCCAATGGCCAGATCGGGGCGGAATTCTTCGACCGCAGCAATATCGTCTTCGAGGCTGGCGCGGAAATTGACGCGGCAACCCTTGGCTTCGAGCCATTCGCGGTCCGCATCGGACCAGCGGGTCTTGGGGCAGGCACTGCCGACATAGGGCACATCCGCGCCGCTTTCGATCAGCAGGCGCGCAACCAGCAGTTCCGAACCTTCATAGCCCGACACCGTAATCCGGCCCTTGATCGGCTGAGCCGCCAACGCACCGTTGATGGCACCGATCATGGTATTCTTGACGCTGTCGACCTTGTCCTGCGGCAGGCCAAGCGTATCGCCGATCGACTGCAGCCAGGCCGCCGTTCCGTCTGCACCGACCGGAGCCGATCCGATGATCGGGCGACCGGCGTGTTCGAACTCGCGGATGCTGGCGGTGTAGAACGGATGGATCGCAGCGACCACTGCGCAATCGAGCGCGGAGTACAGCTCGCGCCATTCGCGGGTCGGCACGACCGGCCCGGCAGCAAGGCCGAGCGGTTCGAGCATCTGGCCGATCACCACGGGATCGGCTGGGAACATCTCTCCGAGCAGGGTGACGCTCGGTTTGTCGGTGCGTTCCTGCGGGGCGGCAACGGGACCAGCGGCCACTTCCTCGCGCGCATATTTCAGCATTGCGCCAGCCAGCACGTCCTTTGCCTCTGCATGGGTTGGAATGCCGAAACCGGGAACGTCGATGCCGATGATGCGCACGCCGTTGATCTGCTGCTTCAGCAAGCGCAGCGGCACACCGCTTGCGGTGGGCACGCACAGATTGGTGACGATGATCGTGTCGTAAAGTTCAGGATCGGCGAGATTCTCGACCGCTTCCTTGATATCCTCGAACAGCTTGCCGGTGACCAGCGTTTCGGAGGAGAACGGCACGTATCCAACCGTCCGCCGCGCGCCGTAAAAATGCGAGGTGAACGTCAGTCCGTACACACAGCAGGCGCTGCCCGATAATACGGTTGCAGTGCGTTTCATGCGCAGACCCACCCGGAGCGACCCGAAGGCTGGGCACATGCTTTGCGGCTGATCGTGCGGACCGCGCGCCGGGTCGACCGGATAATCTGCGGCGTACTGATCCAGAATGTCGCTTTTGCCGGCCTTGCGCGCAGCTTCCTGCATGGTCGCGCCGCTTGAGCAGCCGCCGGCCTGCACCGGTGCGGCGTTTTCAGAGCCGGTGTCGAGATCGATCCGATCAGGGGCGCGTTTCGCGTTCGAGGCTGAGGGATCGTTCATCAAAGTTCGTCGTAGACCACTTCGAGGCTGGGCTTTTGTTCAAAGACACCGCCGCGCATGTCGGCCTGAGTGGCCGGGACGAGTTCGACGTTGCCGCCGGTCTGGTCGGCACTGAACAGGCCCAGCAATCCGTCCTGCGTCAGCGGAGCAGGGCGCACCGGCGGCGCTTCGGCCACGTTGATCGCCAGGTCTTCAAACAGGCTGGCCCATTCGCCGCCGGGAATGCCGATGATCTGATAGTTCGCGCTCTTGCGTCGAATGTCCTCGTTCGCAGGGATCGCGGTGAGCACCGGTATGCCGACCGCTTCGGCAAAGGCGTGGGCTTCGCCCGTGCCATCATCCTTGTTGATGATCATGCCCGCCACACCGACATTGCCGCCCATCTTGCGGAAATATTCGACCGCCTGGCAGACATTGTTGGCGACATAGAGCGATTGCAGGTCGTTCGATCCGACCACGATCACCTTCTGGCACATATCGCGCGCAATCGGCAGGCCGAACCCGCCGCAGACAACATCGCCGAGGAAATCGAGCAGGACGTAATCAAAGCCCCAATCGTGAAAGCCCAGCTTTTCCAGCAGTTCAAACCCGTGGATGATTCCGCGCCCGCCGCAGCCGCGGCCAACTTCGGGCCCGCCAAGCTCCATCGCAAACACGCCATCGCGCTGGAAGCACACATCTTCGATCGTGACTTCTTCGCCCGCGAGCTTCTTTTTCGAGGAGGTTTCGATGATCGTCGGACAGCTTTTGCCGCCGAACAGCAGGCTGGTCGTATCCGATTTGGGATCGCAGCCGATGAGCAGCACCCGCTTGCCCTGTTGCGCCATCATGTAACTGAGGTTGGACAGGGCAAAGCTCTTACCCGAACCGCCCTTGCCATAGATCGCGATGACTTGCGTTTCGCTCTTGATCTCGCCGGTGTGCACCGGATCGGGCTCGTGGTTGGCTTCTTCGCGCAACGCATCTGCCTGGTCGGTCAGCGAGTTTGTTTCTGTTTCCAGCATTGTCATTCAGCGCTCCAGTCAAGGATCATTTTGAGGCAATCAGGATCGTTGAAGGCCTGTGGGTAGGCATCCAGCGCCTCGCTTGCGGGGCGACGTGTCGTGATCAATCCGTCGAGATTCAGTTGGCCGCCCGCGATCAGGGCGAGAGTTCCAGCCATGTCATCGGGTTGCCATTCTGCGGCGATGCGCATCCGCGCTTCCGCCCGAAATGCAGGGGCGAACGCGAAATCGAGGCGGTCCGAATAAAAGCCCGCCAGCACGATCTCGCCACCTTTGGAGAGTCGCCCGACCAGCGAGTCGAGAACGCTTGAATCGCCGCTCACATCATAGATCGAGCGATAATCGCGACGCTTATCCGCGTCGGGCGCGATCGCAGTGTATCCTTGCGTGCCAGAACGCCTTGCAACGTTGGTTTCCCACACTGTCGGCGCAGGTGAACCCATCGCTACGGTAAGGCGCGCGAGCAAGCGGCCAAGCACGCCATGGCCGATAATGAGATCGGGCGCGTTGCCGCCGTTGATCGCATGGAGCGCGGTTGCGGCGAGAGCGAAAAGAACGCCGTTTTCGCCGAGACTTTCGGGAATGGGCAGCGCGCGTGCCGATGGCAGCACAACCTGTCGCGCCGTGCCGCCAAACAGGCCGCGTGCACTGGTGTAACAATTGGCGCCGGGCACAAAGACCCACTCACCGATCCGGCCGCGGGCCTCCGCGCCAGCGTCAATGATCCGACCGACGGATTCGTATCCGGGGACAAGTGGGTAACCCATGCCGGGAAACTGCGGCATACGCCCGCTCCACAGCAGTTTTTCGGTGCCTGAACTGATGCCGCTGAAAGTAATTTCGACGAGAACATCGCTGGAGCTGACCGGATTTAGCTCAAGCGTCCGGAGCGCCAAGCGCTCAGGTCCCTCAAGTATCACAGCCAGTGTTTCCATTGCATCAAACCCGATTGGGCGTCCTCTTTCAAATTCAAGGGTCGGTTACAACTCGTTCGACACCTTGATCTGAATTCCTGCATGTCTGTTACGCCTTACTATTCAAAGTGTCAAACAAAGCGGACACTCTTTTTGTCAGGCTGTCGCTACTATCATGCTGGCGATGACCGGTTGGGGTCCTGCGATGAGCCGAGACTGGCTGAAACCAGCCGCGCGCAGCATTGCCGAGATTTCCACAGGGCTGCGTGCCCGGCCCGAACCCATGGCCCAGAGGTAGAATCCGAAAAACGCCTCCCCCATCGGTTCTGCGCCAGGAATCCGGGCCATGGGTTCTGCAATCAGCAGTCGTTGGCCGGACACCATGCTGGCGCGGATGTTGCGCAGCAGGAGGGCGGCGGGCTTATCATCGTGATCGTGCAGAATCCGCACGAGCGAAACCATGTCGTAGCCGCGCGGGATCGCATCTTCGAAAAAATTACCGGGATGGCAGGTCAGACGCTGTGCGCCCACGACCTCGCCCAGCGGACCGCGCGCGGCCTCGGCGACTTCGGGCAGGTCCATCAGGCCGAGTTGAATCGCTGGATATTCCTCCCCCACGCGGCGCAGGAATGCCCCGTGGCCACCGCCCACATCCAGCAGGCTGCGCGCGCGAGAGAATGAAAACGCCGCCAGCACCTGATCCGCGACATAGCGCTGCGATGCGGCCATCAGGCGTGAATATTCGTCGGTTTCCTGCCCGCGCTCCGCCGCGCCGTGCAGCGCCCCGGCATAGGACCAAAAACGCGAAAGCTCGGTTGGTTCGCGCCGGTCCCTGCGCAGCAATTCCAGCGGTTCGATCAGGTCGCGATACAACAGCCGATGATGCAGGATCATCGCCTGCGTGCCCTTGTCCGCCACCAGCACTGCGCCCTGCTGGCCAAGCATCCACCCGTCCTCCAGCGCCTCTTCGGCAAGGTCCAGCGCGCGAGCAGCGCGCAACAGGCAAAGGGCTGCGTCCTCGCTGAGATCGGTTTGCCTTGCGACTTCGGCAGCGCTGACCGGCCCTGTGGCGAGGATATCGAGCAGGCCGCATTCAATCGCCGCCTTCAGCACCTGCGAATAGGTGAAGCCGACCAGATGATCCATCATCTGCGTTGCCCGGCTCTTTGCGATGGACCGCACCAAAGGCAGGCGCGCACACCAGTGCTGAAATCCTGCGCTGCCGAATACTGCATTACGGCGGGCAAGGTAGCCCACCCTCCAGCGCTCCATCAAAGAGCGTGGCCGACGAGCCGGCGATCCCGCATCCGACATCAGTTTCTCACAAATTTACACTAAGCATGTCCAAATAATTGGACAGAATGAGTGACAAGGTCAATAAGATTGTCCGGAAAGATCCATTCGGGGGAGTCGGTGAGCAGTCACATTGCCATCATCGGAGCGGGAATTGGCGGCCTGGCGAGTGCGGCCCTGCTGGCTGCGCGCGGACACCGTGTAACCGTGCTCGAAAAGGAGCCGCACGTTGGTGGCAAGGCGCGGCAGGTCGAAGTGGATGGCGTTGGCGTGGCTGGCGGACCGACCGTTTTCACCATGCGCGACGTGTTCGATGAAATTTTCGACCAATGCGGCGCGAACCTTGACGATTATGTCTCGATCAGCCGCGCGCAGGTGCTCGCCCGGCACGCATGGGACGATCGCGGCTATCTCGATCTGTTTGCCGATCCCGACCGCAGCGAAGCGGCCATTGGTGATTTCGCCGGCGCCAGCGAGGCGGCAGCCTATCGCGCATTTCGCGCCGAAGCGAAGCGGATTTTCGAGGTTCTGGATGAACCATTTCTGCGCGGTGACAGCGCAAGCACGCCGTTCCCGATGATGTGGCGGATTGGTCCGTGGCGGATTGGCGATGCGCTCGCCATGCGTCCGTTCGATAATCTGTGGAAGGCGATTGGCGGGCACTTCAAGGATCCGAGATTGCAGCAATTGTTCGGTCGGTACGCGACCTATTGCGGGTCCGATCCCTATCGCTCGCCTGCCACGCTGATGCTGATCGCGCATACAGAGGCGCGGGGCGTATGGCTGATCGACGGGGGAATCCACGCACTTGCGCGCGCGCTGGCGGACCTGGCTCAGCGATGCGGTGCGACGATCCGCACGGGTGCACGGGTTGCGCAACTGCTGACCGACAATGGCCGGGCCAGCGGGGTGCGGCTTACCTCGGGCGAGACGATCGGTGCGGATATGGTGGTGTGCAACGCCGATCCCGCCGCACTGGCAAAGGGCAAGTTTGGCGAGGGCAGCGCAAAATCGGTGGCCAATATGCCCGATCGCAAACGCTCGCTTTCAGCCTTCGTTTGGTTTGCGCACGCGCGCACTTCGGGGTTCGATCTGCAACATCACAACGTCTTTTTCTCGCCCGATTACGCTCGCGAGTTTGCAGATATTGCCGCCGGAAGGCCACCTTCCGATCCGACAGTATATCTGTGCGCGCAGGATCGCGGTGCCGATAGTGATGCCGCCGGCCTGACCGCCGGCCACCCTGCCGGAACGCGCGAGCGCATCCAGATAATCGTCAACGCCCCTGCCAATGGCGATACCCATTCCTGTTCCACCGAGGAGATCGAGAAATGCAACACCGCCATGAGGAGAACGCTGGCGCGATCTGGACTGGAACTGGAAGCGGACATGCCCCACCAGCTGGCGACGCCGCAGGATTGGGAGCGCCTGTTCCCGGCAACGGGCGGAGCGCTTTATGGCAGAGCGTCACACGGCTGGGCGGCCTCTTTCCAGCGACAGGGTCCGCGAACGAAAATTCCCGGTCTTTACTGCGCGGGCGGGGCGACCCATCCGGCAGCGGGCGTCCCTATGGCCGCCTTGTCCGGGCAATTGGCAGCGAAAGTGATCCACGCGGACCTCGCTTCGATGCGGCAATACCATCCGGCGGCTACAGCTGGTGGTACATCGATGCGATCAGCGAAGACGGGCAGCACGGCCTGACGATCATCGCCTTTCTGGGCAGCGTATTCTCTCCTTATTACAAACGGTCGGGGCGGGGCGACCCGATCAACCATTGCAGCCTGAATGTCGCGCTGTACGGCCCCGGCCACCGCTGGGTGATGACAGAGCGGCCGGGCAGTGCGGTTTCGCGCACCCGCAGCGAGCTGACCATCGGGCCGAGCAATGTGCGCTGGGATGGCAATGTGCTGGAAATCGAGATCGAGGAACGCGACACGCGCCTGTTCAATCCGATCCATCGGCCCGTGCGCGGCAAGGTGCGCGTCTATCCCGAGGCGCTGAACCCCACATCGTTTGCGCTGGACGACAATGGCGATCACATCTGGCACTGCATGGCCCCGCGCGCCCGGATCGAGGTGGCGATGGATCAGCCGGGCATCTCGTGGTCGGGCAAGGGGTATTTCGATCACAATCGCGGCAGCGAACCGCTGGAGAAGGGGTTCAACACCTGGCACTGGTCGCGCGCGCATATGAAACAGGGCGCCGTCGTCTGTTATGAGGGGGAGCGCGGGGACGGTTCGCTGTTCGCCAGTGCGATCAGGTTCAACAGGCAAGGCATCCCCGAAGAGGCCGAGCTGCCTCCCATCGCCCCCTTGCCGCGCAGCAAATGGATGATCGAGCGGCGCACACGGTCCGAAATCGGGGTCGCCAGGGTCCGCCGATCATGGGAGGACGTGCCCTTCTATTCGCGCGCCGAACTCGCGTCGCGACTGTATGGCGAGGACGTGGTGGCGGTGCAGGAAAGCCTCGACATGCGCCGCTTCGCCTCTCCCGTCGTGCAGTTCATGCTGCCTTATCGGATGCCGCGTTCGCGCGAATAGAGGGCGAGGGGGGTCTGCTTTCGGGGTTCAGGGTAATCGGTGAGGATGGCCTGAATTGGGTGGGGATTCGGAAATCCTACTAGCTGAATTAGGCGAACGGCATACTCGCACCGCAGCCTCGACTTACGAAGTCTGAGGTAGATGCTCTCAAGATATTGCGATCGGCTTTGGGCACTCCCTGCCTGAAACATACGAACGAGCTTACCGATGTTTGACGATAGCCTCTTTCCCAATGCACCTGACTTAGAGTTCGCTGATCACGCTTCAGCATTTTGTTTACTGTAGTCGTGCCGCCGAAGGCGTCGAACGACCTCGAGGTCGGACGAATTGCTCGAGTTTTCTCAACGTCTGGAATGTTGCACGTGGCATCACCGGAGTGCTGGTTTTCAGCAGACGCGTCTTCATGCCTCAATCGGATTGAGGGCCCGCCGGCCGAAGTGCAGAGACTGATAGCGAGCCTTCATAGCGATGCTCGGCATAACGATGTTGTCCCGCTAGGACATGAGTATCGAAAAGCGTGAACGTTTGATCCGAATTGGGAAACTGGAGCTGGTCGAAGCCGAAGATATTCGCGTACTGCTCCACGATGCGCTCGAAACCGCCGAAGATGAAGACAACGTTGCGGCCCTGAATACGCATTGGCTCCAGCACCCAAATTCGCGGCACCGACTGACCTCGCTCGATTAAAGTTACTATGCGCGCAAGCGAGCATTCTGTACATCATGGCTGATCCATGGGCTGCAGGTGGCAACGGCAGCCAAGAGATCAGAGGCCTCCGAGACCAAGCGCATTAGAAGGACGTCACCGAAACGGGGTCGCTAGCGGAATGGCGGCTTTTTTCGGTCAATCGTTGATAGCAGACACTCACCAAATCACCATCGCTCTTGCCTTGAGTGTTGAGTGGTTCGCCTGTTTCCTAGGCCACCGGGCCCATATCATGGCGACGTGCAAAATCCATGATGGCGGCAAACACGCGCTCCGGCGCTTCTTCGTGGGCGAGGTGGCCCAGGCCTGTCAGCACTTCCAGCTCGCACTCGGGAAGCCAGCCCGACGCCTCTTTCGCCCAGCCAAGCGGGATTGCGGCATCATCGTCGGAATGCACCAGCAGCACCGGATTGGCGATGGCGTGCATCCGGGTGCGCAGCGTGGGCAGATCCCAATTCGCCATCATCGCCAGCGCGCCCTTGGTATGGCGCGGATTGGCCAGCAGCGCCTTGTAACAGGCCAGCCCTTCGGCATCGATGCGCGAATGGGTGGAGCGATAGAGAAAACGCTCAGCCTCGTTTCCGAACGTCGTCATGCCGGAAAATATGCGCGGCACCAGCGGATTGACGAACAGCAGCTTTGCCACCGCCGGAAACAGCTGCGCCGCGGGGCCGGGGAAGGGGCGCAGCGCGGAATTGAGGCCGACGACCGGCCCGCGATAGTCATGATCCAGCGCCAGTTGCAGACCCAGCGCGGCGCCCGCCGAATGACCGACGATGAGATCGGGCGCGAGGCCGATTGCCTGCATCAGATCGTTCACGCTGCGCGCCATGCGTGGCAGGGACATCGCCTCTGGCGGGTGGCCACGGGTAAAGGCGTGGCGCGGCAGGTCCATCGCGGTGACGGCGAAATGCTGCGCCAGCAATGGCATCAACCCGCGCCAGCTGTGCACCGAAGCGCCGGTTCCGTGCAGCAGCACCAGTTGCGGTGCGTCTTGCACGGCAGGGCCCATGCGCTGCACATGCCATGTCGCACCCGCTGCCTCGATAAAGGTGCTGGCGTCGCGATGCGGCCAGATCAGCCCTTCGCGGCTCCAGTCGAGCGCCCGGCTCATGCCGCCACCCTTGTTGGGCGCTCGGCCTCTATGGCTTTGTGAATCTGGCGCGCATCGGCGCGGGGCAGGGCGAGAAAGCGGGCGTTCATCGCATCGGCCAATGCCGCGCCTTCGGGACCAATGCGGGCCGAGATATCGACTACCAGCGCATCGAACCGCGCGCGGGCAATGGATTTTGCAGAGGCGATGGCGTCCTCGCCCGCTTGCTTGCGCCCCGGCTGTCCATCGCGCCCGACATTGGGACGACCGTCCGTCAGAATCACCAGGCTGGGCGTGCGTCCGCGCGCGGCGGCGGCCTCTGCGCATTCTCGCGCGGCATCCAGCCCCAGAGCGAGCGGCGTTCCGCCCCCGCCGGGCAACTCACCCAAGGCCCGCCGAGCGCGGGTGAGCGAGCGTGTGGGCGGCAGGAGCAATTCGGCGCTGTCCCCGCGAAACGCGATCAGAGCGACCTCGCTGCGGGTGACATAGGCCTGCGCCAGCATCAGTTCGACCGCACCCTTGGCCTCTGCCAGCCGCGATGCTGCTGCCGAGCCAGAGGCATCGACCGCGAAAATCGTGACCCGCGCAGCCTTGTCCTCGAACCGGCGCACGCGCAGATCTTCCTTGCGCATCAGAATGGTTGCAGAAGCATCCGCGCCTGCCTCCTTGCGGCGCACGCCCTGCCACGGAACGGCCGCGCGCAGCGTGTCGATCAGCGCAAGCCGCGCACCGCCGCGCGGCATTCCGGGTCGCGCCCCCAGCGGCTTTCCCCGCAGCCCGGATTTGCGCCGTTTGCCCGTGCCCCCGCCGGTGACGCGGCGTGGCGCGTTGCCCTGCGCGAGCGAGGCCAGCAGATCGTGCGGGATCGAAGCCTTTGCCGCTTCCACCAGCATTTCTTCGAGCGGGGCATCGGGCGCGGACTGTTCATTTTCGGAATCGGTATTGCTGTCGTCGGCGCTTTCGGATGGAGGTTCGGGCGGGCTTTCCGCAGCGCCCTGCTCCATTTGCGGTATCTGCGTGGCTCGCGGTGCCAGCACCAGCCGGACAGCGGTGGTCAGATCATCCGTGTTCGCAAATGCGCGGCCCATCAGCGCGGCGTGCGCGCGCGCAGCATGGGCCGCAAAGATCAGCGGGCGCACGGACGACACGCCAAGCGCCTCTGCCGTGGCAGCAAGTGCTGTGAGAGCGTCCTCTTCCAGCGGCTCAACATCGGCCAGAGCCATCGCTGAAACGGTGTCTAGCGGCGCCAATTGCCACGTGCGCGAATGGATAAGGTCGCAGTGGAACGCCGTGCGCTCCAGCAGGCTGGCAGGGGGTGCGTCGTCAGGATCGATGCTGTCATCCAGCAGCACGATCGCAGGTCCGGCATCGCTTTCATCGCAATGCTGCGCCAGCCGGCCCGCAACCCCCGGTTCTATGCGTTCGGCCATCGGCACGATCACTATCCCGCCTGCGCTTTCCTCCAGCAATCCGCGCTGGCGCACGGCGGCGCCCGAGGAGAGGCTGGCAGCGATATCTATCCCGCCCAGCAGGCGATCATCATCCACATGGCCCGGCACGCGGCGAACTGGCTTTCCCGCTGACGTCACGGCGTCATTCAATGCCGACACCACAGCGTCACGCGCGGGCGAAGCACCGCGCAGCGTCATGCCGCCGAATGCAGACGGAGCGATCAGAAACAGGCGGGCGGCGAGCACCGCGTCCTCGACCGGGTCGGGCTGCGGGGATGCGGGCATCTCGCCCAAGGTCATCCGAACAGCTCAGCGATCGCGCGGGTGATCCGCACCGTCGATCCGGTTTCGTCCAGCACATCGCGCCGCAACCGGTGTCGCAAGGCCGATGGGGCCACCGCGACAAGGTGTTCGCGCCGCACTTCCTTTGCGCCTTTCAACGCGGCCAGCGCCCGCGCCGCCCGCATCAGGGTAAGCTCGCCGCGCAGACCATCTGCGCCGACGGCCAGACACAGATGCGCCGCATCGGTCAGCAGATCGTCATCGGGTTCAAGATGTTCCAGCCGGGCCTTGCCGCGCGCCACCTGCTTGAGAATCTTGTCATCCGATGCCGCCCACTCGCTGGCAAAAGCATCCGCATCGCGCTCCTGCGCGGCGACAAGGCGCATGATCGCAACGCGCGTTTCGATATCGGTCGGCGTGCGCACCTCGACCGAAAGGCCGAACCGGTCGAGCAGTTGCGGGCGCAATTCGCCCTCTTCGGGATTGCCGCTGCCAATCAGCACGAATTTCGCGCGGTGGCGCACCGATAGCCCCTCGCGCTCGACCACGTTTTCGCCCGATGCCGCCACGTCCAGCAGCAGATCGACCAGATGATCCTCCAGCAGGTTGATCTCGTCGATGTACAGAAATCCGCGATGCGCCCGTGCCAGCAGGCCGGGCTCGAACGATTTTTCGCCCGCCCGCAGCGCCCGTTCCAGATCGAGGCTGCCGATAACGCGGTCTTCTGTCGCGCCCAGCGGCATGTCGACGAAGGGCACCGGTTTCTTGCGCACGCGGCCCGATGTGCATGGATCAGGGCAGGTGCCGCGTTGCTCCCCCGTGCAGCCATAGCGGCAATCCTCGACCGCGCTGATCGGGGGGAGCAGGCTGGACAGCGCGCGCGCGGCTGTCGATTTGCCGGTGCCCCGGTCGCCAAACACCATGACGCCGCCCACCGCCGGATCGACAGCGGCGATCAACAGTGCCAGTTTCATCTCGTCTTGACCGACGATAGCGGAGAAAGGAAAACGTGCCATAGGCCTGCCCTTGTGGACGTTTGTCGCGGCGCGGACAAGGGATAGTGACAATCTGGCCTGACAGTTTTACCTCGGAAAAATCCGCTATGCCTGGGCGTGTCTTCAACGTGTGCGTGATCGGGTCAGCAGCAGCACCGGGATCAGGCCCGCAGCAAGCAATATCAGCGCTGGAATCGATGCCTCGACCAGCCGTTCATCGCTCGCGAGACGATAGGTGCGCGTCGCCAGCGTCTCCAGATTGAACGGGCGCAGGATCAGCGTTGCGGGCAGTTCGCGCAGCGTATCGATCATGACCAGCGCCAGCGCGGCCAGCACACTGGGGCGCAGCAACGGCAGGTAAATGCGCGTCAGCACCCGCGAGGGGCCAGCGCCCAAAGATCGCGCCGCCGCATCCAGCGAGGGCGGGATGCGCGCCATCCCGCCATCCAGCGAATTATAGGCGACCGTCAGAAATCGCACGCACAGCGCATAGATCAGGATCAGGCTGGTGCCCGTCAAAATCAACCCTCCGCCATAGCCCAGCCGATCGCGGGCAAATCCTGTCACCCCCTGATCGAGCCAGCCGAGCGGTGCCAGCAATCCCACCGCCAGCAACGCACCGGGCAGGGCATATCCCAGCGTCGCGATCCGGATGATTCCTGTGACGAGCGATGATCCACCGGCCGCGTTATTCGTCCTTGCCGCGCGCGCCTTTGCAAAAGCCAGCACCAGCGCCAGCGCGCAGGTGGTCAGCGCCACGGTCACGCCCAGCCACGCGCTTGCGGTGGCATAGGTGGAAAGCGATGCGGTTGCGGCGATTGCGGCATCCTGCGTCGCCAGCATCGCCAGATGCAGCGCGGGGATGCCAAAGCCCAGCAGCACCGGCAGCGTACAGGCCAGCATCGCCAAACCCTTGCCCAGCGGGGTGAGCGCGACCAGCGGTTCGCGTGAAAGGGTATTGCCCAGACCATCGCGGCTTTCGCTACGCCCGTGCCGAGTGGTTGCCTCAACCGCCACCAGCGCGGCAACAAACATCAGCATCAGGGCGGCCAGACCCATCGCTGCATCCTTGTCTCCCATCGCCAGCCAGCTGCGAAAAATGCCGGTCGAAAATGTGGGAATCGCGAAGTATTCCGCCACGCCGAAATCGGCCAGCACCTCCATCAGCACGAGCGCCAGTCCGCCCGCGATGGCGGGCCGCGCGGTGGGCAGGGCCACGCGCCAGAACGCGCGCCACGGCGCTGCGCCCAGGGTGCGTGCGGCGCGAAACTGCATCACGCTTTGGGTGGCGAATGCCGCCCGTGCCAGCAGGTAGATGTAGGGATAAAGCACGATAGCGAGGATGAACGCGGCGCCGGGCAGGGACCGGATCGGGGGAAAGCTGTAATCGTCCACCCCCCAGCCGGTGACAGCGCGCAGGGCGGATTGCACCGGCCCATTGAAATCGAGCAGATCGGCGTACAGATACGCGGCGATATACGATGGCACCGCCAGCGGCAGGACCAGCGCAAACCCCAGCACACGGCGCCCCGGAAACGCGCAGGCACTAACCAGCCATGCGCAGCCGGTCCCGATCACGGTGGCGATTGTCCCGGCCAAGGCCATCAGCAGCGCGGTGTTGATGATATAGCTTGCCAGCACGGTGCGGGCCAACACCCCCAGCGCGCTGAAACCGCCATCCGGCAATGCCACCGCCACCGCGACCAGCGGGACGAAGGCCAGCGCGGCGATCACCAGTGCGGCGGGCATCCAGGCGTTGAACCTTTCGCCTCGCGTCAGGGCAACAGACATCGCGGGCGTGGTCGCAGCGCTTGCCTGCCCGGCTGCAAATTGCCAAAGGCGGCTGATCACGCGCGCCTCCGCCCGCGGCCACCAGACCTGCCGGAATCTTTCATTTGAGCCTTGAATTCAGCCATATTGCCCATGCTTACGGATCGGCCCCGGTTTCGGCCAGAGCCAAAATCAAAGATGGCGCCGTGCAATCAGGGCGCGCGTTGGAGGATGTGAGTTTCACCGCACCGGGCGGGGAGATCACCTGTCTGCTTGGCGCGTCGGGTTGTGGCAAGTCAACCTTGCTGGGTCTGACCGCAGGATTGCTGCATGTGCAGGCGGGCCAGATCACGCTGGATGGCGAAGTTCTGGCGGAGGCTTCCACAAACCCCCCGCCAGAGGCGCGGCCCGTGGGTCTGGTATTTCAGGATGGGGCGCTGTTCCCGCATATGACGATTGCACAGAACATTGCCTTCGGAATGCCGCACGGCGCGCGTGATGCAGTGGACAAATGGCTGGCGCATGTCGGGCTGGCGGGGCTGGGCGGGCGCTATCCGCATCAGTTGTCTGGCGGGCAGCAACAGCGCGCCGCACTGGCCCGCGCGATGGCGCCCGAACCACGCGTGCTGTTGATGGATGAACCCTTTGCCAGCGTCGATATAGTGCTGCGCCGTCGTCTGCGCCGCGAATGCCGGATGCTGCTGCGCGAGCGCGGCACAACGACCATTCTGGTAACGCATGACCCGGACGAGGCGCTGGATATCGCCGATCGCATCGCGGTGATGGAGGCTGGAAGGATTATCCAGTTCGGCACTCCGCAGGAATTGTACGATGCGCCTGCCGCGCCATCGGTCGGGGCGATATTCGGGGGCGCGCAAATCGCCTTCGCCAGTTTCGAGGGCGGCAAATATGAAACCGCATTCGGGCGCTGGGCGAATGAATGCGTGGTTGCGGATGAGCACCGGCGGACGATCAGCGAAGGCGCAAGATTCGATCTGCTGGTGCAGGGCCGCGCAATCAGGCTGCATCCCGACCCGCACGGTGCCACACTGCACGATCTGCATCCGCAGGGGGACCGGGTGCGCGTGCTCCTGCGCGGTGGCGGTGGAGCGGAATTGACCGCCGAAATTCCGCAGGCTGCTGCCGCTTCGCTGCGTATGGGTGGACGATATCGGGTGGAGCCGGATCAGCACAGCGTCAGAGCCTTCGCGCGCAGTTAAGACGTAGCGAACAGGCGTGTGGCTTTCGCTTGATTCCGCGCAGATAATAATGCATCGCAATTGCAAATCTCCCAAAGGAAGGCAGTTGTGTTGACATATCTCCGCCCGAAACGCCTGTTTGCCGCCGCCTTCGCGCTGGCTGCGACTCTGTTTGTCACCGCCTGCAATCCCGCTGCGCAAGACCCGCTTGAAGGGGTGAAGATCACCGGCGAGGTAAACCTGTATTCCTCGCGCCATTACGACACCGATCTAGCCCTGTATGACGACTTCACCCGGCAGACGGGCATCAAGGTCAACCGGATCGAGGCGGAGGCCGATGCGCTTATCGAACGGATCAAGAGCGAGGGCGAATATTCCCCTGCCGATCTGTTGATCACCGTTGATGCGGGCCGCCTGTGGCGCGCGGAGAATGCGGGCGTCCTGTCCCCGGTCAAATCGGCGGTGCTGGAATCACGCCTGCCGGAAAATTTGCGCCACCCCGATGGCCTGTGGTTTGGCCTTTCCACCCGCGCGCGGATCATCATCTACAACAAGGCCGCAGGCGCTCCGCAGGGCCTGACTGATTACGCCGATCTTGCCGATCCCGCGCTGAGGGGCAAGATCTGCATGCGGTCATCCTCCAGCATCTACAACATCTCGCTGCTTTCCAGCATCATCGCCCATCGCGGAGAGACTGCGGCCGGCGACTGGGCAAGGGGCGTGGTTGCCAATTTCAAACGCCCGCCACAGGGTAACGATACCTCCAATATCGAAGCGGTCGCCAGCGGTGAATGCGATATAAGCGTGGTCAACACCTATTACCTCGCGCGGTATGCCGATGGCCCCGAAAAGGCTGCAATATTTGACAAGGTCGGCGTGATCTTCCCCGATCAGGATGGCGTAGGCACGCATGTCAACATCAGCGGCGCGGGCGTTACCAAATTCGCGCCCAACCGCGCCAATGCGATCAAATTCCTCGAATACCTGACGCAGGAAAGCGCCCAGAAATACTTTGCCAACGGCAATCACGAATACCCTGCTGTGAAAGGCATCACGGCAACCTCTGCGGTGGAGGCGTTGGGCACATTCAGGGCCGATACGCTGAATGCGGCGACGATCGGCGCGAACCAGACGAAGGCGGTTGCGATTTTCGATGCGGCGGGCTGGAACTGACGCGCCAGATGCGTCGTTTGCCCTTTCGAGGTGGAGCGATATCAAGCCGCGCTTTTAGCCAGAAACGCGAAACTACCTTGATGCAGGCCCGCTAAACGTCCATTTGCCCGCTCATCCCGCGTCGGCGCTGCATTGTCAGCGTGCAGCGCAGCCCGATCAACAATTGCCGAGGTTCCACCGTGAACAAGCCCATTACCGACCGCGAACTGTTTCAGGAAAGCGGCGCGCTGACCGTTGAGACGATCACGCATGTTCACCAATGGAACGAGGAACTGTTCAGCCTCAAGATGACGCGCCCGGCGTCCTTCCGGTTCCGTTCGGGGGAGTTCGTGATGATCGGCCTGCCGCAGGAAAACGGCAAGCCGCTGCTGCGTGCCTATTCGATGGCCAGTCCCAGCTATGCCGAGGAGATCGAATTCCTCTCGATCATCGTGCAGGAAGGGCCGCTGACATCGCGGCTGCAGCATATCAAGCCGGGTGACCCGGTGTATCTGGGCAAAAAGCCGACCGGCACGCTCGTCACCGATGCGCTGTTGCCGGGCAAGCGACTGTTCATGCTGTCGACCGGCACCGGGCTGGCTCCGTTCATGAGCCTGATCCGCGACCCGGAAGTCTATGCCATGTATGACGAATTGATCGTGGTGCATTCGGTGCGCCGGGTCTGCGATCTGGCCTATCGCGACCTGCTCGAAAGCAAGCTGGAAGGCGACCCGCTGCTGGAGGACGAGGATCGCGCACGCATGATCTATGTCCCCACGGTGACACGCGAAAGTTTCCGCACTCAGGGCCGCATCCAGACGCTGATCGAGGATGGCCGCCTGTTTGAACAGAGCAAGGGCCCGCAGAAATTCGTTCCTGAGGAAGACCGCGTGATGCTGTGCGGCAGCATGTCCATGATCAAGGACCACGCCGCCGATCTTGAAGCGCGCGGCTTTGAAGAAGGCGCCAACAATAAACCCGGCCAGTTCGTGATCGAACGCGCGTTTGTGGGGTAGTTACCGCCGAGCGCAATCGGCTGTATTCACAACACGTTCAGATTGGGGATATCACCCTCATTCTTGAAGGAGAAAGCCATGCCGAACCGCCTGTGTCCCGCGCTTGCCCTTGTTGCCCTTGCGCTCGTTCCCACCAGCGCCGCTGGCCAGCAGGAGCGGATTTCCCCGCTTCCCAGTTACAACCTTGTGCAGTTGTCGGTAGCTTCGGTTCAGGTCGCACCTGCGGAGTTCAAGGCGCAGACCGCCGCGATCCGCACTTGCACAGAGGCGATGGAGCTAGGCAAAAACCTGAATGCGCGGGTGGAACGCAAAAGGTTCGTCCACCTGTCCGAATTGCCGCCACAGCTCAGGCCTGTTGTGAAAGGCGTGCCAACGGGTCAGGCGACCCCGGTGCTCAGCGAGGACGGTTCGATCCTGCATGTGCTGGTGGTGTGCAACCGCGCCTGAACTGCGTCGGTCACGACCTCGCGGCCCCGCTCACCTTCGCGCTTTACAAACCCTGCTCTCTCGCGTCAGTTGCTCGCCGCAACCTGAACTTTTCGGAGAGACACCCCATGCTGAACACCGCCCATCGCACCGCCTATAACGAGGACCACGAGGCGTTTCGCGATACCGTGCGCAAGGTGCTGGCCGAACACATGGTGCCCTATCTCGACACCGCACGAGGAGCAGGGCATCGTCCCGCGCACCGCGTGGAAGGCGCTGGGTGAGGCGGGGATGCTGTGCCCCACCGTGGCAGAGGAGAACGGCGGTCTGGGCCTCGATTTCGGGTTCAACTGCGTGCTGGCCGAAGAACTGGCCTATATCGGCACCTCCGCCGGCTTCACGCTGCAAAACGACATCACCGTCAATTATTTCGAGCGGCTGGGCAGCCCTGAGCAAAAGGCGAAATACCTGCCCGGCATGATCTCTGGCGATATCATCACCGCCATCGCCATGACCGAACCGGGCGCAGGCTCCGATCTTCAGGGCGTGCGCACCACCGCGATTGCGGATGGCAATCACCTCGTCATCAACGGGTCCAAGACCTACATCACCAACGGTCAGAATGCCGATGTGGTGATCGTGGTGGCAAAGACCGATCCGGCGGCAGGGGCAAAGGGCACATCGCTGATCCTGGTCGATGCCGATACGCCCGGATTTGAAAAGGGCCGCAATCTCGACAAGATCGGTCAGCATTCCGCCGATACGTCCGAGCTGTTCTTCCAGGATGTGCGCGTGCCCAAGACCAATATTCTGGGCGGCGAGAACCGCGGCTTCGTCCACCTGATGGAAGAATTGCCGCAGGAGCGCCTTTCCATCGCCGTGTCAGCGCAGGGCGGGGCGCAGCGCGCGTTTGACGAGGCGGTGAAGTTTACCAAGGATCGCAAGGCATTTGGCAAGACCGTGTTCGAGTTCCAGAACACCAAGTTCACGCTCGCAGACCTTGCAGGCGAAATTGCAGGTCGGCTGGGCGCATCTCGACTGGGCGATCGCCCGCCATCTGCGCGGCGAACTGACCACCAGCGAGGCCAGCGCGGCCAAGCTGTGGCACACCGAAATGCAGTGGGAGATGGTGGACGCCGCGCTGCAATTGCACGGCGGCGCAGGCTACATGAACGAATACGCCATCGCCCGCCTGTGGCGCGACGCGCGCGTGCAGCGCATTTATGGCGGCACGTCGGAGATCATGAAGGAAGTGATCAGCCGGTCGATTTGAGGGAGTTTTGGCTATGACTGACCCGCTGGATTTCACCGGCAAGACCGTCCTCGTCATCGGCGGGTCGAGCGGGATCGGCAACGGCATCGCGCGAGGGCTTTGCGGAGCGTGGAGCTCAGGTGACCGTCACCGGAACGCGGCCAGATGAGGGCGATTATCTGGAGGCCGAGGATAGCGATTTTACCGGACTTTCCTATGCCAGACTGGATGTGAACGACCGCGATGCGGCGGGTGCGCTGGCGGCGCGGATCGGCGCGGTCGATGTGCTGGTCCAGTCGCAAGGTATCGTGCGTTATGGCCGCGAGGAATTTTCGCGATCCGGCTGGGACGCGGTGATCGACGTAAACCTCAATTCGGTCATGGATGTGGCGCGCGCCTTCCATGCTGGGCTGGCGCAGCGGAGTGGGGCGATGATCGTGGTTTCTTCGGTGGCCGCGTTTCAGGCGGCGATGGGCAACCCCGCCTATGCCGCATCGAAAGCGGGCGCGGCGAACCTCGTCATGAGTCTGGGCGAGGCATGGGCGAGGGATGGCGTGCGCGTGAACGGCATCGCGCCCGGCCTTGTCCCAACCAAGATGACCACGGCCATGACCGATCACCCTGAACGGCTGGCGGGCGCGCTCGCCTCCATCCCGCTGCGCCGGATGGGCACACCTGAAGACATGGCGGGCGCGGCGCTGTTCCTCGCCTCGCCTCTGGCCAGCTACGTAACGGGGCAGACGCTGGTTGTGGATGGCGGGCTGACGCTGTCTTGATTGGCGGGCCTGAGCGGTGCGCCTGAGCGGTGTGCCTGAGCGATCCGGGCGAGGTGCCTCCTTTCCTACATGGCATTTGCGTGCCATCGCGAGATGGCCAACGCGCAATGTTTATATGGCAGAGGATTTTTCGCCGTGATCCGCACATGTGTCAACTTTGCTCAAAGCACGAATTAAATATCACTATCAGAGGGTTATAGCGCAGTTGACCCGTTAGCCTGGTGTCAATTGTGTCAACTTCGCAGGCAATGATCCGTTGCTGTATCGCGCAATCAGGAGATCGAAATGAAGTTCACCCGCCTCGGCCCATCCGGCCTTTCCGTATCGCGCCTCTGCCTTGGATGCATGTCTTATGGCGACACCACAAAGGGGTGGCACGGAGACTGGCTGCTGGGCGAGGAAGAGAGCCGCCCTTTCTTTCGCGCCGCGCTGGAGGCGGGAATCAACTTTTTCGACACCGCCAACGGATATTCGGGCGGCACATCAGAAGAGATCACGGGCAAGCTGCTGCGCGAAATGGCGCATCGCGATGAAATCGTGGTCGCGACCAAGGCGTTCATCCCGTGGCGCAATGCGCCTAATACTGGCGGCCTGTCACGTAAGAGCCTGATGCAGGCAATCGACGACAGTCTGGTGCGGCTGGGGATGGATTATGTCGACCTGTTCCAGATCCACCGCTGGGACGATGATACTCCGATCGAAGAGACGATGGAGGCGCTGCATGACATCGTGAAATCGGGCAAGGCGCGGTATATCGGCGCGTCCTCTATGTATGCGTGGCAGTTCGCCGCCGCGCAGGAGACGGCGCGGGCGAATGGCTGGACGCGATTTATTGCGATGCAGAACCAGCTCAACCTGCTGTATCGTGAGGAAGAGCGCGAAATGCTGCCGTTGTGTGGGGCGCAGGGCGTGGGCGTTATCCCGTGGAGCCCGCTGGCGCGCGGGCGGCTTGCCCGGCCCCTGGGCGAGGAGACGGTGCGCAGCAAGACCGACGGCTTTGGCAAGGTCATCTATCCTGAGGACGAAGCGGACGATGCAATTATCACCGCGCTGGAAGGTGTGGCAGGCGCGCGCGGTGTCCCCATGGCGACTGCTGCGCTGGCGTGGCATTTCACCAAGCCGCAGGTCGCCGCTCCGATCATAGGCGCGACCAAACCGTACCATCTTACCGATGCCGTGGCCGCGCTGGACCTGACGCTGACGGCGGAAGAGATCGCCACGCTGGAGGCACCCTATCGGCCCAAGTTCCCTACCGGCATGGGGATGGCAATGCCGGGTATGGATCAGGTGTCACTGCGCTGAGGCGGGAGGGCAAAGCGCCGCGTCGCACCGGTTCCGACAGATTCGTCGGGGGTGCGCGCGGCGCAATTACCTCACACGATAGCGGTGGGAAATTAGAATTCGGCAGTGAGACCGATGGAGAACCTCGTTCCAACCTGGAACGTGTTGATTTCCACCCGGTTGCCCTGAAATTCCTGGAATTCGAAATTGTCGCGCCCAAAAATGTTCCGCACCTCGAAACTCAGTTCCAGCGGAGTGCCAAAAGCCGACACATCAGACCGCGCGACAAAATCGACAGTCAGACCAGGATCTTCCACCACATCGGGCAGGGGACCGCCGCGCAGGGTCACACGCTCGCTCGCATAATTGAACAGGAAGGTCATCTGCTGCGTTTTCTCGGTATCCTCCAGCCCGATGGAGATGTTCGCGATGTGATCGGACTGGCCGACAAGCGGCGCACCATCGTCGAAAAGATTGGCGGCATTCTGCGTGGGATTGCCGGGGATCGGTGCGATGTCGCCCTGCGCAACCGAGATACTGGACTGCGTGTAGGTGTAGTTCGCCAGCAGCAGGATCTGCTTCGTTTCAAAGAAGGAACCGCCCAGATCATACAGTTCGATGCCATAGGCGGCGTCGATTTCCACGCCGTAGAGTTCCGCCGAGGGAGCGTTGGCAAAGCTGGTGAGAATCTGGCCCGATGCGTTGACGAGGAAGTTCTCGATCGGGTTGTCGATCTTCTTGTAAAAGCCCGCGATGCTGACCTTGTCAGGACCGCCAAGGTAATATTCCGCGCGTGCTTCGAGGTTGATGAGTTCGCTGTCCTGCAGGAACGGGTTGCCGCGGAACCGCCGGTTGCTTTCGGGATCGAAATAGGTCTGTTCGACCAGCTCGCGGAACTGGGGGCGGGCGATGGTCTGCGATGCGGACGCGCGCAATTGCAGATCGTCCATCGGCGACCAGGTGATTGTGGCTGCGGGAAGAAAATAATCGTTCGCAATATTCGTCGGCGTTGCCCCCGCAATCGGGGTGTTGAACACGCTCTGATCCAGCTCGACCAGCTGCTTTGCGTCTTCGTAACGCACGCCCGCCTCGATGGTGAGCTTGTCCGTCGGCAGCCACCGCACCAGCCCGTAACCGGCATTCGTTTGCAGTGCGGCATCGAACACCGGGAACGGCGTTGCCTCTGTCAGGGTGACATTGAACCCGGCAAGGGTCGCACCGTTGATGATATCGCCTGGACGGCGCAGCCCCAGCGCCACGGCAGCGACTTCGTTCAGCGCGGCAAGGTCGGGATTGCTTGTATCGGGGGAAATGAATGGCCGGAATTCGCGGCTGGAAGACCGACGGTCGGTGTCCGAATAGGCATAGCCGATGGTGGCGGAAAATGTGTCCGTAAGTTCATAGGACAGATCGATCCCGCCAAACAACAATTCCTCGGTCAGATCGTCAAACGAGGCGGTGCTGATCCCCGCGTCCGAAAGCTGGTTGAAATACGCCACGAACAGATCGCCAAACGGGCTGCTGGGGATGTTGGTGCGGGTGTAACTGAAGGTGGTGTTGAAGGGCGCCTCGCGATCGGTGCGCGCATAGCCACCGCGAACATCGACATCGAGCGCGCCAAAGTCGAATTCGGCTACCAACTGACTGTCAATCAACTGACGCTCAAACCAGGCGGTTTGTTGATTAATGAAATCGAACCCGGTGATACCGGGAAAGATATCGAACGCTTCTTCGAGCCGGGCTGTTTTCAATGTGTCGCGGATGTACAGATTGGTCCAGCGCACGGTGTGCGGTCCGATATCCAGACCCACGCCGACCAGCCCGTTCACCAGAACGTTGTTGTCGGTAATAAAGGTTTCGGACTGGCCGAACACCTCCGAAAGATCGCTGCTGCCCTGCTGGCTCAGGACCGAGCGGTTGCGCCAGGTGTTCTTGATCCCGGCGGTGGCGATCAGACCAAGATAGGTGTCGCCGCCAAGATCGAACGACAGTCCGCCGGTGATGCTGGCGGAGTAATTGGCGGGCAGATTGTCATTGCGTTGCAGGGTGACAAGATTGGTGGGGAAAAGCTGTCCGGCAATGCCTTCGGATGTAGCGAGATCGATGTTGCCGATCCGCTCCCCGCTGTCGAGGAAGGCCTGGAGATTCGACGGGATATCGCGGTTGCCATTGTCGAAACCAAACTTGTCGAGATCGGACCCGAAATAGGTCAGTCCGTTTTCAAATGTGGTTTCGGTGTCGCCGCTGCCGCTGATGCTGATCTTGAGGAAATCCTCGACCGGCACAGCCTTGGTCGTCAGGTTGATCACGCCGCCGCCGAATTCGCCCGAATAATTGGCCGAATAGGTTTTCTGCACCAGCGAAGATGCGACCACGCTGGTAGGAAAGATATCGAGCGGCACGACCCGGCTCAACGGCTCGGGGCTGGGCAGGGGCAGGCCGTTCAGCAGTGCGAGCGAATATCGATCGCCAAGACCACGCACGAACACGCGGCCCGCGCCGACCACCGAAAGGCCGGTCACGCGGCCCAGCGCGCCTGCAATGTCGCCTTCGCCGGTCCGGGCAATGTCTGCTTCGGAAAGGACGTTCAGAACCTGCGTCGAATTGCGTTCGGGATTGCGATCGCGCCTGCCGGTGACGATGATGCCGCCGCCCGGAACAGAAACGTCCGGCTCTTGAACGTCGGTGTCTTCCTCAACGCTGCCGACCTCGGGTGCCAGCGGATCCTCGTCCGCCTCGGCAGGAGGGGGCGTGTCCGTCGATTGCGCATGGAGAACCGCCGGGAAAGTCAGCGACGTGGAAAGAAGCAGCAGCCCTGCAAGGCGCGCGCCGGTCGACATAGTGGGTGACCCCCTAAAAATCAGGCTCATAATCAGGCCTTTGAACTTGGCGAGCCAAACTGGCCCGGATGCTGAAAAAGGAAGTGGGGACGCATGCGAAAAGCAGCGCCCCCACGACCTTTGTACGTTGTTAGCGCGGGAGCGAGGTGCAGGCGCCGCTGGCGCTGTTGAAGTTCGCAATCGAGGAATTGCAGGTCCAGTCGCCAAAATTGGTCGCCAGCGTGGTGTTTACTGCGCCGACAAAGCCGGTGTCGGTGAAGAAGCTGGACCGGGCGGTAAGCCCCGCACCTGCAAAGGCGGTCGCGCCGGTTTCCGTCGCGCCGTTCACGAACGTGTTGGTCAGCGTGATTGTTGCAGCAAGGTTGCTGTTCGCATCGAACTTACTACGCAAGTCAGTGTCGCTGGCCGCGTTGTTGGCCGCACCGCGAACCGGACGGGTCGCGTTGCAATCGCCGATAATTGAGTTGAGGCCTATGATGGCATCCTGCGTTGGTTGTTCGTCCACGCGGACACACAACCCTGCACCGTTTGCGTCGGCATCGATCACGCCGTTGGTCAGACCCAGCGCAGCACCCCCACGAGCGCGGATGACCTGCGAAGAGGCTGACGAACGCTGCACGAAGGTGAAGTTGTTCACCTGGAAAACGGTCTGCGGTAGCGCATTGCCTGGCGTCCCCGCCTGAAGATCGTCAGGCGAATCGAGTTCGATCAGGCTGTCGCCTGTGTTGGTACGCTGGGCAACGACCACGTTCTGCACGTTCACGCGCGCCCCGCTGTCGACATCGAGCGAGTCGTCTGATGCCCCAATGACCGCGATGTTGCGCGCGTTGAACTGGCCTCCGAAGAATTCGAGGCCATCGTCAGAACTGTTGAACGAGAACACGTTGTTGATCGTGGTGCCCGACCCGACGCCGCCGGTTGTAAGCGACTGCAGTTCATTTGCCTGCTGAAGTTCAAAGCCAGAGAAACGAATCTGGTTGAACGTGAATGATCCCGAGCTGTCGGCATCGTTGGCGCCGCCGAACGGGGTAGCCACCACAGTGCCTTCAAGCTGCTGTTCGCACTGTGCGTTTTGTGTGAAGCCAGCGGTGGTGTTGTACACGTTGTCAGAGCAATCGGAAACGCGCGCACGGCCCAGCAGGACAACGCCGCCCCACTGCGCCTGGCTCATGTCACTGGCAACACCGATCACGTTGTCGCGGCTGGTCCAGATGATCGGGTTTGTCGCGGTGCCGTTGGCGGTGATGGTGTTACCACGGTTCACCACGAAGAAGGCTTCGGCCTGACCGTACAGGATCGAGCCCGCTTCGATCGTCAGGTTGACGGCGGTGTTGGTGCTGGAAAAGCCCTGATCGGTGCCGACGTTCACGCGATTGCGGATTTCGTAAACGAGTCCGCGCACGAAAGGCAGCGTGTCGTTGACGGTGAAGGTCTCGGGCAAGGTGCAGACGCGATAGGTGCCAGTCGGTCCGGGAATGGTTCCCGAATCGGTCAGACCGCCGGGGGTGGAGATGGTGGGGCAGCCGCCAGCCGGGGTGATCATAGCTTGAGTCGGCGTCGGGGTCGGGGTGGGCGTGGGTGTCGGAGCCGGGTTGTTGATGATGATATCGCCGGAAGTGCCGGGCGAGACGATTTCGTCTGCACCGCAGCCAGCCAGAGCAACCAGGCTACAACCCAGTACGAGAGTGCGTTGAATGTTTTTCACAGCGAGCGGTCCCCTAAAACCGAGAATCAGAAATGCGCGATAATCTTTGCGCGCAACAGGATCGCTAGGGGTGATGCGTGACAGAATTTGGTCACCGTTACAGCTATGTGGCAAATAACGTATTATGACTGAATGGAGACAATTTTACGAGATTATGACGACAGTGGGAGAGGGCTGATCGAGAAATGTGACAGCTATAATACATAAATATTTCAGTATCTTGCCAGCTGTCATGGTGACATATTTATGACAATATTACAGAAATGTTGCATTTCGTTGAGATCCGGCGCATAAAGTGCTTCGACACAAGACGGAGAGAAAAGATGTTCACAGCTTCAGTAGTCGCCGCGGTGATGCTTGCAGCGGGTGCCCCGGCGCCTCAGGCCGACCGCGCCGCCGAACGCCCCGCGCGATCAATCCAGGCAGATTCGCTGGCTTCGGACATTCTCGCCAATGGCAATGCCGCCACCGCGATCGCTACGTTGGAGCGCAGTGTTGAGGCCGATCCGAACGATCCTGCGCTGCTCATCAATCTCGGCATCGCCCACGCACAGGTGGGCGAGGCGGAGACAGCCCACTCTATGTTCGAGCGCGCGCTGCTCAGCTCGGAACCGCTCGAACTGGAAATCGCGGAAGGTACCTCAACCGATTCGCGCCGTCTTGCGCGCCGTGCGATGCGGATGCTGGAGCGCGGCGAATTCACGGCGGCATTCTCTCGGCGCGATTGATTGCATCATACAGTAGGCGGGGCGCCCATGCGTCTTGCTGCTCCGCAGAGTCTTTAATCGGGCACGGCGTCATCTGACACCGTGCCCGCTTTGTATCTGGTGCCCACAATACCCGGCTGTTCTGGCTTTTATATATTGGGCGCGTGCAAGTTCGCGTGGTCAATCGGCCACACAATTGTCACACGCGGTAACCGCACTGTCACCGCTACGTCATTTAGATTAGACATGGCGGACGCTTCGGAGGGTGCGATATGATTCTCGGTCGCGCGCAAAGCGCTTGTATTGCAGCGATGATTGTCGTGGGCGCATCGGTCCACGCTACTTCTGCGCGCGCTGATGTTATGGAAGTCGATAGCACGGGCGCACGCTGGGTCTCAGGTGCGCTCGCGGTCGCTGCGCCGCCATCGGGCGATAGCGTCCCTGGCCAGACCGATCTGGGCTCCCCGGAATTCGGAACTCCCGAAAGCATCATCGCTGATGTCGGCTCCAATTCCTCCGGAGTGCCCGCCCAGTACTCAGCCAAGATTCACGAGCTAAGCCATCGTTTCGATCTCAGCCCCAGTCTTCTCGAAGCGCTGGTGTGGCAGGAGAGCCGCTGGCGCCATGACGCGGTAAGCCATGCGGGCGCGCGCGGCCTTGCACAATTGATGCCGGGCACCGCGCGATACCTCGGGGTCAACCCCGATGATCCGATGCAGAATCTGGAGGGCGGGGCGCGTTACCTGCGCGAACAGCTCGACCGGTTCGAAGGCGATCTGGAAAAAGCCCTGGCGGCGTATAATGCCGGGCCGGGGCGGGTTATCAGCGCGGGCGGTGTTCCCAATATTCGCGAGACACGCCAGTATGTTGCGGCCATAATGGGTCGCCTTGCCAACCGTTCTCGCCCGGCAATCGCGCAATAATTGTGCGAACCGGGTGTGCCGTTCGATTTCAGGAAATATGGATACACAAATGATATCGTTGCCTCGCCTGCCTTCCCGCATTCTTGCCATGTTCAGCCTGCTGGCCATGCACAGCGTGGCATTAGCCCAGCAGACCGCAGGCGATGCCGGTGGCGGGCCGATCGTCGATGCGCTGAACTGGATGCAGGGCATCCTGCTTGGCCCTGTCGCGACCAGCCTTGCGGTGATGGCGGTGGCGGGCGTCGGCTTCATGATGCTGACCGGCCGCATGAACTGGCGCTATGGCGGCACGGTGATTGTCGGGGTTTTCATCATCTTTGGCGCGCCGCGCCTTGTCAGCAGCATCAGCGCGTTCTGATCCGGTGAGCGATCTTGTCCGCCATCCGATCTATCGCACGTTGACGCGGCCGCAGATGTTTGCGGGCGTAACGATGAATTTCTTCATCATCAACATGACGGTATCGACGATCGCGTTCCTGATCCTCGACAGTTTCTGGTTCATACCCGTGCCGATCGTTATGCACGCCATCGGCTATTTTGCATCCATGCGTGAACCGCGTATCTTCGATCTCTGGATCACCAAGGTATCCAAATGTCCGCGCGTGCCCAATTTCAAGCGTTGGGGCTGCAACAGTTACGCGCCCTGACGCAATCGGTTCTGAGGCTCACTGAAGGAGGGCCTGATATGGTGAAATGGATCGGACCCGCCCGCTGGAGCGCGAAGGAAGCGCTGGTTGGCGATCGTCTGCCCTATGCGCGGTTAATTGACGACAGCATCGTGATGCTGCGCGATGGATCGGTGATGAGCGCACTTCAGGTGCCGGGACTGCTGTTTGAGACAGAGGATTCCGATGCGCTGAATGCTCATGCCGCGACGCGCGAAGTGATGCTGCGGTCGACGCTGGATGCGCGATTTGTCATGTATCACCACGTGATCCGCCGCCGGGTCGAAGTGGAGCTGGACGCCGCATTCCCCGATCCGCTTTCGCGTCATATCGATGCGCGCTGGAAGGAACGGCTGGCGGGTGGCTCGCTGTTTATCAACGATCAGTTCGTAACCCTTATCCGCCGCCCTGCGCGCGGCAAGACCGGCCTGCCTGAACGGGTATCGCGGTTTTTTTCGCGCCGCGGGCAGGAAGAACTGGAGGCTGATCCAAAGGACATCCGCAGCCTCAGGGCGGCGATCACCGGGCTGACAGCATCGCTTTCCGCATACGGTGCCGCGGTGCTGGGCGATTACGCGGCGACCGGATCGAAAGGCGGCACAAATTCGGAAATGCTGGAGCTGCTCTCGGCTTTGTTCAACGGTGAGATGCGCCCGGTTCGCAGGCCTTCGCCCGAAACCGATATCGGCCATATGCTGCCCTATCGCCGCGCCAGTTTCGGGCTGGATGCGATGGAGTTGCGCGGGTCGGGCGATCCTGATTTTGCCGCGATCCTTGGTCTGAAAGACTACCCGGAGGCGACCTCGCCCGGCCTGCTCGACGGGCTGTTGCGCCTGCCATACGAAATGGTCGTGACAGAGAGTTATGCGCCCAACGAGCGCACAACCGCGCGCGAGCGGATCGATCTGGCGCTGCGCCGGTCGCGCTCCGTCGATGAAGAGGCCGCTGCCGAGCGTGCAGACATGATGGCCGCGCGCGATGCACTGGGCAATGGCGGGGTCGGCTTTGGCGATCATCATCTGACCGTGCTGGTGCGCGAACGCTCGCTTGACCGGCTGGACGATGCAACCGCGGCCTGTGCGGCGGCGCTGGCCGATACCGGCGCGATTGCGGTGCGAGAGGACACCAATCTCGAACCGTCATTCTGGGGGCAGTTCCCCGGCAACGAAAGCTACATCGTGCGCCGTGCGCTGATCTCCAGCGCAAACATGGCCGGGTTCGGCAGCTTTCACGGGTTCGCACTGGGTCAGGCGAGCGGCAATCACTGGGGCGATGCGGTCACCCTGCTGGAAACGACCAGCGCGACGCCGTTCTTCTTCAATTTCCACCACGGCGATCTGGGCAATTTCTCGGTCATCGGACCGAGCGGATCGGGCAAGACCGTGGTGATGAACTTCCTTGCCGCGCAGGCGCAAAAGTACAAACCGCGCACCATCCTGTTTGACAAGGATCGCGGCGCGGAATTGTTCATTCGCGGCATCGGCGGGCGGTATGACCGGATCAATCCGGGCGAGCCGACCGGGTTCAACCCGCTCAGCCTGCCCGATACGCCTGCGAACCGGGCGTTCCTGCGCGATTGGCTGGCGGTGCTGCTGAAGGCCGATGGGCCAGAGGAATTTGCGCTTATCAGCGCAGCGGTGGACGCCGCCTATGGCAACGATCCTTCGCTGCGCCGCCTGCGCCATTTCAAGGAGTTGCTGGCGGGGGCCAAGCGGCCTGAAACAGGCGATCTGGCGGATAGGCTGGGCGCGTGGATCGGCAGTGCGGCCGGAGACGGCGGCGAACACGCCTGGCTGTTCGATAATGAGCGCGACATGCTCGATCTCGACACGCGCGTGATCGGTTTCGACATGACGCAACTGCTGGAAAATCCGCGCCTGCGCACGCCGACCATGATGTATCTGTTCCACCGCATCGATGAGCGGCTGGACGGTCAACCGACGATGATCCTGATCGATGAGGGCTGGAAAGCGCTCGATGATGAGGTGTTCGCCGCGCGCATTCGCGACTGGCTCAAGACCTTGCGCAAACGCAACGCGCTGGTGGGTTTCGCCACGCAATCTGCTCGCGATGCACTGGAAAGTCGGATTTCGACAGCGTTGGTCGAACAGACCGCGACGATGGTGTTCATGCCCAACAGCCGCGCGCGGCCAGAGGATTATTGCGACGGATTCGGTCTGACAGAACACGAACTGGCGCTGATCCGCACGCTGCCCGCGCATTCGCGCTGTTTTCTGGTGCGCCAGCCCGATGCCAGCGTCGTGGTCCGGCTGGACCTGTCGGGCGCGCCCGAAGTGCTGACGGTCCTTTCAGGCCGCGAGGCTTCGGTGCGTCGGCTTGACCTGGTGCGTGAGGCGGTGGGCGATGATCCGGCGGCATGGTATCCCGTGCTGACGGGGCATGACTGGCCCGAACCAGCGCGCACCGACGAGGGTGATCCGGGCGACAGCACGTTGCCCGTCTGGCAGGCCGCTGAATGAGCGCGACTTGCGATCTTGCCGCTCAGGAGGTTGGCACCGGCGTATCGGCCGCGCTGACAGCTGTCGATTGCATCGCCTCGCAGGTTAGCGAGCAGGCATTTGGACGGTTGTTTGGCGCCGATGGCCAGATGGCCGTGGTGCTGACGATCCTGCTGACATTCTACGTCGCCTTCTTCGGCATCAGCCTGATGCTGGGCCGATCGAACCTGTCTATCCGGGCGCTGGTGCCGCGCATCATGACGCTGGGTCTGGTGCTGACCTTCGCGACCAGCTTCGCCGCGTTTTCGACCGTGTTCTACAACCTGTTCGTGCTTGGCCGCCGGACTGGTTGGCGGGCGTGCTGACCGACAGCCAGGGATCGGCCACCGCGACCTTTGCGACCAAGCTCGATATCGTGTTCCTCGCGGTGCAGCAGGCGAGCAACGGGCAGACCGATATCAGTGCGTTTTCGCCGCCGGGCATGATGTGGATGGGCGCCATGCTGCTGCTGCTGGGCACGGTCGGCCTGCTGGTGACGGCGCGCATCGGCCTTGCGCTGCTGCTGGCAGTGGGGCCAATCTTTGTCGTGCTGGCGCTGTTCAACGGCACGCGCGGGCTGTTCGTTGGCTGGCTCAAGGGGATGGTGATGCTCGCGCTTGCGCCGCTGTTTGCGGTGGTTGGCGGGTCGATCATGCTGGAAATGGCGGTGCCGATCCTGGCCAAACTGGTGCAGGTTCCCGGAACGATCAATCAGCAGGCGGCAATGGGCTTCTTCGTTGTCGGATTTGTCCACTGCATGTTGATGCTGATGGCGCTGATCGTATCGAGCGTGATGGTCTCCAAATGGCAGGTGTTCGGGCTGGCCGCCGGGGTGGCTGATGCAGACAGCCGCGCACCTTCCGCGCGCGCTCCTGCCGCAGTCCAGCCCGCAGTGGCGCCTTCGCGAACCGCGCAGATTGCGCCTGCCGCAGCCACCGCCGCCGCAACGCAGCGCCGCGCCTACATCGCACCCCCCACCGCGATTGCGGCGAATGACACCGGCCCGGCGGGATCAGCAGCGCGCGAAACGCGGATCTACAACACCTCTTCAGGTGGCGGTCAGGTAAGCCCGCTAAACCCGGCCTCATCGCGCACGCGCGGGATCGGTAACCGGTTCCGCAGTGCAGCCCCGGCGGCCAGCCCTTCCGGCGCAAAAACCGCACCCAGTTCGGAGAAATCGCAATGATCCGCGCAGCCAGATTGCTGCCCCTGATGGCCGCACCCTTGCTTGCAAGCGCGCTGGTGATGTCGATGCCCGCCGCCGCGCAGAGCGAGAGCAATGGCCCCACCGACAGCCGCATCGTCACGCGCGTTTTCGATGAGGGCGCTGTCGTCACCATCCGTGGCAAGGTAAAGGTGCAGACGACGATCAAGTTTGCCGAGGATGAGCAGATCGAAAACGTCGCCATCGGTGACAGCGCGGCGTGGCAGGTGCAACCGAACAAGGCGCAATCGATCCTGTTCGTCAAACCGCTCGCACCCAGCGCTTCGACCAATCTGACAGTGGTGACCAACCAGCGCACCTATCTTTTCGATCTCGTCGCCAGCCCCCGCAATTCGCCGCTGTATGTGATGCAGTTCCGCTATCCCGAGCTTGAGAAGGCAAAGGAAGCGGCGCGTCTCGCTGCGATAGAGGATGCGAAAAAGGAACGCGCGAGCGAGGCGGAACTGGTCGCCGCCAGCGATCCGTATGCGGTGCAGGATCCCGCAACGCTCAATTTCGAATGGGCAGCTGCGGGCGAGCGCGCGCTCTTGCCCGAACGCACATATGACAATGGCGAGGTGGTGTTCCTGACCTGGCCTGCCGGAACCGCGATCCCGGCGATCCTCATCATGAACGAGGATGGCGAGGAAGGCCCGGTCAATTTCACCGTGCGCGGCGAGACCATCGTGCTTGACCGGGTGCCGGCGCAAATTCTCCTGCGTTCGGGCAAGGATGCTGCTACTTTGACGAATATTGGGCCAAACCCCGCCAATCCGCGCAGCGCGCAGGCGGGCGATGGCACACGAACACCGAAGAAACGGAGATAATCTGATGCGTCTGGCCATGCGTCTCCCGCCCAAGAAGGGCGACACCGGTTCCGCAACCGCGGGTGATCCGCGCGAGGGTGAAAGCGCCGAGATCATCGATCTCGCCAGCCGCGCAGGGTTTTCTCCCGTCGCCGAGCGCAAGAATGCGACCAGCGGGCTTGGCCCGGCCTTGGGCGTTGCCATCGTATTCGGCCTTGGCGCGCTGACGTGGTGGAGCATGGACGCCGCGCAGATCGAGGATGCGCAGCCGATCGGCAATCCTGATTTGCAGGCGGGCCAAGGGGCTGCCGTGCCCGCCCCCATACCTGCCGATGTGCCGCCCCCCGTTCCCGTGGACGCGCCCGGTCAATATAATCCAGCGCCCGCACCGATTATCGCGCGCGATCCCGGCGCAAGCCCCGGCCTGGCCATCAATCCCTATGCCAGCCCGACAATGGTGTATGATGCGAGCGGGGCCGCCGTTCCGGTGCGTGCCGGTCAGGTGGCGGGCAATGCGCCAACTTCGCAGACAGAGCCCGGCGGATCTGCCGTGGGTTCCGCCGCGGCATTTGCCAGCGCGATTGGCGGAGTGGGCGGCGGACCAGTTCAGGCACAGGCCATGACCAATCCATCCACCACGCTGACGCAAGGCACGCTGATCCCCGCAATTCTCGAAACGGCGATCAACACCGATGTGCCCGGATACGTCCGCGCCGTGGTGAGCCAGGACGTGCGCAGCTTTGATGGGAAACGGGTGCTGGTCCCGCGTTCCACGCGCCTGATCGGTCAGTATCAATCCGGCGTCGAGAACGGGCAGAAGCGAGCCTATGTCATCTGGACGCGGCTGATCCGCCCCGATGGTGCATCCGTCAACATCGCCTCGCCCGCTGTCGCGTTTGACGGGACCACGGGTCTCGCAGGCGAGGTCGACAACAAGTTCTTCAAACGGTTTGGTTCGGCCATGCTGCTGTCCGCGATTGGCGGCCTGAGCGCAATCGGCACGGGCGGCGCTTCGATCGTGCTTGGCGGCGCAGGGCAAGGCGCGGCCAGCATCGCAGCCCAGCAGGACAGCTCGGTCGGTCCGACCATTCGCGTGCGCATGGGGGAACCGATCCGCGTGTTCACCGCGCGCGATGTCGATTTCAGCTCGGTCAAGAACTGAGGCGCAATCTCAGGGTGATGCCATGACCGCCGATGTCCATCCCTTCACGCCCGCAGGCGGGCCCGCGACCCTTGCCGGGGAAACCGATCCTGACGCCGTAAACAGCCTGAGCGCTGATGGCGGAGCGCAGCGTCTATCTCGATGCGTATCTCGCCCCGTTCAAACGCTGGCTGGACCGCGACACCGTGACCGAGATCATGGTCAATCGACCCGGCGAGGTCTGGATCGAGGATGCCTCCGACCCCGGTATGCGCAAGATCGCCACTCCAGAGATCGACGATCGGCTGGTGCAGCGACTGGCCGAACAGGTCGCGCGGGTCAGCCATCAGGGCATCAATCGCGAACACCCCTTGCTGGGCGCGACCTTGCCCGATGGCGCGCGCATCCAGTTTTGCGGCCCGCCTGCCAGCCGCAAACACTGGGTCATGGCTATCCGCCGCCACCGTCGGCTCGACCTGCCGCTGGATGCGTATGACAACGGCCCGCTTGCTGGCGAGGTATCGGTCGACATGCCCGATCCGCAGTTTCAGCCGATCGCGTACCTGCGCGAGGCGATCCGGCACCGCCGCACGATCCTGATTTCGGGCGGTACCAGCACCGGCAAGACCACGTTCCTCAACGCCATGCTCGGCGAAATTCCGCAAGCGGAGCGCGTCGTTCTGGTGGAGGACACGCCGGAACTGAAATTTCCGGGTGAAAACTCCGTCGGTCTGGTCGCGGTGAAGGGCGAGCTGGGCGAGGCCAAGGTCACATCCAACGAATTGCTGCAGGCCGCGTTGCGTCTGCGCCCCGACCGCATCGTGCTGGGCGAATTGCGCGGCGCGGAAAGCGTCAGTTTCCTGCGCGCAATCAACACCGGCCATCCCGGCAGCTTTTCGACGATCCACGCCAATTCCCTGCGCGGTGCGCTTGAACAATTGTCGTTGATGGTGATGCAGACCGGGATCGGGCTCACTCGGTCGGATACGATTGCCTATGCCGCCAGCGTGATCGACGTGATCGTGCAGCTGGGCCGCGATGCCAATGGCAAGCGTGGCATTACGCAGATTGCGGAGTGCCGAACTCTCGTTTGAACTTCGCAACAGATTTCGCATTTGTTGGACAGGCTCCACGTCTCCGATTGACCCACGGCGTCTGGTGCGACACGCATGGATTCACGATTAAAGACAAAGAGGACCACGCCCCAGCGATGAGCAGCGCGCCGATGCCGCATGGCTTGCCAACACCGGTAATCGCCGGGGATGGCGACAAGTATTTCAACCGCGAACTTTCGTGGCTTGCCTTTAACGAGCGGGTTCTGGCTGAGGCGGAGAACCTGCGTTATCCGCTGTTGGAACGGCTGCGGTTCCTGTCGATCTCCGGCAGCAATCTCGATGAATTCATGATGATCCGCGTCGCCGGTCTGGTCGGACAGGCGCAGCGCGGCATCGACAAGGTGGCAATTGACGGGCGCACGCCGACCCAGCAATTGACCGCGATCCGCGAAAAGCTGGCCCAGTTGTCTGATCGCCAGCAGGATATCTGGCGCGACCTGCGGATCGCTCTGGGGGAGGCGGGCATTCACATCGCCGATGAACAGCGTATCCGGCCAGAAGCGCATGATTGGCTGGAGGAATTCTTCCTCGGCGAAATTCTGCCGATCATCACGCCTCAGGCGCTGGACCCGGTGCATCCGTTCCCGTTCGTTCAGAACGAGGGGGTGGGCCTGTTGTTCACGCTTACCCGCGATGCGGACAAGGAACAGATCATCGAGATGATCCTGATCCCCAGCGCGCTGCCCCGGTTTGTGCGCGTTCCAGCCAGCCGATCGGGCGACGAGGCGATATACATTTCCATCGCCAGCCTGATCCAGCGTTACGCCAAAAAGCTGTTCCCAGGTTTCACGATCCAGGGCGATGGCCTGTTCCGAGTTCTGCGCGACAGCGATATCGAAATCGAGGAAGAGGCCGAAGATCTTGTCCGCACTTTCCGCAGCGCGATCCAGCGCAGGCGGCGCGGGCAGGTGATCCAGTTGGAACTGGAAGAAGATTTCGATGCCGAGGCCGAAGGCATCCTGCTGGAACAGCTGGGAGTGCACGAGGCCGCAGTCATCAAGACCGATGGTATGATCGGGATCGACGGGCTGGCCGAGATCGTTTCCGAAGACCGACCCGATCTCAAATTCGATGCCTATTCCCCGCGCTATCCCGAACGGGTGCGCGAACATGATGGCGATGCGTTTTCCGCAATCCGCGAAAAGGACATCATCATCCACCACCCTTACGAAAGTTTTGAAGTGGTCGTCGATTTCATCCGGCAAGCGGCCAATGATCCCGATGTCGTCGCGATCAAACAGACGCTGTACCGGGCCGGGTCGCAATCCAACGTCATCAACGCGCTGATCGAGGCGGCGGAAAACGGCATTTCCGTCACCGCAGTGGTGGAATTGAAAGCGCGGTTCGACGAAGAGCAAAACCTGAAATGGGCGACCAAGCTGGAACGTGCCGGGGTGCAGGTCATCTATGGTTTCACCGACTGGAAAACCCATGCCAAGATTGCCATGGTCGTGCGCCGCGAGGGCGACGGATTTCGCACCTATTGCCACTTCGGCACCGGAAATTATCACCCGGTAACGGCCAAGGTTTACACCGACATGAGCTTTTTCACCGCGGATCCCCGGTTGGGGCGCGATGCGGCGCGAATGATGAATTTCGTGACCGGCTATGTCGAACCACGCGCGCTTGAACTGATCTCTATCGCTCCGCTCGATCTGCGGCAGGAACTGTATCGCCGGATCGACACAGAAATTGCCAATGCGGGCAAGGGGTTGCCGGCTGCCATCTGGCTGAAATGCAATCAACTCACTGACAAGGGCATGATCGACCGGCTGTACACCGCCAGCGATGCGGGCGTTCAGGTTGAACTGGTGTGCCGCGGTATCTGCTGCCTTAAACCCGGAGTGCCCGGCCTGTCGGAGAATATCCGCGTCAAATCCATTATCGGTCGTTTCCTTGAACACAGCCGCATCTATGCCTTTGCCAACGGCCACCCCATGCCCGGTCCAGAGGCGGCTCTGTTCATCTCGTCTGCCGATCTGATGGGGCGCAATCTTGATCGGCGGGTCGAAAGCCTGATTCCGATCCTCAACCGCACGGTTCACGATCAGGTGCTGCAACAGGTGTTGCTTGCCAACATGCTGGATACCGAACAAAGCTGGTGGCTGAATCCCGATGGCAGCTATTCGCGGGTGGAGGCACTTGATAAACCGTTTAACTGCCACCGTTATTTTATGACCAACCCATCGTTGTCGGGTCGGGGTGGAGCGCTGGAAGCGGGCGGTGTGCCCAAACTTTCGCTGCGCAAGGGGCGCACGGATTAATCGTTGCACATGGCGCTTCCAGTCTTGAGCGGGCGCAAATCTGCAACGGGATTGTCGGGAAAACATGACTTTCAACAATCGGCGCAATGATGGCGACGGAGCGTTTTCCGGCAATATGGCCGGGCGCGCTATCATCGATATCGGCTCCAATACGGTTCGGCTGGTGGTTTACAGCGGCGCCATGCGCGCGCCCACCGTCATGCTGAATGAAAAGGTCACGGCGCGCCTTGGCCGCGACATCGGAAAGGATGGCACGCTTGCCCCAGAAGCGATCGCATTGGCCATGCGCGCCTTGCGTCGGTTCGCCCTACTGCTTGAAGACTTGGGTGTGCGCGAGGTCGATACGGTCGCAACTGCCGCTGTGCGCGAGGCGAGCAATGGCCCGCAATTCATCGCCGCGCTTAAAGAACTTGGCCTGTCGCCCCGCGTCCTGACCGGCGAAGAGGAAGCGATACTGAGCGCCAGCGGGGTCGCCGGTGCTTTTCCGGGAGCCAGGGGAATTGTCGCCGATCTGGGTGGAGGCAGTCTGGAACTGGTCGATCTGGCCGGTGGAGAGATGGCCAATCCCGTTTCGCTGCCACTGGGCGCGCTGCGCCTGCCCGATTACCGGGTGAAAGACGACAGGAACGGCACCCGGATGCGCAAATCGCTGGAAGAGGCGCTGAAGAAAGGAATGGCGAAGGGATCGGTCCGGCTCGATGCTGTGGATGCGGGCGAAGGCAAAGGCGCAGGCACGCTGTATCTGGTGGGCGGCACATGGCGCGCCATGGCGGTGTTCGCGATGCAGAACGACAAGCATCCCTTGAGCGATCCGCACGGCCTTGCAATCAGCACCGACCGCGCAAAAGTGATGATCCGTGCCCTTTTTGAAGAGACGCCCGACAGCCTCAAGACGCGCAGCCGGATATCCTCGATGCGGGCCGACAAACTACCCGATGCCGCGATTCTGCTGCAAGCGATGCTGGCAGTGATCGACCCTGAACGGATCGTCTTTTCCTCTTGGGGACTGCGCGAAGGCTTGATCTTCGCCGCCTTGCCCACCTCCCAACAGGCGCAGGACCCGTTATTGGCCGGGGTCTCGCATTTTGCCGGTCAACGCGGCGTCCCACCGATGATGGCGACACGCATTGCGAGCTGGACGCTGGATGCGGCGCCGTGCCGTAATCACGGCAGCGAACGATTGCGGCTGGCGGCGACCATGCTCGCGCTTGCTTCCATGAGGATTGAGCCGAACATCCGCCTGCCGCAAGCCATTGAATGGGCGCTGGCAAAGCGCTGGATTGCACTGCGCAGTGATCAGCGCGCGATGCTGGCGGCGGCGATTTCAGCCAATGGCAACGATATTGATCTGCCCGAGCGCGTCCGCGCGCTGGCCAGCGATGAGGCGCTGGACGAGGCGATCAATTGGGGGCTGAGCGTGCGGCTGGCCCGGCGGATGGGCGCGGGATCGCGCCGTTCGCTCGATAAAAGCCGATTAATCGTGGAGGATGACGCGTTGGTCCTGCGCCTTGCGACCAGTCACGCAGCGTTGCACGGCGGGCCGGTGGACAAGGATATGCGGCTGCTGGCGACAAGGCTGGGTTTGACCCCGCGCGTCGATATCGTGCCCGATGAGGCTCTGCGCACCAGCGATTGAGCGAGGGCTGCCCGCCGGTCAGCGGCGCTTTTCCCTGGCAGAGAAGGGCGAAAAATCGGTATCGGTGTCAAACAGGTCGACGCCCTCTGCCCGTTTCAGCCGACCCACGACCACATAGGTGACCGGCGTCAGCAACGCCTCCCATGCGACCTTGATGAACCATTGCGACAGGGCGACCTGCACCAGCGTTTCAACCGGCCATCCTGGCAGCGCCCAGAATGCGAGCGGGTAGAAGATCGCGCTGTCGAGGCCCTGTCCCACCACCGTCGAGCCGATCGTGCGGGTCCACAGCGCGCGCCCCTTCGTCCAGATCTTCATCTTTGCCATCACGATCGAATTGGCAAATTCACCCACCCAGAAGGCGATGATAGACGCGGCCACGATGCGCCAGCTGTTGCCGAAGACGTTTTCGTAATCAGACTGGAACGGCCAGTTGTCTGCCGGGGGCAGGCTGACGACAACCCACGCCATGAACGCCATGAAGATAAGCGCGGCAAAGCCGGTCCAGATGACACGGCGCGCGCGGGCATAGCCATACACCTCTGTCAGGACATCGCCGATGATGTAACTGATCGGGAAGAACAACACGCCCGCGCCGAAAATCCACTCCTGCCCGTTTGGCAGTGTGATATAACTGGGCTTGGACGCGCCGATGAGGTTTGACAGAAGCAGGATGGTGACAAACGCCGCCATGACGAAATCGTAATAGCGAAAAGCGGGCGGCGCGTGGCTGGTGGCGGCGATTCCGTCATGGGGATCACGGTCGAAAGCGGCGGCGGGATCGGTGTTTTCCATCGGCGGATGCCCTAGCGTGTTTCCCAAGCGCTTGAAAGCGCGCTAAAGGCCCATTCGGCGCGCGCCCTTAGCTCATCTGGATAGAGCGCGAGACTTCTAATCTTGAGGCAGCAGGTTCGAGTCCTGCAGGGCGCGCCACTTTGCTATTTATGCCGCAGATTTGCGCACGGCTCATCCGCGAGCGACGGTTTCCAGCAATTCCGCAGTGATGGGATAACCCGCATCCTGCATGATGGTGAGCATCGGCTGACCGCTGCTGGCGTCGATCTGCGGGATGATGGTGCGCACCGGGATCGCCTCTGCCTGTGCGCGGGCATCTTCGAAACTGGCGAACAGGGCGAGCCTTTCGAGGTTGCGACGGGTGGGAAAGATCAGCTTTATCGCCCCTTGCTGAGCCATGTCGAGCGCGCCTTGGGCGCTGGTCCAGAACAGCCGGGTGTTTTCCGTCTGGTCGATCGAGACATCCACCGCGCCGGTCCCCAGATCGGCGAGGTAAAAGCGTGTGTCATAGACCCTGCTCAACTTCTCGTTCTGCGGAAACCAGCGCGCAAACGGGACGATCTGATCGAGATCAAGTGTCCAGCCAAACTTCGACAGCACCGGGGCGAGGGACTTCTCACGTTCCAACGTTGTTCGCGCATTGCGCGCGGTTTCGCCCGTGATCTCCCCTGACAGGCCCAGTGCGAGGCCGGTTTCCTCAAGTGTTTCGCGGATGGCAGCAATCTGGTGCGCGGCTTCATCCGGAGAAAGCCCGCTATCGCGCGCCGCTGCCTCGCCCAGTGCAAAGTCTTCCGGATCGACGCGCCCGCCGGGAAACACCGCCATGCCGCCGGCAAACGCCATGTCGCGCGATCGCACCGTCATCAGCACTTCGGGCGCGCCGCCGTTCGGGCAATTGCGAAAGATGATGATGGTCGCGGCCGGAATGCCTTCGGGAGATGGGGATGCGCCGTCAGGGCTCGCAGATTCGTCAGTCATCGTGATGTGATGGCCCCCGCGCGCCCTCTTGCCAAGTATGGTCGATAAAAGGGGCGGTGAGGTTCCGCGCTGCAATCTGGGGTAAAAAGCCACGACCCGTGTCGGAAACCTTTACAATCGAGCGCCCCGCAGATGTGTATTAACTTCGCAAGTATCTGAAAAACATCAGTGCTGCGAGTTTGGCACGGGTGGTGCATTATAGATTGCACAGTAGATGGTCTTCAAAATGAGGTAAGCCCTTCCTGGTCTTTGGGTCTTACCTCCCCGTGCAAATTAAAACCGCCTTGCGATTGGTCTCGCAAGGCGGTTTTTTATTGTGCAGCGTGTTGCCCCCCTGATTGGGAGCCAACGCGGGCGTTAAAACTCAGCTTTCCGCTTTGGCGACGTCTTTTTCGTCCAGCATCTGCTTCAATTCGCCAGCTTCGAACATTTCCATCATGATGTCGCTGCCGCCGACGAATTCGCCTTTGACGTAAAGCTGCGGGATGGTCGGCCAGTCGGAAAAAGACTTGATCCCCTGGCGCACTTCCATGTCCTGCAACACGTCGACGCTTTCATACGCGACGCCGCAATGGTCGAGGATAGCGACCGCCCGGCTGGAAAAACCGCATTGCGGGAACAACGGCGTGCCCTTCATGAAAAGGACGACATCGTTTTCGCCGACAAGGGTTGAGATACGTTCGTTGATATCAGCCATGATGATCCGGCCTCTGCTGTTTTCGGTGTAAGGGTTTGCGGGTATCCGCATGCGATATTAGTTGGGAACCGCGGTGCTCACTTGCAAGGCGTGCAGTTCGCCGCCCATTTTCTCGCCAAAGGCGGCATAGACCATCTTGTGCTGCTGCACGCGGGTCTTGCCCGCAAATTGCGGGGCGGTGACGCTCGCAGACCAGTGGTTGTCGTCGCCAGCCAGATCGGTCAGTTCCACCACCGCGCCGGGCAATTCAGCCTCGATCGCGGCGATGATGTCTTCGCCTTTCATCGGCATGGTGCGTTCTCCCGACCAACAGCCATTAAAGGCCGCCCATGAACTGGCGCCTGGCCTCAACTGTCATTTCTTCCAGCTTCGCGCGAATGTCGGCCTCGCTCACATCGGATTCGGCCGCGGTGAGATCGCCCAGCAGTTTGCGGATCACGTCCTCGTCGCCCGCTTCCTCGAAATCGGCCTGCATCACGGCCTTTTTATAGGCGTCGGTTTCTTCAGGCGTCAGGTTCATCAGGCCAGCAGCCCATTCGCCCATCAGCCGATTGCGACGCGCTGCGACCTTGAAGGCGGTCTCCTCGTCCAGCGCAAATTTGGCTTCTTCCCCGCGCTCGCGGTCTTTGAAATCGGTCATTGGTCCCTCCGGAAAATTGCTGGAATGCGAGATAGGGCGGGGCAGGGGTGGCGACAAGCAATTGCTGCCCCTGCCGCCACGGATCAGTCGATCGTCACCACCAGTTTGCCTACCGCCTCGCGATTTTCCAGTTTCGCAATTGCATCGCCCGCGCGTTCCAGCGGGAAGGTTTCGGACACCAGCGGGTCGATCTTGCCTTCTTTCATCAGCGCGAACAGCTCATTCACCTGCGCAACGAATTTGGCTGGTTCGCGAGCGGTAAACGCGCCCCAGAACACGCCGCAGATGTCGCAGGATTTGAGCAAGGTGAGATTGAGCGGCATCTTTGCGATCCCGGCGGGGAAGCCGACCACCAGGAACCGACCCTCCCACGCGATCGCGCGCAGGGCAGGCTCTGAATACTGGCCACCGACAATGTCATAGACGATGTTCGCGCCTTCGGGACCGCACGCATCCTTGAACGCTTGCGACAACGCCTTTGACGCGTCCTTGTCCATTTCCCCGCGCGGATAGATGACGACATCGTCCGCGCCTGCCTTGCGCGCAACCTCACCCTTGGCCTCGGACGAAACCGCCGCGATCACGCGCGCGCCAAATGCCTTTGCCAGCTCCACCGCCGACAGGCCAACACCGCCCGCCGCGCCCAGAATCAGCACGGTATCGCCCGCCTTGATGTGGCCGCGATCCTTCAGCCCGTGGATCGTGGTGCCGTATGTCATCAGCAGCGATGCGGCTTTTTCAAACGGCACGTCATCGGGAACCGGGAACATGCGGCCAGCAGGCACAACGACCTTTTCCGCAAGGCCGCCATTGCCGATGCCCGCCATCACGCGGTCGCCGACCTTGAAACCGGTCACACCTTCGCCGATCGCTTCGACCACGCCCGCCAGCTCGCCGCCGGGCGAATAGGGGCGCTGCGGTTTGAACTGATACAGGTCGCGGATCATCAGCGTATCGGGATAATTGATTGCGCAGGCCTTCACCGCGACGAGCACTTCGCCCTTGCCCGGAGTGGGTACTTCGATCTCGTCCAGCGTAAGCGTGTCTGGGCCGCCCACTTCGTGGGTGCGAATGGCTTTCATTGTGGTCTCTCCCTCAGGTGTATTCAGGCTTGATCATGCGGCAACGGTGCCCGGCACCAGCCAGCCTTGTTCGGCGCGCAGGCGGCTTTCGAACTGGCCGATGGCCTCGTCGCGTTCCAGTGTCAGGGCCACTTCGTCCAGCCCGCCAAGCAGGCAATGCTTGCGAAACGGGTCGATTTCAAACGCGAAGCGATCCTGAAATTGCGTGGTAACGGTCTGCGTGTCCAGATCGACCGTGATCGGCGAGCCTTGCCGCGCAACTTCCATCAACCGGTCGATGGCAGGTTGCGGCAGAACCACGGGCAGGATGCCGTTCTTCACCGCATTGCCGGAAAATATGTCGGAATAACTCGGCGCAATGATAACGCGGATGCCCATGTCGAGGATCGCCCAGGCGGCGTGTTCTCGGCTGGAGCCGCAGCCGAAATTGTCGCCCGCGATCAGGATTGGCGCGCCCTGATAGGCGGGATCGTCGAACACGCTGTCGCCATTCTCCCGGATCGCTTCGAATGCGCCCTGGCCCAGCCCGTCACGCGTGATGGTCTTGAGCCATTTCGACGCGATGATGATGTCTGTATCGACGTTCTTGCGACCGAAGGGATAGGCGGCGCCTGTGACGCAGGTCAGCTTTTCCATCGTCGGGTATCCTCAATCGGTTTCGGGGGGTTCGCCTGACGGGATGGTGCCGGGTGCGGCCTTGTCCTCAGGCTTTTGCCGGAACCGGCGGCCGGCATACAGCAGCGCGGCAGCGATTGCGGCAGAGCCGATGGTGGCAGCAGCACCCATCGCGGCTTTCGTTTTGTTATCTTTGGTCATGGCTGTTCCTTGCGCTCACCGGCGCCGGGTTTCAAGCGCGGATCAGTCCAGCTCGCGCACATCGGCAAGTTTACCCTTCACCGCCGCCGCTGCCGCCATCGCAGGCGAGACGAGGTGCGTGCGCGCTCCCGGCCCCTGACGACCGACGAAATTGCGGTTGCTGGTGGAGGCGCAGCGTTCGCCAGCCGGGATCTTGTCCGGGTTCATGCCCAGACACGCCGAACAGCCCGGCTCGCGCCATTCAAACCCGGCGTCGATGAAGATGCGGTCCAGCCCTTCATCTTCGGCCTGCCGTTTGACCAGGCCAGAGCCGGGAACGACAATCGCCCAGCGCACGCCGGGTGCCTTGGTACGGCCTTTCAGCACCGCTGCGGCGCTGCGCAGATCCTCGATCCGGCTGTTGGTGCAACTGCCGATGAAAACGTTTTCGATTGCAACGTCGGTCATCGCGGTGCCGGGCGTCAGACCCATGTAATCGAGGCTTTTCTGCGCCGCTGCCCGCTTGCTTTCATCGGCAAAGCTATCGGGTGAGGGCACGGTGCCGGTGATCGCGACGACATCTTCGGGGCTTGTTCCCCATGTCACCGTAGGAGAGACACCGGCCGCGTCGATGACGACCGATTTGTCGAACTGCGCGCCCGGATCGGTGCGCAGGGTGCGCCAATATGCCACCGCCGCGTCCCATTCAGCGCCCTTAGGCGCCATCGGGCGGCCGTTGAGGTAATCGAACACGGTATCGTCAGGCGCGATCAATCCGGCACGCGCACCTGCCTCGATGCTCATATTGCAGATGGTCAGACGTTCCTCGACGCTCATCGCCTCGAACACGGGGCCGCGATATTCGATGACGTAGCCCGAACCGCCCGCAGCGCCGATCACGCCAATAATGTGGAGAATCAGATCCTTTGCCGATGTGCCGGGGGGTAGATCGCCCTCGACACGCACCTCCATCGCCCTTGATTTCTGCAACAGCAGAGTCTGCGTCGCCAAAACGTGTTCGACCTCGCTGGTGCCGATGCCAAACGCAAGCGCGCCCAATCCGCCATGACACGCCGTGTGCGAATCCCCGCACACGATGGTGGTGCCTGGCAGCGAAAAGCCCTGTTCGGGGCCGACGACATGGACGATCCCCTGTTCCACGTCGGCATCGCCAATGTACCGGATGCCGAAATCGGGTGCGTTCTGCTCCAGCGCCTCCAGCTGCGCGGCGCTCTGCGGGTCGGCGATGGGAACCTTTACGCCATTCGCATCACGCCGCGCGGTGGTGGGCAGGTTGTGATCGGGCACTGCCAGCGTCAGATCGGGGCGGCGCACCCGGCGTCCGGCCTTGCGTAAGCCATCGAACGCCTGCGGGCTCGTCACCTCATGCACCAGATGCCGGTCGATATAGATCAGTGACGTTCCATCATCGCGGGTTTCAACGATGTGGGCATCCCAGATCTTTGCGTAAAGCGTGCGGGGCTGGCTCGCCATGGTCTCTCTCAATCATTAGGTTTGACGCGGGTTAGCGGTGATCGCGCAACACTGGCAAGGTGGATGCCGATTATATCGCACTTCTTCATGGTATGGACATCATATTCGCGCTAATTGACACCCATGTTAGCAACGACTGCAGCCTCACCCTTCCGATTCCCGATTAAAGTCGTGCCCGATGATATTGATTTCATGGGGCATGTGAACAATGCGCGCTATCTGAACTGGGTTCAGGATGCGGTGCTTGCGCACTGGAACCGGATCGCCCCGGCAGAGGAAGTGGCGAGCAAGGCATGGGTCGCTCTCAAACATGAGATCACCTATCGCAAGCCGGCGTTCCTCGAAGACGACGTGATCGCGCAGCACGGTGCTGGAACGGTACAACGGCGCGCGCGCATTTTATCACACGGTGATCAAGCGCGGCGAGGAAGTGCTGGCCGAAGTGCAGTCCAGCTGGTGCTGCATCGATGCCAAGACCCTGCGCCCCGCGCGTATCGGTGAGCACCTGCGTGAGATCTTTTTCCCCAGCGGGGAGTGAGGCACGGCAAGGGAAGGGACGAGGACGGCCACCCAATCGCGTTGGCAGTTTCCGATCGGTGCGCTATATGAAGCCCGATGAACCGGCAGCGCGTATCTCCTGTGGCATGACAACGCGTTACTCCCTTCCGAGCCGACCGATGCAGAGTGTGATCGGCCTTGCGCTGGCTGCGCTGATCGCGGGCGGGTGGCTGGCGATCCATTTCTACGGCATGTTCGTGTTCGAGCTGACCTGGGCGAGCCTTCCTGTGGCGCTCGCGCTGGCGACGGTGCAGGTGTGGCTGAGTGTTGGCGTGTTCATTGTGTGCCACGATGCGATGCACGGCAGCCTTGCCCCCGGCATGAAGCGGGTGAATTCCGTTATCGGAGCTGGTCTGCTGATGCTGTATGCCGGGTTCAATTGGCGCACCTTGCGTGATGCGCATTTCACTCATCACAAGCTTTCTGGCCACACTGGCGATCCCGATTTTGACGAGGATAACCCCGGCAATTTCCTCCGGTGGTACTGGACGTTTTTCAAACGATATTTCGGCTGGCAATCGCTGGTTTTCGTGCACACGGTGGTGGGCATCTACCTGTTGGTGTTCGATGTGCCGTTCATGCAGATACTCGTTCTTTACGGCGCGCCTGCCCTGCTATCGTCACTGCAATTGTTCTATTTCGGCACTTTTCGCCCGCATCATCACTCGGCAGAGCATACTTTTGCGGACCGGCACAACGCGCGCAGCAATGATTTTGGAGCGCTCGCCAGCCTCGTCACGTGCTTCCATTTCGGCTATCATCTGGAACATCACCGCCAACCCGAAGTGCCCTGGTGGGCGCTTCCTGCGGCGAAGAAGGCGGGCGTTGGTAAAGCTGATGGGGGTGTGGGGACGGGCAGCATTGCCGCGGCCGATATCGTTAACAAGGAAGCGCCTGCATGAGCTGGCTCGAAATAATTCTCACGGTCCTTTCATCCCTGATCGGGATGGAGGTGTTCGCGTGGGTTGCGCACAAATACATCATGCACGGCTGGGGCTGGGGCTGGCACCGCGACCATCACGAACCGCACGATAATGCCCTGGAAAAGAATGACCTGTTCGCGGTCGTATTCGGCACGATCAACGCAGCGATGTACATATTTGGCTCGCTGTATTGGGAATGGCTATGGTGGTTTGCCGTGGGCATCACGCTCTACGGCGTCATCTACACCCTGATCCACGATGGGTTGGTGCACCAACGCTATTTCCGCTTCGTGCCAAAAAAGGGTTATGCCAAACGGCTGGTGCAGGCGCACAAGCTGCACCATGCAACCATCGGCAAGGAAGGCGGCGTGAGTTTCGGTTTCGTGTTTGCGCGCGATCCGCAAGCGCTCAAAAAAGAGCTGCGCGAACAGCGCGAAGCGGGCATCGCCGTAGTTCGGGACAGTGTCGGGGCCTAGACCCTCGCGCAGTCACTCGGCACAGCTTCCTGCTCGCTTATGCCATTGCCACAAATTGCGTGGCCTCTATTCGTTGCGGGTCCAGATCCAACCGCCGACGATCACCAGAATGGCAATAGAGGCAAGGTAATACGGGTATCCCAAGGTTAGCCAGGTGAACCCGATACCCGCCGCCATCGCGCCCACAGCGATCAACTTCGTTTTCCGACTGATCGCGCGGCGTTCCTGCCAGTCACGCACCTGCGGGCCGAAATAATGGTGGTCCAGAATGCGTTTTTCCAGCGCGGGATTGCTGCGCGCAAAACAGAACACTGCGACCAGCAGAAACGGAACCGTCGGCACCAATGGCAGCGCCGCACCCAGCGCCGCCAGTCCGATAGCGATCACCCCGCCTACAAAGTACAGCGGACGGACAAGGCGCCGCATTACCCCTGCGCCATGGCAAGCCGTGCGGCGTGCTCCTGCACCAGCGCGATCATGTTGGGCACGCCCTGAGTGCGATTGCTGGAAAGCTGGCTTTTCAGATCGAACGGCGCCAGCGCTTCCATCACGTCCATGTGGGCGATCTTGCTGGCGGGCTTGTCCTGCACAGCTGCGATCACCAGCGCGACAATGCCCTTGGTAATGGCGGCGTTGCTATCGGCAAGGAAGTGCAACGTTTCGCTGGATTGCGTAGGATAGACCCACACCGCCGCAGAACAGCCGCGCACCAGAGTCGCGTCGGTTTTCAGCGCATCGGGCATATCTTCCAGTTCGCGTCCCAGCTCAATCAGCAGCCGGTACCGTTCATCGCCTTCGAGGAATTCGTATTCCTCAAGAATATCAGGGAGAGATCGCATGGCTGGGCATTTAGTGCGCGCGCGCGAGATATGTAAGGGCTCGTTTCTTAAAGCTCCACGCCGCTCGCGATGGCTTCCAGTTTCCTGATCCGCTCTTTCAGATCGGCCAGTTCGATCCGGGCCGCACCGACGCTGAGATGCGGGTTGTCTTCGGCATCGCGGCGGTAATCGTGGCCGGTTCCCGCGGGCAACCCTGCGTGCGAGCCACTTTCCAGTTCGCGACGCTTCAGCTCGATCCAGTCATTCCATGCCCTTAAAAAGGCGAAGGTCAGCAGGCCAATCGCAATCAGACAAGTCAGCGCGATCAACATCATGGGTTCCATTGACGGGGACAAGGAAGGGGCGTCAATCATCGCTCATATCCTCTGTTTGTATGGGATCAGAAAATTTGAGGGCGGGTCAATCGGGCCGATTGCCCAATGCGGTTTCGGTGTCGCGGCGCGCTTCGCGCAGCGCCTCGATCTCGGATGCAATCCGGTTGCTTTCGCGCGCATCTGCAGAATTGGCGTCGGTCGCGATCCTCTCAAGCACTGCGAGGCGTTCCTTCAACTGGGCAATTTCGGCCTGCGCCGCTTTTTCTCGGGCGTCACGTTCACGGTCTTCTGCGCGCGATATCGTCTGGTTCCCGAGGTAATCCTCGGTAATCCCGGCCTGCGCGTTGTAGCGCGAGCGAAGTACACTGGCGATGGCGCCAATGGCGACGATGATGACAACTGCGGTCCAGAAACTCATCAGGCGGTTCCTTCGTCCTTGCGGTGTTCAAGCGCGCGCTCTCTCAACGCTTCTATTTCCGCGCCCAGGTGATAGCCGCCATCGGTCACGATCCGTTCGACATTGGCCAGCCGATCCTTGACCGAGCCCAGCTCCGCGCGCAGTTCCGCGTTTTCCTGGGTCAGCAGACCGATCCGCTGCTTGGCCTCGTTGTCCGTGGTGGGCATCATTTTCTGGCCCCATGACCCTTCGAGGGGGTAGCCGTTCTTGACGCGCAGCCAGGTGGTGAAGACCCAGCCTCCCATGCCTGCAAAGGCGATGGCTACAATGGCTTCTGTGGTCAGTAGATCCATCATCGTGCGGGCTCCTTGCGGTCGAAGTTCAACGGGATGCCGGCATTGGCGGCATCGGTTTCGCGGGTGTCGCGCAATGCCTCGATCTGTGTGGCGACATCGTATCCGCGATCTGTAACGATCCTTTCAAGCACCTGTACCCGGTCTTCGAGACGCTGCACCTGCGCTGCGTATTGCGCGGCTTTCTCGGCGGTATGTTCAGCGGTCGTGCTGACTTGCATTTCCGTTATCTTCTGTTTGTGCTTTGCCCAGATCGCGACCATCGGAATGGTACAACCCATAACAATAGCGATGATCGGTATCATCACGCCGAGTGTTTGCGGGTCCATGGTATTTCCTCCTGTTTGGCAGCGCCTAGCGCAGCCGTTCGATCTCAGCGGTGAGGCGCGGGTTGCTGCTGACATAGTGCGCTTCGACAGAGGCGAGGCGGCGGTCGATATCGCGAAAGTTCGCGCGGATTTCGCGGGCGGTGCGTTGCGGGCTCTGGCGCACGCCCTGCCAGTATTTCTGCTCGCTCGCATCGCGATAAAGGTGCGGCGGCTTCTTGTTCAGCAGAAAGCCGGCGATGAAATACGCTATGATCGAAGGCCCGCCGGTGATGAAGATCGAGGCAACGGCGGCCAGCCGGATCCAGAACACGTTGATCCCGGTGTAATCGGCGATGCCGGAGCATACGCCCATCAGTTTGGCACCGTGCTTGTCGCGATACAGTGTTGTGCGGGGGCTGTTCATGCGCGGGTTCCTTTCTTTTCGGCGATCAGTGCTTCGAGTTCGCGAAGCTGCTGGTTATCGGTTTCCTGATCCGCGCGCAGGCGGCTGACCGGGCTGAATGCGGGATCGTCTGCTGCGACCAGACGCTCGACCGTATCCATGCGTTCATCGAGCCGTTTGGCGAGATTGTAGAGCTCTTCGAGCAGCACCTCATCATCGTTGGTGATGGTCGCGGCGGTTTTCCACCGGGTGACATAGTGCATGATCAGCCACGGCAGACCGATGAAGAGCATTCCGACGACGAAGATCGGAACCAGAATATCTTCCACCATCGTTTATTCCCCCTCATTCGACGCGGGCTTGCCCAGCGCCTTTTTCATCTGTGCCAGTTCATCGTCGATCGCATCCGATCCTTCGAGCGCGGCGATTTCTTCCGACAGGGTCGGGCCGCCGCTGGCGATATCCAGCGCCTCGGCGCGACCTTCTGCGTAATCGACGCGGCGTTCGAGCTGGTCAAAGCGCGACAGCGCCTCATCGGTGCGTTCGTTGGTCATCAGGCTGCGGAGCTTGACGCGGTTTTCCGCGCTTTCGAGCCGCGCGGAAATCGCGCTCTGGCGGCTGCGGGCTTCGCGCAGGCGGTGCTGCAATTTGGCGATATCTTCCTCGTAAGCGCGCAGCGCATCGTCCAGCACGGCGATTTCCGCCTTCAGCTGGTCGCCCATATTGGCAGCCTTCTTTTTCTCGACGAGGGCAGCGCGAGCCAGGTCTTCGCGATCCTTGCTCAGCGCCAGTTGGGCTTTTTCGCCCCAATCGGCCTCAAGCTTGTCCAGCTTCATGCAATGGCGGTGCATTTCTTTCTGATCGGCAATGGTGCGCGCCGCGCTTGCCCGGACTTCGACCAGCGTTTCCTCCATTTCGAGGATGATCATGCGGATCATCTTCGTGGGGTCGTCCGCCTTGTCGAGCATGTCGTTGAAATTTGCGGCGATGATGTCACGGGTGCGGCTGAAAATGCCCATAAAGGCTACTCCATCTAGAAACGGGTTGCTGCTGCCGACGCGCTTTTGCTGCGCGATCTTGCGATAGTCTTGCGTCGGAGTGGGGCTGCGACGCAAGGCTTCGATTTCGGCATCGAGACGCGAAAGCTGGCTGGTCCGAACCGGGCTCAGGTCAGCGATCGGATCAGGGCGGGCCGGAGAGGCGGCATCGGGGCGACCGCCATTCGCGGGGACTGTGCGCTCCGGCCCTAAGGGATTTGATCCGGGGTTGGTCATCGGCTTGTTCACGCCAATTCAACGGCGGATGGGTGATCAGCGGTCGTGGCAAAGCTGCCGGGTACGGCCTGATACTGGCTCGACACCGCGATCATCACAATCATCGCCAGGATGCTGGCCAGTGCGGCCTGTCCAAGCTTGCTGTTCCAGAAGTTGAGATCGATCATGACGGGTCCTTCCAGTGTGTGCCGGGCGCTTCTGATTTGATGGGCGCCGGTGTCCCCAATCACTTTGCAACCAGCGTGCCAAACCGGAAAAAGGTGAGAATTCTGCGCATTTTTCGTTTTCCTCCCCTCCTCTGAGCTGGTTTTTATTGCCAAGCATTGGGAATTTTCACTATAGTTTGGCCATGGAGCGTGAAAGCCAGTTTATCGGCCAATCCGGGGCCTTTCTCGATGCGGTGGAACGCGCCAGTCGCGCTGCCCCCATGAGCCGCCCGGTGCTGGTCATCGGAGAGCGCGGGACAGGCAAGGAACTGATTGCCGAACGTCTTCACCGTCTCTCCACCAGATGGGGCGAACCGCTGGTCACCATGAACTGTGCGGCTCTTCCCGAAACGCTGATCGAGGCCGAACTGTTCGGCCACGAGGCAGGCGCGTTCACCGGCGCTACCAAAGCGCGCACGGGCAGGTTCGAGGAAGCCGACAAAGGCACGTTGTTTCTCGACGAACTGGGAACTTTGTCGATGGGCGCGCAGGAACGTCTCTTGCGCGCGGTCGAATATGGCGAAGTGACGCGCATCGGCGCATCGCGCCCGGTGCGAGTCGATGTGCGGATCGTGGCAGCCACGAATGATGACCTGCCAGCGCTGGCAAAGTCGGGGGAGTTTCGCGCGGATCTGCTCGATCGGCTCAGTTTCGAGGTCATCACGCTGCCACCACTGCGCGTGCGTGAAGGTGATGTGGCGGTGCTGGCCGAATATTTCGGGCGCCGCATGGCCGCAGAGCTGGAATGGCGTGACTGGCCGGGTTTTGCGCAGCACGTGTCTGCACAGTTCGAGGATTACCCCTGGCCCGGCAACGTGCGAGAATTGCGCAATGTGGTGGAACGCGCAGTCTATCGCTGGGATGATCCCGATAGCCCCATCGCGCACGTCCAGTTCGATCCGTTCGACAGCCCGTGGAAACCCGCCGCGCCTTCGCACCGGCGCTCTGCGTCTCATGCAAGCCAATCCGCAAGCCCGCATCCTGCACCAGCGGACAGCGCCGCTTCCGCGCCGGGAGTGGATTTCGACACGATCGAGGATCTGCGCGCCGCCGTTGATGGGCACGAGCGCGCGATCGTCGAGCACGCTTTGGGGAAACATCGCTGGAATCAGCGCCAGACGGCAAAAGCTCTTGGCCTCAGTTATGATCAGCTGCGCCATTGCATCAAGAAACACGGCCTGATGGAAGAGCAGGACGATTGAACGCGCTCGCCGGTCGATCCCTGCGACTGTGCCATCGCTCTAACCGGATGATAACCCTTTTGGTCTAGACCTGTGTGCTGCACTGGCCTGAGCATGGCGGCAAACGGGGAACAACATGCGCGCGATTATCGATCTTGTCGAAAACCTGACGAGTACTTTGCGAGTCATCATCGGCCTTGTTTCGCTCGCGATCTTTCTATCCGTGATCGTGATTGCCTTTACCGCCAATCGTGCCGCCACCACTGCCAGCGAAAACTTCGCCGACAAGGCTGAAACGCTGGGCCAGCGCGCGATCGAGGCAAAGATGACGGCTGAACGTGAAAAGGCGCTGGCCGAGGATGGGTGGGGTTATGGTGCGGGTTCGCAAACCGGATCGGACAGCTGGGGCGAGGATCGCTGACTCGCAGGCCATCTGGCAGGACTCACCGATGAAGTTGATCGATCTGCCGCACGGTCAAGCGGATCGTTTTGCCGGGATTGTGCTTCGCGCAGGTTACGCTTATCACCCGGTCATCGAATGCGCTCTTGCCAAAAGGCGACAGCGCGCCTAATTGCCTTTCATCCCGACATCATCGTGACAATGTGTGGGGCTGGCGCCGAGAGGGGCCGGCACGACACCGCATTGTCACAGCACTGCCGGGTCCATACCCTTGCCGGACTCCGGCCCGAAACAGCAGAGTGCATGACTGATCTCACCCGCCTAATCGAACTGATAGAACCCGAAGCCAAGGCTTTGGGGTTTGATCTGGTGCGCGTGCAGATGATGGAATCCGAAGCGGGCGAGGGCGGACAGGCGCTGCAGATCATGGCGGAAGACCCCTCCACCGGGCAGTTGATCATCGAGCAATGCGCGCAACTCTCACGCTGCGTTTCGGCGCTGATCGATGAGCGTGAGGAAGAGGGCGAAGTGCTGGTCGAAGGCGCGTACCACCTCGAAGTTTCCTCCCCTGGCATTGACCGTCCGCTGACGCGGGACAAGGATTTCATCAACTGGGCTGGGCACGATGCGCGCATCGTCATGCAAAAAGGCTGGACCGGCGATGAAAAGGGTCAGCGCGTATTCAAGGGTGTGCTAAAAGGTCTCGAAGGCGGCCTCGTCATGCTCGACGATGAAAAGAAGGGCGCGGCCGAACTTCCGCGCGAGAAAATTCACGCAGCCAAGCTGGTCCTGACCGACGCGCTGATTGCTGCAACCAAACCGATCGACACCACAGGTGCCGAAGACATTGTTGAAGATACCACAGAAGAAAAGGCAGACGACTGATGGGCAGTGCCATTTCCGCCAACAAGGCCGAATTGCTCGCAATTGCGAACTCCGTTGCGTCGGAGAAAATGATCGACAAATCCATCGTGATCGAAGCGATGGAAGAGGCGATCCAGAAAAGCGCGCGCAACCGCTACGGCGCGGAAAACGATATCCGCGCAAAGCTTGACCCGCTGACCGGCGACCTGACGCTGTGGCGCGTGGTCGAGGTCGTCGAAGAGGTCGAGGATTACTTCAAACAGGTCGATCTTAAGCAGGCCGAAAAGCTGCAGCCGGGTGCGACTGTGGGCGATTTCATCGTCGATCCGCTGCCGCCGGTCGATCTGGGGCGCATCGATGCGCAGAGCGCCAAGCAGGTGATCTTCCAGAAAGTCCGCGATGCCGAGCGTGAGCGTCAGTTCGAAGAATTCAAGGATCGCGCAGGCGAAATCATCACCGGCGTTATCAAGTCGGTGGAATTTGGCCATGTGATCGTCAACCTTGGCCGTGCCGAGGGTGTGATCCGCCGCGACCAGCAGATCCCGCGCGAGGCGGCACGAGTGGGCGAGCGCGTTCGCGCGCTGATCACCAAGGTGGAACGCAACAATCGCGGTCCGCAAATCTTCCTGAGCCGCGCGGCGCCCGATTTCATGCGCAAACTGTTCGCGCAGGAAGTCCCCGAAATCTACGATGGCATTATCGAGATCAAGGCCGCCGCCCGTGATCCAGGTTCGCGCGCCAAGATCGGCGTCATCAGCCATGATTCCAGCATCGATCCCGTTGGCGCCTGCGTCGGCATGAAGGGCAGCCGCGTTCAGGCGGTGGTGCAGGAATTGCAGGGCGAGAAGATCGACATCATCCCGTGGTCAGAAGACACCGCAACCTTCATCGTCAACGCGCTTCAGCCGGCAACGGTTTCGCGCGTTGTGCTGGATGAGGACGACGGTCGCATCGAAGTGGTGGTGCCAGACGATCAACTGAGCCTTGCGATCGGTCGCCGTGGCCAGAACGTGCGTCTAGCCAGTCAGCTGACCGCTCAGCAGATCGACATCATGACCGAGGAAGAAGCCTCGGAAAAGCGGTCGAAGGAATTTGCCGAGCGTTCCAAGATGTTCGAGGAAGAGCTCGACGTGGACGAGACGCTGTCGCAGTTGCTCGTGGCCGAAGGGTTCGCGATGCTGGAGGAAGTCGCCTATGTCGACATGTCCGAACTCGCTGCGATCGAAGGCTTTGACGATGAACTCGCCGAAGAATTGCAGAACCGCGCACTCGAAGCGATCGAGCGTCAGGAAGAAGGCCACCGCATCACCCGCCGTGAACTGGGCGTAGAGGATGCGCTGGCGGAACTTCCGCATCTGACCGAATCGATGCTGGTCACGCTGGGCAAGGCAGGGATCAAGACGCTGGACGATCTGGCCGACCTTGCGACCGACGAACTGATCGCGAAAAAGCGCGAAGCGCCGCGTCGTCGCACCAACAGCCCCGATGGCCCGCCGCTGCGTCGTCCGCAACGCGAGCAGGACAAGGGCGGGGTTCTGGGTGATTACGGCCTCAGCGATGAGCAGGGCAACGAGATCATCATGGCGGCCCGCGCACACTGGTTCGAGGATGAGGAGCCGGCACCGGCTCCCGCCGCCGAGCCCGACACTCAGGAGGCCGCCAATGCGGACTCCACCCAATGAGCGCCTGACGTCCGACATCGCCGAAGCGGCTCACTCTCCGAAGGATAAACATCCTTCCGGGAGCGAGCGGCGCTGCATCCTTTCAGGTGAAATCAGCGCGCGTGACGATCTGTTGCGGCTGGCAATTTCGCCTGACGGTGATGTGCTGCCCGATCCCGGTGCAAAGGCGCCGGGCAGGGGTGCGTGGATCACGCCCGATCGCGCCGCGCTTGAAAAGGCGATGGCGAGTGGCCAGTTCAGGGGTGCGCTTGGCAGAGCGTTCAAGGGCGCCAAACTCACCGTTCCGGAAAACCTGCCCGATCTGGCTCAGGCCGCGCTTTCCCGGCATTTGCTGGACAGGCTGGGTCTGGAACTGCGGTCCGGCAATATCGTGCTGGGCTCCAGCCGGATAGCCGAACAGGCGCGCAGCGGGCGCATTGCTGTGCTGCTGCACGCCGCCGATTCCAGCGAGGATGGGCGCAAGCGGTTGGACCAGGCGTGGCGTGTGGGCACCGAGGCCGAGGGGTCAGGTGCACGTGGATGTGTCTTACCACTGGACCGCGCGGCGCTGTCTGTGGCATTGGGCCGCGAGAATGTCGTCCATCTGGGCGTTTCGGGCCACCCCGGTGACATGCGTTCCGCAAACCGGGTGGAACTGGCGGTAACCCGCCTGACGAACTTTATCAGGACTGACCGCGTCGATGCGGCCCAGCCCGAGGCCAAAGCGGGGCACGCTGCGCCGCTTTGTGCAGACGGCATTGAAAATACTGAAGGACTAACGAGCTAGAATGAGCGACGACACAGAAAAACCCACCCGTAAACCGCTAGGCCTAAAAAGGGCGGTCGATGCTGGCGAGGTCAAACAGACCTTCAGCCACGGCCGCACCAACAAGGTGGCGGTCGAGGTGAAACGGCGCCGCAAGCTCCTGAAACCGGGTGAAACACCAGCGCCCGAAGCTGCGCCTGCGCCTGCGCCCACGCCCGCACCGGCTCCAACACCTGCTCCGGCAGCCAAGAAGCCTGCACCCGCGCCTGCCGCGAAAAAAATACCTGCCGGTGAAACCCCGCAGGAACGCGTCGCTCGTCTGCAGCTTGAAGCTGAGGAAATGCGGCTTGACCAGCAGGCTGCGGATCGCAAGCGTGAAGACGCTGCGGCACGCCAGCGCGAGGAAGAGGAAAAGCGCCGGGCCGAGGACAATCAGGCTCAGAAAAAGCGTGAGGAAGCCGAAGCGAAGCAGGAAGTCGTCAAGGAGGCCAAGGCCGATGACGCAGCCCAACAGGCTGCCGCTGCCGAGGTTGTCGCTTCCGCTCCAGAAGCCGCAGCTGCCGAACCGGCTTCGCTCGAAGCTGCCTCTGCGCCTGCCGCACGCAAGTTTACGCCGGTTGCCCGGCCCGAGCCCAAGCGTCCGGCGAAAAAGAAGGAAGAAAAACGCCCGGCTCCCGTCGATGCCGGCCCTGACAAACGTCGTTCGGGCAAGCTGACCGTCACCAGAGCGCTGAACGAGGACGAGGGCCGACGCGCCCGCAGCCTCGCCGCGCTCAAGCGTGCGCGCGAAAAAGAGCGCCGGATGCAGGGCGGTGGTTCTTCAAAGCCGCGTGAAAAGCAGATCCGCGATGTCATCGTTCCCGAAGCGATCACGGTTGGCGAACTGGCCAAACGGATGGGCGAAAAGGGTGCCGACCTGGTGAAAGAACTGTTCAACCTCGACATGATGGTCACCGTCAATCAGACCATCGATCAGGACACAGCAGAACTGCTGGTCGAACAGTTTGGCCACAACATCCAGAAGGTGTCCGAAGCGGACGTCGATATCTCGGAAGAGGTCGATCCCGATCCCGTGGAAACGATGAAGGAACGGCCACCGGTCGTCACCATCATGGGCCATGTCGATCACGGCAAGACCAGCCTGCTGGATGCACTGCGCGGGACCGATGTGACCAAGGGCGAGGCCGGCGGCATCACCCAGCACATTGGCAGCTATCAGATCACGGCCAAGAACAAGCAGAAGATCACGTTCCTGGATACGCCGGGTCACGCGGCCTTTACCGAAATGCGCCAGCGCGGCGCCAACGTCACGGATATCGTGGTGCTGGTGGTGGCGGCGGATGACGGCATCATGCCGCAGACGATCGAGGCCATCAAGCATACCAAGGCCGCAGGCGTGCCCATGATCGTTGCCATCAACAAGATGGACAAGCCCGAGGCGAACCCGGACAATGTCCGCACTCGCCTGCTCGAACACGAAGTCATCGTCGAAAAGATGTCCGGCGATGTGCAGGATGTCGAAATTTCGGCGAAAACGGGCGATGGTCTTGATGCTCTGGTCGAAGCCATCACGCTTCAGGCCGAACTGCTTGAGCTGAAGGCACGTCCTGATCGCGAGGCCGAGGCGACCGTGATCGAAGCACAGCTCGACAAGGGCCGTGGCCCGGTTGCGACTGTGCTGATCACTCGCGGCACGTTGAAGCGGGGCGACACATTCGTGGTCGGCACGCAAAGCGGCCGTGTGCGCGCCATCGTCAACGATGCAGGCAAACAGATCAAGGAAGCCGGACCTTCCATGCCGGTTGAAGTGCTGGGCCTGGGCGGCGTGCCGTCGGCAGGCGACAGGCTGACCGTGGTCGAGAACGAACAGCGCGCCCGTGAAGTGGCGCAATATCGTCAGGAAAAGGCCACCGAAAAGCGTACCGCGCTGGCCCCGACCAATTTCGATACGATGTTCAACAACCTCGCATCGAATGTGATCGAATGGCCGGTGCTGGTGAAGGCCGACGTGCAAGGGTCTGTCGAGGCAATCGTCACGGCGCTGCACAACATCTCAACCGATGATATCAAGGTGCGCGTGCTGCATGCAGGCGTTGGTGCCATCACCGAAAGCGATGTGACGCTGGCGGCGGCTTCCAATGCGCCGATCATCGGTTTCAACGTGCGCCCCAATGCCAAGGCGCGCGATCTGGTGAAACGCGATGGCGTGCGGATGATGTATTACGACGTAATCTATCACCTCACCGATGAAGTCGCGAAGGAAATGGCTGGCGAGCTTGGCCCCGAACGCATCGAAACGGTCGTTGGCCGGGCCGAGGTCAAGGAAGTCTTCAAATCGGGCAAGAAGGACAAGGCAGCTGGTCTGCTCGTCCTCGAAGGGGTCATTCGCAAGGGCCTGTTCGCGCGTCTTACCCGCGAGGATGTCATTGTGTCGGCGACCACCATCGCCTCGCTACGACGGTTCAAGGATGATGTGGACGAAGTCCGCTCAGGCCTCGAATGCGGCGTGGTTCTGGAAGATACGAATGACGTGAAACCGGGCGACAGCCTTGAAGTCTTCGAGGTCGAGCTGCGCGAACGCACGTTGTAATCATTCGTGGGCTGGATCTTGTTGATCGCGGGAGGATTCGGTGGTTGGCGCAGCGGCTATTTCGATGCCTATGCGCTGGCTTCCCTCGTAATCTTTGCAGCATTTCTCGAAGTTGTAACGGTATTTTTCTTCGGTCAGTTTGTGACAATTGAATGGTCTATCGAGGTTGCTCTTGACGTCTTGAAGGACTGGCTTGTCCTGTGCATTTTTGGACTGGTTGGCTTCCTTTTCGGAATGTGGCTCAAGAAGAAGCAAATTCGCGACTTTGGGGATGATGGGTGAGCGGCTTTGACAGTCGGTTTGCGGATGACACCTCGCCCCACAGCGCCTTGCTAGGGTCCGAGTTTGTCTCCTTCGACGAGGCGACACAGACCGCGACCATGCGCTTCATCGTGAAGCGCGAGATGACCACCTGGCGCGGCGGCGTGCAGGGCGGGTCTGGTTGCGGGCTATCTCGATGATGTGATGGGATACGCCTTTGTCGCGGCGAGCGGCGGCGAAATGGCTCCGCTCAATCTGGAGATATCGATGAGCCTCTTGCGGTTGATCCCCGATGGTGAGACGCTGGTGGGCAAGGGCCGGGTGGTGAAGGCCGGGCGGCGCGTTGTTTTTCTCGAAGGCGAATTGCTGGCCGAGGACGGCACGATTTATGCCCGCGCCACTTCCACCGCTATCCCGACCCCGCGACCTTCGCCAACCGAAACGGGGATGACCTGATGGCTAAACGTGATCCCTCCACTACCGAACAGCAGACCGTTCGCGTCCTGAAAGTGGGCGAGCGCGTCCGGCATATTCTGTCAGAACTGCTCGCGCGGCAGGAAGTGCATGACGAAGTTGTCAGCGCCTCCACCATCGCCGTTACCGAGGTGCGGATGACGCCCGATCTGCGCAACGCGACCGCTTATATCAAACCATTGCTGGGTGCGGCTGAGGATGATGTGGTGAAGGCGCTGCGCCAGAACACCGCGTTTCTGCAACGCGAGGTGGCCAAACGTCTGGGCCTGAAATTCGCGCCGAAACTGGCGTTCCGCAAGGATGAAAGCTTCGACGAGGCCGACCGGATCGAGGCGCTGCTGCGCGATCCCAAGGTGGCGCGCGATCTGGACGATAATGACGATGATGAGGTCGACGGGCAGGACTAGCACATTGGCCTCCGGGGCATGATCGGCTTTCCTACAGGCGGCAAGTCATGGCATGGCGGTGCTGTTCTTTGAAAACCGAATATGCACGCCCGGGCCTCGTTCGCCCATCTGATTTTCAGTCAGATTCTCCGCGAAGTGTCAACTTTGATATCCCCGCGTAAGTCTCTGAAAGGTCAGCAGTGTTTGGCAGGTCACAGGTCTTTTCAGGCTGTAAAGTGTGTCAACTTTGCCGCCAACCAAACCCACGGCAAGACCCTGCGCGCGCGATTATACCCACGACCTTGCGAGCAACAATGCGCCCGCAGGTTCGCCAAGAGTAATCAACAGGGTGCCTCCATTCCTGCTTCGACACGGCGACGGTCTCCGGTCTAGGCTATCGTGCGATGGCAAAGCTCTATTTCTATTATTCCAGCATGAATGCCGGAAAATCCTCCAGCCTGTTGCAGGCAGACTTCAACTATCGCGAGCGCGGGATGCGCACGATGGTGTGGACCGCCGCTCTCGATACGCGCAGCGAGGGGATGGTGCGTAGCCGCATCGGGCTGGAGGCGCAGGCGCACCTCTACAGGCAACACACCGACTTGTGGGACGATATCCGCGCGGCGCATCAGGAAACAGCGCTAGATTGCGTGCTGCTGGATGAAGCGCAATTTCTCACCGATGTGCACGTGTGGCAATTGGCGCGCGTTGCAGATGATCTGGGTGTTCCGGTGCTCTGTTATGGTCTGCGCACCGATTTTCAGGGGGCGTTGTTTCCCGGATCGGCGGCGCTCCTGGGTATCGCCGATGCGCTGGTTGAACTGAAGGCCGTGTGCGATTGCGGGCGCAAGGCAACGATGAACCTGCGCGTCGACGCCAGCGGCGCGCCGGTGAGCGAGGGTGAGCAGACCGAGATCGGCGGGAACGACCGCTATGTCGCTTTATGCCGAAAGCACTTCAGCGCGGCATTGGCCAAGGATCGCGCGGGAGAATCTTCGGCAGGGGATTAGCGCGCGGCACACCGCGTCCCTATATGATGCCCATGTCCGAAACCCTTATTACGGCGCTGGTTCTGATACCGTGCCTCGTCATTGCGATTGTCTTTCACGAAGTTTCGCATGGTTATGTCGCAAAGGCGCTGGGCGACCCCACTGCAAGCGAGCGCGGGCGGTTGACACTCAACCCGCTGGCGCATGTCGATCCGGTGGGCACGTTGCTGCTGCCAGGAGCACTCGCGCTGATGGGAGCGCCGATATTCGGCTATGCCAAGCCTGTTCCGGTTTTGAAGAACCGGCTCAACAATCCTCGCTTCGGGATGATGGCGGTTGCGGCTGCCGGGCCCCTCAGCAATTTTATCCTAGCCGGTCTGGGCGCGGTGGCGCTGGGACTTGTGTGGACCAACGGCGCGGATTTTGATCCCAATTCCGCCAGTCTTCCGCTGTTGCTCAGCCCCACGGGCGAGCCGTTGTGGGCGATGAGCGGGTTCTACTTCTTCGTCCTCATCAACCTGTTTCTTGGCATGTTCAATCTGCTGCCGATCCCCCCGTTTGATGGCTCGCATATTGTGGGCGGATTGCTGCCTGCCGGGATGCGACGTGGGTGGGAGCGGATGCAGGGACTTGGCATGATCATGATCTTAGGTGTGATCGCATTCAGCTGGATGTTTGGCACCGGCTGGCTGACGGTAGTGCTGGTCCCGGTCGAATGGGTGTTTCAGTATTATCAGTCGCTGGCGATGGCAGTCGCAAATATGTGAGACGCTCATTCGCGGGTGCGGCTGTGGGCGGCATCGAACCAAGCATCGACGCGTGCCTGCTCCGCTTCGGTAAGGTGGAGATATAGCTTCGAGCGGCGTTTCAGTACGTCTTCTGCGGTGGTCGCAAATTCCACGCGCATCAGATATTCCAGTTCCGCTGCGTACAGGTCGCCGCCAATGAGTTCGCCAAGGCCGTTTGCTCCGCCATCCAAGATGTCGCGCATCCGTGTGCCATAGGCGCGGGCAAGGCGCAGGACCGTGGCGGGCGCCAGAAACGGGTAGGCGGCCTGACTTTCCAGGACGAAGGCGTCGAATTGCGAAGGCGGCATATCGCCGCCGGGCAATGGGGCGCCCGCTGTCCATGATGCCCCCGAAACACCCAGTTTTTCAAGCGCATGTTCGGCAAGCTTGCGATAGGTTGTGATCTTCCCGCCGAAGATTGAAAGCAGCGGAGCGCCCGTCCCATTCTCATCGCGGTCCAGTTCAAACTGGTAATCGCGCGTGACTGTGGAATTGGAAGCAGCGTTGTTTTCGTAGAGCGGGCGCACCCCGGCATAACTGGAGACCGCCTGATCGGGCGAGATATCCACGCGTAGGTATTCGTTCGCTGCATCACAGATGTAGCGCGATTCCTCGGCGCTGATATCGATCCCTGCTGGATCGCCTTTGAACCCGACATCGGTGGTTCCGACCAGCGTGAAATTCTGCTCGTAAGGTATTGCAAAAATTATACGATTGTCGCGGTTCTGGAACAGGTAGCAGTGATTACCATCATACAGGCGCGGGAATATGAGATGGCTTCCCTTGACCAGTCGCAGGTTGTCGTGGCGCAGTCCCGGCAGGGCGCGGCCAAGCACATCATCCACCCACGGGCCGGCAGCGTTGACCACCATGCGGGCGCTTAACTGCGTTTCGCCGTCCTCGCCTTGGAGAGTTGCCGTCCAGCCCTTTGAACCCCGCTTCAGCCCGATGCATTTGGTGCGTTTGCGTATGTCTGCACCGCGCTCTTTCGCGTCTATCGCGTTGAGCACGACGAGGCGAGAATCCTCGACCCAGCAGTCGGAATATTCAAACCCGCGCGTCAGCCTGGCCTCCAGCACCCTGTCATGCGGAGGCTTGCGCAGATCGACTGTGGTGGTGGGCGGTAGCAGCTTTCGCCCGCCCAGATGATCGTACAGGAACAGGCCCAGACGCAGCAGCCATTCGGGCCGCAATCCGGCATCGTGGGGCAGAACAAAGCGCATCGGCCAGATGATATGTGGCGCGATGGCGAGCAGCCGCTCCCGCTCGATCAGGCTCTCGCGCACCAGCCTGAACTCGTAGTGCTCCAGATATCGCAAGCCACCATGCACCAGCTTCGTCGATGCGCTCGAAGTGCCCTGCGCAAGGTCGCCCTGTTCGACCAGGCACACCGACAGCCCGCGCCCCGCTGCATCGCGCGCGATGCCCGCACCATTAATGCCACCGCCGATAATCAGGAGATCGAAATCATTTTGCATTGCAGCATGGAGGATTGGCGGTTCGATGCGCATTTGGCTAGGGGGCATGGATGACACTCGCGAAAAAATCTTCTTCCGATGTTCCGCTCTCAGGCTGGCTGATCCTCGACAAACCTCGAGGACTGGGCTCGACGCAGGCGGTTGGGGCGGTGAAGCGCAATTTGCGCGAAGCTGGCTTTGTGAAAACCAAGGTCGGCCACGGTGGCACACTAGATCCGCTGGCCGAAGGGGTTCTTCCTATCGCCTTGGGCGAGGCGACGAAGCTGGCCGGCCGGATGCTGGACGCGAGCAAGATCTATGATTTCACGATCCGGTTTGGCGAGCAGACCTCAACGCTCGATACGCAAGGCGAGGTGGTGGAGCGCAGCGATGCCCGACCTACCGTGGCCGAAGTGAAAGGGGTGCTGGCGAAGTTTACCGGCGCGATCGAGCAAGTGCCCCCGGCCTATTCCGCGCTCAAGGTGGACGGGAAACGCGCGTACGACTTGGCGCGGGCAGGGCAGGCGGTGGAGCTGAAAATGCGCGCCGTTACCATCTATGCACTAACTCTTTCACAAGCCGAGGCGCCGGGGGAACTGCCTGAAATTACTCTGACAGCGCATGTTTCAAAGGGGACATATATTCGCAGTCTTGCACGCGATATTGCGCATGCCCTTGGAACTTGCGGTCACGTAACCTATCTCCGCAGGGTGAAGGCTGGCCCGTTCAGCGAGGCGCAGGCGATTTCGCTGGACAACCTCAACGAAATCGGTAAGGGCGCGAGCGTTGAGAACCTTATCCTGCCGTTGGAGGCGGGGCTGGACGACATCCCGGCCCTCTCCCTCTCCCAGACAGATGCGCAGGCGGTCCGACAGGGCCGTAAATTGTCTGGATTGCCCCAACCATCCGGGCTCTATTGTGCGATGCTGGACAGCGTCCCCATTGCGCTTTTGGAAATCGAGGATGGGACGACGAGAGTCGTCAGGGGTTTCAACCTTCCCGATGTCGCTGAGTAGAAAGACAAAGATATGTCGGTAACCGCCGAAGAAAAAGCACAGATCATCAAAGACAATGCCCAGGCCGAAGGCGATACGGGCAGCCCGGAAGTCCAGGTCGCGATCCTTACGCAGCGTATCCGCAACCTGACCGATCACTTCAAGGGCAACCACAAAGACAATCATTCGCGTCGCGGCCTCCTGATGATGGTCAACAAGCGTCGCAACCTGCTCGCCTATCTCAAGAAGAAAGACGTTGAGCGGTACAACGCATTGATCCAGAAACTGGGTCTGCGTAAGTAAGAGTTTGGGAAAGGCGGCCCTGGTGGCCGCCTTTTTCATATCAGACATCTGAAATTCACGGTGTCTTTTCAAACGGGACATGGGTTCGCAATTCGGCGACCAACATGTCTTGGGGCCCAGCATTATGGCCCCGAACCGGACCGGGACGGCATACCCGGACAATGCAGGCCCCGTGCACGCAATAAGGCGGCTCGGGTTCAAAAGGAAAATCAATGTTCGACACGAAAACCGTATCGCTGGAGTGGGGCGGCAAGACCCTCACTCTGGAAACCGGCCATATTGCCCGTCAAGCCGATGGCGCAGTGCTGGCTACCTATGGCGAAACCGTGGTGCTGTGCGCCGTGACCGCCGCCAAAAGTGTGAAGGAAGGGCAGGATTTCTTCCCGCTCACCGTCCACTATCAGGAAAAGTTCTCCGCTGCCGGGCGCATCCCCGGTGGTTTCTTCAAGCGTGAGCGCGGCGCAACCGAAAAGGAAACGCTGACAAGCCGCCTGATCGACCGTCCCATCCGCCCGCTGTTCCCGGAAGGTTTCTATAACGAAATCAACGTGATTTGTCAGGTTCTGTCGTTTGACGGTGAAACCGAGGCAGATATGGTCGCGATGATCGCCGCCTCTGCTGCGCTGACCATTTCCGGCCTCCCCTTCATGGGTCCGATCGGCGGCTGCCGCGTCGGCTATATTGATGGCGAATATGTCCTCAATCCCAAGCAGGAAGTCGCGCTGACTGAAGGCCGCCTCGATCTCGTGGTCGCTGCAACGCAAGACGCAGTGATGATGGTCGAATCCGAAGCCAAGGAACTGACTGAGGAAGAAATGCTCGGCGCTGTCGCGTTTGCGCATGATGAATGCCGCAATGTGATCGGTGCGATCATCGACCTCGCCGAACAGGCTGCCAAGGAACCTTGGGAAGTCAGCACCTCGGATGACAAGGCTGCGATGAAAGAAGAGCTTCGCGGTCTGGTGGGCGATGATATCGCCGCCGCCTACAAGCTGACCGACAAGTCAGAACGTTCCAACGCTCTCAACGAAGTGCGTTCCAAGGCAAGGGCGCATTATGCCGAGGCCGATGGCCAGACGCAGATGACAGCGGGCAAGCTCGTCAAGAAGCTCGAAGCCGATATCGTGCGCACCGCCATCCTCAAGGACGGCCAACGCATCGACGGGCGTAAGCTCGATGAAGTTCGCCAGATCGAGGCAATGGTCGGCTTCCTGCCGCGCACCCACGGTTCGGCGCTGTTCACGCGCGGTGAAACGCAGGCAATCTGCACCACCACGCTGGGTACGAAGGACAGCGAACAGATGATCGACGGGCTGGAGGGTCTCTCCTACTCGAACTTCATGCTGCACTATAACTTCCCGCCGTATTCCGTCGGTGAAGTGGGTCGTTTCGGCGCTCCGGGACGTCGCGAAATCGGCCACGGCAAACTCGCATGGCGCGCATTGCACCCGGTGCTGCCCAGCCATGAGGATTTCCCGTACACGATCCGCATTCTGTCAGACATCACCGAATCCAATGGCTCGTCATCAATGGCGACCATTTGCGGCGGCTGTCTGTCGATGATGGATGCGGGGGTTCCGATCGAGCGTCCGGTTTCCGGCATCGCAATGGGTCTGATCCTTGAAGGAAGCGATTTCGCCGTGCTGTCCGATATTCTGGGTGACGAAGATCACCTAGGTGACATGGACTTCAAGGTGGCCGGTACCGAAGCAGGCATCACCACCATGCAGATGGACATCAAGGTTGCCGGCATCACGCAGGAAATCATGGCCAAGGCACTGGAACAGGCCAAGGCTGGTCGCACCCACATTCTGGGTGAGATGGCCAAGGCGCTGACAGGTGCACGCGGCGAAGTTTCCAAGCACGCTCCGCGTATCGAAACGATGCAGATCGACAAGTCGAAGATCCGCGACGTTATCGGAACCGGCGGTAAGGTGATCCGTGAAATCGTTGCTGAAACCGGCGCCAAGGTTGATATCGACGACGAAGGCGTGATCAAGATCTCGTCGAGCAATGTTGAGGAAATCGAAGCTGCTCGCAAGTGGATCCAGGGCATCGTCGAAGAAGCCGAAGTGGGCAAGGTCTACTCCGGCAAGGTCGTCAACATCGTTGATTTCGGCGCATTCGTGAACTTCATGGGCGGCAAGGACGGTCTCGTCCACGTCTCCGAAATGAAGAACGAGCGCGTCGAAAAGCCTACCGATGTCGTGTCCGAAGGCCAGGAAGTTAAGGTCAAGGTGCTTGAAATCGATCAGCGCGGCAAAGTCCGTCTGTCGATGCGCGTCGTCGATCAGGAGACCGGCGAAGAGCTGGAAGATACCCGTCCTGCTCGCGAACCGCGTGGTGACAAACCGCGTGGCGGCGGCGGTGGCGATCGCGGCGGTGATCGTCGTGGCCCCAGAGGCGGCCGTGACGGCGGCGGCGGTGGCCGTGGACGCGGCGGCGACCGTGGTGGCCGCAGCGGCGGCGATCGTGACGGTGGCGGTTCGAACGGCGGCGGCGATGGCCCCGCAGGTCTGCCTGATTTTCTGAAGGACTAATCGTTCCTTTATAGACCATGAAAGAAGGGCCGCGGGGAAACTTGCGGCCCTTCTTCATTCAACTCCTTCCCACAAGGCTGGGCCAATATGCTCGAACGCAAAACCCTTGCCACTGCGCGCATCCCGGATGGCGACACGCTTACGTTGGTCAGCCATGGTCGCGATTTTATCATCATGCTGGGGCGTGACGAGTTGATGGGCACCCGGATGCAATATTCCGAAGAGCAGTTGTCCTTGCTCACGCTTGAACGACTGGATGCGCCCAACCCGCGCGTCCTGATCGGCGGATATGGCATGGGCTTCACATATCGCGCTGCATTGGCGGGACTGCCGGCGGGCGGGCACGTCACCGTGGCGGAAATCGTGCCTGAGATCCTCGACTGGGCGCAAGGTCCCATGATTGACCTAACAGGAGAGACACTGACTGACGCGCGCGGCACCGTGGTGCTGCGCGATGTCGCCGAAGTTATCGATGAGGCAGGGAAGGGCACGCGCTATGACGCAATACTTCTTGATGTCGACAATGGCCCGGATGGCGTTGTCCGCGGTGCCAATAACCGTCTGTATTCCCGCACCGGCCTCGCCAAGGCTCGCGAAGCGCTAGCCCCTGGGGGGATTCTTGCGATCTGGTCGGCGGCCCCGGATCATCGTTTTACGAAGCGCCTGAAAGATGCAGGTTTCGATGTCGAGGCGCGCGAAGTGCGTGCACGGCCCAACAACAAGGGACCGCGCCATACGATCTGGTTTGCACGCAAGTAATTGTCGCTGCAGCCCCGCACGAAATCCTCGCCGAACGATTGTAGGCTCAGAAGTCGTAAATGATCGTAATCCGGCTTAACGTATCCGTCTTGACTGCGCCGGGAGGAGGCGCACTGTCGATCTCGACGGTGTAGGAAAGCCGCACCGACAAATCATTCGATATGCCAGCCTGTAAACCGGTAGCCGAAATATATGTACTTGATCCGCTCTGGATGAAGGCGCTGGCATCTTGGGTGAAGGTGATGTTTTCAGCGATATCCCAGTTGAAATCGAGCGCGGCCAGCCCTGCAATGCTACTGGTGCTGGTGCCGTCGATCAGTTCGGTGCGCCGCCATGCCGGGCCGGCTTTGATTGATAGCGTTGGCCCATCAACCAGCACATCATAGCCGATCCCGCCCGATGCGGCATACCGGGCGGCAAAGCCTTGGAACCGGTCGCGCTCATATTGCGCCAGGCCATAGGCATACAGCCTGTCGGAAAGCTTCAAATTGGCTTCGTAGGCGGCGAGAAACTGCTCGCGCGTGGTGACCCCGTTCGCCTCCTGATAGTCGGCCCGCCCGGACAGCTTATGCCGCCACTTCAACCCCTCGCGTTTCAGCGCGAGGCTGGCGGTGATGCCGGTATTTTCGGCATTGCCGGTTGAATTGAACGCGCCCAGTTCGCCTTTGCCCGACCAATTATCGAACAGACCAGCGCTGCGAATTTCCGCTTCCTTTGCTGCAGCTTTGGTTCTGGCGATTGCCGCAAGGTCAGTTTCGTATTCGGCCAGGATCGCGTCCAGTTTTGCGGCATCATCCGGGTTGGTGATCCTCGCTAGGTCGATGACCGTGCGCACCTTGGTCTCATCCTGCGTATCGATGGCGGCGTCTATCATTGCGCGCACGGGTTCAGGAAGTTCTGCCAGCGCTGGAGTGGTAAAGGCCAGTGCGCCACCCGCTCCGGCAAGAATAATCGCGGTCTTCGCAATGGTCATATCAGCCACCGATGACGCGCGGCTTGTGCAGATAGTCGCGCTTGCCCAGTGGCAGGCCCTTCATGCGCAGGATGTCGTAGAACGTCGTCGCGTGGAAATAGAAATTGGGCTGGGAGAAGCTGAGCAGAAAATCGCTGACGGTAAAGTGCATAAGTCGGTTTCCGCCCATCACGAAATACACTTCCTTGTCAGCAATAGCTTCGAGACGTTCGATGCTGGCCGCATCAAGAGCGGCGATGGCTTCATCCAGCTGCGCGCGCATTGCGTCCCAGCTATCCGGAATATCGGTGAAATCGGGGCTGAATTCTCCGGTCGGCACCAGATCAAGCGCGAGCTTTGTCTGGACCCAACAGGAACGCACATGCCACGGCAAAGGCCACATATCCTCAGCCAGTCTTGCGCCGATCAGGTCTGCATCGGCAATGTCGTTCTCGCGGGCATGGCGTTGCGCGGTATCGATGATGCCGCGCATTCCAAGAAGGATCTGGTGGCTGCTTGGCACAAACGCCGCGTGAAGGGTGAGTGGCATGTTTCTCTCCGCGATGGATCAGGCTTCAGGATTGGTCGGCGCAGTCGGCGCATCTCAACCGCGCACCAATACTGTCTGCCTAACCATGTCGGACCCTTCCAATGCAAGGCCGCTTCTGGAGAATGGTGGTATCAGGCCGCCTGGGAACGCGCGACGCGCGTAGCATTGAAGCGATGCAACGCAGGGGCGGTTTCGGTGGCATCAACACAACCACTCTTGGCAAAATTGATGTCGCAACCGTCCTGAATAATGACCCGGTCGCGTCCGGCCTGTTTTGCACAATAGAGCGCCTCATCTGCAAAGCTGAGGGCAATTGCCGGGGTTATTTCCGGATCTAGGGGCATGGCTCCAATGCTGACCGTGGTGGGCAATGTCACTTCGGGGACATCGCGATGCACTCGCAAGGGTAATTCACGCCGCAATTGTTCCAGGGTCCCGCGCCAATCATCACCGGCAAGAAAGAGCCCAAATTCCTCGCCGCCAATGCGCATCGCAGTGATTTTACTGTCCGCAAGGGCACTCGCAATGGAGCGTAGCACCGCATCACCCGCGGCGTGGCCAAAATGGTCGTTGATTTTCTTGAAATGGTCGCAGTCGATGATCGCCAGCGCTGTGAAGCGGTGCGAAAGATCATTCGCCATTTCCCGTTCGAATACGCGCCGGTTGGGCAAACCGGTCAGCGCGTCGGTCTCGCTTTCGCGGCGCGCCTCCAGCGCATCAGCCACAGCCTGATCGCGTTCGTGAACCACAATGCGCAGTCGAAGCGAGAGATTATAAAACACAAACAGCAATTCGAACGCGAAACCGATCAGCATCGCTTCGGGATAGTACGGCATTGAGCTAACCATCAGCGCCTCCATTGTGGAGGCCACCAGACCAACTGCGAGCAAGGGTGCAAATGCGATCAACAAGAACCTCGCCTCGCTCGACCTACGTCGGGCACAGATGACGAGTGTGCTGCCCATGGAAATGAGCAGAGCAAGTATGATCAAACCATCCAACGCCATTGTTTCTGGTGAAAGCGCCAGCCAGAATGAATTCAGCGACAGCACTATCCCAGCTGGAAAGATCAGCTTTATCGCCCAGCGGAGCCGCTGTGGTGCTGTGGGAAGCAAAAGCTGCGTCATGAGCAGACCGGATGTGGCGAGAACCATGGCTTCGCTCGTCATGCGCGCTGTCACATGCCAATACTCAACCGCGTTCGCCACCGGGGCGATCGGGGGAAAAGTAAGCGCAAGTGACCCGATCGACAGCGCGTGGAGGGAAAAGAAGAAATAGACCTTCTGCCCTGTGCTTTTCGCAAACGCGATACCTGCAAGTGCAAAAATGATAACGCAGGCGACATAGCCTCCGGCCACCATTTCTGACAAATGATCCACGCGCACATCCCCCACCGAGTTAGTTCGCGACGAATAACGCCAAGATATTGATTAACCGCTAAAGAAAATCGGGCGACAGATCAAAATCCGCCGCCCAATAATTCTGAAAGTTAGTCGACAGGTCTATCGCACGCGCGGCCCGCCAAAAGGCAGCGGCGGGGGCGGGCGACGCACTCCACGCGGCAACTGGGCCTGATAGGCGCGCCCGCAATGTTCGACACAATACGGGAAACCGGGGTTCACATCGACACCACAGAAGTGGAAATCCGGTTCGCCCGGATGGCCCATCGGCCACCGGCATACCTTGTCCGAAAGATCGAGCAGACTGGTCTTGTCTGCGATCTGCGGGCTCGGTTTCGCCGGTACCAGGCGGCGTGGCGGTGCTGGAGGAATTGGGGGCTGCTGGTCGCCGGGGCCCTGCCGCAGGAATCCGCCCGGACCAACCGAAACGATCTTCGGCAGATCGGATGAAGGATTGGGGATCGGTTGCGACGGGCTGTTATCCACCTTGTTTTCAGCAGAGGGCGTACGGGGCGCTTCGGCCTCGACGGATGCGGCCTCGTCAGCAGATGATTTGGCCGCAGGTCTTGCGGCGGGTTTTGCCACTGGCCTCGCCACCGTCGCCGCAGGTTTCTTCACCGCAGCACCGGCCTTGGTTGCAGCTTTTTTGGCGGCCGTCTTCTTTTCGTTCGCCTTCACTGGGGAGGGACGCGATTTGAGCCCTAGACGGTGCGCCTTGCCGATTACGGCGTTGCGGCTGACCCCGCCCAGTTCTTCTGCGATCTGGCTGGCGGTTGATCCGCCTTCCCACATTTTCTTGAGCGTACCGATACGCTCGTCCGTCCAGCTCATAAACTCGCTTCCATTCCTGTTGGGCGCAGTGGGCATTGCCCTGTGCGTCTTGTTTGTCTCGCCATGCTGGCCTAGGCGGCTGATCATGGCCGAGCAAGCATCCAATACTCCCACACCGGCGATCCCGAATTCGCCCGAAAGCGCCAGTGCGGCGCACATGCATTCCGTGACGCCCGCGCGCTTTGACTTTCCGCCGCGCGGCGTCCCGCAAATCATCGGTATCAACCGGGTTGGCCTGTGGAGCCTCTATATGAAGGAGGTGCGCCGGTTTCTCAAGGTGCAGACCCAGACTTTGTGGGCTCCGGCGGTCACAACTTTGCTGTTTCTGGTGATTTTCACGGTCGCGCTGGGTCGCCAGGGGCGCGAAGTACTGGGCGTGCCGTTCTCCTCTTTTGTCGCGCCGGGCCTGATCGTCATGGGAATGATGCAGAATGCATTCGCAAATTCCTCATTCTCACTGTTGTCGGGCAAGATTCAAGGCACGATCATCGACCTGCTGATGCCGCCGCTTTCACCCGGTGAACTGTTGGGTGGGATTATTGCCGCTGCCGTCACCCGCGCTGTCGCCGTGGGCTTCACCGTGGGACTTGCGATGGCCTTGTGGCCGGGCGTTTCACTGAGCGTAGTTCACCTTTGGGCGGTAGTCTGGTTCGGACTGATGGGGGCGGTGATGCTCGCGCTTCTGGGCCTTGCCACTTCTGTGTGGGCGGAAAAATTCGACCACAACGCCGCGATCACCAACTTTGTCATCGCTCCACTGTCGCTGCTTTCCGGCACTTTCTATGTCATCGACAACTTGGCACCCACATTCCAAGCGGTCAGTCGCGCGAACCCGTTTTTCTACGTGATCTCAGGCTTCCGCTATGGCTTTCTGGGGCAAAGCGACATTGGCACATCGACCGATGTGGTCGTCGCGGCTGCGGGTCTTGGCGCGTTCAACGTGCTGATGGGGCTTGGTGTGTATGGGCTACTGCGCTCTGGCTGGAAACTCAAAAGCTAGCTCTGAAAGCTTGCGGATCCTTTGCCGATCATCCGGTCAAGTGCATTTTGCGCCCCCCTGATATCTGCGACGGGGCCAAGAACGAAATACTCCGTCTTAGGATCGCCATCACTGTCTCTGCCAATTGCCACTGCCAGTTTCAGCCTACCTCGGCCACTGCTGTGCTCTTTGCGTTGTGTCGCGCCGATGCGCTCTTTTGGACAAGTTTCCACATCCAGAACGCGACCAAGCCGAACCTTGATCACGCGCTCGCTGGTTATCGCATAAACCACTTTGCCCCGGTTCCACCAAGGAGCGAAAGGAACCGCCATCATGCCGATACCCGCGGCAATGAATGGCGTGCCGAATAGAGGAAAAGCCCAGGCGAGAATTCCGCCTTCTGTGCCGCCGTGCCCGCCCGATACAACAGCCGTCGCCGCCATTGAAGTCCACAACAGAGAGAAGGCCGTCCAAGGAACGGCGAAAATGTAAATCGCGAAAGGGGCCAATTCCAGCGAACCCAGTTCCTCACCGCGCCAGACGATTCGTTCTGCGTCCCGTAATTCTTGCGAAAGAGCTAGGTCGAGACGGTACCGTCGTGAACCGGGAAGATAGCGGGTTTGCGCGTTCATGCGCGCTGGCATACCCGACAGAGCTTAGAAAGTTGTTAGCACCCGCAGGCGCTGTGTTTTTGTCAATGTGTCAGAAATCGCCGCATCCGATATCGCCCTTCGGAGAATTGCTCGAACAATTGCGGCAAAGTCGGATGATCTACCGGGCCGCTGTCGCCATCGCTCAACAGGTTCTGTTGGCTGACATAAGCGACATAGCTCGAATCTTCGTTTTCGGCGAGGAGATGATAGAAGGGCTGATCGCGATGAGGGCGCATGTCCTCGGGTATCGATTCGTACCATTCCTCACTATTGGCGAAGACCGGATCGACATCGAAGACCACGCCGCGAAAATCGAACAGACGATGGCGAACTACATCGCCAATACCAAATCGGCTGCGGGTCTGTCGCGGGGCGTTAATCTTGCGCCCGGCGTGATTGGAGAAGAATTCGGCGCGTTCCATACGTTGACAATATGGCTTTTCGCAGCCGCAAAACAAGCTGCAAGTGATCGGCATGGAGATATATACCCGATTTTGCGCGGACAAGGTGCCTGAAAGCCACCAACGGGGGTTGGCAAGGGCCGGAGGCTGCGCTAACGGGCGCGCTTCCTGTTGCGTCCTGTAAAGGCTTCGGCATCCAGCGACCATCTGGATGCGCCCGCAATTTTCAGGAAAAATGGAGAGGTGCCGGAGTGGTCGAACGGGGCAGTCTCGAAAACTGTTGAGCTCTTACGGGTTCCGAGGGTTCGAAATCCCTCCCTCTCCGCCATTTTCCGCAACTGTTCGAAACTCAAACAAGCGCTTGACGAGCAGGGCGTGCCTTGCCCGCTTCCGGCAAGAATTTTACGGTATTCAGTGTGGAAATTGCGCATTGCACCACCTGTACACAACAAATTCGCGGACGCCGGCATGCTCAAGGGGTAGGGGTATCCGAATGACGAGGCTGATCTTGTTCAACAAGCCCTTTGCGGTGCTATCTCAGTTCACAGATCGTGGCTCGGAAACCGCTCGTTCGACATTGTCGGATTTCATTCAGTTGAAGGGCGTATATCCAGCGGGCAGGCTGGATCGGGACAGTGAGGGGTTGTTGTTGCTGTGCGATGATGGCCGCCTGCAAGCGCGGATTTCCGACCCCCGGTTCAAGATGCCGAAAACGTACCTCGTGCAGGTTGAAGGCGATCCGCAGGAGCGAGATCTGGACCTGTTGAGGCAAGGAATTCGCCTGAAGGACGGGATGACCAGACCTGCGGTCGTCGAACGCGTCGCGGTGCCAGATATATGGCCCCGCGACCCGCCGATCCGCCAGCGCAAAACCATCCCGGATAGCTGGTTGAAAATAACAATCCGGGAAGGTCGCAATCGGCAGGTACGCCGAATGACTGCGGCAGCGGGGTATCCTACGTTGAGACTGGTGAGATGGTCCATCGGTGACTGGACCGTCGAAGGGATTGCGCCGGGGCAATGGGAAGAGGCAGCATCCTAGAATTAATCTGTTTCGCCAATTTTCGTGAGACCGCTATTCCTCAAGCTCAAAGGCGAGGCTTCCCTGATTAAACAGGTCTGTGATCAGCCTTAGCGTGGATTGTGCGCTGTCGCAGGCCACCGAAAGCCGGGACTTCGCACATATCCTCTCTGCAAATGCAGCATCTTCTCCACTGCAGGTAAAACATTCGCCGTCGACGAACAGCAGCAGTGATGATGGCGCCTCGCGGACGTAGGAAAAGCGACTGGCAGAATTGCGGATTAATGGAATACCCTCTGCCAGACATTGCCTGATATCATCGATTTCTGCCGGGCTTTCCGGTCTCCAGTCGATGTCCGGATTTTTGGGTGTTGTATTGTATCTCCCGAACCAACGGACAAAGCTGTTTCGATCGAGAAGTTTCTCGGTAATCATGCTGTGCAATTGTGTGATCGCCGCTGAACCGATCTCGCCCGGATTGTCCTGTTCCGCCAGATGCGGATCAGTGTAGCGATCCTGATCTGGCAAGCTGGCAGCCAGATCTCCGGCCCAGTTCTCCACCAGCTCTGCTCGCGAAGGTGCGCGAAAGCCGATCGAGTACGTCATGCAATCGTCACCGACAGCCGTACCGCGATGCGCAATACGAGGTGGGATGTACAGTATATCGCCCGCCTCCAGAATCCATTCGTCAGTAGCGTGAAAATCCGCCAGCACGTGCAGGCTGGAGTGGGGCGACAGTTCCATGTTCTCATCGCATAATCCGCCCAGTTCCCAGCGTCGCTTGCCCAGACCCTGCACGAGAAACACATCGTAATGATCAAAATGCGCGCCGACACCGCCACCATCCACGGCATAGCTCACCATCACATCATCAATTCGCCAATTCGGCACGAAGCGAAAGCAATCGAGGAGAGCTGTAACCGACGGAATATAATGATCGACTGCCTGAACAAGCAACGTCCAGGGATCTTTGCCTTGCCGTTCAAATCGACTTTCAGGCAAAGGACCGTGTTCCAATTCCCAATTGGGGTCGCTTTGGGTGATGAGACGAGATTCCACATCGGCCTCGCAAGCGAGGCCCGCCAGTTCGTCAGGTTCGACCGGGTTCGACCAGCTATCCCAAGGGGATCTGATCAAAAGCGGTTTTTTCTGCCAGTAATCACGAAGAAATTCGGCCGAATTGAAATTGTGCATTTGCATCGGAGCGTCAGTCACTTGCAGCCTTTTCGAGCGGTGTGGCGAGGATCGCGGATCGCTCAGCTTCGGTTGGTTTCGAAGTGGCGGCGTTGTCGGTTAGCGCGGAAAGGTCAGCCTTTGACACTCATTTCGAGATGCTGACAGTGTCGCTCTCTTTCACATAAGCAACAACAGCCCTGTTTTACCGGTTGGTTCTTTCCAGCCTGTCCGTCATTCGAATTGCCTATCACTGAACCAGTGTTCGTATGCACTGTAAATATCATCGCGATCATGATCGTACTGAGAGACGCTGGCCGAATGGTCGCGCAATTGCCGCGCTTCAAGTGCGATGAAATCGATCAATTGTGCTGATTGTCCACCTGATCGAAATTGCTGCGCGAGCCTCCCGTAATTGCCGATCATTCGGATCGCGACAGAGGGATATTGGCACGCCGCCTGACGGAACGCATTCAGTGGGTCTTCAAACAAGCCTCTGAAATCCTGCCCGATTAATGCAATCCATGGGGCGCGTTCCTCGGCAGGATCCAGATTGGCTTCGACCCATGTTCCAGACTGGCTTTCGATGACCGCCGCAAGCTTGTCAGCACACGCGAGAGCCGTGTAAAAGTCGTTGATTGCAGGAGACAATGCGCGGGCCGCTATCTCCACGATCAAGCGAATGCGAAAGACCACGCCCTGCGCGTCGGAACGATAGGCTCCGATTGCGATCATCGATTTTTGTCGCTTGTCGGAGACCGCACTGATCGAACGAAGCAGAACCTCTCCTTTCAATACGTGTTGGCCCGGAGCAACCTCTACGCGCACGGCGTTGTCCGGTCCGAACGCCTTGCGGAGTCCTTCGGTATCAACGCTTTCTATGTACCCTTCACGTGCCGATCGCATGACGTGACCGTATGCATCATTGCTGCGGGGCGCAGTTCCCACGAGATCAAGGCTGCGGGCACACGCGTCCTTGCTCAAACTGTCGATCGATGCATCGACGAACATGGTTCGCCCCAATCCGTGAAGGGACACAGAAAGCATCGCAAGATTGAGCACCTGCAACAGCACGACACTTGCCAGCAAGAGTAAAGGAACATCTGCGATCGGTGACTTTGCATCAACTGTCAGCATCGCAATCAACGTGACAACAAGGCTGAACGACAATCCTGCCAGACTTAGGCGAATGAACCGCCGTTCAAGCCATCGATCAATCAGTCGCACCCCCAGATTGCTGGAAGCGAGACTGAGGACAAGAAGTGTGATGGAGAAATACAGGGTAACAAATGCTGCATTGATCCCGGCGGCCACCCCAAGAAAATCTCGCGCGGTTTCGGCATTGGCAACTGGCACAAGCCCGGCATCGATTATGGCAGCGGTGGCTCCATTTCGGTCGAGCCACAGGAGGAATAGTGCCACGGGAAATGCGAACGCCACCGCAGTGACGGCAAGAAACCAGTAATTGGCAAAGATGCGGTGGGCTATCCAACCCGGCACTCCGGCCAGTCGTTCTATGTGCATCATTCGTGCTCTCGAAAAAAAATGGACATGCGAAACCGCAATCTCGGAACCGAACGGTCGTAATCACATTTCGTTGCCAACTAAGCTTACAATTACCTTAACGCCAAATTGGCAGGTTTTGTGGCAATCCCCCTCCTTCAGGAGTCATTGAATGCAAATAGGCTCAATCACCGATACCGCCCAAGTGGTGGGGAATATCGAGAATCTCGTTTCTCTGACCGCTGGCGAATACACGTCCGGTTCGCTTATTCTGATGGTCAGTTATGGTGCGCATTTCGCATTTTTACTGTATTTCATCATGGTCAGTTTTCAGCTTGCCCCGCGTTATCGCGTTGTTCCGATCCTTTCGGCGGTGGTTATGGCTAGCGCGGGCCTCAGCCTGCTTCGCGAATTCACCTTGTGGCAGGCAAGCTACGAGTTCGTAAACGGAATGTATCAACCGCTGGCCGATGGTGAGACTTTCACGAACGCCTATCGATACGGCAACTGGACCATTACAGTCCCCATTCTTTTGACGCAGCTGGCCATTGCATTTGCTCTTCCTCGGCCAGAATTGCACAAACGATCACTGCGCATGATCATTCCTGCGGTGCTGATGGTATGGACCGGCCTTTACGGCCAGTTCGGTGAAACGCAGGATTGGACGCGGCTTAACGTCTGGGGCGTTATCTCCACCTTGTTCTTTGTATGGCTTATCCTTGAGGTTCGCGGTGTGATCACGCGCGGCGTGCAGACCGGCCCGGCAGAACTGGCTGCATGGCCCAAGAATATCTGGTGGTATTTCCTCGCGACTTGGGGTCTGTATCCGATTGCCTATGCGCTACCGCAGCTCGGCTTTACCGGTGAGGTGGTTGTCACCCGCCAACTGCTGTTCTCTATCGCCGATATCTCGTCAAAGCTGATCTATGGGCTGATCCTGTCGCGCTATGTGCTGCGCAGAAGCGCGCTGGAAGGCTATTTGCCGGCGGCTGAAGCGCTCGAGATTTCGCCAGCCGGGGCTCAGTTGGCCTCACAGCGCGGCGACTGATTAGACCGTGCAGCCGCACTTGGCAAAGATTGCAATTGGGCCTCGGTTTCCAGCCGAGGCCCTTTTGCTGCCTGCAGCGCTGGTTCTGGCGGGTGCGGCGCAGCTTATCGGCGGGATGGTTCCCGTGGTGATCGGGCTGATCTTTTTCATGATCGGATTTCCCCATGGGGCAGGGGACGAGAATGATGGCACCATGCGTGCTTTTTCCATCAGCCACATCGGTGCGTACCTCATGGCAGCGACTGCATTGGCAGCGTTGTTTCTAATCATGCCTCTTGCGGGCTTGCTGATGTTCTTTGCGCTTTCAGCTTGGCATTTCGCGCGTAGCGATGTCTCAATGGCTGATCCTGTCAGATGGGCGATCGCAGCGCTCAGCATAGGGGGAGGTGTGCTTTTCAGGCCAGCCGAAACGACGCAGGTCCTGGGCGCATTGGCGGGATCGGAAATTCCGCCGGGGCTGGCAATCATCCTCGCCATTGTGGGCGCGGCGGGTACCGGGTTGGCGATCTGGGCAATGCTCGCACGGCTCAAAGGCTCTGGTCATGCATTCTTCGCATTGGCCGTGACAGCGATATGTCATCCCGTTTTGGCTGTTGGATGTATCTTCCTGCTTTGTCACGCTGTGCCGGTGCAAACCCAGCAGGTGCATCGCTATGGTCTGGACGCAGTTCGAAAAGCGGTTGTGTTCCCCACAATCATTGCGATCACCGGTGGCGCGGCCATCGCCGTCTGCGTCTGGTCCGGATGGGTTTCGCTTCAATTGGCTTCCGCCATGGCGATAGGGGTCGCGACCCCGCATATGCTTACAGAGCGTCTTGATCGGTAGTTTTAGACGACGGCATCGAAGACAGGGTATGTCCCGACATCAGCCCGCCGAACGACAAGAGATGCAAATTGCTGCGAAAAGCGGGTGGACGCCGGTCCAATCTCACCTGTTTTTCAACACATCTTCGCGGGAATCCTGGCGATATTCGCCGATGATTTCCCGCGCCTCTTGACGGTCATCAGCATCGGCAACGGGCGCATCATCATTGCGACGGGCCGCTGCTGCCGGTGCGAGACACATCTGAGCCAGAACCGGCAGGTGATCAGATCCTACAGGTCTTCCGACCCTCATCTCTCCGAGCAGAAATTCCTCGGTGACGAAAAGATGATCGAGCGGCCAGCCCAGCCACACATAGTCGGCGGGAAAAGTGGCATAGGTACCGCGCCCGATGCGCGGATCGAGAAAACTGCCGACATTCCTGAACAGATCGGTCGTATCCGACCAGGCCACATCGTTGAAATCACCGAGCGCGAGGACGGGCAGACCTACCTTACGAGCATGACGGGCTGCCATCACGATTTCTGCATCACGCTCGTCGGTATCCTGATCAGGGTGAGGCGGGCGCGGATGCAAGCCAACGACACGAAAATCTTGACCGCTCATTGAAAGGGTCGCGAACAAGGAAGGAGTGTCCTTCTCGGCCAGATCCTGAATCGATGCATCGCGCATGGGCAGCCGGGTGGCGAACAACATCCCGTAAGTATTGGCCAGCGGCCGCTGCATCTGGTGCGGATAAGCGCTCAGCACCGGTTTTACGGCTTGCGCCCATTGCTGGTCCGTTTCCGTCAGCAGCACGATATCGGGATTGATGCTCTCTATCAGCGCAATCGTGCGTCCATAATCCCTGTTCGTCTGCAGGACATTCAGCGTGAGCATGGTGAAACACGTGTTCTGGGATACCCCATCATCGGGTCGACGCGCGACCTCGGTCGCCGCAAGTGGGGTGTAGGGGTAAATGCGATAGAGCTGCCACGTGGTAAGCGCCGCCAATGCTACAACCAGCCATCGACCTCTGCGACGATCAAAATAGAGCAGGGCAGCCGCGATCAGGACCATCGCCAGAACGATCTGTACTCGCGGAAAATCCCAAATTCGTATCCACCAATTGTTGAAACCGGTTTCGCTGGAAAGCGTGCCCAAAGCTAAGATAATGGCAAGCAGTCTAAGCACCCAAACAGCCGCGATCGACCAGGGCGCATTGCGATTGTTCTTCGTGATTTCCCTCACCTTTGCCTCAAAACGGTGTCCGGACGTCCCTCAATCGGGCATTGCGCTGATAACCCGGTCCGGCGTCATCGGATAGTGATAAAGTCGGGCGCCGCTTGCATTATAGATTGCATTGGCGATCGCAGCCGCTCCGCCGCACATACCGAGTTCTCCAATACCCTTTGCCTCTATCAGGCTTGCTACCGGGTCGCGTTCTTCGACCATGATCACTTCGAGTTCCGGAATGTCGCGGTTTACAGGAACGTGGTATTCCGCGAGGTCGCAATTTACCAGATGGCCGTCTGCAGGATCAAAATGGAGAGCCTCGGTCAACGCTGTCCCGATGCTCCAGGTCATGCCTCCAAGGCATTGGGAACGTGCCGTCTTTTCATTGAGTACGCGGCCAAAACCGAACGCGCCCAACATTCGGTCGACACGTGTTTCTCCCGTGTGGCGGTTTACCCGCACCTGGGCGAAGAAGGCACCGAATCCCGAAGCGGTGAAATTATCCATTTCGTCGTCAGGTTCGAAAGTGCCCTCACGTGATATGGAAGACCCGGCGAGCACTTCGATCAGGGTTTTCCCAGTTCCCAGCTTACCGTCCTTGATCGTAAGATCATCGACGCGAACTCCTACTTTTCCTGCAATATCTTCGCGTAGCATCCGGCACGCCAGATACACCGCCGATCCAATCGATGCCGCGCCCCAGCTACCGCCAGAGCCCGGACCGCGCGGATGTCTTGTATCACCAAGATCGACGAGCACCTTTTCGACAGGAAGGCCCAACATCTCTCCCGCGATCTGTGCGACTATGGTGTAAGTGCCAGTGCCGATGTCGGTCATGTCTGTTTCGATCAACGCAGTGCCGTCGGAATTCAGGGTGACGCGCGCTTCGGCTTTACCGACATTGTGGACACGTGCGGCGCTCGCCACGCCCGTGCCGATCCACCATTCACCATCGCAAGTATGCCGGGGCGTTCGTGCACCGCTGTCCCAACCAAACTGATCTGCGCCCTGTTTCAGGCATTCGGCAAGCTTGTGCGAGGAAAACGGCAGCCCTTTCTCGGGGTCGCAATCGGGAATGTTGCGGAGCCGCAACTCTACGGGATCAATGCCCGCTTTTTCCGCCAGTTCATCCATCGCTGCCTCCAGCGCGGGCATGCCAACCGCTTCTCCCGGTGCACGAACCGACCCAGCGGTCATCCGGTGTATACGCGCAACGGCAAGCTTAAGTGCACGATTTTCTGCGGCGTAGAGAAAGTGAGATGATTGCAGAACCGGCTCGACAAAATCCTCGCCGGGCAGGTTGGACGCCAACGCCGTGTGCCCAAAAGCTGTCATGCGGCCATCGCTATCGCACGCCAGACGAAGCCGCTGCGTGGTTTCGGAACGCCGCATAATCGTTTGAAACACTTGCTGGCGCGAAAGCACGACGCGCACCGGTCGATTGATTTCGCGTGACGCGATCGCAGCGGCAATAGTTTCCTGACTGATCCCCAGCTTCGACCCAAAGCCGCCGCCGACGAAACGCGAGATGATGCGCACGTTTTTCTCATCGAGGTCCAATGCGTCGGCAAGTTCGGTAATGTTGTAATTCAACATCTGGAGCGACGCGTAAACCGTCAGCTTTTCGTCTTCCCAGAATGCGATCGCGGCGTGTGGTTCCATCGCTGCACTGGCATGGCCTTCTGTCTGGAACCTGCAATCGACGCTGAATTCGGCCTTAGCCATTGCGTGGTCGAAATCGCCTTGATTGATCGTTTCGTCTTCCTGCTCTTCGACTTCGGCATCATTGGGATGCAACGGCACATTTTCGTCGGCGCTATATTCAATCCTGAGATGCTTAGCTGCATCACGCGCCTGTTCGAACGTCTCGGCGACAACCAGAGCAACTGGCTGGCCCCAGTAACATACGGTGCGAGGGGATTGCTGGGGTGCCTCGTTGGCAGTCCCCTGCGCAGCGCGAGTGGCGAGTTTTTCATCTTCGATCACCGCGATAACGCCCGGCATCTCAAGGACGCTCGAAGCATCTATCGAAATAATTGAGCCGCGGGCGATGGTTGCGGTAGCAAGTACGCCTTCTGCGCAATTTTCGATAGCGTATTCGGCGGAGTACGGCGCGGTCCCTGTAACCTTTGCCAGTCCCTCCACCCGAGCTATTGGCCGACCGATAATGCCTTGTTGCATGCGATCGAGATCGCTTTGACGACTGGCTTCGTTGTTTTCCCGATTGTCGGTCATATCTCTGTCTCCGTCGCTTCGGCGAGGACTGCGACAAGGGTGCGCCGGGCAAGCGGAATTTTGAATTCATTGTCACCAAATCCGCGCGCATCCTTCAGCAGGATGTCCGCCGCGCCATCGAATAATTCTTTCGAGGGCGCCTTTCCGATGAGGTGCTGCGACAGGTTCGGATCGTGCCAAGGTTTATGCGCAAGCCCGCCAAAAGCTAGGTCGGCGCGCGAAATCAAACCGTCAACGACCTCCACGATTGCCGCGATGGAAACAAGTGCAAAGGCGTAGGAAGAACGTTCGCGGACCTTGCGATAGATTTGCTTGCCCACAACCGGCGGCGGCAAGACCACCGAAGTAATCACCTCGCCGGGTTCAAGGACATTTTCCTGCCAAGGTGTATCGCCAGGCAGAAGATGAAATTCACGTGCCTTGACCTGACGCTGGCCGCCATTGACGGTGGCAATTTCGACCGTCGCGTCCAACGCGCTCATCGCAACCGCCATATCGCCTGGATACGTTGCAATGCACTGATCGCTTGTTCCCAGAACCGCGTGGATTCGAGAAATTCCGCCTAGAGCGCCGCATCCGGACCCCGGATCGCGCTTATTACAAGGCTGGTCGATGTTGGTGAAATAAAAACACCGTGTGCGCTGGCACAGATTGCCGCCCGTCGTCGCTTTATTACGCAATTGCTGGGTCGCACCGGCCAGGATCGCGCGGGCGAGCACAGGATATTGCGCGCGAACATTATCATGATTGGCGGTCGCGGTGTTTGTCACCAGCGCACCGATAGAAAGGCTACCGTCTTGCTGTTCGGCAATTCGATCAAGGCCGAGGCGATCGATCGGAACCAGGCGGCTGGGCGTTTCCACCTGCAATTTCATCAGATCGATAAGGTTTGTTCCACCTGCGATCGTCATGGCCCCGTCTTCATCGCTTAATTGCAGGCAATGTTCCAAGCTATCTGGGCGGGTCATTTCGAAGGGTCTCATCGTGCAGGCTCCTTCGATGGCTTTGAAACCGCGGCGATTGCTGCCACGATATTGGCGTAGGCTCCGCACCGGCAAAGGTTGCCGCTCATGCGCTCGCGGATTTCGTCAGCGGATGGCACGGGTGAGGCTTCCAGATCAGGTGTCGCATCGCTTGGCCAGCCATTTGCGATCTCGTCGAGCATTGCCGTGGCTGAACAAATCTGGCCCGGAGTGCAATAGCCACATTGATAACCGTCGTGATCGACAAAAGACTTCTGCATCTCGGAGGGAAATTCCGGCGTCCCCAACCCTTCGATTGTGGTCACATCGTCGCCGTCGTGCAGTGCGGCCAGAGTGAGGCAGGAGTTGATCCGCATTCCATTGACGATGATCGTGCAGGCGCCACATTGGCCGTGGTCACAGCCCTTTTTCGTTCCGGTCAATCCGCATTCATGCCGCAGGAAATCCAGCAGCGTTGTACGCGGGTCTTCTGGCAACGGGCGGCTTTCGCCGTTGATACGAATTGTTTGGGTCAAATTGTCCTCCTCCTCAGCCTAATGATTGTGGACGCAATTCGCTCCGGAGTTTTTTCAACGGGACCCCGCGCGGCCAAATCTGGCGTCTTGGGCGAAGCCCAACGGTTATGCGGCCAGCGTTCCTACAGCGCGGTTCCGAACGGCCAATCCCATGCTAATTTGCGTGAGTGTGTTGCAAATATCTTAGTTCGAATTAGCAGCCATGATGCGCCGCGCCGTAAGGATAAACCCCGTCCGCATCTGCGTCTATGCTATGTTACAGAGCCGATCTTTGACCGCCTCGAACTGTCACTGCTTCGGAATGTCGGCCTTGTGTGAACGCCATCATTGCTTATCAAAAATTGCAAGTTACTGAGCTAAGTTGAAAGTTGCGAGATAGCTGGTGCGCAAGTGGGTGAGGGCGCGGGCCACCATGCAAATGGAAAGAGGGCGAACCGTGATTTTATCCATTGATGTGGTCACATTAGCCACCCGTATGGCAAGCGGCGCACTATGCTAACCGCAAATGATTCGATAGACCGAATTGTTGAGCGCACGCGGCAGATGCTGGAGCAAAACCCTGCGCCTATCATGTTGTTTCTGCCGGATTTGACCCTGCTTTACGCCAATGCCGCACATGAACGCATGACCGGCCGCCTTTTGCGCGACATCGCTGGTATCGGTATGTTCGATGCCTTTCCTCCCAACCTCGGCTCGACTGGCGAAAACGCTCAAGATGCGATCCTCGCTTCGGTAGACCGGGTGGTGGCAACGCAAGCGGCCGATGAAATAGCCGAGCAGCAACACGATATCGTTGCTGCCACAGGCGAATTCGTCGAACACTTCTGGTCAATGACTCACTGGCCCGTCATCGAAGACGGAGTGGTTGTCGCCATTTTGCAGCGGTCTGAGGATGTGACGGTCCAGGTGCGTCAACGGCGTCTGACACAGACCGTTCAACGGGCAACAGAGCGCGGGCTTGGTCTGGCGTTCTTTTCCTATGATCCCGATACTGACAAGTTCGAAAGGAGCCAGGCGATCGATGCGATGTTTGGTTTCGCCGAGGACGAGGCTGGCGATTACGGCGCGGCCTTCTTCAACCGCGTACACAATGACGACTTACCCTCGGTTCATGCCGAAGTGAGCCGCAGCCTTGCCGCTGGGCCAGGCGCGGCGGCACATTTTGATTACCGCGTCATCATTCCCGAAACCGAAGAGTTGCGCCACGTTCGCGTGCGTGCCGGCCTTCAACGAGATGCCACCGACGGCAAGGTCAAGCTGTTCGGCGCATTCGTCGACACAACCGACGTCGAAAATGACCGCGCCAAACTGAGCGAACTGTCCGCTCGCAATGAGGCGTTGGTGATAGAAAGCAATCACCGCATCAAGAATTCGCTCGCAATCGCTTCAGCTATCCTCTCGCAACAGATGCGCGCCACAGAAAACGAGGAGGTTCACGAAGCGCTCCAGAGTGCCGCGACCCGCATCATCGCAATCGCCAATGTTCATGGTGAGCTGTTCGATGACGGGGGCATCAGGCAGGTCGACGGTGGCACCCTGATAAAGCGTTTCGTGACGAGTTTTGGCGAAACTGTCGATAGCGGCGATGGCTCGTGCCGTTTTGACGTGCGGGCGGCCCAATTGTCACTGCCATCCGATCATGCGGTAACACTGACACTGGCGCTGAATGAATTACTGACCAACGCGGTGAAATATGGCCTTTCAAGCGGCGAAGTCTGCACGATCACGGTTGATCTCCAGAAAGATGGCGACATCGCAATCTTGCAGGTCAGCAATTCGGTGGCATCCAACCGTGAGCTGACCATCGCATCGGAAGGGGTGGGCACCCGCCTCGTCGGAGCGTTCGCTCAGCAATTGGGAGCGGAGTTATCGTTGCAAAATGCGGACGGACGCTACAGCGTGCGCCTTGCATTCCCGATTGCTCGAGCGATGTCCGACGCTTGAGAAGGGGAGAGCGAGGGTCGTTGCTGAGGCCAGTCTGGTCTGTTGAACAGCAAGGCGATTAGCGCACGTATCACTGTTTCGAAAAACGATACTGCTGCAACATGCGTCCTGCTGGAAACCTTCGATGCGTGGTCCAGTGATGCACCGGCGTCACGATACAGGACGTGCCCTTTTTAATAAATGCTCAGAGGCAGGAAGATATTCAGCGTTCCGGCGCGGTTTCGTTGGAAGATTTGTCGCGCAATGTCTCCCGCTTGACGATCCAGAACTCGGGCCGGGGCAGAGCCAGGTTTCGGTGCGCGGGATTTCTGCTGGGCAGATCGCACGCGACCAGCCAGGGTGAAAGAGCAGGTAGGCGTCAATCTCGCCCAGGCTGTCCTATCGCCGTCGCTGTTCACGCCCGACCTCCACCTGTTCGATCTCAATCGCGTGGAGACTTTGCGCGGACCGCAAGGAACTCTGTTCGGCTGCGGTTCGGTCGGCGGCAGCGCCAAGGCGGCGGTCAATCTGCCGCTAGAAGATAGCGCCACCGTCTGCGCTGTAGGTTATTACACCCGATACGCCGGATTTATCGATGCGCTTGGCTATGATGCGTTCACCAAAGCCGTGCTTGGCGCAGGAACATCAGCGGCGGTGGCAAACGGTTTTCCGGCGAATTCCCCATTCAACTCGGACCTGCCGTTCGACATTGAGCAGTTCGCTGTGTTGGGTGAGGAAAGCAACGACATCACTGGCAAGCTCAGGTTCAAGGCTAGCGGCCGGTACTACGATTTCAAAGAGACACGCACGATCACCACTGGTCGGCTGTTTGCAAACGGTCATGTCGGCGTGGTGGATCGCACTGCGTCGGATGGTTTTACCCCGCGCTTCCTTTTGAGTTACGAGATCAGTCCGGATATCACGGTGAATGCGCAGGCTGCGCAGGGTTTTCGGCTGGGCGGTGTCAACGATCCGCTCAATACACCTTTGTGCAATGCCCAGGATCTGGCGATGTTTGGCGGCTTTCAGGGTTACAACCACGAAACCCTTGTGGAATTACGGGTCGGGCGTGAAGCCGCAAGGAGCCGATTTCACCTTCAACGCTGCTGTGTTCTACACTGAAATCAGCGATCTTCAGGTAACCCTGCGACGCTGGAAGTTGCTTCTCGCTGATAGTTTTCAACGTCCCCAACGCAAATGTTGCGGGGGTCGAGGCTGAGTTTGGATTCCGTCCCGCGTCAGGGCTGAACTTCAATCTGAGCGCAGGGATGGAGCTAGACAGCGGATTGTCGCTGACGGAGTACGTGAACAACCTGTTCGATGAAAGTCCGCTGTTGTCGTTTGATCGCGAACGTGGGGGCAGGGCGCGTCTTGGGTTCAATATCGTGCAGCCTTGCACTTTTGCAGTAATTGCGCGTCAGTCGTTTTAAGGCACTGTCTCTGCCTATAGGGCCGGTCGCAAAAAGGGGCGACTGGACTGTCGGCAGATGTTTCAGGAGGATTGCCGGATGACAAGTTGCGGAGGCAGGATCAGGCTTTCAGTTTCCTGCCCCGCCAGGCGGCGCACCAGCAGATCGACAAGTCCGCGTGCGCCCGCTGCAATATCCTGTCCGACGGTGGTGAGCGGCGGCACAGCCTGACGAGCGATGGGAAGATCATCGAAGCCTACCAGCTTTATCTCGTCAGGCACCCCGATCCCGCAGGCGCGTAATTCGGCAAGGCACAGTGCAGCCAACGTATCGGTAGCGGCGAAAATTCCATCGATCAGGCTGCCATGGGTCGCCAGGTGCCGTGCAATTTCATCACTCGCCCGCTCTGGCGAAAGGTGGGTTGGCAGAGCGATTATATCCGCGCCCAAGCGTCGTGCCACATCCTGCGCCCCGGCAAAGCGTGCGGCGAATTCCATCGGCAAAGTATCGCCGAGAAATGCCAGTCGCGACGCACCTGACGCGATCAGGCGTTCCGCCGCCAACCTCCCACCCAACCGGTTGTCTGTGCCGACTACGCAATGTCGCTGACCTTCGGTGTGATTACCCCAGACGACCATGGGGCAATAACCATCGGCTACATCTTCGATGCGGTCGAACTGATCGGACTGGCCGATGACGACCACTCCGTCGATCATGCCCGAGCCAATGAACCGGTCCAGCCAATCGGGGTCTGTCTCAGGCACGACGCGGCGCAGCATCAGGTCATAACCCTGACGCGTCAGCTCATCGGCGAGATAACCGAGCAGGGTCATGAAGAAACTGTCGGAAATCGGCTGGCGGTTATCGTGACCGAGTGGAATAATCACTCCTATCACTCCGGTTTTCTGGCGGCGAAGACCGCTCGCCATCTGATTGGGTCGAAAACCATGTTCGCGCGCAATCGCCTCAATCTTTTCGCGCGTCTTGGTGTTGACCAGGCTCTTTCCCGCAAGCGCGCGTGAAACAGTTCCGGGGGAAACACCTGCCAGCCGCGCAAGATCGGTGATCGTGCGCACGGTCCTCCCGGTTTTTGTGCCGTCGTTTGTCGCCATCTCAGTTCGTCATCAGCCCCTGTTCGCGGGGCCTGCGATGCCCGGCATCGACCAGCAGGGTAGCGATGGCACCTGCCAGCATCAAGGCGCCGCCAAGCAAGAGGACGTTGCGCGGATCTCCGCCCAGCAGCGGGCGATAGATCAGCGGCATGGTCAGCGTCTGGATCAGCATGGGAATGACGATAAACAGATTGAAAATGCCCATGTAAATGCCGTTCCGTTCAGGCGGAATACAGTCGGCCAACATGACATAGGTGTTGCCCATCATGCCGGCCCAGCCAATTCCAATCCCCAGCATCAGCACAAACAGCGCAGCCGGCGTGGCAGCGCCAGGGATCATCAGCATGGCCGCTCCGGAGGCTGCAAGACAGGCTGCATGAACATGCCGGGCGCCAAATCTGGCTACTACCGGGATGAGCACGAGCGCACCCAGGAACGCGATGAAATTATAAAGGGCGCCCGCCTGCTGCGTGGTCAGCGTCGCTTCGCGAAAGGCCGCGCTCGCTGGATCATTGGTGCCGTAGATCGTGCGACCCACGGCAAAGCTTATGTATTGCCAATATGCGAACATCGCATACCACTGGCAGAGCATCGCCGCGGCGAGCTGCCGCATCGGACGCGGCATGTCCCGGATCGCGTCGGCAATCTCTGTAAGCGTGGCGCGAACAGTCAGCGGCTTTTCTGCCAGATCAGCTTGTTCCGCCTCTGACAATGGCAATTCGGGCACTCGCCAAACCGACCACAAAATGGTTGAGATCGAAAGGATCGCTCCAATGACAAATGCAATCCGAACGATCACTGGAATACCGTTGGCATCTAGCAGATCGCGCGCGAAAAACGCGGTGAGCAGACTTGGCGCAAGATAGGAAAGCGTCTGAGCCAGGCCGGTGAACGCGCTTTGCGTAAGGAAACCGACCGACCGCTGATTCGCTGCCAGCCGGTCAGCCACATAGGCTCGATACGGCTCCATCGTGATGTTGTTGCCTGCGTCGAGGACCCACAGCAGGCTCGCCGCCATCCACAATGTACTCGAATAAGGCATTGCGAACAGCGATAGGGTGCAGATCACCGCGCCGATAAGGAAATACGGAGTGCGCCGGCCAAGCCGCGTGTTGGTCCTGTCGCTCATCGCGCCGACAATCGGCTGGATGAGAAGGCCGGTCATGGGGCCAGCAAGCCATAACAATGGCATGGTCGCCTCGTCTGCACCAAGGAAACCGTAGATCGGTCCCATATTTGCCTGTTGCAGGCCGAAACTGAATTGCAGGCCGAAGAAGCCGATGTTCATTTCAACAATTCGCAACAGCGAAAGCCGGGGCTTTTGTGCCATGTCTGCCTGTCCGATCCTCTATCATGCCCGATCATGTGCCGCGCTGTGTGCTTGGAGTGACACGATTTAACGCAATTTGCAAACGTTTGCATTTTCTGGGTTGCAATCGTTTGCAAGACCATTAGGCCTGGAGTGGTCGACGCCATAGAAGCGCGAACTCGAGAGGAGAAATACCATGAAAATGCATACAGCGCTTTGCGCCAGTGCAGCCCTTTGCGGCTTCGCGAGCCCCGCCTTCGCGCAAGACAACTCAGTCGGCGATAATGCTGCGGTCGAAGGTGATGAAATCATCGTCACTGCGGTCGCTCGCGGACAAAACCGGATCGAAAGTTCGGTTTCCGTCAGCACCATCGGGGCTGAAGCTATTGCGAACCTTGCTGCGCCATCCTCGGCTGATCTCATCCGCCAGATTCCCGGCATCCGGTCAGAGGCATCGGGCGGCGAGGGTAATGCCAATATTGCAGTGCGTGGTATTCCAGTCTCAACCGGGGGCGCACGGTATATTCAATTGCAGGAGGATGGCCTTCCGATCCTTGAGTTTGGCGACATAATCTTTGGCAATGCCGACAACTTCCTGCGCGCAGATCGCAGCGTGGCTCGCGTCGAAGCGGTGCGCGGCGGTTCGGCTTCGACCTTCGCGTCAAACGCGCCCGGTGCGGTAATCAACTTCATCTCCAAGACTGGCGAGCAAGAAGGCGGCGCGATCCAGGGCAGCATCGGGCTCGATTTCGAAAGCTACCGGCTCGATTTCGATTACGGTGCGCCGCTCGCCGATGATCTATATTTCCACGTTGGCGGCTTTTACCGCACCGGCGAAGGCCCGCGCGATATCGGCTACAACGGCTATGACGGTGGCCAGATCAAGGCCAACATCACCAAGGAATTCGACGGCGGTTACATCCGTTTTTCGGGCAAATATCTGGATGATCGCACGCCCACCATCTTGCCGCAGCCGGTATTTGTGGGCGGCAGCAACGCCAGCCCCGATTACAACGCGATTCCCGGCTTTAACCCTCGGACCGATTCACTCTACAGCCCGTTTCTGACCCCGGCGGTGACTCTGGATGGCAGCAACAATCCGGCAAGCTTTGATTTTCGCGATGGTCTTTCAGTACAAAGCCTGGCGTTTGGTATCGAAAGCGAGATCGATGTGGGCAGCGGTTGGACCCTGACGAACCGGTTCCGGTTTGCCGATAATTCGGGCAGTTTCCAATCTCCTTTCCCAGCCAGTGCAGACAGTGCGCAGAATGTCGCCAACGGTATCGGCGGCGCGGGATCGACCTTACAGTTTGCGTCCGGTCCCAATGCCGGCGCGGTCGCCAATGCGGCCTCTATTGGCGGCAACGGACTGCTGACCAATGTCGTTGTGTTCAACGTGCGGCTCAACAGCCTCGACAATGTCACCAACGATTTCCGCGTGAACAAGGAATTCGATTTTGGCGGCGGTTCGGCCAATTTCACCACCGGCTTCTATTTGTCGCGCCAGACAATCGACACGGATTGGCTGTGGACGTCGCAAGTTCAGACTGTGCAGGGCGACGGGCAGGCGGTGCTGGTTGATGTTCGCAACGCGGGCGGCGATCTGGTCACCCAGAATGGCACTGTAGGTTTCGGCGCGAGCTTTTTCGGCAATTGCTGCCGAAGGAATTATGATGTCGATTACAGCACGTATGCACCCTTTGCATCGCTTTCGTTGGAGCTTGATCGGCTGACGCTTGATGCCAGCGTGCGTTATGATTTCGGCGATGCCAGCGGCACGATTACCGGTGCCGATAGCGGGTTTGGCAACGGGTTGACGAGCTTTGATTTCGATAATGACGGCTCCATCAGCCCGGCAGAGGCACAAACCAGCGTGTTGCCGTTGGGCAATGCGCGGCCAGTGAATTACGATTTCGATTATTTCAGCTTTTCGCTCGGTGCCAATTACCTCGTCACGGATGATCTCGGCATCTTTGCACGTTACAGCCAGGGCGGGCGTCACACGGCCGATCGCAGCCTGTTTTCGCCAGCGGTCAGCGCGGTGGATGGCAGCTTGCCGGGTGGCGATGCCGGGGTGGTCGCCACGGTCGATCAACTCGAAGCTGGCCTGAAGTATCAGGCCAATGGTCTTTCGCTGTTCGCCACTGGCTTCTTTGCCAAGACGGCGGAGACGAATGTCGATATCGCTCCTGTGGTTCTGTTTGATACTGAGTTCGAAGCGTACGGAATAGAATTGGAGGGTGCATATCGCACGGGACCATTCACCCTTTCTGCGGGTGCGACCTGGACCGATGCCGAGATTGTCGATGCACTGGACGCCACCGTAATCGGCAACACGCCACGTCGTCAGGCGGATCTCGTCTATCAGGCCACCGCGCAATACGAAGTGGACATGTTCACGCTGGGTGCGAACATTGTCGGCACGACAGACAGTTTCACGCAGGATAGCAACCAGTTGAAACTGCCAGCCTTTGCGCAGGTCAATGCGTTCGTTGCGGTGCGCCCGATTGACCGGGTCGAAATCGGACTCAATGCGGCCAACCTGTTCAACGCCACTGGGTTCACCGAAGCTGAGGAAGGTTCTATCCCGGCAAACGGCATTGTTCGCGCACGCTCGATCGCGGGGCGGACAATCCTCGCTACTGTGCGGTTCGATTTCTAGAGCGATTGTGTTTGTGTAGAGGCTGGTCGCCATCGTTGGCGACCAGTCGCTTTTTTCTGAATGAATTGGGATTACGTACAGCCATGACCACCGCCTGGACCGGGGATCACGTACGCAAAATTGCATCGATGGCGGCTGCGACTATTCCCCCGATCACCGCGCCGGATCGGTCGCGCCTGGATGACGGGCGATATTATTGGGACATGTGGCCAGTGCAAGATGCCGATGGCACGCGTGCAATCGTGGCAAATCGCCAGCTTTGGATGGCGCTGACCGCTCCAGATCGCGGAGATCCCGCCCTCAGGCATTTTGAGGCGAAAATCCATCTCATCGAACGTCGCGAATCCAACTGGGTCGATCTGGGCCCCGCGCTGCCTGAAATCGCTGTACCCTATGAGCGTGAATGGGCAGGTTCTGCATTGTTTGACGATGGCAAGTTGACGCTGTTTTTCACCGCTGCCGGTACCGCCGCGCGCGCGGGAGGCTATCAACAGGAATTGTGGCAGACCAGTGCGCGGATTGGGAAAGACGGTCTGCCGGAAGTTTGGAGCGTTCCTGCTCCCTGCGTTGTTGGCTACGCGCCCTGTTACATGCCAGCCGATGAGCATGAAGGTGCGCCCGGCACCATCAAGGCATTCCGGGATCCGGCATATTTCCGCGATCCCGCAGATGGTGCAGAATATCTCGCGTTCACCGCTTCACTGGCCGGATCGCACAGCGCATTTAACGGGGCGTTCGGGCTTGCACGGAAAACCGCTGCGGGTTGGAAGCTGGTACCGCCGATTATTCACGCAGACAAAGTCAATAATGAGCTGGAGCGGGCCCATCTGGTTTTTCACGCAGATCGCTATTATGCATTCTGGTCAACTCAAACCTCGACCTTTGCGCCCGATCTGCGCCATGCACCCGGCGGGCTTTATGGGATGGTGGCAGACAGCCTCGATGGACAATGGCGACCACTGAATGGGACGGGGCTTGTCCTGTCCAATCCACCCGATCGGCCTCTGCAAACCTATAGCTGGTTCGTCGATGCCTCGCTTTGCGTGTGCAGCTTTGTCGACATGCTTCCCGGCGTAAACGGTGGGGAACAATTCGGCGGTGTGCCTGCGCCGTTGTTGCAGTTGACGCTTGACGATGATCGGGCGACCTTGCGTTCGCGGCAACCGGAGCGTGCAGGGTAGTGCTGGGCGCAATAGAGGCCGGAGGAACCAAGTTTGTGCTGGCAATCGGCACCGCTCCCAACACGATACTTGCTCGCCACACTATCCCCACGCGCGATCCCGTCACCACGCTGGGAGAGGCAGCGGAATGGTTTGCACGGCAAGGGGCGATCACTGCGTTGGGCATTGGCAGCTTTGGCCCGGTCGAGTTGAACCGGGCAGACCCTCGACATGGCTTCATCACCAACACGCCCAAATCGGGCTGGGCCGATTGTGACATTGCCGGGTTCTTTGGACGGCGGTTCGACATTCCGGTCGGGTTCGATACCGATGTGGGCGCCGCAGCGCTGGCAGAATATCGGGCCGCAGCGGCGCAAGGTTGCACATCGCTGGCTTATCTTACCATTGGCACGGGTTTTGGCGGCGGGCTTGTTTTGGGCGGCAGTCCGTTCCACGGAATTGCTCATCCGGAAATGGGTCATATCTATCCGCGACGCCATCCACTCGATCTGGCGTTTGACGGAGTGTGTCCTGCTCATGGCGCTTGCCTTGAGGGGCTGGCCAGCGGTCCGGCGATCAAGGCGCGCTGGGGCGTATCGCTGTCAGATCTGCCTGCTGAGCACGCCGCACATGGAATCATAGCCGATTATATTGCACAGGCCTGTCATACCCTGTTCGCCACCGTTGCGGTTGAGCGGGTAGTGATCGGGGGTGGGGTGGCGCAAACGCCCGGTCTGGTCGAACGGATCGCAACGCGAACCCAAGAACTTGGCGCTGGTTATTTGCCCGGCGCCAACCGCCACAGCGTGGGGCGCCCGCAACACGGAACGGATGCGGGGATTGTCGGCGCACTCATGCTGGCAGAGGATGCGCGCTGATCGGCCATTTCATCGGCCGAAAAAATTTTCTAACGCCTCGAGCTCCGGTGTGCGCCGGTGACAGGATCTAGTGAAAGCCGCGCGAAATTCGCGACGCCGGGTGAGGGCGTCCGAGATTTGTCCTGAAGATCCCTCTGCAATGGCGATAAATTGACCAATGCACTCTGCTAGCACGGCGAGTTTTTCCGATCCCAGCCTGTAGTAAACGAGCTTTGCCTGTTTGCGGGTGTCCACTAAACCAGCTTTTCGCAGGACACCCAATTGTTGCGAGAGAGCGGGCTGACCGATTCCTGATATCGCCTCGATCTCGCCGACATTTCGCTCGCCATCCCGCAATACGTCGAGAATGTGAAATCGCAGCGGGTGCGCCAGCGCTTTTAGCGTTTCTATCGGCGGGTCGATCAAGGTACGGCTCATTTGGCGCGTCCACTTGGCAAGTGATTCAGAAACCATGCGGTATGATCGTCCGCGGCAAACACCTCATCCAGATTGTTGGTGGGAAGTTTGAGCATTGGATCGCCCGGCTGCCAGTTCGCAGGCGTGAGAGCCCCATCGGCATCAATCGCCTGCAACGCATCCAGCATGCGAAGCATTTCCGGGATGGAGCGACCCATATTGGCCGGGTAGCAAGCAGTGGCGCGGATCACCCCATCAGGGTCGATGAAGAATGTTGTTCTGACCGTGGCGCTGTCATCGTCATTCGCGCCAACCATCCCGAAGGCACGCCCTATGACCAGCGTCGGATCCTCCAGTATGGGAAAGCGCACCTCGACCCCGAACCGGTCACGGATCAACCGCAGCCAGGCGAAATGCGAAAACAGGCTGTCGACCGAAAGGGCCATAAGCGAACATTCGCGCGCCTCGAAAGCAGCGGCTTCGCGAGCGAGTTCGACAAATTCGGTCGTGCAGACAGGAGTGAAATCGGCGGGATGTGAAAACAGGATCAGCCAGCGCCCACGATAGGCGGAAAGTCTGACCGGACCGATGGTGCTGCGCGCCTCAAAGTCGGGCGCGATGTCGCCGATGCGAAGCGCGGCTGACTTCGGCAATTGCGTATCCTCATTCATGTCCATCTGCATAACACTTGACATATGAAATGCAAAACATATACACAATTAATGTAATTTACTTGGAGAATGATGATGGTTGAATCCGATGAAATGCTGGATTCGGCAACCGCTCAGATCGTCCGTGCGGGCATCCGAAAGGAGCTGCGCCCGTCGATCGCTGGCTTCTTCGACGAAGCCACCTTTACAGTCACTTACGTAGTCCACGATCCGGTATCGAGGGAGGCGGCGATCATCGATTCCGTGCTCGACTACGAAGCCGCTTCGGGCCGTACCTCTTTCGGCTCGGCAGACCGAATAATCGAATACGTGAATTCCAATAATTTGAAAGTGAAATGGCTGATCGAGACGCACGCCCACGCCGATCACATTTCGGCTGCGCCCTATCTTCAGGGAAAACTGGGCGGCAAACTGGCGATCGGGGCTGAAATTATCGGCGTGCAAGAGGTGTTCGGAAAGATTTTCAATGCTGGCACAGATTTCGAACGCGATGGATCGCAGTTTGATCATCTGTTCAGGGACGGTGAGACCTTTTCTCTCGGAAAGCTGGAGGGGATCGCGCTGCACGTTCCAGGGCATACTCCGGCAGATATGGCGTTCATAATCGGCGATGCGGCATTCGTGGGCGATACGATTTTCATGCCAGATTTCGGCACGGCGCGGGCAGATTTTCCTGGTGGCGATGCGCGTCAGTTGTTCCATTCCATTCGGCGCCTGCTCGCCTTGCCGGATGAGACCCGCCTGTTTCTGTGCCACGATTACAAGGCTCCGGGCCGCGATGAATATGCGTGGGAAACAACTGTGGGTCAGCAGCGCCGTGAAAACGTACATGTAAAAGATACGGTGAGCGAAGACGAATTCGTCGCCATGCGCACCATGCGCGATGCAACTCTCGCCATGCCGAACCTTATCATGCCCTCTGTTCAGGTAAATATCCGCGGAGGACATCTGCCAGAGCCGGAAGATAACGGCGTCAGCTACATCAAGATTCCGGTGAACGCGATATGATGCTGCCAGGTTTCCCTGATGCTGCACCGTTGGCGGGACTGGTGGGAGGAGTTCTCATAGGCCTTGCCGCGGCATTGATGCTGATCGGTGTAGGCCGGATCGCGGGGGTGTCTGGCATTGCGGCACGAGCTGCAGGCATCGGTGATAGCAGTATGCCTTTATCGGCTGCGTGGCTGTTCCTTGTGGGGCTTCCGATTGGGGCTTTGGTGGTGATGATCGCAATGGGCGGTCTCGAACCCAGCTTTGCTAGCCCCTTAACTCTTGTGATTGCGGGCGTTTTAGTCGGTGCAGGCACGCGCATTGGCAGTGGATGCACCAGCGGGCACGGCGTTTGCGGAATGAGCCGGCTTTCGCCCAGATCGCTGGTGGCGACAGCTGCGTTCATGCTGGCCGGTATCGCAACAGTGGCGTTGATGAATTCGCTCGGCCTGGATGTTCTGGGCGGGCAGGTGTCGTCATGATTGCGCGCCACATCGCCATTCTGGCATCTGGCACCTTGTTCGGCGCTGGCCTCACCATTGGCGGGATGACTGACCCGGCGCGTGTGCGCGGCTTCCTTGACCTGTTCGGCGATTGGGACCCGACTTTGGCATTCGTGATGGGCGGGGCGGTGATCGTCATGGCCATCGCTTGGCAGTTCCAGTCGCGCCTTGCCCGACCTTTCTTTGCTGATGTGTTTTCGCTGCCGACGCGCCGCGACCTCACCCCGAAGCTCATTGGTGGATCGGCGCTGTTCGGCATCGGATGGGGAATTGCCGGCCTGTGCCCCGGCCCCGGCATCGCTGCCCTTGCGATCGAGCCGGTTTCCGCGGGCATCTTCGTCATCGCAATGCTTGCAGGGATGGTCCTTGTCCGCCTGACAGAAAGAAAAGCCTGATGGAAATTAGAACCATCGCAGATGGATTTGCTGTCGCGCCGCAAATGCGACCCGAGGATATGGCAACCATCGCCGATCAGGGCTTTGCTGCTGTGGTCTGCAATCGCCCCGATGGCGAAGAGGAGGGACAACCCAGTACCGCCGCTATGCGCGACGCCGCGCAATCGGCAGGTCTGGCTTTTCATCACATCCCGGTTGCCGGAGGCTTATTTCCGCGAGGCGCGATCGCAGCCTTTCGTGCGGTGCGGCGCGGCACCGATGGCCCCGTCCTTGCCTACTGCCGGACGGGAACTCGATCCATCACGCTTGAAACTCTGGCGAACCCGAACGCAGAGCCGCCAGCGCTGCGGTTGAGCCGGGCAGCTAATGCGGGATACGATCTGTCCGCCCTGGCCGACACCCTCGAACAATAGCCCGGAGAACGCAAATGCCAGCTTCACATACGGTTGTTATAGTCGGGGGCGGCGCTGCGGGAATTGCAACGGCGGCTTCCTTGCTGAAACGGCGATCCGGGCTCGACATCGCGATTATCGAGCCGGCTGATACTCATGACTACCAGCCCGGCTGGACCATGGTCGGCAGCGGCATTTTCAAACCTGAAAGTACCCGCCGGACGATGGCTCGCGTGATGCCCAAGGGTGCAACCTGGCTAAAAACTGCGGCGACCTCGTTCGAGCCTGAAAGCAATCAGGTCACGCTCCAGGACGGTTCAAGCGTGACGTATGAAGCGCTTGTCGTGGCGCCAGGCATTCGGCTTGCCTGGGAACAGATTGAAGGTGTCGAGGCCACTTTGGGCAGGAACGGTGTCACATCCAACTACCGCTATGATCTCGCGCCCTACACCTGGACGTTGGTCCAGACACTGAAAGAGGGGGAGGCGATCTTCACCCAGCCGCCGATGCCGATCAAATGCGCCGGTGCACCACAAAAATCCATGTATCTTGCCTGCGATTACTGGCTGCGCGCAGGCGTGTTGGACAATATCGACGTGCAATTTCGCAATGCGGGCGGCGTCTTGTTTGGTGTCCCGGAATATGTTCCCGCTCTGATGAGCTATGTCGAGAAATACGCCATAGAGCTTGAATTGGGCAGCAACCTTGTCGCGGTTGATGGGCCTGCAAAGCAGGCGGTGTTCGAGACACGAGAGGGCGAAATCACCTGCGATTTCGACATGCTGCATGTCGTGCCGCCACAGGTTGCTCCGCAGTTTCTGGCGGATAGTCCGCTGGCAGCCGAAAACGGTTTCACCGATGTTGATCAGTACACGCTGCGTCACGTTCGATACGACAACGTTTTCGGTCTTGGGGATGCGGGTACGATGCCGAATGCCAAGACCGCCGCCGCTGTTCGCAAACAGGCCCCGGTGGTGGCGGTGAACGTGCTTCAACAGCTGGATGGGAACGGGCCCAAGGCAGGGTATGACGGATATGGATCGTGCCCACTTACAGTGGAGCGCGGAAAGATCGTGCTCGCCGAATTCGCCTATGGCGGCAAACTTGCGCCCAGTTTCCCCACCTGGCTGGTCGACGGGACAAAGCCTGCGCGGCTATCGTGGATACTGAAAGCTGACGTGCTGCCGTGGATCTACTGGAACGCCATGCTCAAGGGTCGCGAATGGCTCGCCGGGCCCGGCGGCTTGATCGCGCAGTAATGCTGGCTTTCCGCAAATTCCTGGGCGGCTTGGGCCGATGAGTATGCTTTCACGCTATTTCCCGATCCTCGAATGGGGGCGGAACTACGATCGCACCGTCCTGTCGAATGATTTGATGGCGGCTGTGATCGTCACGATCATGCTGATCCCGCAAAGTCTTGCTTATGCATTGCTTGCCGGTTTGCCTCCGGTTGTGGGCCTCTACGCCTCGATCCTGCCCCTTGTGCTCTACGCAATATTCGGGACAAGCCGTACGCTTGCCGTGGGGCCGGTCGCAGTGGTTTCATTGATGACAGCATCGGCGGCGGGGGCGATCGCGGATCAAGGGACGGCACAATATCTCGAAGCGGCGGTGACGCTGGCGGCGCTTTCGGGCGTCATGCTGGCGGTGTTGGGACTGCTTCGGCTGGGATTTCTTGCCAATCTGTTGTCGCATCCTGTCATCAGCGGATTCATCACCGCGTCTGGAGTGCTGATCGCCACCAGCCAGCTTAAACACATTCTCGGCATCAAGGCAGGAGGAGATAACTGGCCCGAAATGATCGGCTCGCTAGCAAGGACAATCGCGGATACGAATGTGTGGACGCTGGCAATCGGTATCCCGGCGACTTTGTTCCTGTTCTGGGTTCGCAAAGGCGCAAAGCCTGCCTTGCAGGCGTTAGGAATGCCTGATCGTGCTGCGGAAATGACCGCCAAGGCAGGCCCGGTAGTCGCCGTGGCGCTTACCATTCTTGTCGTGATGGCCTTTGATCTGGGTGCGCGCGGGGTCAGTCTGGTTGGCGCAATTCCGCAAGGATTGCCTCCGTTCGCCGTTCCTTCTACCGACCTTCCCCTTATCGAGAAGCTTTGGGTGCCCGCACTGCTGATTTCGATCATCGGCTTTGTCGAAAGCGTATCAGTGGCACAGACGTTGGCAGCCAAGCGGCGTCAGCGCATCGCACCCGACCAAGAGCTAATCGGCCTTGGCGCGGCGAACATCGCCAGCGCGTTTTCGGGGGGCTATCCGGTGACTGGCGGCTTTGCCCGTTCGGCGGTTAATTTCGATGCCGGGGCGCAGACGCCCGCAGCCGGAGCCTTTACCGCTATCGGCATTGCGTTGGCCACGCTGTTTCTTACGCCACTGCTGTTCTCGCTGCCCATCGCGACCCTTGCCGCGACGATCATCGTTGCCGTTCTGAGCCTCGTCGATCTCAAGACGCCAGGTCAGCTATGGCGATATTCAAAGGCGGATTTTGCCGCGCATATCGTCACCATCGGCATTACGCTGCTAGCGGGGGTCGAGCTGGGCGTTATTGCCGGCGTCGGCGTTGGCCTGTTGTTGTATCTGTGGCGGGCCAGCCGCCCCCATGCTGCGATCGTCGGGCGGGTTCCCGAAACCGAACATTTCCGCAATGTCGATCGGCATTCGGTGTTCACGGTTCCGCATGTGCTCTCCATCAGGATTGATGAGGCTCTGACCTATCTCAACGCCCGCTGGCTTGAGGAATACGTCCTAGAAGCTGTCGCAGACCGCCCCGCTGTCCGTCATGTGATCATGATGTGCAGCGCTGTGAATGAAATTGACGCCTCCGGATTGGAAAGCCTTGAAGCAATCAATCATCGGTTGGGGGAGGGCGGGATCGGGCTGCATCTTTCAGAGGTGAAAGGCCCGGTGATGGATCGCCTGAACCGCACGCATTTCGTGCAGGAATTGAATGGCAAGGTATTCTTGTCGCAGGACCGCGCCTTTGCAGAGGTTTCTCAAGACACCGGTGAGCCACTCGAACCGGTCGACCAATACCTCGCTCGCGGACTGATCTGATACCCCGTAACCTGCCAGCTTCGCACAGCTTTATGATAACGTTATCAGACTGTTTCGGTGCGTAGAACCAGTCATGCAGCCTTTGCCGGGCAGTATTGCGCAAGGTAATCACCATGCCCAGGCATGTGCTGCACGAGGAAGCGGATAGATTGCTCCATTTCGTCAATTTCGCGGCGGGTCTTGGGCGTATCGAATGTGTCCGCCATTGGGTTGTGGGAATTCATGCGAATGCCCTGTCCCATCATCACTGCCGCCCAGCTGGTTTCGGTAAATAGCTCATCCTCCTCACGGAAGATCTGGCCGTTTGCCTTGAAGATCTCGATCTTTTCGGTGAGCGTTTGGGGCACCTCCATCGTGCGCACGTAATTCCAGAATTCGGAATCATCGCGCGTTGTCGCGTTGTAGTGAAGGATCAGGAAATCGCGGATGCGGGCGTATTCGCGCGCGGTCAGACGGTTGTATGTATCCTCCTGCGTTGGCGTTACCCCGTCTAGCGACAGCAGCGAAAGCAGCTTGTCGATACCGGTGTTGATCAGGTGGATCGAGGTTGATTCCAAGGGCTCCATGAACCCTGCGGAAAGGCCCAGCGCCACGACATTTTTGTTCCAGAACTTCTTCCGCCGCCCAGTGGTGAAACGCAGGAAATTGGGTTCGGCCTGGGGTTTGCCAGCGATATTGCCCACAAGAATATCGTGCGCCTCGTCATCCTCCATAAAGGAGCTGCAATAGACATGGCCATTACCGTTGCGGTGCTGCAGGGGCACCTGCCATTGCCAACCGGCGCGGTGGGCCGTGGCGCGAGTGAAGGGCGGGGGCGGACTGCCATCGTCGCGCTTGCACGGCAGGGCAACCGCCCGGTTGCAGGGCAACCATTTGCTCCAGTCCTCATACCCAGTTTCCAGCGCCTGTTCGATCAGCAATCCGCGAAAGCCCGAGCAATCGACGAACAGATCACCGGAGAGGTCAGCGCCATCATCCAGCTGTACCGAGGTAACGAAGCCGGTTTCGGGATCAAGCGCAACATCGACCACCTTGCCCTCGCGCCGGACGACGCCGCGTTGCTCTGCGTATTTGCGCAGAAACGCGGCATACTGGCCCGCATCCAAATGGTAGGCGTAATTGACCGGTGGCAGGTCGTCGCGATCTTTCTGATAGTCTTCGGAGCGTGCGAACTTGCCGAAATAGGCCGCCATCGTCTCGACATTAAAGACCTGGATCGGGCGCTTGTCCCCGCCCTGTGCGAATTTGTGCCAGACGTGGTGAAATGCAATTCCGCCTATCGAATAGCCATACGCGCCAAAAGGATGGATGTAGCTGTCGCCGATACTGTTCCAGTTTTCAAACTGGATGCCGAGCTTGAACGATCCCTGCACGGCGGCGAGCATTTCGCGCTCATCTATATCCAGCAACTGGTTGAAACCTACAAAAGGCGGGATCGTAGCCTCGCCCACCCCGACAGTGCCGATCGCTTCCGATTCTATCAGGGTAATTCCCAGTTCTCGGCCCTGTTTCAGCCGGGATAAAGCCGCCGCTGCCATCCATCCGGCAGTGCCGCCGCCGACGATGATTATGTGTTGAATTGCCATGAGTTCCTTTGCCCCGTCAGGTCATCTGCATCGCCAAGCCGAAGGACGCGCCATGGTATGGTGCCTGTTGCTGCCACAATGCAATATGAAGAAAATATTGCAAGGCTTGAGAACGCTCACAATTTGCGCTAAGCCTGTGGTGTTGGACGGACAAAGAGCCGCCGATTGGGGTTATGGGGAGGAATTCAGGACATGAACACCGGACGTATTGCGCCCGCACGGCGCGGGTTTGCTCTTGGTACCGCTTCGGCGCTGGCCATTTCGATGGCGCTTGCCGGGCCTGCCTTTGCCCAAGACGCCGATCAGGATGGCGAGACCTCCGAAGAGCAGGTCACCGAAGAGGCACCGCCGAGCGAAAACACAATTATAGTTTCCGGGTTCAGAGCTGCTCTGGAGAGCGCGCAGAATATCAAGCGCGATTCCGACACCTTCGTCGATGCTGTCACCGCCGAGGATATCGGCGCATTGCCTGATCGCTCTGTCGCAGAAACCCTGCAACGCATCCCCGGCATCACGATTGGCCGGTTCGAAAAGACCACTGATCCTGATCGCTTCTCGGTTGAAGGTACGGGCGTAATCATTCGCGGACTTCCGTTTGCGCGCTCCGAACTGAATGGCCGCGATATCTTTTCGGCAACTGGCGGGCGTGAACTGAGCTTCAACGATGTCTCGCCTGAGCTGCTGGGCCGGGTCGAAGTGTTCAAGAACGTCACCGCCGACATGATCGAAGGTGGCCCTTCGGGTACGGTCAATCTCGTCACGCGCAAGCCGCTCAACAATCCCGGCACGCGGCTTGCGGGGACGGTTGGCGTCAATTACGGCGACCTGCGCGAAGAAGCCTCACCTGAATTTTCAATCCTGGGATCAACCACTTACGAAAGCCCGGCGGGATCGCTCGGTTTTCAGTTGGCTTATGCCTATTCGGAACTGAAGAGCCGTACGGATGCCTCGCAGGTTGCAGATCCTTGCTACCGCGCAAGCACGCTGGATGGCCCCTGCCTTCGCGCCTTGTCCGTGGGATCTGGCGGTTTCGTTGGTGATCCCAATTTCGATGCGGCCAATTTTCCGCCAGCAAACGCGGTGTTGGTGCCCAAAGGCGCCGGTGTCCGTACAACCAACCTCGATCGCGACCGCGAAGCGTGGTCGGCTGTGCTCCAGTATGAAGATCCCACCGGAGACTTCGTCGCGACGTTTGAATGGCTGCGTTCGGATTCGAGCTTTGCCACCGAAGAATACGCGCTGATTTCGCGTGTCGATGATGAGGCACTGTTCCCGGTCCCAGCGGCGGGCAGCACTTTCCAATTCGATCAGAACGGCATTTTTCAGAGCGGTGTTCTCACCCAGCGTCCTGGCGATGCCTATGCCAACCCGTTCGGTCGCGGCGGCATTCCCACCGACTCGCTGCGCTTCTTGCGCAATCTCGACACCACGACTGAGGATTTCTCGTTCGATGTGAAGTGGAACATCACCGACAGGCTGCGCGTCAATTTCGAAGCGCAGAGCATCAGTTCGGACCTTGCGCGCGATTCCGTATTCGGCGCGCTCAGCACATGGGCAAACCTCGATCTTGATCTCACCGGCAAGGTGCCGCAGGTCAGTTTCCTTGCGCCTCCCGGGGCGCCTGCCGATTATTTTTCTTCAGGGCTCAACACCTATTACTGGTTTGGTCTAGATAGCCGCGAAAAGAACGAAGGCGAGCTGCAGAGCCTGCGTTTCGATGGCGAATACGACATCAGCGACGATGGCTTTTTCAAAGCTGCTCGGTTTGGCGCACGCTGGGCAGAGCGTGATCGCACCACCCGCAACACCAATTTCAGTACATGGGGCAATTTGTCTGCGCCTTGGGCCGGACGCGCAGGCTGCGCACCTTGGGGCGAGGGATCGGGTTGCGGAGCAAGCGGACCCGGACCGTTTGGCAACGGGTTCATACCGGGCCGTTTCTACACTGGTTTGCCGGGGCAGGAATTTGCGATCGCCGGCGGTGCCTATGTCGATGAATTCCCAGCCTTCTCGCAATATCGCAACGTCTTTGCTGACAATTTTCAGCGCGGCAATGCGCCCACTCCGGTCGAAAACGGCGCGGCGTGGTATTTTGGCGGGGATGATTTCCTCGGTGAGTACCTGTCCGGCCTGACCGATCAGCAATTCAACGAAATTCAGGAATTCGGCCTGTCGCCCGAACGCTTCAACTACGGCGTCAACGGCCGCTTCCGTCCGGACGAAGTCACCGGTGAGGTCGTGCCCTGCGATATCGAGGGGGTGTTCTGCCCCAACGAAGTGTCAGTGGTGACCGAAACCACAAAGGCCGCATATGCCCGCGTGGATTTTGGCCATGACTTCAGCAATGGCTGGAACGTCGAGGGTAATATCGGCGTGCGCTATGTCGAGACGCAGATTTCGACCCGTGGGCGGATCGGTTTACCCGACCCCGGACGATTTGACACGCCGGTGATTGAAAACGGCGTGCAGGTCGGTGGCGGAAATGGCGACGGCGTTGTGCAGGTTGCAGAGTTGACCGTCGGTTGTCCGCCCCCAACCCCTCCTGGCCAGCCACCCAGACAACCTATAGTCAGTCTATCCGGGATATGTGCATTGTCTCCGGCCCGCCTGGCAGAATTTGCCGCAGCGTTTACTGGTGAGGTCATTGTCGATAATCGCGATATCACCTTTGAGCATTGGCTGCCCAGCTTCAACGCCAAGCTGGACGTTGGCGATGGGCGACTGTTCCGCTTCGCTGTTTCGCGAAACATCTCTCGACCCGATCTGCAATTGTTCCGTGCGGGCGGCGGCATTGGCGACAACACCGTCGCGCTGGCAAACGCCGGAGCCGATGCGCTTGCCAATGGCACTCTCTTCGCCCTTTCCACCGGTAACAGGAACCTGCTGCCGGTCGACGTCTGGAGTTATGACGCATCATTCGAATGGTATTTTGATGATGTCGGTTCGATCACGTTCTCGGGCTTCCTGAAAGACGTCAGCGGTTTCATCGATACCGGTTTTTCAACGGTGAATTACCAAGGCAGCGTGCCTGTAGAGGTGACGGTCGAAGGGCCGGTGAACTCTCAGGACGGCCTGCTCAAAGGCTTCGAATTTGCCTATCAACAGACGTTTGATTTTCTGCCGGGCCTTCTGAGCGGTCTGGGAACGCAGGTGACCTACACCTATGTCGATGGCAGTGACTTCACGAACCCCAATTTGTCCGATGTTGGCCAGTCTTCAATCACGACTGGCGCTAACCAGCTCAATGCGGGTGCATTCGTGGCGCAGCAGCCGCTGGCCGGCATATCTAAACACGCGCTCAATGCGACGGTATTTTACGAGCAAGGGCCGCTATCGATGCGCGCTGCGTATAACTGGCGATCGGAATTTCTGATCACCCCGCGTGATGACATTTTCCCGTTTTCGCCGATATGGCAGGAGGAAACGGGGCAGCTTGATGCGTCGATATTCTTCGCGGTTACCGAATACCTCAAACTGGGGGTGCAGGGCGTCAACCTGCTGGATGAAGTGACGCAGACGAGCCAGGTCGTCGATTTCGACGGCACACGGGTTACCCGGTCTGCATTCCGCAATGACCGGCGCTTCACTTTCCTTGCCCGCTTCGATTTCTAGGAAATCGGATCGAGGTCGCACAAGAAAGAGGGAGCTTTGCCAGTGCAAGGCTCCCTTTTTTCTATAACAGATTTGGGCATAACCATCAGGAGCAGTGCTTCATGCGTCCAAGTATCGCCATCTTGGCATCCTGCGCGTGCGCGGCGCTGATGGCTTGCACGGCAAGTGTGCCTTCCCCACCCATGGTGCTGGCTCCGCTGGATGCACAACCGTGGCAATTGGTCTGGGCGGATGAGTTCGACGGCGCAGGGTTAGACCGCACCCGGTGGACGCCCGAACAATCGTGCTGGGGCGGCGGCAATAACGAACGCCAGTGCTACACCGACCGCGCAGAAAATATCGAAGTTGCAGGCGGATTTCTCATGCTGAAGGCGCGCAAGGAACGCTTCACCGGTCCGGATCGGCCGGCTGAAATTGCGCCTGTCTCCAATCCGCAGGTCACGCGGGAATATACATCCGGCAAGGTCAGAACGCGCGGCCTGCACAGCTGGAAATACGGACGCATCGAAGTGCGCGCCAAGGTGCCAGCCGGGCAGGGTATGTGGCCCGCCGTGTGGATGATGCCGGCGAATGATTATTACGGGAAATGGCCGCTATCGGGTGAAATCGATATCCTCGAGGCGGTGAATATCGGCGCGCGATGCGATGGATGCAAAGGCGGTGTCGGCGAAAACCGCACCGTGAGCGCGCTGCATTTTGGTGACCTGCCGCCGGGCAACACACTGGTCGATCAGAAAACACCCTTGCCCGACATGGCGCTGCCCTCGGATGATTTTCATATCTATTCCGTCGAATGGGGCGAAGGGTTGATCCGGTTCCTGATCGATGGGCGCGTGCATCTGGCGGTCACGCCCGATCAATGGTTCACCGGATCGGCAAAGGCGCAAGGCAATCCCAATGCTCCGTTCGATCAGCCATTCTACCTGATGGCCAATCTGGCGGTGGGCGGCAAATGGCCGGAGGAAAGCAACGAGCGGGGGGTTGCACAAAGCGCGCTGCCCGGCCAGTTCACTATCGATTGGATCAGGGTATATCAGTGCGGCGATGATCCGGAACGCGGACTTGCATGCATGAAATGATGTGAGTTCGAACAGGACGGGGAACGGCAGCCAAATGGCCAGGCGGCGCAATTCTGTAACAATACGCGAAGTCGCGCAGGACGCGGGCGTCTCGCTTCAAACGGTTAGCCGGGTCATCAACGATGAGCCCAATGTCCGCCCGCAAATGCGTGATCGGGTGCAGTCCTCTATCGATCGGTTGGGCTATGTGCCCTCGCTCGCGGCGCAGAGGATGAGCGGGTCGCGATCCTACATTATCCTTGCGATCAATGACCGCGAACGCACGCTGGCCGACTGGCGGGAGCGGCAAGGCACTGACTGGGTCGACCAGATGTTGCTGGGCGGGATACTGACCTGTTCAAAACACGGTTACCGAATGATGGTCGAACTGGTCGATACCCATAGCGATCATGTGGAGCGCGAACTGGACGCGGCAGTTTCAGCGCTGCAACCCGATGGCGTTATCCTGACGCCGCCGCATTCCGAGAACCTCCAGATCACTTGCCTGCTGGCAAAACGCAACATCCCGTTTGCGCGTATCGGTTCGACGCAAGAAGGGCCGGGTGTCCGGCTGACCATGGGCGATGATCACGCTGCCTACAAATCGACAACGCGTTTGATCGATCTGGGACACACAAGGATCGGCATGATCGCGGGACCGCCGCAATACAGCCTCAGCGGGTGGCGCGTGGCCGGGTGGCGCCGTGCGCTCGACGATCACGGCCTTAGCCCCGACGGCCTAAGCGAAACCGGAGATTTCGGATACGAATCCGGCACCCAAGCAGCACGCGCCCTGCTTGATCGCAATCCCGATCTTACTGCAATCATCGGCAGCAGCGACCAGATGACGCTGGCTGCGCTGGAGGTGGCGCGAGACCGGGGCCTGCATGTTCCGCGCGATCTTTCGCTCATCTCGTTCGATAACACGCCCATCGTGCGGTTTTCGCAGCCACCTTTGACGGCGGTGGACCAGCCAATCGCAGAGACGGTTTCGCTGGCGGTGGAACATGCTGATCAAGCTGAAGCAATCGGCGGCGCAATCAGAGGTGATTGATGTGAAGGCGGGACTGGTTGAACGGGCATCTACCGGGCCTGCACCACGGTCTGCGTGACCCCGGACACCACTTCTCCACCGACAGCCATCGCCAGACAGCCTGCGTGGTTCATGGCGCTGTTCGCACTGGCAATGGGTGGGGGTTCCATCGCCTATGTCCCCTTGCTGACAGTGTTGCTGCCGCTGAAGATTACAGGGCTGATGGGCAATGAGGATATTGGCGCATTGGCCAGCGTCACATTTTTCGGCGCGATTATCGCTAGCCTGGCCAACATCGTCTTTGGAACTCTCAGCGATCGCACAGGCTCGCGCACAGGATGGATAATTTCGGGTCTGGCGCTGTCTAGTGTGCTGCTGTTTGCAATAGGACGCTCGTCCAGCCTGATCGAACTTATCGCGCTGGTGATGGTGTGGCAGATCGGGCTTAACATGATGCTGGCGCCGCTGTTTGCGTGGGCCGGAGATTGCTTCCCCGATGATCAGAAAGGGATGCTGGGCGGACTTCTGGCGATTGCGCCCGCAATGGGTGCGCTGGCGGGATCGCTGGTCACGTTTGAGCCGGTGGTGGCTGAAGAATGGCGGATCGCATGGGTCGCGTTTCTGGTGATGGCGTTGGTGTTGCCAGCGGCCATCTTGGGCCGTAATCAGGCGCGTGCTGGATTGTTATTGCCCAGCGCGCCGCGACCTGAACCGCAGCACGATAAACGCACCGATCACGAATTCGTGGCGCAGTTGGCGCAGATCAACCTTTCGCGGGCCACCCTTTTGCGAATGTGGCTGGCACGGTTTCTGGTGCAGATCTCCGAAGCAGGTCTGTTTGCGTTCCTGCTGTTTTGGCTGCGATCCATTGTACCTGATTTTCACGAGAACACCGCCGCCAATACATTCAGTCTCGTGTTGATTGCGTCGGTCCCCATCACGTTGTGGGTGGGGCGCTGGTCGGATCTGCATGCACGGCCGATAAGGCCGCTGGTCGTATGCGCGTGTTTGGCTGCGGCCGGTCTGTGCCTGATGGCGCTGGCGAACGGGCTGGTGCTGGCGATTGCAGGCTATGTACTGTTCGGAATTTCCGCGACCATATTCCTTGCGCTGCACACCGGGCAAACGCTGCGTGTCCTGCCAAAACCGCAGCATCGAGGGCGCGATCTGGGCATTTTCAATCTCACCAACACCGTGCCGTCGCTCGTGATGCCATGGCTTACCCTTACGCTGGTCCCCGCGTTCGGATTTGACGCGCTGTTTGCTCTGTTTGCCGTGCTTGCTCTGCTGGCCGCCGGACTGCTGGCGATGGTTCCGAAGGGATTGGCGACGAAGTGATGACGGGCTCTTGATTTGTGCGGGTTGGCATGTATTCATTCACGCTTGAGAACGTTATCAAAACCGGGGATCACCCGGACGTTTTCGCTCTGGGGAGGGGCGTACTACACATGCGTATCGACGCGCGGCAATTGCTGACCGCTACCATTTTGGCGACTGCTTTGACGGCCTGTGCCGGACCAAAGGTTCAATCGACCAGAGCCGCTGCAGCGTCTGCGGGACAACCTGTTGGCGGCGCGACGAGCGAAGCCGAAGCGGTGGCGCAGATCCTTTCGCGGATGAGCCTTGAAAAGAAGGTTGCGCAACTGATCCAGCCGCAGATCAATACGCTCTCACCCGAAGAAATGCTCGAATATCGGTGGGGCAGCTATCTTAATGGCGGGAATGGCGGACCATTCGGTGATGAATTTGCGCCCGCCTCGCAATGGCTTCGACTGGCGGATGCCATGTGGGACGCATCCACCGCGCCACTTGCCGCTGGGGAGCCTGCCATCCCTGCCATCTGGGGCACGGATGCGGTGCACGGTCACACCAACGTAGTGGGGGCGACCATTTTTCCCCACAACATTGCGCTGGGCGCAGCAGGCGATGTCGATCTGGTCCGCCGGATCGGCGCGGCCACTGCGGTAGAAATTGAGGTCACCGGCATCGACTGGAATTTCTCCCCCACCGTCGCAGTCGCACGCGATGATCGTTGGGGCCGCACCTATGAAAGCTATTCCGAAGACCCCGAAATCGTTGCAAAGATGGGCGCGGCTTTGGTCGAAGGTCTGCAAGGTCGCAAGGGCGCGAGAGATTACCTTGGTTCAGGCCGGGTGATCGCGACGGCTAAACATTTCTTTGGCGATGGCGGAACTGGGCAGGGCGTCGATCAGGGCGATGTGAATGGCGAAATTGATGCGCTGATGGCAATTCATGCGGTCCCCTATCCCCATGCGATCAACGCCGGGGTCGAAACGATCATGGCCAGCTTCAATTCGATCAACGGCCAAAAAATGCACGGCAACAGGGCGTTTCTGACCGATGTGCTGCGCGGCAAAATGGGCTTTGAGGGCTTGGTGGTTGGCGATTGGAATGGGCACGGGCAGGTCAAAGGCTGCACGGTCAGCGATTGTGCGCAATCCTTGATGGCGGGGCTCGATATTTACATGGTGCCCGATGATGCGGTCGCGCTGCACAAGACGCTGATGGCGCAGGTAAGTGACGGCACGATCCCCATGGCTCGGATCGACGAGGCGGTAACCCGCGTCCTGCGACTTAAACATCGCGCCGGATTGCTGGAGCCAGATGCAGTAAAACCATCCATGCGGCCAAATGGCGGACAGTATCAAAAACTGGGTATGCCCGCCCACCGCGCCATTGCGCGCGAAGCGGTCGCCAAATCGCAGGTCTTGCTGAAGAATGACGGCGTGCTCCCGTTGAAGGCGGGGGCGTCCATACTCGTCGCCGGAAATGCTGCCGATTCCATCGCTCAAGCCTCCGGCGGCTGGACGCTGACCTGGCAGGGCGGGCGCGAATTGACCAACGACTACTTCCCCGGCGCAACCTCGATCTTTGCCGGCATCAGCGAAGCGGCCACGGCTGGCGGCGGCACCGCAATCCTGTCTGAAGACGGCGATTTCGAAGCCCGGCCTGATGTCGCCATCGTGGTGTTTGGCGAACAGCCCTACGCCGAATTTGCTGGCGATCGCAAAACGCTCGTCTTGAGCGATGAAGAAGGGCTTGCTTTGCTACGCAAGTTTGATGCTGAGGGTATACCTGCTGTCGCTGTGTTCCTTTCAGGTCGTCCTCTGTGGATGAACCGCGAGATCAACGCTGCCGATGCTTTTGTAGCATCTTGGCTGCCCGGAAGTGAGGGCGCGGGCGTGGCCGATATCCTGTTCGGCAAGCGCGAGGCTACAGGCAGGCTTTCCTTCAGCTGGCCGGGTCGCTGCGAAGGCGAGCCGCTGAATGGTCCGGACGGGGCACTGTTTCCGGTTGGCTACGGTCTTTCGTTCGCAGACACCGGGAGCTTTGCCAATCTGCACGAAACATGCGGTTTTGTGGGCGGCGGCGCTGCGGCGGACTGGTATTCCAATGGGCGACTTGCCGCCGGCATCAGCGCGATTGCAGGCCCCGACGCTGGAGGCGTGGATCTGCCAAATCTGCGCGGCGAGGGACGTGGCATCGTAGTGCGCGGGATCGACAGGGATCGCCAGGAAGACGCGCGACGGGTAACCTTTGGCCCCGGCACGTCCCTGACGCTGAAAGGCCTGACCGAAAGGAGCTCTGTCCGAGGCGATGGCAATGGCGCATTCCTCATCACTTACAGCATCGCTGATGCGCCCGCCGGGAGAGTCACGTTCTCCAGTGGCGAACGTTCGGCCGACATCACGGAAGGGCTGAGCGTCGCAGCGGGCAAGGGCTGGCGCGACATGGTGGTGACACAGGCCTGCCTTGGCTCCGATGGGGGAATGTCCGACAGCTTCACAATTACCAGCGAAGCGCCCATGACGATCAACATCAGCATGGTGGCGCGTCAGCAATTGCCATCGGGCACAAAGTGTTCATTTTGAAAGCGGTGGGTTCATCCTAAACGCGCTTAATTCATTCTAATCGCACGACCATACGATCCCGCATAAGCGGGGCACCGGGACAAGACATAGGGGAGACTGGCGCAATGACGCTCGAGACCATCGATATCGTCATCATCATCGCATACGCAGTGGCCTTGCTGGGGATTGCGCTGGCCGTCAGCCGCGAACCTGCAGGGCATGACAGGAACACCGAGGATTACTTTCTCGCAGGGCGCGCGCTGCCGTGGTGGGCGATCGGAGCCTCGCTCATCGCTTCGAATATCTCGGCGGAACAGATCATCGGACAGTCCGGGCAGGGCTTTGCGGTGGGGATCGCGATTGCCGCCTATGAGTGGCAGGCCGCAATCGTACTTGTAATCGTTGCGAAATACTTTCTGCCGATCTTTCTGAAACGTCATATTTACACGATGCCGCAATTCCTCGAACAGCGTTACGGCACCGGGGTAAAGAACCTGATGAGCGTGTTCTGGGTCGCGCTGTATACCGCAGTCAACCTCACGACGGTGCTGTGGCTGGGCGGGCTGGCGGTGCAATCGCTAACCGGGTGGAGCGTTATGGCTTCGATGATGGCGCTGGCGGGATTTGCCGCGCTCTATTCGCTGTATGGCGGGCTGAAGGCGGTGGCGCTGACCGATATCATTCAGGTCGTCATCCTGATCCTTGGCGGGATTGCGATCACGTGGTTCGCGCTTGATGCGCTGCCTGCCGACGGCGCGCTGGGCGGATTGAACCTGCTCTGGACACAGATGCCGGGTCACTTCGAGATGATCCTTGAGCCCGATCATCCCGCCTATTCCAATCTGCCGGGCATCTGGACCTTGCTGGGAGGGCTGTGGGTCCTTCACTTCAGTTACTGGGGTTTCAACCAGTATATCATTCAACGTGCGCTGGGCGCTGAAAGCCTGGGCGAGGCGCAAAAAGGCCTCGCCTTTGCTGCATTTCTCAAAATCCTCGTCCCGTTCATCGTGGTGATTCCCGGTATTGCGGCAGTCATCCTGGCGCAGCAGGGTGTGCTGGACAACGCGGCGCTTACCGAGAGATCCGATCGCACTTATGGCGAATTGATGGCATTCGCACCCGCTGGCCTGCGCGGGCTGGTGTTTGCGGCGTTGATCGCGGCGGTGGTGAGCTCGCTCGCCTCGATGATGAATTCCATCTCGACCATCTTCACGATGGATCTGTATCGCCACGCACGACCCGACCGGGCAGAACACCATTATGTCACGGTGGGGCGCATTTCCGCCTTTACCGCAATGGTGATGGCGCTGATCCTTGCGCGACCATTCCTGGGCGGATTTGAAAGCGCGTTTCAGACGGTTCAGGAATACACGGGCTATATTGCGCCCGGCGTTGTCATCGTGTTTCTGCTGGGCTTCTTTGACAAGCGTGCAAATGCGGCTGGAGCGTATACCGGGCTGATCGGGTCCGTGGCGCTCAATCTGATCGTGAACGCCTTGCTGCCCGAACTGCCGTTCGTCGTGCGTATCTGGATCGTGTTCCTCATTGGATTGGTGGCGGCGGCTGTGGTGTCGCGATTGACGGGAGCACCTGACGAGGATCGGGCGGTAAAACTGAGCGATATCGACTTCAGGACCAGTCCGCTGTTCAACACGCTGGCGGTCATCACGTCTGCTATCCTGATCGCTCTTTACGCCGTCTTGTGGTGAATCCCTGAGCAATGCTGCGCCTGTAGGCGGGCGCGATCTGATCGATGACATCCCGATTTGCGCCGCAGCGAAGGGCAACTCGGTCCGCGGACATCCGTGCAAGCATGGTTAACCCTCTGCTATCGGTCGGTTTACCCTAAAATCACCTCTTCTCCGTAGTGCGCAGGACAACGGCCAGACCTGCCATTTGCGGAGATTTCCATGCACCTTGACCGACGCTCGCTGATTGCGGGGGCCGCCGCCGGCATCGCCGCAGGCGGGCTGGGTGGCTGTGCAACGGCGCAATACGGCACGCGGTCAAGTTATCTTACCAACATCGTCGAACCGCAAAACCAGAACACGGTCTATTACTGGGTCGATGCAGCAATGCAGCAGGTGCGCGACCAGCGCACCGCGCCGCCCCGCGCGGCCTATAACTTCGCTGCGCCCATGGTTGCTGGGTTCGTCGCCGCCAATGCGATCATAGGGCGATACGATACGCCCTATGATTTTGGCGAGGCACCCCGCGGTGCCGACCCGCAAGTGGCGTATGGCACCGCCTTCGCCACGGCAGCGGCAGAGTGTTTTCAGCAACCGTTCCTGTGGGAACGCAGCGCCTTCAAAAGTCGCTTTCCTGATGGAGAAGCAAAGGATCTGGGTGTTCAGTGGGGTCGCCATGTCGGCGTCGCAATCAACCGCATGCGCACCGGCGACGGGGCCGAGCCACACCGCGCCAGTTTCTATCTCGACCGCTATGACCGTCGCACGGACCCGCTGAAATGGACCCCCACCGGCCCCAGTTACAGCGCGGGCACCGGGCCTGCGATTGACAGTTTTGCGCGCGGCCTGTTTCCGGGCCACGGCCAGATCACGCCGTGGACGATGAAAAGTCCTTCGCAGTTCCGCGTTGCGGACTTTCCCGAGCCGGACAGCCCCGAATTCGCCGAACAATTCGATCTGGTAAAACGGCTCGGCGGAAAGGATTCCACCGAGCGGACCGAGGATCAAAAGCTGATTGCGGTCTATTGGGAAGACGGCCCGTGGGGTATCACTCCGCCGGGGCATTTCCTCTATATCGCACTGCAGGTGATGCAGGACCGGGGATACGATTTCCTCGATCATGCCCGTCATTTCGCATTGCTGGGCGCGACGCAGGCAGATGCCTCAATCAATGCATGGGACAGTAAATACCACCACGATATCATCCGTCCTGAAACAGCAATCCTCAGTCGCGCATCCACCTTCGGCAATTCCGATCCGCGCGTTGTGGCCGATCCTGCATGGATGAGCCTGATCCCGACGCCTAATTTCCCGTCCTACACATCGGGTCATTCCACCTTTGGCGCGGCTGGCATCGAGATGACGAAGCTGATCCTTGGTACCGATGCCGTCAGCTTTAGCCATGAAAGCCCCGATCAGGTGCTGTGGCCTATGCTGAAGGGAAAACGACGATATTTCACCAGCCTTGAACAGGCTGCGTGGGAAAACGGTTGGAGCCGGATCTTTGGCGGTGTCCACTGGCTTCCCGATCACGAGGCGGCAGACGCTGCCGGGCGAAAAATTGCGCGGCAGGCCTTCGGCACAATGTTTCCGCGCAAGGGGTGAAGGTGGAGATGGTAAACGCCTTTGCGCGCGCGCTGGCCGGCGCAGCGGCCGTAATTGGATGCGCCGTTGTGCCGGCGGGCGTGGCTCAGGCGCAGGGCGTAAGCCTGAATTACGATCGGCTTTCATCGCTCGAAGAACCGATTGCTGTTGCCGTGGGCGACATCACTATCCAGGTGCAAGGTGTGCTGGATGCTCCCCTTATCGCGCAATTCGACGAGGTGACCGGGGGCGAGAGTGTAACCGCGCAATTCGTGGGCAATTTTCAGGTTTCTGCCGAAACTCAGCTCGCCAATCGCTGGACGGTGGGCGCGGCGTATTTCGGCCAGTATTCGACCGACCCATCCACCGTCTTTCTTTCCAATTTCATGGGGCCGGACGATTACAATGATAACGTGGCCGGGTTCATTGCGACAAGTTACGGGACGGTCATCGGCGGCAATGTTGCGCAACAGGTCCGCGAGGTTACCCGGCGCAGACGCGGGGCGGGCAACGGGTTTCTGGCCTTGGATGATTTCTATGGCAGGCTTGCGCGGTGGGGTGGGGCATATGTTGGCAGGTTTGGCCCGAGCACACTTGCACTGGCGGTAGATGAAAACGGCGATTTTGAAATCGGCACGGATTACCAGCGCCCCCTCGGCCACCGCGATGTGCGATTTGCCGCGCGGTTCCGCCAAGGCGAATTCATTGCGGCTGACGGTCTCTCGCGCTTTGAAACGCAGGGCATGGGCGTTGTTGGAGAGATCGAATACGGCAGTTCCATCTTCGATATCGGCGCCGGGGTGGAAAGTCTCGACGGTCTGACAACCGACGCACAGCGCTGGTTTGTATCGGCGGGCGCGCAGACGCAGATGCGGCAATTGCGGTTGTCCGGGGAAGCGCATTATGGGCGCGTTGCGGGCGATGATGAAATCACTGCCGCCTTGGGCGCGGGCTATGATGTGGCGCGGGGCCTCTCGCTCAACCTGGGGCTTAATTATCAGGATGCGCAGATCGCTTCGGACGGAGTGATGCTGGTGGATACGCAGGAAGGTCAGGCGGTCGCTTCCGTGCGCTTCAGTTTCTAGGGCGCTGGATCCGAACCTGCCGTGCAGCCGTATCTTTGGCATGTCCAAGGTAAAAGTATGGTTCGATGGCGCGTGCCCCTTATGCCAGCGCGAGATTGCTCTGATGAGGCGGCTTGACCGTGATCGGGCGATTGAGTTCATCGATGTCTCTGGCGATGCTGAACCCACTTGCCCAATCGAAAAAAAGCAATTGCTGGCCCGTTTCCACGCCGAGGAAGATGGCAAGCTGTTGAGCGGTGCTGCTGCGTTTGCCGCAATGTGGCGCGCTATCCCGCGCCTGCGACCCCTGGGCCTTTTGGCGCGCAATCGTGCGGTGTTGGCGGTGCTGGAGCGGCTGTACATCGCATTCCTCAAAGTGCGCCCGCGATTGCAACGAATGGTTAGCTGAAAAGGCTTGCCGACAGGGTTCGCATTGCTCACTCTTGACCCTGACACATTCGGGAGCGGGATATGACAAAGACTTCTGGCCTCAATTTTGGCGGGCTGCAGAATGAAATCTACAATGCGGGATTGAGCGGCATCCTGCCTGAATTTCCGGTCGATTTCGCCACACTGGAACAGCGCGCGCATGAAGCGCTGGGGCCAATGATGACGAACTACGTCGCAGGCGGATGCGGTGACGAACACACGCAAAATTCCAATTCCAGCGCGTTTCACCACTGGGGCATGATCCCGCGCATGATGGTCGATTGCACGACCCGCGACCTTTCGATCGAGCTGTTCGGCCACACCTTTGCAACTCCGTTGTTCATGGCCCCCATCGGACTCAATGGAGAGGCGTCGCAGGATCGCCACGGCGATATCGCGGCGGCTCAGGCATCGGCGCAAACGGGCGTTCCTTTCTGCGCCTCCACTCTGTCCAACGATCCGCTGGAAGATGTGAAGGCCGCGTGCGGCGACACGCCCGCCTTCTTCCAGCTTTACACACCCAAGCACGACGGCCTTGCCGAAAGCCTGATCCACCGTGCCGAGGCGGCGGGATATTCCGCACTCGTCATCACGCTCGATACGTGGGTGACAGGCTGGCGACCGCGCGATCTCAACGCGTCAAACTTTCCGCAATTGCGCGGCAAGGTGCTGCAAAACTACTTCACTGATCCCGTCTTCCTTTCGCTGTTGGCAAAGCCGCCTGAGGAAGATCCGGCGGCAGCGATCTTCACTTGGGCGGCGACGTTTGGAAAGGTGCTGACGTGGGAGGATATCGCGTGGTTCCGGTCCAAGACAAAGCTGCCGATTGTTCTGAAAGGCATCTGTCATCCCGAAGATGCACGCCGCGCTGTCGATGCCGGGGTTGATGGAGTTTATTGCTCCAATCACGGAGGACGGCAGGCCAATGGCGGGATCGCGACCATCGATCTGTTGGAGGATGTGGTGAAGGCATCGGGCGATGTGCCGGTGCTGTTTGACAGCGGTGTCCGCTCCGGTTCGGACGCCGTCAAGGCTCTGGCCCTTGGCGCAAGGGCTGTAGGCATTGGCCGCCCCTATACCTATGGATTGGCGCTGGGCGGGGCGAGGGGTGCGGCGTTTGTACTCAGGTCGATGCTTGCCGAGGCGGATTTGCTGATGGCGGTAAACGGCTATCCCACGCTTGAAGCTGTGCGTGAGGCGGGCGCGATCCGTGTGTGATTAATCTTTCGCGCGCCACGGCATTCGATTTGCGCAGCAAGGCATTGCGAAAATTCTCCGACGACCTGCCAAAGTAATTAAAAGGTGTGTTGCAAGATGGTTTCCA
>CAWFFX010000004.1:0-237775 GCA_963815315.1 uncultured Alphaproteobacteria bacterium
TTGCAGCGCGATCGTAAGCAGGAAGGCGGAGCCGCTCCACGCCATCCAGCGAAACGGCGATCGTCGCGCCCGCCAGCTCAGCCACCCGAGGAGGGCAATCCACAATGCCGCCAGCGCAAGGCCGGGCAAACCGGCTTCAATGGTGAGTTCGAGAATGTCGCTATGGGCACGCCCGGCACGGCGAACGGTCAGGTTCTCCAGCGATTCGTCGACCTGAAAAACCTCATCGAATGTGCCCATTCCGGCCCCTGCCGGCCAGTACCTGGCGGCGCTGTAGGTCGCGTCGTCCCAGATGAACCGGCGCGCGTCGTCGGTCGCCTCAAAACGTTCGAGCGTCTCCTGAATCCGGGTTGGAGCCGCGACGAGGATCGTGCCCAGTGTCGCCGCGCCAAGGCTGAAAATGGCCACTGTCATGACTATCGGCCGGGCAAGCACGCCCTGTATGCCGCCAGCTTTCATCGCCTTCGTTTGCGGTTTCCACCACAGCGCGCGAAGGATGCCGAGCGCCACGGGAACGGCAGCGAGCACCAGCGCAGTGCGCGAACGGGTGAGGATAACCGCCAACACCAGCAGCGCACAGATCGCGAGGCGCACCGGAAGTACCGCAGGGTGCGATTTGGGAGCCGGGAGCGTCGCCGCCAATGCCAGCGCAAAGATCAGCAACAGCCCGGTTGAATTGCGGTTGGCAAACGTACCGATCAGGAGCGGATTGCCTTTCTGATCGGCGAAGAATGATCCGAAATTGCCGTACACCGTCATCTGCACTGCACCGATGAGCACCGTTGCAAGTCCCAGCGCGACCACCAGCGCAGAGATTATCAGCAAGCGTTCACGAGGCAGCGACCAGCCAATGGTCACCACAACGAGCGGCGCGATCAGAGCAGTCAGTGCAAGCAGTGTCCGGATAGGATCGACGCTGTAGGGAAACCAGCCGATACCACCAACCAGATCAAGCGATTGAGAAACCAGTCCACGGCCCGGCAGAGCGGTCCAGACAGACGGCGGTAGCGGGATGATCTGCAATAAGGGCAGCAGGATCGTAGTTGCCACCAGACCACGAATGGCCAGAGGCGCCTTGATCCAGAACAAAACGAATTCCCGACGATGAATGGCCAAAACCGCGAGCGCGACAAGCTGCACGACGAGGTTTGCGGTCCCGAACCGGCTGCCGCCTCCGCCAATTGCGAATGCAATGACCAACAGCATCGCGACGGCTCCGGTCGTCAACGTCCCGTTCCCACCAGAGGTAATTGAACGTTCTGCGCGGCGATGTTTCAACATTAACCTCTAAATGGCATTTTCAGATGAGAAAATGCGGGTGGAACGCAGGCTCATCGTGGAACCGAACCGCCATAAAACAAAAAAGCGCGCGACAAACGATGCCGCGCGCTTTTTACTTAATCTTGCGAACTCCGGTCGCGAACCTACTGAGATCAGGTTCCCGGCGACTGATCGTCCGGCGACTGATCGTCGTCATCATCGATGATGATAATGATGCCCGCGGCGATCAAAGCAGCGATGATTGCAGCCAGAACGCCCGATCCGATGATGTCCTCGCCTTCAGCCGAACGGGCCAGACCAGGTTGCGATGCCGCCTTGCCAGTGAAAACCGGCCCGTTGTCACCGGCGCGGGTATTGGCTTGCGCCGCGATGGGAGCGAAGGTCAGTGATGCCGCGGCCACTGTCATCAACGCGCGGGATAGAGTTTTCATCATATCAAGGCCTTCCGAATCTTTATACGAGAAGTTACCTAGTGCAGTGCAGCGTAGATGGCAACTGGTTAATGCCCGTGAAAGTTGTACGGACACCCTCGCTTCGATCTATTCGGTTGATCAGCGCGCGCGTGGTGCACTCGCAATTGCAAACTTGGCGCAGCCCCCCTAATCAGGCGCAATGCAATCCCCCCCGGTGAGCGTGAGGCAGCATGGAATGCGGCGAAGGCACATTGTGAAGATGCCGCTGCATGCTTTGCGAGGGGTCTGGGAATTGGCCCGCGCCCGGATAAAACTCGCGCGGTTGAACGGTCATGACGTGATTGCGCTCAATTCCCGCCAAACACGCACCCCTGTCGATCAAACGCACTCGCACCACTTGCTGTTGGACCGTGTCGGCTTCGTGATCCCGCTCGCAGGGCGATACGTGCCGTGGAAGAGTGATTGCCTGGTGCAGGCCGTCGCGGCGCAAAACTGGCTCGCCGCACACAATTTGCAAAGCGAGATCCAGATCGGCGCGGATGTGTCCGCTGGTCGGTCGTTTGAGGCGCATGCGTGGCTGATTCACGATGACGCCATTATCGTCGGCGGCGAGGTGTCGCGTTTCAAGGTGCTAGTTGCTGGCCAGAGCGCCGATGGTCCGGGCCGAAAAACACCCGACTGAACTGCTCCCCAGCCGATAAACGACAAGCGACGTCACAGCAGCTAATCGCTAGCAGGGCTTGAAGTGAGCGCGCGCGCAGCCCACACGGCAAACCATGAGTGGTATCTGCGGTTTCATGCATCTCGACGGCTCGCCCGCCTCGATCGACAGCCTGAAACCTGTGCAGCAAGTGCTTGAGCGGCGCGGACCCGATGGCACACACAGCTATGCGCAAGGTTCCGTTGCCCTTGGCCAATGCTCTCTGGCTACCACTCCCCAGTCTCTCGGCGAGATCCTGCCGTTCACCGATAGCGCAACGGGATGTGCAGTAACTGCGGACGCTCGTCTGGATCGCAGCAGCGGTATTGAGGAAAAGCTTGCCCTTTCGCCAGGAGAAAAAGGGATCGGTGACGGCGAGGTCATTTTGCGGTCCTATCTGCGTTGGGGCACGGATTGCCTCGATCACCTGCGCGGAGATTTCGCGTTTGCTGTTCATGATCCGCGCACGCAAACCTTGTTCTGCGCGCGCGATCAGGTGGGTATGCGCCAGCTTCTCTATCATCACCGTCCTCAAAAACTGTTCGCATTCGCCACCGAAGCCGAGGCGCTGCTGCGATGCCGCGATGTGCCCCTGCGACTGAATGAATTGCGGATCGCCGACTTTTTCGAGGATTTCGAAGCCTGCGATCTGACCAGCACGTTTTTCGAGGAAATCTATCGCCTACCCCCTGCGTCAGCGATGCTGGTTTCGTCGCAGGGTGTTGCGCAATGGCGGTACTGGCAGCTGGAGGAACAGCCCGAACTCAAACTCGCTAGCGATGCCGAATACGCCGAAGCGTTGCTGGAAGTCTTCAGGCGATCTGTTGCTGAGCGGTTGAGAGCACCCGGACCAGTCGGCTCCATGCTCTCCGGCGGAATGGATTCCGGTTCTATTTCGGCAATCGCTGCTTCTTTGCTGCACAGTCAGGGCAAACCGCCACTCGCGACCTTTTCAGCGGTCGGCGGTGGGCCGGAGTGCGCGGAAAGTCAGGCCATCGCAGCGGCTCTTACGATCAGGGGCATCGAACCGACATGCGTGTCCCATCGCAATCTGGATGCGATGCGCGCGGAACTGGTTCAATACGCCCGCGAATGTGCCGAACCTTTCGATCTTCACATGAATCTGCCCAGAGCCATCTATCTGGCAGCGCGAAAGGCGGGCCTTAAGGTGATGCTGGATGGTGCATGCGGCGATACGACCTTCAGTGTCGGCGACATGGTCGAATGGCACCGTTCACGCGGCGATGTGATTCAAGCTGTGCGAGAACTGCGGGGCCAGCGGCGGTTCTGGGGCGGGCAGCGGCGAGTGTGGCTGACAGATTTGGTCAAACAATCCGTCCGCATGCTTACGCCCGAGGCTGCGATCGCACCGCTGTATGCCGTTCGGAAGCGTCGGGCGCTTGAGCAGCGCCAGAGGAATACCAGCCTATCGCCCGCCTTTGCCGCGATGGTGAACCTGGATCGGCGCCGATCCGAGAATTCCGCTCATGTTTTCGTACCGTATCAGGAAACACCGCGTAACCGGACACAACGTCTGTTACACCCGTTCGCCACGGTCGGTAGGGAGCGATATGATCGAACCGCGGCCGCTTTCGCGATAGAACCGCGCGATCCGTTTCTCGACCTCGACGTTCTCAAATTCGCGATGTCCTTGCCGCCGAATCAGATGGAACGCGATGGCTGGCCTAAGTATGTTCTGCGCAATGCTATGGCGGGTTATTTACCCGATACGGTCCGTTGGCGCGCTGGAAAGGAGCATCTTGGCGCCGATTTCACGGATGAACTGCTCGGCGGATTACCGCAAACCCCCAGTGCTAACGCCTTGGAAACTTTTGAGAGATATACGGGTATTCACGTAAAAGATGGTTTACAGGCCAGCCATTCGGGTGGTAGTCCAGTTGACGATAGCAACCATGTCCGGTACTGGCTGTTATGGAATGAACATTTGAAAACGCTGACAAGCGAAAAGGGCTTACCATGAATCTTCAGGCTTCGAAGATGGGCTATAACACTCCGAAACTGACCGAATACGGTCATTTCTTCGATCTTACCGCTGGTGGCAGTGGCGATCGTGTTGAGACCGACCGTCGTTGCCCGGGCTTCATTGGTGCAAACGTCTCGCGGCAGCGCTGCTGATCCCAGATGCGTGTTTTCGCCGCATGAGGCGAGCGCATTCCGGCTAGATCCTTTACATACGGGGCTCGAATGTTTCGTTCTGAGCTCCTCCAAGCGTGGCGCATTGTCTTCGAGGAAATCGGGGGCGATGGGCCTTTCTTGGCGCTGACAGACGCAGACGCAGACGCAGACGCAGATCGCGTATCGGGCGACCGAATCCCGGAAGTCAGGGCCGACGGTTCGATCTACGCCCTCGATTTTATCGGGCTGATCTCGTTCCAAATCGACATTGCTCGGCGTCTCGTCGTCGGCCGCAAGCTTACGACAGATTTGACCGACGAGAGCCTCGCTCATGCCCTGGATGATCATTGCGCCCCCCGTATTCTCGCACATGAAGGCCGGCTTGTTCTGCACGGCAGCAGTGTTTCGCTGGAAGACGGGCTAGCAGTCTTCCTCGGTGAGACGGGAGCTGGCAAATCGACCCTTGCAGCAAGTTTCGAGAAGGCCGGACACCATATGCTGGGAGACGACGCCCTTGTTGTCAGCGAAATTGACGGTCAATTCCACGGGGAGGCGACCTATCGCAGCCTCAGGCTGTTTCCTCAGAGTGTCTCGGCAATTTACGGTGAAGAAGCCGAAACGTCACCGATGGCGCATTATTCGGCCAAGGTACACGTGGAGCCGCGCCACACCGCAGCCGGTGCAGGCGACCCGTTTCGGATCGGTGCAATATTTTATCTGAAATCCGACGGCGTAGATGCCGCAGTCGAGGCTCGCCTGCTGACACCACGCGACGCATGTCTCAAGGTGTTGGCTCAGAGTTTCGCGCTCGACCCGCAGGACAGCGATCATGCTTTGCAGCGGCTTACGCAGGTTTCGCAGTTGGTCACGCACGTGCCCGTTTATGAGCTATCCTATCCCCGCGATTATGCGTTACTTCCCGACGTACATGAAACAATCAAGCAACTGATCGCTCAGGCGCAGCCCACTGACCGTCATCCCTGACCGGGCCGAATGCGCCAGACTTTTGCCCCCGCACCAAAGACGTGCTCGCAAGCCGAACCCTATTGATGCGCACATGAAGATTTGTAAGGACGCAGTATGAAGCTTGAAGACCGGTTCCGGAAGTCAGAAGACGTCGTTTCGAGGGAAGTTGCCGGCGAGATGGTGCTGCTGAACCTTTCCAGCGGTCAGTATTTTGGGCTTGATTCCGTAGGCAGCCGGGTCTGGGAAGCACTGGATAACGAGCCATGCGCACTTGCGGATGTATGTGCAGCCATCGCAGCGCAGTTTGACGCTTCGCCCGAAATCATCGAACGCGATGTGATCGCGCTCATGCACGAATTGTCCGAAAAGGCCCTGGTTGATCGCGTCGCCGCCTAACGCACGGTGCGGCTGACGTTTGTCTGGACTTCAAATCCAGCCTTGCTCGCGTGAATGATCCGGTCCGCCAGGGCGAGGCTCGCTGGTCGGTGAGTGATGACTATCACCGTCCTGCCCTTTAACGATTGCAGGCACGCCTCAACGAAAGCGGATTCGCCGTCGAGATCATACATGCTCGTTGCCTCATCGAAGATGTAGACAGGCGGATCGCGGAACAGAGCCCTTGCAAGCGCAATTCGCTGACGCTGTCCACCTGAAAGCCTGATGCCATTGTCGCCGATTTCGGTATCCATCGCCCGCGGCAACTGCTCGATGAAATCCCAGGCCTGTGCCAACCTTGCCGCGCGTTCGAGCTTGGCCGGATCGACATGCGCCGCTCCAAAGGTGATGTTGTCCCTGATCGAACCGTTGAACAGGAGGGCGCGCTGCGGAACATAGCCGAATTGGCTTCGCAAATCCTGCACCTGCAGTCCCGAAATATCTGCGCCATCCAGTGTGATGCTACCGGCATCCGGATCATAGAAACGCAGCAGGAGATTGATGAGCGTCGATTTGCCGATACCGTTTTCCCCGGTCAGCGCCACAATCTCTCCTGCGGAAATCTTCAGACTGACCCCTTGGAGTACGGCTGGGCGTCCCGGATAGGCAAAGCTCACGTTCTCGAAGGTTATGGTGCCGCGCGCACGCTCGATCCGTCTTGTCTGCAAATAGCCGTCCTCGATGGGCTTGGCGAACACGGCTTCAAGACGGCTGAGGGTTCCCTGTGCCATCTGGAAGGAGCCATAGGTGCTTGCCAAGCCGCCGACAGGACGGGTCAGAAGCGCGGCATAAAGCAGGAAAGCGAACAGTTCGCTTGCACTGCGCTCTCCGCTTTCGACCTGCACGCTGCCGACTAGCAAGATGGCGATTGCCGCGATCGCCGCAACGAGCGTAATCACCGGACCGACCAATGCGGCAATCCGCGTCCGGCGCAGACTCAATGTCCGAGACACCTCGATCGCGTTGCTATAATTGGACAAATGGTGCTGTTCTGTCGCGAACGCCTTGATCGCGGAAAGAATTTCCAGGTCGCTTCCGGCCATCGACATGAGCTTTGACTCAGCCCGCCGCGCCTGCCGGGCAAGTGCCCTCACGCGGCGGCCCGTCAGCCTGACCGCAATGTAAAAAATCGGCATGATGATCGGAATGACCAGCGCCATTGCGGGATCGAGCAGAAATAGCAGGATGATCGCGCCTGCCGCAGTCATCAACAAGGAAGGTACGTTTGCGAGTGTCGAAGTCAGAAACGAGCTGAGATTGTTGACTTCGTAGGTCATCAACGCGAGCAAATCGCCCGAAGTGCTGCGATCGTGGAAAGATACCGGCAGCCCCTGAATCCGCTGGTACGCTTCGGCCCGCAGCCCTGCCAGGATCTTTCCCGAGGCGAGTTCGGACGTGATGTCGACAGCAATGGTGATTGCCGTCATGCTGATAAGCGCAACCACCAACATAAACAGCGTCCATTCGAGATCGATTGCGCCGCCGCCCATCGCCCCTTCGCCAATTGCCCCTGCAAGAAAGTTGGCCGCCAGCCACGGCAATGCCAGCGTGGCGAGAGACCCAACCAGCGAAAGCGCGCTGATTGTGACGAGTTCGGGCAGGAAGGGACGGGCCCGTTCAGAGAGAAATGCCAGGTTCATCGACGGATTTCTCGCATCAGGAGCCGCGACACGCCCCCGCCAAAGCGCCGGAGATGCATCAGGAAAGTCGGCCAGCGATGTGCGTCGGGATACTTCCGCTCAAGATGCGAGCGCGGTGGCAGGATCAGAGATCCCAAAATATGCGCCTTGCGAGCGAGCGTCTCCGAAGTCTGGATATCTGCCCACATATCGCGCAGATGATCCGGGGTGGTTACATATTGATAGGCACGCGACGGGCGTTGATCCTGCGCCAGTTTATCCAGAACGTCCTCGGGCACCATGAACGACAAATCGCGCTGCGCCCCGTCCAGCGCCTCGCGCATGACTACGGAAATGTCACGGTCACGGCAAAATTCGATCAACCTGTCCCAGTGCTGACGATCGAAATCCGCTGTGATCCGAGCATAGTCATACGACCAGATCAATCTGCGTCCCCCCGTTACCGTTGTCTCGTTGGCAAAGAACCCGCGTGCGGTATGCCATAACTGATTGATTGCCCCGTGAACCAGCATCAGAACCGGATCGGGCGCCCTGGCATCGGGCGACAAACGGGGCAAGGGGATACTGTCGGCCCAGAACTCTTGCGAACGCAGAATCTTCTGGAGCACAGGACGGTCGGCAGGCTCCCAATGCAGATCGATCGAATGAAGCGACTGCGCACCGCATTCAATCAGCCAGGTCTCCTGAAAGAACAAACCGTGCGGATCGCTGCGACGGAATGCTCCTAAGTTCTCAAGCACCGCGCGGGTTGTGTCCAAATCTTCGCGATGGATCAGCAGATCGGTGTCGCCGCGCCGCCGGGTCGCGGGATCGTCGTGATAAAGATAAGCCAGAGCAGTGCCCTTCATCACTAAAGTAGGGATGTTCTGCATTGCAAGTCTGGCGATCAGATCGATAATGGCGCGGCGGTGGATCTCTTCCCACAGCCCGGCAAGCCTCGCTTCCGCGTGCAAGACCTTGGCGACATCGGCAGGCCAACCCGCGAAATCGTGGCCCGCAGCGTGCAATAAAACGGCGATGCCATGAAATTCGGCCCGCTGCGCCACCGTTTCGCAAATGATGGGGTCGCTCCAATCATCCGGCCATGCAGGTGATGGCTGCGTTGCCAATGCGCTGCGCAGACAGGAAGCAAGAAACCGGTCGGCGTGTTCGATCGCCGTCAGTTCGGGCTCCTTGGAACCGTCCAGGTATGGTCCGCGTTCAAGCGGCAATTGCCATCGCCAAGTTGCGCCAGACTCCGGGGAACAGGAACCGGTTGCGCACGATCGAGAGGCGCCGCTGCAGAAACCCCTGCTGCGGCAAAGTTGCAAAATGGCGGGCAAGGGCTGCTACGCCGGTGTCCTCGCCCTCCAGCAAATCTGCCAGCGCGCCGGCCTGATCTGCGCGCACCGCCAGTTTCTGCCGCATCACGGAACGGTAATTTGTCTCGCCCAAAGCGCGGGTAGCTGACGCTTCGCGTGGATTGGATACGTTGTTGGCGTGAATGCGGTAATCGATGCGCGGCTTGCGGTCGAACACCACAGTGCCCGTTGCCGCAGCGACAAGGCTGATCCACCAGTCATGCATGACTGCCCGGGTTGGAACCGGTGTGACGACATCTACCAGAGCGCGGTTCATGGTGGTTGTGCAGCCAACAACCGATGCGTGGATGAGCGTGCGACGAACATCCTGAGAGCATCCGGGATCGATCTGCTTCATTGCCCAAAATGAGGGCGCTGTCGGATCACCCTGACCATTGATGACGCGCAAATCGCCATGAGCAAGGATGCGATGGTCAGATCCCAGCCGCCGTTCGGTCGCGCGGACCAGGGCAAGACCTGCTTCGACCTTTTCGGGGTGCCATACATCATCGTGATCGACCAGCATCACGTAATCGCCGGTCGAATTTTCAAGCAACCGACTGAAATTGCGCATGGCTGAACCCGAAGGCTGGTCGTGAGCGAGAACACGCGGCGGGTGGCGGAACCGCGGCGCAAAGTCCGCTACAATTGCCAGAGTGCGATCCCGCGATCCATCGTCCGACACGACAAGTGTGAAGTCATCGTGGGTTTGGTGCACCAGCGAATCCAGCAGGGCCGGCAGATACAGCTCGCTGTTGTACGTAGCGAGCAACAATTCAACGGCTGGCGCAGGTGCAAGAGGGGGCGTCATCATCAGTTGAGCTCTTTACCGGCGCGCGTCATGCGCCCTCCACGTTCGCGGCGCAAAATCCCGGATCGCGCACGGTGTTAGTGGATTTGCGGACGACAATCTCGAATTGCAGGGCCAAAAACCGGCGAAACAGCCCCAGCGTCATTTTATCGAACTGCGCGAGGGACCGATTGCGGATGCGCATCTGGCTGGTCACCAGTTCCAGACCGCTGCACGTCATCAGCTTTTCTGCCGATCGACGTGAGAAGAACCGGATATGGGTGCGGTCGAACAGTCCCGTGTGATCATATCGCCATGTCCCGCCGATCACGCGCGCGATAAAACGCAAGTGCTGCGTGTTCGGCACGGATGCGACGATGGTGGTGCCAATTGGCAGGACTTCGTGCAATTCTGCAATCAGCGCCCAGGGATCATAAACGTGTTCGAGCACGCACAGGCAGAATACCAGATCGAAGGGCTCAACCGTCGCCAGCGCTTCGGCCATTGCACCGCTGCGGTTCAGATCGACCTGAAACGTACCATCGGTGATCAGTGCAGCCTTCGCCAGAGCTTTGCCCGAATAGTCGGCGACGAACACTGCGTCGGCGCCAAGAGACTGCTTGATAGCTTGCGCGAACGCACCCGATGAACCGCCGATGTCGAGAATCCGGCGCGGGTTTGTCGGACAAATGCGTTCGATGCCTTCGCGATGTGACTGGGTGTAGATCGGGGTAATCACATCGGCCATGCGATTCCTTCCTTAAGGGTGAGGCTAAACCTCTGCATCGAATTCGTCATCTCGCAGTTGCACCTAAACCCGGTATGGATCGGGGGGAAGTGACTTTTTGCAACGCAGCGCACTTGGCGGCTTAACACTGGGTGCGTTTGTGTGCTGCAATGCACAATCATCATTCACCCGCACCTGAACGCACTTCCAACCCGAGCGCCCGATTAAGCATTGACCCACACTGTCTACGCTGCAATGCAGCGCCCGCGCCGCGTAACACTACTTATGGAGTCCGTTAGTGGGCAATGTCGAGATCGAAAAAAGCAGGCGCGGAATTATTCTCGCCGGGGGGTCGGGTACCAGGCTCTATCCTCTGACCCGCGGCGTCTCAAAACAATTGATGCCGATTTTTGATAAACCAATGATCTATTACCCGCTCAGTACGCTGATGCTGGCGGGGATCAGGAACATTCTGATAATCACCACTCCCGAAGATGCCGAACAGTTTCAGCGAGTTCTGGGTGATGGATCGGCCTTTGGCGTCAATCTGACATATGCGCAGCAGCCCCGACCGGAAGGGTTGGCGCAGGCGTTTCACATTGGCGCCGATTTCGTGCGCGGTGGGCCAAGCGCGCTGATTTTGGGCGATAATATCTTTTACGGGCATGGCCTGCCGGACCTGCTCGACAGTGCAAATGCGCGGCAGGACGGCTCCACCGTGTTTGCCTATCGGGTCAGCGATCCGCAGGCATTCGGCGTGGTCGAGTTCGATCGCGAAGGCAAGGCTGTCTCGATTGAGGAAAAGCCGACCCGGCCCAAATCGAACTATGCCGTGACTGGGTTGTACTTCTACGACGATACCGTGGTTGACCGCGCCCGCGATCTTGCGCCCTCGCCGCGCGGAGAGCTGGAGATTACCGATCTAAACCGGCTTTACCTCGATGAAGGATCGATGGCGGTCGAACTGATGGGGCGCGGCTTCGCCTGGCTTGATACCGGCACCCATGCATCGCTGCTGGACGCGGCGACCTATGTGCGAATTACGGAGGAACGGCAGGGCCTGAAAATCGCCTGCCCCGAGGAAATCGCATGGCGGCAGGGCTTTATCTCTGATGAGCAACTGCAACGCATTGCAGAACCCTTGCGCAAATCCGGCTATGGCGAATATCTGCTGCGCCTGCTGGAACGTCCGGTGCACGGATGAACATTGTAGAGACGGCAATTCCCGGCCTCCTCATCATCGAACCGCGTGTTTTCGGTGATGGGCGCGGCTACTTCATGGAAACCTGGAACGAGGGCGCTTTTGCCGCCGCAGGGCTCGACATGAAATGGGTGCAGGACAATCACAGCCATTCGCAAAAGGGCGTGCTGCGCGGCCTTCATTTCCAGAATCCCGGCCCGCAGGGAAAGCTGGTGCGCGTGACACGCGGCGCGGTGTTTGATGTGGCGGTCGATCTGCGCCGTTCCTCCGACCATTTCGGCAAGTGGGTTGGCGTGGAACTGACCGCTGAGAACAAGCGTATGTTCTGGGTGCCAGAGGGGTTCGCGCACGGGTTCCTGACCTTGGCCGACGATACCGATTTCCTCTACAAATGCACCGCCCCTTATGCCCCGTCGGACGAGCACACTCTGGCATGGGACGACCCGGCGGTTGGCATCGAATGGCCCGCCACGGGGGTTGATCCGATCATTTCGGAAAAAGACACAGTCGGGCTTGCGCTCGCCGATGTTCCTGCATTCTGACAACGGGCGATACAGATTATGAAAGTTCTCATCACCGGCGCGAACGGACAATTGGGCGGCGCTTTGCAGCGTACCGCGCCTGCCCATGCCGATCTCAACGCCATTGATGTCGATGATGTCGATTTTACCGAGGATGCCATGTTGCGTGCGCGGCTGGTGGTGGAATCGCCCGACGTTCTTATCAACGCTGCCGCCTACACTGCCGTCGATAAAGCGGAGGGCGATGAAGGACTGGCGCAGGCTATCAATGCCGATGCGGTCGCAATCATGGCAGAGGAAATGGAGGCACAGGGCAGCAGACTGGTGCATGTCTCAACCGATTTCGTGTTCGACGGGCAAAGCGCGCGCGCCTACCGCCCGGAAGACCCGCGCGCACCAATTTCAGCCTATGGCAGGACCAAGGCGGCGGGAGAGGACCATCTGCGCGATACGGACCTGCTGGTGCGCACCGCGTGGGTGTACGAGGCGCGAGGGGCGAATTTCGTACGCACGATGATCCGCCTGATGAACGAGCGCGACGAACTGAGCGTGGTTGCCGATCAGATTGGTTCGCCCACCTGGGCCACCGGCCTCGCACGCACGATCTGGGGGCTGATCGAAGCCAGCGCAAGCGGCACTTACCATCACAGCGATGCGGGGGTTGCCAGCTGGTACGACTTTGCCGTTGCCATTCAGGAAGAAGCGCTGGAACTGGGGCTTCTGACCCGGCCAATCGCCATTCGTCCGATCACCACCGCCGATTACCCCACACCCGCAGCGCGTCCTGCGTTTTCACTGCTCGATTGCAGCAAGACTCGGCAGACCCTTGGCGATCAACCCATCCATTGGCGCACCAATCTGCGCTCCATGTTGAAAGAGGAAGCATCGCTTGGCTAACCTGCTTGTAACCGGCGGGGCCGGCTTTATCGGTGGCAACTTCGCCCATTACTGGTCCCATCAGCATCCCGAGGATGAGCTGTTGGTGCTGGATGCGCTCACCTACGCTGGCAACCGCTCGACGCTGGCGGGGGCCAATCGCACCGAGCTGATCGAAGGCGACATCCGCGATCAGGATCTGGTCGAGACGTTGTTGCGCGATCGCAACATCACCACGATCGTGCATTTTGCGGCGGAAAGCCATGTCGACCGGTCCATCACCGGGCCCGATGCGTTCATCGATACCAATATTCTTGGCACCAACACCTTGTTGAAAGCCGCGCGCGCCATCTGGCTTGACGGGGACGGGCAAGATCACCGGTTCCACCATATTTCAACCGATGAGGTGTTCGGATCGCTTGGCCCGCAAGACCCCGCTTTCAGCGAAACGACCGCATACGCGCCCAATTCGCCTTATTCCGCGTCCAAGGCTGCATCCGATCATCTGGTCCGCGCCTATCACCACACGTTCGGGCTTGAGGTGACGACTTCCAATTGCTCGAACAATTACGGCCCCTACCAGTATCCCGAAAAGCTGATCCCCCTGTTCCTGCTGAATGCGCTTTCCGGCAAGAACCTCCCGATTTACGGTGATGGCATGAACGTGCGCGACTGGCTGCATGTGGAGGATCACTGCCGCGGCATCGAGGCCTGCCTGATGCGCGGGCGGCCGGGCGAAACCTACAATATCGGCGGCGGCGCAGAACTTCCCAATCTGGAAGTGATCGATGCCATTTGCCGCGAGGTCGACCGCGCGTTCGAAGAGATCGACGGGTTGGCAGAGCGCTACCCGGACGCGCCTGCGGCACGCGGACAGAAGACCGAAACGCTCAAGACCTTTGTCACCGATCGCGTCGGCCATGACCGGCGCTACGCCATCGACGAGACAAAGGCCCGCGCCGAGCTTTCCTATTCTCCGCAACGCGGTTTCGACGAAGGGTTGCGCCAGACGCTTCGGTGGTATCTCGACAATGAGAGCTGGTGGCGCCCGCTGCAAGACCGATGAAGTCTGAGAGAACAGCGCATGGATAGCCCAGCGACACTGGCCGAAACCAGCTCCGATTCCTCAGGGACGCTGCATGTCGGGCTGCTTTGGCATACATTCCGGTCTGAAAATCTGGGTGTGGCGGCGCTTACCTTTGCCAACCTCAGCCTGATTGCCGCTGCGGTGGAGAAAGCGGGCTATCGCCCGGTCTTCCATTGCATCGGGTCGCGCGGGCAAGTCGATTACAGCGCCGAATGCCCATACGAAAACGACTTCACCAATGTCGGCTACAAGGCCTTGGTCAATCCGTTTTCGGATCTGCACCGGATGTTTGGCCGGTGCGACATCGTGTTCGATATCGGCGCGGGCGACAGCTTTTCTGACCTCTATTCCTGGGGCCGGTTTGGCATGATGCTGTCATCGAAGGTAGCCGCTGCGCGCACGCGGGCAAAGCTGGTTCTGAGCCCGCAGACTATCGGCCCGTTCCTGTCAGTGCGATCCCGGCTGGCGGCGAAAGCTGTCCTGCAACTGGCTCACCACATCTTTGCACGCGATGAAAAGTCACTGAAGGTGCTCGAAGAACTGGGGATGAGCCGCAAGTCATCGCTCACCACCGATGTCGCATTTGCGCTGCCGTACGACGCGCCAGCGGACAAGGATCAGCGCGATCTGTCGCAGGGGCGGATAAAGGTTGGGCTGAACGTCTCGGCGTTGATGTATCGCCAGGACATCCCCAATGGAAGCCGGGTAAAGCTGACGGTCGACTATCCCGCGCTGATCGACCAGTTGATCCAACGCTTCAACAACGATCCGCGTTACGAACTGCATTTCGTGCCGCACGTTCTGGCTCAGCACATGGCATTCGAGGACGATTACGCTGTTTGCGAAACGTTGAAGGAGCGGTTTCCCGATGCAGTCCTGCCGCCGCGCTTTACCGGGCCTTCCGATGCGAAAAGCTATATCGCCGGGCTCGATTTGCTGCTCGGCAGCCGAATGCATGCGACGATTGCGGCGTTGTCATCAAACACCGCCGTCGTCCCGCTGGGCTACAGCCGCAAATTCACCGGACTTTACGAATCGCTCGATTACGGCTGGAACGCCGACATGACCAGTGAAACGAACGAGACGGTCATGGCCAAGGTGGAAGCGGCTATGGCTGACGTGGCAAAGGTGCGCGCGGATGTGATAGGATCCAACGCCAAGGCGCGTGAGCGGCTGGGCAATTACCGCGAATTTCTCGACCGAACGATAGCGGAGCTCGTCGCCAAGCGTGCTTGATATCGAGGCGATCAAGGCCAATGGCCTGTGTTCCGGCTGCGGCCTGTGTGCCGGGTTGGAGGAGGGCCGGGAAAAGCCCATCGTGATGCGCGATTCCCCCGATGGCTACCGCCGGCCTTACGCCGATCACCCGATCCCGCCCAAGCAGGCGCGCCTGATCGATGCGGTGTGTCCGGGCGCGAATATCCGGCACGAACCGGCGCAATTCGAGGCAGAGTATCACCCGGTTTGGGGTCCGCTCATCGCCAGCCGGCTGGGCTGGAGCAGCGATCCCGAGTTGCAGCGCAACGCATCGTCCGGCGGCGGGCTTTCGGCGATTCTGCTGCATCTGCTGGAGGCGGGCGAGATCGACTATGTGGTTCAGACCGCCGTTTCCCAGCAATCGCCGGTTCGCAATGCGCTCAAAATCAGCGTGGGGCGCGATGGCGTGTTCCGGTCCGCCGGATCGCGCTACGCGCCATCCTCGCCGCTGGAGGATATCGCAGAGCGTCTGGCCGCGCCCGGTCGCTTCGCCTTCGTCGGCAAGCCGTGCGATGTCGCCGGGCTGCGTCAACTGGCGCGCCACGATAAACGGGTCGTGGCAAAGGTGCCTTACATGCTCGCGTTCATGTGCGCTGGCGTCCCGAGCTATCGCGGGACATCGGCGCTGCTGACCGAAATGGGCGTGGAGGACGTGGATACCGTCACCGAGTTCCGCTTTCGCGGCGATGGTTGGCCGGGATTTGCGACCGCGCAATTGGCCGATGGGCGCAAATTCACAATGGACTACGATACGAGTTGGGGCACCATCCTCAATCGGCATCTGCAATTCCGGTGCAAGATCTGCCCTGACGGTATCGGAGAGTTTGCCGACATCGTGTGCGCTGATGGCTGGCATATCAATGCCGCAGGCAAACCGTTGTTCGATGAGCAGGATGGCCGCAGTCTGGTCCTGTCGCGCACGCCCGCGGGAGAGGCGCTGGTCCAGCGCGCGATGGAGGCGGGAGGGCTGATTGCGGAGCCGGTGCCGGTGTCTGCAATCCGTCAGATGCAGCCGTTTCAGGCGAAGCGCAAAGGTCTGGTGCTTTCGCGTCTGGCGGCGATGGCGCTTGCAGGCCGGAAGCGACCGCGATTTGCCAATCTGGAACTCGCCACAAATGCGAGGATGCTGGGTATGAAGGAGAACCTGCGAAGCCTCGCGGGGACGCTGCGACGTTTGGTAGCGGCGCGCTAACGCTGACCGTCTTAACGCAACTGTCGTTCATCACGCCGGCATGTCATAACCCAGTTCGCGCAAATCAAACGGCGTGAACTGCTGAAGCCTCGCATTGGAGGCGCAGTAACGGTCCCCGAGCACCTCGTTGATTACCGCCTTCATCCGAGCCTCAGCGCTCTCGCTCCCCAGTTTCCACCTGTAACCGAGCGCCTGGATAGCCCCACCGATTCTCTCGGTCGAAGGCCTTGGGGCGGGATTGAATGTCGTCTGCCGCAGGCGGTTGGAGAAGCGGATCAGCGCAAGTCCACTCGCTCGGGGGCTGACCCCGCGCGCATTTGCCTGTTCGAGTTCGGCGATGGTAGGGGTGCCCGTAATCCCCGCGAACGCGAAAAGGCGCTCAAGGTATTCCTGCTTTTTGTGGCGAAGCAATTCCTGCGGCAGCACGAGAATATTCGCATCGCCATAGTGTCCGGCATAGATGGAAACCAGTCGATCGAATTCCAGCGTATCGGGGTCAAACCACGTATATCCCGGCGGCGGCGCATAACGCAGGAACTGGTCCAGCGGCAGCCGACCTCCGCGCTTGAGATACTGGACGTAGATGGATTTGGTGATCGCCTTTTGCGATCGCACCGTGAACAGGATTTTCGCATCCGGCACCGCACTCGCCACCCGGGATGCGATGGTTACAGAATCGCGTGAACCCAGCAGGATGTTGCCTGACAGTATCTCCGATGAGAGCACGTTTGCACTACCGGGCGATCCCATTTCAACCCGCTCCGCAACCAGAGCTTTCAAACCTGCTGGATCATAAACCGTATCGTGCGGGCGCACGACCAGATCATCCACCTCCTCGTGCGAAGCCAGAGCGTTGAAATAACGGCCGTTCGCGAAGACCGTTTCCTGAAGCCATGTCGTGGCCGTCTTGTGAAAACCAGGATGGATCAAAGGTGTCATTTGCTGTCTGCCTCGCGCACCGTCGCGGTTCCGGCCCAGATATTTATTCCGATCAGCCGTCGGACGAGGAACAGCGCGACGATGTTTCTCAAAAGTGTGGTCAAGGCGACGCAGATCGCCATGACCAGAAGTCCGCCATAGAACGCGGCAACGGGGGCCGTGACGATCAGGGCCGCCGTGCTGACCAGAGATATACCAAGGTTGACCCGTTCGTGCCCCGACATGGCCAGAACCAACCCGCATGGCCCCGTCAACGTAAACGCGAGTTGCCCGATCAGAAGCGCGACCAGCACCGGCCACGCGGCCACGAACTCCGGCCCGATCTGGCCGAGAAGCCACTTGCCCATTATCAGGATAATGCCGGCAAGGGGCAAAGCAAGGGCCGTGCTCCATCTTACCGATGACCGTGCAAGTTGCGCAGCCTGCTGGCGATCGCCCGCATGAAAGGCTGTGCTGATCTTACCCGAATATACCGATTGCAGCGCCGATGAGATAATTTGCAAACCGGCGGCAATTTGGATCGCTACCCTGAAAAATCCTGCTTCCGCCGCTCCCAGAAGCTGTGCTGCCACCGCCAGTCCATACCAGTTTCCAATCACCTGCGCGACGCCCGATCCCCATAGGGGCAGCGAGGATGCAATGATGGCGCGCACCGGAATGCGCAAGGCATCGGGCCCTTTACCCACATGCGTTGCCAGCGCGCCCAGACCGATAGCGATGGCAAGAAAACCTCCCACGATGGAGGCCCACAAGATATCCTCGAACGAAGTGGCCAGGCCGCTGACCAGAGCCAATGCCGTAACGAGCGGGATGAAAAGGGCGCTGATCGCCTGACCAAGTGTGAATTGGTGTTGCGAACGCAGCAATCCGTCGATCAGCTGTACACCTGCGCGCGCCGCAATCAGCAGGCAAAGTATCGGCAAGAATGTTTGGGCGACCACATCGCCAAAAAGGCGTTCCCACAGCAGAACATCACCTACCCACAGAACCGCGACAAGCCCAGTCAGTGAAGCCATGCCAAGGCCAAGGACTTGCGCAAGCGATCCCAACGCCACCGGCATTTTTACGGCAGATGCTTTAGCAAAGTGCCTTACGACGCTTATGTCGAGGCCAAATAACGCCGTAATGGCCAGGAACATCGCAGTCTGGGTGATAAGGGCGTATTGCCCCGTAACGTCCGCGCCGAAATTGCGCCCGATGATGAAAGTCACGGCAAATGCGGCCAGGACGGACGCACCGCGAACGCCAAGCGCCATCAGCACAAGCCAGTGTTGTTGCACCTTGCGGTGACCGAACCGGACCAGGTTCACCAATTGGTTTTGTCGGGGCTGCGAGGGTTCTGTCACGCGGGCGCGTTTGCCGGAATCGCACCGTCTTTGCGAGCGCAAAATTGCCTGACTTGCTCAGTTCCGCGCTATTCAGCGCCAGATTTAAGTGTTGGCGGCTGAACGTGGGACAGCTAGGCAATAGTAATCTTATTAACCCGGCTAATGCACGAGTGTTATCATGATCGTTTCAAGCTGCGGAGAATTGGTATTTTTCCACAATCCAAAAGCGGCTGGAACTTCGGTCCACAGCGTGCTCGAACCTTATCACGACGGCACGGTTAAAGGTTGGACCATCGCGGACGATGGCACCGAACAGGCTCATTACACGATTGATCAGTTCGCCGATCGCTTCCCAGACGAGTGGGCGCGTATCGCACACTACCGCTTTTTCGCGCTGTATCGCGAGGTGCGGCCCCGCTTTTTCTCCTCGGTCGCGCAATATTCCCGGATCTATGGGGACATCGATATTCGCTTCACATCGCCAGACACGACCAAGCGGTTCCTTTTCGATGTGATCGATTTGCTTTCGAGATACGACAGGGCGGAAAACATCACTCCAATTGACAGGTTCACCGCGTTTCGGCCGCAGTGGATGTATTGTCGATCGGAAAAGCATCAAATCGATGTCGACGCCTATCGGGTTCGCGAAATGGAGAAATTGTATCTAGCAATGGAAGCCCGAATGGGAGTGGCGCTCGACCGAATCCGAATAAATGAGCGCGAGGGTTTTCATGTCCCGAGCCTGCTGGAGTCCGCGCTGAAGCGTCGCAGTCTGACGAAAAAACTGGCAACAATACCGGGAGCGCGCGCGGCCAAGCAGCTTCTGATGCGATTGCAACAATCCAATACCGGCCATGACAAGATCAACTTGAGCGACGAGGAAAGCAGCCAGGTGGATGAGTTCCTGGCTGCTTTCTATAAGCGGGACTTTGTCTTCATTCAAAGTCAGGCAACCGCCACGAAGGCTGCAACAACGGCCAACCCTACGGTTTGAGTTCGGTGAACCAACTGTTTGCCTGCGCAATCGCAGCAGTCACAGCGCCGCCTCCGAATTCAGCCTGATCCAGCACCACTATCCCCAGCACATCTGCCCACATGGATGAGCTGGTGCGTCCGATCTGCAGCTCACCATTCACGACCAAAGATGGAATGCGAACCGAGCGGTAGGGTCCGCCATTCAGCGCGTCACGGAAGGCGCGGCGGTTTGCAACAAGCACACCGTCAACATACGTTTGCGTTAGTCCGACGCCACTGTCCGCATACAGGCGCGCGGGGTTGTTCTGGACCGGGTAACCCAAGTGTTCGGCCGGGTTTTTGCGCATGAGGATCATCACGGTGAAGGTGCCCGTAGCGACAGCAACGATTTGCGTGTCTTGCGTGCTCTTGAACTGGATGCCATCTGTGGCACTGATCCCCGGGATGCGCGACGCTGTCTGGTTGAAGAAATTACCCAGGCCCCCGGTGATGCTCGGCCAAGCAAAGTTGCCATCGACAAACTGCGCGTCCTCGTGGAACCACATGCCCGAATTCGCTTTCCCGGAGAGCAATGCGGCCATAGCGTCTCCCTGCGGCCCGAGATTATCGCCCGGTTCGGGCGGAATATACAGAGCATCGGCAACAGCAGATACCGCCCCCACCGCCGCCAGCGCAGGGAATTCAGTCTGGCTTGCATCACTAGCAATAACGGGAGGAAAGCCCACCGTGCGCGCCAGTGCCGACGGAGCGAAATCGCCGGTAAGCCTGCCGGGATAAAGCGTCTCGTTGCTTCCCAGCTTGAAGACGTTGGAAAGCCCCGATGGCGTGATCGCTTCATCGTGCATCCCGCTGTTCTGGATCGTCATGCCCGCAAGCGGCACATCATCCAGCCACACGAACCTTTCGAACGAGCAGTTGGTAATCAGCGAATAGCCCTCGTCGACAAACTCAGCCGTATTTACCAGCATCCCTGAATTGGCGAAGGTGCAATGGGCAAAGACGACATGGCCCAATTCCTGCGCGCGCTTGAACGAACTGGTGGAGCCGGAGAAATCGAAGTCATCGCTGATCGTCTCGTCGTTGCAATGACTGACGCCGATGAAGAATACGTCGCGTGTGCTGGCAACGCCCGACTTCAGGATCGGAGACAGGAACACCGGCTGCGTGTGCAACTCATGGCCCGTGGTGAAGGCCATGATAACGTTCTCAAGCCGCCCTGCCGCGTGCTGGTAAAAGTCGCCATGCGTGTTGATATTCCAGACGATCTGGCTGCTGATGCGCATGTTAAGGGGCGTGATGTTGCCGGGCTGTGCCGCGCCGGGACCAAATCCCTGCCCCTTGATGCCGGGAAGCGAAAGGGCCGCTGCAATCAGTTCGTCGCGCTCGAAGCCGGGAGTGAGCGTTGCGGTGACGTCGGGCAGGGTGTTCAGCCAATCGATAACGTCGCCAGCGGTGTAGCCGCCAATGGCACTTGCACCATTATAGCCGCCAGGTGGAGTGCCGTTGTAATAGTCAACCGACGCCTGCCCGGTGTCGAAGGTGTAGGTCGTGCTGCCGATAACAGCGGTCCACAGGCCGGGAATGGTGGTTGTCGAAAAGCCGAGATTGCTGCCATTGCGGGCAAGGGTGGCGGTGGTTTCGGCACCGGAGTAAACCACGGTAAAAGCCGGGGTATCGGCGTTGAAGAAGGTCTGGTCGTGGTCGCTGACACTGCAATGCACCACGCATAGCGAATTGCTGAAGATGTCCTGCGCGATGTCCGTGCCAACGCATCCGCGCGCCAAGGCGAGGTTGTAGAACGGGGTCGACACCCGATCCATCACAACTTCGGTCAGCCAGCATTGACCCTCGAACAACTGCGCCTGACGCAGCGGCGGGCGTCCGCGATGCAATTCATTTTTTCCGCGCGGGTCGCTGCTGGTAACTCGCGCACCGTCGATCCAGTGGAAAGGCGCGCGATCCAGAACTGGCGATGCCAGGTTGGACGCATTCTTCATGTCGATGGTGATGTTTGACCCGGCCACGTGCCACCAGGTCTGCTGGCTGTCGATTTTCCGGGTCAGGTCATCCCCTGTATAGACGTAGTCCGGGCTTTTGCCGAAAGTTACGTCAGGCACACTGGCCCGGAACGTGTAGCGCCCGGTGATGTTGCGCGCTGCCGGGGCAATGGTCGGGCCGTCCGGGGTGTAAACACCCGCCTCGGTTGCAGTGAACAGGGGGTTTTGTGCGTTCTGCGTGCGCGCATAGGCAATGGCGGCGTGCAACGTCTGGTATCGCGAACCGGCAATGACCGGCTGCGATGGAGCGATGGCCAGCGCCAGATCGTGCAGAGAGTTCACCGGGGAGAACAGGTATGGCCCCATAACGCGCTTTTGCATGGTCGCGTCTTTCGCGGTTGCCTCGATATAAAGCTGCGCAGAGCCGCGTGTGGTTGCAGGCTTGCTCAACGTGGCCTTCCAGCCGAAATACATGCGTGGCCCGCGCTCAGTGCTGACCGAATGCCATGCGGGCGCGCTAATAGTCTCGCTGTTGCCTTCGTAATGGAACCGGACATTCAGGATGCCCCAGTCCGCGCCGAGCGTGCCGCTGTCATTAGCAGCTGCGACTACGATGACATCGAGCGTTGACGTGAAGTGCTGGTTATCCGGCACGATCAGTCGAAGGGCAGGCTTGGCCGTGGTTCGCACCGGATCGACCGGCGCAGACGCAAATCCGCTGCCCGCCACACCAGTCCATTGCGCGGACGGGGTCAGGCGACCCGCAACCGGCGCGGCAGGGGCGTCGTTGGAGAGGCGGAGCGAATGCGACGCAATGAAGCCAAGGCCAAGCCAACTCATTAAGCGAGCCCCACGATGTCGGTCGCTGTGGTGCCGGTTGCGCGGATAGCGCGCATGCGTATCGCAATGACAGAACCTGAGGCGATATTGCGCATCGTTACATCTGCGTCGTCTCCAATGGCCTGAAACGTCAGATCGCCTCCCGAACCGATGTAAACAGCTTTGGTCGCAATCTCGAAATCGGACGTATCATTGGGAAGAATGGCGAAGGCCTTACGGGCCGGGGATATAAGACTATCGGTGACGGAATCGAATGAATCTCTGATCATTGGAACCTCTTTAGCTATCTAAGTGAACTCAGATAACCAAATAGGTTATTTGTAGGAAAGTGATTTCTGCAAGTGTTGCAGGCCTTGTCACGAATGCTTTCATCGCGCCTGCGTGCTGATATAGGCCATCGAAAGAAAGGCCTCACCTGATGGCACCAGTCGATCTTGTGCAAAAGAACAGTCCCTCCCGGTTGGCCCGTGGGCGTCGGCTTTTGGCGTCGATGCTCGATCCGCGCGCATGGCTGCACGTCTTCAAAATGTTGAATTATTATAATTATTCACATGTTACGCCGCTTCGAAAAGTGCAGATCGATGGCGCGGCAAACATCAGCCCCGACGTGGTGTTCCAGAATCCGGAGCGAATTCAGATCGGAAAGCGCGCACGGCTGGGCTCGCGCTCCCATTTATGGGCGGGGCCGAGCACGGGGCGGATCATCATTGGTGATGATGTGTTGTTCGGGCCCGACGTTTTGCTCACGGCGGCATCCTATCGCTACGATCTTGGCAGTCCGGTGACTGATCAACCCATGACCGAGGGTGACATCGTGCTCGGAAACGATGTGTGGTGTGCAACGCGGGCCGTTATCCTGCCCGGAACGGTGATCGGAGATGGTTCGATCGTCGCGGCAGGGTCGGTCGTGAAAGGTGAGTTTCCGCCCCGCAGTATTATCGCAGGATCGCCAGCAAGACAGGTTGGCTTGCGAAGCTTGCCGACAGAGTGAGATAACCACGCGCGCCACATGCCGTTCTCATTATGCTCTCACGCAGTTGTCATCCCACCTCCTGATGCTTGATTGACCCGCCAGACCGGCTAAGGATCGCGCTATGAACCGTGTTCTGACGCACCCTGCTCCACCGTCCCGTGCCGCGCTGCGCCAGACGAGGGCGGTCCGTCCCGACTACATGCCGGTCTATGTCGCTGCTGCGCTCGGCTATGTGCTGTTCCTTCCCGGACAGCTCAACGTGAACATCATGGGTTCGGTCCTGCCGCCTTATCGATTCTTTCTCATCCCGGCGCTTTTATTTGTCATGGCGCGAGCGATTCGAGGCAGTTTCAAGTTCGTTTTGCCGGATTATCTGATCATCGCGGCAACGGCATGGATCTGGCTCGCGCTGTATATGACGTCGGAATTCAACGACTTCTTTACCGGCGCCGTTGCGGAGACGATCGACATAGCCCTGTCGTACTTCCTTGCCAGAGCAACGATCAGAACGCTTCGCGACTTACGAATGTTCCTTCTTCTGATGCTGCCGGGGCTCGTTGTCATGGCGATGGTGATCGTTCTGGAATCGGTCACTCACACGCATATCCTGCAGCCAATCGTTGGCGGCATCATGGGCGTAGGCGGGTATTATCCGATTGATGAAAGAATGGGCCTGATGCGCGGGCGTGGACCATTTGCCCATGCCATCCTTGCCGGCATTTTCTTCGCCAGTTTCCTGCCCCTTTATGTGCAATCCGGTATCCGTGGCTGGCCGCGAGTTGCCGGAATCCTGGCCTCGATTGCGGCATTTTTCACCGTCAGTTCCGCAGCCTTGCTGGCGCTGACCACTGCCACGGCGCTGCTGATCTACAACTGGATTACCCACCGGGTGGAGAACATAACCTGGCGATTGTTCTTTACCGTTCTGACGCTGTTTGTCGTGCTGGCTGAATTCGGGACCAAGTCCGGATCGTTCAACCTCATTATGCGGTTTGGTTCGCTCAACTCCAGCAGTGCATTCAACCGCGTTCTCATCTGGCGCTATGGGTCGCAAAACGTCGCCAACAATCCGTGGTTCGGGCTGGGCTACGCCGATTGGGAGCGTCCACACTGGCTGGGCAAGTCAGTCGACCATTACTGGCTTTTGCAGGCGATGAAGTTCGGCATCTTCCCGTCGTTGTGCATTGCAATTGCGACCACACTCGCGGTGCTTGCCGCTATTCGTGCAGCGCGCGCCCATACCGGTATCGACCGTGAAACCCTGCGCGGAGTGGCTATCACGCTGGCCGTTTTCGGGCTCGGCATCGTATCGGTTTCGATCTGGCTGTCGGTGCATGTGTGGTTTTATATGGTGGTGGGGATAACGGTCAGCCTCGGATACGGCCTTTCGGAAAGGCGTCCGATGCCAAGGCCTTTTCAGCCGGGTGTATCCCCGGTGGTTCCGCAGCGCCGACCGGACGACCACGCTCGTCCATCTATCCCCGTATAGAACGACCGGTGGCACAGTCGCCACTTCGAGGGCCCTGACCAGCCCGTGGAATTATCGCCGCAGGGCGCTCTTCGCGACCCAGATCGCTATCTCACGCAGTTGGCGCAGCGGAAAGGTGACCAGCCGATCCACCACCAGCGCCAGCGCTTTCGTGGGTCTGACCGAGACCCCGCTGCCAAGGGTGAACCGGCTGAGGACATCGTGGCTGGACAATTGCCGGCCCTTGATCCGGTTAGCGACATTTTCCCCATGCACCACTTGAAGCCAGCTAGGTTCCACATTGACCTGTTCCAGCGCAAACTGAGTTTTCAGTTGCGTATGCGGTGCAGCCCAGATCGTTTTCGCAGCGGCGGCCTGTTCAACCAGCGAAGTGAACGGATTGCTGTTATCGTCCGCTGCGAACAGCTTGCCTTTGCTCAACGCGACCCCCTTGCGAAAATTGATGATCGTCCCGTCGGGAAGATCGGCTGCCACCCCCTGCACGCGGGCGAGAAAGTCGTTCGAGACAGCATCGTCATTGTCTAGCCGGGTGGTGATCAGCCGCCCGCTCTCGCTCTGCAGCCTCGCAGCGACATCGACAGCAGCGAGGCCCGCATGGAACGGTCCGACGAAGATGGCGTCGAACGCTACGGCTTCCTGCGCCCGACTTATCCGGTGCCGGAATGGCTCGGGGGTCTGATCGTCAAAGTAAATCAGCCAACGAAAATCTGACCTCGATTGAGCAGCCATGCTGGGCAGGCAGTAATCTTCGAACAGGTCGAAACGCCGCGACAACCATCCCGGCGAATTGCGGATCGGCGCCTCGCGTCCCGGGCTCGCGACATTGAAGCGCGTCAGAATAAAGTGCTGCACGATCTTAAAGTTCCATTATGCCAATGGCGTCCGGGCCATTCTGGCCATCAGCCCGCGCTGCGCATCGTAACCGGACATCCAGTAACGCGGATGCAACGCGACATAGCGATAACCATCGCCCAGACGGCGCAAATGCGGCTTCCACCGGGCAAGTAATCGTCCGGCCGCAAACCGCTCGAACGCAGCAATCCAGATAAGTACTTTCGCAAGCTGCGCTGCGGGCCACGACCAATGTTGGCGGACGAACTCGACACTCCCCGCGGCACGATACAGCAAACGCATCGGCGATAGATGATTACCGTGGGATGTGAGATGTCGGCCGCCTGCTGCCGGAATGCGCCAGAATGTGTATCCCATCTTCGCCAGTCTAGCGAACAGATCAACTTCCTCGCTGTAGAGGAAATAGCGTTCATCAAGGCCGTGTGCCGCCTCCCATGCAGTTCGGCTGAACATTACCAATCCGCCCACCAGCACATCCACCTGCGTATCCTGATCGATTGTGCTGGACGCGGAATTACCAATCAGGGAGCGCCCCAGCGCAACACTCGCCATTTCGCGCAAGGATGGCATTGCAATGGCATTGCCTGCATCCGGCAATCCTCTGGCATCAATGGTGACACCTCCCCATGCCGCAGCCTTGGGAAATTTGTCGCGGCTATCCAACAGGACATCGATGGCACCGGGGCTCAGCATCATATCCGGGTTTAGCAGCAGCAGATAAGCGCCCTTGGAATGCCGGGCGAGCCAGTTGTTGCCGGCGGCAAACCCGACATTGCCTCTGCCCGGCACGATTTGAATCTCGGGAAAGGTTTGCTGGACCACCCGCGCGGTTCCCCCGTCAGCGTTATCGACCAGCAGGATCTCATAGGTATGGCGCTGGCACGCAGGGGCGATGGCGCGGATGCATTCCTCGATGAGGTCTTCAGAGTGGTAAGCGACAATCAGGATCGAAACATCGAAAGCGTGCGTCGTCGCCAAGGCGGGGGACGTTCTTTCGTAATATCAGCGGCTTGCACGTTTTTCGCTGCGTTGGCCTGTCGATCGAATTGAGTCATTCGGGGCCAACCTCGCGCGCTTTGAGGTCACGTTCCCAGACGATCCCGCCCTGAGTTTTCATTATCCTTGAGGCGCGAAAGCGGACTATCGCCTTGATCGCCAGATAGACCGCCACATCCACGATAGAAGCTCCGTTTTTCAACGCAATTGCCAGATCGCCTGGCGCATTAGAGCCAGAAGAGTGAGGGCTGGGATACCGGCGGTGCACCTCGGCATTGCCAAGCCGCCTTCGGGTCTCAACCCGGATCTGATCGATCGCTCGCCGCGGAGGGGATACCAGAAAGGAGACCGGGTCCCCGTTATTATCCTGTGAAATGTTCCGCCGCTCCTCGAGAGCGAACCGGCTATGGACCCACACATCGTCTCCGGTGATCGGTGGAAAATCGCCGAGGACTTCAAACCCTGCCTTTGATATGCCGAAACACCCCGAGCCGATCATGCCCTGCGTTACATAGGGCTGCGTCAGCCAGACGCGGTAATAAGCTTTCACAAGCCAGTTCGACCGCGAAAAATCCATTTTAAGCTTTGGCGATGCCGCCATGACACCGGGTTCGTTGAGCACCTGCGCAAGGGTGTGGAGCGTCTGGAAGGTGCACTGCACATCCGCATCTAGATAGATACGGGGGAAATATCGCGCATCCCGGCCAGCTCTGTTCATCGCAGCTGTCTTCGAACCTACGGGCAGGTCGAGCACGAGCGCCTGAGTGGCTACCCTGCGCGCGATTGCCACAGTATCGTCCTGGCAACCGTTGGCAACCACGATGATCTGGGTTTGATGCGATGGCGGAGACGACGCTGTGATCGCGTCGAGGCAACGGGCAATCACGCTCGCCTCGTTGTGCGCGGGAATGATGACTGTAAAGGGGGTCACAATTCCTCATTGATATTGGCCAAGCGGGTGAGCGCGAAAAAAATCAGAGAAAAGCCGCCATTGTTGCAGTACTACTCAACTTGACTAAAAACTGGCGATCGACCTCTAATCGTTTTTGTAGCTGTAATAATTGTACTGATAGTCGGTATCTTCGCCCGCTTCGAGTGCGCGATACTTGGTCAGAATAACGCCGAGTGTGTTTCCACCAGCCGACCGCAAGCGCTGCACCGCCTGTTTCACCTTGGCATAATTGGTTCGGTTGGCCTCGAGCACGAAGATCGTCCTGTCGACCACGCGCGAAAGGATTGGCGCATCGGCCAGCCCCATGACCGGGCATGAATCAAAGATTATCAGCGAGTAGTTCTGGCGTTGGGATTCGATGAATTCCCGTAGCTGTGGCGATGCGATGATCTCGGTAGGATTGATCGGAATCTGGGCAACGGGGAGAATGTCCAGGTTTTCATGGACGCCGCCAAGAATGGCGGATTCCAAGCTCGCGGTACCCTGAAGGACTTCAACAAGGCCCTGTTTCGGCTGATCAATATCAAGCAATTTCGCAACCGAAGGGCGTCTAAGATCGCCATCGATCAAAAGCACCTTCCTGCCAAGCCGCGCAAACAATTCGGCGAGAATAACTGCAGTTGTCGTCTTGCCTTCGGATGCTTGCGAGCTAGTGAGCTGCAACACGTTCTGATTTTTGGGTAGCGAGAAATCTATTGTCGAGCGGATCGACGCATACGCTTCGACCAAAGCACTGAACTGATCGGTTCCGTTCGCCGAAATGTACCGGTGATTGACGTACGGTGTGTAACCCAACAACGGAATGCCCACGCGCGCTTCGACATCCTCAAGCGCGCGGACGCGGGAATCGAGCGTTTCTCTCAGAACCGCCAGCGCACCGGCAAAGGCGATGCCGAAAACGAGAGCCAGGGTCATGTTGCGCCCGATATTGGGAGAAATCGGCGCGCCCGGAACTGTTGCGGAATCCAGTTTCGTGATGATCCCGGTTTTGACGTTGGCGGCGCTGCTGACTTCGTTGAACCGTTTCAGAAGGTTCTGAAGCTGATCACGCAAGGCCTGTGCTTCGCGTTCGAGCACGCTGTATTGTACTCGTCTGTCCTGCTCTTCAAGGGTATCGCCCGTAGCTGAATTGAGCTCTTGCTGGAGCGCTTCTTCCTGATTGCGCGCGACCGTATAGGCATTGCGTACCGTCGCCTTGACGTCTGCGCTGATACCCTCGATCTGCGAATTCAAGGCGCTGATCTGTTTGAGCAAATTCTGGATTTGCGGAAAGTCGTCATTGTATCGCTGACGCAGTTCCACCAATTCAGCCTGGCGCGTCGTGCGCTGGTTCACCAAACTCTGCAGGACGGGATTGCTCTGAACCTCGGGCAATTGGCTGGCCGGCAGACTCTGGATGGCTCGCCACTTCTGCTCCGCCTGTATCCTTTCGGCACGGGCCTGCGATGCCCGTTGATTGATGCTCGTCAGGTTTACCGATGTCAGCGTGGCTCCGCCACCGCCATCACCCTCTTCACCGCCGCCGGGCTGCACGATGATACTGCTACCACGGGCGTAATCGTTGGCCGCCTGCTCAGCTTCCTGCAGCTTGACACGAACATTGTCGATTTCCTCGCGCAGATAAGTGCGAGCGTATTCGTTGTCTGCGACCAGTCCTCGGGTGTCGGCTGACACAAAGGCCTCGGAGTATGCATTGGCCATTTCTGCTGCCAGAGCGCGGTTTGGCGACTGGTAGCGAATCTTGAGGATCCAGTTGTCCTTGGGCAATTCCGAGGAAACGGAGCCGCTCAGAATACGGGCGGCGATACCTTCCTTCGTCTTGAGCCATTGTTCGTCAGTGACGTTGGGCGGCCGCGTCTCGTCAATATCTGCACCCAGCAGATCGCTTCGCGTACCCAGATTGTTTTCACTTGCAACGACCTCTGCAAGACTGCGGCTTTCTATCACTGCCACCTGCGTCGACAGATAATCATAGATCTGGTTGCCGCCGACGCCCTGATCGACATCCTGACCATCGGTCACGAAATTCGCATAAGGCTGCACCTTGACCGATGCTTCTGCTGCATAGATCGGCGTCGCGAGCAAGGTTATGACCAGCCCGGCGACAAGGGCAATCGCAAGCGTCCCACCGATCAGCCAGCGTTGTCTGAACAAAATCCCACGGATCGTCGGAAAATCAAGAAACGGTTTGCTCGGTTCGTATGGAACCAGCTGATTTTCCGGCATATACGCGTCGAGATATGTATCGCCATGAGGCAGGTCGCGGGGCTGAATTGGGACACGTTCGTTCATGTTTTATTGCGCAAATGTCGAGAAAATGCCGAGCACCGGGATCGCCCGGAGAAAGTCCTGATAGGCCACAGACATACCATCTGTTCCCACGACAACACGATCATTGGGCTGAAGGATCGGATCGAGCATCGTCCCTTGCCGAATCTGAACATAATCGAACTTGGCAATCTGGATACCGTCGGACGTTTCGCGGAACACGGCGACCTGATCTGACTTAGCCTCGCGCTTGGTACCCTGCGCAAGCGCAAGCGCCGAAGAAAGCCGCGCGCCCGGTTCAAATGCATACACCCCGGGCGTCGAGACCGCGCCTTCGACCGTGACGAGGTGGGATGCGTATTCTGTGATGTTGACGCTGACCATCGGGCTTTTGAGACCCAGCGTGGCAAGCCGCTGGGTAACGTTCTGTTCAAACTGTTTTGCCGTCATCCCCGCAGCCGGAACGGACCCGAGCATGGGGATCGAGACGTTACCCTCAACTCCAACCCGGACGCTATCCAGAGAAAAGTCCGGTTCGCGGAACACGGTGATGGAAATCACATCGGATGGCCGCATGTTGTACGTGGTTGGCCGAAGTTGATTGTATCCGTCCTGCCCCAGATCGCTGCGCGCCTGTGCCGATGCGGCGCCGATTACCGGCTCCGGCGTAGAAGCGCACGCTCCAAGAGTCAGCGTGACGCCGACTAACGCCAGCGTTTTAAGATCGCGGCCGCGAAAACGGCCATCGGTTCTGATCGTCACTGTATAGTCTCCGGAATAGGGGTAAACGCTTAGACGGGGCATAGCGGAAGTGCAACGCTCTTCCACCCCTTGCGGGGTGAATGGAGGCGCGTTGCGCAGTTCACGCTTGCCCGCAATCGCCGAGTTTTCCATTTGGCAGGCCCATCTTAGCTGCTATCGGGCCGGCGAGAGGCGCATCGGTATGCTTACAGTGAAAACTCTGCTCAACCTCTCGGCGATCGGGCTATATGCACTGGTTGTGGCAGCATGCATCGGGGCGTCGATAGCCGCTGCCAATTTCAGGCAGATACCTCGACACACATGGATCTGGGCGGGGCTGGCGGTATTTTTTCTGGGTGTCGCGGGCTCCCGATGGTGGGGTATCGAGGTATCCTTGACCGAAGGCCTGAGAGAATTTGTCCGGCACGAACATCGGTATGCCGAGCGAAGGAGCTTTCAAAAACCGCTCGTCGCGGCGCTGTTGATGCTCGCCGCAGCGATTGCATTTGTTTTGACTTATCGCGCGCGGCAGCTTGCCGAAGGCCGCCGCAACGTTGCGATCCTTATCGCTGTTTCCGCATCGGCCATAATGCTTGGCCTGATCTCGCTCCGCATCATATCGCTCAGCATGGTCGATCGGCTGCTTTATGGACCGGTGAAACTGAACTGGGTGTTCGATATCGGCAGCACAATCGCGGTTCTGGCGGCGGCTGGATATTACATCGTTATCGTCAGCGGACGCAAATAAGCCCAGCAGCATCCCGTCAAATGCGATGCGTCGCGCCCAGAATACGCGCTATCTGAAGGCTGGCGGTGCCGTCCCCATAAGGGTTGTGCGCGCGCGCCATGGCTTGATAGGCGCCGGGATCATTGAGCAATCGGGACGCCTCATATACGATCCGATTCCGATCTGCACCGACCAGTTTTGCCGTGCCTGCATCGACGCCCTCGGGCCGCTCCGTGGTATCGCGCATGACGAGAACCGGCTTGCCAAGGCTGGGGGCTTCTTCCTGAATGCCGCCCGAATCCGTCAACACGATGTCGCTTGCCTCCATCATCGCAACGAAATTGAGGTAATCCAGCGGCTCTATCAAGGCGATGTTTTCGTGCGCGCCCAATGCAGGCTGCATCACTTGCAGCACATTGGGATTGGGGTGCATCGGATAAATGATTGCGGTGTCCGGGCGCGCGGCCAGATCGGTCAGCGCGGCGGCAATCTGGTGCATTCCCTCGCCGAAATTCTCACGCCGGTGCGCGGTGACAGCGATGATCCGCTTGCCCTTGAAACGCTCCTTCAGCGGAGCGACAATGGGGGCAAGCGCGGGGTCGGCGGCAATCCGCTCACGCGCGGTTAGCAACGCGTCGATTACCGTGTTGCCGGTGACGTGGATCGCAGCATCGGGCACGTTTTCGGCGCGAAGGGCAGCGGCGGCCTGCCGTGTGGGCGCAAAATGCAGGTCGGCGATCGCGCCTGTCACTTTGCGGTTCACTTCCTCAGGCCAGGGTGCGTAAATATCGCCGCTGCGCAGCCCCGCTTCGACATGGCCGATTGGGATGCGCCGAAAATAACAGGCAAGCGTTGCCATCATCGTGGTCAGCGTATCGCCGTGGACCAGCACCCGATCGGGCTGTTCCGCGTCCAGCGCCTCGCCAAAACGGGTGATGATGCGGGCGGACAGTGCATCGAGGCTTTGCCCCGGCAGCATAAGGTCAAGGTCGATATCAGGCGTAATACCGGCCATTTCGAGCACCTGATCGAGCATTTCGCGGTGCTGCGCGGTGACCGCCACCCGCACATCGAACCGATCTGCCGCTTGCAGCGCGTGGACGACGGGAAACATCTTGATCGCTTCGGGCCGCGTCCCGAAAGTGACCAGGATGCGAGGGCGTCCCTTGGCTCCGGTCACCGCTTCAACATTCCGCGCGTGTCGAACACCAGCTTGCCCGCAAGCGCTTGCGGGGTGAGATGTTTAAACGCGGTGTGATCGACCAGCACGACGATGATCTCGGCCGTTGCCAGCGCCTCGTCAAGGGTGGCGAGCTTTGCGCCGGTCCCGGCAAAACCGCTGGGCAATTCATCTGCGAAGGGCTCCACCACCATGATCCTGCCTCCACGGGTGCGCGCAAGGCTAAGGGCGATTTCCAGCGCCGGGCTTTCGCGGAAATCATCAATATCGGGTTTGAACGCGAGGCCGAGCAGCGCGACCTTGCCGCCCGGCACCGCATCCAGCAGGCCGCGAATGCGCCGTTCGGTGTAAGTCGCTTTGAAATCGTTGACTTCTCTCGCCGTGCGGATCAGCCGCGCGGCCTTGGGCGAGCTGGATACGAGGAACCACGGATCGACCGCGATGCAATGCCCGCCCACGCCGGGACCTGGCTGGAGAATGTTGACGCGCGGATGGCGATTGGCGAGCGCGATTACGTCCCACACATCGACCCCAAGATCATCCGCTATCACGCTGAGTTCATTGGCAAATGCGATGTTGACGTCGCGAAAGCTGTTTTCCACCAGCTTCACCGTTTCGGCAACGCGGGCATTGGTGATCAGGCAATCGCCCTCGACAAAACTGGAATACAGCGCCTTTGCCCGCTCCGCGCAATCGGGGGTGATGCCGCCAATAACGCGATCGTTCTGCACCAGTTCGCGCACGATCTTGCCCGGTAAAACCCTTTCGGGACAATAGGCTAACGCGATGTCGCCCGCCTCTTGCGATCCGAACACCGGAAGTTTCAGGTCCGGGCGCAGCTCAGCCAGAATCTGTGCCACTCGCTCGGTCGTACCGACGGGCGATGTGCTTTCCACGATGACGCAGGCGCCGGGCAGGATGCTGAGCGCGATGGCGCGCGCGGCGGCCTCTACATAGCTGATATCTGGCGTGTTTTCGGAGGTAAGCGGGGTGGGGACCGCGATCATGTAGAAATGCGCAGCGGGAACCTGTGTAGAGGCGGTAAGACGGCCCGATGCGATGGCATCGCGCACCAGCCGGTCAAGATCGCGTTCCTCGATGTGGACGCCGCCTGCATTGACGGTTTCCACCACTTTTTCAGACACATCCACCCCGCACACATTCCAGCCGTGGCTGGCCAGCACGGCCGCGGTGGGCAGGCCGATATAGCCCAGCCCGATGACGGCGACCTGATGATCGGGCGCAGGTTGGCGCGCGGCATCGGCGCCGATGGCCGTGGCGGTGTCGAAAGGGGCGTTCATTGGCTCAATACCTCGAATTTGCCGCAGGTTATTGAGCGAAAGGGCTTAAAATCGCGTTATGGTTGCCGGGGTTTTCACCAGCGCGGCAAAGGCTGTATCAACCGTCCAGCGCCTGAGTATAGGCGGCCAACAGCGGTGTTATCTGGTGTTGCCAGTTCAATTCGCTCACGACTCTTTCGCGGCCATAGCGACCCATCATTGCGCGCCGGTCAGGATCGTCGACCAGTTCGATGATCTTTTCCGCCATGTCGACCGGATCGTTGGCGCGGGCATACAGCGATGCCTGCTGCGCTGAAAAACGCCCTTCGGTTACGTCGAACTGCACCATCGGCTTTTCCAGACTCATGTATTCCATGATCTTGTTCATGGTCGACTTGTCATTCATTGCGTTGACCCTGTCCGGGTTGACGCCCAGCGCCATCGTCGAGAGCACTTCGAACAATTGCTGATCGGGCGCGCGGCCGGTGAAGGTGATGAAATCCGCCAGCCCCTTTTTGATAGTCAGCGCCTTCAGGTCTTCCAGCGCGGGGCCACCACCCACCAGCACGAACTGGATATCCTCGCGCTGCTTCGTACGCACGATGTGTTCCACCGCGTCGATCAGCAGGTCGATACCTTCCTGTTCGCCCATCACGCCGACATAGCCGACCATGTGCGCGCGCCCGTTCTTCCAGCTATGCACAGGGGGCACCAGCTTCAGCCGCGAGAGATCGGGGCCGGACCGCACCACATGGACGCGATCGGGTGCCATGCCGCCGCGTTCGATGGCGATGGCCTTGTAACTTTCATTGGTGGCGATGGAGACGTTTGCGAACTTGAAGGTCAGCCGTTCGAACAGCACCATCAATTGCCAGAAAAACCCGCGCTTGTTGAACTTTGCCTCGTACAGCTCGGGATTGATGTCGTGGTGGTCAAAGATGTATTTGACGCCCAGCAGCTTGAACGGCAGCGCGACGAGGAAGATCAGATCGGGCGGATTGCAGCCCTGGATCACATCGAATCGGCGCTTGAAGAAAATCTTCCAAGCCAGCAGCGTCTCCCAGAACAGCGCCGCGCCGTATTCAGCCAGGAATCCGATGGCACCGCTCGCTTCCAGCGGTAGCGTGTGACGGTAGATCTCGATCCCGTCGATCACCTCGTGCCGCTTCTCGTATCCCTTGCCCACCGGGCAGATGATCGAGACTTGCGCGCCTGCCGCCTTCAGCGTGCGCGCTTCCTGCCATACGCGCCGGTCAAACGGCAGCGGGAGATTTTCGACCACGATCAGGACATGACGCCCTTTCAGCGGCTCACCCTCGATAACGGCAGGGATGCCCTCTTCGGCGGCGGCGTTCAGCGCGGAAATGTTCATGGGATGCTGCTTGCGTCTACCTGTCGTTCTGCCTTCACATTCAGCGTATCGATCAGGCGGTTGGTGGCGATGACGAGCGCATATTCGCGCGCTTCGGCCACTTCGCGACTGACCAGCAGATCGTCGATCTTCGGCAACCACGCATAGGCATAACCAAGGTTCTGGCCGACCAGATTTTCCGGCTCGATCTGGGGATCGTAAATGTCGAGATCGTAGCCCGCTTCCAGCAGCTTGCGCGCCATGTCGACCGCCGGGCTTTCGCGCAGATCGTCGGTCTCCATCTTGAAGGCCAGCCCGACCAGCAGCACCTCTCGCCCCGCGCTGCAGCCCGCGCGTGGCGTTCAGGAACTGATGGTGCTTGTGCGCCTCGTTTGATCGGATCAGGGCATCCACCAGATGCGTCGCAGAGCCGGTGTCAGCGGCGATATATTGCAGCGCGCGCACATCCTTTGGCAGGCACGATCCGCCGAACGCGCCGCCGGGGCGGGTGTAATATGCGGAGATATTGAGCTTCGTATCGCTCTTGAAAATGGCGTGCACATCGCGCGCTGAAATATCGAGATTCTGGCACACCCGGCCAATTTCATTGGCGAAGGCGACCTTGACCGCGTGCCACGAATTGTCGACGAATTTGGTGATTTCCGCCTCGCGCAGGCCGACCTCGAACACCGGAGCCTCGATCCCGTCGTTCAGCGCCGCCATGTTGGCAGATGGCTGTCCGTTCAATGTGCCGATCACGATCTTGGGCGGGTTGAAATAATCCTCTATCGCAGACGCTTCGCGCAGAAATTCCGGGTTATACACCAGCTCGACCGTGTCTGCCGCGTGCTCTCCCAATGCTCCTTCGATAATCGGCCAGATGATATTCTCGCACGATCCGGGCCGCATGGTCGACCGATAGGCCAGCGTCAGCGGCTTCTTGCGGTCCGGCTTCAACGCCTCTGCAATGTTGCGCGTGACTTGTGCGATAAACGACATGTCGTGCGCACCATCCACGCCGCTGGGCGTGCCGACGCAGACGATGGCGATGTCGCAATCGTCCAGCTCATCGGACAGCTGCGTGGTGGCGGCGATCCGGCCATCCTTGTGCGCGGCCTCGATCAGGGCATCGAGGCCCGGTTCATACACCGGCGCACGGCCCGAATTGAGGGCATCGACTTTCGCCTGAGCGACATCGACCCCGATCACGCTGTGGCCCTGACTGGCGATGCAGCCAGCCGCAGTTGAACCCACGTAACCCAATCCGAAAATGGCAATCCGCAAGTTCAACCCTCCGCGTGGCCGCTGTGCAGCCAATAAGTATTTGCGCGTAGCAAGCGTGTGTTCGTGGTGCAACGCACAATGGCCCGCGCGGCTTGTCATCGCGCTGGAACGACGCCAAACACCGCTGCGAAATCAGGTCACTGGCTGACCAGGGATACGGGAGACAGGGTGATGACGCAGGCAATCGGGCCGCTGGCGGGGCTGAAAGTCGTTGAATTTGCAGGGATAGGGCCGGGGCCGCACGTTGCCATGCTACTTGCCGATCTGGGCGCGGACGTGGTGACGATTACCCGTCCGGGCGCCGCTGTCAGCAATCCGGTGGTGGAACGCGCCCGGCACCGCGTGGCGGTGGATATGAAAAGCGCGGAAGGCGTCGCTTTCGCGCGAGAGGCGTGCGCCCATGCCGACGTTGTCCTGGAGGGATTTCGTCCCGGCGTGATGGAGCGGCTGGGTCTGGGGCCGGACGAATTGCTGGCCGCCAATCCGCGTCTGATCTTTGCCCGGATGACAGGGTGGGGACAGGACGGGCCGCTGGCTCAGGCAGCAGGGCACGATATCAACTATATCGCGATCACCGGTGCATTATCCGCCGTGGGCCGCGCAGGCGAACCCGCCGTGCCGCCGCAAAATCTGGTTGGCGATTTTGGCGGCGGGTCAATGTACTGCGCATTCGGCATCATGGCCGCGCTGTATGAACGCGAACGGTCGGGCAGGGGACAGGTGGTCGATGCGGCAATCGTCGATGGGGCGACCAGCCTCATGAGCTTTTTCTTCGGGGTGCGCGGGCGGCCCCTCATCACGACCGAGCGCGGCAAGGGTATGCTGGGCGGGGCGGCGCATTTCTATCGCTGTTTCGAATGTGCGGACGGGCGTGAGGTTTCCATCGGTGCGATAGAGCCGCAATTCTATGCCGAGCTGCTGGCAAAAACGGGCGCTCCGGCGGAGCTGGCACAGGGCCAGATGAACCCGGCGAACTGGGACGATTACACCGTGCAGATGGCGGCGCTGATGAAGACGAAGACGCAAAGCCAATGGTGCGACCTTCTCGAAGGGTCAGACGCGTGCTTTGCCCCCGTGCTGGATATGGAGGAGGCGCGCGATCACCCGCACATGAAAGCGCGCGGGGCCTATGTTCAGCATGATGGCGAATGGCACACCGCACCTGCGCCGCGGTTCAGCCGGACGCCGGGCGCGGTTCGCTCCAGCGCGGATGATGGCGCGGATGTGGTGGCCAGATGGGCTGCCAGCGCGAATGGAGGAAACTGAACGATGGCCGGCAAATTCTTTGACGAATGGCAGGTGGGCGAACGCATCACTCACGAAATCCGCCGCACGGTGACCGAGACGGACAATCTGCTGTTTTCGACGATGACGCACAATCCGCAGCCGCTGCATCTGGATATCGAGGCGGCTAAGGCGAGCGGTTATGGCCAGATCCTGGTTAATTCGACCTTTACGTTCGCGCTGCTGGTGGGATTGTCGGTTGGCGATACGACGCTGGGCACGCTGGTCGCAAACCTTGGGTTCAACAACGTTGTTACCCCTGCGCCGGTTTTCATCGGCGATACCCTGCGCGCCGAAACCGAGATCAAGGAACTACGCGCCAGCAAATCGCGCCCGGAGGCGGGGATCGTCACTTTCGTCCACGAGATGTTCAACCAGCGCGGCGAAGTGGTGTGCCGCTGCGAACGGTCAGCCTTGCTCAAAAAACGCGCTTGAATTCCGGAGCCATTGGCGGCTCAATGCGTTGGAGGCGTAATGGCACAGGACAAGCCCCACAAGGCAGCCTCCATGGGCGATATCGTCGCCGGACTGGAGGACATTGCCAAGTCCAACGATGATATTTCAGTGCGCGACGTGCTCGACGAGTTTGGCAGCCGCTCTTTCGCGCCGTTCATGCTGATCCTTTCGCTGATCGGTGCACTTCCCACCGGAGGCATTCCCGGCGTGCCAACAGCAATCGCTGTCATCATTGCGCTGGTCGCAGTTCAATTGGCGTTCGGGCGCGACAGCATCTGGGTGCCGGGCTTTATCGCCCGCAGATCCGTCCCCTCTGACAAGCTTAGCGGCGCGACCGACAAGTTGGAAAAGGTCGCCAAATGGCTCGATTCGATCGCGAGAGAGCGGATGGAATGGCTGACCGGGGATGTCGCACTGCGACTGGTGGGTGCGGTCATTGTCTTGCTGTGCTGCTTTATTCCGCCGCTGGAATTGCTGCCCTTCGCCGCTGCGGTGCCCTTTGCCGCGATAACCGTCCTTGTCGCTCGCACTGATCGTGCGCGACGGACTGGCGGTGCTGATCGGCGGGGCAGCCGCGCTGAGCGCGGTGGGAATGGGGATTTACTGGCTGATGGGCTGATCCTGCCCGGTGCGGTCGTCCGGTTCGCGCTCCTGACCAGCAACTTCGCCACCCAACGCCTGCCACAACAGCACGCGCGCTCTTGCTGCGCGGCCCAGTGCCGCCGCTGCGCGTTCGCCGCTGGCATCGGCGGCACGGCGCGCTTCGAGCACTTCGAGGAAGCTGGCAAGTCCGGCGCGATACCGATCATTTGCTAGCGTCGCCGCGCGATCCAGCTCGCTTCGTTCCTTCATCGCCAACTCGGCCTCGATATCGCTTGCCGCGATCACACCATAGGCTGCCTCGGCATCGCCCAGCGCCTGAAACACAGCGCCGCGATAGGCTGCGAAGGCAGCGCGTTTTTCCGCCGCTGCAGTGTCGATCCCGGCCTCGATCCGGCCAAAGTCGAGCAACGGTCCGGCGATCCCTGCGGTGAGCGATCCGACAATCGAATCCTCGTCGAAAATGTCTCCCGGATTGAAGGCCAGCAAACCCAGCACCCCCGACAGTGTCAGTTTGGGGAAACGCGCGCGTGCTGCAGCGGCAAGGTCCGCATCGCTCGCGGCAAGCGTCGCTGCGGCGGCCAGGACATCGGGCCGGTTGGCGAGGAGTTCAGACGGCAAGGCGGCAGGCGGTGGCGGACGGTCAAGCCCGCCCGAGGCAAGCGCCAGCGCCGCGGCGACCTCGGCTGGATCCTGCCCCGTCAGCGTGACCAGCCGACCGACGATCCGCACCCGCTCGCTTTCCAGTGCAGCCAGGCGGGAGCGAGAGGCGCTGGCAGCGGCTTCGGCGCGGACCCGGTCGAAACCGGGGGCGATCCCGGCATCCTCGCGCACCTTCGCCAATGCCGCGAGGCGCGTTGCGGCGGCGACATCGGCCTGCAGTGCCTCCGAACGCGCGGCCAGAGTGCGCCAGTCGATGACGCTGCCCGCAATCTCCGCCAGCAGCGTATTGCGGACCGCCCCGGCAGAGGCGCTGGCGGCATCGATGCGGGCAAGGGCGGCGCGTTCCTGCGCGCGCAATTGTCCGAAAATGTCAGGATCCCAGCTGGCGACAAGGTTCGCGCCGTAGAACGTCTGGGTACTGGGGATCAGCCCGCTGGCCCCCGCATCGCCGAACTGGTTGGGATTGATCCGGTTTTCGGTCACGCTCGCATCCGCGCTGATATTGGGCAGGCGATCGGCCCCGGCGCGCGCGGCGCGGCCCCGCGCGGCGTCGATCCGCGCGATGGCTTCGGCAAGGCTGGGCGCATCGGTGAGCGCGGCATCGGCCAGCGTGGCGAACGCAGCATCGCCATAGGGCAGCAATGCCTCAACACTGGCTGCCGCATCGGCATTGGGGGCGTAATAAAAGGCGGGCGACAACGCTGGCGCTGGTGTCGTGATTTCGGGCACGGGCTTAAGCCCGCAGGCAGCCAGCGCAGATGTGGCCGACAGCGCGAGGATAAGGCGGGGCAGGCGGGCCATGACGGTTACTCCCCGTCCGCTTTTGCCGGAGCCTGTTTGGGACTCCGGTCCCCGGTCGCCTTCCTTGCCGGAATGAAGGCATCAACCTGTTGGCCCACGCGGAACAGATCAGTCTGCGGCAGGGCATAGATCAGTTGCAGCACTCTCACATCGACGCGTTCTGCCGCGCTGTTGGTCAGCTGGCGTTTCGGCACGACCTGGGGTTCGGCGCGCACGAACGTCGCCTTGACCTGGTTCTGGGCCGCGCCGCGCGGGCTGACGATGGCCATTGCGCCCAGTTCGACGCGCGGGGCCTCGTTTTCGTCGATATCGATGCGCACATGCAGCGGGTTGGTCTCGCCCATCTGGATGAAAGGCTGCGTACTGCCGCCTTGGGTTGCAACGAATTCGCCGGGGCGGATGTTCACAGCAAGGATTTCGCCGGAAATCGGCGCGCGGACCGTCAACCGGCCCAGCTCTGTGCGGGCAGAACCGGCCCGGGCCTGCGCTGCGTTCAGTCGCGCGCGCGCAACGCTGAGGCGACTGGCAGCGGCATCGGCCTCACCCTCGGCGCGGATCACTTCGGCGCGGCTGACGGCGGCGGGATCGCTCAGCCCGCGATACAGCGCCAATTGCTGCTGAGCGGTGGTGCGGGCGGTCTGCGCCTCGGCAATAGCCGCGCGCGCTTCGCCAATGGCGGCGTTCGCTTCGGACAACTGTGCGCGCACGGAGCGGTCATCCACGGTAAACAGCGGCTGGCCTTTTTCCACCCGGTCCCCCGGCACGACCCGCAAGTCGGTGATGAGACCCGACACCGCAGAGCCGATGTCGATGATCTCGCTCGCGGGTTCGACCAGCCCCGATCCCGCCACCCTCGCGGCATCAGCCAGCGCTCCGGTGGCCTTGGGCGGCTGCTGCTGCGGTTCTGCGGTCGAGCGATCGGGCAGCCCGTTGAATATCAGGAAAGCCGCGACGACAATGCCGATCAACGCGATCACCGGCAGGATCTGGCGCGAAAAGCTCACGTTACTGGGAAATAGGGCCATGGGGTGTTCTCGATCTGGTCCTGAAGGAATGAGGGGCGGGGCGGGCGAGGTCAGTGATCGTCGGGCATTTCGGTGCCGTCATGCGTGACCCGCCCATCCTCCAATACAAGGATACGGTCGGCGAGGTCGAAGATGCGGTTGTCATGGGTAACGATAATGCAGGCGCGGTTTGGCGCGACGGCCACCTCGCGCAGCAGGTCCATCACCCGGCGGCCTGATTTCGCATCGAGCGCGGCGGTGGGTTCATCGCACACCACCAGTCGCGGTTCATGCACCAGCGCCCGCGCAATCGCGACGCGCTGTTGCTGACCACCCGATAGCTGGCGCGGCAGCTTTTCCGCCTGATCGCCAATGTTCAGCGCGTCCAGCAGCTCCGCCGCCTTCGCGCGGGCCTTGGCAATCGGCCATCCCTTCGCAATCAACGGCACAGCGGCATTGGCCGCGGCGTCGATCGAGGGGATGAGATTGTATTGCTGGAAGATAAAGCCAATGTTCTGGAGCCGAAACTTCACCAACTCGGTATCCGACAGCGCGTATATATCGGTGCCGAAGACCTTCACCTCACCCTCGGTCGGCCACAATATGCCGCACATGATGGAGATGAGCGTCGTCTTTCCCGATCCGCTTTCGCCGACAACATAGGTCATTTCGCCCGCGCGGATATCGGTGTCGATCCCGTGCAGCACGCGGATGGTGGACTGGCCCGCCTGAAAATCGCGCACGATCCCGCGCGCGCAGATCGCGGTTTCGGAATTGGCGTTCGATTGGGCCGCGGTTGTGATGTCTTGCGTCTCCATCACCGGAACACCGATGCAGGTTCGGTCTTGAGCACGCTGCGCAGCGCCAGCCAGCCGGTGATCGCCAGTATGACGACCACAGCAGCCAGACTGATCAACGGGATTTGCCAGGCGATGTAAAAGCCCTTGAAGAAGGGATTACCGGAAAAGCCCCGGATAAAGGCAACCGTGCCAATCACGCCCAATGCATAGCCGATAAAGCCGACCAGTCCGGCCTGCGCCGCGACCATGCCCATGATCTTGGAATTGGTGACACCGATGGCTTTCAGCGCGCCGAACTGTTTGATGTTGTCGCGGATAAACAGGCTGAAGGTCAGGCCCACGATGGCGACACCGACGACAAATCCCAGCACCACCGTAATACCGAAATTGGTGGGGATGCCCGTGTTCTCGATGATGAAATCGACCCCGGCGCGGGAGAAATCGTCGCGCGTCACCGCTTTGAGGCCGGTCTGCGCCTCTATCCGGCTGGCGACTTCTGTCGGCGTCAGCCCGTCGCTCACCCCGGCAAGTACAAAGGTCAGGCGGTTGCGCGTGCCCGGCACGTAGTTCAGCGCACGGCTGTACTTGGTGTAAAGCACGACCTGGCTGGTGAAGCTGGGAATGGCATCGGCCACACCGCGAATGACGGCGCGCTGATCGTTCAGTTCCAGCCGCGCTCCAATCGGTTCTTCGCCATTGCCGAACAGATTGCCCACACCGCCATCGTCGATCACGACGCTGTCGGGCTGGGACAGCACCGATTTGTCACCGGTGACCATGCGCTGCGGCATTCCGATCAGCGTCGCATCGTCGACGCCAATGATTGCCACGCCTTCCAGATCGCCCGTGCCGGTGCGCACCGATGCAACCGCTCGCAGATGCGGCACCGCCCATTCCACGCCGGGCACCGAACGCACCTCGTCCAGCGCGGTGGACGGCATGGCATAGCTGACATCGGTGGTGCGCGTGACCGGGTCCATTACCCACACCTGCGCTTCGGGAGCGTTGTAAACCCCGCTCGCTCCGCGTTCGACCAGATTGACGAAGATCGTCAGCTGTTGCGTGATGAGCAGCGTCGAAAAACCGATGCCGAACAACAGGCCATAGAATTTCTGCTTGTCGCCCGTAAGCATTCTGATGGCGATCCAGAGCATCGGAACGGAACCTTTATATCGCGCAGGGGTTGCTGCATCGAAGGAATCGTACAATATTGAACGACACCGTATAACGGCGTTCAACTGAACGGCTCCGTTCAGTTTGTCAACAGCCATGATCAAATCGAGTTCCAGTCCTTTGAAGAAAAAACCCGGACGCCCTTCTGATCAGGCCAAGCGCCAGGCGATCATCGAGGCTGCATCGCGCCGTTTTTTCGGTGTCGGTTTTTCCGCCACCTCGATTGAACAGGTGGCGGCCGATGCCGGGGTATCGAAGGTCACGATCTATAATCACTTCGGCGATAAGCGCGCGCTTTTTGGCGCATCTGTCGAGTGCGAATGCGAAAAGATGCGCGGCTATTTCTCGATCGAGAACATGACCGCAGGCTCCATTCGGGATCGGTTGACCCGGATTGGAGAGGGGATGTTCGAATTTCTCTCGCGCCCCGAAATGATCCAGTTCGAGCGCCGCATTGCTGCCGAAACCGAAGTCGATCCAACTATCGGCCACGCGTTTCTTGAAGCTGGGCCTCACCGCATGAGACAGGCATTCAGCGCATTTCTCAAGGCAGCGCATGATCGCGGCGAATTGTCGATTGCCAATTGCGATCTGGCGGCGGAACAGTTCGTTTCGCTGGCCAAGGGAATGGGCGATCTCGAACGGCGTTTTGGGGTGGCCGCCTGTCCGGATGCCAGCGCCGCGCGCATCGCTGGCGCAGTGGACGTGTTTCTCGCTGCGTATCGCCCAGCGCTCGTAGGCAACGCGGTCATTGGCGAACGGTGATTTAATTCGCACGCCTGTTGCGCAATATGCAGTCAATGCCGGTGCGCGCATTATCTTGCCATTCATTCGTGCAGTCCTACATTGGACGGGTCTAGCCAAGGAATCACCACGTCATGAACGACCAGAACGATCCGCAACAGCAACCGCCCGAAGGCCAGAACCCCTGGGTGAAGCAATTGATGATCTGGGGCGGGATATTCCTCGCGCTGCTGCTGGTCGTCTCGCTGTTCAGCAATGCCGGGGATACGCCGGGCACGCAGATCCGCTATTCCGACTTTCGTGAGCAGGTTGAAGAAGGCAAGATCGGCGAAGTGCAATTGGGTGAGGAAATCATCACCGGCACTTACAAGAACAACGGCCAGACCTTCACCACCATCCCCGTGGCGAACGACACCGAGATCACCGGTCTGCTGGAAGACAACAACGTCGATTTCACCGGTATGCCGGCCAAAGAGCCGAACATGCTGATGTGGGTACTGCTCAATTCATTGCCCTTCATCCTGATCCTCGGCATTGCATTCTTTGCGCTGAGGCAGGTGCAGAAAGGCGGCGGCGGCGGCGCGATGGGCTTTGGCAAGTCCAAGGCCAAGATGCTGACCGAACGATCCGGCCGTGTCACGTTCGACGATGTCGCTGGCATCGACGAAGCGCGCGAGGAGCTGGAGGAGATTGTCGAGTTTCTGAAAGACCCGACGCGGTTTTCCAAGCTTGGCGGCCAGATTCCCAAGGGTGCGTTGCTGGTCGGTTCGCCCGGCACCGGCAAGACGCTGCTAGCCCGCGCCATTGCGGGTGAGGCGGGTGTGCCGTTCTTCACCATTTCCGGCTCCGACTTTGTCGAGATGTTCGTGGGCGTCGGCGCAAGCCGGGTGCGCGACATGTTTGAACAGGCCAAGAAAAACTCGCCCTGCATCGTCTTCATCGACGAAATCGACGCGGTGGGCCGGTCACGTGGGCACGGTCTGGGCAATTCCAACGACGAACGCGAACAGACATTGAACCAGCTTCTGGTTGAGATGGACGGGTTCGAGGCGAACGAGGGCATCATCATCATCGCGGCAACCAACCGTCCTGACGTGCTGGACCCGGCGCTGCTGCGTCCGGGCCGGTTCGACCGTCAGGTTGTGGTGCCGATCCCGGATATCGAAGGACGTGAGAAGATCCTCGGCGTGCACATGAAGAAAGTGCCGCTGGCCCCCGATGTGAACCCGCGCACGATTGCGCGTGGCACTCCGGGCTTCTCGGGGGCTGACCTTGCCAACCTTGTGAACGAGGCGGCGCTGCTCGCTGCCCGCCGTAACAAGCGATTGGTCGCGATGCAGGAGTTCGAGGATGCCAAGGACAAGGTCATGATGGGCGCGGAACGCCGCAGCATGGTCATGACCGAGGAAGAGAAGAAAATGACCGCCTATCATGAGGCAGGCCACGCGCTGGTCAGCATCAATGAACCGGCATCCGATCCGATTCACAAGGCGACGATTATTCCGCGCGGTCGCGCGCTGGGCATGGTGATGCGCCTGCCAGAGCGGGACAGCTATTCCTATCACCGCGACAAGATGCACGCGAACCTAGCCGTGGCGATGGGTGGCCGCGTGGCGGAAGATATCATCTTCGGGCACAACAAGGTTTCCAGCGGCGCATCGGGCGATATTCAGTATGCCACTGATCTCGCGCGCAACATGGTTACGAAATGGGGCATGAGCGACAAGCTGGGCCCGCTGCAATACGAACAGCAGCAGGAAGGCTACCTTGGCATGGGCCAATCGGCACGCACGATGGGCGGGGCTGAAACCAACAAGCTGATCGATTCCGAAATCAAGCGTCTGGTTGAAGATGGCCTGAAGCGGGCGACGGATATCCTCACCGATCAGGAGGACAAGCTACACCTTCTGGCGCAGGCGTTGCTGGAATACGAAACGCTAACCGGCGAAGAAATCGACACGTTGATGGGTGGAGGCAATATTGATCGTCCTGATGCGCCCAGCGGCCCATCGATCGTGCGGCCTGTCCACGGCTCGGCTATTCCCAAAGCCGGCAAGCGGTTTGGCAGCGCAGGTTCTGGCGGGGATGAGGCTCCTCAGGGCGCCTGACGACCGGACATGATGTTGTGAAATGACAGGAGAGCGGGCGTCGAAGCAATTCGGCGCCCATTCTTTCTGGCACTGAACTCCGTTCGTTCAGAACGCGCCCAGCAAAAGCAGCGCCTGCAGGAACAGCAGAAGCACGACAGATGAAAAGCAGAATGCCATAAACCGCCAGATCGTCGAAAATCTCGACCGATAACTGTGACGCAGATGCTTATAGATGTGCAGCGGCGGCACGAATCACCCAGCCCACGAAATCCCGCCAGCATTCATCAGCGACAACGCGATAAACAGCAGCGACATGAAACTGAGCGAATACGTGATGAAGACCGTATGGTCATACGCCAGAATCGCGCCGCTTCCACACAAACGTCAGCCATACAAACGGCAGCGAAAGAGGGATGAGCAACCAGCTGAACTTGTATCCGTTAGCCTGAAGCTTGTAGATCATCAGGTTGGGATGTTCGCTCCATTTCTCAACCAGGTTTTTGTCATCGCATCGATGCCCGTCAGTGTTGCGGACGAGCCGTCGCTATCGCTGCCCAGAAACGATGTTCCGTCGCCGGATGCAGATTTTGGATCGCGCAAGGCCGGCAGATTGCTGACATTGCTCAAGCCCTCGCGCACTTCGACAAGATCGCTGCGATCAACTTCGAGCCGGGTGCGTTCTTCCTGCGAAAGATCGGGAGAGGCCAATTTTGCCTCGATGCTTTAAGACGGCGTCGATCTCCTATTGCGACAATCAAGTTCGCGTCCGACGTTCGGCACTGGCCCCACGGAAATCAGTCGGGCGGTTAGGCCCACCATCTGAAACACCGCGAACATGGCAAAGACACTGAACAGGAACATCGCCATCGGGCTGACAAATTTGGCTCGCTCACCTTCGATGTAGCGGCGCGTCAGCTCGCCGGGTTTGAATGTCAGCAGTGGCAGCGTATCCCACAGCTTCCCGTCCAGATGCAGAACGCCGTGGATGAGGTCATGGCCAATCGCGGTAAGGGAGCGGTGAACGTGTGCCTTTTGCCCGCACTGTGCACAATTCGCCGCCAGCGGAGCGCCGCAATTCGCACATTGGCTCGCATGCCGGTCTGACTTTACTGACCGCCCGACGCCCCGCCCGTGTGCGGTTCGACCGCTTCGCGGTCAGCGACCCATCGATTGCTGCCCCAGTACCCTCGACAAAGTCACTCATACAGGCCCTCACTCGTGTGGCGCGATCCAATACCGGGCAAAATTGCCAATGGTGACGTAGGTGGACAGCCACCCTCCGCGCCCGCGTAATCTGAAGCCTATCCCTTCGCCAATTTGCGCTCTATCGCAGTCCACATCTGGGAAAAGGCGCGGGCGCCGGGTGAACGCGGGGCGAACGCACCCACCGGCTTTCGTTCGACCGCACATTGCTCGATCGCGCTGGCGAGCGGCACGCTGGGCCATGTCGGATTGGCCTCGCGCGCTTCACGATGGAGCGTGCGCCGCATGTCGAGCATCGACAGCACGGGCAGGATCGGCGGATGCCCTTTCCCGCTGCCGCGCACTTCCTCGACCACCTGTTCAAATCACGCGAGCAGACAGCGGGGAGGGCGGCAGCGGCACGATTACGAGATCGGCGGCCCGCATCACCTGCGCGCTGATTTCATTGAGGACCGGCGGACAATCGAAAATGATGCGATCGTAATCCTTGCCCAGCGCTTCGACCAGTTTTGCCAGGCGTTTCTTCTTGCCGATGCGGTCAAACTGACGGTCCAGCGATCTGATGGTTTCATCGGCGGGCAGCAGATCGAGATTTTCGTAATCTGTCGTCTGGATCAGCTTTGCCGGATTGCTGCCATTGTCGAACACGCTTTGCGCGCTGCGTTTATTGTTGGGATCAATGCCGAGGAGAAACCCTGACCCATTGGATGCGTCCAGATCCCAGATAAGAGTCTTGCGGCGCGAGATGTTGGCCGCACACCACGCAAGGTTTACCGAAAAAGTGGTCTTACCCACTCCGCCTTTGACACTGTAGACCGCAATCGAAGCCATGAAGCTGTGCGTCCTTATTGAACGTGGACCCGCGCCTTTTGCGTTCGCCGCGGCCATATTGACAATTTCAAGACAGCAAATTCAATCGCATGGACACACAGCCATGGCAAGGCGATGGCAAATTCAAACACCCGTCCGATGCGTCTTTCACGGTATTCAGGGCAAGAAAAAGGCCGCCAAACTGGCGGCCTTTTCAATTCAGGGCAGTCTTGTGCCCCGGCATATCGAGACAGGCGATCAACCGTCGTAATCGGCACCGATCGAGGTTGAACGGGTCGGAGCGGACGCGGTGATCCGCAGCGCTTCTGCCGACTGGCTGAGCGAGCCGATTTCATCGGCCTCATCCTCGTCGTCGGGCAGGATTTTCTGGAGGCTGGTGATCAGCGCTTCCTGCAATTCCTTGGGCTTTACCGTCTGTTCCGCGATTTCACGCAGCGCCACGACGGGGTTCTTGTCGCGATCGCGGTCCACGGTCAGTTCGCTGCCGCCGGAGATATCGCGCGCGCGCTGTGCGGCAAGCAGGACGAGGTCGAAACGGTTTGGAACCTTGTCGACGCAATCTTCAACGGTAACGCGTGCCATCAGCGGGCCTCTTTATCGAATTTTCGGGATATCGTGCGCTTGTCAATTAAGTTGCAGGAGGCGAAGAGTCAAGAAAATGCAACTTCGCTCGCACTTGTGCATTGGGGTATTGTGAAAACCACCGCACCCGCCGCGCCCAGCGCACCATCACCGTCGATTCGGCGACTTCCGCGTGTCCCATGATGAAGGCGCTTTAGTCGATACAGGCGGGGACGATGCGGGTGGCGAAGACGAATACTGCGAGGCCGAACGCTTCGAGATCAAGGCGCAGGAGCACTCCTTCACCTTCTATCCCACAGGATCGGATCGGCTCGAGGCGCTGGTCGAACATATTGGTTCGGCCAAACAATCGCTCAAGGCATTCTATTACCTGTTCCAGCCCGATCAATCGGGAGAGAGAGTGCGTGATGCGTTGGTCGAGGCTGCACAGCGCGGGGTCGACGTACACCTCATCGTCGACGACTTTGGCAGCGATGCCCCTGTCAAATTCTTCGATCCGCTGGTCGAGGCAGGCGGAAAGTTTTCGGTGTTCTCGGCTCGCTGGAGTGTCCGCTACCTGATCCGCAACCACCAGAAATTCGCCATTGTTGATGGCACGCGCGTGATGACAGGCGGCGCAAACGTCTCGGACCATTATTTCGAAAAGCCGTGCAACAATGGCTGGTGCGATCTCTCGGTCGCGATAGAGGGCGAGGTGGTGGAGCGATTTACCGACTGGTTCGGGCAAATTGTGGACTGGATCGAGAAGGACGGATCGCAATTGCGCAGCCTGCGCCGGATGATCCGCCAATGGAACCCTGGCGAGGGCCCGGTGCAGTTGCTGGTAGGCGGTCCATCGGTCAGCCTGTATGGCTGGGCGCGCCGATTCAGGCAGGATTTGGTATCTGCGAAACGGCTGGATCTGGTTTCCGCCTATTTTACGCCCCATCGCAGCATGAGGCGCCAGATGGCCAAGGTCGCGCGGCGCGGGAAGGCGCGGCTCATCACGGCAGGCAAATCCGATATCGATGCAACCATCGCGGCGGCACGGCTGCTCTATCGAAGCCTGCTGAAAGCGGGCGCGAAGATTTACGAATTCCAACCGAGCAAATTGCACATGAAACTGCTGATCGTGGACGATGGCAGCTATGTCGGCAGTGCAAATCTCGACAAGCGCTCGATCCGCATCAATGTCGAACTGATGGTGCGGGTGGAGGACGCAGCCCTTGCTGATCGCTTGCGCGAGCTGATGGACCACATGCAGACCGCCAGCGATCCGATCACGCCCAAACGTTACAAGGAGCTTTCAGCGTTTCCGGCTCGGCTTAAATGGACAGGTGCGTACATGCTGGCCGGGGCAGATTACTGGGTAACGCGCAAGCTCAACCGGTGATCGGTACTGCCTGCTTGGCGTGACGACCCTCAATACGTCTCGCTCTCGTCATACTTGTAATTGGGTGATGAGAACTTGGTGATCTCGCTCTGGAAATGCAGCGGAACGTTGCCGGTTGAACCATGGCGTTGTTTGGCGACAATCAGCGTCGCCTTGTTGCGCAACTGATCGTATTCCTCTTCCCAGCGGCGATATTTCTCCTCGGCATCGGCGGTCGCAAAGCCGTTTTCGTTCGGACCGTCGGGGCGCTTTGCTTCGTGGTAATAGTCCGCGCGGAAAATGAACCACACCATGTCCGCGTCCTGTTCGATTGAGCCGGATTCGCGCAGGTCGGACAGCATCGGCCGCTTGTCCTCGCGCTGTTCGACCGCGCGGCTGAGCTGCGACAGGGCGATCACCGGCACACTCAGCTCCTTGGCAAGCGTTTTGAGGCCTCGGCTGATTTCCGAGATTTCGTTGACCCGGTTATCGTTGGCGCGGCCCGATCCCTGCAACAGCTGAAGATAATCGACCACGATCAGGCCGATATCGTGCCGCCGCTTCATTCTGCGCGCGCGGTTGCGCAAACCGGCGATGGTGAGCGCTGGCGTATCGTCAATATACAGCGGCAATTCCGCAAGCCGCTGGCTGGCAAAGCTGAGCTTCTGAAAATCCTGCCGCGTCAGTTTACCGCTGCGAAGCGCCTCTGAACTGATCTCCGCCTGTTCGGCAAGGATACGCGTGGCGAGCTGGTCGGCGCTCATTTCCAGACTGAAAAATGCAGTAGGCGCGCCATAATTGTGTTCGCCGCCATCCTGCTGCCACCTGAGGTGCTCCTCGGCGCAGTTGAAGGCGATGTTGGTGGCAAGCGAGGTTTTACCCATGCCCGGACGCCCGGCGAGGATCACAAGGTCGGAACCGTGCAGGCCAGCGGTCTTCTGGTCGATCACCGAGATACCGGAGGTTTTGCCTGACAGACCGCCGCCTGAATTCATCGCCGCTTCGGCCATGCGAATCGCGACCAGCGACGCATCGCGGAACGTCGAGGCTTCATTGCCTGTTTCCGCCCCTTCGGCGACGGCAAACAGATCCGCCTCGGCGCGCGCGATGCGCTCCATCGGATCGACGTCTTCGGAAGTATCCAGCGCCCCTTCTACCAATCCGCGACCCACACTCACCAATTCGCGCAGCAACGCCAGATCATATATCTGCTGCGCCAGTTCATAGGGGGCAAGCAGGCCAGCACCATTCGCCGTCAGCTTTGCCAGATAACTGGGTCCGCCCAGTTCCTGCAGCGCCTCATCCCCTTCGAATTGCGGGCGCAGCGTCACCGGCGATGCGGTGGCGTTGCGATCCACCATCTTGAGGATCTTCTCATAGATTCGCTGATGCAGCGGTTCGAAGAAATGATGCGGGCGGATCGGCGTGCGCAATTCCTCGATCACGCGATTGTCGATCAGCACAGCGCCCAGAAAAGCGGCCTCAGCTTCGAGATTGGAGGGCAGCTTGCGACCAGCGGGATCGGCCCCGGTCGTATCGTCGCTGGGGAAAAGGAGTGTTTCGGTGGCTTCCATAGACGCCTCTGATGCGCGAGATTTGGCCGTTCGCGCAAGAGCCTCGGCGTATATATATTTTTCCCGGAGATTGTGGATTGCGGGGAAAGACTTGAATTGCGGGCCCGGCATCTGCGAAGGCTGTTTGCTATGGCCGACCTGCCGCCCGATTCTGAAGCGACCACACACCGGATCGCACACATCACGCTGGATGAAGCGACGATCCTGTGGCGCAACGCCGATGTGGAACAGGAACGGCGCGTGGCGATCTATGATCTGATCGAGGAAAACAGCTTCAAACCCGTGCGCTGCGCTGAAAAGGGCGCAACCGGACCGTATCGTCTGCATTTGGCCGTGCGCGATGGACGCCTGGCAATGGAAGTCAGCGACGAGGCAGAGATGTTGCTTGAAACCCTGGTGATCGGGCTGGCCCGGTTCCGCCGTCCGATTCGCGAATATTTCGCCATTTGCGACAGCTATTATCAAGCTATCCGCAAGGCGACGCCGGCAGAAATCGAAACCATCGACATGGCCCGGCGCGGCATTCACAATGGCGCTGCCGAATTGTTGCTGGAACGGCTGGACGGCAAGGTTGAAACCGATTTCGCGACGGCACGCCGCCTGTTCACGCTGATCTGCGTGCTGCACATCAAAGGGTGATGTGACGCACCATGGCCAGACGTTCGACATCAAACAGCCGGGGCCGGTCGCGCGCCCGCAAAACTGGCCGTAAAACCGGCGGCATGACCCGCCGGCTGTTACAGGTGGCGGCGCTGATCGTGCTGGGCGGGATCGTCTATTCCGCATGGCTGTGGATCGACATGCGATCGTGGCGCCCGGACGAGGCGACCTACCCTGAACAGGGCGCGGTTATTGCCAGCGGATCGCCCGGCGTACGGTTCGAGACGTTGAAGGCGACTGGTGCGGATTTCGTTTATCTGGAACTTGCCACCACAGATGCGGCGCCCGATCCCGGTTTTCGTGAAAGGTTCAATGCCGCGCGCGCGGCGGGGTTAAAGGTTGGCGTGGTCCTGCCGTTTGATCCGTGCCAGCGCGCCGATCCTCAATCCGCCCGCTTCACACGGATGGTCGCGCGCGATGCCGACCTGTTGCCACCCGCGCTGGCGCTGATGCGCATGCCCGGCGCGTGCGAAACCCCGGTTAGCGAGGCGGCTGTGACCAGCGAGGTGCTGACATTGGTCAACCAGATCGAGACCCACGCGGGCGAGCCGGTGATTCTCAAACTGGAAGAGGACTTTGAACAGGAATTCGGGATGGCCGGATCGCTGGATCGCGACCTGTGGCTGATCCGCGATCGTTCTCCCCCGCGCTATGCCGGGCGGCCGTGGCTGCTATGGAGTGCAAACCGCGCGCTGGTGAGCGAAGCCGTGCCGGGTCAGATTGAATGGGTGGTGGTGCAACGATGACAATATCCGCAGAACAGGAAACCGCTCTGGTCGGCGCAGCACGCGATGCGGGCGAGCGGGCCTATGCACCCTATTCCGATTACCGGGTCGGCGCGGCGCTGCTGTTTGCCGATGGGAATGTCATCACCGGCAGCAATGTCGAGAACGCGAGCTACGGTCTGGCGCTGTGCGCGGAAACGGTCGCGGTCGCCCGCGCACTGGGCGAGGGACGCCGCGGCGGCCTGGTCGCGGTCGCGGTGACAGGGCCGACGGACAGGGGCGACAACGGCGCTCCCATCACGCCATGCGGTCGCTGTCGGCAGGTGCTGAACGAGCTTGCACAACTGGGCGGCACCGATCCACTGGTGCTGTGCGTTGGCGCACACGAAGTGCGCCGCGTGCCACTATCGGTCCTGTTGCCGCACGCATTTGGCCCCGATCATCTGGCCTAGCCTTCAGGCGGTTCGATCCATTCGAGCAGCGCGGCAAGGCAATCGCGCGCCAGCACCTTGCACCGTTCAGGCGACCATCCCTGTTCGGGCTCGGGAAAGTCGGCCAGATCCTTGAACGGCATTTCCAGCGTCATCGCGCACGCGCCAAATCGCTCGGCTACCTGATTGGTGCTCATGGAGAGGTTCGCGCGGCCGGGCGCTGTTTTGGGATAGCCCAGCTTTGTCTGGAAATCGGGGGTTCGCCGGTCAAGAATGTGGCGATAGCGATAGAACTTTTCGCCCTGCTCTTCGGTCCAGCCAGGGATGCCATCGAAGCCTGCAATAAAGTTTGCCGCGATCGCCTCGTCACCGTGGACATCCATCGCGAAATCGACGCCGGTTTCGTCCATACGGGCGCGGATCGCAAGCACTTCGGGCGATTTTTCGGCGCTGGGATCGGCCCATTCGCGGTTGAGGTTGGTGCCCGCTGCATTGGTGCGCAAATGCCCACGAGCAGAGCCATCGGGATTGCAATTGGGCACGATGTGAAGGCGGCAATGTTTCAGCAATCCGCGCGCCACCGGATCGGCAGGATCGGTAAGGCATTCCAGCGCACCTTCCATCCACCATTCCGCCATGCTTTCGCCCGGGTGCTGGCGCGCATATAGCCAAACTTTTAATGCCCCGTCGCCCATTTCCAGCATATCGAGCGGGCGGCCGTCCAGCGTCTGCGTCAGACGGATCAGGCTGACCCCCTCTGCCGCCGCGGCCTCGGCTATCAGATCGTTGTGACGCTCCATCGAATAGGGCGCGAAATAGGCGAAATAGCATATGTCGGACGCAGGCGCATACCGGATGGTGAGCGTACCGTTATCCTCGTTCGCATCGAAAGTGCTGGACGCGCGACCCCAATATTCGCGGTCTTCGGAAACGCAGGCGTCGTAATCGGGCCACCCGCCTGGATAGGCGCTATCGTTGAGGCCGGTTATCTTAAGCTCCAGTTCGCGCCCGGCGCTTCCTGTGACGCGAAAGTGAAACCACTGCGCAAATTGTGAATTGTGATCCTTGCGCAGGGCAAGGCGGGCGCAGTGTCCGTCAATGCCAAGTACGTCGATATTGCCGCTGTCGAATGCGGCGTCGATTGCGATGTTCATTGCTTTACTCATGTTTGGCCACTCACTTCGGGGCCGTCAGTTCGTCGGCTGCGATGCTGACCGTTTCGCCATTCCCGCCGGGAAAGTCACGGAACAACCCTGCCGCCAGCGTGCGTGCGTTGATTTCGAGCGGCGCATAATCCGATTTTGCGCTGGTCGGAAACTGGGCGGTGCCTTCCCACAGGTTTTGGCCACCCTCCCGCGGTGCGATGGTCACGCGCAATTCGGACAAAACGCGCGGCCCGGTGCTGCCCCCGCCAAGATTTATGCCGACGCCCAATCCGCCGCCAAGGCCACCGCGAAACCCTCCGGTTCCCGCGCCCACGCCGACGCTGACCGGGCTGCGGTTCTGCGTTTCGGCAAGCGCGCTGCGGCTGGTCTCGATGGTGGCGATCTGGCCTGCGGCCGCTTCGTTATCGATCACGGTGTAGCCCAGCAGCCCAAGTTGATCGGCGACAGCGGCGCGGAAGGCATCGCGCGCGGCTGCGTTCTTGAGGTCTTCGGAAAATCGCAGCGCAATGGTTCCCTGGCCAAGTCCTGCGGGCTGGGCGGCGACGAAGCGCGTGACCTCTACCGGTCCAGTGTAGGCTCCGCCCGCGCAGGCCGACAGGCTTAAGATTGCGGCTGCGGCAAGTGCGGCTTTGATGGATGAGTGTATCGGCATCGCTGGTTCCTCGTTGTATCACTGCCATACGCGGTAAGCCGCCTGGTGCAAGACGCCCACTACATGTGATGGTTGCTTCACGATTTTTCAGGATAAATCTGATAAGGCGCCGTTCCATGACCGATCATTCAAAGCCCGCCGAGGTGAAACCTGCCGTCCTTGTCACCGGCGGCGCCGGATATATTGGCAGCCATGCCGTGCTCGCGCTGAAAGACGCAGGCTGGCGGGTGGCTGTGATCGATAATCTTGTGACCGGCTTTCGCTTCGCCGTGCCAGCAGATGTGCCCCTGTACGAAGGCGATATCGAGGATGGCGATCTGCTCGCACGCATTTTTGTGGAGCAGGAAATAGGCGCGATCATGCACTTTGCAGGCTCTGTCGTGGTCCCCGAAAGCGTTGTGGACCCGCTCAAATACTACCACAACAACACCGTTAAAAGCCGTGCACTGATCGCTGCGGCTGTGCGCGCGGGTGTGGCGCATTTCATCTTTTCCAGCACGGCAGCGACTTATGGCATCCCGCAGGTCTCCCCTGTCGATGAGGACACGCCGCGCCAGCCGATCAACCCGTATGGCTGGTCAAAACTGATGACCGAACAGATGTTGGCCGACGTGGCGGCGGCGCACCCGATCAATTACTGCGCGCTGCGATATTTCAACGTGGCAGGCGCAGATCCCCAGGCACGTTCGGGCCAGTCAACCGCAGGCGCAACGCATCTGATCAAGGTCGCGGTGGAGGCGGCGCTGGGCAAGCGCGACCATGTAAGCGTGTACGGCACCGATTACGATACGCCCGATGGCACCGGGGTGCGCGATTACATCCACGTAAGCGATCTTGCCCATGCGCATGTCCTTGCGCTGGATGCGCTGATGGCTCAGCCTGACCGCTGCCTGACGATGAATTGCGGTTATGGCCGGGGGTTTTCCGTGCTGGAAGTGCTGGACGCGGTCGACCGGGCAACAAACCGCACGATCGACAGGCGGCTGGAGGGGCGGCGCTCGGGCGATCCCGATCAGCTGATTTCCGATCCCACGCGCATCCGGCAGACGCTGCCATGGCAGCCGCAGCACGCCGATCTCGACACGATCATTGCCCATGCGCTGGCGTGGGAACGCAAGCTTTCGGACTTGCGCGCAGAGCATTGACGAAACGCCCGTGTCGCGGTAATCGCCGTCCCACAATTTCCGCGCGTCGGACCGATTCCGGCGCGCGTCTTTATTCGAGAGACCAGAAATGAAAATCCGCAACAGCCTCAAGTCGCTGAAAAACCGTCATCGCGATTGCCGCGTCATTCGCCGTCGCGGGCGCACCTATGTCATCAACAAGACCAACCGTCGCTTCAAGGCCCGCCAGGGCTGATTGATGCGGTGGTCGCCTTAACGGGCGGTCATCTGGTTGCAGCGGCCCGCCTCCACACCGGAGCGCGGGCCGTCGCTGTTTGCGGGCCGTCGCTGATTTTGGGCCATCGGTGTTTCTAGGGTTGTGAGATGAGCGAATCGGGTAAGCCGTCCCTTGAAAAGGCTGTGGTGTTCGACGTGGGCCGCGTGCTGTTCCAGTGGCAATTGCGCGCTCTGTTCGAGAAATTGATCGCGGATGAGCGGGAGCTGGACTGGTTCCTTGCCAATGTCGTAACCGAGGAATGGCATTTCGAGCATGACGCGGGCCGCGCGCTAGCCGACATGGTGCCGGAGCGAATCGCCCTGTATCCCGAGTACGAAAACCACATTCGTGCCTATGCGACGCGCTTTAATGAAACAGTGCCAGGTCCGGTCGAAGGATCGCATGCATTGGTGCATCGCCTGCATGAAAGTGGCGTCCCGCTGTATTGTCTGACCAATTTTGGCGATGAATTCTGGTCGAAGTTCCGACCTGAACACGCCGTGTTCGACCTGTTCGACGATATCATTGTCTCCGGCACGGAAAAGATCGCAAAGCCTGATCCGCGCATTTACGAGATCGTGGAACAACGCAGCGGACGGACAGGGCCGCAGCTGTTTTTTACCGACGACAATCCCGCCAACATCGCAGCCGCGCGGGCGCGTGGCTGGGATGCGCATCTATTTACCGATGCCGCCGCTCTGGAGGTGCAGCTGACGGGCGCGGGGCTGATCTGAGCGCATCCCGGTCGAACAGCCGCAAGCTGGTCACCCAACGAAAAACCCCCGGCTGCAACGTCTGGGGAACGTGCAAGGCCGGGGGCAGTTTTGTCCGCCTGCTGGAGAGAATTGCGGGCGGAGCGGGGGATCAATGCGGCTTAATTGCCGTTGCACTTTGCCAGTTTGTCTTCGGCCAGTGCTTCGCCTTCGGTTGTGAAAGCGGTGATTTCACCAAACTCGCGCGAGAGACCGCGGCAGATGCGCATCGGGCGTGACGGGCCTTTGGCTGCGACACAGGTGGTGTCCTTGCAGGCCCAAGCGACGCCGCCGGCAACGGCGCGATCGGTCTGGACCGGCGCGGCGAGCGTGGCGGTGTAGTAGGGCGCAGCCGCCTGGCTGGTCATCGGGGCCACTGTCGCGGCAAGCGCAACGGCGGCGGTTGCGATCAGCGAGATACGGCTTGCGGCGTTGAGGGAGAGGGTCATCGCTTCGTCCTTTTTGCAGGGATCAATAAAATTTGTGCAACGCAACGTTTCAAATTAAAACCGGTTGCAAGTCGCTACCTATGTGATTCGATTTTAAGTTGCAACTAAAAACTGATTATTTTTCGCCAGCGTTTGAACGGCCCGTAAAATGCGCTAACGTGGTCCCAGCAAGAGGACGAAAATATGGGCGAAGTCAGAGAAGCACTGCGGGAACTGATTGATTGCGGTCTTCCGCAAGCGCTCGAAGTGATGGGCGAACGCTGGTCTTTCATGATCCTGCGCGCGAGCTTCAATGGGATCAAACATTTTGAAGAATTCCTCACCGAACTCGGCATCGCCCGCAACATCCTGTCAAACCGCCTCGCAAAGCTGGTCAGTCACGGTATTCTGAAACGCGAACCGTGCGAGGATGACCGGCGCAAGGTCGAATACCGGCTGACAGACAAGGGCTATGATCTGCTGCCCGCGATGATCGCACTGCGGCAGTTCGGCCAGAAATACGGAAGCGAATCCGTGTCCGAAGATCCGGTATTGGTCGATGAGCGCGATCGCCTGCCGGTTGGACCGGTTTCGATCCTCTCGCATGATGGCCGAATTCTCGGCCACTCTGATCTCAATCTCGTTAAACGCGGCGACGTGGGTAGGCGCGCCGATGGCACCAACGCAACGGAGCGCAGTGCTGGCCCAGAAAATGGCGTTGGAAACGGCCACCTCATCGACATGAACCAGATCAAGGCAACTGGCTGATCGTCGGGCCGGGCCTCAATGGCCCCCGATTATCTAAACACCGGGGAATATCACGCGAATAGTGGCACCGCGCCCTTGACCGGCCCGGTAATGACTGGCGTTGCTTTTCAGCGATGCTCGATAGCGATCCGCCTCCTACAACCACCGATATCAGCGCCGAAATCCCGGCCGATATCCTTGATCACGCCTGTACCGTACTTCGCGAGACATTCGGCTATCCGGGTTTTCGCGGTCAGCAGCAAGCGGTCGTCGAGCGGGTTTTGCGCGGGGAGCACACGCTGGCGCTGATGCCGACGGGGGCGGGCAAGTCGCTGTGCTATCAACTGCCCGCGCTGGTGCGGCCGGGAACCGCGATCGTCGTCTCACCGCTGATCGCCCTGATGCACGACCAGATCCGCTCGGCAAAGGCGCTGGGTATCCGCGCGGCATCGATGACCAGCGCCGATGCCGACAACGCTGCGACCGCGCGGGCACTGCGAGCAGGTGAGCTGGATCTTTTGTATATCGCACCCGAACGCGCAACCACGCCCGGCTTTCGCACCCTGCTGGAATCGGCGCAGATTGCGCTGTTCGCAATCGACGAGGCGCATTGCGTTTCCGAATTGGGGCATGATTTTCGCCCGGATTATCGCCAGTTGCGCAGCGTTCTGGAGCCGTTCGGCCATATCCCGCGCCTCGCGCTGACAGCGACCGCAGACAAGGCGACGCGGCGCGATATTCTCGATCAGCTTGGTCTTCCGGCAGAGGGGCTGATCGTCGCCGGGTTCGATCGCCCCAATATCCGTTATACGATAAGCCCGCGCAGCAACCTCAACCAGCAGATCGCGCAGTTTCTCGACCGCACGCCGGGTGCAGGCATCGTCTACACCCAAAGCCGCAAGGGCGCGGAATCGCTGGCGCAATCGCTGGAAAAGGAAACGGGCCGCCCGGTTGCAGTCTATCATGCTGGCCTGCCGCCTGAAGAACGCGCCGCTTCGCAGGCCACCTTCATCCATTCAGAAGACATGGTGATGGTCGCCACCATCGCCTTTGGAATGGGGATCGACAAACCGGACGTGCGCTTTGTCATCCATGCCGGCATCCCCAAATCGATTGAAGGATATTATCAGGAAACGGGCCGTGCCGGCCGCGACGGTGATCCCGCTCGCGCGCAGATGTTCTGGGGCGCGGGTGATATTGGCCGTGCACAGCAATGGCTGGCAGATATGGACGAGGAGCGCGCGGCGAGCGAACGCGCGCGCCTGACCATGCTTGCCGGGCTGATCGAGGCTCCAACCTGCCGCCGCGCGATCCTGCTGCGGCATTTTGGCGAGGAGCCGCCCGAAGCCTGTGGCAATTGCGATAATTGCCTCGATCCGCCGCGCGTTCTGGATGCGACGCAGATCGCGCAAAAATTGCTCAGTGCGGTGTACCGCACCGGGCAGAGCTTTGGCATCGGCCATATCGAAAAAGTGCTGCTGGGACGCGAGGATGATCGTGTGCGCGAGCGCGGGCATGACAGGCTTTCGGTGTTCGGCATCCTGACCGAGGACGAGGCGCCACTGCTGCGCGCGGTGATGCGCGCGGCAATGGCGCAGGAAATGCTGGTCGCAACACAGCATAGCGGGCTGGCGCTGGGTCCGGGCGCGCGTGCGTTGCTGAAGGGGGAGCGCGATTTGACCATCGCCCAGCCCAAACCGAAAGAGCGCCGGTCACGCAGGGGAACCGGTTCGCGCTCTGCCAGCAATCCGACCGGCAATCCCCTGTTCGAAGCCTTGCGCGCCCGCCGCGCTGCGATGGCAAAAGAGCAGGGCATTCCCGCCTACATCATCTGTCACGACAGCGTTCTGCGCGACATCGCCCATGTCCAGCCGACAACTCTGGATGCAATGGCAGGGATTACCGGCATCGGCGCACGAAAGCTGGAAACCTATGGGGACGATTTCTGCGAAGTCGTTCGGCAATTCGCCTGATTGGCCACTGCCGCGACCTTTCCTAGCGCTGGACTGAGCGCGAGTAATCGATCCTGATCCGCACCCAGGATCCCACCTGCGAACGCCCGCCAACAATCGCCGGACGAACGCGAAACTGCCATGCCGCCGCCATCACCGCGCGACCGATCTGCGATCCGCTGGGGCTTTCGCTGAGCAATTGGCAATCCTCCACGTAGAAATCTGGAACCGTCCGGCACACGATCAGCGCGCTGCCCGGTCCGGACGCGGTTGAGAGGTATCCAGACAGTTCCCCGCGCGTCGGCTCGCGGTACCAGCGTGCGGCATACAGGGGCTCTCCATTGGGCGCGGTCCCAACGCGCTGGCTGTCATTCGCGCTGCCCGGTGCACCGGTGTCGGGCGGGCCATAAACCTGCGCGGGCGCTGCGGGCGGAGCTTTAGCCGGAGGCGAGCGTACCGGCGGCGCGGGGGCAGGTTGCGGCGCTGGCGATGCAGCGGGACGGGGCAGGATCAGCGCAGGGGTCGGGGTCTGCACAGGTGTCGGCAGTTGCGGCGGCGGTGTTACTTGGGGCTCGGGCGGCTGGACGACAGGAGCGGGCTGATTCGCGCTGGTCGTTTGCTCCGGCTCGGGCGTGTCAGCGGGCGGATTGTCGGAAATATCTCGCGCCTCGAATGCGATCACCTGAGGCGCGTCGGGATCACCTTCGGCGAGGTTCCAACCCAGCGTCAGCAACAGCGCGATGATGACAAGTTCCGCTGCGATGGTGGCCGCGACCCCGGCAACGCGGCGATTGCGACGGCTTTTTGCGCTTGCAACCTCACTGGCCCAATCGCCGGGAGGACTTTCAGCGAGCGATTCGGCTTGGAGGAATTGGGGCAAGGGCAGACGCTCGTGCAGGGAGAAGGGCTTGACCCTGCGCTAGCAGACAAATGTGTGGCGAGGCGATCAACCTTTTGGCCAATGGGCCAATCGGCCTTATCGCACGCCCACGAACTGGCGATAGCTCAGCGCCTCTGCGATGTGCGCGCGTCCAACCTGTTGAGCGCCCGCCAGATCGGCAATTGTGCGCGCCACCCGCAGCATCCGGGTATAGCTGCGCGCGGAAAGACGCAGCTTTTCCGCTGCCTGCATCAGCAATGTACGCCCGGCATCATCGGGCGCGGCCCAGGATTCCAGCGCATCGCCCTGCAGTTCCGCATTGGAGCGCACCCCGCGCTCTCCAGCACAGGGCACGCGCCGCTGCCACGCGGGCGGCGACAGCGTCGCTGCTTTCGGTTGGCGGGGGCAGGGCAAGGTCCATGGCGCTGACCGCAGCGACCTCAACATGCAGATCGATCCGGTCGAGCAACGGGCCGGACAGGCGCGCCTGATATTCGCTCGCACAGCGCGGACCGCGCGCGCAGGTGTGCCCCGGCTGGCCTGCGTGGCCGCAGCGGCACGGATTCATCGCCGCGATCAGCTGGACGCGCGCGGGGAAGGTCACATGCGCATTGGCGCGCGCCACATCGACCAGGCCCGTCTCCAGCGGCTGGCGCAGCGAATCGAGCACCGGGCGTTGAAATTCGGGCAGTTCATCCAGGAACAGGACGCCCAGATGCGCGAGGCTGACTTCGCCCGGGCGCACTTTCAGCCCCCCGCCCGTAAGCGCGGCCATGCTGGCGGAATGGTGTGGGCTGCGAAACGGGCGGGCGCGGCTGATCCGGCCGGCATCCAGCATTCCTGCGACCGATTGCACCATGGAAACTTCCAGCGCTTCTGTCGGGGAAAGTTCGGGCAGGATACCGGGCAGACACGATGCGAGCAGGCTTTTGCCCGATCCCGGTGGCCCGACCATCAGCAGATTGTGCCCGCCTGCCGCCGCGATTTCGAGCGCGCGTTTGGCGGTTTCTTGCCCTTTTACCTGTTTCAGATCGGGCGCGGGGGGTGCGTCGATCACATCGCCGCGCTCCGGTTCTGCCAGAACGCTTGCGCCTTTCAGGTGCGACAGCAGGCTGGCGAGATCGCGCGGAGCCAGCACTGGCACACCGCTCGCCCATTTCGCCTCTGACCCCTGCTGCGCCGGGCAGATCAGGCCGCATTCCGCCTCGCTTGCATGCAGCGCCGCGATCAGTACGCCGGGCGAGGGGACGATGCGCCCATCCAGTGCAAGCTCACCCACGGCGATCCAGTCGCCCAATTGTTCGGCATCGGTCACTCCCATTGCCGCGAGCAGCGCCAGCGCGATCGGCAAATCGTAATGCGATCCGTCCTTGGGCAAATCCGCGGGCGAGAGATTGACGGTGATCCGCTTGGGCGGCAGCGCAAGGCCCATTGCGGCCAGTGCGGCCTGCACCCGTTCGCGGCTTTCGCTGACAGCTTTATCGGGCAGGCCGACAACGCTGAAACGCGGCAGGCCGCTGGCGACTTGGCATTGCACTTCGACCTGGCGCGCTTCCAGCCCGAGATAGGCGACCGTCTTCACCAGCGCGACCATGCACGATTTCCCCGAAGAAACAGCGCCCGATTACGCCTGCGATTGCTAACGATTGTGGAGAGTTAAGAGAAGCTTGTCGAGCCATTTAGCAGCACGGCTAAACGCTTTGGCAAGCATAATCCTTCGTAAAATCCTAGGCCGTCCGTGTGCACTCTGCGATGCATGAAATGGATCGCTGCCCTTATCGTCTCGCTCCAGATGCTGTGCTGGCCGGGTGCCGTGCTGGCGCAGGACGGGCATGGATACCGCGCGATCAGCACGGTCAGCTGGGTGGAGGAATGGGATCCCGAGCAGGCTCGCTGGGTCCGGGTGGATACCCCGGTCGATGAGGTTTTGGTGGAGGGCGTCCCTGCCCACATTGAAACGATGGTGGAGAGAACGTCGCACGGCAGCGTGACCACTTTCACCTACGAAGCAAGTGGTCTTCCTGCGGCGCGTTACGCCTTTCCCGAACCACGCCACAGTCAACCGGCGCCCAAACTTCCGCAAGCGATTGCGCAATACGGCCCCTTCATCGTGATGAATGCCGGTCGCGCCGCCGTGATGGGATCGACCGATGCGGCCAGCGTCCACCACTTCGAGGCGATGCTGCGCGATTTTCCCGGCATTGCCGTGCTCGAAATGATCGAGGCGCCGGGCACAAGCAACGACATCGCCAACCTTGCCGTGGGGCGGCGCATCCGCGAGGCTGGAATTGCGACGCACGTTCCGCGCGGCGGATCGGTGCGGTCAGGCGCGGTCGAGCTGTTCCTTGCCGGGGCGCAGCGCAGCATGGATGCCGGCGCACAATTCGCGGTGCATTCCTGGTTGGACAATCATGGACGCCAACCCGGCGATTTCGCGCCCGATGCGCCGGAAAACCGACTTTATCTCGATTATTATGTCGAAATGGGTATGACGCAGGATCGCGCCCGCAGCTTCTATGCGATGACCAATTCGGTCCCCCATTCAAGTGCGAAGTGGCTGGACGCACGTGAGATGCAGTACTGGACCGAGGATGAGCAGAGGTTGCCTGCGCACCGTGTCCTGCCTGACGATTCACGTAGATTTGCGCGCGGCGAATTCGTCATCGCGGCGGCCAATGCAACGCCCACTTATTTGCCGGAAATGATGCTGCACGGTATTACGGCAGATGCGTTTGTCATGACCGTGGCGCTCCGGCCGTCGATCGGTTATGGCAATGTGGTGGGCGATATGGACGCCATGACGCTGGCATCGGCAACATCTTTGGCAAGCGATGCTTTTCTTGACTCATGATGCGCTATCCCATAGTGGCGCGCGCCTGATCATGGTATTGCGTGGGCTTGATCCACACGGTGCCGGGTAACTTTCCGATCGCTTGAGCAGGGCAAGACCATACAGCCCCGCTCCGGTGCCGGACCAGATTTTTCGAGGATGATATGAAGCGGACTTTCCAGCCCAGCAATCTCGTGCGCGCCCGTCGCCACGGCTTTTTCGCCCGCAAGGCGACCGTCGGTGGTCGCAAGCTGGTGCGTGCCCGCCGCCGCCGCGGTCGCAAAAAGCTGACTGCGTAAGCTGTCTGGCAGCCTGTGAAGGTTGCCACTCCCATGTCTGCCGCGTCGCTGTGTGCGCGTGCGTTCGCGCTTGCGGGCTCCCGATGGGAGCCCGTTGTCGTTTTCGTTGTCCGAGCCTATTTGTGTGATGGCGAGTGCACGGTGCAGCCTGAGTGCGGACATTATGGTCCCGCCTCCGGCCCCTGATCCTAGTGTGAGGGCGATGTTGCAGGTTCTTACAAAACGCGCTGATTTCGTGGCGGCCAACAGGGGGCTGCGCAATGCCCGGCCCGGATTTGTACTGCTGACCCGCCCCAATGATGGCGCGGGCACGCGGTTCGGCATCACTGTGACCAAGAAAATCGGCAATGCGGTGGTGCGCAACCGGATGAAGCGGCGCTTTCGTGAATTGTTGCGCGCTGCTCTGCCTGAACACGGCCTGCCCGATCACGATCACGTGCTGATCGGTCGCGCAGGAGGGGTGGAGCGCGATTTTAGCCGGATGGAGAGCGAACTGGGCGCAGCATTGGCCCGCGCGCGCAAGGGCGTGGGCGATCCCGCCCGCGGATATTCCGGGAATCGCAAGCCGCGTCGCGGCCCTGCGCGCAAGTTCTCACATGGGCAGCCCAAGCCCGCGAACCCGCCGGCTAGCGTGCCGTGAAGCAACTTCTCATCCTGATTGCGCGCGGCTGGCAGCTTGGCCCCTCGCGCGTTTTGCCGCCGTCGTGCCGCTATGCTCCGTCATGCAGCCAGTATGCGATAGAGGCGATCGGCAAATATGGCGCTCTGAGGGGTGGATGGATGGCGGCAAAGCGGCTAATGCGCTGCCACCCGTGGGGCGGGCACGGTCATGATCCGGTGCCATGATCCACGCAAAGATGTGCCGTAGGGGCAAACAGAAATTCGGTGCCTGAATAATCAGCCCAGACAAAATACTCTTCTAAGGATCGATCTTGGACAATACGCGCAATCTGTTGCTGGCCTTTGTGCTTTCGGGCTTGCTGATTCTCGGCTGGGATGCGGGGATGGGATATTTCTTCCCGCAGCCTGAAACTCCCGTGACCCAGACGCAAGCGGGCGGATCGAAGGTCGCGCCTGCCGCCGGGGCCAGCGCCGGTTCGGCTCCGGGCACCAGCATCGTGGCCGCCGATCTTGCGGCAGGAGAAGTCGCGAACGGTCCCGTCGATCTCAGCGCGGCGCTGGCCGACCCTCAGCGTGTGGCCATTGATGCGCCGAAGATCGCCGGTTCGATCAACCTGGTGGGTGCGCGCATCGATGATATCGTGCTCAAGGATCACCGCCAGACGACCGACAAGGATTCAGGCCCGGTTCGCCTGTTCGCGCCCGAACGCACCGATAGCCAGTATTTCGCCGAGTTCGGCTTTATTGCAGGCGGAAAGCGCGTGGCGACCGACGCAGTCTGGACTGCCGATGGCGCAAAGCTGACGCCTGCCACCCCGGTTACGCTGACACGCACCGAAGGCGACCTGACCCTTGCGATCAGGCTGACGATCGATGACACGTACATGATCAGCGCGCAGCAAAGCGCCACGAACGGCTCAGAAAGCGCGGCCATCGTGCAGCCCTATGCGCTGATCAAGCGCACATCCAAGAATGCAACGCCCGATCAGTTTGTCGCCCATACCGGCCCGGTGGGTGTGTTTGGCGGAACGTTGTGGGATCCGCATTCCTACGCCGAACTTGCCGAACTGAATCGTGAGACGCCCGAGGGCACGCCAAGCTGGATGGGCTTCAGCGACAATTACTGGCTGGGCGCTCTGGTGAACGGGGAGGGCGAAGTCAGTGCAGCCGGGTTCGAATCGCTTGGCGATGACCTGTTCCGGGCCGTGCTTCGCTATGCGCCGGAAACGGTGCCCGCCGGGGGCAGTATGACCGAAACCACGCGCCTGTTTGCAGGGGCCAAGGATTCGCGGATCCTCGATCAGTACGAAGAAAGCGGCATCACCTTGTTCGGCAAGGCGATTTCATGGGGCTGGTTCGAGATCCTCGAAAAACCGATCCTGTGGTTGCTGCACACACTCAATGGGTTGGTTGCGAACTTCGGCGTGGCGATCATCCTTTTGACGGTGATCATCCGCGCCTTGCTTTTCCCGATTGCGCAAAAACAGTTTTCCAGCATGGCCGTGATGAAGGCACTGCAGCCGAAAATGAAGGCCATTCAGGAGCGCTACAAGGACGACAAGCCGACCCAGCAGCAAAAGATCATGGAGCTGTATAAGGAGGAAAAAGCCAATCCGCTGGCCGGGTGCCTTCCGCTTATCATCCAGATCCCGATCTTCTTTGCGCTCTACAAGGTGCTGCTGCTGTCGATCGAGATGCGGCACGAACCGTTTTTGTGGATCAGCGACCTGTCGGCTCCCGACCCGGCCAAGATTCTCAACCTGTTTGGCCTGCTGCCGTTCGATGTACCCGGCTTCCTCGGTATCGGTGTGCTCGCGGTGCTGCTGGGCATAACGATGTGGCTGACATTCAAGATGAACCCGGCCGCGATGGACCCGATGCAGCAGCAGATTTTCAGTCTGATGCCTTGGATCTTGATGTTCGTGATGGCGCCATTTGCCGCAGGCCTGCTGATCTACTGGGTGACGAACAACCTGCTGACGCTGGCGCAGCAGACGTATCTGTATTCGAGGCATCCGCAGCTGCGCGCGCAGGCGGAGAAGGACAAGGCGGAAATGGCCCGGAAAAAAGCGCGTGAGGCGGAAGGCAGCGCGTGACTGATCATGAACCCGTAACTCCCGCTCCTGACGCTGCAAAGGAGCGCGAGCAGATGCTGCGCGAACGCGCGGCGACCCGGCTGTTTTCGGGGCGTGTGGATTTCCTGCTGTCAGCGCCGCAGCTGAAATTCCTGCCCGAACCCACCGTGCCTGAAATCGCCTTTGCCGGGCGTTCCAACGTCGGCAAATCCAGCCTTCTCAACGCGCTGACCGCGCGCAAATCGATTGCGCGCGCTTCGGTGACGCCGGGCCGCACGCAGGAGCTGAATTTCTTCGAGGTCGGTGAACCCACACAGTTCCGGCTGGTCGATATGCCCGGATACGGTTTTGCCAAGGCGCCGGTAAAGGTGGTCGAGAAGTGGAAGGGGCTGGTTAAAAGCTACCTTCGCGGGCGGCAGGTGCTGGCACGCAATCTGGTGCTGGTCGATAGTCGACATGGTCTGAAAGACGTGGACCGCGATATGATGAAAATGCTGGACGAAGCCGCCGTCAGCTATCGCATCGTCCTGACCAAAGCGGACAAGATCAAGGCCAGCGAGCTTGAAGCTGTCGCGGCCAGAACCGCTGCCGAGGCGAAGAAGCACGTGGCAGCCTTTCCCGTCCTGCACATTACGAGCGCGGAAAAAGGCATGGGGATCGAGGCGTTGCGCGCCGCTCTTATCGAAGACGCGATGGGTGAAAGCTGGTTCTCCGCCGGATGATCAGTCCGCGGTGATGGCGTGCGCTTTCATCGCCTCGTAGTCGGCGCGGCATTCCTCCGCGACTTCGCGATAGGCTCCGTCCAGCGGCGGCAGTGAGTTGGACGGTGGACCAAATCCAGTAGAGGCGTTGACCTTGTCATACCAGTGCGCGCCCCACACGCCGTCCTGCGGGTGCGGTCCCTTCGTCCATGACAGCATGGCCGTGTCCCACGCAATGCCCAGTGCCGCGCACAGGCGCTCCAGCACCCTTGCGGGATTGCGCAGGATATCGTCTGTATCGACCACCGGCGGCGCGGAGCCAGTGCGATCAGCCTCCGCCTCAAAATAGGCACGCAATTTCGCAAAGCCGATCATTTCGGGATCGCGCAATTCGTTCTTCGCGCGGTAGCTGGCGACCACTCGCTCGGGCGCGCGGATCAGAAAGGCGTGAGTGTGATCGGGAAAATCGGCGATGCTGATGGGGCCAACCATGTGGTGCGGCATGTGCTTCTGATACCAGAGCGGGCGATCCCCCGGCACCGGTCCGCACTGGGTGCGCACCACGCTGTGCCAGTCGCAATCCATCTCGGCGATGGTTTCGGCCGCCATCGGATGCGGCTCGCCTGAGTCTTTCAGGAAAGCACCATAAAACGGTTCATCCGATACCGCGCAATCGGGCCGCGCGCCGAAGCTGCGCATCATCGCGGTGGAGATGTTACGCGGGCCGCTCCACATGGCGATGCGGATGGGGGCGATACGGACGGATGTTTTCACGCCGCCACATCCCGGTCCATCAATGCTTTGTACAGCCCCTGCAATCGCTCAACCATCGCACCGCGACCCTGCGTCAGCACGCGCCCATCGACCTCGGTAACCGGCACCACCCCGGCAAAGGTTCCGGTGACGAAAGCCTCATCCGCGCCATATACATCGGTGAGCGAGAAATTCTTCTCGAACACCGGAATGCCCGCCTCGCGGCAGACCGTGATCACATTGGCGCGGGTGATCCCGCCAAGGCAGTAATCGCCGGTGGAGGTCCACACCTCGCCCTTGCGCACGATGAAGAAATGCGTCGAATTGCAGGTCGCGACAAAGCCGTGCGGGTCCAGCATCAGTGCCTCATCGGCACCCGCCTGCGTCGCCTGAATGCAGGCGGTGATGCAGTTGAGTTTGCTGTGGGAATTGAGTTTCTGGTCCTGCACCGCCGGATCGCCGCGCCGCACGTGCACAGTGAACAGGCGGATGCCGCGTTCGATGGTTGCGGGCAGTGCGGTCTTGTATTCCGGAATTATCACAATTGTCGCCGGGCTGATCACCACGCGCGGGTCCTGATACGGGGTGGAGCGGATGCCGCGCGTCACCATCAGGCGGATATGCACGCCCTGTTCGCCGCGCATCGCGTTGGCGTCAATCGTATCGTCAATCCGCGCGGTCAGTTCATCGCGGGTCAGACCGATATCCATGGCAATCGCCTTTGCCCCTTCGAACAGGCGGTCCAGATGCGCGTCCAGAAATGCGATCCGCCCGCGATGCAGGCGCAATCCCTCCCACACGCCATCGCCCAGCATAAACCCGCTGTCGAAGACAGAGACGCTTGCCTGCGCGCGCGGCACATTCGTCCCGTTTACGTTGATGAGGATTGTTTCGTTGCGCGGATCGGGCGCAAAATCGTGAGTTCCCTTGGCCATGCGTGCAGTCCTAATCCAGTGACCAGGTGACACAACATGAAATCACCGGGCGCAAATCATTTCGCGAACAACTGGCCCATGTCGGCAAACGCCTTGAACTCCAGCGCGTTGCCTGCCGGATCGCGCAAGAACATGGTCGCCTGCTCGCCCGGCTTACCCTTGAAGCGGATGGTGGGTTCGATCACGAATTGCGTTCCCGCGCTGCGCATCCGTGCGGCCAGCGCTTCCCATTCCTCCTTCGCCAGCACCAGCCCGAAATGCGGGACTGGCACGCCGTGCCCGTCGACGTGGTTGGTGCCAGCGTCCCCGGAGGATCCGGGTGCCAGATGCGCGACGATCTGGTGACCGTGGAAATCGAAATCGATCCACTCCTCGCTCGACCGCCCTTCTTTGCAACCTAACACGCCGCCGTAAAACGCCCGCGCAGCGGCCAGATCATTCACGGGAAAGGCGAGGTGAAAAGGGGGAAGGGTCATACGCGGCGACATTTTCCTGTTTCGCGCGATTCGGCAAGGCCGCAGCTGCGATACAAAATGTGACCTTGTTCAGCATCGACAGTGAATGGATGAACGACTACGATCGCCCGGATGCGCTAGGTGGAGCGGAAACGACATGAAACTGATCCTGGGAAACAAAAACTATTCGAGTTGGTCGCTGCGCGGCTGGCTCGCGCTCAAGCAATCGGGGTTGCACTTCGATGAATTGACAGTGCCGATCATGGGCGATGAATGGGAAAAAACGAAGGAGAGCATGGGCGAGGTCCAGCCCTCCAGCGGTAAGGTGCCGATACTTTGGGATGGCGACGCGGTGATTTGGGATAGCCTCGCAATCCTTGAATACATGGCGGACAAGGTCGGGCGCGACCGGTTCTGGCCCAAGGACGAAGCGGCACGCGGCATGGCGCGCGCAATGGTTGCTGAAATGCACTGCGGCTATCAATCATTGCGCAGCGATATGCCGATGAACATCCGGCGCCGGATGCCGTTGGAAAATGTCTCGGACAAGACGCGCGATGATATTGTGCGCATTCTTGGTCTGTGGGCAGAGGCGCGCGCGCGCCACGGATCGGCGGGACCGTTCCTGTTCGGCACATTCGGCGCAGCGGACATATTCTATGCGCCGGTCGTCACCCGCTTTGTCACCTATGGCGTCGGAGTGCCCGGCTTTGCCACCAGTTACATGGAGGCGGTGTGGGAACATGACTGGATGCAGCAATGGATCGGCGCGGCACAGGAAGAAGACTGGGTTATCGAACAATATGAACAGGTCGCATGATTGCGCGGCCACGCCGGTCTGCTAGGCATGGGGGATGAGTGACGCCCTCGATTACGCCCGCCGACTGATGGCTGCGCCCAGCATCACACCGGCAACAGGCGCGGTGTTCGATGCGATGGAGCAATTGCTGGAGCCATTGGGCTTTGCGGTTCATCGCTTCATCCGGGGCGAAGGCGCAGCGGGAACAGATGAGGCACCGGTCGAAAACCTCTTCGCCATTCGCAAGGGGCCAGCGGGCAGCCGGCACTTTGCCTTTGCCGGGCACCTCGATGTGGTCCCGCCGGGAGAGGGGTGGGCAAGCGACCCGTTCGAACCGGTACTGCGCGGCGAAATGCTTCACGGCCGCGGTGCGGTCGATATGAAGGGCTCAATCGCTTCCATGATCGCAGCGGTGGCGGACGTGCCGCAGGACGCGGGTACGATCAGCTTTATCATCACCGGCGACGAGGAAGGGCCAGCGCTGCACGGCACGCGCGCTCTTATCGAATACATGCAGGCCAACGACCTGTGCCCGGACCTGTGCCTGGTCGGCGAACCCACCAGTGTGAACCGGCTGGGCGACATGATGAAGATCGGTCGGCGTGGATCGGTCAATATCTGGCTGAAGGTGGAGGGGATGCAAGGCCACGTCGCCTATCCGCATCTGGCCGACAACCCGATCCCCAAACTGGTCGCGATCCTGAGTGAGCTGGACACGCTGGTGCTGGACACCGGCACCGACTGGTTCCAGCCAAGCAATCTGGAAATCACGGAACTGGAGGTCGGGAACAAGGCGCACAATGTGATCCCCGCAGAGGCGCGGGCGCGCATTTCCATCCGGTTCAATGACCTCCACACCGGCAACAGCCTTTCTGAACGCGTGATCGCCATCGCGAAGAAGCATGGCGGCACCGCTCTGCCGATCATCTCGGGTGAGCCGTTTCTGACCGCGCCGGGCGCGTTTTCGCAAGCCATCGCCGCCGCGATCGAGGCGGAAACGGGTATCGTGCCCGATCAATCGACCACGGGCGGCACGTCCGATGCACGGTTCCTGCGCAATGTCTGCCCGGTGATCGAATTTGGCCTGTGCAACGCAACCATGCACAAACGGGACGAGGCGGTGGCTGTCGCGGACCTCGATGTGCTGGCAAAGATCTACACCAGAGCCGCGCTCGCCGCGCTGGCGCTGACCGACGATACCGAAGTTCAAGGGGCATAGCGCGCATGAAGACCTGGTTTGCAATTCCGCTTTGGCAGCGGGTGATCGCAGCGCTGGTGCTGGGCATTATCGTCGGGCGGTTGTGGGGGCCGGATGCTGCCAGCATCAAGATCATCGGCGATATCTTCGTCGCCTTTATCAAGATGCTGGTCGTGCCGCTGATCTTCTTCAGCCTGGTCGCGGGCGTCGCCAGCATCGGCGATCTGCGAAAACTGGGCAGTGTCGGCTGGCGCGCGATGCTGTTGTTTGTCGTGACCGGTCAGATCGCGGTGTGGCTCGGGCTGGCTTTGGGAACCTTCGTTCAGCCCGGTGCGGGCGTCGATACCAGCGCAATCGAGATGGGCGCCGTGCCCGAAGCCAGCGTGACGACCTTCAACGACATGGTCCTTGGCATGATCCCGCAAAGCCCGGTGCAGGTGATGGCGGACGTGAACGTGCTGCCGCTGATCGTGTTTTCGCTGCTGATCGGGATCGGCATCCTGATGGCGAAGGAAGAGGGCGAGCCGGTCCTCAAGATCTTCGAAAGCGGATCGGTGGTGATGCAGAAAGTCACGCTGATCGTGATGGAGCTGACCCCGTTCGGCGTATTCGCGCTGATGGCGTGGGTGGCGGGCACGCTGGGCTTCGATGCGCTGGCGGCGCTTGGGAAACTGGTGTTCCTGAATTACCTTGGCTGCTTGCTGATCATCGGGATCGTTTATGCCGGGATGATAAAGTTCATCGCGCGCCTTCCCGTGATCGGCTTCTTCCGCGGGATAATCGATGCGATTGCGGTGAGTTATTCCACCGCCAGTTCCAACGCGACGCTGCCGGTGACACTGCGCTGTGCAGAGCGCAACCTTGGCGTCAGCAATTCGGTTGCCAGCTTCGTCATCAGCCTTGGCGCGACAATCAACATGAACGGCACGGCGATGTATCTGGGGTTGGCGACATTGTTCGGCGCGCAGATTTTCGGCGTGGACCTCAGCTGGGGTGATTACCTGATGATCTCGGTGCTCGGCACGCTGGGCGCGGTCGGCGCGGCGGGCATTCCGGGCGCGGGCCTCATCATGATGGCGCTGGTGTTCGGCGCGGTGGGCGTTCCGCTGGAGACCATTGCATTTGTCGCTGGCGTGGACCGGATCATGGACATGATGCGCACCACCACCAACGTCAGCGGCGATGCAGCGGTGGCAGTGACAGTGGCGGCGCTGACTGGCGAGATTGACCGGGCCGAGATGATCTCGGCGGATGATGTATGAGCGAGTGGACGCAATGAGCAGCAATATGATCCGGAACGGCTTCATATTCGCCGGGCTCACCAACATTTTTGGCGTTTTGCTGTTTTCAAAAGCGTTCACGAACCAGGTGATGATGGGCATACAGCCGGGCATCATGGGATGCTTCGGGCTGATTTCGATTATGCTGTGGGGGCTCGGGTATATCGCGGTGAGCAAAAGCTACGCGCAAGTCCGTTGGTTGATTGCCGTCTTCGCGATCGAGAAGCTCGCATATGTGATCGCGTGGCTATCCTTCGTCACTACTCGATCATTGAGTGAGGTTTACGCGCAAGATATTTTCGCCGGTATTTTCTACGCAATCTATGGCCTGAACGATTTCGTATTCATGCTGTTCTTCGTTTATGTCTTGGTAAAGACACCCTCGCCCTCTCATTAGGTCTGCACTGAGGCGAGAGCTTTTGGAATGCGAGATCAGCGCCCCTTTGGCACCTCCAGCACCTTCTTTCGAAAACTGCATAAATCCACCACTGCGCACCGCCAGCATTCCGGTGTCCGCGCCTTGCACACGTATCGCCCGTGCAAAATCATCCAGTGGTGCGAATCGCGGCGGAAGGGCTGTGGCACGCGCTTTTCCAGCTTTGCCTCGACCGCCTCGGGGGTCTTGCCCTTGGCCATGCCGGTCCGGTTGCCGACCCGGAAAATATGGGTATCGACAGCAAAGGTTTCCTGTCCGAACCAGCAATTGAGCACCACGTTCGCCGTCTTGCGGCCCACTCCGGGCAGCCGCACGAGGTCTTCGCGCGTGTCCGGCACTTCGCCGCCATATTCGTCGATCAGCAATTGCGAGAGCGCGATGACGTTTTTCGCTTTTGAATTGAACAGGCCGATCGTCTTGATGTGGCCGATCAGCCCATCGAGCCCCAGATCGAGCATCGCTTGCGGCGTTTCGACCTTGGCAAACAGCCCACGCGTCGCCTTGTTTACGCCAACGTCAGTCGCCTGAGCAGACAGCGCGACTGCAACCAGCAACTGATAGGCGTTGCCATATTCCAGCTCGGTCTCGGGCGCGGGGTTCTCCTCAGCCAGACGCCGGAAGAATTCGAAAATCTGGTCTTTCGTCATGCCTCTGGGATCACTCGCCTTCGCCAGCGCCCATATTCGCCGCTTTCCACTGCATCGCGGATCGCACGCGGTTTTCGACGGTGGGGTGGGTGTAGAAAATCGCCTCCTCGACTGGCCCTGCGAACGGGTAGCGATATTCGGCGGTCTTCACGAGCGCAGCAGACAGCGCATCGGGCAGATTGACCGTGGCGAGCGAATAGGCATCCGCCTCCCGCTCTCCCATGCGCGTCAGCGTGTTGGTCAGTGGCTCAGCGAGTGTTGCGAACAAGCCCACCACAAACAGCAAAACCGGTAGGCCGCGCACATCCGAAATCGGGGCCTTGGTGCCAAATATGCGGGCAAAGGCCGGATAGGTTCGCGCCGTCAGGAAGAACACGGCGATTGCCAGCACTGACAATTCGGCAATCGAGCGCCACACATGGCCCAGCACGTAATGCCCGATTTCGTGCCCGGTAACTGCCCGCACCTCGTCCAGCGAAGCCTCGCCCAGCGCCACATCGGAGATCGCGATCCTCGCAGATCCGCCAATGCCCGATACGTTGGCAGTGAAATTGTTGGATTGACGCGATCCATCGAACACAAAGATGCGGTCTTCGGGAATCCCGGCCTCGTCTGCCATCACGATAATTGCGTCGCGCACTTCGCCCTTGGGCACGGGCTGAAAATCGTTGAACAGCGGCTCTATCAAAACAGGGGATAGCAGCAGCACCGCACAAATGGTCGCGGCAACCAGTCCTCCAGCCCACGCCCACCACCATTGCCCGGCGCGCCGCAGCAATAAATACAGGCCGATGAAGAACAGCCCGCCCAGCACGCTGGTCAGCACAATCCCGATGGCCCCCTGCTGGAGATAATCCGCCAGCGGCTGAGCGGTGCGACCGTACTGCGTCTCTCGCCACCAGTCGGTGTAAAGATCGTAGGGCAGGGTCAGCAGCGTGCTCACCAGAAAGAACGCCAGCGCCACCAGAAACACGCGCGCATTGGTCCAGCGATCTGACAGGGCAGAGTGGACGCGGTCCAAGATGCGGGTCTTGACGATAATCCACGTGACCAGCGCCGAAACCAGCAGACCTGACAGGATCAGCCAGTGATTGCCGAGCGTGTAATCGCGCGACAGGGCAATTTCCGCAGCGCTCAGTGCATTCATGTGGGCCGCGGTTGCGGCTTCTGGATCGAATGTCATCGGTTGTCGCCTGTATTGATGGGCCGTGCGGGCAGGTTCATAGCCCCAATACGTCCTGCATGGTGTAACGTCCGGCAGGCTTGCCGATGAGCCAGATTGCGCCGCGTACTGCGCCGCGCGCAAAAATCATGCGGTTTTCGGCAGAGTGTGACAGCACCAGCCGCTCTTCGTTGCCTGCGAAGATCACGCTGTGTTCGCCTGCTACTGTGCCGCCGCGCAGCGTGGCAAAACCGATGGCACCTTCGCGCCGTTCGCCCGTATGCCCGTGACGCCCGCTGTCCATGTTTTCATTGAGATTGATCCCGCGACCCGCCGCCGCAGCCTCACCGAGCAGTTTTGCCGTACCCGAAGGGGCATCGACCTTGTCGCGATGGTGCATTTCCAGCACTTCGATGTCCCAATCCGGCCCCAGCTTGCTTGCGGCTTCTCTAACCAGATGCGCTAGCAGCGTTACCCCCAGCGATGTGTTGCCGGTTTGCAGTACGGGGATCACCTTGGCGGCGTTTTCGATGGCGGCGAAATGTTCCGTATCCAGCCCGGTCGTGCCAACAAGAATCGGCACCTTGGCGTCCATCGCAGCCCTGAGATTACCCGCCAGCGCATCGGGGGCGGAAAAATCAACGGCCACATCGCACTGGCCCAGCACCGGGACGGGATCGCCGCCCAGATCGACGCCAACGCAAAACTGCGCGTCGGCCTCCTCGATCGCGTCGGCGAGGGCGCGACCCATGCGACCCTTGTGCCCGAGAACGGCGAACCGGGGTTGGACGATACTCATTGCCTTTGCTCCGCAGGGTGTGTGACAATCGCGTCCATGGCAGAGATTGAACGCATCGTCATCCTTACCGGCGCCGGTATCAGCGCGGAAAGCGGGATAGACACATTTCGCGCCGCAGACGGATTATGGGAAAACCACAGCATTTATGACGTAGCGACGCCCGAAGGGTTCGCGCGCGACCCCGATCTGGTGCTGCGGTTCTACGATGCGCGCCGCGCGGCGCTGGCCAGCGTGGAGGCGAACGCGGCGCACCGGGCGCTTGCCCGGCTGGAGGTGGAATATCCCGGCAATGTGCTGCTCGTCACGCAGAACGTCGATGATCTGCATGAGCGTGGCGGATCGCGCGAGGTGTGCCACATGCATGGCCGCCTCAAAAGTGCGCTGTGCCTGTCTTGTGAAACTCGGTCGCGTTGGGATGGGCCGTTGATTGATCGGCCACGGTGCCCGGTATGCCAGGCGCCCAGCCTGCGACCCGATATCGTGTGGTTTGGCGAGATGCCTTATGAAATGCGTCGGATTGAGAGCGCGCTGGCGACGTGCGACCTGTTTGTCAGCATCGGCACAAGTGGCGCGGTCTATCCGGCGGCGGGATTCGTGCAGCAAGCGCGGCGTGCAGGCGCGCGAACGCTGGAACTGAACCTTGAACCGAGCGAGGGCACCGCGATGTTTCATGAAACACGGCACGGTCCGGCGGGGCAATTGGTGCCCAAATGGGTGGAAGAGATGTTGGCGCGTTCTCGATAGTTCGAATACTTCGGCCCCTTCTGGATGCGCGCAAAAAAAGGGCCAGTCCGCAGACCAGCCCTTGATGTGTGCGTATTCGCCAATCTAGTCGGCATAGGCAGGGTGCGACTGCGAATTCGCTGGCGCAGTACGCGGCGTTCCCGCCAAATCGTCGCTTGTGGACATGGGTTTCTGGCTTTTGCCGGCCGCATCCATGTTCTGCAGCGTTTGTGCAGGTTTGATACCGGACTTGTCATCGGGAACCTTGTTTTTCATCTTGCGATATTGACTAAAGGCGAAGACGCCTGCAGCTCCCAAGGTGACGGCCGGTAGAATTGCAGTAAATGGCATGGTAAAATCCTTATGTCGTTCTTTATTAGAACTGATAAAGACATCGGATGTTCCGAACACGAGGCGTCAATTGGATGGAATGTGCCTGCGCTTCGACAGGACGCACGCGTTTTCCACTTCAGCTATTCACGGTTTCCATGATCCACAGGCCGATCAGCAGGGCAACACTGCCGACCGCCATCAATCCGGCGACCAATCGCAGGTTGATCGTCTCAAGCGGTTCTGCCTGATGTGCTGAAAGGCGGTGTTGCACGCGGCAGCCATTGCGCTGCGCGGCCCAGAATATGAACACGCCGATCATGATGAATACGCTTGCGATGGCCTTTGGCAGCCATGCTGGCTCCAGCTTGCCAAACAGTGCGTTGAAGCCCAGCCCGATCCCCACAGAGGCCAGTCCGGTGCGCATCCATCCGGCAAAAGTTCGTTCATTGGCCATGATCGTGCGATCTTCGGCCCAGTCAGTGCGATCTTCGGCAAGGTTGGTCCGGTCTTCGGCCAGTGAATTTGAGCTGTCAGCCACCTTGTTCCCCACACCCTTTGCATTGCGCATCTTTGAGGATGTTGAGCGTGCGCATACCCGGCTTCAGCCCATCAAGAAGATGCAGCCTGCCCCACATCGGATCGCCCAGCGTGCTGACCCCATTCAACAGCACGCGCACCGCCTGCATCGCGGCAAAGCTGCCGGTCCAGCCCGCCATCGCGCCCAGCATTCCGTCGTCTGCGCAAGTGTCGCAATCCTCCGCATCGAAGGCATCGCCGACGAAGCAGCGATAGCATGCCTCCCCCGCCAGATGGCCGGCAAACGCGCCGACCTGCCCTTGAAAGCGGCCCACCGCAGCTGACAGCAGCGGCGTGCGTTCGGCAACGCACGCGTCTGATACGGCGAGTCGGGTGGCAAAATTGTCCGTCCCGTCCATCACCAGATCCGCGCCCGCAATCAGGTCGCCTGCATTGCCGGTGGTGATGCGGGCGTCGGAGATCATAACCTCCAGCGCATCGTCGAAATTGGCAAGCCAGCGGCGCGCGCTCGTTGCCTTGCCATGGCCAATATCGCGGGTGGTGAAGATGGTCTGGCGTTGCAGATTGCTCGCATCAACCGAATCGTCATCCACCAGTGTGAACCGACCGATGCCTGACGCGGCGAGGTATTGGAGCGCGGGGCTACCGATCCCGCCAAGCCCGATTACCGCAACATGACGCTGTGCCAGCGCGACCTGACCCGCTCCGCCGATTTCGGGCAGGACGATATGTCGCGCAAACCGGTCCAGCCGCGCAGGTGGCAAGACTTGTGAAAGGGCAGGGGGTTTCAACGGAGCCGTGCTCATGGATCCTCGCTTTGGATAACGGGCGGCTTGCGCCGTTCCCTGCGAAAGGCGCCGATGCCCCGCCACCAGAGAAACGCGATTACCGCGCCCTTGGTCGGCTGAAGCATCGCGATCAGCATCACGATCGCCACCGGCAGGATAATTGCCAACGTCAGCCCTGACGAAATGCCATAGGTTCCAATCATCGTGATCACCACCGGGGCGAGCAAGTGCCCGACAATGAAAATACCAATGTAGGCGGGAAAATCATCGGCCTGCTGGATCGACCAATCTTGCCTGCAATTTGCGCAGGTATCGACCGGTTTCAGCCATTTGCGAAACAGCGGCGCCGCGCCGCAACGCGGACACAACTTGCGGATACCGCGTAAAAGAGCGGCGCCCGCGCTTGCAGGCAGATCAGGGTCGGCGGCGGGAGGCGGTGCAACGTTCATGGCACAAACTGTTGGCACCATGTGGACAGGCTGTCGACAGCGGTTTTGAAAGCCATGCGCTCCCGCCCGCCGGGATCCTGCCATTTTGTCGCCAGCCCTTTTTGCGGGAAATCAGCTTTCCAGCTGGCGCAGCAGGCTGCGAACGTCGCCATCCATATCCGCATCGCGTCCGCGCAGATCCTCGATCAGGCGCACGGCATGGATGACGGTGGAATGATCACGCCCGCCAAACTTGCGCCCGATTTCGGGATAGGATCGCGGGGTTAGCACCTTTGACAGATACATCGCCACCTGACGCGGACGCACCACGGCGCGCGCGCGGCGCTTCGACGACATTTCGCTGCGGTCGATCCGGTAAAACTGGCAGACTGTGCGCTGAATTTCATCGATGGTGATGCGGCGGCGGTTGGCCGACAGGATATCGGTCAGCTGTTCCTCTGCAAGGTTCAGCGAGACCTCTTGCCCGGTCAGCTGGGCGTAGGCGATCAGTTTGTTGAGACCGCCGACCAGCTCACGGATGTTGCGGGTGATGGTGCGGGCGAGGAAATCGATCACGTCCTCGGGCACCGAAAGCGGCGCAAATCGCGACAGCTTTGAAACGAGGATATCCTTGCGCAGCTCGATATCGGCGGCCTGAATATCGGCCACAAGGCCCATCGAAAGGCGGCTGAGCAGGCGCGGTTCTACTCCATCCAGAGCCTGCGGCGCGCGGTCGGCGGCAAACACCAGCCGCTTGCCCTCGGCCAGCAGCGCGTCGATAGTGTACAACAGCTCTTCCTGCGCCTTTGCCTTGCCGATGATGAACTGGATATCATCCACCAGCAGCAGATCGAAACTGCGCAGCCGCGCCTTGAATTCCATCATCTGGTCGACCCGGATCGCCTGCACGAATTCGACCATGAAGCGTTCTGCCGAACAGTAAAAGATGCGGGCGCGAGGATGGCTTTGCAGGAATGCATGGCCAATGGCGTGCAAGAGGTGCGTCTTGCCCTGGCCGGTTGCAGCCTTGAGATACAGCGGCGAGAATTGCGGCTGTTCGGTCGCCGCCATGCGCTGCGCGGCGTTGCAGGCCAGTACGTTGGCCTCGCCTGTCACAAATGCGCCGAATGTCAGCGACGGGTCCAGCCCGACCGATGATGTGAAACCCGAATCGCCGATCGTTCCGGCGGCAACCGCGATGGCGCTCGCGCCGTCATTGGCGGGGCGGCGACCATCGTCGAGGCGCAATTCGGGCAGCTGGCGGCGGCCCGGATGCACCTGAATATTGATGTTGCGCACTTCGCTGCGGGCAATGGTCCACGCCAGCTGGAGCCGATCTTCAAACCGGTCCTTCACCCAGTTGGCGGAAAATTCTGTCGGGAGAAACAGGTCGAGAGTGCCGCTGTCCTTGTCGAGATTACCAACCTGGATCGGCTTGATCCACTGGCTGTGCAATTGATGCCCCAGATCCTTTCGCAGCCCCCTGCTGATATCGGACCAGTCTGCTGCCAGATTTACAGCCTCTGCATCTTCCATCAGATCCTCGTCTGAATTGCGTCGCGTTGTCCGCGCCTTGTCGTTTCTGTGCACGTATATTCCCCAGTTCTTCAATGTCCCCGAAAGTCGCATCTTCGGAAGCACTATCAACATTGCGACGGGCAATATGCTCCCTCTCCCCAAAAACGCGGTTCCAAAACGATACCGCGTTCCTGAAGAGGCCCCATCGACCTTTGGTTAAGAACCCGGACTGCCCCTCCGAGTGAGCCAATAATAAAGGCGTGATTGGCGTTCAGCGCAACAGAGTAATTTTCATTTTTCTGAAATAATCCGGTTGACTCGTCAAAGGTGGCGCGTCCCCGTTCAAGTCTCTGAATTATAAGCATATTGCAGCGTGCAGGCCGCGAATCGCGGGAAACCCTAGTGTTACCAACCGATTGCAGAACGCAGGTTGCAGCAAACGCAAAAAGGGCCGCACCAACAGGTGCGACCCCTTAACATCCGTGGCCGTCAGGTCGGTTAGACAACGGCGCTGTTCGGTGGATTCAGAGCGCAGCGACTCGCTTCGTCAGGCGCGACATCTTCCGAGCAACCGTGTTCTTGTGCATCACGCCGCGCGCGACGCCGCGTGCCATTTCGGGCTGCGCCTGCTTCAGAGCCGTTGATGCTGCATCCTTGTCGCCGGCTTCGCAGGCGGCTTCGACTTTCTTGATGAAGCCACGGATACGGCTGACGCGCGCACCATTGATTTCGGCGCGGCGCTCGTTGCGGCGGATACGTTTGCGGGCTTGCGGCGTGTTTGCCATATGTCAGTTTGTCTCGCGTCTGTTTCGGTCACTTCTCAGTGGCCGGGTGTGTGTCTGGATATCTCGTGGAACGAGTGCGCCCGGGCACAGCCGGAGCGTATCAAAGCGCGCCACATAGAGCGGGCAGTGCGAATCGTCAACGATTCTATATGAGCCACGGCGCGGGACAGCGCCCCGGCCCCCGCTATCCTTAGCGGTCGCGGCGTCAACGCTGGCATTTCGGGCAGAACCACGTGCTGCGCCCACCTTGTGCGATGCGGCGCACGATGCCTTCGTCGGCGCGCCGGCACGGCTCACCTTCCCGCCCGTAAACTTCGAAGCGGGTCGAAAAATATCCCAGCTCTCCGGATGGAGCTGCATAATCGCGCAAGGACGATCCTCCATCGTTGATCGATGCCTCCAAAACGTTGCGGATGGCGGGCACCAGCCGTTCCAACTGCGGCCGGGTCACCTTGCCGCCCGCCTTGCGCGGGTGAATCCCCGCCCGCCACAATGCCTCGCAAACATAGATATTGCCCAACCCGGCGATGATCCGTTGATCCAGCAGGCACAGCTTGATCGACTGCACCTTGCCCGCCAGCGCCGATTTGAGATGGGCCGCGGTCAGCCCCGGTCCAAGCGGTTCGGGGCCAAGTGCTGCAAATTGTGGCCATTGATCCAGACCGTCCGTCGCGACCATATCGACCGATCCGAACCGGCGCGGATCGCACAGTGCAAAGCGATTGTTCGCCGTTTCTATCACCATGTGATCGTGCACCTCGGGCGTTTCGGGATCGATGCGCCAGCGCCCGCTCATGCCGAGGTGAAAGATGACGGTCTGTTCCCGGTCGAGATGGATGAGGCCGTATTTCGCCCGCCGCGACAGGCCCGTCACCCGCGCGCCTGTCATCATCTGCACCAGATCGGGCGGAAACGGACGCCGCAGATTCGCGCGGTTCAGCACCACGCGTTCTATCCGCGCGCCATCCATGAACCGGGCAAGGCCGCGCACTGTGGTTTCGACTTCGGGTAATTCAGGCATTTTCTTTACGGGCTCGCTAATGCTCGCGGGCAGTCCGGCACAATCTCGCCAAACCCTCTAACACCCTTTGCGCAGGCCGCAATTCCATCTAGGGCTGCACGCATGAATCAAAACTCCGACGAAACAGTCTCCTTCGGCTATGAACAGGTCGCGCCAGAGGAAAAGACCCGCCGCGTGGGCGAGGTTTTCACCAGCGTTGCCCGCAAATACGATATCATGAACGATGCGATGTCGCTGGGCATGCACCGTGGATGGAAAGACCGGTTTGTAAAACGGGTAAAGCCGCAAGCGGGCGAACGCATCCTCGATATGGCGGGCGGCACCGGCGATATCGCCTTTCGCATGGCGGACCGTGGCGCGGATGTAACCGTGGCGGACATCAATCAGGAAATGCTGGATGTCGGCGCAGAGCGTGCGATGGACCGGACCGAGACGGCGGAAACCGGCAGCCTGGTGTTTACGCGCCAGAACGCGGAAAGCGTTGATTTCGCCAGCAACAGCTTCGATGCCTACACCATCGTTTTCGGCATTCGCAACGTGACCTTTAAGGAAAAAGCGCTGGCAGAGGCGCATCGCGTTCTGAGGCCGGGCGGGCGATTTTACTGCATGGAATTTTCAACGACGCAATGGTCGGGTTTCCGCGAGATCTATGATCTTTATTCGGACAAATTGCTGCCACGAATGGGTCAGGTGATCGCAGGCGATGCCGACAGCTATCGCTATCTTGTCGAATCGATCCGCAAGTTTCCCACGATGCCGCAGTTCGAACGAATGATCGCCGATGCCGGGTTCGTGAATACGAAATACGAGAGCATTCTGGGCGGCGCGGTCGCCATCCATTCAGGCTGGAAGATTTGACCGGGAACGCAATCCAGCGTCACCGACTCTAACATCATGACCTCTCCTGTAACTCATCTATCGCGGCTCGCGCGCTGGGGCGTCACCCTTGCCCGGCGGCGCGCGCTTGTCGGGATCGAGGATGATCTGAACGCGCCTCCGCAGGTGCGCCGGCTGGCGCGTCTGGCGCGACTGGCAACACTGACCGGCAAACGGGGAACGCGCGACTATGCCGACGCTTTCCGCGCGATTGGCCCGGCGGCGATCAAGCTGGGGCAATCGCTGGCAACGCGTCCCGATCTGGTGGGCGACGAGGCGGCGCAGAACCTGCTGAGTCTGCAGGACAGCCTCCCGCCAGTGCCGTTCGAGCAAATCCGCGCGGATATCGAGTCGAGCTTTGGTCAGCGTCTGGAAGACCTGTTTGCCGAGGTTGATCCGGTGCCGGTGGGCGCAGCGTCCATCGCGCAGGTGCATAAGGCGCTGACCACCGATGGCCGCGAAGTTGCCATCAAGGTGCTGCGTCCGGGCATCCGTGAGAAATTCGCGCGCGATATCCAGACCTATGAATGGGCCGCAGCCCATGTGGAGGCAATGGGCGGCGAGGCCACTCGCCTGCGCCCGCGCCTGACCATCGCCAATTTCAAACGCTGGACCAATTCAGAACTCGACCTGCGCCGTGAAGCCGCCTCGGCGAGCGAACTGGCCGAGGAAATGTCGGGCGTGGGCGGCTATCGCATTCCCGCCATCGACTGGGACCGCACCAATGGACGGGTGCTGACGATCGAATGGATCGACGGCGTAAAGATCAGCAACACCGCCGAACTGGTGGCGCGCGGGCACGATCTGCCGCGCCTTGCCGAAAAGCTGGTTATCAGTTTCCTTACACAGGCGATCAGCGCCGGTTTCTTCCATGCCGACATGCATCAGGGCAACCTGTTCGTGGAAGATGACGGCACCATCGTCGCCATCGATTTCGGCATCATGGGCCGGATCGACCGGCAGGCGCGGCAATGGCTGGCGGAGATCCTGTATGGCCTGACAACGGGCAATTACACCCGCGTCGCCGAGATCCATTTCGAGGCGCAATACGTGCCCAGCTATCATTCTGTCGGTGAATTTGCGACCGCGCTGCGCGCCGTGGGCGAACCGATGCGGGGCAAACCGGTCAAGGAATTGAGCGTCGGACAGATGCTCGACGGACTGTTCGCGATAACCCGCGATTTCGATATGCAGACCCAGCCGCATCTGCTGTTGCTGCAAAAAACGATGGTCATGGTTGAAGGGATCGCGACGCAGCTGAACCCCGAAATCAACATGTGGGACACCGCCGCACCCTATGTGCGCAGCTGGATCCGCGATGAACTGGGGCCGGAGGCCGCCATCGCCGACCGGATCAAGCAGGACACCGAAACACTGTTTCGACTACCTGGCCTTATCCGCCGGCTGGAAGAGAGATACCCGCCAAAAGGTGGCGCACCAGAACCTGCGCCGCTGCCCGAGATCAGATTGCTGACTGATCGCCGCGAACGGACGGGGGGCAGCTCCTTGGGCTATATCATCGCCGGTCTGGTCGGTGCGGGCGCCATGTGGGGCGCAGCGGCGATGGGTCTGTTGGGATAACCGACTTGTCTATCGCCGGGCACCTTTGGGAAGTATGCGCGCGCCGATCAGCGCGCCGATGCCAAGCACCGCTTCCACCGCCATCGGCATCACAAACCCCTCGAAACTACCATTGATTCCCAGGCTGACAGCGCGCCCGAACAGCGGGATCAGCATCAGCGCGGCCCCGGTCAACAATGGATCGCGCCGCCGGGCGATTGCGCCCCAGATCAGGCACGCGCCCGCAACGATAAAGAACGCGGTGAAGTCGGCGCGGATCGATGTCAGCCCGTGCACGCCCGCCGCGCTCACGCCGAAATCTGCGCCCGATCGCGCCGGATCGAGGAAAAACCCCGCTCCGACAAAGGCCAGCAGCAGCCCACCCAGAACCAGAATGGATCGCAATGCGGTAATCATGTTCATGTCTCCCCCGTACGCATGGTTGCGCATTGGCGCACGCTAGCGCAATATTAACCATCGCATTGCATAGGTTTGTGCCGCATTATGCGCGCTCGCGAATTGTGCAAGACTGTTGGCCTGTGCGTCAGGGGGCGCTAGATGCGCGGGCCAGAAGTTTTTCGTTCGCTACGCCAGTCCGCGCCGCGCCTCGCCAATGTCGAGCCAAGGGAGTGCTTTGAGACCATGACCCGTTCGCTGCCCCTTTGTGTGCTGGGCCGCATTGCGTGCTGCAATCCGGGCCGGGCGGGCGCACGCCCGTGAGCACCGCTGCGCAGGCGGTGGTCGGGCCAAGGATCCTGCTGGTCGTGGGCGGCGGTATCGCGGCCTACAAATCGTGCGAGCTGGTGCGTCTGATCCGCAAGGGCGGAGGTGAAGTGACCTGCGTGGTGACCAAGGGTGGCCAGCAATTCGTCACGCCGATGTCGCTCGCAGCGCTCAGCGAAAATCAGGTTTACACCACGTTGTGGGATCTCAAGAACGAAGCGGAAATGGGCCACATCCAGCTCAGCCGCGAAGCCGATCTAATCGTCGTCTGCCCCGCCACCGCCGATCTGATGGCGAAGATGGCGGCGGGCATTGCCGATGATCTGGCGACAACGCTGATCCTTGCGACGGACAAGCCGGTGATGGCGATCCCGGCGATGAACGTGCGCATGTGGGAACACGAATCGACCCAGCGCAATATTTTCGCCTTGCAGGAAGCGGGCGTCGAAGTGCTGCATCCCGACGAAGGGCCGATGGCCTGCGGCGAATTCGGCTATGGTCGCCTGCCTGAACCCGATGCGATCTGGCGCGCGATTGCCGGGCGTTTCGGGATCGACGTTCCCGAACCTGCCATGCCGACTGCGGCCAATGACGCATTCGAGGCGGTCGAAGCGGACGATGAGGGATCGGTGACAACCGGCCTCAGCGGTCTGCTCTCCCGGATCATCCCGCGCTCCACGGCAAAGCGCACGCAGGACGAGCTAGAGACCGAATATCAGGATCTCGAAATGCCCGAAGGCTTCGATCCCGACGCGCCGATCGAGGAAGAGGAGATCGAGTTCAATCCCGATCTTGGCGGGCCGTTGCTGGCGAAGAAAGGTGGCGCCGGTGCCGCGCCCCCGACTGATATCGACGCGATCAATCACGAGGTGAACGAACGCCAGTCTGCACCCGAAATTCTGCCGGAGCCGGAGCCGGAGCCGGAAGAGGCCAAAGCACCAGAACCTGCCGAGGAGCCTGCCGCAAAGGCACCTGCTCCCACCCCGGCAGCTGATGGCGGCAAGGGAGGCAGCAAAGCGGCCACGCGCCTGCCGGAACCGGCCGAGGAAGACCCGGCCCAGGTTGTTGGCGATTTCGATATCGATCCAAAGGACAGGCCACTGGCCGGGCGGCACGTGCTCGTCACCGCCGGGCCGACATGGGAAGCGATTGATCCGGTGCGTTACATCGCCAACCGTTCCAGCGGCAAACAGGGCTTTGCCATCGCCGCCGCCGCCGCTGCACTGGGTGCGCGGGTCACGCTGGTGGCAGGACCGGTCTACCTCAAGACTCCGCGCGGCGTTGACCGGCAGGATGTTGAAAGCGCCGCTGAAATGAATCAGGCGGTGCGCGCCGCGCTGCCCGCCGATGTTGCGGTGATGGTTGCCGCGGTCGCCGACTGGCGGCCCCGCCAGTATGTGAGTGAGAAGATCAAGAAGCGCGGATCTGCGCCGCCCGCTTTGATGCTCACCGAAAACCCCGACATTCTCGCCAATCTTGCGGGTGGGGACAAGCGGCCTGAACTGGTGGTCGGGTTTGCTGCGGAAACCGATGATCTCATCGACAACGCCAAGAAAAAGCGCAAGCGCAAGGCCTGCGACTGGATCATCGCCAACGATGTGTCGGGCGATGTGATGGGCGGAGACGAGAATCAGGTCCACATCGTCAGCGCCGATGGGGTGGAAAGCCTTGAGCAGATGGCCAAGCCTCAAGTCGCGCTGGCGCTGGTCCGGCGTATCGCCGAATCGCTTTCGGCAGAGGCGGCGGAGTAACATTCTTGAGCGATCGCAGCGCCAGCAGTTCCCCGATTTCCGGACGGGATACAACGCCCAACCCGGCTGCAATCGCGGTCGAAGTGAAGCGCCTGCCGCATGGTGAAGGGCTCGCGCTGCCTGCATATGCGACAACGGGCGCGGCGGGGATGGATGTGGTTGCGGCAGAGGACGTAACAATTTTGCCGGCCGCGCGTCATGCGGTGGCGACCGGCCTCGCGGTGGCAATCCCTTACGGTTACGAGATACAGGTCCGCCCGCGATCGGGCCTTGCCTACAAGCACGGCATCACCGTCCCGAACACGCCGGGCACCATCGATTCCGATTATCGCGGCGAATTGAAAGTGTTGCTGATCAATCACGGAACGCATGCCTTCGCCATCGCGCGAGGCGACCGGATCGCGCAGCTGGTGCTCGCCCCCGTGGTGCAGGCGTCGTGGAGGGAGGTGGAAGAGCTGGATACGACGACACGCGGCGCAGGCGGCTTCGGATCAACTGGCGGTGCAGCAGGGCTTTAGTCGGGCGGCGAATAGGTGGCAGCTTCGAGTTGTGCTGCCCGCAACGCCGTGCCGCAAAACGCAAAAAGGCGGCGCTGATCCCTTGCGCCGCCTCTTATGCCCCGTCCAAGGGTTCGTCTGATCCGAGCCTATCCGATTAATCGGCGCGGCGCACGGTCTTTTCGTCGTCGCGGATGGTGATCCGCAGGGTTTCGCCCGAATTGCCCGGAAAATCGGTGAACAGAGCGTCCACCAGATTGGGCACGATGGATTGCAGGCGATTGCTGCGCGAGACCAATTCCGCGCGGCCTTCGAACAGGCGTTCTCCGGTGGCTGTATTGTCGATCTTCACATCGACGTCGCCGGTGTAGATCGTGTAGCTGCGCACATCAGGGCCGCCAAAACCGCCCAAAAACGGGTCGTAAAAGCCAAAGGCGTAATTGCGACGGAAGCCATAGCCGCCAAATCCGCCCCACGGCCCCCACGGTCCGACAGCGCCAAAGCCGGTGCCGGTCGTGCGCACGCGTTCCCGGCCATTGTCGACGCCGTAATCGAACCGAACCAGAAGATTTGCCGCTTCGGGTGATGTAGCCTCAGTATAGCCAAGCTGCGTCATCTCGTCCGCAACTTCATCGGCATAAAGCGCGAACTCGAGTCCGCCTGCAAGTTTGGGATCCTCGGCGACCACGGCAAAAGTCTGGCCGTTGGGCGCAGGTAATTGCGCGGCAAACCGCGATACATCCGCCTTGAAAGGTGTGGCGCAGGCGGCGAGCGCCGTTGCGAGCGCACCGATCAGCACGGTGGTTGCGATCCTGCGCGATTGTCGCGACATGGAACCTGTGGAATTATTATTTTTCATGGCAATACCCTTGCGTTACCCTTTGTCGCGACCGGTCGCGGTCTTTACTGGATGACTGCGTATCCCCTCGCATGATTGCCCTGTTCACGTTGTGCCATCAATCCCGATGGGAAATCAGCGCGAGCAATCCTGCCCTTGTACGAAAGCCTTGTTACTAAACAACGCCCGATCATAGGATTCGGTCCTGAATAGGGATTGAACGCAGATCTACAACGCTTCGTCGCACCGAGTCCCATGCGGAACGTTCAGGGCCGTTGGTCAGCCGCGCACCAGCCCCAGCGCCTTGTATGCAGCATCCAGCGTTGGCGTGCCGCGCTCACGCGCCTGCGCGGCCCCGCGCGCGAGGATAGCGTCGAGCGTTTCGCGATCATCCTTAAGATCAAGGTATCGTTGCGAAATGGGCTTGAGCGTCTCCACCAGCACCTCGCCCAGTTTCGGCTTGAACGCACCAAAGCCCTGCCCACCATTTTCGGCCAGCACGGCATCCATGCTCTGACCTGTCAGCGCTGCATAGATCGTCACCAGATTGACCGCCTCGACGCGCCCTTCCAGCCCGGCCTTTTCGCTGGGCAGCGGTTCTGGATCGGTCTTTGCCTTCTTGATCTTCTTCATAACCGTATCGGCATCATCGGACAGGTTGATGCGGCTCATATCGGACGGGTCCGATTTGCTCATTTTGGAGGAGCCATCGCGCAGGCTCATGATGCGCGCGGCCTCTGGCGGGATGATCGGATCGGGCAGGGTAAACACGGGCGCATCGGGTTCGCAGAAATCGTTGTTGAATTTCTGCGCAATGTCGCGCGCCAGTTCGAGATGCTGTTTCTGATCCTCGCCCACCGGAACGTGCGTCGCTTGATACAACAGCACGTCGGCGGCCTGCAGCACGGGGTAGGTGAACAGCGCGATGGAGGCACCCTCGCGGTTCTTGCCGGCCTTGTCCTTCCATTGAGTCATCCGGTTGAGCCAGCCCATGCGCGCGGTGCCGCCCAGCAGCCATTGCAGTTCGGGATGGGCGGGAACCTGTGCCTGATTGAACAGGATCGCCTTGTCCGGATCGACCCCGCACGCAACCAGCGTCGCCACCAGTTCCAGCGTCGAGGCGTGCAGTTCCGCAGGGCTGTGCGGCAGGGACAGTGCGTGAAGATCGGCGATGAAGATCAGACATTCACCGCCCGCGGCATGGGCATCGTCCTGCAATTTTACGTAATTGCGGATCGCTCCCAGATAATTGCCCAGGTGAGGCTTTCCCGTGGGTTGGATGCCGGAAACTACGCGCATTGGGGAAAGGGCCTGTCTTAGGAGTTTACGGGTTCGGCGGGACGTCTGCGCCGTAGCTGGGCGAGCAGGTCCTTGTCGAGAGCGCCGACCACGAAAGCGGTCGCGAAAAAGGCGGTCGCACCGATTGCGATCAGCGCTGCAAGCGACCACGCGCGGTTATACCACAGGCCAGTCCAGTACGGCTGCAGCGCAGGCGTCAGATACCACAGAACCGCCGCCATCACCCCGGTCGCGATCAATTGCCGCGCAATCCGGCTGGCGAGCTTTCCTGTAAACCTGAACCAGCCGCGCACTTGCAGGATCGTGCAAAGCGCGGTCACGTTCAGCGTCGCGGTGATTGCGGTCGCGGCTGCAAGACCGACGATCCCGTACCGCGGCACGACATAGAAATTGAGCGCGATGTTGATCGTCAGCGCCCCGGCGGCGACGTAGACCGGCGTGCGCATGTCCTCCCGGCTGAAGAATGCAGGCTGGAAAACTTTTATCAGCACATAGGCGGGCAATCCGCATACCAAAGCGACCACGATCGCGCCCATCGTTGCGGTATCCTGCCCGGTCATCTTGCCACCCTGGAATATGCCGGTGGTGAACGCCTCTGCACAGATCGATAGCGCAACCGCGCACGGCAGGCACAGCAGCATGGCGATTTCGACCGCATTGGTCTGCAGTCGCTGTGCCTCGCTGGCGTTGCCCGACTGGATATGGCGCGCCAGCATCGGCAGGATCGCCGTGCCCAGCGCAATGCCGAATATGCCCAGCGGCATCTGGTTCAACCGGTCGGCGAGTTTCAGGAGCGTGAGCGAACCCTGTGGCAGGCTGGTTGCAAAGAACGTGTCGACCAGCTGGCTGATCTGATAAATCCCGGCACCAAAAGTCGCCGGCAGGATCAGCAGACCGAGCCGCTTAACCTCAGGCGAGAAACGCGGCATCGTCAGTTTCAGCCGGACCCCGGCGCGACGCGTTGCCCACGCCATATACGCCAGCTGCACCACCCCTGCGATGGCAAGAGCAATGGCCTGACTGTAGGCGACGGTTATGTCGCTGCCGCCATACTCGTCGCGCAGCACCGCTCCGATGGAGATGCCCGCGATCAACACGATATTGAGCAGCACCGGCACCACCGCACCCGGCGCAAACCGGCTGCGCGCGTTCAGCACGCCTGAAAGCATGGCGACGAGGCTGACCAGCATCAGATAGGGAAACGTGATGCGCGACAGCGTCACCGAAAGTTCGAACTTGCCCGGCACATCCTGATATTCGCGCGCCAGCAACCACACGATGCCCGGCATCACGATCATGCAGAACGCCGAAAACGCCAGCAGCACCCAGACAAAGACCGACAGCACATCGTTGGCAAACCGGTCGGCCACGGCCTCTGCGTCCGGCCCATCGCCATTGGCTGTCAGCGCCTTTGTGTACATCGGCACGAATGCGACGCTGAAGGCGCCTTCGGCAAACAGCCGTCTGAATGTGTTGGGCAGGGTGAAGGCCAGCTGCCATGCATCCGCTGCCAGCCCCGCGCCCAGCACGCGGGCCAACAGCATGTCGCGCGCGAATCCGAAAATCCGGCTGACCAGGGTCAGACCGCCGATGGTGCCAACATTTCTGACGAGGCTCATGGCTTTAGCGCCTCAGCCCCGCAATCGCGCACTCAGGCCTCGCCCATGGGCTTTGGCATTTCACCTTCGCCAAGGCCCTGTTCGGCGCGCCGCTGAGCCAGCTGCTGCGCGTACAGGCGGTTGAAATCGATTGGGTCGACGAGCAGCGGCGGAAAACCTGAATCGCGAACCGCATCGGCCACCACGCGGCGGGCGAACGGGAACAGGATGCGCGGTGCCTCTGCATACAGAAAGGCGTGCGCCTGTTCCTCGGGCAGGTTGCGCATCCCCACAAGGCCGCAATAATCCAGCTCAACCAGATAAACCTGGCCCTTTTCGCACGATGCGCTGATGTTGATCTTCAGCGTCACTTCGTGGACTTCTTCGCCCATCGGATCGGCGCCGATATTGAATTGCACGTCGATCTTGGGCTGTTCTGTCCACTGGAATACATCGGGTGCATTCGGGTTTTCGACCGACAGATCCTTCACATATTGCGTGATGATCGCAGCAGTGGGCTGGTTGTCCGCGCCATTGGCGCCCGGAGCCGGGCCTGCGCCGGGATTGTCGAGATTGGTGAGAACGTCGCCTTCATCGGCCATGGTGGTCACATCTTTCAGCAATTATGGATTCGATCGGGGTGCAAACATTTGGATATTGCAGGGCGCGCGCCTAGCAGGAGCATGCACGGCTCGCAACATATCGCGCACTTTGCGAAGGCGGGATTTGGGGCCATTTACATCCCTTGCCTGCGCTCAATCGTATATCAGGTGCGCCAAACAACCACGATGCGCGTAAAACACCTGCATACATTGTTGTCGATTTGCATTTGAAGCCTATGTTAGGGATGTAGAGACAGTGACTGCTGGGGAGTGGCGCTTTCACGTGAAAGACAGATTCGGGAATTAATGTGATCACTCAAATTGTCATTCTTGCCATGATTGCCGCCTTTTTGGGGTTCCGGCTGTATTCCGTGCTGGGCCGTCGGGCCGAGCATGAGGAAGAGTCCGCACCGCAACGGTTTGAAGGGCCGGACAAACAGGCCGGACTGCCGGGCGGTCAATCGCAATCTGGCCAATCGCAGGGCGCGGTCGGTGCTTCTGCTCGCTCCATGCAGTTGAGCGGTCTGATGCCGGCGGTCGAACGCGGTGTCCGCGACATTGCGCAGGCTGACAACCGTTTTGAACTGGGATCATTCATCGAAGGCGCAAAGGGCGCCTATGAGATGGTGCTCGAAGCGTTCTGGGAAGGCGACCGCGATACCCTTCGCGACCTGTGCGATGACGATGTGTATGAAGGCTTTGCCGCCGCAATCGACGCACGCACCGAGGCGGGCGAAACGCTTGAAAATTCGCTTATTCGCATTGAGGAAACGCGCATCCATTCCGCATCACTCGATGGCCGGATTGCTCGCATCGCAGTGCTATTCGTGGCGGATATCGCCGCAGTCACGCGCGACAAGGATGGCAATGTGATCGCAGGGTCGCTCGATGATGCCATTGAAAGCCGCGATGTGTGGACATTCCGTCGCAATGTGAGCGCCAACGATCCCAACTGGGTTCTGGACGAGACCGACGAGGGTTAACTCAGGGGCTTGAGTTTCCGGGTTAGGTCGCGGCAAGATTCATGATCCGGCCATCTGCTAATTAATGGAGCTTTGCGATATGACCGCCCCGATGGCACCCCGTTTCCGGTTGCCGTTGCTGGGCGCTGTTATCGCCATGCTGGCTGGATGCGCAATCATTCCCGAAGCGCGCCCACCCGTCACCTCTGCCACACCTGTTCCCGCGTCAGGATCCAGCGCCGCGTTTCTCGGGGTAGCGCGCGGACCATCCGTCGATGCGCTGTCGATCAGCGCGCGCGGCGCGGGCCGGGCACTATCCGGGTTTGTTGAATCCTGCCCGCAATTGCTCCGTCGCAAGGACGCGAGCGGTCTTACCGAAAACGCCGACTGGCGACCCGCCTGCGGCGCGGCGGCATCGTGGCCCGCCAGCGATGCGCGCGGGTTCTTCGCACGATATTTCGAAACCGCCCGGATCGGTGATGGCAGTGCCTTTGCGACGGGATATTTCGAGCCGGAAATCGCGGGAAGTCGCACGCGTCGCCCCGGTTACGAAGTGCCGGTTTACGCCATGCCGGATGATCTGGTGCGCGCATGGCCCGAAGAAACCCCAGCATCAGAACGCACCGGTCGCCCGCCGCTGGGCCGGTATGACGAAAACGGCCGGTTCGTGCTGTATTATGATCGTGCCGAAATCGAGAACGGCGCGCTGGAAGGCCGGGTGCCGGTGATTGCGTGGGCCGCCGATCCGGTCGAGTTCTTCTTCCTCCAGATCCAGGGCTCTGGTCGCCTGCGTACGCCTGAAGGCGATGTGATCCGCATCGGATATGCGGGACAGAACGGGCGCGGATACACCGGCATCGGCAGCGTCATGCGTGAACGCGGCCTGCTGGGCGATGGGCCGGGTCAATATCCCGGATCGATGCAGGGCATCATGGCTTATATTCGCGAAAACCCGCGCGAGGGGGGCGACCTGATGCGCCTCAACCAGAGCTGGATTTTCTTTCAGGAATTGACCGGCGACGGCCCACTCGGCGCGCTGGGCGTGCCGGTCCGGCGCGAGGCTTCGGTTGCGGCCGATCCCGCTTTTGTCCCACTGGGCGCGCCCGTGTGGCTCGATCTGGACCGCAACGAGGCGGATGGATTGTGGGTGGCGCAGGATACCGGCGGCGCGATCAAGGGTGCCAACCGGTTCGACACGTTCTGGGGCGCGGGCGAGGATGCCCGCACGATCGCGGGCGGCTTGTCGGGCCGCGGCGATGCGTTGGTGATGCTGCCCAAGGGTACGGTCGCGCGGCTCAACTCCAGCCGAAAATGACGCACAGATGACTGCGCCAAGAGGCCTGAGCGCAGAAGAGAGCGCGGCATGGGCGGCGCTTGCACAAAGCGTCACGCCGATTGCCGGGCGCGTGCGTCCGCCTGTGCCCAAGGTATCCGCCAACCCGGCGCCCCAACAAAAACCAAAGCCGGCGACGCCCGTTCCGGCAAAGCGCCCGGCTGCTGGCAAGCCGACACTCGTCAAAGCGCCCCTGTCTCCACCCCGGTCTGCACCCATCGCGGCCCCGCGTCGAATGTTTCATTCACAGCTCGATTCGCACTGGAACCGCAGGCTGAAGAACGGCCAGGTCGCGCCCGATTACACGCTGGATTTGCATGGCCACACGCTCGACAGCGCCTATGCGCGGATCATCAGCGGGCTGGATCAGGCGCGCGCGATGGATGCGCGCCTAGTGTTGGTGGTGGCAGGGCGTGAGAGGCCCGTCGATCCCGCCGATCGTGCAGACCGCCGTGGAGCGATCCGGGCAAAGCTGCTCGACTGGCTGGCCGCAAGCCATCATTCCGATGCCATCGCCGCCGTGCGCCGTGCCCACATCCGGCACGGCGGTGAAGGTGCGGTTTATCTGGTGCTCAAACGGACGCGATAAAGAAAGAACGCCGGATCATCCCTCCGGCGTCCCAGACAATCGCAGTCCTGCTTAACCCAGCAGCATCACATGCATCAGTCGGTCCGGCAGGACGAAGGCAAAGATGCCGGGGATCATCAGCGCCATCAGGTAAGTGCGCACAAGGTGCCGCTTGTGCGCTGCGATATCGCCCTTGCGTGCTGTTGCGATGGTTTTCCACGCGGCGTGGAATGTGACCGGTACAAAAATATGGATGAAGCTGAATCCGCCGCTCGACTGGATGAAGATTGCAGAGGTCGCAGTGATCAGCATGAGGACCAGCCAGATCTTGCCCAGCAGCCTGTGGCGCGGCGTTCCCTTGCGCGCCAGCAGGACATAACCGCCAAGCGGTATTGCAGGCAGAACGGTGGCGACATGGATGATGATCGGCAACTTGGTGTAATAATGCAGATTATCGACCATCCCCAGCCCCGCGCGGGCCAGTGCCACCACGCAAAAGAATGACATGGTGACGCAGGCGAAACTGACCAGTGAACGGGCGATGGCACCGATCTCGAACGCAGAAGCCTTGTCGACATTTGCGGGCGGTCGGGCGGATGCGATGAAGGGAAGCGCGATGTCGGTCATGTCAGTCTCCGTCTGTGTGGCGTGTGGTTCAGGCTTGCCGAACCTCAGATGCCACGGGGCCGTTCGCGGGCAACACGAACTGCGCAAACAGGCAGAATCCTTCGCCAACGGCGCAGGCTGCCGCGGTGTTGCCACTTTACGAAGCGCGAATGGGCACTAAAAAGCGGATGATGAACCGAGGGGGCGGGCAGGTTAAAAGCCGTTTTGTGCGGCAGGTCGTCATCGATATTTCGGTGCTGGTGGCGATCGGCGTGGTGCTGGCCGTGCTCGCGCCGCTGGGCAGTGGCGACATGAGTTTTGCACAGCGGGCCGTCTACTGGGTTGCGCTCGCGCTGGCAGGTTACGTTTTTTATAAACCGATTGGCGCGCAGATCGTGCCGCTTTCGGTGCGGCTCGATCTGCCGGAATGGTTTATGTGGTCAGCCAGCGTTGCCATCGCGACTCTGCCGATGTCGGCCTTGGTGTGGATCGTCAACGCGGGTGGTGGCCCGGTTCGGTTGCCATCGGTTGAAGTGGCACTGACGCATTATTTCGCGGTTCTGGTGGTGGGGGCGATCATCACGCTGTTGTTCAACCTGCTGCCTGCCACTCGCTCAGCCAAGGTTGGCTCGATGCCGGGCTTATCGCAGCTGGATTTGCCGTCTGCCGTAACGGCTTCTTCATCGGATCCGCTGCCTTCCCCCGCCCCACAGCCACCGAAGTCCGGACCGCTGGCGCCGTTTCTCGATCGATTGCCGGCCGAACTGGGCACCGACCTGATCGCGCTGGAAATGGAAGACCACTACGTTCGGGCGCACACGGCGCTAGGATCGGAACTGGTGCTGATGCGGCTGCGCGATGCTATCGCGGAACTGGGCGATCTTGAGGGCAGGCAAGTGCATCGCAGCTGGTGGGTCGCGCGCGGCGCCGTAAACGATGTGCAGCGCGAAGGGCGCAATGTAAGGCTGATCCTGCCGCGCGGGCTGGAGGCCCCGGTCGCCCGCACTCAGGTCAGCGAGCTGAAGAACGCAGGCTGGCTCTGACAGAAAATTGCGGCCCACCCAAAAAAAGGCCCCCGACATTTCTGTCGGAGGCCTTCTGCGACCCTGACCCTCAAAGGGGGAGGTGAGTCAGGGGGGGCTGCAAGGTGTTACGAATGATATCGCGCAAAGGTTACATCGAACCGGTCGGCATTCATCACTTTTGTCCATGCCGCGATGAAATCATGCACGAATTTCGCCTCGTTACCCGCCTCGGCATACACTTCGGCCTGCGCGCGCAATTGCGAGTTTGAGCCAAATACGAGATCGGTGCGGGTGGCGCGGTATTTCTCCTCGCCGGTGGCGCGGTCGGTGCCGACATATTCCTCGTCTCCGCTTTCATCCACCGGGGTCCATTTGTTCCCCATGTCGAGCAGGTTGGTGAAGAAGTCGGGACTCAGCACGCCCGGCCTGTCCGTCAGAACGCCGATGGTGTTGCCATGATCCGCGTGTGTGCTCACCGCACCCAGCGCCCGCATCCCGCCGACCAGCACGGTCAATTCCGGGATCGAGAGGCCGAGCAGATGCGCACGGTCGATCAGCATGTCCTCGGTCCGCACGTTTGCCTTGGTCTTGAGATAATTGCGGAAGCCATCGGCAAATGGCTCCATCGGCTCAAAACTGTCAGCATCGGTGTGTTCATCGGTGGCATCGCCGCGCCCGCCGGTGAAGGCTACGGAGACGTCATGGCCTGCATCGCGCGCCGCCTTTTCGACCGCAGCCGAACCGGCCAGCACAATCGCGTCGGCCATGGAAAGATCGCCGCGATGATCGTCGACCACGCCCAGCACCTTGCCCAGTTCTTCGGGATCGTTGACCGCCCAGTCCTTTTGCGGGGCGAGCCGCACGCGTGCGCCATTGGCACCGCCGCGATGGTCGGACCGGCGATAGGTCGAGGCCGAAGCCCACGCCGCCTTCACCAGTTCGGCAATTGTCAGCCCGCTGTCAAGGATCGCCGATTTGAACCGTTCAACCTCTCCATCCGAAGGCATGGAGCCGGCGGGAACCGGGTCCTGCCAGATCAGCGTTTCGTCGGGAACTTCGGGACCAAGATAGCGGACCTTTGGACCCATATCGCGGTGGCACAGCTTGAACCAGGCGCGCGCAAAGGCATCGTCAAGCTGCTCCGGATTGGCGAGGAAGCGTTCGGAAATCCTGCGATAGTCCGGGTCCATCTTCAACGCCATGTCGGCGGTGGTCATCATGGTCGGCACCTTCTTCGAAGGATCGCGCGCATCGGGGGCCATATCTTCGGGGTCCGGGTTAATCGGGGTCCACTGGAATGCCCCCGCCGGGCTTTTCACCAGCTCGAAATCGTATTTGAACAGGATGCGGAAATAGTCGTGGCTCCACGATGTCGGATTGTTGGACCAGCTGCCCTCAATCCCCGATGTGGTGATGTTGCCAGCGCCGATCTCAGCCTCGTCATTCAGCCAGCCAAAGCCCTGAAGATGCAGGTCCTCGCTTTCGGGTGCGCCGCCAAACGTATCCGATGGATGCGCGCCGTGCGCCTTGCCAAAGGCGTGGCCGCCTGCGGTAAGGGCGACGGTTTCTTCATCGTTCATCGCCATCCGGTCGAATGTTTCGCGCATGTCGCGTGCGGAAAGCAGCGGATCGGGGTTGCCGCCCGGACCTTCAGGATTGACGTAGATCAGGCCCATCTGGATCGCCGCGAGCGGATTCTCCAGCGCCTTGCCTTCATCGGGGTTGATGCGCGTGGCGACGCCTTCGTTCACCCACTGCTCTTCGCTGCCCCAGTAAACCGACTCGGGCTCGAACACGTCCGCCCGGCCTCCGCCGAAACCGAACACCGGGCCGCCCATGCTTTCAATCGCGACATTGCCGGTCAGGATGAACAGGTCGGCCCAGCTGATGTTCTTCCCGTATTTCTGCTTGATCGGCCACAGCAGGCGACGCGCCTTGTCCAGATTGCCGTTGTCGGGCCAGCTGTTGAGCGGGGCGAAACGCTGTTGTCCGCTGCCCGCGCCGCCACGCCCGTCGCCGGTGCGATACGTACCGGCAGAATGCCAGGCCATGCGAATGAAGAACGGGCCGTAATGCCCGTAATCCGCCGGCCACCAGGGCTGGCTATCGGTCATCAGCGCGGTCAGATCGGCCTTCAGCGCGGTGTAATCGATGGTGTTGAACGCCTCCGCATAGTCGAAATCCTCGCCATAGGGGTTAGCGCTTTTGCCTTCCTGCGTCAGGATTTCGAGCTGGGTTGCCTCAGGCCACCAGTCGCGATTGGTGCGGCCCAGAAGGCTGCGCATTTCGCTTGATCCGTGGAACGGGCATCCGCCGCTCATTTCGCCAGTCTTTGCGTCCATTTTCTCTCTCCTGCTCAAGTTTGAGCGTCACACGTGCATTTCCGTTAGGGAAACGCGATACGCTCTGATGATGGCGAGAGAATGGTGGATACTCGGTGATTAGTCCAAACGATTAAAGCGCGCAGTTTAATCGACTAAGGCGATTTGAGATGCGCTCAATCGAATTCGACTGAAAGAAGCGTGAAGGTGGCCGGGCCCGTCGCGGCGACCCCGTGGCTTCGCAAACTCATCGATCCAAAGGCAAACCCGAACCGGGCCGTATCCGCCAGCGCTGCGTCAAAGGCGGTGCGATGCTCGCTGCGGGGTCGATGGGCGATGTTGGTCCATTCCTCATCCATCCGGATGGAAACGGTGTGCTCGCCCGGTGTGATCGGCATGACTGCGCGTTTTGGGGCGTACCAGCGATAAGACATGTATTTGCCCTTTGCCGTCCAGGTATCGCGAGCGCGCTGAAAATACAGCGATACCGTAGCGGGAGAGTCCGGGTCTTCGACTGCGACAAATCGCGTGCCGGGTGCGGCGTCGATCCGGTATCGCACCTTGATCCGCTTTGTGTCCGCAAGCGGATAGATACCGGTTGTCATCGCATCCCATTCACCCCGGCCCACACGCGGGAAGTCCACGACAAGAGCACCGCGGGCATTTTCCCGCGGGGTGGCCGGCATGTTGACGGAAAAGTTCTTGCCGCGTGCCCACGGCCCTATTTCCCACGCATCGGCGGGAGGCATTGCCAGGGCTGCGGTGGTTACAGGGGCGATAAGGCCGATGGCGAGGGCGACACTCACGGCCAATGCGGGGTTGCGTTTTTTCAACATAAGCCTGCATTTAGCCGCCCGGCGCTGTGCGGCGATTGAACACTCGCTTCAGCCGCCAGAAAGTATTCGCCTGACGCCTCCAACCTTTACGCCGACACGCTTATGCCGCTTGGGCGATCTCATCGACCGGTTCGTTGCGGATCAGGTAATCGAACGCGGACAAGCCCGCCTTGGACCCCTCGCCCATCGCCACCACGATCTGTTTGTACGGGACGGTGGTCGCATCGCCCGCGGCAAATACGCCCGGCAGATTGGTCACGCCTTCTTCGTCGATGACGATTTCGCCGAATTTGGACAATTCGATGCCACTGTCCTTCAACCATTCGGTGTTGGGAACCAAACCGATCTGGATGAAGACGCCTTCGAGCGTGATGGTGCGCTCCTCGCCGCTCGTGCGATCCTTCACGATCATGCCGTTGACGCGCGTGCCATCGCCGGTGACCTCGGTAGTCTGGCCGTTGGTGATGATCTCCACGTTATCCATGCTGCGCAATTTGCGCTGCAGCACTTCGTCGGCGCGCAGTTTCGTATCGAATTCGACCAGCGTCACGTGACCCACAATCTTGGCAAGGTCGATTGCCGCCTCGACGCCGGAATTGCCGCCGCCGATCACCGCGATGCGTTTGCCCTTGAACAGCGGACCGTCGCAGTGCGGGCAATAGGCCACGCCCTTGTTGCGATATTCGTCCTCGCCCGGAACGCCCAGATTGCGCCAGCGCGCGCCGGTTGAAACGATCAGCGACCGTGTTTTCAGAACCGCGCCGTTGGCAAAATGCAGCCGGTGCATGCCGCCTGCCTCGGTTGCAGGTTCGAGCTTGCTGGCCAGTGCAAGGTCGATCATGTCGATCTCGTTTTCAGCAACCTGCTGTTTCAGGCTATCGGAAAGCTTCGGCCCTTCGGTGTAACTGGTGCCGGGCAGATTTTCGATCCCCAGCGTATCCTGCAATTGTCCGCCAAAGCGTTCAGCCGCGATGCCGGTGCGAAAGCCCTTGCGCGCGGTATAGATGCCCGCCGCAGCGCCAGCAGGCCCACCGCCGATGATGAGCACTTCGAACGGCGCCTTTGCAGACAGCTTTTCTGCCGCCTTTGCATCCGCGCCGGTATCCAGCTTCGACAGGATTTCGGCCAGTTCCATCTTGCCGTTGTAAAAACTCTCTCCGTTCAGGAAAGTCGCGGGCACAGCCATGATGTCGCGCCGCTCGACTTCGTCCTGATAGGTGCCGCCTTCGATCAGGGTTGCGGATATGCGCGGATTTTCGAGCGCCATCAGCGTCAACGCCTGCACCACATCGGGGCAGTTGTGGCAGCTCAATGAGAAGAACATCTCGAAATCATAGTCGCCTTCGAGCGCGCGCGCCTGTTCGATCAGGTCGGCGTCGATCTTGGGCGGGTGGCCACCAGCCCACAGCAGCGCAAGCACCAGCGAGGTGAATTCGTGCCCCATCGGCAGCCCGGCAAATGTCACGAAGCGCGCTGCATCACTTGCGCGGCGGATTTGAAAGCTTGGCTTGCGCGCATTGTCGCCATCGAAAGTCGCGCTGACCATATCGTGCAGCTCGGCAATTTCAGTCAACAGTTCGCGCGTCTGCGTGCTCTTTTCGCTCTCGTCCAGCGATGCGACCAGTTCGATCGGCTCGCGCAGGTTGGCGAGGTACTGTTTCAGTTGGCCTTGCATATTTGCGTCGAGCATCGGGCGGTGCCTTTCGTGAGCGGGTGCGTGGGATAATGAAGAAGATTTAGGGCAAGTGCGGGTCCGGACACCAACGCCCCGTCGCTGAGGGGGGTGGTCGGGGGCCGATGATGCACCGGACCCGGCTTGCGACCCTCAGGCCACTGTTAAAGCGGCGGCCTGTCGGGCAAGGTTGCGACGCGAGAGCATAAGGGAGGGGGAGGGCCCCCGCGTCGCAGGTAGTTCAGAAGCGCGTGCGCGTGCTTAGATCTTGCCGACCAGATCGAGCGAAGGAGCCAGCGTTTCGCCGCCTTCTTCCCACGCAGCCGGGCAGACCTGACCGGGGTTGGCGCGCACGTATTGCGCAGCCTTGATCTTGCGGGTGAGTTCGTTGGCATTGCGGCCCACGCCTTCGCAGGTGATTTCCATGATCTGGATCACGCCATCGGGATCGATCACGAAGGTCGCACGATCGGCCAGGCCCATCTCTTCACGCAGCACGCCAAACTGCTTTGACAGTGTGTGCAGCTGGTCACCCAGGAACGGGAAGGTCAGTTTGCTGATCTTGTCAGAGTGATCGTGCCATGCCTTGTGGCTGAAATGCGTGTCGGTCGACACGGCGAAGACTTCCACGCCCATGTTCTGGAGCATCTCGTACTTTTCGCCGAGGTCTTCGAGTTCAGTCGGGCAGACGAACGTCCAGTCTGCCGGGTAGAAGAAGAATACCGCCCACTTGCCCGCAATGTCGGCTTCGGTGACGTCGAAGAAATCCTTGCCAGCCTGAAACGCGGTCGCCTTGAACGGCTGCGATGGTTGAACCGATAATACCCATGGAAAATTCCCCTGATGGTTTGATTGGTGTGGAACGCTGAATTGATTGTGCAGTGCAAATAGGTTTTGTTGCGCTGCGAAAAAGCGGATTAAAGCGATTGCGGTGATCGCAATTTTCAATCGTCCAAACGGGAACCATCCGCGATTGTTCCATGCGGGCGACTTAACCTGCCAATAAGCATGGGCGCCGCAGGTTTCGCGCGACGCTCGGAATGCCGGGATTTAGCCGCCTGCGCCGGTTTCCCGCGCTTTTTCAGCGACCTTGGCAAACATTCCTCGCAAATCTGCTGGGGAAGCCTCGGCGATGGCGCCAGCGTCGATTTCCTCTCGCGACCATGTCATCGAATTTATGCCGTCATCCAGCATCGACCATTCGGGAAACAATCTTTCGTCGACGGTATCAGACAACAGCATCCGCACATTTGCGTGGCGATCATCGACAGCGATCCGCGCCAGAAGGGCGTCAATCGCACTTTCCGGCCCCTCGATCAGCTGGATGTACATGTCGCGCCGACAGATCAGCGCGCCGGTGATTTCGTCTCTGGGATTGTTGCGCCGCGCCTGCGACAGAATGCCTGCAAGGATCGCCTTTTCGAAGCCGAACGGCTGTGACATGTAAATTACTTGTTTCATCGCGTATTCCCTGCCCCGAGCGCCTGTTTGCATGACCCTACACGCGGAGGCAGGGCGCGAACAAGCGATCAGTGCAGTTTGAGCCGAGGCCGCACGATCCGGTTCACCCGGCCGATCAGCATCAGCGATATGCCTTTAACCCACCCATGGATCGCCAGCAGGTGCATCCGGTACAGCGAGGTATAGATAAACCGCGCGATCCGCCCTTCGACCGCCATAGCGCCGCCGATCAGATTGCCCATCAGATTGCCCACGGTGGTAAAGCGGCTGAGCGACACCAGCGATCCGTTGTCGTGATAGACGAATTTCTTGAGCGGTGCACCCTTCTGGACGCGGACAAGATTGTTGAACACCGTATCGGCCATCTGGTGCGCGGCCTGCGCGCGCGGCGGGACTGGCGTTGCGGCGCCTTCGGGAATGTACGAACAGCAATCGCCCATCGCAAAGATGGCGGGATCCGATACGCTCTGCAACGTATCCGTGACCACGATCTGGTCGCGCTGATTGGTCTTGAGCCCCAGGTCGGAGAGGAAATCCGCACCTTTCACCCCTGCTGCCCAGACGATCAGATCGGCCTCGATCTCGTGTTCGCAGCGGGTGTACAGTCTGCCGCGCTCGGCGCGGACCACCTGCGTATCGGTCAGCACCTCTACGCCCAGATGCTGCAATTCGTTGGTTGCGGATTCGGCGAGCCGTTCGGGCAGGGCGGGCAGGATGCGCATCCCCGCTTCGACCAGCGTCACCTCCAGCTTGGTCTCGTCGAACACTTCCAGGCCATAATGTCGCAGCGCCCCGGCGGCGTTGTACAGTTCTGCCGCCAGTTCAACGCCGGTCGCGCCGCCGCCAACGATGGTGACCTTCACCCGCTCTTCGGAATTGGGATCGGCCATCAGCGCCCGGCTGACGCGCAGGCAGTGATTGAGCAATTTCGTGCGGAACCGGTCCGCCTCGTCGCGCGCGTCGAGATAGATGCAGTTTTCACTGACACCGGGCACGCCGAAATCGTTCGATACCGCCCCGACCGCCAGCACCAGATAGTCGTAGCGGATCACGTGGTCCGAAATAAGCTCGGTCCCGTCCTTGTCATACAGCGGCGCGAGCGTGATCGTCTTTGCCTCGCGGTCCACATCCTCCAGCGCGCCCTGAAAGAAGCGGTATCCCCACCGGTAACAATGCGCGCGATATCCGACCTCGTCCATGTTGGCATCGAGCGATCCGGCGGCGACTTCGTGCAGCAACGGTTTCCAGATGTGCGACAGGTTGCGGTCGACCAGGATGATGTCGTGATCCTTGCGCCCGAATTTCGCGCCCAGCCGCCGCACCAGCTCCAGCCCGCCCGCGCCGCCGCCGACCACCACGATCTGCGTCTTGCGCTCACCGGGATCGAGCGGCTTTTTGGGCAGGACCTTTGCGACGCTTTGCAATTCGCGATACAGCGCGGCCGAGGCTTCGAGGCGGGGATGGACTTTCATATCTTGAGAATTTGCTCCTGATCCGGACTCAACCGAGAAGACCCGCTTTTGTATCGCTGCATTGCACAATAGCTTTTATTGAGCGCTCTTGGGAAACTTTTTTGCAGACAAGCGCTCGCCTGCGTTATCGCGGTTGCGGCCAATGGCTGTTTTCGCCTGTGGTGCGATACGATGGAAAAGGCGGCGTTTGGGCAGAAATCTGAATGCCAGATAGCGGTCTGCAATGGCGAAAACGACCTCATGAAGTATTGAGTAATACCACCCCCACAAGCGCCATGATCAGCATAATGAGCGCGATGAGGAAAAATACGGCTAGTGGGAAGCAAGTGCCAAGATCATCATCGCTAGCAATTGCGACACCTAAGAATCCAACACATCCGGAAATCAATGTCGCCAATGGACTGAAAAAAGCCGCGACAAGCAGGGTTATGGTTACAGCAATTGCAGATGAATAAAGAAAACGCTTTATTCTTCGTTTTGTTTGTTTCTCCACCCCCTCTAATCTCCTGCAAGCGCAATCGAACACAGCTTTTCAGACCGAGTGCGGTCCCGTCATCGAACATCGAATAGATTTGTGCTCTACCCTATCTCAGCGCTCCCGCTCACAATTTTCTACCCAGCGAACGACAGCGTCCGTGCGACGCGGATCATGGTGGGAATGCCCGGAAAGGGGTCGCAAACAGACAAGCGGGTTCCGACGCCATGAGCGCGCAATTTTACGCTACCGCTTACGCTATTTGAGCGCGTGTCCTGTCGCGCTATCGCTTACGCTATTTGAGCGCGGTGCAGCATCTTGTGATCGGCCAGCACCAGCGCCATCATCGCCTCCACCACCGGCGTGCCGCGAATGCCCACGCATGGATCGTGGCGGCCGATCGTGCGGACCTCGGTCGCCTCACCCGCTGAATTGATCGAGGGGACGGGCGTGAGGATCGAGCTGGTCGGCTTGAACGCCACGCGGCACACCACCGGTTGTCCGGTCGATATCCCGCCCGCTGTGCCGCCTGCGTGGTTGCTGGCAAAGATCGGCGGATCGCCCGGATTTGCGCCGGGGCGCATGGCATCGGCGTTCTGTTCGCCGGTCAGCCGTGCGGCCTCGAACCCGTCGCCGATTTCCACGCCCTTGGTCGCGTTGATGCTCATCATGGCGCTCGCCAGATCCATGTCGAGCTTGCCATAGACCGGCGCGCCCCATCCAGCGGGAACGCCCGTGGCGACGCATTCCACCACCGCGCCAAGCGATGACCCATCCTTGCGTGCGGCCTCGACCTTTTCCTCCCACCGCTTTGCCGCCCAGCTGTCGGGGCAGAAAAACGGGTTGCGGGTGATCTCGTCGAAATTGATCGCTTCGCGTTCGATATGGTCGCCGCCCAGCTCGCAGACATAGGCGGTGATGGTGACTTCGGGAATGATCAGCCGCGCCACGGCGCCCGCCGCCACGCGCGCCGCGGTTTCGCGCGCGCTGGACCGCCCGCCGCCGCGATAGTCACGGATGTCCGTATTTCGCGTCATAGGCGTAATCCGCATGACCGGGGCGATAGCTTTGCGCGATTTCGGAATAATCCTTTGACCGCTGATCGGTGTTGTCGATCATCAGGTGGATTGGCGTGCCGGTGGTCGTATCCTCGAACACGCCGGAAAGGATGCGCACCGCGTCCGCTTCCTTGCGCTGCGTGGTAAAGCGGTTCTGGCCCGGCTTGCGCGCGTCCAGATAGGGCTGAATATCGCTTGCGCGCAGCGGAAGGCCGGGAGGGCAGCCGTCCAGCACCGCGCCAAGGCCCGGACCGTGGCTTTCGCCCCATGTGGTAAAGCGCAGCACGCGCCCGAAAGTGTTGAAGCTCATGCCTTTGTTGATAGCGCGAATGGCGCGCCTGTCGATATGCTGCGGGTGCGAGGGCGGTGTTTCCTACACCCTGCTGCGGCGATATGAGCGTTTTCATGGACGAATTTCGCCCGTTTCGCGATTTTGGCCCCGTATTGGTGGCGGATAGTGGCGCTGCGCCGGGGGCGGGTTTTCTGGCCTCAGGACAGTGTGCCAGCTGTTTCAGCCGCCCTCCAGCGCGATGAACGGAGCGCGTGGCCGATGGTGAGCCCGATCAGACGCTTGCGCAAAACGGCGGCGTGGCGCTGGCAATCGGGCGCGCTATCAGCGAGAAGCACAGGCATGATTGCAAAGCTGACAGGCAGGCTCGATGAAACGGGCACGGACTGGGCCATCGTCGATGTGGCCGGTGTGGGCTATCTGGTCCATTGTTCCGCGCGCACGCTGGCGGCGCTGGGCGCGGTGGGGGATGCGTGCACGCGTCCACACCGATCTGCAGGTGAGCGAGAACGACATGCGCCTGCTTGGCTTTGCGCACAGCGCAGAGCGCGACTGGTTCCGGCTGCTGACACAGGTGCAGGGCGTGGGCAGCAAGGTGGGCCTTGCGATCCTGTCCGCGCTATCGACCGGAGAGCTGCGCGATGCCTGCGCGGCCGGGAATGCGGCGATGGTGGCGCGCGCGAACGGCGTCGGGCCGAAACTGGCGGGGCGGATCGTCAACGAGCTGAAGGACAAGGCCGGCGCGTTGCCCGGCGGCGGCATGGCGGGCGAGGCGATGGGCGCGATGTCGCTCGCAGGCGGCGCAAGCGCGGACGCGATGAGCGCGCTGGAAAATCTCGGCTTCAAACCCGCCGTGGCCGCACAGGCTGTAGCGCGCGCAGTGGCAGAACTGGGCGAGGACGCAGGCGAGGGCGACCTGATCCGCGTCGCACTGAAGAAGGCGGCGGGGTGATGGAAGTAAAACTCAAACCCCGTCATCCTGAACTTGTTTCAGGATCCATCGTGCCCTTCGCGCTCGGCGATCGCGGGCAGACCCAACCCGACGGCGAGATCATGCCAATCGGAATTCTCGCTTTCGATCAGATTGATCTTCCAATGCCGGTTCCAGCGCTTCAATTGCTTTTCCCGAAGGATTGCGCTCTGCATATCGCCGAACAGTTCATAACGGACGAGGCGGTTGACCTTGTAGCGGCTGGTGAAGCCTTCGACTGTGCTATTGCGATGCTGCCACAGCCTGGCCACAAGGTCGCTGGTGACGCCTACATGGAGGGTGCCGTGCCGCTGGCTCGCGAGGATGTAAGTGCAGGGTTGCCGCTCGAATTGCATATGCCTGCGCCTGCCCAACAATGGACCCTGAAACAAGTTCAGGGTGACGAGAATTGTCGCGCAGTTCGCAATGACTGACGCCCCCCTCCATTCCCCCACCCCGCAACCCGGCGATCCGGACCCTGCGCTGCGTCCCAAGTCGCTGGCCGAGTTCATCGGGCAGGAGGGCGCGCGCGACAATCTGCGCGTGTTCATCCAGAGTGCGAAAGCGCGCGGCGAGGCGATGGATCACACGCTGTTCTTCGGCCCGCCCGGCCTTGGCAAGACCACGCTGGCGCAGATCGTCGCCAATGAACTGGGCGTTGGCTTTCGCGCGACCTCCGGCCCGGTGATCGCCAAGGCGGGCGATCTCGCCGCGCTGCTCACCAATCTGGAACCGCACGACGTGCTGTTCATCGACGAGATTCACCGCCTCAATCCCGTGGTCGAGGAAGTGCTGTATCCCGCGATGGAGGACCGCGCGCTCGACCTTATCATCGGAGAGGGGCCATCGGCGCGAAGCGTGCGGATCGACCTGCCGCCCTTCACGCTGATCGGCGCGACCACCCGGCAAGGATTGCTGACGACGCCCTTGCGCGACCGGTTCGGCATTCCTGTGCGCCTGCAATTCTACAGCCATGACGAACTGGATATGGTGGTGACGCGCGGCGCGCGGCTGCTGGGGCTGGCGATAGAGGCGTCGGGTGCGCGCGAGATTGCGCGGCGATCACGGGGCACGCCGCGCGTTGCAGGGCGGCTGCTGCGCCGCGTGCGCGACTTCGCTCAGGTTGCAGGCGTCATGGACAACGGAGGCACGGTGACGCGCGCAATGGCAGATGATGCGCTGACCCGGCTGGAGATCGACCGGCTTGGCCTCGATGCGATGGACCGGCGGTATCTCACCATGATCGCCACCACCTACAAAGGCGGGCCGGTGGGGGTGGAGACGCTGGCCGGCGGGCCTGGCCGAGCCGCGCGACACGGTGGAAGATGTGGTGGAGCCGTACCTCATCCAGCTTGGTCTGCTGGCGCGAACGGCACGCGGGCGCGTGCTGAACGATGCCGGGTGGGAGCACCTGGGCATGGCCATTCCCAGTTCGGGAGCGATTCGCCAATCGGGACTGTTCGATGGCGTTGAGGATGTCTGATCCCAAAAAATGCGGGCAGCAGGATTAACCCATTGACTAACGCAAGCGGCTGTTTCGGTGTCAAATCGGGACAGCGACCCTGAAATCCGCTGAGTTTCGTGGGTTTGGAGCCTGTCAGCGGGCTTGAACGTGGTTAATCGCATTGTCGCGGCAAGTGTTAACGGGTCACAAGAGCATTGGACTTGGTGAAGGTGTGGGTGGTCCGCATCGAACCAGCACGATGAACAAGGTTGCGCGATTATGTCGATCAAACTGGCAGCTGCAAAGCTCTCCGCCACGGCCGCAGGCATCGCCCTGATGACTGGGGGCGCATTGCAGGTCGCCCAGCAAGGCGGCGCCGTTCGCACCGCGGAACCAATGGTCACCGACAGTCCGGTCTACAGCTCCGAGGCTGATGGCAAACTGATCAAGGGCGAGCCCAAGCTGATCAAGACGCGTGTTCGCGATATTCCGCCCATTCCGGAACCGCGCCGTCGCCGCATCGTCGAACGCACGATCGAATGCGAGCCGATCCCGCAAGGGTTTGGCGGCGCAGGCGCGGTGGCGCAATCCGCTCCGCTGCCGGCGGGCGCAGTTCAGGCCTATATCGATCCGAACGAATGCCCCCCGATCATGCAGGTTGCTTACGCCCCTGCGCCATTGCCCCCGCTTCCTGCGGTTCGCGGCGGCGGTGGCGGCGCGCCTGTAATCATCGGTGGCGGTCTGGGCGGATTTGGCGGAGGCTTTGGCGGCGGGTTCGTCGGCGGCTTCTTTGGCGGGGGCGGTTCATCCTCGGGCGACGTCTCGGTCGTCAGCACCACCACGACAGGTGGGGGCGATGGTCAGGGCCAGGGTCAGGATATCATTATCGATATCGACAACTCGACCTCGACCACCTCTTCATCAGGCCAGATCAGCTCATCGACTGGTCAGGTTTCCACCTCGAGCTCTACCGGGCAGGTTTCAACCAGCACCGGCGGCGTTTCGAGCACGACCTCGACCACTTCTGGCAATGTTTCGAGCTCTACCGGCGCGGTGTCTTCGAGCACAGGGGCGGTATCGAGCAGCTCGGGCAACGTGTCGAGTTCGACCGGTAATGTGTCCAGTTCAACCGGCGCTGTGTCGAGTTCAACCGGCGCTGTATCCAGTTCTACGGGCGCTGTGTCGAGCACGACCGGCGGCAGTTCCAGCTCATCGTCGAGTTCCTCCTCGTCCTCGTCCTCCAGCTCTTCATCGAGCAGTTCCAGCTCGTCTGGTGGCGGCGATCCTGTCCATCCGGGCGCCAGCACGTCGGGCAGCAGCGGCTCGTCGTCATCGAGTTCGTCCTCGTCTTCGGGCAGCAGCTCGACCTCGGGTGATATGACGAGCAGCACCAGCTCATCATCTTCGTCGTCCAGCAGCAGCTCATCTTCGAGCAGCTCGTCCAGTTCGACCAGCACATCCTCTTCCACCAGCAGCGGCACCGATGTCCCTGCCCCGCCGATGATGGCGCTCTTTGGCATAGCCGCCGCAGCCATTCTTGGCCGTCGCCGCTTTGGCAGCGGGAAAGACAAAGACAAGGTCGAAGAATTGGCCGACGCCTGATCGTTTCGGCCAAGAGATACAAAAAGGGCGGCACCATTGCAGGGCCGCCCTTTTTATTGTTAGGTATCAAACGCCATAGCGCTTTGAAATCACTCGATGGCAAAGCCGCTGGTTTGCCAGCCGAGTAAACCGCCGCCAAGGTGAATAGTGGGGAGTCCGGTGGCTTGCGAAAGAGCCGCGCCCGCTTGTGCAGAGCGCCTGCCGGACCGGCAATACAGCACCGGGATGCGCGGGTCGTCAGGGTTGATCCTGCTCGCGTCGAACCGCTCCATCGGGATATGTTCGGCACCGGGGATCATTCCGCCTGCCACTTCTTCATCGGTACGAATGTCAATCAGCCGGATAATGCCGGCATCCAACATCGCGCGCAATTGCTCTGGCGTTGCATCCAGAACGGGTGGCCACCCGGCAGATGGCTGTGACCAGTCGATCTGCGGAGCTAGGCTCGCATACAGGTCTGTCGCCTTGCCCGCTGAGACAGGCTGCCGCGCCGCAGCAAGCTCAAATCCTGGCAGGAATGGCGATGGGTCGGCGCGATCCTCTTGATTGTTGCCATCCGCACACGCTGTCAGGGCGAGCGCAAGGCCCGCCCCTGTCAACGCCGGCTGCGACAACTCGCGGCGCGGTTACGCTGCCAGATTGCGCAGCACGTACTGAAGAATGCCGCCATGGCGATAATACTCCATCTCGTTCGCGGTATCGATCCGGCACAGTGCGTTGAAAGTGAAGGTCGAGCCATCGGCGCGGGTCACTTCGATTTCAACGTCCTGACCGGGCGTGAGATCTGCCAGACCCTTGATGCTGAACGTATCGTCCGACGCAAGGTCAAGCGTTTTGCGCGTATCGCCGTCGTTGAACTGCAACGGCAGCACGCCCATCCCGACGAGGTTCGAACGGTGGATCCGCTCAAAGCTTTCAACAATAACGGCGCGCACGCCCAGCAGGATCGTGCCTTTGGCCGCCCAGTCGCGGCTGGAGCCGGTGCCGTATTCCTTTCCGCCGACGACGATAAGCGGGGTTCCGTCGGCCTTGTGCTTCATTGCCGCGTCATAGATCGGCATCTGTTCGCCATTGTAGGTCGTCTCACCGCCTTCGACACCGGGAACCATTTCGTTCTTGATACGGATGTTGGCAAAGGTGCCCCGCATCATCACGTCATGATTGCCGCGGCGCGAACCGTAGGAGTTGAAATCCTTTTTCGCGACCTGGTTCGACTTGAGATAGGAGCCGGCCGGGCTGTCTTCCTTGATCGCGCCTGCGGGCGAGATGTGATCTGTGGTAACTGAATCCCCAAGGATCGCGAGCGGCTTCGCATCGGTGATGTCGGTGATCGGAGCCGGCTCCATCCCCATTCCGTCGAAATAGGGCGGATTGGCGACATAGGTGCTGCCCGCGCGCCACTGATAGGTATCGGACGGCTCCACGGTGATCGCCTGCCAGTGCTCATCGCCATCATAGACATTGGCATAGCGGCTGGTGAACATCGACCGGTCGATATTGGCTGCGCGATGGTCGGCAATTTCTTCGTTGGTTGGCCACAGATCGGCCAGCATCACATCGTTGCCGTTCTGGTCTTGCCCCAGTGAAGTTGTCGTGATGTCTTCGGTCACGGTGCCTTTCAGCGCATAGGCGACGACCAGCGGAGGCGATGCGAGGAAGTTGGCGCGCACGTCCTGGCTTACGCGTCCTTCGAAATTGCGATTGCCCGATAGAACCGACGCTGCAACAATATCGTTGTTGTTGATTGCCGCGCTGATGGGCGGGGCGAGCGGCCCGGAATTGCCGATGCAGGTTGTGCAGCCATAACCAACAAGGTCGAACCCGATCGCATCGAGATCCGCTTGCAAGCCGGATTTCACAAGGTAATCTGTCACCACTTGTGATCCGGGTGCGAGGCTGGTCTTTACCCAAGGCTTGGGCTTGAGGCCTTTTTCAACTGCCTTTTTCGCGACCAGACCTGCTGCGATCATAACGTCGGGGTTTGATGTGTTCGTGCAGCTGGTTATCGCCGCGATCACGACGTCGCCGTCGCCAATATCGTGGTCCTTGCCCTCTACATCGACGCGCACGGCGCCAGCTTTGTTATAGACCGATTTCAGCTCGCCGTTGAATAGCTCGTCGACTTCGGGAAGGATCACGCGGTCCTGCGGGCGTTTGGGTCCGGCAAGGCTTGGCACGACCTGGGTCATGTCCAGCTCGAGCGTTTTTGTGAATACCGGTTCGGCAGCCGGATCGAACCACATGCCCTGTTCCTTGGCATAGGCTTCAACCAGCGCGAGATTCTCTTCGCTGCGACCCGTCAGGCGCATGTATTCGATCGTCTTGTCATCGATACCGAAAAAGCCGCAGGTCGCTCCGTATTCAGGAGCCATGTTGGCGATCGTCGCGCGGTCGGCCAGCGTCAGGTTGGCGACGCCGGGCCCGTAGAACTCTACAAAACGGCCCACCACGCCGACTTCGCGCAGCATCTGCACGCAGGTGAGCACAAGATCAGTTGCGGTGATGCCTTCGGACATATGGCCGGTAAGCTTGAAACCCACGACTTCAGGGATAAGCATGGAAATCGGCTGGCCCAGCATGGCTGCCTCAGCCTCGATCCCGCCAACGCCCCAGCCCAGCACGCCCAGACCGTTGATCATGGTGGTGTGGCTGTCAGTGCCAACGCAGGTATCGGGATAGGCGACAAGATTGCCGTCCGCATCCTCGCTCGACCATACGCCTTGCGCGATATGTTCAAGGTTCACCTGGTGGCAGATACCAGTGCCCGGAGGCACGGCGGAGAAGTTTTCAAAGCTTTTCGAACCCCATTTGAGGAAATCATAACGCTCCGCATTGCGCTCGTATTCGAGCGCCATGTTTGCTTCCATCGCTTTGGGATGGCCGAATTCATCGACCATCACGGAGTGGTCGATGACCAGATTCACGGGAACTTGCGGATTGATCTTCTGGGTGTCGCCGCCAAGCTTCTTGATCGCATCGCGCATGGCCGCAAGATCGACGACGCAGGGCACGCCGGTAAAATCCTGCAACAGAACCCGCGCCGGTCGGTACTGGATTTCATTGCCGGTGACAGGGTTTTTCTGCCAGTCGACGATTGCCTGAATGTGCTCTCTTCCGACCGTGAAACCCTCATCTTCGAAACGCAGCAGGTTTTCCAGCAGCACTTTCATCGAATTGGGGAGCTTCGATACATCGCCCAACTGCTCAGCGGCTTTCGCGAGCGAGTAGTAGGCGTAATCCTTGCCCTCCACCGAGAGGGTCGAGCGGGTTGCGAGCGTGTCCTTGCCGATAGCAGTCATCGGGGCGTTCCATCCTTTTAGCTGACCCTCGCCATAGGGTGGCAAGGGGTCCGGGTGATCCAGTTCCGGAAGAGTAATATCGAGAAGGCAAGTGCTAGACTGAATGGCTCAGGTCAAGTGGTGCGGGCCATTTTGCGAGTCGATTGCGACACGGACGGCCGTCGCAAGGTACCTAATTCCGCACGGCGCCATGGAGCGGCGCACAATTTACGAGAGTTTACTTCGTAAAAAGCGTGATCGGGTGCATATCGCGACGCGCAGGAACCAGAACAAAAACGTCGACGACAAGTATAATAGGCATCGATAGGGATATCGAAGTTCAGCCAGCTGCACTTCGTGCATCCGTTGTCGAAGCCATAGATTTGTTATCGGCAATTTTAGAGTTATCGTTGTTTGTTCTGACGAAGTGTTGTTGTGGATGGGGCTACCAACAACGCCAAGAAATCCACTGGCGCCGAAACGCTGCGAGCCGCTCGCGAAAGGGTCACGGGGACCTTTGGATGACGATGGCACGCCTTTCGGGTCGCCGTTGGTGGATGCCCCCGGTTTGCGGGGCCGGTTCGCAATCCGGCCGGCATCGGGGGCGGGGGGCGAGACCGGAGCGGTGCGGGGGCGCGCCGCTCCGGCCTTACGTTATTGCATCGTCAGTCAGCTAAGCGGCAACGGGCCTTGCAGGACGCGTTGCAAGCCAGCATCCCACCACAATAAGCGCTGCGCCCAGCAGCGTTGGCACCTGCACTGCCTCTGCGAAAAACAGCCAGCCAAACACGCTCGCCCAAAGGAAACCCGAATATTCGATCGGGATGAGAGCCTGCGTTTCCGCCCGCGCATAAGCCCACGCGATCGCCATCGCTCCCGCCACCGTCAAGGCTCCCGCAGCGCTGAGCGATACCAGTGTCGTTAGTGCAGGGGTCTTCCAGAAGAAGGGGGCGAACGCGAGCAGGACCATTCCGCCCACTCCGCTATGAAACGTAGCGATTTCGACGGGCCCGGCAACCTGGCTCTGGCGACGGATAATCACGAAATTGTAGGCATAGAGCAACGCCGAAAACGCCATCGCGCCGAGCCCGCGCCAGTACTGGGGCGTGATATCCCCGCCGCTCATCTGACCGGTCACAATCACCAGCATCCCGGCAAAGCCCAGCACGCTGGCGAATACGGCGGCAGGGCGAATTTCCTCGCCCAGCAGCGCGCGCGCGAAATACAGCGCGATGATCGGCGCGATGAAACTGATCGCGATTGCCTCGGCCAATGGCATGGTGGTGAGCGCGTAAAAGAAGCTCAGCGCCATGAAGGCCGAGACGACGCCGCGTTGAAAGTGGAGTTTCAGCGTAGCACGGTTGGGCCAGTTGGTGCGCCGGGCAAGCCAGAACGGCGCGATCATCGCCGCCCCGATCAGGGATCGCAGCACCGTGGCGGTGTATGCCCCTGTGGCCAGCGCCGCAGTTTTCATGAACGCATCCATCAGTGCCAGAAAGCCTACGCCCGCCGCAGCCGCCAGAAATGGCGCGAGACGATTGATTGCGGCTTCGCCCGAAGGATTGCTGTGCGTGGTCATGGCACTTTGCTTTAGGCGCTGGTCGCGCACCCGTCACCTTGCAGATAATGCAAAATACTCTCTTGATTTCAGAAAAAACCCCGGCGAATTCATCGCAGCGAAAGCGAGCCTGCTTGATAGTGTTGCACAAGCAGGGGTATGCTCAACTCTGGATGTTACAGCGCCGCACTCTGCGGCTGATTTGGAAGTAATCGAGGCGAATATGCGTAAGTTGGCAGTTAAAGGCACGGGATATCGGCGCAAATGGATGGGGTCGCTTGCCGTGGGCCTTGCCGCTGGTGCAACACTGTCCGGCGCAGCACTTGCGCAGGATGATAAAGCGCAGGGCAAACCTGCGTCCAACAGCGCTGCGAAAAAAGCGGGCAATTTCAACGAAGCCTTTCCGAACATGGTGGCCGAGGAAGTGGTGCAGGGTGACCTTGCCGCGCCCGGCCCGCTGGTGCAGCCGTGGTCGCTCGACAGCGTTCAGGCGCTGATCGGCTTTATCGAAGGTATCGAGGCCGAGGGGCTGGACCCTGCCGACTACGATCTGGCGGCGCTTCAGGTGTCGGCACGCGGTGGGCCCAGCCAGGAACTCGATGAACTGGCATCCAGAAACTTCGTTTGGCTCGTCGAGGATATTCGCGACGGGCGCACCCCCATGGACGCGCGCGAACAATGGTTCGTCGTCGATCCTGACCGCGATCGTTATCGCACCGATGAATTGTTGGCGAAGGCCACGCAAACCGGCGATGTCGCGGGCATTCTGAATGAATTGAACCCGATCCACGCCGATTATATCGCTCTGCGCGCCGAACTGGCGGCAACGCCCAGGAGCAACAAGTCGCGGCGAAAGCTTATCCGTGCGAACATGGATCGCTGGCGCTGGCTCGCGCGCGATCTTGGCACGATCCACCTGATCACCAATGTGCCTGAATATCAGTTGCGGCTGCGCGCGGGCGAGAAAACCTTCACCTATCGCACAATTGTCGGGATGCCGGGCCGCACTGCCACGCCGCAATTGTCCGAGAATGTATCTGGCGTGGTGTTCAACCCGACCTGGACGGTGCCGCAATCCATCGTCAAGGGTGAAGGGCTGGGCGAGCGGGTGCTGGGCAATCCCGGCTGGGCAAAGGCCAAGGGCTATACCGCGACGCGCGGAGCAAATGGTTACATCAGTGTGGTGCAGCAGCCCGGACCGACCAATTCACTGGGTCGTATGAAGCTTGAAATGCCAAACCCGCACGCGATCTTCTTTCACGATACGCCTGCGCGCCAGCTGTTCGACACCGCTGACCGGGCGCTGAGTCACGGATGCATCCGCACTGAGCGGGCGCTGGAACTGGCGATGACGGTGGCAATTCTCGGCAAGGGCGCATCGAAGGATGAAGCGGTCGAGATCGCGACTTCGGGCGAATACACCAAGGTTCCGATAAACCGCGATATCCCGGCCTACATCACTTATTTCACCATGGGGACGGATACCGAGGGCAAACTGACAACCTTCAAGGATATCTATGGCCGCGATGCCCCGGTGCTGGCCAGCCTTGACAAACCGCGTCAGCAAAACCGGGCCACAGTCAGCGACGACGAGGTTATCGTAATCGAGGACGATCCGCGCGCAGAAGGATAAACCTGCGTTTTGCAACAAGGCCGGGGCGGTTGCAAAGCCCGCTCCGGCATAGCTTCGATGTTACGTTAAACGTCAATACGCTCCCGGAACATACCTTTGCGTGGCATTGGGCCGTTCCGGCTGGAGCGGTTCCAAATCGCCGCGCATCGCGATGCTGCCATCTTCCTGCAAGCCGAGGCTGTCGGCAAACAGCAGGCGCCCGCCCGAAAGGTTTAACAGCGCGATGCGGAACTGTTCCTCTCCCATTGCAAAGCAGCCATTGGAGCGGCCCAGCCGACCATAGCGGTCAATATGGCTGGGCTCTGCATAACTGGCGCGGTGCATCACGATGTAGCGGCGCAGGGCAGCATTGTTGGTCGTATCCAGCCCGCCGAGGCGCACAGAGGTGCCATAGCGGCCCTGATACCATTCCCATGTCACATACGCCCCTCGGCTGGTGGCATTGGATCCTTCAACGTTGGAATATTGTTTTAGCCAACCGTCGTGGTCAGGATCGGAACCCGTTCCGTGGCTGACATGGTAGGATTGCACTTCCTCGCGATCGAGATTGACGAAATGGAACCGGCGGTGGGCGGAATGGAGGCCGTAATCGGCAATGCCCACAATATCGCGCTTCCAGATGGCATCGCCCGCCCGCGCAAGTTCAGTGGTCGCAATCTTGAACAGGGCGCGGTCGCGGGGCGAGCCTTTGATCGGCTGAGCTGCAAGCCGGGCTGGTAACGCAGGGAGAACGAGAGCCGCCCCGGCTGCCAAGGAACCTTTCAAGATATCACGCCGCTTCATAGTGCCTATCCTAATACACTCTTTATAGCGCGCAAGTGAATGAAGAGTTTCCTGCCGCACGTGGCGATCGATCAGGCCGGTGCGCGCTCGCCTTCGTGCAGTGCCTTTGCTGCCATTCCCAGGCGGATTACGCCGGCCATGTTCGCCTTTATCGCAGGCCCGACCCCGGCCAGTTTTGCGAGGCGCGGGTCGCCTTCTTTCATCATCCGCGCAACCGCCGGGCCGGTCGGGTGCAGGCGGCTGCGGGCGTTGAAGGCGTTGACCTTTTTATTGGCTGAAAGGATCGCGGTGCTCATCAGATTGGCCATAACCGCATAGGGATATGTATCGGTCGAATCGGTCAGCGGCGCGGGCGGACACAAAGCATTCCTTTCATCGTCGGTGTCGAAATTGGCCTCCAGAAACGCGGCGAGCGCTGCGCTGTATGGCACGAAAGGCACCTGCACCAATTGCAGGGTGATCCGGTCGCCATCGAAGAATTTGCGTCCGGTATCACGCACATCAAAGGGCACCGCACTGGCAGTGCAATTGATGAACAGCGTGTTTTCGGGGAGCGCGATCTCTTCGTTCTGCAGGACCATTCGGCCCGGTTCAATCCTGCGGACATGCCCGTCCCGATAAACAGTTTTGATCTTTCGCAGCAGTTGGATCTCGCCTTCGGATACCACGGCAAAATGGAACATTTTCGGTGTTATGCTCTCGTCGATCCTCAGCATCGTGCCGCGTCGGTCAAGCTCCGCGAACATCTCATCGCCATTGGTCGCAGTGTTGGCGGCTTCGACCAGATCGGTCTGGAACGTGATCAAATCCTCTATATGATGAAACGCGGGTTGAAGCAGCTTGCGGTTGAACATCCAGCTGTCGCGTGGACGGACCCAGCCGATATTCTCAGGCGCGACACCTGCCTCCAACAGCCACACGGCGGTATCCATCGCGGTTTTCCCGCCGCCGATTACGACGTAACGATCCGGCAGATCGTCTGCGTGTTTCCAGAGGCCCGGAAGATCGCCCGGAATGGCAAAGCGCGTGCCATTGGCAATTTCGAAGGCGGGCGTGTGGGTGGCGGGAACCGAAGTCTGGAACCACGTCCCATCTACCAGCTTGCGCCGCACCTTGACTGTCTGTTCCTCACCCGAAAGGATGCCGCGCGCATTGTGCACGCCATCGCCGCCGCCACGATATTCGGTCAGCGGCAGATACGCCACGCGCCCGCTGGGGATCAGCCGTTCGCTCATCAACCTGCTGTAATAGGACAGGATTTCGGCATGGGGCGCGAGCGGAAACATGCCCGCGTTGTGCCCACTGGTGTCGCGCCGATCGGGGCACAGTTCCATCGAATTCACGCCATAGGTCGCGCTTGGCTGATGAAGCGCCACGAATGGATAGGCATCGTTCCAGTGACCGCCCGGTTTGGCGTGTTTATCGACGATCGTGATGTGGCAGTTGGGATCCTCGTCCAGCAGAGTATCGACAAACGCCAATCCCACTGCGCCTGCGCCAATGACGAGATAGTCGGTTTCAAGCGCGGCCATTGTGCATCATCCTTTGATCGGGGCGAACGGTTCTCAGAACCCTTAGTCAGAGAGCCGAAGATTAGCCCTTGCCCCTAGCACTTGTGAAGCGCGTTTGCTTGCAGGTTCTCGCACGTGATTTCGTCGAAATCATCACAGGATGCAAATCAGCCGCCGAGAAGGATCATCCGGTCGCCCGAGATTTCAACGCCGTCCAACTGTTTGAGCCAGGATTGACCCAACAGCGAAATGCCCAGTCCTTCGGGGATGATAACGGCATCGACATTGCGGCGCACGATGCCACCGATCTCGACCTCTTCCAGCCTTGCCGGAACGCCATAAACCTCTCCACTCGCGCCCTGTCCGATGACAGCGACATCGGCATCGTTCCAGTCAAGGCCGGCGGCGCTGGCGTCGGCGGCCGTCAGGGCGACTACACTGGCCCCGGTATCGACGACCATGCGGACAGGGGCGCCATCAATGATGGCAGAGGCGTAAAAATGGCCATCGGTCTGCCGGTCAAGCGTGTGGTCCGGGCTAGACCAGCTGGTCTCGGCCCTTGCCAGAGTTGCGCCGCTGCCCGCTGCTGCGACGGGTTCGCTGGGTACGGGCGCAGTGGTATCGAGCTTGTTGACCGCCGGTACCGCAACGGCAACGAATATAAATACGCAGGCAACAAAGGCGATGGTTCGGCCAAGCATTCCGCCAGTCTACTACGCGACCCCTTATGCCTGGTTAAAGCGGGCTGGCCGACAGTGGGCCGGGGTACGCGGCGTTTTCCTGCGCCATCGCCAACATTGATCGGGCGTGCCGAGCGGCGACTTCCCGCTGATCCGCGCCATATCCACCGCCCAGCGCCGATGCCACGCTCAGCCCTCGTCGGCGCACCTGTTCGACCACGAAGCGATCGCGCCGCGTCAGCCCCTCGTCACTCAGTGCAAGTCGGCCCAGCTTGTCATCCCGGTGTGGATCGACACCGGCCTGATAGAACACGAAGTCCGGCGAAAATGCGTCGATTGCCGCTGGCAGATGCAGGTCCAACGCTTCCATAAAGCCCTCGTCGTCCACCCCGTCAGGCAGGCCTACGTCCAGACTGGAGCGGGCCTTTCGCACTGGAAAATTCTTTTCAGCATGCAGCGACAGCGTGAAGATATCCTCCCGCCCCGCAGTCAGGCTGGCGGTGCCATCACCTTGGTGCACATCCAGATCGACAATCAGGATGCGTGCCGCGTGCCCTTGGGCAATCAGGCGATTGGAAGCGACCGCCAGATCGTTGAAAACGCAATATCCCGCGCCTGTATCATGCAGCGCATGGTGGCTGCCCGCTGCGCTGTTTGCGGCATAACCATGTTTGAGAGCGAGCTGTGCGGCGAGCCATGTTCCGCCGTTGGTGTGGCGCACACGGTCGCGTATGCGATCTGTCACGGGAAAACCGATGCGTCGTTCCTTATCTCGCGGCACCTGCGCGCGGAACACTTCATCGACATAAGTGGGGCAATGCACCGCCTCCAGCCATTCGCGCGGCATTGGATCGGGCGCGTGTTCAGTGATCTGCGCGCCTGAGGCGCGAAGCTCTTCCATGACGAGGTAGTATTTGTCGAACCGGAATGTGCCGCGCGTTGGCTGCGGGGCCATGTAGTCGGCATGGTGGACGACATGGAGCATCTAGAGGTAGCCCGTATGTTCAGCGAGGATCTTGCACCCCAGCGCAATCAGGATCACGCCGCCTGCCCGTTCAGCCCATGTGCCCCAGCGATCACCTGCTACCCGGCCCAACGCGACGCCCGCGCCGCTTATCACGGCGGTGACGAGGCCGATCAGGCCTACCGCGAGCCACGGTTTCGCATCGAGTGTCGGCAGGGTGATCCCTGCCGCGAGCGCGTCGATACTGGTCGCGATCCCCGCCACCAGCAGTGCCGGGCCGGTGAGCCTGCGCGCCGCCTCCTCTTCACCGGCATGTCCGCCAAGCATCCGTACACCGAGAATGGCAAGCAGGCCGAACGCGATCCAGTGATCGATTGACTCGACGTAATCGAGCGCAAGAGATCCGATCCCCCATCCGATAAGCGGCATGACCGCCTGAAACACCCCAAAGGTTAGCGCGATCAGCGTTGCGCCGCGCCAACCGAGCCGAAACCGCGCACCCTGGGTCAGCGCCACGGCAAAGGCATCCATTGCAAGGGCGATGGCAAGGAGGAGCGCTGCGATCATTGTGCAGTGGGGACGGTCGCCTGCGCCAGCGCGACCAATTCATCATAAATCGCATCCTCGCTGCGACTGGCGGCGTTGCGCCATGTGGTCGCGGTTTCTGCGTTTACGGTCCTGCCGTCGGCGGTTAAAACCAGCAGGTTGGGCGTGCCGGGAAGTTCTTCGAGGCCAAATCGGCGCGCGATGGAAAGGTTATGCCCGTCGCCCGTTTGCGGCATTCCGACATTGACGAAGACCAGTTCGTAATCCCGCTCGACAAGTTGCGCAAAGCGCGGCGTTTCGAGCCATCCGGCGAGCGCGCGGCTGTCATGACACCAGTTCGCGCCCATCACCAGCAATACGTGCTTGCCGTTCTCGCCCGCCCGGATCAGCGCGCCATCGACATCGCTCATCGCGTTGTCGGACACGGCGTAGGCGCGCGCTTCGGGATGGGCCTTGGCCGCCAGATCGGCGTCCGTGCTCGTGGTCGCACATCCTGCAAGCAGCAGTGCGGCGCTGGAGGCTGCTAATGCTGTTTTGAACACGTTTGGGTTTACTCGGCCGCTTCCGCCTCAGGCGCATGGGGATCGAACGCGACATCATCGCCCGCGTCGATCCGCGCAGCTTTTTCCTCCACCAGCCGAACAATGTGATTCAGCATGTCCTCATCCTCAATCGTGTGCGCTTTCATCCCCGACAGATACACCATGTGTTTGCCATTGCCGCCGCCCGTCAGGCCGATATCGGTTTCGCGTGCTTCGCCCGGACCGTTGACGACGCAGCCTAATACCGAAAGGCTCATTGGAGTCTTGATGTGTTCGAGCCGCTTTTCCAGCGTTTCGACCGTGCGGATCACGTCAAAGCCCTGACGCGAGCAAGAGGGGCAGGATACTACCCGCACTCCGCGGGTGCGCAGGCCCAGCGCTTTGAGCATGTGATAGCCGACCTTAACCTCTTCTTCCGGCTCCGCCGAGAGCGAGACGCGGATCGTGTCGCCAATCCCGGCCCACAGCAGGCTGCCCATGCCGATGGAAGATTTGACCGTTCCGCCGATCAGCCCGCCCGCCTCGGTAATGCCAAGGTGCAGCGGGCAGTCAACGGTCTCGGCCAATCCGTGATAGGCGGCGACCGCAAGGAACACATCGCTGGCTTTTACCGCGACCTTGAACTCGTGAAAATCGTGGTCCTGCAACAGCTTGATATGATCGAGCGCGCTTTCGATCAGCGCTTCGGGGCAAGGCTCGCCGTATTTTTCGAGCAGGTGTTTTTCGAGCGAACCCGCATTCACGCCGATGCGGATCGCACATCCGTTTGCCTTCGCCGCGCGCACGACTTCAGCGACCTTCTTTGACGATCCAATGTTGCCGGGATTGATGCGCAGGCACGCTGCCCCTCCATCGGCTGCCTCCAGCGCGCGTTTGTAGTGGAAGTGGATATCGGCCACCACCGGGATGTTGGCCGCACGGGTGATCAGCGGGAACGCCGCCGTCGCCTCTTCGGTGGGGCATGATACGCGGATGATGTCGCAGCCCACTTCCTCGCAGCGGCGGATCTGGTCGATCGTCGCCTTTGCGTCTTCGGTCGGAGTGTTGGTCATGGTCTGGACCGTGATCGGCGCGTCGCCGCCCACCGGCACATTGCCAACCATGATCTGCCGGCATTTGCGCCGTTCGATGTCCCGCCAGGGTCTTACAGAAGCCATGGCGCGCAATATAGTCGCGCAAGTGCTAAGGGGCAATGACATGCAGGCACGTTTGCGCCATGAACGCGTGATGGATGCAGGGATGGAATCGCTAGACAGCGAAACAACCGACGGAACCGAGCCGCTGATTTTCGGCCGGGTGCTTGATGGTAAGGGCGGTGGACGCCCCATCAAACGCGAGGAAGTGGACAATTGGCAGCCCAAACAGCCGGGCGAATTGCTGTGGCTACACCTGCGTCTGACCGCGCCCGAGGTAAAGCCGTGGCTGGTCGCCGATCTTGGCATTCCGCCGGTGACGGCAGAACTGCTGGTGTCGGATTCTACCCGCCCGCGCGCGCTTCGCGAGGACGGTACGCTGGTCGCGACATTGCGGGGTATCAATTTCAATCCTGATGCAGAACCCGAAGACATGATATCGCTCCAACTATGGTGCGACGGGACGCGCCTGATCACACTGCGAAAACAGCCGATGCAGACCCCACAAGACATTCTCGCGCAGCTTGATCGCAACAGAGGCCCGGTGGATGCGGGCAGCGCAATCGTCCAGATTGTTGAACAACTGGTTGTTCGAATGAACCGCGCAATTGTCGACATGAATGACAAGATCGACGAGCTGGAGCAAATGGACGTCGAGGATGAGCACGAGCGCATCCTGCCCAAGATTACGGCGATCCGGCGTAATTGCCTCGCGTTGAAACGGCACATGTCACCCCAACATGAAGCGTTGGAGCGGATTTCCCGCGACGCGCCGGACTGGTTTGAGGAGCATGATCGGCGCGAAATTGCAGAATCGATTGAACGCCTTCGGCGGTATCTGGACGATATCGACATCAGCAAGGAAAGCGCGGTCGTGCTGCAGGACGAACTGCGGGCCCGCAGCCTCGCCTCAAACGAAAATGCGACTTACATGCTCACCATCGTGGCGGGAATATTCCTGCCGCTCGGTTTTCTGACGGGGCTGATGGGCATCAATGTGGGCGGGATGCCGGGGATGGACAGCGCCGCTGCGTTCTGGGTGGTGGTCGGCATCTGCGTGGCTGTGATGGCGGTGCAACTGTTTCTGTTCTGGAAATGGAAGTGGCTGTGATGCCGCTCAAATTCCTCACCAGCGGATCATCGGCGGTACCGCAAGGCGTCCGATAACCGCCGCAATAGCCACCGGCACCACATGCCACAGCCCGACATGTGCGAACGTATCCAGCTCGCAGGTGATGCCATAGGCCACCGTGCCGAGCGATCCTGCGGCAAGGCCCGTGAGCCAGCCCGAACGCTGCAGAGAGACCGGCGCGCCACGTCGCAGCCACGCAATACAAGCGACAGCGACCAGCGCTGACGAAGCCAACGAGGCGGAGGTGCACATCAAGGCGACAGGATCATTCAACCCGGTATGCGCGTGATTGCTGTTACCCGAAACCATGGCGATCACCGCGCCCAGCGGAAGGATCGCCAGCATCGCTGCGCCCCAGTACGGAGCAGATGCTCTGGTGCCCACGCGCGGTAGAGCGCTCTTGACCAGAGCTGCCGTACTCGCCGTGCCAAGCACCAGCAGCAGGCCGTTTGTGATCAGGAAATATCCCGATGCCTCACCGGCCAACAGGCCCGACCACCATTTGAACACACCGATCGATACCATCGACGCCACCAGTGCGGCCATCGCGATCAGCACGGCCCCAGTGCGCGGGCGCATCCGATGCACCGGCTTGATGCTTTCAGAAAGCGATGCAATCAGATCCTCGCGGCTCATCGATTGCTGGGAATACTCGGTCATATCAATCTGCTTCCTCAACCAAGGTGGCGAGCTTTTTCAGGCCACGATGGATATTCACTTTTACCAGGCTCTCACTTTGTCCGGTTTTCTTTGCGGCTTCGCTGATGGACAACCCGCCAATCCTCACGAGTTGAATCACCTCGGACTGCTTTTCAGGCAACTTCCTGAACAACCGGTCTAGGCTGACGCGGGCGAGGATGACTTCCTCTTCGCTGTCTTCGGTGGCGTCATCGTCCACCAATTCCTTGCTATCGTGCTTGTAAACCTTGCGCAGGTGATCGACCCAGCGATATCGCGCAATCGCGGCAAGCCACGGCAGAAATGCCCGTTCCGGATCCCAAGTCGCGCGCTTGGTGTAGAACGCGATCAGCACATCCTGAACCAGGTCATCGATTTGGTGCGGTGGCAGACGGCGGCGAAAATACCGCTCCAGCCACATGCCCGCTTCGGACAAAAGCACATTGGTGGCGGCTTTGTCGCCATTCTGTGCCGCTGTCATGAGACGGACGAAGGTTGGCTCGTCAGCTATCATTCAAGCCGCCTGTAACCCTGATACCCTGCCGATCAGCGCGTCGAGCGAGATCAATCCGGCGCCCCGGCTGATGATGAATCCGGCAAGGGCGATAATTGTGATCGCCCAGCCAAGAAAATGATCCATTGTCGGGAAAACGAATATCTGAATGACCAGTGCCATGATCAGCAGCGCCGCAGCAGCGAACCGTGAGGCAAGGCCGATAGCCAGCATGATCGGAAGCAGGAATTCGGCATAGGTCGCCATGGGCACTGCAATTTCGGGCGATAATGGCAGCCCTGAAAACTCGTTCTCGAATATGAAATACTGCACTTCGCTGATGGTAAGCCAAGTGCCTTCCTCAACCTTGGTGAGGTAGGATCGCCAGAAAATTCCGGCAAGCGCTACCCGAGTGACAAACAGCGCGATGCTTTCGATGGGTCTGCCCGATAAAAAGTCCGTGACGCGCCGATAGGTAAAGATGATGCCGCTCATGGTGTCCCCGATGTTTGGCCATAATGGGGCGGCGCATTGATTTGTGCCGCCCCGCGTCCAGTTCGCTGGCCGGGCAATCTCCGGCTGTGCAGCATCAGCGCTTGATCGGGGTCAGCGAACCGCTGCCCTTGGGCGTCTTCATCGTCACGCAAGTGCCTTTGTCGACGTATTTCCAGGCATTGCCCTGATAATTTTCGGTCGAAGTGCCAGCGCAGCTGGTGCCCGGTCCGGCAGCGCAATCGTTCTTGCCTGCAAGGCTGACGCCGTAGCATTTTTCCTTGGCTCCGGCGGCGGCGACGGGCGTGCTGGCAAGCCCGGCGGCAACACCTGCGGTCAGGGCAAGCGTGGCGAGTGAGGTGATCGTCTTGGTGTTCATGGCAATTCTCCTTGAGGGACGTGCGTATCTGAAATTCAAGACCCAGTCGCTCCTTGGGTCTGAACGGTCATTCGCAGCGATGATCCGGATGGTTACCGATGGTGGCGAAAAATTGCGCCACGCGGCTGCAATGCGGGCTCGATTTGGGCGCGACAAATGTAACGCACCAGCGCTTTCGGCCGAAACCATATCTATGCATCGCGCCCGAAAGACGGGCTGCACTTAAGTCCAATTTTTCGCTAGGATCGGCTTTGTGATGAATTCGCCTTTCGCCCCTGCGCCCGCTTTCGGCGGGTTTGGTCTCGGCCTGCGCCGCGCGCATTACGATGATTTTCTCGCGGACAACGATGCCGTTGTGCCGGTCGATTTCGTCGAGGTGATTTCTGAAAATTACATGATCGAAGGCGGACGTCAGCTGCGCATTCTGGATCAGGTGCGCACACGCCATCCGGTCGCACTGCACGGCGTGTCGATGTCGATCGGTTCAGCGGGCGGGCTGGACGATGATTACCTTGCTCAGCTGAAGGCGCTGGCCAACCGCATCGAACCCTTATGGATTTCCGATCACCTTTGCTGGACCCGCACAAGCGCGCACAACAGCCACGATCTGCTCCCCTTGCCGCTGACGGAAGAAGCGCTGGATCTTGTATGCGCCAACATTGACCACGCCCAATCAGTACTGGGCCGGGCGATGCTGATCGAAAACCCTTCCAGCTATCTCACCTTCCCCGAAGACGAATTGACCGAGTGGGAATTCCTCAGCCGAATGGCCCGGCGCACGGGGTGTTATCTTCTGCTTGATGTGAACAACATCTATGTGTCGAGCCGAAATCACGACTTTGAGGCGCGCGATTATCTGGCGGGTCTGCCGCTGGACCGGGTGCGCCAGATCCACCTCGCCGGCCATGATCCTGCGACCGCAGATCGCCCTGTCATCATAGACACCCACGATCGGGCTGTCGCGGATGATGTGTGGGCGCTTTATGCAGAGGCGATGACGGTAATTCCGCAACCCGTTGCCACCATGATAGAGCGAGACGAGCATATCCCGCCGCTGGCCGAACTGCTGAAGGAACTGGACCACGCGCGTATTGCATCGGGGCTGGCCGAGGCTGCATGAAACCGCCGAGCGCATCCCTCGCCGACCGGCAGGCAGCGTTTATGCGCGCGATCCTGGATGAAGACGCGCCTTTGCCCGATGGCTGGGGCAATTCCCACACGCTGGGGCTGTCGGTGTATCGCGGCAATTATCGGTCTGCACTGATGGGCGCGCTCGCCAGCTCTTTTGAACGGACCGCACGCTATGTTGGCGCAGACGCTTTCAGGCAGGCGGGGATCAACCATCTGATCGCTCGTCCACCCGCCCACTGGACGATAGATGCAGCGGGCGAAGGCTTCGATCTGACCTGCGCGCAATTGTTCCGCGACAATTCCGAAGTCGCAGAACTCGCGTGGCTGGAATGGACAATGCTGCAACTCGCCAGCGCACCCGATACCGCATCCCTTTCGCCGCAGGACTTCGGTGCAGCCAGCGCCGCGTTTGGCGATGCCGAGTGGATGGGTTTGAGGCTGACATTCCAGCCGCGCGCCACCGGCAGGATTGTAAATCACGACCTTGCCATTGTGTGGCGCGCGCTGGCCGCGGCACAGGATGCGCCGCATTCGGCCGCACAGCCGGGCGAGAAGCCGCACGGATGCCTGGCTTGGCGCGAGGGAGAGAGACCGACGTTCCAACTGGTGGATCCCGCCAACGCCCGCGCCTTTGCCGCGATGCAGGACGGCGCGTGTTATGGTGATCTGATCGAACTGTTGGCGGGGGATCGTCCGGACGCAGCAGCAATCGAGTCCGCTGCGCACTTAGCGGGCGCGATGCTGGGTCTATGGTTGAAGGAGGGCATGGTGATCGGCATCGACGCTTGACTTGGAACCCGGATTGATCCCTGCATCGGGATCAGAGACGGGAGAGACAATGCTGACCGACGCCACCTGCGAACTGCGCCGCGCGCGCCCAAGCATCGCGATGCGCGCGATTACGTGGCTGATGAGCAAGCGCAGGCCCGTGTTCCCGTACGATCCTGCAGGCTATTCAGAGATGATGGCGACCCGCAAGAAACCGCTGGATGCGCCGATGCCACTGAAATTCGCACAGCAATTCAATGTTGAAAAGCGCGTGATCATGGGGCGCGACGTGGTGACGTTGCATCCTCTGTCAGGTCCTGCCGATTGTCACATGCTCTATTTCCATGGCGGCGGGTTCGTGCTGCCCATGTTCAAGGAACACTGGCCGCTTGCCGCGGCGCTGGTAGAGCAGGCCGGGGTCAGCATCACGCTACCGATGTACGACATAGTGCCCGAAGCAAGCGCGCGCGATCAGGATGCGCTTGCCGATGCGGTCTATGCTCAGCTGACCGCAAATCACGCGCCAGAGAAAATTGTGCTGTGCGGAGATAGCGCCGGTGGGCACATGGCTCTCAGCCTTGCTGTGCGACTGGCTCAGAATGGCGGGCCGCAACCGGGGCGGCTGGCGCTGTTTGCGCCGTGGCTCGATCTGACGATGTCCGACCCTGCGATGGAGGCAGTGGAGCCGCACGACATCATTCTGAAGATCGGCACGTTGCGTGCCTGCGGGACAATGTTTGCGGGGGACCGCGACCCCAGCTCGCCCGAATGCAGCCCGCTTTTTCTGCCCGCTGAAACTCTCGCCATGCTGCCACCAACGCGCATCTGGACCGGGCGGCACGACCTGTTCATCGTGGATTCGCGCAGCTTTGCCAGACGGTTGCAGGCCGCGGGCGGTGACGTGAAACTCTACGAATACGAAGCCGCGCCGCATGTATTTATGGCGATCACCCCCACGCGGGAGGCGAAGGACGTGTTTGCCCTGCTGCGCGAATTTCTTGCGGGATAGCTCTCTAGGCGGGGAAAGGCTCGCCGCTCATTTTCTCGCTTAACGTCCACAGCCTCTCCGCGCGTTCCGGATCGATCGCATAACTGCGCACGCCGCCCCTGGTGCTATGATCATCGACCTCTGCAAGGTGACAATCTTCGCAGTAACGCCCGCCCATGCCATCCAGCGCAGGCGAAGTCGCTGCCCAGACCTGCGTTGCTGCGCCCTGCGCCTCGGTCTTCCATTCAAAGTCGGGGTCGGAAGTCATCACGCGGTCCATCAATGCCTGTTCCTGTGCATCGTCAAGGTGCCGGGAAAGATTGGTTCGAATGCCGCCTGGATGAACCGCCAGACTGTGAATGCCTCGCCCGGAAAAGCGCCGTTCCAGCCCGATAGTAAACAGCACATTCGCGGTCTTGGCCTGTCCGTAACTGACCCATTCGTTGTAATCGCGATGCTCGAAATTGGGGTCATCCAGATCGACATTGGCAATGAAATGCCCCCGGCTCGAAAGGTTGACAATCCGCGCGCTGCCAGATGATTTTGCAGCCTGTTCGATCAGCGGCATCAGCCCTTCGGTCAGCGCGAAGTGGCCGATGTGGTTGGTGCCGAATTGCATTTCGAATCCATCTGCCGTGTAGCTCATCGGACTGGCCATGACGCCTGCATTGTTGATCAGTATATCGATTTTCGCGAACCGCTCACACGCTTCAACCGCGCCAGTGCGCACGCTCTCCAGCGAGGCCAGATCGCAGATGATCGTATCAATTCTTGCGTCAGCGTGCGCGGCGGTCATTTCGGCCACGGCAGCATCCAGTTTTCCCTGATCGCGCCCGGCAATGATGACATGCGCGCCGTGCGTTGCCATCGCTCGCGCACTTTCCTTGCCAAGGCCCGAATTGCCGCCGGTGATGAACACCGTCTTGCCCGCCAGGTCGATCCCGTTCAGCACTTCATCCGCAGTGCTATGTTTCCCGAATGTGGTCATGCGGTCTCTCTTTTATCCAGTCGCAGCTCATACAGATACTCCGGGTCAAGCTGCGCTCCTACCCGGAATGTGATATCGGCGATCTTGCCGAAGCCGTAACGCTGATAGAACCGCTGCGCGCCGTAATTTTCTGCGTAAACGGACAGCAGCATCGCATCGTGCGCGCCAGCGCGCGCAATACCCAGCGCCCAATCCATCAAAGCGCTGCCTATACCAGCGCCCGTATAGCCGGACGCAGCATACAGCTGGCCCAGCTCCAATGGATTGCGCGATGCGGATTGCTCTGCATGTTTGCTGGGATAACGCAGCTTGCAATAGGCTATCAGCTTGTCATCGATCTCGACCAGATGATGAGTGCATTCATTCCCTTCGATTTCGGCTGCTACCACGGCGGGATCGTGGACCTCATTGATGAACGCGGCGAGGTCTTGCGGGCGATAAAGCTCTCCGAAGGCGGCGGTGAAACTGTCCGCGCCAAGCCGGGCGAGACTGGCCGCATCTTCAAGGGTTGCAGAGCGCATGATCATGGGTCGCGCCTTAGAGGCTCAAGGCCGTATTGTTAAGCTGGCGCAAGGCTATCCTCCACGCTACATCCTGCAGCATGAAAACTCTCATCGCGATGATCGCCATGTTCGCCCTTGTTCCGGTTTCCACCTCCGTCCTTGCACAGGACGGCGAGGGGGCAGCCACGCCGCCGCGCTGGTCAATCGCGATCCACGGCGGGGCAGGCACGATGGACCGCGACAAGATGACGCCCGAACAACGCACCGCATACGAAGCGGCCTTGCAGGTCGGACTGGATGCGGGCGCGAAAGTGCTGGCAGAGGGGGGCAGTGCAATGGATGCGGTGAAGGCGGCGATCATTCCGCTGGAAGATTCGCCGTTGTTCAATGCCGGCCGCGGCGCGGTTTTCACCTGGGAAGGGCGGAACGAGCTCGACGCCTCAATCATGGACGGAAGCGACCGTAGCGCAGGCGCGATTACGGGGGTGACCACGATCAAGAACCCGATTCTGCTCGCTGACAAGGTGCGAACAGACAGTCCGCATGTTTTCCTGATGGGCAAAGGCGCTGAGGAATTTGCGGGCGAGCGGGGCTTTGCAGTCACTCCCCCGGAATATTTTGCGACGGAGGCGCGGCGCGAGGCGCTGGAACGGATGAAAGCAGAGGAATTGTCTGCGCTGGATGTCGATCACAAATTCGGCACGGTCGGCGCAGTGGCGCTTGATATGACCGGCAACCTTGCGGCGGGCACCTCCACCGGCGGTATGACGGGCAAACGTTGGGGACGCATTGGCGATGCTCCAGTGATCGGCGCGGGCACCTATGCCGACAATCGAAGCTGTGCGGTATCGGCGACGGGATGGGGTGAGTATTTCATCCGCGTTGGCGTGGCGCACGAGATTTGCGCGCGGCTGCGGCTCGACGCAGAAGGCGCGCAGTCAATTGCCGATGCGGTCATGACCGAAGTTGCCGATTTGGGCGGCGATGGCGGCGTGATACTCGTGACGCCGCAGGGGGATGCGCTTTTCAGCTTCAACACCAGCGGTATGTATCGTGGCCGTGCAACGAGCGAGGGCGTGAACGAGGTCGCGATATTCGCGGGCGAATAATCCCGATCTAGAACGGAAACCAGTCGCGCGGCGCCGCCATTTCGGCGATCACTCCGCCAACCTTTGCCAGCGCGTCCTCTGCGGCGGGGTCGATCCCATCTTTCGTCTGGCGCGTGCGCAAATAGGTGGCGAATGTGATCGGTGCGCGCGCGATCCCATCATCTGCGGGCGGCTCGACAAAGCCGATGTCCACGTAAAGACTGCCCATACCCGGCCAGATCGAAGTGCCGGTCTTATCGCCCGCAGGCCATTCGGGCGGCAGTCCGGCACGCACTCTGCGCACTCCCGTCTGTGTGTCGATCATCCATTGCCTAAGCAAGGCGCGCTGTTCCTGCGGCATCGCATCGCCATACAGCAGCCGCGCAACCGTGCGCGCCATCGCGGCGGGCGTGGTGGTGTCACGAAATTCGGTGACGGGTACGTTGTTCAATTCCGGCTCGGTCCGGTCGAGACGGCTGACATCATCGCCGATAGTGCGCCAGAACCCGGTCAACGCAGGCGGTCCGCCCAACTCGCGCAACAGGACATTGGCAGCGGCGTTGTCGGAATACTTCTGCGTCGCTTCCGCCAGTTCCAGCAAGGTCGCGCCTTCGCCAAGCCGTTGTGCGGTAAACGGTGAATTCGACATCAGATCGCCGCGCGTCCACATCACCTGGCGATCTGCGTCAATCAGGCCGCGCGCGTCCTCTGCCAGAACCTTTGCCGCAAGGCTCAGCTTGAAAGAGGAACAATGGCCAAAGCGTCGGTTGGAATTCAGGCCGACCGACATGCGCGTGGCGGTGTCGTAAATCTCCGTGCCAAGAATGCCATCGGCCAGGCTCTCGATTATGCGCAACTGCGCCACGATCCGTCCCGCCGGGCTCTGATCGGGTGGAACACAGGCCGATGCGCTCAACGCCACGCCCGAAGCGATCGTACCATTAACAAATTTGCGCCGGGTGATGATCAAAGATACTTCTCCATGCACATGCTGAATTCGTCGCTGACGTAGTCGTCGAACGCGGCGCATTCGCGAAACCCATTGGCCATATACAGCGCTTTTGCAGGGCCGAATACCTCGGTCCGCCCGGTCTCAAGGCCAAGCCAGGTATAGTCCCGCGCGCGGGCTTCATCGATCAGGTACAACAACAGCGCAGCGCCTGCGCCCCTGCCGCGAAATTCGGGCGAGGCGCGCATCGACTTCAGCTCGCCGCGCCCATCTCCCAATGATTTGAGCGCGCCCACAGCCGCCAGCCGATCGCCAGATCGCACGGCATAAAATGCCACATCGTCGGCACGCAGACGGTCCGCTGGCATGGCGTGGACTTTGCACGCGGGCGAGGATGCGTGCATTTCCGTCAGGTGCATTTGCAGCAAATCGAGCACATCGGGATCTTTCAAAGGATCGGGCGTGATCGAATATTGGGTCATGAGTGTTTGTCCGCCTTGCGTTTACCAAAACGCATGTCGGTTTCTAGGCGTGCGCGCAATTGTGCATAGAACGCTTCGAGAAACGCACGCTCATCGCCCGCGCCCGGATCCCAGCCGATCTTGCGGCAGATTGCGGCATGGACAGCGCTCAGCGCTTCATCATTGCCCTCACGCAGCATTCGCTCCAGCGTTTGCAATTCGCGAATGCCATAGACCGACAATTCAGCCTCTCCGAACTGATAGCGCGCGCCAGTGACCCCGCTCGATCCGCTGGCCGCAGCCGCCCCTTGCGTCGACAGGGCATCTGCCAGTTTGGTGCGCGGTGCCTCTACCACCCAAGTACCCGCGATGATGTCTCCTGCACGCAAGGCGTCCTTGTTGAAGAACGGGAAGGCCATGAAGATGACGAACCACGCGAGGCCCGCCAAGCCGAAATTACCGAAATCGCCCGATGGCGCCATCAGCAGAAAACCAAAGGGCATGAACAGCTCGATATCGCGCACCAGGTTGCGTGCGATCACCGCCTCTGGTGTCAGCCGGCCACCATTGCGCGCTGCAACGCGGATGCCGACCACGCGTTTGCCTGGCGTAGCCCCGCGCGGACCCAGCTCATAGCCCAGAAAATAGCCATAGCGTGCGAAGAACAGTAGCAGGAAATACATGATGATCACGAATTCCACTGGGCCGGACAGGGAGTCGCGGGTGAGTGCATTGTCGAACAATTCGCCTGCGATCAGGGCCAAAACAATTTGGATCACGATCATGGCGACGATTATCAGCAGAAAATCAAGCACTAGCGCGCCCAGCCGCGCCCCACGCGATGCCACAATAATTGGCACCGCGATCCCTTCGGGGGTGATCAGTATGCGCGCCCGTTTTGAAGGGGTCTCATCAGGATTGACCGTGCTGATCGCATCTGCCGCAGGAATAGAAAGGGTAGGGCTATAGGTGCTCACGCCATCTCTCCACCCGCGCCAAGATCACCGTCCGGCGCATCGGTGCGGTAAAGAAAGAAATAGGAAAGCCAGAAGATCAGGAAAGCTCCGCCGATAGTGTAGCGATTGATCGGACTGCCGACCAATTGACGTGGAAACGCCTCCAGCAGGGCCGCGACGATCATCATGATAACCACGCCTAGCATTACGATGGCGCTGCGGCGTCCCGCTGCGGCCGCGGCATCGAGTACCGTCGCTTGGCCTGGAAATGCCATGGAACGCCCGATATGCAAGCCCGCAGCGCCCGACAACATGATGCCGAAAATCTCGGTCGTGCCGTGCACGCTGAGCCATGCCCCAAATTCATAGCCGAGCCCTGCGCTGGCAAATACCCACACCATCGCACCCAGCAGCGCCATGTTGTGAATGATCAACAACAGCGAAGGGATGCCAAAGGCAAAACCCAGGGCAAAGGCCAGAATGCACACGCCAGCATTATTGCTGAACAACGAGGCGGCAAAGACTGAAAGTTCAGATGCGCTGTCCTTGACCGCGATCGTTTCTTCCAGGCTCGCGCGGGTTGCGCCGGGCACACGCGGTCCCGCCATTCCTTCGGGAACAAGGCGGAAAAACCACTCCTTTTCCTGCGCCACCAGCAACCAGCCGACCAGTGCGCCCGCGACCATGACGAACAGCGAAATGCAGATATCCAGCCAGATCGCCTGCACCGCCCGGCTCCATCCACCCATGAAGAACTCGCGTAGCCAACCAAACAGCCCTTGGCGGGGGCCGTAAACCTGAAACCAGGCGCGCTGCACGAGGCTCTCCAGATACCGCAACGTCGCCAGATCGAGCGAAGTTTCGCGTGCGACCGAAAGGCTGGATGCGGCCGTGCGATAAAGGGTTGGCAGCGCCAGCAGATCATCGTCCGCGATGCGTTTCAGCCCACCACGCTCCATGCTTGAAACGATGCTTTCCAGCCGCCGCCAGTCGCCTTCGCGTTCCAGACGAAACCGGTCCGAACGCAGCGCCGCGCTTTCGATATCGGCGGGCGCAGCAATTTCAGAGCGTCCGAAAAAGCCGCCCAAGCCGCTCATAATTCGCGATTTGAGCTGTCCTGAGACGGACTGTTGCGATGTGACATCGTCCGGTGTGACCTGCGTCGCCATCACCCGATCGCCTCCGAATTCTTGATCGCGAAATAGCGGTCGATCAAACCATATCCGATCTGGTCCCACGGTGCCTCTATCACATCGACGCCCAAGCGGCGCAGGCGTTGAAGAACGAGGCTGCGCTGATGATTTAGCGTTTCGGCCGTAACGCTGCGGGCCAGCGTGGCGATGTCGCCCGGTTCGCGCGCCATAAAATCTTCGAGTTCTGCGTCCGCTATTGTGACAAACAGCACCAGATGCTTTTTCACCAGCCGTCCTATGCTCTCGATCATCAGTTCCGCTGCGGTGGAATCGGTAAAGTCGGAAAACAGCACGATGAGCGAGCGCCGGCGCAGCTTTGCCGTCAGCGTGGCGAGCGCGAGGGTAAAGTTCGGCTCTGACGCGGTGTAATCCAGTCCCGCCGCTGCGTTTTGCAGGCGGTTGAAAGCGCGGCTGTCCGACACAAATGGAGTCATCACCTGCGGGCGCTGGGCGAAGCCGAACAACGCAACCTTGTCACCACCCTTGAGCGCGACATAAGCGCACGCAAGCGCGGCAGAAACGGCTCTGTCGATGCGGGGCATCCCGTCTACCGGCTCACACATGGCCTGCCCGCAATCGAATGCGAAAACGATCTGGTTGTCGCGCTCGCTCTCGTTCTCGCGAGCATACAGGTGATTGTGGCGCGCGCTCGCCTTCCAGTCGATCCGACGGCGGTCCATGCCGGGCTCGTATTCGCTCAGCGCTTCGAATTGCGTTCCTTCGCCGCGTATTCTTCGAGCGATCAGGCCGAATTGCGAATCTCGCAGAAAAGTCTGCAATTCCTTCGACCTCACGGGCGAGAGGTCCGGCCAGATGCGCAAGGCACCATCGAGCGCCTGACCAACCTGCCGCGCGCCAAGACCCAGCGGCCCAGTCCAGCGCAGCCAGCCGTGGGTGACACCGGCAATGCCGCGTCGTTCGGGCTTAACCGACAACGTTCCGGAATGATGCGCTTCATGGGGATCGGGCGAGAGCGAAATCTTGGCGCTACCAGCAAATCCCAGACGCGGATCGAACTCCAGCGCGGCCTGCGCACCGTGCACTGATGCCCCGCGAAACTTGGCGAAAATGGTTAGAAGTCGTGGGTTGCCCGACTTCGGTATCGGCGGGCACATCAACACGCCACTGATCGATCCGGCTCGCGATCAGAGCGTCCAGCACGATCAGCGCGATTAGCGCCAGCGCCGCCATCGGCGCGACCACCCACATGCCCGGCGCGAGCGCGGCGATCACCACCGCAACCGGCGCCAGCACGGCCATTACCCATGCCGCCCGTTGTGTCGGGACAATCGGCAGGCGCGGGAGCGATTGCAGAAATGATCGCAGAGAAAGGGCGATACGCGAAAGCATTGGCGGGCCTAGCGCGGAGCCTCGGTGCTTTCGACCAGCTCCGCTACCAGCGCCTCGATATCGCGGCCCTCGATTTCGGCTGCGGGTGACAGTGTCAGGCGGTGTCGCAGGACCGGCACAGCCAGCGCTTTTACATCGTCGGGGATCGCATAGGCGCGCCCGTCCAACGCCGCGCGCGCGCGCGCGGCATTGGCCAGCATCACTGCGGCGCGCGGGGATGCGCCGACCGATAGTTCGGCATGCTCGCGGGTCGCGCGGACCAAGCGCACAACATATCCGGTGATCTCCTGCGCCACCGTCACCTGATCCAGCGCCGCGCTCGCCTGTGCCAGCGTTGCCGCATCGGCAACAGCCTTTACACCCAGTTGCGCCGGGCGCTGCGGCCCCTGTCGGCTGCCATAACTGGTGACGATCCGCGCCTCCTCCGCCTCGTTTGGATAGGGGACCAGCAGTTTGAACAGGAACCGGTCCAGCTGCGCTTCTGGGAGGGGATAAACGCCCTGATTTTCAATCGGGTTCTGCGTCGCAATTACCATGAAGTGATCAGGCAGGCTGTGCGTTTCCCCGTCCAGCGTCACCCGCCTTTCCTGCATTGCTTCAAGCAGGGCGGCCTGCGTTTTTGGTGGAGTGCGATTGATTTCATCGGCCAGCAGCATCTCGCAAAAAATCGGCCCGCGCGTGAGGGTGAACTGGCTGGTCTGAAAATTGAACAGGTTCGAACCAAGAATATCGCCCGGCAGCAGATCAGGCGTAAACTGAATGCGCCCAAAATCCAGCCCCATCGCCGTGGCGAAGCTTTGCGCAAGGAAGGTTTTGGCCGTGCCCGGCGGTCCTTCCATCAGCACATGGCCCTGGGCCAGCATAGCGACCAGCAGCTGATCGAGCATGGCATCCTGCCCGACAATCGCCTTGGCCGTTTCGGTGCGGATCGCATCGGCCAGTGCGCGCAGTTCTTGGAGGGTCATGCTCATATGGTCGAAATTCCCTTAAATCCGTGACGTTTGATCGTTGAGCGCGCGGGCTGCGCGCAGAATATCAGTGGCTTTGGTCGCGCGGCGCAATTCGGCGGCGCGCGCGCTGAACGATGCCTCGCCGGGATGGCGCGCGGCAAGCGCCGCGTCGATGGCGGCAGGATCAGGCTTTGGCAGACCCAACCCGCGGGCAAGCTGGCGTGCGGTAAGCGCTATATAAGGTTCTGCAAGCAACCCCAGCCGCCCGGCCCGCACGATCAGATCGGCACCATTGGTGACCAGCCGCGCCTTGCCAAATGCCGCCCCCGGCGCGCTGACCGCGGCGGGCCCAAATCGCATGAATGCGCGCCAGCCGATGATCAGCATCGCCAGCAACAGGCACAGTGTCGCGGCGAGAAACGGTGGTTGAAATGCGAGCGTCAGCAGGTTCATGGCCCCGCCAAAACCATTCAGCGTGAGATCGAACACCACCCCGTCGAAATCGCCGTAATTCATCGACCGGATGATAGAGATTGCAGCCAACGCGCGCGTCCTGTCAGCCACGCCCCAATTGTTCATCAGATCCGGCTCAACCACGAATACGGTCCAGTTTGAAGGATCGGTGCGTGCGACCGGATTGCCATCATCATCCTCAAAGGTGGCGCTGTATTTCTCCCCTTCCAGACTGAATGCAATGGTCCGCCCCGCCTGATCCACCACCAGCGGATCGTGCGCATCGTTAGGTTTGGTGAAGAACCCGGCGCCACTGGGCAGTTCACCGCTGAGTTCGGCGAGTGGGTAGCGGGTGGCGAAACTCTGTTTGGGGCCAATGGTGGCGCTTTGCGGATCCGCTGCCAACGCATCATTAACTGCACCGTTTGCTCCTAGACCACCGGACTCCAGTCCCAGCGCCAGTGGACCGTTCTTGGCCTGGGCCCATGAAGGGATGCTGATCCCGCCAAGGTTAACCCAGCCATCCTTTACCTTTTCAGGGGTTTCGGCCTCAAAAAATTGGTTGGCAACTGTCGCGTTCCATTTCGGCAATATAACCAGCGTTGGACCGGCCCACTGGCGATCCTCGATGATTTGCGCCAATTCATCGGGATCGGTAAAACTAGGCGGCGTCAGAACCAGCAGGTCGCCAGTCTCCAGTTTGCCCTGTTCACGCGAGACGGTCACCGAATACCCGTCTGCCTTCACCAGTTCGACCAGCGCGGAAAATCCGTTCAGCCCGTTGGCCGCGGCATGTGCTTGCCCGTTATTGCTGTCGTCCGGCCCGGTGTCGCCCACACTTAGGAAATACAGCATGGCAAGAAATGCGGCGGCCCCGACTACTAGAATGCCCAGAACACCCGCACGGCTGAATGGCGATGAACGGCGGGATGACGCGGCCATGGAGACAGAAAGAGGCACGCTCATCCGCGTGCCTGCGCGTTGTTGGTCCGGTTCGCCTCGATCTTCGAAAGCGCGAATTCTGCATAGGCGGCGCGCGCGCGCTCCCAATCGTCCTGATTCAGACGGTTCAGGGCGAACAGGCTGCGTTCCACTGCCGCGCTGATGGTGGCAAAGGCGCGCCGCGCCGCATCTGAAAGAGCGGGCAGGGCAGCGAGCTCGCGCGCTGTGCTGGAGGGGTCGACCCAGTCCGGCCGGGCCTCCGCGATCTGCCCGACGCTGCGTTGCAGCAGCAGGCGCGCGGCTTCATCGAAGCGGCCTGCGGCAGCGAGCCGGTCCGCATCTTCAAGCAGGGCGAGGCTTTCTTGCCTGTCGGGCTGCCATTGCGGTTCTGCGTCTTCAGTATAGGCCACCGCGTTGCGATCGCGCGCAATCATCGGCCCGATAATTCGAAACAGCGCATATACAATAATTGCGAGGAAAATCGCCAGCAAAACCCAGCGCAGAATCTCCCAATTCATGCCCAGCGCATTGGCAATCGGGGCGAGAATATCGCCAAGCCAGTCGAAAAAATCGTTGAGCGCTTCCTCGAACCAGCCTGGTTCGCGCGGTTTCAGTTCTTTTTGGGCGATGGGCGAAAACTGGATATCGGGATTCCCGCGAATGTCGGCGTATCCGTCGGGCAGTCCCAGTTTTTCCGCACTGCCGCTGTCAGCGCCGGCATCAATAGCGGGATCGCCATTGCCCTCGACGGATGCCTGTGCCGGCGCATCGGATACAGTGCTGGAAGAAACCCCGGTGGTCATGCCGGGACCGTGGTGGCACGGGGCAAGTCCCTGCGCAACCGGGTATATTCACGAGTTTTGCAACGTGCCACCGGCCACCTGCAAATGGCAGCGCCCCGCCGCGTGAACCTATCCCCGTGGCCGCGCTTGTTCGTAAGTGCCCAGCAAGCGCAATTCCTTGGAATGAAACGCGCATTCCTCCAGCGCACGATCCACCGCAGGATCTCCGGGTGAGCCGATAATGTCCGCGTAAAAGCGCGATGCGGCAAAACTGGTGCCCTGCTGATAGCTTTCCAGCTTTGTCATGTTGACGCCATTGGTCGCAAACCCGCCAAGCGCCTTGTACAGGGCAGCGGGGATGTTCTTCACTTCGAAGATAAACGTCGTGATCGCCGGTCTGTCTGCATCATTTGTGAGGAAGGTCGGCTGATCGGAGAGTATGACGAACCGGGTCATGTTGTCGGGGCTATCCTCGACATGAGTTTCGATGATCTCCAGCCCATACAGCTTTGCCGCAATGGCCGGAGCGATCGCGCCGATTTCGGCATCGCCACGTTCCGCGACATATGCCGCTGCACCTGCCGTATCGGCGTAACTCAAGGGGACGATGCCGCGTTCGCGCAGGAACAGCCGCGACTGCCCCAGCGCCTGCGGGTGGCTGTAGGCGGCCTCCATCGTGTATTCACGGCCTCTCTTTTCCCCGTCGGGTAGGGCCGGTGCCATCAGCGCGTGATGGATTGGCATGAAGTATTCGCCGACGATCGACAGCCCGCTTTCCGGCAGAAGAAAGTGGATGTCCGCAACCCGGCCATGCTGCGAGTTTTCAATCGGGATGATCGCCTCGCGAGCGCGTTTGTCCTTCACCGCCTCCAGTGCATCTTCAAAGCTGAAACATGGCAGCGGCAGAGCATCGGGGCGCGCCTCGTTTGCGGCGCGGTGTGAATTGGCACCGGGGGAGCCCTGAAATGCGATGGCGCGCGAGGGAGCGCCCGCTGCCTGTTCGCGCATCTGGTCGACGATCGGCAGGGCCGGGCCTGGAAAACTACGCATATGCACCGACGCTAGAGCGGGAGGAGCCGTGCGGCAAGGCGAGACTTGCCCTGACTCCACGCCAAAGTGCCAGCAGATTGCACGAATTGCATCGATTGGTGATGCGATCGCTCTTGCGCGGGCCCATGCCCATCATTAATGGCACGTCGGGATGACTGATAAAAACACCACGGACGCAGGCCAGAACGCCGAACAGGGCGGGGGCGATCTCTTCAACACAGCAGCAGGATGGGTGCTGTTCGCAGCAGGACTGGGCCTTGGCCTGACGATCCTGTCCAGCAAATACTTTCACGGCACCGATCCTGAAAGGCCGGAACAGCTGGGCTTCGTGATCGAGGGCGCGGTTGAGGAAGGTGGCGCAGCGGCTGCCGAAATGACCATGGCCGAAGCGTTGTCGCTGACCACGGTCGAAGCGGGCGAGAAGGTCTATGCGAAATGCTCGGCCTGCCACTCGATCGAGGCGGGCGGCGCGAACGGCATCGGGCCGAACCTGCATGCAATCATGGGTGCCAACGTTGCGGCGAAAAGCGGATATTCGTATTCCAGCGCGCTTTCGGCAAAGGGTGGACAATGGGGCTGGGAGGAAATGAACCTCTGGCTCAAAAATCCCAAGGCTTATGTCGATGGCACCAAGATGGGCTTTGCCGGTCTTTCCAAGATCGAGGATCGCGCGGCGTTGGCGCTTTACCTGAATTCTCAGGGGTCAAGTCTGCCAGTCCCCTCATTCACCCCGGCTGATGTCGAAACGCCGGCTGAAGAAGCTGCTGAGGGCGAGGAAGTGCCAGTCGCAGAAGATGCAGTCGGTGCGATCACCGAAGCTGCCGAATCCTGAGTAGCGACGAGGGGTCGCGCTAGTCGCGCCCCTTGAACCCTTGAGCTACCACATACCATTCCGATGAACCCTTGCGGCTCGCCGGGGGTTTGGCGTGTTTGACGCTGGTAAAATGCTTTTTCAGCAGGTTCAGCAATTCCACATCAGTGCCGCCCGCCAGCACCTTGGCCACAAATGCACCGCCCTTTTCCAGCGTGTCGCAGGCGAACCATGCGCCCGCCTCGACCAACCCCATGGTGCGCAAGTGATCGGTTTGTTTGTGCCCCACCGTGTTGGCCGCCATATCGGACAGGATCAGATCGGGCGGCCCGCCCAGCGCTTCTTCAAGCAAGGCGGGCGCTGCATCGTCCATGAAATCCATCTCAAAGATCGTAACGCCTTCGATCGGATCGGTCGGCAGCAGATCGATTCCGACCACTTTCGCGCGTGGCACCTTTGCGCGCACGACCTGGCTCCAGCCGCCTGGTGCGATGCCGAGGTCGACGATCCGGCTGGCACCACGGATAAGGCCAAACCGCTCGTCCAGCTCGATCAGTTTATACGCTGCACGGCTGCGATATCCGTCAGCCTTTGCCTGTTTGACGTACGGATCGTTGAGCTGACGCTGGAGCCACCGAATCGAGGACTCAGATCGCTTCTTTGTGTTTTTAACGCGGCGATCGGGATCACGGCCTGAACGGGTCATGCGGGTCTATCCGATCTTTCCGGTGCGGTTGCGTTGCAGCGATTGCAACGCTCGCTCACTCTGGCGCTCGGCGGCCATCAGGCTGCGCAGTATGCCTTCGCGAATGCCTCTGTCGGCCACGCCCAGCCGCTGTGCTGGCCAGAGATCAAGGATCGAATCGAGAATGGCGCAGCCCGCGACCACCAAATCCGCGCGATCCTGCCCGATGCAGGGCAATTTACTCCGCTCATCCGGCGACATTCCCGAAAGATCAGCGCTGATCGTGCGCATCGCCTCGCTCGGCACGATCAGTCCGTCCACAGCCTTGCGATCGTAATGCGGCAGCTCAAGATGCAAGCTCGCCAGCGTCGTAACGGTACCGCTGGTGCCCAGCAGGCGAATATCGTCGCACCGGGAGGCATGGCTGACGCGTTCGGCAAACGGTGCAAAACTGTCCGATACGATTTGCCGCATCCGGGCATAGCGGCTCAGCCGCGCACTCTTGCTGTCCTCGCATTCGCCGACCGTATCGGTGAGCGATACGACACCCCAAGGTACGCTGAGCCAGTCGATGATGCGCGGGATCTTGCCGCCAGGTTCCAGCAGCACGAGTTCCGTCGAACCACCGCCAATGTCGAATATCATCGCGGGGCTGTCGCCCTCTTCCAACAGAATATGGCAACCCAGCACGGCCAGCCGGGCTTCTTCTCCGGCGGTGATAATATCGAGCGCGATGCCGGTTTCCTGCCTGACCCGTTCGATAAAGGCCGGACCGTTGGCGGCGCGACGGCACGCTTCTGTCGCAACCGAGCGTGCCAGCCGCACATTGCGGCGGCGCAGTTTGTCTGCGCAAATGGAAAGAGCACCCAGCGCACGGTCCATCGCCACGTCAGACAATCGACCGGTAGTTGCCAGATCTTCACCCAGCTTCACCACCCGGCTAAAGGCATCGATAACGGTAAAATCGCGACCCGACGGACGCGCGATTAACAGCCGACAATTGTTGGTACCAAGGTCAAGTGCGGCATAGGCCTCATTACCGCGTGGAGTCCCGGGCAGACCTGGCTTGGCCGCAACATTGTCGACCGGGGCAGTCATGTCGGTTTGTACTGCGCCAGTTTCCGTTTTGGCGATGACCGGAACACGTGGGGGATCGCTCTCATGCTGCAAATCCTGGCAATGCGCATCAGTGGATTTCGCACATGTTTTGTCGGCAACCGACTGCCGAGCAGTCGCGTCATTGCCGTTGCGGGAGTCTGCACCCGCACGTTTGCCTTCGGGATGTTCGCAGTCACGCTTGCGAAGTGAGCCGGGCTTGCCCGCAGAGCCGGGCTGTTCGTGCTGGAAGGAGCGCTTGTAGCGAAAATCGGCTACCTTGCCGGACCTGGCTCCCCTTTGTTTCCCAGCTCTCCTGTTACCGTCCGGCGGAAGTGTATCCGCCATAATTTACGTCTTTCATATCACTCACGCCAGTCTGTCATGAGCACCTGAAATAAAAACTAACGCAAGCGGACGGATTGAGCAAGCAAGTCGGTCACTTGCCGCTGGCATTACACTCGGCACCGCAAGGGCACCACGCCGAGATGCGAAAGCCCTGCATCGTACACACACCCTTGACCTGAGGCCGCGCCAAACCTAGATGCGCGGCTCGCGAGCCGTCTCCTGCGCAGCGCAGGCCCGCCGCAATGCCGGGTAATGCCCCGTCGTCTAATGGTAAGACTACGGACTCTGACTTCGTCTATTGAGGTTCGAATCCTCACGGGGCATCCAGCTTGTAATCGTTTTCCCGATAATTCCTATGAAATAGGATGGGGCCTTGTCTAACTCTCTGACGGAGTTAGACATTATCGCGCACCCTTCGGCATATTCCTGTTCTGCGATGACGTGTTGGCACTGCTACCTGACATCTCGAATAGAGGGTTTGTATCTGCCTCAACGCGGGGCGGCGCGGCATTCTGCGTGCGCTGATGCCGCTCACCTCAAGTATGCCCGGCGAGCGAAGCCTGGTCGCGCCACTCGCACTCGCACCACAGGAGGCAGGAAGCTATTTTGTGGTTTGCGCAAAGGAGGACCGCGAGAACGCTGTGATCGGTGGTGTTATAGACTGGCTGTGCCGCGAAATGCGCCGCGACCTGTTGCGACCGCGAAGCTTGGATAGCCACCTGAAAAAGAGCAGCGCTTGACGCAGGACGCTGGCCGACCACGGTTTCCTGCTCGCGGTCTGGTCGCATCGTCTGTTCTGTCGATGCACGTTCACGGCACGGCTTTCACAGTTTAGATATGAACGCGGTGTTCGGAATTTGTGGTCCGGACCAGAATTATTTCACGCATGCGCGCGCTGCTGGCTGGGTTGGCCAGAATGAAATTGCCGCAAACTGTTTGAAGAATTTGGTAATTGAATCCTGCGATGACGCTCCTCTGGTATCCAAGGAGTGACAAATGCCGCGCTATCTACCGCTGCTCTTTACCGGGGTGGCTTCGGCCGCTTTCCATCAGGCGGCGTATGCTCAGCCAAAACAGGTTACGATCACGGCGTCGGTACCGGAAAGTTGCCGGTTGGACGCATCGGCGATTGTGCTCACACAGGATAGCTTGTCTGGCGGCGGCCACGCGTGGGAGGCATGCAACAGCAGGCGAAGCTATCAGATCGCGGCAACCACCAGGGCGCTCGCTCCGACAGAACTGGTCACAATCAGTTACGACTCGCGCAGTCAGCTGCTCGATCCATCCGGTCAGACCGGACTTATCAATCGCCGGGGCCCGATTTTCAAACGCGTGCCAATTTCTCTTACCGCAAACGGCCTGACATCTGCGCTCACTCTCAGTGTTTCGATGACGGTAATCTAGATCGAACTGACAGATACGGTGATCCGGTCCTGATATCGGCCCGCCACACTGCGCCTAGCAGGTACCAGGATCCCTACCCGGAACAGATCGCCGGTGCGGCCGGTCGCGTCCGGGCGTGAGAACGGCGTAGCGGTGTTGCCGAGCGCTACATCGCGACCGTCAATTTCCAGCCTGTAGGGAATTGCATCCATGCCAAGCCGATGCCCGAGATTGCCACCATTTTCGGACGATATCTCGACCCGATAGCCAGAGCTGCTCCATACCCTGAGGCCGAACGGTTCCGATCGCGTCGGCTCCGTCGCCGACAGATTGCCCAGATCGATGCGGCTGGTACGCCCGGTGCCGGTGGCCCCGACAAACATCACGTCCACCGCCTTGGGGATATCCAGTACCAGATTCAGCGCCAGCCGATCGATGATTTCGCCGTCTGGTCCGACCAGAGACAGCTGCAATTGTTCGTTATGCCGCCCGGATCGAACGCCCCAATCTGAAGCCGCGGCAGCCTGGAGACTGACGGAGCGTCCGGTGCGATTGCTCGGAACCGACAGTGCAATCTGGTTTTGCGTGCCGATCACGGTTTCGTTGAGGGTCGGCTCAAGCGGGCGGCCCAGAATGACCAGGCGGTAAGCAGGAAACGCCGGGTCGCTCGTCAAACGCGAAACTCGCAGATCTACGCGGCATGCGCTGTTTGGACCGTCATTCTCATTTGCGACGACGCGCACCAGCTGTTCGCCAACAGCCCGCTGACCTTCGCCAATATTGGACGCAAGCATCGTGATTGTTGCGCTTTCCTGTGAGAAACGAACGTCACACTCATCACGATCTCGCGCAATCGCTCCGCTTGGAAGGGATATGAAAACGCATGAAAGAAGCGCTGCGATGACCGGTTTGGAAATTGTCATTCCGTGACCTCCTTCGTGATGATCCTGCCGACACGATACAGTCCCTGATCGGTGTCAGGAACGGTTAGTTCAAATTGACGGTTGTCGCGCAGCTCAACCCGGTAGGTTTGCAACGGAGCCAGGCCGATAATTGAGAAACGGCCCGCCGAATTGGTAAAGAACTGCATTTCTTCAAATCCATCATCGGTGTCTGATACCACACGCCCGCTGACAAGAGCAGCCGGGGCATCGCCTGACCAAAGGGTGCCGACTGCGCTGACGAACCGGGTGTTGCCAATGACAATTTTTGCGCCGCCGCCTGTGGCAATCCGCACACGGTCGGTGCCTTCACCCACATCGAAAACGGTGCCCTTTGCATCGATGTCATAGATGATCTCGCGGGTCTGGTATCCCAGCACATCGGGCACGACCGCCGCACCGAAGAAACCACTGCGGCCTTGATATTCGCCATCGTTCAGATTGTTGCCCACGATCGCATTGCCCTTAATCCCCTTGGTCGGCTGGACCAGCGCAAACCCATCGGTAATGGTTCTGCCGATCCCGAACGCACCATCGGCAAATGCGAGCGAGGTCGAAAGCTGCAATTGCGCACGCCGCTCGTCGGTAATTCCGCCAATGCTGTTTCCCGAAGTCTGCACTAGCAGTCGACCGTCAAATCGATTGCCACGATACTGGAACGCCGCATCTGCCAGGCTGTCCCCATCGCTTTGTTCGAAATTGGCGTCATAGCCCCACGCACCGACCTGATTATCGAGGCCGCGATTGATGCCGACGCGATAGAGCGAACGTCTGGACTGTGCATCGGCGTTCACGCGGCTGTTGCGGCCCAGCAGATACGTGACACCCACCCGGACGCCAAAAGCTGTATCGAACCCGTCGTTGCGCCCGTATTCGGCCCCGGCGGTGGCCCGCAACCGATCGTTGAACTGGTGCACGACATCGGCAAACAGATTGGTTTGTGTTGGCCGCGATCCGCGCACGAGCTGGCTCAACCCGATATTCAGAAACGTTCGCGAAGAAATGTTCTGGCCATAGGTCGCGTTTACCGTGACCCGTTCCTGTTCGAACAGGTCGGGCTGGCCAACCAGCTGGAACTTGCTGCTCTCATAATCGAGCAGGAACGAGATCTGGCGCGTGCCAGCAACGGTGTTTCGTGCCCAGCGATAGCCTGTACGTGCAGCAAAGCCCACGCCGCGATCGCCCTGCGACACGCCGATTTGCGCTTCGACCACGCCAGGAATAATCTGGGGAACCAGCCGGACTTCAACAGCGGCTGTCTGCGTATCCTGAGTTAGCTGGACTGCGCCTCCCACCAGCGCCGAAGCAGAAAGCGCCTTTCGATAATAGGCGGAGGCACCAAGATCGCCGCCATAGGTTGGCTCCAGCTGGGCGATATCCGAGGTCAGGCCCGCAAAGACGCCGAATTCATAGTCGCCTACTTCCAGATCCACAGGATCGAAAAAGTAATTGAAATTGGTCACCGATGTGCGCCCGGCAGCATCGCGGATCAGGATCTCGACATCGTTTGATCCGAACAGCAACGGCAATTCTTCAAGGTCGTAAATGCCTTGGTCAACCGGAATTGTGCGGATCAGGTTACCATTGTTCACGATCTCGATGGTTGAGGGACTGTTTATTCGCAGTCGCCGCCCGCCAAGCTGGAACACAGGCTCAAACGGATCGAAGATGCGCCGCCGCCGCTCTATGGCGACGCCGCCAAGCAGTTGCGTGCCCAGTAGCGGAAGCGAGGTGGATTGCAGATCACCTGCACTGATGCGAAGGTTGCGATCCTCATCGTCATAGATACCGCGCACAAACCGACGATACAGGCCGTATTCGCCGTTATCGATTACGGTGGCGCCACCTTCGTACTGAAGCGCGAACTGGCCCATGCGGGTTGCGCCGAAAGCGAAAATATCGGGGCTGCGAAAATCCGATCCCAAAGCAGGGCCTTCGGAATAGTCAAAGTTCCCGGCAAGGTTCAGAAACGCGGAAAATCCGGCTGGCTGAACGGTCGGTGGGCGATTTTCGAGACGCCTGTCGCGCGAGTTCAGATCGACCACCGGGGTCAGTTCCGGTGCGAGGCTAATCAGGCGGACCTCAAGCTGCGACATATCGAACTGCAACACAATCCCGGCATCCGCCAACGTGTTGGCCGCAAGATAGTCCTGCGAGGCGAAAGCCTTTGCCACAGTCGCCATCCCATCATCGGAAAGTAGCGGCCCAAGAAGACGCAGCAGCGATGACCGTTCGAACCGCGCGGAACCCTCGCTGTCGATCTCTACCTCGATCTCGCCCAATACTCCTTCTGTCCGCATCAGCGGCAGGGCAAGGATCGTCACGCGACCACGCGAAGGCTTTTCAGGCTCGTTTGTGGCGGGTTTTGTATCGACCAGTGATTGGGCAGCGGCGGCTGTAGGGGCTGTCGCCAGCATGACTGAGACCGCCAGAAGCGACGTATAATCGACCGCCCGGTGCCCTCTTCTTGGCTTTCGGGTGTCGTTCATGGCAAGGTCGGACCAGGCCACCGAATTATTCGATCGTGACAGTCACGCTAGCCGGATCGACTTCGAGTTCGAGCGGGATGAAAAATTTGCGAGCTTTCTCTGGCGCGACGATTCCTGCGCCCAGAATGATCCCCATGCGATCTGCTTCGAGCACGCTGGTGAACGCTTCGCCCGAGGCTGTATTGCCGGAAATGGTCCATTTGCGTTGACCCGCCAGCAGCATTCCCATCCCGTCATTCGCCACGCGAACGTTGATGCCCTGCTTTTCCTCGACGACCGCTGCTTCGATCATTTCGGTGCGCGGGATTGCGCTGACACCTTCCGGCTCCACGCTGACGAATACGTTGAAGCGGACGGTTACCTGAACCTTGGGAGTGCCAGCTTCGAGCTGGATCGGGAGTTCGCTGAGCGAGATGTAATAGACGCGCGCCCTGTCAATCTCCGGCTCGCCAACATACTGTATTCTGACGATCTGCTCTTGCAACGGAGCGATCACGATCTGCGGCGGAAAGATCAGGAAATCATCATCGGCGGGCTTCAGTTCAAGCTGCCCGTCTTCGGTAATCTCACCGACATAGGCCACAACCTCAATCGGAAAATCGCGGTCGGCGGTATTGGTGAACTGTATGCGGGCAACAGAACCGCGCCCGAACGGGTCCAGTTCAACCGCCATCGGCGACACACGCGATGCAGAGGCCGGGACGATCAGCATTGCCCACAAAGCAAGGCATGAGAAAGCCGCGCTCAATCTCTTCATCGGCATAGTGACCCTGTCCTTCGAGGTAATTGCTGTTCGACCTTCATATGCACGCGCACTGAATGGTTCGTGTCGGGCCGGGATGTTCGTTAAGACAAAGAAAGCGGGGAGCCGAAACTCCCCGCCTTTTTTGTTAGTGGCAGTGCCACACGGTTTAGAGTGTGGTGATTTCCACAGTCGCAACCGCCGTGTAGTCATTAGCCGCAATCGGACGGATGCCGACGTTGTTCACACCATCGACGATGGCGCGGAAACGGATCTGCTTGTGGATCTGCGCGCTGGAACGCGTGCTGGTGGCCGTACCGAAGGTGTTTGCCTCGGGGCTGGTGCTGTAGTTCTGGGCGCGGAAACGATAATTGATCGTGTTCGAGAACCGTGCGCTGCCCGGCTCTTCGGTGCCTACCAGCGGAGCGGCGCTTGCCGAAGTCAGCGGGGTGGGGGTGCCGAGCGTCATCGAGTTGGTGAAGTTGCAGCTAACCCAAGCAAGCTGTTCTGCACGTGTTTCACCGTTGGTCAGCAGCAGGGCATCCGCACCGGGGGTCTGCACGATCGGCAGGGCGCCCAAGTTCAGCACGGTGATGTCTTCGATGCTGCATTCCTTGGCGACCGATGCGTTGATCGTGACGTTGTCGCTATCGTTCGGAGCGGCCATCGCCGAGGTTGCCATGGCCATCGAGATTGCCGAAGCTGCAAGAATCTTCTTCATATTAAAACCTTCCGTTACATTTTATCGCACAGCCGCTCTTGACGCGCGGCTGTGTCACCGGGCGAATTGTTGCGGCCCGTCTTGGGGCTCTTGTCGTGAGGCCCGAAAAGGCCTGTCTGATTTGATGGATCAGAGCCTGGCAAAAGCACATGCCGACTCTTTGTCCCCCCAATGGCTTGCGGGGTTAACGAACCGTTTACCTATTTGCAAAGATTAAATTTTATTAAAATTTGCGTGGCCATAATTGGCACATCGGACGGGTTAAGTAGTAATACGGGGTAGCCCGAACTAACCCCGCGCAACGTCAAATTTCGCACTTGCCAGTCTTTACAGGTCGGACGTCTCGGAACGCGTCGCCGAATGTAGATAGGCGCTTGCACACATGTCCGCTTGCCGCTTTTTGCTGCTGCGACTAGGGCCAGCGCCATGACAGAAAAGCATCCCGATCACGAACTCACCCATCGCAAGTTTTATCGCGCGGGAGAGGAAACAAGCTTCGTCGAAAATGCGCCGGATCGCACTCCTCAGACAGCGCACCCTGCCTACAAATTGGCATTTCGCGACACCGATTTCCTGCTGCGCGACGAACTGCGCCCGGTGCGGTTCCAACTGGAGCTGCTAAAGCCAGAAATGCTGTTGGACGAGGCGCGTGTAGGGTCGACGCTGGTGATGTACGGTTCGGCGCGCATTCCCTCGCCAGAACAAGCGCAGGCGAAGATCGATGCCGCCGCTGACAAGGGCGAGTATGAGCAAAAGGTCGCGCAGCGCCTGGCCGACAAGGCCAAATATTATCAGGAAGCCTACACGCTGGCGCGTATGGTTTCGGAAAAAGCGATTATCGAGGACGGCAAGCGCCAGTTCGTCATCACCACCGGCGGCGGGCCTTCAATCATGGAGGCAGGCAATCGAGGCGCCAGCGATGCAGGTGGCGAATCCATCGGCCTGAACATCATCCTGCCGCACGAACAGGCCCCCAATTCGTATGTCACGCCCTATCTTTCCCTGAACTTCCATTACTTTGCCCTTCGCAAGATGCATTTCCTCCTGCGCGCCCGAGCGGTCGCTGTGTTCCCCGGCGGGTTTGGCACGTTCGATGAATTTTTCGAATTGCTGACGCTGATTCAGACGGGCAAGATGAAGCCCATCCCGATCCTGCTGTTCGGACGCGAATTCTGGGAACGGGTGATCAATTTCGAGGCGATTGCGGAAGAAGGGACGATCTCGAAAAAGGATCTGGACCTGTTTCATTGGTGCGAAACCGCACAAGATGCATGGGCGCATATTGCCGAATTTTACGAGCTGGAACGCTGATCGTAGGGGCGGGCCGGTCGGCAAAAACTCAGGAAATGCTGCGCACGGCCTGATGGCCGAGCGGGCCGTTGCCTGCGCCAAAGCCCGGTGCATTTTCAATCGCCCGCAGCACGAAATTGCGTCCTAGCCGCACCGCATGATCCATCGGCTGACCATGGCCGATCAGGGTGGCGATGGCTGACGATAGCGTGCATCCGGTGCCATGCGTGTGGCGGCTGTCGATGCGTGCGTGGTCGAACTGGATGGCGCGCAACGCCCCGTCCTTGTCGGCTGTGATCAGCACGTCGATGATGCGCTGATCGGTCGTGTGCCCGCCCTTGGCCAACACCGCCGCGCCAGTTTCACGCGCCAGTTCCTGCGCGGCATCGGCCATGTGTTCGCTGGTGGTGAGCGTGCGTCCAACGAGATGGCCAAGTTCGAGCAGATTGGGCGTTAACAGCGTTGCAAGCGGGAACAGCCTGTCCTTCATGGCGGCAATGGCATCGGGTGCGATCAGTGCTGCGCCACTGGTCGAAATCATGACCGGGTCAAGGATGATCGGCGCATCAATCGCTTCAAGCGCGGCTGCAACATGATCGATGATGTCGGTATCGTGCAGCATGCCGATCTTGATCGCGTCGACCCCGATATCATCCACACACGACGCAATCTGCTGCGCCACCACGTCGCCAGATAATGGCGCGATGGCCTGAACGCCGATGCTGTTCTGTGCGGTAACCGTGGTGATCGCGGTCATTGCATATCCGCCCAGCATGGCGATCGTCTTGATATCGGCCTGTATTCCGGCGCCGCCAGAGCTGTCGGATCCTGCAATCGTCAGAATGCGTGGAGGTTTGACAGACGCGGAGGCGGCGCCCTGGCTTGTCATGATTTTCCCGCAAATTTGCGTTCCGTGCAGGGCGGAAACTTATCGTGCAGCTTTTTTGCTCGGGTTGGGCGATCCATCAATTCGCCGCCGCAATTGGGGCACTGGTCGTCCAGCGCCTCTGCGCATCGCGCGCAGAACGTGCATTCGAAACTGCATATGAAGGCGCCGGGCGCTTCGGCAGGCAGATCGGTACCGCAACGTTCGCAATCAGGGCGCATCTGCAACATCCCTGGCTCCTATAACGCCGCGCGAACGGCTTCGCACACGGCATCGACTACGCTTTCGACCCGCTGCGGATCGTCGCCTTCGGCCATCACGCGGATCACCGGTTCAGTACCAGACGCGCGGATCACCAGCCGACCATTGCCCTCAAGTTGCGCCTGAGCAGCAGCAATGGCGGCTCTGACAGCTTCATTCTCCAGAGGAGCGCCACCTTCGTACCGCACATTCTTGAGCAATTGCGGGACCGGGTCAAACAGATGCAGGATCTCGCTCGCCGGCTTGCCGCTGCGCACCAGGCTGGTCAGCACGCGCAGCGCCGCGACGGTGCCATCGCCGGTGGTTGCATAATCGGTCAGGATCATGTGGCCGGACTGTTCCCCGCCCACATTGAAGCCGCCTTCCTTCATCCGTTCGAGCACGTAACGATCGCCCACCTTGGTCCGCTCCAGTATCAGGCCTAAACCGTTCAGATACCGTTCCAACCCCAGATTAGACATGATCGTTGCCACCACGCCGCCACCGCGCAGCGCCCCTTTTTCGTGCATCCGGGTAGCGATCAGCGCCATGATCTGATCGCCATCGACGCGCCTGCCTTTCTCATCGACCACGATCAGTCGGTCCGCATCGCCATCCAGCGCGATGCCGATATCGGCGCCTTCCTCGACAACCCGCGCCTGCAATGCCTCGATCGCGGTCGATCCAACACCATCATTGATATTGAGCCCGTTGGGATTGACGCCCAGCGTGATTACCTCTGCGCCCAGTTCCCAGATCGCCGACGGGGCGACCTGATACGCCGCGCCGTGCGCGCAATCGACCACCACTTTCAGTCCGTCGAACCGCACTTCGGAGGCGACCGAGTTTTTCACCGCATGGATATATCGCCCGCGCGCATCGTCGATCCGGCGCGCGCGCCCGATTTTTTCGGCATCGACCAGCGGGATATCCTCTTCCAGCAACCGCTCGATTTCGGCCTCCGCCTCGTCCGACAATTTGTAGCCGTCGGGGCCAAACAGCTTGATCCCGTTATCGGGGAAAAGGTTGTGGCTGGCTGATATCATCACGCCCAGATCGGCGCGCATTTCCCGCGTAAGCAGTGCAATCGCTGGCGTTGGCAGCGGGCCAGTCATAATCACGTCCATGCCCACGCTGGTGAAACCGGCAACCAGCGCGCTTTCCATCATATAGCCGGACAGGCGGGTGTCCTTGCCGATAACCACGCGATGCCGGTGGCCTCCACGCACGAAATACTGGCCTGCCGCCTGACCCACTTTCATCGCGGTGGCGGCTGTCATGACGCCAGCATTGGTGCGGCCCCTGATGCCATCGGTGCCAAAGAACTTGCGTGACATTGCGATTGAGTACCCCTGCGTTGTGGCCGGTCGAATTGTCAGGCGCTTCTGGCGCGGTTATCGCGTCGTGTGAAGGGCGACAAGGTATCGCTGCAACGCAAAACGCTCTGCCTCAGGGGGAATCATTGACTGGGACATCAAACCTCGGCGCGAATGTGCAGCCGCCCCAAGACGGGCCAAGCGGTCAGCGATTTGCGCTCACCCCGATTCGCTTGCCAGTGGTGGCAACTTTTGTCGCGCTGATCGCGGGGCTGGCCCTTGGCGTTGCGTTCGCTGGAGCGAACCTGCCCGTCTACGCCATCGATTCTATCGCGCTTATCGGATCGCTATGGCTGCGCGCACTGCAGATGACGATTATCCCTTTGGTTGCGAGTCTGCTGGTGCTGGGACTGGCACAGATGGTCGAAGCGGCGAGCGCTGGGGCGGCAGCGCGGCGGTTTGTGGCACTGGTGCTGGGAGTGGCAATTGCGGGAGGGGTGTTTACCGCACTCGCCCTGCCGGCGCTGCTGACCGCAATTCCGATCCCGCAAAGCGCGGCCGGTTTCCTCGCTCAGGTTCCAGATGATGCCGGCGAAGTGCCGGGCATCCTCGCTTTTATCGAATCACTGATCGCGCCCAATATTATCGCCGCCGCTGCCGAAACCGCGATGTTGCCGGTCACGGTGTTCTTCGCATTACTGGCGGTCGCCATTTCGCGACTGCCAGCCAGCCAAAGCGCAACTTTGCTGGGATTTTTCCACGCTTTGGCCAACGCCATGCTGCAGATAATCGGCTGGGTGTTGTGGATTGCGCCGGTGGGCGTGGCGGCACTGGCGTTCGGCGTTGGCCTCAGAAGCGGCAGCGGCGCATTTGCAGCGCTGGCGCACTATATTGCAGTCGTTTCCGCGATGGGCGGGTTTATCCTGCTGCTGGCATATGCGATTGCCTGGGGGCTAGGCGGGATCAGGATCGCGGCGTTTGCGCGAGCTATCCTACCGGCACAGGCGGTAGCGGTTTCGACCCAGAGCTCGCTGGCCAGCCTGCCTGCAATGCTTGATAGCGCAGGGCGGCTGGGGCTGCGGGCCAGCACCGCAGAGTTCGTGCTGCCGTTGGCCGTTGCGATATTCCGCGCAAGCAGCGTTGCGATGAATCTGGCGGTTGCGCTGTATGTCGCCGCGCTGGCCGGGGTAGAGGTGCCTGCCACGCTCGTCCTGTTCGGGATCGCGGTGGCGGTCATTATCAGTGTGGGATCGGTCAGCCTGCCCGGCTCAATCAGCTTCGTCGTGTCGATCGGCCCGATAGCACTTGCCATGGGCATTCCGATAGAACCGCTGGCGCTGCTGGTCGCGGTTGAAATGCTGCCCGACATCATGCGCACGCTCAGCAATGTGACGATGAACGTCGCGGTGGCGGCTGCCGTGGATCACGATGCGAAGCCGTGATCGACCTGAAACTAGCTGTTTCCGGCCTGACCGCGGCCCGCCGCAACTTCGTCCAGCTCTTCGAGAATGGCGCGGTGTGCGGTTGCATCATCGATTGAACGCTGCGGGATATCTCCATCTTCCAGCATGGAAGTGAGTGCAGCGCGCGCACGTCCCACACGGCTTTTGATGGTGCCCACGGCACAGCCGCAAATAGTGGCGGCCTCTTCATAGGAAAATCCGCCAGCCCCCACCAGTAGCAGCGCCTCACGCCGTTCGGGAGGGAGCGTCAGCAAAGCGCGGTGCATGTCTGAAAGATGGATCGGCTCTTCCTGACCGGCAGGGGCCGTGAGGATACGCTCGGCAACGCCTTCATCATATTCGCCGCGAAACCGGTTGCGGCGCATATCGGTGAGATAGGCGTTGCGCAGGATTACAAAAGTCCATGCTCGCATCGACGTGCCCGGCTCAAACCGTTCCTGCGCCGCCCATGCTTTCAGCATCGTTTCCTGAACTAGATCGTCGGCCATGTCCGGGCGGCCGCAAAGGCCACGCGCGAACGCGCGCAGGTGCGGAACCACTTGGGTCAACTCGCGTTTGAAATCGGCCAATTCGGAAGGAGTTCGAACGGGTGGCGGCGGCTTGGCGTCCGTGGATGCTTCCGCCATCAGCTGTTGCTCCCTTCGGAGCCATCCGATTTTGAATTGCACGCCTGCTTTTCGCCATCATCCAACTGCGCGAGGAGATCCTTGAACGCATCGGGCAAAGGCTCATCGACGACAGAATCGTATAATTGACGTAGACCATCAGCCCAACCGGGCTGCTGCTGCGAGTTGCGCTTCTTCGCTTCGTCGAGCGAATGGTCTTCAGGGGAAGATCCGGTTACCATGGTTTCTCGTTTTGCCTTCTGGTCGCACGCAGCGCTTCTTAAGAGCCACGAATTCACTTTGACGGGTGACGCTTGCTTTGTGGATTATAGCCCGCGCTTCGAGGTGCAATTTGGGAACGAAGCCAGCGGTCTTTGGTTCCGTCGAGACATCCCTATCACTTGCGCATCGCAATTGGCCAACCCCAAAGATTTAATTTCAGACACCATGGCATTACCGGCAGCGACAACGACAGATAAGGACGGCGTCCAATTGCGACCGTCATCGAGACGTGCAAATCGCTGGCTGATCCGATTTCCGCGCGCAGTGCCGATGGCGATTTTTCTCGCCATCGCGGCAATCACCGCACTGAGCGTGTTCACGATCGAGAGCAACGCGCGCGCCAGAGAAGAGGGGCAGATGCGCGATTTTGCTCAGTCGATTGCTGTCGCACTTGAGGGAAGAGGAAACACCTTTGCCTCATATTTGCGCGCTGGCGCTGCATTGTTTTCGACTACCCAGACTGTAAAGCCAGACACATTCCGCCAATTTGTCAGCGAATTGCGGCTGGATCTTGACTACCGCGGGGCGGAAGGGATTGGCTTTGTAAGCGTGCTCGCAACGCAGGATGCAAAGGCTTTCGTGGCCGACCAGCGTCTGATCGATGCAGACTATCCCGATATTCGCCCCGCCGTCGACAGTGCCGCAGTTGCGGTTGCGCCAGTCACGTACTTCTATCCCGAAACCCCGCGCAATCGCCTGGCATTGGCACTGGATATGTATTCGGAACCCGCCCGCGCCGCAGCTATGGAAGAATCGACGCGAACAGTAAATCCGACGGCTTCCGGACGGATCAAGCTTGCGCAGGATGGGGCGGCGAACTCCGCAGGCTTCACAATATTCATGCCGATCTTTCGACAGGTTGATAGCGGTTCCCCTATCGACCGATCACTCGCCGGTTTCATCTACACCCCTTTTAACGCCGATAGTTTTTCTGGAATCGGCACTCCGCAGCGCAGTGACGTCCCTGCCCGGAGAGATGCGCGATCTAAACCAGAGATTGGTCGGAGTGAAATTGTATGATGGGACCGTGCGGGCCGAAAACCTGCTGGTGGCCAGATCGCTCACAGATCCGGGCGGCATCCGGATCGAACAACCGGTTAACATCGCCAATCGCGAATTCAATCTGGTGATCGAAGCGCCCAAGGGCGCAACGCTGGCGCCACTTTCAATGGTGACATTGCTATTCGGCCTGGCTGTGGCCTGCCTGTTAATGCTGCTCGCGAGATTGTTGACGCAACAGGCTTTCGAGGATCAGTCACGGCTGGCCTTTTATGAAGAACAGTATTCGATCCGCAATTCACTGACGCGAGAGCTAAATCACCGGGTTAAAAATACGCTGGCTAATGTGCTGTCGATTATGTCTCTGACGCGCAGGCGTTCACAAGGGCTGGATGATTTCGCCGAGAGCCTCGAAGGACGTATCAGGTCGCTTTCGGCAACGCACGATCTGCTGACCGGCACCGATTGGGGAACCACGCCGATCCGGTCTGTTGTGGAGGCGGAACTGAAGCATTTCCGCGCTGCTGGCGATCACTTCGTGACGATTGACGGTCCGCCGGTTGAACTTGCCCCTAACGATGCGCTGTCCTTTGGCCTTGCTCTCCATGAACTCGCGACCAATGCAGCCAAATTTGGCGCTTTCAGCGTCCCGGACGGACGTGTGTCGGTCTACTGGCGATTGATCGAAGATCATCTCGCCGAGGTGGAATGGCACGAGAGCGAAGGCCCGGAAGTAAACCCGGAGCGCAAGCGTGGCTTTGGAACAGAGTTGATCGAAAAGATAGTCGCCCACGAACTCAAGAATCCCGTTCAGCTTTCCTTCGAGCGCGAAGGTGTGCGCTGTATAATGCGCGTGCCCGTGCGCCGGCGCAGCGATTTCCAAATCCGCGAGCGGACATAAAAGAAAGGGCGGCCCAGACTGCGAAGTCCGGACCGCCCGATACATTATCAAAACGCAAATTAATCAGAGCGGACGGCTGGAGCCGAAAAAGAGAGCCTGACTGATTGCGGCGCGCACTGTCTTTTCCTGAAATGGCTTTGTGACGAGATACGTCGGCTCGGGACGGTCTCCGGTTAACAGGCGTTCCGGGTATGCGGTGATGAAGATCACCGGCACGCTGTCAATCTTGAGAATATCATCCACTGCGTCGAGACCCGAAGATCCATCTGCCAGCTGTATATCGGCCAGCACCAGGCCCGGCGTGCGCTCCGCAACGCAAGCGACTGCCTGCGTGCGGGTTGCCGCAGTTCCACAAACCTCGTGGCCGAGGCCGGTCACAAGATCTTCAAGTTGCATCGAAATAAGCGGCTCATCCTCGATAATCAGCACCGAAGTTGCCTGCTCGCGGTCGATTTCGTTTACCGCTTCGGCAACCAGCGTATCGACCTGATGGGTTTCAAGATCCATGATCTGCGCTGCCTGCGCGTGCGAGAAATCTTCGAGCGTCGTCAGCAACAGCGCCTGACGGTTGAGCGGCGTGATCGCCCCGAGGCGCGCCTGAGCGCCCATTTCGTGTTCACCACCAGCCATCGCCATTGCATCTGAAAATTCCGCACCGTGGGGGTCGGCATCCAGAAACGCACTCGACCAGACCTTGTTGAAGGCCTGGTAAAGCGCGATCCGCCCTCCTTCGAGTGAGGCCTTCAGTTCCGCATCGGCCAACGCCGCTTCGAGAGTGGCACGGACAAATGCATCGCCGGTCGATTGTGAGCCGGTGAGGGCGCGGGCATAGCGGCGTAGGAAGGGCAGGTTGGCAGCAATTTGTTGACCAAGGGCCATGGAAATCTCCAGCTTTGTGTGTTCGGCGAATAAATGTTGCCGCGGGCCATAGCGTGATCAGGCACTGCCGTCGCCCCTAAGCGTGAAGTGCTGAACATGGAAAAGGTTTCCCGATTCATCCACGTGAATTACGAATTTCTAGAGGACCGAAAAAATTTCCCTCCTCGGGGAACCGCTTTTCGCCGGGCGCATTTTGCTATTATCACCGCCGAGACCCCCCTCCCGTCCAAGCGGCTGGTGATACGATCCCGAAAGGCCTCCACTCGCCCCCGAGTGGAGGCCTTTTTTTCTTGTCGATTAGCATTCGGTGGCTGACGCATGGTCTGCATCTTCAATCAGGCAAGTGCCTTTTCATAGATCGTGTATTCACGGTTCACCTTGCTTTGGATCGTATCAGCGATCGCCAGCATTCCCTGATTATCTTTGAGAACCCAGCCCAACTCGCCGCGATCCGATCCGAATTTTTCGTGTGCATGAACGCGGATATGGCTGATCATCATGAAAGCCAGCTGGCTGGCCATACGGGTATTGTGCAGGCTTTTCAGCACCCCCATCAATGGCACGCGCATGCCTGCGCCCTGAGGATTTTTAAGCCACCGCATAAGGCGTAGCCAGCCCAGTGGAAACAGCTTGCCATCGATCCGGGCCAGCACATCGTTGATGTCAGGAAACGTCAGCATAAATGCGACGGGCCGGCCATCGACCTCAGCGATCATATTCAGTTCTTCGTGGATGATCGGTTTCAGTTTTTTGCCTGCATAGGCGACTTCTTCCGGGGTGAACGGCACGAAACCCCAATTGTCCGACCACGCATCGTTGAGAATGTTCAGAATGATTTCCGCATCTTCGTCCCACCGCGCCCGGTTCACCCGTCGAACATTGATGCGGGAATTGTTTTCGCCCGATTTGACGATACGCTGCACCAGTGGCGAAAAATCGTGGCTGATATCGAGATCGTAGCAATACAGCGTTTGCACCGATTCATATCCGCTCGCCTCAATCCAGGCCGCATAATGCGAAGGGTGGTGTCCCATGAGGATCATCGGCGGATGGTTCTGGCCTTTAACGAGCAGGCCCGGTTCCTCCCAGATCGACATCGAGATCGGCCCGACCGCCCGTCGCATTCCCTGATCGCGCAGCCATTGTTCAGCGGTGTAGAGAAGCGCGCGGGCAATCTGCTGGTCCTCCGCATCGAAATAACCGAACATGCCGGTGCCGGGGCCAAAACCCTGCGCAGACGGCATCTGCAAGGCAAGTTCATCGATATGCGCTGAAATGCGTCCGACTGCGGTTTTTCCGCGCCGGGCGATGAACAATTGCGCACGCGCATGCTGGAAGAACGGGTTCTTCTCCGGATTGACGAGTTCAAGCAATTCGCCGCGCAACTGCGGGACGGAATCAGGCACCCGCGCAGCAAAAGCGCGACCGCAATCGACGAATTGTGCCCGCCCACGCTTGCCGCTTACCGGTTCAATGCTTATTTGTGCGGTTGACATAACTTCCTATCGCCTGGTCAATTTCTCTGACTGCCGCTGCGCTCTCCTTGCGTCTTTCACACGGCGATTACCGTACTCCAACAAGCGGTTTGCGCTGGGTCAATGCGTTCCTAGGCGCGCTTGGCGATACCGCGCAAGCCGATACACTTCGGACCGGCCCATCAGGACCATCCGATCACAGTGAGTGTTAATGTGAGTTTGGTAAAATTGCGCCCTTTGCGCTAAAGACCGCCACTCAAGGTTAGAATTGATGAATATGCAATCCTCTTCGATCAACTCCGCCGATCGGGCCGTGCGAGCGACACGCGCTGCGTTCCAGACCAGCGATGACAAGGCGATGCTGCGCGCCGCCCGCGACCTGACGAAGGATCTGGGGGAAGCGCGCGCAGGCATATACTGGCCGGATATGATTATCTCGGCTGCGTTTGGCTATGCCGGAATTGCGACCGCGATCCTCTCCGACAGCGTGCCGGTTGCGGTGATTGCCGGGCTTGTGGCGTCGCTGGCATTGTACCGGGCGCTAATGTTCATCCACGAATTGACGCATATTCACCGCGATGCCTTGCCGGGTTTTCGCACCGGCTGGAACCTGATGGTCGGGATCCCGATGCTGACGCCCGGTTTCATGTACGAAGGCGTTCACACGATCCATCACAAGCGAACGCAATATGGCACCATCGAAGATCCGGAATACCTGCCGCTTGCCCTGATGAAACCGTGGAGCCTGCCACTGTTCGTGGCCGTTGCGCTGCTTGCGCCGGTGGCGCTTATCGTCCGGTTTGCGGTGTTGGTGCCATTGGGGGCGCTGTTTCCGGCGGTCCGCAAGTTCACGTGGGAACGATTCAGTGCGTTGTCGATCAATCCTGATTTTCGACGCAAGGCACCCGAGGGGGATTTTGCCCGCCGTGTCGCGTGGCAGGAAGCCGGTGCCAGTGTGTGGGCTATCGCCATTATCGCCAGTCCCCTTTTGATTGGTTGGCGACCCTTGCTGATAGCGCTGTCGATCTTTTCGCTCACCGCATTGCTAAACCAGTTGCGTACGCTGGTTGCACATTTGTGGGAGAATGAAGGCGAGCCAATGACGGTGACCGCGCAATTCCTTGACAGCGTAAACGTTCCTCCGCCGGGGCCAGCCGCGGAAATTTGGGCTCCAGTCGGCTTGCGCTATCACGCGCTGCATCACTTGATGCCGTCCATGCCGTATCATGATTTGCCCGAAGCTCACCGTCGTCTGGCGCGGGAACTTGGCGCGGGAACGACATATGAAGGCGCGAACCATCCGGGCATGGCGACACTGGTGGGCCGCATCGCGAAAAGCACGATGATACGCCGCTGACAAGACTTGATTGGCCAGCGACTACCGTCAGGGCTGCTGGAGATCTAATCGCAGCAAACCTAGTTCTGCATAACCGTTTCCGCGACCTAGCGTGGTCGCGGGGTTGGTTGGTCAGTTTCCGGGACGTTTGGTCGATTTGCCGTCACCGGAAATATCAACCGCCTCGCCGGTGTTGTCGATGTTCGTGTTCGGCGCGTTTTCTTCCCCGCTTCGGCCATAGGCTTCGTCGGGACCGGCCCCGTCGGGGTCAACTGCACCGTCAGGCTGCGTGACTGGCGCGGTGTCGATGCCGCCTTCGTCTGTCATCGCGTTTCCGGTTGTATCGGTTGCGGCAGGCGGCGTCTTGGCTTCGTTGCAGGCGCTCAACGCAAGTGCAACGGCAAGAGCGGGGATCGCAAACTTGGTGTGACGATGCATGGTCATAATAGGGTCTCCTTCTGCGCGGGCGCGCGTGTAATCTACGGCTTGCTGCTTCGCCGGTTCCCTGTGATCGCAAGCGTCAGTCCAGAAACGCAATCATCGCGCAGCGTCTATCGGCGGGCAGGCCGTTATCGGCTTCGACCGCAAGCTCGCCAGCCAGACGCGGGTGTGCGTCGAGAGCGGTGACCTCTTCGAACCCTATTCGCGCATAGAATGGTGCGTTCCACGGCACATCGCGAAACGTGGTCAGCGTCACCGCACGAAACCCTGAATTGCGCGCATCTATCATGCAGGCGCGCAGCAGTCCCGACCCGATCCCGCCGCGATGAAACATCGGATGGACGTTGAATTCCCAGATGTGCAGTTCGCGGCTGAAAGGTTCGGTGACGATGAACCCCGCCATCCTCTCACCAACATGGGCGACAAGACAATGACCCTTGCGGATATAGCGATGCAGGCGCTCTACCGGAACGGTGTGCTGTCCGGCGATACCGGCTAATCCCTCAACCTCGTTGAACAGTCTGCCCGCCGCGCGCTCTATCGCTGGCATGGCCTCTGCATCGCCGGGCCGCGCCAGGCGTAGCGACCAGTCAGTCACTCTTCAGTCCGTATCAGCACCGTTTCACCCACCAGCAGAAACAGGAAAAACGGTGCCCATGCGGCAAGGAAGGGCGGATAGCCGCCGAAACTGCCCATTGCGAGCGCGGCGTTATCGACCACGAAATAAGCGAAACCCAAAGCCATCCCGATGATCGCACGCACGAACAGTTGGCCCGATCGCGCAAGGCCGAACGCCGCAATAGAGCCCAGCAGCGGCATCAGCAGCGCCGATAATGGCCCGGAAATCCGGTGCCACCATTTGGCGCGCATCTCGTTAGTCCGTCGGCCCAGCGCGTCAAACGCGTCAATGGTTTGAGACAACTCGAAAAAATCCTGCCCGTCAGGGTCGACCGATTGCACATCAATGCGTTCCGGCGTCAGCGTTTCGCCCACCACGAGGGTTGCCAGCTTTTCCGTCCGTGCTGCACCCACATCGAAACGGACGGGGTTTTCCAGCCGCCAGCCGGGGGCAGCATAAGTTGCGCGGGTACTTCGCACCTGTTCAAGGATCAGTCCGCCAGGCGCGCGCTTGTACCACGTCACATCAGTGAGCGTGATCGCCGCTCCCGATCCCGACAGCGTTGCAGCGGTCAGTATGTTGTCACCATCGGTCAAATAGATGTTGGCGCGGACGCCACTTTCGCGAGGAATCTCGCCATAATCGACCGCCTCCCATGCTTTCAACGCAGCATTTGCGCGGGTCACGACCCGTTCGTTGAAGGCAAAGCTGGTCAGCGCAATCACAGCTGCCGTCAACAATAGCGGGGACAACACCTGATGGGCGGAAAGACCCGCCGCCTTCATCGCCACGACTTCGCTGTTCTGGTTCAGTGTCACCAGCGTGATCAACGTAGCCAATAGCACTGAGTATGGCAGGAAACGCGATATGAGCTGAGGCGCCCGCAGGGTGATATAGCGCCAGATTTCGGCCTGTCCGTTACCCGTAGGGGTCAGAATGTCACCCGACTTACTCAGCAGGTCCAGCGCCATCAGCACCAGCACCAGCATGAAGAGGACGGCAAGAATCCGCACTACAAACAGCTTGGCGAGGTAAAGCGTCAGCGTGCGGGACGGGAAGAAATCGAGCTGCATCGTAAGCGTCTATGCGACGGTCTATTGCGCAGGCGCAAGGGGAGATGAATCGTCAGCATCGCTCGCTCGGCCTGTTCCGTGCGCCTCATCCTGCGCCGGTGCAGCTGCGCGTTGGCGCGCGCCGAAAAGTTTGCCGATGCGTTTGCTGATCTTGGCAAAGCCGGTTTCCAGCCATCCGATCGCCTGCCCTCCGGGTACGTGGGCCACCTGATAGTACATCCACATAATAAGTGCGGCAAACAGCAGAAACGGACCCCATAGTGCAATGATGGGATCGAACCTGCCCAGCGCGGCGATGTCCTCGCCATATTCGTTCACCTTGTGATAGGCGACCACCATTACGATGGAGACGAACACGCCCAAAGCGCTGGTAGATCGTTTGGGAGGGATTGCCAGCGCCACTGCCAGCAATGGCATCAGCATCATCATCACCACTTCGACCAGCCTGAAATTGAAGCTCGCCTGACTGGCATCACGCTGTTCGACATCTGTCCTCTCGCTCCACCCGACCCGCAGCAGTTCGGGAAGGATATATTCGCGCGTCTCGTTTCCTCGGGAACGGAATTTTTCTATGGCAGGCAGGTCAATTGGCAGATCGTGGCGGCTAAAACTGAGCACACGCGGTGTCTTGCTGCCTGTGTCCTGCACAATCGTGCCTTCAGTCAGGCGCAGGATGATCGTGTCCGGATTATCGCTGGTGGACAGAAAAGAACCCTCACGCGCACTGATCGACAAAACCTGACCGCGTGAATTTGATACCCGCGCAAAAATGCCTTTCAGCTTGCGCCCCTCATCCTCGCTTGCCTCTATTCGCAGCGCCATGCGGTCAGCCAGAGTGGTGAATTCGCCTACCTTTATTGAGGCACCCAGCGCGCCAGACCGCAGTTCGAATTCCATCTGTTCGTAATAATACCGGCTGATTGGCTGGATATAAAACACCAGCGCGATATTCACCGCCACCAGCACCATCGTGATCGCATATGGTACGCGCAGAAGCCGCCAGTACGAAAGACCGACCGCGCGCATCGTATCAAGTTCGGACGAGGTCGCGAGCTTGCGAAAGGCAAGCAACACACCCAGCAACAATCCAAGAGGGATGGCGAGGCTCGCGTATTCCGGGATCAACGCGCCAAGCATCTTGAACACCACTGCCACCGGGCCACCTTCTACCGCGACGAAATCGAACAGGCGCAGCATTTTGTCGAGCAGCAGGAGCGATGCAGCGAGCGCGAACACTCCCAGCATCGGCACAATCACCAGCCGGAAGATATATCGGTCGATACTGGGGATGAAATTGAACACGCTTCGTCCCGGTTGCTGCATTGGGCGCCATTGATCCAGCGCACGCTGTGATGGTGAACCGGCTCCTAGCTGTAAATCAGGGACGCGTCATGGGTTATTGATGACTACCAGAACCGGCTGCCAGGGATGCCCTTGAACGGACCGGCTTCGTACTGGCTGATCCAGCCACCGTAAAACCCGCCTGGTTGCGGCGTGATTAACTTCCCATCGACCATGCACTGGTCAAACGGTTCGGGATAAAAAGCGAGGTAATCGCGAATGCCAGCAAAACCGGGCGTCGGGTCGGAATACGACCATGCGCCGGCCTCAATTCGGTCGTCACCGATCACGATGTCCCAGTATCGCGCCTGCCCCTTCCATTCGCAGATCGTGCGACGCGGGTTAGGCGACAGGTGGCCCATCTCCACGTCTTCGGGCGGAATGTAATATGTCGGCGGATGGCTGGTTTCCAGCGTTCGCCAAGCCGCGCGGCTATCAACCAGAAGTGTGCCGCGATGATTTATCTGAATGCGGCGGGCGGTCGGTTCGGCGATGGCGGGGCGCGGATAGTCCCAGACACTCTCCTGCCCGGGTTCGGGAGGATCAGGATCGGGGTGACCAAACAGGCTCACGCTGTTTCGACCTCAGGCCTTTTCAAGCGTACATTGAAGCGGGTGCTGGTTCTGCTTGGCGAAATCCATCACCTGATTGACCTTGGTTTCTGCGACTTCGTAGGTGAAGATACCGCACACGCCCACGCCTTTTTGATGAACATGCAGCATAACGCGGGTCGCCTGTTCCAGATCCATGCTGAAGAAGCGTTTGAGCACCATGACAACGAATTCCATCGGCGTGTAATCGTCGTTCAGCAGCAGCACCTTGTACTGGCTCGGCTTTTTGGGCTTGGTGCGGGTTTTCGTGGCGATACCGATTTCGCTGTCGCCGTCTTTGCCGCCACCATCTTCGTCACCGCCTTCGCCACTCACAACACGAAGCCCCGCGATCGCCAATGGCGCGCGCGGGCAGGACAGAATTTGGCCATCGGAAAAATCGCAACGATTCATATACCCGCCATTATGGGATTCGTTTGCAGTATCGCAAGGGAAACGGTTCCAAATGCGACGGAACCCAAACAATAAGGGCCGGACAATCCGCGATGGGATGTCCGGCCCTTGCGCTATTTCAGCGCGCTTTCATGAACCGGGTTTGGGAGAGAGAGGAGAGGCCCGGTCCAGAAACTGATTGTGTGATGCTTAGGCAGCCTTCGAGATTTTCTCGGCAGCAACACTGACGCGGTTCGAAATCGGCGCGAAAGCATCGTTGTAGAGCTTCATGATGGTTTCGGTGCGCTGCGAACCGAACGACACCAGCGCATCGAAGTTACGACGCACGATTTCGCCCTGAAGCTGCATCAGTTCGGTCGGCGACTTGACAGCAACCACCTTCTTGGCGTCCTGGGTGACGGTTTCGACGACGGCCTTGCCGGTCTGAACGTCCGAACGAACGATTTCCTGCGCGCCGGCGAAAAAGATCTTGCCGCTCTCAACGACAGCTTCAACGTTCGCCTTGCTGAATTCGCCCATTTCGCCAGCGAGTTCGCCGGTCTTGGCGTAAGCGGTCTTCACACGCTGTTGGACGTCAGCAGCCATTTCCTTCGCCTGAGCAGTCACGTCGGTCTTTTTTGCAGTAGCCATGATGGTATCCTTGAGTTTGGTGATGGGGTTGGTGTTTTTGGTCGCGCCAGTCTTCGCAGAAGTCTTGGCTGCAACCTTTGCAGGTGTCTTTTTCGCGGGCGTTTTCTTGACCGGTGCCTTCTTGGCAGCAACCTTCTTCGTCGCGGCAACCTTCTTCGCGGCGGCGCGCTTTACCGGAGTCTTTTTCGCAGCAGGCTTGTTTACCGGAGCCTTCTTGACGGGAGCAGCAACCGCTTCCTTCACGACATCCGCACTGGGTGCGGGTTTCGGCGCGTCAGCTTTGACAGCGTCTGCGACGTTCGCGGCGATGGTCTTTTCAGACGCGTTCTTCGATGCTGCAGCTTCGGCCTGGGCCTTATCGGTTGCAGCGTCGATCTTCGATTGGGTTGTGGCTTCAGCCATAGTGTCCTCGCATGATGTTGCACTGCACAAAATAGGCATCAGTCACGCGAAGTCAAGCATTTTTGTGCACTGCACAAAAACGGGTCAGCGCATTGTATTGTTGAAACTTTCCGAGACGAAGCTACAAAGATCCGGTCAGATCGCGATGTAAAGTCTAACGCGTTTTGACGTATCGACCCGGCGCATCCTCAATCACGGTGTCGCCGCGCCCGCCCGGTTTGCGTTTGCCTGTGGCGGGCACTTTCGCTCTGTCCTGACCCTCCAGCCATTGCAGCCAATGCGGCCACCAGCTGCCCGGATGCTCTTCTGCGCCTTCGACAAACTTATCGAGACTGGCCGCGTGAGCATCGCCGAGCCAATACTGATATTTGTTAGCCGAAGGTGGATTGACGACGCCAGCAATATGGCCCGACCCGGCGAGCACGAATTCAACCGGCCCCTTGAAATGATCCGTGATCCGCCAAACGCTAGCCGCCGGTGCGATGTGATCCTCGCGTCCGGCCTGCACATAGGATGGCGTGATCACCTGCGTCAGATCGATCGCCGTTCCGTCGGCCTCCAAGGCATCGGGCACGACCAATTTGTTGTCACGGTACAGATCGCGCAGATAGTCGTTATGCCAACGCGATGGCAGGTTGGTAACATCGCCGTTCCAGTGCAGCAGATCGAAGGCGGGGTAGTCTTCGCCCAGCAGGTAATTGTTGACGACATAGTTCCAGATCAGATCCTTGCCGCGGAGCGCATTAAACGCGGCAGCAAGGTATCGCCCGTCAAGATAGCCCTGTGGCGATAGTTTGCCGATCATCTCCAGCTGCGCGTCGTCGATAAAGTGTTTGAGATCGCCGCTGCGTTCAAAATCGACCTGAGCTGTAAAAAAGGTTGCGCTCTTCACCTTGTCCGCCTCGCCCCGGCGGGTAAGGATCGCCAGCGTTGCGGCCAGCGTGGTGCCAGCGACGCAATATCCGATTGCGTGGACGCTGGGCGCTTTCAGCCGGTCGCGAATATGGTCAATCGCATCCATCTGTGCGCGGATATAGTCGTCCCACACGACATCCCCCATGCTTTCATCAGCGGATTTCCAGCTGGCGACAAAAACGGTGATGCCCTGATCAACCGCCCATTTGATAAAGCTTTTTTGCGGGGTCAGATCGAGAATGTAGAATCGATTGATCCACGGGGGGAAGATCACCAGTGGAATTGCTAGGGCATCTGGTGTCGAAGGGCTGTACTGGATCAGTTGATACAGCGGCGTTTCGTGGACCACCTTGCCGGGAGTCGCAGCAAGATTTTCGCCCAGCGTGAAAGCCTGAGGGTCTGTGTGAGTAAGCTGGCCTCGCTTAAGATCATTGATGAGGTATTGCATTCCGCGAACGAGGTTCTGGCCGCGTGTCTCAACCGTGCGCTTCATCACGACGGGGTTGGTGAGGATGAAATTGCCGGGGCTCATCGCCTCCGCCAGCGCATCGACCGCAAATTGCAGCTGACGACGTTTTTCCGTGTCGAGCCCCTTCATTGCCTTCACAGACTGGCGGAAATATTCGGTCAGCATCAGATAGGTTTGATGCAACAGCGCAAAGGCGGGGTGTTCGGCCCACGCAGGGTCGGAAAACCGGCGGTCCTTTTTGGGCAGATCGGGCAGTGTGGGGGCGGTTGCACCACCCCCAGATGTCATTCCGGGAAGACTGTTGGCCATCCGACCTAGCACGCCGGTCCATACCTCGAACAAGTCCTTGGCGAGCTTGGCCTGCGCTTCCATCAAGCCTGTGGGCATTTGCTGGACCATGCTTTGCGAGATGACGAGCCATTGTGCCGGATCGAGCAGGCTTTTGGCGCCATCCGTCGCCCCGCTCGTGACCTTCCGGGCGGCCTGTTTTGCCTGATGGCCGACAAATTCCAGCCACATCTGCTGCAATTGCGCGCCAGCCTTCGCCCACTCGCCCAGATCACCTGCGTCGAGGCTGGCAGTCAATCCAGCGGGAAAAAGCCCAATTGATGATGACTCATCGTTGCCGGTGCCAGAAGGCAAGGTGCCCATGAACATCGCGCGCATCGCCTCACTGTTTATATCGAAACCACTCATGTCAAACAGAGGAGAATTGAACAGCGCGCTGAAGGGCTGCATCTCGTCCAGCGGGTGCTCGCGGTCGTTGGCGGGATCTTTGGCCATGATGTTTTAGCTCCTGCGGCAATGCCTGCCCGGCTGGTTTATGGTGAGTCACGCGCTTTCGCGACCGCTTGCCGTGCACCTTAGCGAAAACGCCTTCCCCTAGCGACCGATAATGCCTTATGGCATTGTTGCGCGAATGATGGTTTTGATTGCGCGAATTGTGGCAGGGTAAGCAATGAACGACCAGTTTTACCGGATGAAGCGGCTTCCGCCCTATGTCATCGCGGAGGTCAATGCGATGCGGCACGCCGCACGTCTGGCCGGGCAGGACATCATTGACCTGGGTATGGGCAACCCTGACCAGCCGCCGCCGCAACACGTCATCGACAAATTGTGCGAAGTTGCCGCAAAGCCGGATGCGCATGGATATTCCCAGTCAAAAGGCATTCCTGGACTGCGCCGCGCTCAGGCGAATTATTATGGTCGAAGGTTCGGGGTCGATCTCGATCCGGAAACCGAGGTGGTCGTTACCATGGGCTCCAAGGAAGGACTGGGCAGTCTCGCCACTGCGATCACCGCACCCGGCGATGTGGTGCTGGCGCCAAACCCATCCTATCCGATACACACCTTCGGCTTCATAATTGCCGGCGCGACGATCCGGTCTGTTCCAACGACGCCCGACGAGGAATATTGGCGATCGCTGGAACGCGCGATGAACTTTACCGTGCCGCGCCCCAGTGTGCTCGTGGTGAGCTATCCATCGAACCCCACGGCAGAAACGGTCGACCTTGCGTTTTACGAGCGGCTGGTTGCGTGGGCCAGGGAAAACAAGGTTTGGGTGCTGTCCGATCTTGCGTATTCCGAACTATACTTTGACGGCAATCCAACCCCGTCAATCATGCAGGTGAGGGGCGCAAAGGATGTTGCCATTGAATTCACCAGCATGTCGAAAACCTATTCAATGGCGGGCTGGCGGATGGGCTTTGCCGTGGGCAACAGGCAATTGATTGCTGCACTTACCCGGGTGAAATCATATCTCGATTATGGCGCATTCACACCCATTCAGGCCGCCGCTTGCGCCGCGTTGAACGGACCTCAGGACATCGTTGAGAGCAACCGCGAACTGTATCGACATCGCCGCGATGTAATGGTGGAGGCGTTTGGTCGGGCAGGCTGGGATATTCCCTCGCCTGCAGCCTCAATGTTTGCCTGGGCACCGATTCCGCCGGCCCTCAAACAGATGGGAAGCCTCGAATTTTCGAAGCAATTGCTGACCGAGGCTCAGGTGGCGGTGGCGCCGGGCGTGGGCTACGGTGAGGACGGCGAAGGCTTCGTGCGCATAGCGATGGTCGAGAATGAACAGCGACTTCGGCAGGCGGCGCGCAACATAAAACGGTTTCTGTCTTCGCTGGGAGTCAACAGCTCGGCTGCATAAGCGTTTGCACTCGGATTGGTGGGCCTCGATAGGGAGTCCTGCAGATTTTCAGGACACAATCGGTGCTTTAGGCTTTATTTAGATGCAGCCATCACGCGAAAAACAGGAGGATTACATGGCGCAGCGAGCGTCGCGGCCCCTGACAAAACGACAAGCCGCGGTCATGGAGAGAATCGACCGGCGCACGCCAATCAAGGTGATTGCGCAAGAGCTTGGCGTATCCGAAACGCGAATCAATCAGCATATCCGTGCACTCAAGGATATCTATGAGGTTGGCAGCCTTGGCGATCTGGTTGAGGAATACAGGGCCGGTATTGAACTTGAGGATTCCGTAAGGGCACCTTTGGGCGGCAATGGTGAATCCGAACAAAATCAATTTGATAAAGCCCCCTACAGGGACTTGAGTGGAACTTCATACAACATTTCTCAGGTGCCCGCGACGGTGTTCGGGTTCGATAGGGAGTATCGGGACAGCGCAGCAAATGTCGAAATGAACGACATCATGCCGCTGATCGAACGCGCCCCTTGGTTAAGACCGGGGGAGCCGAAGGTCGTCCCCGGGATGCTCGATGGCGAGCACGCCGTCATACTTCGCCTCGCAGCGATCACAGGGATTGCATTCGGCTTTCTGGCCGCTGTGGTTCTGACTGTGACTGCTGCTGTTGCTATAAGCGAAGCTCTTGATGGTCGTGCCGACATACCCGTCGATGAACACGGCCTTTCCTAAGGAGTGCAGGGGAGGCCAGGAGATTTCTATGACCGACCCTATCCGTACCGACGCCCTCAACCTCAAGAAACTGATCCGCGAAGCAGAAGCACTTGCGGACGAATCGATGATGGCTTTTGCCCGCCTTAAACAGGCGATGATTGCGGCGCGTCAAAACCCTGGCGTGGAGATTGATACCGGACAGCGCGCGCTTATGCGGCTCAATCAGGCCGAAGCGCAGGCGCTTGCAATGTCGACCAGCCTTCTTCGTGTCCATGATGAACTCAGCAAGGTTGCTCGCGAAAAGATGGCGGACGATACGGGCGTACCGACCGACATCAAGGAAGCGTCGCTGGAAACTGTCGAACAGGCCAAGTTCGTCGAAGCAAACGGTTAAGTCAATTCAATGCTCGATTTGCTCGTTTCCGAATATCGCGGACTGGCGCAGGATGTACTTGCGTTTGCGGTGTGTTTCGCGGCCCTGATTTGGGGCCGGGGACCGGAACGAGCAATCGCAGCAACTTGGCTAATCGTGTTCGAGGTGATGGAAAGAGTTTACAGGGCGAGTTTTGGCGAAGGATTTCAGTTTACCACAATCGACATGTGGCTTGCGACTTCCGACTGCCTTGCAGCTGTTTTCTGGATCGCCATAGCTGTAAACGCCAATCGCAATTATCCGCTTTGGATTGCAGGGTTGCAGGTGCTTGCCCTGACTGCCCATGTTGCCCGCGGGCTGGCGGACGTCATTTCCCCGATTTCATATGCAGTGATGGTGACCATCCCCGGTTGGATGCAGCTGTTTATCCTCGCTATTGGCCTTGGCCGACACATTCGCCGCGAAAAACTGTTTGGTCCTTACCGCGAATGGCGTGTGCCGGTTCGCTTTGGCGGACTGCTGCCCGCCCCGAAATTCCCGGTGTAGTCATATGGAGATTGGCCAGTTCGCCTCTCGCATCGTCCCACAAATGATCAGCGGCGGGCTGGCAACTCGCGATGTTAGGGGGTGGGCGGTGGAACCGTCCAGTTGCGTCCGGAATCAGTCAGATGCCCTGATCGCACGGTTGCGATCTGGCGTGTTGGCGCAGCCTCTGTTCGTGGAGCGGCTTCATGCTGTATTCCTTGATCGGCACCATTCGTTCGTGGGCGATATCCGGTTGGGTACCGGGCATGCAGGGGCGCTGTCGCTAAAGCTGCGCGATCTGTTCACTCGCGCGCTTGCGCTGAACGCGTCCGGCATGATCATCGCGCACAATCACCCGTCGGGCGATTGCCGTCCCAGTCACGCCGATCACGCCGCAACCCAGCGCGTAGCCGCGGTGGCGCGGGCGCTGGATATCGAATTGCTGGACCATCTGATTTTCACGCACGACGCGATTTATTCCATCCGCGCAGGGGGCAAACTGTGAACTCGAGTTCTGTCTATTCCGTGTTTCCAGATGGCGAGACGTTGATCCCCCGCTTCCGCGAGGCTGGCGATGTGACGCTTGATTTGCTGCACCGCGATGGCCGGGTCGATGATCGCTGGCTCAGCCTGCATCCACGCGAGTTTGAGCTGCTGTGGAGGCTTGCTCAGGATCCCGGTCAACGCCTCTCGAAACAGCGATTGTTAGCCGATGTGTGGCGCATCACCTATGAACCGGAAACCAATAGTGTTGCCGTCCACGTAGCGCGGGTCAGAGCGAAACTTTCGCCGTTTGGTCTTGCATGTATTCTCGCAACGCATCCCGATGGCGGGTATTATCTCGATGCGCCGCCGGGGCCCGGCAGCTTTGCCATGCGAGCCGGAACCAAAGCCTGATCGATCCTGTAATGGATGCGATGCATAGCCTACCTTGCCACTGGACTCGGCGTTGCGGCTGGGCCAGATTTGTCTGCCAACTGATTGCCAGACATTGAGCAGGCCCGTTTCATGACCGATACCGCAACCGCAGCAAGCGACATTCTCTTGGATAACCGCATCACCATTGAGCTTGAGGATACCGGCGTTGCGCAGGTGCGCCTGACCCGACCGGAAAAGATGAACGCTCTGGACCCGGAAATGTTCGCCGCGATCATCGCTGCAGGCGATGCTCTGGGCGCGATGAAAGGGCTGCGCGCGGTGGTGCTTTCGGGAGAAGGTCGCGCGTTTTGCGCCGGGCTCGACACATCCAGCTTTGCCCGCACTCCGCAGCCAGACGAGCCAGATCTGACCGAGCGCACCTTTGGCAATTCCAATAAATGGCAGCAGGTCGCAATGGTCTGGCGCAAACTGCCTGTGCCCGTGATCGCGGCGGTGCATGGAGTATGCTTTGGCGGCGGATTGCAGATTGCCAGCGGCGCGGACATCCGCATCGTCCATCCCGATACCCGTATGGCGATCATGGAGCTGAAATGGGGGTTGGTGCCAGACATGGGCGGTTATGCGCTGTGGCGCGGGCTGGTGCGCGACGATGTGCTGCGAGAGCTGATCTATACCAACCGCGAATTCTCGGGAGCCGATGCGCTGTCGCTTGGTCTTGCGACTTACAACGATGCCGATCCGCTGACCCGCGGGACCGCTATCGCGCGCGACATTGCTGCACGCAATCCGCACGCCATTCGCGCGGCAAAGCGATTGGCGGCCAGCATGATTGATCGCGACACAGATACGATTTTGCTGGAAGAAAGTATCGAACAGCACGCGATCATGCGCACGCCCAATCAGGTCGAAGCCGTGATGGCCGGAATGCAAAAACGCGCACCCAAATTCGAGGATTTGTAACCGAAGGCTGGGGTTTATGGCAGCGTCAGCCGAACACTGCCACGCATTGCAACCCTTCCAGCACCTGCTTTCCCGCAGCATCCCACATCCGCAACCGTTCCGAAGAATATCCAAGGTCTGCGTGGCGGCTGGAATTTTCCGCGAGATACCACCCGTTTTCTGAACGCGTTTCGGGATCGAGGACGTTGAACGACCAGTTGATCGAACTGATCGGACCGGGCCGCTGCATGATCCGCATCGCGCCCGGCGGCATGACATCGCCCATCAGCACCAGTTTCCCGACCGGATCCAGATCATGATCCTCGGTCAGCCGTGCCCAGCGTCGGATGGTCGCGCCGTGATCGGCATCTTTTGGCTGTCCAAAGCGGATATCGAAATTGTTCTGGATGAAAGCTGGCGCCTGCCCCTTCATCGCCGGGGCGCTGTCTTCTGGGCCGCCGGGCCAGTCATCAGGCGCATCGGCAGCGCGCTGCGCATTGGCATCTCGTCCGGCGGCAAACAGCCAGAATGCGGTTAGCGCGACCTGTCCCCCCGAATGGATTTCGCTGCGCACCTGCGTGACGTTGCGACCCTGCCGCACGATGTGAGCGCTCAGTTCCACTTCCTCACCCACGGGCGCGACAAACCCGACCTGCGCCGCGCGCAGCGGTGGCAGATCGGTGAATGCACGTGTTGCCATGGTGTACGCGACCAGCGCCGATGCCCCGCCATAAAGAGTGCGACCCTGCATCCAGTCCTGTGCATGAATGAGGCGAGCGGGACCGGGTGTGCCGGTCACGGGTTCGAGCAGGCTTGCGATCGTCATCCTGCGCTTGTGACTTAGCGGGCGCGCGTGGTCCATAGTGACGTTGCGTCAAGCGCGGCGATTTGCGGCGCTATAGTCGAGGCGTCGCGACCTTCTGCGCCCTTGGCCAGGTTGCCGCAGCTTTGCAAAGACCATTGCCAAGCCCCGAACGAGGCGCTAGTTGGCCGCTTCCGTTGGTGGCTGACGATTTCCATGGCGATTGCTGTGGCACTGGTCTGCGACAGACGGCTCGGCCCGATGGCGGAGTGGTTACGTAGAGGACTGCAAATCCTCGCACGCCGGTTCGATTCCGGCTCGGGCCTCCACCCCTTTTCAACCCTGTTGATATATGACGGCGGCGGGAAATCTGTTCGTTAAATCACGTTCGGAACCCCTTGCGCCATTCATGTTGACTGTGATGAGTTCCCTTCAGCCCCCGGTTGGTACTGTGTTGGCTGTCAATCTGATATCTCAGTGTCCCGGTTTGCTTATCCCTGTGGGACGAGAGCACCGGCATAATGCGCACGCACTTGATCGCTGCCAAGGCTCAACGCCACTGCCTCGGCAATCTTGATCCCGTCCACCGCCGCCGACAGGATTCCCCCGGCATAGCCGGCGCCTTCGCCTGCAGGAAACAGCCCGATCGTGTTCAGGCTTTGCAGATTATCACCCCGGGTGAAGCGGATCGGTGATGATGTGCGGGTTTCGACACCGGTCATCACCACATCGGGGTGATCATAGCCCGGAATCTGCCGGCCAAATACAGGCAGGGCCTCGCGCATTGCGGTCACGGCGTAGTCAGGCAGGCATTGCGCCAGATCGGTCATATGCACCCCGGGCTTGTAGGATGGCGTGACCGACCCCAGCGCTTCTGAGGGGCGCCCGGCAAGAAAGTCGCCCAGCCTTTGCGCAGGCGCCTTGTAGCTTGATCCGCCTGCAACATAGGCCAGCGCCTCCCAATGGCGTTGCAGCGCGATCCCGGCGAGCGGATCGCCGGGAAAATCGCGCGCTGGATCAATGGCGACGACCAGCCCGGAATTGGCGTTGCGTTCGTTGCGCGAATATTGGCTCATGCCATTGGTGGCAACGCGGCCCTCCTCGGACGTGGCTGCGACCACCGTGCCGCCGGGACACATGCAGAAACTATAGACCGTCCGGTCATTCTTGCAGTGGTGCGAGATATGGTATTCTGCCGCGCCAAGGATCCGGTTGCCAGCGTCAATGCCGAACCGCGATTTGTCGATCCATGATTGCGGGTGTTCGATCCTGACCCCGATCGAAAACGGCTTGGCCTCGACATGGACGCCTGCGGCATGGAGCATCGCAAAGGTATCGCGCGCGCTGTGACCAATGGCGAGCACGACATGGTCGGCTTCAAGATACTCACCGGTGCTCAGATGAACGCCGCGAACGCGGCGGTCGCCCTTCGCATCGGTGGTAATATCAATCCCATCAACGCGGTTGGAAAAACGATACTCGCCGCCGAGTTCCTCGATGTTCTTGCGGATGCTCTCGACCATCGTCACCAGCCGAAACGTGCCGATATGCGGGTGCGCTTCCGTCAGTATCTCGGCAGGGGCGCCTGCCTTGACGAATTCGGTCAGAACCTTGCGGTCGCGATTGCAGGGGTCTTTGATCCGGCTGTAGAGCTTGCCATCGGAAAAGGTGCCAGCGCCGCCTTCGCCAAACTGGGCGTTGGATTCCGGGTTGAGCACGCCCTGACGCCACAGGCCCCAGGTGTCCTTGGTCCGCTCGCGAACCACTTTGCCCCGATCAAGGATGATGGGCCGGAAACCCATCTGAGCGAGGATCAGGCCGGCAAAAAGCCCGCATGGCCCTGCGCCGATGACGACAGGCCGCTTGGACGTGCCCTTTTCGGGCGCTTTGGCAACCAGATGATAGCGCGGGTCCGGCGTGGGCTGGACGCCCCGATCCTTGCGAAAGCGCTGGAGCACGGCCGCCTCGTTCTTCACGTTCACGTCCACCGAATAGACCAGCAGAATGTTGGACTTGTCGCGCGCATCATGCCCACGGCGCGCGACGACATAGCGAACCAGCTCGCGCGGGGTGATCCGCAGCCGCTTGCAGATGGCCGCGGGCAGTGCCTCATCCGGATGGTGGAGCGGTAGTGTCAGTTCGGTGATGCGCAACATCAGGGGTCTTTAGTCAGGGGCACAGCGGAATGCCAATTTCGCATTTGCTGTGTCTCTCGGTGTCACCGGAAACATGGCAGCGTTTTCGCGCTCACGCTCTGCCTGGAAACAGCTTTCAATGGCACACAACGGCTAAAGTAACCTTCATCCAGCGGTGCCAACCAAGAGACGATCAGACCTGCGTGGCGGTGCCTGCAACGACATACAAGGTCACCAATATCCCCGCGATCAGCCCGCCGGGGCGATAGCTGCCGGTTCGCTTCCATGTAAAAATCCCGATGATTGCAACGGCGCTCAATACTGGCACGAACTGCAACGCAATCACTGTGCTGAGGGGATCGAATGCGGTGATCAGCGTCCCGGTCATGAAAAATACGCCATAGATCACGCTCAGCATCACGATAAAACCGGTCGTGAGCGTCAGGATGGCGGCGAGGTATTGCAAGCCGCCTTGATCGCCGCGAACCGTGGTGCTTGAGAGCGATCTGATCATGACCAGAAAGGCGAAGGTGATCGGCGCGACATAGATTGCCGCGATGCCCAGTTGTCGGAAATCGGGGAGTTTGACGGCAACCACCCATAGCCGGAAATCCGTCAGGAAAAGCTGATCGACCAACCAGAGCGCGCCGTAGCCAGCCACAACAGTCGCCACCGCCAGCAGAATGGATTCTGGCCAGTCCGATTGATGAGTATCGACGGGGCGTCGCATGAAGCGGCCAATGAATAGGCTGACCACAGCACCGACCACGGCCCATAGTGTAATTTGCGTGGTAATCGCCTGCGGCAGCAGGCTGGACGCTGGCAAGAAGAGGAAGGCAGCCACAAACGTGGGATAGAATAACAACGCCGGCAGCGCGGTATTCACGGCAAATGCGCGCCACCAGCGGTTGTCTCGATAATCTGCTGCAGGAGTCGCTTTGGTCCGTATGGAGGCAAACGCAGGCAAGCGGACTAGTGCATCGAATACGCCGAGCATAATCATGACGAAGCCCACAAGGCCGATCCCTGTGCCGAATTCTTTCCAATACCAGATCTGATCGCTCACCGGTCTGGGCGTCCCACCCTTCAGGGTGGAGGCAAACCATTGCGTTGCGTTTCCAATCGCAGTGGTCGAGAAATGGTCGCCCGGATGCGTAGTGCCTGGTTGATAGAGTTTTCGCGCTGTGCCGTCGTCAATCGACCCGTACAAGCGTTCCTCCACAACTGCAGCATCCGTGCCGAACACTGCCTTGAGCTTCTCGCTGGTCGGTACGTCTTGCGCGCGATCTACATCCCACATGAGTTTCGAGAATTCATCATAGCGGCTGAAGACAAGCGCCAGATTACGAGGCCATATGGTTGAGCCTTCCTGCGCAAAAGGCGCACCAGTCGAAGATCCCTCCAGCACTATCGACGAATATGCGTCGGGCATCGCGGCAGCCGCTGCAAGCACCGTCCAGCCGCCCATGCTGTGCCCTTCGAGACCTATCTGTCCGGTATCCACCATTTGCAAGGATCGCAGATACTGCAGGCCATCCGGCCCGCCAAAGCCGTTGGAGAATGCTGCGCCACCGCTGTATCCGTGTCCAGTCTGGTCAAGCGATAAAACAACGTAACCGCGACGGGCAAATTCAATGGCGAAACCGTCCTGTGTTTCGCGCGAATTTATATAGCCGTGAACCGCAAGGATACCGGGAGCGGGGGTCGTCGGGGTCGCATTCTTCGGCACATACAGCAGAGCGCTCATGACGGTGCCGTTCGTCCCGGTAAAGCGTATGTCCCGCACGCTTGTGCCGTCCGAAGTCCGGATCAGCTGCGCCAGAAATCCGCCTGCCAGAACAATGATTAATCCAGCGACAATCAGCCACCAGCGATTTTTGCAGGTTACTTTCTCAGCGATCGTGTAATCTGTGACCATCGATTGGACCTGCCCCCGTCATTCCCCAAAGTAATTGTCTAAGAGAATGGCATTCAGGTTGCACTTATCACTGCGCGTGGCAACCAGAACGAAAGGCCGCATATTGAACTGCCAGCGGAAGCATAGGTGTTTAGCCCCCCAATGGGCTGCCAGCCAAACCGAAGTCATTTTTCGATGAGGCACTGCCGCACCAACTGCTTCAGAACCCTTGAAGTAGCCAACAGAAACCGGGAATAGGGCAGCAGCGTTTTGACATTTAACCGAGCAGCGAGAGCAAAATGACTAGCATCCAGCCTTATCCCATCGGCACGCCTGGCAAACGGTGGGGTGAGGCCGAATTTGATCAGTGGCGCTCGGCCCAGTCGCAGCAACGTCGCTATCGAAATGATGTAGTTCCCCGCATTGAGGCGCTGGTCAGCCGCTTCGAAACCATCGCCTATGGGCAGCTTAGTTATAATGGCGAGCATTATGACCTTTTCGCGCTCCGCAATGGCAGCCCCGATCCAGACTTGCCCAGCGCCCTGGTAACTGGCGGCGTCCATGGTTACGAGACGAGCGGTGTGATGGGTGCTCTTCAGTTTCTGGAATCCCGTGCGGCCGAGTATGCTGGCAGGGTGAACCTGTTGGTTGCCCCCTGCATCAGCCCGTGGGCGTATGAGCGGATCAATCGTTGGAACCATGATGCCATGGATCCCAATCGCAGCTTCCATCCCGACAGTTCAGCAATCGAATGCGCAGCATTGATGAAACTTGTGGCCGCGCAACCCGGTCCATTCCATCTGCATATCGATCTTCACGAAACAACCGATACCGATGAAAGCGAGTTTCGCCCGGCCTTGGCTGCCCGTGACGGTGAAGTTTTCGTGCCGGGCACCATTCCTGACGGTTTCTATCTGGTCGATGACTGCGACAATCCGCAGCCGAAATTCCAGCAGGCCATTATCGCAGGCGTTGAACAAGTCACGCACATTGCTCCAGCGGACGAGGATGGAAAGATGATCGGCTGTCCCGTCGTCGCACGTGGAGTGATCCAATATCCCCAAGCCAAATACGCTATGTGCAGCTCAATAACCGGTGCGCGATTTACGACCACCACCGAGGTTTATCCGGACAGCGCGCGGGCAACGCCGCAGATATGCAACGATGCACAAGTTGCCGCCGTATGCTCAGCCTTGGACTTTGCCCTAGCGCAGACTTGATTATGTTTTGGTCGCATCGGGTCACGTGAATGCAGTGGGGCGGTGTGACTTAACCCCCTGCTTTCCTCGGTTGTATTGAAAGCCAAACGACTGATTTCTGGGCATCCCAGGCCGCTCTGCAAGGATAAGGATTCCACGATTTTCCAATTTTTCCTTGTAAATTTGCCTGGAACAGGGAAATGGGCCGCGGAGACGATTGGTACTTGCAATGCTTGCACCTCCAATTTCTATTCGGCCGCGCACGCCAGCGCGGCCAATGACTGCCGCTTTAGCTCAGTTGGTAGAGCACATCATTCGTAATGATGGGGTCAGGTGTTCGAGTCACCTAAGCGGCACCACTACCTTCCCCCGGAAAATTCGCGCAAATCAGTGGGCTTCGCGGCTGTAAATTGGTGCTGGAGGGCGTTGACATAAGATCTCTCTCTCCGACCATCCAATTGCATTGTTTGATGCGGTGGGCGCGCGTGCATCCCTCTTCAGCGTAGCCACGAGCATGGTCCAGACCAATTGTCGACAACGACTTGGTTGATCCTCGCAATTTGCGTTTGAAACTGCCACAAACCAGTCGATTAGCTAATCTGACATTTTTCATCGGAGCCCTCATGATCAAGCCTACTGCAAAACGGAAACTGTATGCCGCATCCCTTCTGGCGATTGCGATTGCGCTCCCGCTGCCTTCAGTCGCGCTTGCGCAAGACGAAGCCTCGGTCGCGGCCAAGTCAGATGGCTCCGTTAATCCATGGGGCGTGATCAACACCGATCTGCCGGCGGATGAGGCAATCCGATATGGCATCCTGTCCAATGGCATGCGGTATGCCCTGCGCAAGAACGATACGCCCAAGGATGCCGCTTCGGTTCGGATGCACGTAACAGTCGGATCGGTGGCAGAGGCCGAGGATGAGCAGGGATTGGCGCACTTTCTGGAGCACATGGCCTTTAACGGGTCGACCAACGTGCCCGAGGGAGAGATGATCAAGCTGCTTGAACGTCAGGGACTGACCTTCGGGCCAGACACCAACGCGACGACGTCGTTCACGCAGACGATTTATATGCTCGATCTGCCTGAGGCTGATGAGGAAGCGGTCGACCTGGCGCTGATGCTGATGCGTGAAACCGCTTCGAACCTGACGATTACGGATTCGGCCGTCGATCAGGAGCGCGGAGTGATCCAGTCCGAGCGCCAATTGCGCAACAGCCCCGGATTGCGCAGCGCAGTTGCGCAATTGGCGAACCAGTTGCCCGGAACGATGCTGTCAAGACGCCTGCCGATCGGTACCGTAGAGGTAATCGACACAGCGCCTGCCAGCCGGCTGAGGGATTTCTACAATCGGTATTACCGGCCGGAGAATACCACGCTGGTGATCGTCGGCGATTTCGATGTCGATGCGATGGAGGCTAAGGTAAAGGCGCAGTTCGCTGACTGGCAGCCGACTGGTCCTGCTGCACCACAGACAGATTACGGCCTGATCGATCCCAAAGCCGATTTTACCGTTGGCACATTCAGCGATCCTTCGGCGCAAACCGTGGCGATCCTTGGCAAGTCGGAAGCTTATGAGGCCACGCCCAACAGCGTGGCAGACAACCTTGAACCGTTGCAGCTGCAACTGGCCTCGAACATCATGGCCTTCCGCTTTCAGAAACTGGCGCTGGCTGCCGATGCCAGATTGCTCGGTGGGGCTGGTCGGTTTGACGATGTGGAAAACGTCGCCTCGCAAAAGGCGGTGGTCGCCGTGGGCAAGGAAGGCGATTGGCAAAGCGCAGTCACCTTAGCGGAACAGGAACTGCGCCGTGCGCTGCAATACGGCTTTACCCAGGCCGAGCTGGACGAACAGCTGGCTAATCTTGCCGCCGGTTTCGAAAACGCTGCGAAACAGCAGGACACCCGCAAAAGCGCGACGCTTGCAGACAAGATCGTGTCCTCCACTGTCGACCGCTCGGTCGTGCTGACACCCGCGGGGATGCTGTCCGTCTTTGAAGCCTTGCGTCCGTCGCTCACGCTGGAATCGGTGAACGCGGCGTTCGCCAGAAACTGGGAAGGCGGCCCGACCAGTCTGTTTGTGACGACCCCCGCTCCCATCGAAGGCGGCGAAGAAGCGGTGATGGCCGTGCTGGAGGATGCCCGCAAGATGGCCGTCGCTGCCCCTGCAGAAGAGGCGGCGAAGGCGTTTGCCTATGACGATTTCGGCACGCCGGGCGCAATTGTCGCCGACCAGATAATCGATGATCTGGGTCTGCGCACCATCACCTTTGACAACGGCGTGCGGCTGACCATCAAGAACACCGATTTCGAGGCGGACACGCTGCATTATTCGGTGCGGATTGGCGATGGTTTGAAGGTTATGCCGCAAAGTGCGGGCGGGCTGGACTATTACCTCCAGAACGTCATGGCCGTGGGCGGGCTGGGCGAGCATGACATCCGCGAAATCCAGAGATTGACGGTTGGCAAGCGCGTTAATTTTGGCCTTGACGCAGGGCAGGACGCGCTGACTTCCACAGGCACGACCAGTCCGGATGATGCAGAATTGCAGTTCAAATTGCTGACCGCGCTGATCACCGATCCGGGCTACCGCGCAGAAGCGGATTCGGTCTGGCAAAATGCACTGCCCACGATCAACAACCAGAATCTGGCGACCCCGATTGCCGTCCTGCAAAGCCAGTTTGCAAGGGCCGTGGCGAGCGGCGATCCACGGTTTGGGCAGGGCACGCCCGAAGAGCTGGCAGCGATGAACATGGCGAAAGTCAAAAGCCTGATTTCCGACCAGCTGTCATCGGGCGCGATCGAAGTTGCAATTGTCGGCGATATCGATCCGCAGGCGGCCATCGATATCGTTGCAAAGACACTGGGCGCGCTGCCCAACCGGGAACCAATCGGCGCCACTGAACCTGCGTTCCGCCCTGCACAAATCGCACGCGATGCAGGCGTGATCGAACTGTATCACAACGGCGAGGCTGATCAGGGCGTGGCGCTGGCCGTATGGCCAAGCGATGACGACAGCGATCAGACGGACGATGTTGCACGCGATCTGCTGGCAAAATCGCTCGGCCTGATGCTGACCGATCAAATCCGCGAAAAGCTGGGATCGAGCTATTCGACAGACGGGCTGTCCGAGGCATCGGCAACCTATCCCGGCTTTGGTTTTCTGGCGGGCCTCGCAGTGGCCGATCCGGCAAAGATGGACGAAATTTATGCGGCAATCCGCACCGTTGCCGCACAAATTCGCGACGGTAAGCTGACTGAGGATGTGATCCTGCGCGCGCGTCAGCCGCTGGTTGAAAGACTGGTCAAGCAGGACCGCGAAAACACTGCCTGGGTCGGCATTGCGGCACGCGCGCAAAGCGAGCCTGAGCGGCTGGATCGCTGGCGCCAGCGCAAGGCCGTGGCACAGGCGATTACCGCAGCGGACCTTCAGGCGGCGGCGCAGAAATACCTGACCGACGATGGCATGATCGAGGTTCGCATCGTACCCAAACCGGCATCGTGATCAGGCGTTTTCAAGCATAATGAGCCAGGGCCGGGGCGTTTTGTCCCGGCCAGACCGCTTGACAAAGTTGACAGGGTGCTGCGCCGTCAAAAGCGCCGCAAGCCTTTGTAAAAATGTTTGAATACGCTAAAAATGCGAAATTGACACTTGGCGCGGATTGTTGCGGAAAAATTCCACAGCGTCCCACTCGAAGCGTTGGCATACCGACGATTTCAAACAGCCACACAAGCATACTCACGTGGCGGATTGTAGGAAACCTCCTGCGCCGCTCGCATTGGATATCTGCCGCTGGACGGTCGAATATTCGACCACGATATCGTGCACGAACCGCAGTTTGCGGGTTATGGCGGGCGTCAGTGTAAACGGGTAGAAATCGCGGTTACCCATTGATCGGTTCATGGCATTCATCGCGACGGTGATCGGTTGCCAATGGCGGGTCAGCTGTTCGTGATCACCTTCGTGAAACGGATCAACCAATTGCAGCAGCGGCGCCGCGCCGCCCTGCATGGGCTGCGGGTTGATGCCATAGGAATACGCGGTTTCCAGCCCTGCGACCATGTGGAAATGATGCGCCCAGGTCTCGGCAAAATCCTCCCACGGATGCGCGGTGGCATAGGCGCTCACATACGAGTGATTCCAGCCCGCAGGCGGACCGCTGTCGTAATAGGATTTGAGCGAGTCTGAATAATCCGCCCGTTCATCACCAAAACATGCGCGAAAATCATCGATCGTACCGGGCTGGTCCACCAGTTTGTCCCAGTAATAATGCCCGACTTCATGTCGGAAATGACCCAGCAGTGTCCGGTAAGGCTCCCCCATCGCTGTGCGATTGGCTTCCCTGATCGCATCGTCTGCTTCGGCAATGTTGATCGTGATCAACCCATCATCGTGGCCTGTCATCACGCGGGATTTCGATCCATCGGGCTTCACATGGTCGCCGATCAGTTCAAACCGGAGCGATCCGGGGGCAGGATCGCGGGCGCGGGATAACGGCAGACGAAACTTGATGAGGGAATAGAACAGCCGCCGTTTTGCCCGTTCCAGACGGCTCCAGCGTTTCAGGCTATCCGCCTTGGAAAGATTTGGGATTTTTACGGTATGCAGGCAGCTGAGGCACAATTTTGCGTCGTTTCGTGTGTCGCACAGCCAGTTGCACGAAATCCGCTCACGATTGGCACAGATCGCATGTGTCGGAAATCCGGCGATCGGGCCGGTCGCGTTCGGCGGGATTACGACCATCAGATCGTTGCCGGGATCATAACCCAGTTTTGCCGAACACTGGACACACTGCGTGTTGCTGAAATGAATTTCATGCCCGCATTGGGGGCAACTGAACCTGCGCATGGGTGTGTCTTTTCAAATGGCGGCCAATCGGGCCGGGAGCCGGGAAGGTAGTGCGCCGCCAGCGAATAGCCATGCAAAATCACTGGTGGCAAGGCGACCCGCCTGTGCAGTGAAATTCGCTGCAGGGCGTCTTTTCGTTTGCAGTGCACCATGTGTCTGCACCACTAGGGGGCATGATCAAAGCAGCCCTGCACCACCTCACCAGCTATTCCTACGACAAGAAAATCACATTGGGGCCGCAGATCGTCCGGTTGCGTCCGGCCCCGCACAGCCGCACGAAAGTGCCCAATTATTCCCTGAAGATAAGCCCTGCGCAACACTTCCTAAATTGGCAACAAGACCCGCACGGCAACTGGCAGGCGCGCATCACCTTTCCCGAAAAGGTCGATCATTTCCGGATCGAGGTGGATCTGCTGGCGGAGCTGGCAGTGGTCAATCCGTTCGATTTCTTCGTCGATGAATATGCTGAACAGGTGCCGTTTACCTATGCCGACGATCTGCGGGATGAATTAAGGCCCTATCTTCAGACCGACACGCACGGCCCGCTGTTTGAGGCGCTGGTGGAGAAATACCGCGATCAGTCCGGCCGGACGACCGATTTTCTGGTGCGCATCAATTCCGATCTGGAACAGGCTATTGGCTATGTCATCCGGATGGAGCCTGGGGTGCAGCCGCCTGAATCGACGCTGGAACTGGGCACGGGATCGTGCCGCGACAGCGCGTGGCTGCAGGTGCAATTGCTGCGCCGGCTGGGGTATGCCGCGCGGTTCGTATCGGGCTATCTCATCCAGATGAAGGCCGATATCGAAGCGGTCGACGGGCCAAAGGGGCCGGAGGCGGATTTCACCGATCTCCACGCCTGGACCGAGGTGTATCTGCCCGGCGCGGGCTGGGTCGGGCTGGACCCGACATCGGGGTTGTTTGCAGGCGAGGGGCATATTCCGCTGTGCGCGACGCCGCATTACAGTTCCGCCGCGCCGATCAGCGGCATGGCAGAACCCGCGCAGGTCAGCTTCGATTTCCAGATGAACATAACGCGCATTGCCGAAGCGGTGCGGATCACCAAACCCTTTACGCAGGCGCGCTGGCAGGCGCTGCTGGACCTCGGCGCACGGGTGGACGCCGATCTCGTCGAAAACGACGTGCGGCTGACGACCGGGGGCGAACCGACCTTCATCGCGGATGGCGATTTTGAGGCGGGCGAATGGAACGCCGATGCCGTCGGCCCGACCAAGGCCGGCTATGCCGACCGGCTGATCCGCAAACTGCGCGAGGAATTTGCGCCGGGCGCGCTGCTGCACCATGGGCAGGGCAAATGGTATCCGGGCGAAAGCCTGCCGCGCTGGGGATATTCGCTGTACTGGCGCCGCGATGGCGTGCCGTTGTGGAGCGATGCCAACCTGATTGCGCCTCAGGACGTGGAGCAGGAAGAGGGCATTGCGCCCGAAGGTCCGGTAAATGAGGCCGTGGCGGAAAAGTTCATCCACGCAACCGCGAGCGGCTTTGCGCTTGATCCAGAATTTATCGAGCCGGTGTACGAAGATGCGGTCGCGTGGATCGTTAAAGAGGCCGAGCTTCCCGGCAACACCAGCCCCGCCGATCCCAAATTGGACGATCCGGAGGAGCGCACGCGCATCATGCGCACGTTCCAGCGTGGCCTTTCCAAGCCGGTCGGATACGTCCTGCCGATCCAGCGCTGGAACAGCGAACCATCGAAGAAACCGCGCTGGAAAAGCGAGAAGTGGAAAGTGCGGCGCGGCGCGCTGTTTGCAGTGCCCGGTGACAGCGCGCTGGGCTATCGCCTGCCGCTGGGATCACTGCCGTATGTGCCGGAGTCCGAATATCCCTATATCCACCCGCGCGACACCGCCGAACCGCGCGGGCCGCTGGCTGATTACCGCACGCAGGGGATCGAGCCGGGCAGCGACACGCGCGAAAGCATGGTGAGCGAGCCGCTGGATGAGGACAATCCGGCCAAGGCGCGCGAGCTGCGCAAGCAATCGGTCGAGGCCGCTGAAGGCCGTCAGCAGGAGCGGCAGGAGCAGGAAATCATCGAAGGCGCGGTGCGCACCGCGCTTGCGATAGAGCCGCGCGGCGATCACCTGTCGGTTTTCATCCCTCCGGTCGAGGCGCTTGAGGACTTTCTTGAGATAGTCGCCGAGATTGAGCGCACGTCCAAGGCGCTGGGCGTTCCCGTCCGCATCGAAGGCTATCCCCCGCCGCCCGATCCGCGACTGGTGGTGATGAAGGTCACCCCCGATCCCGGCGTGATCGAAGTCAACGTGCAGCCCGCAGCCAGCTGGGAAGAGGCCGTCAACATCACGCAGGTGCTCTATCGTGTCGCGCGCGAAACCGGGCTGACGGCGGACAAGTTCATGGTCGATGGCCGGTCGATCGGCACGGGCGGCGGCAACCATCTGGTGCTGGGCGGGCCGAGCCTGACGGATTCGCCCTTTATCCGGCGGCCCGATCTGCTGAAAAGCTTTGTGCTGTATTGGCAGCGCCACCCCTCGCTCAGCTATCTTTTCTCCGGCCTGTTCATCGGCCCGACCAGTCAGGCCCCGCGCATTGACGAGGCACGACATGACAGCCTGTATGAACTTGAAATCGCGCTGGCACAGGTGCCGCCACCGGGAGAAAAGCAGCCCGCACCGTGGGTGGTGGACCGCCTGTTCCGCAACCTGCTCGTCGATGTGACGGGCAACACCCACCGAACCGAAATCTGCATCGACAAGATGTTTTCGCCCGATGGCCCGACCGGCAGGCTGGGACTGGTCGAGTTTCGCGCGTTCGAGATGCCGCCCGATCCGCAGATGTCGCTGGCGCAGCAATTGTTGCTGCGCGCGATGACCGCGTGGTTCTGGAAGGAGCCGCAGCAGGGACGCCCGGTGCGCTGGGGCACGGCGCTGCATGACCGGTTCATGCTGGGTGAGGCCGTGTGGGAGGACTTCCTTGGCGTGCTGTCGGATCTGCGCGGCGCGGGCTACGATTTCGATCCTAACTGGTTCGAGGCGCAGCGCCAGTTCCGCTTTCCCGTGCACGGAGAAATCGAAGGCGGGGGCGTCACGCTGGAGATCAGCCATGCGCTCGAACCGTGGAACGTGCTGGGCGAGACCGGCGCGATTGGCGGCACGGTGCGCTATGTCGACAGCTCTACGGAACGGCTGCAGGTTAAGGCGAGCGGTTTGATCCCCGGACGCCATATCATCACGTGCAACGGGCGCGCGGTGCCGATGTCCCCGACCGGCAATCCGGGTGAGGGGTATGGCGGGGTGCGTTACAAGGCGTGGGCACCGGCCAATTGCCTGCACCCGATGATGAAGGCGAACCCGCCGCTGACGTTCGATATACTCGATACGTGGAACGGGCGTTCGCTGGGTGGCTGTGTGTACCACGTGGCGCATCCGGGCGGCCGGTCGTATGATGATGTGCCCGTTAATGGCTACGAAGCGGAGGCGCGGCGCAAGGCGCGGTTTCAGGATCATGGCCATTCACCCGGCCCGCTGCCAATACCTCCTGTAGAGGCACCAGGTGAATTTCCGATGACACTGGACCTGCGCCGCCCGCCAGAATGTTGATGCAGCGCAGTTCGGGGCGATTGGGACATCGGCGGCAGACGTAATTTCCTGTAAATTGCGGTGCCCGCGCTGGCGTGGCGGCGCGCGGCGTGGCAGACTTCGCGCAGCTTTCAGAGGGAGTGTCCGCGATGATCCGCAGTTTCTGTATCGCCATCCTCGCGCTGCTGGCAGTAATCAGCGGACCGTTGAGCGCGCAGGATCGCGAAGAAATCACCTACACCGTGCAGCGTGGCGATACCCTGATTGGCATCGCTGCCCGGTATCTGCGCAGCGCCAGCGCGATCCCACAGGTGCAGCGGATCAACCGCGTTCGCAATCCGCGCCGCCTGCCGATAGGCAGCTCGCTTAAGCTGCCGCGCGCATTGCTGCGGTTTGAGGATGTAACGCTTGAAGTCGCGGCTTTCTCCGGCCCAGTGAGCCTAGCCGGAGCGACGGCGAGCGTCGGCGCGCAGCTGTCCGAAGGCGCGATCGTCACCACCGGCCCCAATGGCTTTGTCACGTTTCGCAGCAGTTTTGGCGGGCGCATCTCGCTGCCCTCCAACTCGCGCGCGCGGTTGATCCGGGCGCGGCGATATGTGCTGGGCGGGACGCTGGACGTGGACTTTGCAATCGAGGACGGGCGCGGATCGGCCACTTCGCCCGCGCTTAACGGGCAGGACCACCTGCAATTGCGCACCCCGCGCGCGGTGACGGCGGTACGCGGCACAGATTTTCGCGTCGCCTTTGACGAGGCATCGGCGCGCAGCATCACGGAGGTGACCGAAGGCGCGGTCGTGGTCGCGGCGGGCAAGGACACCATCACGGCGCCCGCAGGATTTGGCGTGGCGAGTGCGGGTGACGGCCTTGCCCCGCCAGAGGCTCTGTTGCCAGCCCCCGCTCTGGTCGATCCGGGCGCGATCCAGACCGCACAGCAATTGCGCTTTACCGTCGATCCCGGTCCGCAAGCCCGTGCGCACCGGTTTGAGATTGCGCGCGATGCGGGTTTTGTCGATGTCGTCAGCGATGTTGTCACCGACGGAAAAGAGGCGACGTTCGACCCGTTGCCCAACGGGCGGTATTTCGTGCGTGCCCGCGCCATATCCGCCAGTGGTATCGAGGGTTTTTCGGAGAGCTATTCCTTCCGGCGCAAGCGGATCGGCGTGGACGCCTCCACCGGCCAATCCGACGAAATCGACGGCTTCGCATTCCAGTGGCTGCCCGAAGGGGATGGCAACGTGACGTTTGCGTTTCAGTTGTGGCGAGATGGTGATGCAGCGAAGCTGATCGTGGATGAGGCGGGGCTTTCATCGACCGCACTGGTGCTGACCGATCTTGCGCCCGGCGTCTACCAGTGGCGGGTCGCTGCGGTCGAGGCGGAGCCTGAGGGCCTGCTGAAAGTCTGGGGACCGACCCAGAAGCTCACGATCTCGCAATAGCGTGATGCGGGATATGGCAGCGGGCAGAAAACCCCGGCAATGAACGCGACCCGCCTCAAACTGGAATGGGCGATCCTGCTCGCTCTCGCGATTGCGGGCGCGCTGTATGCGCAGGCCAATGGTTTGACCGGACGACTGGATAATCAGTTGTTCGACACCGCATCTGCGCTGGCCCGGCCCGAACTGGATCGCGATATCGTGATCGTCGCAATCGACGATGCCAGCCTTGCCGAGGTGGGGGCATGGCCATGGCCGCGCGATGTTCATGCCCGATTGATTGAGCGGCTGCACGCTGCAGGCGCGCGCGCGGTCGTGCTCGATATCCTGTTTCTGGAACCCACACAGCCTCAGGCCGATACGGCGCTGGCCGCAGCCATGGCGCGCAGCGGCGCGGTGTTCCTGCCCCACACATTCGCCGCCCGCCCCAATGCGACCAGTGGGATCGATCCGCTGATGCCGCTGCCACAACTGCAAGCGGTCAGCGCCGGGGTGGGCCATGTCATCGTAGAGCCCGATGCCGATGGCGTGCTGCGCCGGTTCGATCTGACGGTCAAAACCGATACGGGCGTCTATCCGCACCTCGTGGTCAAGGTTCTCAACGCGTTAGAGGGTGATGCGTTGGAAAACGGTGCTGGCGCGCGCGTTGCGGCCGATGGCACTGGCGCACAGGAGGCTCTGATCGCATTTCATCCCGAGGCCGATTTTCAGCGCATGTCCGCAGCCGAGGTGTTGGCCGGGGCGACACCCGCCGGGTTTCTCCGCAACAAGATTGTGCTGGTCGGCGCCACCGCGCAGGGGATGGGCGATCGGTATTCGGTCGCTGCTGGCCCGGTCGATCTGATGAGCGGCATCGGAATACAGGCCAATCTGATGGGTGCGCTGCGGCACGATGCGCTGATCGGCATCGTCGATCCGGCGGTGCAGGGCGGTATCGCGGTCGCATTGCTGTTCGCACTGTTTCTGGCGTTCTGGCATCTGCCACCGCGATTTGTGCTGATCTGTGCTGCGGGGCTGATCGCGCTGCTGCTTGCTATCTCGCTGGCGCTGCTGGGCGCGGGGCGCCTGTGGTTTGCGCCGGGGCCGATAATGGCCGCGGTGGCGCTATCCTATCCCTTGTGGAGTTGGCGACGGTTGACGAATGTGAGCCGGTACCTCGACCGGGAGGCGGCGCGCCTGGCCGCAGGCGATGCCGCACCGGTCGCGGCGAGCGGGCTGGACTATGTCACCCGCCAGATCGAGCAATTGCGTCGGCTTATCAGTACAGTTCGTGGATCGCTCGACTTTTTGCGGCAAGTCATTGAGGCCGCGCCCGATGCGATAGTCGTGCTGGACCGGGCGGGCCGGATCGAGATGTTGAACCACAAGGCGCTGGAGCTTTTTCCGGACTGGACATCGACTGGACGACAGGCGTTTGCCGAACTGGTGACGGGTGCGGGCGCACAACAGTCAAAATCCGGCACCGAACTGCAAAGTGCGGATGGTCGCACGTTCCTGATCGCTCGCGCGAAAATCGTGGAGCCGGACGAGGTCGAGGGCGGGGATGATGGCGGGGACGGAGAGATCATCGCCCTGCGCGATGTGAGCGAGCTGCGGCGGCTGGACGATGAACGCCAGCAAATGCTTGAATTTTTGAGCCATGACATGCGCACCCCGCAGGTTGCGATTGTCGGGCTGACCAATCAGGCGAGCGCGGATGGCGTGAACCGCGATGTGGTGGGTCGCATTCGCAAACAGGCCGAACGCACGTTGAAACTGGCTGACGATTTCGTGCAGCTTGCACGGCTTGAAAGCGCCAATCTCGCGATCACGGACAGCGATGTCGGCGCGCTGGTGGAGGAGGCGTGCGACCGCGCCTACGCTCTGGCAGGGGCGAAGCGCATCACCATCGCGCAAGACCTGCCGGGCGAGCCGTGCTTTGCCCATGTCGATGCATCGCTGATCGCGCGGATGCTGGATAATCTGATCGGCAATGCGATCAAGTATTCGGAGGCGGGCACGCAAATTTGCGTTGTTTTGAGCGGCGGGGATGGCGCTCCGCTGGTGCTGGAAGTGACGGATCAGGGGCCGGGACTGTCCGATGCACGACTAGCCAATCCGTTCGCCCGGTTCGGCGCACATGCCACTCATGCCGGGCCAAGCGCGGGGCTGGGGCTGGCGCTGGTGAAAAAGGTGGTGGATAATCACGGTGGCACCATCGCCCTGCGCTCTGCCAGGGGTGAAGGCACGACCTTCACGATTATTTTGCCGGGATTTGCGGTGGAGGACTGAGGGGGGACTAGGGCGCGCCCTGAACGCCTGAACGCTCGCCCGAACGGGTCATCGCGTCATCGACCAGCCCCTGCGCCATCGCAGCAATATCTGCATCGGCAAACCCGCACTGCGTCGCGGTTCCCGATCCGCGATAGGCGATGGCTCCACTGGCGCGATCATACAGGACCAGCGTCGCGCGCAGACGCTCAGCCTCGCACTTATCGAACCGGCGATCTCGGCGCGGGGTGGCGATCCAGTCCTGTTCGCTGGTCGCAGGATTGCCCGGCCCGTTGATCACCCCGCCAGATGCATCGCCGCGCGCGATGCTGATATCTGCGAGCAACGGAGCATCGTCAGCGATCTGCACCGAACGCGCGGCCATCGCCTCGCCTAATGCCTCGGCAAATCGGCCGCGTTGGCTGGATGGATCGTCGGGCATGTTCAGCGCCACGGCCACGCCGCGCGCCAGCCCGCTTTCGCCTCCAGTGGAGGTAATGGTCAGCGGCTCTGTCACCGCGCAGGATGCAAGCGGTACAGCGAATGCAACGCCGAGCATGGTCCATGCCCGCACACTGCGGGAGCGGTCAAAGATCAGGATTCGTGTTCGGGCTCGCTGCATCGATCCATACGATAGCCGAAACCGAACACGGTTTGAATCGCAAATCCGTGTTGCGGGCGCAATTGCAGTTTGGATCGCACCCTGCTGACATGCAGATCCAGCGTCCGGCTTTCCACGTCCGGCACGCCGCCCCATACCTGACCAAAGATGTATGCGCGCGAAAGCGGTCGGTTGAGATTGTCGAAAAACAGGGTCGCCAGTTCGACTTCCTTGTTGGTGAGTTTGACCGGTTCGCCCTTCCAGACGATCGTTTTCAGCAGCCGGTCGATTTCGTAGTCGCCAAACCGGGCAAAGCGATCAACCTCTGGCGGGCGCATCCGGCGATTGGCAGCTTCAATCCGAGCAAGGATTACCTCCTTGCTCTCAGGCTTCACCACGTAATCGACTGCCCCCGCTTCCAGCCCGCGGACCACATCCGATTTATCGGCGCGGCTGGTTATGAGGATGAATGCGGGCGGTTTTTCCAGCGTCTTGGTCGCCCACTCGATGACATTGAGACCCGTCTGTCCGGGCATGTTCCAGTCCACCAGCACCACGTCATAGGTTTCCCGCTTGAGCGAGGTCATCAGTTCTGTGCCGTTGCGGAAGCGCACGCATTGGTGCGTCGTGTCTTCGAGTGCGGCAAATAATTGTTCGAGAAGTTCCGGATCGTCATCCGCGATGGCAATTCTCATGTGCGTTCCAGTCCAATCGTCAGGCGGTACAAATGCTGGCCGGTTCAACACAAACCACCGTTTTGGATCCGCTGTGCGCACTCAGGTGCGTTCTTTGGATGTATCCTGCCTCAAATTCTGCGTCGCGGGAAGGCAATGGCGCCATTTCGGTTGCATTGTTTACAAGAATTTACGTCTGACTGCCGCCGGATTATTGCCTGACCGGCATGGCCTTTATGGCAAGCCACTTGCCATAGCCGCTGTGCCGGTTAGGCACTTTACGGGTCGCAGCAACGGGCATAATTGATTGAACACCGACCAGCGCATCATCATCGCCGGTGCCAGCGGCACGATTGGCAGAGCCGTGGTGCGCGAGTGCACCGGGCGGGGGCTGCACGTCACCGCACTTGTCCGCAGCAAATTCGCCGCCGATCTGCCCGAACTGGCGGGCGCTGATTGCTGCGTCGTGGATCTGGACGATGCCGCCGCTTTGCAAGCTGCATTTGCCCGGATCGCGCCGCACGCGGTCATATCTTGCATAGCTTCACGCAGCGGCGCGCCCGACGATGCGATGCGGGTGGATTATCAGGCCAACAGCAATTTGTTGACTGCGGCGCTGGCCGCTGATGCCGGCCATTTCGTGCTGCTGTCTGCCATCTGCGTGCAGCGCCCGCATCTCGCGTTTCAGCGGGCCAAACTGCAGTTCGAGGCAGAGCTGGCGGCGGCGCCCATCGTGCACACAATCGTGCGGCCCACCGCGTTTTTCAAATCGCTGTCGGGCCAGGTGAAGCGCGTGGCGGCGGGCAAGCCATTCCTGTTGTTCGGCGATGGCGAGCTTACCCGGTGCAAGCCGATTTCCGACGCGGACCTCGCCCGTTTCATTGCGGACTGCCTGATCGATCCTGAAAGCCAGGACGCCGTTTTGCCCATCGGCGGGCCGGGACCGGCGATTAACCCGCGCGAACAGGGCGAATTGCTGTTTGAGCTGACGGGGCAGGAGCCGAAATTTCGCAGCGTGCCCGTGCGCCTGTTCGATATCGCCGCGCGCGTTCTCAGCTTGGGTGAACGGCGGTCCGGATGGTTTGCCGAAAAGGCCGAATATGCCCGCATCGCCAAATATTACGCGACGCAAAGCATGTTGGTGCTGGACCACGCAACCGGGCAATACAGCGCTGATGCGACGCCCGAATACGGGACACAGACGCTGCGCGATCACTATGCAAACCTGCTGAAGGATGAATTGCCCCACACCCGCGCACCCGTTAACCCCTGAACGATAATCGAGGGGACGCGAGTTTGGGCGAGGGTAATCTGGTATTTACAGCGCTCAGCTGCGCGGCCTTCATGGGGCTGGTCGGATGGATAAGCTGGGCGAAAACGCGCGGCACCGCCGATAGCGTGGACGGCTATTTTCTCGCCGGGCGGGGTTTGGGCGCGACCTTCATCGCCGGATCGTTGTTGCTAACCAACCTATCCGCCGAACAGCTGATCGGTCTCAACGGTTCGGCCTATGGCTTCAATATGTCGAGCATGGCGTGGGAGGTGACCGCGGCGGTGGCGACCGTGGCGATGGCGCTGGTGTTTCTGCCGCGATACCTTGCGGGCGCATTCACCACTTTGCCGCAATTCCTGAATGACCGTTTCGACCCGGTGGTGCGTCGCATGTCGGTGGTGTTGTTCATGCTGGGCTATGGGCTCGTGACGATCCCGAGTGTGTTGTATTCCGGATCGCTGGCGGTGATCGCGTTCTTCGATGTGCCCGCGCTGACGGGGCTGACCGATTTCGAGGCGCTGGTAGCGACCGTTATCGTCATCGGAGTGACAGGAGCGATCTATGCAATCTTCGGCGGGCTGAGAGCGGTTGCGGTGTCCGATACGCTGAACGGTGTGGGCCTGCTGATCATCGGAATTGCGGTGCCGGTGTTCGGCCTGGTTGCGCTGGGTGGCGGCGATATCGCCGCTGGTCTGGCGCAACTGACCGCCCAACACCCGGAAAAACTGAACGCCATTGGCAGCGCAGACGATCCAACCCCGTTCGGAACGATTTTCACCGGCATGGTGGTCGCCAACCTGTTTTACTGGTGCGCCAACCAGTATGTGATCCAGCGCACTCTGGGCGCAAGCAGCCTTGCCGAAGGGCAGAAGGGAGTGCTGTTTTCCGGCTTTTTCAAGATACTCGTGCCGTTCCTGATGATGATTCCCGGCGTCATCGCGTTCCACCTGTACGGCCCCAACCTCGGCACCATAGACGAGGCCTATCCGCGCCTTATCCGTGATGTGTTGCCGGTGTGGATGTCGGGTTTCTTCCTCGCGGTGCTGCTGGGCGCGGTGTTTTCATCGTTCAATTCGCTGCTCAACAGTGCAGCAACGCTGTTCGCGCTCGACGTGTATGCGCCCGCGCTACGGCGGCAGGCGTCGGATGGGGAACTGGTCCGCGTGGCAAAGATCGCCAGTCTGGTGATCGCGCTGTTCTCGTTTGCCATCGCGCCGATGCTGGCCAATGCCGAGCAAGGGTTGTGGCAGATCATCCGCATCTTCACCGGTTTTTACAACATCCCGACAATCGTGATCGTGATTGTTGGGCTGTTCACCGCCCGCGTACCCGCGCTGGGCGCGAAGATCGTCATCGTGTTTCACGTCATCGCATACGGTTTGCTGCGGTTTGTACTGGACGATGTGGTGACACTGCATTTTCTCCATCAATATGCAGTGCTGTTCGTGATCGAAGTCGGCATCATGCTGGCCTGCGGGGCGATTTTCCCGCGCGAAACGGCGTGGCAATTTACCCGCAACGAACAGGTCGATATGACGCCGTGGCGTTTTGCCAGGCCGCTGGCGGGCACGCTGCTGTCGTGCGTTGTGGCGACGTATCTGCTGTTCTCGCCGCTGGGAGTGGCGGACGCAGGCGGGTTCAGTGGATGGTTCGCGCCATTGATGGTTGCGCTGGTGCTGACCAATGCAGGCGTCTGGGCGTGGTCGCTGAGGCGGCAGCGGGCCTAGGCGATCAGCGCGGCCAGTACCCTGCGCTTTCCCGCAAATGGTCGCCTCCCGTGCATCACCGCAAAGTTATCGACCAGAGCGACATCGCCCGCCTGCCATTGACAATCGAAGGTCAATTCATCGGCAATCGCGATGGCCGGGGCCATATCTGCCACGGTGATCGGATCGCCGCGACCAAAGGTGATCGCCTTGTTCGCATCGTTGCGGCTGTCGGACCACCCGCGAAACGCGGCGATCAGCTGATTGAAGAAACTGCGTCGTCCATCGCCCAGATCGCGCACTGCGGGCAGCACGGGCGTGGTCGCGCGCAGCGATCCGTCCTCGCGCCATTCCCAGCTATAGCCGAGCGATGCCAGTCGCGCCTCAGCCGCATCGCGCGTCGGTGCGCTCAGCGTGCTTGCCCATGACCGGCCCTGACCGGATGCGGCATCATCGTGGCCTGGCATGACGTTGGTATAGCGCACGCCTTCCGCCTCAACTCGGGCGACGAAATCCGGCGCCCGCTGCGCCAATTGCTCCAGCACCCGGTCCGATCGGCACAGCGGCGTCGCCCCGCCGGTTTCGGGCGCGATCTCGCAATAGAAGAACAGCTTGGAAGGATAAAGCGGCGTCTGCGCCATTTCGTGATGGAGGAAAATCTCGGTCGTGGGCGGCGCTTCGTTGGCGGTAAACACGCGCGCCGTCACATTGGTGCGCACCGCGTTGGACAGCGAATCCTCGTAGGTGAAGCCCGGTTCTCCGTACGCCTCCACCACAGCATCGAATGCCAGCGCGCTGGCGACGTCGAACCCGCGAAACAGCAGCGCGCCTGCGGTGGCAAGGCGCGCGTCAATTGCACGCTTGTTCGCGGCGATATGGGCGGCCAGATCGCCGCGCCCTTCGATGAAGGCGGGAAAATCGCTGTCAGTCATAGATCGGGTGAAACGTGTTGAATGCGGCCTGAGTAAACGTGCCGGGATCGTTGAAGCGGCGGTTCTGATTCAGCGAATGGATCGCGGCCATCTCCACCGCGCTCAGTTCAAAATCCATGATGTCCAGATTTTCGCGCATACGTTCGGGCTTCGTGGTTTTGGGGATGATCGCGGTGCCGCGCTGAATGCCCCAGCGCAACAGCACCTGAGCGGGCGTCTTGCCGTGCGCCTGCGCTGCGACCATCACCGGGGCGGTGCCCAGCAGGCTTTCATCCCTGTCCGCCATTTCCAGCTCGAAATAGCTTTGCGCCCCCAGCGGCGAGAATGCCGTCACGTCGATCCCGTACTCGCGCGCGCAGCGGATCAGGCGCTCCTGAGTCAGATAGGGATGCGCCTCGATCTGAAGCATAGCGGGCTTGATCCGCGAATAGGCCATCAGATCGTGGATCAGCGCGGAATTGTAATTGCACACGCCGATCTGCTTCACGAGACCCTTTTCCACCAGCGCCTCCATCGCCGCCCACGTCTGGTGCAACGGCACGGGCGCGCGGTGCATGCGCGGGTTCTCGGCATCGGGATCAAACAGCCATTCGGGTGGGTAGCGCGTTTCGATGGGCACGAATTCCAGCGCGATCGGGAAATGGACCAGATACAGATCGAGATATTCAAGACCCAGATCGGACAGCGATTTGCGGCACGCTTCCTCGACATGCTCAGGCGCGTGAAAGGTGTTCCACAGCTTGGACGTGATCCACAATTCATCGCGCGTTATCAGCCCGGCGGCGATGGCCTCTGCCAACCCTTCGCCGGTCTCGGCTTCGTTGCCGTAATCCGCCGCGCTGTCGAAATGGCGATAGCCCGCGCGCACCGCATCAACGACGCTGGCGGCGGTGTCTTCACGCGGGATTTTCCACAGGCCAAAGCCGATACGGGGCATGTCTTTGATCATTCAGTCCTCATCTTCAAACCGGATCTCCACTGGCATTCCGGTGGCGATGCTTTGCTGGGCTGCGGCCCCCATCACGACTGAGCGGTATCCGTCGCGCGCCGTGATCAGCGGCGCGGACCCTTGCGTCAAGGCTGCGTGGAAATCGCGCATCTGAAAGAACGTCGCGCCGTGGTGGTTGCCGGCCTCCAGTGCATCGTGCGGCGTCTGACGAACTCGACCACCGGATCGGCGCGACCTGTAATCGGGCGGCCCGCATTATCGACGCGGCCATGCGCGGGGACCACGTGATCGCGGCGGACGGCAGCTTCACTTCCAGCTTGCCCACAGGGCCGACCGCGCTGATCTCCTCCTGCTCGGCTGATCCCTCGGCAAACATGCACAGGTCCAGCATGGCGCGCGCTCCGCCGGCGAAATCGACCAGCACAAATGCGTTGTCGATAATGTCGGGCGCCTCGCCATCGTAGCGTTCATCGAGATGGTTCACATCCTGCGCCCCGCTGGCAAACACGCGCACCGGCTCATCGCGCAGGATATGGCGCATCAGATCGAAGAAGTGGCAGCATTTTTCCACCAGCGTGCCGCCGGTGTTTCGGTTGAAGCGGTTCCAGTCGCCCACTTTTACGAGGAACGGGAAGCGGTGTTCGCGGATCGCCAGCATCCTGATATCGCCCGCCTCGCCCGCGTGAACCCGCTCGATAAAGCGGGTGACCGGTGGCATGTAGCGGTATTCCAGACCCACCCAGAACAGGTGCCCGTATTCGCGCGCTGCACGCTGCAGCGCCAGCGCATCGGCAGGCGTGGTGCACATCGGCTTTTCCAGCAGCACCGCCGCGCCCGCCTCCATGACCGGGCGCACCGCATCGATGTGGGTGTGGTTGGGGGAGGCAATGATGACCGCATCGGGCCGTACCTCGGCCAGCATTTCGGCGGTGTCGGTATAGGCGCAGATGATCTGCCCCAACGATTTCGCCTGTGCCAGCGCTGCTGTCCGCGAACCGGCATCGGGATCGACGATCGCGACCAGATCGGCTCCGGGTACCAGCGCGATATTGCGCATATGTTCGCGCCCCATCATGCCGCAGCCGATAATGGCGTAGGTGCGCGTGTCGTTCATGGGTTGATGGCCGTAATCGAAACACCCGCCGGGTCAATGACTTCGCCGGTCAGATCAAAGTGCACCGGCTCGCTTGAATAATTGAATGCGAACAGGTGGCTGGCTGTGCGGCGGGTGCGCAGTCCTTCGGGCAGGTCGATTGTGTCCACACCGGCCTCTCTTGCCATCCGTTCGATGAGTGTGCGCAACAGCGCGCGATCGGGCCAGCCTGCGCAATACCGATTGACGCCCTGTTTAAAAACGACGCCGCGACCGTCCAAAAGGGCGAATTCGGGATCGAGGCTTGTTTCGACATGCTCCAGCCAGCGCGGCATCGTCCAGCCATCGCCACGCGCTTCCGCCCCCTCTCGCAGGCTTTCAACCCGGCTGACGGTGAGATCGAAAAATTGCCTGAGTTCGCCCGGTGCAAGCTTTTCCGGGATCTGGAAACTGGCCGTCTTGCTGCCCGAACGCGGCCCGATCAGCGTGGGCACTTTGCAATTGGTGGCAGCGGAAAGGTCTTCGACGAATGGAGCCGAAACAATCGGCAGCGTCGGGACCAGCACCATCGCGTAGCCTGAAAGGCCAGTGCCCGGCGCGACGATATCGACATCGAGGCCCAACCTGCGCGCGGCACTGTACCAGCCATAGACCAGTTCGAGATAGCGGAAGGTCTGTCCCTGTGGCTGGATCGCGCATGTCCATGCGGCCTCGTAGGAAAACAAGATTGCGACGGGCGCACGGACAGTTTGCTGCGGGCCAAGGCCTTCAATGATCTGAGCAGCATCGCGTACTTCGGGCGCAGCCTCTGCCTCGCTGCTGTCGGGGCGTAACAGCCCGGCGTGCATCTGCTCCTGCGCGAAGGGTGCCTGCCGCCAGCGGAAGTAGCAGACCGAGTTCCGCCCCATGCGACAGCGCCTCCAGCGTCCAGAAACGCGACCATGCCGGGCAGCGGCGCGGGGTTATGCGGCGCCCAGTTCACCGGGCCGGGCTGTTGCTCCATTACGCCACCAGCGACCATCCGTGCACCCGCGATAGAGGTCATGATGGAATGCCGAAATGTCGGGGTGACCCTGGCGCGATAGACGGACTTTCTCCGCGTCGCACATCCAGAACTGCGTTCCAGAAAGCCGAGCGGATAGCTGTCCCAGCTAGCGACATCGAGGTCGCGCGCCACATCGTGGTGATCGAACTCGGTATAGAAGCCCATGAAATTATGGACAATATCGCGGCCCGGCGACGCGGTGCGCAGGATGTCGACTTGTTCGCGGTTGAAGCTGACGACCTCGTCAGAAGCGAACCGCCGTAAGTCGAGACCATGTGCTGGGTTGGCTTCGGTAACGGTCAGGTTCGGCGGCTCAATCTCGGCGAAGCTGCGGTACTCCATGCTCCAGAACACATTGCCCCAGGCGGTGTTGAGCGCGCCAGTGTTGCCATATCTCGCCGCTAGCCATTCGCGGAAGGCGTCGCGGCAGCATCGGAATAGCTGAGCATCGTATCGTGGCAGCCATATTCATTGTCGGTCTGCCAATCGACCACTGCAGGATATGCGCCGTATCGTTCCGCAACCGCCTGCGTGATCCTTGCGCATTCTTTGCGGTAAGCCGGTGGCGAGAAGCAGTAGTGCCGCCGCGATCCGAATTTGCGCGGTCTGCCTTTCGTATCAATCGCGACCATGTCGGGCATTTGATCGACCAGCCATTTGGGCGGCGTAGCAGTGGGCGTGCCAAGGATTATTTCCAGACCTGCATGCAGCCAGCGTTTGCGATCGCGCGGTCCAGCCAGTCCCAGTCGTAGCGGCCCGGTTCCGGTTCAATGCGGCTCCACGCAAATTCCCCAATCCGCACACGAGTGATGCCGATTTCCGCCATACGCGCGCATCATCGGCCCAGCATTCCTCAGGCCAATGTTCGGGATAATAACAGTAGCCGACGCTTTTTTACGGTCAATTTTCTCGACCCCAAGCAGCCATGCAGTTTCCGGATGCATAAGCGGTAGGCGACGCCCTTGCTGTCATGAACCGGCCAGACAGTTCGATACCCGCACGCCAATCGAACCCGCGCCCGACATAGTGCGGAAGCCTTGCCGGCCACGGCTCCAGCAGGGTGACGCGTATAGGTCGCTGTTGTGTCCAGGCCCGCCAGCCGAACAGCCCGCGCCTGAAAATCCGCTGCAAAGTCGGTCTGCGCGATCAGCGCCAAGCGCCTTCGCCCTCGTCAGCAACCACGCGATCCGGCCGGATGGGTTCTCTTCACCCACTCAAGCTGATGCATCGCACCGGTATGCAACACGTCGCGCCAGTCTTTGTAAGGACCGATATGAACCGCCAGTATGGCGCGTTCATGTTCACTCATTGACGCGCGGATCGGTTTCGACACCCATATGACCGAACAGCGCGACTTTGGCCCGAAAATCCATGTCCGCTCGGCGCCCGTGATCGGATTGGGTGACGGGACCGACATGGCTGCCAAGCACTTCGAGCGGCAGGAATTGGCACCAGGCCGCTCATGATCCGCAGGCGTTCTATGGCGATCGTTGTTGTCGCTTGGCCAGACGCGGTGGATACGTGAGAGAATACCGAAATCGATCCGCCCTCCGCCACTCGCACAGCTTTCGAATTCGACCTTCGGATGCGCCGCGCGCAGGCGGTCGAGCAGCGCATATAGCGCCTCGGTTTGGCGCAATGCCTTTACCGGCCGCGGAAATAGCGTCCGGTTGTGGTCCCATTTCAGATAGGCAATCGGGTGCGAGCGCAGCAGAGCGTTCAGCCGCTCGAACAGATACTCCGCTGACTTCTGGCATGGTCAGATCGAGCACCAGCTGGCCGCGCATCGTTGGGCTTTCTCAGCGCTCGTGCTGCATGGATGCACCAGTCGGGATGTGCGCGGTAAAGGTCGCTGTCCGGGGAGACCATTTCCGGCTCGACCCACAGGCCGAAATCCATGCCGAGGCCGTGACATGATCGCGATCAGCGGGCCGAGGCCATCGGGAAACACATCGGGCGATAACGTTCCAGTCGCCAAGGCTGGTGCGATCATCTACGCCGTCCGTGCGAACCAGCCATCGTCGAGCACGAAACGTTCGATGCCCAGCGCGGCTGCATCTGTCGCCAACCGCTTCAGGCCGCTTCGCGAAAGGTCGAAACCGAGCGCTTCCCAATGAATTGAGATGGACACGTCGCGCGGGCCATTCAGCGCGGTCCGGCAGAACATTTGGTGCGCGGACATGTCCGAGGAAACGCTTGCGCCAGACGCGTTGCGGTCCGTTGCGCTGAAACCAAGATCGCACCGGCGGCGCGTCAAGCTCTGTGCCCGGATCCAGGATGATCTCACCACGCTCACAGCGCGCGCGCCATTTGCAGCCATGCGCTGCCGTCGCCGCCAGCGCCTCGCATTCGATCCGTGTGATGTAATCGCCGCTCCACGCCAGATGCACGCCCATCACCTGCGCCGTTCGCCGGGATCGCATGCGAGCAGCAGCCAGTTACCGCCGCCAAAACCCGGCTTGCCGCGCCGCGATCGCGCCGCATAGCCATCAGGCGCAATTGGCCCCGTGACTCGCGCATTTCGCCCGCCCAGCGGCCCGCATAGTGCGTTATGCTCGGTGAAGCGCGCAGGGATCGGCAGCGCCAGCGATGCGAGGCGATCGAGAAGCTCGAGCGCTGCCACCTGATTGAGCAGGCGTGCGCTGATCACACTGACGCCTTCGCCTGCACCTGATGCGCCAACGAAGCGTTAGCGTCGACTCCCGAGCTGCGCTCGTCAGCCAAGGCCAGAGTTCCACGCCGCTCGCGCATCCCATTGCTGGACCGAAAATCGGTCGGCACTCGCCGCCTCGGATCTGCGTGAGCAATCAGCCGATCGCAGGCGTCCCGCTCCACCCGACCTTCGTTCGGGGAGGAGCCCCGGAACCGGCGGCACATCGGGCTGACTTTCGTGCCGCCCGCGTGCGCACGCGACGGCGATCATTGCGAGATCCTCGCCATCCGGCAGGCGCGCGCCGAGGTAGACGCAGTCCGCCGCGCCACCCTGTTCCAGCGCGAACACCAACGTAACGTTCGCTCCATCAAGGCGCAAAAACTCTCGCACTCCTCGCAAAGCCGCTTTCTCCCCGGTGCCGTCGCGGTTGAAGAGCGCCCCATGCGCCCTTGCCGCGCGTTAGGCAATCGGCTCTAAGCGCGGACTAAGCCGACATATCGGTGGGGAGATGCGCGCCTGATGCTCACACAATTGCCCACGACCAACTGGCATCCAGATCGCGGTTGCATCGCGCTCACCGCAGCAGTCGGCCTGGCCACTTGGCTCACAATCCGGCGCGCCAGCCATGACGGGTCAAGAAGGATGTATTTCTGGCAGGCGGCGGCCTCAGCTGGCTGTTTGTCGCTGGCTCGATCACGCTGACCAACCTTTCGACCGATCAGCTGGTGGGCATGAACGGCAATCAGATGGCGCTGCTGGCATGGTGGGAGATCGCCGGGTTTGCAGGTCTGCTGATCCTCGCCTTCGTGTTTGTGCCGATGTATTACCGGTAAAGCTGCACCACCGTGACTGAACTGCTGGAACGCGATATGGCGGGCGCAGCATCCGCACGCTGATTTCGGCACTGTTCCTGCTGGGCAATGTTCTGATCTATCTGCCCGCCGCGCTTTATTCCGGCGGGCTGTTCATGCAGTCGCTGTTCGGGAGCGAACGTGCCGTTGCTGGTTTATGCCGTGGCGCTGGCGGTGATCGCAGCGGCCTACACGATCCTCGGCGGCTTGCGCGCGGTCGCGGTGATGGACACCTATTCCGGGCGTCGGTATTCTCGGCCTGGCGCTGCTGATCGTGTTTCTGGCACTTGCCGCGGTCGATTTCGACATCGTCCGGTGTGTCCGCCGAACGGCTGACCATGATCGGCGGCGCCGGACAGCCCGATCCCGTTCCACACGCTGTTTACCGGCATGATCTTTATCCAGATATTCTACTGGTCGACCAATCAGAACATCACGCAAAACGCGATGGCCGCACCCACCGTGCGAGAGGCGCAGAAGGGCGTGATGGCCGCCGCCGCAATCCGCATCCTGATCGTGCCGCCGATTGTCGTCATCCCCGGCATTGTCGCCTACAAGCTGTTCGGCGATGTTGGCGATGCAGCCTATGGCCAGCTGATTGCGACGTGCTGCCGCCTGGCTGTCAGGCGCATTTGCCGCGATGGTCGCAGCGGCTGTCATCACCACGTTCAGCGCGGTGCTCAATTCAACGGTCGCGCTGTATTCAGTCGATTTCCACGAACAGTTCGTGGGTGAGGTGAAGGACCACTGGAAACTGGCCGCTGCTGTTTCGGTGCTGTTGACGGTAACGTCGATCATGCTGGTGACAGTCTATCTCGACGCTGCCAGTGCCGATCCATCCGAATTCAGCATCATCAATCTGTTGCAGCAATTGAACGGCCTGCTGTCCATGCCGATCCTGTCCGCCTTTGTCGCGGGACTGCTGTTCCGCAATGTTGAGGCACCGGCGGCGATTGCGGGCGTGATCTGGGGCGTGCGCTGTACGGGGTATTTACCTTCCGGTTGCAGCCTGCCGGGATTATCACGATGCATTACATCGATTTCATGGTGGTGACGCTGGTGACATCGGTGCTGGCGGCCTTGGCGGTTAATCGACTGGTGCTGGGCGGACGGGCCGAACTCAACCGCTTCTGGCAGAAGGACGCAGCAGCGTGAGCGTCGATTTTACGCAGCCGCACCGGCGCTGGAACCCGCTGGCACGGCGCTGGGTGCTGGTCTCTCCGCACCGGCTCGACCGCCCGTGGGAGGGCGAGGAACACGAACCCGATCCACCCGGCCCTTCGCACGATCCCGGCTGCTATCTGTGCCCCGGAAACGCGCGCAAGGGCGGAGCGGTGAACCCGGACTATGAGGGCGTCTACGTGTTCGATAACGACTTTCCCGCGCTGAAGGAGAGCGAGGATGGGGAGATGTACGGCGACGAATTGCAGATCGCCACGCAGGCGAACGGGCAATGCCGGGTCATCTGCTTTTCGCCCGACCATTCGAAGACACTTCCGCTGCTTTCGGTGGCCGAAATCCGCTCGGTGATCGACGTCTGGTCCGCGCAGACCGAGGAACTGGGCGAGCGCTACGTCACCGTGCAGGTGTTCGAGAACAAGGGCGCGATGATGGGCTGTTCGAACCCGCACCCCCACGGGCAAGTCTGGGCGACCGGGCATGTGCCCGACGAACTGTACAGCGCCGATTGCGCGCAGGGCGATTACTTCGACCAGTTCGGCAAGCGCATGCTGCTCAACCTCGTCGAGCGGGAATTGTCGGCGGAATCGCGGATCGTCGAATGCAACGAATACTGGCTGGCAATCGTGCCGTTCTGGGCTTCGTGGCCGTTCGAAACCCTCGTGCTGCCGCGCTTTCAGGCGCGGCGCCTGCCCGATGTCGACAACCCGGAGCGTGACGCGCTGGCGGCGCTGCTCAAATCGCTCACCACGCGGTACGACAACCTTTTCAAAACCAGCTTCCCCTATTCGATGGGATGGCATCAGGCGCCGTACTGGAAGGACGGCGACGAAAGGACGAACACCGAGCATTTCCAGCTCCACGCCCATTTCTATCCGCCGCTGCTGCGTTCAGCTTCGGTGCGCAAATTCATGGTAGGATACGAATTGCTTGCAGAACCACAACGCGACCTGACGCCAGAGCGCGCCGCGCAGATGCTGCGCAGCGTCAGCGCCGATCAGCATTACCTCGAACAGCAAGGAAGTGCCCGATGAACCGTCGCGACCGTCTGATTGCCCGCGCACGGCAGGGGTATCGTCTTGCATTCGGGTCCGAAGGGCCGGAACCGCAGCGGTTCTTTGCCGCGCCGGGGCGGGTCAACCTGATCGGTGAGCATGTCGATTACAATGACGGGTTTGTTCTGCCCTGCGCGATCGACCGCGAGACAATCGTCGCCATTGGGCCGGGGAATCCGGGGATGCCCATGATTGAGGCTGTCGCCATCGACATGGGCAATGCACGGGACCGGTTTTCGGTAAATGAGCCTATCGTCAAAGGCACAAATAACTGGGAAAACCTGGTTCGCGGTGTAGCGGCGATGATCCAACGGCGTGGGCACACACTGCGTTCTGCGCGCATTTCGATGGCAGGGGACGTGCTGATCGGTGCGGGGCTTTCCTCCTCCGCATCCTTTGCCGTGGCTATCGCGTTCGCCCTCACGCGGTTCAACGGGTTGAGCATAGAGGCAAAGGAACTGGCGCTGATCGCGCAGGAAGCCGAAAACGAATTTCTGGGAACGGCGTGCGGGATCATGGACCAGATGGCCTCTGCTGCCAGCACGGCAGGGTCCGCGCTGCTCGTCGATTGCCGAACTTTGGAACACATGCCGATCCCGGTGGCGCAGGATCTGGCGCTGGTCATCATCGATTCCGGCATTCGCCGCGAACTGGTGTCGAGTGAATTTAACGAACGCCGCGCTCAGTGCGTTGCAGCGGCGCGTCATTATCGGGTCGATGCACTGCGCGACCTGACACCAGAAGCACTGAAGGCGGGGCGCGATGGGCTGGCACCCGATCTGTTTGCCCGCGCGCGCCACGTTGTCAGCGAAATCGAGCGGGTGGAGCCGGTGGCAGTCGCGCTGGCGCATGGCGATTGCGCCACGTTGGCGCAGGTAATGCGCGCCAGCCACGTCTCCTTGCGCGATGATTACGAGGTCACGATCCCCGAAATAGACCGGCTGGTCGATACTATTGGCGCAGCGCTGGGCCGGGGCGATGCCGCATTGGGCGGGGTGCGCATGACAGGCGCGGGGTTTGGGGGATGCGTGGTCGCAGTGGCGCGAAAATCAGCGACGGACACGATATTGGAAGCGATAGAAACGCAATACAATTCCGAGGCCGAAACCCCTGCAACGGTTGCGGTGTATGCGATGGCGGGCGGTGCGTGCGAGGTTACGCCTTAACTTGAAGGCACATGTGCTGCGCACCATTTACACATATAAAAATATCTTTATATGTTTCACGGTATGACCGGTCCCGCAAACATAGATTCCATTTTCAAGGCGTTGGCCGATCCCACGCGGCTGCGCATCGCGCGATTGTTGGCGACGATGGAGCTGGCCGTTGGCGAACTGGCTCAGGTTCTGGGGCAAAGCCAGCCGCGCGTCTCACGCCACGTCGGCATATTGTGCGATGCGGGGCTGGCAGAGCGGCGGCGTGAGGGTAGCTGGGTGTTCCTGCGCGGCACCGGCGGATCGGACGAGGCAGGGCCAATGATCACCGCGATAGACCGCGTTCTGGCCATTGCCGAGGCTGAACAGGCCGATTTCGCCAAGGCCTGCGCCGATGATCGTCGCAAACTTGCAGATATCCGCGATGCGCGCGAAGGTGCTGCGACCAGTTATTTTGCGCGTCACGCGGGCGAATGGGATGAATTGCGCGCGCTGCACAGCCCCGATGCGCAGGTCGAGGCTGGCCTTGTCGCCGCGCTTTCCCAGCATGATCTTGGCGCGCTGCTGGATATCGGTACGGGCACGGGCCGTATGGCCGAACTGTTCGCGGCAGAGGCTGCGCGGATTGTCGCGCTGGACAAGAACCTCGAAATGCTGCGGGTCGCCCGCGCAAAGCTGCAGCATTTGCCGACCGCCCAGATAGAACTGGTGCAGGGCGATTTTTCCGATCTGCCGTTCGACGCCGGGCAATTCGACACCGTCCTGCTGCATCAGGTGCTGCATTTCGCGACCGATCCCGCAATTGCGCTGGCAGAGGCTGCGCGCGTCACCCGGCCCGGCGGGCGCATCGCAATCGTCGATTTCGCCGCGCATGATCGCGAAGAATTGCGCAGCCGCCATCAGCACGCGCGACTGGGCTTCACCGACCGCCAGATGAGCGCGGCCCTGCGTCGCGCGGGCTTTGCGCCGGACGATCCGGTTGCGCTGGACGGGGGAGAACTGGTCGTGAAAATCTGGATCGGACAGCGCCAGCGCGCGTTGACGCACACCGGTCGCGGCTCTGCCCGCCTCCAATCGCTCGAAAACCCCGCTCAAAAGGCGTCCCGATGAACCCGACCCTTGAAGAATTGCGCGAACACCGCACCGCACTCGACACGCCGCTGTTTTCCGGTCTGCCGGGCGACATCGCTGTCAGCTTTGAATTCTTTCCGCCCAAAAGCGAGAAGATGGAAGCGCAGTTGTGGGATGCCGTGCTGGAGCTCAAACCGCTCGACCCGACGTTCGTCTCGGTTACCTATGGCGCAGGCGGATCCACCCGCGAGCGCACCCATGCAACGGTCGCGCGGATCATCGCCGAAGCGCGGATGCCCGCCGCCGCGCACCTTACATGCGTTGGCGCAAGCAAAGCCGAAATCCGTGAAGTCGCCGAACAATATTGGGAAGCGGGCGTGCGCCACATCGTCGCCCTGCGCGGCGACGCAGGCGAGCCCGGCGCGCCGTTTACCCCGCATCCGCAAGGTTATGCCGGAGCTGCGGAACTGGTCGCGGGGCTGAAGGAGATTGCCGATTTCGAAATCTCGGTTGCCGCCTATCCCGAAATGCATCCCGATGCCGACTGCCCACAATCGGACATAGACCATCTGAAACGCAAGCTGGATGCAGGCGCGACCCGCGCGATCAGCCAGTTCTTCTTTTCCGCCGAAACGTTTTTCCGCTTTCGCGACAAGCTTGCAGCGAGCGGGATTGAACAGAAGGTCCTGCCCGGCATCTTGCCCGTGACCAACGTGGCGCAGGCGCGAAAATTTGCAGGTGCGTGCGGGGCAGAAATCCCTGCCTGGATGGATGGCCTTTTCGAAGGGCTGGATGAACGCCCCGCCGCGCGCCAGCTGGTCGCCGCCACCGTGGCCGCAGAACTGTGCCGCCGCCTGTATGCTGGCGGAGAGCGCGATTTCCACTTCTACACATTGAACCGTGCCGATCTTGCTTATGCGATCTGCCATATGCTGGGCAAACGCCCTGTGGCGGCAGACGCCCCCCATCGCGCACATGCAGTAAAGGACGCCGCAGAATGAGCCTCCAGCAATCGAGCGCCCGCGCTGCCTTCCAGGCCGCCGCTTCAGAGCGCGTGCTGATTTCCGACGGTGCGTTCGGAACGCAAATCCAGAATCGCAAGCTGACGGAAGCCGATTATGCAGGCGATCTTGGCCTCAAGGCCGATCAAAAGGGCAATAACGATATCCTTGCGCTGACCCGGCCCGACGTAATTCGCGACATTACGCGCGCCTATTTCGACGCAGGATCGGATGTGGTTTCGACCAATACATTTTCCGCCAACCGCATCAGCCAGGCCGATTACGCAGCAGAAGATCAGGTTGCGGCGATCAATATTGCCAGCGGCAGGATCGCGCGCGAACTCGCCAGCGAATACGCGGCAAAAGACGGTCGCCCCCGGTTCGTGGCCGGCGCGATCGGGCCTACCAACAAGACGCTGTCGCTCAGCCCCGATGTCGAGGATCCCGGCTATCGCGAGATAGATTTCGACGAGCTGACCGCAGTGTACAAGGAACAGGCCGCCGCGCTGGTGGAAGGCGGGGTGGATTTTATCCTGATCGAAACCGTGTTCGATACCCTCAACGCCAAGGCCGGGATCATGGCCGTCAAGCAGCTGGAGCAGGAACTGGGCCGCGAAGTGCCGGTGATGATCTCCATGACGCTGACCGATCTTTCGGGTCGCAATCTTTCAGGCCACACGGTCGAGGCGTTCTGGTATGCGGTGCGCCATGCAAAACCGCTGACCATAGGCCTCAATTGCAGTTTTGGCGCTGACCAGTTGCGCCCTCACGTAAAGGCGCTGTCGGCGATCGCCGATACGCTGTTGATGGCTTATCCCAATGCTGGGCTGCCCAATGAACTGGGCGAATACGATGAATTGCCGCACACCACCGCCGGGTTGGTGAAACAGTGGGCAGATAATGGTCAGGTCAACATCCTTGGCGGGTGCTGCGGATCATCGCCCGAACACATCGCCGCGATGGCGCAGGCGGTGGCAGGCGTAGCCCCGCGCAAGATTTCCAAACCCGAAGTCGCGATGCGGCTGGCCGGGCTGGAGCCGTTCACGGTCGCCGCCTGACTGTTCAAGTCCCAATCCTGCAAATGCACGGTGTTTGCGTCTGCCCCCCCCCCAACGCACGAATGCAATTGAGAAATCGCTGTAATGACCCGACCTTCTGCCTCCAGTTTCATCAATATCGGTGAGCGCACCAATGTGACCGGCTCTGCCGCGTTCAAAAAGCTCATCATGGCGGACGATTACGCGACCGCGGTCGAAGTCGCGCGCAGCCAGGTCGAAAACGGCGCGCAGATCGTCGATGTGAACATGGACGAAGGGCTGCTCGACGCGAAACACGCGATGACGACCTTTCTTAAACTGATCGCTGCGGAACCGGATATCGCCCGCGTCCCGGTGATGATCGACAGTTCGAAATGGGACGTGATCGAGGCGGGCATCAAGTGCGTCAGCGGCAAACCAATCGTCAATTCGATCAGCATGAAGGAGGGCGAGGCGCCTTTCCTTGAGCAGGCGCGGCTGTGCATGGCCTATGGCGCGGCAGTGGTGGTGATGGCGTTTGACGAATTGGGGCAGGCCGATACGAAACAGCGCAAAATCGAGATTTGCAAACGCGCCTATGATTTGCTTGTCGGCATCGGGTTTCCGCCCGAGGACATCATCTTCGATCCTAACATTTTCGCGGTCGCCACCGGGATCGAGGAACACGACCGCTACGGCCTCGACTTCATCGAGGCAGTGCGCGAGATCAAGGCGCAATGCCCCCATGCCAAGACCAGCGGCGGGCTGTCCAACCTCTCTTTCAGCTTCCGCGGTAACGAGACCGTGCGCCGCGCCATGCACTCCGTGTTTCTGTATCACGCGATCCCCGCCGGTCTGGACATGGCTATTGTTAACGCCGGGCAACTCGATGTGTACGACACCATCGACCCCGTCTTGCGCGATGCGTGCGAAGACGTGATCCTGATGCGCCCCACTCCGGACGGGGAAAGCGCGACAGAACGGCTGATTGCGCTCGCCGAAGGATACAAGGGCAAGAGCGTCGCCGATGAAAAGGCCGCCGAGGAATGGCGCGGCTGGGCGGTGGAAAAACGGCTGGAACACGCACTGGTCAAAGGCATCGATGCCCATATCGTCGATGATACAGAGATCATGCGCAGCGCCATCGCCGATGCCGGGGGCCGACCCATCGAAGTGATCGAAGGGCCGTTGATGGACGGCATGAACGTGGTTGGCGACCTGTTTGGCAGCGGCAAGATGTTCCTGCCGCAAGTGGTCAAATCCGCGCGCGTCATGAAAAAGGCGGTGGCTCACCTCATCCCCTTCATCGAAGCGGAAAAGGATCTGCTTCCCGAAGCCGAGCGTCGGGCCAAGGGCAAGATCATCATGGCGACGGTCAAGGGTGACGTTCACGATATCGGCAAGAATATCGTCGGCGTCGTACTGCAATGCAACGGTTACGATGTGATCGACATGGGCGTGATGGTGCCGTGGCAGGACATTCTGAAGTCGGCCAACGACAACAAGGCTGACATGATCGGCCTGTCGGGCCTGATCACACCCTCGCTCGATGAGATGGTGACCGTTGCCGAGGAAATGCAGCGGGCGGGCATGACCATGCCGCTGCTGATCGGCGGGGCGACCACGTCCAAGGTTCACACCGCGCTGAAAATCGATCCCAATTACGAAGGCCCGGTGATCCACGTGCTGGATGCCAGCCGCGCGGTAGGCGTCGCGTCAAAGTTGCTGTCGGACACGCAGCGCGATGATTTCGTGGACGACACCGCCAACGAATATGTGAAGGTCCGCGATGCCCGTGCGGGCAAGACGCCAAGCCAGCTGATGTCCCTCGAGGAGGCGCGCGCGAATTACTACGATGCGTTCCTGTCGGACAAGCCCGCACCGCCTGAACAGCCCGGTGTGCATGTGTTCGATGATTGGGACCTGGCAGACCTTGTGGACTATATCGACTGGACACCGTTCTTTCGCGCTTGGGAATTGCACGGCAATTATCCTGCCATCCTGGAGGATGAAGTCGTCGGCGAAAGCGCCCGGTCGCTGAAGGCTGATGCCGATGCGATGCTCGAGCGGATTATCTCCGAAAAATGGCTGACCGCGCGTGGCGTTGCGGGCCTGTGGCCGTGCGCGCGCGATCATCATTGCCCCGATGATATCGTGATCCACCGCGTCAACCGCGAACAGAATATCCGCCTGCCAATGTTGCGCCAGCAGATCAAGAAATCGCGCGATCGGGCTAATATGTGCCTTGCCGATTTCATTGATCCGGCGGGTGACTGGATCGGCGGTTTTGCGGTCGGCATTCATGGCATCGATCCGCATATCGCCCGGTTCCAGGCGGACAAGGATGATTATTCCGACATCCTGCTGAAAGCGTTGGCGGACCGTTTCGCAGAAGCCTTCGCCGAGAGGCTGCACAAGCACGTCCGGACCGATCTGTGGGGTTATTCCCCCGATGAACAGCTGACCAATCAGGCGCTGATCAAGGAGGAATATCGCGGTATCCGCCCCGCTCCGGGCTATCCCGCCTGCCCCGATCATTCGCTGAAGCCGATCCTGTTCGATCTGCTGGATGCGCCAGCCAATGTCGGCCTGACGTTGACAGAGAGCTTTGCGATGTATCCCACGGCGGCGGTATCGGGCTTTTATTTCGGGCACCCGGAATCGCAGTATTTCGGCGTTGCGCGCATCGGCCGCGATCAATTGGAAGAATACGCCAACCGGCGCGGAGTGGATATGGCAACGGCAGAGCGGTGGCTGCGACCCAACCTCGATTGAGTGCACTGCCGCCTGGCCGTCTGGTTTGGGTTGGCGGCGCGGTGATGGCGCTTGCCTATATCGCCCTTCTCCGTCTTGTCCCGGCCGATCCGGCGTTACTACGCCAGTTGTGGTTCCTGCCCGGCATCGGAGTGATCGGGGCGATCATTGCCAACACATCGGGCACGGGCGGCGGAGTGGTGTTCGTGCCGGTGTTCAATGCCCTGCGCGAACACGGGATTATGACTCTCGATCCGTTACAGGTGGTGGGCGTTTCGATGGCGATCCAGAGTTTCGGGATGAGCATGGGCGCGCTGCGGTGGACTGACCGATTGTTTCATCAGCCAGAACGCCGCAACCGCTCCATCCCATGTGCCGCCCGCGCGATTTCTTCCTGACTGCGGCCGCGGTGCTGGCGCTGTCGCTGCCAGCCATGCTGATAACGCAGCGGGTCGCGCAATTTGACAAGGGGGATGTACTCCTCGCCTACAAGGCGTTTTCGATATTGCTGGGCACCGCGCTGATCGCGGCAACGTGGACGGTCAACCTCTCCCGGCCCGAACGCACCCGTCTGGAACGACGCGATCTGGCGGTGCTGCTGCTGATCGCGGTGCCGGGCGGGGTGATCACGGCGTTGTTTTCGGTTGGTATCGGAGAATTGGTCGCGCTGTATCTGTTCATCCGGCATTACCCCGTTTTGCTTTGCACCGGAGCTGCCTGTCTCATCTCCGCTGTCAGCGTGCTGGCAGGGGTGGTGTGGCATGTGGAGGCGGGGACGATCGCGTGGGAGGTCGTGCTGCTGGCCGGTCCGGCGGCGGCATTGGGCGGCTTCCTTGCGCGGCCCATCGCGTTGTGGTTGGGCGCGCGGAGACTGAAGACGCTGGACGGGGGATGGATAGTCGTGTCGGCGCTGTACCTCCTGTGGCTAAACTGGTCCTGACGATACGCTTGACCTGCCCGCAATTGGCGCGATGATGGTGCCATGCTGAAACACCTGATTGTTCTCACCGCGCTTATGACTTCAGTGAATGTCGCCGCTCAGGAAACTGCACCGGCGACAGTCGTGGTCGCATTTGACGAAGAAATTGTCACACCTCTCATCGTGGAAGGCATGGCCAATCGCGAGAGCGGGCGCGTGGTCGAGGCGAACGATCCGGTGCGGATCGCCAGCATTTCCAAGCTTATCATGGCAATCGCCACGCTGCGGCTGGTCGATGAGGGCAAGGTCGATCTGGATGCAGACGTATCGGACTATCTCGGCTGGCGGGTGCGCTCGCCCGGCTTTCCCGATGCTAAGGTGACGCTGGCGCAATTGCTGTCGCACCGATCCGGACTGCGCGACGATGCGGGATACATTGTCGCACTGGGGGAAAGCCTTGAGACAAAGCTGGCAGACCCTGCGGCATGGTATGCCGATGCGCCTCCGGGAGAGGCTCCGTTTGAATACGCCAATATCGGTTCGCCCGTGGTCGCGACCACGCTCGAAGCGGCGACGGGCGAGCGGTACGACCGGTTGCTGCAACGACTGGTGTTTGCGCCGCTCGGAGTGAAGGCCTGCACCAACTGGGTCGACTGTTCCGAAGGCATGATCGCCCGCGCCGTGACGCTGTATCGCGACACTGGCGAAGTCGCACGCGATGCCCCAGCAGACCTGCCACCCAATTGCACCATCCCCGTGACCGAGGGTGTGGAATGCAGCCTCGATGCCTATGTGCCGGGCACCAATGCCTCTGTGTTCAGCCCGCAGGGCGGGGTGCGTATCGGGATGGTCGATCTGGCAAAGCTGGGGCAGGCGCTGATGACGTCGAATGAAGGCGGGCTGTTTTCGTCCGAAACTTTCAGCCGGCTGGCGCAATCCCTGCAGGACGGCGAGAATGGGGATGAGGAGTTTTTCTGCCAGTACGGTTTTGGCCTGCAATTGATCGAGCTGTCGCAATTGGGCGGCAAGCCGTGCGCGGACCGATTGTTCGGAACTGGAGTGCCTTACATCGGACACGCGGGCGAGGCTTATGGTCTGCGTTCCGGCCTGTGGTTTTCGGGCGACGGCAGGCAGGGATTCGCTTATTTCACCACCGCCGTTCCCCCGCGCGAGGGGGCCGAGGACGAGGGCGGTTTTGACCTGCGCGAGATCGAGCTGATGAAACGCGCGCAACAAGCTTTTGCGACCGAACGCAACAAGTAGGCGCACGATTGTTTCGCGGTCGTCGCGCATTGTGCGTGATGGCTGAGGAAACGGCGCAAAAATCGCACTTTGTGGCGCTATGCCCGATTGACGCAATCCTTCGCATCCGCAACATGGGCGCTGCCTGCCGGGTGCGAATCCGGTGTCTTTCGCGGGAGAGACTGCGGGCCGGGTGAAACCGGCTCTGGCGCCGAAGGAGCAACCGCCCCGGAAACTCTCAGGCAAACGGACCGCGAAGAGGATATAGGCACTCTGGAAAGCGTGTGCGGGCTTTAGTCCTCACACCACCGAAGGGGAGGCGGATACGGCATGAGTGCCGCACCTGCTGAAGCTCTCAGGTCACCCGACAGAGGGGGCAGGAACAGCGCACCACTTTGGGGCGTAGAAAACCCGTAATCGGGCCTGCTTTCGGGGATTTGATTTTGAGCGACGACCACATTTCAGATGGCCAGATTTCAGAAGGCCAGATGCCGGAAGATCAGCTTCCCGAGGAATTGCCGCCTGCATTGCTGCCGCTGGATGGCTGGCATCGCGCCCATGGCGCGCGCATGGTTCCGTTTGCGGGATATGAAATGCCAATCCAGTATTCGGGCGACAGCGTGCGCCACGGCGGTGGCATCGTGGCCGAGCATGAATGGACGCGCACCAATGCAGGCCTGTTCGACGTCAGCCACATGGGTCAGGTGCTGCTGTCCGGAGAGGGACTGGATGCAGCGGTTGAGGCTGTGTTGCCGATTGATCTATCCACACTGAAAGTGGGCCGGCAGCGATATTCGCTGATGCTGGATGACAAGGGCGGCGTTCTCGATGATCTGATGGTGTCACGCTGGCCCGATCACCTTTATCTGGTGGTGAACGGGGCGACCAAATACGACGACATCGGCCACCTGCGCGAACACCTGCCTGATGAAATCACGCTCAATCACCTGGACGATCACGCATTGCTGGCGTTGCAGGGGCCACAGGCGGCGCAGGCGCTGGCGCGGCATGTGGCGGGCGAAGTTCCGCTGTCCGCGCTGACTTTCATGCAGTTCGGCTGGTACACGTTGGCCGGTCACGATGTTACGATCGCGCGCGCCGGATACACTGGCGAGGATGGGTTTGAAATCTCTCTGCCAGCAAGCGCGGCGGTGGAAATCGCGACCCTGCTGTGCGGAGAGCCGGAGGTTGCGCCCATCGGGCTTGGCGCGCGCAATTCGCTGCGGCTGGAGGCGGGGCTGCCGTTGTATGGGCACGATCTGTCGCCCGATACCAGCCCGATCGAGGCCGATCTGCTGTTTGGCATCAACAAACGCCGCCGGGCCTCGGATGCAGACGGCGGGGGCGGCTTTATGGGCGCAGCGCGCATCCAGCGCGAAATCGCCGATGGCGCAAAGCTCACCCGCGTCGGGCTCAGTATCGAAGGCCGGATGCCCGCGCGCGAAGGCGCCGAGGTGTTCGCCGGAGACACCCGCATCGGCCGCGTCACCAGCGGTGGGTTTTCGCCCACGCTGGGCCGCCCGATTGCAATGGCCTTTATCGACCCGGCGTATTGCGCGCCGGGCACCGCGCTCGAAGTTGCAGTCCGCACCAAAAGGCTGCCTGCCACCGTAACCCCAATGCCGTTTGTCCCGCACCGCTATTACCGAGGGAGCTAACCCACAATGCAACGCTATTTTACCGATGAACACGAATGGATCGATGTTGAAGACGATGCCGCCACCGTAGGCATTACCGAATACGCACAGGAGCAATTGGGCGACATCGTGTTCGTCGAATTGCCTGCGGTCGGGACCGCGCTTGACAAGGGCGGCGATGCTGCCGTGGTCGAAAGCGTCAAGGCGGCGAGCGACGTGTATTCGCCGATCACGGGCGAAGTCACAGAGATCAACGGATCTCTTGAAGACGAACCGGCAATGGTCAACGCCTCGCCCGAGGAAGACGGCTGGTTCTTCCGCATGACCATCGGCGATGCGAGCGAACTGGAAGGCCTGATGGACGAGGCCGGATACAAGGAATTCCTCGCCAATTTGTGATGCCGCCTGCTCTCCAGCATAGGGGAGCGCAAAGGAACAGGATTGAACATGCGTTATCTGCCTCTCACCGATGCCGACCGGGCCGAAATGCTCGAAAAATGCGGCGCGTCTTCGATTGACGATCTGTTTGTCGATGTGCCTGCCGTGGCGCAGCTCGATGGGCCAATCCGCGATCTGCCGATGCACGCCAGCGAAATGGCGGTCGAGCGCCATATGAAGGCTCTGGCGGCCAAGAATCTGGCGGCGGAAAACACACCGTTCTTCCTCGGCGCGGGCGCGTATCGCCACCACATCCCGGCCAGCGTTGACACCGTGATTCAGCGCGGCGAGTTTCTGACCGCCTACACCCCGTATCAGCCGGAAATCGCGCAGGGTACGCTGCAAATGCTGTTCGAATTCCAGACGCAGGTGGCGCGTCTGTATGGCTGCGCGGTGGCCAATGCCTCGTTGTATGACGGATCGACTGCATGCTGGGAGGCGGTGGCGATGGCGACCCGCGTGACCCGGCGCAAACGCGCGGTGCTGTCCGGCGCGCTCCACCCGCATTACGCGCAGGTGGTCAAGACGATGGCGCAGTTCACCGGCGAGGAAATCGCCGACAGCGCGCCTGCGATCAAGGCCGATCCCGATTTGGATGGCCTGACCAGCCGGATAGACGAGAACACGGCCTGCGTCGTGGTGCAATATCCCGATATCCTTGGTCGGATCAGCGACTTGTCGAAGGTGGCTGAGGCTGCCCATGCCAAGGGCGCGCTGCTGATCGTGGTCAACACCGAACCTGTTGCGCTGGGCGCGATCAAGTCGCCGGGAGAAATGGGCGCCGACATTGTCGTGGGCGAAGGTCAGGCGCTGGGCGTCGGCCTGCAGTTTGGCGGGCCGTACCTGGGTCTGTTCGCCGTGCGCGATCCCAAGCATGTGCGCCAGATGCCCGGCAGACTTTGCGGAGAGACCGTGGATGCGCAGGGGAGGCGCGGGTTCGTGCTGACGCTGTCCACCCGCGAACAGCACATCCGGCGCGAAAAGGCGACGAGCAACATCTGCACCAATTCCGGGCTGTGCGCGCTGGCGTTCACCACCCACATGACATTGCTGGGCGAGACGGGGCTGCGGCGGCTGGCGGCGGAAAATCACCGACTCGCCTGCATTGCGGCGGACCGACTGGCGCAGGTGCCCGGTGTGACGCTGCTCAACACTGCGTTCTTCAATGAATTCACCCTGATGCTTGATGGCAAGCCCGCGCGCGAGATTGTACGCGATCTGGCGGATCGCGGCGTGCTGGGCGGGGTGTCGCTGGGCCGGCTGTATCCGGGTGTTGAGGCGCTGGAACACGCGCTGCTTGTCGCTGTCACCGAAACCACGACCGAAGACGATATCGATCGCCTCGCCACAGAATTGCACGATGCGCTAGCCCCCGCGCCCCAGATGGAGCCTGCCCAATGAACGCGCCGAACAAATCCGGCTGGAAACCCATCGCCCCTGCGCATGGAGGCCTGTCCGAGGAAGGTATGCATGTGAACGGCACCGGCGGCCCTGCGACCACAACCGGCAATCGCGCGCTGATGCTGGAAGAACCGCTGATCTTTGAAATCGGCCATGCCGAGACAACCGGTGTCGATCTGCCCGAAATCGACGCAGGTGCGCCGTCCCGCCTTGCCGGGTTTGAGCGATCCGCGCCCATTGGCCTTGTCGGCCTGACCGAGCCTGAGACGGTGCGCCATTACACTCGCCTCAGCCGCCAGAATTACGGCATCGACCTTGGATTCTTTCCGCTGGGTTCGTGCACGATGAAGCACAATCCGCGCCTCAACGAAAAGATGGCGCGCCTGCCCGGCTTTGCCGACATCCACCCGCTCGCCCCGCAAAATTCGGTGCAGGGCGCACTGGAAGTGATCGATCAGCTGGCCCACTGGCTCACGACACTGACGGGGATGCCCGCGGTTGCGATGAGCCCGAAGGCGGGCGCGCATGGCGAATTGTGCGGCATCCTCGCGATACGCGCCGCGCACACAGCTGCGGGCAACCCGCGAGAGGTCGTGCTGGTGCCTGAAAGCGCGCACGGGACCAATCCCGCCACAGCCGCCTTTGCCGGTTACAAGGTTGAGGATATTCCCGCGACTGCGGAAGGCCGCGTCGATGTCGAGGCGCTGAAGGCGCGGCTCGGCCCGGACGTGGCGGCGGTGATGATCACCAATCCCAACACGTGCGGCCTCTTCGAAAAGGACTTTCGCACCATTGCCGATGCCGTGCATGAAGTGGGCGGTTACGTTTATTGCGACGGGGCGAATTTCAACGCCATCGTCGGCAGGGTGCGGCCCGGTGATCTGGGCGTGGATGCCATGCACATCAACCTGCATAAAACCTTTTCCACCCCGCATGGTGGCGGTGGCCCAGGCTCTGGCCCCGTGGTGTTTTCAGAGGCTCTGGCCCCGTTTGCGCCGCTTCCCTATGTGGTAAAGGAAGGCGCCGAATACCGACTTGTCGAGGAAGAGGAAGCGGGCGAGGATCATACAACGTTTGGCCGGATGACCGCGTTTCACGGGCAGATGGGCATGTTCACCCGCGCGCTCACCTACATCCTCAGCCACGGCGCGGACGGGCTGAAACAGGTATCAGAGGACGCCGTGCTCAATGCCAATTACATCCTGCGCAGTCTGGAAGATATCCTCCACGCCCCGTTCGCAGACAGCGGCCCGTGCATGCATGAGGCGCTGTTTGGCGACAAGGATTTCGGCAACGGCCTGACCACGCTGGATCTGGCGAAGGGGCTGATCGACGAAGGGTATCACCCAATGACGGTGTATTTCCCGCTGGTGGTCCACGGCGCGATGCTGGTCGAGCCGACCGAGACGGAGAGCAAGGCGACCATTGACCAGTTCATCACCGCCTTCCGCCACGTGGTCGAGCGTGCACTGGCCGGGGATGAGGCGCTGAAACAGGCGCCGTATTACGCGCCTCGGCGGCGACTCGATGAAACGGCCGCGGCAAGGAAGCCGAAGCTGACGTGGGAGCCTGACGCGCAATGATGGAGCGGGCGGTTCGGACCGGCATCGCTGCCTTGATCGGGTTCGTCCTGATCGCAGCCGATGCCCCATCCGAACCGCCGCCGCCACCCGCGCCGGTGGCAGAGCGCATCGTCGATGGCCGGTTCGAACCGGGCAATTTTGTAATATCTACGTGGGTTTTTCCCTCAGGCGAGTGAGGCTGAAAAAGCGCAATATCGTTCCATCACGCAATGGCTCGATAGTTGCGAACAGGAAGGCAAAGCGCGGCTTGATGCCGAACTGGCGGGGCTTGGCGTCGCACTCGACGAAGGGGAGCTGATGGGGGCTGCCAATATCTGTCAGCAGGTGGTGAAGGGCGATCAGTTCGAGAACTTCGCGAGTTACGAGGAGCTTGCACAAGCGACGCGGGGCGCACGGCTCGTATTTGATACGCTGGTGCAGTCGATCGCTCGCGCTGAACAGCGCGCCGGTCCTTCCAGTGAAGGCGATCTTGCCGGGTTCCTGCAACAGCGCACGGTGGCCGACCAGTTATTGCGCCACGGTTTTGAATGGGGGCTCAGCGAAGTAACGGACACAAGAACGCCCAAGCTGACAACTCAGGAGCGCGCAGCGTTTACCGCCCTGCTAAACAGCGAAATTCTATACGTCGATCACCGCAATACCCAGTGGCTCAAACGCCTGGTCACCGAGGAAGGCTGGCCAACTGTTTCGAAGGCGGGAGAGCGCGGTTCCGGGGCGGCATGGTTGCTGGTTCAGCATGCCGATCTCGATCCCGCGTTTCAGCTAGAAATGTTGCGACTGATGGAACCTCTGGTGCCCCAAGGCGAGGTTTCGAAGCGCAATTACGCCTACCTCTACGACCGCATCATGCTCAAGCTGAACGGCAAGCAGCGCTACGCCACGCAGGTAATGTGCGAGAATGGGGAGCGTGTGGCGCGGCCGCTAGAAGTGCCGGAGCGCATGGACCAATTGCGCGCCGAGATGGAGCTGGAGCCCTTCGCCGAATACCTCACGTGGTTCTCTGGCAGGTGCTAGGCACCTGTTACCGGCGGCTCATCCGGCGCAACCAGAATGCTGATTTCCTTCATATTCAGGATCGCGACGTAGAAACCCAGCACTGCGAGCGAGCTTGATCCCAGCACGGCAAACGCCGCGCCTTTTGCGCCGTTCCAGTCGATTGCTGCGTCCAGCAGTACCAGCGCCAGCACCGTGGGCACCGCGCGCACCGCAAACGCCGTGCCCGCGCGCCCGGCGGATACCAGCAGCGATTGCAGGCTTGCGCCGACCAGTTCGACCGCGCCCGCAATGCTCAGGATCACCATCGCCCAGTAGAATGCGCTGAAATCATCCTGCGCGATTGTCGCCAGCGCCCAGCGCCCGCCCAGCAGCGCGATCAGCACCGCGACCACGCCCGCGACCACGGCGATATTGGCCATCCGCCGCGCCATCGGATCGCGTTGTCGCGCGCGTGAACCAGTTCGGGAAAGATGGCGTTGGAGATCGCCTGCGCCAGCGCCACCAGCGCCTGACCGAGTTGCGATGCAACGCGAAAACCGCCTGCCAGCGCCGCACCGCCGAATGTGCCAACCAGCAGGATCATCACCTGCTTGCCCGCAATGTTGAGGCTACCTGCCATGCTGGTCGACAATACGAACGCCCACGCATCGGTATAGCGCGCCGGGATCCGTCGCAGGCTGAGCGCGGTCAAATCAATCCGCTGCACCCGAGCGGCCGCGATCCATAGCGCGACGGCGACGGCCAGCTCTGACGCCGCCCACGCCAGGATAAATCCGCTGACGTTGGGCATGTAGACAACCGCAAACACCGCCCCGCCTGTACGGATCAGCGGCTGCACCGCTTCAGCAGCGGTGGCCGTCGCGAATTTGAAGCGCAGTCGCAGCAGGCCCGTGCGGCGTCGTGCGGATCGAAAGCAGCGAGACAATACAATACCCGAAGGTGAGCGCAAACAGATCTCGGCGGCAACGGCCAACCACTACGGCGCGGTCACGATGACGATGCCCGCCGCCAGCGTGCCGATGTAACCGACAACAGATCCAGCGCCATGGCAAAGCCGGTCGCCTCGCGAACCTTTTCAGGATCGGGAGGCGCACCTTCGTCGTTCCCGTTCGCGCCCCAGCGGATGATGAATTGCCATGTCTGGAAATTGGCAAACCCGGCGATGGCCTGCCCCAGCGCCACGATCAGGGCGAAGTGACCGAAACCTTCCGTACCCAGCGTATGCGTGGCGAGATAGAGATAGACGAGGCTCATCACAGCGTTGAAGCCGCGCCCGCCCAGCAGCCAGCCAATGTTGGAGAACAGGCGTTTCATCGGATGAGGCCACAGCACCGCCTAGGCAGCGCTTCTGTCGCCCTCGCGGCGCTTCAGGATCTTTTCGGTCACGGCGAGCGTGCGTTCGTTGTCGACATCGATGGCGTAATGCCCGTCGGACAGCTCAATGGGCACCAGTTTGATGCCGAAACGACGCGAAATCTGGTCGAACAGTTTTTCCTTGGACCCGGTGCCAAGGCGAAACCGGATGAGGTTCAACAGGCCGAACGCCTTGATGATGCGGCGCGGGAATTTCACGAACTGCCCGCCTTCGCGCATGATCTCTGCCGCGTTCAGCGCTTCGCGACTGCCCATCCAGTACATGTTGCAATTGGAAAAGCCGCCGTCGCGAAACTCGTAGAAACGCTTTTGCCCATCGGGATCGGCCGCCTGCACATCTTCGCGTCGCGCCAGGCCTGCCGCACCCCCCGCGCCGGTGGCGAGGCACTTGGCGATGAACTCGCTGTATCCTTCGGGCGTCACAAGACAATTATCCGCAGTGGTGATCAACAGCGGGAAATGGGCGCCCTCGGCACCTGAAAACACGCTGTCGACGATGTTGAACCGGCCTTGAGCAAAGCTCAGCCGCCCTTCGTCGATCAGCCTTGCGACGGCAGGCAAAGCGGCAATTTCCGCCGGTTCATGCGCGACAATGCGGATCAGGCCGACCTGCGGACACGCGGCGACTTGCTCAACTACGCGGGCAATCATCGGTGTGCCATTTACCGGAACGACGCATTTCTGCGCAACGCCCGCATTCGCCGCCAGCGGATCGAGCGCTCCCGAACGCTTTCCCGCCATGATGAGCGCGGTAACAGTTGTTTGCTGTGTCATGCTGCGCGCCCTTAGCGCCAAATCGGATGCAGCGCAAAGCGGGGAATGTGCGCCTTGTGCACCGTTTGCGCGCAGGCCAAGGGTGCTGGTGATGCGGATTGTGTTCTCTCGCAAGGGGTTTGATTCCAGCGCCGGTGGCGGGCCTTCGCCGATCACCGCCTGCGTCGATGGAAAGGCTCGCCCGATCAGCCTGCCGATTCCGGATAGCAAGGGGTTCTCGCGCACGACCTATGGCGATCTGGGGCTGGGCGATCACGCCGCCCGCGCGAGCCGTGGGCGGCTGAGTGCGGGCGATCTGTGCCATCACGATCCGATGTTTCTGGAAGACGGCACCTGCCTGTTCGGCCAGACCGGGGCGGCGCAGACCCATCTGGAACGGCAGGGGGTGGGGGTGGGCGATGTGTTCGTGTTCTTTGGCCTTTTTCGCGCGAAAGAGGAGGAGCCACATCACCGCATCTTCGCCTATTTGCGGGTGGACGAGACGGTAGCGCTGGATGGCGGTGCGCCTGCGTGGCTCGTCGATCTGGAGCATCCTCATGCGCTGGGCATGCACGGCTCCAACGATTGCATCTGGCACGGGGAAGGGCGGGTCGCCTCGCATGCCAGCGATGCTTTGCGGTTGACCGTTCCGGGGGGACCGCCAAGCCTGTGGCAGCGGCCCGAATGGCTGCGGCGCGGAGGGCTCTCGTATCACGACCGCGCCGACCGGTGGCTGCGTGGTGGAAGGCTGCGCAGCGTGGCGAGGGGTCAGGAATTCGTCGCCGATGTGGGGCGGCGCAAGGCTCCACGCGAATGGCTGGAGCGGTTGATCGACGCGATCAATAGGTCTTGATAATCGCCGAGAAATCGAGCGCGCCGTTGCCAGCTCCAAGGAAATCTTCGTAAAGCGCTGCGGCGCGCGAACCCATCGGGACCGCGGCATTGGCTGTGTCCGCCGCTTCCATCGCGAGCCGCAGATCCTTCATCATCAGTGCGGTTGCAAAACCTCCCTGGTAATCGTTGTCCGCCGGGCTTTCCACGCCAACACCGGGCAAGGGCGTATAGGCGTTAAGCGACCAGTTGTAGCCCGAGGATTGCGAGGAAATCTCGTAGAATTTCTGCGGATCGAGGCCGAGCTTTTCCGCCATTTTCATCGCTTCGGCGGTGCCGATCATCGTGATGGCGAGCAGCATGTTGTTACAGATTTTGGCCGTCTGTCCCGCACCTGCATCGCCAGCGTGGATCACCGCCTTGCCCATCGCCTGAAGGATCGGTTCAGCGCGCTTGAACGCCGCTTCGGTGCCGCCCACCATGAAGGTGAGGGTGCCGCCATTGGCCGCCGCAATCCCGCCGGATACGGGAGCATCGACCATCGCGCAGCCTTTGGCTTCTGCAGTTGCGATAACATCCTTGGCGGTCGCAACGTCGATGGTGGAACAGTCCAGGAAGACTGCGCCCTCGGGCGCATGGCCGATGACGTCGTTGGTATAAACGTCTTTCACGATCGCGCCATTGGGCAACATCGAGACGACTGCTTCGACACCAGCCACTGCTTCGCGCACGCTTTCAAAGGTCCTGCAGCCCGCCTTTGTCGCGGCCTCAAGCGCTCCTTTGCTTAGGTCAAAAGCGCGGACTTCGTGTCCGGCTTTCACAAGGTTTGCGGCCATCCCGCCACCCATGTTGCCGAGCCCGATAAAGGCGATCTTCATTTGATTTCCTCCCCTTTCCGCTTCTCAGCGCCCCTTCCACTTGCCTTCACGTTTCTCGATGAACGCCGCCATGCCCTCGGCCTTGTCCTTGCTCGCGGTCAGGATCTGGAAGATGCGGCGCTCCATGATCAGGCCCTGATCCAGCGTCGTCTCGAAGGCGGCGTTGACCATTTCCTTGTTCGCGATTGCGGCCATCGGCGGCATCGAAGCGATGGCGGCAGCGGATTTCAGCGCTTCGCTGAGGAGGTCCGCCTGCGGTACGACGCGCACCACCAGATTTGCGCGCTCGGCTTCCTCAGCGCCCATCATCCGGCCTGTAAGACACATTTCCATCGCCTTGGACTTGCCGATGGCGCGGGTGAGGCGCTGCGATCCGCCCATGCCGGGCGCAACCCCCAGCTTGATTTCGGGCTGGCCGAATTTGGCGTTGTCCGAAGCGATGATGAAGTCCGCCATCATCGCCAGCTCGCACCCGCCGCCCAGCGCAAAGCCGTTGACCGCTGCGATCCACGGCTTGCGGGTCTTTTTCACGATCTCGCTGGTCCACGGAGCAAAGAAATCGTCGAGGTAGAAGTCGGCGGCTGCCTTCTCGCTCATCTCCTTGATGTCGGCCCCGGCGGCAAACGCCTTTTCGCCAGAGCCGGTCAGCACCGCGCACAACTGGCTGGCATCGGCCTGATAATCAGCAAATGCCGCGATCAGGTCGGTCAGTACTTGCGAATTCAATGCGTTCAGTGCCTGCGGGCGGTTGAGCGTTATCAAGGTCACGCCCGTGGAGCCGTGGGCGTCCTTTTCGACGGTGATGGTTTCAAAAGTTACGCTGTCGGTCATTTCAGGGGCTTCCATTCCTCATCGGCGGGCAGGGGGGCAAAGATGCTGTCGATCAGCTCTTCACTCACTTCCTCTGGCAGGGCCGGGTTCCATTTGGGATCATGCGTCTTATCGACGATGACCGCGCGCACGCCCTCGGCAAAGTCGGGGCGCATCAGGACGCGCGATCCGATGCGGTATTCCATCGCCATGTTGTCGGCAAAGGTCGGCAGGGTAGCACTGGTGGCCAGTTGGCGCAGGGCGACCTTGCAGGTCTGCGGGCTTTTGGTGCCCAGCGTGTCACGCTCCTTTTGCGCCCAGGTGTCGCCCGCCTCGATGGCGGTTTCCAGATTGGCGAGGATATCTTCATACCGGTCGGAGGCGAAATGCTTGGCAATCTTGTCCGCGTTGCCGGCAAGCCGCGCCTCTGGCGGGGTCCCGACGGGTTCGGACAGGATGCCTGAAATGCGTCCCGGTCGCTCTGCGATGCGCGCCTTGATATCCTCCAGCATGGTGCTGGGCACGTAATGCGTGGCGAGGCCCGCCCAAAGGCATTCCGCGCCATCCAGCCGTGCGCCGGTCAGCGCAAGAAATTGCCCCAGCCGCCCGCCGAGGCGTGAAAGATACCAGCCGCCGCCCACATCGGGAAACAGGCCAATGCCGGTTTCGGGCATCGCAAACCGGGTGTTCTCTGTTGCGACACGGTATTTCGCCGGCATGGCGATGCCGACCCCGCCGCCCATCGTGACCCCGTCCATGAAAGCGACCACCGGCTTGGGGTAATTGAACAGCTGATGGTTCAACTGATATTCGTCGTGAAAGAACTTGCGGCCCGTGACGCCGCCATCGTTCAGCGCGGAATCGCGCAGCATCAGGATATCGCCGCCCGCGCAGAACCCGCGCCCTTCATCGTGGTCGATAATGATCGCCTGGATCGCGTCGTCATGCTCCCACTGCGTCAGCGCGGCAGACATGGCGTGGCACATCTCCAGCGTCAGCGCATGCAGCGCCTTGGGCCGGTTGAGCGAAATATGGCCAATCGGGCCATTCACGCGGGTTATGACGTCTTGTGTCATTCAGAATTCTCTCGGTTCGATCAGATCCCAGCGATTGCCGAACGGGTCGCTGAACACCGCCACAGTGCCATAAGGTTCGTGGCGTGGGGCTTCGTCAAATGTCACCCCTGCTGCCTTAAACCGGTTGTGGCATCTGGTGAAATCATCAGTTTCGAGGAAAAATGCGACGCGCCCGCCGGTCTGGTTACCAATTGCGGTACGCTGCAGTATCGTTGCCGCCTTTGCCAGAAGCAGCCGAGCGCCGTGCTTGGTCCCGACGCACAAGCCAGCGCTTGCCATCGCCAAGGTCGGTGTCTTCGATCAGATCGAATTCCGAGCGCCCCGACGTAGTAATCGCGTGCGGCATCGTATTCCGGAACAACCACAGTGGTCATGGCGAAACGCAATCCGGTCACTGCCGCAACAAATCCCGGCCCACGATCATGCGCATGACCTGATTGGTCCCTTCGAGGATGGAATGCACGCGCAGGTCGCGCCAGAAGCGTTCGATCGGGTAATCTTTCAGATAGCCGTACCCGCCGAACAATTGCAGCGCATCGTTCACGACCTTGCTGCCGTTGTCGGTCGCCAGCCGCTTTGCCATCGCGGAAAAGCGCGATTTGTCGGGTGCGTTGTCAGTGACTTTCGCCGCTGCGAGATACAGCAACGCGCGCGCTGACTCCAGATCGGTCGCCATGTCGGCCAGCATGAACTGGGTGTTCTGGAAATCGGCAATCGGCGTATCGAATTGCTTGCGATCCTTTGTATACGCCACCGCCTCGTCCAGGCACCGCTGCGCGCCGCCCAGCGAACACGCACCGATATTCAGCCGTCCGCCATCCAGACCCATCATCGCGAACCGGAACCCTTCGCCTTCATCGCCAACACGGTTGGCGACCGGCACGCGCGCGTCTTCGAAGGTCACCTGCGCGGTGGGGGAGGCGTTCCAGCCCAGCTTCCTCTCCGGCGTGCCGAAACTGACGCCGGGCGTATCCTTGTCAACGACAAGGCAGGTTATACCCTTGGTCTTGTGGTCGCTGGTGCGCACCATGCAGACGTACACATCGTTCACGCCGCCGCCCGAAATGAACTGCTTGGTGCCATTCACCACGTAATGGTCGCCATCCAGCCGGGCATTGGTCTTGAGCGCGGCGGCATCCGATCCGCTGCCCGGCTCGGTCAGGCAATAGCTCGCGATCTTCTCCATCGTCACAAGGTCCGGCAGATACCGGTCCTTCACCTCCGCGCCGCCAAATGCATCGATCATCCACGCCGCCATGTTGTGGATCGAGATGAACGCGCTGGTGGTAGGGCAGCCATAGGCCATCGCCTCCATGATCAGCGCCGCCTCCAGTCGGCCAAGCCCGATACCGCCCGATTCCTCGGACACATAGATCGCGGCAAAGCCAAGATCGGCGCTGCGTTTGATCACGTCCCTGGGGAAAATATGCTTCTCGTCCCACTCGGCTGCAAGAGGGGTGATCTGGTCTGCGGTAAAGCGTTGCGCAGTCTCGCGAATGGCGAGCTGATCTTCGGTGAGTTGAAACTGTCCTGTCATGGCGGCCCGTCTAGCGAGTGCTGTCGGCTTAGAAAAGAGCGCGCAGCACGGTTCTTTGACGGCGCGCGATATTCCCACAACGAGGTTTTTGCGACCGGGGGGTAACCAGAACGCATCTGAGACCGTATCGTTATGTATGACACCGGCAGCAGAACCACAGCCAACGCGCTTGATCCTTGTCTATAATGCCAACAGCGGTCTGATCACGGCGATGATACATACGGTTCACAAACAGCTGCGCCCATCGACGTATCCGTGTTCGCTGTGCGCAATCACCTTTGGGGTGGTTCTGATGCATCGGGAGTGGCGGCAGTTTCTGAACAGTCTCAATTGCGAAGTGGTGATCCATCACCGTGATGATTTTGCGAAGGCGTTTCCCGACCTGGGCACGGGCGGAGTGCGGGAGGTGGGCTTGCCTGCAATCCTGATCGCCAATCCGGGCGAGGAGCCGTGCGTGCTGATCCCGTCAGAGGATTTGGATAGGCTGCAAAACGCGCGCGAGTTGATCGACTTGCTGGGCGCGCGGCTGCCGAGCCATTGCGCCTGACGTGCGCAAAAACGGTCTGGAGATAATGACATGCCATCTATAGCAATTGGGACAAAGCAATTATCTGACCACAGTTTCGTCATTGAAAACATTACGTTTTGTCGCTAGGCGTCGGCCGATTACAAGGGGATCACCATGCAGTCACGTCGGCAATTTGTACGTAGCAGTCAGCACAATCGCGCTTACGGCTTGCGGCGGTGGGGGCAGCATCCCGACTGTCCGCAACCGGAGAGCGGCAGTTCCTGCGCCGATGCCCAGCTCCTTCGCCGACACCTGCACGCCAGTCCCACACCAGCGCCTGCACCTGTCGTCGCAGTCACCATTCAGATCTGCTGTTAGCGACCATTATCTGCGTGCAACTTGTCAGAGACATTTTCGTCGAAGGTGGTGACCCAGCAATTGATTACGTGCTGAATTACGAGACCGCCCAGTTCACCGGGGCGGGCTTCTTTCAGAATTCGTCTGATCCTGAGCGAACGCAGTCGAGCGGGATCCAGTCGCGATGTGGGGGCGTCAGGAACGAAACGAATTTTACCTCGTCAACTTCCACGATACTGTATTCTGTTGACGCAAGGCATCGCTACCGAATTATTCGGGCGATAACGGCGATTGCGCCGATCGAACTGGTCAGTGCCTCGACTGGAGCAGAACAGCATTGACGCAATATTCGACCGCAGATGAGGCGGGTATTGTTCCGGATCGCATCGTAACACGTGAAACGATCATGAAAGAGTTTGCCGCCGGCACCAATCCGAAGATTAGACTGACGGTCGGTGCAGGGCCCCACGTCTGCAACTCATTTCAACAGCTTCACCGAGCGCGCTGCGAGAGCCTTTATCTTGACGATGTGGAAGCCTTAACTCGGGCGCAGCTTCCCGTGCTCGGATATTGCCGCGTTCAACAATCAGGTTCTGATCGAATGCGTCGACATGCGGATATTCAGTGAGGCGATGCCAATCGTCACGACGAGCGGGTTGAAGCAAGGAATGCTCATTCCGCCATTCGTAACATCTGCGCGGACGCGGAGATACACGACTTTACATGCCGAACAACGGTTGATCGGTTCCGGTCATCGAAGCACCGTTCTCGATTTCGCGATTGAGGAACTAATTTGTCGAAAACCTTTCTGCAGGGTACACACATCCATATTGACGGGTACAACGGCGTATCTCGCCGCGACTGATCGGGCGGCAATCGCTCAACTTTCCACTTGTCTCGGTGATGGAAAATGTCGAGATCGATTGGCAGTAGACAGCAGACCACTTGGCATGGCTGGTCGGTTGCGGCATCTCCAATGGCCAGCTGATGATAACTCGACAATTGCCGAGATACGATAGCCAAGCAGGCTCATCTGTTCGGCTGCCATAATTCGCCGGACCACGCGGTCGCCGGCCGGAGTCGAGAGTCAGAAACAGCTCAGCTTCAACGACGCCGATTTCACCGCTCTGCAGCCTTCCAGCTGCTTAGCAGCACCCGCAGCGCGAGTTGCATCAACTCGTTCTTACCAATACTCGGTATGGCAGCATCTCCAACGGATCCACCATTGGAGGCGGTCCTGGTTTCGCGGTAACTCCAACATAAGTGGGATTGTCCACCGCTCAGTCGATCATCGCCCCGCCTCTATCTCAACTTTCCAGTCGGCCCCGCATAACCATGCGACCCCGGCCATGGTCGCTGCCGGCCGAGCGGCACCGAAATAGCGTGCGTGGACTGCGCCTACCGCGTCCTGATCGGCAAAATCCACGAGAAACATGCGCGTGCGCACCACATCGCGCGCGGTTCCGCCCAATTCCTCGATCGCGGCGATGATCAGTTCGCAACATCGCGCCGCCTGTTCGCCGGCGCCGCCGGGAGTGGTGGTTCCATCCGCCTCTATCGGTCCAGTTCCGGCAACGATGACGCGGTTGCCGGTCCTCACCGCGCGGCAGAAACCGAATTGCGCCTCATAGGGCGATCCCGAGGTTGCACGCGCGCGTTCTTCGGCGCCATTCATGCCGGGCACGGCATGCTTGGATATTCGTCGACCGCCTTTGGCTTGTCGCCTTGGGATGTGTGCAAACGACGGGCGGTGCCATCGCCCTCCAGCGAAAGCCGAAGTTTATCCACCCACGTCTCCCCTTCGCCCTCCATGTCGAGCGTGACGATAATATCGGAGCCATCCTGCGCAACGCCGGTGACTGTCCCGACGGATTCGTAGAATAGCACCTCTTGCGGTGAAATTTCCATCCGCAGATCGGATGCCTTGTTGCAGTTGCCGCCTTCAAAGTCCCAAACCCCCTGATAGCGCGCGGGAACCATCGCGCCCGTTGTCGAGCCATCGGCGGCCAATTCAGGCATGGTTTCAAACAGCGGACCTGCAGGCGATGTATCATCGTGCGGCTCGTCTTGCCCCTCATGAGCCTGCGGATTGCCGCCATCGATGCCGCTATCTGCACCATCGGCAGATGCCGTGTCGCACGCAGCCAGTAAACATGCGCCAAGCAGGGTGACGCATGGTGAAATCGTGGTCATTTGAAAAAGCTTTTTCATTGCAGCATTTCCTGTCTGATCGCTCCCACCGGCAAACCAGCTACGCAATCACCCCATGGTCGGGATGACGAATGCATTTCCTTCGTCTGCAGAGCCATCGGGCCAGCGCTGCGTCACCTTCTTACGCTTGGTCCAGAATGCGAGGCCTTCAGTGCCGTACTGGTCGATATCGCCAAAGCCGGATCGCTTCCACCCGCCAAAGCTGTGATAGGCGACCGGTACCGGGATCGGCACGTTGATACCGACCATGCCGACATTGACGCGGCTGGCAAATTCGCGCGCGGCGTGGCCGTTGCGCGTGAAGATCGCGACGCCGTTCCCGTATTGATGCTCGCTGGGCAGGCGCACCGCCTCGTCAAAATCCTTCGCCCTCACCATCTGGAGGACAGGGCCAAAGATCTCTTCCTGATAGCTTTTCATCGCAGGCGTAACATGGTCGATCAGCGTCGGGCCGACGAAAAATCCGTTCTCGTGCCCTTGCAGCGTGTATCCGCGGCCATCGATCACGATTTCGCCGCCTTCCTCCTCGGCGGTGGTGATCCACTGTTCGATCCGCGCCTTGTGTTCGGGCGTGACCACTGGGCCGTAATGCGCATCGGGATCGGTCGAGACACCGATGCGAAGCGCGTTGATCGCCGGGATCAGCTTTTCGCGCAGACGCTCCGCCGTGTCCTCGCCCACTGGCACGACCACGGGCAGCGCCATGCACCGTTCCCCCGCGCTGCCGAACGCCGCACCCGCCAGATCGTTCACCACCTGATCGAGATCGGCATCGGGCATGACGATGCCGTGGTTCTTTGCGCCGCCCATGGCCTGAATGCGCTTTCCAGCCTCTGCCCCGCGACGATAAACGTAGTGCGCAATATCGGATGACCCGACGAAACTGACAGCCGAAATCGCGGGATGATCGAGGATCGCGTCGACCATCACCTTGTCCCCGTGGATAACCTGCAACAGACCCTCTGGCGCGCCTGCCTCCACGAACAGTTCAGCAAGGCGCACCGGCACGGATGGATCGCGCTCGGACGGCTTGAGGATGAATGCATTGCCCGCCGCGATTGCCATCCCGAACATCCACATCGGGATCATTGCGGGAAAATTGAACGGGGTGATGCCAGCGCCAATGCCCAGAGGCTGGCGCACCGAATACACGTCGATGCCCGGTCCCGCGCCCTGCGTGTATTCACCCTTTAGCACCTGCGGAATGCCGCAGGCATATTCGATCACTTCCAGCCCACGCTGCACATCGCCCTTGGCATCGTCCACCGTCTTTCCGTGCTCGCTGGAAAGCATTTCTGCCAGAGCCTGCATGTTTGACTTCTACCAGCTCCTTGAACCGGAACATCACGCGGGCACGTTTCTGGGGGTTGGTTGCGGCCCATTCCGGCTGCACCGCGCGCGCATTGGCGATGGCGATTTCAAGCAGCGCCGCATCGCCCAGCGGAACCTGCGCCTGCACTTCGCCGGTGGACGGGTTCCAGACTTTGTGCGTGCGCGTGGCGGCAGGGATGGCGCCCGCATTGGGCATGAAATGGTCGATCTGGCGCATGGTCTGGTGTCTCTCTCCTGTTCGCAGGCGCGGCCGTTTCCGGTCGCCCGCTGTCATGCTTCCCAAGTGCCGCTTGCGGCTCGCCAAGGCAAGTCTTGTGGCCGTTCCGGCACGCGACAGTCGCTTCCCATGCGCCCTTGCATCTTTCGCAAGTGGTCAATTGACTGTACACCGACGCACAATGCATTTGTTTGAAGCCCTCGTCGTGTTGCATGTAATTGCCGGAATCGTCGGACTCGTTGCGTTCTGGGTCCCGATCGCCACGCGCAAGGGGGCAAGGAACCATCGCAAAGGCGGCAAGGTCGCCTGCTACGGCTTTATGGTTGCGGGCGCGCTGGCAGTGGTGATGGGGCTGATATCGCTGTTCGCGATGACCGATCGCCACCCAGAGATCGCCGATCGCGCCCTTTACCAGGGGTTGTTTGGCTGGATGATGGTGTATCTGGGCGCACTCACCATCGGCTTTGCGGATTATGGCCTTGCAGTCGTAAAACATGCGCGCACACGCGAGAGCCTGCGCAAGCCCCGCTTTCAACTGGTAATGGCAGCGGTTGTCGCAGCGGCGCTGGCTTGCGGGCTTTACGGGTTTACGATTGCAGAACCGCTGATGATGGCGGTGGCGGCGCTCGGCGTGGTCTCCATGGCGATCCAGCAGCTCTTCGTGTGGCGCGGGCGCGTGTCGTTTCTCAAGGAGCCTTCACGCACGGCCTATATTGGCGAGCATTTTCGTGCGCTGGTGGGAATGGGGATTTCAGCCTATACGGCGTTCATGTCGGTCGGCCTGATCCGGCTGGTGCCAGAGCATGTCTTCAATCCCGCCATCTGGGCGGTGCCAAGCGTGATCGGCGTGTCGCTCATCATCTGGTTCACCCACCAGGGCAAACGCCAGGCAAGGCGCGCGGCGCAGGCACAGGCAGCAACCAAACTCGATCAGCGAGCCGGGCAGGCCGCCTGAACAGCTTGCGGTTGACCGGGGCCGCGTTTGGCATCATTGGCGCCTGATTGCGCGACGCGGGTGTAGCTCAATGGTAGAGCAGCAGCTTCCCAAGCTGACGACGAGGGTTCGATTCCCTTCACCCGCTCCAGCGCCGCCTTCCCAAAACATCCCGGAAACGCTATAAAACCCTTGGAAATCCGAGGGTTTTTGACGTTCGTGTAGTCCTGCATTTGCCCGGCTAGTCTCGCCAAATCCCCCGAAATTGGGGGCCTTTTTGGGGGCCTCATAGGTTTCCGCCAATTCGAGAGGCCCCCAATCTGGGGGCCTTTTCTGGGTAAAGGTTTGAAATCATGGCGCTAACAGACGTTGGAATTCGCAAGGCTAAGGCTGGTCCGAAAGCCTACAAAATGAGCGACTCGTCCGGGCTATTCCTTCTGGTGGAGCCAACCGGCGGAAAACTATGGCGGATGAAGTATCGCGTCGATGGCCGGGAGAAGAAGCTGGCGATCGGACGCTACCCGGAAATCGGGCTCGCAGAGGCCCGCAGAAGGCGCGACGCAGCGCGAGAGCAGCTGGCGCAGGGCAAGGACCCTTCACGCGAAAAACAGCGTGAGAAGGCGCGTGCGAAGCTTGGTGCCGAAAATACCTTTGCTTCCCTCGCCGCCGAGTTCTGCGAGAAGCGCAAACACGATGGCTCACGGGCCTGGGCACCCGCAACGGCGAAGCGCTGCGAATACCTACTGTCGGTCCTCAACAGCTCGATTGGCAATCTGCCGATTGCCGATATCGAGCCTGCCGACATCCTGACAGCCGTTCGCCGGATCGAGAGTAAGGGCAAGCTGGAAAGCGCGAAGCGAACCTTGCAGCTGGCAGGTTCGGTCTTCCGCTATGCGGTCGCAACAGCGCGCCTCAAGTCCGATCCGACGCGCGACTTGAGGGGCGCGCTGATGAACCCGACCGTGACGCATTACGGAGCGGTGCTCGATCCAGCAGGGGCTGGTGAGCTGCTCAGGGCTATCGATGGGTACGAAGGCCAGCCTATCACCAAGCTGGCAATGCAGCTTGCTCCGCATGTGTTCGTGAGGCCGGGTGAGCTCCGCCACGCCGAGTGGAGCGAAATCGACTTCGATGGCGCTTTGTGGACGATCCCGGCGAGCAAGACGAAGATGCGCAAGGATCACCTTGTCCCGCTCTCACGCCAAGCCCTCGCGATTCTGGAAGAGGCCCACCGATTGACCGGTCCGACTGGCTATGTGTTTCCGTCAGTCCGAACCCGCAGGCGTCCCATGAGCGACAACACGATCAACGCAGGCCTGCGCCGCCTAGGCTACACCACCGACGAAATGACCGCCCACGGTTTCCGCGCGATGGCCTCCACCCTGCTAAACGAAAGCGGCAAGTGGAACCCCGACGCAATCGAGCGCGCACTGGCGCACGGCGACAGCGACAAGGTCCGCGCAGCCTACCATCGCGGAGCCCACTGGAAAGAGCGCGTAAAGATGATGAAGTGGTGGAGCGACTACCTCGATCAGCTCCGCGAAGGCGCGGAAGTGGTGCCGATCAAGGCAGCGAAACGCTGACGGATTGCGCCAAAAATCGCAACTCTTCTGCGATCCGCGAGAACGCGGAGAAATATCTCGTGATTACCGTTGCTTATCGCAAAGTGAGTTGTCTGCGGTTCGGCGCAAACCCGCTCAACTCGTAGACGAGTTGATTCCGCCCAAAACGCTATTTCTTCATAAAACCATGGACTTATGTCCCGAAATCGCGGGGTAGGGTGTGCACGACGTTGTTCCCTATATGTGCATGGTGTGATCCATCACCACCCCGACCGTTACGACGGCAAAGGCACTGGTTTCACTCGGGTTTCCTAGCCCAAACCGGGCTTGAGAGGAAGAGAAGAGACCGCGAGTTTGTTCTAACTCGAGAGCATTTTGGTAACAAATAGCCATTTTCAAAAGCCAAACTGCGCACGACTTCCGTCGTCCAACACCGCCCCGAACAGAGTGCTGTCTAGCCGAATTATTCAGGCATCGATCCAATCTTTGCGAACATAAGAAATGCAGGAACCGTTGCCGGTCCATGCGCTGATCTTCTGGTCAGTACTCGTCTGACATCGCCCCGTGCACCGTATGCAAAACGCGCGATGCAAGGTCTGCCGGAAGTGCATTTTATTCCCCCTCGTCCAGCGCGAAGTATCCCAGTTCGCAATCCTCAACGATGTGCTGATCGAAGAAGCTGTGCAGCGCCCGTCGCTCTGCCACAGCCAGTGCGGCAAAGTAGCGATCCGAAGTTTAAGTGCGTTGAAACTGCGTAGCCATAATATCCTCCGGATGTCTGCCGTTGTCGGCAGGAACAGGACGGATGGGCGTGCGGCTGGCGGGTCAGGGATCGCCCCAAGGGGCGACCGCGAAGCGGCGGTAGGGGTAACGATTTTGTCGGACCGGAGCGCAGCGAAGGGGAGGCAAAATGGTGGGACCCTGCCGTCCTTGACGCGTCGGTTGCGCGACCATCAGAATGGGACAACCGTGAGCCAGGCCCCTCCCCGCCAGAGGAAAAGAATAACACAAGAAGGGCCCCTGTCCGGTTTGGACAGAGCCCCTTCGTGGGGAGCGGAATGATCGAGATCAGTCGATCTCGGGCGCATCCCTGTTGTCGTCGTTCTCGCCGGTTTCATCGCTTTGGCCATTGCCGCGCGAGAGGAAGTCGACCTTGTCGGCGAGGATCTCGGTGCCGTAGCGCGTGACCCCGTCCTTGTCTTCCCACTGGGTGTAGTGGATGCGGCCCTGGACGCTGACCAGCTGGCCCTTGTTGCAGTACTGCCCGACGGTTTTGGCTAGACGCGAGAAGCAGGTCACTCGGTGGAACTCGCTTTCCTTGGCGGTGTAGCCGTTCTCGTCCTTGTAGGTCTTGCCGTCCTTGTCCCGCGCTGGGCGATCGGTGACGACCGTGATCCCGGTGACGTTGGTGCCGCCCTTGGTCGCGCGGGTTTCCGGATCGCGGGCGATGCGGCCGGTGAGGATTGCGATATTGGTCATGATGAAAGTTCCTTCAGTTCCTCAAACCGGAGACCATCTCCGGCTTGCGAACATCTGAAAGAAGCAGGGATGGGAGGACTGCACCGCAGCGGCGAAGCTCCAAGGGAAACCTGTTCATGACGGGTGGTGCGGGCAGGCAGCGCCCAAGCGATTGCAGCAAAAGTGGGAACCGGTTTTGCGACCGCAATCGCGCAAGCAGACGCTGCCAACACGGCCGGAAAGGAACGGGTT
>CAWFFX010000005.1:0-877186 GCA_963815315.1 uncultured Alphaproteobacteria bacterium
GCTTCCTATTTGCGCTAGAATTCAATACCTTACTTTGGTTCGGCATTTTGCAGGTTTGAAGGTTCGGCAATTTCGGGGGTGCTGGTGGCTTGTGCGTGGGCCTCCATTCTGGCCATTGCCGAATCTGCCAGGCGGTCTCGGTTGGCGGCGGCTCGGTAGTGGGCGAAGACGTTGGTGGACTTGTGCCCGGTTACGGATTGGCCCTCTGCGTCGCTTGCGCCGCGTTCGATCAGCTGGCGCGAAGCCTATGGCGAGTACGTGCGGGAAATCCGCGATGCACGGGCAGATTATCGCAAGGAGATGCTCGAGAAAGGATATCGCGTTGTTGATTTTCGCGAAGATGGTATCGACCTCGCAGGCCTGTAAGACAAAGCAGATCAAAACGGAAAACCGGCTCCGCCAAGTGGGGCCGGTTTTCCGTTTCCGGCAGGTGGGTATCTATCCCCGCGCTACTGTCTCGAGCAATTCAGCCGTAATCGGATAGCCTGCATCCTGCATGATCGTCAGCATGGGCGCGCCGCCGCTGGTGTCAATTTGCGGAATAATGGTGCGCACCGGGATAGCCTCTGCCTGTGCGCGCGCCTCGTCGAAATTGGCAAACAGGGCGAGGCGTTCCAGATTGCGGCGTGTAGGAAAGATCAGCTTGATCGACCCCTCTTGCGCCATGTCGAGCGCGCCCTGCGCGCTGGTCCAGAACAGTTTGGTGTTCTCCGTCTGATCAATCGAGACGTCGACCGCCCCCGTTCCCAGATTGGCGAGGTAAAAGCGGGTGTCGTAAACCCGGCTCAACTTTTCGTTTTGTGGGAACCACCGGGCGAACGGGACAATCTGATCGAGATCAAGCGTCCAGCCAAACGCCGCCAGCACAGGCGCCAGCGCACCTTCGCGTTCGAGCATCGCCCGCGCATCGCGCGCACTTTCGGCGGAAATTGCGCCGGAAAGGCCAAGTGCGAGCCCCGTCTCCTCCAGTGTCTCACGGATTGCGGCGATCTGATGCGCTGCCTCATCAGGCGAAAGTCCGGCATCCTGCGCTGCCACCGTGCCCAGCGCATAATCTTCCGGGTCAACCCGTCCGCCGGGAAACACAGCCATTCCGCCAGCAAAGGTCATGCTGCTTGATCGCACTGTCATCAACACCTGCGGACGTCCGCCGTCGGGACAGTTGCGAAAGACGATGATTGTTGCGGCGGGTATGCCGTGGGAAGATGATGAGGGGTTCGGGTCGGTCGGGTTGGTTATTGGCTCAGTCATGAGACGGTTGATGGCCGCAGCGCACGCATTTGCCAAGCGTACACCGAACATGATTTTGGAGCATCGATTGGGTGGCGTGCGAAGGCTGTGTCGGGCAATTTTACAGTTAAGAAAAATGCCCGTCTGCGTTAACCAATGAAGTGTCTGACAACTATGAAACCCACGAGTTTGGCACGAGTGGTGCATTATAGTCTGTGTAACACAAGGTCTTCAAACGAGGTGAGACCTTCCTGGTCTTTCGGTCTTACCTCCCCGTGCAAAAGAAAACCGCCTTGCGATTGGTCTCGCAAGGCGGTTTTTGTTTGTCTGTCGTTTACGTCGATGCGCCTGTCATGCGGCGCTGCGCGATTGCTCGTTCAGGATTCCGCCTTTGCGACGCCCTTCTCATCGAGCATCTGCTTCAGTTCGCCGGCTTCGAACATTTCCATCATGATATCGCTGCCGCCGACGAATTCGCCTTTGACGTAAAGCTGAGGGATGGTCGGCCAGTCAGAGAAAGACTTGATCCCCTGGCGCACTTCCATGTCCTGCAACACATCAACGCTTTCATACGCGACGCCGCAATGGTCGAGGATAGCGACCGCCTTGCTGGAAAAACCGCATTGCGGGAACAGGGGGGTGCCCTTCATGAACAAGACGACATCGTTGTCGCCGACAAGGGTTGAGATACGTTGATTGATTTCAGCCATGTTGATCCGGCCTCTGCTGTTTTCGGGTGTATGGGTGCGCGGGTGACCGCATAGAATACTAGGTGGGAGTCGCGGTGCTCACTTGCAAGGCGTGCAGTTCCCCGCCCATTTTCTCGCCAAAGGCGGCATAGACCATCTTGTGCTGCTGCACGCGGGTTTTGCCCGCAAATTGCGGGGCGGTAACGCGCGCAGACCAGTGATTGTCGTCGCCAGCCAGATCGGTGAGTTCAACCACTGCGCCGGGCAACTCAGCCTTGATCGCGGTGATAATGTCTTCGCCTTTCATCGGCATGGTAAATTCTCCCGACAAACAGTCATCAAAGGCCGCCCATGAACTGGCGCCTGGCCTCAACTGTCATTTCTTCAAGCTTCGCGCGAATGTCTGCCTCGCTCACATCGGATTCGGCGGCGGTGAGATCGCCCAGCAATTTGCGGATCACGTCCTCATCGCCCGCTTCCTCAAAATCGGCCTGCATCACGGCCTTTTTATAGGCGTCGGTTTCTTCAGGCGTCAGGTTCATCAGGCCAGCAGCCCATTCACCCATCAGCCGATTGCGACGCGCGGCAACCTTGAAAGCAGTTTCCTCATCCATCGCGAATTTGGCTTCTTCCCCGCGCTCACGGTCTTTGAAATCGGTCATTGGTCCCTCCGGAAATATGCTGCGGTTTGAAATAGGGCGGGGCAGGGGTGGCGACAAGCAATTGCTGCCCCTGCCGCCACGGATCAGTCGATCGTCACCACCAGTTTGCCCACCGCTTCGCGATTTTCCAGCTTGGCAATGGCATCGCCCGCGCGTTCGAGCGGGAAAGTTTCGGACACCAGCGGATCGATCTTGCCTTCCTTCATCAGCGCGAACAGCTCTTTGACCTGCGCCACGAATTTGGCTGGTTCGCGAGCGGTAAACGCGCCCCAGAACACGCCGCAGATGTCGCAGGATTTCAGCAAGGTGAGGTTGAGCGGCATCTTTGCGATTCCAGCGGGGAATCCGACCACGAGGAAACGGCCCTCCCACGCAATCGCGCGCAGGGCGGGCTCGGAATACTGACCACCCACGATGTCATAGACGATGTTCGCGCCTTCAGGGCCGCATGCGTCCTTGAAAGCCTGAGACAGCGCCTTTGATGCGTCCTTGTCCATTTCACCGCGCGGATAGATTACGACATCGTCCGCCCCTGCCTTGCGGGCAACATCCCCTTTGGCCTCGGAGGAAACCGCCGCGATCACGCGTGCGCCAAATGCCTTTGCCAGCTCCACCGCCGACAGGCCAACACCGCCCGCCGCGCCCAGAATCAGCACGGTATCGCCCGCCTTGATGTGGCCGCGATCCTTCAGCCCGTGGATCGTGGTGCCGTATGTCATCAGCAGCGATGCGGCTTTTTCAAACGGCACGTCATCGGGCACGGGGAACATGCGAGCGGCGGGGACGACGACTTTTTCCGCAAGGCCGCCATTGCCGATACCCGCCATCACGCGGTCGCCGACCTTGTATCCGGTCACGCCTTCGCCAACCGCCTCGACCACGCCTGCCAGCTCACCTCCGGGTGAATAGGGGCGCTGCGGTTTGAACTGATAAAGATCGCGGATCATCAGCGTATCAGGGTAGTTGATCGCGCAGGCTTTCACCGCGACAAGCACTTCGCCCTTGCCCGGAGTGGGTACGTCAATCTCGTCCAGCGTAAGCGTGTCTGGGCCGCCCACTTCGTGGGTGCGAATGGCTTTCATCGTGGTCTCTCCCTCAGGTGTTTTTCAAGCGGCCGCAGCGCCCGGTATCAGCCAGCTCTGGTCTGATCGGGTGCGGGCTTCGTATTGGCTGATAGCTGCATCGCGCTCCAGTGTCAGGGCCACCTCGTCGAGCCCGCCCAGCAGGCAATGCTTGCGAAACGGGTCGATCTCAAAAACGAAGCGATCCTGAAACTCGGTGGTCACACTTTGCGTATCCAGATCGACGGTAATGGGAGACCCTTGCCGGGCGACCTCCATCAACCGGTCAATCGCGGGCTGGGGCAGAACGACGGGCAGGATGCCGTTCTTTACCGCATTGCCCGAGAATATGTCGGAGTAACTTGGCGCGATGACCACGCGGATGCCCATGTCGAGGATTGCCCAGGCGGCATGTTCACGGCTGGAACCGCATCCGAAATTGTCACCCGCGATGAGGATCGGCGCGCCGATATAATCGGGATTGTCAAAAACGCTGTCCCCAGTGCCCCGGATCACCTCAAACGCGCCCTGGCCCAGTCCGTCACGCGTGATGGTCTTGAGCCATTTGGACGCGATGATCACATCGGTATCGACGTTTTTCCGACCGAAGGGATAGGCGGCGCCTGTGATGCAGGTCAGCTTTTCCATCAACGGATATCCTCAATCGGTTTCCGGGGGCTCGCCTGAAGGAATAGTGCCGGGTGCAGACTTGTCCTCGGGCTTCTGGCGAAAACGGCGTCCGGCATAGAGCAGAGCGGCGGCTATCGCGGCAGAACCGATGGTGGCAGCAGCGCCAATGGCGGTTTTGGTTTTTTTATCGTTGGTCATGGGTATTCCTTGCTCCCACCAGCGCCCGGTTTCAAGCGCGGATCAATCCAGCTCTCGCACATCGGCGAGTTTGCCCGTCACCGCCGCTGCCGCTGCCATTGCGGGGGATACGAGATGTGTACGCGCGCCCGGCCCTTGTCGCCCGACGAAATTGCGGTTGCTGGTGGAGGCGCAGCGTTCGCCCGCCGGAACCTTGTCCGGGTTCATGCCGAGGCACGCCGAACAGCCCGGCTCGCGCCATTCGAAGCCTGCCTCGATGAAGATGCGGTCCAGTCCCTCGTCCTCGGCCTGCCGTTTGACGAGGCCGGAGCCGGGGACGACGATCGCCCAGCGCACATTGGGCGCTTTTGTCCGGCCTTTCAGGATTGCGGCGGCGCTGCGCAAATCCTCGATCCGGCTGTTGGTGCAACTGCCGATAAAGACGTTCTCAATCGTTACATCCGTCATCGCGGTGCCGGGTGTCAGGCCCATGTATTCAAGGCTTTTCTGCGCCGCTGCCCGCTTGCCTTCGTCGGCAAAACTATCGGGCGAGGGCACGATACCGGTGATCGCGACGACATCTTCCGGGCTCGTCCCCCATGTCACGGTGGGAGAGATAGTGGCCGCATCGATCGTCACCGATCTTTCGAACGCAGCGCCCGGATCGGTCCGAAGCGTGCGCCAGTATGCGACCGCTGCGTCCCAGTCGGCGCCCTTTGGAGCCATCGGGCGGCCTTTGAGGTATTCGAACACGGTATCATCGGGCGCGATCAGCCCGGCGCGCGCGCCCGCCTCGATACTCATATTGCAGACGGTCAGGCGTTCCTCGACGCTCATCGCTTCGAACACGGGGCCGCGATATTCGATGACGTAGCCCGAACCGCCCGCCGCGCCGATCACGCCAATGATGTGCAGGATCAGATCCTTCGCCGACGAGCCGGGTGGCAGGGCGCCTTCGACCCGCACTTCCATCGCCTTTGACCTTTGCAGCAGCAGTGTCTGCGTCGCCAGCACATGTTCGACCTCGCTCGTACCAATCCCGAACGCCAGCGCCCCCAGCCCCCCATGACACGCCGTATGCGAATCGCCGCATACGATGGTGGTGCCGGGCAGCGAGAAACCCTGCTCGGGGCCGACGACATGGACGATCCCCTGTTCCGCATCGGCATCGCCAATGTACCGGATGCCGAATTCGGGCGCGTTGGCTTCCAGTGCCTCCAGCTGAGCAGCGCTTTGCGGATCGGCGATGGCAATCTTCGCGCCCTTCGCATCGCGGCGCGCGGTGGTGGGCAGGTTGTGATCGGGCACGGCCAGCGTCAGATCGGGGCGGCGCACCGTGCGACCGGCCTTTCGCAAGCCATCGAATGCCTGCGGGCTGGTCACTTCGTGCACCAGATGCCGGTCGATATAGATCAGTGAAGTGCCATCATCGCGGGTTTCCACGACATGGGCATCCCAGATTTTCGCGTAAAGCGTGCGGGGCTGGCTCGCCATGATTTCTCTCTATTCTCAATTCCGGCGCGGGTTAGCGGTGATAACGCAACACTGGCAAGGTGAATGGCGATTATATCGCAAATCGTCATGGCACCTTCATCTTTATCACGCTAATTGACAACTATGTCAGCAATGCCCGCAGCCTCGCCGTTCCGATTCCCGATCAAGGTCGTACCCGATGACATTGATTTTATGGGACACGTGAACAATGCGCGTTACCTGAATTGGGTGCAGGATGCGGTTCTGGCGCACTGGAATCGGATTGCCCCGGCAGAAGACGTGGCGAGCAAGGCGTGGGTCGCCCTGAAGCACGAGATCACCTATCGCAAGCCCGCTTTCCTCGAAGATGACGTGATCGCCAGCACGGTGCTGGAACGCTACAACGGCGCGCGCGCCTTTTACCACACAGTGATCAAACGCGGCGAGGAAGTGCTGGCTGAGGTGCAATCGAGCTGGTGCTGCATCGACGCCAAAACCCTGCGACCCGCCCGCATCGGCGAACATCTGCGCGAAACATTCTTCCCCAGCGCGGGGTGATATTTGAGATGTGGCTCAGATGCCTGCGCTAGCGAACGGCAAGTTTCGCGGGCGGCAGGAAAGAAGCGGACTGTCGGCTAACGACCCCGTTGCGGACATATGGCAGCGAGCTTAACGCTAATTCGTCACATCATTTTCTAGAGGTAGGCATGATCGACTTGCCCCCGCAAATGCCACCAATACCGGACAGACCGGTGGTCGAAGCTATTTCTGAGTGCGGGGTTCGCACTGACAGGTTCACCGTGACCTACGATGAAGATTTGCAGGGTAACATGATTGTCTTTGCAAAAGACTCGGGCGCGGACCTAGAAAACCTACAATGTATTTGGGAAGCGACTTGGTCCGAGTTTGTTGAATTCGCAGATGCGGAGATGCAAAAGGCGTATACTGCTATTGGCCAGAGATACTTCGAGGCAAACTTCAAGGACAAGATTTTAGATTCCGCCAGAACAAGTCTCGCTAAGCATGGATTGCTGGAAAGCCTTCCAAAAATGGAACGCTTTCGCAGCCGTGAAGAGTTCGCCGAAGCTCTTGAAATTCATTGCGGTTTTGCAGCGCAGTCGACTTTGAGGGTTGAAGGAGATAGTTTTGTTACGGTCTGGCCGCAAACTGACGCGACACCGCCCCAAGACACCGATTACGAAAAATTCTCCTGTCTCCTCTCAGCCCTTACCTTGGCCTCTGCCGAAAACGGAGACATGAAGATTGGCTTCGTCGGAAACGAACGATTTGCTGAATGACGGAAACTGCCATGTCCGTTTTCCACCCAGTTCCGGTCATTCTCGCTTCATTCTTCGGTTCCCGAAACCTGCCAATCGCTCGGCAGACTTCTTCGCTAACTAGAAATCGCCTGTCCCCGGATCATGTCCGGGATAACCGCTGGGAAGGATTCGGCGTGCGTCACGCCGCGCACCCTTTCTTCTGCGAAACGCAATTGCGGGTTTGTGTCGGGGCTCTATACACAACCGGATGAGCCGCTCTTGCGTATCTTCCTGAAATGAACCCGCGTCACACCCTTCCTGGCCGTTCGATGCAGAGCTTTATTGGCCTCACGCTTGCTGCGCTGATCGCGGGCGGGTGGCTGGCGATCCATTTCTACGGTATGTTCGTGTTTGAGCTGACCTGGGCGACCCTGCCCATCGCCATCGCATTGGCGGCGGTGCAGGTGTGGCTGAGCGTAGGCGTATTCATCGTTTGCCACGATGCCATGCACGGCAGCCTAGCTCCCGGCTTCACGCGTATCAATTCCGCCGTCGGGGCGGTATTGCTGATGCTGTATGCGGGGTTCAACTGGCGCACCTTGCGCGATGCGCATTTCACCCATCACAAGCTTTCCGGACACAAAGGCGATCCCGATTTCGATGAGGACAATCCGGGCCACTTCCTGCGGTGGTATTGGACATTCTTCAAACGGTATTTCGGGTGGCAATCGCTGATCTTCGTAAATGCGGTCGTCGGTCTTTACCTGTTCGTGTTCGATGTGCCGTTCCTGCAAATATTTGTCCTGTATGGCGCGCCTGCGTTGTTATCGTCGTTGCAATTGTTCTATTTCGGCACCTATCGCCCGCACCATCAATCGCCCATGTCCCCCTTTGCCGACCGTCACAATGCGCGCAGCAACGATTTTGGTGTACTCGCCAGTCTCGCCTCGTGCTTCCATTTCGGCTATCATCTGGAACATCACCGCCAACCCGAAGTGCCCTGGTGGGCGCTCCCCGCGGCGAAAAAAGCGGGAGTAGGCAGAGGAGCGGGAAAGGGCGCAAACCCTATTGCCCCGGCAGACGTTGCAGTTAAGGGAACGGCGGCATGAGCTGGTTCGAAATCACCCTTACGGTCCTGTCATCCCTGATCGGGATGGAGGTGTTTGCGTGGGTGGCGCACAAATACATCATGCACGGATGGGGCTGGGGCTGGCACCGCGACCATCACGAACCGCACGATAATGCGCTGGAAAAGAATGATCTGTTCGCGGTCGTGTTTGGCACGATCAACGCTGCGATGTACATTTACGGCTCGCTGTTCTGGGAATGGTTGTGGTGGTTCGCCGTGGGCATCACCCTTTACGGTGTAATCTACACGTTGATCCATGATGGGCTGGTGCATCAGCGCTATTTCAAATGGGTCCCGAAGAAAGGCTATGCCAAACGGCTGGTGCAGGCGCACAAACTGCACCATGCGACCATCGGCAAGGAAGGCGGCGTCAGTTTCGGATTTGTCTTCGCGCGCGATCCTGCGACGCTGAAGGCCGAGTTGAAAGCGCAGAAAGAGGCCGGCCTCGCCGTGGTGCGGGATAGTGCACGAGCCTGATCCCGCAACAATGCCTTATTCGTTGCGCGTCCAGATCCATCCGCCCACAATCACCAGAATAGCAATCGACCCAAGATAATACGGGTATCCCAGAGTGTACCACGTAAAGCCAATCCCCGCCGCCATCGCGCCTATCGCGATCAGTTTTGTCTTTCGGCTGATTGCGCGCCGTTCGTGCCAGTCGCGCACCTGCGGGCCGAAATAGTGGTGATTGAGGATGCGCTGTTCCAGCGCCGGGCTGCTGCGGGCAAAACAGAACACGGCAATCAACAAAAACGGCACGGTCGGCATCAGGGGCAGCACAGCGCCCAACGCTCCCAATCCTGTCGCGACGACGCCGCCTGCAAAGAACAGCGGGCGGGCAAGACGTTGCATCACGCCTGCGCCGTGGCCAGCCTTGCGGCGTGTTCCTGCACCAGCGCGATCATGTTGGGCACGCCCTGCGTGCGGTTGCTGGATAGCTGGCTTTTGAGATCGAACGGGGCGAGCGAATGCGTCACATCCATCTTGGCGACCTCGCTGGCGGGCCGGTCCTGAACCGCAGCGATTACCAGCGCAACGATGCCCTTGGTTATGGCGGCATTGCTGTCCGCAAGGAAATGCAGCGTCTCGCTGTTTTCGGTGGGGTAGACCCACACCGCCGCCGAACATCCGCGAACCAATGTCGCGTCAGTTTTCAGCGCATCGGGCATATCCTCCAACTCCCGCCCCAGCTCGATCAGCAGCCGATAGCGTTCGTCGCCTTCAAGGAATTCGTACTCTTCGAGAATGTCTGGGAGGGATCGCATGGGGTCCATCTAGTGCGCCGATACTGCTTATGAAAGGGCCACGCTTGCGATGACGATTTCACCTGTCCTACCCGCCCAGGCCACCGGGCCGGGTAAATGCGTGCCAGAGCACATAGAACCATCCGAAAAAGCCGTGTATGATCGCCCAGACGATCGATTGATGGAGGCTCCAGCTGATAGCCACAGCGATGGCGCTGCCCAGCCCGATGCCGGCCTGCGCGGCGGAATTTGTGGCGCTGTTCACAATTCCACTCCACTCGCGATCGCTTCCAGCTTTCGAATGCGTTCTTTCATGTCGGCAAGTTCAATTCGGGCAGCGCCGATGCTGCCTTGCGGGTTATCTTCGGCATCGCGGCGGTAATCGTGGCCGGTTCCCGCAGGCAACCCTGCGTGCGAGCCAGTTTCCAGTTCGCGACGCTTCAGCTCGATCCAGTCATTCCATGCCCTTAAAAAGGCGAAGGTCAGCAGGCCAATCGCAATCAGACAAGTCAGCGCGATTACCATCATGGGTTCCATTGACGGGGACAATGAAGGGGCGTCAATCATCGCTCATATCCTCTGTTTGTATGGGGTCAGAAAATTTGAGGGCGGGTCAATCGGGCCGATCGCCCGGGACGGTGGTAGTGGCTTCAGTCTCGCGGCGCGCTTCGCGCAGCGCCTCGATCTCGGATGCAATCCGGTTGCTTTCGCGCGCATCTGCGGAATTGGCGTCGGTCGCGATCCTCTCAAGCACTGCGAGGCGTTCTTTTAACTGGGCGATTTCAGCCTGTGCCGCGCTTTCGCGGGCTTCGCGCTGCGCATCGTCACTGCGCGATATCGACTGGTTGCCAAGGAAGTCCTCGGTAATTCCGGCCTGCGCATTATAACGCGCACGAAGGACGCTGGCGATGGCGCCAATTGCGACCATGATGACTACTGCAGTCCAGAAACTCATCAAGCGTTCCCTTCATTTATGCGGTGTTCAAGCGCGCGCTCTCTCAACGCTTCGATTTCCGCGCCCAGGTGATAACCACCGTCCGTCACGATCCGCTCAACATTGGCGAGCCGATCCTTGACTGACCCCAATTCCGCGCGCAGTTCGGCGTTCTCCTGTGTCAGCAGGGCGACCCGCTGCTTTGCTTCCTGATCGGTCGCGGGCAACATCTTCTGACCCCAGGATCCTTCGAGAGGGTAGCCGTTTTTCACACGCAGCCACGTGGTGAAAACCCATCCGCCCACGCCGGCAATTGCAATCGCGATAATGGCTTCGGTCGTCAGCAGGTCGATCATTGGGCTTTCTCCGTTCTGCCGAAATCAAGCGGAATGCCGGCATTGGCGGCATCGGTTTCGCGGGTGTCGCGCAGCGCCTCGATCTGAGTGGCAACATCGTAGCCGCGATCCGTAACGATCCGTTCGAGCACCTGGACCCGGTCTTCCAACCGCTGCACCTGCGCTGCATATTGCGCGGCTTTCTCAGCGGTATGTTCAGCGGTCGTGCTGACCTGCATTTCCGTTATCTTCTGTTTGTGCTTTGCCCAGATCGCGACCATCGGAATGGTACAACCCATAACAATAGCGATGATCGGTATCATCACGCCGAGTGTTTGCGGGTCCATGGTATTTCCTCCTGTTTGGCAGAGCCTAGCGCAGTCGTTCGATCTCTGCGGTCAGGCGCGGATTGCTGCTGACATAGTGCGCTTCGACAGAGGCGAGGCGGCGGTCGATGTCGCGAAAGTTCGCGCGGATTTCGCGGGCAGTGCGCTGCGGACTTTGCCGCACGCCCTGCCAGTATTTCTGTTCGCTCGCGTCACGGTAAAGGTGCGGCGGTTTCTTGTTGAGCAGGAAACCAGCGATGAAATAGGCGGGAATGGTAATCCCGGCCAAGCCCGCAAGCGTAAAGATTACCAGGGCAAGGCGGACCCACAGAACTTCGATCCCGGTGTAGTCGGCAATGCCAGAACACACGCCCATCAGTTTGGCATTGTGCTTGTCGCGGTAAAGCGTGGTGCGAGGGCTGTTCATGCGCGGGTTCCTTTCTTCTCGGCGATCAGCGCTTCGAGTTCGCGCAATTGCTGGTTGTCGGTTTCCTGATCGGCGCGCAGGCGGCGAACCGGGCTGAACGCAGGGTCATCGGCAGCAACCAGACGCTCGACCGTGTCCATGCGTTCATCAAGGCGTTTGGCGAGGTTGTAGAGCTCCTCCAGCAGCACCTCGTCATCGCTGGTGATCGTCGCGGCGGTTTTCCACCGGGTAACATAGTGCATGATCAACCAAGGGAGACCGATGAAGAGCATTCCGACGACGAAGATTGGGACTAGAATATCTTCCACCATAGCTTATTCCCCTTCTTTCGACGCAGGCTTGCCCAGCGCCTTTTTCATCTTTGCCAGCTCGTCGTCGATCGCATCCGACCCTTCGAGCGCGGCGATTTCTTCCGACAGGGTCGGGCCGCCGCTGGCAATATCCAGCGCCTCCGCGCGACCTTCCGCGTAATCGACGCGGCGTTCGAGCTGATCGAACCGCGACAGCGCCTCGTCGGTGCGCTCGTTGGTCATCAGGCTGCGCAGCTTCACGCGGTTTTCCGCGCTTTCGAGCCGGGCGGCAATTGCGCTCTGACGGCTGCGGGCCTCGCGCAGGCGATGCTGCAATTTGGCGATGTCTTCCTCATAGGCGCGCAGGGCATCGTCCAGCACGGCGATTTCCGCCTTCAGCTGGTCGCCCATGTTGGCAGCTTTCTTCTTTTCGACGAGAGAGGCACGCGCCAGGTCCTCGCGATCCTTGCTCAACGCCAGTTGCGCCCTTTCGCCCCAGTCCGCCTCAAGCTTGTCCAGCTTCATGCAATGGCGATGCATTTCCTTTTGGTCGGCAATGGTGCGCGCCGCGCTTGCGCGGACTTCGACCAGCGTTTCCTCCATTTCGAGGATGATCATGCGGATCATCTTTGTGGGATCGTCCGCCTTGTCGAGCATGTCGTTGAAGTTAGCGGCGATAATGTCACGTGTGCGGCTGAAAATGCCCATGAAGGCTACTCCATCTAGAAAGGGGTTGGCGCTGCTCCGTTCGCGCTTGGCCTGCGCGGTCTTGCGGTAATCTTGCGTTGGAGTGGGGCTGCAACGCAAGGCTTCGATTTCGGCATCGAGACGCGAGAGCTGGCTAGTGCGAACCGGGCTCAGGTCAGCGAGCGAATTGGGGCGGGCCGGAGCAGCGGCATCGGAGGTGCCGCCATTCGCGGGGACGCCCTTTGGGGGGATTGGGCGCTCCGGCCCTAAGGGATTGGTGTGGGGATCGGCCATCGTTTGCCTTACGCCAGTTCCACCGCAACGCTGTGATCAGCGAAAGCGGCGGCGCTGCCGGGCGCAGTTTGGAACTGCGTCGACACCGCGATCATGGCGGTCATCGCCAAAATGCTGGCCATTGCGGCCTGTCCGAGTTGGCTGTTCCAGAACTTGCGATCAAACATAAGATGGTCCTTCCGAAATGTCTCTGGCGCCCTGAAAGTGGTGGATGCCGGTGTTGTAGTTCACTCTGCAACCGCCGTGCCAAAACATCGGAATCGCCTTAATCCAAGGGTTTCTGGCTACAGCATGAACCGGCCGCTGGTTTCTATTGCCAAGCATTGGGAAATTTCACTATAGTTTGGCCATGGAGCGTGAAAGTCAGTTTATCGGGCAGTCCGGGGCCTTCCTGGATGCGGTCGAGCGCGCCAGTCGTGCGGCCCCGATGAGCCGCCCGGTGCTGGTCATCGGAGAGCGCGGGACCGGCAAGGAACTGATCGCCGAACGTCTCCACCGTCTCTCCTCGCGTTGGGGCGAACCGCTCGTCACCATGAACTGCGCCGCGCTGCCCGAAACGCTGATTGAAGCGGAGTTGTTCGGCCATGAAGCGGGCGCGTTTACTGGCGCTACCAAAGCGCGCGCAGGAAGGTTCGAAGAAGCCGACAAAGGCACATTGTTTCTCGATGAACTGGGCACTTTGTCGATGGGCGCGCAGGAACGCCTGCTACGCGCGGTCGAATACGGAGAAATCACACGCATCGGCGCATCGCGTCCGGTGCAGGTCGATGTGCGGATCGTGGCGGCAACCAACGATGACCTGCCTGCGCTGGCCAAATCAGGGGAATTTCGCGCGGACCTGCTCGACCGCCTGAGTTTCGAGGTGATCACCCTGCCGCCTTTGCGCGTGCGGGAAGGCGATGTGGCGGTGCTGGCTGAATATTTCGGGCGGCGTATGGCGGCAGAGCTGGATTGGCATAGCTGGCCCGGATTTGCGCAGCACGTTTCCGCCCAGTTCGAGGATTACGCCTGGCCGGGCAACGTGCGCGAATTGCGCAACGTGGTGGAGCGCGCAGTCTATCGTTGGGACGATCCCGATACGCAGATAGCCCACGTCCAGTTCGACCCGTTCGACAGTCCGTGGAAACCCGCCGCGCCCGCGCACCGACGTCCCGATACACAACTTCCTTCGCCCGGTGCCGCAATCGGTACATCCGGACCGGATGGCCAGCATCCTGCAGTGGACTTCGACACGATCGAGGATCTGCGCGCCGCTGTCGACGGGCACGAACGCGCAATCGTGGAACATGCCTTGGGCAGGCATCGCTGGAACCAACGCCAGACCGCCAAAGCGCTGGGCCTCAGCTACGATCAGTTGCGCCACTGCATAAAAAAGCACGCTTTGATGGAGGAAGCGGAGGATTGAACCGGTCGGAGGTTTGGGCGAAATCGGAGCAGATTGCCCTAACCGAATGATAACCCTTGCCGTGTAACCCGGTCCTCCGGTCCTGACTGCGGCATGGAGGTACCATTGCAGGTAGTGCGCACAATTATCGACCTGATCGACAGCCTGACGTATGGTCTGCGAATGATCGTGGGCATGCTATGCCTGTTTGTGTTCTGCACAGTCGGGGTAATCGCATTTACCGCGTCGCGCGTGGCCGACAATGCGACCGAGAATCTCGCTAGCAAGGCCGGGACGATGGGCGAGCGTGCAATCAGCGCCAAACTTGCGGCTGAACGCGAGAAGGCGCTGGCCGAGGATGGGTGGGGCTATGGTGCTGCCACCGGCTCTGACACGGCGTGGGATGAAACGAGCGAATAACGCTCTCGCGACATGTATTCTTCTCGCGTTGCGGGAATTGGGCGATTCGACCAGAAGTTATGCATATCGGCAAACCGCTCTTGCCAAACGCGCAGCGCACGCCTAATTGCCTTTCATCCCGACATCGTCGTGACAAAGTGTGGAGCTGGCGCCGACAGGGGCCGGCACCGAACCGCTTTGTCCCGCAGCTTGGGTCCATCCGCCGCCACGCCGGCCTTGAATAGCAGAGCGCATGACTGATCTGACCCGCCTCATCGAACTGGTAGAGCCGCAAGCCAAGGCGCTTGGGTTTGATCTGGTGCGTGTGCAGATGATGCAATCCGAAGCAGGAGAGGGCGGACAGGCGCTGCAGATCATGGCTGAGGACCCCTCGACCGGGCAGCTTATCATCGAACAATGTGCGCAACTCTCTCGCTGTGTTTCAGGCCTGATAGATGAACGTGAGGAAGAGGGCGAAGTGCTGGTCGAAGGCACTTATCATCTTGAAGTGTCATCCCCCGGCATCGACCGGCCTTTGACGCGGGACAAGGATTTCACCAACTGGGCCGGGCACGAAGCGCGCATCGTCATGCAAAGAGGGTGGGCAGGCGATGAAAAGGCGCAGCGCGTCTTCAAAGGTATGCTAAACGGCATCGAAGACGGTATCGTTATGCTGGACGATGCAAAACAGGGCGCGGTGAAATTGCCGCGCGACGCTATTCACGCAGCCAAGCTGGTCCTGACGGACGCCTTGATCGCTGCGACCAAACCGATCGACACCACGGGTGCCGAAGACATTGTTGAAGATATCACAGAAGAAAAGGCAGACGACTGATGGGAAGTGCCATCTCCGCCAACAAGGCTGAATTGCTCGCAATTGCGAACTCCGTTGCTTCGGAGAAGATGATCGACAAATCCATCGTGATCGAAGCGATGGAAGAGGCGATCCAGAAAAGCGCGCGCAACCGCTACGGTGCGGAAAACGATATCCGTGCCAAGCTCGATCCGCTGACCGGCGATCTGACGCTGTGGCGCGTGGTCGAAGTGGTCGAAGAGGTTGAGGATTACTTCAAACAGGTCGATCTTAAGCAGGCCGAGAAAGCTTCAGCCCGGCGCGACCGTGGGCGATTTCATCGTCGATCCGCTGCCGCCGGTCGATCTGGGGCGCATCGATGCGCAGAGCGCCAAGCAGGTGATTTTCCAGAAAGTCCGCGATGCCGAGCGTGAGCGTCAGTTTGAAGAGTTCAAGGACCGCGCGAACGAAATCATCACCGGCGTCATCAAGTCGGTCGAATTCGGCCACGTGATTGTCAATCTTGGCCGCGCCGAAGGCGTGATCCGCCGCGATCAGCAGATCCCGCGCGAGGCGGCACGAGTGGGTGAGCGTGTGCGCGCACTCATCACCAAGGTGGAGCGCAACAATCGTGGACCGCAGATATTCCTAAGCCGTGCTGCGCCCGATTTCATGCGCAAATTGTTCGCGCAGGAGGTGCCCGAAATCTACGACGGCATCATCGAGATCAAGGCCGCAGCCCGCGATCCGGGTTCGCGCGCCAAGATCGGCGTCATCAGCCACGATTCCAGCATTGATCCGGTCGGCGCCTGCGTTGGCATGAAGGGCAGCCGCGTGCAGGCCGTGGTGCAGGAATTGCAGGGCGAAAAAATCGACATCATCCCTTGGTCCGAAGACACTGCGACCTTCATCGTGAACGCGCTTCAGCCCGCCACGGTGGCGCGCGTCGTGCTGGATGAGGACGATGGCCGGATCGAAGTGGTTGTGCCAGACGATCAGCTTAGCCTGGCGATCGGTCGCCGCGGCCAGAACGTGCGTCTCGCCAGCCAGTTGACCGGCCAGCAGATCGACATCATGACCGAGGAAGAGGCCTCGGAAAAGCGAACCAAGGAATTTGCCGAGCGATCCAAGATGTTCGAGGAAGAACTCGACGTCGATGAAACGCTGTCGCAGTTGCTGGTGGCCGAAGGGTTCGCGATGCTCGAGGAAGTCGCCTATGTCGACATGTCCGAACTCGCCGCGATCGAAGGTTTCGACGATGAACTCGCCGAGGAACTGCAAAATCGCGCGCTCGAAGCGATCGAGCGTCAGGAAGAAGGGCACCGCATTACCCGCCGTGAACTGGGCGTAGAGGATGCGCTGGCGGAACTGCCGCACCTCACCGAATCGATGCTTGTTACCTTGGGCAAGAACGGGATCAAGACGCTGGACGATCTTGCCGATCTCGCCACGGATGAATTGATCGCAAAGAAGCGCGAAGCACCGCGTCGCCGCAACAACAGCCCCGATGGTCCGCCGCTGCGTCGTCCGCAGCGCGAGCAGGACAAAGGCGGCGTTCTGGGTGATTACGGCCTGAGCGAAGAGCAGGGCAACGAGATCATCATGGCTGCCCGCGCGCATTGGTTCGAGGATGAGGAGCCGACCCCGGCTCCCGCCGTCGAGCCTGACACTCAGGAGGCCGCCAATGCGGACTCCACCCAATGAGCGCCTGACGTCCGACATCGTTGATGCGTCAAACTCGCGGAAGGAGAAACACCCTTCCGAGAGCGAGCGGCGCTGTATCCTTTCCGGGCAGAGCAATGCGCGCGGTGATCTTCTGCGGCTGGCGATTTCTCCCGATGGCGATGTACTGCCCGATCCCGGCGCGAAAGCTCCGGGGCGTGGTGCATGGATCACGCCCGACCGCCCCGCGCTTGAAAAGGCGCTGGCGAGTGGCCAGTTCAGAGGGGCTCTTGCGCGCGCGTTCAAGGGCGCAAAGCTTGCGGTTCCGGAAAACCTTGCAGAACTGGTGCAGGCCGCGCTGGCCCGGCACACGCTGGATCGTCTGGGACTTGAACTTCGATCCGGCAATATCGTGTTGGGTTCCAGTCGGATTGCCGAACAGGCGCGCGGCGGGCGGATCGCAATCCTGCTGCACGCAAGCGATTCCAGCGAGGACGGGCGCAAACGGCTGGACCAGGCATGGCGCGTTGGCACCGAAGCCGAAGGGTCTGGCGCACGCGGAAGTGTCTTACCACTGGACCGCGCGGCGCTGTCTGTGGCATTGGGCCGCGAGAATGTCGTCCATCTGGGCGTATCGGGCCACCCCGGTGACATGCGTGCTGCTAATCGGGTGGAACAGGCGGTTGCCCGCTTGACGAACTTTATCAGGACTGACCGCGTCGATGCGGCGCAGCCCGACGCCAAAGCGGGGCACACTGCGCCGCTTCGTGCAGACGGCATTGAAAATACTGAAGGACTAACGAGCTAGAATGAGCGACGACACAGAAAAACGCACCCGTAAACCGCTGGGCCTTAAAAGGGCGGTCGATGCTGGCGAGGTCAAGCAGACCTTCAGCCACGGCCGCACCAACAAGGTTGCGGTCGAGGTGAAGCGGCGCCGCAAGCTCACGAAGCCAGGCGAAACGCCTGCGCCCGAAGCCGCTCCCGCGCCTGCTCCGGCTCCCGCGCCGACGCCCGCTCCCGTAGCGCAAAAGCCTGCGCCTGCGCCCGCCGCCAGAAATGCGCCTGCCGGGGAAACCCCCCAAGAGCGTGTCGCTCGCCTGCAATTGGAGGCTGAGGAAATGCGGCTTGACCGGCAGGCTGCGGATCGCAAGCGCGAAGACGCTGCTGCGCGCGAGCGCGACGAAGAGGAAAAGCGTCGGGCCGAAGAAAATCAGGCTCAGAAAAAGCGCGATGCGGAAGACTCGAGGAAAAAGCCCGGCAAAAAGGCTGCGGCAAATGTCGAAGATACCGACGCACAGCCAGACGTGGCGCAGCCTGAGGCCCCCGATGCGAATGCGGTCGAAGCCGATGGGTCTGAGCCTGCTTCTGCCCCTGCTGCGCGCAAGTTCACGCCGGTCGCCCGGCCCGAACCCAAGCGTCCCGCGAAGAAGAAGGAAGAAAAGCGTCCCGCTCCCGTGGACAGCGGCCCGGACAAACGCCGTTCGGGCAAGCTGACTGTTACCAAGGCACTCAACGAGGACGAAGGCCGCCGTGCCCGCAGCCTCGCCGCGCTGAAACGTGCTCGTGAGAAAGAGCGCCGGATGCAGGGCGGCGGCTCGTCAAAGCCGCGCGAAAAGCAGGTCCGCGATGTTATCGTGCCCGAAGCGATCACCGTTGGCGAACTGGCCAAGCGGATGGGCGAAAAGGGCGCCGATCTGGTCAAGGAACTTTTCAATCTCGATATGATGGTCACGGTCAACCAGACAATTGATCAGGACACCGCAGAATTGCTGGTGGAACAGTTTGGCCACAACATTGAGAAAGTGTCGGAAGCGGACGTGGACATCTCGGAAGAGGTCGATCCCGATCCCGAGGACACGCTGCAACCGCGCCCTCCGGTCGTCACCATCATGGGCCATGTCGATCACGGCAAGACCAGCCTGCTGGATGCGCTGCGCGGTACCAATGTGACCAAGGGCGAGGCCGGCGGCATCACCCAGCATATCGGCAGCTATCAGATCACTGCAAAGAACAAGCAGAAGATCACGTTCCTCGATACGCCGGGCCACGCGGCCTTTACCGAAATGCGCCAGCGCGGTGCCAACGTTACCGATATCGTGGTGCTGGTGGTGGCGGCGGATGACGGCATCATGCCGCAAACGATCGAGGCCATCAATCACACCAAGGCGGCGGGCGTGCCCATGATCGTTGCGATCAACAAGATGGACAAGCCCGAGGCAAAGCCGGACAATGTCCGCAATCGTTTGCTCGAACACGAAGTCGTCGTCGAGAAAATGTCCGGCGATGTGCAGGACGTGGAAATCTCCGCCAAGACCGGCGCGGGACTGGATGAACTGATCGAGGCAATCACGCTTCAGGCCGAATTGCTTGAGCTGAAGGCGCGGCCCGACCGCGAAGCCGATGCGACCGTGATCGAGGCGCAGCTCGACAAGGGCCGCGGCCCGGTTGCGACCGTGCTAATCACGCGCGGCACGTTGAAACGGGGCGACACATTCGTTGTCGGCACGCAAAGCGGCCGCGTGCGCGCCATCGTCAACGATGCGGGCAAGCAGATCAAGGAAGCCGGACCCTCCATGCCGGTCGAAGTGCTGGGCCTTGGCGGCGTGCCGTCAGCGGGTGACAGACTGACCGTGGTGGAGAACGAACAGCGCGCCCGCGAAGTGGCGCAGTATCGTCAGGAAAAGGCGACGGAAAAACGCACTGCTCTGGCCCCGACCAATTTTGACACCATGTTCAACAATCTGGCCTCCAATGTCATCGAATGGCCGGTGCTGGTGAAGGCCGATGTGCAAGGGTCAGTCGAAGCGATCGTGACCGCACTGCACAACATCTCGAACGACGATATCAAGGTGCGCGTGCTGCATGCGGGCGTGGGTGCCATCACCGAGAGTGACGTTATGTTGGCTGCGGCTTCCAACGCTCCGATCATCGGTTTTAATGTGCGTCCCAATGCCAAGGCGCGCGATCTGGTGAAGCGCGATGGCGTGCGGATGATGTATTACGATGTGATCTATCACCTGACCGATGAAGTCGCGAAGGAAATGGCCGGAGAGCTTGGCCCCGAACGCATCGAAACGGTCGTCGGCCGGGCGGAGGTCAAGGAAGTCTTCAAATCGGGCAAGAAGGACAAAGCTGCTGGCCTGCTCGTTCTCGAAGGATCTATCCGCAAAGGCCTGTTTGCGCGTCTTACCCGCGAAGATGTCATCGTATCGGCGACCACCATCGCCTCGCTGCGGCGGTTCAAGGATGACGTGGACGAAGTCCGCTCAGGCCTCGAATGCGGTGTGGTTCTGGAAGATACGAACGACGTGAAACCCGGCGACAGCCTTGAAGTCTTCGAAGTCGAGCTGCGCGAACGGACATTGTGATTTCGCCCCCTCCCGCTTGCGGGAGGGGGTAGGGACCGACATGAGCAATACCGACTACTTTCCCCAAGACGAAGATACCTCGCCGCACACTGCGTTGCTTGGTGCGGAGTTCGTCGCATTCGATGAGGGCACCCAAACCGCAACCATGCGCTTCATCGTGAAGCGCGAAATGACCACCTGGCGCGGCGGCGTGCAGGGCGGGCTGGTGGCGGGCTATCTCGATGATGTGATGGGATATGCCTTTGTCGCGGCGAGTGGCGGCGAAATGGCACCGCTCAATCTGGAGTTATCGATGAGCCTCTTGCGGTTGATCCCCGACGGTGAGACGCTGGTAGGCAAGGGCCGGGTGGTGAAGGCCGGGCGGCGCGTTGTTTTTCTCGAAGGCGAATTGCTGGCCGAGGACGGCACGATTTATGCCCGCGCGACGTCGACCGCCATCCCCACCCCGCGTCCTTCGCCAACCGAAACGGGGATGACCTGATGGCTAAATGAACAAAGCCTCTTTCTTCAGTCCGGAACTGCGGTTACCTAAATGCCTCGCAATGATCCCTTCACTGTCGAACAGCAGACCGTTCGCGTCCTGAAAGTGGGCGAGCGCGTGCGGCATATTCTGTCAGAACTGCTCGCGCGGCAGGAAGTGCATGACGAGGTTGTCAGCGCTTCCACCATTGCCGTTACCGAGGTGCGGATGACGCCTGATCTGCGCAACGCGACCGCTTATATCAAACCATTGCTGGGTGCGGCTGAGGATGATGTGGTTAAGGCGCTGCGCCAGAATACCGCGTTTCTGCAACGCGAGGTGGCCAAGCGGCTGGGCCTGAAATTCGCGCCGAAACTCGCGTTCCGCAAGGACGAAAGTTTTGACGAGGCGGAACGGATAGAGACACTGTTGCGCGATCCCAAAGTGGCGCGCGATCTGGAAGACGACGCAGAGCCGGAATAGAAGAGAGTTTCAGGCTCCCAGACTTTTCGACAGATCAGCTCGGCAACATCTTCGCGCGCAACGTGATATCGACGTTATTGCCCACGATTAGTTGATAGCTTTTCATGCCGTATTTGCGGCGGTCGATGGTGGTAGTGCCGGTAAAGCTGATCGCCTGTGCGCGCGGCGCAGTCAGCGGGTTGGTGTCGAATTTAACGTCCAGTGTCTGTGGCTGCGATACGCCGCGTGCTGTCAGCGTGCCCGCAACGGTGCCGCGCGTCGCGCTGGTCAGTTTCAGCGATTTGCCGACGAAACGGACCTGCGGATATTTCTCCACCCAGAAAAACTTTTCTCCGCGCAACCGGCTGAGCGTGACGCTGTCGGGCGCCTGGATAGCAGTGGCATCGAAAGTCACATCGATGCTGGCCTGTTCTGGCGCGCCGGGGACGATGGTGACAGCACCGGTCATCTTGGGAAACCGGGCGGTCTTGCTTGAAAGGCCGAAAAAGGGAACCTTGGCAGAGACATTGCTGGCGCTGGAATCAAGCCGATATTTCAGCGGTGTGGCCGAATTGGCAAGCAGAAACAGCGGCGCGATCAGCGCAAACAACGCAGCGGACGTGGTACGGGCGCGCATCTCGGTGATATCCCTCATATTAATTCATACGGACTGTGCCGGGCAAAGGCTTCCTTGACCCGTCGATTGTGTCGCATCGCCGTTGTTGCAGAAGCGCTCTATCGCAGACCGTACGTGTCGCGCGGATTAATCAACAGGGTGCTGGCCCACTCGCTTCGACACGGGAGTAAGGACCGGTCTAGGCTGCGGTTCGATGGCAAAGCTCTATTTCTACTATTCCAGCATGAATGCCGGGAAATCATCCAGCCTGTTGCAGGCGGACTTCAATTATCGCGAGCGCGGGATGCGCACGATGGTCTGGACCGCCGCACTCGACACGCGAAGCGATGGTATGGTGCGCAGCCGGATCGGACTGGAATTGCAGGCGCATCAGTATCGGCACGGCACGGATTTGTGGGACGAAATCAGCGTTGTGCACCGGAGCACAACGCTCGATTGCGTGCTGCTGGATGAGGCGCAATTCCTGACCCAGCCGCAGGTCTGGCAACTGGCGCGGATTGCGGATGATCTGGGCATTCCGGTGCTTTGCTATGGCCTGCGAACGGATTTTCAGGGCGCGCTGTTCCCCGGATCGGCGGCGCTGCTGGGCATTGCCGATGCTCTGGTTGAGCTGAAGGCGGTGTGCCATTGCGGTCGTAAGGCGACGATGAACCTGCGCGTCGACGCCTTCGGTGCGCCGGTGAGCAAAGGCGCACAGACCGAGATCGGCGGGAACGACCGTTATCTTGCGCTGTGCCGCAAACATTTCAGCGCCGCACTTTGCGGGAACAGGGCAGGAGAATCTTCGTCGGGGGATTAGCGCCGGCGTGCAGGCGTCCCTATATGCGCACGATGTCCGATACCCTTATCACGGCGCTGGTTCTGATCCCGTGCCTCGTCATCGCGATTGTCTTTCATGAAGTTGCGCATGGCTATGTCGCCAAAATGCTGGGCGATCCCACGGCCAGCGAGCGCGGACGGTTGACGCTGAACCCGCTGGCGCATGTCGATCCGGTTGGCACGCTGCTGTTGCCGGGCGCGCTGGCGCTGGCAGGGGCGCCGGTGTTTGGATACGCCAAACCAGTGCCGGTGCTGAAGAACCGCCTCAACAATCCGCGCTTTGGGATGATGGCAGTGGCCGCTGCCGGCCCGCTCAGCAATTTCGTGCTTGCCGGTGTTGGCGCGGTGGCATTGGGACTCGCATGGACCAGCGGGGCAGATTTCGATCCCAATTCCGCCAGCCTGCCGTTGTTGATCAGCCCCTCGGGTGAGACGCTTTGGCTGATGAGCGGGTTCTATTTCTTCGTGCTGATCAACCTGTTTCTTGGCATGTTCAACCTGCTTCCAATCCCGCCGTTTGACGGATCGCACATCGTGGGCGGGTTGCTTCCAGCGGGAATGCGCCGCGGGTGGGAACGGATGCAGCGGCTGGGGATGGTGATGATTCTCGCGGTGGTGGCATTCAGCTGGATCTTCGGCACCGGTTGGCTGATAGTCGTTCTGGGCCCGGTCGAATGGGTGTTCGAGCAATATCAGGCGCTGGCAATGGCGATTGCGGGGGTTTAGGCACACCGATGACCTCGACCAAACCGCCCGCATTCCTTGCTCCGCTGTCGGGTTGGATCATCCTCGATAAACCACACGGACTGGGATCGACGCAGGCTGTGGGCGCGGTGAAACGCAATCTGCGCGAAGGCGGCTATGCCAAGACCAAGGTTGGGCATGGCGGCACACTCGATCCGTTGGCGCAAGGCGTGCTGCCGATCGCGCTGGGGGAGGCGACGAAGCTCGCCGGGCGGATGCTGGATGCGAGCAAGATCTACGATTTCACGATCCGTTTTGGCGAGCAGACCTCTACGCTGGATGCGCAGGGCGAGGTGGTGGAGCGTAGCGATGTGCGGCCCAGTTTGGCGGCGCTGGAGGCGGTGCTGCCGCAATTCACCGGACCGATAGCGCAAGTGCCACCAGTCTATTCCGCGCTGAAAGTTGATGGCAAGCGTGCCTATGATCTTGCGCGCACTGGGCAGGCGGTGGAGCTGAAAAAGCGTGCGGTGACAATTTATGCTCTCACGATTATGCCTTTGCCCGACGAAAACGGATTGGAAGAAATCACTCTGACCGCTCACGTTTCCAAGGGAACCTATATCCGCAGCCTTGCTCGTGACATCGCGCACGCCCTTGGAACCTGCGGCCACGTTACCTATCTTAGGCGGACCAAGGCGGGGCCATTCCGCGAGGCGCAGGCGATTTCGCTGGACAACCTCAATCAAATCGGTAAGGGCGCGAGCCTCGAAGACCTCCTCCTGCCGTTAGAGGCGGGGCTGGACGACATCCCGGCCCTTTCCCTCTCCCAGACAGACGCGCAGGCGGTCCGCCAGGGCCGTGCACTGTCTGGATTGCCCCAACCATCCGGGCTCTATTGTGCGATGCTGGATAGCGTCCCCGTCGCGCTTTTGGAAATCATGGATGGGACGACGAAAGTTGTCAGGGGTTTCAACCTTCCCGATGTCGCTGAGTAAGAAAGACTATATCCATGTCGGTTACCATTGAACGTAAAGCTGAAATCATCAAGGACCACGGCCAGGCCGATGGCGATACTGGCAGCCCTGAAGTTCAGGTTGCGATCCTCACAGAGCGCATCCGCAACCTGACCGATCACTTCAAGTCCAATCACAAGGATAACCATTCGCGCCGCGGCCTTCTGATGATGGTGAACAAGCGTCGCAACCTGCTCGCCTATCTCAAGAAGAAAGACGTTGAGCGGTACAACGGACTGATCCAGAAACTGGGTCTGCGCAAATAACAGTTTCTCGAAAGGGGCGGCCCCAAGGGTCGCCCCTTCGTTTATCCGGCTTCCGCGCATTTCGGCGGGAAGCGGACATTTGGGGCGCGAATAGCCCCGCACCGGACCGGGACGGCACACCCGGAAATGTAGGCCCCGCGCACGCAATAAGGCGGTGCGGGTTCAAAAGGAAAATACATGTTCGACACGAAAACCGTATCGCTGGAGTGGGGCGGCAAGACCCTCACTCTGGAAACTGGCCATATTGCCCGTCAAGCCGACGGCGCGGTGCTGGCCACCTATGGCGAAACCGTGGTGCTGTGCGCCGTGACCGCCGCCAAGAGTGTGAAGGAAGGGCAGGATTTCTTCCCGCTCACCGTCCACTATCAGGAAAAATTCTCCGCAGCCGGGCGCATTCCCGGTGGCTTCTTCAAGCGTGAGCGCGGCGCAACCGAAAAGGAAACGCTGACCAGCCGCCTGATCGACCGTCCGATCCGCCCACTGTTTCCGGAAGGTTTCTACAACGAAATCAACGTGATTTGCCAGGTTCTGTCGTTTGACGGTGAAACCGAGGCAGACATGGTGGCGATGATCGCCGCTTCTGCTGCGCTGACCATTTCGGGCGTTCCTTTCATGGGCCCGATCGGCGGTTGCCGCGTGGGTTACGTCGACGGCGAATACACCCTTAATCCCAAGCAGGATGCCGCGCTTACCGATGGCCGCCTCGACCTGGTGGTCGCTGCGACGCAGGACGCGGTGATGATGGTCGAGTCCGAAGCCAAGGAACTGACCGAGGAAGAAATGCTCGGCGCTGTCGCGTTTGCACATGACGAATGCCGCAATGTCATCGGTGCGATCATCGACCTCGCCGAACAGGCTGCCAAGGAACCTTGGGAAGTCAGCACCTCGGATGACAAGGCTGCGATGAAAGAAGAGCTTCGCGGACTGGTGGGCGAAGATATCGCTGCCGCTTACAAGCATACTGACAAGTCCGAGCGGTCCAACGCGCTCAACGAAGTGCGTGCCAAGGCTAAAGCGCATTACGCCGACGCCGATGGCCAGACGCAGATGACTGCTGGCAAGGTGGTCAAGAAGCTGGAAGCAGACATTGTGCGCGGCGCCATCCTCAAGGACGGCCAGCGCATTGACGGGCGCAAGCTGGATGAAGTTCGCCAGATCGAGGCGATGGTCGGCTTCCTGCCACGCACCCACGGTTCTGCGCTGTTTACGCGCGGTGAAACGCAGGCAATCTGCACCACCACGCTGGGCACCAAGGAAAGCGAGCAGATGATCGACGGGCTGGAGGGTCTCTCCTACTCGAACTTCATGCTGCACTATAACTTCCCGCCCTATTCGGTTGGCGAAGTGGGCCGCTTTGGCGCGCCGGGCCGTCGCGAGATTGGCCACGGCAAGCTGGCATGGCGCGCGCTGCACCCGGTGCTGCCAAGCCATGAGGACTTCCCCTACACCATCCGCATCCTTTCCGACATCACCGAGTCCAATGGCTCGTCCTCGATGGCGACGATTTGCGGCGGGTGTCTGTCGATGATGGATGCCGGCGTTCCGATAGAACGTCCGGTTTCCGGCATCGCCATGGGCCTGATCCTTGAAGGTGATGATTTCGCCGTGCTTTCCGATATTCTGGGTGATGAAGATCACCTGGGCGACATGGACTTCAAGGTGGCCGGTACCGAAGCAGGCATCACCACCATGCAGATGGACATCAAGGTCGCCGGTATCACGCAGGAAATCATGGCCAAGGCACTGGAACAGGCCAAGGCTGGTCGCACCCACATCCTGGGTGAGATGGCCAAGGCGCTGACCGGCGCACGCGGCGAAGTTTCCAAGCACGCGCCGCGGATCGAAACGATCCAGATCGACAAGTCTAAGATCCGTGACGTTATCGGCACCGGCGGCAAGGTTATCCGCGAAATTGTCGCGGAAACTGGCGCCAAGGTCGACATCGACGATGAGGGCGTGATCAAGATCTCGTCGAGCAATGTCGATGAGATCGAAGCAGCGAAGAAATGGATCCTCGGCATCGTCGAAGAAGCCGAAGTGGGCAAGGTCTACTCCGGCAAGGTCGTCAACATCGTCGATTTCGGTGCATTCGTGAACTTCATGGGTGGCAAGGACGGTCTCGTCCATGTCTCCGAAATGAAGAATGAGCGTGTCGAAAAGCCGACCGATGTTGTCTCCGAAGGCCAGGAAGTTAAGGTCAAGGTGCTTGAAATCGATCAGCGCGGGAAGGTCCGCCTGTCGATGCGTGTCGTCGATCAGGAAACCGGTGAAGAGCTGGAAGACACGCGTCCTGCACGCGAACCGCGCGGCGACAAGCCGCGTGGCGGTGGTGGCGGCGGTGATCGCGGTGGTGATCGTCGTGGCCCCAGAGGCGGACGTGACGGCGGCGGCGGTCGTGATGGCGGCGGCCGTGGTCGTGGTGGTGACCGTGGTGGCCGGAGCGGCGGCGATCGTGACGGGGCCAGCAATGACGGTCCCGCAGGTCTGCCCGACTTCCTGAAGGACTAAACCTCCTTTTGTGACAGCGAACAGGGGCCGCAGGGAAACTTGCGGCCCTTTTCGCGTAACAGCGCAGAATATCGGATGACCATGCTCGAACGCAAAACCCTTGCCTCAGCCCGCATCCCCGGCGGCGACACGCTCACACTGGTAAGCCACGGGCGCGATTTCATCATCATGCTGGGCCGCGAAGAGCTGATGGGAACGCGGATGCAGTTTTCTGAAGAGCAGCTGGCCGTCTTGACGCTAGAGCAGTTGAGCGCGCCCAATCCGCGCTTGCTGATCGGGGGATATGGCATGGGCTTCACATTTCGTGCGGCGCTGGCGCGGTTGCCCGCAGGCGGCAGCGTTACCGTGGCAGAGATTGTCCCCGAAATCCTCGATTGGGCACGCGGTCCTCTGAGACAGCTAACCGGACAAACGCTGGATGATGCGCGCGGGACGGTAGCATTGCGCGATGTGGCCGATGTGATCGACGAAGCCGGGAAGGACGGGCGCTACGACGCGATCCTGCTGGACGTGGACAATGGCCCCGATGGCGTCGTGCGCAGCGAAAATGACCGGCTGTATTCTCGCACCGGCCTTGCCAAGGCCCGCGACGCACTTGGCCCCGGCGGTATTCTCGCCATCTGGTCAGCCGCGCCCGATCATCGGTTTACAAAGCGGCTGAGGGACGCGGGCTTCGATGTGGAGGCACGCGAAGTGCGCGCGCGGCCTAATAACAAGGGACCGCGCCACACGATCTGGTTCGCTCAGAAATCGTAGATGATCGTGATCCGGCTCAGCGTATCGGTGTTCACCGCGCCGGGCGGGGGATCGGTGTCGACCTCGAATGCGTACGACAACCGCACAGAAAGGTCGTCTGAAATGCCCGCTTGCAACCCGGTTTCAGAAATATAGGTGCTCGATCCGCTCTGTATCAGCGCGCTCGCATCCTGTGTGAAGGCGATGCTTTCCGCCAGTTGCCAGTCGAAATCAAGCGCTGCCAGTGCTGCCATGCTGCTGGTGCTGGTGCCATCAGTCAGATCGGTCCGGCGCCATGCCGGGCCTGCCTTGATCGAAAGGGTCGGCCCATCGACCAGCACATCATAGCCAAGCCCGCCCGATGCAGCATACCGCGCTGCAAAGCCTTGGAACCGGTCACGCTCGTACTGGACAAGACCATAGGCATAGAGGCGTTCGGACAGCTTCAGATTGGCTTCGTAGGCGGCGAGAAATTGTTCACGCGTGGTGATGCCGTTTGCTTCCTGATAATCGGCGCGGCCTGACAGTTTGTGCCGCCAGTTCACGCCCTCACGTTTCAGCGCAAGGCTGGCGGTGATACCGGTGTTTTCAGCATTGCCGGTGGAATTGAAGGCACCCAGTTCGCCTTTGCCCGACCAGTTTTGGAACAGCCCTGCGCTGCGGATCTCAGCCTCTTTCGCAGCGCCTTCGACTTCGGCAATTGCTGCCAGTGACGTTTCGTAATCGGCGAAAATCGCGTCGAGTTCTTCTCCGTCATCCGGGTTTGTGGACTTTGCCAGATCGATGACCGTTCGCACCGTGGCCTCGTCGCCCGTGGCAATCGCCGCATCGATCATCGCGCGAACCGGATCGGGTATCTCGGCGAGCGCCGCAGTCGGCAGGGCGAACACCCCGATTGAAAAGAGCAGGGCGCGGGTGGTCTTCACATAGGTCATCTCAGCTCCAGATAATCCGCAGCCGCATTGACCGCAGCCAGATAAATCGCAGGTTTTCGTCCCCTATCGCCAGATGCACATATAGGACACCCCCTGCGCTCGACCGCTCGGAGGCCAGGTCGACCAATAAAACAGCTCTGGATCAGGCTGCTTTTGACCTCGCGATGGCAATGCGCACCTTGTCCACCGCCGATGATAGAGGGGGACTGGCGAGGCCCGGCCTCGCAAACGCCTTGTCATGGGGGTCATGCACCACCACCCGGTGACGCCCGGTCTGCTTGGCACGATAAAGCGCCTCATCGGCTCGCTGGAGTGCAATTGCGCAGTTCGCTTGTAGTTCCAGAGCTATCGCCCCGATGCTGACCGTTACCGGCATGCTCACTTCCGGCACATCACGTTGTACCCATAGGGGCAGCTCGCAGCGCAATTTTTCCAGCTGTTCGTGCCAATCGTCGCCCGACACAAACAGTCCGAATTCCTCGCCGCCTATTCGCAAGGCCATTCCATTGCTGTTCGAGATCATGCACGCGATGGAGCGGAGCACCGCATCTCCGGCTGCGTGGCCAAAGCGATCGTTGATTTTCTTGAAATGGTCACAATCGACAACTGCGAGCGCCGTAAACCGGCTGGACAGATCCGATTTGATTTCACGGTCGAACACCCGCCGGTTGGGCAGACCGGTCAGCGCGTCGGTCTCGCTATCGCGGCGTGCCTGGCGGGCGTCGGCCAGCGCAATTTCACGTTCATCAAACACGATGCGCAGCCGCAACGACAGGTTGTAGAACACAAACAAAAGTTCAAACGCAAAACCGAATAGCATCGCTTCAGGGTAATTCTGCATGGACTGCCCGCCTAACGCCTCAAGGGTAGCTGCAAACAGCCCGACCGCGATCAGCGGTGCCAGCGCGATGAGCAGGAACAGCGCCTCACTCGATCCGCGCCGGGCAGAAATCACCAGCGTAATCGCCATGATAACCAGCAGGACCAGTGTGGACAGACCATAGATCATTGTCGCGTAAGGGAAATACGGGAACCAGAGCGACGCGACGGTAAACAGCGCACCAGCCGGACAGATCAGGCGGACAGCCCAGCGCATTCCCGTGGGCGTGGTCGGCAAAAGCAGATGCGCCATCAGAAGCCCGGTGGTCGACAGGACCATGCCCTCTGTCGCCATGCGTGCCGATATGTGCCAATGTTCAACGGCGTCTGCGGCAGGGCTAAACGGTGGAAAAGTGAGAGCAAGCGCGCCGACAGACAAGGCGTGCAGCGCAAAATACGCGTACACATTTCGCCCGGTGCTCCTCGCAAAGGCGATCCCTGCAAGCACGAATATGGCGACGCAGGCGATGTAGCCCCCGGCAACCATTTCGGATAATCCACTCACTGCAACCGCCCCCGAACTAAATCGTGAATGCGGCAATATCGCCAAGGTGTTGATTAAACTCTAAAGAAAATCGGGCGTCTAACAAATGTTAGCCGCCCGATTTCTCGTTGTTTTACTGCTGAGCGCCTATCGCACGCGTGGTCCACCAAAGGGCAGCGGCGGCGGGGGACGGCGCGCACCGCGGGGCAACTGCGCCTGATACGCGCGTCCACAATGTTCGACGCAATAGGGGAAACCGGGATTAACTTCCTGCCCGCAGAAATGGAAATCGGGTTCACCCGGATGGCCCATTGGCCAGCGGCACACCTTATCTGACAAATCGAGCAGGCTCGTCTTCTCCGCAATTTCAGGGCTAGGCTTGGCGGGGACCAAACGCCGCGGCGGGGCGGGCGGGATCGGCGGCTGCTGGTCGCCGGGCCCTTGCCTCAGGAACCCACCCGGCCCGACCGAGACGATCTTTGGCAGATCAGACGTCGGATTGGGCATGGGCTGTGAGGGGTTGGCATCTGGCGCTCTCTGGCCAGCCTGTGCAGGCGGGGCTTCCGTTGCAGAAGCTGGCGCGAGATCGGCCATCGATCTTGTCGCTGGCCTCGCGGCTGGCTTGGCTGCCACTTTGTGCACATTGTCGACAGATTTGCGAACCGCGGCCCCCGATTTGGGCGCGGCCTTCTTTGCGGTCTTCTTCTTTTCGTTCGCCTTGACCGGGGAAGGACGCGATTTGAGACCCAAACGGTGCGCCTTGCCGATCACGGCGTTGCGGCTGACCCCGCCAAGCTCTTCCGCAATCTGGCTGGCGGTCGAGCCGCCTTCCCACATTTTCTTGAGCGTACCGATACGCTCGTCCGTCCAGCTCATAAATTCGCTTCCATTCCTGTTTGTCGCATACGGGTGTGGCCCTATGCGCCTTGTGTGTCTCGCCACGCTGGCCTAGGCGGCTGACCATGGCCGAGCAAGCTTCCAATCATCCCAACGCAGCAACCCCGAATACGGCGCAAGGCGAAGTTGCGACGCAAGCGAGTTCCATGACTCCGGCGCGGTTCGATTTTCCGCCGCGCGGCGTCCCGCAAATCATCGGCGTCAACCGGGTTGGCCTGTGGAGCCTCTATATGAAGGAGGTGCGCCGGTTTCTCAAGGTGCAGACCCAGACTCTGTGGGCACCAGCAGTCACAACCTTGCTGTTTCTGGTCATATTCACAGTCGCGCTGGGCCGCGAGGGACGCGAAGTGCTGGGAGTGCCGTTCGCCAGCTTCGTTGCGCCGGGTCTGATTGTGATGGGGATGATGCAGAATGCGTTCGCAAACTCGTCGTTCTCGCTTCTGTCGGGCAAAATTCAGGGTACCATCATCGACCTGCTGATGCCGCCGTTGTCGCCGGGAGAATTGATGGGCGGGATCATTGCCGCCGCAGTGACGCGGGCGATTGCTGTAGGCTGCACCGTGGGCCTGGCAATGGCGCTGTGGCCCAGCGTATCGCTGAGCATTGCCAATCCGTGGGCGGTGATCTGGTTTGGCTTGATGGGTTCAGTGATGCTGGCGTTGCTGGGCCTCGCCACATCGGTGTGGGCTGAAAAATTCGACCATAACGCGGCGATCACGAATTTCGTCATTGCGCCGCTCTCGCTTCTGTCTGGCACGTTCTACGTAATCGATAATCTTGCGCCGACATTTCAGGCGATCAGCCGGGCCAATCCGTTTTTCTATGTGATCTCTGGTTTTCGCTATGGCTTTCTGGGGCGGAGCGACATTGGCACCAGTACCGATGTGATGATTGCTGCCGCCGGTATTGGTGCGTTCAATATTCTGATGGCGCTGATCGTTTATATGCTGCTGCGTTCGGGCTGGAAGCTGAAAAGCTGATCTCAGCCAGCTATGGGCTCGGCACCGGTCAAGAAATTCAGCGCGCGCTGCGCACTCCTAATATCCGCGACTGGCCCCAAGTCAAAATGATCGGTCGTTAGATCGCCATCGCTGTCGCGGCCGATTGCGATCGCCAACCTGAGCGCCCCATTGCCCTTGCGGCTTTCAATGCGGTTGTACGTGCCGATCCTGTTTTTGGGGCAGCTATCGACCTTCAATTGCCGCCCTAGGCGCAATTTCAAAACGCGCTCATTGGTTATCGCGTAAAGCACTTTGCCGCGTTCCCACCACGGTTGAAACGGCAGCGCCATCATCCCTATGCCCACGGCAATGAACGGCGTGCCAAACAGCGGAAACGCCCAGGCAAGTAATCCGCCGCCAACGTCTTCCTGCATAGTCGAAACCCCGGCAACAGCCATCGCCGTCCAAAAAAATGAAAACGTCGTCCACGGCACCGCAAACAGATATATACCGAAGTGAAGCGGATTGAGCGAGCCGATTTGCTCGCCACTCCAGAGGATCTTTTCACCACTGCGCAATTCATGCGACAGCGCGAGGCCAAGGCGGTGCTGCCGTGAACCGGGAAAATATCGGGTCTGCACATTCATGCGTACCCAATAACCCAACTATAATTAGAAAGAGGTTAGCGGAAAGGCGAGCGCCACCGGCTTAATGCGTCAGCGACCTGCGCATCTTGTAACGCCCTTCGGAAAACTGCTCGAACAGTTGCGTCACAGTGGGGTGATCCACCGGTCCGCCTTCGCCATCGTTCAGCAGGTTTTGCTGGCTGACATAGGCGACATAGCTCGATTCCTCGTTTTCAGCGAGCAAGTGATAGAACGGCTGATCGCGATGCGGGCGGATTTCCTCCGGGATCGAATCGTACCATTCCTCGCTGTTGGCAAAAACCGGATCGATATCGAACACCACGCCGCGAAAATCGAACAGGCGATGGCGAACCACGTCCCCGATTCCAAATCGGCTGCGGGTTTGGCGCGGGGCGTTTATTTTGCGCCCGGCGTGATTCGAGAAGAATTCGGCGCGTTCCATACGATGATGATATGGCTGTTGGCACCTTCAAAACAAGCAGCAAGTAGCTAAGCGGCGAATATATGCCCGGTTTTGCGGCGACAAGGTGCGCGAAAGCCACCATCGGGGGTTGGCAAGGACGGGGGGCTGCGCTAACGGGCGCGCTTCCTGTGGCGTCCCGCAAGGGCTCTGGCACTGATCGACCAATCGGATGCGCTCGCAATTCAGGAAACCACGGAGAGGTGCCGGAGTGGTCGAACGGGGCAGTCTCGAAAACTGTTGAGCTCTTACGGGTTCCGAGGGTTCGAATCCCTCCCTCTCCGCCATTCTCCTCTGGATTTCGCCGCTACACTCGTGCGTTGGCCAGGTCTTCGCAGAAGCTGTTGGTCCAGGCCTGCACGTTATCGTCGCGGATGGTTCCAATCATCGCCTCATACCGGGACTTGCGCTTATCGAGCGGCATATCCAGCGCGACGCGAATGGCGTGTGAGATATCGTCGGGGCTATATGGATTTACCAGTACGGCGCCGTGACCTTCCAATCCCAATTGCTGCGCCGCACCTGCAAAGCGCGATAAGATCAGCACGCCGGGATCTTCGGGATCCTGAGCTGCGACGTACTCCTTGGCGACCAGATTCATTCCGTCTCTGAGCGGCGTGACCAACCCGATTTTCGAAGCGCGGAAAAAGCCATACAGTTCAGCATGGGAGTATCCGCGGTTCACATAACGGATGGGCACCAGATCGACATCGCTGCGCTCCCCATTGATTTGCCCGGCTTTCTGTTCGAGCAGCAGTCGGATGTCTTTGTAACTCTTCACGTCCTCGCGGCTTGGCGGGGCGATCTGGATGAATACCAGATCGCGCACCAGATCGGGATGCTGATCGAAGAACCGACCGATACCGTCAATTCTCTCGGGCAGGCCCTTGGAATAATCTAGCCGGTCGACACCGATCATCGCGGTACGGTGGCGGGTAGACGCCAACAGCCTTTTCTCCGCAACCCGCGCCTCTTCGGTTTGGCCCTGATCCTGAAAATGGTCCCAATCGATACCGATGGGATAGGTGCGCGCAATCACGGTGCGCGCTCCAAACTTCACTGCCCCGCTCCCCTCATCCACTTCTGCGCCCATTTCCTTGCTGCAGTAATGCAGAAAACTCTCGCGCCATTGATCGGTCTGAAAGCCGATCAAGTCGTATTCGAGCATTGTGCGCACGAGGCGTTCATGGAACGGCAGTGATACGAACAAATGTGTTGGTGGCCAGGGAATGTGCAGGAAAAAACCCATGCGATTTTTGAGTCCGCGCGCGCGCAGGCGCTCTCCCAAAGGGATGAGGTGATAATCATGGACCCACACCAGATCTTCCGGCTCGATAACCGGCGCGACGGATTCCGCGAAGCGTTCGTTGACCCGCTCATAACCCTTAGCGGTTTCACGTTCATATTCAGTGAGATCGAGGCGATAATGAAAAAGCGGCCATAAGGTCGAGTTTGCATAGCCATTGTAATATTCGTCAATATCGCGGCTTGGCAGATCAATCGTCGCGGTGGTGACGCCGTCGCTGCGTTGCAAATTGATATTGCCGGACTCGTCCTCGTTCTGCTGCCCGGACCAGCCGAACCAGGTTCCGCCTCTGTCTTGCAGCAGCGAATTCAACGCACCTGCCAGCCCGCCCTGCGCACCTGCAACACCGCGCGCCTTAGGTACGGCAACACGGTTCGAGATGATGACGAGACGTTCTATCGGACATTACTCCATGGGGTGGACAGCAACCCTGCGCAATTGATCACACCCACCAACGAATAGGTTTGAGGGAAGTTTCCCCACAGCTCGCCTGTGTTGTAATCGAGATCCTCGCTCAGCAATCCCGATGCGGTGACGTGGCTCAGCATCGTGCCGAACAGTCGACGCGCTTCGTCGCTGCGCCCTGTCAGATGCAGCGCTTCGATCAGCCAGAATGTGCAGACATTGAAGGCGGTCTCTGGCGCGCCGAAATCGTCCTCGGCAGCATAGCGCAGCATGAAATCGCCGCGTCGCAGCTGCGCTTCAACCGCTGCAAAGGTCGCGGCAAAGCGGGGGTTGTCGGGTGCAAGAAAGCGCAATTCGACCATTTGCAGCAGGCTGGCATCGAGGTATTCGCTTTCGAAACTTGCTCCGTAATGTCCACCTGCATCTTTGTCCACCCACGCCTCGGCCTCTATCCGAGCGCGGATCGCATCGGCTCGTTGAAGCCATACCGCCGCGCGGTCGGACTTCCCCAGCCAATCCGCGGCCATCGCCAGCCGGTCGCACGCGGCCCAGCTCATCACAGCGGAATAGGTGTGGACCTCTTGTCGGGTGCGGAATTCCCACAGGCCCGCGTCGGGTTGATCGTGCATCGCCCACGCCATTTCGCCGACCTGCTCGAGACTTTCGAAATCGCGATCATCGGCGATACGCAGCAGGCGCTGGTCGATGAAGCCCTGCACTGTGGGCAACACGATCTGGCCATAGCAATCGTGCTGGATCTGCTTGTAGGCGGCATTGCCGACCCGCACCGGACCCATCCCGCGGTAGCCTGAAAGCGCATCGGCGGTTTCCTCGGTCAATTCGGCCACACCCATCACCGAATAAAGCGGCTGTATCTGACCGCCCTTGGCCGCGTCGACGATGTTGCGCAGATAGGCGAGGTATTTCTCCAACACATCCAGCGCGCCGATCCGGTTAAGCGCCTGCACCGTGTAATAGGAATCGCGGATCCAGCAGTAACGGTAATCCCAGTTGCGCTCCGAATACGGGGCTTCCGGAATTGAGGTGGTGAGCGCGGCCACGATCGCTCCGGTTTCCTCGTGCTGGCACAGCTTCAGCGTGATGGCGCAGCGTATCACCTCGGTCTGCCATTCGAACGGCGTGGCGAGGCTGCGCACCCAGTGCTGCCAGTAACTGCGAGTGGCTTGCTCCATCCGGCGAACTTCCTGACGCAGGTTGCCGGTAAAGGGTTCGTCGGGCCCGAGGAAGAAATGCAGATCCTGTTCGATCCGGAATGTGCGCTGTTCGAGGATGTAGCCGACCGGCGCATCGGTGCTGAGGCGCAGCGCCTCCGGGCCGACCATGTAACGGACGTGGTTGGTGCCGTGAGTAGTCTCGGCAATCGCAGCGCCGTAATCGTGCATCGGGCGCAGCACGACGCGCATGCGCGGATGGCCCGCCACCGGGCGCACGATACGGCTGATCGCGACAGGCCGATACATCCGGCCTTTGTGTTTATAGCGCGGGCAGAAATCGAGCACCTCGACTGCGCTTCCGTCCTCTGCTTCGAGCCGGGTGACTAGGATCGGGGTGTTGCGAATATATTCCTGCGTGGCGCTGACCTGTCCGACCAGCTCGAACCGCCAGATGCCTGCTTCGCGCTGATCGCCGTTCAGCAGCGAACAGAACACCGGATCGCCGTCGACCCGCGGAACGCAAGACCACACCACCGCACCTTCGCGGTCGATCAGCGCGCTCACCTGACAATTGCCGATCGGCCAGAGTTCGAGATCGTGGGTTACAGTTCCAGCCACGCGTGGACATCCTTTACACTTGAGAGAGAGTAGCGGGCGGTGGCCGAGGCGCGCTCGCCAACGGCGATACCGAAGCCTCCGCGCCGGGTGCAGGCGGCAAAGCCGTCTTCATCGGTCACATCGTCTCCAATGAACACCTGCAACGCGTCTGCGAAGGGTGCACTCTCGGCCAGCAGATCGACTGCGCCGCCCTTGTCGGCACCGGGCCACACCAGCTCGATCACGCACTTGCCCGATTTTGTGGACAGCGCATGGTCGACGGCTAGCTGTTCTGCGAAACGGATTGTCTCGGCCTCTAGATCGGGACGCGTGCGGTAATGCAGCGCGCCGCCGTGCGGTTTGCGTTCGTGGAGCACTCCGTTGTCGCGCGCGAACTTTTCCAACGCCTCGGCAACGGGCGATGGGAGCGGTTCGGCCTCACGCAACGCGGCGCCGTTCGGGCTGAGTATATGTCCGCCGTGCGATCCGGCAAGGTGCAGCGGAAGGGGACCGAGAAAGGTCTGGAGGTTATCGACGCTCCGCCCACTTACTAAAGCCAGTCTGCCGTCCAGCCGGTTTGCGAGGCGCTGAAGCCGGTCTGCCAGCCCGTTGGGCACTGCAATAGCATCCGGACCTTCGGCAATCTCGACAAGTGTTCCATCGAAATCAAGGAATAGCGCAAGTGAACCCTCCGCCAGCAGATGTGCGAGTTGCGGCGGGGCAGGTAAACGGCGGCGCGGTTTCATCGCCCGAGACATAGAGCCTCGAACGCGCGCGTCAAACCGCCACTTCGCAGCTGCAGCACAATCGTAAAGCTGTAACGGGGGGTGCCGCCCAAGGCTTATCCGAACATTGCAATGATGAGGCATCGGCAGCGGCAATTTTGGACAATGCGGATTGAACAACCAACGCTCGAAGCCACGCTCATGTTTTTAAGGTCTCAACACACCTGCATTCACGATGCGCCTGGTATTTGACTGAGTTCCCGAGGCTCAGGGGACTTGCTCAAAATTCATCTGCCTAAGTTTCGAATATCAAACGGAACGCTGGCCAAGACCAAGAATATCAATGCGATAAGACTCGGCGATTTCCTCGTACTGCAATATCCAAGGCGCCATGCTGAAAAGTTTGACAGCGCTTTCGCCATCAACCGGCAGCGTGTTTGCGCCGGTCCAATTTACCAGAACGCATGAGCCATGCGCACTCAAGCTATTTGCCGCCAATGCGGAGACTGTCAGGATCTCTGCATCGTCAAGGAAGTACAACACTTCTGAAAACACAATTATGTCGAACAGCCCGCCCGGCCAGTAGTTCGGAATTTCCGCGCACACAAATTCGATATTGTTGAAGCCAACGCAGCGAGATTTCGCCAGCGAAAGCGCAGTCTGGGAGACATCGACAGCCACCAACTGCGTGCAGACTTTGGCGAGCTCAGCCGTCAGCACGCCATTGGCGCAGCCTATTTCGAGAATGCGGTCATGGGTGCGGCCATTCAACGCGGCGAGAGTTCGCAAGCGTTTCTGTGCCTCATACTCGCTTGTTTCGAAGCACCATGGATCGCGATTGCACTCAAAGAGGTCATCGAAAACCACGCTCCGCCGAGAGGGTTCAGCGCTCACGAATGAATATCTCCGGGTGATGCGCGAAGTGTTCCACCATTGCCGGGGACATCATAAATCCCTCCGGATCGTCCGTGATGAGCCTGGTGAGCTGCGATCGATAGGCGCGCATCGCGTCAAGTTTACGCAGCTTTGCCGTGTTTGTATGGAACCGGACCGGCTGCACAGATCGCGCCAGTCTTTCGAAGCGACCCCAAACTACGTAAGACCATAGCGGCAGTTCAACAGCATCAGCGACTTGTTCCGCAAGCCGGGCAGCTGTTTCGTGATCGCAATGCGGGTCATCCCCCCACGTCGACCATATCGTTCGGGCAGAAATGGATTGGGCGAACTGAATTACCCGGTCGACGTCACTTCTTGCTATCGTGGTATGGCTGGTTGCGCCATCTAGTAGTCTGAGACGACACAGGCAAACATTCTCGTCCGGTGCCAGTTTTGCGACAGCTTCCGTGAATTCCCCAAGTCGCAGGGCCTTCAACCGCTTCTCGCCATATTGTTGTGAGTTGGGATGTGATCCCTCGCCATCTGTCAGCAGCACGATACCGATCTTGCGTCCCGAAGCTGCGGCGGTGCTCAGGGCCTGTCCACAACCGAGCGTCTCATCATCGGGATGAGGACTGATTATCAGCAGCCCGCCGGGCGGCGAAATGGTATCCAGCGATACGAATGGGGCTGATGTCGCCGCCTCCAGAAGGGTGCCGAGGTCTTGCAGAGTTAGGCTCACAGGTTTTCCGGCAGCTTGCGCTCGGCAACCAGAATCTCGGCCGCCCTCGCGCGTTTGGCATCTGGCGCCGCCTGACACAGGAACAGGCTCAGATCGCGTCGTATTCGCTCTACCGGTGTTCCGGCGATATGCGCGGTCATCCCCAATGCCTGCTCGCTCAACGCCAATACCGTCCTGCACGATTCATGCGTATGTTCCCTTGCGAGCAGGGACAGGGCGATCTTTTCCGGCGACGCGCCTGCCTCTTCCACTTCGCATGCAGCGCGCATCAACAGCAGCCGCGTTGTTTCGAGTGCGATTGCCATTTCTACAACGCGCCGTTGCTGATGGGGATCGCTCGCACGCTTACGTTTGATTAGGGCATCCCTTGTGAGGGAGTACAACGCTTCGGCTGCGCCAAGATGTGCCGCACAATATCGCCAGATGCCGCCTTCGAAAAAGGGTTCGCGATAATAGTCATCAAGTGCGCCAATCAAGGCGTCGTCAGCGAGCTCAACCCCCGTGAAATCGTAACGACCGGACCGTGTAGCGCGCATCCCGGACATATCCCACGTCGATGCGTCCGCGCGATTTTCGTCATTGGCCGGAATTAGCAGAAGTTGTTCAGCGCCATTGTATTGCGCTGTCACGATTGCTTGGGAAACGTAGCCAAGACCGGAGGCGAACACCTTGGCACCGGACAGGTGCAGGATGCGCGAACCGTTGCGCCCATGGTGCTGAAGCCGCAGTGGTGCATTCGCGTCGTTTGCCCCCCAAACTCCCAGCAGATTTCCGTTCCGAACCGACGCCACAGAGGCTGAAACTTGCGCATCCGAACCGTACAACGTCACGAGCTTGCAGGCGTTCATGTGGCCTTCGAACAATCTCGCGAGGGAAAGATTGGCCGTCCCAAGGGCGCGCAGGGCGGTGAATGCTGCAACGGTGCCTCGGGGTTCGGATCCCCAGCCTTCGCCTCCCATTGACGCAGGCCAGCACGCGCTCAGCCAACCTTCCCGTTGCAGTTCCTCGATGTCTCCTTGCAGGTCGCTCGTGAGTTGATCGTGCAGGTGCGCGCGATTGGTGATCCGCTGGACCGCCTCGCTTGCGCCAGGCTCAAGCATTGCAATCGGTTTCTTCGCTGAGCAACCGCTCTCCGATTTCCAACTGTTTGCATAAGTCGCGATATCGGAGCGGCGCCAGATTGTGGTCTGCGGACGGGAGATCGCCGGCTCGCAGTAGGGCTGCGCGCTGGCGCAGGACGGCAATCGGAACGAGGGCAGAATCGCATTCCGGGTTTGCATTCTTTGCCCGCAGCGCGAGCGTTTCCCCACAGCCGCCCGTCGCCCGGCTGTCTAATCGCGCCGAAGTGTATGTGCCCAGATTGGGAAGCTGAACAGCGCTTAACCCATGTGCGAGAACGGCATCGCGAAGCGCTGCATCTTCGCCAACCTTGGGCGTGGGCAGACCTCCGACGGTCCGCAACGCCTCGGAAGTGATGCCAATGCTCGCTCCCGATGCCCTTAGATTGAGATAATCGGCGGAATCATTCGACCATCGACGCCACAGCTGCTCGCAGACATTGTAGTAGCGCCGCTCGACATCGCCCAACTTTCGAACAATCTCGGGTAGAGCGGCCAGTTCTTCCGGGTTCAACTCAACATCCTCGCACACCAGCGAGTAACCGTGATCAAAGGCATCGGTAAGGCCACAGACCCAATTACGCCCAACTTGAGTATCGGCATCGCTTGAGAGCACATGCCCAAGGGGCGCGACGTGTTGACCAATATCCATCGCCAGACGCCGTGCGATGGGGGCACACGCCAATTCCGGAACGGTTTTAACGTTGATGATCCCACACAATTGGTTTGACGCGCACATTTGTTCAGCCAGAACGTCGAATGACCGGTCGATCGTATTGTTCACCACAAAAATCAGAGCACCGGTTCTAGGCGATTGCTGCATCGCAGTCGATAAGCTTTGGAAACAACTCGCCAGACGTTCCTCTTCGTCGCGTACCGGGATGACGATTGCATAATCTACTGTACGGTTCAAATTCGAGATGATGTTCTCAACGTAAATGCCTCCGCCGAATGGAGGCGCGGCAATCAGTTTTTGCGTCAATTTTTGCAGATAGTCACCAGCACCTTTTGCATCGATTGCCGTTTGCCTCTGGATCGAGTGGAAAGGGTCGCGGCCGACCATAGCAGATGCGAGGCTGCCAGATTGGTTCCGAAAAGTTTCGCGGTCGAGCAAGTGCATAGAATTGCTACCGACCGATATGCCATCCAGGTCCAGACACAGTGTTTATTAGTATTCCCATATTGAGCGGCTGAGGATTTCGCTCCGGACTTGGTTTTTCACCTGACACGAGGGGGCGCGTTAATCGGATCGAATACACAGTGGGAATGAGGTTGGTCAGTTAGTAAAGACCATGCTTGTTTTAATGCCAACTGCCTGGCTTAGCATTACTTCCTTCCGGCTCAGACCTCGGGCACAGTCAGGCGGAACGTCGTTGGGTTCGCGCCAGCAAGTTCGAGCGTACCGCCATGTGCCTGCGCGATCTGACGCGCCAGCGACAGTCCAATGCCCGAGCCGCCGGGCTTCGTAGTATGGAACGGGCGGAAAATATGGACCGCTTTGGCCGGGTTCACCCCTGTTCCTGTGTCAAGAACGTCGAAAACCAGTCTCGCACCGTCCAAGTAAAAGCGCAGGTCAACTTGCCTGTCGGGCTGCCTATCAACCGCTTCGGCTGCATTGTGCAGCAACGCCCAGATTGCCTGATAAAGCTGGTCCCGGTCGATGGGCCACCGAAGCGTGTGCGGGCCATCGAGCCCAAGGTAAATTTGCGGCCACCGACGGATGAACCCCTGGTGCAGATCCCGTGCGAATTGCAGGATATCGCATTCATGCGCCACCGGAACAGGCAGGCGGGAAAGCTGGCGATACGCCTCGGCAAAGCGTTGCAGGCTTTCGGCCCGACGCGCCAGCGGGCCGAGGATTTCGCCAAGCAAAGCGCCATCGACCGGATCGGCTTTCGCCGCAGTTTGCGCGCTTTCGGCCAAGGAGACGATTGGCGCCAGACCGTTCAGCAATTCGTGACCCAGCACTTCGATCAGTTCGGCGCTAGCCCGCGCTTCTGCCAAATTGGCTTCGCTTTCGATATCGATCAGCGCGGCGACCGATAGATCGGGTACACCAGCCTTTGCCGTCACCCGGTCGATGCGCCAGCGATGGCCCTCATGCAGAAAAAACTTCGCCTCTGGATCGGCCAGCGCCGGGGGCAGGGGAATGATCCGCGCATCGGTACCGAACAGCCGCCGTGCTGCGCGGTTCAATGCGCGCGCGCTGCCATCCTCCAGCGCCACAAGGGGCGTGGGCGCTGTATCCAGCAGCAGCTGCTGCAGCACGGCGCGCGCTTCTTCGTCACTGCCTTCATCATTGCCGGACGGCAAAACGGCAGCAGACGGCGCAAGGCGGGCCGCGTTCCACCACAACACGCTCAGCAGCCACGCGCAGATCAATACGGTTGTGGTGACTGATCCCCACATTCCCGCACCCCACGCAAAGCTTCCCGCGATGCCTCCCGATGTCAGGCCCAGTCCCAGTGCGACCGCGCGCCACCCCCGGTTAGAGACCATGGCGTTCCATCCGCCGATACAGCGCCGCCCGGCTAAGGCCCAGCGCACGCGCGGTGTGGCTGATATTGTGCCCGTGTTCGCGAAGTGCGGCCTCGATCAAAGCCTTTTCCGTGCGCTCCAGATCGAAGGCGCGAGCGGGGCGCGCTGAAACTTCCGTCGCCAACGGATTGCCAGCAGGCGATGCAAAGGCGAATGCCTGCGCGCCGATCTCATCCCCCTGGGTCAACAGCAGTGCGCGCTCCATCGCCAGCGCCAGTCCGCGCACCTCGTCTGGCCAATTGGCAACACGGATGATCTCAAGGGCAGCATCGCTGAGTGAGGGCAACGCACGGTCAAAGCGATCGGCGGCGACGCGCAGGAAATGTCGGGCGAGCAGCACAACGTCATCGCCTCTTTCAACCAGTGTCGGAACCGCAATCTCGACCACGGCGATCCGGCGCAGCAAGGCGGGGCCGATATTGTCGAGGCTGTCAGCAATCGTGATAGTTCGCACATGATTGGGTAGCGCGCCAAGCAATCGGTCCTGCGCCCTTTCATCCAGCCGTTCGACATGGCGCAGGATAACGGTACCTGTCGCGGTCGATAGATGCTCCCGCGCTTCGTCCTCGCGCAGGTCGATGGGCAACGGTCGCGTGCCCGAATGAGCCGAAGCTGCGTGCAAGGCCATTGCCGCTAGCGTGCGCCCGCTACCTGCAAGCCCGGTAATGGCAACCCCGGCTGGCGTTGGCCCAACGCGCCGGATCATGTCGCGCAAAACTGCCATCGCTGCAGATTCGCCAAGCATTTGGGACGGAGCTGCCGCGGCTTCCGCAGAATTAGATGTAGTCCACAGCGGCACCGGTTCGCGCGCAATTGCCGCCTCCACCTTGGCGATAAGATCCGCATTGCTCCATGGCTTGACCGCGAAATCGCGCGCACCCGATTGCATCGCGGTTACTGCGGTTCGCACTCCGCCATGCGCGGTCAGCACAACGATGCAGGCGGCAGGATCATCTGCGACAATGCGTTCGAGGCAGGCGAGTCCCTCTCTGCCATCGGTCTTGCCGGGGCTGAAATTCAGATCGAGGATAACCGCATCGAACCGGCGGCGAGCGAGCATTGAATAGGCTTCTTCGGCCCCCTCGGCGCGGTGCAGCGCGTGCCCCGCCATGCGAAACGCGATCTCCACCGCGCGTGCGACATCGGCGTTGTCGTCAATCAGCAGAATATCGCGTGCTTTCGCGCTTGACGCTGCGCGTGAGTGTCCGGTTCCGGACACTGTGTCCGGCAGCGAACACTCGCTTGGCTTGCCCCCATCGGAAAATCTATTGTTCATAGCGGTTTAGGCTTTTTCACGCGAGTAAGAGATACTGCGCCCATGATGAACGAAGCTGACGCTGAGGCAAATCTTTCTTCACCCGTGGCAGGTGGAGAGGCAATGGACCGCTCGATCGCGCAGCGACGCCCGGCGTGGTGGCGTCAGCGGCGCGTCTTGGCCGTGGCTGCGATGCTGATCTGCGTCAGCATCGCGTGGCGCGTAATCCCGGCAAGCGGATCGACGGATATTGCGGCCGGCGATATCGCCATCGCTACAGTCGAGCAGTCGACCTTCGATGATTACCTGCCGGTGCGCGCGGCGGTGGTCCCGGCTGTGACGACGCTGGTGGGTGTGATGAATGGTGGGCAGGTTGAATTGCTTTTGGTGCAAGACGGAACCATGGTGACCAAGGGAGAGCCTTTGGCACGCCTCGCCAATCCCGAACTGGAACTGCAGGTCATTACGCAAGAGGCTCAGATAGCCAGCCAGCTTGGCAACGTTGCGGGGGAGAACCTCAACATCGCCCGCAGTCGGGCAGATCGTACAGCGCAACTTTCGCAGGCAGAATACGATCTGGTGCAGGCCCGGCGCGAACATGACAGTCGCAAAAGCCTGCACGAGCGCGGGTTTATCTCTGATGCCGGGATGCAACGCTACGCAGCAGAGGTGGAATTCCAGCGTGACCGTGTGGCGCAGTTGCGCGCAGGCTTGGATGGTGAGAGCCGTTTTACCGCCGACCAGGGTGCGATGCTGGATACGACACGCGGGCGATTGCAGCGCACTCTTGTCGCTTTGCGGGCCAGTCTGGATGGACTGACAGTTCGCGCGCCCACTTCTGGCCGTCTCACCAACTTTACTCTGCAACCGGGGCAGACGCTTGGCTGCTGGCGATCCGGCGGGGCAGGTCGATAGCGAAGGCGACTGGAAACTGGTCGCCGATGTCGATGAATACTATCTCAACCGGCTTCAACCAGGGCAGCGTGCGCGCACCGCCGATGGCGCGGTTCTTAGTGTGGCGCGCGTCCTGTCCACCGTCACCAATGGCCGGTTTCGCGTGGAACTGACCTTTGCGGATCGCCCGGGTCGGCGGCTCAATCGCGGGCAGACGCTCGATGTGCGGATCACGCTGGGCGCGGCAACGCAGGCCCTGATTGCGCCGGTCGGCGGCTGGATAAGCGAGAGCGACAACACCATTTTCGTGGTCGATCCCGATGAACGCCACGCTCGCCGCCGCACCGTTCGCATCGGGCGTCGCAATCCGCGCCAGGTGGAAATCCTGTCCGGCCTCAAACCCGGTGAACAGATCGTCACCAGCAATCTGTCACAAGTCAAAGGCGACATCGTCAACATTCGCTGAGAGCGAGGGGAACACCTGCAATGATCGAGCTGCAAGGAATTGAACGCCGTTATCTGTCGGACGAGGTTGAGACGACCGCGCTGGCGGGCATTGATCTCACCATCGCCAAAGGGGAATTTGTCGCGATCATGGGCCCATCGGGTTGCGGCAAATCGACGCTGCTTAACACGCTGGGCGCAATCGATCGGCCAACTTCAGGGGCATATCTGTTCGGCGGGCGCGATCTGGCGAAACTGCCGGAAAAGGAGCTGTCGCGCTTCCGCGCGGATGCGCTCGGTTTCGTATTCCAGAGTTTCAATCTGATCGATGAGCTGACGATTGAGGAGAACGTCGCGCTGGGCCTCGCCTATCGCAAGGATGCGGGCAATCGCAAGGACCGCGTGGCAGCCGCAATGGACCGCATCGGCATCGCTCACAGAGCGCGCCATTTCCCGCATCAACTTTCGGGCGGTCAGCAGCAACGCGCCGCCATCGCCCGCGCGATTGTCGGCGATCCCAGCTTGATCCTGGCGGATGAGCCGACAGGCAATCTCGATACGCTCAATGGCGAGCAGGTGATGAACATTCTGGCCGCACTGAACGAGGGCGGGGCGACCATCGTGATGGTCACCCACTCGCCCAGCCATGCTGACATGGCAAAGCGCCGGATCGATATGCTCGACGGTCGAATTGTCGCCTCCGCCGCGCGCGCGCTTTAGGATCGAGGGGAACATCGATGAACCGTCTCGCACTGCTCTCGCATTATCGCTCGTTCACGCGCCATGGCGTGCATAGCGCGCTCAATATCGGCGGGCTGGCGCTTGGAATGGCGGTGGCGATTCTCCTTGGCCTCTACATCCGGTTCGAGACAAGTTTCGAAACCTGGCTGCCCGGTCATGACAAAGTCTATGTTGTGCAGACGGTCTGGAACATTCCGGGAAGCCCGGTGAACGGCGCCTATCCGTGGACGATGGGCGGATTGCTGGAACAGATGGAGGAGGATTTTCCCGGCGTTCTCGGCACGCGTATTCGCGGCGGAGAGGATGGCGGCGTGGTAATCATCGATGGCATCGCGCAGAAAGCGGATGTGGCACAGGTCGATCCGCGCTTCCTCGAAGTGCTGCAATTGCCGATGGTCAGCGGCGATGCCGAGAATGCGCTGGCTAACCCGACTTCGATGCTGATCAGCGAGAGCGCAGCGCGGCGCTTTTTCGGAAAAGGCGATCCCTTGGGGCAAAACCTGACGGTGGCGATGGACGAAGCGGCAACGTACCGTGTGGCGGGCGTTTTCCGCGATCTGCCTGCAAATAGCGACCTCAGCCTTTCAATCCTGATCGCGATGCCGCGCACCCCGCCCGACGAAACTTGGTTCAATTGGGGCAGCAGCAGCCTGCAAACCTTACTGCGGTTCGAAACGCCGCAAGAAGCGCGCGCGTTCGAACAGCGACTTACCGCCTTTGTCGACCGGCGCGGCACCCAATTGGGCGAGATACCGTCGGATATTCAGCAAATCGCACTTCTGCCGCTGACGGACCTGCATTTCGAACCAGAGGGACAGGAAAGCGCGAGCCGTAAGCTAACCGTGGGTGCGCTTGGCATGGTCGGCATCCTCACGCTGGCAATTGCGATGGTCAATTTCGTCAACCTCTCCACCGCGCGGGCGGTAATGCGCGCCCGCGAGGTCGCAATGCGAAAAGTGCTGGGCGCGGATCGGGGGATGTTGATGCGGCAGTTCCTGGGTGAAGCGGTAATGATTGTGGGAATTGCTGCGCTGCTGGCACTGGTACTGGCGGAGATCGGCCTTCCGCTAATCAACGCTGCGGGCGGGTTGGAGTTGGAATTGCCCTATACCTTCGTCGTGCCAGTGCTGGCGGTTGCGGTACTTGTAATCGGCACTTTGGCCGGGTTTTATCCAGCCGTGCTTTTGTCCCGGTTTCAACCTGCGCAGGTGCTTGCATCGGCACGGTCGCCGGGTGGCGGACGGACCGGAGCGCGGGTGCGCGAAATGCTCGTGATTTTCCAGTTTGGTCTGGCGATAGCATTCATAATCGGTGCGGCGGTACTGTTCGCGCAAACGCGCCATATCCGCGAGGCCGATCCGGGCTTCGCGCGTGAAGGTTTGATCGCCGTGCTATCTCTGCGAGACAGTCTGGTTCAGCCTGCTCAGCGCCGCGCGTTTGCCGATGCGGCGCGCGCTCTCCCTCAAGTATCGCATGTCGGGCTGGGTAATACCGGCGTTGGAGGCAGCGGGTCTAACAATGCACAAAACGTTCCCCTGCCGGGCGTTCCGGGAGAAGGGCCATCGCTGCGCTGGGAAATCGTCGGCCCCGGATTCTTCGATGCTTATGGCCCGCGCGTTCTGGCGGGTCGGTTGTTCGATGCCGCTCGTGAAGCCGATGAATATCGCGGCACAAAAGACGGCGATGCGATCAATGTCGTCATAAATGCGCAGGCAGTCGGTGTTCTGGGGTTCAAAACTGCTGAAAACGCTATCGGTAAGACGGTAGGCGGGGATCAACTCCGCACGATTATCGGCGTCATTGACGGATTGCGGTTTCTGTCCCCGCGTGAACCGATCCCGGCGACCTACTACATCTTCACCCGCGAACCCGAAACCGCCGACAGTGCCCTTGCATCGGTGCGGTTTGCGGGAGATCCACAGTCGACACTTAGGCAGCTGGAGGAAATCTGGCAGCGCATCGTTCCGCAAGTGCCTTACGAAGCGGAAACCGCCGACCAGCGCTTGCAGGAATTCTACGATGACGATGAACGAGCGATGCGCCTGTTCGCCATCGGTGCGGGGCTGGCTGTGCTGATCGGCTGCGTCGGGCTGTGGGGGCTCGCGTCGTTCAACACAGCGCGGCGGGTGCGCGAGATTGGCATTCGCAAGGCGCTGGGCGCGTCGACGCAAGATGTCGTGCGCGTGCTGGTCGGGCAGTTTTTGCGCCCCGTATTGATTGCCAACCTTATCGCGTGGCCGCTCGCGTGGCTGGCAATGCGCAGCTGGCTGGCGGGCTTTGCCGATCGTATTGCGCTTTCGCCGTTGTTCTTCATCGGCGCAGGATTGCTCGCAGCGGTGATCGCGACGGGCACAGTCTGGAGCCAGTCGCTGCGCGCTGCGCGGGCCGACCCCGCCTGGGCGTTGCGCCATGATTGACCGCCCGCCCCGGTATCGCTGCGAAGGCCTGCGTTCGTGAATGCGCTTGTCGCCCTGTACCGCTCTTTCAGCCGTCACCCGCGCTTTGCATTCATCAATCTGGGCGGACTGGCGCTGGGCATTGCGGTGTTTTTGATCCTGTTCCTGTTCGTCCGTTTCGAGACGGGATTTGATCGCATTCTGCCGGGCTGGGAAAAGGTGTGGGTGGTTGACCGCTCACTGCAATTCGGAGACGCGGAGCCGGTCGTCATCCCATCGCGAATGGAAATGCTGGAACTTCTCCGCAGCGATTTTCCCGGCACGCAAGGCGCACGCCTGTTGCCTGCAGTGGCTGCGGTGCAAGATGGTCGCGTGGCTGTCAAAGAGGATATCGGCCTAGTCGATCCAGCCTATTTCGATCTGTTTCCGTTACCTGCGATCAACTGCGAACCCAAAGACGCTTTAGCTCGTCCAGATGGAGCGATCATCACACAAAGCGCGGCAGAGCGGCACTTGCGACCCGGTCACGGGATCGGACAAGTGATAAGGGTGACCATTGGTGAAAAGTGCGCGTGCTGCGCGTCGCATGCATCATCCGTGATTTACCCAGCGCGATGACCCATCGCCCACAGATATATGCGCGGTTGATGCCAGACCAGAACCTCTGGCTTGAGGGGTCATCGGGACTGGAAACCTTTTTGCGCTTTCCTGATGAATCCGCCGCGCGCGCGGTACAGGGCAGCTTGCGAGATTTTAACAAGCGCCACCCCGATCCATCATTTCAGGGACCGACGGAATTCATCCAGGTGCGTGAAACGGTCGAGCCGCTGGCCGCGCAGCATCTGAGCGAGCCGCGCGATCGTCTGGTTGTCGCATCGCTCGGCGTGCTTGGGTTCGTTTCGCTGGGCCTCGCAATCATCAATTACGTCAATCTCGCGACCGCGCGCGCCGACCTGCGCGCGCGTGAAGTTGCGTTGCGAAAGGTGGCGGGTGCGCCGCGCAGTGCGCTGATCCAACAGTTTTTAGGAGAATCCCTGATCGCCGCAATTCTGGCGGGCGTTGGCGGGCTGGCGTTAGCGGAACTGGCGCTTCCGTTCGTCAACGCGGCGGGTGGGCTGGACCTGGACATCGCGTATTTCGGCACAGGCGGGATCATGCCCGCGCTGGCGTTGACGGTGGGCCTTACGGGATTGGCAGCCGGCATATATCCTGCGTTTGTGCTGTCGCGTTTCCAGCCTGCCGCCGTGCTTAGCTCCACCCAGTCACCCGGCATGGGACGGCGCGGTGCAAGTCTGCGCGCCGCGCTGGTCGTCGTGCAGTTCTCCATCGCAATCGCGCTGCTGATCTGCACTTTCGTGTTGTTTGCGCAGGCTCGGCATTTGCAGACCGTCGATCTGGGGTTCGATCGCAGCGGCCTTGTATTGATCAATTCCTACGGCAATCCCAACCTTGATGCCGCCCAGCGTGAGGCGATCCGGCGCGACATCGCAGCTGTGCCCGGCGTGATCGCAACGACTGTTTCCGGGGTCGTGCCCACAGGCGGCACATTCAGTATTCGCAAATCGGATCGCAACGGCCCGTCGGTGGCAATCGACTTGCTTGAAGGGACAGTCGGCCCCGGCTTTCTGGAGGTTTACGACGCCCGGTTGCTTGCCGGAAGGGCGTTCGACCCCGCGCGGTTTCCGGCCGATCTGGCTGTTCCGGACCCGGAGACTGCGGAACAGGGAGTGATGATGCTATCGTCGAATGTTATCATCAATCGCAGCGCCGCGACCGCTCTCGGCTTCGAGACACCCGAAGCTGCGGTTGGACAGCAAATCTCCGCGGACGAGCCGTTGGCCGGGATCATGATTATCGGTGTAATCGAAAACCTCAACTTCGGAGACCCGCGCGTTCCCGTCCCACCTTTTGCTTATTACCTCAATGATGGCGGCGGGTCTGATCCGCGCCTGACTGTTCGCCATGCTGGCGACCCGCAGGCAGTGTTGCAAGGCATTGAGGCGGCATGGCAGGCACGGGCAGCCGATGTCCCGTTTGAGGGGAAATCGGTGAACGTGATGCTCTACGATGCGTTCCTCGAAACCGATGTACAGCGATCTCGCCTGTTTGCATTTGGCGCGCTGCTGGCAGTGCTGGTTGGGGCATTGGGATTGTATGGTCTGGCGGCGTTCAACACCGCGAGGCGGGTGCGTGAGATCGGCATTCGCAAATCGCTGGGCGCATCCTCCGCGTCGGTGGTGCGGCTGTTCGTCGGCCAGTTCCTGCGACCGGTGCTGGTCGCGAATATCATCGCATGGCCGCTTGCGTGGCTGGCCATGCGAGAATGGCTGTCAGGCTTTGCCGAACGGATCGAGCTTGGTCCTGCGTACTTTATCGCGGCCAGCCTGCTGGCGCTGGCGATTGCCGTCGTGACAGTGTTTGCTCAATCACTGCGCGCAAGCAGGACTACGCCAGCAGAGGCCTTGCGCCTCGGTTAATGTCGCTCAGAAGCAGGGCGGTCAAACAGCGGGGTTAGCCCCCGAATGTGAGCGTTATCGGGCGTTTTCAGCTCGCCTTGGTGGCTCGCTTGCGGTTCGAACTTCGCCGAATACTTATGCCTGAATCACGCAGGGTTTGCCGCACAGTACTGCGCGAAATATTCCCCGTGTCTAGGCAGATGCTGAACCAGATGTCGGATCGACGGTTCCATTTCATCCGCCTCGCGAAAAATCTGGCCGTTGGCTTTGAAAATCTCGATCTTTTCGATAAACTTTTGGCACATCTGCATCATGCGGATACAGTTTCAGAAGTCGGTATCATCGCGTGACGTGGCGTTGTAACGCAGGATCAGGAAGTCGCGGATGCGAGCACATTCGCGCTCCGTCAGGCGGTTGTTGGCATTCTCCTGCACCAGGGTAATCCCTTCCAGAGACAGCAGCTTGTCCGATCAAAAATCACGGCATTGATGGGCAATGAAGATATCGGTGCATTGGCTCGCGTGGCATTTTTCGGGGGCATTGTAGCCAGTCTTGCGAACATCGCCTTTGGGATATTGAGCGATCGGACGGGAAGCCGGACTGGCTGGGTCGTCGCAGGCCTTTTCCTGTCGAGCGCGCTGTTGATCGCGATTGGCCGGGCGACCAGCCTGATCGAATTGATCGTTCTGGTTATGGCATGGCAAGTTGGGCTGAATATGATGCTGTCACCTTTGTTTGCATGGGCGGGCGATTGTTTTCCGGATGATCAGAAAGGCGTGCTGGGTGGGCTTTTGACAATAGCGCCCGCGATAGGGGAGCGACCTCGATTTTCGCAGGCATCCGGGCCGCCGTTGCGGCCGTACGGGGCAATGTGATTTTGTCTGAAGACGGGGCATTCGAAATCCGCTCCGATGTCGCAATCGTGGTCTTTGTCGATCAGACCTATGCCGAGTTTGCGGACCATCGCAAAACGCTTGTTTTGAGGATGAGGAAGGGCTGTCATTGCCGCGAAAGTTCGATGCCGAGGGTATTCCAACGGTCGCCGTATTCCTTTCCGGTCGCCATATCTGGGCCAATGACGAATTGAACTTGGCCGATGCCTTTGTCGCATCGCGGCTGCCGGGCAGCGAGGGCGCGGGAGCCTGACCATCACAAGCGCTGCGCCGTTGCAAAGTTCAATCCGCATGGTCGCACGCCAAAGCCTGCCCGCAACAACCCAGTGTTCGTTCTGAACCTGGTAAATAGGGTTGGACGCGCAGGCTCCGCGCCTGCATGACTTCATAACGACCTGCCGTAAGCGCAGGAACCTGGGGAGGGATTTGATGGCATTGGCACCCGGCGCAGCGTTGAACGACGATGCGATAGTAGCAGAGCGAGAGGGGGTCGCGATCGACGCGCCGGGGCTCAACTATTTCGTGTTCGGCCTGTTCTTCATCTTTGGCGGGATCACCTCGCTCAACGATGTGATCATTCCCAAATTGAAAGAGCTGTTTACGCTCAGCTTTTTTGAGGCGAGCCTGGTACAGTTCTGGTTCTTTATCGCCTATGCGGTGGTCGGTATCCCCGGCGCACGGCTGGTCAAGAAGCTGGGCTATATGCGCGGCGCGGTGGCCGGATTGCTGACGATGATGGCGGGGTGCCTGTTGTTCATCCCGGCGAGCCAGAGCGCGGCCTTCCCGATGTTCCTGTTTGCTTACTTCATTCTCGCGACCGGGGTGGTGCTGGTGCAGATCGTCGCCAATCCGCTGATCAGCCTGCTTGGCCCGACCCGCACGACCCACAGCCGCCTGACTTTCGCACAGGGTTTCAACTCGCTGGGCACGACGTTGTTTCCGCTGGTGGGCGCTGGCATCATTCTTGGCAGCATCGCCAATGTTACAGCGGCTGAACTTTCGGGCGAAGCCTTGCTGACCTATCGCCAGACCGAATCCGCCATCATCACCAACACCTATATCGGCCTTGCGGTGGCGCTGGCGGTGGTCGCAGGTGCAGTATGGCTGTTCCGCAACCGGCTGAAGGGCGAGACACACGAGCAAACCAGCCTGGTCGATGGACTCGCCCTCCTGAAGCGCCCGCGTTTCGGCTACGGCGCTGCCTGCATCTTCCTTTACGTTGGCGCAGAAGTTGCGATCGGCAGCTTCATCATCAACTACCTGGCGCAGGAAGAAATCCTTGGTCAGCCCGAAAGCGTCATCGGCTGGATGGTGACGCTATACTGGCTGGGCGCGCTGATCGGGCGGTTCATCGGCTCAGCCGTGCTGCGCCTGGCCAGCCCCGGACTGACACTCGCAACGGTGGCGACAGGCGCGATCACCCTTATCGTCATCTCGGCCAACTCAACCGGCGTGGTTGCAGGATATTCCTGCTGGCGGTCGGCCTGATGAACGCGATCATGTTCCCGACGATCTTCAGCCTCGCCTGCGAAAAGCTCGGGCCACGCGCGGCGGATGGATCGGGGATCATCAACGTGGCGATCTGTGGCGGGGCGATTATTCCCACGTTGTACGGCGCACTGGCCGATGCCACCAGCCTTGCCTTCGCGCTGATGATTCCGGCGGCTTGCTACGCCGTCATTGCCGGTTTCGGAGTGTTCGCGCGGCGGCCGGCATAGACTGTTCACAAGCCTGGCTCTGATCGGGGAGGCGATTCCGGTCGGACCCGACCATAAGTTGGCAAGTTCTGGCGCGTTTACGTTTACCCTTGGCAGTTGGCTTTCGTTGTCCTTAAAGTGCGAAATCAGCCGGACAGGCAACGCACTTACTGGATGGGCAGGGCGATCATGGGGTTCTTTTCAAAACAGTTCATCGACATCATCGAATGGCAGGAAAAGCCCGGCCAACTCGCCTGGCGGATGCCGATGGAGGATAATGAAATCCAGTACGGCGCCAACCTCACCGTGCGTGAGGGGCAGAACGCGATCTTCCTCAATAACGGCCAACTTGCGGACCGGTTCGAGCCGGGGATGTACGAACTGGAAACGGATACCCTGCCGATTGTCACCGCGCTGCAAAACTGGGACAAAGGCTTCAAATCCCCCTTCAAATCGGACGTGACGTTTTTTTCGACGCGTGAGATCACCGGGCTCAAATGGGGCACCGCGCAGCCGATCACTGTGCGCGACGCAGAATTTGGCGCAATCCGCATCCGTGCATTCGGCACCTATTCGTTCCGGCTCGGCAGTGTCGATCAGTTCTACCGCACCACCTTCGCCAATCTCGATCAGCTGTGGGTCAGCGATATGGAAGCGCAGATGCGCTCCATCATCGCGACCAGCCTTGCCGCGCTGCTTGGGTCTGGCAAGACGCCGTTCCTTGATATGGCGGCAGACCAGCAGGTGCTATCGGACAGTCTCAAGAACGCTGCCGACAACGCCACCGACCAGTGGGGCATAGAAATCCCGTCTCTGTTCGTTGAAAGCTTGTCGCTGCCCGAAAAGGTGCAGGAGGCAATCGACTCGCGCAGTTCCATGGGCGTGATCGGCAATCTCAAGGATTACGCCACGTTCAAGGCGGCAGACACGCTGGACGAGGCGGTGGCAGCCTCTGGCGGGATTGCCGGCGCAGGCGCGGGCGTTGCCGCGGCGATGGCACTTGGACAGGTGATGCAGGGCGGGCTTGCAGGTGCAGCTGCGTCCACCACTCCGACCCCCGCTGCACCGGCGGAAGACCCGATCAAGGTGATCGAGAAACTTCACGCTTTGCATAAGGCAGGCGCGCTGAGCGCGGACGAATTCGAGGCCAAGAAAGCCCAACTGCTCGCCAAGATCATGTGATCGTCAAGGGGGCACAATCCATGCAGCCCGAAATGATTTGCCCGCAATGTGGCGCACCCACCGGCACAGGCCAGCCCGGCCTGCCAGTGGTTACGTGTGGGCACTGCAATGCGCTGCTGAGCAAGGCGGGCAATCTGCTGACTGCGGTTGGCGATGCCGGGCAGGTGCCTTTCGATGTCAGCCCGATCCAGATCGGCACCCGCCTGACCGTCAACGGTATGCGCGGTGAAATCGTAGGGCGAGAGCGCTGGGCGTGGGATCGCGGGTTCTGGAACGAATGGCTGCTGCAATTTCCCAACGGCTCGATCAACTGGGTCGCCGAGGAAGCCGGGCACTTCATGGTGATGGAGGAGATGGAGCCGACCAGCACAAACGTCGAACAATTGCGGGCAATCGACACCGCGGATCGTAATGCTTTGGGCAAACGGATCCGCATAGGCGGTAATTCCTACGTGGTGGCCGATGTAAAGATCATCCGCTGCATCGCGGTGGAAGGTTCGTTGCCGCAGGTCATCTCGCCCGACTTTGCGCGCGAGAGCATCGATCTGCGCACAAACGATCGCAAGGCAATCACATGGCAAAGCGATGGCCACGGCCACAGCCTGTGGCGCGGCGCATACTACCGGCTCGAAGATCTGGCCCCGTCTGGCCTGCGTGTGTTCGAACACTGGTCCCGCCCCGCATTCGAGGCGGCTGGATGATCGCGGCTGCACCCGATCTCAGGAACATGGAATGCCCATCGTGCGGCGGTGCAATCGCGCTGCACGCGGCGGGGTATTCAACGCTGTATGCCTGCCAGTATTGCGGCAGCGAGATTGACCTCACGGGTGATACCGTCCGGCTGATAGCCGAGCATGTCGAGGCCGCGCGCGCGCTCAACATCCCGCTCGGCACCAAGGGCATTATCAACGGTATCGACTGGGTTGCTGTCGGCCATATGGAAATGAATGACGGGTGGGAAGGCTGGGAGGAGTTCCTCCTGTTCAACCCCTATCACGGCTATCGCTGGCTGGTTTTCACGAGCAGCGGGTGGAGCCTGGGCACGGCTATCCTGTCGCAGCCAGCCAGCCCCAGCCAGGAAACCTTCCGCTTCGAAGGCGCGTCGATGAGACGCATTTACGAGGCCACCACCAGCACGGTTCAGCGGGCAATCGGCGAATTCTACTGGCAGGTGCGGCGCGGGGACGAGGTCCGGTCCACCAGCTATGTCGGCGGGGGCAAGGTGCTATCGTGCGAACTGACCGGCGATGAATACAACTGGACGCTGGAGGAATTCATATCCTCTGCCGGGATCGCGGCGGCGTTCGGGGTTGAGGACACCGGACAATATCCGGAGATCGGCGACATTCCCTCGCCGCATCAACCCAATCCTTATTCCGAACGAGCTGTCAATTTCGGCCTGATCGCCGGGGTCGCCTTCCTGCTTGCGATGGTGTTTGCATTCGTGATGTCGTTTCCCGGCGAACAGCGCAGCCAGAGCTTCACCGCCGATCCTGCCTCGACCAATCGCACCGTTTCGCTGGGGACATTTACCGTCATCGACCGCGCGCGTCCCTTCACGATCAAGGCGCGCGGTGAGCCGGGCGATAACAACTGGATGTCGGTTGAATACACATTGACCAACGTTGAAACCGATGAGGAGATCATCGCCAGTCAGCCGCTCGAATATTATTATGGCAACGACTGGAAAGAGGATGATCGCAGCGGGACGATCAAGATATCCTCGGTTCCGCCGGGCACCTATGAACTGATCGCCAACGTCGCCCTGCCCGAAGACGAAGCACGCGCCAATGCTGCCGGCGCTGCATCAACTGGTACATGGACAAGCGGAACTCAGCCACGTCCGGTTGTGATCGAAGCGGTTTCGAACGGGATGTTCTACAGCAATCTGTTTTTGCTGTTCCTGGCCCTGTTCGCGCCGGTCGCATGGCTTGGTTTCAATGCGCTGAGTTTTGAGGGCGCACGCGCACGCGGGTATGACGGGCACGATGATGATGACGATGACTGAGGTGAGGGGAAAGACATGAAATACGCATTCACGGGCTGGTGCGCGGTGTGCCTTGGCCTGTTCGCCGCCGCCAGCTGGTACGGCTATTCCCCATTTGGTGACGGGGTGCAGACGCCGGGCGCCTATTCTCGCGGGGGCGGGCCGACCCATAAATGAGCCTGACACCAAACGCCCTCGCCCTAATCGGATCAACGCCCTTACCTATTGCAGGAGGCCACATGCTTACCCTTGATACTTTCCTCGCCAGCCTCGCCTATTCTTTGCTGGGCATAGCGGTGTTTATCGTAACCTTCATACTCGTCGATCTGCTGACGCCGGGGAAGCTGTGGCTGGAGATTATCGAGAAACGCAACACCGCCGTCGCGATTTTGGCGGGTGCATGCGCGCTGGCGATTGCGCTGATTGTCGCCGCGGCGATCCATGGCTGATAACGCGCCTGCTGCTCGTGCGGCGGGCCCCCCTTTGCAAGACCGCGGTGGCGGCTCTGGCGCGAAAGACGCGCGCGGTCTGTCGCTGATCCTGCTGGTATCGGTGTTCGTGGTGGCGACCTGCGGACTGATTTACGAGCTGCTGGCCGGCACCATCGCAACCTATCTGCTGGGCGACAGCGTCACGCAGTTTTCGACCGTGATCGGCACCTATCTGTTTGCGATGGGCATTGGCAGCTGGTTTTCGCGGCACATAAAGAACCGCCTGCTCGGCTGGTTCATCAGGATAGAGATCATCATCGCGCTGGTAGGAGGAACGTCGGCGGCGGCGCTGTTTTTGCTGTTTCCGCTGGTCGATGATTTTCGCCCGATCCTGTATGGAATCGTCTTGCTGATCGGATTTCTGGTGGGGCTGGAGATACCGCTGCTGATCCGCATTCTGAAAGATCAGTTCAGTTTCGGCGATCTCGTCTCCAACGTGCTGACTTATGATTATATCGGCGCGCTGGCGGCATCCTTGCTCTTCCCGCTGGTGCTGGTGCCGTTTGTCGGGCTGATCCGGGCAGGCTTCGTTATCGGGTTCGTCAATATCCTTGTCGCGCTGCTCCTGGTGTTCCGCCTGCGCACCGACCGCAGCCTTGCGGGAGAACGAATTGCGGCGGTGGCGATTGCGGTGCTGCTGATCGGCGGGGCGGTGGGGTCCGAGCATTTGCAACGCGCATCCGAAGCGAGCCTGTACAATGAGAACCTGATCTACGCGAAATCGAGCAGCTATCAGCGCATCGTACTAACGCAAAACCGGGGCGATATTCGTCTGTTTCTGGATGGAAACCTGCAATTCTCATCTCGCGATGAATACCGGTATCATGAAAGCCTGGTGTGGCCCGCGCTTGCCCGGTCATCCAATCCGGCGCGGGTGTTGATCCTTGGCGGCGGCGATGGGCTGGCCCTGCGCGAAGTGCTGCGCGATCGGCAGGTGCAGCAAGTTACGTTGGTCGATCTTGACCCGGCGATCACGCAATTGTTCAGCACCGCACCTGCCTTGCGCGCGATAAATGGCGATGCTTTTGCAGATAATCGTGTGGAAGTGATCAATGCCGACGCCTTCACTTGGGTGCGCAATACGGACCGGCTGTTCGATGTTATTCTGGTCGATCTGCCTGACCCAACAAACTATTCGATCGGGCGGCTATACAGCCTCGAATTCTATCGGAATCTGGGCGTCCTGCTCGCGCCGCAGGGGATTATGAGCGTGCAGAGTACGGCGCCCTATGTCTCCGGAAAGAGCTTTGCAATGATCGGAGAGACGCTGCGGCAGGCGGGGTTCGCGATCCGGCCATATCATGCCTACGTCCCCAGTTTCGGCGACTGGGGCTTCACGCTCGCCGCGCATTCCGCCATAGGAGCGTTGGGCGCGTTGCCTCCGGACTTGCGCTATTTCTCCGCCGATGAGGAGGGCCGCATGATGGAATTCCCGGCGGACATGCAGGAACAGGCACCGGGCGCAAACCGGTTGGAAAATCAGGCGCTCGTGCAGCTCTTTACGAGCGAATGGCGGGCCTATGGCGATGACTGAGGCATCGCCCACACACGGAACAGACCCCGTGGGCACGCATGTCCTGATCGATGTGCATGGGGCCACGCGGCTGGACGAACCAGCGTATCTGGAGGCGATCCTGCGCGATGCCGCCATGCGTTCCGGGGCCACCATCCTGCAATCGCATTTCCATCATTTTGGCGATGGGCAGGGTGTGACCGGGGTGCTGATGCTGGCCGAATCCCACATCTCGATTCACACGTGGCCCGAACGCAGGTTCGCCGCGCTCGATATCTTCATGTGCGGGGAGGCGCGGATTGACGATGCCATCGCCGTGATCGAAGCTGCATTTGACGGCTGTAACATCACCGTGCGGCGCATGGCGCGGTAAGGCCGCCCCTACCGCGCCACTTCGACCTGCCATGCCTTGTCCGCCCGCTCCGTAATGCGAAAGCCGGTTCCGGTGAACCGCTCGATCAGGTCCATCGCGGTGCGCGTGTGCTGGCTGATCTTCACTGTGGTGAAGGCGCCCTGGCGGGCAAGCGCAAACGGCAGCAGCAACTGATCCTGTAGATACGGCCCGGCAAACGCGCCACTGGCCAGGTAACCCGCCATCCGTTTGGCCGCCGTCTTGCCGATCTTTTCCGCCGGAACGCCCATCTTGCCAAAGCCGGACACGACCTCGGTCACATGCTCGAACCCGGCCGTGACCAACAGCGCGTTGCCGGGGCCGTGATCGGCGGGAAGGTGGCGTGGCTGAAACACTTCCGGCGGCCAATCAGCCAGCACTTTGCGCATCGCAGCAAGTTCCCGGTCAGCAACTTCGAACGGGATACCAGCGACCAGCGCCTCGGCCTTGCAAGTCACCAGCGTGCCGCGCTCCACGCAGTCGATGGGGCGCAGCGGTGCGGGGACAAAGTCGATCACGATCCGCCCGCCGCCGCGCGGGTAAAACCCGTGGCGCTCCAGCGTGACGGTGACCTGCGGCCCCATCCGGGCGATGATCGGCAACAGCGTGTGGGCGATGAATTCGAACGGCGGCGCGGCCATCGCGTGCGTGCCCCCTTCAATCACCACGCGCGAGGGACCATCGGCCAGCATCAGCGGCGCAAGGATGGTTTGCAGTACCAGCCCGGTGCTGCCTGCCGTGCCCACCGCAAAGTGATATTCGCCGGGCACCACCGCGCCGGGCCGAAAGGTCATCGTGTCAGAGCCGACTGCCAGGCCACTGACCTCGGCTGATCCGATCAGCGCCGCCGCCTCTATCGCGGTGGCGTGCTGCCGCATCATGCCGGGTTTTGCCCGCCCGCCACGGATATTGGTGATGGTGAAGGGCTCCCCCGTAATCAGCGAGAGCGCAGCGGAATACCGCAGCACCTGTCCCCCGCCTTCGCCTTCGGAGCCGTCTATGGTGATCATTTGTCGTCTCTTTTAAATTCGGTGTTCGATTTATCAGGGATGGCGATGCGCGGGGTCCAGCAATCCGTGCGCAAGGTTGCGACTTCGGCCCCGCAATTCCCGCAAAGAAGGTTCGGCCCGTCGCACCCATCCAGCCCGCAGCAACCATTCAGCTTTGCCGGGTCGCGAGTAAGGCGGGTGAACGGTTTCAGATCATCGGGGTTGAGCCAGAATTGCGGTGTGAACTCAAGTTTTGCCGGGTGGCCGGGGGTAAATGAGCGCTCGGTTGGCTCTTCGCTTTTGTAGCCTTTGCCCGCTGCGCAGATCGGTTCGCCGTCGGTCATTGCGGGAGCGGCAACCTTCGGGTCTTTGAGGGATTGCACCTCAATCTGGCTGCTGACGGCCGCGCCGCATTTCTTGCAATGAAACGATCCCTGCATCGTCGCCTCCCTCGGCGTTGGGCAGGTGATGCCCGCGAAAGGTTACCCCTTCACGCACACCACCTGCTTCAGCGTATGCACGATTTCCACCAGATCGGCCTGTGCGGCCATCACTGCCTCGATCGGCTTGTAGGCGCGGGGCGTTTCATCGATTACGCCCGCATCCTTGCGGCATTCGACACCGGCGGTGTCGGCGATGTGCTCATCGAGCGTCACCAGCTTTTTCGCCTGCGTCCGGCTCATTACCCGGCCCGCGCCATGCGAGCAGCTTTCGAAACTGTCCGCATTGCCCAGCCCGCGCACGATGAAGCTCTTTGCCCCCATCGAGCCGGGAATGATGCCCAGTGTTCCCTTCGCCGCGCGCACTGCGCCCTTGCGGGTTACCAGCACGTTTTCCCCAAAGTGGTTCTCGCGCGTCACATAGTTGTGATGGCAGTTCACCGCTTCGCATTCCGCATCGAACGGCTTGGCGATCTGGCTACGCAGCGCATCCAGAGCATGGGTCATCATGACCCGCCGGTTAAGCGCGGCAAAGTCCTGCGCCCATTCGACCGCTTCGACATAATCGTCGAAATGGTCGGTCCCTTCGGGGAAATAGGCGAGGTCTTCATCGGGCAGGTTGATATGCCATTTGCGCATGTCCTGCTTTGCCAGTTCAATGAAGAACCGCCCGATCGCGTTGCCGATGCCCCGGCTGCCGGAATGCAGCATCACCCAAACGCGCTGGTCCTGATCCAGGCACAGCTCGATAAAGTGGTTGCCGGTTCCCAGTGTGCCGAGATGCACGACGGTGTTCGAGTTCTTGAGCCGCGGATACTTGGCGACGATGTTGCCGAACCGCACGGCAAGATCAGCCCACGCATCGACCACCACCTTGGGCGGTTCACCCCACGAACCCTTGTCGCGCCGACCGCGACCCGCCGACCGGCCATGCGGCACAGCAGCTTCGATAGCGGAGCGGATACTGGCCAGATTATCGGGCAGGTCGCTCGCGACTAGCGAGGTGCGCGCCGCCATCATGCCGCAGCCGATGTCGACACCGACCGCTGCCGGGATCACCGCGCCCTTGGTCGGGATCACAGATCCGACGGTCGCGCCGATGCCGACGTGAACGTCTGGCATGGCAGCAACGTGCTTGAAGATGAACGGCATCTTTGCCGCCTTCGCCATCTGTTCGCGCGCCTTGTCGTCCACGGGAACGCCGCGGGTCCATGCCTTGATCGGCACGCCGCCTTCGACGTCGGTGTATTCGTAGGTCTGTTCCATCTCAAATTCCTCTGTTGCGCGGTTCCCTTGAAGGGACTTCGGGGGTGGCTGGCCCATTCCAGCCACCCCAGTCCGCGCTGTGCCGGGCGTTCGACCTGCCCGACGTGAATACGATTGCAAAGGAGGTGCCAAACTGCGCGAGGCTTATTGTTTTATCCGGCAAGATATTGAAGACGTTAACGAAATAAGATCTGTATAAGCCGCAACAAAATCGGTCATCACGGGGCAATCAAATCTATTTGTATAAAAATCTATCCGAATTTATAACACATCCATGAAGCCACTCACCGTCATCGGATTCCTCGGTTCCACCCTTGATGCGGCCAAGTTCGGGCCAGAACGCTGGAACAGATGGCGTCCTACCGTCAGTATCTGCATGCAGGAAGACCTGCGGGTTGACCGCTTCGTGATGCTGCACGGGATGCAGCATCGGCGGCTGGCGCAAACCATTGCGGAGGACATCGCCGATGTCTCGCCTGAAACGCAGATCGAACAGCGCCTGCTGGCCTTTGATGATCCGTGGGATTTTGAGGAGGTTTACACCAAACTGCTCGATTTCGCGGAAGCCTTCCCGTTCGATCCCGATAACAACGATTACCTGATCCACATCACCACCGGCACGCATGTCGTCCAGATTTGCCTGTTCCTGCTGACAGAGGCGCGGTTTCTGCCGGGCCGCCTGCTTCAGACACAGCCACGCGGCGGCAGACCCAGCGCGATCGGCACATGGGCGGCGATCGACCTCGATCTGTCGCGCTACGATTCCATTGCCACCCGCTTTGCCGAGACAAGCGCGCAGAGTACCAGCTTCCTCAAAAGCGGGATCGACACGCGAAATGCTGCCTTCAACCGGATGATCGACGAGATCGAGCAAGTCGCGTCGCGTAGCCGCGCGCCGATCCTGCTGATGGGGCCGACCGGGGCGGGGAAAAGCCAGCTTGCCCGCCGGATCTATGAGCTGAAGAAACTGCGCCATCAGGTGAAGGGGCCATTTGTCGAGGTCAATTGCGCCACGCTGAAAGGCGATAGCGCGATGTCTGCGTTGTTCGGGCACAAGCGCGGTGCGTTCACCGGCGCCGCGAGTGATCGGGCGGGGCTGCTCAAAAGCGCGGACACTGGCGTCCTGTTCCTTGACGAGATCGGCGAACTGGGGCTGGACGAACAGGCGATGATACTGCGCGCCATCGAGGAAGGGCGGTTCCTGCCCGTGGGCGCAGATAGCGAGGCGACCAGCGAATTTCAGCTGATCGCGGGCACCAATCGCGATCTGGTGCGCGAGGTCGCCGCAGGCAATTTTCGCGAAGACCTGTTTGCACGGCTCAACCTGTGGACCTTTGCCTTGCCCGGCCTTGCCGACCGGCGCGAGGATATCGAGCCCAATCTCGATTACGAACTCGACCGTTTTGCGCAGCGGGAGGGTGACCGAGTGACGTTCAATGCGGAGGCGCGCGCGGCTTTTCTCACCTTTGCGACCGGGCCGGGGGCCGCATGGCGGGGCAATTTCCGCGATCTTGCCGCCAGTGTCACGCGCATGGCCACGCTGTGCCCGGCGGGGCGGATCGACCGCGCGGCAGTGGATATGGAGGTCGAGCGACTGCGCGCGCTATGGTCAGGCAATAGTCAGGTCGCCACGATGGGAAGCGCGCACCTGAGCGCTGTGATCGCGCCAGACCGTCTTGCTCTGATCGACCCGTTCGACCGGGTGCAGCTCGAATATGTAATTGCCATCTGTCGCCAATGCCGCAGTCTGTCCGAAGCCGGGCGCGAGCTGTTCGCGGCATCGCGCGAACAGCGCAAATCGACCAATGATGCGGACCGGTTGCGGAAATATCTGGCAAAATTCGGCGTTGCCTGGGCCGATTTGACTGATTGATTCATCGGACGCTGCGGTCATGGTTAACACGCCGCTATCCAACGGTTTACTCTAAAAACACCCCTTGTCCCCTAATCGGCAGGTCCGCGTCCAGACTTGCCATTACCGGAGACGACCATGCACATATCCCGACGTTCGCTGTTGGCCGGGGCCGCCGCCGGCATCGCCGCAGGCGGGCTGGGCGGCTGTGCGACGGCGCAATACGGCACGCGGTCCAGCTACCTCACCAATATCGTGGAGCCGCAGAACCAGAACGCGGTCTATCACTGGGTCGATATCGCGATGCAGCAAGTGCGCGACCAACGCGTCGCACCTCCGCGCGCGGCATATAACTTTGCAGCACCGATGGTCGCCGGGTTCATCGCCGCCAACGCGATTATCGGACGCTACGATACCCCCTACGATTTTGGTGAAGCGCCGCGCGGGGCCGATCCTGAGGTGGCCTATGGCATCGCCTTTGCGACGGCGGCGGCTGAATGTTTCCAGCAACCCTTTCTATGGGAACGCAATGCCTTCAAGGGCCGCTTTCCAGATGGCGAGGCAAAGGATCTCGGCGCAAAATGGGGCCACCATGTCGGCGTTGCAATCAACCGGATGCGCACAGGCGACGGCGCCGAACCGCACCGCGCCAGCTTTTATCTGGACCGGTATGACCGCCGTTCCGACCCGCTGCAATGGACGCCCACCGGCCCCAGTTACAGCGCGGGCACCGGACCTGCGATTGACAGCTTTGCGCGCGGCCTGTTCCCCGGCCACGGCCAGATCAAACCGTGGACGATGACCAGCCCCTCGCAATTCCGCGTCACCGACTTTCCCGATCCGCGCAGCCCCGAATTTGCTCAGCAGTTCGATATGGTCAAACGTCTTGGCGGCAAGGATTCGACCGAGCGGACCGAGGATCAAAAACTGATTGCCGTATATTGGGAAGACGGCCCGTGGGGTATCACTCCGCCGGGGCACTTTTTGTATATCGCATTGCAGGTGATGCAGGATCGCGGGTACGATTTTCTCGATCATGCGCGCCATTTTGCGCTGCTCGGCGCGACGCAGGCCGACGCCTCGATCAATGCTTGGGACAGCAAGTATCATCATGACATTATCCGGCCCGAGACCGCGATAATCAGCCGCGCGCCCGCGTTCGGGAATGCTGACACGCGTGTGGCGGCCGATCCAAAATGGATGAGCCTGATCCCGACGCCCAATTTTCCGTCCTACACCTCAGGCCATTCCACGTTCGGCGCGGCAGGGGTCGAGATGACCAAGCTGATCCTTGGCACCGATGCCGTCAGTTTCAGCCATGAAAGCCCCGATCAGGTGTTGTGGCCGATGCTGAAGGGCAAGCGACGATACTTCACCAGTTTGGAACAGGCGGCGTGGGAAAATGGGTGGAGCCGCATCTTTGGCGGTGTCCACTGGCTTTCCGATCACGAAGCGGCGGACGATGCCGGGCGCAAGATCGCGCGGCAGGCATTCGCCACCATGTTCCCGCGCAAGGCGTAGGCGCGATCATGAAGCGCCTTGATCAGCGCCTGTGCGTTTTCACAGGTTCAGTACTAGCCTGCACGACGCTGCCCCTTGAAACGGCGCAGGCGCAGGGCGTCAGCCTTAATTACGACCGGCTATCCTCGCTGGAAGAGCCGATCGCCATCGCGGTTGGTGACGTCACCATTCAGGTGCAGGGCGTGCTGGATACGCCGGTCATCGCGCAGTTCGACGAAGTCACCGGCGGGGAGCGCGTCTCGGCAGAGTTCGTGGGCAATTTTCAGATTTCCGCTGAAACCCAGCTTGCCAATCGCTGGACGGTGGGCGCGGTGTATTTCGGCCAGTATTCCACCGATCCCTCCACCGTGTTTCTCACGAACTTCATGGGGCCGGATAACTATAACGACAACGTCGCCGCGTTCGTTGCGACCAGTTACGGCACTGTGATCGGCGGCAATGTGGCGCAGCAGGTGCGCGAGGTGACGCGGCGCAGGCGCGGCGTGGGCAACGGGTTTCTGGCGTTCGATGATTTCTACGGCAGTTTGGCAAGGTGGGGCGGGGCCTATGTCGGGCGCTTCGGGCCTAGCAATCTGGCGCTGGCGATGGACGAGAATGGCGATTTCGAGGTCGGCGTGGAATATCAGCGCCCGCTTGGACACAGGGACGTGCGCCTGACCGGACGCTTTCGTCAAGGTGGCTTCACCGGTGCCGACGGTTTCACCCGCTTCCGGACACAAGGCGTGGGAGCGGTCGGAGAGATCGAATATGGTAGCTCCGTGTTCGATGTCGGTGCCGGGTATGAAAGCCTTGTCGGGTTCACCACCGATGCGCGGCGCTGGTTCGTATCGGCGGGTGCGCAAACGCAGATGAGGCAATTGCGCCTGTCGGGGGAGGCGCATTATGGCCGCGTCGCGGGCGATGAAGAGATCACCGCCGCTTTGGGCGCGGGATATGACGTGGCGCGCGGCCTGTCGCTTAATCTGGGGCTGAACTATCAGGACGCGCAGATTGCATCGGACGGGGTGATGCTGGTGGATACGCAGGAAGGTCAGGCGGTCGCTTCCGTGCGCTTCAGTTTCTAGGGCGCTGGATCCGAACCTGCTGTCCAGCCGTATCTTTGGCATGTCCAAGGTGAAAGTATGGTTTGATGGCGCGTGCCCCTTATGCCAGCGCGAGATTGCTCTGATGAGGCGGCTGGATCGCCGTAGCGCGATTGATTTCGTCGATGTATCGGGAAAGGGCGACCCCTCCTGTCCCGTCGATCAGCGCGAGTTGCTGGCGCGTTTTCATGCCGAGGAAGATGGCAAAGTGCTGAGCGGCGCGGCGGCATTTGCGGCAATGTGGCGCGCGATCCCGCGCCTGCGCCCGCTGGGCCTGATTGGCTCGCAATGCTGTGGTGCTCGCCGCGCTGGAGCGGCTGTATCTCGCCTTCCTCAAGGTGCGTCCGCGATTGCAGCGAATGGTGCGCTGAAAAGGCTTGCCGACAGGGTTCGCTTTGCCCACTCTTGACCGTGACACATTCGGGAGCGGGATATGACAAAGACTTCTGGCCTCAATTTTGGCGGGCTGCAGAATGAAATCTACAACGCCGGGCTGAGCGGCATCCTGCCAGAATTTCCCGTCGATTTCGCCACACTGGAACAGCGCGCGCATGAAGCGCTGGGGCCGATGATGACAAACTATGTCGCGGGCGGATGCGGGGACGAACACACGCAAAATTCCAACTCCAGCGCGTTTCACCACTGGGGCATGATCCCGCGCATGATGGTCGATTGCACGACCCGCGACCTTTCGACCAATCTGTTTGGCCACACCTTCACCAATCCGCTGTTCATGGCGCCCATTGGCCTTAACGGAGAGGCATCGCAGGATCGCCACGGCGACATCGCGGCGGCGCAGGCATCGGCGCAAACGGGCGTTCCGTTCTGCGCCTCCACCCTCTCGAACGATCCGCTGGAAGATGTGAAGGCCGCGTGCGGCGATACGCCCGCCTTCTTCCAGCTTTATACTCCCAAGCATGATGGCCTTGCCGAAAGCCTGATCCACCGTGCCGAGGCGGCGGGATATTCCGCACTCGTCATCACGCTCGATACGTGGGTGACGGGCTGGCGACCGCGCGATCTCAACGCGTCAAACTTTCCGCAATTGCGCGGCAAGGTGCTGCAAAACTACTTCACCGATCCGGTCTTCCGTTCGCTGTTGGCAAAGCCGCCTGAGGAAGATCCGGCGGCAGCAATCTTCACTTGGGCGGCGACGTTTGGAAAGGTGCTGACGTGGGACGATATCGCGTGGTTCCGGTCCAGGACCAAGCTGCCTATCGTGTTGAAGGGTATCTGCCATCCGGAGGATGCGCGCCGCGCTGTCGATGCCGGGGTCGATGGAGTATATTGCTCCAATCACGGAGGACGGCAGGCCAATGGCGGGATCGCCACGATTGATCTGTTGGAGGACGTGGTGAAGGCATCGGGCGATGTGCCGGTGCTGTTTGACAGCGGGGTCCGATCCGGGTCGGACGCTGTCAAGGCGCTGGCGTTGGGTGCACGCGCGGTGGGGATTGGTCGGCCCTATACCTATGGCCTGGCGCTGGGCGGAGCGAAGGGAGCGTCGTTCGTGCTCAAATCCATCCTTGCCGAGGCGGATTTGATGATGGCGGTCAATGGGTATCCGACGCTGGAGGCAGTGCGAGAGGCAGGGGCGCAGCGCGTTTAATTAATCTCTTGCTCGATGGCTGCATCGAAGGCGGTCGCGTGACTTGGCAATTGTCTTCTGTGGCCGAGCCGAAAAGGTGTAATCGTGTGCCGCAAGCCTTTTCCGACTCGTTTTCCACAGGTAAAATGTTAACCTTGTCACATTAACACTTTGCGAATCGGCAACACGAACCAGACCGATCGCGATATGGGACGCGAATTATGGAACGACCAACGATCATTTCGAGCGGACCGGACGCAATGGGCCGAACGGTTTATCATGGCGACGAACTGGCTCGCCGCGCGCGTTACGGCCGCATCCATCCGATGCACAGCCGCGCTGGCACTTATCAGCGCAGCCTGATCCGCCGCCTGACCGATTGGCTTTGAGGCCCCATCACGCTGTTCTGTGCGCGGGCAATCGCGCGGAACAGCGAATTACGGCGCGGCCTTTGCCACGGTGACCAGCTTCGTCTCGGTATAGCCGAGATAGCCTTCGACCCCGCTTTCCGAACCAAAGCCGCTGTCCCCTGTTCCGCCAAACGGCGTTTCGGGCGAGCCCACGGCGAAATGATTGATCGCTACCATCCCGGCGCGCAGCGAGTTGCCCAGATAATGGCTTTCATCCAGCGACGCGGTAAAGGCATAGGCGGCAAGACCATACCGCAACGAATTGGCGATGCGCACTGCTTCCTCGATATCGTCATACGGGACGATCCCGGCAATCGGTCCGAACGGTTCTTCTGTCATCAGTCGGCTGTCCATCGAAGGCGCGGCGACAACGGTAGGCTGGAAGAAATGCCCCGTGCCCGCAATCGCCGAACCACCAGCCACGACCTCGCCCTTTGCTCCGCCAAGCGAAGCGACCAGATCCGCCATCGCGGCCACGCGCCCGGCATGGGCCAGCGGACCCATCGCCACGCTGTCATCCGCGCTGGCATCGCCGATTTTCAATTCCTGAGAGCGTGAAGCGAATTCGCTGACGAAGCGATCATAAATGTCGCGAGCAACCAGGAATCGTGTGGGGCTGACACAAACTTGACCGGCATTGCGAAACTTGGTCGCGACGCACGCGGCGATTGTGCGCTCAAAATCGGCGCTTTTACCGATCACCACCGGCGCATGGCCACCCAGTTCCGGGGTGAACCGCTTCATCCCCTGCGCCGCCAGCGCGCCCAGTTTCTTGCCGACCGCAGTCGATCCGGTAAAGCTGACCTTGCGCGTGATCGGCGATGCGATCAGGCGTTCTGAAATCATCGCCGGATCGCCAAACACCAGGTTGATCACGCCCTCCGGCGCGCCCGCATCGGTAAAGCATTCGACCAGCATCTGCGCCGAGCCGGGCGTTGTTTCGGCCGGTTTCAAAATCACGGTGCAGCCCGCTGCGAGCGCTCCTGCGATCTTTTTCGCAGGCAGATTGATGGGGAAGTTCCACGGAGTAAGCAGCACCGCGGGGCCGACCGGAACCTGCATCACCCGCTGTTCCAGCAGATTGGGGCTGCGCACCGGAACCAGCCGTCCGCCCTGCCGCTTTGCCTCTTCGCCCAGAAAATCGATGAGGTCCGCCGCGCTCGTCGTCTCGCCCAGTGCCTGCGCGTATGGCTTGCCCATTTCCAGCGTGATGACGCGGGCGATGGCGGGCGCACGTTCGCGCAGCAGGTCTGACGCGCGCCGCAGGACGCCGTAACGCTGTGCTGCCGGTGTGGCCGCCCATCCGGCAAACGCCGCATCCGCCGCCACCAGCGCAGCGTCGAGCTGTTCGGCAGAGGCTTTGGGGCAGTGCGCAATCGCACTTTCCGTCGCCGGGTTGATGACCGGCATCGTGCCTGCGCCGCCATCGGCCATCCATTCACCGCCGATCAGCATTTTAAGGGTGGGATAGGCAGTCATTCGTGATCTCCGATGTTGGGTCCGGGTGACAAAGTTGACACCCCTCCGCTGATAGAAACTGATAGATTCATCATATCATACAAGCATTTGAGTCGAAAAAGCGAAGTTGACACATGGCGAAATTTTCAGCGCGCGCGCATGTATCCACCCAGTTGTCTCCAATCGCATAAATTGCGGTTGCAGGAAATGCGGCGCTGTAAAATCCGTGTTTTTCGCCTCTTTGAAGCTTGCTCAAGATTGTAATATTCTTACGCCCAAGATAAAGCCTCCTCCATCATCTTCAACCGGGAGAGAATCATGCTCGTCGGCGTTCCCAAAGAAATCAAGATTCACGAATACCGGGTTGGCCTGACCCCGGAGGCTGCGCGCGAATACGTTGCGAGTGGCCATCAGGTAATCGTGGAAAGCGGTGCCGGAATGGGCATCAGCAAGACCGACGAGGATTACCGCAAGGTCGGTGCGCAGATCGTGGACACTGCAGCGGAAATCTTTGCCCGCGCCGATATGGTGGTGAAGGTGAAGGAGCCGCAGCCAGGCGAATGGGTACAATTGCGCGAAGGGCAGATCCTGTTCACCTATCTCCACCTGGCCCCCGATCCCGATCAGGCGCGCGGCCTGATGGAAAGCGGCGTGACAGCGGTGGCGTATGAAACCGTGACCGCGCCCGATGGCTCTCTTCCGCTGCTCGCCCCGATGAGCGAAGTTGCCGGTCGGCTTTCGATTGAAGCGGGCGCCCATGCGCTGCGCGCGGTCAATGGCGGGCGCGGCACGTTGATGGGCGGCGTGCCCGGCGTTTTGCCGGCCAAGGTTGTCATTCTGGGCGGCGGCGTGGTCGGCACACAGGCGGCGCGTATAGCGGTGGGAATGGGCGCGAGTGTCGAGATATTCGACAAGTCGTTGCCGCGACTGCGCCAGTTGGACGAGATGTTTCAAGGCCGTGCCATCACCCGGTATTCGACCGCAGGCACAATCGAACAGGCGCTGGCCGATGCCGATGTGGTGGTGGGTGCGGTGCTTGTTCCGGGCGCCAGCGCGCCGCATCTGGTGCCGCGCGATGACCTTGCGCTGATGAAGCCACGCAGCGTTCTGGTTGATGTCGCCATCGATCAGGGTGGGTGTTTTGAGACATCGAAACCGACCACGCACGAAAACCCAACCTTGAGGTCGACGGGATTATCCATTACTGTGTCGCCAATATGCCCGGCGCGGTACCACTGACTTCCAGTTATGCGCTGAACAATGCGACGCTGCCGTTCGGATTGGCTTTGGCGAACAAGGGTTTGCAGGCGTGCAAGGACGATCCCTATCTGGCTCCGGGCCTGAACGTTCACGCAGGCAAGATTGTAAATGACGCAGTTAAACAGAGCCTTGGCTTCTGATTGTTGCATAAAAGTGCATAATTATTGAGTCTATTTCGCGGGTAGGGCGGGGCGGTTTTCCCTATATCAACAGGGCCGAACAAGACCCGGTCAGGGCGCCCGACATCCGGTCGGGCCGAAGGGGCCGGGCAACACTGTGGTGTTCCCAAACGATGAAACCCGTCGATGCCCGCCCGTTGATCCGGCAGATCAATAACACTGCCATAATCGATACACACGTCGCCCCGCGCACCCGCAGCGATCGCGTTGCTTTTGCTTTCGTCAAATTGCTGCGATTCTTTGCGGATACCTTTTTTGCCAAGCGATACGGCCATCGTGCCGTGGTGCTGGAAACGGTTGCAGCCGTGCCCGGTATGGTGGGTGGCCTGTGGCAGCACCTTACCGCGCTGCGCAAGATGCGCGATGATGAGGGGTGGATTCGCACTCTGCTGGACGAGGCGGAGAATGAGCGGATGCACCTGATGACATTTATCGAGATCGCTCATCCGGGCCGGTTTGAACGCGCCCTGATCGTTGCGGTGCAGCTGGTGTTCTACAACTTCTATTTCTTCCTCTACATGCTGGCGCCGCGCACTGCGCACCGCGTGGTGGGGTATTTCGAGGAAGAGGCTGTCATCAGTTACACCGCCTATCTTGCGGAGGTTGATGCCGGCGCCACGAAGAATGTGCCTGCGCCCCAGATCGCGATCGATTACTGGCAGCTTGCGCCCAATGCCCGGCTGCGCGACGTGATCATCGCGGTGCGCGCCGATGAGGCGGAGCATCGCGATGTGAATCACGCATTCGTCGATGAACTGGACGCCAGAAAAGCGCACAGACCGATGGAGGGTGCGACCGCGAGCTGATGCTCCTGCGTGCGGGCGGGGCTTGACCTCGTCCGCTGCGCGTGCTGGCAGACGGCAAATGCCTTCTACCCGGAGAATCCCATGAAAACTCGTGCCGCCGTCGCCTTTGCCGCCAAGCAACCGCTTGAAATCGTCGAGCTGGATCTGGAGGGGCCAAAGGCTGGCGAAGTGCTGGTCGAGATCATGGCGACGGGCCTGTGCCACACCGACGCCTATACGCTGGATGGGCTGGACAGCGAGGGGATATTCCCCAGCATCCTGGGCCACGAAGGCGCCGGGATCGTGCGCGAGGTCGGCGCAGGGGTGACGAGCGTGGTGCCCGGCGATCACGTGATCCCGCTCTACACCCCCGAATGTCGGCAGTGCAAAATGTGCCTTTCGGGCAAGACCAATCTGTGCAGCGCGATCCGCGCGACGCAGGGCAAGGGGCTGATGCCCGACGGCACATCGCGCTTCAGCTATCGGGGCGAGACGATCTATCACTACATGGGCTGTTCGACCTTTTCGAACTTCACCGTTTTGCCGGAAATCGCGGTGGCGAAGATCCGCACCGATGCCCCGTTCGATACCTCCTGCTACATCGGCTGCGGCGTCACCACGGGTGTGGGCGCGGTGGTCAACACGGCCAAGGTTCAGCCGGGCGACAACGTGGTCGTTTTCGGCCTTGGCGGGATCGGGCTGAACGTCATTCAGGGCGCGAAGATGGCGGGCGCGGACCGGATCGTGGGCGTCGACATCAATTCGTCAAAGCGCGAATGGGGCGAGAAATTCGGGATGACCGATTTCGTGAACCCCAAGGAAACCAGCGACGTGGTTGCGCATCTGGTAGAGCTGCTGGACGGCGGGGCGGATTATAGTTTCGACTGCACCGGCAACACCGATGTAATGCGGCAGGCGCTGGAGTGCTGCCACAAGGGCTGGGGCACCTCGATCATCATCGGCGTGGCCGAAGCGGGCAAGGAAATCGCCACCCGCCCGTTTCAGCTCGTCACCGGGCGCAACTGGCGCGGCACTGCGTTTGGCGGAGCCAAGGGACGCACCGATGTGCCCAAGATCGTCGATTGGTACATGAACGGCAAGATCGCCATCGACCCGATGATAACGCACCGGCTGACGCTGGAGGAGATCAACAAGGGTTTTGACCTGATGCACAGCGGCGAGAGTATCCGCAGCGTGGTGGTGTATTGATGGAGACGGTCTCGCAGGTCCGCTCGCACGGCGGTGTGCAAGGCGTCTATCGCCACGCGTCCGAGGCAACTGGCACCGACATGACGTTTGCGGTGTTCGTGCCCGATCATGCGCCAGATGAGAAACTGCCGGTGCTCACCTTCCTTTCGGGCCTCACCTGCACCCATGCCAATGTGATGGAGAAGGGCGAATACCGCGGGTCTTGCGCACAGCATGGGATCATCCTTGTCGCGCCCGATACTAGTCCGCGCGGGGACGATGTGCCCGATGCGGAGGACGATTACGACTTTGGCAAAGGCGCGGGATTTTATGTTGATGCCACGCGGGATCCGTGGTCGAAACACTACCGGATGCGCGCCTACATCGAGGAAGAGCTTCCCGCGCTGATTGCCGCCAATTTCCCGGTTGATTTGGATCGCCAATCGATCACGGGTCATTCGATGGGCGGACACGGCGCGCTCACCATAGCCTTGCGCAATCCCGACCGGTTCCGCTCGGTTAGCGCCTTTGCCCCGATCGTCGCACCGATGCAGGTGCCGTGGGGTGAGAAGGCGCTGACCCGCTATCTGGGCGACAACCGCGATGCTTGGCGCGAATACGATGCGGTCGCGCTGATCGAAGACGGAGCACTGCTGCCTGAATTGCTGGTCGATCAGGGCTTTGCGGACAATTTCCTTGTGGAGCAATTGCAGACCCATCGGCTCGCGGCTGCGTGTTCAACCGCCGGTATTCCCGCCGAAATCCGGATGCAGCCGGGGTATGACCACTCGTATTTCTTCATCTCCACCTTCATGGCCGAACACGTCGCGTGGCACGCCGAGCGGCTGAAGGGTTAGGCCTCCACAACCGTCTGCTCGATCGCGCCGAAGATCGAGTGGTTGTTGCCGTCGCGCATTTCCACCTTCACAATATCGCCAGGCTGCATGAAGCGGGTCTTAGCCTCGCCATCGCGGATCGTTTCGATCATGCGGATCTCCGCGATGCAGGAATAGCCCGCTCCGCCTTCGGCCACAGGCTTGCCCGGTCCGCCGTCTGCGCCCTTGTTTGAAACCGTCCCCGAACCGATGATCGTGCCTGCACCCAGCGCCCGCGTCTTGGCCGCATGGGCGACCAGTTGCGCCATGGAGAAGGTCGCATCCTGCCCAGCGTGTGCGCGCCCGAACGGCTCTCCGTTGTAATCCACCATCAGCGGCAGGTGGACGAGGCTGTTCTTCCACGCATCGCCCAGTTCTTCGGGAGTGACCGCGACGGGGGAGAAGGCACTGGCGGGTTTTGACTGAAAGAAGCCGAACCCCTTGGCCAGTTCGCCGGGGATCAGGCCGCGCAGGCTCACATCGTTCACCAGCATGATGAGCTTGATGTGGCTCGCGGCGTCGTCCACTGAAACGCCCATCGGCACATCGTCGACGATTACGGCAATCTCGCCCTCCATGTCGCAGCCCCATGCGATATCGCCCAGCGGGATATCGGCGCGCGGCGGCAGGAACCCGTCGCTGCCGCCCTGATACATCAGCGGATCGTGGTAGAAACTGTCCGGCACCTCGGCACCGCGCGCCTGCCGCACCAGCTCCACATGGTTGATATAGGCGCTGCCATCGGCCCATTGATAGGCGCGCGGTAGCGGCGAATGCGCCTGGCGTTCGTGAAAGCGCTCGCACGGCACCGTCTCATGTTCGACATCACGCGCCAGCACCTCAAGCTCGGGTCCGATCCGTTCCCAATCGTCCAGTGCGGCCTGCATGGTCGGCGCGATGTACCCGGCGGCGCAGCAGCGGGTGAGGTCTTTGGACACCACCACCAGCTTGCCATCGCGCGTGCCGTTGTTGAGCGTTGCGAGTTTCATTGTGTTTCCCTCTCCCGGCCCACTACGGGGCGTCTGTCTGATTGTCTGGATATGCGCGCTGAAACGCCGGCAGGGCAAGGCACGCGGCCTCGATCCGGGTCATGTGCGGGCTGGCACTGAAATCGTAATCGAACCGGCGCGCATTGTAGATCTGCGGCAGCAGCACGACCTCAAACAGGCCGGGCGCATCCATCAGGAAATCGCCCGTTTTCAGCTGCGTCAGCCGCGCCTCCACCGGATCGAGCGTGCGCTTGAGCCAATGGCGATACCAGGTGACGATTTCGTCCTCGATCAGGCCGATTTCGTTCTTCAGGTATTTCAGCACCGGCAGGTTCAGCGGCGCGTGCAGTTCTGTGGCGATGGCATAGGTCAGTTCGCGCACGGTGTATCGCGCTTCAAGGTCGGCGGGCAACAGGGACGGGGTAGGGTACGCCTCCTCCAGCCATTCCAGCAGCGCCATGGATTGCGCGCGGTCGCGGCCATCGGCCTCCAGCATGGGGACAGAGCCGAACGGGTTGCGGCTGGTGAAGCCCTCTTCGCGCTGCTCCGATGTGAGCAGGTTTACCGGCACGTTCTCATATGCCAGCCCCTTCAGTTCCAGCGCGATGCGCAGGCGATAGGATGTGGAGCTGCGGTAGTAGCCATAGAGCTTCATCGCGGTTCTTCCCCGCGGGGGCGTGACACACCTGACACACTGTCCAGGGGCCAAACTTTCCGCCGCTCCATTCGCGTGGCAAACAGGGGTGCAGCAAGGTGGGAATCGCGGATCATGGACCCGTCATACCGCGCGCCGGCCATGTAGGACAGCGACGCCTTGCAGCATTGCCATGCGATCATCAAAACGCCGGAATACCCGTGATTGCACGGCCCAGGATCAGCGCGTGGACATCGTGCGTGCCCTCATATGTGTTGACCGTTTCGAGGTTCACCGCGTGGCGGATCACCTGATATTCCTCGGAAATGCCGTTGCCGCCGTGCATGTCGCGCGCGGCCCGCGCGATATCCAGCGCCTTGCCAACATTATTGCGTTTGACAATGGAGATCATGTCCGGGCTGAAACGCCCTTCGTCCATCAGCCGCCCGACGCGCAGGGATGCCTGCAAGGAAAGCGCGATGTCGCTCATCATGTCGGCAAGTTTCTTCTGAAACAGTTGCGTGCCTGCCAGCGGCCTGCCGAATTGCTTGCGATCAAGTCCATACTGGCGCGCGGCGTGGAGGCAGAATTCCGCCGCGCCCATCGCGCCCCAGCTGATGCCGTATCGTGCACGGTTGAGGCAGCCAAACGGCCCCTTCAATCCCTGCACATTGGGCAGCAGCGCGTCTGCGGGCAGTTTCACCTCGTCCATCATGATCATGCCGGTGGTGGAGGCGCGCAGACTGATCTTGCCTTCGATCTTGGGTGCGGAAAGCCCGGCCATCCCTTTTTCGAGGATGAAGCCGCGGATGCCGCCGCCGTGCTCTTCGGACTTGGCCCAGACCACGAACACATCGGCAAAGGGCGAATTGGAAATCCACGTTTTCGAGCCGGAGATCGAATATCCGTCACCGTCGCGCTTGGCGTAGGTTTTCATCCCTGCCGGGTCTGATCCGGCGTCGGGTTCGGTCAGGCCAAAGCACCCGATCAGCTCTCCGCTGGAGAGGCCGGGAAGGTATTTTGCGCGCTGTTCCTCGGAGCCGTAGGCGTAGATCGGATGCATCACGAGGCTGGACTGGACGCTCGCCATGGAGCGGTATCCGCTGTCCACCCGCTCAATCTCGCGCGCAATCAGGCCATAGGCGACATAGGATGCACCAACGCCGCCATATTCTTCCGGAATGGTCGCGCCCAAGAGGCCCGCTGCACCCATCAGCGGGAACAGTTCGGGGGCGGAAACCTCGTTGCGAAACGCCTCGATCACGCGCGGTTGCAGCTCGCTTTGCGCAAATGCGTGTGCGGTGTCGCGGATCATCCGCTCGTCTTCGGTAAGTTGCCCTTCGAGGTCGAACGGGTCTTCCCAGTTGAACGGGACTATTCCCGCGTTTGGGTCTTTTGCGGGCTCATTTGCGGAGGCGGTTCCGTGCACTGATTGCTCCTGAAATCGATTGGCCCCATCATTCGCAGAGATACCCGCGCCCATCAAGGGTTGAGAGCGCGAGGCACAGCTTAAATGTCTCGCCCCGCGCGCAGTTCCAGCGCACAGTTGACCGCTTCGATCATTTCGGCGGGCGGGCACGGTTTCAACAGGGTGGTGGCATCGGGAAATTGTGCGCGCACTTCTTCGCTGCGGTCGAGGCCCGAATGGAAGATGATCGGCACGTTTTCGTCCGTCAGCTTCTGCGCCAGCCCAAACACGACACCGTCGGCCAGCGTTATGTCGAGGATTGCGAGGTCGGGTTTCTGTTTTTGAAAGGCGAGCATGGCCGATGAAATACCACTGTGCGGCCCCTCGATGCTGAAGCCCGCCTCCGCCATGGTCTCGCACAGGTCGAAGGCAATGATCGGTTCGTCTTCAGCAACCAGGATACGCAAGGCCATCTCCACCTTCCTTACTTTGCGGTAAGGAGCATATCACATTCTGGACGCTGGCGAGGGTAAACTTATCCGTTTTGGCCAAACTTCGCCGCATAGGCCGTTTTGTCGTTGGATATCAGCAACGTTGCTTGTTCGACCCACTGGTCGCGGGTGATGCGACCTTTGAACCGGCCCAGCTGATCGTCCACCTTTGCGATGTCCGATTCGGTCCAGGCGGCGATCTGGGCAAAGCTGGTGATGCCCTGTTCGTTCAGCAGGGTGACAAGCTTGGGCCCCACTCCCTTGAGCTTGGCAAGGTCATCGCTCATCACGCCATCGGTGACGATTTTCGGAACGGCTGGCTCATGCGGCGCATCGGCGGTCGGCGCGGGGCTGGCGGGTGCCTCTGCCATGTCGGATTCGGGCACGACCAAAGCTCCCGCCTCGGCGTCAGCGACTTCCGATGCAGCGGCGACATTGCGGGTGTTGGCCACTGCGCTGGTCGCGCCGAAATTGTTGGCCACCGCTGCCGGGGCATCGATCAGCGCCTGATTGCGCTGGGCCGGGGCGGCGCCTTCGTCCAGCACATCGCGCTTTTCGCTTGCGTCGACAATTGTGGTTGTCGCGTTGAGGCGCATCAGCAGCCACACCGCGACCGCGAGCATGACTATGCCGATGATGATAAAAGGAAGTGCTGTGGCAAGGGAACCGGACATGCGAGAGGGCCTTTTCAGATTGCGAGGTCGCGCCGCGCTTTAGCAGCGCATTCCGTCCCTGCAAACCGCCTCAATCGCTTGCCCGTAGTTCCCTTGAAACCGTTTCAGCCGCCCTTCATGCCTGCCGCCAGCGCGTTCAATTGCAGGAATTCCTGCCGCCAGAAATCCTGCTGACCCCCGGCCAGTTCGCCCACCTCGTCAAAGCCGAAATTCTGCATCAACTCGTCCCCGCGCAGGATCTGCCCGAATGCCGCGACCGATGCGGCAAAGGCAAAGTCCCCCGTCGGCGCGCGTGCGTTGCTGAATGCATCACTCATTACGACCGTATCGATCAGGCGCGAAGTGTCACCATCGGGCAGTTTGAACCGCAATTTGACATGCGCAGCCTCTGCCATGCGGCGCGTTGCCTCGGTCCGGGGGGTGTCCTCATACCGGCGCGGCGCGATCCAGCCTTTTCCGCCCGCAGGCACGACCTCGTAAATGGCGGTTACCTGATGCCCGGCGCCGATATCGCCTGCATCGACCTTGTCATTGTTGAAATCCTCTTCACGAAGCGCGCGGTTTTCATACCCGACGAGGCGATATTGGCCGATCACGGCAGGGTTGAATTCGACCTGGATCTTCACGTCCTTGGCGATGGTGAACAGCGTGCTCGACATCTCATCGCCCAGCACCTTTTTCGCCTCCATCGCGCTGTCGATATAGGCGTAATTGCCGTTACCCTTGTTGGCGATCTGCTCCATCATCGCTTCGTTGTAATTGCCCTGACCAAAGCCGAGCGTAGTCAGCGTGATGCCCCGGTCGCGGTTTTTCTCGACCATTTCGACCAGCGCATCGTTGTTGGACACGCCGACGTTGAAATCGCCATCTGTGGCAAGGATCACACGGTTGACGCCGCCTTCGATGAAGTTGTCCTCGGCAATGTTGTAGGCAAGCTGGATGCCTGCGCCCCCGGCAGTGGAGCCACCGGCTGTCAGCTCATCGAGCGCGCGGCGGATCTTGCCGACATCGTTGGTCGGCTCCAGCACCATGCCAGCGGCGCCCGCATAGACGACGATGGAAACGCGGTCCTGCGGCAACAGCTCCCCGGCAAGGCCCGCGAGCGCGGTCTTGACCAGCGGCAGCTTGTCGGGGGAGGCCATGGACCCCGACACATCCATCAGGAATACGAGGTTGGCGGGCGGGCGTTCATCGCGGTCAATATCGTATCCGCGCAGGCCAATCCGCATCAGATATGTACCTTCGTTCCACGGTGTCTTCGCCACGTCGGTCGTCACGCTGAAGGGCTGCGAACGGTCTGTTGGCCGGGCATAATCATACCGGAAATAATTGATCATCTCCTCGGTTCGCACAGCGGCCTGCGGAGGCATCTGCCCCTGGTTCAGGAACCGGCGGGTGTTGGTGTAGGCGCCCGTATCGACATCGACGGAGAAGGTGGAGACCGGCTCTGTCGCGGCGAGCCTTACCGGGGAGACTTCCTCGCCATCATACTGCTCGCGCCCCGGATCGGTGGCGACGGCGACAGGGGGTACGTAGACGCCTGGTGGCGGATAGGGCGCTGTCCGACTGACGCCATTGACCGCCTGATCAGCCGTGACAGACGCGACGGCAGATGACGCCTCCTGATTGTTGCGCGTAATCTTGCTGCCGGTAACAATGATTGTCTCGCGGCCAGCGCTCGTGCCGGGAGCAGGGGGAGGCGGCGGAGGCGGCGGTATCGCGGCGACCCGTTCGCCATCGGGTGTGGGCGAACTTGCCAGATTTCCTTCGGTCTGCGCCGCGCATCCGGCCAGCACCAATCCCAAGGCAAACACGCCTGTCAGCTTCATTCCACGCATCGCAACACTCCCCTTCTTTGAACCGGGGCCAGCATCGTCTTTCGCCGTGAATAGCGACTGAATGCCTTGCAGGGAGGCGATGAAGCGTGGTGCGTGATTGGGTGATGCTCTTCAGCCCGCCTCGCCTGCGGGCAGATCGGGCGTGACATTCTTGCGGAACAGCACCCGGTCCTCCTCGCCAAAGCCGCGATGCCACAGCACCACGCCATAGACGGCGAGGATTGCGGGGATGCCAAACAGCAGCTCGATCCATTCGGGCAGCAGGGTGAAGCCAAAGCCGACGACGACGGCCGGGGCGGTTGCCCATACAAGCCCCCAGCGCCAGTTGCTGACCGGCGCTTTCAGCAGGGTTTTGAGAACCAGCGCCTTTATCAGGCTGGACACGCTCAGCGCGAAGAACAGCGCCAGCGCAGGTGCGGCGGTCGCCCAGCCATCGACATCCAGATCGTAATCAGTCGCCAGTTTCTCAAGCCCCACGATCAGCGCGATGGTCAGCGCCGCCTGCAGCGCCAGCACGCCGACAGAGATCATCAGATTGCGTTTGCGCGCGATGTACACCAGCACGCTTTCCGACACGACCGCCATCGATGCGGCCACTTCTGCGGCCAGCAGAAAACCGAGCGCGGCGGTGCCCGCGACGTAATCCGGCCCCCACAGGCCCATCACCGCCTCACCCGGTATCGCCAGCGCGAGCGCAATCGCCAGCTGCACCGCGATGATCCAGAACCCCACCTGCCGCACCTGCGCGGCGATGGCGGCAAAATCGCCGATCTTCAGATTTTTCGTGATAACCGGCGACAGGATCGGCTCGAAACTGGTTTTGAGCTTTTGCGGCAGGCTGGCGATCTGTTGTGCAGCGTAATAGATGCCGACCGCAACGGGCGATGCGAACAGGCCCAGAATAAACAGGTCGAGCAGGCGCGTGCCCCTTTCAATTGCGTCGGCCCCGATCAGCGGCAGCGCGCGGCTGGACTGGGCGAGCATGGCGCGCGGGCGCGGGCGCCAGTCACGCGGCAAGCCATAGGTCCGCAGGAACGGTACTGCAGCCGTGGCGAGTCCAGCAAAGATCGACACGATGAAAGCCAGCGCCAGACCAAATTCGCGCAAGGGTTCGATGTAGAAAAACACGCCCGCAGCAATGCTGATCGTCCACGGCTCGACGATGGCGCGGGTGCGAACCGTGGTCGCAATGTCATAGCGATAGGCCTGCGCTGCCAGCATGATCTCGGTCAGGGCAAAGGCCGGAATGGTCGCGATCAGCCACAGGTCGTAAGGGCTGTTCATCCCGCTCGGAAACATTGGCGCGGGGAAGGCGAGCAGGAACAGGCAGGTGGCGCAGACCACACCAGCGCCAGCAGCAGCCCGTCGAACACGAGGTTGGTTTCCGGCTGGCCATCGGGGTTGCCATGTTCGGTCCCGCCTTCGGTCAGGCGTTGTGCCAGCCCACGCTTTTCGCCGAGCGAGCAGACCAGCGCAATCACCTCGATCAGGACAAGCGCCGATGCGAACCGGCCCAGCGCCTCTGCGCCATACAGGCGGGTGGCGATCAGGATAAAGGGAATGCGCGCAATCAGCCTGATGCCAAAACCCAGCGTATTGGTGCGACCGCCCTTCGCCAGCGTCGCCATATCATCGCTGCCGGTGGCAGGTTGCGGTTGGTCGGATGTGAGGTGAAGCGTGGCTCGTTCTCAGGCGGCTCGTTCTCGGACTTAAGCGGGCGGGCGAGCAATTGCGCGACCACTTCGCGCGGATCTGCGCCTTGCAGGATTGCCTCGACCCCGGCGACGATCGGCATGGCGATGCCACGTGTCCGCGCCAGTTCGGCGAGGACCGGAGCAGTGTAGGCGCCCTCTGCCACGGTGCGTCGGTCTGCCATCAGGTCTGCGGCGGATTGGCCTTCGCCTAATGCCTTGCCAAGCGAGAAATTGCGGCTGGAGGTGGAGGTGCAGGTAAGCACCAGATCGCCCATGCCGCACAGTCCCGATAAAGTCTCTGCGCGAGCGCCCAGCGCCATGCCGAACCGCAGCATCTCGGCCATGCCGCGCGCGATCAGCGCGGCGCGCGCATTCTGGCCCAGCGCCAGCCCGTCAACCAGCCCGCAGGCAATCGCCAGCACATTCTTGATCGCACCGCCCACTTCCGCGCCGGTCACGTCGTCGGAGTAATAGGGGCGGAAGGTGGGCCGCGCGACGGCGGCGGAAAGTCGCTCCCACTGGTCCTCGCCGCCAGCGCAGGCGAGGGTCACGGCGGTGGGGAGGCCAGCGGCGACCTCATGCGCGAATGTCGGGCCGGAAAGAACTGCGATTTCGCTGCCGGGGCAAGCGGCGCGTGCGACCTCGTTCATCAGGCGCCCGCTGCCCGCCTCGATCCCCTTGGAGCACAGCACCAGATCGCGCGGGGGCGATTGCAGACCGCCCAGCACCTTGCCCAGCACCTGCGCCGGGGTCACGCCCAGCACGATGTCGAGCGATGCAAACTCGGCCAGATCGCCGGTAGCGCGGATTGCGGGGTTCAGCGCCGCGTCGGGCAGATAAAGCGGATTGCGATGATCGGCATTGATCGCGTCGACCAGTTCGCCCTCATACGCCCACAGGATGACATCGCGCCCGTCGCTGCTGAGCATCTGGGCAAGCGCGGTGCCCCATGCGCCCGCGCCGATGACGCCGATGGTGGAGTTGCTCATGCCTTTACCCCCGCACCGCGCACGGTTTCTGCGTCGGGATCGAGCGGCCAGCGCGGGCGCGCGCGAAAATCGAGCGGATCGTTCTGGCCGCTTGGCAGGCGTTCGCACCCAGCCCACGCGATCATGGCCGCGTTATCGGTGCACAGTCGCAGCGGCGGCGCGGTGAAGCGCATGGCGTGGTGCGCGGCGAGCGTCTCCAGCGCCTCCCGCACGGCCAGATTGGCCGCAACGCCGCCTGCCACGACCAGCGCGGGCGGGGTGTCGATAGCGTTGAGCGCGTGGCCCAGCCGGTCAATCAGGCAATCAATCGCCGCCTGCTGGAAGCTTGCGGCAATATCCGCATCGGCGTGCGCGCCGCTCTCCTTCGCGCGCATCACCGCGCTTTTGAGCCCGGCGAAACTGAAGTGCGGCTCTTTCGATCCCTTCAGCGGGCGGGGTAGGGACACAGCGCCCGCATTGCCTTCGCGCGCAAGCCGTTCCACCGCCGGGCCGCCGGGATAGCCCAGGCCGAGGATCTTGGCGGTCTTGTCAAACGCCTCGCCCAGCGCATCGTCGATCGTGGTGGCGAGGCGGCGATATTCGCCCACGCCCTCCACCAGCAATATCTGGCAATGCCCGCCCGATACCAGCAGCAACAGATAGGGAAAACCAAGCGCAGGATCGGCCAGACGCGGCGACAAGGCGTGCCCTTCCAGATGGTTGATCGCCATCAGCGGCGTGTCCGAAGCCATCGCCAGCGCCTTGGCACTGACCAGCCCCACCATCACCCCGCCGATCAGGCCGGGGCCAGCGGTGGCGGCGATTGCGTCGACCTCGGCCAAGGTCATGCCGGCATCGTCCAGCACGGCTGCGATCATCGGGGCAAGCCGTTCGGCATGGGCGCGCGCGGCGATTTCGGGCACTACGCCGCCATAGGGTGCGTGCTCCGCTTCCTGACTGGCGATGCGTTCGGCCAGGATCGTGCGGTCCGTCGCAACCAGTGCCACGGCGGTTTCATCGCAGCTGGATTCGATCCCCAGCACGATCTTGTAATCGCCCGGCTTGCGATCGATTGTTGTGTGTGCTTCGGCTCCCATCGCGCTTCCATCTAAACCTTGCGCGGGCTAGGGCAAGGGTGACGAGAGGGATTGTGAATGAGTGAGAATTCGGGCGGGGCCAATTCCGCCGGTGTGAAAATCCGGCTGGGCACCCGCAATTCGCCGCTGGCAATGGCGCAGGCGTATGAGACGCGCGCACGGCTGTGCGCGGCGCATGGCTGGGCGGAAGACGCGGTTGAACTGGTGCCGGTGCTGGCAAGCGGGGACAAGGTACTCGACCGCCCGCTGGCCGAGATCGGCGGCAAGGCGCTGTGGACCAAGGAACTGGACGTCTGGCTGCACGAAGGGCGCATTGATGTCGCCGTTCACTCGGCCAAGGATGTCGAAACGGTGCGTCCGCAAGCGTTCGCCTTTGGCGGGGTGCTGCCGCGCGCGGACCGGCGGGACAGTCTGGTTGGCGCGGACAGTATCGCGGCGATCCCGGCGGGCGCGGTCGTCGGCACCAGCGCCCCGCGGCGCGCCGCGCAATTGCTCAACCTGCGCCCCGATTGCAAGGTCGTGATGTTTCGCGGCAATGTCGCCACGCGGCTGGGCAAGCTGGCGGCGGGCGAGGCGGATGTGACCTTCCTTGCCGCTGCCGGGCTGGAGCGGCTGGACCAGAGCGAGGCTGGCGCACCGCTTGCGACAGACGAATGGATACCCGCCGCCGCACAAGGTGCCATCGCGCTCGAATGTCGCCGTGATGATGCCGCGACCTTGGCCGCGCTGGCCGCGATCGACCACGGCGAAACCCGCGCAGAACTGGAGGCGGAGCGTGCGCTGCTCGCTGCGCTGGGCGGCACGTGCCATTCGCCCGTCGCTGTGTTGTGCGAGCATGGCGCGCGCGGCCTGGAGATGCACGCCGCGCTGTTCTCTCCCGATGGCCGCGACCGGGTGGAGGGGGAGGCGCATTTCGCGCCCGGCAACCATGCGGCTGTGGGTGCGCTTGCCCGCGATTTGCTGACTCGCGCCACGCCCGCGATTGCGGAGCATTTCGACGGCCCGAAATGAGCGCAAAGGTGCTGATCTTGCGGCCAGAGCCCGGCCTTTGCGCTTCGGTGGAGGCGGCGCGGGCAGTGGGATTGGAGCCGCTCGCGCATCCCTTGTCGCAGATCCGCTCCGTCGCGTGGACTTGCCCCGATCCCGCAGCGATAGACGCGCTGCTGATCGGGAGCGCCAATGCGATCCGCCACGGGGGCGAGAGGCTGGCGGCGCTGATCGACAAACCGGTCCATGCCGTGGGCAAAGCCACCGCCGATGCCGCGCGCGAGGCAGGCTTTACCATCGCGGCGTGCGGTACTGGAGGGCTTCAGAATGTCCTCGATGCGATTGCGCCGCCTTCGCGCCTGCTGCGCATTTCGGGGGCGGAACATGTCCCGCTCAGCGTGCCCTCCGGTATCCTGATCGACACCGTGATCGCCTATGAAAGCGTCGACCTGCCGCTTACCCAACTGTGATTTCTCTCGGTGAAATCCCGCTGATCGTGCTGCTTCATTCCGCCGCCACGGCGCAGCATTTCGCCCGCGAATGCGACCGGATGGGGCTGGATCGGGCGCAATTCACGCTCGCCGCGCTCGGCCCGCGCATCGCGGCGGCGGCGGGCGATGGCTGGGCCGCTATCCACACCCCGACCCGGCCAAGCGACAACGCTTTGCTGGCAATGGTACGAAAGCTGTGCGTATAAAGGCTCAAAGGAACCATCTCACGTGCGGGTATGTTCGTCGCAGACATGCCCTTGGTGCCAGATCGCGGGCGCCATTGTGAATTGAGAGACAAAGAAACGCATGGAATCAAAATACGGAAGCCGTCGCAAACCCACGTCATCGAAAGGCGTGATGGTCGCTGCGGCAATTTCCTTCATCGTCGGCGCGGTGCTGGCGGGGTATATCGTCTGGTACAATGTCACCGGGCCGGGTTTCGGGAATGAAGCGATGGAAGAGCCTTCGCTCGCCGTTGCATCGCCCACGCCGATTGCGCCGCCCAGCGCGGTGATTTCCCCCACACCCACGCCGCTGGCGCAGGCGCTGGAATCCGAAATGCCCGAGGAGGCGGTTGAGGCGGTAACGCGCGTGGCTGCGCAACAGGGCGGGCTGGATCAACGCCTTGCCGCCGCCGAACAGCGGCTCACCCGGCTCGATCTGCAAACGCAGGCCGCAGCGGGCAATGCCGCGCGGGCAGAGGCGCTGCTGATCGCGTTCGCCACCCGCCGCCTGATCGAACGCGGAGACGAACTTGGCTATCTGGCGGACCAGTTGCGGCTGAGGTTTGGCGATGAACGTCCCAATGCGGTCAACACGATCATTACCTTTTCGCGCAGCGATCCGCCGATCCGGCTGGATACGCTGCTGGCGCGGCTGGACGGTCTGGGGCCGCAATTGCAGGAAACCAGCAAGGGCCCCTCGCTCGACGCGTTTCGACGCGAATTGAGCGATCTCTTCGTGATCCGGCGCGAAAGCACGCCTTCGGGTCAGCCGCAGCGCAGGTTGGATCGGGCGCGGTTCGCGCTGGAACAGGGCCGTTATCGCAGCGCCATCGAAGAAGTGCGCGCCATGCCCGGCGCGGCCAAGGCCGAAAGCTGGATTGCCGATGCGGAACGATTTGCCGCGGTGATGGATGCGCTGGAAAATATCGAGGCAGCCGCCGTGCTCGATCAGCGCGGGCTTCGCGATGGATCGGGCAATCGCGTGGATCAGGTCAGCCCGGTAGAGGCGAACTGAAGCCATTAACCCTTCAGCAATTCGGGCAGGTTGCCCGATACGCCGCGCGCCTCGTCCATGAAAAATCCTTTCAGCATGGGCGTGCGCTGCACCGCCGACATGCCCAGCCGCCGCACCGCCGATGCCGCCTGCCCGGAACGCCAAACAGGCGCGTCAGCCCATCGGTCGCCAGCGCGACCATGAAACTGTCCAGCCCGCGCCAGTTTTCGTAGCGTTTGAGCAATTGCGCATCGCCCGGATCGAGGCCCAGCCTCGCGCCATCGGCCAGCACTTCGACCAGGGCGGCGGCATCGCGCAGCCCCAGGTTCAGGCCCTGTCCGGCGATCGGGTGAATGCCGTGCGCTGCATCGCCGATCAGCGCGAGCCGCTCTTCGGTGATCTTGGCGGTGTGGTGAAAGCCCAGCGGCCAGCTTGACCGCGCGCCGACGCTGCGCACCTTGCCCAGCACACCGCCCATGCGCTTTTCGATCTCGGCCAGAAAGGCGCGGTCGCCCAGCTTCATTACGGCGCGGCCATCGGCCTCAGATACGGTCCAGACCAGCGACGATCGGTGCTTACCATCGGCTTGCGTCTTCAACGGCAACAGCGCGAACGGGCCTGCGGGATAAAAGATTTCCCACGCCACATTGTCGTGCGGTTTTTCATGTGTCAGCCCGGCGATGATCGCGCTGTGATGGTAATCCCATTTCGCAATCGTGATCCCGGCCTCATCGCGGGTCGGCGATCCGCGTCCCTCTGCCGCGACCATCAGGCGACCTTTCAGCTTTTGCCCATCAGCCAGAACGGCGGCAACACCGTATTCGCTGCGCTGGCGCTCCTTGATCTCGGCCTTTGATACCCAGTTGATCAGCGGCTCTGCATCGGCCGCTTCAAACAGGGCAAGTCGAAGGCGACGGTTGGGGAACATCCGTCCCAAAGTGCCTTCGTGCGGTTCGGGCTGGAAATCCAGCCGTCCGGGCCGGTTCTGATCGGTGACAGCGATGCTGGCGATATCGCAGGCGAATTCTTCGAGACCCTCGGCAATGCCGATATTGGTGAACAGGTGCCAGCTTGCCGTTGAGATCGCGGTGGCGCGGTCGTCGAACCCTTCCGCGGTCAGTTCCGCCGGGTCGGCGCGGTCGATCACATGGCTGGACATGCCTTTTTTGGCGGCGGCCAGCGCCAGTGTCATTCCCACCAGCCCCCCGCCAAGGATTAACAGGTCGCGGATTTCGTTGGTGGCGCTGTGGTTCATATCGTTCATGTAATCCTGCTCGCAGAATTTGCGAATACCATCTCGTAGTTCTAAGGGCACAGACGTGATCGAGGCAAGGATGTTCCACCGCAATTTCAGGCTGTTTGCTGCATGGGTGATTGCAGCGATTGCAAGCGCGCTGATGGCCGTGGGCGCGGCAGGGCAGGGCAATGCGGAACCGATCCCGCAAGAAGCGCGATTTGGTGATACAAACATCGCGGTCGAACTGATGGCCGATGGCCTGCCGAGGGCTGGCGAGGAATGGATGCTGGCCCTTCGTTTCAGCCCGTCTGCTCCCGAATGGCATGGATACTGGTCCAACCCCGGCGATGCGGGGCAGGGGATGCGGCTGAAGCTTGATCTGCCGCCCGGCTGGGTGATGGGCGATGCGCTGTATCCGGTGCCAAAGCGGCTGCTGATCGGCGATCTGATGAACCACATCTACGAGGGGCCATACGCGGTCCTTGTGCCGGTGCAGGTGCCAGCCGATGCGGTGATCGACGGTGTGCCGAACCTTGCCGGTTATGTCGATTTTCTCGCCTGCACAGACCGGGTGTGCGTGCCCCAGGATGCCGTTTTGAACGCCAGCGTCGGGTTGGGCGATTTTGCCAGATGGCGCGCGCAAATTGCCCCGCCGTTGAGCGCGACGTCCGCCTTTGGAATGACAGGCAACAGCCTGCGGCTCGCCATTCCGCTGCCTGCGTCGGTGTCGCTCAACGATCCGCACGTCTTTATCAGCAATGAAAATCTGGTGGATTACGCTGCCACACAGACATTCCGGCGCGACGGCGACACATTGATTGTGGAGGTTCCGCTGGCCGAATATCGTGCCGACATGCCTAGCGCGGTCGGCGGCATCCTGTCGTTCGGGGGCGATGCAGGCGCAGGCGTTGAATTCGGCGCGAACCCCGGCGCTGTGCCATCCGGTGGTGAAGTGATCGCCGGGCCTGCCAGTGCGAAAACGCCGCCGCTGTGGACGCTGATATTGGGAGCGCTGGCGGGCGGGCTGATCCTCAATATCATGCCTTGCGTGTTCCCGATCCTGAGCCTGAAAGCGCTGTCGCTGGCGCGCGCGGGTGAAAGTGGGGCCGCAAACGAGGGTGGGGCGCGGGCAGAGGGGATCGCCTATACCGCAGGCGTGATGCTGGCCTGCGTTGCCCTTGGCGCGGTGATGCTGGCCCTGCGCGCGGCCGGGGAGCAGGTCGGCTGGGCGTTTCAGTTGCAGGAACCATCCGTCGTGATCGTGCTGCTGGTGCTGGCCGCCGCGATTACCGCAAATTTTGCAGGGGTGTTCGAACTGCCCTCCATCAGCGTGACTCAAGGCGGTAAGTCGGCGGGGGCGTTCGCCACAGGGCTGCTCGCTGCGTTCGCCGCGACGCCGTGCACGGGGCCCTTCATGGCGGCCGCGCTGGGCGCTGCATTGCTGTTGCCGATCCCGCTGGCGCTGTTGCTGTTTGCGATGCTGGGGCTGGGGCTGGCGCTGCCGTTCCTCGCTCTTGGCTTTATCCCTGCGCTGCGCCGCCGTCTGCCCAGACCGGGCGCGTGGATGGAGACATTCCGTCACATCATGGCGATCCCAATGGGGCTGACCGCGATTGCGCTCGTGTGGCTGACCGCGCAGCTGGGCGGGCGCGGTTTTGCCCTGCTGGCGCTGCTGGTCGTGTTTGGCGTGGTGCTGGCGCTGTGGATCGTGGGCCGGTTGCAACGCGCAGGCAAGATGGCGTGGCCCGCATTCGGACTGGTCGCGGCCCCGTTTGCGTTGTTTGGCGCGGTCGCCTTGCCCGCCAGCTTTGCCGCGCCTTCCAGCGATCTTTCACAATCGCTGCTGTCGCCGCAGACTTTCTCTTCGGAGGCGCTGGCGAAGGCGCGCGCCTCTGGCAAACCGGTGTTCTTGTGGTTCACCGCCGACTGGTGCGTCACCTGCAAGGTGAACGAAAGCGTCGCGATAGAGCGTGAGGCAACCGCTGCCGCATTTGCCGAGGCTGGCGTTATCGCAATGGTGGGTGACTGGACCGTGCGTGACGAGGCGATCACGCAGTTCCTCACGCAGCAGGGCGCTGCCGGAGTGCCGCTGTATCTGTGGTATGCTCCGGGTGCCGATGCGCCCGAACAATTGCCGCAAGTGCTGACGCCGGACCTTTTGATCGAGCGCAGCAGGAACCCTTAACGCCCGCGGCAATCCTCCAGCAGGGTCATCGGCAGATCGCTGGGGTTCAATGTGACCATGCCTGCGCCGGGGATGGTCGCGGTCAACTGGCGTGGGCCAGCCAGCGGTTCAAGCGCGCTGTCCGCTGCCAGCACCTCGCCCCGCCAGATCAGCTTGCCCGAAACCTCTACCGCATCGACCGAAAGGCGTCCGATGCTGCCATTGCCCACCAGCGCAAGCAGCGCGCCCGCGCCCTCGTCAGCCGGGCTCAATCGTGTGATGCGGATGCGCGGCAGACCGGCCTCATCGATGCACGACATCGTCATGATCGCCGGATCGCCCGGTTTTCCATACACAATGCGGTCCGCGACATTGGCGCTGGGTGCCCATACCGCCCCTTCCACATCGGGAGACGGCAGTGGATCAGAGGCATAGGTAGGCTCATCCTGCGGCAAGGTGCGGTCCAGCCCGGCATCGGTTGGCGGCGGTTTACAAGCGGAAACCACCGCGCAGCCGACCATCGCCGCTGCAATCGATGATGGCAGCCTCATCGGGCGCGGATGAAGGCGCGCAAATCGTCGCTCAACTTGGCACGATCCTGATCGCGAATGTACATCATGTGGCCTGCATCGTAGTATTTGTACGTCATCCGATCCTGCGGAATGCCCATGCGATTGAGCGAATATTCTGCACCAAAAAACGGCGTGGCAAAATCATACCAGCCTTGCGCATTGAAAACCCGCAATTGCGAGTTTTGACGCATTGCCTGTCCGATGAACGGTGCGACGTTGAGATACGCGTTGCGCCCTTGGCCCGGAAGGCTCCAGTCCCAATTGCGCCCCGGATCGCGTCCGATTGAATTGTAGGCGCGGTCGGTCTTGAACCCCAGCGTCTCGCGCGCCCATTCGTTGATTGCCGCGGTGTATCCGGCGTCGATGCCATAGAAGCTGGGGTCGGAATCGGGGGTTTCGCCCGCGTTGTCGTAATCTCGCCCGGTGTACCGCGCATCCAGCCGCCCGATGGTGAGGCCGCGATCGCGTAGCAACTCCTTGTAGAACCGCTCGCTGGTGACGCGCAGGTTTGCCTGATCCAGATAGGTTTCGGAAAGGCCGGTAAGGCGCGCCAGTTCTGCGCGCACGGCGGCGCGTTCCTCGGCGGGCAGGGACTGCCCTTTCAACAGTGCGGTGGCGAACGGGCCAATGGCAAATTCGCGTGCCTCTTGCGCAACAGCCTCAACCGAGGAGCCTTGCGCCTTGCCATGATAATACGCCGCCGCCGCCATGTTGGGCAGGGTGACGATATATGCCATTTCATTGCCCGGCGTCGGCTCGCGCGCAGCGAAATCGAGGATGGTGGAGACGAGGATAAGGCCGTTCAGCCCGACATCGTTGTATGTGCCGCCCTCCAGTTCATCGACAACCATCGCGGTGCGGCTTGTGCCATAGCTTTCCCCGCCTAGGTATTTGGGACTGTTCCAGCGGCCATTGTCGTTGGTCCAGCGCCTGATGACTTCGGCAACGGCGCGGGCGTCCTGCCGCAGGCCGTAATACTTTTCGGGATCGGTGCCCTTGGTCAGATAGCTGAAACCGGTGCCCGGCGGATCGATGAAGACCAGATCCGCCACATCCAGCAGGCTGTCCGGGTTGTCGACGATGGGATAGGGCGGAGCGCCATCGTCGCGCGCGTCTGACGGGATGGCGACCCGCTTTGGCCCCCAGGCGCCCATCTGCAGCCACACAGAGCCTGATCCCGGCCCGCCATTGTAGATAAAAAACACTGGCCGCGAGGTGTCGCGCGGCGATCGGACATAGGAGGTGGTGACCATCACCGCCTCCTGTTTGCCCGCGTCATCGGCAAGGATCGTCTCACTGATCGTGGCGGTATAGGGCACGCGCACGCCGCCGAATGTGCCGACAAGATCGCGGCTGCGCACTTGCGGGGTGATGGTTTCGGCTGAAGCCTCTGCCTTATCAACACGCGCATCGGCCAATGCGGGAACGGCACAAAGTGCAAGGGCGGCGGCGCTGAGCGCGCCCGGAATACGAATGATCATACGTGCTGATTGGCAGGACGCGGGTTCGCGTTCAAGAGGAAGTATCAAGGCTTCCCACCCATCCGTTTCGCTCGCATCTTGCCATAGCGGGTTTTGCGCGTGCCCGGCTTACCCTCGTTGCTGCGGCCCACGATCGGCGCGCGCTTTTGCGCGTCGGGCAGACCAAGCTCATCGTTCTCCAACCGCCGGATTTCGTCACGCAGGCGGCCCGCTTCCTCGAATTCCAGATTGGCGGCGGCATCGCGCATTCGCTTTTCCAGATCCTCGATGTATCCGCGAAGATTGTGGCCAACCAGATTGTTGATCGCATCGTCCCCGATATCGACTGTAACCCCGTCCCCGGCGGCGGAATGGGCGACGATATCGTGTATGTTGCGCTTGATCGTGGTCGGCGTGATGCCGTGTTCTTCGTTATAGGCTTCCTGCCGGGCGCGGCGGCGATCGGTTTCAGCCATCGCGCGTTCCATGCTTCCGGTGATGCGGTCGGCATACAGGATCACCCGGCCATCGACATTGCGCGCCGCGCGTCCAATGGTCTGTACCAGCGATGTTTCGGACCGCAAAAAGCCTTCCTTGTCCGCATCCAGAATGCAGACAAGACCGCACTCGGGTATGTCCAGCCCTTCGCGCAGCAGGTTGATGCCGATCAGCACATCATACACGCCCATGCGCAGATCGCGGATCAGCTCGATTCGCTCCAGCGTCTCCACATCCGAGTGCATATAGCGGACGCGAACGCCCGCCTCGTGCATGAACTCGGTCAGGTCTTCGGCCATGCGTTTGGTCAGGGTGGTGACGAGCGTGCGATAGCCGTTCTTTGCGGTGGCGAGGCATTCCTGGATGCAATCCTGCACCTGATCTTCCACCGGACGGATTTCCACCGGAGGGTCGATCAGCCCCGTCGGGCGGATCACCTGTTCGGCGAACACGCCGCCGGTCTGCTCCAGTTCCCACGAGCCTGGCGTGGCCGAAACACAGACGGTTTGCGGGCGCATCGCGTCCCATTCGTTGAAACGCAAGGGGCGGTTGTCGATGCAGGACGGCAGGCGGAAACCGTATTCGGCCAGCGTGATCTTGCGCCGGTGGTCCCCGCGCGCCATCGCACCGATCTGCGGCACCGTCTGGTGGCTTTCATCGACGAACAGCAGCGCGTTTTCGGGCAGGTATTCAAACAGGGTGGGCGGCGGTTCGCCTGGCAATCGTCCGGTGAGGAAGCGCGAGTAATTCTCGATCCCGTTGCAGCTGCCGGTTGCCGCGATCATCTCAAGATCGAAATGGGTGCGCTGTTCCAGCCGTTGATGCTCCAGCAGCTTGCCCTCGGCTTCCAGCTCCTTCAGCCGCTCGGCCAGCTCAAACTTGATCGCCTCGGCCGCCTGTTTCATCGTCGGGCCGGGGGTAACGTAGTGCGAATTGGCGTAAACGCGCACTTTTTCGAGCGACGCACCGCTTTTGCCGGTCAGCGGATCGAACTCTGAAATAGTCTCGATCTCGTCTCCGAAGAAACTGATGCGCCATGCCATGTCCTCGTAGTGGCTGGGATAAATTTCCAGACTATCCCCGCGCACCCGAAAACAGCCGCGCGCAAACGCGGTGTCGTTGCGTTTGTATTGCAGGGCGACAAGTTTGCGGATCAATTCGCGTTGATCGACGGTTTCGCCCGCCTTGATATCAAAGATCATCGCCGAATAGGTTTCAACCGAACCAATGCCGTAAATGCACGAAACGGACGCGACAATGATCACGTCGTCGCGCTCCAGCAGGGATCGGGTGGCCGAGTGGCGCATCCGATCAATTGCCTCATTCACGCTCGACTCTTTCTCGATATAGGTGTCGGAGCGCGGCACGTAGGCCTCTGGCTGGTAATAATCGTAATAACTGACGAAATATTCGACCGCGTTGTTGGGAAAGAAGCTTTTGAACTCTCCGTACAATTGCGCGGCAAGGATCTTGTTTGGGGCAAGGATCAGGGCAGGGCGCTGCAACTCCTCTATCACCTTGGCCATGGTGAAGGTCTTGCCAGAACCCGTTACGCCCAGCAGCGTCTGCGTTTTTTCGTCGTCGCGCATACCCGTCACCAGATCGGCGATGGCGGTGGGCTGGTCGCCAGCGGGCTCGTAGTCCGACACAAGTTCGAACCGTTTTCCCGGCATGGATTTTTCCGGTCGGGCCGGGCGATGCGGGGTAAATTCCTCACCGGTCTGAGGTTCGTCCAGTCCGCGTCTGATGATAAGTTCTGCCATGCGCGCGAATATGGTGTCGCACGTGCGATTTGTCGCCCCTGAATTATCCGCCTGCCTGCAATGTCAGTTACAGGTTGTTATCGCGGCGTTGCCGACTTAGCCTTGCGGGATGTTTTTGGGAGGATCCGGAATGAGATATTCGAAGTTTGTGACGATTGCGGCCTCTGGCCTGTGTGCGCTGGCACTGGCTGGATGCGGGGGAACGACCGATGCCGATACGGATGGTGATGGAGAAATCACCGCTGCCGAAGCGAACGCCGCGGTCGATGCGGCGGGTTCAGATCTGAAACCGCAGCCGGGCAAATACAAGGCCACCATGACGTTCATGGACGCCAACATCCCCGGTGCCCCGCCCGAAATGAAAGCCATGATGGGCAAATCGATGAGCAATACTTTCGAAATATGCCTGACCCCCGAAGAGGCAGAGCGTGGTTTTGAAGGGGCGATGACGGAGGGGCGCGATGGCTGCAAGATCAAGTCATTCACGATCAACGGCAATGATCTGAACATGGCGATGACGTGCGATGATGCCGCATCCGGACAGATGGACGTTGCAATGACCGGTAAGGTCACACCGACCAAATCCGACATGGTGATGACGATGAACGGCACGATGTCGGAATTCGGCCCGATGGAAATGAAGATGAGCTTTGTTCAGGAACGGATCGGCGAATGCGACGGTAAGGAAACTGTCAAGGGATAGCCATTCGTCCCCGACCCCGCGCGCCCCGTCGTGAGGAACCGCAGACTTCACCGCTCATTCACGTGGTTGGAGTATTGCAATCGCATGACGACGCGTTTTTCCTTTGCGGATCTGAAATCGAACGGATTCCCCGGTCTCCCGGCAAACGCCTGGAACAGGGCTGAATTCGCGCGTCGTATTGCCTTGGCCCGCGAGGATCATGCCGAAGGGGAATGGGGCAAACCTGAGGCGCGTCGCTTGCTGGGAGAGCTCGATATTCTGGCAGAGCCAGCGCGCCGCGTCTTCCGCCGCACGGCAATTGCGCCCGCAGTCAATCCGCGCACCGTCATGATCCTTCCCGGATTTGCCGCGCATCCACGCAAACTTGGATATTTCGCACGAGAGATAGAGCGCGCCGGCCATACCGCGAAGAGGTGGGGGCAGGGCCGTAACTGGGGACCCACGCCCGAACTGTTCGAAGCGGTTGAGGCGCGTCTTGTCGATTTGCATGATCGGTCGGGCGAACAGGTGGCGCTGGTCGGCTGGAGCCTTGGCGGGCTGTTCGCGCGCGAATTGGCGAAACGTCACCCCGATGCCGTCGCGCGCGTAATCACCATGGGATCGCCTTTTTCGGGCAGCCCGCGAGCCAACAACGCATGGCGCGCCTATCAATTCATCACCGGGCACAGCGTCGATACCCCGCCGGTAGAAGCCGATATTGCGGCCAAACCGCCGGTGGACACGGTAGCGCTGTGGAGCCCCAATGATGCGGTGATCTCCGCACGCTGCGCTGCTGGCCGACCGGGTGAACGCGACCGGGCAGTCGCTTTGCGGTGTACGCATCTGGGCTTCATCTACGCGCCCGAGGCGATCCGGACTGTGCTGTGTGAACTTGATCGGCCTGTCTGACGGACAGAGTCCTTTATTTTCGGGGGGATGCTGTTACACCTGTCTGACATGCAACAAAGCCAGACAAGTTCCAGTGCCGCCCAGGCGTCCAATACGACGCAAAACTTTGATGAAATGTTTGATGGCGCGGGGGAAATCAGGCCCGGTTACGAAGGATATTGCGGCTGGCTGAGCGAGCAGGATACCAGCTGGCTAAAGCGCAAGGACAAGGAGGCGGATGACAGTTTCCGCCGCACCGGCATCACTTTCAACGTTTATGGAGAGGATGAGGCGGAAGAACGCCTTATCCCGTTCGACATGGTGCCGCGCATCATCACCGCGGGCGAGTGGCGCCGCCTGACCCGGGGCATCGAACAGCGCGTGCGCGCGCTAAACTCGTTCCTCTATGACATGTATCACCGGCAGGAGATCATCCGCGCGGGCCGTGTGCCCGAACGGTTGTTTCACCAGAACGCCGCGTGGCTTCAACACATGGTCGGGTTCACCCCGCCGGGCGGAATATATACGCACATCGTGGGGATCGATCTGGTGCGGACCGGGCCGGATGAATGGTTTGTGCTGGAAGACAACGCCCGCACGCCTTCTGGCGTATCATACATGCTGGAAAACCGCGAAACGATGATGGCGATGTTCCCGGATCTGTTCAGCCGGGTGCCGATTGAAACGGTATCGGATTATCCCCGACGCCTTGCCCGCAGCCTTGCCGCGTGCGCGCCGCCCGCATTTGAAACTTCGGGCGCGGCAAAGCCGACGGTGGCGGTGCTGACTCCGGGCATCTACAACTCGGCGTATTTCGAGCACGCCTTTCTTGCCGATCAGATGGGCGCTGAACTGGTCGAAGGAAGCGATCTGCGCGTCGTCGATGGCCGGGTACAGATGCGCTGCACCAGCGGATATACCCCGATCGATGTGCTGTATCGCCGTGTCGATGACGATTACCTCGATCCGATGACGTTCCAGCCCGACAGTGTGCTTGGCGTACCGGGCATCATGGACGTGTATCGCGCCGGAGGCATCACCATCGCCAATGCGCCGGGCACGGGCATTTGCGATGACAAGGCTATTTACAGCTTCATGCCGGAGATCGTCGAATTTTACACCGGGGAAAAGCCGCTGTTGCCAAACGTGCAGACCTGGCGCTGCGCCGATCCTGATAGCCTTGCCTATGTGCTTGATAATCTGGACGAACTCGTGGTCAAGGAAGTGCACGGTTCGGGCGGCTACGGCATGCTGATCGGACCGACAGCGAGCAAGAAAGAACTGCGCGCATTTCGCGAAAAGCTGGAAGGCAATCCGCAAAATTACATCGCCCAGCCAACGCTCTCGCTTTCGACCTGCCCGATATACAGCAACAAGGGGCTGACGCCGCGCCATGTCGATCTCAGGCCCTATGTTCTGGTATCGCCGGGCGGGGTTGACATCACGCCGGGCGGGCTGACGCGTGTGGCGCTAAAAAAGGGCTCACTGGTCGTCAATTCCAGCCAGGGCGGCGGCACCAAGGACACGTGGGTTCTGAAAGACTAGCGGATCTGAAATATCAGGGGCTTTGACAGATCAAATGGTCACTCAGGCATCGGGCGAAAATCGTGAACAGGGAATAATCAGGATCAGCAGGGAAAGAATGCTCGGACGTACAGCCAACGGACTGTTCTGGATGTTTCGCTATCTTGAGCGGGCAGAAAACACGGCTCGTCTGCTGGAGGCAGCCTTGCGAATGGCTATTACCCGCGATCTGGCGACGGCAGAGGATGAATGGCGATCGGTCATCGCCACGCTGGGCCAGCAAAAACGATACGAAGCGACGCATGACAGTTATGACGGGCCATCCGTCTGGAACTTTGTTCTGCGTGATAAATCCAACCCTGCAAATATCCGCGAAATGTTCAGCGCAGTACGCAGCAATGCGCGGGTAGCCCGCACTAATATCTCTGACGAGGTATGGACTGCTGTCAACGAAAGCTATCTGAAACTCGACCCGATGCTGTCGCGCCCGGTCAACCAGGGTGCGGTGGGCGAGGTTGTTTCGACCATACGTCGCGCGGGCACGCGCGTGCACGGTGCGCTGGACGGATCAATGTTGCGCAATGAAGGGTTTCACTTTGCGCGCGCAGGCACTTTTATCGAACGCGCGGAAAGCACGGCGCGCATTCTCGACATGAAGTATTTTCTGCTGCTGCCATCGCTCTCCTATGTCGGCTCCAGCCTGGATACCGTGCAATGGGATCAGGTGCTGCGATCGGTCGCAGGTGCGCGCGCCTACACGTGGATCAATGCCGGGCAAATCGATGCGCGCGGCATTGTCGAATTTCTCGTACTGGACGAACGTTTTCCGCGAAGCCTCGCGTTCTGCCGTTCGGCGCTGCGGGACAATCTGGCCGCTCTCGCCCGAATCCACGGAGCTGAAGGATCGTGCAACGCACTGATGCGTGAGGCTGACATGCTTGTCAGCGACCTGACGGTGGAACAGATTTTCGACAGCGGCCTGCATGAATTTCTGATCGATTTCACTTCGCGCAACGCAGCGATCGGCAACGCCATCGCCGAAGATTACCGCTTCCTCGCCTAGGATACCCTGACATGCGCCTCTCCATCCGCCACACCACGCGATATGCCTTTTCCGAGCCTGTCATCCACGCGCTGCAACGCCTGCGTCTGACGCCCAAGGAAACGCAGGGCCAGCAAATCATCAAGTGGGAGATGAAGTACGAAAATGCGCGGCCCGAACTCCAGTACGATGATCAGAACTTCAACACGGTGACGCTGGTCGGAGTGGAGCCAGGTACGACAGAGGTTGTGGTGACATGCCAGGGCACCGTGGAGACAGAGGATAAAGCGGGCGTTATCGGCCAGCATTCTGGCGATTTGCCGCTGTGGAGCTTTCTTGGCCAGACCAGCCTCACGCAGCCGGGCACAAGACTGCGCGCGCTGCTGCGCGATATCCCCGCACACGAAGACGGGGCAAAGCTGGACTACCTTCATGCTCTGTCTTCCAAGATCCGCGAGATCGTCGCTTACGAAACCGGCACCACCGGGGTGAAAACCACCGCTGAGGAAGCCGTCGCAAACGGTTCTGGCGTGTGTCAGGATCACGCGCATATCTTTATCGGCGCGGCGCGTGAAATGGGGATTCCGGCGCGCTATGTCAGCGGATACCTGATGATGAACGACCGGATCGATCAGGAGGCAACGCACGCCTGGGCAGAGGCGCATATCAATGGGCTGGGCTGGGTCGGTTTCGATATCTCGAACGGTATCAGCCCTGATCCACGATACGTCAGGGTCGCCACAGGCCGCGACTATCGCGACGCGGCACCTGTGACCGGCATCAGTTTTGGACAGGCGGAACAATTGCTGACTGTCGATGTGGCGGTGGAGCAACAGCAGCAGGATCAGGAACTGCAATAAACCGCTCGCCATCCGCTAACGCGCGAAAAAAGTGCCTGCGACGCGCCCAAATCTGATAGCGGCGCATGACCCAATCCGGAGACAACCAAAATGACTTATTGCGTCGGCATGGTGCTCGACAAGGGCCTTGTGCTCATGAGCGACACCCGCACCAATTCGGGCGTCGACAATATCTCGGTGTTTCGCAAGATGTTCTCTTGGCAGGTGCCGGGCGAGCGTATGATTGCGATCATGACTGCGGGCAATCTCGCGACGACGCAGGCGGTTGTCAGCATGTTGGACGAGCGTACAAAAGAGCCGGACGAACGCAACAACACGCTGCTCAAAGGTCCCACCATGTTCAGCGTCGCGACGGAGGTTGGACGGTTGCTGCGCTCAACGATCCAGGATCACCAGGCAGCCAATAACGAACGCGGATCGGGCCGGTTTACCGCCTCGATCATCCTCGCCGGCCAAATTGCCGGAATGGAGCCACGTCTGTTCATGATCTATCCCGAAGGCAACTTCATCGAAGCGAGCTGGGACACGCCGTTCTTCCAGATCGGAGAAACCAAATATGGCCGCCCTATTCTTATCCGCGGATACAATCGTTCGATGAGTTTCGAGGATGCGGCAAAGCTGCTGATGGTGTCATTTGACTCGACTCTGAAGGCGAACCTGTCCGTTGGCCTGCCGTTGGACCTGATGGTGATCGGCAAGGATGATTTTGCCGCGACGCACAATCATCGCATCACCCAGGACGATCCGTTCTTCAGCGATATTTCTTCGAGTTGGGGCGATGCGCTGCGATCGGCCTTCAACGCATTGCCTGATTTTCGGTTTGATGGATCCGATCCTAAGCCGAGTTGACCCGCAATTGCGACGGTTTGCGGCCCGATACGCGCGAATACTGTGATTTCAGGTTCATTTTGGACGCATGTAAAGCGCCGTTATTCAACGGTTATTGTATTTCTTAACGATAGATTGCTCCGTATTGGAAGCGGTCCCGCGTGATATTACGGATTGGCTGGCGCAACACGCTATCCATGACACGCAAATCCTCGCTTCATTTCATCGACTCAGATAGCCGACATCGCGCTGAACTCGCGAGGATTGGCTTTTCCCTTGGCCATCATGCGGAAGTTTACGGCGACCTGTCCGAACTGGCCGTGCATCCACCGCGAGAAGGCATAATCATTGCCCGCGACGCTGCACAGGATGGCGGTGTCTCTGTCATCCTCGAACGGCTCAGCCGCTTGGGTATCTGGTTGCCGCTGATTGCTTTTGATGAGCAACCCCGGCCTGGCCGTATAGTCGAAGCGATCAAGGCGGGTGCGCTCGATTATTTGTCGCTGCCGCTTGATCCTGAACGTTTTGCGCGGTGTCTTGAACGCATCGAGAAGGAAGCGGAAGTTTTCGGCGAAAGCCGCCGCCGCATGATCGAAGCGCGCGATCGCATCGCCAGCCTCTCGGCCCGGGAACGCGAAGTGCTCGATTGGCTTTCCGAAGGCAGCAGCAACAAGACGATTGCCCGCGAATTGGAAATCAGCCCGCGCACGGTGGAAATTCACCGAGCCAACATGATGAGCAAGCTGGGTGCACGCCACGCCGCCGAAGCGGTGCGTCTGAAGCTTGAGGCGAAATTGGAGCCCGCAATGGTGGCTTGAGCCGAGGAAATCGCGCCTCGCCAAACTTCTAAAACATTGCTCACCCCTTACCCGGAGCCCCGCATCCACGATCTGCTTTTGCAGCGTTTTGGGTGTGGGGCTAAACTTTGGCGCTGGGTAGATTGGTGGGAAAGAGCAGCTGACGCTTGCCGAGGCTGGCTCGCGACCAATCGCTCAACGACAGAAACTGGTTTCACTGCCTTCGAGGTGGAAGTGATCCTCGTGCGCCGCATTGTATTGCGGGCCAAGGACGGTGCCGAACCGCTTGCAGGCGCTTTTCTGCACCACGCGGAGGAATTCTCGTTCTGCGGCGGTGCCCGCGTTCCAATCGTCCGTTAAGGTGATGCGGCGACCATCCTCGAGGACAAAGCCTGACACGTCGATTGCGTTGCCGGTCGAATGGGCGGACCGCCTGTTCGAACCTGCCACATTGCGGCACGAATAGCTGCCCATCGTCTCGATCCGGGCGAGCGGGCTTTTGAGGATCTGCCGCGCCGCGCGGTCAACGCCGAACCGGGCCCAACCGCTGAATGCCTTGGCAGTGTTGCATTGCACTGGGCCAAGATTGCTCAGCCCGAATTGCGTGCCGTCGCCCGACAGGGCGGCCAGCTGCACCGTTCCCAGTTTATGACATCCGGGTGCGGCATAGGTATCGGGAATGGGATCGAACTGGGCGCCGCTCGCGTCGAGATCGGCAAGGCAGGAGATGTCCTGCGGATTGGGGGCGCGGCTGATCGGGGCAGAGGCCATGCGCACCGGTTGACGCGTGGATGTCGTTTCGGAAGGCGGACGGTAGGCTGGCGGATAATCGCGGCCTGTCCCGACCTGAACGCGTTGATCGCCCTGTCCGTATGCGCCCTGCGCTTCGCCCGCGGGGATGATCCCTCCGCAACCGCTTAACATGGCCATCATCGCTGCCGTGAGAGTGATCCGGCCTGCCAGTCCTGAAAATGTCACCTGTTTCATACCGATGGACCTGTGCTCGTTCAGGGTTAATGGACCGGTATGGATCGTGGTTAACCATACCTTGCACACAGCCTAACCGTTAACGATTACCGAGAAGTTAACATTTGTCTCAGCCCTGGCGCTGTCCATTTGAACCATATGATTACAGCCGCTTACGGCAGTTCCTCGGCAACCTGCTCCCACAGCTCTATCTTTACGCCATCGGGGTCCAGCAGCCATGCAAATTTACCATAACCTTCATCCGCCGTGCCGATCACATCCACATCCATCGCCGTCAGCCGTTCGATAAAACCACCGAGGTCATTGACCCGCAGGTTGATCATAAAGCCGCCTTTGCCGGGCTTCACGTACTCGTCAGTCGCGAAATGGCTGATGAGCGAATAGGGGTTGGCCTTCGGCTCGTCCGCCCATGCGAGTTGTGGTCCATATGGGCCATCGATTCCCAGTGTATCGCGATACCAGGCACGCGTCGCATCCGGATCGGCGACTACGTAGAATATCCCGCCTAAGCCCGTTACGCGCGGTGTGTCTTGTTTGGTCATGGCTATGCCTCCTCTTCGCGTTGACTGCGATCCTGTGCGCCAGTGTGCGCTTTGAGTCGGTTGCGGGAAAGGGGCCGTGGGGGCGCAGATCGCCAAGCTGCCTCGGTTCGCCGCTTGCACGGCACGGCTGATACAGCTGGCACAGTGTCAGAGGCCAAAAACCTTTCCGCCCGGTACAGATGTTCATTTATCGGGGCAGCAGGCCGGAACAGGCGATTGATCGCACGTGGATGGAGCAGGGCATGGCAGGACAGGGCAGAACATGGCACTGGTCCTATCGCGTTTGACTGATGTAGGAAAATTACTCCGCAGCCACCGCCGAAGCACGCGGCTGCGTCGCGCGGCTGACGAGGACAATGGCGATCCATGCTGCGGCAAATCCGGGGACAATTTCATACAACCCCTCTCCGCCCAGAAACGCCGCGTTCCAGCCAAGCGCAATCCACAGCGCGACCACGCCCGCTCCGGTTACCAATCCGGCAACCGCGCCCGCACCCGTCATCCGGTCCCATGTCAGCGCCAGCACGATCAGCGGCCCGAACGCTGCGCCAAATCCCGCCCATGCATTGGCGACAAGGCCCAGCACCTGACTTTCGGGATCGCTGGCGATGACCATCGCGGCAGTTGCGACCAAAGCTACGCAGACGCGCCCAACGTTCACCGCCTCGCGCTCGGTCGCGCGCTTGCGCAGGAACAGGCGATAGAAATCTTCTGTCAGGGAACTGGAACTGACCAGCAATTGCGAGGAAATCGTGCTCATGATCGCGGCCAACAGCGCGGCAAACAGGAACCCGGTTACCGCCGGATGGAACAACAGATCGGCCAGAATGATGAAAATCGTTTCGGGATCATCGACCACCAGACCATTGCGATTGGCATAGGCGCGGCCCGTCAGGCCGATGCCCACCGCACCCAGCACCGATACCGCCATCCACGAAAGGCCATAGGTTCGCGCCTTCGCAACGTTGGCAACCGTATCGATCGCCATGAACCGCACGATGATATGCGGCTGGCCGAAATACCCCAGCCCCCACGTCACCGCGCTGATAAACCCGATAAACGTCACGCCCTGCGTCAGGCTCAGGAACCCTTCGACGGGTACTTCGGCGACCGATCGGCCCGCTTCACCGCCGGGGCCGAACATCACCACCAGTGGCATGATGACCAGCGCCAGCATCATGATGATACCCTGCACGAAATCGGTAAGGCTGACCGCCAGAAACCCGCCGACCATGGTATAGCCCAGCACGATCCCGGCGGTGATCAGGATGCCGAGCATATAATCGCTTAGCCCCGTATCGGGCAGGATGCCGGCAAAGGCGGTTTCAAACAGCTTGCCCCCGCCAACCAGACCGGAAGCTGTGTAGACGGTGAAGAACAACACGATCACGATGCCCGCAATCACCCGCAGATTGACTGCCTGATCGGGAAAGCGGTTGGCGAGGAATTGCGGAATAGTCAGCGCGTTGCCAATCCGCTCTGTCTGTTCGCGCAGGCGCGGGGCGACCACGATCCAGTTGACCGCCGCGCCTGCAAACAGTCCGATACCGATCCATGCGGCGGAAAGCCCGGTCAGATACAGCGCACCCGGCAGACCCAGCAGCAGCCAGCCCGACATATCGGATGCACCCGCGCTCAAGGCCGCGACCGAGGGCGGAAGGTTGCGCCCCGCCAGCAGATATCCTTCGGAATCGGTGGTGGATTTGCGCCACGCATATAGGCCAATGCCGATCATCGCGGCGAAATACAGCGCAAGCGTTGCAAGTGTGGCGGTGTTCATGATTGCATCCCCTGATGCCGGGCGCGTAACAGTTGGCACGCCCGGTGGCTAGGGGCGGTGGCTAGGGCCAGTGGCCAGAGGGTGCCAGACAGGTCGCTGGGGCTGGCAAACGACACAAAACGCAGCCACGGTGAATTGGACTGTCACAGCCATCCATCACTGGCATCAAAAGGAAACGCGCTCATGACTTCATCAACCCGCTTTGCAGGCAAGACCGTAATCGTCACCGGATCATCCGCCGGGATCGGAGAGGGCATTGCCCGCCGGTTCGCCAGCGAAGGCGCAAATGTGATCATCAACGCGCGCAATGAACAAAAGTGCAGGGCCGTGGCCGAGACCCTCGATCCGGAACGCACGCTGGTTGTCGCAGGCGATGTCAGCAAACCCGCCTTTGCCAGCGAGATCGTGGCGGCTGCCGTGGAGAAATTTGGCGGACTGGATACGCTGGTCAACAACGCAGGCGTGGCCGCAGCGGGGATGCTGCACAAGGCAAGCGATGAAGACATCGACCGCGTGATCGACATCAATGTGAAAGGCGTCCTTTACATGTGCCGCGCTGCCATTCCCGAACTGAAGAAGACTGGCGGATCCATCGTCAACATCTCCAGCGTATCGGGAATTGGCGGGGATTCAACGCTGCCGATCTACAACGCATCGAAAGGCGCGGTAACGAACCTGACGCGCGGGCTGGCCCTGCAGATCGGGATGCTGGGCATTCGCGTAAACACGATCTGCCCGTCTGTCACCCGGTCCGATATGGTGGAGGGCATCCTCGAGAACGAGGAAGCGGTGAAGGCATTCATGAAACGCGTCGCGATCCAGCGGATTGGCGAGCCTGAGGATATTGCTGCCGCCGCGGCCTTCTTGGCGAGCGAGGATGCCAGCTTCATAACCGGCGTGAACCTGCCGGTAGATGGCGGCGTCAGTGCGTCGAATGGGCAGCCCAATTTCATGGCATTGTGAAAGCGGGAAGGTGAGGGTGCGTCGTGACGAAAAAAGCAGACTGGTAAAAGCCACGATTTCCCGCGTTTTTCGACTTTAGAGCGCGCTGATTCAGCCCTCAGCGCAAGAAACCGTTGCAGTCACGCAACACCTGAAAATCGATACAGGGAACCTTCATGTAAAAGCGCGCTTTAACATGGCTCTACGATAGAAAACACAGGATCGCATTTACATGACCAGAACAATTTTTGCCACTTCTGCGGCAGGCATCGCCATGCTCGTTTCCGCGCCAGCCTTTGCGCAGGACGCCCCCACCACATATGACGGTTTCTACGTCGGTGGTGCCGTCAGTCTGGATACCTTTGGCGGTAAAGACGGCGAGGGAATTACCTTCGATACAGACCGCGACGGCCAGTTTGGCGATGTCGTCACAACCACGACGCGCGCGAACGCATTCAGCCCCGGTTTCTGCAGCGGCGCTGCGAACGGATCGCAGGCCGTCCAGGGTTGCTCGAACGACGATGAAGATATCGGTTACGCCGTGCGCGTGGGCTATGACAAGCGCATTGGCCGTGTCGGCGTCGCCGGCCTGCTGGTAGAGGGAAGCACGTCGAAAGCGCGTGAGTTTTCGACCGGTTTCAGCACCACGCCCGCCAGCTACACGACCATTCGTGAACTCGACTACGCGATTTCGGCGCGTGGTCGCCTTGGCATTTCGCCCGGCGATGGCCGTGGCCTGATCTATGCAACCGGCGGCGTCAGCTATGCCCGGATCGATCATGATTTCGCCACCACCAACGGCGCCAATTCGTTCGATATCGTCAACAACAACGATATGGTGTTCGGTGGCCAGATCGGTGGCGGTGCCGAAGTCATCGTTGCAGGTGGCCTGACGCTCGGCATGGAATATCTGTATTCGCGTTACGACGACGACAAGTCGTTCGTGGCTGTCGGACCGGGCACTGCGGGTGCGACCAATCCGTTCCTGCTGACTTCGGGCGGCACCAATCTGCGTCCGGGCGTGACGGATTTCACCACCTCGTCGTTCCGCGCGACGTTGGGCTATCGCTTCTGATCGCTTGATTGTCCAAAGACATTGAAAAAGGGCGGTACCTTGCGGTGCCGCCCTTTTTTTGTCGGGTCTGTGCGACGGTATGAAACGTCGCGGTCCCCCACCGTGGCGGGGGTGGGCGTTAGCCCTTGCGCTTCGCCTTCTTGCGCTCGTGCGGGTCGAGCTGCGTCTTGCGCAACCGGATGCTGAGCGGCGTCACCTCGACCATTTCATCATCGTCGATGTAAGCAATGGACTGCTCCAGGCTCATCCGGCGCGGCGGGGTCAGGCGGATTGCATCGTCCTTGCCCGATGAACGCACGTTGGAAAGCTGCTTTGCCTTCATCGGGTTGACTTCAAGATCGTCAGGCTTGGCGTTTTCGCCGATGACCATGCCCTGATACAGTTTCATCTGCGGGGCGACGAACAATTCGCCGCGCTCCTCCAGCATGTTGAGAGCGTAGGCATTGGCCTCGCCATCGCCGTTGGAGATGAGCACGCCGTTGTTGCGCCCTTCGATCGGGCCTTTGTAGGGGCCGTATTTCTCGAACAGGCGGTTCATGATGCCGGTGCCGCGCGTGTCCGAGAGGAACTCCCCGTGATACCCGATCAGCCCGCGCGACGGGGCGGAAAAGGTGATGCGCGTCTTGCCAACGCCCGACGGGCGCATTTCGGTAAGGTCGGCTTTGCGCTTCTGCATTTTCTCGACGACGGTGCCGGAATGCTCATCGTCCACGTCGATCACGACGGTTTCGTAAGGCTCCATACGCTTGCCTTCTTCCTCGCGCAGCAGCACGCGCGGGCGGCTGATGCCGAGCTCAAAGCCTTCGCGGCGCATCGTTTCGATCAGCACGCCCAGCTGCAATTCGCCGCGACCGGCGACTTCGAAGGCGTCCTTGTCCTCGGCCTCGGTCACGCGGATGGCGACGTTGGTTTCGGCCTCGCGCAGCAGGCGGTCGCGGATCATGCGGCTGGTCACCTTGGAGCCCTCGCGTCCGGCCAGCGGCGAATCATTCACCGAAAAGCGCATGGCCAGCGTTGGCGGGTCGATCGGCTGCGCGGTGATGGGTTCGGTCACGGAAGGATCGCAAATGGTGTTTGCGACGGTCGCTTTTTCAAGTCCCGCCAGCGCGATGATATCGCCGGCTTGCGCAGTGTCTACCGGCACGCGCTCCAGCCCGTCAAAGCTCATCAGCTTGGTCGCGCGGCCCACTTCGACGACCTTGCCGTTCATGTCGATGGCGTGGATCGGATCGTTCAGCTTGATCGAACCGGATTGCACGCGGCCAGTCAGCACGCGGCCCATGAAGGGATCGCGATCAAGCAGGGTTGCAAGAAAACTGAACTTGCCTTGCGTATCCAGACCCGGCGCCGGCACGTGATCCACGATCAGCTTGAACAACGGCTCCAGCGTGCCTTCGCGCGCGGATTCGTCGTCGCTGGCATAGCCATCGCGGCCCGACGCCCACAGCGAGGGGAACTCAAGCTGTTCGTCATTCGCATCGAGGCTGGCGAACAGGTCGAACACTTCGTCCAGCACTTCCTGCGGGCGGCCATCTGTACGGTCGATCTTGTTGACGACAACGATAGGCTTCAGACCCAGCGCCAGCGCCTTGCCGGTCACGAATTTGGTCTGCGGCATCGCGCCCTCGGCACTGTCGACCAGCAGGATGACGCCATCGACCATGCTCAGGATGCGCTCCACCTCGGCGCCGAAATCGGCGTGGCCGGGAGTGTCGACGATATTGATGCGGGTCGTCTCGCCATCATGCTCCCATTCAACGCTGGTGCACTTGGCAAGGATGGTGATGCCGCGCTCCTTTTCCAGATCGCCCGAATCCATCGCGCGTTCTTCCACGCGCTGGTTTTCGCGAAAGGTGCCGGACTGGCGGAAAAGCTGGTCAACCAGCGTGGTTTTGCCGTGGTCAACGTGCGCGATGATCGCGACATTGCGAATAGAGGTGGCCTTGGACATGTAAAACGGGCTTTCGGTCGATGGCGGGCGCTGGACGCCCGGCTGGGTGCGCCAGGTTCCGGGCGCGGATACAAAAAGGTTCATGCTGCGCTGCAACAGGCAGGCGGCAGGATCGCCGCGCGCTTAGCCGAGGGGCGGCGAGGCGGCAAGCCCCGTCCGCTTTGACGCAGCTCCGTTCGCTTTGACCTCCACTGTGACACAATACCTGACTATTGTGTCAAATGTGCAACATTTGCGCCACTATGCGTGGGTAATCGGTTGGCGCCGTTGCCTTACCCGCTTGTCCGCCCTTGGGCGCTCGCCTATCAGCACGGTCAATCGGACTGGGAGAGAGGGGCATCTGGGGTGTCCGCCGGCGATTGCAACCAAGCCTCTCGAAAGAGGTCTGCAATTCCGTCTCTCCTTGTCACGATCGGATAGAGGAGAGGATACTTCATGCGTTCTATTGTCACCGGCAATGCCGGCAAACTTCGTTTCACGCTGCTTGCAGGTGCAACCGCTTTCGCAATCGCCACTCCCGGCATTGCTTCCGCCCAGCAGGTGGATTCCGATGACGCAGACGAGCTCGTTCTCGAAGCGCCGGAGAACAACAACCAGATTATCGTCACCGCTTCCAAGCGTGAGCAGACGCTTCAGGAAACCCCGATTTCGGTCTCGGTCACCAGCGGTGCGACGCTGGAACAGGCACAAATCCGCGATGTGCTCGATCTGCAGACAGTGACCCCGTCGCTGCGTGTCAGCCAGTTGCAGACCTCATCAGCCTCGACATTCATCATTCGCGGCTTTGGTAACGGTGACAACAACTTTGGCATTGAGCCGTCTGTCGGCGTTTTCATTGATGGCGTTTTCCGCTCGCGTTCGGCCGCAGCTCTTGGCGATCTGCCCAACGTGCAGCGGATCGAAGTGCTTAACGGCCCGCAATCGACGCTGTTCGGCAAGAACGCTTCTGCCGGCGTCATCTCGGTCATCACGCGTGAGCCGCAGTTCGAATTCGGCGGTTCTGTCGAAGCGGTCTATGGCAACTTCAACACCGTCTTTCTTAAAGGCGACATCACCGGCCCGATCACCGAGAACATCGCATTCTCGCTCGACGGTAACTATCAGCGCCGCGACGGATACTCGACCATCGTCAATCTCGATGAAGAGCAGAACGATCGCAATCGTTGGTCCACCCGTGGCCAGCTGCTGATCGAACCGACGCCCGATTTCAAAATCCGCGCAATCGCCGATTATTCGGAAATCGACGAAGTCTGCTGCCAGGTCGGGACGCTAGTTTCTGGCCCCGTTTCGAACGCAATTCGGGCCGTCGGCGGCCAGATCAGTGCTCCGGCCGACTTTTTCGAATACGAAGCCTTCCTGAACTTCGTGCCGACAAACGAGGTCAAGAACTATGGCGGTTCGGTCCAGATGGACTACGATGCTGGCCCGCTCTCGTTCACGTCGATCACAGCCTATCGTGAGCTGAAGAACTTCTTCCTTTCGGATATCGATTACACGAGCGCGTCCATCGCAACGGAAACCCGCGATCAGGCGGTCGAAACCTTCACGCAGGAATTCCGCATCACGTCCGATTTCGACGGACCGATCAACTTCCTGCTTGGTGGCTATTATTTCGACGAGTCGATCTCGCAGGACAGCGCAATCCAGAACGGCACGCAGATCCGCGACGTCTTTGAGCTTCTGGCGGGCGGCAACCCAGCCGATGTCCTGTCTGGCAGGCCCAGCGTTTTCAATGGTGTCGAGGCGGCTCTTGGCCTGCCTCAGGAAAGCATCTTCCGCACGCCCTTGCTCTCGCAAGAGGCATTCGCGATGGACAACACATCCTACTCCATCTTCGGCACGGTTGATTTCGAGCCGCTGGACGGCCTCGTCTTCACGGGCGGTTTCAACTACACCGATGACAAGAAGGACTTCGCGCTTAGCTCAGTGAACCCCGATCCGCTGGGTCAGGTAAATCTGGTCGATGCGTTCATCACCCTGGCGAGCGGTGGGACTGTCAGAACCCGCGATCAGTTCCAGGCATTGCCAACGGCAAACCAGAACGCGCTGCTGGCTGCTGCGACAAACCCGGCCATCAATACGCTGTTGCCTTTGAGCGGTTTCCAGTTCCAGCCGCCGTTCCTGAGCATCCCGAACGCGATCGAAGATGGCAAGACGCGCGATGACAAGCTGACTTACCTGTTCCGCGCAGCGTATCAGGTGTCGAACGAAGTCAACGTTTACGCCAGCTACTCAACCGGCTTCAAGGCTTCCTCGGTCAACCTGTCGCGTGACAGCCGCCCGTCGAATACGGACTATATCGCAGGGCCGGGCCGTTCGACCTTCGCTGCCCCCTCTTCGCCAATTCTCGACGCAGGGCTGAACGTTCCAAACCTCAGCACGGGTTCGCGTTTCGCCGGACCGGAAAACGCTGAAGTGTACGAAATCGGCCTGAAGGCGCAATGGGAAGGATTTGGCTTTAACGTCGCGTTGTTCGACCAGACCATCAAGGGCTTCCAGAGCCTTGCCTTCACTGGCACAGGCTTTGCGCTCCAGAATGCCGGTCAGCAGTCGGTGAAGGGCTTTGAGTTCGACTCGACCATTAACCCTGCCGAAGGTTTCGTCCTGACTTTTGCGATGACCTATCTGGATCCGTTGTTCGATGATTTCCCCGGCAGCGTTCTGGGCGATCTGTCTGGGGTAACGCCGGCGGGCATCCCCCAGATCGCAATCGCAACCAGCGCGACTTATACTCATGAGTTCAGTGGTGGCAGCCGGATTATCAGCCGCATCGATTACAATCATGAAAGCAACACGCCGATCAACAACGGCCTGCCGACTTTCAACGCGGCTTTGGGCAACACCCAGATCTTCAACCGCGAAGTCAATCTGGTGAACACTTCGATCACGCTCGCGTTGAACAACGGTTTTGAAATCGGGGCGTTTGCTCGCAACCTGCTTGACGACCAGTTCATCACGACAGTGTTCGATGGTGTTGCGCAGTCCGGTACCGTTTCGGGCTACCCCAGCGCGCCGCGCACCTATGGCGGTGTGGTTCGCTTCAAGTTCTGATCATCAAACGATCGACCTGAAAGAAAAAAGCCCCGTGCGACCCAATCGCACGGGGCTTTTTTCATGGAGAGTTGTTTAACCGGTTGAATTGCACCGTTGGTTTGCCATGATGCGACTGCCGGGGCGGAGGCCCTGCGTTACAGGGGATGATTCGATTGTGAACTATGCTGGCTTCTGGATTCGAGTTCTTGCGTATCTGATCGACACGATCATTCTGGCTGTTGTGCAGTTTGTACTGGCGCTGGCATTCGGCGTTTCACTGTTCGATCTTGACGCGAGCCAGTCTTACGGAGTGGCGGACGTCCTGATGCTGGTGATTACGTTTGCCTATTTTATCGGTTTCGAAGGGTCAGCGATGCAGGCCACTCCGGGCAAGAAAGCTCTGGGCCTGATCGTCACCGATCTTCAGGGCGGTCGCATCAGCTATGGCCGCGCCACTGGACGGTATTTCGGAAAGATCCTGTCTGGCCTGATCCTGCTGATCGGGTTCATCATGGTTGCCTTTACCGAGCGTAATCAGGGCCTCCACGATATGCTCGCCAGCACGCTCGTCGTCAAAGGAGAGCCGGGCATGGTGGGTTACGACGCGGACGTGTTTGCCTGAGGTTCCGCGCTGCGGCGCGCATCCTGCCCGAATCCGTGTGGGGGCGTCACTTCTGGTCGGAGTGACGCGCCGCTACAGTTCTCTCAAGGCCTGAGCGGGCTTTGCACGCAGCAGCGGTAACGATCCGCCCAGCGCAAAAGCGAGCACCATGGCAAGGCCAAGGCCCAGCACGGTCAGCACGCGGCCCCAATCGGGCAACCAGTCAAACTCGAACATTTGCGTGATCACCACCCACGCCAGCCCCGATCCCAGTGCCAGCGCGACCAGTGCCAGCGCGGCAGCAATCAGCCCGTATTCGGCAAGCTGCATCATCAGCACCTGCCGCCTGCTTGCACCCAGCACGCGAAGGATAACGGTGTCGTACATCCGCGATGCACGCGCCGCCGCAATCGCGCCCATCAGCACCGCAAGGCCAGCCAGCACCGCGACGGCGGCTGCCGCCAGAGTGGCCAGCGCAACTTGTTCGAGCAAAGTGCGCGCTTCCACCAGAACCTCGCTTACGTCAACGACCGAACTGGACGGGAACGCCTGCACCATCGCGCGCAGCACCCGCCCTTTTTTGTCGACGATATCGGCCGCGCTCCCGCGTTCATTCAGCTCGATTGACGCGGCAAGGTTGTGCGGCACATCGTCCAGTGTGTTGGGCGAGAATACCAGCGTGAAGTTGAAGCCCAGACTTTCCCAGTCGATCTCTCGCAGGTTGGCGATGCGCACCTGCCGCTCCGTCCCCAGCACTCCCAGTGTGATGTAATCGCCGACTTCCAGCCCCAGCGCGCGCGCGCCATCGGCGTTGACCGAGACCAGCATTTCTCCGGTGTGTCCGGGCTCCCACCACTCGCCCTCGACAAGGGTGTTGCCCGGCGGCAGTTCATCGGCATAGGTCAGACCGCGTTCGCCATTGAGGAAGAACGCGCCTTCTGGAATGTCCTCCAGATCGGCGACGCGCTGCATTGCGCCTTGCGGGCCATAAGCCAGGACCGACCCGCGCAAGGTGGGCACGGTGCGGATCGCGGCATCTGGAAAAGTTTGCCGCACCAGTCCCTTGAAATCGACCTCGGCATCGCGCGGCACGTCGATCACGAAGTAATCGGGCGCTTCTTGCGGCACGCGAGACTGGATGTTGCCGTCGATTGCGGTCTGGATCGCGGCCAGCAGCACGAATGCGGCGAGCCCGAAGCCGAGCGCGGTGACAAGCGCGCCGGTCGGCGCGCCGGGACGATAGATATTGGCAAGTGCGGATCGCAGGATCGGGTTGGAGGGGCGGGGCAGGCGGCGGGCAATCGCCTGAATGCCAAAGCCGAGGCCCGCCAGCAGCGCCAGCGCCACGCCCGCTCCGACCAGAAAACTCGCTGAAAGCACCAGCCGGTCCGTTGTCAGCAGCGCGAGCGCGCAGATAGCGGCAATGCCCAGTCCCGTCGCGATGAGCGCACGCGGATCGCGCGAGAGAGGATCGATGCGGCTTCGCATCAGCGCCATCGCTGGAAAGGTGCGGGCTCGCAGCAGCGGCGCAGCAGCAAAGGCGAAAGCGACCAGCAGTCCATAGGCGCCCGCCAGCAACAGCGGTTGAGGCTCAACCACGAACCCGCCTTCGACCGGCAGCAGGTCCTGCAATGCCGCCCCCAGCAACGGCGTAACCAGTACGCCCACCGCGAGGCCAGCGAGGGTGCCGACCAATGCGGCGGCGGCAATCTGAAGTGCGTAAATTCGCACGATATCGCGGTTGGATGCACCCAGCACCTTGAACGTTGCGATGCTGGCGCGGCGTTGATCCAGATAGGATGATACCCCGCCTGCAATCCCGATCCCCGCGATCACCAGCGCGGCGAGGCCCACCAGCGTCAGGAAATCGCTCATCTGCTGCACGAACCGGTCGGCGCCGGGCGATGCGCGGTCGCGGGTGCGAAAATCGAACCCGGCATTGGGAAACGCCTGTTCCAGCGCCTCTGTCGCGTCCTCGGGCGCTTGCCCGGCATCATCAAATGCTACGCGGTACTTGCTCTGGTAAAGGGCGCCCGGTTGCAGCAACCCGGCGCGTCCGGGCACATCCTGCGCAGTAATGATGGTCGGTCCAAGCTGGAAGCCTTCGGACAGGCGATCCGGTTCCTTGTCGATGATCCCGCCCGCCGTCAGAGTGACTGTGCCGACCCTGAAACGGTCGCCAACCGCTATATCCAGCCGGTCAATCGCTCCTTGCGATAGCCATGCGGTGTCGCCCGTGGGCGCTGCAACTTCGCGCCCGTCAGTCAGAGTCAGAGCACCATACAGCGGCCATGCGCTGTCCACGGCCTTCAATTCGATGGGAGCGGCATTGCCTTCGCCGGTTGCCCCGGTCGCACCATCGCTGATTGCCATGGCCTGCAGTCGGGTGCCGCCCGATAGCGTGCCGTATTCGCTCAGCGCCGCCAGTTCTTCGGGCGAGAGGTCGCGTTGCCAGACTTCAACCTCTATATCTCCGCCGAGCAATTCCTGTCCGCTGGCGGCCAGCTCGCGCTCGATGGATGCGGTAAGCGTGCCAATTGCAGCGAGCGCGGCGGTGCCCAGAAAAATGCACACGACCAGCAGGCGCAATCCCTTGAACCGCGCGTTGAGATCGCGCCGGGCCATCCGCCACGCAGCGCGCCATGAAAGGCCGCCGTTCGCGGCTGCATTGGTGTTCATTGCGCAGCGTCCAGATCGCCCGCTTCGGCCCAGTCGGCACCTGCGCGATCGGAAACGATCATGCCATCCGCCATTGTCAGCACACGCTCGCATCGTTCGGCCAAGGCGGGATCGTGGGTGATGACCAGCAAGGTGGCGCCCGTTTCGGCACGGCGAGCGAAGAGCAGGTCGATGATCTCCTCACCGGTGTGCACGTCCAGATTGCCGGTCGGTTCATCGGCAAAGATCAGGTCGGGGCGCGGCGCGGTGGCACGCGCAATGGCAACGCGCTGTTGCTCCCCACCGGAAAGTTGCGTTGGATAATGTCCGATCCGATGGCCAAGGCCAACCGCGACCAGCTCCGCTTCGGCACGCGGGGCGGCGTCCTTGGCCCCGGCCAGTTCCATCGGGGTGGCGACGTTTTCTGCCGCAGTCATCGTGGGCAACAGATGGAAAGCCTGCAAAACGATCCCGATCCGTCCGCGCCGGGCCTGTGCAAGTCCATCCTCGTTCAAGGTGGTGAAATCCTGCCCCGCGACAGTCAGGCTGCCGCCGCTCGCGCGTTCCAGGCCGGACAGAACGGCCATCAGCGAGCTTTTGCCCGATCCAGACGGGCCAAGCAGTGCAACCACCTCTCCGCGCCGTATTTCCAGGTCTATCCCTCGCAGGATTTCCACCGGCGCAGCGTTGCTGCCAAGGGTGAGGGTGAGGTTGCGCGCCGCGATTGCGGGCTGGACGGTTGGGAAAGCGGGGTTTGTCACTGGCTCCAGATGGGATAGGGGCGCGTTATAGGCAAGCACCTTTGGAAAGACTGATTGATGCAGGTACGATATTCGGGATGGAAAATGGGCGCGGCCGGTGCGGTTTTTGGCGCGGTACTGACGCTTTCGGCCTGCAATGGCGATGCCACCGATGCCGATGCCACCCCTGCAGGAGCGAGCGCCGCAGCAGGTGATGCGGCCCCCACCATCCCGATCATGGGAGAGGAGCGGCGCATCCTCGCATTCGGAGATAGCCTGTTTGCCGGATATGGATTTTCGGAGCCCGATCAGGATAGCTACCCCGCAAAGCTGAAATCGGCCCTGCGTGCGCGCGGGATAAATGCCCGCGTGACCAATGCCGGCAATTCTGGCGATACCAGCGCGGCAGGGCTGGGCCGGTTGAAATTCACCCTGGATGCGCTGGAAGAAGCACCCGATCTGTTCATTCTGGAACTGGGCGGCAACGATTTGCTGCGCGGCCTATCGCCCGATCAGACGCGCGCCAATTTCCGTGCGATGCTGGACGAATTGAAGGCGCGCGGCATCCCCGTCCTGATCATGGGAATGCGCGCACCGCCTAATTACGGGCCGGAATATCAGGCCGAATTCGATGCGCTGTATGGTGATCTGGCGCGGGAATACGATGCGGCGCTTATCCCGTTTTGGCTGGAGGATATCTATCGCAACCCGATGCTGTTTCAGGATGATCGCATTCATCCCACGGTCGAGGGGGTAGAGGAACTGGTCGGATCGACGGTGGACGAGGTCGCCGCCGCTTTGCCCGAGGGGGAACCCCGGAGCGCTACAGCCGCTCCACGCAACCCGCGCTGACCCGCCAGATCGCTGCCTCGCCCTCGATCTGGGCAAAGGGTGAAATTTCCGTTCCGGTCAGCCAGATCTGAGCCTTGCCTGCGCGCAGCCGCCGAAACAGCTCGGCACGTCGGACCGGATCGAGATGCGCAGCAACCTCGTCCAGCAGCAGCACGCTGGGGCGTCCCTCACTTGCCAGAGTGCCATGCGCCAGTGTGATTGCGATCAACATCGCCTTTTGCTCGCCCGTGGAACAAAGGGCGGCTGGCACGCCGGTTGAAGCCATGACCACTTCCACCTCATCGCGATGCGGCCCGGTCAGCGCGCGGCCGGCCGCCGCATCGCGCCGCCGCTCGCGCGCGAAACTGGCGACCAGGCTTGCCGGATCGGTCGGCCCGCCGGGGCGATAGGTCAACGCCGGACGGGCAAAGGGTTCGGGCGGCAGGGCCGACAGCTCGTCCGCCAGCGTTGCGATCAGCCGCGCGCGCAACTCGGCAATCCGCGCGCCATGTTGCGCGGCCTGCGCTTCTATCGCGTCCAGCCAGCGCGCATCCCCGCGCACATCCAGCAACCGGTTGCGTTCGCGCAGCGCTGCTTCGTACTGCGATACGGATCGGGCATGCCCCGGCTCTGTCGCCAGCGTCATCCGGTCGATAAACCGTCGCCGCGCACCGGCGCTGTCGGTGAACAGACCATCCATCGACGGGGTAAGCCAGCTGACCGCGTGCCATTCGGACAGCGAGGTCGCGCTTGTCTCTGCTCCATTGATGCGGACCAGTCGGCGGCCCGGTCGCGTGGCTTCGGCATAGGTGCCGATGCGGGCCGAAACCTGACCCTGTTCAATGAGGCTGGCACCGATGGTCCACGCATGACCCGACGCCCCGTCGGGCGATCCGTGGCGGGCGAGCTGGGGCAGGGCGGCACGGCGCAATCCGCGACCCGAACTCAGCAGCGACAGTGCTTCGAGGACATTGGTTTTGCCCGCGCCATTTTCCCCCACCAGCAGGTTGAAATGCGCAGTATCCTCAAGCGCGCTGCTGGCGTGGTTGCGGAAATTTTCGAGGGTGATCTTCGCGAGCGACATGGGCGGGCAAAGCGTTAGCACGGGCGCGCAAGAAGGCCAGTCCGGGTATCTGAAAACCCCAATCCCAACACATGGTGGATTTTCCCAAGCTTTCGGAATGATGAACGAAACGCACGGTTACAATTTGATACAAACCCACGGTAATCCGGGGTTTTTAGAGTTTGGCACACCTCCTGCACTGTGTTTTTCGTCCCAAGGGAAACGCCCAAAGGGACACAGAAACGAACACAGGAGACCACAAAATGACCATCACCACCGCCAATCGCTTCGCCGCAGCCGTCTATTCGGCGCTCATCACCGCCGCTTTGTTTGCCTACGCGATCATCCCCGCCAGCCCGACCACGATGGTCTGAGCCAGCGCTTTTTCAATCAACCCCCAAATCGAGGATTTAACCATGTTCAACTCCGACTTCAGCAACCGCTTTCTTGCCGCGGCATTCTCCGTGATGCTGACCGCTGGCCTGCTGGCCTACGCCATCGTCCCGGCTACCCCGGCCTTCGCCTGAAACGCCCCGCCACAATTCATTTCGACCGCCATCATCTGATAAAGGAACACCCGCAATCATGTCCGCCTCGCCCGAAGTTTCCGTCAACGCCAGCAAGAGTGGCCGCAATTCCGGAACCGATCGCATGCTCGCCGCAGTCGCGGCCCTGCTGATCACCGGCATCCTGCTCGCCACCGCCATTATTCCGGGCAGCCCCGCGTTTGCCCACAGCACCCTCAGCATGGGAGTTCTCGCATGAACAACGTGACCAAAGGATCGGACCGCCAGCCGCCGCAAAAACAATTTCGCCTCGACAAGTCTGATGCAAAGCTGGCGGGTGTCTGCGGCGGGATCGCCAACTACTTCGACATCGATCCGATGATCGTGCGCCTCGCGTTCGTGGCCGGAACGGTGTTCGGATTTGGCAGCCTGCTGATCGTCTATATCGCGATCGCGCTGATCGCGGATTGAGCCAGCCGCACCGTTAAGCTGAACCCGGTTTTCGGGCAGCTGCGCTCACCATTGAAAAACCGGGAGGGGCCGTCTGGCCCCTCTCTTTTTGTCCGGCGTACATGTTCACATCGCGGATATGCCGCCATCCAGCTTGATCTCTGCCCCGGTCATGAACCGGCTTTCGTCGCTGGCAAGATACACCACGGCATTGGCGATATCGTTGGGCTCACCCACGAATTTCAGCGGAATCTGCCGCGCCAGCTTGTCCAGCAGCACCTGCTTGTCGAGGCTGTGCGCCTTGGCCGTACCGTCGAGAATGGGCGTATCGACAAACGTGGGGTGCACCGAATTGGACCGGATCTGCATGTTCTTTTTCGCACAGTGCAATGCGATGGATTTGGACAGCATCCACACCGCCGCCTTGGAAGCGTTATAGGCAGGCATCGTATCGCTCGCGATGAGACCGGCGATGCTCGATATGTTGATGATCGATCCGGGCGCATGTTCACGCATCAGCGGCAGCGCCTTTTGGCAGCCGTGGAAGATTGAATTGACGTTGATGTCGAAACACCGCTGCCAGTCTTCGAAGGTGCATTCCTCGATATTGCCGCCAACGCCGATTCCGGCGTTGTTCACCAGCACATTCAGCCCGCCCAGATGCTCACGCGCGGCATCGACGGCGACTTCCCATGCGGCCGGATCGGTTACATCGTGCTGGATCGAAAACGCGGTGCCTTCGCCCATTTCCGCATTGACGATGGCCGCGGTTTCCGCTGCCCCTTCGCCGTTGATATCGGTGGCGAGCACGCGTGCGCCTTCTTGCGCCAGCCGGATGCAATGCGCGCGGCCCAGCCCCTGCGCTCCGCCGGTGACGAGGGCGAGTTTACCTTCGCAACGTTTTGCCATGTCCTATTTCTCTCCCAGATATCCCATGAACAGTCCGATCCGCACATCGACCGCGTGGCCTGCTGCGCGCCATTGCGCAACGAATTCGCTGACCTTGTCGATTGGTATGCGGTGCACATTGATGTTTTCACCCGAAACGCCGCCGCCCTCGCCGATCTTTGTGAGAGCGGTGGCTTTCAGCAGCGTGAAACATTCCGAAATCATGCCGGGGGACGAATAGAATTCACCCAGTTCCACCAGCTGGCCTGCGCGATATCCGGTTTCTTCCTCCAGTTCGCGCGCGGCGGCCTCGATCGCGGCCTCGCCCTCTTCCCCTTGCGCATCGCCCACCAGTCCGGCGGGGATCTCGAGGCAAAAGCGCGACAGCGGCACGCGATACTGGCTCACGAGGATGACGTGGCGCGATCCGTCCGCATCCTCGTCTATGGCGATAATTGCAGCGGCGCGGATACCGCGCGAACGACCGACATATTCCCAGCGGCCACGGGTCTTGGCGGTTATGAACTGGCCTTGCCAGCGCGTTTGTTCAGGTTTGTCCGCGTCCGCATCGCGGATCAATTCGATATCGTCCATGACCACGGCACCTAGACTTCGATCAGCCGGTCGGGAAGCTCATTTGTGTCTTGAGTGCCGCGCGGGAAGTGCTGAGACAGGACAAAGCCGACATCGCGCACGCCCACCGCCAGCCCTTCCGCGATGCGCCCGGCCTTGATCTGGGCCAGCATGTCGCCCATCGCCTCGCCCCAGACCTCGGGTTCGACAAGCCGCGCGATGGCTTCATCCGCGACGATTTCCGCGCGGTGTTCATTCATGGAAAGGTAGATGAGCGCGCCCGTGCGACCGGTGGTGCGGCTTTCCGCGCCAACCTTGAAATGGCGGACGGCTGCATCGTGGACCCGCGCGGTCTTGACCGTGCCAGGCACCATCAGCCATTTCACCGGCGCCCACAATTGCGCCGCCCAGCTCAGCACAAACGTGCCAAGCCCAAGGCCAATCGTCATGCTGGCAAGTTCGCCGGTCGACCATTCATGCCCCCAGCCGCCCACGAAGGCCTCCACCACGACCCGGTCCCAGACGTTGAGAAACGGGCCGGGCAGGGCGGCAAACACGCTCATCGCGGTAAAGGAAAGTGCAGCGGACCAAAGCAGCGCGACATCGGTGTAACCATCCGACCGGTCGGCCAGCACTGTCAGGATTTCTCCCGATGTGCCCGCCTCCGCTTCACGCACGGCATTGGAGACAAGCTGATGCTCATCGTGTGTCAGATAACTCATTTACCAACCCCCCGATGCGCCGCCGCCACCGGAACTGCCGCCACCGAACCCGCCAAAACCGCCGCCGCCGCCAAAGCCGCCTCCACCACCGCCGCCCCAGCCATCCCTGTCGGACAGCGCGCCGCGCGCGATCGCGCTGCCGACTTCCCACAGGATGATATCGCGTGCGGTGCGGCCGATGCCACCTCCGCCGCTATCGTCATCGTCGCGCTTGCCCCACGGGCCTTTGCCCTTGGCGCGGTATTTGCGGCGCCTTGATCTGCCCCGCATCAAGGGGAGGACAAAGAAAAAGAACATGAACAACAGCCAGATCAGCGTGCCAACAGGAAAGCCTCCGTCGCTGCGGCTGCGTTGTTGCTCGGCGGCCTTGGCGGCTTCCTCGATGGCGATTGCGTCCTCGGGGCTTTTGGCGAGGTGATCGAGGATTGCAGCCACGCCATCGCTGACCCCGGCGTCAAAATTGCCTTCCTTGAAACGCGGTGTGATTACATCATTGATCACGCGCCCGGCCATGATCCCACCGAAATAGCCGTGCAGGCCATAACCGACTTCGATCCGCAGCTTGCGATCATCGCGAGAGATCAGCAACAAAAGGCCGGTGTCGCGCTTTGCCCCGCCGATGCCCCAGTCGCTGAACAGCCCGGTGGCGTAGCTTTCGATATTCACTCCGCCAAGATCGGGCACAGTGGCGACAATGATCGCACGTCCGGTCTGAGCGTTGTAAGCGCGCAATTCTGCATCGAGCCGGGCCTCGGTCTCTGCTGAAAGCATGTCTGCCCCATCGTATATCGGACCGTCGGGCCGGGGCGGGTAATCTTGCGCTTGCACGGCAACAGGGCTGGCGAGCCAAAACAGGCCCGCCAGCAATATCAGCAGCCAGGGTGGCACTTGGCGCAGAGGAGCGCGCACGCGGTTCACTCTAGTTGGCGGCCGTCGGAGCCTGATTGCCGGTGATGCCGCTCATATCGACAGTGGGATTGGCTTTGCTCGCCTCGTCCGCCTCGAAATATTCCAGCGGCTCGGAGCCGTGGATGATGTTCGCGCCGATCGTGCTGGGGAAGGTGCGGATTTCCGTGTTGTAGGCGCGCGCCGCGTCATTGTAGCGCACTCGTTCCGTGTTGATCTGGTTGTTCGCCTCATCAATCGCGACCATCAGATCGCCAAAGCGCGGTTGACTGGCAAGCTGCGGGTAGTTTTCAACCACCGTGCGCAGCTGACCCAATGCCTGCGTCAGCTGGTTCTGGGCATCGTTGAATTTCTTGAACTCTTCGGGATTTGAGAGATCATCGGTGGTGATGTTGATCGAGGTCGCACGGGCGCGGGCGTCAATCACGCCTTGCAGGATGTCCTTTTCAGAGATGGCAGCAGCCTGCACCACTGCGACGAGGTTGGGGATCTTGTCGGAGCGGTTTTGCAGCGCGCTTTCGACATTGCCCCACTGTGCCTTGGCCTCTTCCTCAGCCGCCGGAACCGAGTTGATCCCGCAGGCCGAAAGGCTGAGCGCAACGAACGCGACAAGGCCAGCGCGCATCCCCGAGCGCATTTTAGTGATCGCAGTCATGAATTTCCCTTCCAAAAACATGTGCCAGCAGCCCGACCGGGCGACACAGGATTTCCTGTATTGTGCATATAGCACACCCCTGCGGCCATTCAACAGGAAGACTGCATGTATCATCACTTGGCAATCGCTGGGCAGGCTGCCAAATGTGGCCTTTCAATGCCGGCATCAGGGGATCATTATGCTGTCCGATTTCAAGGAATTCATCGCCAAGGGCAACGTCATGCAATTGGCGGTCGCCGTGATTATCGGCGCAGCATTCGGCACGATTGTAACGTCGCTGACGGATGAGGTTATCATGCCGTTGGTCGGTGCAATCTTTGGCGGCGTGGATTTCTCACGCTATTTCATCCTGCTTTCCGCGCCGGCCGACTACACCGGCTCGATGACCGATTACGCTGCCTTGAAAGAGGCGGGGGCGGCGATGATCGGATACGGCGCGTTCATCACCGCGATCCTCAACTTTCTGATACTGGCGTTCATCATCTTCATGCTGGTGCGCTTCACCACCAAGGCGATGAAGCAGTTGGAGCGTGAGGAAGAAGCCGCAGCAGAACCGGCAGGTCCGACCGAGATCGAGCTGTTGACGCAGATCCGGGATGAATTGCGCAAGTAAACCTGTACATCGTGCGCGGCTGCGCAAAAGTGGGGCGCTCACTTCCCATTCAGCATTTTCGCGCTATATGGGTCATGTCGGGTAACCGACTATGGCGATAAAGTGCAGCGTGTAATACGCACAACGGACCCGGGGGCAGTACCCGGCGGCTCCACCACCTCTCCCGATTTTTGCGGGGGAAATGACGGGGCCGAACTAGGATCGACGTGGGCCGAAAAGCGTTGTTTTTGCCCGGGCTGAGTAACCCGTAAAACTGTTCAAAACCCATAAGTGCCAACGATAACGAAGCACTCGCAATCGCTGCGTAATTTGACGGCTTAACGGCCTGAATTTACAAAGCTAAAGCGCGGTTGGACCGACCGGGCAACAGAACGGATTCCGGGGCTCCGGGGGTAGCTAGCAACAGAAACCCCCACCTTTGCCGCCGCTGGCTGGCGATCTCGTTTTTCCACCATTTCTCGTCATCGATCTGCGTTGTGCCATGCAAAACGCCCTGCGCTGCGCGTGCCGCGATCACCTCGGGATACGAGATAATCAGCGAAGTGAGACGCGCGCGGGAACGGTGAGGCGGTTAGCCGGGGCACGACAACACGCACAGACATCTGCGATTCGAAAGAAAGCGTGCTTTTCAGCGCGATTCCCGGTGCTCGCCACCAAAGTACGTCCGCCTCACGCCCCGCTTGATCGGCTGGGCATGAAAGACATTCATTCTATCCGGTTCGGCAGATCACGATGACGGCTATCGCAGAAATTCGGGCATAATCTTGCACGGGGCAATGCAGACCTAGCAAAGCGGAGCCCTGATCATGGCGTCAACTAACTCACCCACATCGCCCAGCCGGAAAGGCTATTCCAGACCAAAGCTGAAAACGTATGGATCGATCAGTTTCCTGACAGCTTCGGGCAGCGGGCCGCTGACTGAAAACAACAGGGGTAGGGGACAGCCAAGGCGCAGGCCCTGATCCAGGACGCCTCTGGCACAAGGCCAGCGCGCAGGTGCCTGCGCCCCTTCAAAGCGGGTTTGTTCGCGCCTTCAATTGCGCCAGTTCAGCTTTGGCCTTCAACCCGTCAAGGATGGCGGCGCCTGCCAGAAACACTGCGCCGGTTGTCGCCAGAAACAGCAATTGCCCGCCGAGGCCAGGATATTGGTGAAGATAGGACGATCCACGCGACGTTGCGCCAAGCGCCAGAGCGTAAATGATCGCGAATGCCTCAAAGCAATTCTTGATCACGAACAGTCTGGCAAATTTGTGCAACACGCAGCTTCCCTTTTTAACACTTGCCCCTGCAATGCGCGTGCCAATGGCCGGACGGTGCGGGGTGCACTGGTTAACAGTAAGCCAAGTGTAAGCCCATCCGACGCAAGGGTGCAATCGGGTTAACCAAGCTCACACAGGGACAGTGCGTTCAACAGTGCATAACGTGCGGCGCGCACCGTTTCCGCCAGCCTCTCGGAGCCGATATCCGCCGGGTCGATCTGCTCGGGCCAGGTCTGCGCGATGACCCGTTCGATCTTGTCGGCCTTGCTGTCATCCAGCAGGAAGCGCGGATCGACATGGGCCGGGTCGCACACCACCCGCAGGCGCAGGCAGGCGGGGCCGCCGCCATTGGCCATCGACTGCCGAACATCCACTGGGATGACCTCGCGGATCGGGCCGTTCGACGCCATCAACCCCTCGCAATAAGCCCACACTGATGGGCTTTCGCGGCATTCTTCCGGCACAACCAGCGCCATGCTTCCATCGGGCAGGGTTAGCAACTGCGCGTTGAACAGATAGGTGCGTATCGCCTCTGCCAAAGATACCGACTTGCTCGGCACCTCGACCACTTCAAGCGCCGGAAAGGCGGCGCGGATCGCCTCATAGGCAGCAGCCTGATCGGCAAACGCCTCTGCGTGGGTGAACAGCACGCGCTCGTTGGCAACCGAGACGACATCGTTGTGAAACGCGCCCGCCTCGATTGCGGCGGGGTTCTGTTCGATGAACACGCACCGTGCCGGGTCGAGGCCATGCGCGCGGGCGACAAGCCGGCTGGCCTGTTCGTGCTGGCGCGCGGGGAATGCGCCGCCGGGCTTGCCGTAAACGAACACCTCCACACCGGCGCTGTCATGCCCCTCGCACAGGCGCATGTGATTTGCCGCGCCCTCATCACCAAAAGACATCGGGACGATATCGTGCACGCTGAAGTGATCGCGGTTGCCAAAGGCCAGTTCGAGCATCCGCTTTGTATCGGGCCATTCCTGCGCGCGGTGCAGCATGGTGACGAGGTTGGCGGGGGTGAGGTGGCATTTGCCATCGGCGGTATCGGGTGCGGGGCTGACGGTCGCGGCGTTGGCGGTCCACATACTTGATGCCGACCACGGCGCTGCGTGCAATTGGGGCGGCGCGGTTTTATCCAGTGCCAACTGATCCGATAGCGCAGCGTTGGGGCGGGGCAGGGGCAACAGGAACCCCTGAACGCCCAGCCGTGCCAGATTGCCGCGCATCTTTGCCACCCCCTGCAATGCGGCGGCGCGCGGATAGGACGGATCGCCCTTGTGACTGGCGCTGGCAATATTGCCGAGGCTGAGGCCAGCGTAATTGTGGCTGGGACCGACGACTCCGTCGAAGTTGATTTCGGTCAGGTTCACCGTCCGACACTCCACACTGTATCGCCGACGCACACATCCAGCGTATCTGCCGCCGCTGCGTCGATCGCGATGCCGCCTTCAGCGTCAAAGCTGCGCGCGCCGTAACAGGCGCGGAAATCGCTGAGCGTGCCGGTGGCCAGGATTGCGCGTTCGCCCTCGGCTAAATCCATCGCACTCAGCACCGCTGCCTTGCTGTCACGCACACTGGCGACCTGATCGGTCTGCGCCACCATGGTCGGTCCGCCGTCGAAGATATCGACATATCCATCGTAGCTGAACCCTTCGTTCTCCAGCATCCGCATGGCTGCGCGGCCCGTGGGGTGCGGCACGCCGATCACACTGCGCGCCTCTTCGCGCAGCATCGCGACATAGACCGGATGTTTGGGCATCAGGTCGGCAATAAACTGGTTGCCGTTGATGGCGTTGAAATAGTCCGCTTCCTGAAAGCCCATGCCAAAGAAGCGTCCGGCGACCCCGTCCCAGAATGGCGATCCGCCGCGTTCGTCGATAATCCCGCGCAGCTCTGCGATAATCTTGTCGGCGAAGCGCTTGCGGTGCATCGCCACGAACAGATAGCGCGACCGGGCGAGCAGCAGGCCCAGCCCGCCAGCGCGTTCATTAGGATGCAAGAACAGCCCGCCAACTTCGCTGGTGCCTTCCAGATCGGTGACGAGACTGAGCATTTCGGCGCGAACTGTGCGGTCCAGCTCCTGCGAATACTGGGTCAGCGTATTCAGCCGGTAGGAATAGAAAGGCCACTGTTGGCCCACCCGGCTCATCAACTGGCAGGTGCCGCGCACCGCGCCAGTCGCCGGGTCTTCCAGAACGAGCACGAATTGTTCGTCGCCAATCGTCTCTTCGTCGCGGGCAAAGGCGCTGGCGGCGCGGCCAAGCTTTGCTGACAATGCCTTGCGGTCGGCAGGCAGGTTGGTGAACCCGCCGCCGGTCAGTTTGGCCATTTCGTACAGGGCTTCCAGATCGGCAGGGCGCGCGGCGCGCAGGCGCATGGTCATGTAAAGTCTCCAGCAAGCGCACCCTGCGTCAGGCGTTTGAGAACGAGTGCGGAAAGACTGGCACGCTCGGTCAGGCTCGGTACGATCAGAAATTCCTGCGGGGAATGGATGGAGCCTCCGCGGACGCCCATTGTATCGACCACGGGCACTCCGCAGGCTGCGATGTTGTTCCCATCGCACACGCCGCCGGTGGATTTCCAGCGAATGTCCTGCCCCAGCTGCGCGCCACATTCACGCACCAGATCGAACAGCGCCTGCGCGCGTTCATCCACGTGCTTTGGCGGGCGGGTGACGCCGCCGTGGCGGTTGCAGCGCACTTCGTGCGTCGCCTCAATCTGCGCCAGCAAGGTGTTGAGATCGTTGTCGAAGCTTTCCATCGCCGCGGTCGATTTGGGGCGTATGTTGAACCGCAACAGCGCGTGATCGGGCACCACATTGTTGGCAGCGCCGCCCTCCAGCTTGGCCGGGTTGATGGTGATATCCTCGCGCTCCATCGCCTTCAGCCGCAAGATCAGATCGGCGGCAGCGACAATCGCGTTGCGGCCTTCCTCCGGATTGCGGCCTGCATGGGCGGACTGGCCGGAAAGGGTGATCGAGTAATTGCCCGTCCCCCCGCGCGCATGGGCCAGCGTACCATCGGGCAGGGCGGCGGGTTCATAGGTGAGCGCCGCCAGCTTGCCATGCGCCATCCGCGCGATCAGATCGGCGCTGGCAAGCGATCCGGTTTCCTCATCGGCATTGATCAGCACATCATAACCGAGCGAGGAGGCCTCTGCGCTATCTTCAAACGCCAAAAGAGCGTGCAGGATCACCGCGATGCCGCCCTTCATATCTGCGACGCCGGGGCCGTTCAGCACGTCGTCTTCCAGCCAGGTGGTCGACTGGAACGGGTGATCCACCGGGAAAACGGTGTCCATGTGCCCCGTCAGCAGGATGCGCCGGTTGGCGGTGGGCCGCACGCGCACGATCAGATGCCGGCCATTGGGCTTGGCAAATTCGCTGCCATCCGCCGCAATCGCGGTCACGGGCGCAGGATCAACCAGTTCGACCGTTGCGGGAAGGGCGGAAAAGGCGGCCGCGAGCAGGTCCGCCTGATGCGCCAGCCCATCCAGATTGCCGGTGCCGGTGTTGATCGCGCACCACGACTGGACTTGATCCAGCATGGCCTGCGCATCGAATTGTGGGAGAGTATCGGGTTTCATTGCGCACATCTGTAGCCGGGCAATCCGCCAGTTCCAACCCGTTGCAATCCAGAGCCCCTTTCGCCATAGCGCGAGCCGTCCTCCTCCCCAGGACCAACCCGCATTGGAACGCAAGAGGACCATGATGACCAACATGACAGATCGCGCTGGGCTGAACATTGATGAGCGGCTGGCGACGTTCCTCGAAAACGAAGTCCTGACGCCGCTTGGCCGCGATGTTAGCGGTTTCTGGGCCGGATTTGCCGCGCTGCTGGCGCAGTTCGCGCCGCGCAACGCCGCGCTGCTGGCGAAGCGCGAGGAATTGCAGGCGCAGATTGACGCGTGGCATATTGAGCGCGCAGGAAAGCCGCATGATGCGGCGGCTTACAAGGCCTTCCTGCACTGAAATCGGCTACCTCGTACCCGAGCCGGGTGATTTCCAGATCGGTACGCAGAACGTCGATCCCGAAATCGCGACGATGGCCGGGCCACAGCTGGTGGTCCCGATTCTCAACGCGCGTTTCCTGCTGAACGCTGCCAATGCGCGCTGGGGGAGCCTCTATGACGCTTTTTACGGCACCGACGCGCTTGATGCCCCCCCGGCACGACCCGGCGGCTATGACGAGGCGCGTGGGCAAGCGGTTATTGCGCGTGGGCGGCAGTTCCTCGATTCTGCGCTGCCGCTCGTGGATCAGAGCTGGGCCGATATTGCCGGTGATCATGACGGCAAGTTGCGCGATGAAAGCCAGTATGTCGGCAAGACCGACAAGGGCCTGATGTTCGTCAACAACGGCCTGCATATCGAGGTCGTGTTCGACCCGACCACGCCCGTAGGCGCGCAGGACAAGGCCGGCATTGCCGATATCGTTATTGAATCCGCGCTCACGACAATCGCCGATTGCGAGGATTCTGTCGCGGCGGTCGATGCGCAGGACAAACTGCTCGCCTACACCAACTGGCTGGGCATCATCCGCGGCGATTTGCAGGAAAGCTTCGAGAAGGGCGGGCGTACGCTCACTCGCAAGCTGGAGGATGACAAGTCCTACACCGCGCCCGATGGCTCTGCGCACACCCTGCCGGGCCGCAGCCTGATGTTCGTGCGAAATGTCGGCCATCTGATGACCAATCCCGCGATCCGCTTGCCCGATGGCGGCGAGATACCCGAAGGTATCATGGACGCGGTCTTCACCAGTGCGATCAGCACGCTCGATGTCGAGGGCAAGGGTAAGTTCGGCAACTCTCGCTCGGGTTCGATCTACATCGTGAAGCCCAAGATGCACGGGCCGGAGGAATGCGCTTTCACCAACGATCTGTTTGATGCGGTGGAAGACCTGCTCGGCCTGCCGCGCCACACGATCAAGGTCGGCGTGATGGACGAGGAACGCCGCACCAGCGCGAACCTTTCCGCCTGCATCCACGCGGTGCGCGACCGGATCGTGTTCATCAACACCGGTTTTCTCGATCGCACGGGGGATGAAATCCACACCTCGATGCAGGCCGGGCCGATGCAGCGCAAAGGCGCTATGAAGGGTTCGGAATGGCTGCGCGCCTATGAAGCGCGCAACGTCGCCATCGGCCTCAGACACGGACTTTCGGGCAAGGCGCAGATCGGCAAGGGCATGTGGGCCGCGCCCGATCTGATGGGTCAGATGATGGTCGAGAAGATCGGCCATTTGCGCGCCGGGGCGAATACGGCATGGGTGCCTTCGCCCACCGCCGCGACGCTGCACGCGCTGCATTATCACGCTGAAAACGTGTTCGAAATTCAAAGAGTCGCTGCCCGAACCGGCTGGGCTGGATGCTTTGCTGACGATCCCGCTGGCGCAGGGCGCGAACTGGTCCGAGGATGAGCTGCGCGACGAACTCGATAACAACGCGCAAGGGTTATTGGGTTACGTGGTGCGCTGGATTGACGCAGGGGTCGGCTGTTCCAAGGTCCCAGATATCAACGATGTGGGCCTGATGGAAGACCGCGCGACCTTGCGCATTTCATCGCAGCATATCGCCAATTGGCTGCTGCACGGCGTGGTCAGCGAGGAAATGGTGATGGACAGCCTCACCCGCATGGCCGCCAAGGTCGATGCGCAAAACGCGGGCGACCCGGAATACATGCCGCTTATCGGAAACGAGGATGGCGCAGCTTTCAGTGCGGCAATGGACCTGATCTTCAAGGGTGCGGAGCAGCCCAGCGGCTATACCGAGCCATTGCTGCACGCATGGAGACTGCGCAAAAAGGCGGGTTAGTCAGTGCGAGGGACAAGCGCGGTGCGCTTTCGCCCGATGGCGATGTTGCTGCGGTTGGCTGCGGGGCCGACAGGTCCCAGCTCCACCCCGGCGATGCGCGTCATCATGTCTGAGCGCAGGATGTTTTCGAATTCGATCCCGCACGCTCCCTCGGTTGACCACACGACGGTGCAATAGATCTCGTCTTCGCCAATCACGATCCAGCCGCAGACCCCGACAGTAGGCGGATTGCCGAGTTCGAGCTTTGCCCCGGCATCGGAGACGTTGGTGAGCCGGCACTCGCGCGATCCGCTGACGGTGCGCAGGTGGACCGGGATGTCGACCAGCATCCGGCCTGTCCGACGGCGTTCGACCTGCAAGGCTTGTTGGCGATTGATAAGGCTGCTCACGGACTTCTCCTGCTGGGCGCCGGGACTCGACAGGTCCGGTCGCAAGACACCGAAAGTACCTGCTTGCCCTGCAAAATCCGACCATAGGGTTTGTGAAGCTGATTACCCGATATTAACCAGACGAAGTGGGGTACGCGGAGCGGCTGGCTCCAGTCTTCAGCCCATCGCTCTCGCGACGCCGACAAATTCCGCCACGCTCAGCGTTTCCGCGCGCCGGGTTTCGTCTATTCCCACGCTTGCCAGCGCCTCCAGCGCGCCGGGCACGCCTTTCAGGCTCTGGCGCAGCATTTTGCGGCGTTGGCCAAAAGCGGCTTCGGTCAGGCGCTCCAGTGTCCGCGCACACACGCCCTCGGGCGCCTCGCCGGGGGTTACGTGGACGATCGCGCTCATCACCTTTGGCGGCGGGGTGAAGGCGCTGCGGTGGACCTTCATCGCCAGCCGGGCCTCGCTGCGCCACTGTGCCAGCACGGCGAGCCGACCATAGGCACTGCCGCCCGCCGAGGCCACGATGCGTTCGGCCACTTCGCGCTGAAACATCAAAGTCAGCGATTGCCATTGCGGCGGCCAGGCCTCCTGCCCCTTTGAACCCGATAGCCACTTCACGAATAGCGCGGTCCCGACATTATAGGGCAGGTTTGACAGGATGTGGAACGGCTCACCGTGCATGATCTCGCCGTGGTCCAGCTTCATCGCATCGCCTTCGATCACGGTCAGATGGCCGGGGAAGGCCTCGCCCAGTTCCTCAAGGGCGGGCAGACAGCGTCGGTCCATTTCAATCGCGGTGACGCGCGCTCCCGCACGCAGCAGCGCACGGGTCAATCCGCCGGGGCCGGGGCCAACCTCAAGCACAGGCGTGCCCGTCAGATCGCCCGGCAGTGCGGCAATTCGGCTGAGCAATTGTTCATCGAGCAGGAAATTCTGTCCCAGCGCCTTTGACGCTGAAAGACCGTGGCGCGCGATAACCTCACGGATCGGGGGCAATACAGGCGCTTCAGCCATGTGCGGGGATGGCCGCGCGTTGCGATGCGCACTCGCTGGCCATGCGGATCGCCGCAATCATCGCGCCGGGATCGGCAATGCGCCGCCCGGCAATGTCGAACGCGGTGCCGTGATCGGGCGAAGTGCGGATGATTGGCAGGCCCAGCGTCACATTCACCCCGTCATCCACCTCCAGCGCCTTCAGCGGGATCAGCGCCTGATCGTGGTACATGCACAGTGCGACATCGTAGCCGGTCCGCGCGCGCGGCATGAACAACGCATCGCCTGGTACGGGGCCGAAGACATCCAGCCCCTCTGCCCGCAAGGCTTTGATCGCGGGTGCAATGATGCGCTCTTCCTCATCACCGAACTGCCCGTTCTCGCCCGCGTGCGGGTTCAGCGCGGCGACCGCGATGCGAGGAGCAGCAAGGCCGAAATCCCGTTTCAGCGCGACGTGCGTTACCACAGCCTTGTGAATGATCAGCTCTGGCGAAAGGCGCCGGGGAACTTCGCTCAGGGCGCAATGGACAGTCACCGGCACGGTGCGCAGCGATGGTCCGGCCAGCATCATCACCGCTTCATGCGGGGCAATTGCACACGCGGCGGCGAGAAATTCGGTCTGCCCGGGATGCGCAAAGCCGATGGCGGTCAGTTCGCTTTTGGCGACAGGAGCGGTGACGATCCCCGCCACTTCGCCGCGCAGGGCCAGATCGGACGCCCATTTTAACGATGCAAGCGCCACCCGAGCGCCATCGGGAGAGGGGGTGCCTGGGGTGTAAGGCGCATCCAGACCGGCCATGACCGGCAGACCAGCGTGGGACGCCTGCGCGGCCTCCGCCGGATCGGCGATTGGCACCAGCGGGCAGTCAATCCCGCGTATCTGTGCCGCCGACCGCAATATCTCCATTCCGCCCGCTACAAAGAACGGATGCGCCAGCCCGGAGTTCTTGCCCGACAGGTGCGACCAGGCGGCCACGATCAGTTCCGGCCCGATGCCTGCTGGATCGCCAAGGGCAATGGCCAGCGGCGCATCGGGGGCCAGTAGTATTGCAGAGGCAGGCGTGGCGCGCGGGCTCAATTGTATTCGATATATGCGTCGTTGCGCAGATCGCGCAGATAGCGCTGGGCGCGCTTGCTGATGCGGTCTTCCTCGATATCGTTCATGACTTTTTCGAAGGTCGGCTTGCCCGAATCCACAGGATCATCGCGGCCACACAGCATCAGGACGCGCACGCCCTCCTCTGGGCTGCCAAATGCCGGAGTCGTCTGGCCGATCTGCAGGTCGAGGATCAGGTTCTGCAAGGCTTCGGGCAGGGAACGGGCGCGGATCTGGTCATTTGAAACCACGCTTGCGCCGATAGCCTGGGTCGCGCTTTCAGCATCGGCGCACCCGCGAAGGCCGCCCACGAATGTGCTGAATTGCTGGATCTTCGCCTCAGCGTCTTCCTGCGATACGCCCGGCGCGAACCCGATGGAAATCTGTTTCAGGCTGAGCACGGCGTCACGCGGATCGGCGGTCAGAACTTGGCGACGGTCAATCAGATACAGGATCGAGAAACCGCCGGGAATTTCGATCGGGCCGACCAGCTGGCCGGGTTGCATCCCACGTGCCGCAGTGGCGAGCTGGGGCGGCAATTGCGCCAGTCGCAGCCAGCCAAGATCGCCGCCAACCGCTGCCGTGGAAGCTTCGGAAAACTGCCGGGCATAGGCGACAAAGCTGCCGCCGCCCTGCAATTGCTGCACGATGCGCTGTGCATTCTGCTGCACCGCCTCACGATTTTCGTTGGTTGCCGATAGGTATATTTCGCCCAGCCGGTGTTCTTCGGTGCCGCGCGACTTTTCCAGCCGTTCCAGCACTTCGTTCACTTCCTCGGCGGCGACGTTCACAAACGGGTTCACGTTGCGACGCAACAGATTGTCCCACGCCAGCTCCCCTTCGATCTGGCGTTTGAGCGCGGTCGCAGACGATCCAACGGAAAGAAGATAATCATCCATCTTTTCAGGGTTCTGGCCAAAGTTTTGCGCGGCCAGCTGATTGTACGTCTGGTCGATCTGCTCACGCTCGACCTTCATTTCCAGCGCCTCTGCGGCCTGCACCTTCAGCGTTTCATCAATCAGGTTGCGCAGCACCTGTACGCGCAGCCGGCCCAGTTCCTCTTCGGAAACCTCGGCCTGCGATGCAGATGTGACGAGCGCGACCCGCTGATCGATATCGGTGCCGGTGATGACAAAGCCGTTCACGACCGCGGTGGCCGTGCGCAGGTTCGGGTTGTCCTTGCCGATGATGTTGATCGTTTCGGGCAGGCCCAGCGGATTGTCAGCCGTAGGTACGCCGACCGTTTGCGCCTGCGTCGCCAGCGGCCACGCGGCAAGGCCGATCAGGCCCGCTGCACCAATTGCGGTCAGAGATTTCAAAGTTGCTTTCAATGTCACGTTCAAGTCCCGAAATTTCCGTTCAAATATTGTGCGAGGGGTTCACTCGCGCAATGTGTTAATCGTGCAGCTGACGAATTGCGGTGCGCCTGCCGCGCCGATTCACTTTTCGAGCGGTCTGGCCTACCAGCCCGGCTTCGACCGCGCACCCCAGACCTGCATTACTATTCCAGCCGATCTGAACGAGCGCTGTCAGGGATCGTTTCGGCAGAGCGGCTATTAGCCATTTTTTCCGGCCCTGCCAACGCCGCCCGATCACACGATCATCGGAAGCCCAGATTGCGCAGTGCAAAGAACAGCTGAAACGAATTGCCCCGTGCCGCATCGCCTGCGGTGATGAAGTCGCGCCGCCAGGTAAAGCCCAGTTCGATGCAATCATCGGCATAGGCAATACCCAGTCGGGTGCGAATTGGTTCGAAACCATCGGGTGAGAACACCGGATCTTCTGCCGCGCTGGTCAGGTTGAACACACCCGATCCAAACGCGGACCAGTTGCGATCAAAGGTTATGCGGCCAGCGGCGCGCACTTCCTCGCGGTCGAACAGGTCCTCCACCGTCTGAATGTCGCGATTGAGGCGCAAATAGCCTATTTCGAAGTAATTTCGCTGCGATCCGATGGTTGCGTCGATTTCGTTACGCCGTACCGCCAGATTGTCCTTGTCCAGTCGGAACCTGTGCGTGAAGGCGAGGAAATTGCGGTAACGCACCTCTGTTCGTCCGACGAAATCGGACACCCGCTCTGACAGGCCAGTGCCATCGGGAAAAACCTGCCGATCCGCATCGAAGCGGTAGGACTGGCCGATGTTGGTCTTGACCCGCCAGCCCGGTTTGGTCAGTTCCCAGTCGACGCCCCAGGTAACGCGCGCGCCGTCCTCCACCCGGTCATAGCCGGGGAAGCGGTTGAGCGCGAACAGGTTGGAATCTTCCAGATCGATGGCGCGCGCGTCCTCATTCGGCACGGCAAGGTTGCGGATCGAGGGTGAGGCAACAAATTGCACGCGCGGGGTCAGCACCTGCGTTCCGCCGAACGCTTCGCCTACGAACGGCCATTCTACGTCGATTGCGCCGACCGCGATGGCGCGACCGGTCCAGCCTTCGTTGCCGCGATAGATCTCTGTCAGCGTCGAAAGCGTGTCTTGCGTGTGATACACATCGCCGCGCGCAAGAGCGGTGAAGGTCACGACCTGACCCAACCCTGTCAGCGTGCGCAAATCCCACCGCGCCCCGGCAAAGGCGCGCTGTGTATCCTGCCCTTCATCCCGGATCAGGCTGAGCGTGTTGGCCTGCAACTGGATGTTGCCGCCCAGCAATGGGTCTGTGATGTTGCGCCGATAATCGAAGGCGGGAATCGCAATCGGAATCTGCCCCTGATCGGCGGTAATCCGCAGGGTCTGCGTCGCCCATCCGGCAAGGCTGAGGTAGGATTGGTCGTCGATCCGTTCCAGGTTGACGGTCGAACGCAGGCGATCGTCACGGCTGAGATCATAGCGGCGCAGGAAGGTGCGGTCGCTCGCCAGGCGGATCGATCCGGACAGGCTCCATTCCGGGGTAAACTGGAACCGGCCATTGGCAAACAGATAGCCGCGCAGGTCGCTTTGCGTCGTGGGTACCCCGGTAAAATCCGACACGCGGCTGCTGGAAGTAGCATAGCCGGTAATCTGATAGGCGCCCTTTCCGGTAAGATGGCGCCATTGTGCAGATACCATCGGCGCGACTTCGGAAAACACGAATGCGCCCAGCGTCAAATCCTTGTTGTCAGCCAGCCGCCAGATGTATTCGCTCGAAACCTCAACGCCGTTCACCTGCGTTACGCGGATGTTGGGGTTGAGAAAGCCGGATTCCGCGCCGCCATCAGTGCGCAGCGACAGGCCGGGCAGCGGCAGGATGCGCTGGCCGAACAGTTCCAGCATCGCGCCCGAAAACGTCACCCGGTTGCGCGTCTGATCATATTGCACCCGCCGCGCGGTGATCCGCCAGCTGGGATCCTTGGCGCAGCCTTCGTTGTCGGTCACGGCGCAGGCGGTGTAGGCGGCATCGGTCAGCAGGACCGTGCCATCGGCACCTCGCTCGGCCGATTGCGCGGCCAGCCGCCCACCGGCCCGCAACGCGAGCAGCAGGCGGCCCATTGCGCCGGCTTCGAAAGTGTCGGTCAGCTCCAGCTTTTCCGTGAACAGCTCATTGCCGCTATCATCGACCAGCCGGATATTGCCTGCCGCGAAGATACGGCCCTCAGCGCGTTTCCATACCACTTCGTCTGCGCGCACCGATCGGTCCGCGCTGCGCAGGATCACATCGCCGCGCGCAGTGACGGTATCGGTTTCATTGTCGTAGGAAAGCTGCTCCGCCTCGAAATCGATCGTGTCGCCCAGCAATTGATCTTGCAGCGACGGATCGGCCTGTTCAGGTGGATTTGCGGTGTTTTGCGCTGAACCTTGTGCTGGATCCTGCAGCAAAGCCGTTGCGGCTTGTGCCGGTACGGCGGCCATGGCGAGCGAACCCGCTACCAGCCCAGCACCTATCGCCAGCCGGGACGCGAGCCATCCGCTTGCGCGCAGGGGCAATTGCGGCCGTGGCGCAAACAGCTTGGAACCTCCCGACATGCCTTGCCTATTGCACCGCTCGCGCCTAATCGCAATCGCCAACAGACACCCATCAGCGATGCCTCGATTTCGGCCCCCATTTCGTCGTTTGAGCATTGTTTGGGTGACCAATTCGCAATCGACGAGCGCGCCTGCGCTTTCGATCTGCCATCACATGACGGAGAACCCATGCAAATCCATTTCGCCGACAAGCCCTCTGCCAGCGTCCGGCTAACAGCGCGGATCGTCAATCAGAACGATACGCCCTCGGATCTGGACGTTGCGATCGTCGATGGCGCCAACGCGGCGCGATTTGCCGGGCGTGCCGGGCAGGTGTTTGAAGGGTTCGTTTCTGACGATGGGTTGCTTCGGCGCATTGCCCTTGCAGGCGCAGGAGAGGTCGATGCGACAAGCAGGATGCTCAACGTGGAAAAGGCCGGGGCGGCGCTGACCGCAAAGTTCCTGGTTTCGGGCGAGACCGAGATGGTGCTGGATCTGGGCCATGCCGATCTTTCGGGCGAAGAAGCCGCCGGCGTGCTGCTGGGCCTGCGTCTGCGGGCGTGGCGGTTCGATGAATACCGCACGAAACTCGCCGCTGACAAACGCCCGACGCTCGACACCGTGCATGTGGTGAACGCACCCGCGGGGACGCAGGCCGCGTGGGAACGCGCATCGGCCGTCGCGCAAGGGGTGGAGTTCACCCGGCAACTGGTCACGCTGCCTGCAAATATCCTCTATCCCGAAAGCTTCGTCGCAAAATGTGAAGAGGCATTCGCAGACACTGGCGCGGAAATTACCGTGCTGGACGATGCGGCGATGGAAAAACTGGGCATGGGCGCGCTGCTGGGCGTCGGACTGGGTTCAGAGCGGGCATCGCGCATCCTCGCGATCCGCTGGAACGGTGGCAAGCCGGATGACAAGCCGACGGTGTTCGTGGGCAAGGGCGTGACGTTTGATACCGGCGGCATCTCGCTGAAGCCGCCTCCCGGCATGGAAGACATGAAGTGGGACATGGGGGGCGCAGGCGCGGTCGCGGGCGGTATGCTCGCGCTGGTAAAGCGCAAGGCAAAAGCCAACGTCGTCGCCGTGATGGGCCTGGTCGAAAACATGCCCGATGGCCGCGCCCAGCGTCCCGGCGATGTCGTCACCACCATGAGTGGGCAGACCGTCGAAGTGCTTAACACCGATGCCGAAGGGCGGCTGGTGCTATGCGATGCGCTGCACTGGGCGCAGGAGGAATTCGACCCCGAACGGATCGTCGATTTCGCAACGCTCACAGGCGCAATGATCATCGCACTGGGTAACGAATACGGCGGTGTTTTCGCCAATGACGATGCGCTGGCCGATCAATTGATGGCTGCCGGCACTGCAACCGGGGACAAGCTGTGGCGGATGCCGATCGGACCCGCCTATGACAAGCTTATCGATTTGCCGATTGCCGACATTAAAAATGTTGGCCCGCGCCAGGCAGGCTCTATCACGGCGGCGCAATTCCTTGCCCGCTTCATCCGCAAGGGCACGGCCTGGGCGCATTGCGACATCGCGGGCATGGTTTGGTCGGATAAACCGGGCCACAGCTGGGATAAGGGCGCAACAGGATATGGCGCGCGCCTGATTGACCGGATGATCGCCGATAACTTTGAGTAACCTTATGCGCGGGCTGATAATCCGGCCCGTTTGAAGAGCGGAGTTCTACCATTCCCAAGATGCGCAAGAAATCCGATCTTCCCTCGAAGATTTGCGAAGCGTGTGGCCTTCCCTTCAACTGGCGCAAGAAATGGGCGCGTGACTGGGAAAATGTGCGCTATTGTTCGGAGCGGTGCAGGAAGAATAAAAGCGGCTCCACATGAAAATCGATTTCTGGCAACTATCGCGCGACCCGGTTGAAAAGGTGGCTGCGCTTATTGCGCAGCGGGTGCTGGATGAGGGCGAACGCCTGCTGATCGTCAGCGCTGATGCCGACCAGCGCGCCACGCTGGCGCGTGGTTTGTGGGAGGCAGGTCCGACCAGCTTCCTCGCCAATGGTATGGGCGACGGGCCGGGAGCGGAGAACCAGCCCATCGTGTTATCGGATGCGTGCGAGGCGGCAAATGGGGCCAGCCACGCAATCTTTGCTGACGGAATGTTTCGCGATCCGCCCGGCTTTGTGCGCACGTTCCTGCTGTTTGACGATACGACGCTGGAACATGCCCGCCAGACATGGAAAGCGCTGACCGACAGGGAGGGGCTGGAGCGCGCGTTCTTCCGTCAGGATGGCGGCAAATGGGTCAAGGTGGCGTAGCGGCAATTTTACGGGGGGCTATCGATGACAACAGTTCAACCTACCGGCAAATTTGCTTTCGCATTCGCGGCCTCCGTTGCGCTTGCCGCATGTGGACCAGACGCAGCGCGCGAAGAGGCGCGGCAGGATGGCGCCTATTTCATCGACAGCGAGACAGGTGAGATCAGCGCCAGCGCGCAGACGGCGGAGGGCTCTACCAAGGTGCGGTCAGGCGCGCAGGTGCCGGTCGACCTGCCAGCCGGCTTCACTATTTATCCCGGCGCCCGTGTGATCGGTAACACAGTGTTCGATCAGGGGCAGGGCCGGGGCGCATTCGTGACTATCGAAAGCGCCGATACGCCCGAACAGATCGCCGCGTTTTATCTGAAACAGGCACGCGACGCGGGCGTGAATATCGAAATGCAAATGTCGATCAACGAAGGCCGGATGATCGGCGGGGAAAGTGCCGATGGCGTCACATTCTCGCTTATGGCAACTCCCGTCTCGCAGGGCACGCAGGCTCAGCTATCCGTTGGCAAGATGTAATGCCGATCGGCGGGTCACTGCCCGCAGTACACGCAAAGCTTGATGTGCGGCGTTCCCGCCGGTAAGGGCGCGCGCAGTCTCCCGGTCGCGCATGCCGCGCGCCACATTCGACATATCTCGCAAACAAGGAACTTCACAATGGCGGTTACCCGCACCTTTTCGATCATCAAGCCCGATGCCACGCGCCGCAACCTGACCGGCGCTGTCACGCAGATGCTGGAGGAAGCCGGCCTGCGCGTCGTCGCGTCCAAGCGTATCCACATGACCAAGGAACAGGCCGAAGGCTTTTACGCGGTTCACTCTGAGCGTCCGTTCTTTGGTGAACTGGTCGAATTCATGATGAGCGAACCCGTCGTGGTTCAGGTGCTCGAAGGCGAAGACGCAGTGGCGCGCAACCGCGACATCATGGGCGCGACCAACCCCGCCGACGCCGCCGACGGCACGATCCGCAAGGTTCACGCGCTTTCTATCGGCGAGAACACCGTTCACGGTTCGGACAGCGAAGAAAACGCCGCGATCGAAATCGCGTATTTCTTCAACGAAGACGAAATCGTAGGCTGAGCTTTCGGGCATAAGCCAAACAATGGGCCGTCCCGGTGGGGCGGCCCTTTTTCGTTTCAGGGCTGCGTGGCTGCGCGAAATCGCTCCAGCTGCCGGGCATGATCGCGATGGCGACCGCGCTTGCCGGCGGCGATCGTGGCCCGCATCGACGCCCGTGCCTGCGGTGTCAGCGCAAGGCCGAGTTCTCGGTAGATGCGCGAAATCGCGCCTTCCCAGTCTGCGCCCAGTTCCTCGAAATCCACCTGCGCAACCGGGCCGCGCCAATCCCTCAAGGCTGCCTGCCGTCGCTCTTCGCGCAGCGCAATCTTGCGGTGCCATTGTGCCTCTATCTGCGCGAGGTCGCAGGTGTCGGACTGCACCGCCATCTGGTTCGCCACCAACGAGACGGCGCTGCGATGCACGTCCTCGCGTCGTCGCTGCGCCACAATCAGCCGGGCGCCGGGGAACTGGCTGAGCAGTTCGGGCAGGTTTTCGCTGAAGACCGGCACTTTCAGAATGCGGGGTTTCCCGGCGAGGCCGCGATGCGCGGCATCGGTGCGCAGCACGCGGGCAAATTCGCGGTAAACGGCGCTGGCATCGCGCGCCTCGCTCCACGCCGAATAGGACGGGATGTGCCATTGCGATTCGTAAATCGAATGGTTTAGCGCGCCAGCCAGCCAGCCCAGTTCCTCCTCCACCGCGCCGCTGGAAATGGGGTGTATGGATTGCAGCCACGGGTTGAGCGCGCTCAGAAACGCGATTTCTCCGGCGCCTTTTAACAGGCGCAGATCGGGCCGGGCCGGAACCGGATGGAACGCGTCGCAATACCTTGTGTGGGAATGTGCGGGGTCCGCAGCCAGCAACTTGTGAATACGCGTGGTCCCGCTACGCATGTGCCCGACAATGATGATTGGCGGGGCAATCGGGGTTGCGGGCATTTCGGGCTGTCGCAGCCATATTTGACCCATGCGCAGGCGGTTGCGGATCACCCGCTCCAATTGGCCATGAGCCATCAATCGGCCCAGTGGATTGAGGTCTGCCTCGTGGCGAATGGCCGACACAATACGGTCCAGCCGCTCGCGAAAATCGGTGACGTCTGCGGCGGCGCGAGAAGCGGACTCGGCCGTCGCAGTTTCAGGCCCAAGCGGGCGCGCGGCGCTATCCCACAGGGCATCCGCATCGATCAGCGGCGGCGGCAGCCAGCCCTTGTCCCACGCTTTTGCGAAGAAGCGGTTGGCACGCCCCACGCGCGGTGACCGGGCCAGTGGGTGCGGCCGGGGGGGCGGGACGGCACGGCCCATTTTCAGAACATATCTGCCGCATCGTGCAGGCGGGTAAGCCGGGCCGGGGCAACGCTGCGCCAGCTGCGGCCAATCCATTCCTCAACGTGGCTCCAGTCCAGATCGGGGCGATTGAGGATCAGCCCGACCCAGCCGCTCGCGCCGTAATAGGCGGGTTTGAAATAGACCTCCGGTTGCGCCTCCGTCAGATCGAGCAGTTCATCCATCCCGCTGGTCTTTACCAGCACCGCGATGTGCGGAGTGCCGTGATGCTGATCGCTGAAATGGGCGAAGAACTTGCCCGATTTTTCGGTCCCGACACGAAAGCCGGGCGCGCCGTGGCTTTCTCGCTCATGCGCCTCGGGCAGCGCCAGCGCGAGGTCGCGCACCCGGCCATACAGATAGTCCGGATCGAACCCGCGCGACACGTAATCGGCAACCGCTCGCGGATACAATTGATGTTCGGCAATCCTTACCCGTGCGGCAAGCGAATCGGGCGTATCATCGGGCGCTATCGCCACGCGCGCCTGTGCCAGCACTGCGCCCGCATCCAGTTCGGGTGTCACCACGTGCACGCTTGCGCCTGCATGGCTGTCCCCCGCGGCAATGGCGCGGGCATAAGTGTCCAGCCCCTTGTATCTGGGCAGCAGGGAAGGGTGGATGTTGAGAATGCGTCCGGCCCACCGATCGACGAAGGCATCCGAGAGGATGCGCATATATCCTGCCAGCACGATATATTGCGCGCCTGCCGCATCAACCGCCGCCTCCATTGCGGCGTCGTGATCGGCGCGGCTGTGGCCGGAATGGGGATGAGCGAATGTGGCAATTCCCTCCAGCGCGGCCAATGAAAGCCCTTGCGCGTCGGGGATGTTGCTGGCGACCAGCACGATTTCGAACGGCGCATCGGTCAACTGGCTCGCATACAGCAGCGCAGCCATATTGGTGCCGGCGCCAGATATGAACACAGCGATCTTCGCACGTTCAGCCATGATGGACGGCTTCCCAGTCTCCCCGTGCGCCCCATGTTTCCAGCGAGCCGCGCACGGTGCAACCGCGTGTCCCGGTCCGGATTTCGCCCACGCGCAGCACAGTCTCGCCTGCCTGCTCGAGTTGTTTTTCCACCGCATCGACATCGCCCGCCGCCACGCTCAGCACCATGCCCACGCCGCAATTGAAGGTGCGCGCCATTTCCTCCGGCTCGATCGCGCCCTGCGCCTGCAGGAACGCCATCAGCCGGGGTTGCGGCCACAGATCGGCATCGACAATGGCGTGTGCGCCTTCGGGCAGGACGCGGGGGATATTTTCGAGCAGACCGCCGCCCGTGATATGGGCAAGCCCGTGGATCAGCCCATCGCGGATCAGCGGCAGCAGACTGGCGACGTAGATGCGCGTCGGCTCTATCAGTGCGTCGATCAGCAGGCGTTCCTGATTGAACAGGGCGGGGCGGTCAAGCTTCCAGCCCTTGTCCGCCGCCAGTCGCCTCACCAATGAGTATCCGTTGGAATGGACGCCCGAACTTGCCAGCCCCAGCAGCACATCGCCCGGCGCAACGCGCTCCCCGGTCAATTGTTCGCCGCGCTCCACGGCGCCGACGCAAAACCCGGCAAGGTCGTAATCGCCCGGTGCATACATGCCCGGCATTTCGGCGGTTTCGCCGCCTATCAACGCGCAGCCTGCCGTTTTGCATCCCTCGGCGATCCCGGCGACGACGCGGGTGGCGACGCCGTTTTCCAGCTTCCCAGTTGCGAAGTAATCGAGGAAGAACAGCGGCTCTGCACCCTGCACGATCAGATCGTTGACGCACATGGCGACCAGATCGATGCCGACCGTGTCGTGTCGGTCATACTCGATCGCCAGTTTCAGCTTCGTGCCGACACCATCATTGGCCGCGACCAGCAGTGGATCGGTATAGCCAGCGGCTTTCGGATCGAAGAACCCGCCGAAATCCTCCCAACTCGCTGGTCGCACCGGGCCGGGCGGTCGCCTTTGCCAGCGGAGCAATAGCACGCACCAGTGCATTGCCCGCCGAAATGTCCACGCCCGCATCGGCATAAGTGTATCCGCCGGAGGTGTCAGAGCCGGTTTTGCCGGTTTTTTGATCGTTTTGCGAAGTCATACCCATGTGCATTAGCCATTCGCGCTTGGAATTCCACTCGCCATTGGGCAAAGGAGAGCCGATTTCCCCGATGGCGACACGCGCATCCCCCTCCAGCCCGATATTCGAGGCACTCTGGCCCACCCGCATCGTTACGCGTGCGGGGGCGGCGCTGGTGGCGTTTGCCCTGATGGCGGGCGCTTATGGGTTTGTGCTGGCTCAGGTTTCTGGTGATCGCGGGATCGCGCCCACCGCGTCGAGCGCCGATATCGAAGTGCGCGGAATCAAAGTGGACGTGACCGGGGACAATCCCGAAGACGCGCGGCAAAAGGGTTGGGAACAGGCACAACGCGACGCCTGGAAAAAGGCGGGCGGCCCTGAGATTGCCGATGGCCAGTTGAACGGGCTGGTCTCCGCCATCGTGATCCAGCGTGAACAGGTTGGACCGAAACGCTATATTGCGACGCTGGGCGTGATATTTGATCGCCAGCGTGCCGGGCGGTATCTGGGCGGCGCGGGCGAAGAGCGCAGTTCTGCACCCATGCTGCTGCTGCCAATCACCGCCAGCGCGGGCGCGTTCACAACTTTCGAGGTGCGCAATCCGTGGCAGCGCGCCTGGGCTGATTTCAATCCCGGCGCCAGCCGGGTCGATTACATTCGGCCAAGCGGTGCAGGCGGCGATTCGCTGCTGTTGAATTACGGTCAGACCGGCAGGCGCAGCCGCGCATGGTGGCGCACCACCCTGGATCAGTACGGCGCCGCCGATACGCTTATTCCCATTGCCCGGTTGGAACACCAGTTTCCCGGCGGACCGATCACTGGGACATTTACCGCGCGTTATGGGCCAGACAGCCGCGTGCTCGATACCTTCGTAATGAAAGCCGACAGTCCCGCGACACTGGATGCCATGCTTGGCGAGGCGGTGGAGCGGATGGATGCAGTGTTCGAAAAAGCGCTGGTCGATGGCAAGCTTCAACCCGATCCTACACTCAGGATCGGTGGATCGGGCAAAGTGGATCCCGCCATTCAACGGTTGATTGATATCGGTGAGGCGATCCGCGCACGCGATGCGACAGCGGCACAGGCTCGCAGGGCAGCGGAACAGGGGAGCGCTGGCAACGCCTCCGCCGATGGCTCTCAGCAAGCACCCGCCGCACCTGATCAGACCGCCGCTGCACGCAATGTCGTCGTGCAATTCGCCACTCCCGATGCCGAGGCATTTGATGCCGCGTTGTCGGGCGTGCGCGGTACTGCGGGCGTTCGCAGCGTTTCCGTGACGAGCACCGCGATGGGCGGGACTTCGGTGATGAGCGTCAGCTTTGGCGGCAGCCCGGAGGATCTGGCGACTGCTTTGCGGGCGCGCGGGTTCACTGTGCGTCAAAACGGCGCCTCCATCGCGATCAGCCGTTAAGCGCAGGCGGTGCGCGTGGCCGTGGCCGTTCCCGCTATTTCCCAGATCGCTCTTCCGCTGGAACCTGCGGACAAGGGTGACCCGGCACGCATCGTCGTTGGCGATGCCAACGCTGCGGCGATCGAGGCGCTGCGCACGCCCGGTAATTGGCCATTCCATACCGCTTTGCTCACGGGGCCACCGCGTTCGGGAAAATCGCTGCTGGGGCGCTGGGCGCGGGCGCAGGAAATCGACGTGATCGACGATGCCGAACAGGTGAGCGAGACCACGCTGTTCCACCGCTGGAACGCCAGCCAGGACGGCGGGTCGCGCGCGGGTGAGCCGTTGCTGATGATCGTCAACGCGCAGCCTTGGGACATTGCCCTGCCGGATCTGCGATCGCGCCTGGGCGGATCGTTGCAACTTTCACTGTCGCAACCGGGGGATACGATGGCTGCACAATTGATTGAGGCTTTGGCCGAGGCGCGCGGGCTTTCATTGGCGGATGGCGCGGCGGAATATCTGGTGCCGCGCGCAGCGCGCAGCTTTGCCGAGCTGGAACGACTGGTGCTGACGATTGACCGGATCAGCCTTGAACGGCAGGTGCCCGCCACCATGTCTGTCTGGCGCGCCGCGATTGAGGCGTTGCAGGGGCCCGAACAGGCCAGCCTGCTTTAGGCTCAGCCTGCTTTAGGCAAATCGGCGGAGCCTGTTGATTTTGCGCGCCATTGGTGGAAGGCTTTGCGGCCAAGGAGTGATACGATGTTCGACCGGCTTACCGCCTATCTCGACTCAATCAGAGCCCGCGATCCAGCGCCGCGTTCGCGCTGGGAAATACTGTTGTATCCGGGCGTACTTGCGCTTGGGATGCACCGCATTGCGCACTGGCTGTTTCAGGCGAAGCTGTTTTTCCTCGCCCGCTTCGTCAATCATACGGCACGCGCGCTTACTGCTATTGATATCCATCCCGGTGCGATCATCGGCAAGAATTTCTTTATCGATCATGGATTCACCGTGATCGGAGAAACCGCCGAGATTGGCGACAACGTGACGATCTATCAGTGCGTCACGCTGGGCGGCACCAACCCCACCAATGGGCAGGGGGGTAAACGTCACCCCACACTGTGTGACAATGTCATCATCGGTTCGGGCGCTCAGATCATCGGTCCTATCGTTATCGGTGAGCGCGCGCGCGTTGGCGCCAGCGCGGTGGTGATGGAGGATGTGCCCCCCGGCGCGACAATGGTCGGATTCAAGGCGCGTTCTACACTGGTGCCCGCAGAGGACTGGATCAAGGAATTCATCCCCTATGCCGTCACCCCGGACTGTGAGGACGGGGAGGGCAACCGCGTCGACTGCATCGAGAAGCTGGAAAACGATCTGGCTGCCCTGCGCTCTGATCTGGCGAAGCTGAAACAGGCGCAGGCCGCGCGCGAGCCGCATGGATTGCGCCAGCCGGGCCTCGATCTTGAGCCAAAGAACGGAACGGGTGATTGATGGGTTCGGGCGCAGGCTCCCTGACGGGGCAGATTGTTGCGTTTCCGGGCCGCGTGCCACTGCAGGTGGGCTTTGATCGCGACGAATTGCAGCGCATTCTCGATCTGTATGGGCGTATGGTCGCAGCCGGACAGTGGCGCGATTACGCAATGGATTTTGAAAAGCAATTCGCGAGCTTTTCCGCCTTTCGCCGTGCGGCTGAGCGCCCGCAGGCGCGGATCGAAAAACGCCCGTCCCTGCGTAACAAACAGGGCATGTGGACGCTTTTTGGCGAACACGGTCAGGTGCTGAAACGCGGACACGAACTCGCCAGCGTGCTGGCGCCGATGGAACGCCGGCTGCTAAAAGCGGTCGATACCGACTAATATTCGCCGTCCGTCACGCTGCGCTGGGTGTCACCCCTGTGGCGATTGCGCCCGTAGTCGCAGGCAGCATGTTCTGGAGTGCCTGTGGCAGCGCCGAAACTATGGCGCTGCGGATCGGTTGCCAGAATGCCGAAAGGCTGAGCAACGCGGATCCGATTACCAGCGCCGTCAACGCGAACGAGATTTCTACCGCACCGAATTCGCGGAATAGGAACGTCAGCGCGAACAACACATAGGCAAGGGCAGATACAAGCAGCGCGCGCCGGTCAATCGCCAGGGCTATCAGGCCGAATGCGATGTAAACCGCCACGACCCCGAATGCTGCGCCGCTACCGATGTTGTCGCCATCGGTCACGCCGATCAGGGCGAAGATGGGATGGGCAATCGCGGGCGCGGCGGTCAGATGCAGCCAGAACGCCACATCGGCCCGGCGCGTGGTCCGATCCCGGTCAGAGATATCCCACCACATCGCAAACGCGAACACGGCGAGGCCGGCGAGGAAGACGAGCGCAAGGATTACGTCCCCGTTTATGGCGTCAGGTCCGATTGCAGCCACGATCAGCGCCAGCACTGTGCCCGCCACCGCAGCCGATCCGGCCGCGACGGTAATCGGCACCATGAACCTGCGCCAGTGAAGCCAGGCCGCGCCGGCGGCGACCAGCGCTGAACCTGAGATCATAAGCGCACTGACCGGCGAATTGCCTTTTGTGCCAAGCGTCAGTCCCCCGCCCAGAACGGCGAAAGAAAGAACCACCCACAAACGCCAGCAGCAGCAGGATCGAAGGCAGCGCCATGCGCCGCCGGCGGGTGAAGAATTCGGACAGCGGCCATGCGGCTGCCGCGACGAACAGCCCGGCAAGGCACGTCTGAAGACCTTGCTGCAAATCGTGAGCTGATTTCCATGCGGCAATCTGAGCGTCGCTTGGCTCGGTAACGCTGTTATAAAACGTGAAGTAGTCAGGAGCCGGGACGATCAACGCCGCCAGCGCCTGCCCGATCGCTCCGACCGCGACGAGCAGGATGACCACCCCGATCGCGACAAAAATATCGTTGAAGCTGTTGATCAGGCGAAAATTCTCTTCCGAACCGCGCGGCAATTCGCGCACCCGCGACATGTAATCGCGAAAACCGGCAGCGGCTTCAGCGCTCATCGCGCCAGCCGCAACGGCAGAATTGATATCGTCTTCCGAATACATCGCGCCTCGCCACCCCTGTTGTAATACAGGAAAACTAGGCCCGGTGTATTAGTGAGTTGTAATACGGCATCAATGGCTATTCAAAGACATTGGTCAGCGACATCGACGGTTGCGCCACATTTATCTGTCCAATGATGAGGGTTAGGCAGATCGCGGATATGGTCGTTGCAACGTGTCCTGCCACATCAAAGCCGCTGAAGTTTTCGCTGAAACCGAAGGCGTTTGAACCGATCCATGTGATCCACCAGACCCACAACAAACCGGGGGCTGTATCGCCGGAATTGACTGATATTTTATGGCTTGATTGCCACAGCGCCTTCATCGCTTTGAATGGCATAAACAGGTTTGCAATCGGCAACGCGAACCATCCCACCGCTTCGCCCGGCGTAAATCTGGACTGCACTGCGGCAGTAAGGGACAGGTTCGCGTGAGCGCGATAAATCCACATGCCAACGAAAATGAAACTGGTGACCAGCAGGGCCAGGTTTACGAGAAGCAGTAGTTCGAGCGCGTGATAATCTTCGGTACCGGTCAATGCATCTGGCCAGCTATCATTGAGGAAAATGATCAGACCGGTTGCGCAAATGGCGCTGGAGACAGCAACGGCAACACAGAAAGCCTGTGCCGCAAGGCCAAGGTTGCGTGCCCGAGACAGGCCGCTTTCAAATTCGCTGATGATTGGTGATCCCCTATGAATCGAAAAGCCCCCGCACATTTCTGCGCGAGGGCCTCGATTCTACAAGCTGATATGCCGTAATTCACCCACGCGCGCTGCTTGGGCCGGTGCCGGTCACTTTCTGCATTGCGGTCAGGATCGCGCCCGACTGTTCAGAGCCGGATTGCGGCGCCTTGAGATTGGTGAATTCGTTGATCTTCGCCCAATTCTCGGCAAAGCCTTCGACCGTGCGCTCACCATCGGGCAGCCACACGGCATCATTCATCACCACCCAGCTGGAATGGAAACCGCCAGCGCCCGCGCCGACGATGGCGTTGGTGGGGCTGTCCTCGCTGACGAGGAACAGCGCGGCAGGAACTACGTTTTCCGGCGCGAACAGCTTGAACGCTTCCTCTGGGAAAAGGTCTTCGGTCATGCGCGTGCCCGCTACCGGCGACAGCGAATTGACGCGGATGTTGTACTTCGCGCCTTCAAGCTGGAGCGTCTTGGTCAGGCCGGCAAGGCCCAGCTTTGCCGCGCCGTAATTCGCCTGACCGAAATTGCCAAACAGGCCGGTTGACGATGCGGTCATCAGGATACGGCCATAGGACTGTTCGCGGAAAGTTTCCCAGCACGCTTTCGTGACGAAGGCCGATCCGGTCAGGTGCACCTTGACCACAAATTCGAAATCGTCCGGGGTCATCTTGGCAAAGGTCTTGTCGCGCAGGACGCCCGCATTGTTGATGAGGACGTGCACGCCGCCCCACTTCTGCTTGGCATCGGCGACCATCTTTTCCATCTGGTCGTATTCGGTGACGGAGCCGCCGTTCGACATCGCCTCGCCGCCCATCTTCTCGATTTCTTCGACAACCTGCAGCGCCATGTCGGAATGACCGGTGCCATCGCGCGATCCGCCCAGATCGTTTACGACAACCTTTGCGCCGCGGCGGGCGAGTTCGAGGGCATAGGCTTTGCCGAGGCCTCCGCCTGCACCAGTGACGATAGCGACCTTGTCCTTGAAGGAGATGCTCATGGGGGAATTCCTCTCTTGCTGTAGTCGTGGGCCGGGCACTTGACGCGCGCGTAAACCCGATTGCTGGCGCGTGGGTGGCACTTTTGGTGCTGCGTTGCAACAGGATGCTGGGCGTTATGCGATGCCGTAACGGCAATCAGGTGCGCTACATCGCCTTTAACGCCGGGATCAGCTGGTCCAGCGAATCAATCACCGCATCCGCGCCCAGATCGACAGGGGCTGCATCGCAATATCCATATCCCGCTGCGACCACGGGAACGCCCGCACCTCGCGCGGCGCGCACATCATAGGTGCTGTCGCCAATGAATGCGAACGGTCCGTTACCACAACGCCTGCGCGCCTCGATCACCGGGTCAGGATGCGGTTTGGATAGAAACGCACCATCCGCCCCCTTGCCCATGGTATCCCCGCCGATCACCGTTTCAAACGGGTCCAGAAAATTGAGCTGGGTCAGGATCGACCGGGCGAAACTTTCAAATTTGTTGGTCACCACCGCGACCTTCACTCCGCTTGCGACCAGTTCCCCGATAACTTCGCGGGCGTGGGGATAGGGCGCGGAATGGACCGCATTGTTATCGGCATAGAACCGCAGCATTGCCTTATACAGCGCGCGGAAATCATCGCCCTCCACCCCGCCGGGCAAACCGCCTTGCGCATTAACCGCGCGCAGCAGCATCACCTTCGCCCCGCCGCCGATCAGATCGCGAGAGGTTTCGACCGGGACGCCCGCAAACCCGCCCAGCGACAGCGCGTGGTTCACCGCCGCGCCCAGATCGCGAAACGTATCCAGCAGCGTGCCGTCGAGATCAAAGCCGACGATTTTAAAGGGAATATCCGTCATGGAGGCAAAGTTGCTGCAAACGTCTTCAAACCGCAAGCGATTGCTGGCAGGTGCACGCCACTCTATGGGAATGCTTATGAACGAATTTGCCGCCATCATCCTTGCCGCGGGCAAGGGCACCCGCATGAAAAGCGACCTGCACAAAGTGCTGCACCCGATTGCCGGGCGACCGATGCTGGATCACCTGATGGCCTCTGTCGAAGAGGTTGGCCCATCGCGCCAGATCGTGGTGGTGGGCGCAGGGCGCGACCAGATCGAGGCCGCAGTGGGCGGCCGTGCGGATACCTGTTTGCAGGAACCGCAATTGGGCACAGGACACGCAGTGCAGCAGGCGAAAACTCTGCTGGACGGGTTCGAAGGCGATGTGCTGGTCCTGTATGGCGATGTGCCGTTCGTGCGCCCGGCGACGATGCAAGCAATGCTCGATGCGCTGAACGCGGACGAGGCGGCGCGCGTCGTGGTGCTGGGGTTCGAGCCGGAGGATGCTGGCCATTACGGACGCGTGATTGCCGATGATGACGGTCGCATCCTGAAAATGGTCGAATACAAGGACGCGGACGAGGGCGAGCGGGCCTGTCACCTGTGCAATTCCGGCCTGATGGCGGCCAGTGCAAAAGACCTGTTCGCGCTGCTGGAAAGGGTCGGCAACGATAATGCGCAGGGCGAGTATTACCTCCCCGATATCGTCAACATTGCGATCGCTGACGGCGGAAAATGTGCGGTCGTAATCACCGATAGCCCTGATGAGGTCGCTGGGATCAATTCACGCGGCGAACTTGCCAGTGCGGAGGGTCGATGGCAGGCCGCGCGGCGAGAACAGGCGATGGCCGATGGCGCATCGCTGCGCGCGCCGGAAACCGTTTTCTTCAGCTATGACACGGTGTTGGGCCGCGATGTTACCGTCGAACCTCACGTGGTTTTCGGCCCCGGCGTAAGCATTGCCGATGGCGTCCACATCAAGGGATACAGCCACATCGAAGGCGCGAAGATCGCAACCGGGGCGCAAGTCGGCCCGTTCGCGCGCCTGCGCCCCGGTGCGGTGATGGAGGAGGGCAGCTTTGTCGGCAACTTCGTCGAGATAAAGAACGCCGTGCTGGGCAAGGGCGCAAAGGCCAGCCACCTCAGCTACATCGGCGATGCGACCGTCGGTGCGAACGCGAATATCGGAGCGGGCACGATTACCTGCAATTACGACGGATACTTCAAATACCGCACCGTCATCGGAGAGCGCGCCTTTATCGGATCGAACAGCGCACTGATTGCACCGATCAACATTGGCGCCGACGCAATCGTGGCGGCGGGCAGCACGGTCAGCCGCGATGTGGCCGCTGGCGAGTTGCGGATGGTGCGCGCCGAACAGATGGTGAAACAGGGCTGGGCGGACAGGTTCCACGACACCATGAAGAAAAAGAAAGCCGCGGCAAAGAAGGACGGATGACCGATCAAACGGACCTCAACTGCTGGTTGTGCAGCCGCCCTTTCGAGACGTTGATCCAGTGGCATCACCCGGTGCCCAAAGCCAAAAAGGGCCGCGTAAAAGTCCCCGTACATCCGATCTGCCACAAGACTATCCACGCCAATTTCAGCAACACTGAGCTGGCGCGGATCGGTGACAATCCGGACATTGTGCGTGAACACGATGCGGTGGCGAAATTCGTCCGCTGGATCATCGCCAAACCACCCGATTTTCACGCGCCGACGCGGCAATAATTGCAGCAGCGCCTCGCGCCTGCCGGGAACCTTTCGTCTGCGCAAAGGCTGGTAGCTAAACGCTTGAAGGGATTTTCTAATATGGCCTGGGGTAAACGGATCGGTATTGGTGCAGGTATCGCTGCAGGCGCAGCGGCTTTGGGCAGTGTCGCCTACGCGCAATATCGTGAGCGCGGCGAACAGTCCGAATATGAGATCGTGCGAGCAGAAGGCGACTTCGAACTGCGCGACTATGCACCCATGATCGTTGCCGAAGTCACGAATTCAGGCGACCGCCGCCAAGCCAGTGGAGAAAGTTTCCGCCGGCTCGCCGCCTATATCTTCGCAAAGGATCGCCCCGCGGGTGGAGAAAAAATCGCGATGACCTCTCCGGTGATACAGGAGAAGGTGGGGGTGTCGCAGGTCGATCAGGACGAGAAGATTGCGATGACTTCCCCGGTACTTCAGGAAGAGACTGGCGCTGATCAGTGGCGGATGCGCTTTGTCATGCCATCGAAATACACGCTGGAAACCTTGCCGACGCCGCCAGCCGATATCAATTTGACGTCAATGCCGGCGCGGCGCGTGGCAGCAATACGGTTCACCGGCAACGGATCGCCGCGGGATCTGGCCGCGATGGAAGCGAAGCTGATCGCATGGATCGCCAATCGCGGCCTGACCCCGGTGAGTGATGCGCAATACGCATTCTACGACGCACCAATGGTTCCTGGGCCAATGCGTCGCAACGAAGTCCTGATCGAAATCAAACCGTAAGGTCCGATCGATCAGGCGTCTTCGTGCGTGCGCAAGGATGCCTTTGCACGGCGATCCGGTTTGCCACGCTGTTGCGCGGGCTGACTGCTTGCCAGTTCGCGCTCCCACTGTTCGAATTCACCACGGCTGAGCAGGTAACGCTCGCGCGCTTCGTGAAAGCTGATCACGTGATCGTGGACAGCACGGACGACCTCGGCCTTGCGCGCGCTGGACCAGTGGACGCGGTGGCTTTTTGGCAGGCCATACTGCTTGATCGCTTCGGCGATAGAGATGTTCGGATCGTAAGCCATTTCTTGTCTCCTCGGGGCCCTTCAAAAGGGTGTTGCATTCAATTCGCCCCCGAACTGTTGAGGTGACTTTTGACCCGAAGAGTTAACGCGAAGTTTCAGCGCATGGTTAATTTCGCACTAACCCCGTTCCATGTGCTGCACGTGCGACGAGCCGAGGGAAAAGTGTCGGAGTGGTTTACAACTGGCTATTTGCGCCCGTGAAAAAGGCCCCAGCGCATCCACTGCGCCGGGGCCTGATTCTGTCCTTTTGGATGCGTTTTAACCTCCGTTGGAGGCAGCCTCGCGGTCGTCCATCAACCGCTGCATCAGGTAAACATATTGCAACGCCTGAAGCTTGGCGCGCTGTTCATTGTCGACCCCGCCCGAATGGCCTCCGGTGGTGTCCTCGAAATACAGATACTCCTGTCCCAGCTCCTTCAGCCGGGCGGCACCCTTGCGCGCATGGGCGGGATGGGTGCGGTCATCGGCGGTTGAGGCCCACAGGAACGGTGCGGGGTAATCAACGCCCTCCACGATCTTCTGATAGGGCGAATACCCCTCGATCCACTCGCGCTGTTCCGGTATGCGCGGGTCGCCATATTCGCCGATCCACGATGCACCGCGCCCGATCAGGTGATACCTCAGCATGTCAAACAGCGGGATCTGCACGATTGCTGCGCCGAACAGATCGGGCCGCTGGGTAAATGCTGTTCCGACCAGCAGGCCACCCTGCGATCCGCCCTGAATGCCGAGATGCTCGAGGCGAGGTGAAGCCGCGCTTCACCAGATCCTCGCCCACGGCGATGAAATCGTCCCAGGTGCGCTGCTTGTTCTCCCTGATGGCGGTCTGGTGCCAGCCGGGACCAAATTCGCCTCCGCCGCGCAGGTTCGCCAGCACATAGGCGCCGCCGCGCTCCATCCACATCTTACCGGTGCTGCCGAGATAACCGGGCAGGCGCGGCACCTGAAACCCGCCATAGCCGGTCATCAGGGTTGCGGTCTCGCCGGTCATTTCCATGCCCGCAGGCTTGACGATGAAATAGGGGATTTTCGTCCCGTCCTTGCTCACCGCCTCGTGCTGTTCAACCTCCATGCCCGCCGGGTCGAAATAGGCAGGCGAGGTCTTGAGCACGCTGGGCACTTCGCCATTGTCCGAATAATACAGCGTCGTCGGGTTCAGAAAATCGGTGACCGTGAACATGATCTGCTCGGTCTTTTCCGAGCTGGCGGCGATCCCGACGGTCGCGTTGTCGGGCAGCGGCACCTGCTCGCTCGACCAGACGCCATTGGCAAAATTGAAGCGCAATACCTTGCCTACAACATTGTCCAGCAGGCCGACATACAGCCCGGCAGCAGTGATGGCGCCGCCCTGTTTCGTCTGGCGCTCTGCCGGCGCCCAGACCAGCGTTTTGGATGCAGTGTTAGGGTTGGCCTTCCATTCCTCCAGATCGACCGCGATCAGGCTGTCTGCAGGAAAGGTCTGACCGTCCACTTCCCAATCGACATCGGTCGAAAACAGCATTTGTCCATCGACGATGCCATACGGGCCTGCCTTGGTCGGCAGGTCCAGCTTCAGCCACTCGCCGTCCTTCTTCACGAAGTATTCGCGTTCATGAAAGCTGACGCCGCGATAGCCCATTTGCGCGTGAACCACATCATCGGCATCGCGCAGCAGATACGCCCCGGCAGAAACATCGGTGGATTCGCCGCGGAAGATTTCGGGCGCGTCGGCGATATCGGTGCCGCGTTTCCATTCGCGCGTAGTGAAGGGATATTCGCTGTCCGTCAGCGTGCCTTCGCCAAAGTCGCGGCCCACCCACAGCGTGTCCTCATCGACCCAGCTGGCGCCGCCCTGGCTTTTTTCCGAGAGGACAAAACCGCCCTCGACAAAGCTTTTCGTCGCGGTGTCGAATTCGCGCAGGACAGTCGCATCCTCACCGCCATCGGACAGCGCGATCATGCATTTGTTTAACGTGGGCGGCAGGCAGGACGATCCCTGATATACCCACTCCTTGCCTTCTGCCGCAGCCAGCGCATCGACATCGAGGATGATTTCCCATTCGGGATCTTCGGTGCGATAGCTTTCCAGCGTGGTGCGGCGCAGCAGACCCTTGGGGTTCGCCTTGTCCTGCCAGAAATTGTACAGGCCATCGGGGCGAAAGCTGACGTAGGGGATGCGGTCTTCGCTATCGAAGATCTCCAGCGCCTCTGCCTTCAATTCGGCAAAGCGGGGATCGGTTTCGAGCACGGCCAGCGTGCGCTTGTTTTCGTTTTCGACCCAGGCGAGCGCCTTTTCGGAACGCGCCTCCTCCAGCCAGATATACGGATCCTGCTCGGGACCGGGGATGCCATCGGCGGGGGCTGGCGCGGTGTGATTGTCTGCCTGTGCGGCGGTGGAGATGCCGACCGTCATGGCAGCGGCCAGTACAGCGGAAATTGCGACTCTGGAAACAAGCTTCAAATGTCCTCTCCTCAAGGGGGAAATGCTGGTGCACTTGTGCCGGGGAAGGGGCAGCTTGTGAAGGGGGCACGCAACGAAAAAGGGCGGACCCGATGGCCCGCCCTTTCAATTGTTTCGGTGTCGAGTGTGCTTAACCCTCAACATGCTCCGCCAGCACCGTCAAGCCGCTCTCACCGACTTCGGCAAAGCCGCCGCGCACTTCGATTACTTCAGGCGAGCCGCCGGGGGTTTTGATGACCTGCACCGCCCCGTCCCTGATCGTGGACATGAAAGGCGCGTGGCCTTCCAGAACGCCGAATTCACCATCGGTGCCGGGGACGACGACCATGTGGACTTCTTCCGAGCGGACCAGTTTGGCCGGGGTTACGAGTTCAAAGTGCAATGCCATGTTCTTACCTTGCTCCACTCCCAAGGATGGGAGCGGTCAATTACGCCTCTTCGGCCATCTTGCTGGCTTTTTCGACCACCATGTCGATGCCGCCGACCATGTAGAATGCCTGTTCGGGCAGGTGATCGTATTCGCCGTCGACAACCGCCTTGAAGCTTTTCACGGTGTCTTCGAGCTGGACGAAGATGCCGCTGATGCCGGTGAAGACTTCGGCAACGTGGAACGGCTGGCTGAGGAACTTCTGGATCTTGCGCGCGCGCGCCACGATCAGCTTATCTTCTTCGGAAAGCTCGTCCATGCCAAGAATGGCGATGATGTCCTGCAGGCTCTTGTACTTCTGCAGGGTTTCCTGAACGCGGCGGGCGGTCTCGTAATGCTCCTGACCGACAACGCGCGGTTCCAGCACGCGGCTGGTGGAATCGAGCGGATCGACCGCCGGGTAGATGCCCAGCTCCGAAATCGCGCGGTTCAGCGTCGTGGTCGCGTCAAGGTGAGCAAACGAAGTTGCCGGCGCCGGGTCGGTCAAGTCATCGGCAGGCACGTAAATTGCCTGCACCGAAGTGATCGAACCCTTGTTGGTGGAGGTGATGCGTTCCTGCAGGTTGCCCATGTCGGTGGAAAGCGTCGGCTGATAGCCCACGGCGCTCGGAATACGGCCCAGCAGTGCCGACACTTCCGAACCGGCCTGAGTGAAGCGGAATATGTTGTCGACGAAGAACAACACGTCCTGGCCTTCGACGTCGCGGAAATATTCCGCCATCGTCAGACCCGAAAGCGCCACACGCGCACGCGCGCCCGGAGGCTCATTCATCTGGCCGAACACCAGCGCAACCTTCGATCCTTCGGAGGTGGCAACGCCGTTTTCGTCCTTCTTGATGACTTCGGCATCGAGGAATTCGTGGTAGAGATCGTTGCCCTCGCGGGTCCGCTCACCAACACCCGCGAACACGGAAACGCCGCCGTGGCCCTTTGCGATGTTGTTGATCAGCTCCTGAATTAGAACGGTCTTGCCAACGCCGGCACCGCCGAACAGGCCGATCTTGCCGCCCTTTGCATACGGGGCGAGCAGGTCGATCACCTTGATCCCGGTGACGAGGATCGCCGCTTCGGTCGACTGGTCGACAAAAGGAGGAGCTTCGGCGTGGATCGGCATCGACATTTCTGCACCGATGGGGCCGAGTTCATCGATCGGTTCACCGATCACGTTCATGATGCGGCCCAACGTCTTGGGGCCGACAGGGACGCTGATCTGCGCGCCCGTGTTCACCACTTCGGTGCCGCGCGTCATGCCTTCGGTCGCGTCCATTGCGATGGTGCGCACGGTGTTTTCACCAAGGTGCTGCGCCACTTCGAGAACGAGGGTCTTGCCGTTGTTCTTGGTTTCTAGCGCGGTCAGAATCGCGGGCAGTTCACCGGGGAAATGCACGTCGACGACGGCGCCGATGACCTGGGCAATAGTGCCGTTGGTGGTCTGGTTAAGAGCGGGTGCGGTTGCCATTTTGGTTTCCTGTTTTCGTCAGATGCTTAGGCGCCGAGCGCGCAGGCGGCATCGGGATCGGAGATTGTCCATTCAGTCTCGCCCTGGACAAGCGTGGTTTTGTTACGCAGATATTCGTCGTCGCCCAGTCCGAACTCGCAGATTACCTCGGGCGAACCCATGCCCGCACGCTTGCAGACTGAGGTCGAAACCGGCTTTGCTTCCGGGCATGTCTTGGCAAACAGTGCGGCAAAGACTTCTTCGTCGGGCGAAGGGATCGAGGGAACTTCAGGTTCAACGACTGCGGCCTTGATGGGCGCAGGTTCGGGCGCCGGTTCCGCTCCGCACGCGGCGAGCAGCACCAGAGGCGCAAGACCAAACAATTTGAGGGCAGTCGTCATCACAGTGCTTCGGCTCCGGCAATAATTTCAATCAGTTCTGTGGTGATCGCAGCCTGGCGGCTGCGATTGTACTTAACGGTCAGGTCTTTGATCAGGTCGCCCGCATTGCGCGTGGCATTGTCCATCGCCGTCATCGAAGCACCGTGTTCGGATGCCTCGCGTTCCAGCAATGCACCAAACAGCTGCGTCTTGACGTAACGCGGCAGCAGTTCTTCGAGGATTTCCTCCTCGCCCGGTTCATACTCTACCACCGAACCCGAGCCTTCGCCCAATTCGGTTCCAGATGAAGGGGAGGGGACGGGGATCAGTTGATCGATCGTCGGGTCCTGCGCCAATGCGGATTTGAAGGTCGGATAGATCAGGTGCGCGACATCGAACTTGCCCGCTTCGAACATTTCGAGCAGTTCGTTGGCGATTGCGTCGGCCTCATCGAAGCCGGGTGTCTTCACCGTGGAGGTGTCGAAACCGCCGCCGATCTTTTCGGCAAAATCACGCTTCAACGGGGCGCGACCCTTCTTGCCGACGAGGTAGAATTCCACCTTCTTGTCGGCGGCCAACAGTTCGCGCGCCTTGATCTTGGCGGCCTTCACGAGGTTGGAGTTCAGACCGCCGCACAGCCCCTTGTCGGTGTTGACCACCACGAGGAGATTGCGCTGGGTCGAACCGGTGCCGCTGAGCAGTTTGGGCGCGCTGTCGCCCGTAACCTTGCTCGCCAGTGAAGCCATCACGCCCGCCAGCCGCTCGGCATAGGGACGCGCGGCCTCCGCAGCGGCCTGCGCACGGCGCAGCTTGGCCGCGGCGACCATCTGTTTGGCCTTGGTGATCTTCTGGGTCGATTTGACCGAGTTGATCCGACCCTTGAGTTCCTTGAGTGAGGGCATTTTCTTAGCTTACGTTTCCCATGACGATCTCCGATTGGCGATACTTGTCGCTGAACTCGAGTATGGCCGTCATAACTTTCTCATCTGCAAGCACCGGTGCATAGACTTTGAACGGTGCAGTGATCCCTCGCGCCTTATCCTCCGCAAGGACGGCTTCAAGTTCGTCAAGACTGACGCTTTCACCATCAAGATCGAGACTTCCGTCCTTAGCTATGCGGAGGATACGCTGGGACATTTACGCAAACTGCTTGGCAAAGGCATCCAGAGCCGCGACGGTGCGGTCCTTGATGTCGCCTTCGAACTTCTTGGTTTCGCGAATGTCCGACAGGATATCGGCGTGGTTCGAGCGGAAGAACGCCAGCATCTGTTCTTCGTACTGGCCGACCCGCGACACTTCGACGCTGTCGATATAGCCGTTGGTGCCAGCATAGATCGACACGGTCTGCTCTTCGAACGGCATTGGCGAGAACTGTGCCTGCTTGAGCAGTTCGGTCAGACGCGCACCGCGGTTCAGCAGCTTTTGCGTGGCCGCATCAAGGTCCGAACCGAACTGCGCGAACGCCGCCATTTCGCGGTACTGCGCCAGGTCCAGCTTCATCGAGCCGGCGACCTTCTTCATCGCCTTGGTCTGAGCGGCACCGCCCACACGGCTGACACGGACAGGCCGACGTTGATGGCCGGACGGATGCCCTGATAGAACAGGTCGGTTTCAAGGAAGATCTGGCCGTCGGTGATCGAAATCACGTTGGTCGGAATATAGGCGGACACGTCACCCGCCTGGGTTTCGATGATCGGCAGCGCGGTCAGCGATCCGTGGCCTTCGCTCTCGCTCATCTTCGCGGCACGTTCCAGCAAGCGCGAGTGGAGGTAGAACACATCGCCCGGATAGGCTTCACGGCCCGGAGGACGACGCAGCAGCAGCGACATCTGGCGATAGGCCACGGCCTGCTTCGACAAATCGTCATAAACGATCACGGCGTGCATACCGTTGTCGCGGAAAAATTCGCCCATCGCGCAGCCGGTGTAGGGCGCGAGATATTGCAGCGGTGCGGGCTCCGAAGCGGTCGCGGCGACCACGATGGTGTATTCCATCGCGCCGTTTTCTTCGAGCTGCTTGACGATCTGCGCGACAGTCGAACGCTTCTGACCGATCGCGACATAGACGCAGTACAGCTTCTTCTTCTCGTCGTCGCTCTCGTTCGGACCCTTCTGGTTGATGAAGGTGTCGATGGCGACGGCGGTTTTTCCGGTCTGACGGTCGCCGATGATCAGTTCGCGCTGGCCACGGCCGACGGGAACGAGCGCGTCGATCGCCTTGAGGCCGGTCTGCACGGGTTCGGAAACCGATTCGCGCGGGATGATGCCCGGTGCCTTCACCTCAACGCGGCTGCGCTGCGTGGTTTCGATCGGGCCCTTGCCGTCGATCGGATTGCCCAGCGCATCGACCACGCGGCCCAGCAAAGCCTTGCCAACGGGAACGTCCACGATGGTTTCGGTCCGCTTGACCGTGTCGCCTTCCTTGATCTCGGCATCGGAGCCGAAGATCACGACGCCGACATTGTCCGCCTCAAGGTTCAGTGCCATGCCCTGAACACCGTTGGCGAATTCGACCATTTCACCGGCCTGCACCTTGTCCAGACCGTGGATGCGGGCGATACCGTCGCCCACGCTGAGCACGGTGCCCACTTCGCTGACTTCGGCTTCGGTCCCGAAATTGGCGATCTGGTCCTTGATGACCTTGGAGATTTCTGCGGCGCGGATTTCCATGTTTCTTCCTTTAAGCCTTCATGGCTGTCTGGTTCAGGCCTTCATGGCCTGGGCAAGCGAGTTGAGACGGGTGCGGATCGAGGCGTCGATGCGCTGTGATCCAATGGTTACGACAAGACCGCCGAGCAAATCGGGATCGACATCGGCAGACAGCATGACAGTGCGCCCTTCGCGCGCGGTCAGTTTGTCCTTGAGTGTGGTCAGCTGACGCATCCGAAAGCGGGTGCGCGCTGGTGACGGTGGCGGTGACTTCGCCGCGCTGGGCGGCGGCAATCGCCTTGAAAGCGGCGATCATGCCCGGCAGTGCCGACAGGCGGCGATTGGCCGCCAGCACGCCGAGGAACTTCGTCGTCAGATCGCTGATCTTGAGATACTTTGCCACGGCTTCGATCGCATGTGCCTGCTGTGCGCGGGACAATTGCGGATTGGTGGTGACATTGCGCAGATCATCCGAATCGGAGAGCGCCGACTTCAGCGTCTCCAGATCGGTTTCGACAGCGGTCACCGTTCCGTTCTCGCTCGCGAGATCGAACAGAGCCGAGGCATAGCGCCCTGCAAGGCTTGCCTGAATACCGGCGGAAATATCCACGCGCGTCTGTATCCTTCCTGGTGAGGCGGTAAAAATGAAACGGTCGCTTGAGCACCGGGCGCACGCAAGGGCACCCGGCAAAGCTGGCGCGCGCCTAGCATCGGGGTTTGCATGATGCAAGCGCGAGGGTGGCCAGAGGTCTGGACTTCGAAGCAACAATGAACCATACAGCTTACCGAGCGGTAAGTAGGTTTTGTGCCGCGCTAAGTAAGTTTTGTGCCGCGCACAGACACGCCCGAGGAGAATGATGATGCGACTGCATGCGATGGCGCCCCAATGCGGGGTTGAGGTTTCGGGCGTATCTCTGGCCTCATGCAGCGATGCGAAACTGGATGCGATCAGGCAGACGATCTATGAACACGGCGTCGCGGTCTTTCGCGATCAGGAGTTTTCGCCCGAAGATCATATAAAGTTCGGTCGCCGCTGGGGCGGGATCGACGTGAACAATTATTTTCCGCTGCAGGCCGATTATCAGGAAATCGCCGTGGTCAGGAAAGAGGCCGATCAGAAAACCAACATCGGCGGGGCGTGGCACACCGACCATTCGTACGACCAGATCCCGGCGATGGGATCGGTGCTGGTCGCGCGCGAACTGCCGCCCAGCGGCGGGGATACGATGTGGGCGCACATGGGTGCGGCGTATGATGCGTTGCCCGATGATCTGAAAGTCGCGGTTGAGGGATTGAATGCGTTCCACACCGCCGACCACGTATATAAAGCCGATGGCCTGTATGCTCAGACCGACTTGGGCAAGGGGCTGCGCGGTCAGGATCTGAAGACGGGTGCGATCCATCCGGTCGTGATCCGGCATCCGGTCACGGGGCGCAGACTATTATATGTAAACAGCTCTTTCACGATCCATTTCGTTGGCCAGACGCGCGCAGAAAGCCTGCCCCTGTTGCGGCGCCTGTGCGACGCCGCCCTGTTGGAGGACAATCAGTGCCGCCTGCAATGGACGCCGGGCACGGTCGCCATCTGGGACAACCGCACAACATGGCACAACGCGCTGAACGACTATCAGGGTCACGCGCGCGAAATGCACCGCATTACGTTGAGCGGAGAAGCGCTGGCAGCGTAGCCTGCGTTATCGTCGCGCTTTTTAAGCGGCGATCATTCGCCCCCGCCCGCACCCTTCGCCGTGCAGCTGTAGACCAGCCGTTCGTTCGGACGTTCGGGCAGGGCCGAGATGATAGCGGATTGCTGTTCGCCCAGGACTCGCGCTGCATCGCTGACATTGCAGGCGGGTGGCGAATATGCGCTGCGAGACTTGCGCGCTGTATCCATCGCCGCGCGGCCTAGCAGATACCTGTCCGTGCGGAAGGTGCGGGTCTGCGGGTCATAGGTGTTGACCGATACCGCATCTTCATCGTTGGGCACGAATACCCGGCTCCATTCGCCGCCCGCCATGCCGTATTGCGTGCGCGAATTGACGCACCCGTCCGCGGCCCAGTCGAACGCCACATCGTCGATACGAGCGCCGGTGACGCGGCTGCGTTCTGGCACCAGTGTGCATATCAACGGGCCATCTCCGGCAAATGCTGCGGCAGGGCCGGCATCCTCCGGGGTATTGCCATCGCCGGTTACAGCGCTGCCTGAGCTGCCAGCGCTATCTTTGCCAAGAATCACCTCGACCCGGTCTTCCAGCTCGGAAAAGCCGGGTCGCGTGATCCACACCAATAACGCGCCGATCACGCACGCGCCGCCAATGCCGGCAGCGATCATTGTGCGCGTCTGTGGATTGGCGAGAGCACCCCAGCGCGATTCCGAAGGGCCACCCGACCCGACCTGATCGCGCGGTTTGCGCATTTGCAGGGCAAGCGCGCCCGAGCCAAGGCCCGCCAGCAGCAACAGCACCGCCAGCGCCAGCGCATCGTCGCGTTGCTCGCTCAGTTCGAGCAAGGCCTGCATCCGCGCGGAATTGCGCGTCTCTTGCAAACGGGACTCGCGCGCCTGCAGTCGCTGGCGCGCTTCCTCCCGCTCGGCGTCGAACCGGTCGCGCTCGGCTGCGTTCAGTTCGTCAATTGAGCGACATGGCATGGCGCTGGTGCGCGGCTCAACCCCGCTCGATCGCAAGAAAGGCAGCAATTCGCGCAAGGATACCGCGAAATAGAATTCCGCATCCGATCCATCCGAATCCGCGCCGAACGAGTTGACGCCCAGCACACGCCCGCATGAATCGAGCAGTGGCCCGCCCGAATTGCCGCGCGCAATAGGGGCGGTGTGCAACAGCGTATCGAACTGGCGGCTGGGGCGCTGGCCTGAAAGAAAGCCACGGCTTTTCACCGGCGGCTGAGGGTTGAAGATATCCGCGATATCCAGCCCCTGTGCCACATCCACGTTCATCGGATAACCGACCGCCGAAACCTCGCCCATGTCGCCGCTGACGCCGCCTGCAATGGTGAGCGGGGGCAGGCGCAGCGATCCCCCTGCAATTTCCAGCAGCGCCAGATCGTTGCGCGGGCTGACTGCGATGGCGCGCGCAAACGCGCCTTCGCCAGCGGTTCCCGCGCTCTCGCTCGGCACGATACCGATACGCAGCGTATCGTCCTGCAAGGCTTCCTGGATCACATGCGCATTGGTGATAATCATGGTCGGCGTCACGGCAAAGCCGCTGCCGTGGCTGATGGGGCGCACTTCCTCGCCATCTTCGGAAATCAGCACCACCCGCACGACCCCGCGCGCTGCCGCCTCCACATCGCCAGGATCGGCGGCGGCAGGGGCCACAAGCGTCATCAGCAGAAAACCTGCGCAGGCAATCGCACGCAACAATCGGGTCAACACATTCATGTCGGTGTCTATAACGGCTTTTGCAGCGTTGCCGAGTGTGGTGTTGCACCAAAAGTGTATACATCATCAGCAGGCGGACGATGGTTGAGCGCAAGGATCGGGAGGCGCGGGGCCGCGTTTTATGGCAACAAATACGCATGATGCACACCACCACCCTGACTGATGAAGACCGCTGGCGCATCGCACTGGCAAAGGACCGCCGATTTGACGGGGCGTTTGTCACCGGCGTGCATTCGACCGGCATATACTGCCGCCCGTCCTGTCCGGCACGCGCACCGCTGCGTCGCAATGTGCGGTTCTATATCTCACCAGCTGAGGCGCGGGCGGCGGGATTGCGCGCCTGCAAACGGTGTTCTCCCGATACCCACAGCGCAGAGGAAGCCTGCGTGCTGGCCGCCATTGCGGCGATCCGCGCCGACGGAGCCGTCACACTGGAATCGCTCGCCGATCTGACCGGCTATTCGGCGACTCATTTCCAGCGGCTGTTCACTCGCACGGTGGGCCTGTCCCCTGCCGGTTTCGCCCGCGCTTTGAGAGAGAGCCGCGTTCGTACCGAATTGCAAAAGGGGGCAGGCATCGCCGATGCGCTGTACGCCGCCGGTTACAGCGCGCCATCGCGATTTTATTCAGACATGAAAGGAAAGCTCGGCATGAGTGCAAGCGACTGGGCCAATGGCGGCGCGGGCCGTGTCATCCACTGGCGCGTCATCGCAACTTCGCTGGGCGAAATGCTGGTCGCCGCGACATCCATCGGCGTATGCTGCTTGTCCTTTGGCGAGGGCGAGGCTGAACTTGCCCGGCGTTTTCCAAAGGCGGAACTTGTGCCTGCATCGGATGATTTTGCCGCCCTGTTCGATCGGGTCGTGGCCGCGGTGGAACAGCCGGGGGTGGGTGGGGGCGGTGCCATCCCGCTCGATGTGAAAGGCACCGCGTTTCAACAGCGAGTGTGGGCTGCGCTGTGCGAAATTCCTGCCGGCGAAACTCGCAGCTATGGCGAACTTGCCGCCGCGCTGGGCAATTCCAACGCCAGCCGCGCGGTGGGAGGGGCAAACGGCGCCAACAATATCGCGGTGCTGATCCCGTGCCACCGGGTGGTGCAGGCGGATGGCTCCATTGGCGGCTATGCCTATGGCCCACAGATCAAGCGCGAATTGTTGCGCCGCGAAGGGTGGGCTGGCGAAGACGCGGGCGAGAAGGAATTGTTTTGAAATGACGAAAGCTGAATTTGCCGCGCTCCATCGCAGCGACGATCCGTTGATCCTGTTCAACATCTGGGACGCGGGCAGCGCCCGTGCGGTGGCCGATGCGGGCGCCAGCGCGATCGCCACCGGCAGCGCTGCTGTAGCGGGCGCGCAAGGGTACGACGATGGCGAGACGATGCCATTCGTGACGCTGGTCGAAACCGCAAGGCTGATCGCGCTCAGCGTCGACCTTGCTGTCACCGTCGATATCGAGAGCGGATATGCCAGCGATCTTGCCGTATTGTCTGCCAATGCAGCCGCGATCCGGTCCGCCGGTGCCATCGGATGCAATCTGGAGGATCGCCTGATCGGCGGCGAGGGCCTGCGCACAGTGGGCGAACAGGCCGATCGCATCGCAGCGGTCGAACGGGCCGGCCTGTTCGTCAACGCGCGGACCGACATATTCCTTGGCCCGCTGATGGCAGGTGAGAACCCGAACCGCGCGGAACTGGTCGATGCCGCTTTAGATCGTGCGGCGGCTTATCGGCAGGCTCGGGCCGGGTGCTTCTTTGTCCCAGGTCTGAGCGATCCTGACTTGATAGCGCGCCTCTGCGCTACGGTGAGCTTGCCAGTGAATGTGATGAGATTGCCGGGCATGATCGACAATGCCCAACTTTCCTCGCTGGGGGTTGCCCGGATAAGTTATGGTCCCGCGCCGTGGCGCACCGCGATGGCAGGCGTGGAAGAAGCCGCGCGATCGGCGTTTGCCCGCTGATCCAGCGCCAAGCGCGCCGACCCCAGATCAGGCCGCAGCCAGTCGCCTTGCCTCGCGGAAGGTTATCAGCTTGCGCCGTTCCTCATCCCACAGGGCCAGAACCATCGGTTTGAATGTCTGGCGGAGCGAGAACCGGTTGAGCTGTTCCAGTTCTGGGTGCGCCTTCAGCACTTCGGGCAGTCGATAGAACGGGATGCTGCTGGCAAGGTGGTGGACGTGGTGGATGCCGATATTGCCACTGAACCAGCGAAGCGGCTGGGGCAGGGTGAGATAGGAGCTGCCCAGCAGCGCCGCCTCGGCAAAGGACCAGTTTTCGCGCCGGTCCCAATGGGCATCTTCGTATTGATGCTGGATATAGAACAGCCAAACGCCCGTCGATGCAGCGACCAGAACCGTTGGCACCACCACCATCAATGTGGTCGCAAAACCGAACGAGTAGATCAGCCCTGCGAGCACGATGGCCAGCACCGCATTCGTGCCCATCGCGTTGATCCAGTATTTCGATCCTTCACGCATGAAGCCAACCGGCAGGCGGTGGCGAAGCAGGAACAGATAGATCGGTCCGATGCCGAACAGCACGACCGGATGGCGATACAGGCGATAGCCGATCCGCTGCATCCGCGTGCCTTCCTGAAATTCGCGCACGGTCAACGTGTCGACATCGCCAAACCCGCGCTTGTCCAGATTGCCGGTGCGTGCGTGATGGCGTGCGTGCGCCTGTTTCCAGCAATCGTAGGGAGTGAAGGTCAGCACGCCGAGCGCCCGACCGACCCAATCATTTCCGGACTTGCTGGGTAGAAAGGATCCGTGCCCGCAATCATGCTGGATAATGAACAATCGCAGCAACAAAAGGCCTGCAATGGGGATCAGAACAGCCGCGATCAGATATCCGACCCAATGGCCGGAATCGAGCGCATACAGGCTTGCCGCCACGCTGCCGAAGAACGGCACCAGCGTCGCGATCAGTTCCCAGATGCTGCGCGCAGATTTCGCTCTGGCAAACGCCTTGAGCTCAGTCATCAATTTGCGGGGGTCGGGCAATTTCGCGCCTGCCGACGGGGTCGGTGCGGGCGCGCTGGTTGTGTCGAGCATTGTCTCTCCGGAGGAATTCGTATTGCAAGCAAACTGGCAGATCGCCGGAGTCCTGAATAGCCCTTTTTAGGTTACGAACTCGTGATGGTGCGCATGGCGATGTTTTACAACTGTACGGCTCGCGCGATTGCACGTGAGCGAGAGCGATTGTGCAAGGGGTAAGCTGAACCGTCCGTGGACCGCGCCTTTGAATTTTCCTACATGATGGGCGGCTGGTATCCGAAGCCACGCTCTTTCATATTGTCGATTTTCCTTCGCGCTGCGCGCCTGAATACGCCAAAGTGTCAACTTCGCGCGGATGCCGAATTTCCCTTGCAGCTCAACAGGATGACGGGTGAAAGGCAAGCGGCGCGGTGTCTACATTGTCAACTTCGCGATTGCTGGTCTCGACCCCGGTCGCCCCCGTTTGCCCCGGTCGCCTCAATCGAGCTTTGGCGGAAAGCCGGGTTCGCATTTTGCCATTGCGCGCTGATAGGCGTCGCGTGCGCCGATGCGTTGCAGATACGCCTTCAGATTGGGCATGTGGTCGATGCTCATATTGTTGAAAGCGCGGCTGGTCGTAAGCTGGAAACCCATCATGATGTCGGCGGTGGTCAGTTGCTTGCCGCCGAAATAATCCGCTTCGCCAAGCCGGGTTTCGACGATTTTCCACGCCTTTGCCATGCGGTCGGCCAGAAACGGCGGCATTTCGGTTGCGCCCAGCGCCTGCGCGATGATGCCCATCATGCCGTTGGTCATGAAGGTCGCATTGGCCCAGTGGTAATAGAACAGGTGATCGGCAAAATCGGGATCGCCCACATCGGGCACCAGCGCAGTGTCGGGCGCGTGTTTGGCAATGATATATTCGATGATTGCGCCGCTTTCCCCCAGTACGAAATCGCCATCGGTGATGACCGGGGCAATGCCCATCGGATGCAGCGCCTTCAGCTCATCGGGAGCCAGCCGGTTGTCCTCACGCCGGTTATACAATTTCAGATCGTATTCGATGCCCAACTCTTCGCACAGCCAGACGATGCGTTCGGATTGTGAAATGCGCAGGTGATGGACGGTCAGCATGGGTAGTGGCTCCTAATCGTTTCGCGCCCATCCTTTGCTGGCGGGCACCAGAGAGTTCGAGGAATTTGTCGGCGCTTTCGATGTATTCGCGCTGCCGGTCCTCTCCCATGCGGTCCCAGTTGGCATAGATGCGGCCGATGCGGTGATTGCTTTCCAGCCGGTCACGGTGGCGATCCATGAAATGCCAGTAAAGCGGGTTGAACGGGCAGGCGCCATCGCCCGTTTTTTTGGAGACGGAATAGGTGCAGCCCTTGCAGTAATCGGACATCTTGTTGATGTAATTGCCGCTCGCCGCATACGGCTTGGTCGCGAGTTTGCCGCCATCGGCATACAACACCATTGCGTTGACATTGGGCAGTTCCACCCACTGATAGGCATCGGCATAGACCGCCAGATACCAGTCCTGCACATCCTGCGGATGCAATTCCCGGCGATCAGGCAGAAATTGCCCAGCACCATCAACCGCTGGATGTGGTGGGCATGGGCGTTGTCGTGAGTGGAGCGGATGCAGTCCGACAGGCAGCGCATGTCGGTGTCGCCCGTCCAGAAAAATTCGGGCAGCGGGCGGGTGGCGTCCATCGCATTGTCGCTTTCCAGACCCGGCATATGGAGCCAGTAAAACCCCCGAATGAATTCGCGCCAGCCGATGATCTGGCGGATGAACCCCTCCACCGAATTAAGCGGCGCGCGGCCATCTTCGTATGCTTTTTGGGCGCGCTGGCACAGCTCCAGCGGATCGAGCAGGCCGCAATTGATGCTGGTGGAAAGCATCGAATGGTACAGGTCATCCGAACCGTGAACCATCGCGTCTTGATAGGGGCCAAATTTTTCGATGCGTTCGGCAAAGAATGCGTCGGCGGCGTCCTCGGCCTCGGCGCGGGTGACGGGCCAGTGAAAACTTTCAAGATTGCCGAAATGGTCGGCGAACTTTTCCGCGACCAGTTCCATTACCTCGGTTGTGATATCGTCCGGCGAGAATTTGGGGACCGGCGGCGGGTCCATTTTCTCACCGGGAGGCTGGCGGTTTTCCGCATCGTAGTTCCAGTCGCCGCCTTCGGGTTTGCCATCATCGGCCATCAACAGATCGGTGCGTTTTCGCATCTCGCGATAGAAGTGCTCCATCGTCAGCGTCTTGCGGCCCTCGGCCCAGTCGCGAAATTGCTCGTGGGTGCAAAGATACCGGTCGTCTGGCAGGATCTCGACCGGGCAGGCGAACTTGTCGGGCCATTCCTCCAACGCCTGCTGAACGCGCCATTCGCCCGCTTCGACGACGTGGATTTCGCTAGGGGAATGGCGTTCGACCGCGCGCGCGACTTCTCCGGTGAAGCTACCCGAATTGTCGTCATCGCCCAGCTTCACATAGTCGACCGTCCACCCCGCATTCCGCAATTCGGCGGCGAAATGGCGCATCGCAGAAAAGATCAGAACGATCTTCTGCTTGTGGTGCTTGACGTAGGTGGCCTCGTCCCAGACCTCCATCATCAGGATGACGGTGTCGTCCTTTGCCCGGCCACGCAGCGAGGCAAGCGTGCGGGTGAGCTGGTCACCCAGAATGGGCACGAGGATGGGATTGGCGGTGGGTGAATTGGTCATGCTGCACCAATGTTTTCAATGGGTGAAAGTGCCTTACACGAAACTGTAAGGGTCGATATCCACGCCCACCCGAACTCCGGGGGCGAAATCGTGGCCATCCAGCCAGTCACGCAGCACGCCTTGAAGATTGGCGCTGCGCCGGGCGTTGACCAGGAAGCGGTAGCGAAAGCGTCCGCGCAATAATGACAGCGGGGCAGGGGCCGGACCAAGAATATACAGATCGTCCGAACGGGGGCGGTTATCGCCCAGCCGCATCGCCGCCTCGCGCGCTTCCTTGTCGTCCTCGGATGAAAGGATGATCGCCGCCCAGCGACCAAACGGCGGAGCACCGGCATCGCGGCGCGCCTCCGTTTCGGCGGCGTAGAAGGCATCGCGGTCGCCATTGGCCAGCGCAGCGATGACGGGCGCATCGGTGTGGCGCGTCTGGATCAGCACTTCGCCCGGCTTTGCCCCGCGGCCCGCGCGCCCGGCAACCTGCGCGACCTGTTGATAGGTGCGCTCCGCCGCGCGCAGGTCTCCGCCCTCAAGGCCGAGATCGGCATCGACAACGCCGACCAGCGTCAATTCCGGGAAATGGAATCCCTTGGTCACCAATTGCGTGCCGACGATGACGTCGATTGCCCTTGCCTCTGCCTGCGCGATGAATTGCGCCGCGCGTTCCGGGCTTCCCAGCGTGTCCGACGTGGCCACTGCCACGCGCGCTTGGGGAAACAGCTCTGCCACCTCGTCCGCGATCCGTTCCACCCCCGGCCCGCAGGCGACGAGGCAATCGGGCTCTCCGCAGTCCGGGCAGGTTTCGGGCACCTTTGTTTCGTGGCCGCAATGGTGGCAGGATAGCCGCGCGGACAGGCGATGTTCGACCAGCCAGGCGCTGCAATACGGGCATTTGAACCGGTGCCCGCAATTGCGGCATAAAGTCAGCGGGGCATAGCCGCGGCGATTGAGGAACAGCAGCGATTGTTCACCGCGCTCCAGCCGCGCCTCGATTCCCTTGACCAGCGGCTCCGCGAGCCAGTGCCCCGCGCCCGGTTTCTCCACCGTAAGATCGATCAGCTTGATATCTGGCATTTGCGCCCCGCCAAATCGGCTGGGCAGTTCCAGACGGGTGTAGACCCCGGTCGCCGCCATATGCAGGCTTTCCAGCGCAGGTGTGGCGCTGGCAAGGACCACCGGGCACCCTTCGAACCGGGCGCGCATCACGGACACATCGCGGGCGTTGTATCGCACGCCGTCATCCTGCTTGAAACTCACCTCGTGCGCTTCGTCCACCACGATCAGACCCAGCCGGGCATAGGGCAGGAACAGCGCGGAGCGCGCGCCGACGACGACCTGTGCGCTGCCATCCGCAATCGCCCGCCACGCGCGCCTTCGCTCTGTCGATTTGAGTGATGAATGCCACAGTACGGGCTTTGCGCCGAAACGGTGTTCGAAACGGGCGAGGAAATTTTCGGTCAGCGCAATCTCGGGCAGCAGCACCAGCACCTGATTGCCGTCGCGGATGGCCTGCGCCACCGGCTCGAAATAGGTTTCGGTCTTGCCAGAACCCGTCACACCATCAAGCAGATAGGGCGCATATTCTCTCGCCTTGACCGATGCCACGATGATCTGTGCCACCCGCTGCTGATCGGGCGAGAGGTCGGGCTGGTGATAATCGGGGTTTGCGCGCTTGTATGGTCGGTCGATGGCGACCGTGACCGGCTCGATAAGTTCAGCGCCGACCATCCCGCGCAGCACCCCTTCGGACACTCCCGCAATCGCGCCGAGTTCGCGAATGGTGCCCTGTTCGCCCTGCAGCGTTTCAAGCGCCTGTTTGCGCTGGGCGGTCAGCCGCCCTGTCGGCTCCATGCCTGAAAGCCTATATTCCGTCGTTGTGCCCGGTCCGCCCAAGGCCCCGCCGCTTGACAGGACCATGCGCGCAACGCTCGCCATGGCGGCGCAATAATAGTCCGCGGTCCATTCGATCAGGCGGCGCAGGGGCGCGGACAGGGGCGGCACCGCCACTACCTCGATTATGGCGCGCAGTTTTTCCGCCGGAACCGATGAGCCGGGCAAGCGTCCATCATCCCAGACGATGCCGGTAACCTTGCGCGGGCCAAGCGGCGCGATGACCACGCTGCCCGGCGGTGCGCGAACACCATCGGGCAGTTTGTAGTCGAGCGGGCCAAGCGCTGCATTGAGGACGAGAAGTCGGACGCGGTTCATAATTGCGCGGCCAATATGGGCCGATAGTGTCACCCATCACAAGGACCAGAGTGAACCCAATGAACGAAACAGACCTGCTATCCACCAACTGGCCCCCCAACCGGCGCGCTTTGCTGGGCGCGGGCATCGGCTCGATTGCGATCCTCGCGCTGCCTGCCTGCACCACCACCCCCACCTACAGCCTGACCGAAGCGATTCGCCGACTGTTGCTGCGCGCGACGGAAAATGCATTTGTTCGCCTGACTGCGCCCGATGGTTTCTGGGATGAACAGGTTGCGCGGCTGGGCCTTGGCAATGCTCTTGGCACGCGCGGTGATACGCTGTCTCGAATCCTCACATCGACCCTGTTCAAGGACAGGCTGGAAGGCGCGGTTGCGGATCTCGCGATCGAGGGTTCGTATGCCGCCGCGCCGATTGTGCGCGATGCGGTGGAGGTCATCGGGTTCGCCAACACGGTCGATCTCATTCGCGGCGGGCCGCGCGCCGCAACGCTGGCACTGCGCGGAGAATTGGGCGGACGGCTGATCGATGCGATGGTGCCCGAATTGGGTGACGCGATCCGCATCGCCTCCGATCCGCTAATTGCGCAATTGATCAACGCGGCAACCGGCACCGATGTGGGCGGGATCGCTCAGCGCCTCGCGGGCAATATCGACGATGCAATCTGGACCGAAATCGGCAGGGAAGAAGCCGCAATCCGGGCCGATCCGCGCTCGACACGCGATCCGGTGCTGATCGGGGTGTTTGGCCTGGGCCGAGGGCTGTAGACGCGGAACCTTGCCGGCCGGGTCAAAACTGCCACACGATCAGTGCCTGTGGAACGTGATTGATCTGGTCGGCGCGCCCCTCTCTGGGCGTGTGGATGACCATATATGCAGCGCCGACAATCAGTTCGGGGCTGATCTTGTGTTCCAGCAGTGCGCGCCAGCGCCACTGGTCGCGCGCTTGTCCGGGGCCGCGGTCACGCGTTTGCAGCAGGCGCAGATATTCGCCTTCGAACCCGGCATCCAGCCCGGGCGCGATCGGCTGATTGTACCGTACCCGTTGGCGCAGGCGAACTTCCATCCGGTCCGCGCCGTCGAAGAACCGCTCCTCTATCCGGGTGCGTGAAGCAAACCTGCCCGAATTCAGCAACAATTGCTGATGTGGCCTGATCTCCGTCGCCCCGCCAGCCTCGAACAGCCCCGCGCCGCCGCCGATGCGCACGCCCGTGGCGATGGTCGTATCGACATTGAAACGCACCGTCTGCTGCTCATCACCACGCGCCTGTTCGCGCCAGCGCGCCGACGCATCCACAGTGAGGGTTGTTTGCGGCCCGATATCCCCGCGCGCCGTGGCGATCAGCCAGAATTGCGTGTCTTCATCAGCGGCAAGCGCGCTAGACGGTTGCCAAGCGGCAAGGAGGCAGGCAATCAGCCGCGAGATATTGAGGAGTGCGCCTTTCACGCGCGAACCTTTAGCCGCGCTGGAAGCCATTCGCCAGCGGCCCTTTTTGGAGAGCACCAAATGAAATTCTTTGTCGACACCGCCGAAATTGACGACATCCGCGAACTCGCCAGCACCGGCCTGCTTGACGGGGTGACGACGAATCCTTCGCTGATCGACAAATCGGGCCGGGACTTCATGGAAGTCACAAAGGAAATCTGCGGCATCGTCGATGGCCCGGTCAGCGCCGAAGTGGTCGCGCTGGATCATGCAACCATGATGAAAGAAGCGGAAGTCCTGCGCAAGATCGCGGACAATGTCTGCATCAAGGTTCCGCTGACGGTCGATGGCCTCAAAACCTGCAAGGCGTTGACGGGCGAGGGCACGATGGTGAATGTCACCCTGTGTTTTTCCGCCAATCAGGCGCTGCTCGCGGCGAAGGCGGGGGCCAGCTTCATCTCCCCGTTCGTCGGGCGGCACGATGACAACGGGTTTGACGGGATGGAACTGATCGAGGACATTCGCCTGATCTACGACAATTACGCGTTCGAAACAGAAATCCTTGTCGCCAGCATTCGCCACACCACCCACATCTTGGAAAGCGCGAAGATCGGCGCCGATGTCATCACCGCCCCGCCCAAGGTGATCCTCGGCCTGTTCAAGCACGTGTTGACCGATGCCGGGATCGAATTGTTCATGGCAGATTGGGCCAAGACGGGTCAGAGCATCCTCTAAGACAAACGGTTCCAGATGGCAGAAGAATCCCCTCTCGACATTTTCAAGCAGGCGCTGACTGGCGCTGCGCGGGCGATTGCGCGCGATCCGGAGGTTGAGGTCGCGTGGAGCGCCGATGTGCCGGGCGCGGCAGGAAACCGGTTTCGCGTGCCGCTGCCGGGGCGCAACCTTCCGGCCGATCAGGTGACAGAGGCGCGCGGCTTTGCCGACAGTTTTGCGCTGAAATTGCGGCACCACAATTCGGGGCTGCACGCCAATTCTGCCCCGCCGGAACCGATAGCGCGCGCGTGCTACGATGCGATCGAGCAGGTCCGATACGAGGCCATGGGCGCCAACCGGTTTGCCGGGATGCGCGAAAATCTCGACGCGGCAACGCAGATGCGCACGGCAGGCGATTCGATCGTTCGCGCCTACAACGCCGCCGAGGTGCCATTGCAAACCGCGCTGGCCCTGATGGTGAGAGAGGCGCTGACAGGTGAGCCGGTGCCGGAAAAGGCCGAACGCGGCATCAGCTTGGTGCGCGCCGATATCGAGCAAAAGGTTGGCAAGGATTTTGCCGCGCTGCTCGATAACCTCGATAATCAGGCGGCGTTCCAGAAGCTGTCGCTCGATATCCTGCGCGATCTCGACCTCACCCGTCCAACCGAACAGCCTGATGAAACCGATCAGGACGACAGCGACGAGGACGATGGCGAGGACGATGAACAGTCCGGTGACGAGCAGCAGGATGGCGATGCCGATCCGCAAAGCGCCGAAGTTGCCGGCGACATGGCTGAGGGCGAAGGCGATGGCGATGCCGACAGCGAACTGACTTCCGAAGAAGAAATGCAGGATGGCGAGCCGAGCGAGGAAGGCGATGCCTCCAACGCGCCGGTGCGCCCGAACCGCCCGCCAGCCGACATTCCCGATGGGCTTGATTACAAATACTTCACCGATAAATTCGATGAAATCGTCGAAGCGCCCGAGCTGTGCGATGCCGAGGAACTGGATCGGTTGCGCGCCTATCTCGATAGCCAGTTGACAGGTTTGCAGGGCGTGGTCACGCGGCTCGCCAACCGGCTGCAACGTCGCCTGATGGCGCAACAGAACCGCAGCTGGGATTTCGATCAGGAAGAAGGCGTTCTGGATGCCGCGCGCCTTTCCCGCGTGGTCGTGTCGCCCGGCACGGCGTTGTCATACAAGGTCGAACGCGATGTCGAGTTCAAGGATACGATCGTCACGCTGCTGATCGACAATTCGGGTTCGATGCGTGGCCGACCTATCAGCATCGCCGCGATCAGCGCCGACATTCTGGCGCGCACGCTTGAGCGGTGCGGGGTCAAGACCGAGATCCTCGGCTTTACCACCCGCGCGTGGAAGGGCGGGCAGGGCCGCGAGGCATGGCTGGCCGATGGCAAGCCGCAGAACCCCGGTCGCCTCAACGATCTGCGCCACATCATCTACAAAAAGGCCGACGAGCCGTGGCGCCGCGCGCGCCGCAATCTGGGCCTGATGATGCGCGAGGGGCTGCTGAAAGAGAATATCGACGGCGAGGCGTTGCTCTGGGCGCATTCACCGCCTGATCTACCGCCCCGAGGAACGCCGCATCCTGATGGTGATTCGCGACGGCGCGCCGGTGGACGATTCGACGCTGAGCGTGAACTCGGCAGGCTATCTCGAAGCGCACCTGCGCGGCGTGATCGAGTGGATCGAGAAGGTCAGCCCGTGCAACTGGTCGCCATCGGGATCGGCCACGACGTAACGCGCTATTACCGCCGCGCGGTGACGATCATGGACGTGGAACAACTCGGCGGCACGATCATGGAGCAGCTCGCGGAGCTGTTCGAGGATGAGAAGGGTGTGAAGAGGGGGCGGCGGTGAAGAGGTTTGCTGTCTCGTGTGCCGCTTTTGCGCTGCTTGCTTTCAGCCAGTCCGTTCGTGCCGAGGAACCTGAGTGCTACGATGCCAAGGTATTGGCGAAGCCTATCGGTCAAATACCAACCATGTTTCCAAATGAGCCGGGCTACATCGTCATCAGTTGGCCTTGGTTCGTGGATTTGCGCGTGAAGCGGGTCATTGATGGTGATTTAGAAGCGAAAGAGATCACCGCCTTGGCGGTTCTCCACTCGGGCTACGTCCGAAAGTATCGAACATTTCTGCTCCGCCGAAACAGCCTCAATGGCTTCAACATTCTGCGTCCAGAACAACCGGGAACGGTACAGAAGTGCCAAACTGGGATCACCCCAATGCAATCGTATCTTCGCCCTGCGGATGGCGAAGCACTAGAGGACTATCGACGGGCAGGCGAAGAAGAGTTGAAGCGTGATTTGGCCGATGAAGAGGACGAATAAATGAACGTCACCCAAGCCGTCACCACCCGCCGCTCTATCCGCGAATTTCTCGACAAGCCGGTTGATCTGGAAACCATTACCCGCGTGATGGACAAGGCCCGCTGGGCGGCTTCGGGGTGCAATTACCAGCCGTGGGAAGCCGACCATCGTCACTGGCCAGCCGCTCAAGGATTTGCAGGCGAAGATCACCTCCACGCCGCCGCAGAAACTCGAATACGATTGGGACGCGCCCAAGCAGGAGGACGCCTACAAGGAGCGCCTCCACGGCATTTCCAGGGGCATGTTCGATGCGCTCGGCATTGCGCGCGACGATGGCGCGGCGCGCATGGCGGCGATGGGGCGCAACGCCACCAGCTTTGGTGCGCCTGCGGTCATGTTCGTTTACTTCCCGCGCCTGATGAAAGAGCCGCAATGGTCGGACACCGGCATGTGGCTGCAAACCGTCGCGCTGCTGCTGCGCGAGGAAGGGCTCGACAGCTGTTATCAGGAATTCATGGCCTATTACGCCAATGTGATCCGCGACCACCTCGGCCTCGACCATGACCGCTATATGTTTTTTTGCGGCATGGCGATCGGTTATCGCGACCCTGATGCTCCCGTAAACAATTTCGAGCGTGAGCGGGTGCCGCTTGATGAACAGGTGAAGTTTATCGGGTTCGACTAGTTCCGCTGATCTTCGGAGACATGCCGCACGATATCCGGATCGCGCCAGATCATCACGCCCATCGTGATGAACCAAGCGAGCATCATGCCTGCCAGCATCCGCTCATACGCACCGTCATACGCGGTCGGGATGATGAACAGCAGCGGGCCAAGCACCGCCCACAGCGCGCCGCCGACATACAGCGCGATGCCCAACCGCCGGTTGATCTCCCAGAACTGACCCGCCGTCAGCAACACCGTCAGCGGAAACGCGACGCCCAGCACATAGACCAGCCGGTAATGGATCACCGGGCCATCGCCGGTGGTGTAAGCTTCATATCCCGCGATCAGTGTCACGCAGATTGCGACCGCCACCAGCAGCCATGATCCGACCTTCCAGTCCAACCGATCAATGCGCCAGCGCAGCAATCCGATATGTGGTCGCCAGCACCGATGCAACGAAAGCGTAAATCCCGATATCGGCGATTTCATCGACCATTGTATTGCGCTGATTGGCCGCCAAATCGCTGATCGTGTCGCGGATCATACCCACGCTGTCCGAAAGCCCGACCCCGATCGCGTCCATCACAATCGCAATCACACACCCCCCAACCGCCACCGCGCCCAAGGCGCGCGAAATGTTGTCGCTTCCGGAATCCGTGCTGATGTTTGCCTCCTGTTGCGCCGTCACGCGGATTGTCGCATGGGCCGCTTATGTCCGATACCTCGCTCAAACTGTTCAACAGGCTCAACCGCCAAATGGAGACGTTCGTTCCGGTTCATCCCGGTGAGGCACGCGTCTACACCTGCGGGCCGACGGTCTATAACTACCAGCATATCGGCAATATGCGCGCCTATGTGTTCGCCGATACGCTGGGGCGCACGCTGCAGTGGAAGGGCTACAAGCTCACCCACGTCGTCAACATCACCGATGTCGGCCACCTGACGTCCGACGCCGATGCGGGCGAGGACAAGATGGAGCGATGGCGGCGCGCGAGGGCAAGTCGGCGTGGGACATTGCGGCCTTCTATCAGGAGGATTTCGAGCGCGATCTGGCGCGGCTGAATGTGCAAGCCGCAAAGCGCATCCGCGCGCGACCGAATATGTCGAAGCGATGATCGCGTGGGGTGAGCGCATCGCGGAAAAGCACTGCTACGAACTGGAAAGCGGGCTGTATTTCGATGTGTCGACGGTCGCGGATTACGGGCGGCTGGCGCGCGCCGTGACCGAGGACGGGCGAGGGCCGGATCGAAAGCGTCGATGGCAAGCGCAACGCCGCCGACTTCGCGATCTGGCGCAAGACTCCGGCTGGCGAAACGCGGCAGATGGAATGGGATTCGCCGTGGGGCAGGGGCGCGCCGGGCTGGCACCTGGAATGCTCGGTGATGGGCGAGGCGCTGCTCGGCTTTCCGTTCGACATCCACACCGGCGGGATCGACCACCGCGAAATTCACCACCCCAACGAGATTGCGCAGAATCAGGCGTATTGCTGCACAAATGGGCTGGATGATCCGAAGAATTCGGGCGCGAAGATCTGGATGCACAACAATTTTCTGGTCGAACGATCGGGGAAGATGTCGAAGTCGAGCGGGCGAGTTCCTGCGGCTGCAATTGCTGATCGACAAGGGCTACCACCCGCTCGCCTACCGGCTGATGTGCCTGCAGGCGCATTACCGCAGCGAGCTGGAGTTTTCGTGGGAGGGGCTCGGCGCGGCGCTGACGCGGTTGAAGCGGATGGTGATGGCGGTTGAGAGGTTCAAAGCGAAACTTAAGAACCCAGCAAACTCTGAAGTGCCGCATTCTGACGACTTGGTCAAATTAAGCGACGCTTTGGAGAACGATTCGATGATCTGCGATACTGAACACTCCTGCGCACTTGCGCTTGAGCAAATCCTTGTCGACGAGAGGAGACTGCGGTCTGAGAACGCTTGCATGCACGTCCAAGATCTCGATGTGTCCTCGGCCTCGACCTCCTAAACCTCACCCGCGTCGATCTCCGCATCCGCCCCAAGTCCGCTGACCATCACCGAAGACGAAATCGAAGCCGCACTTGCCCGCCGCAAGGAAGCCCGCGCGGCCAAGGACTTTGCCACCTCCGACGCGATCCGCGATGAACTTATCGCAGCAGGGCGTCGAGGTGATGGACGGCGATCCACTCGGTTGGGAGTGGAAGTCGTGAGCCGAAATCCCCATCCCGCTTGCGGGAGGGGTTAGGGGTGGGCAAGAGGCACTGAACACCGACAGCAGGACAGGCCCGCTCCCGGCCCTTCCTGCAGGCGGGAGGGGAGAATAAGAACATGACCATACGTGCGACAACCCTCGCTATCTCAGGCCTGATCCGACCGCTGCTCGAATCGCGTTTGCCAGCCGATCTCGACGTGCGCTGGTTCATGACCCCGGCGGAAGCGCTCGAGGCGGTGAAAGGCGCGGAAATCGGCTGGTTCGACTCCAACAACAAGGATGACATGGTGGCCTCGCTGATGGCCGCGACCGATCTCAAATGGCTCAATTCGATCTATGCAGGCCTCGATTTTCTGCCGATGGATGTGCTGATCGAACGCGGGATCACCGTCACCAACGGTGCCGGGATCAACGCCATCACCATCGCGGAATATGTGGTGATGGGGATGCTCAACATCGCCAAGGGTTACCGCGACGTGGTGCGCGCGCAGGACCGGCGCGAATGGCTGCTCGACAGTCCGGGCAAGCGTGAATTGGCAGGATCAAAGGCGCTGTTGCTGGGATATGGCGCAATCGGGAAACTGATCCAGCCGCGGCTCGAAGCGTTTGATGTCGATGTTAGCGTTGTGCGCCGGTCTGTGGGGGAAAACACTCTTACGCCCGACGAATGGCGCGGCAGGCTGGGTGAATTCGACTGGATCATCCTTGCCGTGCCCGCCACGCCCGAAACCGAGGGGATGATCGGCGCCGATGAGATGGCCGCGATGAAGCGCAATGCGGTGATCGTGAACATTGCGCGCGGCAGCGTCATCGATCAGCCTGCGCTGATCGAAGCGCTGGAGAAAAAGGCCATCGGCGGCGCGTTTCTGGATGTGACCACGCCCGAGCCGCTGCCCGCCGATCATCCGCTATGGTCGCTCGACAACGCGCATATCACCATGCACCTGTCGGGCCGGGCGCAGGATCAGATGTTCATCCGCAGCGCCGACCGCTTCCTCGAAAATCTGGAGAAATATCGCCGCGGCGAACCTGTCGCGCCGATCTTCGATCCAGTGCGCGGATACTGAACTCCCCCCATAGTTTGGCGCTTTCATGCAATTCATGCATACCCGTTTAGGGCACAGGCCGATGATGCGGCACGCGCTGTCAGGGGGGAAAAGTGAATGAGCGATACCAAGAAAGCATCAGACGTGTTCATCGACTGTCTTGAGGCCGAGGGTTGCGAATACATCTTTGGCGTACCGGGCGAAGAGAATCTCGATTTTCTCGATTCGCTTGGCAAGTCGAACAAGATCAAGCTGATCCTGACCCGCCATGAACAGGGCGCAGGCTTCATGGCAGCGACCTATGGCCGCCACACTGGCAAGACCGGCGTGTGCCTCGCGACGCTGGGTCCGGGGGCGACCAATTTCGTGACCTCTGCCGCCTATGCGCAATTGGGCGGGATGCCGGTTCTGATGATCACCGGGCAGAAACCGATCAAGAAATCGAAGCAGGGCCGGTTCCAGATCCTCGATGTGGTGTCGATGATGGAACCGATCACGAAATACGCCGTCCAGATCGCGGCGGGAGACAACCTGCCCAGCCGCGTGCGCGAGGCCTATCGCCTTGCCGAAGAGGAAAAGCCGGGCGCGACCCTGATCGAACTGCCCGAAGACATTGCGGAAGAACCCACTAGCGACTGGAAGCCACTGCCCAAAAGCGTTGCACGCCGTCCCTCTGCCGAAGCAAAGGCGGTGCGTCAGGCGGTGAAATCGATCGAGAACGCAAAGAACCCGGTGCTGGTCATCGGCGCGGGCGCCAATCGCAAATTATGCGGGCGGATGCTGGAACAACTGGTTGAGAAAACCGGCATTCCATTTCTCACCACGCAAATGGGCAAGGGCGTGATCGATGAACGCCACCCCAAATTCCTTGGCTGTGCGGCGCTTTCGGCGGGGGATTTCGTGCACCGTGCGGTCGAAGCATCCGACTGCATCATCAATGTCGGTCACGACGTGATCGAAAAACCGCCGTTCTTCATGAAGCAGAACGGCGTCACCGTCATTCATGTCTCCACCCGCACGGCGGAAGTCGATCCGGTCTATTTCCCGCAGATCGAGGTGATCGGCGATATTGCCAATGCGATCTGGCAGATCAAGGAGGATATCAGCCCGAACCGCGACTGGGATTTCGATCACTTGCTCGCCTATCATCGGGCCGAACTCGATCACACCAGCGCGCTTGCCGCCGATACCCGGTTTCCCGATCTTTCCGCCACATCTGGTGCAGCAGGTTCGCGATTGCATGCCGCGCGACGGGATCATCTGCCTTGACAACGGGGTTTATAAAATCTGGTTCGCGCGCGGATACACCGCCTACCTGCCCAACACCGTGCTGCTGGACAATGCGCTCGCCACGATGGGCGCAGGGCTGCCTTCTGCGATGATGAGCGCAATGCTGTATCCCGATCGCAAGGTCATGGCGATGTGCGGCGATGGCGGGTTTATGATGAACAGTCAGGAGATGGAAACCGCCGTGCGCCTCGGCCTCAATCTGACGGTGCTGATCCTGCGCGACGATGCCTATGGCATGATCCGCTGGAAACAGGCGAACATGGGCTTTGCGGATTACGGGCTGACCTACGGCAATCCCGATTTCGTGAAATATGCCGAGAGCTACGGCGCGACCGGCCACCGGGTCGAATCCTCCGAACACCTTACGCAATTGCTGGCGCAATGCCGCGAAGCGCCGGGCGTGCATCTGATCGATTGCCCGGTCGATTACACCGAGAACGACCAGATATTGAACCACGATATCAAGGAACTGAGCAAGGCGTTTGTGAGATTGATTGGGAAAGGAGACGCGCGATGCTGAAAGACACCTACCCGCTCTATCTCAACAACAAGGCGAAGCAGCCCAACACCGATCTTGCCGTGACGGACAAGTTCACCGGCGAGGTAGCGTTCCGGGTGGCGCTGGCCGATGCTCAGACCATCGACAAGGCAATCGTCGGCAATGTCGCGGCGACAGAGCCGATGGCAAAACTCGCCAGCTATGAAAAGCAGGACGTGCTGATGCACTGCGTTGCGCGGTTCAAGGAGCGGTTTGACGAGCTGGCCTATGCGCTGTGCGTGGAGGCGGGCAAGCCGATCAAGGATTCCGAGGGCGAAGTCACCCGCCTGATCGACACTTTCCGCATCGCCGCTGAAGAAGCAGTGCGCAATTACGGCGAGATCATGCCGCTGGATATCTCGGCGCGGGCAAAGGGATATTCCGCCATGTGGAAGCGGTATCCGATCGGGCCGTGCAGCTTTATCTCGCCGTTCAACTTCCCGCTCAATCTCGCCGCGCACAAGATCGCGCCCGCGATTGCGATGGGCTGCCCGTTCATCATCAAGCCGGCGTCGAAAACGCCGCTTGGCACGATCATCATTGGCGAGGTTCTGGCCGAATGCGACGTGCTGCCCAAGGGCGCGTTCTCCGTGCTGCCCGCCAGCCGAGAAGGCGCGGACCTGTTCACCACCGATGAACGGCTCAAACTGCTCAGCTTTACCGGATCGCCCGCTGTCGGATGGGATCTGAAAGCGCGGTGCGGCAAGAAGAAGGTCGTGCTGGAACTGGGCGGCAATGCGGCGGTGATCGTCGATCACGACGCCGATCTCGACGATGCGCTGGAACGGGTGATCTTCGGTGCGTTCTACCAGTCTGGCCAGTCCTGCATCGGGGTGCAGCGCATCCTGATCCACGCGGATATTTATGATCGCTTCAAGGATATGCTGGTCGCCAAGACGAGAACGCTTGTCGCCGGCGATCCCAAGAACCGCGACACTTTCATCGGCCCAATGATATCCGATGGCGAGGCTTCGCGGTTGAAAGGCTGGATCGACGAGGCGGTCGAAGGCGGGGCGAGCCTGCTGTGCGGCGGAGGGTTGACCAATGGCAACATGCTGGAGGCGACGCTGCTTGAGAACGTCCACCGCGATGCCAAGGCGCTCAACGAGGAAGCCTTCGGCCCGCTCGCCATCCTCCAGACGTTTGACGATTTCGACGCGGCGCTGGACGAGGTCAACCGATCCACATTCGGCCTGCAGGCGGGCATCTTCACGCGCGACCTGTTCAAGATGTACGATGCGTGGGACAAACTGGAAGTAGGCGGGATCGTGATCAACGACGTGCCCAGCTACCGCGTCGACAACATGCCCTATGGCGGGGTCAAGGATTCAGGCCTGGGCCGCGAAGGCATCCGTTTCGCGATGGAGGACATGAGCGAAATCAGGAATTTGGTGGTTCGAAGGACATGATTGCGCCGCGCCGTTGACCATCAGCTTTCCTCCAGCAGCAATAGCACCGCCTTCACCTCCAGTCGCTCCTGCGCGCCAAAGCGGTGATCGACCTCGCGCACACTCGCATCGGCGACCAGTTGGCCGGGGATGCGGAATTCGTGTTCGGACAGCTCGGCGATAAATTCCTCACCCGCCGCGACGGCTTCTGAACCCGCGAAGGCGAGCGTGATTTCGTGCCGCGTGCCCTCGAAGGTGATGGAGGCCCACGGTGTCTCCTCGTGACAGATCACATCAGCCTGCCCCCGGCACATCACGATCAGCGCCTCTCGCAAACGGTCGGCAGTGGTACGGCGCGGCCGGTATCTCCGCGCGAGACGGCGCTGCCGATCCGATGCGGTATCATCGGGAAGTTCGGCGGATTTCGTTTCGATCAGGCTGGCTTCAGGCATCGGCAAATTCCTTTGTGCTGGCGGGGAGTGTCATCAGGGCGATCCGGGTTTCGGGATCGGCAGCCTGGAAATTCGTCATCCATTGCATCGTGCGCGCCTCGGTCGCGGGGCGGGGGATGCGCCCCATCCGCAAATCGAGCACAAACCGTGGATCGTTTGCCGCCAGCCGCCCGAATTTGGTGGCGGGGATATCGTGTTCGCGCATGAATTTCTCGACTTTCCGGATCAGCATCGGGGCGGCCCTCCTGTTGGTAATTGATAGTGATTTCGGAGCGAACGCTGTCGTTTGATTCGCTCGGTGTTCTCTATACGTTCCACCGCAATTCCTACTTGTCTAGGATAAATCCTTCATGTAGGAAAAATTGATGAGCAAGAATTTCGAGACCCCGCCTGAAGGCCCGCGCGCACGGCTGCTGGCGCTGTCACAACAACGCGGAGCCAGCCTTTCGAGCCTCTCTGAATTGTTGGGGCGCAATCCCAGCTACCTCCAGCAATTCATCCGCAAAGGCTCACCGCGAAAGCTGGAGGAGGGCGATCGCAGGACACTGGCGCAGTTTTTCGGAGTGCCTGAGGAGCAGCTGGGTCTTGAGTTTCCTGCAATACGGGAAAATTCCTATACCGCATCTCGGAATACGCAGAATTCTCCCGCGATGCAGGCCTATGTCGATGTTCCTCGGCTTGCCATCGGCGCATCTGCCGGGCCCGGCGCGCTTCCCGATGGCGAGGCGGTGTTCGATGCCTTGCGCTTTTCGCGTCGGTGGCTGACGGAACAGGGGCTTGAACGCGCGCAATTATCGGTGATCACCGTAGAAGGGGATTCGATGGAGCCGCTGCTCAACAATGGCGATGAAATTCTGGTTGACCGTTCACCACGCGCCTTTCGCGACGGCGTCCATGTGGTTCGCCTTGGTGACAGTTTGATGGTGAAGCGCGTGGCCAGCGCGGGGGCAGGGCGGTTTTCGCTGCTAAGCCAGAACCTCGCCTATCCGCCCGTCAGCGTGGCGGCCACTGAGATTGAAATCATCGGACGGGTTGTATGGAAGGGCGGGCGCATTTAAATCGCGTGCCATGACCCAGACCAATCCCGATCCCAAGCCAATGCCCCCGATGAAAGCAGCGATCATTCCGGTGACGCCGCTCCAGCAGAACTGCTCGCTGATCTGGTGCACCGCCACCGGCAAGGCGGCGCTGATCGATCCGGGCGGCGATCTCGACAAGCTGAAGGAAGGCGTCGCCAAGGCGGGCGTTACCTTGGAAAAGATCCTCATCACCCATGGCCATCTCGACCATTGCGGGCAGGCGGGGATGCTGGCGGACGAACTGGGCCTACCGATCGAGGGGCCGCACAAGGATGACTTGTTCTGGATCGAGCAACTCGACAATGACGGCGCGCGTTACGGAATGGAGGCCAAGAGCTTTACGCCGACGCGGTGGCTTGAGCACGGCGACACGGTCACGGTGGGCGAGCTCACTTTGGACGTTATCCACTGCCCGGGTCACACGCCGGGCCACGTGGTATTCTTCCATGAACCCAGCCGGTTTGCGATTGTTGGCGATGTGCTGTTCCAGGGCAGCATCGGGCGCACGGACTTTCCGCGCGGCAATCATCAGGATTTGATCAATGCGATCACACAGCGCCTATGGCCGCTGGGCGAGGATGTGATGTTCATTCCGGGCCACGGCCCGACCAGCACGTTTGGGCAGGAGCGCAAGACCAATCAGTTCGTGAGCGATTACGCGCTTTCCTGATTGCGCAACGGCAGGTGCGTCAGATCGCTCCGAGAACGATCAGCACCGCCGCTGCCGCGAGGCCCAGTTGCGTAAGCATGGTCACGATTGTGCCGACCATGCGCCCCGTGCCCCACTTGCCGCCATCCATGCCGAATGCGTGCGCGACGCGGGCGATAAAATAAATTGCTGCAACAAACGGCAGCCACGGCGCGCCCTGGCCCGACAGCTCTATTGCGATGATTAGTATCAGCACGAAACCGGTGTTTTCAACGAAGTTCAATTGCGCGCGCATCCGCCGATGCAGTGCATCGTTGCCGCCATCGCCCACGCTGATTCCGGCGGACTGCCGCACAGCGCCGATGCGGATCGACAACCAGATGTTCAGAACCGCCGCAGCCGCCGCAGCGGCCAGCGTTATCGGAAGAATAGTCATTTCGATTGATCCCTTCAGAAACTGATGAAGGCCTGCTAGGGACACCCTTGCGTGCTTGCAACGAATGAAATTTCAGGTATAGGCGCGCTCTTTCCGCCATAACTGGTTTGGATCGGCGTGCGAGCAAGCTTGCACCGCCTGTGACAGGCACGTATTGGCGGCAACCGAAACACATGCACCATCAGGTGCAAATTAACGCATTTATTCGAGGTATGGTGCCGCCATGGCTGTCCCCAAAAGAAAAGTTTCCCCACATCGTCGTGGTAATCGTCGCTCGCACGACGCACTGAAGGTTGAAGCCTTCCACGAATGCAACAATTGTGGTGAGCTGAAGCGCCCGCACAATATGTGCCCGCATTGCAATTATTATAACGGCCGTGAAGTCCTGGTGCCCAAGGGCATCTGATCACAGTTGAGTGAGGATTAATCGCATGACCTTACCGCGTATCGCCATTGACGCGATGGGCGGTGATGAAGGCGTGCGCGTGATGGTTGAAGGCGCGGCATTGGCCCGTCGCAAGCATGACGGTTTCAAATTCCTTTTGGTTGGTGATGAAAAGCGGATCGAATCCGCGCTGGATTCGCATCCGGGTATGCGCGGCGCATCCGAAATCCTGCATTGCGACGATGTGGTTGGCGGCGATGAACTGCCCAGCAGGGCGATCCGCCGCGCCAGAACCACATCCATGGGCCTCGCTGTCAATGCGGTGAAGACGGGCGATGCGGGTGCCGCAATCAGCGCAGGCAATACCGGCGCGCTGATGGCGATGAGCAAGATTGCGCTGCGCACCATGCCGGGCATTGATCGCCCCGCGCTCGCCGCGCTTCTACCGACGCTGGAAAATCATGACGTGGTCATGCTGGATCTGGGCGCCAACACTGAAGCGGACGCCCGCAATCTGGTGCAGTTCGCAGTCATGGGCGCGGCCTATTCGCGCATCGTCAACGGCTTTGAGCGGCCGCGCGTACGCCTGCTCAATATCGGCACGGAAGAGATCAAGGGCACGGACGCCCTGCGCGAGGCGGCGGCGCGTTTGCAGGCGGCCAGCGATAACAAATCCGGTGGCCTTGCCATGCAGTTCGATGGCTTCGTCGAATCGGACAAGATCAATCGAGGGGAAACGCACGTTGTCGTGACGGACGGCTTTTCTGGCAATATCGCGTTAAAGGCCATCGAGGGATCGGCACGGTTTGTGACAGACCTCTTGAAACAGGCATTTTCAAGCTCGTTGCGCTCGAAGTTCGGATTTCTTGTCTCGCGCCCCGCTACGGAACTCTTGCGCCATCACCTCGATCCGAACAATCATAATGGCGCGGTATTCCTCGGGCTGAACGGGGTAATCGTGAAAAGCCACGGCAGCGCCAATTCAAAGGGCGTGGCCCATGCAGTCGCCGTTACCGCCAGCCTGCTTTCGAATGCGCTGACAGAACGTATTGCCCACGATCTCGCCCAGCTTGGCGGAGGATGGGGCGGGCCAACCAATGCTCCTTCAAATGGTCCGGCAGACGATGCGGGCGATCAGCCAACGGGCAGTGAGCAGACCGCGTGATTGCAGGAAAACTCGGCGCGCGATTGATCGGCACTGGCTCTGCCTTGCCCAAAAGACTGGTCACCAACGCGGAACTCGCCGGGCAGATCGACACCAGCGATGAATGGATCGTGGAGCGCACTGGCATACGCCAACGATACATCGCGGGCGAAGGTGAGACGACTGCAACGCTGGCGACCGCGGCTGCACTTGCGGCGCTGGAGGATGCGGGATGCTCTGCTGCCGACATCGATCTGATCGTGCTGGCAACCGCCACCCCGGACAACACGTTTCCCGCTACCGCGACCAAGGTTCAACATGCGCTGGGCTGCAACGGCGGCATCGCCTTTGATGTGGCGGCGGTTTGTTCCGGGTTCCTGTACGCTCTGGCCACCGCCAATTCGCTGCTGCGGACAGGAGCGGCCAAGCGTGCGCTTGTCATCGGGGCGGAAACATTCAGCCGTATCCTCGATTGGGAAGACCGCACCACCTGCGTCCTGTTCGGCGATGGCGCAGGAGCGGTCGTGCTGGAAGCACCGGATGCGAGTGCGCCGGAAATGTCGGGCGACAACTCCGGTCCGGGTATCATCGCGACAAAATTGCATGCGGATGGAGCGCAGCACGATTTGCTGTACGTCGATGGCGGCCCATCGACCACGCAGACCGTTGGCCACTTGCGTATGCGAGGCCGTGAGGTGTTCCGTCACGCGGTGGTCAATCTTGCTTCGGTTTTGAGGGAAGTTATTGAAGATGCGGGAATTTCGGTCGATGATATCGACTGGGTCGTGCCGCATCAGGCCAACGCGCGCATTCTGGATGCGACCGCGCGCAAACTCGGCATCGCGCCTGAGAAGGTGATCGTTACGGTCGATCGTCATGCCAATACGTCGGCTGCATCGGTTCCGCTTGCGCTGGATGTGGCGCGGCGTGACGGGCGTATCGTGGCCGGCGATCTGGTAATGCTGGAGGCGATGGGCGGCGGCTTTACCTGGGGTGCGAGCCTTATCCGGATGTAGTGTTCGCGCGTATTTGCGCCGCTCCACCGCCATAATCAGCACCTTATTTCCGGACTAAGTTGCAGCTTTCGCACGAAACCTTTACACCAAGCGTCTCTTGGGTCGCATCAATGGGGAGGATTGCGCAAATGCGTTCAGTAGGCACACTCACTCGGGCAGACCTGGCTGAGACTATCAATCGCAAGATGGGTTTGAGCCGGGCGGAATCGCTTGAGCTGGTGGAATCCATTCTTGAGCACATGAGTTCCGCTCTGACCAAGGGTGAGAATGTCAAGGTTTCGGGCTTCGGCAGCTTCATTCTGCGTGACAAGAATGAGCGGATCGGGCGCAATCCCAAGACCGGCATCGAAGTGCCGATCACACCGCGCCGCGTAATGACCTTCCGTGCAAGCCAGATACTCAAAGAACGCATTGCGAAGGGCGAATAATAGTCTTTTCAACGACTTGTCGGACAGATCATGGCTGAATTCGAGGACGGCAAAGATGATAGCGCATTGCGCACCATCGGTGAAATCAGCGAGGCGCTGAATATAAAGCCGCACGTCCTGCGATATTGGGAGCAGCAATTCTCGCTGCTCAACCCTCTCAAGCGCAGCGGTGGACGCCGCTATTACCGACCGGAAGATATCGCTCTTGTCGAACAGATCGACCGGCTGGTGAACGAGGAAGGCTACACCCTGAAAGGCGCCGAAGCCGTGCTGCGTTCCAGCGGCAAATCGGGGGGCGATAGGCGCGGGGTTGAGCGGAGATCGGGAGAACGGCGGGCTGTTGCCAACGAAAAGCCATCCGTGTCCGATCAGTCACCTGACCATTCATCGGCCAGGACGCCTGACAATTCCGCCACCGTGGCCAAGCTGAAAGCAATCCGTGATCGGCTGGCCAAGGCGATCGCGGCCTGACCGCCAATCGTCCGCCGCAGCGCGCTATTCCGCTGCGAGCAAGGCTGCCTCTCCCAGGTCCACGCTGACCAGCCGCGACACCCCTTTTTCTGCCATTGTAACTCCAAACAGGCGGTGCATCCGGCTCATGGTGACGGCATTGTGCGTGACGATGAGGTAGCGCGTTCTGGTCGTCTCAATCATCGAATCGAGCAGGTCGCAGAACCTTTCGACATTGGCATCATCCAAAGGCGCATCGACTTCATCCAGCACGCAGATCGGCGCAGGATTGGTCAGAAACAGGGCAAAAATCAGCGCGGTGGCCGTCAAGGCCTGCTCCCCGCCTGAAAGCAGGGATAGAGATTGCAGACGTTTGCCCGGCGGCTGAGCGTATATCTCCAGCCCGGCTTCCAGGGGATCGTCGCTGTCGACCAGCGCCAGATGCGCCTGGCCGCCCTGAAACAGCCGGGTGAACAGAACGCGGAAATGGCCGTCGACTTCCTCGAATGCCGCCTTGAGGCGTTCGCGACCTTCGCGATTGAGGTTGCCGATTGATCCACGCAGTCGCGCCACCGCCTCGGTCAATTCCGCCTGTTCCGCCTCGCTCGCGCCATGCTCCTGCTCGATCCGCGAAAGTTCATCTGCCGCCACAAGGTTGACCGGCCCGATCCGTTCGCGGCTTGCGGTCAAACGGTCCAGCGCTTCTGTTTCGGCCTGAGCATGGGTGATGTCGTCCTCCCCAAAGCCGAAACGTTTGCACAACAGCGGAGGCGGGCACTGGAACCGCTCACCCGAAATCCGCGCCATTTCGCCTCGACGCGCTTCCTGACTTTCCGCACGCGCGACCAGTGTGGCGCGACCTTCACGGGCAACAGCAAGCGCCTCGTTCGTGGCAGACAGCGCCTGATCGGCGGCGCGCGCGCGCGCTTCGCAATCCTCCAGCACGCTTTGTGCCTTGGCCATTTCCTCTGCCAGCCGCTTGCGCACGGCATCGCCCTGTTCAATCTCGGCGATCAGCGATGCTGGTTTGGCCGCGACGATGGCAGTTTCCTCTTCGATCTCTTTCAACCGCCGTGTCGCCTGCGCCTCGCGCTGGGCGGCCTCGCTCGACCGGGCTTTCCAGTTGGCGAAATCGGCCTGCTGCGCCGCAAGCCGCTCCCGCGTGACCGCCAGCGTCTGATCGTGCGCGGCAAGTTCTGCCATCGCCGCCTGCACCGCCATGCGCGCGGCATCGTTGCGCGCCTGCGCAGCCTGCAGCGAGGCGCGACCCGCATCGGGCGGGGGCAGGGCATTGCGGCGTTCGATTGCGGCGGCGAGTTCGTCGCGCGCGATCGTGAACTGTTCGCCAAGCTCGTCCGCCGCTTCGCTCAATTCCTCCAATCGTACAGCGAGACGCTCCTTTGCCGCCTCCGCGGTGTCGAGCGCGCGCAAGGCGCTGCGTTCGGCTTCGATGGCGCCCGCCAGATCGCGCTCTTGCGCAACCAGAGCGATCTGCAAAGCGCTCAAGTCCTCGCGCGCACCGGCTTCCGTCGTGGCAGCCGATTGCGCCGCCGCATTCAGATCCGGTAGCAGCGCCTCCAGTTCGGCCAGCCGGTTTGCAGCCTCAAGCTGGGCCGCCTCAGCCGCTCCTTCGCCCCGTGCGATAAACCCATCCCAGCGGCGCAGATGCCCGGCCCGCGTCACCAGCCATTCGCCAGGGGCCAGTGCGCGCGCATCGTCCGCATCGACGCAATGGACCAGCGCAAGGCGGGGGCGCAATTCAGCGGGGCAATCGGTAACATGATCGAGCAGGCTGGACGGCAGTGGTGCGGGCGCATCGCTGCCGGCCCAGTATCGCCCGTCGGCAGGTTGCGCAGGCGCGCCCAGCGGTGCTTTCGCATCGCGGCCCAACACAGCGGCAATCGCGCGTTCGTAGCCCGGCGCAACGCGCACGCGGTCGATCGCCGCAGGCAGACCTTGACGACCAAGAGCGCGTTTTTCGCGGGCATCGCGGTCGCGGGCGAGGGCCGAATATTCGCGCTCTATTCCTGCGAGTTCGGCTTTTGCGGTGGCCAGCGCGGCGGCGGCATCGTCGCGGGCGGTCTGCAATTTCCCTTTATGCGCCTGATCGGCTTCGAGCCGGGTACGGCGGCGGGCGACTTCATCGGCTGCGTCGTCCACCGATGCGCGGGAAGCGATGACTGCTTGCTCCGCATCCTGGCTCGCGTTGAGCTGGGCGCGGGTGGCGGCGATGCGCTCTTCGTCGCGGGTCAGACGGTCGAGGCGCATTTGCGCCTGATCGATGGCAGCTTCGGCAACGCGCCACTCCGCCTCGACACCGGCCTGATCGGCGGTTGCCTTTGCCAGCGCAAGTTCGGCGGTGCGGCTGGCGCGTTCGGTATCCTCGCTACGGCGCGCGATGGCGGGGCGGGCAGCTTCCGCCTCGCTGAGCGTAACACGCCCTGTCGCCAGATCGTTTTCCAGTTTTTCCAGAGCGCCAGCTGCGTCCGTGGTCAGCCGGTCGGCGGCAACCCGGTCTTCCTCAAGCCGGGTGCGTTGCCGGGTAAGGTCGGCAAGGCGCGTTTCGGCGGCTTCGAGTTTTTGCGACAGCGTGGCCATGCGGTGCCCGTGGGCGCTTGCGTCGTCACGACGATCGGTCAGCTCCTCGCGCGCGGCGGCAAGTTCATGGGCGATGGCTGCCTGTGAGCGTTGCGCGTCCTGAGCGGCCGCCTTGGCGTTGGCCACATCTGCCTCGGCCCCTTCGGCGGCGGCGCGCGCTTCCTTGGCTGCATAGGCAGCTTCGCGCCAGCGCGCGAACAACAGCCGAGCCTCGGCGGTGCTGATCTGTTCGGTCAGCTTGGTGTAGCGTTCGGCCTGTTTGGCTTGCCGCCGCAAGGTCGCGATCTGGGTATCCAGTCCGGCCATCAGGTCTTCCAGCCGCGCAAGGTTCGCCTCGGTCGATCGCAATTTGCTCTCGGCATCCTTGCGGCGCACGTGCAGCCCGGCGATCCCGGCCGCTTCTTCCAGCATCGCGCGGCGTTCCGTTGGCTTTGCCGAAATGACCTGAGCGATTTTCCCCTGACTCACCAGCGCTGGCGAATGCGCTCCGGTTGCAGCGTCGGCAAAGGTCAGTGCCACGTCCTTGGCGCGCACATCGTGTCCGTTGACGCGATAGGCGCTGCCGGCGCCGCGTTCGATCCGGCGGGTGACCACCAGTTCCTCGCCCTCAGCATCCTCTGCGTGCAGCACAACTTCGGCAAAGGCGCGCTGGGGGCGGGTAGAGGTGCCCGCGAAGATCACGTCCTCCATCCCGCCAGACCGCATCGACTTGGCCGAGGTTTCCCCCATGACCCACCGGATTGCTTCAAGCAGGTTGGATTTGCCGCAGCCGTTGGGCCCGACAACGCCCGTCAGTCCGGGTTCAATGCGCAGTTCTGCAGGCTCGACAAAGCTCTTGAAACCGCTGAGCTTGAGCCTGCTGATCTGCATGGGCGAGTGGTCCCCTACAGTTTACCGCGCGCCGGCACGCTGCAACACCGGCTCAAGCTTGTCCCACTGGCCCTCTTCCAGCTTCTTGCCATTGAGGAAAAAGGTCGGCGTGCCCGAAATTTCCAGTTCCTGCGCCTGCTTTGCCGAGGCATCGGCGATGGTTTCGATCTTGGCTGTATCGGCAAGGCAAGTGCGTGCCTGATCTGCGCTGAGGCCGCGGGCAGCGAAGAAATCGATCAGCCCGGCCGCTTCGGCAATTGCGACAAAGCGCTGTTCAACCGGCAGGTTTCCGGCAGCTTCGTATTGAGCGCCGTTTTGCTGAACGTTTGCGAAAACTTCTTCGAGCGAGGCCCAGGCTTGGTCAGAAAGAGGGATCATGTTCTCGTTCGCCCCGCAGCGGACCAGGGTGGCGATGGAAAGATCAATCGGATCGCGCACCAGATTGCGCAATTCAAAACTGACGACGCCGGTCGGAATATAATTTTCCTTCAGCGGCCCGAACCCCGTAGCGGCAAAATTCGCGCAGGCACCGCAGGTATGAGAAGCGTATTCGACGAGTTTCAGCGGAGCTTTGGGATTGCCCAACACGTATCCACCTTCGGGGGAGAGCGTGACCGTCTCGCCCCAATTGGCGCCCGCCGGTGCGGGGATCGCAGCGATGGGTTCGCCACTGGCGCTGCCCTCGACAGCTTCCGTCTCGCCGCAGGCGGCAAGCGCGAGCGGCGCGGCAAAAGCGAAAATAGCGGCGGAACGCAAGCGGGTTTTGATGCGGGCGAGGTTCATACAAATATCCTTGAAATCGTCGGTTCAGGGTTACAGCGATGCCATGAAGCGTAAAGAGCCTTTGCGGCACAGGCTGTGTAAAATTGTGTCTGATTTGTGCAGAAAAGGGCGGTACAGGAGCGGCTCGGACTAATTCTGGTCGTTTTGTGTGCCGTTCTGCTCAGCATCCTTTGGCCGAAATCGCGTCTGCAAGGCCACCGAAAGGCCGGGCCAGTCGTGAACATTGCTGAGCAGCTTGCCATCGAGAGCGAAGCTGGGCGTGCTATTGATGCCAAAATCGGTCGCATCGGCTCGCCCATTGGCAAGTAACGTTTGTGCGGCGGCATCATCGGCAAGGCAGGCGTTGATTTGCGGCGTCGTCAACCCGCGCTCTGCTACCATGTCGTCAAGGTCAAGAGCCTGCGCTGCATTGGTCCGCGCTGCGGCATCGCCGCGCGACCAGATCGCCTGCTGAGTCTTGGGTGCGTTGATCGCCTTTGTCAGCCATTCTTCCTGTGAATACATGAACATGCGGTGGCGATCCTTAAACCCAGCTGGATCGCCGCACTGCGCCAGCAGCGTTACCACCAGGTCCAGTCCGTTACGGATCACAGGGCGCACCTCAACATTAACGTAACCGGGGCCAACCGCCGTTAGTTCGAGAGAGGGATCGCCTTGTCGCGCAAAATTGGCGCAATGACTGCATGTGTAGCTGACGAATTCGATCAATTCGGCGTCCGCTTCGGGTTTCCCGATGAGGTGCCCGCGTTCTGTGCGCTCAATGGTGCCAATCCAGACCTGCGGATCAAGATTGCCGACGAATTCTGTGTAATTGTTGTCGAGCGTCTGTGCCGCAACAGGAACTGCCAGCGCCAGCGCTGCCATGCCTGATAGAATGAAGGGACGATTAGATTTCACGATCCGCTGTTGTCCTCTGTTTTTTCACGGTTTTCCATGCTGCGAGCAAGAGATTCAAGCACCGTTCGCAGCTCCGGATCCCCGATATCGCGCAAACTGTCGCCCAATTCCATCGGAATCGGCTTGAGCGAAGGCGGTGGTTTCGCGAGCTGGGTGCCCGCAGGCGGCTTAACCGCGCCTTGACGCAGTTTTATGCGAGAAACCGCGTTATAGCCGAAAAAGCGATTTACCCGGTTGATAATCTCCGGCGTCACTTGCTGGATCAGCGGCGCGTGCGCAGCGGTGACGACGAGTTGCAGGATGCCTTCGGATTTTTCGCCCGGGGGAAAACGGATCGCTTCGGGAGCGCACACACGGGCATGTTGCGGTCCGACGATTTCGGGCCAGCGTGTGACGACGGAGCTTTGCACAAATCCGAACCGGCGAAAGGCGGCACGTCCGATCTCGGGCATCAGTTCGCCAATCGCTTTTGCTCCGCGACCCCTCGGGCGCTCATACACTTTGGCCTTTTTGGCCGCGGCATTTCTGTTGCCGACCGTCTTGCTGCCTGAGGCGGTTTTGCCCGGTGTCTTGTCGCTCTCGCTTTTCATGATGCCGTTCGCCATGCCATAGCGGGGCGGTGACTGCCAGCATCTCCACCAAGATATCCGACCGTCTGCTGCACTGGTACGACGCACATGCACGCGCACTTCCGTGGCGCAATCCACCGGGCAAACCGACGCCGAACGACCCGGACTGGCCCTATCGTGTGTGGCTGTCCGAAGTCATGTTGCAACAAACCACTGTTGCAGCGGTAAAACCTTACTTTGAAAAATTCACCCGCGTCTGGCCGACCGTATTCGATCTGGCTGAGGCGAGTGATGCAGACATCATGGCTGCCTGGGCCGGGTTGGGTTATTATTCGCGCGCACGCAATCTCCTCAAATGCGCCCGCGAAGTCGCCGCGCGAGGGGGATTTCCGCAGACCGAGGCTGAACTGCGCGGGCTGCCCGGCCTTGGCGCTTACACCGCGGCTGCAATCGCCGCGATTGCCTTTGGTGAGCGCGCCGTGGTGGTTGATGCCAATGTCGAGCGAGTGGTGGCACGACTGTTCGCGATTGAGGAGCCTCTGCCCGCCGGGCGAAAGGCAATCGGCACCCATGCCGAGACGATCACGCCCGACGCGCGTTCCGGTGACTTTGCACAGGCGATGATGGATCTGGGATCCGGCATCTGCACTACCAAGTCTCCACGATGCCTGCTGTGTCCCCTGCGTGAGGAATGCGCAGGGCACGCGTTGGGTGCACCGGAACGATTGCCCATAAAACCTGCGAAAAAGGCAAAACCCGAACGCAGCGGCACGGCGTTCTGGATTGAGCGTGGGCGTGGCGATGCAGCGCAAGTCTGGCTGATTCAGCGCGAAGAGACCGGAATGCTGGGCGGAATGCGCGCTTTACCAGATGACGGCTGGAGCGCGCGCGCCGATGGCGATGACACCGTGCCGCTGTATGGCAAGTGGGAGGAGTTGGGCGCGGTGCGCCACTCCTTCACCCATGCGCACCTGACCTTGAAAGTGCAGCGAATTCGCACCGAAATCGAGCCGGAAGGTTCGGGCCAATGGTGGCTTGTCCGCGAGATAGAGACCGCGGGCCTGCCAACCCTGTTTGCCAAGGCTGCTCGACTGGCGCTCTCTCACGCAGACCATGCGATCGGGCGCTGAAATCCTTACGCCAGACCGCCAAAGATGGAAAGCCGCAGCACGATAAGGACAAATACCAGAATATTGAAATTGCGCCCGCTGTTCTTCGACGAAAGCGACCCGACTAGAATGCCGACGAATGACAGCGGCAACAGCAACCATAGCAGTATGCCGACCACCGGGATCAGGAGCGGAATCCCAAGGATGAAGCACATGAGGCCAATGAGCCATGAAAGGAGATTTAGCATGTGTGTTACATACCTATAACACCCGCTAAGTTCAAGAGGCGCATTCTGATCCAACCCGACCAATTCGCCGTAATTGACCCGTGCCGCGTTCTGCCCCAAACAGCGCGCAGATATTTTTGGAGAATTGAATCCATGGCTTTCCGCGAATTCGACACCGCTTTTCAGAATGCAGATTTTTCGCGCCGGTCGCTGTTCCGGACAGGTGGGTATCTGGCTGCAGGTGCGGCGATGGCCACCCTGCCATTTGGCCGGCAGGTCTTTGCGCACGATGTCAGCGAGGCGTGGCCTGCCGTGTCTGCCATGGCGAACAAGTATATCAGCGAAAAGAAGGTGGCGAACATGTTCCTCACCTTCGGCTGGGGACAGCAGGATATGGCCCATACGGTTGGCGGCGGTACGCTGTCGCTGAACGGCGCGACGCAGGTGGACATGGATTCGCTCTACCGCATCTATTCGATGTCCAAGCCGATAACCGGCATGGCAATCATGATGCTGATTGATGAGGGCAAACTGGGCCTCGACATGCCGCTTCATGAAGTGCTGCCCGCCTTCAAGGACATGGAGGTGCTGATAGATCCCGAAGGATCGCTGGACAACACCGTGCCGGCGGATCAACCGATCACCATCCGCCACCTGCTTACGCATACCTCGGGACTTGGGTACCTTATCACCAGCAAGGGGCCGCTGCTGGATGCCTATGTCGAAAACGGACTGACGGGCGGGCGTGTCAGCCGGTTCCCGATCCCCGGTGTGCCAAACCCCACTTCTGCACCCAGCCTTGAGGTTTGGGCAGATCGGCTTGCCACGCTGCCACTGATGTATCAGCCTGCGACGAAATGGAGTTATTCGGCGAGCATCGACTTGCTTGGGCGGGTGATTGAAGTTGCCTCGGGCATGGGCTTCGAAGCGTTTCTGAAAGAAAAACTGTTTGAACCTTGCGGGATGAACAGCACTTTCATGACCGTCCCGGCGAGTGAGAAAGGGCGGTTGACCGACAATTACGGGGTTCTGGGCGGGAACGTGCTGCCGCTGGACCCGGCGTCAAATTCCATTTTCCTCGATGAACCGTCCGTGCCTTCGGGTGGTGGCGGACTGGTTTCCAGCCCCAGAGATTATGACCGCTTTCTGCGGATGCTCCTGGGCTATGGAATGCTCGATGGAACGCGCGTGATGGGCGAATTGGCGGTGCGCGTCGGCGTATCCAACCTGCTGCCCAAAACAGTCGATCTCACGGGCTCATGGCTCGAAGGTCAGGGTCATGGCGCGGGTGGCCGATCGATTAATGGCACGTTTGGTTGGGGCGGCGCGGCAGGAACGCTGGCCGCTGTCGATTATGGGATGAAACTGCGTACGGGGCTGTTCACGCAATATATGCCCGCCGATGTCTACCCGGTGCGCGACGAATTTCTGGCCGCGGTCGAATCCGATCTGAAAACCATGAAGCGCGGTTAAGCGGATCAGATGCTGACCCCAGCCAACGCACCGATTGCCTTTGCCGGATCGCCGATAGATCGCGCGGATAACATTCGCGTCGATCCGGAGGCTCTGGCTGGGCAAATGAATTGGCGGGCGAGGGTACTGCTGCTTGACGGGCTGTTGCCCCGGATTGACGAGATGGGTGGTCTTGTCTGGGGCACGCTGGCTGATGTGGGAGCGGATACAGAACTGGTTTTTCTGGGAATGCTGGATGACAGGGCGTGCTTTGCCCCAGTGCCCGAAATCGGCTCTGCCGCACCTGCAATGCCGCGCGCGTGGCAGGTGATGCAATTGCTGGCTCCTGCCGATCTCGCGATTTACGGAGGGGCAAAATCACTGGTCGACTGGCATGCGCGCCACCGTTTTTGTGCGCAGTGCGGCGCCCCGACACAGCCGACCAAGGGCGGGTGGCAACGAAATTGCGATAGTTGCAACGCGCAGCATTTTCCACGGACCGATCCGGTCACGATCATGTTAGTCGAACACGAGGCCGACGGCGAAAAGCGCCTGTTGCTGGGCCGTCAGCCGCGCTTTCCTCCGCGTATGTATTCGGCGCTCGCCGGATTTGTGGAGCCGGGTGAAACTATCGAAGAAGCGGTTGCACGCGAAATCTGGGAAGAGGCGGGGGTGCAGGTTCGCGATGTGCGTTATCTTGCAAGTCAGCCGTGGCCGTTTCCCAGCCAGCTTATGATCGGCTGCACGTCCACCACTGACGATCCGGAACTGACCATCGACCGAACAGAGCTGGACGATGCGCGCTGGTTCACCCGCGCCGAACTGGAGGAGGCGCGCGCTGCCGGTGAAGACGGTAACGAGCAGCTGATTTTTCCGCGCCCGTTCGCGATTGCGCATCACCTTCTGACATGGTGGCTAGACCAATGACGAAACTGACACCGGATCGCCTGACGATTGACATTTATTCCGACGTGATGTGCCCATGGTGCGCGATCGGGTATGGCCAGTTGACCAAGGCGCTGGACGAACTGACTGGCGAAATAGAGGCCGAGGTGCGCTGGCGGCCGTTCGAACTCAATCCCGACATTTCGGCCCAAGGCGAAGAGCAGGAAGCGCATTTGGCGCGCAAATATGGCCGCTCCGCCGAAGAGGGGGCGGCAGTGCGCGGTCAGATCCGGGCCATCGCCGACGCAGCGGGCGTGTCGCTGACTTATGAGGGGGAGGGTCACGGCCCACCCGCGATGATGTGGAACACGCGCGACAGCCACAAACTGCTGACCTTTGCGCTGGAACAGGCCGGGCCACAGGTGCAAACCCGGCTGAAGCTGGCCTTGTTCAAGGCGCATTTCAACCAGCGCTTGCCCCTGAACGATCGTGAGACGCTGCTGGACATTGCGGCAGAATCCGGCCTTCATCGTGAGGCGGCGAAAGCCGCACTGGACGATGCCGAGCTGGACGCGCGCGTTCTTGCCCAAGAGCGTGAGGCGTGGGATCTGAACATTACCGGCGTGCCCGCCATGATCGTTGCCGGAAGTTCGGGGCTAAAATTCCTCATTCCCGGCGCGCAGGCACCTGAGGTCTACGTGAATTCCCTGCGCCGCGTGGCCGAAAAATCGCTTGGTGCCACGGCGGCACACGAACAAACCTGACCCGTCCGAGAGGCCCATGAAAAGCATCCTGATCGCCATTTTCGTTAGCGCGTTTGCGCTTGGCTTTGCGTTTCTGGCTGGCAGCAACAGTGTGCCGCTACTCGGAACGTCGGCGTTCCTTGTATGTGCGGTCATTGCACTCGCTGTAAATTGGCTCGCATTCATTCCGGCGGCGGCCACCCAGTCTGACAAGTATTACGACACCGTGGGCGCGCTCACCTATCTGACCGTCACCGCCGTTGCTTGCGTGGCCGCCTGGCCGCTCGACCTGCGCGCGATGGTGATTGCAGCGATGGTAGCGATCTGGTGTATTCGGCTCGGCTCGTTTCTTTACATCCGCATCCACGCGGCGGGTGGCAGCGATTCCCGGTTCGAGAAGATCAAGACCAAGCCGACCCGTTTTCTGGTCGCATGGACTGTGCAGGCGCTCTGGGTCATCCTGACCGCCGCTGCCGCAGTGGCCGCAATCACTTCGCAGACGCGGGTTCCCATCGACATCTTCTTCTGGATCGGCGCTGCTGTCTGGCTTGTGGGTATCACCATCGAAACCACCGCCGATGCGCAGAAAAAGGCGTTCAAGGACGATCCTGCCAACAAGGGTGATTTCATCGATGTCGGCCTGTGGAAATGGTCGCGCCATCCAAACTACTTTGGCGAGATAACGCTTTGGACCGGCATTTTGATCATCGCGATACCGGTCCTGTCCGGCTGGAGCTGGCTGGCAGTTATTTCGCCGCTGTTCGTGCTGCTGCTGCTGACGAAGATCAGCGGCATCAACCTGCAGAAAAAGCAGGCGGAGGAACGCTGGGGCGATGATCCGGAATATCAGGAGTATCGGAAAAACACGCCTGCACTGATACCGATGCCGCCCTCCTAGGGCCACCAAAGGGTTGATCGCGCGAGGATCAGAGCAGCCTGGCGAAGGCGCGCTCCATTTCCTTCACTGCATCGCTTTCGTAACACTTCCCGTGTGACAGAAAAATCCGCTCCCGGCCCAACGCTATCATCCCGCGCACGGCCGAGGCGAAGGCATCGCGGTGATGTCTTGCTCCTAGCCTTACATCGATCGAAGTTCCGCCAATCGGGCCGGTAGCGCCGCTAACCCGCAACACTAGTCTGACGAATGGGTTCAAACTACGCTCCCGCTCGAAATTCTGCATCAGGTCTGTCACGATCAGCGTGCGCGATGTGTGGTGGAAGAAGACGGTTTCGGTAAATTCTCCAATGTCGACATGGATATGGTCAATCTCACCAGACCAAACGGCCACGAACTCCGGATCGAGACTGACGCTGCTTGCGAAACCGGGTCGAGCCCTGAGCAGCGGGGAGGCGTAAATCTCGGCATCGGGATAGCGCTCAGCCCATACCGCAACATGCACGTAGTGGTGGGCATTGGGCGCCAGCAAGGCTGTGATCGTACCGAGCGCGTCGATCTGCTTTGCGAGCACACGTGAATGGGCAACCGGCGAATGCAGCCATAGCGAATCGTCGGCAGTTCGGATCACCGTCATCCTCGTTGGGCACGGGATGGTAAGGTCTGCAAACCGGTAGTCGACCTCCGGTCCATCAACGGTCCAGATGTCCTCGGCCCACGGCTTCAGCGTGAGTTGAGGCTCATAGGGAAGATAGGCTGGCCCATTTGCCAACCTAGATTAAACCCAGCCGCTCCAGTTTGCCCGCAAGCTTTCCCGGCAGCGGATCGCCGATGTCCTCGCCGTCTGCCACATCCTTGGGCACGCTTTCTTCCTTGAGATAGCGCCAGCCCTGATGCGCGCGTTTGCGTTGTTGGTGGACACGGATCAGTTCCGGCTTCAGATCGATGTTCCAGCGTCCGTCTTCGGTTTCCGAAAAACCGAGGATCTCTGAACGCGCCACCAGTGCATGATTGAGGATCCAGTACAGCGAGCCGCCAATCATTTCGGCGTGGCGGGTGGGGCGATTGCGCGTGGTCAGCGCAATCCGGCTGCGACCCTGATACCATCCGGCAAGGTCCTCGTAGCTTTTCGCGCCAAACGCGATCTTGGTCATGTGGAGGGGCATGGGTTCAACTTAGGGAGGAGGCTGTCATGCCTCAACCCATCGGCACAATCCCGCTCGCAACGGCAAGGCCAAGGAACGCGAAAAAGCCCATTGAATCAGTGATCATGGTCACAAACACGCTGGAGGCCACCGCCGGATCCTGGTCCAGCCGCTCGAATATCACTGGCACCAGAACGCCTGCGAGGCCGGCCACAGCAATGTTGATCACCATCGCCAGGGCAATCACCGCGCCCAGTGTGGGCTCGTAAAGCGCGCCCACAGCTATCCCGATCAACACGGCGACAGTCATTCCGTTCAGTATTGCCACGCGCAGTTCGCGCGATACAATTTTCCACGTGTTTGCGCGGGTCAGCTGATTGGTCGCTATGGCGCGCACGGCCACCGCCATCGTCTGCGTGCCGGCATTGCCACCTATGCTGGCAACGATCGGCATCAGCACAGCAAGCGCCACCAGCGCCTCGATCGCTGCGCCGAAAAACGCGATAATGGCTGAGGCCACCACCGCTGTGCCCAGATTGGCGATCAGCCAGCGCACGCGGCTGGAATACGCCTCGCGGATGGGTTCATTGATGTCGCCATCGCCCGCACCCGACAGCAGCAGGGCATCCTCGCCCGCTTCTTCGGAGATGATGTGGACGATATCGTCGACCGTCATCTGCCCGACCAGCCGCCCGCTTTCATCGACCACTGCGGCGGAGATGAGCGCGTATTTCTGGAACATCAGCGCGACCTCTTCCTGATCCATCGTTACCGGGATCAGTGTCTGGTCGCGTTTCATCACGTCCGTCAGCTTGATCTGGCGTGGGGAGGTAAGAATCCAGTTCAGGGCGCAGGTGCCAACAGGGTGGTGGCGTTCGTCGATCACGAAAACTTCGTGGAAATCGTGCTCCAGATCGCCTTCTGTTCGCAGATAGTCGATCAGGCCACCCACGGTCATGTGTTCGGGCACCGCCATGACGTGGCGGCTCATCAGACGCCCGGCGGTCTCCTCGGGATAGGCGAGCGCGCTGGAAACAGCTTCACGGGTTTCCGGCTCAAGTTCCGCGAGGATCGCGCGTTGATCATCTTCATCAAGATCTTCGAGCAGCTGGACCGCATCGTCTGTTTCCAGCTGTTCTGTGATCGCGGCAACCGCACCGGGGGCAAGCGCCTCCATCATGTCTTCGCGAACGTGGTCGTTCAGTTCCGCGACCACATCGGATGTCATCAGATCGGTGATGGTGGCGGCAAAGGTTACGCGCTCAGCCTTGCCGAAAAGTTCGATGAGATCGGCAATGTCGGCCGGGTGCAGCGGCTCTACAAGTTCGTAGACTGCGCCTTTGTCCCCTGCGTCCAGTGCCTCGCGCACCTTCGACACAAACCGCGGTTTGAGCCGGTTTTCCTCATCGTGGCGTTCATCGTCGACCCGATCATCCGGGCGCGCTTCCTCAACCGGCTTTTCCGCCGTCAGCAGTTCATCGTCTGGAAGTGAATCCTGCGCCATCGGGGCGGGTGTAGCCCGCGCTGCATCAAAAGCAAGCGGGTGACAGCGCCGCGCGAATTATTATAGGGACGGGCCAAACAACAGGAGATTTGACCATGGCCGATACACTGACCTTCACGCTCGACACCGGAGACGGGGAGGGCAAGGATGTCGTGATCAAACTGCGCCCTGATCTGGCCCCCGGCCATGTCGAGCGGATTAGCGAACTGGCGAGCGAAGGGTTTTACGACGGCGTAGTGTTCCACCGCGTAATTCCCGGCTTCATGGCGCAGGGCGGCGATCCGACCGGCACCGGCATGGGCGGCAGCGATCGTCCCGATCTGAAGGCCGAATTCAACGCCGAACCGCACGTCGAAGGCACATGCTCGATGGCGCGTTCGCAAATGCCCGATAGCGCCAACAGCCAGTTTTTCATCTGCTTTGACGACGCACATTTCCTCGATGGACAATACACCGTCTGGGGCCAGGTCGAAAGCGGCATGGAACACGTCCACGCGCTGCCCAAGGGCGAACCGCCCAAGGCACCCGGCAAGATTATGAAGGCGACGGTTGCCTGAGGCGATTCAATCCTGCGCGGATGCGCGGGTCATCGTGTAACTGCTGGGACTGCCGGGGCCATCGGCGCTGTGATAGGTTTCAGAGCGCACGAGTGAGCCATCCTCGCCGAAAGTAAAGGCGAGGGAGAAGGCGTGGCTTTCTCCCTCGTCAAGCCCTGTGATGTCGCGGAAGGTAAAGGCGATGTCATCTGCATCGCCCGCGACGGTTTCGAGGCGCGGCTGGTTGCCTTGCGGGCAGTAATGGGTCGCAATCACCTTCTCTCCATCGCGGTGGTAGACGGTGATGGAATGCAAACCCGAAGCCGTTTCCCAACGTTCGATGACCGTTTGTCCGCGCGCTGTGATCTCGAATACGATTGCCAAGGCATCGGTTTCCGCCACCTGCCAGCGCCCCTCAAGTGAGGCAATTCGTGCAAATTGCTGCTCTGCAACACCCGGCTGTGCGTCCTGCGCCGACGCTGAAGCGGCCATTGCGATAAGGGCGCAGGCTGTAGTCCTGAGTTTGGTCATAGCCGGATAATGCCATCGTCCTGCCGAAACTCAAGCGCTGCAATTGAACCGTGTCGCCAATCAAGCTAAAGGCGCAGCCCTCATGAAACCCACCTCCTCACCCAAGACCTACCGGGTCAAGAGCTTCGGCTGCCAGATGAACGTCTATGATGGCGAGCGCATGGGGGAGCTGCTCGATGCGCAGGGACTGAGGCTCGCGGCCGAGGGGCAGGACGCCGATCTGGTGGTGCTCAACACCTGTCACATCCGCGAAAAGGCGGCGGAGAAAATCTACTCCGATATCGGTCGCCTGACCAAGGGCAAGACGCAGGAAACAGCCCCGATGATCGCGGTGGCAGGCTGTGTCGCTCAGGCCGAGGGTGAGGAGATCATGGCGCGTGCGCCTGCGGTCAGCATCGTGGTCGGCCCGCAGGCCTATCACCGCTTGCCGCAAATGCTGGACCGCGCCATTGCGGGGGAGCGCGCGACCGATACTGACATGCCTGCCATCGCCAAGTTCGACAGCTTGCCGAACCGTGCAAGGCGCTCACCCACCGCGTTTCTCACCGTGCAGGAAGGGTGCGACAAGTTCTGCACCTATTGCGTCGTACCGTACACGCGCGGAGCAGAAATATCGCGCCCTTACAAGGATCTGGTAGCCGAAGCGCACAAACTGGTGGATGCGGGCGCGCGGGAAATCACCCTGCTTGGCCAAAACGTCAACGCCTGGTCCGGCGAGGATATCAAGGGCCGGCACGCAGGCTTGGGTGAGTTGATCCACGACCTTGCGAAAATCGACGGGTTGGAGCGACTGCGCTACACCACCAGCCACCCAAACGACATGGACGATGCGCTGATTGAGGCGCATGGATCGTGCGAGAAGCTGATGCCGTTTCTGCACCTGCCGGTGCAGTCGGGCAATGATCGCGTGCTGAAAGCGATGAACCGCGCGCATACGGCAGAAAGCTATCTGCGGCTGCTTGAACGGTTCCGCGCGGTGCGCCCCGATATCGCGTTGAGCGGGGATTTCATCGTCGGCTTTCCCGGTGAGACCGAAGCTGAGTTCGAGGATACTCTGAGCCTGATCGACGAAGTGCGATACGCGCAGGCCTACAGCTTCAAATATTCACCGCGCCCCGGAACGCCCGCTGCCACGATGGCCGACCAGATCGCACCCGAGGTGATGGATGACCGCCTCCAGCGCCTGCAAGCGCGGCTGAGACGCGACCAGCAGGCTTTTAACGAAGCTTCTGTTGGCAAGACCTGCACCGTTCTGGTCGAACGCAAAGGCAAGTATGCGGGCCAGTGGCTCGGAAAATCACCATGGTTGCAAAGCGTCTGGTTCGAAGGCGATCATGCGCTGGGCGACATGGTCGAGGTGACGCTGGGCGAAGCGGGCCAGAATTCGCTCGCCGGCATCTTGCGCGAAGCTGCGATTTCCTAGCCATGTCAGGGATTGCCGCGCTGCTACGATAATTGCAGCCGTGTGACTTTCCACCGCCCATTCACTGTCCGCCGCTTGCTTTGCGCGCCAAGCTGCCTACCTTTTCAACTCGACGGATATTGGCACACGCAAAGGATAGTATGGGCCGCAGACCAACACGCAGGAATGATATGGCGAACGATCACGTGATCTCGCCCGATCCTAACCCAACCCGCGAGGTGCGGCGCGCCAAAGCCGAAATCACGTTCGAAAACCAGTCATTGTTGGGCGCCCTTTTCGGGCAGTTCGATGCCAATCTGGTGCAGGTTGAAAACCGCATCGGTGTATTCATTCACGCGCGCGGCGATCAAGTCGTGATCGAGGGTCCGCAGGATGCTGTCGCACGGGCGCGGGATACGTTGCAGCACATGTACGATCGGCTGGCCATGGGTCAGGATCTGGATGCAGGCGCGATTGAATCGCTAATCGCCATGTCGAACGAACCCACGCTTGAAGGGATCGTTACTGCGGACAGAAACCAGCCGCCGATCATGATCCGCACGCGGCGCAAGACGATCGTTCCCCGCAGCGTCACCCAGATCAGCTATATGCGCAGCCTCGCGCGTGATGACATAATCTTTGCACTTGGCCCGGCAGGAACGGGCAAGACCTATCTTGCGGTTGCTCAGGCGGTCGCGCAGCTGGTTTCGGGCAGCGTGCAGCGCCTGATCCTTTCGCGCCCCGCAGTGGAGGCAGGCGAAAAGCTGGGCTTTCTGCCCGGTGACATGAAGGAAAAGGTCGATCCGTATTTGCGCCCGCTCTATGATGCGCTGTACGATTGCATGCCGCCCGAACAGGTGGAGCGTCGGCTGGCATCAGGCGAGATCGAGATTGCGCCGATCGCATTCATGCGCGGGCGCACTCTGGCGGACAGTTTCATCATCCTTGATGAGGCGCAGAACACAACTCGCGAACAGATGAAGATGTTTCTAACCCGGTTCGGCCAGAACAGCCGCATGGTGGTCTGCGGCGATCCGCGGCAGGTGGACATCCCCGGCGGCGACCGGATGAGCGGTCTGGCCGATGCCGTGACCAAGCTGGAAGGCATTGAAGGTTTCGGCACCATCCGGTTTACGGCCGCTGATGTTGTGCGCCACCCGATCGTGGGGCGGATCGTCGAGGCTTATGAGGGTGTGGGGGTGTAGCAAGGTTTGGCGGTGGGGCTTTTCTTAACGAACGAACCAATTTCCACCTGATCGCTGACCCTGCTTATGTCTGATCTAGCGGCTGACATTCTGCATTCCGCCGGCCGCTTATCACCCTTCGCAAAGACAATCTGAATGCTCCCCACCCGGTTGTCGGCAGGCATGCTTTTATCGCCATAAATTCAGACTATTGTGCGATGTCAGCAATTTTATTCTGTAGGTGCGAGCAGCGATGGACGAACCCTTTTTCAGCTTTGCGCCATATCATATCCTGTTGGCGGGTTGCGGAATCGCAATTGTCGTAGCCTACTGGCTTCCGCGTTTTTTTTCCAAAAGAGAGCCTGCCGCCTCGGGCCTGCTGATCCTTGGCGGATTGGCCGTATTCGGGCTGCTGCCCGGCGTGCCAAGTGCATTCAGTCCGCTTGAGCGACCAGCCATCTGGGAGATCGCGTCCGAACTGGCTGTTATCATCGCGTTGTTTGGAACGGGACTCCGGCTCGATCAGGTCAATGACCTGAGCAAGTGGACGCCCACCATCCGACTGCTGTGCGTAGCGATGCCGTTATGCCTTTTGGCCGTGGCGCTGGGCGGATGGCTGATTGGGATGACGCTGGCGGGGGCAGTTTTGCTTGCGGCAGTGCTGGTTCCCACCGATCCGGTTCTGGCAGCAGACGTGCAAGTCGGACCGCCACTGGAAGGGGGCGAGCATCCGGTGCGTTATGCACTCACCACCGAGGCTGGCCTGAATGATGGCCTGGCGTTTCCGTTCGTCTATTTTGGCATTTTCCTGATTGCTGCCGACGGTGCGCCGGCGGACTGGTTGCTGGAATGGGCGGGCCTGTTCATCGTATACAAGATCGCGATCGGCGCCTTGGGCGGCGCTTTCGCCGGCTGGGTTCTGGGAAAAATACTATTTGCATTTCCAAAAGATAATCCCCTTGCAGGGAGCAGTTCCGGGGTCATTGCCCTTGCCGGGGTCCTTGTGACTTACGGCGCGACAGAAATGATCGAAGGGTATGGCTTTATAGCCGCTTTCGTCATGGGCATCACGTTGCGCTCAACGGAATCCGAGCATGAGTATCACGCTCGCCTTCATAGTTTCTCGGAAGCTTTGGAACACGCGGTAACTGCGATCCTTCTGGTGCTGTTGGGAGGCGCTTTGCCGGCCTTGTGGCCGTATCTCGATTGGCCTCATGCGCTCCTTGGATGTGCGTTGATATTCGTGATCCGACCCGTTGCAGGCATGGTTTCGCTGGTGGGGACCACGCTATCGATCAGGCAGCGTGGCATCGTCGCATTTTACGGGGTGCGCGGACTGGGTTCGATCTACTATCTTGCCTATGCTGGCGGACAGCTCGATCTCGTGAATGAAGGCGAGCTTTGGGCGACCGTTGGCTTTACAATTCTGCTGTCCACATTCGTCCATGGTTTCACCGCAGGCAGTGTTGTATCGTTTGCGACCGAACGCCAAAATTCCAAGTGATCAACAATCCAGCTGTGCTCATAGAAGAACCGGTACGACAGAGCATCGATACTCTACGGCGTTCCGGAGCGAATCAATCCACGACAAGGCGCCGCGCATCATGCAACTGGATATAGATATCGAGGATTGGCCGACGCTGCCCAATGATGTGGCCGCGTGGGAGGACCTGGCACAGCGTGCTGCCGACGCGGCGGGAGATTGCGACCCGTTGCTGGCCAACGCGCGGCTGATGGCAAGCATCCTGTTCACCACCGATGCCGAGGTCCATACCCTCAACCGTGAATGGCGTGATCGAGACAAGCCGACCAATGTCCTCAGCTTCCCAATGCTGGAGCGTGACGAGCTCGAAACGCTCACGCCAAACGGCCCGCCAGCGATGCTTGGTGATATCGCGCTTGCCCTTGAAACCTGCGCACGCGAGGCCGCGGAGAAGGGCATCCCGCTAGACCACCACGCCGCGCATCTGATCGTCCACGGTATGCTTCACCTGGCCGGCCACGATCACGTCGATTCCGACGAAGAGGCGGAAGCGATGGAAGCGCTGGAAACACGCGCTCTTGCAATCATGGGTATAGCTGACCCATATGGCGATTGAGCGTCAGCAGACGCGTTTGAACGGAGTCGAAAGACCAGGGCCATGCCCGATACACCATCCGCCGCGGGAGACGCGGAGAGTAGCAGCGGGCTTTGGCACGCGTTGAAACGCCTTCTTGGGGCCCCTGACGGCGATCGTTCCTTGCGCGCGCAGTTGGAGGAAGCGATCGACGAGCACGAGGGCGAAAACAGCGACGATCCGCCCGACGATCGTGCCAGTTCCAATGGCGATCTGTCGCCAGTGGAGCGGCAAATGCTGCGCAATCTGCTCCATTTCTCCGAACACGATGCCGATGATGTTGCTGTACCGCGCGGCGAAATTGTTGCGGTCGATGCAAAACTCAGTTGGGAAGAATTGGTCGCGACCTTTGCCGAACATGGCCACTCGCGGATGCCCGTGTATCGCGATACACTCGACCACGTGATCGGCATGGTCCATATAAAGGATGTTTTCGCCTATCTCGCGCATGGCAAACGGCCGCCGCGCGACTGGACCGTTATGATGCGCCAGCCGTTATATGTGCCGCAGGTTCGCGGTGCCTTGGACGTCTTGGCCGATATGCGCGCGCGCCGGGTGCACCTTGCCATCGTTCTGGATGAATTTTCCGGCACTGATGGCCTAATCACGATCGAGGATCTGGTCGAGGAAATCGTCGGCGAGATCGAGGACGAACATGACGAGACACCCGAAGCGCTGATTGTCCCTATCGGCGAGGGGATGTGGGATTGCGATGCGCGGGCCGAACTCGATGATATCGGGGAAATGGTCGATCCGCGCCTCGCAGAAGTTGAGGAATCGGTTGATACGCTGGGCGGACTGGCGTTCGTTTTGGCAGAGGCAGTGCCGCAGGTCGGCACCATGCTGGAACACGAAAGCGGCTGGCTCATTGAAGTGACAGCGGGTGACGATACGCATGTGAAGCGGCTTCGATTGCATCGACCGGAACCTGCAGAAGTTGAGAACGAATTGCAGTAATCGCACGTTCCAGCATCTTTTTGCCTGACTTCTTCGATTTTTTGCATCCAAAGCGCGCGCAGACCGTATCTCCGTTAAGTCAGGAGATTTCGATGCCATCACGTCGTCTGCCACCGCTTCGCGCGCTCGAAGCCTTCATGCGTACTGTTCGTTTGGGCTCTGCCCGCGCCGCTGCCGAGGAGATCGGCCTCAGCCCATCAGCGCTTTCGCGCCGGATCACAAATCTGGAAGAATTCGTAGGCAAGAAATTGTTCACGCGAGCGCGCCAATCGATGCAGCTGACCGATGAGGGGCAGGCATTCTATGAGGCGGTCAATCCGCATCTCGAATTGCTGGCCCGCGCGGTGGAAAGCCAGTCCGAGAATATTTCGCTTTTGCGCCTGAGACTCGGCGTGCTGCCGATGTTTGGCAGCCAGCGGCTGTTTCCGCGCCTCGGTGAACTGCGCAAACGCCATCCGCTGCTACATATCGATATCGACACTGCGCCCCATTTGGAAGGGCGGGTGGGCGATACGCTGGACGCTGCGATCATTCTTTCACGCGGGCCCGACACCAATCTTCACGCGGTGCGGCTGGACCATAATCTGGTCCATGCAATTTGCTCAAAAGAGGTGGCGCGGACAGTTGGAGACGAAGTGACCGCAGAACGTCTCGCGAAACAGACCTTCCTCATCCATAACGAGTTGCCCGAAAGTTTTCGCGCGTGGAAACAGGCACACAGGCTGGACGATTGGGAGCCTGCCGCGATCGACCACTATGATTCGGGTCAGTTGATGCTCGAAGCGGCGGCGCAGGGTTTGGGCATTGCAATCATGCATGACGACCACCTGCGACGCGCAGGGGATAATCGCCTGACCAATCTGGGCGGTATCGAAGTGGAAAGCCCGTACAGCTATTGGTTCGTGTGCAAGCCTACTTCTCTGGAATCGCGACCTGTGAGAATATTTCACGATTGGCTGGTGCGCGCCGAGCTTTGATGCAGCAAGCCCGGCTGCGGCTCTGCTGATTACTCTGTATCTATCGGCACCGGAGCGCGCGGCGCTTCGTACCTAATGGGGGCGACTGAGTGGCTGAAGTCCCGCAACGGCTTTCCCAGAGCCTCTCTTAACGCCTCCTCTATCCGGCGGCGCGCCTCGGCACTGATTGCCTTACGACCGCGAAATTCCTCGGGGCTGAACGGTTCGAGGTAGTGAAGCTTCAGTTTGAAAGTGCCCTTGCGTGAAAGCACGCGTTTGGCGTTGTTGAGGCCACCTTCCTGCCCGATCCACCCGATCCATTCCGCAACCTGACCGTAATCCACCAGAACTGGCTGGACCAGCACACCCGGCGGCGGTGGCTCCAGAACTGAAAGCATACTGGTTTTGAATGGCAGTAGTGATTGCCCGTCCGTGGTCGTGCCCTCGGGAAATACAGTGACAGACCAGTTATCGGCGAGTGCCTCCTTCAGCGCATTGATCTGTTCGGCCACGCCCATGCGATGCTCGCGTTTGACGAATACCGTGCGGTTGAGCGAAGCGAGCCAGCCGACAAGCGGGCTTTGTTCGAGTTCGGCTTTGGCGACAAAGGCTGTGCCGCTTGCCCCGGCAAGTGACAGGATGTCGATCCACGAGACATGGTTGGCGACAAAAAATACGTCGCGGCGCAAATGCGTGCCCACAGTCTCCACCCGCGCTCCGCAGACACGCGCGGCGTATCGCAGGAACAGCATCGGGAAGGGCGACCCGTAGGAAATGACGCGATAGATATAATGCAGCGGCACAAAGATCAGTATCAGGATCGCCAACCCGATGGCGCGGGCCAACAGGCGAAGCCAGCCGATTGCAGAAAGGGGCGTCGCTTCGCCGCGCGCAGCAGCCACTCGAAGCTGCCACGCCGCGTTTTGAGGTGTGTTTTCAGTCTGGCGCTCGGACACCCGAACCGGCTCGGTCATTTAAGTCTCAATCCTCGCGCGAGAGGCGCACGCCGTACAGTTCCATCCGATGATCAACCAGGCGATAGCCAAGTTTTTCAGCGATCTGGCGCTGTAGCGATTCCACTTCAGGATCAACAAATTCCACAACCATGCCGGTTTCCACGTCGATCAGGTGGTCGTGGTGCGCCTCTGGCACGGGTTCGTAACGAGACCGGCCATCGCCGAAATCGTGGCGATCCAGAATGCCTGCCTCTTCGAACAGCCGCACAGTGCGATAGACAGTGGCGATGGAAATCTTTGGATCAATCGCTGATGCGCGCGCATGCAGCAATTCCACGTCAGGATGGTCTTCACTTTCCGACAGAACCCTAGCGACGACCCGCCGTTGCTCGGTGATGCGGAGCCCTTTTTCAGCGCACAATTGCTCAAGATCAATTTTCTGGGTCAAGGACAGCTCCCTCGCCGAAATACGAGCGCAGTCCATTCCAAAATGGTCGGGGGTGCCGCGCTCTGAACTAATATTCCCTATGCCTTACCCAGACCGGGCATTTTGCTCAAGCGGACAGGGCAAAAGGTTGGGTATGCCCTGTAAATGTCTGGATCGGGCAAAGTGCGGTATAGGTGTAAAAAGTAAAACCGCCGCTTCGCGGCTGCGAAACGGCGGTTTGGAAATTTTGAAATCAGATCCGATCAGGCAGCCTTGCGACGCCCGCGTCCCGTCCCCGGCTTGCGACCCAGGCCGATCTTCTTGGCGAGATCGCGACGCTTTTCGGCGTAATTGGGCGCAACCATCGGGTAGTCCGAAGGCAGATTCCAGCGCGCGCGATATTCTTCCGGGGTCATATCGAAATTGGTCCGAAGATATCGCTTCAGCATTTTCAGCTTTTTGCCATCTTCCAGACACACGATGTAATCGGGCTTGATTGATGCCCGGATCGACACGGCGGGTTCGGGCCGTTCTTCAGGCACTTCGGTTTCTTCGCCGAGCGCGGCGAGAGCGCCATAAACCTTGGTGATCAGATTTGAGACATCTTCGACGGCCACGTCATTGTTGCTTACGTGGGCAGCGACGATATCGCTCGTGAGAGTTATAAGTGTTTCCTTCATTTCGTTTTCCAGATTTTGCATGAGTTCCTCGGGATTATTTTTAGGTCCGGCTGTTTCCGCCAGTACATTTCCCATGAACCACACTGCATCGCATTGCAAGCAGGTGCAATGCGTTTCGTCAGTTAATACGAGCCATTTACAGGTCGATTTGTAAACTACAGGAAGCGAACGAAAGTAATCGCATCAACTCGGCTTCCATCGACCAATCGGTAATAGTTGGGCCGTTCGCCAATGGGTTCAAATCCTACCTTTCGGTAAAGATTGACGGCGGGATTGCCGCGTCGCATCTCCAGAAAGATTTTCGCAGCTCCGCGCTCGCGTGCTGCATCGAACAGGTGATCGATCAGCGCCTTTCCAAGGCCCAATGTGCGAAATTGTGGCATCACCGCGATCAGCAGCAATTCCTCTTCGTCAGCCGCATGGCGCGATAGAACAAAGCCGGCCGCATCGTCTTCGCCACCGGCGATGACCGCTCCTTGCGCATCGATCAACAAGGCATGAGTGCTGGGCATGATCAGCGCGTCACTGATTTGCCGCCGGTTCCATGCCTCTCCAAAAGCAGGATCAAACGCTGCGTCCATGACGATCATGATCCCGTCTACCAATTGTTCGCAAACGCTCATTTTGCGGCAGGTAGCTTTTGTGGCGTCGCATCGGGTGCGCGGCCATAAATCGGGGTTAGGGTGGAGGTCAGCAATGCGGGCGGGACCAGCAACGCCGCGGCCGCATCGGGCAGCAGATCGATCGCGTTTTGCGCCGTTCCGACTAATTCCAACAACGGGCCAGCCCGATTGCCTGCGCATATCGGGTGAAGAACGCTTTGCACTGCCTTATCAGGCGTTCGGGATATGACCTCGGTTTCCGGCAAACCGTTTTTTCCAAAAGACTGCATGAACCATTCGCCATGACCGCCATTGGTGCAAATCGTTACCGGCGCACTTTCAAATTCTGCCTGTGCCATTGCCGCGATCAGGGAAAGCGTGGGATATCCCAGAACCTCTGCGCGCCAGGCAACGCCCAGCGCCCGCGCAGTCGCGAGCCCGATCCGCACTCCGGTAAAGCTGCCGGGGCCAAGCGATACCAGAATTCGTTCCGCAAAGCCTTTATCGGGCAAGCCGGCAATCATGGGGACTAACTGTTCAGCGTGACCGCGGCCCAGGTTGCGATAGTCGTGCGCTATCAAATCCGGCCCATTGAACAGGGCGACGGAGCAAGCCTCGCTGGCGGTCTCTATTGCGAGAATGCGCATCGCTTCGCCCTGCCTCAGACAAACCGCTGCGGCAAGTCAGACAATTTTCCGCAATGTCAGACTATGCTGTTGAATTTCTCGAATTCCGGGCGGGGTGAGCGATCGAACAGGCTCTCGGGATCGCCATAGCCAATCGAACAGATGAAGTTCACCCGATGGCGCGGTTGATCGGCAAAGAATTCTGCATTCACCGCGTCCGCATCAAAACCGGACATCGGCCCACAGTCGAGGCCGAGCGCGCGTGCGGCGATAATGAAATATGCGCCTTGCAGCGAAGAATTGCGGAACGCACCTTCCTTGCGGCCTTCTTCATCGCCCTCGAACCAGCTTTTTGCATCGGCGTGAGGGAACAGCCACGGCAGTTCCTCGTGAAAGTCGATATCGTAACCGATGATCGCAGTGACCGGCGCGGCCTTGATCTTGTCCTTGTTGCCATCAGACGCGAATTCAACGAGCTTGGCCTTAGCCTCGTCGCTTTTCACCCACATGATGCGGACGGGCTGCATATTGGCCGAAGTTGGCGCCATTTTCAGCAGGTTCCAGATGGCATGGCACTGCTCATCCGAAACAGGCTTCTCCAGCCAACCGTTGTAGGTGCGCGCTTCGTTGAAAATCTGGTCGAGCGCAGCGTCCGACAGGACGTTGTCATGGAATTGCTTTGTCATGCGAAGTCTCTTTAATGTTTGAAGTTTCAGGCTGCCTGCACTTCAACGACTTCGGGCACATAATGTTTCAGCAAACCCTCGATACCGTGCTTCAGCGTGGCCGTGCTTGAGGGGCAACCCGAACATGCACCCTGCAAGGTGAGGTAAACCACGCCATCCCTGAATCCGCGATAGGCGATGTCGCCCCCATCGCTTGCAACCGCAGGTCGAACCCGCGTTTCGAGCAATTCCTGAATGTTCGCGATGATTTCCGCGTCTTCCTCGCGATCCTCGACGACCATGGTATCCGTTTCGGCGGGGACATTTATGCCGTTCGCGCTGCCGCCGGCAAACAGCGGCGCCTCGGAAACGAAGTGATCGAGCAGGATCGCGATGACCTGAGGCTTCAGCGCGCTCCAGTCTGCGCCGGGCGCGGCCGTAACGGTAACGAAATCATATCCGAAAAATACGTTCACCGCCTCTCCGGTATCGAAAATCGCTTGCGCCAGGGGGCTGGCTTCGGCTGCTTCGGGAGAGGCAAATTCGCGGGTGCCGGTCGCCATCACGGCACGACCAGGCAGGAATTTGAGGCTCGACGGGTTGGGTGTCGTTTCGGTTTCTATGAACATACTGCCTAAATAGGAAGGTCGCAGCGGCGCGGCAAGCGATCCCTTGTTTGGTTCTTGTCGCGACACATTCACTATCGCTTCATTCTTGTCCGTCTTATAGGCTGACCTCATGAACGTATTTTCCCGCGCAATTAGCGCATTTGCCCTTCTGGCCACTCCATTTGTGCTGGCCCAACCCGCATACTCTCAGGAGTTCAATCGGCAGTCGGCGGCCTCTGCCGCAACAGATGCGCCAGACCAGATTGCGGTCCCGGCGCCCAAATCGTTGCAAAATGGCGACGAGGTTCCTTGGCTTTACAAGGGCAGCGATGTCCCGATTGATCGAGAATGGCTGTTTGGCGAGCTGAATAATGGTGTGCGCTATGCCGTGCGCCGCAACGGTGTGCCGCCGGGGCAGGTATCGATCCGGGTGCGGGTTGACGCGGGCAGCCTGCATGAACGCGAGTGGGAACAGGGTTACGCGCACCTTCTCGAACACTTGTTGTTCCGCGAGAGCAAATATCTTGGCCAAGCCGAGGCAATTGCGACATGGCAGCGCCTTGGCGCGACATTCGGCAGCGATGCCAACGCCGAAACCAGCCCGACCCACACCGCGTTCAAACTGGATCTGCCTAATGCGGACACGGCAAAACTGGTCGAGAGCTTCAAATATCTGTCCGGTATGGTTCGCGAACCCGTGCTCAGCGATAGCAATGTTGCCGCGGAACGCCCAATCGTACTCGCTGAAAAGCGCGAACGCGGCGGCGCAGCGGAACGTGTCAGCCAATTCACGCGGGAGACGTTTTTCGCTGGACAGCGGCTCGCCACGCGCAATCCAATTGGCACTGTCGCAACGCTGGAAGGTGCGACCGGTAAACAGGTCGAGGAATTTCATCGCCGTTGGTATCGGCCTGAAAACACCGTCGTGGTGGTATCGGGCGATGCCGATCCGATGGTTCTGGCCGGACTGGTTGAGCAATCTTTCGCAGATTGGAAGGGCAAGGGTGAGGCCGGGGTCGCACCTGATTTCGGTGATCCTGTCGCCCCCGAAGGGACCGAGGTCGCGGCAATCACGGGATGGCCAATCGGTGAACTCGGCGTGAAGGTCGAACCCGATCTGCCGCGCAACCTGACCTATGCAATCATGCGCCCGTGGCGCAAAGTGGACGACACCATCGTCTATAACGAAGGGCTGCTGCTGGACGCCATTTCGCAAGCGATCATAAACCGGCGGCTGGAATCGCGCGCCCGCACCGGCGGCAGCTATCTGTATGCGCAGGTGCAGCAGGACGATATCTCGCGCTCTACCGATGCGACATTCGTCACGTTCGCTCCGTTGACCGATGACTGGCAGGCCGCGCTGTCCGATGTGCGCAGCGTAATCGCCGATGCCATTGCCAATCCACCGACACAGGAAGAGATCGACCGGGAAGTCGCCGAATTCGATGTAGTGTTCGCCAATCAGGTCGAACAACGCAGCGTTCAGTCGGGATCGACGCTGGCTGACAATATCGTGAATGCGGTGGATATCCGTGAAACTGTCGCCTCGCCCGAAGTGGTGCTGAATGTGTTTCGCGGAATGAAACGTCGTTTGGTGCCCGATGAAATCCTCACCCGGACCAAGGCACTGTTCCAAGGCGACGTAGTGCGCTCTGTCTATGTCACCCCGCAGGACGGAGAGGCCGATGCCGAAGGCTTGCGCATGGCGCTGGCCAGCGAAGTCGATGTCGATGGCAGCGCGCGTTTGGCCGCGCAGAGCATCGATTTTGCCGATCTGCCGCCAGTTGGCGAAGCGGGCTCCATCGTCAGCCGCGAATTGGCCGGTCTGCTGGAAGTCGAACAGATCAACTTTGCCAATGGTGTTCGCGCGCTTGTCTGGGCGAACGATGCCGAGCCGGGCCGTGTAACCGTCAAGGTACGTTTTGGCGCCGGGTACCGCGCATTCGATGCCGACACTGCCGTGTATGCCAACATCGGCGAATCTGCGCTGGTAGGATCGGGACTGGGCGAGCTTGGTCAAAACGAGATCGACCGACTGGCCACAGGGCGAAAGCTGGGATTTGATTTCAGTATCGAGGATGCAGTGTTTACCCTGACGGCGCAAACCCGGTCGAGCGATGTCGAGGACCAATTGTATCTGTTCGCAGCAAAGCTGGGAATGCCACGCTGGGATCCGGATCCCGTGATCCGGGCAAAGGCTGCCTCGGCCTTGGCATACAACACCTATGCCACCAGCCCCGGTGGAATCTTAAATCGCGACCTGCAGTATCTTGTGACGGACCGCGATCCGCGTTTCGCAACGCCGGATCGTGATGCCTTGGAAAAGGTAACACCCGAAGGGTTCCGCAAGGTTTGGGAGCCACTGTTGAAGCAAGGGCCGGTCGAGGTGCTGGTGTTCGGTGAATTCGATAAGGATGCCATCGTCGCCAAACTGACCGAGACCTTTGGCGCGCTGCCCGAACGTGAGCCGATTGCGCCCGAAGTTGCCGCGCGTGTACCTGCATTCCCTGCCGGCGCCGCCATGCCGACCGTGCTGGAACATCGCGGCGATGCCAATCAGGCCGCCGCCGTGATTGCCTGGAAAAGCGGGGGCGGGATGAAGAGCATCCGCGAATCGCGCCAGATCGAGATTCTGACCCAGCTGTTCAACAACCGCCTGCTCGATGCGCTGCGTGAGAAGGCAGGGGCGAGCTATTCGCCGCAGGTGTTCTCCAAATGGCCGACCGATATGTCGGGCGGCGGAACAATCACCGCACTTGCTCAACTGGAGCCGGAATTCGTGCCGGTGTTTTTCGCCGAGGCGGACCGGATTGCGAAGGACCTTGCCGCCAATCCGCCCGCCGCGGACGAACTGGAGCGGGTGACCGAGCCGCTGGGTCAGTTGATCCGGCGCGCTTCCACGGGCAATCTTTTCTGGCTGTACAATCTGGAAGGGGCGAGTTTTGACCCGCAACGCGTGACCTTGCTCCGATCGCTGCTGGCGGATTATTCGCAGACTACACCGCAGATTATGCAATTTTTGGCTGACCGGTATTTCGCACAGGGGGCGCCGCTGCGCCTTGCGATTATTCCGGAAGGGCAGGAACTGGCAGAGATCGTCCCGCAGTCAGCGCCTGCTCCCAGAGCGACCAGTGCAACAATCGAGCCCGTACAGGGTCCGGAGCTGGTCGGGCGTTAGATCCAACTATCGACGGAGCCGATCACAGAGGCCGCGAAATATAATTGTCGCAAAACCCTTTGCGGCTTTACATATCAAACGCACAGCGTGTAGCGGCGCACTCCACTTGAACCCGCACCCGTGATAGAGGCGGGTCGAATACGAACAGCAATTAGAAACGAAACTGACATGGCGCGTAACATGGCCCGCGACTGGACCCCGGAAAGCTGGAAAAGCTTTGAGGCAAAGCACCTGCCGAATTACGAAGATGCCGCCGAACTTGCCGAGGCAGAAAAGACTCTGTCCTGTTATCCGCCGCTGGTGTTCGCAGGAGAGGCGCGCGCTCTGAAGGCCGATCTGGCAGATGTGGCCGAAGGGCGCGCATTTTTATTGCAGGGCGGCGATTGTGCCGAAAGCTTCGCCGAATTCCACCCCAACAACATCCGCGACACATTCCGCGTGCTGCTGCAAATGGCAGTGGTCATGACTTTTGCTAGCAAGCGTCCGGTCGTGAAGGTCGGGCGGATGGCGGGACAATTTGCAAAGCCCCGGTCCTCGCCCACGGAAACAATCGGCGACGTCACACTGCCAAGTTATCTTGGCGACAATATTAACGGCATCGAGTTTGATCCTGCTCAGCGCCGCAACGATCCCGCCCGCATGGTGCGCGCCTATTCGCAGGCGGCTGCAACGCTCAATCTGCTGCGCGCATTTGCTGGCGGGGGGTATGCCAATTTGCGGCAGGTCCATCAGTGGACGCTCGAGTTCATGGGCCGTACGCCATGGACCGACAAGTTTGCCCAGACCGCCGACCGGATCGGCGAATCGCTCGATTTCATGGAAGCGTGCGGGATCGACCCGGCAACGGTGCCGCAATTGCAGGGCACCAGTTTTTACACCAGTCACGAAGGACTGCTGCTGCCCTATGAGCAGGCCATGACGCGGCAGGATTCGTTGACCGGCGACTGGTACGCGACGAGCGCACATATGCTGTGGATTGGGGACCGTACCCGTTTCGAAAACAGCGCACACATCGAATTCGCGCGCGGCATTGGCAATCCACTGGGCATGAAATGCGGACCCAGCCTGGAACCGGACGCGCTGATCCGGTTGCTCGACCAGTTAAACCCCGGACGCGAGGCAGGGCGTATCACGCTCATCACCCGATATGGCCATGACAAGGTTGAAAGTGGCCTGCCCAAGCTGGTGCGCGCGGTAAAACGCGAGGGGCATCCAGTGGTCTGGAGTTGCGACCCGATGCACGGGAATGTCGTTAAATCGGAAAGCGGCTACAAAACCCGGCCGTTCGACCGCATCCTTTCCGAGGTTAAGGGCTTTTTCGCGGTGCATAGGGCGGAGGGCACTCATCCCGGAGGCATCCATATCGAGATGACAGGGCAGGACGTTACCGAGTGCGTCGGCGGAGCAGTGGCGATCACGGATGATGCGCTGGGTGACCGGTATCACACGCATTGCGATCCGCGCCTCAATGCGGAACAATCGCTGGAACTTGCTTTCCTGCTGGCCGAAATGCTGAATGTAGAGGCAATTCAGAAACAGGCCGACGCTGCGTGATTCGATCCACGTAATCGCGATACTAGGTATATACCCCTAGGGACGCCTGCGCCTTGCTGTCAGAGCTTGGCGATATTGCGCTCGCCATGGTTTCGAATTTTGCCCCGCCACCAACCCTTGCAGGTTTTCTAATTGCCGGCACGCCGCCGCCCGGTTCGCTGGCCGTCGGCCAGGCAATCGGCACCGATGTGCTGCTGGTGATGGTCGGGCTGATGGCGCTGGTGGCATGTGCATCAATCGGTGCGGTAATCGCGTCGCGGCGCGAGACGCGGTTTGCATCAAGGATCGCGCGCCAACGCGCACAGACGATGAATGAGCTGCTGCGCACCGTGCGGATGGCCGAAAACATCGCCGATCTGGGCGTCTGGCAATACAATCCGTTAAGCGGGGATCAGCATTGGTCAGATGGAATGCGTCTGTTGTTCGGGGTGGATCATCAGGACGAATTCGTCGCCGGCGATGCCGAAACATTGCTGTTTGCAAATGATATCGACCTTATCGGCAATGTAATGGAGCGTGCATTGGAACGAGCGCCATACACGCTGCACTATGACATTCATGGCTATGACGGTCTGCCACGCTCGATTTCCATCCAAGCCTGCAATCTGTTTGCTGAAGCCGGCGTCGCAGTGCGCGTCATTGCTGTCGTGCGTGATGTTACCGATCAGATCAGCCGGGAAAGAGCGATGGAGCATTCGCGCCTCGCTGCAATTTCCGAAGCGCGGCAGGCGCGCATATTGGCGGAAACCGACGCCCTTACAGGCCTTGCCAATCGCCGGCGCGTGATGGCCGAACTGGACCGCAAGATCCTGAATGCGCGCCAACTGGACCATCCACTGACGCTGATCGTCTTTGATATCGACCGATTCAAACAGGTGAACGATGCCTATGGCCATCCCGAAGGCGACAGGGTGCTGCAACGCGTCGCGCAGATTGCTGCCGATCAGGTGCGCGATGGCGATGTAGTCGGCCGAGTTGGTGGAGAAGAATTTGTGTGGATCATTCCCCACGCCAGCGAAATGCAGGCCCAGCAGATGGCGGAAAGATTGCGCCGGGCGATTGCGCTGGAGAGTTCGATCGGGCCGGTTCCTGCAGTCACAATCAGCATCGGGATGGCTGCACTGGGGCCGGAAGATACTTCATTAGGGCTGTTTTCGCGTGCCGACAGAGCTCTTTATGCTGCGAAGGAAGGTGGACGCAATCTGGTGCGAATAGAGGCCTGAGTGAACTTGTTTGCGCGTCGGGTGCGGGTGATCGAGGCTCACCATTCACCTTGGTTTGGCTTGTCTTGCGTCGTGAAAATCCTGTTAAATCATTGCCCGGCCTTTTAATCGGGTGCCAAATACGCCATCTCCGCCCCTCAATTCGAGCCGATGCGGGAGGCCACGGTGCCGCCAAACAGTGTGCCACAGACAAAAGCGAATAGCCGCAGCCCTGAGAGCGCGCGGTTGAAAACGCAATTTGCCGCGACCAGAGCGCTCAGCCGGTCGCTGGTGGAACCATTGAGCGAGGCTGATGCGACGATCCAGTCAATGGACGACGCTTCACCCGCCAAATGGCACCTCGCCCACACAACCTGGTTTTGGGAAACGTTTCTCCTGCGCGATCACAAACCGGGCTATCGCCTGTTCGATGAACGCTATCCTTATCTGTTCAACTCCTATTACGAAGCAGAGGGCGCACGCCATTCACGCAGTGCGCGCGGAATGCTTTCGCGGCCCAGCATGGCTGAAATCGTCGATTGGCGAAGCGCCGTGGACTCGGCGATGCAGGATTTGCTGGATGATGAGGCGCAGCAACGCGCCATCGCGCCTCTCATCGCCTTGGGCGTCGCGCACGAACAGCAGCACATTGAATTACTGCTGACCGATATCAAGCACGCACTGTTTCAAAACCCGATGGGGCCTGCGATGTTTGCTGGAAACGAGGCGTGCAGCGTGGCCGATAATCGTGAAGGGTGGCACAGCCATCCCGGTGGCATTGCTTTGATCGGTGAGGACAGCGACGACACGGCCGAAGATTTTACCTTCGATAACGAAGGCCCGCGTCATCGTGTACTGCTGGAACCGTTTGCGCTGTTTGATCGGCTTGTGACCAACGGCGAGTGGGCCCAGTTTATCGCCGATGGCGGCTATCGCACCGCGAACCTGTGGCTGGCGGATGGCTGGGCGTGGGTGCAGGCCAACGCGATTTGTGCGCCGCTTTACTGGCGTGAAGAAGAACATTTCACCCATGCAGGCTGGCAGATGCGGGATCCCCATGCACCGGTTACGCATATTTCGCAGTTCGAGGCGGATGCCTTCGCTCACTGGGCAGGATGTCGCCTGCCGACAGAATTTGAATGGGAGGCGATTGCACGCGGGCAGGGCGTTGGAGATCAGGGCAAGGTCAGCGCGAAAAAGCACGATCCGGCAGGCGGAAACCAGTTGGATAATGCGGCTGCACCCGCGCCTGTCGGCGGCAAGGAACTGTTCGGCGATTGCTGGCAGTTCACATCGTCTGCCTACCTTTCCTATCCGCGCTTTCGCGTGGCGGCAGGGGCCGTGGGCGAATATAACGGCAAATTCATGAGCGGGCAAAGCGTCCTGAAAGGCGCCAGCTGCGCGACAGTACGCGGGCATTCGCGCGCATCTTATCGCAACTTTTTCTACCCCCATCAGCGCTGGCAGTTCACTGGCCTAAGGCTGGCAAAGGATAATTGAACTTGAGCAATAATAAAGGACTGGCGCTGGTGCATCGCGATGAGGACGGAGTGGATACCGCATTTCGTGCCGATGTACTGGAAGGGCTGGCGCAATCACAAAAGGCGGTCCCAGCACGATGGCTTTATGACGATGCCGGATCGCAGCTTTTCGAAGATATTACCCAGCTTCCCGAATATTATCCGACACGCGCCGAAACCGAAATCCTGCAGGCACGCGGACGCGAATTTGCCAGACTGATTGGCGAAGACCGGGCAGTTGTAGAGTTTGGATCGGGCTCTTCGGTCAAGACGCCTTTGCTGCTGCGCGCGATAGATCCCGCAGCGTATGTCCCCCTTGATATCGCGGGCGATTTTCTGCGGGCTTCTGCCAGCGAATTGAGCGCGAATTTCCCCGGCCTGCCAGTTTATCCGGTCGAAGCTGATTTCATGCGTCGAGTCGAATTGCCCGATCAGATTGCGGATCTACCAAAGCTTGGCTTTTTCCCGGGATCGACGATTGGCAACATGGTTGCGCCAAGCGCCGTCGACTTGCTGCGCACTATGCGTGAAACACTGGGCGAGGGGGCCAAACTGCTGATCGGCATGGACTTGATTAAGGATGAGGACGTGCTGATCGCCGCCTATGACGATGCCGCCGGTGTCACGGCGCAGTTCAATATCAATCTCGTCCGGCGCATCAACAGCGAGTTGAAGGGCGATATTCCGATAGACGCGCTGCATCATGAGGCGCGCTGGAACGATGAACATGCGCGGATTGAAATGCATCTGGTGGCGCAGCGCGCCATCGTGTTCACGGTCGCAGGCAAAAGCTTTGCGATGGCGAAGGGCGAGAGCATTCACACCGAAAACAGCCACAAATTCAACCGCCGAATGTCCTACCTGCTGTTGTTGGCTGGCGGGTGGGAGCCGCAAGCGCGCTGGCTCGATGGCGAGGAGCGGTTTTCACTTCTGCTGGCGGAGGCCAAACCGTTCCGCACCGCTCCATGACTCCCGATTACAGCGACATCGCAATTGTCGGCGCTGGGATGGCTGGCCTTTCCTGCGCCACGAAACTTGTCGCTGCCGGGCATGGAGTAAGGGTGTTTGACAAGGGGCGCGGTCCGGGCGGAAGGATGGCCGCGCGCCGGGCTGAGATTGACGGAGCGAGCGTCAGCTTCGATCACGGCGCACAATATTTCACTGCACGCGATCCGGCCTTCCTGGCTGCGGTCGAGGCTTGGCAACAGGCTGGTGCGGCGGCCCAATGGGCTGGCGCGGGGCGAGCGGCAAGCGACCCGGCATGGGTCGGCACGCCGGGCATGAACGGTCCGATACGCGCAATGTCTGATGCGCTTTGCCAGAACGCAGCTGAAGTGCTCTGGGAGCGGCGCGTGGAACGCCTCACTCGCGACGCTGACCTCTGGCGGATTGAAACAGATGCAGGCAGCTATACTGCACAAACAGTGCTGGTCGCGATCCCTGCAGAACAGGCATACGATCTTCTGGTCGATGTGATGCCGCAATTTGCCAGCGTTGCGGGCAGCGTCGTGTCGGAGCCGTGCTGGGCGGTGATGGCTGCATTTTCGCAGCGTCTGCCGATCGAGAAAGACGGATTGCGTGATGGGGATGCGGCCATTTCCTGGGCCGCGCGCAATTCGGCAAAACCGGGACGTGTGGGCGATGAATGTTGGGTGCTGCACGCCAGCGCTGCGCGCAGCCGGGCGATAATCGATCTGCCAAAAGAGGAAGCGGCCGCCGTTTTGCTTGCAGATTTTTTTGTGCAGGCCGGAATTGTGCCGATAAATCCGATTCATCTTGCCGCTCATCGGTGGCTGTATGCCATGCCAGCGGCGATAGACGGCGAGCCTGCCCGATACGATGCAGACCTGCGGATCGGGATGGCCGGAGATTTTCTTCACAGCCCCCGCGTCGAGGGTGCCTGGCTATCGGGCGCGGCGCTGGCCCAGCGAGTTCTGGCGGATCGGTAGGGAGCCCTTTGATCGAGTGAGGTTTCACTGATCCAGAGCAATTGGCTGGGGTGGCAGGGATCGAACCTGCGAATGCCGGTACCAAAAACCGGTGCCTTACCGCTTGGCTACACCCCAGCAAGAAGGCGCGTCCTATAGCGCCTTCATCGCATATGTGAAGAGCAATCCTGCGAAGGTTTGCCCAAGATTTAGAGTTTCTTGCCTTCGAAATCCGCTGCAGAGTGGCGCTGAAGCAGTTTCTCGTCCTCTTCGCCCCATGACTTGTTCACAATCCGGCCACGCTTCACCGCCGGGCGAGCGGCGATTTCATGGACCCATCGCGCGACGTGCTCGTATTCGTCTATCGACAAAAAGGTCTTCGCCTCGTTGTAGATCGTGCCGAACACGAAGGGGGCAAGCCACGGCCAGTTCGCCATGTCCGCAATGGTGTAATCGTCCCCGCCGAGATATCGCGTCTGAGCCAGCCGCTGGTCCGCTACGTCGAAAATGCGCTTTGTTTCCATCGCATAGCGGTTGATCGGGTATTCGTATTTCTCCGGCGCGTAGGCGTAGAAATGGCCAAAGCCGCCGCCGATGAACGGCCCCGTTCCGACCTGCCAGAACACCCAGCTCATCACCTCTGCGCGCTCTGCTGGGTCAGTGGGCAGGAATGCGCCGAACTTTTCCGCCAGATGCACAAGGATAGCGCCCGATTCGAAGATGCGAAACGGCTCATCTCCGCTTTTGTCGATCAAGGCCGGGATCTTGGAATTCGGATTGATCGCGACAAACCCGCTGGTGAACTGATCGCCCTCGCTGATGTTGACGGTGTAGGCATCATACTCTGCGCCTGCGTGTCCCGCTTCCAGCAGCTCTTCGAACAAGATGGTCACTTTCACCCCGTTGGGCGTTGCGAGCGAGTGCAGCTGAAATGGATTTTTGCCTTCGGGCAGTTCCCGTTCTTCCCGCGCACCAGAGGTTGGGCGATTGATGCTGGCAAATCTTCCGCCTGAAACCGTGTCGGCATTCCACACGGCAGGCGGGGTGTAGGTGGGATCGGTCATACGATCGGGTGCTCCGTTGTTTATCACAGGCGCGGGGCGGTCCGCGCCATTTGCCACAGGAATGGCCGTGCAGACATTATAGCGCAAGGTGGAACCTAAGTGCGCACAAGCGCATTTGCTTTGACGTGGAAAATCTAATCTATGTCGATGATAGCCTGCCGGGCATCACGCGCAAAGGCGCAGGCAAAGGCTTTGCCTATTACGATGTCGAAGGCGCGTTAATCCGCGACCCGATAGAGCGGGACAGGCTGAATGCCATCGCGTTGCCGCCAGCATATCATGATGAGTGGTTCTGTCCGGCGGACAACGGTCATATCCTTGCCACGGGATATGATGATGCCGGGCGGAAGCAGTATCGGTATCATCCCGAATTTCGGCGGATGCGCGAAGGTGAGAAATTCGATCGGTGCGAGGCGTTTGGCCAGATGCTCCCCCTCATGCGGGCACGGGTCGACGACGATTTGAGCCAGCGCAACCTTACCGAAACACGCGCGCTGGCATGCGTGGTGCGATTACTGGATCTCAGCGCGATCCGCGTCGGTAACGAGCAGTATGCACTGTCGAACCAGAGTTATGGCGCGACCACTCTGCGCCGCGATCATGCTGAGGTGCGCACCCGCAGCCTCAGCCTGCATTTTTCAGGCAAGGGCGGCAAGGAACGCGACATAAAGCTGGACGATCCACGACTTGCAAGAGCAGTTCAGCGCATGACCGATCTGCCGCACGATGACGCCAGCGATCAGCTGTTCCGGTATCTCGACGAAGATGGCGATGCGCATCCGGTGACGTCTTCGGGAGTAAACGCATACATCGGCGAAACGATGGGCGGCGATTTTACGGCGAAGCATTTTCGCACATGGCACGCGAGCGTTTTGGCATTCGAGACGCTGGCAGATGCGTCGGCTGACCTGTCTACCGGTGAATTGCTGCAAACGGTCGCCGATCACCTGGGCAATACTCCTGCGGTTGCGCGGCAAAGCTATATCCATCCGGCGGTGATCGAGGTGATTGGCCATCAACGCGAATGGCGCGAAAGCCTGCGTCTCCCGCGTGCGAAACGCTGGCTTTCGCGGTACGAACGCGGCCTGCTGGAAATGCTGCGCACAAGTCCTGCAGCCGCAGACTTGCTCGTCGCCTAGGATTGCTGCGAAATTGGCGCTAGGGCGCTTGCGACAATTCAATGCGAGATCCCGCCCGATGGCCGATACCAATCACAGTTTCTACGATTGCCACACTCAGGGTTTTATCCGGGTGGCAACTTCGACGCCCGCGTCGCGTCCCGCCGATGTGGCTTACAATACGGCTGGCGTCATCAGCGAGGCGCGCAGGGCGCACGATGCCCATGTCGACCTGCTGGTGTATCCGGAACTCACGCTGTCGTCCTACGCGATCGACGATCTGCATTTGCAGGCAGCGTTGCTGGACCGGGTAGAGCGCGCGGTGGCCGAGGTGGTGGAGGCAAGCGAGGGGCTGACACCGGTGCTGGTGATCGGTGCGCCGCTGCGCCGCAATGCGAAGATCTACAATTGCGCGCTGGTCATCGCGAACGGCGAGCTGCTGGGGATTGTGCCAAAATCCTATTTGCCCAACTACCGTGAATTCTACGAAAAACGGTATTTTGCACACGGTCGCAATTGCCGCGACATGTGGATCGCGGTGGCCGGTGAGGAGGTGCCATTTGGCACGGACATCGTATTTGCCGCCGGCAATCTGCCCGGATTCACATTTGGGGTGGAAATATGCGAGGATTTCTGGGCGCCCAATCCGCCCGGCATGATGGCCGCGATGGCGGGCGCGCACATCCTGTGCAATCTTTCCGCATCGCCTGTCACCATCGGGCGCGCAGATGACAGGCACCTGCATTGCCGCAGTTCTTCCACCCGCGCGATCTGTGCCTATGTCTATTCCGCCAGTGGACACGGCGAAAGCACGACTGACCTTTCGTGGGATGGGCAGGGCGTCATCTATGAATTGGGCGATCTGCTGGCGCAAAGCGTGCGCTTCGATCTTCACCCCGAACTGTGCATCACCGATGTCGATACCGACCGGATTGCGCTGGAACGGATGCGCAACCAGACCTTCACGGATGCGGCAGAGGCCCATGGCCGGCCTGAGGACAGTTTCCGCCGTGTGATCTTCGACCACGCAGCCGCGGGAGCCGATATCGGGCTTCGCAGGGAAATCCGACGGTTCCCGTTCGTGCCCAACGATCCCGATACGCTGCACGAGGACTGCTACGAAGCGTTCAACATTCAGGTCGACGCGCTGATGCGCCGGATCAACGCGACTGGCGCCAAGTCGCTGATAATCGGAATTTCGGGCGGACTGGATTCGACCCACGCCCTGATTGTGGCGGCGAAGGCCTGCGACCGGCTCGGTCTGCCGCGCAGCACCATTCGCGGCTACACCATGCCCGGTTTTGCAACCTCTGATGCGACCAAATCGAATGCGTGGGCGCTGATGCGGGCGCTTGAGATCACGGCAGAAGAAATCGATATCAAACCCGCCGCAAATCGTATGCTGGCGGATATCGGGCATCCATACGCGCAAGGCGAGCCGGTGCACGACGTGACGTTTGAAAACGTCCAAGCGGGCCTGCGCACCGACTATCTGTTCCGGCTGGCTGGGCAGCACGGCGGATTCGTGATTGGTACCGGCGACCTGTCGGAACTGGCGCTGGGCTGGTGCACGTATGGCGTGGGCGACCACATGAGCCATTACGGCGTGAATGCGGGCGTTCCCAAGACGCTGATCCAGTACTTGATCCGGTGGACAATCGCGACCGATCAGTTCGCACCGGTGTGCAGCGATATTCTCAACGCGATTGTCGAAACTGAAATATCGCCCGAGCTGGTTCCTGCCGGAGAGGACGGCGCGATCCAGAGCACCGAAGAGAAGATCGGCCCGTATGAGCTGAACGACTTTTTCCTCCACCACACGATCCGGTATGGCCAGCGTCCGGGCAAGATTGCATTTCTGGCCTGGCATGCTTGGATGGACGCGCAGGCCGGATCATGGCCCGAGGATTTTCCGCAAGAGCGCAAAAACGAATACGATCTGGCGACCATAGCGGGATGGCTTGAGAAATTTGCGAAGCGGTTTTTCGCCTTCTCCCAGTTCAAGCGCAGCGCGCTGCCAAACGGGCCCAAGGTCTCATCGCAAGGGGCATTGTCTCCCCGCGGGGACTGGCGTGCGCCATCCGATGCAGTGGCGGATGTGTGGTTGGATGATCTGCGTGACAGCCTGCCCGAAGAGGTCCGCGCAACTCTGCCTTCGCAAACCGGCTGATGGCTGTGCCAGGCGGTCTTCCGCTGCGTGCCATCGCGGTGTTGTTCGCCTGCAATGTGCTGTGGGCGCTGAATGTCGTCGTCAGCAAACTGGCGGTCGATGATCTTGCCGTGCCGCCGCTGTTCTATGCCGCGATGCGGTCTTTGCTGGTGCTGATTGCGCTGGCTCCGCTGCTGCGCCGGGTGCCTGCCAACCTACCGCGGGTGATGCTGGTAGGACTTGCAATCAGCGGAGGATCGTTTGCTTTGCTGTTCATTGGTCTCAGGACCGCGAGCCCTTCGGCTGCCGGGATAGTCAGCCTGACAGGCGCTCCGCTGACGGTGCTGTTTGCGATCCTGTTTCTGAAAGAGCAGGTACGCTGGCGGCGGGGACTTGGCATCGCACTGACGTTTGCCGGGGTCGCTATTGCCATCGGCTCCCCGACTGGTCTCGATAGCGGATGGGGTCTCGGTTTCGTGTTTGCGAGCGCGCTGGTCGGCGCGGTCGGCGCCGTGTTCTTCAAGCGGATCGAGATTGGCGCTGTACAGATGCAGGCATGGGCTGGGCTCGCTTCTGCCCTCGTTCTGTTTCCGTTGAGCCTGACACTCGAAGCCGGACAGATTGCCGCTGTTGCAGCAGCCCCATTGGCCGTCATGGCCTGCATATTCTTTGCCGGGATCGCCGTCTCAGTCGGCGCACATTCCGCATATTTCCGCATTTTGCAACGTCATGACGCCAACATGGTGGCGCCCTTTACATTGCTAACACCGCTGATGACGATCGGTTTCGGGGCAGTTGTGACGGGGGATGAGATCGGCTGGCCGCTGCTGGTGGGCGGCGCGGTGGCGGTTTGCGGCGTGGCGATTATCGTCGTTCGGCCGAGCGTGGGTTTGTTCAAGCCGCTGCTGGTTCGGCCAAGATTGTAAGAATGTGGGGAGCGCGCGTTTCAGTTGCGCGCCCCCAAAAGCCGGGCGTTGTTCAGGCAGCCATCTGCGCGACCTTGACCTGCGCGGCCGCTATCTTCTCGTCGGCATTCTCGCCCATAATTCCGTCGGCTGCCGCCATTTCGACGACCTCAATCCCAAGGAATCCGAGGAAGAACTTCAGCCAGCTCGACATGAAGTCCATGTCGCTTCCGATGGGCGTTCCGCCCGATGCGGCAGTGATATAGGCTTTCTTGCCACCCAGCATTCCTACCGGGCCGCTTTCGGTGTATTTGAACGTCGTCCCGGCGCGCGCGACCAGATCGGCCCACGCTTTCAATGTGGCGGGAACCCCAAAATTGTACACCGGGGTCGCAATCACAATTGTGTCTGCGGCCAGCAATTCCGCCACCAGCGTATCGGCCATGGCGGCGAGCGCATCCTGTTCGGAAGTGCGTTCGGATGCGGGAGTGAGGCCAGCCTGAAAAAGCTCCGAGGTTTGGAACGGGATGTCGTTTGCTGAAAGGTCGCGGAGCGTAACGCTTGCGCCGTGAGACTGTGCAAGACCATTGATCAGGCTTTGGCCCAGCTTCCGAGAGACGCTCTCATCGCCGCGTATGCTGGTGGTCAGGAATAGAATATTGGACATCGAAAGGCTCCGTTTTCGTTGATTAGGAAGCAACCGCGGCAGATCCCGCCCCGGTTGCCTGATTGAGTTCAGGCGGCGTCGACCATCACGATTTCGCTATCCTCGATAGCGGTGATCGTCACTCGTTCCAGATCGGTGATGGCTACCCCGTCGCGGGAATTCGCCTCCACGTCTCCCACGCGCACCTTGCCAGTGGCAGGAACAAGATAGAGGTGACGCGATGGGGCGGCCGGATCATAGGTGATGCTTTCACCAGCCCTGATCGTCGCGCCCAGCACTCTTGCATCGGCCCGGATCGGTAGGGCATCCCCGTCTGCGGTGTCGTTGGCAGAGCCTGTCGCCAAGGTCACGAACTGACCGGCGCGCGCTCCCTTGGGAAATGTGCGCGCACCCCAGCCTGGTTTTCCACCGCGTGCATCTGGGATGATCCAGATCTGAAACAGCGTCGTTTCTTGTGTCTCGCGGTTGAATTCCGAATGGCGCACGCCTGTGCCTGCGCTCATCACCTGCACATCGCCCGCTTCGGTCCGACCTTCATTGCCCATCGAATCAGTATGTGTGATGGCGCCGGTGCGGACATAGGTGATAATCTCCATGTCTTCGTGCGGGTGCGTAGGAAAGCCGGTGCCCGGTGCAATTGCATCGTCGTTCCAAACTCTCAGCGCCCCCCAGTGCACTCGCGCGGGATCATGATATCCGGCGAACGAAAAATGGTGGTGAGCATCCAGCCAACCGTGATTGGCCGAACCGAGGCTGTCAAAAGGTCGAAGTTCAATCATCTGTCTGCTCCCATGTCGGGCGACACCCGAAAAACTGGTGTGTCGCGGCGTATGAGAGACAGATAGCGGTGAACCTTAGTTTAGATAAGTGCAATAAAACTTGAAAAAATGTTCGGATAATCCAAACATACGTTGATGAAGATCGGTGAGCCAACGTTGGATCAATTGCGCATTTTCCTGTCCGTTGCGGAACATGGAACTTTTGGCGGCGCGGCGCGGGCCATGGGCCGGGGCATATCGGCCATCAGTTACGGGGTCGCCGGGTTGGAAGCTCAATTGGACGTGAGACTGTTTGCGCGTGAGGGTTCGCGCAAGCCGGAACTGACTGCGGCTGGAGAAGGCTTGTTGGCCGAAGCGCGCGCTGTTGCCGACCGCGTTGACGCACTGCTCGCCAAAACGCGGAGCCTGCACGAAGGGTTGGAGAGCCGCATATCGTTGGTGATTGATGTCATGGTTCCGGCTGAAGCCACAGCGCAAGTGCTGCGCGCCTTTCGTTCAGCCTATCCCACGGTCGCGCTTGAATTGAATATCGAAGGGCTGGGTGCAGTGGCACAATGTCTTTTGGAGGCGCGTGCGCAACTGGGTATCGGTGGCCCGGTCATTGGCGATCATCCTGCGCTGGAGCGACAGGCAATTGGAGAGGTGGAGCTGATCCCTGTCGCCGCGCCGCATCATCCGCTCGCTGTCGCAGCGGCCAGAAGAGTGATTGCGCCCGGCGAATCGCGCAGGCATCTGCAACTGGTGCTGGCCGACCGATCGGATCTGACTGCCGGGCGCGAATTTTCCGTGCTCAGCCCTGAAACATGGCGGCTGGGCGATCTGGGCGCCAAGCATTCACTGCTAAAAGAAGGTCTGGGCTGGGGCAATATGCCGCGCGCCATGGTGGAAGGTGATCTGGCAGCGGGCCGGCTGATCATGTTGAAACTGCCCGAAGCACCCGGTGCGCACTACCGTTTCAGCGCGATCTGGCGGCGCGATTCACTGCCTGGCCCTGCGGCGCAGTGGTTGATGGAAAGGTTCAGTCGCGAGTTGTCGGCGCGCCAGCGTTCCGGCGCAACTGGGCCTTAGTCTGTGCGCAGCCATGCCAGCGCTTCGGCTTTGGACTCAAACATGCCCAGTTGCAGTGCATCGCTAACCCGCCGGAATTGCTGTTTCACCAGAACCGACGAATATACGATTGCCATTTTGTCCACGCCAACCTTTGCAGACGTGTCCTGCGACAATTGCAATTGCTCCACCACTTCGCGGGTCTGAACGCTGAATTCGCGCATGTCACCAAGCGCGCGAAACCCCTTTCGGTCGTCCATGAAAGGTTTGGCAACCTTGATCAGCTCGGCAAACAACTCTTCAATCTTCTCGACAGTGAACAGTCCAGAAACCGTGTAATACACTTCGCGAAGTTCTTGGTTTCGCGTCACAGAAAATGTGGGAGCGAGCGTGGTCATACCGATTGGATATCACGCGTTGGTTAAGGATTTCTCACAAGCGAATGGGCTTTGTGCGGCGATCCTGTGCGCTGATGCGTTCACTAGATCCGCATCATCCAGCCATGGCGATCCTCAATCAGTCCGCGTTGGATACCGACGAGCTTTTCGCGCAGCTTCGTCGTCAACTGGCCAATGCCGCCAGCGCCCACCTGAAATTCGACGTCGGGCGATGCAACCGTTCCCACGGGTGTGACGACCGCAGCGGTGCCGCAGGCCATTACTTCTAACAATGTTCCATTACCCGCCTCTTCGCGCCACTGGTCGATGGAATAGGGCTCTTCGCGCACTTGCAGCCCCTCTTCTCTCATCATGGCGATCAGGCTGTCACGGGTGATGCCGGGGAGGATCGTTCCAGTCAGCGGAGGGGTGATGACGCTGCCATCGCTGCGAACGAAGAACAGGTTCATGCCGCCCAGTTCCTCCACCCATTTGTTCTCGATTGCATCCAGGAAAACGACCTGATCGCACCCTTGTGCGATTGCCTGCGCCTGAGGGACCAGACTGGCGGCGTAATTGCCGCCGGTTTTCGCCGCGCCGGTCCCGCCGGGCGCAGCGCGCACATATCCTTGTGCGACCCAGATCTTCACCGGGCTGATGCCGCCCTTGAAGTAATTGCCCGCAGCACTCAGCAGAACGATGAACTTGTACTGCTTTGCCGGGCGTACGCCCAGGAATGCCTCAGATGCGAACATGAAAGGGCGAATGTAGATTGATCCGCCTTCGATCGGCGGCATCCAGTCGCGATCCGCGCGCACCGCGACGCGCACCGCGTCGAGAAATAGCTCATCGGGAATTTCAGGCATTGCCATGCGCCGTGCGCTGGCATTGAAGCGCGCTGCATTGGCCTCGGGCCGGAACATCGCAAGGCTACCGTCGGGAAGCGAGTAGGCTTTCATTCCCTCGAAGATTTCCTGCGCATAATGCAGAACGCTGGCCGCCGGATCGAGGCTGATCGGCTCTCGCGGGCCGATGCGGGCGGAATGCCAGCCACCCTTTTCCTCGTCATAGTCGATGGTGACCATGTGATCGGTGAACACCTTGCCAAAGCCGGGATCGGCAATCGCGGCCAGCCGGTCGGCTTCAGGTGTGGGCGAGGGGTGAGGGATGGTCTCGAATTGCATGATCTTCGGGTAATCGCGTGCGATTAAGAGAGCAAGAATTGTGTGCGCAGGCGCAAATTAGCGAGCTGGGTCGCCAGCAAGTAAAAATGTAAAGGGCTGACCCTCGCTTATGGAGGATCAGCCCTTTGCATGGTCAGCGGCCGGAAGTGCCGCTCACGAAGCCTCACTCGGCAAAGGAAATTACCGAATATGCTCCGTAGGGATCTTCACCGACCTCGCTACTGAACCATGAGACATCGGATCACCTCCTTTCGCGCTTTTGAGCCAAGGCCCGCATCGTTTCACCGGGGGCCGAGCCGAGACGTTTACCGCTGGCCTGATGCTGTTCTGAATCATCATGGTGACGATCACAAGGCCTAAAAACAGTTTTTCCCAAGGCAACGCAAAATATCCTTGCGCATCGAGGCTTTGCCGCTTTGCAATAAGGTGCCGGTCAGCGCCTACCGGCAATCCTCGATCACCCGCGAAACCTCAGTCCAGGCGGGGATGTACAGCGTGCGCATTCCTTCGACCTCGACGGCAAAGCGCCCCTTGCTCAGAGCCATCGCGTCGAGCAGGGGGTCGCGTGCATCCAAACCGGTAGTCAGATAGGGCGTTGCATCACTCGCCGGTACCATCTGGAGCGTGCGCGCGGCGGTTTCCGTGCGCACGATCATGGCCTTGGCGGAAGAACTGCTTCCTGCACGCCACATGTCTACGCGCCCATTTGCCCTGTCGCAGGTGAGGATGAATTCGCCCGATCCGGTGCCAGTGCCCGTGCCCGCACCAGTGCCGAATACTGCCAGTGGTCCGGCTGCGCTGACCTGATATTTCCAAGTGCCCGGCGTTTGCGGGGCATCGATCCAGTTTTCGTAGGCTGGCGGCGCTGCAACTGGCGGCGGCGGCATCGGAGCGGGTCTGGTCGTGGCAGCGGGAGCTGGAGTCCTTGCGGGTGGCACGATTGTCGGCGCGCAGGCCGCGATACAAAAGGTCAGCGCGATGGCGCCGGCGGTGTGCAAGATGATCGCTTTCATGGCCTCTCAATGCGCGCTATCGCCTTTCGCGTCCATGAAAAAGCCTGCAAAAACCTCTGAAGAACCGCCCCGCATCCCATCGGCGAAAATGCGTGTCGATCATGCGCTTGTCAAAAGAGGGCTTGCCGAAAGTCGCACCCGTGCGCAGGCGCTGATAATGGCGGGAACGGTCTTCATGGGCGAGACAAAGGTAGAAAAGCCGGGCCAGCAGATTGCCGCCGATGCACCGCTGGAGGTGCGCGGACGCGATCACCCCTGGGTCAGCCGAGGAGGGATCAAGCTCGCCCATGCCCTCGAACATTTTGCGATTGATCCGCGCGGTGTCGTGGCGATGGATATTGGCAGTTCGACCGGCGGGTTCACCGATGTGTTGCTGAGCCGGGGTGCCGCGCACGTCTTTGCCGTTGACAGTGGCACTAATCAGCTTGCGTGGAAATTGCGCGACGACCCGCGCGTGACCGTGCTGGAACAAACCAGTGCGCGCATTCTGACATCCGATCTGATTGATCGTGCCTGCAACATGGTGGTGTGCGATGCGAGCTTCATCAGCCTGTCAAAAGTCTTGGAACGCCCGTTGGAACTGGCTGCGCAGCATTGCCGATTGATCGCCTTGATAAAACCTCAGTTCGAAGTCGCGAAGGCCGAGGTGGGCAAGGGGGGAGTGGTGCGCGATGCCGCGTTGCATGACAGGGTTTGCGGCGAGGTTCGCGATTGGTTGCAAGACCTTGGCTGGGAAATCGAAGGTATCGTGACAAGCCCGATAACCGGGCCAAAGGGCAATGTTGAATTCCTGATCAGCGCACAGCGTTAGCCGCGATCGGCGACCGGCAGAGTCTCGATACGGGCCGTTGGATGGCAAGCTGTTGTTCAACGCAATTGGCGAAAACGCATCGCTCGTGTATCGGCCCGATTGCGCACAATAAAACGATCAGTTTGCCATGACTAACAGGTGATGCGGCTGAGGGGGGTGCGATACGATGGAGGGTAGATGAATTTCCTGGCATCCAAGGGGCAGTTGCGGGCGAGTTTCGTGCGTTGGTCGCTGTTTTGTGTTCCGTTGATCGTGTTGCTGGGATTTTTGTCTGGTGAGTTGGGAAGCCCGGCAACCGCATGGTTTCAGAACCTTGCCAAACCCGCGATATTTCCCCCGACTGCGCTGTTCGGCATAGTTTGGACCATTCTGTTCGCCATGATCGGTTTTGCCCTCGCGCTGGTGATCAGCGCCTGGGGCGCATACGGTCGTGTGCTCGCTATCATCGCCTTTGCAGTGCATTTTCCGATCACGCTGGCATGGACGCCGGTGTTTTTCGGTGCGCAGAACATGGTTGCGGGGCTGTGGGTGTTGGGAGCAGCGATCGTAACGCTGATCGCGGTCATCGCGGCATTCTGGCGCGTCCGCAAAAGCGCGGCATTGCTGCTGGTCCCCTATTTCGGCTGGGTGTGCTTTGCCACTGCGCTGAATTACCAGTTCATCGTCGAGAACCCTGCCGGTGTGGCCGCGCAGGACAGCGGTGCAGCGGTTGAAGTTAAGCTCTAGACAAGACCAGTGTGGATGACCAAATAGCATCCATGCAAAGTGAAAATCCCATCATCGCCGACATCGTCAAACTCGCCAACAGCGCCGCAGGCACAATGGCCGGGATGACTCGCGAAGCACGTGAGAGCGCGCGCGAACGACTGCGTGAGGCAATGGGCGGGATGGATTTCGTCTCCCGTGAGGAATTCGACACGGTCAAGGCCATGGCCCAGAAGGCCCGCGAACAGGCCGACGCCCTCGAAGCCAAGGTCGCAGCACTCGAAGCAAAGCTCTCGGGCAAGTAATCTTTGCGCAGCGCGCGGTGAGGGCGCTTTTGTGAACCTCTCCGCTCCCGCCATTCTGATCGCTTCGCGCTCGCACGGAGAAACCGCCGCGATTGCGCGCTTGCTCACTGAAGAGTACGGACTGGTGGCGGGGTATGTCGCGGGCGGCCGCGGCCGACAAATGCGGCCTGTGATGATTCCCGGCAATCTCGTCGCAGTGGAATTGCGCGCCAAATCCGACAGCCAATTGCCGTTCGCGCGGCTGGAGCTCGTAGAGAGCCGGGGGCCTTGGCTGAGCGAACCGCTGCCCGCGGCGGCGATCCAGTGGGCCTGCGCGCTTACTGCCACCACATTGCCGGAACGCAATCCCTATCCCTCTCTGTATCAGGGACTCGTCGCTCTGCTTGACGCCGTTTGCCACGCCCCCTCGGCGCGGGGTTGGCTTGCAGCGATGGTCGCTTATGAAGCGATGCTGTTGCGCGAGTTGGGATATGGCGGTGCAAAGCCCGATTTGCAGGCGAGCCTTGAGGATCAATTCGAGGCGTTCCGTCAACTGCATAAGCCAATAGCGCGCTACCTGCTTGCCGATACGACGCGCGATGTTATGGCCGCGCGCACGGCTTTGGGTGAGCGGCTTTCGCGAATGATCGGCCATAATAATTAAGGGATGACACACCCATGAAGATTGCGGTTCTGGCAGGAGACGGCATTGGTCCCGAAGTGACGCGGGAGGCAATTCTCGTGCTCGAAGCGCTGGATTTGCCGTATCTCACTCTGTTCGAAGGCGATGTGGGCGGCATCGCTTACAAACGCCACGGCCACCCGCTTCCCGATGAAACGTTGGACATGGCACGCCGTGCGGATGCGGTGCTGTTTGGCGCGGTGGGTGATCCGGCGTGTGACGCGCTGGAGCGTCACCTGCGCCCCGAGCAGGCGATCCTTGGACTGCGCCGGGAACTGGGCCTATTTGCCAATTTGCGCCCGGCAAAGGTTTTTGCGGGGCTCGAAAATCTTTCTCCTCTCAAGCCGGAAATTGCCCGCTCGTTAGATATATTGATCGTGCGTGAACTGACCGGCGATGTGTATTTCGGTGACAAGGGCGTGCGGGAAACCGCCAGTGGTGAGCGCGAAGGGTGGGACATCATGTCCTATTCCGCGCCCGAAGTGCGCCGTATTGCCGAGGTTGCCTTCCGTGCGGCGCAGGGGAAGGGCGCAGGCCTGACAAGCGTCGACAAGGCCAACGTGCTGGAAACCAGTCAGGTGTGGCGCGACACCGTTATCGCAGTCGGTGCGGGATTTTCAGATGTGCCGCTCTCGCACATGTATGTCGATAACGCGGCGATGCAGATCATCAGCGAACCGGCGCAGTTCCGCGTCATGCTTACAGGCAACCTGTTCGGAGATATACTTTCCGACCTTGCGAGTGCGGCGGTCGGCTCGATCGGGCTGCTCCCCAGCGCCTCGATGGGCGAACGCCAAAGCGAGCATGGCACTTTTGGCCTGTACGAACCGATCCACGGCAGCGCGCCAGACATCGCCGGGCAGGGCAAGGCAAATCCGATGGCGACAATCCTTTCAGCCGCGATGATGCTGCGGCATTCCTTCGGGCGCGAGGCTGAAGCCGCGCGGATCGAGACGGCGGTTGAGAGGGCACTGGCGGATGGTGTTCGAGGCGGTGACTTGGGCGGGAGTTACGGCTGCCAGGCTATTGGCGAGGCAGTACGCGAGCGGCTCTGAAGATCGCAATCCATGACCCTTGATCTCGCAATCATCCTTCCCACGCTGAACGAGCGGGGAAATCTTGGCCCGTTGGTGGAGCGGATCGGTGCGGCGTTAGGGGGCAACAACTTCAGAGATTGGCTGGGAAGTGCTGATCGTGGACGATGACAGCAAGGATGGCACTGCTGATGAGGCGCGCGAACTGGCGCAGGCCGATCCGCGCGTACGAGTTATCCAGCGGATCGGGCGGCGCGGATTGGCCTCTGCCGCGATTGAGGGCTTTTGTGCCACGGCTGCACCGTTTGTGGCGGTGATGGATGCCGATCATCAGCACGACCCCGCTTTGCTTCCCAAAATGCTGAGTGTTTTGACAGGTGCAGAGGCGGATATATGCGTCGCCAGCCGCTTCATGCAAGGTGCGAGCACCGCCGACTGGGCCGAACCAAAGCGTGAGCGTCTATCCGGCCTCGCAAATCGGCTTGCGCGAACAATCACTGGCGTTGCCTTGACCGATCCGATGAGCGGGTATTTCATGCTTCCCACCTCCACCGCGCGCTCTCTTGCTCCACGCCTTTCGGGCATTGGGTTCAAGATTTTGCTCGATCTGCTGGCAACGGCAGACGTGCCGATGCTGGTGCGCGAATTTCCCCTGAATTTCGCGGCGCGTCGCGAAGGGGAAAGCAAGCTTGATCGGGCGGTGCTGTTCGATTTTCTCGCTGGTCTGTATGATAAGACGCTGGGCCGGGCGATACCCACCCGGTTTGCGCTGTTCGGTACGGTGGGGGCGCTCGGCATGATCGTGCATTATGCCGTGCTCGCCATCATGTTCCCGGGGATGACCGCAACGTTTTGGAAGGCGCAACTTGCAGCCGTCCTGGTCGCAATGAGTTTCAATTTCTGGCTCAACAATTGGCTGACCTATCGCGATATGCGGCTGGTCGGGTGGGCCTTGACCCTGAGGGGCTGGGCGGGTTTTTGCGCGACCTGCGCGGTGGGTGGCTTTGCCAACGTGGCAGTGGCGACCTTGTTGGAGGGGCGGGGAGTGTTCTGGGCTGTTGCTGCCTTGGCAGGGATCCTGATCGGATCGGTGTGGAATTACGCGCTCAGCAGCCGGTTCGTGTGGGGAAGGTTCTGACGCCGCGGTGTCACCTCCAGCCTGCCAGCCACGTCCACCTCGCAAAGCTCATCGGGCCACCCAGCTCTCCGGCGGTCAGAATCTTGAAGAATACCGCAAACATCAGGGTTGCTGCCAAAGGTACCGCCCACGCCAGCCATCGCAGCCGCTGTATTCGCGCGCAATCGCTCAAGGCAAGCGCCAGCGCGCCCAACAGGAACACGCTCGGCATCATATAGTGGTAATAGAATTGCACCGGCTTTGGCGCGATCAGCCACAGGCCCAGTGATGCGCAGTATCCGATGACAACTCCCAGCCTCGCCCAGTCGCTGCGAGACAGGCCCGTCCACAGGCACCATACCAGAGCCGGAAGGCCCGCCAGCATCGTCACCGGATTACCGATAAGCAGCACGCCGCGTTGCGCATTGTCGGTGAATTCGTACAGATACCAGATGCCGCGCGTGTTCATCACCCATTGCGGCCACGTGCTTTGATAGTTGTGTGGGTCCATGACGGAATTTTGCAATTCAAGCATTTGAGCATGCAGCCCGATCAAGCCCACCTCGCTCAAAGGAGAAGGCGTGACTGCGGTGCCAAGCCAGTAGCCCGGTGCAAAAGTGAAGGCGTAAACAATCAGCGGAACTACGCCGAGCCACACGAATGCCTCTGCAAGGCTGACGCCCGGCACGGGAATTCCCCGACGACTGAAAACCAGACGGCGGCGCCCGGCGGAAAGCCGCGCTGCAAAAAACGTCAGGCCCGGCACCATAGCAATCGGCACCGCATTCCATTTGGACGCCATCGCGGCGCCTAGCGCGATCCCCGTCAATGCAAGCCGCCAGCGCCCATTCTCCGGCTCGCGAATGGCTGCGGCAAATTGCCAGGCGGCGAGCGAAAGGAACGTGACCATGAAGACATCAAGCATCGCGATGCGCGCATGGACGAACAGGTGAAAACCGGTGGTCAGCAACATGCCAAACAGCATTGTCGCCAGCCGGTCCTCGCTGCCCTGCCACATCGCCCGCATGCTGGCGCCGACCGCAACCGTTCCGGCAATCAACGGCATGATCCGCCAGCCAAGCGGATTGTCACCTAGCCAGTGCATCCCCGTCGCAATCAGGATCTTGCCCAGCAATGGATGTTCGCGGTTCAGATATTCGCCGCCGCCCGGATCTCCGATCTTCAGCAATTCCCGCGCAGCGGGCAGGTAATGCACTTCGTCGAAAAACGGCGTGGAGGGGATGGCCAGCCGGATGGAAGCGAGCGCTGCGAAAAGCAGCGGGATTGCGATGCACCAGACCCACGGATCGGCCGGATGCACGCGCGGTGAAATATGCTCGCCGCTGGTTGCGATCAGGGGAGGGGCGGCGCTTTGCATCGAACCCCAGCGCTTAAGCAAGGGTCCGATGCAGGGCAAGTGGGATCAGGTGGTGGGACTGATCTGCGCGCCGGGCACCGCCAGTGCGACATTGCTGCGATTTTCCAGCCAGAACAGCCTCGCGCACATCGCAAGCAGGCCGACGCTGCCAGTGGGCGCTATCAATACTGCCCACAGTGCCACATTCATACCCTGTCTGCGAGCGCGTGCTGCTATGAAGAAGAACGCTATTATCCAGCACATTACCAGATCCCACCACACCTGAACTCCAGTCAGGTTCTGTGTGTGATTGGTGAAGAACATCACCACGCCTTCTTCCCAGATCTGCCCGGCGGTGAAAGCGCCAAAACCTCCGCAAAGCACCGCCGCAAGGGTCGCACTGCCCCCCTCGCGCTTTGTGAAGAGGATGGTAAGAAGGGCGAGCAACCCCCCAGTTGTTGCAGCGAGCCAAATAATTTCAAGAATGGTCATTTCCAGGCGCTCCCAGTTTATGTAGCGGTTGCTACAGTCATTATTAACGCAATGTAGCGACCGCTACAAGAGGGCAATGCAGAAACCTACCCTTTCGCGCGAAACGCTGTTGCCGCTGTTGGCGGTCCATGTGCTCGAACACGGGCTGGGCGGGGCGAGCCTGCGCCCTCTGGCAAAGGCGGCAGGAACCAGTGACCGGATGCTGATCTATCATTTCGGCAACAAGGAAACGCTGATTGCCGATCTGCTGGAATATATCGCAACTGTGTACTCGACTGCGCTCGAAATGGCGCTGGGCGATGCGCGTCCGACCACCCGGCAGGAGTGCGTCGAACAAATCCTCGCGCAGACTCGCGAACCTGCAATGCAGAATTTCCTGACCTTGTGGTGGGAGATCGTGGCCGGTGCGGCGCGTGGGCTACCCGGTTATCGCGAGGCAGCCAAACAGATGATGACGCGGCAACTGGCCTGGCTTGAGGCGCAAATGCCCGCAGACGATCCCGATCCCGTTGGCGGCGCGCGGTATCTTATGACCCTGATCGAAGGCACGTTGATGCTCGGCACGGTTGGCCATGCGGATACTGCGCATGAAGGTCTGCTTGCGAGCGAACTGTCTCGTCCCTAGAAGTCGCTGCCATGAAAAAGACAACCGGAATGAACCGTGACGTAACGCGCCGCTGGCGCCCTGCAACCCGCGCCGTGCGGGCGGGGACCTGGCGCAGCGACCATGGCGAGACGAGTGAGGCGATGTATCTCACATCTGGATACACCTATGATGACGCGCAGACCGTAGCGGATCGGTTCGCAGGCGATGCCGAGGGCATGACATACTCGCGCCTGCAAAACCCGACCGTCGCCATGCTTGAAGAGCGTATCGCGATGCTGGAGGGCGCAGAGGCATGTCGCGCGCAGGCCAGCGGCATGGCGGCGATGACGGCGGCGCTGTTGTGCCAACTGTCCGCAGGGGATCATGTGGTGGCGGCGCGTGCCGCGTTCGGATCGTGCCGGTGGCTGGTCGATACGCTGCTGCCGCGGTTTGGCATCGAAACCAGCGTGATAGACAGCGCGGACAATGCTGCATGGGAGGCCGCGATCCGGCCCAACACCAAGGTATTTTTCTTTGAAACGCCCGCCAACCCGACGCTCGATATCGTCGATCTTGCACACGTTTGCGGCGTTGCCCGCGCGCACGGAATCGTCTCTGTAGTGGACAACGCTTTCGCCTCGCCCGCATTGCAGCGCCCAATGGAATTCGGGGCTGACGTGGTGGCCTATTCCGCGACGAAGCTGATGGACGGGCAAGGCCGCGTTTTGGCCGGAGCGATCTGCGCGAGCGAGGAATGGATTACGGAAACCCTGATGCCGTTTCAGCGCAACACCGGGCCGACGCTATCCGCCTTCAATGCCTGGGTGGTGATGAAGGGGTTGGAGACGCTCGACCTGCGCGCCCGCCGCCAGAGCGAGAATGCGGTAGAACTGGGCGCGTTCATGGAACCGCGCGTAGCGAAGGTCGGCCATATGCTGCATCCCGGCCTTGCCAGCCATCCGCGCCACGAACTCGCGCAGGCGCAGATGGATGCGACCGGCCCGATCTTTGCGTTCGACGTTGGCACACGTGAGCGCGCCTTTGCGTTACTGGATGCCCTGGAATTGATCGATATATCGAACAACATTGGCGATGCGAAAAGCCTGATGTGCCACCCTGCTTCCAGCACCCATGCAGGGATGACCGCAGACGCGCGTGCAGAAATGGGCGTGACCGAGGGGCTGGTTCGCATCAACGTCGGGCTGGAGGACATTGCTGACCTGACTGAGGATATGGATCAGGCTTTGGCGGCGGCGGGGATTTAGCCTCCAGGGGGAGCTGGTGGTTGCGCATTTTCTGATTGCGCCCTATCCGCAGCGCCAATCCAGGGCTCGCAGACACAACGCCCCGCAAAACACATCAGGAATTTTCAATGCTTCAGGACCGCTCCTTTGCGGCGACGTTTCGCCGTGACTGGCTCGCTCAACCACGCGCCGATATTCTGGCCGGGATCGTCGTTGCCCTCGCGTTGATTCCCGAGGCGATCGGCTTTGCCCTGATCGCGGGCGTTGATCCCAGCGTTGGACTGTATGCAAGTGTGGCGATTGCGATGGTGATCGCTTTCACGGGCGGTCGGCCCGGCATGATCTCGGCTGCAACTGCGGCTGTTGCGGTGGTGGTGGTGCCACTCGTGCGCGATTATGGCGTCGAATATCTGTTCGCCGCAACGATCCTGATGGGTGTTCTGCAAGGGATTGCAGCGCTGCTGCGGCTGGACCTGCTGATGCAGTTCGTCAGTCGGTCGGTCATTACCGGTTTTGTCAACGCACTGGCGATCCTGATCTTCATCGCTCAAATCCCACAGCTTAATCCAAACAATGCTGGCGTTGGCGTCGAAACCTACGCGATGATCGCGATAGGTCTGGGCGTGATTTACGGCCTGCCTCGCATTACCAAAGCGGTGCCAAGCCCGCTGGTCGCAATCCTGCTACTGACAGCGGCCTCGATCTATTGGGGCCTGCCGGTCAACACTGTCGCGGGTGAGGGTAAACTTCCAGAAGGCCTACCCAGCTTTGCACTGCCCAACGTGCCGCTGACGTGGGAGACGCTGCAGATCATCGCGCCCTATTCCTTGACGATGGCGGCAGTCGGCCTGCTGGAAAGTCTGCTGACTGCGCAGATCGTTGATGACATGACTCACACCGACAGCAACAAGCGCCGCGAGAGTGCGGGGCAGGGCATCGCTAATTTCATTGCTGCCTGCTTTGGCGGAATGGGCGGCTGCGCGATGATCGGCCAGTCCGTTATCAACGTGGCGAGTGGCGGGCGAGGGCGGCTTTCCACATTCACTGCGGGTGCATTCCTGCTGCTTTTGCTTTCCGTGCTCGGCCCGTATGTGGGGCAGGTGCCAATGCCCGCGCTGGTGGCGGTGATGATCATGGTCAGCATCGCGACCTTCAGCTGGAATTCGATCCCCAACCTTCGCCTGCATCCGCCTTCCAGTTCGATCGTCATGGTCACGACGGTGGTCGTGGTCGTCTGGACGCACGACCTTGCGCTCGGCGTACTTGCAGGGGTGCTGTTGTCGGGCATATTTTTCGCGAACAAGGTGCGCACCCTTTTCGATGTGCAGCGCGTGCGCCGCCCCCATTCGGCGGTGTATCACGTGACCGGAGAGATTTTCTTCGCCAGTGCGGACAAGTTCACCGCAATGCTCGGCCCCGAAAGCCTTGCGCCAGACCCTGCGCATCACGTGGTGATCGATGTTTCTAAAGCGCATTTCTGGGACATTTCTGCCATTGGCGCGCTGGAAAAGGCGGTGGACCGGATGCGTCGCAACGGCCGCCACGTGCGGATTGTGGGTCTGAATGCAGCCAGCGCCGATCTGGTCGACAAGTTCGCATTGGAGGATCGCACGGGTCTGGAGACGGGCCTGGCGCCGCACTAACGCACATTGGAGGCGGGAATCGTGACGAATGCGTCCGATCAGATGTGCTCTCCGTAAGTTCTGTCGTCGGGCCAAAGGCGCGATACACCGGACCCGAGGAGCCAATCTGTGAAACTCCCCTTTGCCGCAATTCTGCCAGCCGCCGCGATTTTCGTCAGCGCAATCGCCAGCGCGCAGAACTCCTCGCCGCTTTCGCAACTGGATAAAACCACCACCACGGCAACGGTGTTTTTTCCCGATACAGTTTCGCTCCCAGACACGCCGCAATGGGATATCGCGCTGACTCCCGACGGGCGCACGCTGTTTTATTCCACCGACGCACCGCGCCGCATTGTAATGCAACGTTGGTTGGGTGAGCGATGGTCCGAACCTGTGCCGGCCGTGCCATCAGAGCGCCGCGCTCATGGCGGCGCCTCCGTCAGCCCGGATGGTCGATTTCTCTATTTTAGCGCTGGCGCAGAAGGGGCGAAGCGCGACCTTTATCGTCAGGATATAAGCGTTTCGGGCGCGGCCCCTCAGCGCCTGACGGCAACCCCGCTGTATGGCGAAATTTCAGTATCGTTTAGCAGCGATGGCGAAGGCTTCATGTGGACCGATACGAAACGCGATGGGTCTGCCGGGATCGGTTTTTATGCTGTTCGGATCGAGGGCGACGCAATCACAATCACTGCGGACCGGTCGAACTTGCAAACCGGAGACAGCTCGGGCGAAAATGCCCCCTACGTTGATCCGCAGGGTCGCTTCGTCCTGTTTTCCAATTTTGACATCACACCCGGCACGGATGAGGATATTTTCCTGAGCGAGATGCGCGATGGCGTCCCGCTCCCGCCGATTGGAATCGGCGACGCTATCAACACATCTGCGACAGAAGGCAGCCCCTACGTATCGCCTGATGGTAAGTATCTCTTTTTCGTCTCCAATCGCGGGGGCGATCCCGGCGAGGGCGCGGATTACCAGATTTATGTCCAGCCTACTGCTGCCATTCCTGTCCTGAATGCGGTTCTGCAAACCCGGACGCCGGCAAGTTCGCTGAACATCACCCCGCCTGCGGGGCACATCGTTGCCAGCAGCCAGATTTCCGTGCGGGACGGGGTCGATTACTTGGGACAGGATGCGGCGCCCTTCACGGGGACTGTGGAAGATCGCTATCCAAGTGGGAAAATGCAGCGTCGCAAACATCTTGTCGATGGCCGTACCCAAGGTGTCTGGATCGAATGGTATGAAAGCGGGGTGCCCAGCTTCTATTCCGAATGGAACAAGGGCAAGGCCCACGGCACATGGATTTATTTCCACGAAACGGGCGAAATTTCAGAACGGGCATTCGCCCGCGACGACGTCTGGACTGACGTATCGGAAGGCTGGAGCGCGACGGGTGATCAAACGTATCGAGCAATATTTCGCGATGGCGTGCAAACATCTGCCGAACAAAAGCCCGCATCTGCTGGCGAGTAGGTTTGCGCGGCAGGAGGCATCTCCTTGCCTTCAACGGCAGTCTGCGCAAGACCCAAGGCATGCAACAAGCTGAACCATGCAATTACGAGGGATGTAGACAATGGCCGACCGCATCGAACTGATCTTCGATTTTGTCAGCCCCAACGCCTATCTGGTGTGGTGGCCGCTGCGCGATATCATCAGGGATACCGGGGCAGAGCTGGACGTTACGCCGGTTTTTCTGGCCGGGATGCACAAACTTACAGGCAATGCGCCGCCGATGATCCGCGATGCTGAGGTGAGGGGCAAAAACGAATATGCGATGTTGGAGATGAACCGCTTCATCGATCGCCATAACCTCGACAAATTCCGGATGAACGCGAAGTTTCCGTTTAATTCGATCACATTGCAACGCATGGCCTACGCCGCCGATCAGGACGGGCGAGGCGTGCAATTTGTGGAGGCGCTGCTGCCCGCAATCTGGGAAAAGGGTCTCGATGTGACTGATCCCGAAGCGTTTGGCGCTGCGATCAGTTCGGCAGGTTTTGACGCAGGCGAGCTGTTTATGCGATCCCAGACCGAAGAGGTAAAACAGGGGCTTGCCACCAACACCGATCGCGCGGTCGAACGCGGGGCATTTGGAATTCCGACCATGTTCGTTGGGCCAAAAGGTGGGGAGTGCGAAATGTTTTTTGGCAAGGAACGGCTCGCCCAGATCGCGGAAGCGCTGGTAAAGCGGTGATCGACGGCGATAGAACCGGTCGCGACCCGGCATAATCTCTCGCTATGGGGATACTCATGTAGTTTGCCGCGTTCCCCTCTTGTGACCCGCCCCAGAATTGCTACGTTGCAGGTGATATGAAAGAGCTCTTCCAACACGCTGCCGTTACCGAAGGGGTGACCGTTCGGGTGGCCGTCAACTTCCTGCCCGAACAATCGCACCCGGAGGCGGGCAAGTGGTTTTGGGTCTATCACATCCGCATCGAAAATGCCTCGCATGAGCCGTTGCAGCTGCGCACCCGACATTGGCGGATTACCGATGGACGCGGCATGGTGAACCATGTTGACGGCGAAGGCGTGGTTGGCGAACAGCCAAGCCTCGCTCCGGGTGAAAGCCACGATTATGTCTCTGGCTGCCCTTTGACGACGGCGCATGGATCGATGGAAGGGTTCTACACCTTTTTGCGGCCCGACGGGTCTCCAATGGAAGTGCGCATCCCTTATTTCCCGCTAGCTGCGCCGGAAACCGCTGACGGGCGCTCTTGATCCGGCGAGTATCGAGCTGCCTTGCACGTGATTGCGCGGCGGCGTAAGCGCCGTTCCCGTGAAACGCACCCACCTCCCTTTGAATGCACTGCGCGTCTATGATGCAGCCGCGCGGCATCTGTCCTTCACCCGTGCCGCCGACGAATTAGCGGTGACCCCGGCGGCGGTCGGTCAACAAATTCGTGCTCTGGAAGATCATTTGGGCGTCGTGCTTTTCCGCCGCACGTCCAAGGGGCTGGAGCTGACACCAGAGGGAAGCGCGGGCCTTGAGCCTTTACGCGAAGGTTTCCTTCGGTTTGAGGAAAGCGTGCAGGCAATGCAGGCCGGGCAGGCATCCGACCGGTACACAATCGCCGCGCCGCGCGAATTTTACGCCGAATGGCTGAGTGCAAGGCTCGCAGCTTTCCAATCCGAGACACTTGGTGTGCAATACCATCTGGTGGCGGATGAAAACGCCGATTTCACTGAAGCCAATCTGGATCTGGCGATCAGGCTGATTGATGGCGCTGGGGATCTGGAAGGGGTGCAACTCGCCCCTGCGCAGCGCGTTACCGTAGCGGCGCCCGGAGCAGGGCACGAATGGATTGACTGGCCCGGCGCGGCATTACCGGATGATGTCAAACCTCGTATAACCGCTGGCAGTGCGGGTCAGGCGCTGAGTTCTGCGCTGGCAGGCATGGGGCGAACGGTCCTGCCGCGTCCGCTGGTGGAAAATGCCATGGCTGACGGGCGGCTGGAACAGGTCGGCGATGCGACCGAAAGCCGCCGCGCGTACTGGCTGGTCGCCCCGCTTCCGCAATGGCGCAGCAAGAAGGTGCGGGCGCTCGTTGCGCATCTCTCTCCGTAATCGTTTTTCGCGTGATCGCTTCCGTTCCGACACTCACTACGCCGAGATTTAAATTACGCCCGATGCAGCGTTCCGATGCGGCGGCACTGCTGTCGACGCTGAGCGATGAAGAGCAGTGCCAATATCTCTCCCGCGAACCGTTTTCATCCGAAGAGGAATTGTGGGAATGGATGGCCGCACCCGATTGGCGGGGACTGACATGGGTCGCGCAGGACCGGGAAACCGGCGTAGTCGCAGGGCGGTTCGTCGCCGTGCCGGGAGGGGCGGTTGCTGGGGCTGATTATGAAATCGGATGCATCACCTGTGTCGATCGTCAGGGCGAGGGGATCGCGCGTGAATGCACTTGCGCGATCATTGCACATTTGACGCAGCAAGGCGCGCGCCGCCTCATCGCCGAGGTCGATGCTCGCAATACCCCGTCTATACGGTTGTTGCAGTCACTCGGTTTTGAAGAAGAGCGCCACGTGCGGTTCCGTGAAACCACGCATATCGGTGCGTGCGATGTCTTGATCTACGCGCTGGAAGCCACGCACCACGCAGTATGGTAAGTGGATCGTCACCTTGGCGGCCTACTCAAACGCCGAGAAGACAGCCGCCATCCCCGGCGGATCGCATTTCTCGCTCAGGCGCCCCAACGCAACTTTCACGTCCAGCACGTATTCCAGCACGCCGTGATCCTGCCCCACTGCGCGTCCGCCCAGCGATCGCGTGAAGTCCAGTGCACTGAAATTATCGGCCAGAATGTTCACGGCGAACTCGTTGATCGCCTCGTCACGTGCATCCAGTAAGATCGTTGCAGTCAGCAATTTTCCGAGGCCTAGGCCGTGATATTCATCCACCACCGCCACCGAAAATTCGGCGCAGTCGTCGTCCTGCGCATCGCGAAAAGCATGCACGGCACCGATTGCGGGTCGATCGGGCTTGGCCATGTCGATCGCTCCCCAAGCGATGTGGTCATGCCCGTCGACATCTACCAGCCGTTCCACCACCCAGTCAGGTGTGGTGCGTGCGCCAGAGAAAAATCTCAGGTAGCGAGAACGCTGAGACATCTGCTCAATTCCCAGGCGCATCAATTCGCGATCGTTCTCGCGAATGGTGCGGATGCAGATCGGACTGCCGTTTTCGAGCATGGTATGGATCTGGATCGGGGGGGTGCGAGAAGACTGCATCGGTTGGTGATATCATGGGAACGACAGTCAACCGCGCGAAAAGTGCAAGGCGCACAACTCTTGACCGCCTGCTCAAACACCCCTAAGCGGCAGTCATCCGAAAGGGTTTTTACGAGTCCTTTCATACAATAGAGCTGAACATTGCCGGTTCGTCCCGCAGGTCTTGCTTCATCCAAGCAGGGCCTTTTCTATTGGGATCGTAACGTGTTGGATGCGGTTCCCCGCTTTCAGGGGGATCGCTCTGATCCGAATAAGATCTTGCTGGGGCGGCTGTCAAAGTAACCCGGTGGCCGAAGGGTCAACTTGGGTGGAGAGTTTCAGCTTGTGCGATTGATTGCCCATACAGCGGGCTTTCAATTCTCGCTAACCTCGGACTTTGCTCCGCGGTGACGAGATGGCGCAAGCATCCTCCTCCATGTTGTCTCAGGTTGCCGCCTCTCAAACGGTGAAGCGAGAAACTATGCCGACGATCAACCAGCTGGTCCGCAAGGGCCGCACCCCGCAGAAGGCCAAATCCAAGGTCCCTGCGATGGAGCAGAACCCGCAAAAGCGCGGCGTTTGCACCCGCGTTTATACTACGACGCCGAAAAAGCCGAACTCCGCTCTGCGCAAGGTTGCCAAGGTCCGCCTGACCAACCAGCGCGAAGTGATCTCTTACATCCCCGGCGAAGGCCACAACCTGCAGGAACACAGTGTTGTGCTGATCCGCGGCGGGCGTGTGCGCGATCTTCCCGGCGTGCGCTACCATGTGCTGCGCGGCGTGCTCGACACGCAGGGTGTCAAGGACCGCAAGCAGAGCCGCTCGAAGTACGGCGCCAAGCGTCCGAAGTAAGAAATCAGCGCGGCGGCGGTTCTCAACACGTTTTTGTCCCTGGGCCCTACTCCATGTCGATGGCCAAAGGACAAAGGCGCGGTGAGGGCCGGTGTCGCTGGACGCTCACACCCAATTGTCTGGTAAGTGAGCGGCCACTCCGAAGGAGTTCGAAAATATGTCACGTCGTCGTCAACCGCCCAAGCGGGAGATCCTGCCCGATCCCAAGTTCGGTGATCAAGTGCTGTCAAAGTTCATGAACAACCTGATGCTGGACGGTAAAAAAGCTGTCGCCGAGGGAATCGTCTACTCTGCGCTCGATACTGTCGAATCCAAGGCCAAGTCCGATCCAATTCAGATGTTTCACGATGCACTCAACAATGTGAAGCCGCAGGTTGAGGTTCGCTCGCGCCGTGTTGGTGGTGCTACCTACCAGGTACCGGTTGAAGTGCGCCCCGAGCGTGCTCAGGCTCTTGCGATCCGCTGGCTGATCACCGCTGCGCGCGGTCGTCCGGAAACCACGATGTCAGCCCGCCTTTCGGGCGAGCTTATGGATGCGGCAAACAACCGCGGCAATGCCGTGAAAAAGCGCGAAGACACGCACCGCATGGCTGATGCCAACCGCGCGTTCTCGCACTACCGCTGGTAGAGACGAATGCGGTTTGATGGGCGGCAATTGGCCTGCGCAATTCCGGGTACAACCGGGAAAGTGCAGGGCAGCCGTCTTCAACCCGTCACACTCGTAACTATATGGCGTAACTACACGGGGCGCGACCTTCTTGTCGTTGTCCCTTCCATCTGAGGAATAAACTATGGCCCGCGAGTATCCGCTGGAGCGCTATCGCAATATCGGCATCATGGCGCACATCGATGCCGGAAAAACCACCACGACCGAGCGTATTCTGTACTACACCGGAAAGTCCTACAAGATCGGCGAAGTGCACGATGGTGCCGCGACGATGGACTGGATGGAGCAGGAGCAGGAGCGTGGGATCACTATCACTTCTGCTGCGACGACCACGTTCTGGTCCGCCGAAGATGGTGAAGGCCCCAAGCATCGCATCAACATTATCGACACCCCCGGACACGTCGACTTCACCATCGAAGTCGAGCGTTCGCTGCGCGTGCTCGATGGCGCGGTTGCCGTGTTTGACGGCGTTGCCGGCGTAGAGCCGCAATCGGAAACCGTGTGGCGCCAGGCCGACAAGTACGGCGTGCCGCGCATGTGCTTCATCAACAAGCTGGACCGGACGGGCGCCGATTTTTACTACTGCGTGCAGTCGATCATTGATCGTCTGGGTGCAAAGCCTTTGGTGCTTTACCTTCCAATCGGCGCGGAAAGCGACCTGAAGGGTGTGGTCGATCTCGTGAAGAATCGCGGGATCGTGTGGGAAGATGACGGCCTTGGCGCGTCGTTCAACTACGTCGACATACCCGAAGACCTCGCCGACAAGGCCGCGGAATACCGCGAGCAACTGATCGAGACCGTCGTCGAACAGGACGACGACGTGATGGAAAAGTATCTCGAAGGCGAAATCCCGGATGCCGACACGCTCAAAAAGCTGATCCGCAAAGGTACGATGGCACGCGCCTTCGTTCCGGTTCTGTGCGGCTCTGCGTTCAAGAACAAGGGTGTTCAGCCCCTGCTCGATGCCGTTGTGGACTACATGCCGAGCCCGCTCGACGTGCCCGCAATCAAGGGCGTGAAGCCCGACAGTGACGAGGAAGATACTCGTCCGTCGAGCGATGATGCACCGTTTTCCGCGCTTGCGTTCAAGATCATGAACGATCCGTTCGTGGGTTCGCTTACCTTTACGCGCATCTATTCGGGCAAGCTGGCCAAGGGCCAGGTGCTCAACAGCGTCAAGGACAAGAAAGAGAAGATCGGCCGTATGTTGCTGATGCACTCGAATAACCGCGAGGACATCGAAGAGGCATTTGCGGGTGACATCGTTGCGCTTGCAGGGATGAAGGACACGACCACCGGCGATACGCTGTGTGATCCTGCCAAGCCGATCATCCTTGAACGGATGGAATTCCCCGAGCCCGTGATTGAGCTTTCGGTGGAGCCCAAGACCAAGGCTGACCAGGAAAAGATGGGCGTCGCGCTCAATCGACTGGCTGCCGAGGATCCCAGCTTCCGCGTCACGACCGATCACGAATCCGGCCAGACGATTATCAAGGGTATGGGTGAGCTTCACCTCGATATTCTGGTTGATCGTATGAAGCGCGAATTCAAGGTCGAAGCTAACGTCGGTGCGCCCCAAGTGGCATACCGCGAGTCGCTTGGCCGTGAAATCGCCGTCGATTACACCCACAAGAAGCAGTCGGGCGGAACCGGGCAGTTTGCTCGTGCGAAGGCGACCTTCACCCCGGGTGAACGCGGCCAGGGCATCATTTTCGAGGACAGCATCAAGGGTGGTAATATTCCCAAGGAATATATCCCGTCGCTTGAAAAGGGCATTCGCGAACAGGCGGCCAGCGGTTACCTGATTGGCTTCCCGATCATCGATTTCACCATCCATCTGACTGACGGCGCCTACCATGACGTCAACTCAAGCACGGTGGCTTTTGAAATCTGCGGTCGCGGTGCAATGCGCGAAGCGGCTGAGCGTGGCGGCATCAAGCTGCTCGAACCGGTGATGAGGGTTGAAGTGGTGACGCCGGAAGAATATCTGGGCGACGTCATCGGCGATCTCAACAGCCGTCGCGGGCAGATCCAGGGCACAGACACTCGGGGTAATGCCCAAGCGGTCGAAGCCATGGTGCCTCTCGCAAACATGTTCGGGTATGTTAACGAGTTGCGGTCCTTCAGCCAGGGCCGTGCGCAGTACTCGATGCAGTTCTCGCACTACGACGAAGTGCCTTCGAACGAGGCACAGAAGGTCAAGGAGAAGCTTGCTTAACCGAGCAAGCAGGGCTAGGGGCGGCGCCTGATTCAGCGGGCTGCCCTTTCTCCCGCAACGAAATCAATTCAGACAGAAGGTATATCGAGAAATGGCGAAGGAAAAATTCCAGCGTAACAAGCCGCACTGCAACATCGGCACCATTGGTCACGTTGACCATGGCAAAACGACGTTGACCGCAGCGATCACCAAGGTGATGGCAGAAACCTATGGCGGCAGCGCTGTGGATTTCGCCAACATCGACAAGGCTCCTGAAGAGCGTGAGCGCGGAATCACCATCTCGACCGCACACGTCGAGTACGAAACCGAAGCGCGTCACTATGCACACGTCGATTGCCCGGGCCACGCTGACTATGTGAAGAACATGATCACTGGTGCCGCGCAGATGGACGGCGCGATCCTGGTGGTGAACGCTGCCGACGGCCCCATGCCTCAGACCCGCGAGCACATCCTGCTCGCCCGTCAGGTCGGCGTGCCCGCTCTGGTTGTGTACATGAACAAGGTCGATCAGGTCGACGACGAGGAAATCCTCGAGCTGGTCGAACTGGAAGTTCGCGAACTGCTCAGCTCGTACGACTTCGACGGCGACAATATCGCAATCGTCAAGGGTTCGGCTCTCGCCGCTCTCGAAGGCCGTGATGACAACATCGGCAAGGAATCGATCCTTGAACTGATGAAGGCCGTGGACGAGCACATCCCGCAGCCTGACCGTCCAGTCGACAAGCCGTTCCTGATGCCGATCGAAGACGTGTTCTCGATCTCGGGTCGTGGTACGGTTGTGACCGGCCGTATTGAAACCGGCATTGTTAACGTTGGCGACGAATGCGAAATCGTCGGCATCAAGGACACCACGAAGACGACCGTGACCGGCGTCGAAATGTTCCGCAAGCTGCTGGATCGCGGCGAAGCTGGTGATAACGTTGGCGCACTGATCCGCGGCGTTGCCCGTGAAGACGTGGAGCGTGGTCAGGTTCTGGCCAAGCCGGGCACCGTCAACCCGCACACCGAATTCAGCGCGGAAGTGTACGTGCTTTCGAAGGATGAAGGTGGCCGTCACACGCCGTTCTTTGCGAACTACCGTCCGCAGTTCTACTTCCGCACCACCGATGTCACCGGTGAAGTGATCCTTCCCGAAGGCACGGAAATGGTGATGCCGGGTGACAACGTGACGATTCAGGTCAAGCTGATCGCACCGATCGCCATGGATGAAGGTCTGCGCTTTGCTATCCGTGAAGGTGGCCGCACCGTTGGTTCGGGCGTGGTTGCTTCGATCCAGAAGTAAGCGTGTCCTTCCCTCAGGCGAGGGGAGTTCGAAATTCGGGGCCCGACTCATATATGTGAGCCGGGCCCCAATTTATATGAGGCCCGTGTGCGGGGCGGAATGATCGTCAATTGCATTAGACTGCTCGTAATGGGGATTTAACCCGATTTATGGGTTGCCAGAATCCCCGCGCAAACGTATACGCCCTCCCAGCGCTGGAGGATTCGTTCTCGGCAACGCAATTTTGTAAGGCCGCCCGCATGGTCATTCGGAATACCCGGTCATCCGGGCCTCCGAGTCAGGGCAAGCGGGGTCGGCCTTTTGTTTTTATCGGAAGGGGCAACCCTTCTTGGCTCTTTCGCATCGGTGTAGGTAATGGAAGCTCAGAATATTCGTATTCGCCTCAAGGCGTTTGACCACCGCGTTCTCGACCAGGCAACTGGCGAAATCGCTGACACGGCCCGCCGGACCGGCGCGCTTATTCGCGGCCCCATTCCTTTGCCGACGCGTATTGAGAAGTTCACCGTGAACCGCGGCCCGCACATCGACAAGAAGTCGCGCGAGCAGTTCGAGGTGCGCACTTACAAACGGCTGCTGGACATTGTGCAGCCCAACGCCCAGACTGTTGACGCGCTCATGAAGCTCGATCTGGCGGCTGGCGTGAACGTCGAGATCAAGTTGGCCTGATCCAGCTTTTCTCCGTCCCTCGACAGGACGTTAATCAGGTCGGGAAATTCGGGCTCCAACGGCCCTGCTGCGGAAACGCAGCCAGACATTGGGATACCGCCGACACCGTCTTCGGGCAAACTGTCGGGCTGCGTCCTCCGTCTCGCCAAACCCCGCCATCCGGCGAGGGGAGGCATCAGCCCGGACGGGGCCGCAGCATAAAATTTTCGGGGTTGGCACGCACCGTGGGGATGGTCCTCGTGGTGCCTCTGTAAGGAGCACAAGACGATGCGCACAGGCGTGATCGCAAAGAAGGTTGGGATGACCCGCCTCTTCCAGGAGGACGGACGGCACGTGCCCGTTACCGTTCTGGCTTTGGAAGATTGTCAGGTTGTTTCCCACCGTACCGCAGATACCGATGGCTATTTTGCCGTCCAGCTCGGTGCAGGCGAAGCGAAACAGAAGAACGTGGCAAAGCCGCAGCGTGAGCATTTTGGCAAGGCCGGAGTTGGCCTCAAGAAGCGCGTTGCGGAATTCCGTGTGGATAACGAAGATGGCCTCGTTCCGGTCGGTTCGCTGATCAGTGCTGAGCACTTCGTTGCCGGCCAAAAGGTCGATATCACCGGACACACTCAGGGTAAGGGCTTTGCCGGCGCCATGAAGCGTTGGGGCTTTGGTGGTCTGCGTGCCACTCACGGCGTTTCGCTGTCGCACCGTTCGCACGGCTCGACCGGCCAACGCCAGGATCCGGGCAAGGTGTTCAAGGGTAAAAAGATGGCGGGTCACATGGGTGATCGCCAACGTACCCAGATGAATCTTGAGGTCGTTCGCACTGACGCCGACCGTGGTCTGCTCTTCATCAAAGGCTCGGTCCCCGGTTCTAAGAATGGCTGGCTGCTTGTTCGCGACGCGATCAAGCTCCCGATGCCCGAAGGTGTGCCGTTTCCCGGCGCCGTTCTCGACACCGCCAAACCGGCGAATGACGAGCCCGCGGCCGAGGTTCCGGTGACCGAAGTTGCAGCCGATACGCCCGCTCCGGAAGCTGTAGCTCCCGCCAGCGACAAAGGCGTCTCCAATGAAAATGGGGAGTCCTAAGCCATGAAGGTGAAGGTCCAGAAAATCGACGGGAAAGCATCCGGCGACATCGAACTGAACGATGACGTGTTTGGTGTGACGCCGCGCGCAGATATCCTGCACCGGGTTGTGACCTGGCAGCTGGAAAGCCGCCGCGCCACAGCACGCCCGACCCGTGAGCGTTCGGACGTTGCGCGTACCGGCAAGAAGTTCGGCGCTCAAAAGGGTTCGGGCGGCGCTCGCCACGGCGATCGCGGCGCTCCGATCTTCATCGGTGGCGGCAAGGCACACGGTGCGCGCAAGCGTGACTTCAATCCCTCGCTCAATAAGAAAATTCGCGCGCTGGGTCTCAAGATGGCGCTTTCGACAAAGGCTGCGAGCGGCTTGGTTGTTGTCGACACCCTTGAACTGGCTGATGTAAAGACGAAGTCTCTGAAGGCGCATTTCGACAAGGCTGGTTTGGCTGGCAAGGTTCTCGTGATCGACGGCGACAGCGTCAATGACGGTTTCAAGAAGGCCGCTGGCAACCTGCCCGGTATCAACGTGATCCCGGCGATGGGCGCCAACGTCTACGACATCCTCAATCACGACACGCTCATCCTGACCAAGGATGCTGTCGCCAAGCTGGAGGCGCGTTTCAATGGCTAAGAAAGACGGCATCGACGCGCGGCACTATGACGTGATCCTCGCACCGCACATTACCGAGAAGTCCACGATGGCTTCGGAGAACAATGCGGTCGTGTTCAAGGTTGCTGGTGACGCGACGAAACCGCAGATCAAGGATGCGGTTGAAGCGATTTATGCAAACCAGAAGGCAAAGGTTGTGTCGGTGAACACGATCAATGTCAAAGGCAAGACGAAGCGCTGGAAGGGCAAGCCCTACAAGCGCAGTGACGTGAAGAAGGCGGTTGTGCGGCTCGCAGAGGGCACCATGATCGACATCACCGAGAAGGTGAACTGATGGCACTCAAGAACTACAAACCGACAAGCCCGGCGCGCCGTGGCCTCATTCTGGTCGACAAGTCCGGTCTCCACAAAGGGGGCCCGATCAAATCGCTCACCGAGGGCAAGCGCAAGACCGGTGGTCGTAACAACAAAGGGCATGTGACCTCGCGCGGTATCGCGGGCGGTCACAAGCAGAAGTACCGTTTCATCGACTTCAAACGTCGCAAGTGGGATGCACCTGCGACCGTCGAGCGGATCGAGTACGATCCGAACCGCACGGCTTTCATCGCTCTCATCAAGTATGAGGATGGCGAACTGAATTACATCATCTGCCCCCAACGTCTCGACGTCGGTGACACGGTGGTGGCTGGCGAAAAGACCGATACGAAGCCGGGCAATGCCATGCTTCTGGGTCAGATGCCGGTCGGCACGATCTGTCACAACGTTGAGATGAAGCCGGGCAAAGGCGGCCAGATCGCCCGTTCGGCAGGTGCTTATGTTCAGCTCGTCGGTCGTGATCGCGGGATGGTAATTGTCCGCCTCAATTCAGGCGAACAGCGTTATCTTCGTGCCGATTGCATGGGTACGGTTGGTGCGGTTTCGAATCCTGACAACCAGAACCAGAACTTCGGCAAGGCCGGTCGCACGCGTTGGAAGGGCCGTCGTCCGCTCACCCGCGGTGTGGCCAAGAACCCGGTCGATCACCCGCACGGCGGCGGCGAAGGCCGCACCAGCGGTGGCCGTCACCCGGTTACCCCATGGGGCAAGCCGACCAAGGGTGCCCGCACCCGCAAGAACAAGCAGACGGACAAGATGATTATCCGTTCGCGGCACGCGAAGAAGAAGAGGTAAGACACGATGGCACGTTCCGTCTGGAAAGGTCCGTTTGTCGAACTCAGCCTGCTGAAGAAGGCAGAGGACGCGCAGGAAGCCAGTGGCAGCAAGCCGATCAAGACCTGGTCGCGCCGCTCCACCATTCTTCCGCAGTTCGTGGGGCTGACGTTCAACGTTTATAACGGTCACAAATTCATCCCGGTTTCGGTTTCGGAAGAAATGGTCGGGCAAAAGCTCGGTGAATTTGCGCCAACGCGCACTTTCCCAGGCCATGCTGCGGACAAGAAGGGCAAGCGCTAATGGGTAAGGCAAAATCCCCCCGCCGCGTTGCGGACAACGAGGCTCTTGCAGTTGGAACGCAAATTCGCGGTTCGGCGCAGAAGCTCAATCTCGTGGCCCAGCTGATCCGTGGCAAGAAAGCCGAAGAGGCGTTGAACATCCTTTCCTTCTCCAAGAAGGCGATGGCGAGAGATGCCAGCAAGGTGCTCGCCTCGGCGATTGCCAATGCGGAAAACAACCATGATCTGGATGTCGACTCGCTTGTCGTGGCGGAAGCCTCGGTTGGTAAGTCGATCACCATGAAGCGTTTTCACACGCGCGGTCGTGGCAAGTCCACCCGTATCCTGAAGCCGTTCAGCAAGCTGCGTATTGTGGTTCGCGAACAGGAAGAGGAAGAGGCGTAACATGGGCCAGAAGAGCAATCCAATCGGTCTGCGCCTGCAGATCAACCGTACCTGGGACAGCCGCTGGTACGCCGAAGGGCGTGACTATGCCGGTATGCTCAAGGAAGACATCGAGATCCGCAAGTACATCACCACAAACCTGCCGCAGGCAGCGATTTCCAAGGTGGTGATTGAGCGTCCGGCCAAGCTGTGCCGCATTTCGATCTACGCAGCCCGTCCCGGTGTCATCATCGGTAAAAAGGGTGCGGACATCGAAAAGCTGCGCATGAAGCTTTCGACGATGACCGACAGCGAAGTGAAGCTGAACATTGTCGAGATCCGCAAGCCTGAAATCGACGCCAAGCTCGTCGCGCAGGGTATTGCCGATCAGCTGATCCGCCGCGTGGCATTCCGTCGCGCCATGAAGCGCGCGATGCAATCGGCGATGCGTCTGGGTGCAGAAGGCATCAAGATCGTCTGCGGCGGCCGTCTGGGCGGAGCGGAGATTGCGCGCGTGGAACAGTATCGCGAAGGCCGTGTGCCGTTGCATACGCTGCGCGCCAACATCGACTATGCCGAAGCCGAGGCGCTGACTGCTTATGGTATCATTGGCATCAAGGTTTGGGTCTTCAAGGGCGAAATCCTGGGTCACGATCCGACCGCGCAGGACCGTCTGATGATGGAATCGCAAACTTCGGGAGTGCGTCCCGCCCGTTGAGGCTGGACCACTGAGATAGGTTAGAGACAATGCTGCAACCGAAGAAAACCAAGTACCGCAAGGCCTTCAAGGGCCGGATCAAGGGCGAAGCGAAGGGCGGCACCACGCTGAACTTTGGCTCCTATGGTCTGAAAGCACTTGAGCCCGAGCGTATCACTGCGCGTCAGATCGAAGCGGCTCGCCGTGCGATCACTCGTGCCATGAAGCGTCAGGGTCGCCTTTGGATCCGCATCTTTCCGGATGTTCCTGTGTCAAAGAAGCCTGCTGAAGTCCGTCAGGGTAAGGGCAAGGGTTCGGTGGAATACTGGGCTGCACGTGTGAAGCCGGGTCGTATCCTGTTTGAACTCGACGGTGTACCCGGTCCGGTCGCCGCCGTCGCATTCGAGCGCGCAGCGATGAAGCTGCCGATCAAGACCAAGGTTGTGGCCCGTCTGGGCGACACCTCGCATCTGGGAGGGGAATGATGGTTGATATTGCAGACCTCCGCCAGAAGTCGGATGATCAGCTGAGTGCAGAGCTCGTGGAGCTCAAGCGCGAACAGTATAACTTGCGGTTCCAGTCGGCGACGAACCAGCTGGAAAAGCCTTCGCGAATCCGCGAAGTGCGCCGTAACATTGCGCAGATCAAGACGCTGCAAGGCGAGCGTGCTGCCAAAGCCGCAGCCGAAGCCAAGGCGTAAGGAGTAGACAATGCCCAAACGTATCCTGGTCGGGACTGTCACCTCCGACAAGACTGACAAAACTGTGACCGTGCTGGTCGAGCGCAAGGTGAAGCACCCCTTGTATGGGAAGATCATCCGTCGCTCGAAGAAGTACCACGCCCACGATGAAGCCAACGAGTACACGATTGGCGACGTTGTGCGGATCGAGGAAACACGCCCGATCTCCAAAACGAAGACCTGGTTGGTCAAGGACCGTATGGTTGCCGGCGGAACGCAGGCAATCGAAGCCGATCTGGATGTTGAGGCAGCCGGGAATTAACTGATTTGCTCCCTGTTTCGGCAGGGACAGACGTAGGAACTGCCAGACTGGTTCTGGCAAGCCAAGAGAAGGAAACGGATCCATGATCCAGATGCAATCCAATCTCGACGTCGCGGATAACAGCGGCGCAAAGCGCGTCCAGTGCATTAAAGTACTGGGCGGGTCGAAGCGGCGTTTTGCTTCCGTTGGCGACGTGATCGTGGTCTCGGTGAAGGAGGCCCAGCCTCGCGCCAAGGTCAAGAAGGGCGATGTCCATCGCGCCGTGATCGTTCGCACCAGAAAGGACGTTCGTCGTCCCGATGGCAGTGTTATCCGCTTCGACAGCAACGCGGCTGTCCTGGTCAACAAGAACGAGGAGCCTATCGGCACTCGTATCTTTGGCCCGGTTGTGCGCGAACTGCGTGGTCGCGGCTTCATGAAAATTATTTCGCTCGCTCCGGAGGTGCTCTGATCATGGGTGCTGCAAAGATAAAGAAGGGCGACAGCGTCGTCGTTATCGCGGGTAAGGATAAGGGCCGCACCGGTACCGTCAGCCAGGTCATGCCGAAAGAAGGCAAGGTCGTGGTGGAAGGGATCAATGTTGTCGCCCGTCATCGCAAGCCGAGCCAGACCAACCCCCAGGGTGGAATTGATCGGTTCCCGGCTCCGATGCACCTTTCCAAGGTTGCTGTTGCAGATCCCAAGGATGGCAAGCCGACCCGTGTCCGTTTCGAAGAGAAGGACGGTAAGAAGGTTCGCGTTGCCGTGAAGAGTGGGGAGACGATCGATGTCTGACTACATACCCCGGATGAAGTCCCGTTTTGACGACGAGATCGTCAAGGCGATGACGGAAAAATTCGGCTACACGAACCGTCTTGAAGTGCCGAAGTTGGCCAAGATCACGCTTAACATGGGTGTGGGCGAGGCAAGTCAGGACAAGAAGAAGGTCCAGACGGCAGCTGAGGAAATGGCGCTGATCGCCGGTCAGAAGCCGGTTATCACCAAAGCCAAGAAGTCGATCGCCCAGTTCAAACTGCGCGAAGGCATGCCGATCGGTTGCAAGGTTACCTTGCGTCGTGAGCGCATGTATGAATTTCTCGATCGCCTGGTGACCGTGGCAATGCCGCGCATCCGTGACTTTCGTGGTCTGAACGCAAAGTCGTTCGATGGCCGTGGCAATTACGCGATGGGTCTAAAGGAACAGATCGTGTTCCCGGAGATCAGTTACGACAAGATCGAAAAGGTGCGTGGCATGGATATCATCGTCACCACTACCGCTAAAACCGACGAAGAAGCGCGCGAATTGCTGCGTTTGTTCGGCTTCCCCTTCCAGGGCGAAGCAGGTGAAGAAAAGAAGGCGGCATAAGCCGTCTATGCACGAGACACGAAAGAAGAGAGCTTAAGTCCAATGGCGAAACTGAGTTCGATCAACAAAAACGAGCGTCGCAAGAAGCTCGTCAAGCAGTACGCTGCGAAGTACGAAAAACTGAAGGCAATTGCCAACGACAAGTCGCTCGATGAAACCGAGCGTCTGGTTGCGCGCCTGAAGATGGCAGAGCTTCCGCGAAATGCGAACCCCACCCGCGTACGCAATCGCTGCGCCACCACCGGCCGCCCGCGCGGCTATTACCGCAAGTTCGGAATTAACCGTATCGAGCTGCGTAACCTCGGCAACAAAGGTCTGGTTCCAGGCCTGACCAAGTCGAGCTGGTGAGGACATAGATTATGGCAATGACCGACCCATTGGGTGATATGCTCACCCGTATCCGCAACGGCCAGCAGGCGAAGAAGGACAGTGTTCTTTCGCCCGCTTCCAAGTTGCGTGCAAACGTTCTCGAAGTGCTGACGCGCGAAGGCTACATCCGTGGCTATTCGGAAGACAGCACGGGGAAGCACGCAGCGCTGCGGATCGAACTGAAATATTTTGAAGGCGAGCCGGCTATCAAGCATGTTGCGCGCGTCTCCAAGCCGGGCCGCCGCGTTTATTCGGGTTCGAAAGAGCTTCCGCATGTGCGCAATGGCCTTGGTATCACTATTGTCTCGACACCGCGCGGTGTGCTCTCCGATGCTGAGGCTCGGGCAAGCAATGTCGGCGGCGAAGTGCTCGCGGAGGTGTTCTGATGAGCCGTATCGGTAAACGTGCTGTTCCGATGCCAGGCGGAGTTTCTGCCTCGATCGAAAATGGAACGCTCAGCGTAAAGGGCCCCAAGGGGACCCTTTCGATGGGTCTGAGTGATCTCATTGACTACAAGGTCGAGGGTGAAGAGATTCAGGTCAATCCGGCTAATGACAGCAAGCAAGCTCGCGCTTTCTGGGGCATGCAGCGCACGCTGGTTGCCAATCTTGTTGAGGGCGTGACTGACGGCTTTACCAAGACCCTTGAGATTACGGGTGTTGGATACCGTGCGAAGGCTCAGGGCAAGACGCTCAAGCTCGAGCTTGGATTTAGCCATGACATCGATCTGGACGTCCCGGAGGGCATCACAGTCAACACGCCGGATCAGACCACTGTCGAAATCAGCGGTATAGACAAGCAGGCCGTTGGCCAATTCGCTGCTGAAGTCCGCGAATTCCGCAAGCCGGAGCCCTATAAGGGCAAGGGCATCAAATACCGCGGCGAGTATATCTTCCGCAAGGAAGGGAAGAAGAAGTAAGATGGCAAAGCTTTCCCTCTTTGAACGCCGTCGTCGTCGTGTCCGCACCGCTTTGCGGGCGCGTTCCGGTGGCAAGCCGCGTTTGTCGGTTCACCGCACGGGCCGCCACATTTACGCGCAGATCATCGATGATGCCGAAGGTCGCACTGTCGCTGCAGCTTCGACGCTGGGCGTCAAGGTCTCGGGCGCGAACGTCGACGCCGCTTCGCAGGTTGGCAAGGACATTGCTGAAGCTGCGAAGAAGGCTGGCGTCACGACTGTCGTGTTCGATCGCGGTGGTTTCCTGTTTCATGGCCGCGTCAAGGCGCTGGCCGAAGCCGCCCGTGAAGGCGGGCTGGAGTTCTGAATATGGCTGACGAGAACACAACCCCCGAAAAGACCGCAGCGGAAACCGCTGGTCCCGACATCGCAATTGCGAATACGCCGAGTGAAGCGGCCGATAACCAGTCACCCGCTCAGGGCGATCAAGTTCCGCCGCGTTCGCGTGGTGGCCGTGGTGGCGGTGACAATCGTGGCGGTGGCAACCGCGACGGTGGTGGCCGTGGCCGTGGTCGTGGTGGGCGCGACAACAATCGCGGTCGTCAGGAAGAAGACGATGGCATCATCGAAAAGCTGGTGCACATCAACCGCGTCTCCAAGACCGTGAAGGGCGGTAAGCGCTTCGGCTTTGCCGCGCTTGTCGTCGTTGGCGATGGTCAGGGCCGCGTCGGCTTTGGTCATGGCAAGGCGCGCGAAGTGCCTGAAGCCATTACCAAGGCAACGGCTGCTGCTCGCAAGAAGATGATCCGCGTTCCGCTCAAGGAAGGCCGCACTTTGCACCATGACGGCAATGGTCGTTTTGGCGCGGGCAAGGTTACCGTCCGCACAGCGCCTCCGGGTACCGGGATTATCGCCGGTGGTCCGATGCGTGCAGTCTTCGAGAGCCTGGGCGTAGCCGACGTTGTCACCAAATCGGTCGGCTCGTCTAATCCTTACAACATGATCCGCGCCACTTTCGATGCGCTGACCGAGCAGACTTCTCCCAAGTCCGTTGCTCAGCGCCGTGGCAAGAAGATCGCTGACCTTCTTGGTCGAGGTGGCGCCTCCGAAGCCGTAGCGGAAGCTGATGCTGCCGCAATTGTGGAGTAACCGAAAATGGCTACCATCAAGATCAAACAGACCGGCTCGCCGATCCGTCGTCCCGAAAGCCAGCGCAAGATCCTCATCGGTCTTGGCCTTAACAAGATGCACAAGATCGTCGAGCGTCAGGATACTCCTGAGGTGCGCGGCGCGATTGCCAAGATCCCGCATCTGGTAACCGTGGTCGACTAAATCAGTACCGGTTGTATAAGACCAAACGGATAGCCCCGCTTCGGCGGGGCTTTCCTTCTAAAGCGCGAACAAAAGCGAAAGCGAGTGCACTCATGAAACTTAATGAAATCAAAGACAACGAAGGCGCCCGCAAGGGTCGCATGCGTGTTGGCCGGGGTATCGGCTCGGGCAAGGGCAAGACTTCGGGTCGCGGTCAGAAGGGCCAGAAGGCGCGTTCGGGCGTCGCGATCAAGGGCTTCGAGGGCGGCCAGATGCCGCTCCACATGCGTCTGCCAAAGCGCGGGTTCAACAATCCGTTCGGCAAGGATTTTGCCGAAGTGAACATTGGCATGATTCAGAAGTTCATTGATGCAGAGAAGCTCGATGCAAAAGCAGACGTTACCGAAGAAACGCTGCGCGCAGCGGGTCTGGCGCGCGGCGGCAAGGACGGCGTCCGACTGTTGGGGAAGGGTGATTTCACCGCGAAGGTGAAGATCCTCGTTACCGGCGCGACCAAGGGCGCAATCGCGGCCGTCGAAAAAGCTGGTGGCAGTGTCGAAGTGGCCGCTCCTGCGACCCCCGAGCATGAGAAAAAGGCAGCCCGTCGCGAAGCGAACAAGGCAGCCAAAGCCTCCGCGAAATAATCCGTGGTGGTGATAATTCGATGAAATGAGAGGCGAGGGGTTCGACAACGGGCCCCTCGCTTCCTATTTACGCCACCATGCAATAGGCTGGGTGTCAGTTCAGGCTGACAAGTTGCCCGGACGATTAAATGAGGTGTGCCGACGCGCACAGATACCAACGGGTATGGATGCGGCGGCAAACAAGTCCAGGATCGATCGATAACAATGGCATCACGCGCTGATAACATCGCCAGCAATCTAAACCTTGGCAATTTCGGTCAGGCGACCGAGCTGCGCCAGCGTATCTGGTTTACGCTTGGTGCGCTGATCGTGTTTCGCTTCCTCAGCTTCGTACCGCTTCCTGGTGTTAATCCGGCTGCGTTGCAGAATCTTGCAGACCTGGGCCGTGGCGGAATCCTTGATCTGTTCAACACTTTCTCGGGCGGTAGCCTTGAGCGGATGAGCCTTATCGCGCTGGGCGTCATGCCCTATATTACCGCTTCTATCGTCGTGCAGATGGCTTCAGCGCTGCATCCCACTCTCTCCGCGCTCAAGAAAGAGGGCGCGAGCGGGCGGCAGAAGCTGAACCAGTACACGCGATATGGGACAGTTCTGCTGTGCGCGATTCAGGGCTACTTCCTTGCAGCCGGTCTCGAAGGCTTTGCCAGCCAGGAAAGCATCGGCGCAGTCGTGAATCCGGGCTACATGTTCCGCGCCGGTGCCGTTATCAGCCTTGTCGGGGGGACGATGTTCCTGCTGTGGCTGGGTGAACAAATCACATCGCGCGGGATCGGGAACGGCGTCTCGCTGATTATCATGGCAGGCATCGTCGCGCAGTTCCCAACGTTCGGTACCAATCTGTTCGAAGGTGGGCGCACCGGAGCGATTGCGCCCGGTGTTATTATCCTGTTCGTGCTGATGGTAGTCGGACTTATCCTGCTGATATCGTTCGTTGAGCGCGCTCAGCGGCGGCTTCTGGTGCAATATCCAAAGCGCGCGACCCAGCGCGGTATGGTGCAGTCTGACAATCAGTACCTGCCCCTCAAGCTGAACACTGCCGGCGTCATTCCGCCGATCTTTGCAAGCTCGCTTCTCCTGTTGCCGCTGACCATTTCGCAGTTTGCCGGTAATTCGGTTGATACTGAAAGCACGTTTGGCGGGGTGGTGGTGACGCTTAACCAGTACCTTGCGCACGGACAGCCTATCTATATGTCGCTGTATGCGCTGGGAATCATCTTCTTCTGCTTCTTTTACACTGCGGTTGTCTTCAACCCGGAGGAGACGGCGGATAACCTCAAGAAAAATGGCGGGTTCATTCCCGGCATCCGACCAGGCAAGCGGACGTCAGACTATCTTGAATATGTGCTGACACGCATCACCGTGGTGGGCGCCATTTATCTGACTCTGGTTTGCGTCCTGCCGGAATACATGATTGCACAAACGGGCATTCCGCTGTTTCTTGGCGGAACCAGTTTGCTGATTGTCGTCAATGTCACGGTGGATACAATTGCGCAGGTTCAATCACACCTGTTTGCCCACCAGTATGACAACCTTATCAAGAAGGCCAAGTTGAAAGGCCGCAAGCGATAGAGCATGGGGGCCGCTCCAGATCGGAGCGAACCAATTCGATACTCGCGCGATATTCGGGGGATGCAATGAACATCATTCTTTTGGGGCCTCCGGGCGCGGGCAAGGGCACGCAAAGCGCCGGGCTCGTTGAACGGCATGCCATGAAACAGCTTTCGACTGGCGACATGCTGCGCGATGCCGTGAAGGCACAGACCGAAGTAGGGAAGAAAGCCAAGGCGATCATGGATCGCGGCGATCTGGTTTCGGATGAGATTGTTTCTCAGCTGATCGATGACAACCTTGCATCGCTGGATCGCGAAACGGGTGCCATTTTTGATGGCTATCCGCGCACTGCGGCGCAGGCTGAACAGCTTGACGGAATTCTTGCCAAGCACGGGCGCAAGCTTGATCATGTGATCGAACTGTCGGTGGATGAGGATGAGCTGGTCGAACGGATAACCGGCCGCTTTTCCTGCGCCAATTGTGGCGCGCTCTATCATGAAACCGCCAATCCGCCATCGACGCCAGGTGTGTGCGACAATTGCGGATCGACCGAGTTCAAGCGGCGACCGGACGATAATGAGGAAACCGTGCGCAAACGCATGAGGCTGTACCGCGCCGAAACCGCTCCGATCCTGCCCGGCTATGAGAGCCGCGGCATTGTGACCCGTCTGGATGGCATGGCCGCGATCGAAGAGGTTGCCGGCGCGATCGACGGCGTGCTGACCAACTGATCCCGGTCGCTTCAGTGATGGCAACTTGCCATAAGCGGGAGCACTGGAACCAGCCCGCGTGATCGACTAAACGTGCCCGCAAGGGAGTATTAGTAATGCGAAACTGGATCATCGCTACAATTGGGTGGGTTGGCGCGATTGCCGCGATGCCGGTCAGTGCCGAGGTTGTCCAAACCACTCAGAGTGGCTTCATCACTCGTGACGAGGCGGTCGTGAAGGCCGACTTGAAAGCGACCTGGCTTGCTCTGATCAGTCCAGCACAGTGGTGGTCTTCCGAACATACGTGGTCTGCGGATGCCGCAAATCTGAGCCTGACGCCGCAGGCGGGCGGGTGTTTTTGCGAAACCATCCCTGAAGTTGATGAACCGGATCGGTTCACGCTGGAGGGCAGCGTGGAGCACATGCGTGTAATCCATGCCTTTCCCGAAAGCGCGCTGCGCATGGTTGGAGCGCTTGGACCGTTGCAGAGCGAGCCGGTAACCGGCGTGTTGACCATCGCGCTGAGCAAGGTCGATGGAGGTACTCGGATCGTATGGGAGTACAACGTGGGCGGGTCGATGCGTTACGAAGTACCTGTCATCGCCAAAGCGGTGGATGGAGTAATGAGTGCTCAACTTGCAGGGCTTGCAAACAAGCTTGGCCGGGTCGCGCAGCGTAAAGGCAGTGGCCTCGATGCTGGTGTGGGAGATTCCGATAACGCGAACAAAGACGCGACCGCTACCAAGAAAGCTTCGCCAGAGGCTGGCGACAAGAAAGAGAAAGAGCCTAGCGTCGAGGATGCTTTCGGCGACCTTTCGAGAGATAACTAGGCTGCTACCTGCATCGAGCAGCAACCCTGTTAGAATAACCGCTGCTAGATGTTGACGGGGCGAGTAAATCGACCTATGTGCGCGGTTCATTCGACACGTTCGAACCCAGTCCGGCAGGTGAGCGCGCTCGCGTTTGCCAACCGGGCTTTTGCTGTTTGGAAGGCTGCCTATTTGGGATAGTCCTTTTCTTTCAGGTATTTCGCAAGCGCGGAACCGGGTCTCGATCATGCCGATTATGAAGCGTTGAGATGAAGGCTCTGGGCATTGCCTAATCCTTCGTGGAGCATGGAGAATTAAGTGGCTCGTATTGCCGGGGTAAACATCCCTACAAATAAGCGCGTAATCATTGCGCTCACCTACATTCACGGAATTGGCCGCACAACGGCGGTCGACATTGTTGAAAAGCTGGGTATCGCGCAAAGCGCGCGCGTTCAGGACCTTACCGACGAGGAAGTCCTGCGCATTCGTGAAACGATCGACAGCGATTACCAGGTCGAAGGCGATCTTCGTCGCACTACCGCGATGAATATCAAGCGCCTGATGGACCAGCGGTCCTATCGCGGCCTGCGTCACCGTAACGGCCTGCCCGTTCGCGGTCAGCGCACGCACACCAACGCCCGCACCCGCAAGGGCAAGGCCAAGCCGATCGCCGGGAAGAAGAAGTAAGGTCAGGTTTCTACCTGACTCTTTTCCCTTCACCCGAATTCAAAAGGAATACGAACAATGGCACGCGAACCGGGCGGTAAAGTTAGACGCCGCGACAGAAAGAATATCACAAGCGGCGTTGCGCACATCAACGCCAGCTTCAACAACACCATGATCACCATCACCGATGCACAGGGCAATGCGATCAGCTGGTCCAGCGCGGGCGCGATGGGTTTCAAGGGCAGCCGGAAATCGACGCCGTACGCGGCGCAGGTTGCAGCTGACGATGCGGGCAAGAAAGCAGCCGAACACGGTGTGCGCACGCTCGAGGTTGAAGTGAAGGGGCCTGGTTCTGGCCGTGAGAGCGCGCTGCGCGGTCTCGCTGCTGTAGGCTTCAACATCACTTCGATCCGCGACGTGACGCCGATCCCGCACAATGGTGTGCGTCCGTCAAAGCGTCGGCGCGTCTGACCCGAACCGGCAATGGCGGCAATTGAAATTGCCGCCATCCGAGCGGGCACCAAGGCGATCCTTTCATACGCAAGGATATCCGGCCCGCGACCTTAGAATTCAAACCGCTGATATAGCGAATTAGGGGAAATCCATGTCCGTCAATACGAAGAACTGGCAGGAACTCAAGAAACCCAACGCTCTCGAAATCAAGGAAGGCAGCGACAAGCAGCGCAAGACGACGTTTGTCGCCGAACCGCTCGAGCGTGGCTTTGGTCTGACGCTCGGCAATGCGCTGCGCCGGGTGTTGCTGTCCTCGCTGCAGGGTGCAGCGATCACCTCGATCAAGATCGAAAACGTGCTTCACGAGTTCTCGAGCCTCGCTGGGGTGCGTGAAGACGTCACCGACATCGTTCTCAATGTAAAGCAGATCGCGCTGAAGATGGAAGGCGAGGGCCCCAAGCGCCTGCAGCTTTCCGCGACCGGCCCGGCCACCGTCAAGGCGGGCGATATTGCTGTAAGCGGCGACATCGAAGTGATGAACAAGGATTTGGTCCTGTGTCACCTCGATGAAGGCGCCACGCTGAACATGGAACTGACCGCAGATGTGGGCAAGGGTTACTCGCCCGCCGTCCAGAACCGTCCGGCCGATGCGCCGATCGGTCTCATCCCGGTCGATTCGCTGTACAGCCCGGTTCGCCAGGTCAGCTACAAGGTCGAGAATGCCCGCGTCGGGCAGGAACTCGATTATGACAAGCTTTCGCTGACCATCGAAACCGACGGCACCGTCACCCCTGAAGATGCCGTCGCTTTTGCTGCGCGTATCCTGCAGGATCAGCTGACGCTGTTCGTCCACTTCGAGGACGGTATTCCTCAGCCGCAGTCGACCATGATCGGTCACGCTGCCCAGCCGCAGGAAGACGATGCCAACCAGCTCAACCGTTACCTTCTCAAGAAGGTCGACGAGCTGGAACTGTCGGTGCGTTCGGCCAATTGCCTCAAGAACGACAACATCATCTACATCGGCGATCTGGTCCAGAAGACCGAAGCCGAGATGCTGCGTACGCCGAACTTTGGCCGCAAGTCGCTGAACGAAATCAAGGAAGTGCTGTCCAGTATGGGTCTGCGCCTTGGCATGGACATCCCCGGATGGCCGCCTGAAAACATCGAGGAAATGGCCAAAAAGCTCGAACAAGAGCTTTTGGGCTAAACAGGGTATCGGCGGCGCGCCCCCCATTTAAAGGGAAAGCGCCGCCAGCTACGGGCTACCTGATACGGGCCCATAACGAACAAAGGACAATACAATGCGTCACGGTATTTCTCAGCGTAAGCTGAGCCGCAAATCAGGTCACCGCAAGGCCTTGTTCCGCAACATGGCGGCCGCACTTATCAAGCATGAGCAGATCCACACGACTCTGCCCAAGGCCAAGGAACTGCGCCCCTACATTGAAAAGCTGATCACGCTGGGCAAACGCGGTGGTCTGTCCAACCGTCGCCTTGCGCAGGCGCGCCTCCTCGATGAGACGCAGCTCAAGAAGCTTTTTGGCGTTCTTGCAGATCGTTACAGCGACCGTGAAGGTGGGTACACTCGTATCATCAAGGCCGGATATCGCGGTAGCGATGCTGCCCAGATGGCCATCATTGAACTGGTCGACCGCGACACCGATGCCAAGGGTCAGGATAGCGGCCCGGTGATGAACGAGCAGGAAGAATTCGCCGAGGCGTAAACCCGGCAGAGGCGAAACACCAAGGGGCTGGCGGAGCGATCCGCCGGCCCCTTTTCTTTTACGCCGCGTGTGGCATGACGGTGCCCATGCAAAAGACCTTTCTGGCTGTGGCCACCGCCGCTTTGACCCTTTCGGCACCGCTCTGTGCCCAATCAGCGCAGGATAAGTTGGACGCCCGCTATGACCGCGCGCTGGCCGCCGGTTACAAGGCGCTGATGCTGTGCGGGGCGATGGCGCAGACCACGCGCACGGTTGAAAGCGTCGAGGAATGGGAACTGCGCGGAATCCAGTCGCCGCTTGACGTCCTGCTGCCTAATCTTCCGCCGGCCGAGATCACCGTTACCAATACGGGCAGCCTTGGAACGGGGCGTACCATCCGAACGGTCGCCGTGCGCTTTGCCGAAGACATGCCACCGCGCATCGCGGCGCACACGCCGGGAAATGGGTGTGCGATTTTGCCGATAGGAATGTCGAAGGCGCCGCCGTTGGCACAGCCCAAGCCGCCGAGCGGGCAGGAGGTCTTCCAAGTCATCCCTGCCGAACCCGAATTTCCTGTGAACGCGCTTGGCCGGATCGCCTTTTCGGCAAGTTACGGCGCCGACGCGCGCACCACCGGGGTAGTGATCGTCAAACGAGGCGAGCTAGTTGGCGAAGCCTATGCTGACGGGTTCACCCGTTACACCCCCCAGCGCACTTGGTCTGTTGCCAAGAGCATCGCCGCCACGCTGATTGGCGCAGCGGTACAGCGCGCTGAGGCGGACGTGAACGCCACAGCGGGACTAGGCGGTAGTGAGGCCGATCCGCGCCGCACGATCACCATCGATCACCTCCTGCGCATGGCTTCGGGTCGCTATTCCGATACGCCCGGCAACCGCACCGATCCGCTATACTATGGCGGGGCGACAGTAGACGAGGTGGCGCTGGATTGGCCGCTGGTCGCCGCGCCGGGGAGCACTTATCGCTATGCCAACAACGATACGACTAGCCGCAGTTGCGGCGATCAAGCCGACCTTTGCGTCACACCCCCCAACTTCCTTCTTCAAGACGGTCGGAATGGAGCGTACCGTCGCTGAAGCCGACTGGCAGGGCAATTATATCCTCTCTTCCCAAGTGTGGACCACGGCGCGCGATCTGGCGCGGTTCGGGCAGCTCTATCTCGACGATGGTATTGTGAACGGCGCACGCATTCTGCCCGAAGGCTGGGTGGAGTATGTTTCCACTCCAAGCGGGCCGCAGCCTGACGGACCATTCGGATATGGCGCAGGGTTCTGGTTGATGAACAAATCGGATGGCGTGCCGCCTGATACTTTCGCAGCATTCGGCAATCGCGGGCAATATGTGGTGATCGTGCCCAGCCGCAAGTTGGTTATCGTGCGGCGCGGGGAGGATCCGGCAGGCGCGCGGTTCGATATTGCGGCGTTCACCAAAGATGTGCTGGCCGCGCTCGACTGAATGATGGCTGCGCTTGAACTGTTAATATTGGGAACTTGAAAGATTAACAATCGCTGTAAGCGCGCTTCAGGGTCTTCTCATCGCGAATCATCCATAAGAGGTGTGTAGCCGGGCAAGTCCGCATCGGCTGAGAACCCGAGGATGAAACCCATGACAAAGACGAAAGCTCTCAAACAGACGATCGCCAAGGGAACGCTCGGGACTGTCGCGGCAGGCGCGATGGCCCTGGCTTCTGCTAGCCCGGCGATGGCCGACGATCACCGTGACCGTGATGGCATCGGAGCGGGCGAGATAATCGCTGGCGCTGTGGTAATCGGCGGCATTGCCGCGCTGGCCGGCGCGTTTGATGGCGACCGTGACCGCTATCGCGACCGCCGTTACGATAATCGCAATCGCGACTACCGCCGCAGCAATTTCGGTCAGCAAGGCCCACGCGGAGCGGTTGATCGCTGCGTCCGCGCCGCTGAAAATCAGGCCCGCCGCTTTGGCGGATGGCGATATGCCAACGTAACGCAGGTACGTGACCTTGATCGCACGCGGCGCGGCTTCCGGGTGGAGGGTCGGATTGAGGTTGAAGGCAATCGCAACTTCCGCGACAATTTCGACCGTGGTCGTTTCACCTGCGTTCTCGACGGTCGGGGCCGCCCATTGGTCGACTTTGACGGCGTGCGTGGCCTGCGCTGAGTAGGGCCGTCGTAACCGCATTCACTTGAAGCAAGTCAGGGATGCAGGCGCGTGGAGACGCTCGTCTGTATCCTGCTTTGCGTGTCAATGTCGCCCGCATCCTTGCACCCACGGTTCAGCCAAGCGTAAGCCAGTGCCCGATATCATGTGCGGTAGTATTGAGCGCGTGGTGGACGCTCGCCCCTGATTACGACACGATACAACAGGAGGGAGTATTCCATGGCTTTTAAATCACGCACCGCCGGTGTTGCCGCAATGGCCGCCGCGCTTTCTATGGCCACAGCCACACCCGTATCCGCCGCCGAGATTGCGCAGGCGCCGGTCACCGCAGCATCCCTCTCCCTGATTGGCGGTTTTTCCTCCAGCGCCTATGATCCCGGTACGCAGGTCAGCGAATGGGGCCGGTGTGGCTGGCGCGGATGCTATCGCAGGGGATGGAGGGGCCATCGCGGTGCTCGCGCCGGCGATGTGTTGGCCGGTGTGGCCATTATTGGTGGTATTGCCGCGATTGCCAGCGCGGCAAATAATAACCGCCGCCGCGACCGCGAGGTGGTTGTGGTGGAGCGCGATCGCGTGATTGATCGGCGTTATGACGATCGCCGCTACGATAATCGCCGCGTGGACGACCGTCGAACATATTCACGCTCATCGAACGGATCGGGCATCGATAACGCTGTCTCGCAATGCCTGGCGGAGATAGAGCGCGATGCGCGTGTAGAAAGCGTCGATGGAGCAAGCCGCGTAGCACAAGGCTGGATTGTGTCAGGCACGCTGTTCAATGGATCGGGCTTTACTTGCGAAATCGACAATGACGGTCGCATATCTCGTCTGGATTATGGCGGCTTTCAGGGAAGCAGCCTCGACGGAACTGCGGACGGGCAGTGGAGCGATGATCGTTATGCCAGCGCACGCTCCTCGCTCGACGGTGTTCAGCGTTTCGCCGTAGCGGACAGTTCCGATGAGACTTTCCTCGAAGACCGCCCTGATCAGCCGTTGGTTCCGCTGTCTTCGGATAATATGCCAGCCTATCCCGGCGGACCGCTTCCCGGCGAAGAGTAGAGCAACCCACGCATGATGCGCAAATGGCGCGGGGAAAGTCGAATGGCCTTCTCCGCGCTTTTTTATGTGCCGGCTTCACCGGCTCTATAGCCGGGCAGACCCCAATGGAAATAAATCGCCGCGGCTCGAAGGGCGAAGCCCGCGACAAATGCCGTTGCCCAGGCCCAGCCATTCGCAATTCCCAGCGCGCCGGTAATCATCATGCCTGTCACGCTCAGACCCGCGCTTAGTGCAGCCGCAGTGACGTATAATTCGGGCTGCATGATGATGGAGGGTCGCCCGGCAATGACATCGCGGATAATCCCACCAACGCAGCCGGTAATAATCCCCATCAGGATCGCAGGCAAAGGCGGAATGCCATAGGCGAGCGCCTTTGCACTGCCCAGCACCGCATAGGCCGCCAATCCGGCGCCATCGGCAAAGTCGAACAACCTGCCCTGCCACATTCCCACGGGAGTGAACCATGCAAGGCCAGCGCAGGCGAGGCAAACGGCGGGAACCCACGCCTCGTTCACCCAGAATACCGGAGCATCGATCAGCAGATCACGCACTGTTCCGCCGCCAACCCCGGTCAGCAGCGCAAAAAATGCCATCGTGACGATAGTCTGTCGCTCCTTCGCAGCGATGACCGCCCCAGACAGAGCGAACACCGCGATGCCGATAATGTCGAGCGCATCGAGGATAGGGGTGAAGATTTCCTCGTTCATTTGCGACCAATGATTTTTGATCGCGCGCGGCGGCGACGGAACATCAGGATCGTCCCAAACATCGCCCCAATCAGGGAAAGCGCGGCAAACCCGATCAGTATGGGGTGGCTGGTATCCTCGCGCTCCGACAGGTCCATGATATGCAGGCCCCACGCAAAGTCGAACCACCGCCACCAGCGGGTGCGAACAGCCTCGATCTCGCCGGTGTCACGCCCAATGTAGACATGCGTCCCGTCCTGCAAAGAGACTTGCCACACAGGCACAGGGCGGCGAAAGTCGAACGGCACCTCGTCCGCATCGAAGAACGTGACCGATCGCACCGCGTCCCCTCCTACAATCCGGTCGGCGACGATTGCGCGCGCAGCGGCAGCATCAAGCGCCGGAATCGGCGCGCCGGTTGCAAAATCGACGCGGGTGGTCGCTCCGTCGAGGGAGGTGAGAATCGCCACCGCGCGACCGTCCTGCATGGTTACGCGCATTTCCTTTAATTGCGCATCGGTGTCCGCAATCTCACTGCCCGGTATGACAAGCGGCGCAGCAGCACCGGCATCCACGCGCAAGTGATCGCCGCGGACCTGTTCAATCGGCTTCACAGTCATGAACAGGCCTGTAGCCAACCACAAGACGATGGGTATTCCAACCAGCCAGCCCAGCCAGATGTGCCATTCGGCGAGGGTTTGCATGATACGAGGGCGAGGCATTTTTCGGTGACCTGGATGCACAATTGAAGGCGCTCGCCATGTGCGAAACTGCGCAGCGGTGCAAGTCCTGACCTATGCCTCCGAGGATTGGAATGCGATAGTCTGACGCATTCTCAGAAATCCAAGCGCCAGACCAAACCCGAGTAACGAAGCCGCGCCGTAACCTATAAAAGGATAAGGGTAGTTGCCGGCAAGCGCTGCGAGGACGAACCCGATCAGCGTTCCGGCGAGGGCATATCGCGGCGCTGCCGCTGCGCCGGGTGTGCGGATTACCAGCGCGATACTCACGGAAAGACTGAGCGCCATGATGAGCGCGAAAGCGGGCGAGGTCTGCCAAACGTCCTGAAGCACATTTTCGACAAAGCGTTGCGGTGGGAGGTTGGGGCCGAGACTGGCCCCAAATACTGCGGCAAGCCCTGCCACGCACGCAAGAAATCCACCACCTGTTGCGCAGCGCGATCACTCCACCCAAAGCACCGAACAGCAGCGCCAGTGCAGAGGCGAGATCAGGCTGGCGCGACGCGATCAGCATCGCCAGCACGATCGAGAGCGGCAGGTGATCCGGATCCTCTGCCGCAAGCACCGCGATTGCCGGGATCACCAGATAGCCGACGTGGAGCGACAGCCCTCCGAATGACAACCAGCGCGCGATGCCGTCGATTTCAGGTCCGATCACCAGTGGAATGGGGAACAGGCAAGTCAACGCGAAAGCCAGCGCTCGCCTCATGGATGGTTTTGCCGGTCGGCGGGCCAGCAACGCCAGGGCTATTGCCAGGACCAGCGCGCCCGCGTTCACCAGCACATAGCGAGAGGGCGCGCCGCCCAATGCAAGAAAAGCAAGACCTGCAAGCGCGGGGATGAGAAGGGTAAGCGCCGCCTGCCCGCGTCGAAACAGGGAAGGACAGGCGACGCGCGCCATCACATATGGATCGGTTTGCCTTGCACAGCCATTGCGGCTTCCTTGAAGGCTTCCGCATGGGTCGGGTGGGCGTGGCAGGTGTAGGCGATGTCTTCGGATGTTGCGCCAAATTCCATCGCCTGCGCGGCCTGTGCGATCATCGTGCCCGCCAGCGTGTTGATCATCCAAACCCCGATAACGCGGTCGGTTTGCGCATCAGCGATGACCTTTACGAAACCGTCGGTCTCGCGGTTTGTCTTGGCACGGCTGTTGGCCATCATCGGGAACTTGCCGACCTTGATCTTCGACTTGTCGCCGCCTGCGTGCTCGATCGCCTGCTCTTCCGTGAGGCCGACGCCCGCAATTTCAGGCGCAGTGTAGACCACGTTGGGGATCACATCGTGGTTCACAATACCAGTCTGTCCGGCGATATTTTCCGCAACCGCAATGCCTTCATCCTCGGCTTTGTGCGCCAGCATTGGGCCGGGCACGCAATCGCCGATTGCCCACACGCCATCGATCTTGGTGCGGAATTCGTGGTCGATTTCAATCTGGCCGCGATTGTTCACCTGAAGGCCGGCCTTTTCGAGCATCAGGCCATCGGTGTTGGGACGCCGCCCGATTGAGACAAGCACATGGCTCGCCTCGAGGGTCTGTTCGTCTCCACCCGCCGCTTTCTCGATGGTAAGGGTGACCTTCTTACCGTTCACCTTTGCGCCGGTGACCTTGTGGCCGAGCATCATTTCCATGCCCTGCTTCTTGAAGATCTTGCCAGCTTCCTTGCGCACTTCGCCGTCCATGCCGGGAAGCAGTTGGTCTAGGTATTCCACGACCGTAACCTTCGCGCCAAGCCTGCGCCAAACGCTGCCGAGTTCCAGCCCGATTACTCCGCCTCCGATCACCACCAGGTGTTCAGGCACTTCATCCAGATCGAGCGCGCCGGTGCTGTCGACGATCCGCTTGCCCGCGTTGTCGACCTCGACACCGGGAAGCGGGGTGACGCTGGAGCCGGTGGCGATCACGATGTCCTTGGCGGTGACCGTCTCGTCACCGATCTTGACCGTATGCGCATCCTCGAACGAGGCGCGGCCTTTCAGCCAGGTGACCTTGTTCTTCTTGAACAGGAATTCGATCCCGCCGGTCAGTTCGCCCACGGCTTTGGTCTTTTCTTCCATCATCCGGCCCAGGTCGAGCTTTGGCGTGGCGGTGATGCCCCATGTCGCGAAGTGGCCGTTATTCGCCTCATCGAACAGTTCCGAACCGTGCAGCAGCGCCTTGGACGGGATGCACCCGACATTGAGGCACGTGCCGCCAAGTGTTTCGCGACTCTCGACGCACGCGGTTTTCAGCCCGAGCTGAGCGGCGCGGATTGCCGCCACATAGCCGCCGGGGCCGGCACCGATGATGAGGACGTCGTAATCGTATTCAGCCATTTTCTAGCTCCATGATCCCGTTCACGAAGTGGGATCGGAATTTCTTGGTTCAACAGGTGGCGTTGATCACAGGTCAATCAGCATCCGGGTGGGATCCTCGATCGCCTCCTTGATGATCTTGAGCGCGGTCACCGCCTCGCGACCGTCGATTAGACGGTGGTCATAGCTGAGTGCCAGATACATCATCGGGCGGATCACGATCTCACCGTTCACAACCACAGCGCGGTCTTCAATCCGGTGTAGGCCCAGCACCGCGCTTTGCGGAGGGTTGATGATCGGGGTCGACATCAGGCTGCCGAAGACACCACCATTGGAGATGGTGAACGTACCGCCCTGCATATCCGCCATCGTCAGCGAGCCTTCCTTGGCCCGCGCACCGAAGTCGGCAATGTCCTTTTCAATTCGGGCAAAGCCCTTCTTGTCGGCATCGCGGATGACGGGGACGACCAGGCCGTTGGGCGCACTGACCGCGACCGAAATATCGACATAGTCGTGATAGACGATCTCATCGCCTTCGATATAGGCGTTGGCGGCGGGCACATCCTTCAATGCAAGGCACGCGGCCTTGGCGAAAAAGCCCATGAAGCCGAGCCGGATATCGTGCTTCTTGGCGAACAGATCCTTGTATTTGCTGCGCGCTTCGATGACGGCGCTCATGTCGCAATCGTTGAAGGTGGTGAGCAGGGCGGCGTTGTCCTGCGCGCCTTTCAAGCGCTTGGCGATGGTCTGGCGCATCCGGGTCATCTTGACCCGCTCTTCGCTGCGGCCCGGCGCTGTCGCGGTGTCGGGTGTTGCAGCCGCAGGCGGCGCTGGCCGCAGCCGTCGCCCTTTGCCCCGTCCTTTTTCGATTGGGCAGCAGCGATCACGTCTTCCTTGGTCAGGCGGCCATCCTTGCCGGTTCCCTTGATCGTGGAGGGATCGACCCCGTGTTCCAGCACGGCACGGCGCACGGCGGGGGAGAGTGTTTGCGCGGCGGCGGCAATCGTCTGCAGCCGACTTCGCGGGTCTGCGAGGCACGCTCTTCCTTGCCCTCGGCACGCTTTTGCTGCGCGCGGGCGGGTTCCTCTCCCGCGGTCGCAGCACCGGTCGCGCCCTCTTCGATGATGGCGATCACCGCGCCGACTTCAACTGTGTCACCCACAGCGGCGCGATGTTCGGACATGACGCCAGCGACGGGCGAGGGCACGTCGATTGCGACCTTGTCCGTCTCAAGGCTGCAAATAGGCTCATCGGCGGCGACTGCATCGCCTGGCTGTTTGAGCCATTCACCAATGCTGCCTTCGGTAACCGACTCGCCCAGAGCCGGAACGGTGATTTCAGTGGCCATGTTGTAGGATCCCTTTCGGCCTTGGATGTTATGTGTGCGCGAGGCCGAGAGCCTCGGCGATCAGTTGTTCCTGCTGCGCCTTGTGGCGGCTGGCGAGGCCGGTAGCGGGCGATGCCGCTGCCTCGCGCCCGGCGTAAACCGGGCGTTTCCCACCGTGTCCGGCCTGCGTCAGCGTGTCTTCGATCTGGTTCTGGACGAAGAACCACGATCCGTTGTTCTTCGGCTCTTCCTGACACCAGACGACCTGTTCGAGATTTTTCATCCGGGCCAGACGTTTGGCGAGCGGATCGCCGGGGAAGGGATAAAGCTGTTCGATGCGCAGGATCTGCACGTGGTCCAATCCCTTTGCATCGCGCTCTTCGATAAGATCATAGGCGACTTTGCCCGAACACAGCACGAGACGCTTGACCTTGTCGTCAGCGACTTCGGTCAGGTCAGACTTGATCCGCTTGAACTGCCAGTCGCCCAGAAATTCCTCGCGCCCGCTTTTTGCCATCGGGTGTCGCAGCAGCGATTTTGGCGTCATGATAACGAGCGGCTTGCGGAACGGACGCAACATCTGTCGGCGCAGCACGTGGAAGTAGTTTGCCGGGGTGGTGATGTTGCAGACCTGGATATTGTCGTTCGCGCACAATTGCAGGAACCGTTCGAGCCGGGCGCTGGAGTGCTCCGGCCCCTGACCCTCGTATCCGTGCGGCAACAGCATCACGAGGCCGTTGGCACGCAGCCACTTTGCCTCGCCGCTGGCGATGAACTGGTCGATCATGATCTGCGCACCGTTGGCAAAGTCACCGAACTGCGCTTCCCACATGACCAGGCTTTTGGGATCGGCCATCGCGAACCCATATTCAAAGCCAAGCACGCCATATTCGGAAAGAGTGCTGTCATACACCTCGAACTTGCCGTGGGGCAGGGTGGCAAGCGGGATGTACTTGCGCTCGTCATTCTGGTCGACCCAGACAGCGTGGCGTTGCGAGAAGGTGCCGCGCCCACTGTCCTGCCCGGACAGGCGCACGCCGTAACCCTCCATCACGAGGCTACCAAAAGCGAGCGCTTCGGCCGTGGCCCAGTCAAAACCTGCACCGGTATCGAACATTTCAGCCTTGGCGCCAAGCACGCGGCCCAGCGTCTTGTGAATGTCCAGATCGCCCGGCACCTCGGTCAGCACGCGGCCAAGCGAATCGAACATCTTGGGTTCGATCGCGGTTTCGACGCTGCGCCGCGAGGTTTCGGGATCGGCGGGCTTGTTCAGACCGGCCCAGCGACCGCCGAACCAGTCGGCCTCGTTCGCCTTGTAGCTTTTGGCGGCTTCGAATTCGTCTTCGAGGTGGTCGATGAATTCGCCGGTCACGGTTTCGCGATGGCCTTCGAAGATGACTCCTTCGGCGATCAGGCGGTTTTCGTACTGAACGCTGACCTTGGGATGCTGACGGATTGCGTCATACATCAATGGCTGCGTGAATTTCGGCTCGTCGCCTTCGTTGTGGCCAAACCGGCGATAACACCACATGTCGATCACGATGTCGCGACCAAAGGTCTGGCGATATTCTACCGCAAGTTTGCACGCGAACGTCACCGCTTCGGGATCGTCGCCATTCACGTGCAGGATCGGGGCCTGCACGCCTTTGGCGACGTCGCTGGGATAGGGTGAGGACCGTGCGAATTTCGGACTGGTGGTGAACCCGATCTGGTTGTTGATGATGAAGTGGATGCAGCCGCCCGTATCGTAACCGGGCACGCCCGAAAGCGAGAGGCTTTCCCATACCACGCCTTGCCCTGCGAACGCGGCATCGCCGTGAATCAGGATGGGCAGCACCTGCTGCTTGTTCGTCAAATCGTCGCGGATTGCCTGCTGCGCACGTGCCTTGCCCAGGACAACCGGGTTCACCGCTTCGAGGTGGCTGGGGTTGGGGGTCAGCGACATGTGCACCGAAATCCCGTCAAACTCGCGGTCCGTGCTGGTGCCGAGGTGGTATTTCACATCGCCCGATCCGCCAACATCTTCCGGGTTGGCAGAGCCGCCGGAAAATTCGTGGAAGATCACCTTGTAAGGCTTGCCCATGACATTCGCGAGCACGTTCAGGCGGCCACGGTGGGCCATACCATAGATGATTTCGCGCACGCCCGCGCTGCCGCCCTGCTTGATCACGGCTTCCAGCGCGGGGATCATCGATTCGCCGCCATCGAGGCCGAAACGCTTGGTCCCGACATATTTCTTGCCGAGGAATTCCTCGTATTGCTCTCCACGAATGACAGCGGCCAAAATTGCCTTTTTGCCTTCGGGCGTAAACTGAATGGTATCGCCGGGGCTTTCGAACTTGTCCTGCAAGAACCTCCGTTCCTCGGTATCGGCGATGTGCATGTATTCAAGGCCGACCTTGCCGCAGTAAACCTCGCGCAGCCGCGCGTGCAGCTTGCCGATGGTGGTCCATTCCAGACCGAGCACATCGCTGACATAGACGTCTTCGTCTTCCATCCCGGCCAAGCCATGGAATTCAAGGGTCAGATCATCGATCTCGCTGCGGTTTGAGAGGCCCAGCGGATCAAGCTGCGCGGCCATGTGCCCGCGCACGCGATACAGCCGCACCAGCGTCATCGCCTTGTTGGAGATGTCAGCGGCGTGCTGAAGGGCGTCCTTGTCGAGCGGTTTGCCCGCTGCCTTGGCCGACTTGTCGATCGCGCCCTTGAGCTGATCGAGCGTCATCTGCGTCGGGTCCATCGCCGCGGCCAGATCATCACCCGCACCGCTGACCGTATCGAGCCAGCGCGCATTGCCCCACGAAGGGCCGGGCTGCGGGCCTTCCTGATCTGACATGTCGGGGATGAAGTTCTGGGTTTCTTTGTTCATCGGGCTTTTTCCAAGGCAACTTTCCCCGTGGCCAGGGGAGGGGGGTGAGCCGCCCGCCTGCGCGGAAAACTCACCATGTGCATTCAGGCCAATTCTTTCAGCATGGCATCGAGCGTGGTGCCAAGTTCGGACGGCGAAGGCGATACGCGGATGCCCGCGTCCTCCATCGCTGCGATCTTGTCTTCCGCGCCGCCTTTCCCGCCGGAGACGATGGCACCTGCGTGGCCCATGCGACGACCCGGAGGCGCAGTGCGGCCGGCGATAAATCCGACCATCGGCTTGGAACGGCCCTTGGCGCGCTGTTCCTTGATGAAGGCTGCGGCCTCTTCTTCGGCGCTGCCGCCGATTTCGCCGATCATGATGATCGACTTGGTTTCGGGGTCGTCGAGGAACAGGTCGAGCACGTCGATGAAGTTGGTGCCGTTGACCGGATCGCCGCCGATGCCAACAGCCGTGGTCTGGCCAAGGCCGACCATTGTGGTCTGGTGCACGGCTTCATAGGTGAGCGTGCCCGAGCGCGAGACGACGCCGACGCTGCCCTTCTTGAAGATGGAGCCGGGCATGATGCCGATCTTGCATTCGTTCGGGGTCAGAACGCCAGGGCAGTTCGGGCCGATCAGGCGCGACTTGCTGCCGGTGAGCGCCGCCTTGGCCCGCACCATGTCGAGCACCGGGATGCCTTCGGTGATGCAGATGATCAGTTCGATCTCGGCATCGATAGCCTCGCAGATTGCGTCAGCGGCAAAGGGCGGCGGCACGTAAATGCACGAAGCAGTCGCGCCTGTGGCTTCCTTCGCCTCACGCACGGTGTTGAACTGCGGCACGCCAACATGCGTGGTGCCGCCTTTGCCCGGCGTGACGCCAGCCACCATCTGCGAGCCATAGGCAATCGCCTGCTCGGTGTGGAAAGTGCCGGTGTTGCCCGTCATCCCTTGGGTGATGACCTTGGTATCTTTGTTAATGAGGATGGACATTTAGTAACTCCTAGAAAGCCGCGCCGATTAGCCGCACCTTGGGCTGGTCAGATTTGTTGTCTGTGTAGAACTGCAGTCCTTTGATGTTCTGCGGCTTGCCGAACATCCAGATCATGCTGTCTGATTGCTCAATAGGTTTTCCTTTGAGGTTCTCATTGAGGGCGGCGACCATGCCGGCTTGCTGCTCTCTCGATGCAAGAGTCGCTTCGACCACGCAGATCCGCGCGACCCCGTCTCGATCCTTGGGGAACGTCACTGTGACAGGCAGTCCGTTAGCCCTGTATCCGATCTCGAAATCGCCCTCCCAATCGGTGGATTCTTCAAAGAGTTGCGAGTTCGCGCCATCTTTTGACGCAGCTTGGACGCACATTAATGCTCCGACGGCGGCGCGAGCGCCGATGTTCTCGCCGCCATCGGCATGTGCCACCGATGTTAGCGAAAGAAGGCCGACAAAGAACGACACCTTCTTAAGCAAGGCTGCTATCCAGACCCTTGCACGCCTCAAGCAGTTCCTCGACCGCATCGGTGCTCACCTTTAGGTTTCCGCGCTCCTCGTCCGATAGTTCGATCTCGATCACGTCTTCGCAACCGCCCGCGCCCAGCACGGTGGGGACGCCCACATACAGACCGTCGAGGCCGTATTTGCCTTCGACATAGCTGGCGCAAGGCAGGATGCGTTTCTGGTCTCCCAGATAGGCCTCGGCCATCGCAATCGCGCTGGTGGCGGGCGCGTAATAGGCTGAGCCATTGCCGAGCAATTGCACGATCTCGCCGCCGCCTGCGCGGGTGCGCTTGACGATTTCGTCGAGGCGGGTTTCCGCCACGCCCTTGATCTTGGCCATATCCTTAACCGGGATACCGTTGATGGTGGAGTAGGACAGGACCGGAACCATCGTGTCGCCGTGGCCACCCAGAACGAAGGCGTTCACGTCCTTGACGCTGCAATCGAACTCCCACGCGAGGAAGGTCGCGAAACGCGCGCTGTCGAGCACGCCCGCCATGCCAACCACCTTGTTGTGCGGCAGGCCGGAAAACTCGCGCAGCGCCCACACCATCGCGTCCAATGGGTTGGTGATGCAGATCACGAATGCGTCGGGCGCGTTGTTCTTGATGCCTTCGCCGACGGCCTTCATTACCTTCAAATTGATGCCGAGCAGATCGTCGCGGCTCATCCCCGGCTTGCGAGGGACGCCTGCGGTGACGATGATGACGTCCGCACCGGCGATATCGGCGTAATCATTGGTGCCGGTAATCTTCGCGTCGAACCCTTCGATCGGGCCGCACTGCGACAGGTCTAGCGCCTTGCCTTGCGGCATGCCCTCGGCAATGTCGAACAGGACGATGTCGCCCATTTCCTTCTTTGCGGCGAGGTGGGCGAGCGTGCCGCCGATCATCCCGGAGCCGATAAGTGCGATTTTGTTGCGCCCTTGGGTCTTGGCCATAATTGTCGATATCCTTCCCTGATCTTTCGGGACGGTATCTGACATGCGAGGTGCCGAACTTATGCGGCGTATGCCAGACCTTGCCGTCCCGTAGCGTCCGTGCATTGGCTTTGAAGAGCGGGGTAGGCGGGTCGCAAACGGTTTGCAACCGTCAAAAGGTCGCATTTGGCGGATTTATTTGCGAACAGTTTGCAGTATCAATAAGTGCTTACGTGCTGAATTTATGGACCGCATATGAACGCGGCGGGACAATCGGATCAGCCGGTTCCGCGCATAGTCGAGTTGCCCAAGTGATCGCGTTCCTGCGCCAGCAGCATGGCAGCAAGGTAATCTGGCACGGCGCGACTGAAGTAAAACCCCTGTCCCAGCGTACATCCGGCAGCGCGTACCGATTGCACCTGTTCGAGCGTCTCCAACCCTTCGGCGACGATATCCATTTCCAACCGCGCGCCCATTTCAGCGACCGCCCGGATGATCGCATCGCTTTTCCGGCCCACGTTTGCACCTGACACGAAGCTGCGATCCACCTTGATCTTCTTGAACGGGAAGCTGTTGATATAACCGAGCGAGGAATAGCCTGTGCCAAAGTCATCCAGCGCAAATTGCACGCCAATTTCAGACAGTTCCTCGATGAAGGCGGCGGTAGAGTGGTTGTCTTCTATGAACAGGCTCTCGGTCACTTCCAGCTCCAGTCGGCGCGGGTCCAGTCCCGCCTCACGCAAGGCGTTCTTGATGCCCAGCGCCGCCCCGGGCGCACGGATTTGCAAGGGCGACAGGTTCACCGCCAGCGATACATCGTCGGGCCATTGCGCGGCAACGCGCGCGGCATGTGCGGTGATCCAGTTGCCCAGAGTGACGATGACGCCGGTTTCCTCGGCAACGGGGATGAATTCGTCCGGGCGCAATTCGCCCTTGATCGGATGGAACCAGCGAACCAACGCCTCGAAAGTGCGGATGCGGCCCGTTTCCAGATCGACGATCGGCTGGAAAAAGACCGTCAGCTCCTCGCGCTGGATGGCGGTGCGCAACTCATCCTCGATCTCGCGCCTGCGCACCAGATCGCGGGTCATTGCACCATCGAAAAAGCAGGTCTTTGCCCGCCCGCCGATCTTTGCATGATACAGCGCCAGATCGGCGCATTGCATCAGGGTATCAGCATCAACACCATCGTCAGGCAGCAACGCAACGCCCAGCGAGGCACGCACTTCCAGCCGATCCCCGTCAATCCGGATAGGGCGCATGATCTCGGCGTGAACTTCGCTGGCGATGCGTTCGGATTCCTTGCGGTCGGCAATCGGACAGAAGATGATGAATTCGTCCCCGCCAAATCGCGAAACGGTCGAATGGTCGGGGCAGACCTCGCGCAGACGGCGCGCCACTTCGGCCAGGACACGATCCCCGACCGGATGGCCCAGCAGATCGTTCACCTCCTTGAACCGGTCCAGATCGATCCACAAAAGAGCAAAGCGGCTGTCCCCCTCAATTTCCATCATCGTCTCGATGATCGAATGGTTCAGCCCGGCGCGATTGGCGAGGCCGGTAACAACATCCGTTCGCGCAAGGATCTGCATCTTGTCGGCCAGCTGCGCACTGGTCTCAGCTGCGGCGATTGAATCGCGCAACATCTTGAACACATTCATCGTGATTGATGCCATCGCCGGGATCAGGAAGATGATCGTAACCAGCAGCGTTATCGACACCACGGTCCCCACGGCGAACGCAGCAATTCCAATCGGCAAGCACACCAGCAACAATTGCCCTGCAGCGATGGTGGGTCGACCGGCGTTGCGCGCCGATACCGCCACCCCGTAACACAGGGCATTGGCAATCATCATCACGCTGGCTTCGGCTCCGGCATCGAACCACAGCGTCATTGCCGCTATCGTTCCCAGAGCCAGCGCGTAGGTGAACGCACCGATCTCATACATGATCTCAAGCCGGGAAGTGCTGGTTTTTTGCGCGCTTGGCGAAATGGCAAACGATGCGCCCACACGCAGCACTGTGACGATGACAAGGATGCTGAAACCGATCCAGATCTCGGTTTTGTCGGATGACCACGCCGCAACACCCGTCGCGGCAATCCCGGCAAGCGCGCCCAAAGCAAGGCTGGTGGGCTGAGTATAGAGCGTATGCACGAGGATTCGGCGCACGCGCGCCGAGGTCTTGTCGCGACGTTTGCGCATCACCCGCAATCCTAGCGCGGAAAAGAGCTTGCCCGGGTTCATGTATCCACGGGCCTAACCCAAACTCGTCAAGTGCTGGTTAACGCAACGCTTACCGTCGTCAGGCGCAGAAATGCGCGCTTGCACTCGGATTTGAGTTGTATCCTGATCGGTTTGTAAGTGGTTGGAATTAAACTGCATTCCAGCAGGTATGCAGGCGGAGACATTGCGGCCTTTTTTCAAGAGCACGCGGCGCTTCAGGTGATCGAGCACTCTGATTCCCGCCGATCATGTCTTGTCACCCGTTCGGATTCGGCGGCTAGCCTGCGGTCCAGTGTCCGGGTGATCGTATGCCACCAGTCATAGGCTGCGCGGTCACCAGCAAAGAAGGCTGTCTCGGCATTGATCCGCGCAGAGCGTGCAGCGCCTAGGCCGTCTGTTGCAAAGTGTCGCAATGCCGCGCGGAGCATTTGTTCTTCCGTGACGCCGCCAGCCTTGGCAACGGCGTTATCATTAGCCACGCCAGCCATCGCGCAGGCCACCATTGCGCGCGCGCGCGCGCGCCCGACAAAACCGCGGCGCGACACAGCGGCGGCGCTGTGATCAGGGATTGAGTGAAACATCATTACGCGAAATCCCGATTATTATCTGCGCCTTATTTGGCGATCCCCGTTGTCCGACCTGCTGTGTGCAGCCTGTTCACGGATGAAGGCAGCGCCAACGCCTGTTTATGAAAAACGGGCATAGGGACGCGAGGCTAAGGCTTGGTGTTTGGACACGGTTGAGGCAGTGTTAACTGTGTCTACGCGCACTGCCGTGGCCCGTTGCTGGCGCTTATCCGCCGCAGCATGGGCTTTTGGGATGAAGCCCTATTTTTCGGCCGGTTTTTCCGGCCCGTTGCGCGTCTTGAGGTCCAGCTCTGATGGGTCACGCTTCCACTGGCCAGCCTTTGCGTATTCTTCGCGCGCCTGACCGGCAGAACGCAGCGCGGGACTGGCGAGGTGTTCACCAAACGGCGATGCGTTGGCGGAAGCGCGCCGGGCTGCGTCATCGGACGTATCAGCGGACCGTGCGGAGGGCGCGGCAGGCATGGATGTCGAGAGCGCATTGCCGGGAATACCGGTCGGCGCGAAAGCCCCAGCCGGTAAACTGCCAATCACGCTGGCATTCGTAACCGCGACAGATCCGACTCTGATCATGGGCTCGTTGCCGGAATACCGTTCGGTGAAGGCATCTTTCATGCCTCCCACTCCGCGGTTCCGATAAAATCGGTGAGCGCCAATCGTGCCGACTACGTCCAGCGTGCCTGCCCAGTACGGGTTGACCCACAATGTGTGGTAATGTGTGGCATGGCCGATGGGGGCATAAACTTCTCCCGCCAATGCCGCCGACGCGATCCGCTGTGCGCGTGCCCATGTCGGCCCGCTGGCACGACGGGCAAGGCTGCCATCGCAGGTGAAGCTGAACTGGCACCCGGTCGATCGATCCGATCCCTGATACACAACACCGCAAACGCTACCCGGCCAGCCAGGGTGCGCCACGCGATTCAGCACGACTTGTGCCACGGCACGCTGGCCCGCCTCGCTTTCGCTGGCGGCTTCGTACCACACAGCCTGTGCAAGGCACTGGACGGCGCGCGCATGGCCGATCCCTGCGCCTGCGGCAAAGATCGGGCGGGCGGCTGGTCCGGCATCTATGGCCTGGCCGATTTCGCGATCCCCTTCGGCTCCGGCATGTGAGGGATCGCTGCTGGGTAGAGCGATCAAGGCCTGTGAAGGCGGATCGGCAAGGTAATAAAACGCCGATCCCGGAAAGCTCATCCCCGGACGTTCGAATGGCATGGCGGAATGCGCGGCCAGCGCATCGACGGGTGCATCGGCGGCGAGTGATCCGAACCCGCCCGGAGCCGCCATGGCGGGCACCGCTATTGCGGCGAACAAAACCGCAAGCCGCTTTCGCAGAGAAATGCGTGGTTCGCCTGAACCATTTACGCTGGAGGCCGTGGGCGCGATCGCAGCCTGCGGGCTTTCGTCTCCACCAGATCGCGTCGGTTCGGCCGCAATCGCGGTTCGCAAGCGTGCATCCGCGGCCAACCGGATCGGAGGCGGGGGACCGATATGCGCACGGTCAATAATCGAGATGTTCGGTGCATTCATAGCGCGCGTTGGCGCGTACAAAAGCGGCACCGCCAATACGAGGCGCATGGAGAGGACCGTCCCGAAAGCGAACACACATGCTTTACAGATTAACGCGGTTTTTTGCGCACGCTTGCCCAGCACGGCGAGCCTGCCTATCGCCAGTATCACCTTGATCACGTCGCCAATCTTCCGCTCTGCACACCAATACGCCAGCCTTGTGGCCCGCATTACGGCTGCTGTGTGCGCTGTGGCGGGGTTTCTCACTGCGGGGTGCGCGCCCTCGGCCTCTGGCGCAGCGGTGGCAATGGGGGATGAGCCGCCCACCTTCGTCAGCCTCAATCCCTGTCTCGATGCGATCCTTGTCGAAGTGGCGCAGCCAGCGCAAATCCTTGCCCTGTCGCATTACAGTCGCGATCCCGCATCCAGTTCCATCGCGCCAGAAGTCGCGGTGCGCCACCCCTACACCGGCGGGACGGCAGAAGAGGTCATCGCGCTGTCGCCCGACATCGTGATCGCAGGCAGCTTCATCGCGCCCGAAACCAGGTCCGCGCTGGAACGCGCCGGAATGCGCGTTGAGACCTTCGACAGCCCGACCACCACGGCACAAAGCGATGATCAGATCGCGCGGCTGGCCCGATTGGTGGGAGACGAGCAGCGCGGCGAGGAATTGAAGGAGCGCATCCACTCCGGTTCGCCCCGGCCACAGGGTCGCGAATTGTCCGTCCTGCTGTGGCAGCCGGGCCAGATCGTGCCGGGCGAGGCAACGCTGATCGCGCAGCAACTGCACTGGGCGCGGCTGAACAGTCACAGCACGGCCATGGGGTTGAACCAGGCCGACTTCGTCTCGCTCGAAAGGGTGCTCGCCGACCCACCCGACATTCTGCTTGTCGCGGGCGATCAGCCCGGCCAGATGCATCCCGTGCTGTCCAACCTGCGCTCTACGATGGTCGCAAAATTCGATTCCCGCCTGCTGTATTGCGGCGGGCCGAGCATCCCCAAAGTGCGTGAACGGCTGATCGAAATTCGCGAACGATATGAGCGCGATTATTATCAGGCACCACTCGGATGAACCGGGCCAGCGTCGTCTTTGCTGTGTTGCTGGCGCTGATTTTGCCTCTGTCGCTGTTGGCGGGGCGAGTGTGGATCGTGCCGGACGTAACCGCCAATGGCTGGCTGATCCTTGCAGAGCTGCGCGCGCCGCGCAGTGTTCTGGCGGTGGTCATCGGAGCGGGGCTGGGCGCGGCGGGGGCGGCAATGCAAGGGTATCTGCGCAACCCGCTGGCCGATCCGGGCCTGTTCGGCATCGCGCCAATGGCGGCGCTGGGCGCGGTGGCGAGCTTCTGGCTGGGCACTGCCGTGCCCCCTGTCATCGCGCAGTGGAGTTTGCCCGCATTCGCGCTGATCGGCGCGGGTCTTGGGATGGCACTGCTCGCACTCATCGCGGGCCGAACGCTCAGCGACGGGGCGGGCGGGGCAGGCGGCGGCATCGCCCTGTTCACGCTGGCCGGGCTGATGATTGCCAGCCTTGCAGGCGCGCTGACCGCGCTGGTGATAACGCTTGCACCTGATCCCTTTGCGCTGTCGCAGATCGTGCTGTGGCTGAACGGCGCGTTGACCGACCGATCCTGGCGCGAGGTCTGGATCGCAGCGCCGCTGGTGATCGCAGGCATCGGCGCGCTGGCGATTAGCGCACGGTCGCTCGATGCGCTGACGCTGGGCGAAGAGGCCGCACGATCGCTCGGGATTAACCCCCGCCGGTTGCTGTTGCTGTTGATCGCGGGGATCGGGCTGACTGTCGGGGCGAGCGTTGCGGTGGCGGGCATCATCGGGTTTGTCGGCCTGATCGTGCCACATCTGGTACGTCCCCTGACCAACCGTATGCCCTCAAGCCTGATCCTGCCGAGCGCGCTGGCGGGGGCCTGCCTCGTGCTGATTGCAGACAGCGCGGTGCGGGTCGCGCCGCTGGTTACGGAACTGCGGCTGGGCATTGCCCTTTCACTGATCGGCGCGCCGTTCTTCCTGTGGCTGCTACTGCGGATGCGCCGGGGGCTGATGTGATGCGTGCTTTGACAGCAGAGGGGCTGGCGATTGCGCGCGGCGGACGGCAGGTGGTCGCGCCGCTGAATGCCAAGCTGGAACCTGGCACGATCACCGCGATCTGCGGCCCCAACGGAGCGGGCAAATCCAGCCTTGTCATGGGACTTGCCGGGTTGCTTGCGCCAGCGCGGGGCCGCGTGCTGCTGGGCGAGACAGAGCTGCGCGCTTTACCCGCGTCGAAACGCGCACGGGCGCTGGGATATCTGCCGCAGGGCAGCGATGTTGCATGGGATGTTGCAGTGGAAAGCCTCGTCGCGCTGGGCCGCCATCCGCATGGCGATGCGAGCGGGCCCGCCGGCCGCGCGGCAATCGACGCAGCGTTGTTAGCGACCGGGATGGAGCCGATGCGTCACCGCCCCGTCAGCCAGCTATCGGGTGGAGAGCGGGCGCGCGCACTGCTCGCCCGCGTGTTTGCCGGACAGCCTGAATGGGTGCTCGCCGATGAGCCGCTCGCCGCGCTGGATCTCGCGCATCAACTAAATCTGATCGCCCACCTGCGCGAAAGCGCGCGGGCCGGGCGGGGTGTGGTGATTGTGCTGCATGATCTGTCGCTGGCGATGAACCATGCAGACCGCGTGCTGGTACTGTCTGCGCAAGAGCATGACGGCGGCGTTTTGATTGCCGATGGCGCCCCCCGCGATGCGCTGGATTCTTCCGTCATCGCGCAAGGATGGGGCGTGCAGGCGCAATGGCTGGGCAAGGTCGGCGCACGGGCTCTGGTGGTGCAGCCTTGAGATGCGAACAGTCCGGATCGAAATGCGTGCGAGAGGCCGGGGGGCCAGCCCCTCGCACGGCTTTCCTCACAGTTTCACGCGGACCTGAGGTGCGACCCAAAGGGAACGGCAGAAGCGCTGCAAAGATGACCATACCCTAGGATTTTGGCGGTTTTGCACGACTTCATATTTTCTAAAGGGGTGGTTTTAATCCATCGAAGAGTCGCGATAACAAGGGGATATCGGCGGAAAAAAGTTTCTGCGGCGCCCCTCAAAGGTTCCGGTTGGCTGGTCCATTCGGGCGATTTGGCGGCTCAGATCGCAGTCAGACGGTGTGAAATTCGTGCAGATCGCGGCTTTCAAATGTCGGCTTTCTCGATTGTGCGGCGTGATCTTGTGTCAGGCCGGGTGCAGACCGGAATGGGCAGGCGCGCGCAGATCATCTGCGCCACGATCCTGAGCAGGTTTCACTGAAACAAACCCCGCTCCCACCCGTTGCGAAACAGGGGTTGGGACACCATTTCGTGCAGCACACCGTGTGCGCCCTCTTGCCACCCTTTACATCTGCGAACATTTCCGGAACAAAGCTGACCCATGAGCCTTACGAAAATTCATAAAGCATGGCCTGGCACATGCTGAACAAAATCAGTGTGCGCGGCGCGCGGGAACACAATCTCAAGGGTATCGACATCGATCTGCCGCGCGATGCGCTGATCGTTGTCACCGGGCTTTCGGGGAGCGGCAAGTCAAGCCTCGCCTTCGACACCATCTATGCAGAAGGGCAGCGGCGCTATGTCGAAAGCCTGTCGGCTTATGCGCGGCAGTTCCTGGAAATGATGCAGAAGCCCGATGTCGAACATATCGACGGGCTGTCTCCTGCGATCAGTATCGAGCAGAAAACGACTTCGAAAAACCCGCGATCCACCGTCGCGACCGTTACCGAGATATATGACTACATGCGCCTGTTGTGGGCGCGTGTTGGTGTGCCGTATTCGCCCGCCACCGGAAAGCCGATTGCCGCGCAAAGCGTGTCGCAGATGGTCGACCGGGTAATGGAATTGCCGGAGGGTACACGCGCCTATCTGCTCGCCCCCGTGATACGCGGGCGCAAGGGCGAATACCGGCGCGAGCTGGCCGAATGGCAGAAAGCGGGCTTTACCCGCGTGCGTATCGACGGAGAGCTGTACCCGATCGAGGAATCGCCCGCGCTCGACAAGAAGTTCAAGCATGACATCGAAGTGGTGGTGGACCGCATCGCGGTAAAGCCTGACGCCAATCTCCAGACGCGGCTGGCGGACTCGTTTGAAACGGCGCTGAAACTGGCGGATGGGCTGGCCTATCTCGACCTCGCCGATGGCGTCGTACCGGGGCGTGAGGACGAAGAGGCGTCTGGCGGGGCGCAGGGGCAAAAGATGAAAGGTGCGGGACTGGCCGCCAATCGCATCGTCTTTTCCGAAAAATTCGCCTGCCCGGTCAGCGGGTTCACCATCGAGGAGATCGAGCCGCGGCTGTTCTCCTTCAACTCACCCCAGGGCGCGTGCCCGACCTGCGACGGCATCGGCGAAAAGCAGCTGTTTGACGAACAACTGGTGGTGCCCAACGAGGCGTTGACCCTGAAACAGGGCGCGGTCGCTCCGTGGGCGAAGTCCAACCCGCCATCGCCCTATTACATGCAGGTGCTCACCAGCCTCGCCAAGGCGTACGATTTCGATCTCACGACCCCGTGGCGCGATCTTGAGGCCGATCAACGGATGATAATCCTCCACGGCACCGGCGGAATGCCGGTTGCGCTGACGTTCAAGGACGGGCGCAAGACCTACACCGTGAACAAGGCGTTCGAAGGAGTGATCGGAAACCTCAATCGCCGGATGCTGCAAACCGAAAGCACGTGGATGCAGGAGGAGCTGGGCAAATACCAGACCGCGCAACCGTGCGAGACTTGCGGCGGCAAACGCCTCAACACCAAGGCGCTGGCGGTGAAAATCCCCAGCGCGAACGGCCCCACCGATATCGCCACCCCCGTCACCATGAGCGTGGCGGACGCAAAGGCGTGGTTCCTGGCGCTGGACGATCATCTGACCGAACAGCAAAGCCAGATCGCCCGCGCGATCCTGAAAGAGATCAACGAGCGGCTGGGCTTCCTCGACAACGTCGGGCTCGATTACCTCAACCTCGACCGCACCAGCGGCACGTTGTCCGGAGGGGAGAGCCAGCGCATCCGCCTCGCCAGCCAGATCGGCAGCGGGCTGTCGGGCGTGCTCTACGTACTCGATGAACCCAGCATCGGCCTGCACCAGCGCGACAACGACCGGCTGCTGGAGACGCTCAAGCGCCTGCGCGACCTCGGCAACACCGTGATCGTGGTGGAACATGACGAGGACGCGATCCGCACCGCCGACCACATCGTCGATCTCGGCCCCGGCGCGGGCGTGCGCGGCGGTGAGATCGTGGCGCAGGGGACGCTCAAGCAGATCCTCAAGGCCAAGGGCTCGCTCACCGCCGATTACCTTACCGGGCGGCGCGAGATCGCCGTTCCCAAACAGCGGCGCAAGGGCAACGGCCACCTGCTGACGGTGAAGGGCGCGCGCGCCAACAATCTGCGCAACGTCACCGCCTCCATCCCGCTCGGCACGTTCACCTGCATCACCGGCGTTACGGGCAGCGGCAAATCGACCTTCACCATCGACACGCTGTACGCCTCCGCCGCCCGCGTGCTGAACGGTGCGCGCGTGATCGCGGGCAAGCATGACGCGGTGGAGGGCCTCGAATTCTGCGACAAGGTGATCGAGATCGACCAGTCCCCCATCGGCCGCACCCCGCGCTCCAACCCGGCAACCTACACCGGCGCCTTCACCCAGATCCGCGACTGGTTCGCCGGCCTGCCCGAAAGCAAGGCGCGCGGGTACAAACCGGGCCGCTTCAGCTTCAACGTAAAGGGCGGGCGCTGCGAGAAATGCACCGGCGACGGCCTGATCAAGATCGAGATGCACTTCCTCCCCGATGTCTATGTCACCTGCGAGGAATGCGGCGGCAAACGCTACAACCGCGAAACGCTCGAAGTGAAGTTCAAGGGGACTGAGCATCGCCGACGTGCTCGACATGACGATCGAGGATGCGGAAAGCTTTTTCAAGGCCGTGCCCTCCATCCGCGAGAAGATGCGGATGCTGAACGAGGTCGGCCTCGGCTACGTCAAGGTCGGCCAGCAGGCGACCACGCTGTCAGGCGGAGAGGCGCAGCGCGTGAAACTGGCCAAGGAACTGGCGCGGCGCAGCACCGGGCAGACGCTGTATATCCTCGATGAGCCGACCACCGGCCTGCATTTCGAGGACGTGCGCAAGCTGCTGGAGGTGCTGCACCGGCTGGTGGATCAGGGCAATTCCGTGGTGGTGATCGAGCACAACCTCGACGTGATCAAGACCGCCGACTGGGTGCTGGACCTCGGCCCCGACGGCGGCGTGCGCGGCGGCGAAGTGGTGGCCGAGGGCACGCCGGAGGAGGTGGCGCAGGTGGAGCGGTCGTTTACGGGGGCGTATTTGAAGGCTATGTTGAGGAAATGAGTACGGATTTTTGAACGAATCAATCAAAGCCTATTAATCAAAAGATAATCTTAATTTCAGAACGATGGCATCACTATAGGTTGCTAGATCCACCAGCAATCCAGTCCTGAAGCTTGCCAGTCAGTAACAAAGGAAATCAACGCTAGGACTTTTGCCAGCTGAATTAGTTAACCTAATCTTTTTAAGAAGCCTCAGCCCGTGACTCATTTCTTTATAGTTTACGCCGGCTTCCTTAAATTTATCAGCCAAAAATCGTTTTCCATTGCGACCTTCGTAAGTGTAGGTAAAAGCGGGATCATTAAACTCGGCCCGAATGGCAGCCTCGTCTGCCAAAATCACGTTCTCAGACATTTTGTCATTTATTAAAACAAAGATGTCGGATGGGTTGGCTCCCGCATTCACTAAAACATCAAGAACTGATAATTTGATCTCAGCAGCAAATCATCCCCGTCCCTCTCGGTCAAGCCAAACCATGGTTGTGCCATGGTAACCGAGAGCAAGATAGGCGGTCTCAATCTGCGAACAAAGTCTATCAACCGTCCATGTAATACCATTCTGAACTGGAACTACTCGAGCGTACTTGAAGTTCGCATTAATGAACTGGCGCTCCATGCTGCCTTCAACAAACGCAATCATGCTATCGCAACGTATTCATCGTATAGTAATGGCCAAGGCCGAAGCCGGTTTTATTGACTTGCTCAACGAGATTTTCAGCATTCTCGACTGTTTGCAGTTCGTATGCCCATCGTCAAAAGAGAATAGTATTAGTTCGTTAGGTTTGCACTGGTTTATAATAGTCTCACTATGGGTCGATAGGAGGAACCGTGCATCTTCACCTTCGGTTTCAATCGACTCCCGCAAAAGGGATATAAAATATTGCTGCATTTTAGGATGAAGATAGTTCTCGGGTTCTTCGAAAGTGTATTCTGAGCCGTGGGACACCACCAAACAGACGAAGGCCAACCATTTCAAAGTTCCATCGCTTGCGTTTTGTAGTGGAATTTTCAGTGTTCCGCTTTCTCCTGCAACGTGAAGGTACACGAGATATTTGCCGGTATGTGGGTCCGCAGTGGCGGAAATATCTTCAAGGTCCGGAATAACAATTTGCGACCATTCAATGATGGTATCCAAGGCGTCACGTGGAAACCTCCGTCTATCGCGAAGGCGGTTGTGCCGAACGCTTAACCTGTGCATCTGGTAGATAACTGCAAAAAGACCATCGCCATCTGGTTCAGTCCTTGGCGTCTTCGAAATATCGTCTGGTGATCGAGCAGCATGCGGATTTCAGGTTGAATGAACGGTTGCGGGTAAGCGCCACTCTAATTGCGTCAAATGCAGGGAAGGCCATAGCGGACGAGAGAATGCTTTGGTCCGGTCCGATTGCAGGAGGTTCCATGAGCAACGCTTCGCGCGTATCACTAAGAGACGCGCCCTTTTTACTCGGCAGAGAGCGATGACGATGCACATGTCCAATGGATTGCGGTTTGCGCTACTCTTTAGGTAGGCTCCAACCTTCCATTTAGGTGGTTCATCAATCAAAGGTGATTTGCGATGTACTTCAACAGAACCGACGGTCTGATTAAAACCTGCGGGATAGTCACGACTATGTAGATTTTTGAATTTCAGCCGCTCATGAGCAATATATACGGACGTATGAAACTTACTGTATCTCAAATCAAATTCGTATTCAAAATTGAAGTATGTGCGCTCACTCCTTGAGTTCACGAACGGGTCTTAGGTTAAGCCAATCCACATATCTTGCCGACGACTTCGCGGGATTTTTCGCTTTAGCGCTTCTTGGCTAAAGACTCAAGAAATGCCCCCGGATGAAGAGATGGCCGCAGGGGCATTCCGTTCTGTCAGAGCGGTAATAAAATCTAGAAAATCTATGAAGTTCGATTTTCCAGAGCCGTTCGCTCCTAAGAGGACGTTCAACCCTGGGGTCAGAGTTATTTGAAATCTGTCCAGTGAACGGAATCCTGTGATCTCATAGTGGAAGCTACCACGACTGACCGGGTTCCATGGTCCGTGCACGGCCTTTTCGATTTTACTTATCATTAGCTTCCTGCGGATCGAGTTTGGCCACCTTTCAAACAAATACGTTCAGGAGTTTAGACAGAAGCTCGAAGCACCCCTTCCCTACACCCCTCAATCCATGGCTCGCTACGCGGTTCTCTTCGGCCAGCAGCGCGTCCCGCGTCAAGTCTCTCCAAACCCCGCTCCACCACCACCAGCTCCCCGTCCTCCACTCAAGCGAGGAGGGCGCTGGCCCCGCTGCCGGGCCGTCCGGTGCTCCACACTCCCGCCAAGCAGTCCCAGTTGTACGAGAGGCTTTCGCATCATTGCAATGTGCGGCTCGCGTGCCGGTCGAGCGGTATAGCTTTCCTACACCCCCCAAAATCCATAACCTCCCGCGCTCCCCTCACACAGGAGCCATCATGTCCAAGACCTCGCACCTTCCGCCGGTATCGAACACGCCCAACCATCCCAACAACTCCATCACCCGTCAGCAGGTCAGCGATTGGGAGCGGCTTGTGGTGGCGCCTGCCAATGCGGCGCGTGAGGGTGGGATTGCGGGGACTACGGCTGAGATGCTTGAGCGTCATGCGCATAATGAGCGGGTGCTTCGGGGGACGCGGGTTTTGGGGATCTGGTAGGGTTTTTTGGGGGTGGGGGTGGTTGTTTGCCGCGCCCACCCCCGGCCCCTCCCGCAAGCGGGAGGGGAGAAGATAGTGCCCACCCCCGGCCGCTGGCGCTGCGCGCCGTCTTCGACTCCCCGCAAGCGGGAGGGGAGAAGTTTTGCCCAGCCTTGGCCGCTGGCGCTTTGCTGCGCCCACCCCCGACCGCTGGCGCTGCGCGCCGTCTTCGACTCCCCGCAAGCGGGAGGGGAGTAAGTTGAGGCCCTGCTTTGTCGGGCGCTTGGGTAATCGGCGTTAGGCCTGCCGTTCCTCGCGCATTTTCCTACACGCCGACAATCGTATAACTGGGGCGCTCCCGAAATTCCGGAGCACGCCCTGATGCCTGATAATGTCCCCGTCACAATCGACCAGACGCTGGCCGCGCCGCAGCAGTTCAGCCGCGATGCGCAGGCCGATTTCCTCGATGCGCTGTCCAACTGGGGCAATGTGGGGGCCGCGGCGCGCTATGCCGGGGTCAGCCGCACGACCGTTTACCGGATGCGGCGCGCGTGCCCGCGCTTTCGCCGGTTGTGGGATGCGGCGCTGGTGCTCGCCCGCCCGCAGGTGGAGGCGGTGCTGGCCGATCGCGCGCTGAACGGGGTGGAGGAGCAGGTGTTCTATCACGGGGAGGAGGTGGCGCGGCGGCGGCGCTATGATGCGCGGCTGTTGCTGGCGCATCTGGGGCGGCTCGACCGGATGGCGCGCATCCGCGATGTGAGCGATGCCTGCGCGGGCTTCGATCAGGCGATAGAGGATTTGCTGTCCGAGCCGGAGATCGAATTCGTGGGCGTGGTGACGCCCGATCACGCGCCTGAGCCTGCGGGAGAGGGGCGGGAGGATCAGGCCGGGGCGGGGGAGGCGGGGTAGCAGCGGCTTGCTGCGCCGGGGCGGTTTCTTGCCCAGGACGCCTTGCCCCTGGACACTGTGCCAGCTGTTTCAGGCGTGCTGTGCCTGCGATGAATTGAGGGGGCGGATCAGCCGCCCAGCACCTCAAGCTCCACGGTGCCATGGCCGCGCCCGACAATGCCGAGCTGTTCGGCGGCCGCGCGGCTGACGTCGATCGCCCGTCCGCGCACATAAGGGCCGCGATCGTTGATGCGCACGGTGACGGAGCGGCCATTGCCGGTATTGGTCAGTCTGACCATGCTGCCAAACGGCAGCGTCTTGTGAGCGGCGGTCATCGCGTTCATGTCGAACCGCTCGCCGCTGGCGGTGGATCGGCCGTGGAACTGGCGACCGTAAAAGGAGACGGTCCCCATGCCGAGGCTGCGTCCCGCCTCTTCGGCTTCGACCGGGGGCTCAAAGGTTGAAAGGTCGACTGCGCCGGGAGCGGCGGTGTCGGTACCAACGGGCGCGGTGAAGGGCGCAAACTGCGCGGCAAAACCCGATGCGGAGCGTTGCTCGGTCGTGTCGGTGTGCGAGTACGTGGCGAGGGCGCTATCGTCCGAAGCGCTGTCCGATGCCGCATAGGCCGACCCTGTCGGCAGGGAGATCGCCATGAAAGCGAGCGCTGCAAGGCCGTGGCCCGCTGCCCTGCGCTTTGACCGCGCAGCCGTTTTACCGTGGTTTTGCAAAGTCGAATCCTAACCCGTCCAGTGGCGAAGGCTTTAGGGTAAGGGTATGAGCCACGATAGTCGCACGGGGCTCGGGACAGCGTGAACCGAGGGCAGTTGACCGCGAAGCGTCCAGATATTGGGGTAAACTGAGTGATCGCCCACACAATCAGCCAAGAAGCTGCGTTTGTAAGACAGCTGCAGCGGCCGCAAAAGCAAATGGGGCCGGCATTGCTGCCGACCCCACTCTCACCAGCGCGTGGGCACCCTGTCTTGCAGATCCAACCGGCGAACCGGGCTTCCTTGCTCCTCAGGGCACGCTTGGCGCCCGATGTATCATGCCGTTCGCGGGAATCATCCGAACTTTGCCCAAAGGCTCTTTTCAGAGATCTGCCCCGAAGGACAAATCCGCGTCTGGTTTCCTCACCGGCGCTCGCACCGGCATCCGACTGCCGCCTGTCAGGTTGCTGCCATTGCGTTCCGGGCCTAAGCCGTTCGCGCAAGGCTTTCGCCTTTACAGCGTAGCCGAGACCGTTGATCCTTCGCGATCCGTTGTTCCGGTTTGCTAGCGGTGTTACCCGTTCGCGCCCTTGAAACCGCGGACCAGATTAACGGCCCTTTACGGTGACACTCTTCGCGTTTTCTTCAAGCGAACCGACTTGCTTTCTGCCGAAGCGTTCCACATGCCTGTTCTCGGATAACGCGTGGACAGATGCCAACGCAGCCTTTGGTCCTTGAACCCTCGATTTTTCAGTACCTTGCGGTGCTGGCTTTTCGCTGGCCCTTGTTCCGAAGACAACTTGAAGGTGCGCTCGAATCCGTGTTTCGACAAGGGTCGCAAGCCCGAGTTATCCACTTTTGCCCGGATCAGCTGTGGACGGTGGTGGACAACTCAACGGTTCATCGCATCAAGCCTTTGCGCGCGCAAATCACTGTACGTTGCGTCGCTTGCGGGCGTTCTCATCGGCAAGACGGCCATCAGAATATTGCGCTGGCTTATTCAAAAGCCAGAGCCTGATGGCGAGTCGTCAGCGTCCAAACCCGTGGCAACAGGTTCAATCGCTCGAGCGGTCCCTTTGGGCCAACAGTCGCAGTCGCAGAGCATTCAGTTTGATGAAGCCTGCTGCGTCCTGCTGGTCATACGCTCCGGCGTCGTCTTCGAACGTCACATGAGCTTCGGAATAAAGTGAGTGCGGCGATTTGCGGCCCACGACACTCGCTAGCCCCTTATACAGTTTGAGGCGAACGGTGCCGCTGACCTTGGTCTGGCTGTGATCGATGGCTGCCTGCAGCATTTCGCGCTCGGGCGAGAACCAAAAGCCATTGTAGATCAACTCGGCATATTTGGGCATCAGCTCATCCTTGAGATGCGCAGCGCCCCGGTCGAGAGTAATCTGTTCAATCCCGCGATGGGCACGGGCATAAATCTCGCCGCCCGGTGTCTCGTACATCCCGCGGCTCTTCATCCCGACAAAGCGATTTTCGACCAGATCAAGCCGACCGATCCCGTGCCTGCGGCCCAGATTGTTCAACGCTGCCAGCAAGGTCGCCGGCGACATCGCCGCTCCGTTCAGCGAAACTCCATCGCCACGTTCAAAGCCAACTTCGATATACTCAGGCGTATCGGGCGCGTCCTCGGGATGATCGGTGCGCGAATAGACATAGTCCGGCGTCTCCACCCACGGATCTTCGAGCACTTTACCCTCGGAAGAGGTGTGAAGCAGGTTTGCGTCGGTGGAGAACGGCGCGTCGCCGCGCTTGTCCTGCGGGACCGCGATCTGGTGCGCTTCTGCCCATGCAATCAAAGCGGTGCGGCTGGTAAGATTCCATTCGCGCCACGGAGCGATGACTGTGATGTCCGGATTGAGGGCATAGGCCGACAATTCGAAGCGAACCTGATCGTTACCTTTTCCGGTCGCGCCATGGGCAATTGCGTCCGCCCCGGTTTCCTGAGCAATTTCGACAAGCCGTTTCGAAATGAGCGGGCGGGCGATTGAGGTGCCGAGGAGATAATCGCCTTCGTAACGGGCGTTGGCGCGCATCATGGGAAAAACGAAATCGCGCACGAATTCCTCGCGCAGATCCTCGATGAAGATGTGGTCGTCGGGAATGCCCATCGCGCGCGCTTTTTCCCGCGCAGGTTCGATTTCTTCACCCTGTCCCAGATCGGCAGTAAAGGTTACCACTTCCAGCCCGCGTTCGACGCTCAACCATTTGGCGATGACAGAGGTGTCGAGCCCACCGGAATAGGCAAGGACAACCTTTTTGAGAGCAGGGTGTTTGATATCGGACATGCGATTTTGAGCTCCGGGAATGATGGCCGCGGACCTATGCGGGCCGTGTCCATGATGCAAGCCTGCTGGTGGTTGATCGCTGACGCTCTGGTGAAATTGGCGACGCGGGCGACGCATCACTCGACCACAGGGCCGTAATCAATTAATCTCGTCCGGCGAAAGGATCGGACCATGTCGGATGCGAAAATAAAACCAGAGGCGTTGTCGCCGGCAGTTTTCGTTGAGACCGCGGTTCCTGCATCAAAGCAGGCTGATGCGCGTGTGCTGCTCGAAATTTTTGAGCGGATCACTGGCCAGAAGGCGCAAATGTGGACCGGAGGTATAATCGGGTTTGGAGAATATCGCACCACCTATGCCAGCGGTCGCGATGTGCACTGGATGCGCAGCGGGTTCAGCCCGCGCAAGGCAAGACATTCGCTGTACCTGATGGGCGGATATTGCGACGAGGGTGCCACAGCTGAGCGGGAGGAGATGCTCTGCCGCCTTGGCAAACATTCCGAGGGGAAGAGCTGTCTTTACATCAACAAGCTGGCCGATATCGATCTGGATGTACTGGAGCAATTGATTACCGCCGATTGGGCGGCGATGCAGCGCCTGTATCCCGACTGATTGGACTACCGCAACAGCCGCGCTTCTTCCTGGGCGATGTAATCGCGGGTTATCGGCAATGCCCGGCGATCACGTACGAACTGGATCTGGTAATTGCACATGCTGCCATGTTCGAAAACGGTTGCTGCGCCTGCAAGATAGAACGTCCACATACGGAAAAACCGTTCATCGTATTGCGCGATGATTGCGTCCTCATGGGCAAGGCAATTGGCGTACCATTCCCGGATAGTTCGGGCGTAGTGCAGACGCAGTGTTTCAATGTCGGAAGCGATCAGGCGAAATTTTTCGCTCGCGCGCAATGTTTCCGAGAGGGCGGGAATGTATCCACCGGGAAAGACGTATTTTCGCGTGAATGCATCTGTAGTGCCCGGCTGTCCCATGCGTCCGATTGTATGCAGCAGCATCACACCATCATCGCTGAGCATGTTCGCGCAGGCTTCAAAAAAGGGCAGGAATTGCGGCTGGCCGACATGCTCGAACATGCCAACTGAAACGATCCGGTCAAACTTGCGACCCAACGCCGCAAGATCACGGTAGTCGATCAATTCAAATTCCACCCGATCTGCCACGCCTGCGCTCTCGGCACGTTCACGGGCGAGGGCCAGCTGTTCCTGCGAGAGAGTGATTCCCAGCACGCGCACATCGTAATGCTGTGCAAGAAAGATCGCCATTCCGCCCCAGCCGCACCCAATATCCAGTACGGTGTTTCCGTCTGTTATCGCCAGCTTGGCAGCAATATGCGCCAGTTTTGCAGTTTGCGCTTCCCCCAGCGTCATCTCATTGCGCGGCCAATAGGCGCAGCTGTATTGCCAGTGTTCGGTATCAAGCATCAGCGCATAGAGATCGTTTCCGATGTCGTAGTGATGCGCCACATTGCTGCGGGCGCTGATCTGATTGTTGACCTTTTCGAATGCCCAGGTCGCGCGGTTTTTCAGCTTGCGCGTAAGGCTGGGCGGACCGATATCACCGCCCTTGTCCCATTGATTGTTGGACCTGAGCAAGGAAACGAGGTCCATGACATCGCCTTCCTCTATCAGCAGGCGACCGTCCATGAATGCCTCTGCCGCGCCCAGCCTGGGATCGAGCACAATGTCGCGAGGGACTGCGTTGTCAGTAAAACGCAGGACAACCTCCGGAAAGCCAGGCGCAGGCGAGCCGAATGTCTGTGCAGTGCCATCGGCAAACACGATCCCAAGACGACCTTGTGCAACGCCCTTTTTCAGGAACCGGGACAGGAGAGATTTACTCATAGAATTTCCCCGCACGGATGCATTCGATCAAATCCCTGCATACCATTGATAGTCGCCGATATCTTCCCAGAAACCACCTTTGCCATCTGCGATTTCATCGAAACTGGCGACGGCTTCGATGGCGGTCAGGAATTTTGCGTGTTTGTATCCCAACTGCCGTTCGATCCGCATTCGCAGCGGGGCGCCGTTCTTTTCCGGGATGGGGGCACCGTTCAATTGGTGAGCGATGATCGTTTGCGGATGGTAGGCATCGATCATGTCGACGCTTTCATAATAGTCCCGCCCGTAAAGCGTATCGGCACAGCGAAAAACGATAAATTTTGCGCTGGGCCTCACCCGTGCCGCATCGAGCAGGATCGAGAGCTGCGGCCCCGTCCATTCGCCAATCGCGCTCCACCCCTCGACGCAATCATGGCGCGTAATCTGGGTGCGCTGGGGCAGGGCCTGCAAATCGGAAAGGGAAAGGCGCATGGGGCGATCCACCAGCCCGCGTACTTCCAGCCGCCAGTCAGGAAACCCCTGAGCCAGTTGGGCGCGATAGTCGTCGCTGTCGACGGTGAGCGATCCGTTGCCTCTGAAAGTGGGTGAGCGGTCCTGCGGCGCAAATTCAGGCGCAAGGCGCTCTCGTCCGGCCAGGGTGCGGTGTGCGGCGCGATGCCAGTTTTCCGCAGTGTCGAACAGATTGGCCCCGGTATCGCTATTCGCAAAGGCATCAATTTTCGAACAGGCGCCCGCGCCCAGCGCAGCCATCCCAGCGATCAAAGAGCGGCGAGCGATGCGCGTCATGGAGTGGCTCCTGTTTCGGGGGCATCGCCACCGGCGATCATGCTCCACACCTGTCTCACCGGACCGGACAGCAGGACCATGACGATGTGAAGGATAAAAAAGGCAAATAGCGCCCATGCCGTGATGAAGTGCAAAGACCGTGCGCTCTGCCTGCCGCCGAGAAAATCGATCAGCCAGGGCGCGGCGGGCTCGAAACCGGGACTTATTGAAAGGCCGGTGAGCACCATCAATGGCAACAAAACTCCCAGAACGATGCCATAGGTAAGCTTTTGCAGGGTGTTGTATTTCGCGCCGGCATCATGCGGATCAAAATGCCCATGCAGATGCCCTTTGACCTCGCGCAAAAGGTTGGCTGGCGACCATGCGCGCAGGGGCGCTGCTATGTCTCGGACAAAGTGGCGATTTATCAGCATGGCGATCCACATGCCCAACAGCGCGAGCGCGAACACCCATGCGGCCGTGTTATGCCAGTCGCGCGCTTCAGCAAGACTATAGCGTTGAGGCAATGTCGCCCATCCGGGAAAGCGGACCACATTCAGCCACGCGTCCGCCGGATCAAAGCCGTATTTACCCCAGTACAGGTGGCGATGTGCGTTGGAGATGCCAAGGCCCGACATGAACAAAACGACCAGAGCGACAGCATTGGCCCAGTGCCATAGCCGTGTGGTTATTGCGTGTCGTTTCTTCATCGTGCTGCGGCCTCGCGCGCCAAATAGATCACATCGCGCGGCTGGCTAAGCAGGTGCTGCCCACTGTCGATGTACAATGTCGATCCGCTCTTCAGAGCTCCTCGCGCCATGAACAGCGCGGCATCCACGATCTCCGAAGCGGCCGTTTTTCGCCCCAGCAGGTTGAGCCGGTGCGATACGTCGGTTTCAGCCTCGGTCTGATCGTGGCTGGCAAGGATTGCGCCGGGCGCAATGCCATAGATACGCGCGCGTGGGTCGCGTGCGTAGTGTGTCGCCAGCATTCCGATAGTAGATGCAAGCGCATGCTTGGACATCGTGTAGCTGAAGAAATCGGGGTTGGGGTTGGCCAGCTTCATGTCGGTAATCTGGATCACGCAGCGCGTCGTCGCGCAATGATCTGCGCGCAAAAATGCTTGCGACATGCGTGCAGGGGAGGTTGCATTGATCTGCATTGCATCCCGGTTCGTTTCAGGATCAAGTTTGGTTGCATCGTCATAACGAAAAATTGATGCAGAATTGATGAGGCAGCGCCAATCAAGGATGCGCGGGCCCAGCGCCTCAATCATGGCTTCTGCGGCATCACCATTGCTTAGATCGCATTGGACAATTTCGGCAGATGGCAAACTCGCCGCCAGCGCGCGGGCCTGCAATCCGCTGGAATTATGGTGGATAATGACGTGCCACCCTTTCCGTGCAAACCCGGCAGATATGGCACCCCCGATCCGGGTTGCCCCTCCGGTTACAAGGACTGCTGGGCGGTTCACTTAGCGTTACGAAGCAAGGGAGAGCACACGATCATTGCGCCAACCCTATCAGCGCACCTTCCAACCTTCAATTGCACATCGCGCAAAACAAAAGCGCCGCCAGCCCTCGGCTGACGACGCTTTCGACTTCAATAAAATCTTGATTAGCGGCAGCGAGCCGTGCCGCGATCAATTTCGCGACCAAGGACAGCACCCAGTGCGCCGCCAAGCAACGTGCCGACGGTGCGATCGCCACGGGTATCAACCGTGCGGCCAATCAGGGCGCCACCGGCAGCACCGATGATCAGGCCCGTCGTGCCATTGTCGCGCTTGCAGTAATAGCGACCATCATTTCCGCGCCACACGCGGTCATTACGGCTGACCCTGCGCGGTTCGTAGTAGCGACCATCGCGATCGTAGATACGATCATCATAATCGCGGTGACGATCATGGCCGCGACCACGCTTATAACGCTTGTCCTTGCCATGGTAAGAGGCAGTCATCGTGTTTCCGAAAGGCGATGCAGAACCGTCTGTAAATGTCGACATGCTCGTAGTAGCGCCCGGCGTGGCGACAGAAAAATCTGCGGCAGCGGCCGGAGCGGCCATAACGGCAAGCGATCCAGTGGCGGCGATCAGTGCGATAGTCTTCATGGTCGTGTCCTTTCCGACGTTGAGAGTTGATAGGACCTCTTTCGTTCATCTAACAAGAACCGCAGATGAACGGCTTGTTCGGAAAACTTTCTGCACGATAGAAAGATGTTTTATCGCGGTGAGCCGTTTTCGAGGCGTCCCTTCGCCGTTGCCAGCCGCGATGCTGCGCGCCTTTGAAGTGTGGGTGAAAGTTTGGGCAATCGCGCCAATTCCTCAAGCTCTTGCCGGCTGCCCCTTCCTGCGACGAGAGCAGAAAATGTGCGCGCTATGCTCCATGCCGTATCGCCAGTTTCAACGCGTTCCAAGGCATCGCCCGCTTTAACCTCGCCCTTTTCGATTACCCGGAAGTACCACCCGGATCGGCCTGTCTCTACGATCCGCGCAGTCATGCCTTTGACGCCGAAGCGATGATCTACCTTCCAGCATGGCTGGCGCGGCTGGCTAACTTCGATAACCGCGCTGCCAAGGCTGAACCTGTCTCCGATGAACACGTCCGTTTCGGTCAGATCGTGCACGGCAAGGTTTGATCCGAATGCGCCTGGTTGATCCAGCATGGCGAGAGCGACCGGATCTGTCAGCTCAGCGTGCCAAACTGCGTGATGGTCCATCGGGTAGAGGTGCACGGCTTTTTCCGGGCCGCCATGTACGCGACGATCGGCCTGTTCATCTGGCGCAAAGCCATCGGTGAGCAATTGCACCGTGCCTTCGCGTGGATATTTGCCGATGGCGCTTGTTTCCACGCCGTTGAATGGGCGTGCGGTGCCGGTGCAAATCGCTTCTATCGTGCACTTCACGGCTTGCTCACGATAATATCGATCCAGTCGCGCTGCGTGCCGTCACTGGCATTGCCCGAATAAATGCGCTGTTCGATCAACGTGAATCCCGCTTCGTGATATCTGTCCAGCAGCCATTCGGGCGAGGGAAAATTGTGCAAACGACCCAGAAGATCGCGACCTTCTCCATTGCCAAGCTTGTAACTGGCAAAGTGCAGGCCCTTGCGACGAAGCGCACGGTGGATGCGGGCCAGTGCGTCTGGCAGCTCCGCGCGCGGGCAGTGCAGCAGCGTCGCATGCGCCCACACTGCGTCATAGGCTGCGCGTGAGGTGAGCTGGTCGAACCGCATCGCGCGCGCGCCAAGACTGAAGCTTTCATTAGCCCTTGCAACCATTGCATCCACACCATCGGTCGCATCGATTACAAAGCCGCGATCCCGCATTCGGGCGCTGTCCTGTCCGCCGCCGCATCCCAGCTCCAGCACTTTGGCGCCGCGCTCCAGACGATCAAGGAAACTGTCGAGAGCGCGCGAATGGCTGTGAGCGGAACTCAAGGTGAAATGGGGGGCTCGCGCGCGATAGAATTCCAGCGTCGCAGGATCGATGCTCACGCCTGTTCAGCGGCGAGAGCGGCCTCGCGGTCTTGCTGGGCGCGGCTTTTCTTTTCGGCCGCTGTTTTCAATTGCCCGCACGCCGCATCGATATCGCGCCCGCGCGGGGTGCGCACCGGAGCGCTGATTCCGCCTGCGAAAACAATGTTGGAAAATGCGCGGATCCGTTCGGGGGGCGAACAATCGTATTGTGCGCCCGGCCACGGATTGAACGGTATCAGGTTGACCTTTGCTGGCAGGTTGAACTTTTTGAGCAGACGGACGAGTTCTCGCGCGTCGTCGTCGCTGTCGTTCTTGTCCTTCAGCATCACATATTCGAACGTGATGCGCCGCGCATTGGATGCGCCGGGATAATCGGCGCAGGCCTGCAACAGTTCCTCGATTCCGTATTTCTTGTTGAGCGGCACTATTTCATCGCGCACCGGCTTGGTCACGGCGTGGAGGCTGACCGCCAGATTGACGCCGATTTCCTCGCCGCAGCGCTGCATCATCGGAACGACGCCGCTGGTCGATAGAGTAATGCGACGTCTGGACAGGCCCAGTCCGTCGCCATCCATTACCAGGTGCAGGGCGTCACGCACGTGTTCGAAATTATACAGCGGCTCTCCCATGCCCATCATCACTATGTTGGTCAGCAGACGGCCATCGGCTGTGTAGTGTGCTGCCTCGTCGGGCGCGTCTTCGGCATCGTCAAAGCCCTGCATCGACCCTTTTGGCCATTCGCCCAACGCATCGCGCGCCAGCATCACCTGACCCACGATCTCTCCCGGTGTCAGGTTTCGCACCAGTCGCATCGTGCCGGTGGCGCAGAATGTGCAATTGAGCGTGCAGCCGACCTGGCTGGACACACACAGCGTGCCACGCGCCTCGTCAGGGATGAACACCATTTCGAAATCATGGCCGTCATCGGTCTGGAGCAGCCATTTGCGCGTCCCGTCAGAGCTGTGCTGCGCCTCTACGACGTTTGGGCGACCGATTACAAACCTGTCGCTCAGCCACGGGCGCATTGTCTTGGCGATATCGGTCATATCGGCAAAATCGGTGACGCCGCGATGGTACAGCCAATGAAAGACCTGCTTGGCGCGCAGCTTTGCCTGACGTGCGTCAAGACCGCTTTGCGCAAACAGTTCGGCGATGCGCGGGCGGGCAAGGCCGATCAAATCCACGCGCCCATCGGCCCGCGGCGTGATATCGCGCGCGACGGGAATCGGATCGATCTGCCCGGGAATGGTCATAAGGTTCGTATCTGGCATGATTGGGTCGGCATATAATAGCGCACGCTCCGTTTGACCAGCCACTCAAAGCGGCGTGAGGCGCGTCGAAAACTCTGAGCAGTTACAGCGCCCTTCAGCATCGGACTGGCGCACACACGCGACAATTTGCGCAGCCGATCGCGCCAACCGAGTCAGCTTATCGGAAAAAATGCTTGTTGTCTGAGGTTCATGGAACCTTCCGAAAATTGCTCCGTTAGGGTTTCATAACAGGGATCACACGAAACAATATTACTGGAGCGTATAATGAAAAAAGCAATCATTTTGGCCGCCACTGGCGCTTTGAGCGCGTTTGCAGTCCCGGCTGCAGCGCAAGTTCAGAATGAATCACCCTTCACTGGTCTGCGTGGCGAAGTCGTCGGTGGATACGATAATCTGCGCGCCGGAAGCGACGTTGACGATGACGTGAACGTCGACAACGATCAGTCGATCGATGGCATCACCTACGGTGTGGCAGTCGGCTACGATGTCGATCTCGGCAGCATTGTGATTGGCCCTGAAGCAGAATTCACCGATTCGAGCGCCGACGTCGAATTCAACAACGGTGATTTCGAAGGCTTTGGTTTTGGCAATGTGTCCGCAGGCCGTGACCTGTATCTGGGCGCACGCATCGGCATCAACGCCGCCCCGAACACGCTGCTGTATGTGAAGGGCGGCTACACCAACGCCAAACTGAACATCCGTAACAACGACGGCACTTTCGAATCGAACAATGATTTCGATCTTGATGGCTACCGCGTGGGTGCCGGTGCCGAATACGCTTTCCAGCAGAATGCATTCGTAAAGCTGGAATACCGCTATTCAAACTACAGCGAAGGTGAAGTGGATTTCGACGGCAATCTGCCGGACACGAACCGCTTTAACGTCGATCTTGACCGTCATCAGGTCATGGCAGGCCTCGGCGTGCGTTTCTAATATAGGAACAGGATTGAATTTGGAACGGGCCGGGAAGCAATTCCCGGCCCGTTTTTTATGCCGCGCTATTTCGCAGAGGCGCATCCGACAATCGCTGCGTCCATCGCGGTCGCCACGCCGTTGAGCGAATATCGATCGGTGTAGAGGCGGCCATTCGCGGCTCTCGCGGTCACGCTCATCCGCGCATTTGAACGCATCTGTGCGATGATCGCTGCGTCCATCGATTTATCGGTGGCCCATGCGTTGCGACCTGATGCGGCGAGTTCAAACCGGCGGTCCCCGATGACCAGCCGGACCGGAGTTTCCGGATCGACCGCACCGGCAAAACGAAAGTGAAGCTGCCCGCGAATGCCGTGCTTGGGCCAACTTGCGATGCTGGCGAAGCTGCCCGCTGTGCCGCCTCCGCGCGATTTGGCGATGGCATAACACCGCGGCTGTTCGGCATCGCGGAAGGCTGCCCAATCGTTATACACACCCAGGCTGTCTTTAGCGGCCAAGGGAGCAGCAACAGGAATAGCGAGCAAAGCAGCAAACGCCGCAATAGATTTGATCATGTCCACCTAGTTATAACAGATCTCCATGATTTCCCATTCCTTCGCCCCGCCGGGCAGACGTACTGTGCGAACATCGCCGATGCTGGAGCCTCTTAGCGCTTTCGCCATTGGCGAATTCCAACCAATGCGGCCATTGCCCGCATCTTGTTCATCATCGCCCACCAGAGTGACGATCTGGCGAAGATCTTCCTCGTCGGCAAGCTCCACCGTCGCACCGAAAAACACACGGCTGCGATCTGGCTGGTTGGTTGGATCGACGACGCGGCACACCTTCATCCGCCGCGCGAGATGCCCCAGTTCCCGGTCAATCTCGCGCATTCGCTTGCGCCCGTACAGGTAATCGCCGTTCTCGCTGCGGTCGCCATTTCCCGCAGCCCAACTAACGATCTCGACGATTTCAGGCCGCTCCTTGCCCAACAGGTGGTCATAGCGCGCCTTTAGCGCGGCCATGCCCTGTGGCGTAATCGGAGGGCCCGGCGTAGCGGCCATGCGAAGCTTCAGGGAAGGAAGGCGGTGATCGGGCGTGGGTATCCGGCCTTGTCCGGATACATGTGAGAATAGGTAACCGCATTACCCAACACGCGCATAATGTAATAACGCGTCTCGAAATTGGCCGGGATCCGTTCGACCCAGGTCACCCAGTCGATCGCGCCCGTGCGAGGGTCGCCATTCAGGCGCAACCACTGATTCACGCGGCCAGGCCCTGCATTATAGGCGCCCACAGCAAGCGGATATGCGCCGCCGTAATAACTCATCATGCGTGCGAAATAAGCATCACCAAGTCGGATGTTGTATTGCGGCGCGTCCGTAAGATCGGCCGACATATACTGCACACCCAGCTTGCCTGCCTGTTCACGCGCGGTCCCCGGCATCAGCTGCATAAGGCCGCGCGCCCCTGCATGGCTCACGCGCGTACGGTCAAATTCGCTTTCCTGACGACCAATCGCGTGAACCATGGTCCAGTCATTGACCAACGGTGTTTCCACCGTAGGAAACCCAACGCGTTCGACCCCTGAAAAGCCGAGTTCTCCGGCCATCATGCCAAGAACCACGGACATTTCCGGCAGGTTCACCCGCGCAGCCAAATCGTGCGCCATCAGCAGTTCGCGTCCGTCGCGCGCATTTTCGGCTACAGCTTGAAAAAACCGTCTTTCAGTGCGCCAGTCGCGGCGGTTCCGGGCAAAGGCGAGAATCGCTTGCGAAAGTGGGCGGGAGTCGAATTCGCGGCGCTCTTCGACCGATATTGCCGGGCGTGGCAGATCTTCAAAGCTCGGCATCGGGCGACCCAGCGCAGCGAGCGAAAGTTGACCGTAGTAATAATCTGGCCACTGCGCAGCCAATTCATAAAGCCGGGTTGCCTCTGCCGTATTGCCAGACTGCTGGGCAGCGCGGCCGGCCCAGTAAAATCCCTTGGCCTTCGTCAATGGCGTGCGCGCGGCGCGGCCATACCGTTCGAACAGGCCGGTGGCCTGATCGCCGCGACCCAGTTCCCACAAGGCCTTGGTCCCGCCCAACCACATCAAATCAGTATATCGATCGCGCAGTTTGAACGATCCTTCGGAAATGTCGGTGCCGGGTGCGAACAGATCATCGATCCGGCTGGCAATGCGCACCGCGTCCAGAGCGCTGGTAGACTGGGCGACGGCCAGCATATCATCCACCAGCTCTTCGGGATCGAAAGCGGGGGCGGCGAATGCGGGGCGGTTGGTTAGCAGCGATATCGCCTCTCCGGTTTGCCTGTTAGACCGAAGGTAGTTGACATAGTTGAAGACATATCCGGCGTCGCTCAGCGCGCCAGATGGAACGTTGACGCCGGCATTAGCGGGGCTTGCGCCGCCTACCAGCGCGAGGCGAGCCATTGCGATCTGGCGCTGCGCGGGATCGAGATTGACCATGTGCCTTGCCGCAGCATCTCGTTGGCCTTGCCACAACAATGCATCCATGCGGGCGGCGTGATCCTCCGCCGTCAGGCGGCTTGAATATAGGCCTGTGATATATGCCTCGGAAGGTTCATTCATGTTGCCGCCGCGCCACGCAGCGCGCGCCACTTCGAACGCTTCGGGACGCTGTGCTGCAGCCAGTGCGAGAGCATATCGGGCACGCCCGGCATTTGTAAGCGGCGGGAGCGCGTCGAAAAACCGCAGCAGATCGGCCTGCGGGGGGCCTTCAGCCTCGAGTGTGTTTTCCGCGCGGGTGCGCACCAGCGACATCATCGGAAAATCGGGATAGGCCAAGGCGAACCCGGCATAATCGGCGAACCGAAGCTGGCGATTTTCCTGCAGCAACTCCCAGCGCGCGATGGCGGCATCAATTGAGGCAGGTTGTTGTGCCAGCATCGAACTGCCGCCACCCTGTCCATAGACTTGCGCCGAGGCCGGCGCCCCAAGCGATAGTGCAACCACGGCTGCCGAAGCGCCAATGCGAACGAGAAGTTTGAAACGGATTATATTGACCATGCTGGACATCGTGGCGAAAGGATCCTTATCAAGCGCTGAACGCCTATAGCGAAAAATTCCGCTGCAATGATACGCCGCGCTGACGCAAGAAATGTACTGACACGGGGATAAAGCAATGTTCAGCGGATCAATTCCCGCTCTGGTGACTCCTTTTCGCGATGGATCGTTTGATGAACAGGCCTTTCGTCGACTGGTCGACTGGCAAATCGAACAAGGCAGCGCAGCACTTGTCCCTTGCGGGACCACGGGCGAGGCATCAACGCTTTCGAATGCAGAGCATCATCGCGTTATAGAAGTGTGTATCGAACAAGCCGCCGGGCGCGTTCCGGTGATTGCAGGCTGCGGCTCCAATGACACTCGCAATGCTGCGCTTCACATGAATTTTGCGAAAAAAGCCGGAGCTGCGGCGGGACTGTGCGTTGCGCCCTATTACAATCGCCCCAGTCAGGCAGGATTGATTGCGCACTTCAGCTATCTGGCCGAACACTGCGAACTGCCGATCGTGCTGTATAACGTGCCGAGCCGCACCGTGACCGATATCGAGGACGAAACCGTGGTCGCGCTCGTAAAAAAATATCCCGAACGCATTGTCGCGATAAAGGATGCAAGCGGCGATCTGAGCCGTGTCGCCGATCATCGCATGGGGATTGGGCGTGATTTCTGTCAGCTATCGGGCAATGACGAATTGTGGCTTCCGCATTCTGCCGCCGGGGGCAGGGGAGCGATTTCGGTAACGGCCAACGTCGCGCCTGCGCTTTGCGCTGAATTTCACGCCGCTATCGCCGCTAACGAGCTAAAAAGGGCACGAGAGCTGAACGATCGTTTGTTCCCGCTGCATTATGCGATGTTTTCGGATGCCAGCCCTGCGCCTGTAAAGTACGCGCTTACCCGCGTTATGGAAAGCGTGACCGAGGAAGTGCGCCTGCCGCTGGTTGCGGCCAGTGCGCAATCGCGCAAAGCTGTTGATGAAGCGCTGGAATTTGCAGGGCTGGTTTAGCGCGTCCAACCTGCCTTAAAGCACCTCGTCCTCGTCCAGCAGCATCTCTGCAAAGCCCTCTGGCTCGCTCGCGTAGATTGCTTCGGACAGGCTTTCGATCCGCGCGCCGACCTTTTCGGGGTGGGCGACGCTGGCGACATGGAATAACGCATCGCCCTGATGCACCACGGGCAGAGTGGTGTGGCCGATGATGATGCCATCGATGGGGCTGACGAGCTCCTGCGGTTCTTCGCCAAACAGGCCAGCAACCACTGCCAGCAGATCGCCTTTGCGCACTGCGTCGCCTGACTTGCGCACGCGGTGCGTCACTCCGCCGCGTGGCGAACGGACCCATTGTGTCTTGTTAGATCGCGCGGGGATGCCAACCTCCCGCATGCTTTCGTCAACTTCGATCATACCGATATGAGCCAGGACGCGTTGCACCCCGGCGACCCCGGTTTCGATGGAAAGCCGATCAAACCGCAGCGCCTCGCCGGTTTCCATCAACAGCATCTCCACCCCGTTGGATGCGGCCAGCGATCGGAGTGATCCATCACGCAGCGGACTTTCGATAATTACAGGTGCACCAAAAGCCATTGCCAGCTCGACCAGCCGCTTGTTCCCCGCAGCAATCCGGATTTGCGGCAGGTTGTATCGATGCACGGCGGCAGTATGAATATCGATCCCGAGGGTAGCGCGGCCGACCACCTCGCTGAAGAATACATGGGCAAATTGTCCTGCCAGCGACCCAGTCGAATTTCCCGGAAACGACCGATTGAGATCCCGCCTGTCTGGCAGATATCGCGTATGGTTCAGAAACCCGAAAATGTTGCTGACGGGAATCAACAACAGTGTGCCCGAAAGCTGATCTGGCGTGATGTAGGTGGCAAGGCGTTGGATGATCGCGGTGCCGACTATCTCATCGCCGTGGATCGCGGCACTGGTGAACACAACCGGGCCGGGCCGCGCTCCGTGGATCACGCGAACCTTGATGAACGAGTCGAAACCGGTCGCCATGGTCGTTACCGATAGCGATACGTCCTTCACGGTACCGGGCGCGACGATCTGGTCTCCGATTGCGAAGGGTTCAAGGTCGGTGTCGGACATAAGGCGGGCTCCACGGGCACATTGCGGGATCGATTCGCCCGCCAGGCCCCATTATTGCGGCGGATTGTGGCGCTCGACAAATCCGACAGCTTTTTCCAGCATCTGTTGACGTGTGGTTGAAAGCGAGAGCCAGTGGTCTTCGCCATCCAGTGTCACCATTTCATACGACTTGCCCGCATCCTTCAACGCATCGGCCATCTTGGTCGAATGACTGTATGGAACGACTGTGTCGTCCTTTCCGTGAATCAACATGATGGGCGCGTTCGCTTCTTTCGCCCTTCGCAAAGGAGAGACATCATTCCAGTTATCGGGATCGCCCAATTGCTCGCGCAGGGCCACCCTTGTCGTTTTATCTCGCCCGCTGGCCCGGTAATCTTCCTGATACATGTTGCGGATATCGCTCACCGGAGCGACTGCGACAGCGCAGCGGTACAGGCTCTGCTGCACCGTGACACCGGCCAACGCGGCATATCCGCCATACGATGCGCCTACGATGCAGGCGCGATCGGGATCGACGATGCCTTCTTTGGCCAATGCCATCAGGCCATCGGACTTGTCGGTCTGCATCTTGCGACCCCATTCACCGTATCCGGCCTGTCGAAATGCGCTGTCTCGATTGGTGCTGCCCCGGAAATTCGGCTGAAACACTGCATATCCGCGCGAGGCGAATGCTTGCGCCCACCAGTCAAATGTTGCGGTATCAGCGCTGTGCGGGCCTCCGTGGGGAAGCACCACGACCGGCAAATTCTTCGCCTCTACTCCGGGAGGCAATGTGAGGATGCCGTCCATCTCCAACCCGTCGCTGGCAGCATATTGGAAGGTGGAAATCGGCCCCACCAGTTCGGGACCGATTGCCAACCGCTCATATGCCAGCGCATTGGCGCGAGAGGTTTCCAGATCGACCGCATAATACGTGCCGGAATCTCCATTGCCGCTGGTCCGTACGATCACATCGCTGAGATCGCTGTTCCATTCAGAAATCCAAGACTTGAACGATGCGAACGCTTCGCGAACGCGCTCCGCCTTTTCCTGCAGGGTCTTATCAGCGAAAACGTGCTGCTCGGTTTCGTCTTCGCCGATCGTGTAGCCCATCAGGCGGCCAGTTTGGGGATCGAAGAACAATTGTTCGAAATCGATATCATCGAGGAACGGCCTGGGCGTGCCACCTTCCTGTGAAATTTCGAACCATTTGAAGGATTCTTCGCCGCGCTCCACGTAGATTGCGCTGGTCCCGTCAAAACCCAGGCCAACCAGGCCGATCCTTGCACCCGGCTGCTGGCCATCGGCAATCTTGTCACCTTGGGAATTGCGAATATCCCAGACACCGGTGGCGTAGCTGATATCCAGAGTGAAGGCGACCTTGCCAGCTTCATCAACCAGCCAGTCATTACCAAAGCCTTCGCGGGCGGCATTCGCGATTTTCTCGACCCTCATGCTCTCAAGATCGACCTTGAACAGATAAGGGCGTCCGTGATCGAAGGTATAGCCCGCGCGTGAACCGACTCTGTCACGGGCCAGCTCAATACCGCCGTAAAATCCGTAGTATTTGCCGTCGACCTTGCGAGTGCCGTAATTGCCACTGATTGCTTCGTAAATCTTGCCGTAATCGCCAAAAACGATTTTGCCTCCGTCGTCTCCAGCGATCGGTATTACTCGCGCCTGAGCAAATTCGGCCTTGTCTGTCGTGAAGCCGAAGCTGAGATCCTTGGTCTGGCTGGAAGTGACAAGAAGTCGGTCTTCGCCCACCCAGTCCAGAGATCGAACCTTCATATCGCCAATCGTCACGAGTTTGATCGGTTTGGTCTGATTTTCGAGGGCGAGGATCACCCGCTTGCCGTTAAGTGTTGTGATCAGGGCAATACGGTCGCCGGATGGAGATATCGCAGATCTCTCAACATCGGGCAGTTTGCCGTACTCGGACAAAGGCAGCGGTTCTGCTGCGCTGACAGCAAAGAATGGCAAGGCGGATGCGCCTGCGACAATCGCGAGCGGAGCCAGAAGGCTGGCGAGGCGAAACGGCATGAAGACCCCTGTTGGTTGGCAATCTCGAAAGGCTAAGGTGTTAAAAATGCCGAATTCTGCCGCTAATACAATTGCAGTTTAATCAATATTGGTGACTTCCCTTTGCTTAAGCGAGAAGCGCGCTATATGGGCCACACCACCATGGCACGGCCCAAACCCAAGACTTTCGACAAACAGAAAACCGTCGCGGAAAATCGTCGCGCGCGGTTCGATTATCACATCGATGAAAAGTTCGAGGCGGGGCTGGCGTTGCAGGGCACCGAAGTGAAGGCGCTGCGAGCCGGTGAGGCGACGATCGCGGAAAGCTATGCCGAGGTAAGGGACGGGCAGGTTTGGCTCATCAACTCCAACATTCCGGAATACAGCCACGGCAACCGTCTGAACCACGAACCCAAGCGTCCGCGCAAGTTGCTGTTGCATGAGCGGGAGATCAACAAGCTGTTCGGCGCAGTTGAGCGCAAGGGGATGACGCTGGTTCCGTTGTCAGTCTATTTCAACGCGCAGGGAAGGGCGAAGGTCGAACTGGCTCTTGCCAAGGGTAAGCAGGCGCATGACAAACGCGCCACGATCAAGGACCGGGACTGGCAGCGCGACAAGGCAAGACTGATGCGGGATCGCGGCTGAATTTTTCGACGCTTCCGCCCGGTTTTGCGGGGGTTAAGAGGATGCTGGCTCGCAATTCTCCCAAGTGTCTAATTCACGCGATTGTCAGGGAGTTTGTACTACCCATATGGATGGCATGGACGTTTCTCACGATCACTTTGGTTCGGGCCTGGCTTTCAGCTCCGGCGTGATTGCGTGCCTTGTTTCGGGAGCAGACGCGTGACGGGTGATATTAAAAATACCCGACCCGTCGGTACCTCAGGGAAAGAAGTTGGGAAGCCATCGATCTGGTCAAAGACTTTCGGCTCCGATCTGATCCGGAAATACATGCCCTCGCGCGAGGAGATGGCCAACAATCGATATCTAGCGCCTATCGCGCATCGGTTCCTTTCGCCTGAGTTGTGGCGATTTACGCGGCGTTCCGTACCGCGTGGGGTGGCCTTGGGTCTGTTTGCAGCCTTCATCATTCCGCTTGGTCAGATATTTCTGGCGGCGTTTCTTGCATTGCCGGCGCGGGCAAATGTGCCGCTTGCCGCACTCGTCACTTTTGTGACCAACCCGTTTACCCTTCCGTTTTGGCTGGTGGCTGCAAACCGTGTCGGTGTGCTTACGCTGAATGTCGATCAGGCCGTGGGCGGTATTGCCAGCAAAGAATTGAACGATGGCTGGTTGACCTGGCTGGTCGAATTTTTCGAGCTGGCAGGCGTGACTGCGTTTGGCTTCATAGTTCTGGCGATAGTAACGTCTGCTTTGGGTTATGTCGTTTCCGGGGCGATCTGGCGCGTCATGGTTTCGCGCAAGCGGGCAAAACGTCTCAAGCTGATGGAAGCCCGGCTCGACCAGCGGCTAAAGGCTCAGTAAGACTGCTCCTGACATTCCAGTCTTGCGCTGACCGGGACCAATGCCAGCAAGAAGCCTATCAAAGGGACAGCCCGCTTGAATTTCTCCGATCCTTCAAACCAACGCGCTCAGCAATCGGGCGTAACCAGTCTGCTCGATACCGGTCCAACGGTGCTGGGCGGTCTTGGTATGGGCTTGTTTCTCAGCATTGCGATTGTCTTCATGGCTTCTGGCAATGGAGTGCTCACAGCGATCTTCGCTCTCGCGCTGCTGGTATTGCTTGGCGGAGTATTTGCATTTTACCGGGTGCAGTCCGCATCTGGCGAAACTGTCGCGACGGTGCCGGACTGGTCGGTCACCGTCGCAGCGATAGAAGGTGATACGCCGGGCACCGGTCAGGCAATCGCGATCACTGATCGTGCAAACAGGCTGGTTTGCGCCAACACAGCATTCATCAGCGCATTCGGCGCGGCCAGTGCGCCTCCGATACTGCCGGTGGAACGGGTCGGCCTCGAAGCCTTGACCAAGGCAGCACGGGATGCATGGCGAGATGGCGCCGCTACGCTGCCTGCGATGCCCGGCTTGCCCGAAGGCAATCTTGGCTGGAGCGTTTCCAGCGTGCGCGGGGGGCGCGGTGACGATCATCTCATCTGGCGATTTACACCGATTCTGCCCAGCCAGACCACTGCGCTGCAGGCACTCGACCTTGTCGGGCCTTTTGGCCAGATGCTGAGCCGCGCGGGTATTGAAACCGCAATCACGACTGCGAATGGCGTGATCCGTTCAGTCAGCGCCGGCTTTGCCGAACGTGCCGTGGGCGACCGCACTGCAACCCTTGCAGGACAGGATTTCGTTTCGGTCCTGCGGTCTGATGATCGTGACCGTATCTTCTTCGCTCGGGAGGGAAGGGCAGGCACTCCGCAAACCCTGATTGATGTGCCGCTGGGCGATGTGGGCCTGGATGACAATGCCCGCACCGATGAAACCGCTTCGCTTATGCTGCTGGTAGACAGCGGCGTCGGCATCGGCAGTGGCTGGGATGGTTCATCGCAGGCAGGCGTCGCAAAGCTGGACGCGCTTCTGGCGCAATTGCCGCTTGGCTTGGCGATGACGGACCGCGACGGGCGATTTCTGTTCGGCAACGATGCGTTTCTGCGCTCTGTCGATCGCGAAGGGCGCGGACTTCCCGCATTCCCGACCGATCTGGTCGTGCGCGAGGACAAGGCTGCGCTGTCCGATGCGGTACGTCGACACGGACGCGGACCTGCGACCAGTGGCGATATGGCAGTGCGCCTCGTTTCTCAGCCTGAAGAGCCGGTTTCGCTCGGCCTTGCTGGAGTGCGGGGGCTGGGCGAGGCTGCCGTGTTGTTGAGCCTGGCGGATTCGAGCGAGGAAAATCAGCTAAAACGTCAGGTTGCCCAGGCGACGAAGATGCAGGCGGTCGGCCAGTTGGCGGGCGGGGTCGCGCATGATTTCAACAACGTCCTGACAGCAATCATCGGCACCTGCGATCTCATGTTGTTGCGCCATACCCCAGGCGACAGCGATTATGACGATATTCAGCAGATCCAGGCTAACTCCAACCGCGCAGCCGCGCTGACGCGGCAATTGCTGGCGTTTTCCCGCCAACAGACCTTGCGACCCGAAGTGCTGCAATTGCCCGACGTGGTGAGCGAGGTGAACCCGCTCATCAAACGATTGCTGGGCGAAAAAATCAGCTATTATGTGCAGCATGATCGCAATCTGGGCCCGGTGCGCGCTGATCCGCAGCAACTGGAACAGGTTATCATGAACCTCGCCGTGAATGCGCGCGATGCGATCAATTCGAACGGGCCGAAGGCTGGACCCGTCTCGGGCCGAATATCCCTGCTCACCCGCAGTCTTGAGGCCAAGGAAGTGATCCAGCTTGGCTCGGAAATCCTGCCTGCGGCTGACTATACCGTATTGATAGTGCAGGATACAGGCGGCGGAATTCCGCCACATGTGCTGCCGAAACTGTTCGAGCCGTTCTTCACCACTAAAGAGCAGGGCAAGGGCACCGGGCTTGGCCTTTCGACCGCCTACGGCATTGTTAAGCAATCGGGCGGGTTCATCTTCGCCGATAACGCCACCGACAGTGCTGGCAACCCGACAGGCGCGCGCTTCACTATCTATTTCCCCGTGCACCGCGGCGAAGCGCCGCGCCGGAGGGAGCCGGTCGCGCCTGTCCCCGCCGATTGGTCGGTTGGCGGCAGCATCCTGCTGGTCGAAGATGAGGATATGGTGCGTGCCGTGGCGGAACGTGCATTGAGCCGCGCAGGCTATCAGGTAACTGCGTGCCCGGGCGGTGAGGAGGGGCTTGCGGCTATTGGCGAGGGGGCCAATTTTGACATCGTCGTCAGCGATGTGGTGATGCCGGGAATGGACGGCCCCGCCATGGTCCGCGCCATTCGCCAACAGCGTCCACAAATCCCGGTGCTGTTCATGTCGGGCTATGCCGAAGAACAGTTGCGCAAGGATATCGACATCCCCGACATGTTCTTTATCGCAAAGCCATTCAGCGTCTCTGCCATTGGTGATAAAGTTGCAGCCGTAATGCGCGCTGCTAAACAGCACAACGTGACGTTCACCGACTGATGCTGGCTAAACATGGGCGGCCAGCATCGAAGTGTTGGAAAATTTTCGTTCTACTCTTGTTCTTCTGGAACAAACGCGATACACGCTTGATAGCAGAACGGAAGAAGGACGGTTAAAACTCCTTAATCCGCTCTAGGCAACTCAAGGAGGTCATGCGATGGCTACGCAGCTGAAGTTGGTAGAGAAGGGTAAGGAATTGGATCGTCAAAAAGCGCTCGACGCAGCGCTCGCACAGATTGACCGGGCTTTTGGTAAAGGTTCGGCGATGAAGCTTGGTTCGAAAGAGACCATGCAGGTCGAATCGATTTCCTCTGGCTCGCTGGGTCTTGATATTGCACTGGGCATCGGCGGCCTGCCAAAAGGGCGGGTGATCGAGGTGTACGGCCCTGAAAGTTCGGGCAAGACCACATTGGCATTGCACGTCATCGCCGAGGCTCAGAAGGCGGGTGGTACGGCAGCATTCGTGGATGCCGAGCACGCGCTTGATCCAGTTTATGCCAAGAAACTGGGCGTCGATATTGACGAACTTATCGTTTCACAGCCCGACACTGGTGAGCAAGCGCTTGAGATTGTCGATACGCTGGTTCGATCAAACGCAATTGATGTGTTGGTGGTCGATTCCGTTGCCGCACTCGTCCCACGTGCCGAAATCGAAGGTGAGATGGGCGATTCTCATGTCGGTCTTCAGGCGCGATTGATGTCGCAATCACTGCGCAAGCTGACAGGTTCCATCAATCGCTCGAAATGCATGGTGATCTTCATCAATCAGCTTCGCATGAAAATCGGCGTGATGTACGGCAATCCGGAAACAACGACCGGTGGTAACGCGCTCAAATTCTATGCCTCGGTTCGGCTCGATATCCGCCGCACCGGCCAGATCAAGGATCGCGACGAAGTTGTTGGCAACTCCACTCGCGTGAAAGTGGTGAAAAACAAGGTAGCTCCGCCCTTCAAGCAGGTCGAATTTGACATCATGTACGGTGAGGGAATTTCCAAGATCGGCGAAATTCTCGATCTGGGCGTGAAGGCCGGCATCGTCGAGAAATCAGGCAGCTGGTTCTCCTATGACAGCATCCGGATCGGTCAGGGCCGCGAGAACGCCAAGACATATCTCAAGGAAAATCCTGAAATCAGCGAGCGTTTGGAAGCGGCCATTCGCAGCAAAACCGATGTGGTTGCTGAGGAGATGATGACCGGCCCGGACAAAGATTCGGATTCGGAAGAGGACTGATCCGCTCGGTTAGTCCGATAACCGGCAGTCAGGCGCAACTCTGGTGACTGCATCTATTTGGCGATCGGGTTTCAGTTTCAGCACATTTCGTCTGGCAGGCAGGCCCCGCATTTCCGTCTTTGGGAGGCGGGGCCCGTCCCTGTTTGATGCATGATCGACCTCTTGGAAAGCCATGCAGTCGAGGCAGGTGTGGCGTGCGGGAAACAAATTCGCTCCCAATCTTCGCTCATCGTCATGTCGGGTGCACGCTTCGGCTTGTCGCTGCGGGCGCGATTGCCTAACTGCGTGTGATCATGACATCGACAAATGACATCCGGCGCTCGTTCCTAGACTTTTTCAAGCGGGCAGATCACGCCGAAATTCCCAGTGCGCCTCTGGTTCCTTACAACGATCCAACGCTCATGTTCGTGAATGCGGGAATGGTTCCGTTCAAGAACATGTTCACCGGCCTCGAGACTCCGCCAGCCCCACGTGCAACATCTTCGCAAAAGTGCGTGCGTGCAGGCGGAAAGCACAACGACCTCGATAATGTCGGCTACACCGCACGCCACCACACCTTTTTCGAAATGCTCGGAAACTTCTCCTTCGGCGATTACTTCAAGGAACAGGCAATCGAACATGCCTGGACGCTGCTCACGCGCGAGTGGGGTCTTTCCCCTGACCGCCTCACTGCGACGGTGTATCACACCGACGAAGAAGCGTTTGGACTGTGGCGCAAAATCGCGGGCCTCCCCGAGGAGCGCATCATTCGCATATCCACCAACGACAATTTTTGGTCGATGGGAGAGACAGGCCCTTGCGGCCCTTGCTCTGAAATATTCTACGATCATGGTGATCACATTTTCGGTGGCCCACCTGGCAGCCCGGACGAGGATGGTGATCGATTTGTCGAAATATGGAACCTGGTCTTCATGCAGTTCGACCAGCAAGGGGATGGCACTCGGATCGATCTGCCTCGGCCCTCGATCGATACCGGCAGTGGCCTGGAACGTGTCGCCGCCGTTATGCAGGGCGTCCACAACAATTACGACACCGATACCTTCAAGGCACTGATCGGCGCCTCACAGCAACTTACCGGTCTGCCCACTTCGGACGAACAGATCGCAAGCCATCGTGTCATGGCGGACCACCTGCGCTCCACCAGTTTCCTGATGGCCGATGGGGTGCTTCCCTCAAATGAGGGGCGCGGATATGTGTTGCGCCGGATCATGCGGCGCGCAATGCGCCACGCTCATCTGCTCGGCGCCAGCGAGCCCCTGATGCATCGCCTCGTACCAAGCCTGGTTACCGAGATGGGGCAGGCCTATCCTGAACTGGTCCGCGGACAGGCTCTCATCGAAGAGGTGCTGCTGCGCGAAGAGACGCAATTCCGTCGCACGCTGGAAAAAGGTCTGAAGCTGCTTGACGAGGCGACTGGCGACATGGAGCAGGGCGGAGAGCTGGACGGAGAGATTGCGTTCAAGCTCTATGACACTTTCGGCTTCCCATACGATCTGACCGAGGATGCTCTGCGCGCTCGCGGGATCGGCGTTGATCGGGATGGTTTCGATGAAGCCATGGCGCAACAGAGAAAAGCTGCGCGTGCTGCGTGGAAGGGTTCGGGCGAGGCCGCTTCCGACGAGATTTGGTTCGACATTGCAGAACGCGAAGGTGCCAGCGAATTCACAGGCTATGCCGCGGATTCAGGCGAGGGCACCGTGGTGGCGATCGTGCGCGATGGCGTTGAGGTCGATCGCGCGTCTGCCGGTGATACGGTTTCTATCCTGACCAATCAGACCCCGTTCTATGGGACCAGCGGCGGGCAGACGGGTGACACGGGAACGATTTCCAGTCCAGCAGGGCTTAAGGCAAGCGTGACCGACACGGGCAAGCCGCTTGGCCGGTTGCACACCCACCAATCCATAATCGAGGCGGGCGAAATTGCTGTAGGTGATACAGTCCTTCTTTCGGTCGACATTGAACGGCGCACGGCCATCCGCGCCAATCACTCCGCTACGCATCTGGTTCACGCTGCACTGCGAAACCGGTTGGGCGGCCACGTCACTCAAAAAGGTTCGCTGGTCGCCGAAGATCGGCTCCGGTTCGACTTTTCGCATCCCACCGCGCTCAGCAATGATGATATTGCGGCCGTCGAGGTAGAAGTTAACGCCGAAATCAGGGCCAACGAAACTGTATCGACCCGCTTGATAAGTCCTGACGAGGCAGTCGAAGCGGGCGCGCTTGCCCTGTTCGGCGAAAAATACGGGGATGAAGTCCGCGTTCTCGCCATGGGCCGATCTGGCGCAGAAGGGCGCAATTATTCAGTCGAATTGTGTGGCGGCACGCATGTGCGCGCGACGGGCGACATCGGTATTTTCCGCATCATTTCCGAAAGCGCGGTTTCATCCGGAGTACGGCGTATCGAAGCGCTGACAGGAGAAGCGGCGCGCCATTGGCTGGTAACGCGCGAAGACGCACTGAAGGCGGCAGCAGGCGCGATCCGGGCGACCCCCGAGGAAGTTCCCGAGCGCATCGCTGCCCTGCTGGACGAACGCAAGCGGCTCGAAAAGGAACTGGCAGAGGCGAGGAAGGCTCTGGCCCTAGGCGGTTCGATGAGCAGTGACGGCGCGGCACCCATGGCGGCGGATGAGAAGATCGCAGGCGTTACGTTCAGTGGTCAGGTGATCGGAGGGCTCAGCCCAAAGGACTTGCGGCCGTTGCTTGATGAAGCGAAGACGCGGCTTGGCTCTGGTATTGCTGCAATTATCGCTGTGAACGAGGGCAAGGCAGCGATAGCCGTGGCAGTGACCGATGATCTCACCGACCGGTTCAGCGCGGTCGACCTTGTGCGCGCAGGCGTCGAGGCGCTTGGCGGCAAGGGCGGTGGGGGTCGAGCCGACATGGCGCAGGGCGGCGGTCCGGATGGCGATCAGGCAGAAGCGGCGATGATTGCGGTCAAATCGGCTCTTCAATCGCAGCCAAATTGAACGTGTAGACGCATGACAACTGACCGCTCTCGCTGCGCATCAGCAGATCAATGCCGCTTCACCCATTCAAGGTCGAGGTACGCAGTTTTGGCTTTTTGCTGAGGCCGCCGTCGATCTCCAGGCGTTCGCGGTATTCGTCGCGCTTTTCGTGGATGGAGGCGATAACTGGCCCCATCGCGACGCCGATGTCTACCAGCACCGCCTCCGATAATTGTAGAGAGCTTTCGAGGTTTTCTGGCACGGCGTGGCTGGCCCCGGCGCGATACAAAGCGGCGGCGTGATCGGTATCGCGCGCGCGGGCCACGATCAGCAGGTCGGGATAGGTGTCCCGTAATTTTGCCACCAGGCGCTGTGCCAGTACCGGCTCGTCCATCGTCAGAACCACGGCAGAAGCAAGTTCAATGCCCAGACGCGACAGTGCATCGCTGCGCGCGGCGTCTGCAAAGACGGCGCGATAGCCGCGACGCGCGGCAGTGCTGATAATGTCAGGATCGGAATCGAGTATGATATAGGGTTGGTTATGACATTTGAGCATGTCAGCAATCAATTGCCCTACGCGTCCGCCACCGATAATTATTGTGCGAGCCTCGCTTTCGTCATCGTCGGGCAGTTCAGGGGTTGCCTCCACCCGGCGAGCGATAACGCGGCCCAATTTGGCCAGCAGCGGAGTAACGGTAAGGCCGATTGCGGTCACGATCTGCCAGAATTGCGCGGTTTCGACATCTACTACCAAAGCCGACGTCGCCGCGGCGAGCACGATCAACGTCGTCTCAGATGGGCTTGCCATCAGCACCCCGGTTTCCGCAGCGGTGCTGCGCCGCGCTCCCATCAGGCGCAGCAGAACGCCGGTTACGATTGCCTTGAACACCAGCACACCGACCACCGCCAACATGACGGAGCCCAGATTGGCCCAGATCGTCATCACATTGATGCTCATGCCGATAGTGATCAGGAATACGCCCAGTGCCATGCCCTTGAAGGGCTCCATGATGCTTTCGACCTCGCCGTGGTATTCGGTTTCCGCAATTAGCAGACCCGCGATAAGCGCTCCGACGATAGGTGAAAGACCCGTTGCGGACGTGGCGAGGCTGGCCCCGATCACGACAAGCAGAGACGCCGAGAGAAACAGTTCGGGGCTTTTTGTGCGAGCCGCCTGACTGAACAGGCTTGGTAATGCATATCGGCCAAGAACAAGCAGAAGGATCACCACGAGACCGCCCTGCCAAAAAGTCGTAACCAGACCACTCATCCCATCGCCTTGCGCATTGGGTGCGAGCGCGCCGAGAATGAAGATAATCGGAACGATCATAATGTCTTCAAACAGCAGCATCGAAAGCGCGGCCTTGCCGACCTGCGAGCGAGTGCCTGATATCGGCAAAACGATGGCGGTCGAGGAGAATGCAAGCGCAAATCCCAGCGCAAGAGCCGCCGTCTGATCCATCTCGCTGGCGTAATAAAGGAACGCCGCGCACGCGCTTCCGATCAGCAAAAGCTCAAGCGAACCCAGTCCAAACACAAGCTTGCGCATCTGCCAAAGGCGGTTGAAACTTAGTTCCAGCCCGATTGCAAACAGCAGCAGGATGATCCCGAATTCAGCAAATGGATCAAGCGCTTCGGGATCGGATATCGTTATGTGATACAACCACGGCGCATCGCCAACCAGTTTGCCCAGGCCATACGGGCCGACCAGAATTCCAATCAGGATGAACCCGATGATCGGCGTGATGCGAAAGCGGGCGAACACGGGGATGACGATCCCGGCTGCGCCGAGGATCACCAGCGTATCCGACATCATTGGGCCAAATGAGAGTTCGCCTGCCATAGTCCAGGTTTACCCGCCACGGTGGATCAAGTCACCCACCGCCATGTCCCTTGGCTCCCGTTGGCCGCGAAGGCGCCGCACCAGTCTGTTCACCCAGCGGATCGGAGATGTTGCCTACGCGCTTGTCCCATTCGATCCTGTACAGGTCGAACCGACGATCGGCGAGGTTCTGCACCGTCCCTTCTGCGCGAGCCCACTGCAAATCAGCAAGGTTGACGTCACTGATCGTCAGCGTTTCGACATTCTCGGACGATTCCGCCGCGATCCCATCGCGAGCAAACGGGAAATCGCACGGCGTCAGGATGCAGCTCTGCGCATACTGAATATCCATGTTGGCGACGTTGGGCAGGTTGCCCACATTGCCGCTCATCACGACATAGCACTGGTTTTCGATCGCGCGGGCCTGTGCGCAGTATCGGACTCTCAGATAGCCTTGGCGTGAGTCCGTGCAAAACGGCACAAAGATGATACGCGCACCTTCATCAACCAGTCGCCGAGCCAGTTCTGGAAATTCGCTGTCGTAACAGATCAGCACGCCGATGGGGCCGCAATCGGTGGGGATAGCATCGATGCTGTCGCCACCTTTGATGTTCCACCAATAGGCCTCATTCGGGGTGGGATGAATCTTTTCCTGCGCATAGATCGACCCGTCGCGCAGGCACACATAGGCGACGTTGTGAATGTCTCCATCCGGCATTCGGGTCGGGTGCGATCCACCGATGATGTTGATGTTGTAGGAGAGCGCCATTTCCGACAACCGCGTGCGGATCAGGGGTGTGTACTCGGACAATCGCTCGATTGCCTTCAGGGCGCTCAGCTCCTGCTCTTCGGCGGAGAGCAGCATAAGCGTGAACAATTCAGGAAAGACGATGAAATCGCTTTCGTAATCAGAAGCAACATCAACGAAGTATTCAACCTGACGCATGAATTCTTCGAAATCCTTCACCGCCCGCGCCTGCAACTGGCAGGTTGCGATCCGCACGCTTTCAACATCGCGTGGAAGGCGATGTTTGGGCGGCGCGTCGGCATCGACATAGGGGTTGCGCCAGACCATTCGCACCGCATTGCCGCGGCTCGCCTTGTCTTCGGGCAAGTACTTGGGAAGAATGCCCTGCGGTTCGAAACCGTTGGCGAGTTGAAAGCGCAGCACCGGATCGTGCACCTTGTTCGATGCAATCAGGTCGAGATATTCCTGCGGGCTTTCAGCGCGATTGTTCTTGCGGCGCGTGGCTTTTGCATAACCAGGCATCCGTCCGCCAAACACAATACCGGTCAGATCAAGCCGTTCGGCCAATGCGCGCCGTTCCTCATAAAGGCGCCGGCCAAGGCGAGTTCCGCGCACTTCTGGGTCGACGCACAGTTCATAGCCATACAGCCAGTCCCCGGTTGGATCGTGACGGCTGCCAAACCCGTTGCCCGTAACCTCATCCCAAGTGTGATCGGACAGCGCCACTTTCGCATCCAGGCGCATTGACGCGCAATATCCAACCACCTGACCATCCAGCTTCGCAACAAAGCACCCTTCGGCATAATTGTTGATCTGGCCACGGATTTCGCCCTGCGTGTAGGCTGGCAGATCATCATAGGCGCGGCGCACCAGATCGCCGATTGCGCGTACATCTTTCAGCATAGCCTGACGGATTTCCAGGCGAGCTTTCACAGATCGGGCGGGGCGGCGTGCTTCTGTCATTGTAAGTGAATTTTCCTGAAGAAATGAGAAGGGCGACCTCCCGCAGATGGGAAGGCCGCCCGGTGCTTATGTCAATTATTCGGATCGATTGCGATGGCCATCAGCCCGATTTGTGCATTTCCTTTTCCAGGTTGTTCACGACCGCCTCGAAAAACTGTTCGGTAGTAAGCCAGTTTTGGCTCGGCCCGATTAGCAGGGCCAGATCCTTGGTCATCTGGCCTTTCTCGACGGTTTCGATGCAGACCCGCTCCAGCGTTTCAGCAAACTTCACCACATCAGGTGTTTCGTCGAACTTGCCGCGATACATCAGGCCCCGCGTCCATGCGAAGATGCTGGCGATCGGGTTGGTGGACGTCGCTTTGCCTTGCTCGTGCTGACGATAATGCCGCGTAACGGTGCCGTGCGCGGCTTCCGCCTCTACGGTCTTGCCATCGGGCGTCATCAGGACCGACGTCATCAGACCGAGTGAGCCGAACCCTTGCGCGACGGTATCGGACTGCACATCGCCGTCGTAATTCTTGCATGCCCACACGAATTTGCCGCTCCACTTGAGCGCGGATGCGACCATGTCATCGATGAGACGGTGTTCGTAGGTGATCCCGGCTTTGTCAAAATCGGCTTTGAATTCGTTTTCGAACACTTCCTCGAACAGATCCTTGAAACGGCCGTCATAGGCTTTCATGATCGTATTCTTGGTCGAGAGATAGACCGGCCATTTGCGGTCGAGCCCGTAATTCAACGAAGCGCGGGCAAAGTCCCGGATTGAATCGTCAAGATTGTACATCGCCATCGCAACGCCGCTGGACGGGAAATCAAAAACATTGAGGTCAATCTCGGTGCCATCGTCGCCGTGGTAAACAAGGCGGAGTTTCCCCGGACCGGGGATCAGTGTGTCGGTCGCACGGTACTGATCGCCAAAGGCATGGCGACCCACCACGATGGGATCGGTCCAGCCGGGTACGAGGCGTGGCACGTTGTCGATCACGATCGGTTCACGAAAGACGACGCCGCCCAGAATGTTGCGGATCGTACCATTTGGCGAGCGCCACATTTTCTTGAGGTCGAATTCCTCGACGCGGGCCTCATCCGGGGTGATGGTGGCGCATTTCACGCCGACGCCATGTTCCTTGATCGCGTTGGCGGCATCGATTGTGATCTGATCGTCAGTTTCGTCGCGCTTCTCAATCGACAGATCAAAATACTTCAGGTCAATATCGAGATACGGCAAGATCAATCGTTCACGGATCCACTGCCAGATGATGCGCGTCATCTCGTCGCCGTCGAGTTCCACGACCGGGTTTTTGACCTTGATTTTCTGCATGAAGAGTGTCCCGCCTTGCTTGGGTGAAATCGGCGCGCCGGACTGGGCCTCGCGCGACGTTCATTATTGTCTGGATATAATCCCTGAGCCGGGCTTTAGCAGAGGCAGGGCGGCTTGCAAGTCGTGCTGCCGGGCATTTGCAAACGGGTTTGAACGCTCCATTCACACATGCCAATCACGTCACCAAGGCACAAATTCCTCGATCAGCGCGGGTGCTGTTTCGAGCAACGTGTCTTCGTGTCCGGCGACGAACGGCTTCTCACGCACGTGCAAGTTGCCAAGCGCGCAGCGAAGCATGAAATCGGCAAGGTCGCCGTGGCGAGTGCGGAGCGTTCCGGCTGGGAGATCATCAAGCGAAACGAGATAGTTCCCACTCTTGGGGCGGTCCAGCAGCCAGCCCGGACGCACTGCTGTCCAGTCAACATCCTGAGTGGTTTCCAGAACGCGCTCCATATCGGCCATCTGACCAAAAATGCGGGTTAGGGAGGAGGTCGCGACCTTGAACCAGGTGGGCACTGTCGCGTCGGGATCGGCGAAGGCGGCGGAGATGACGACAAGGCGCTTTACACCTGTTTCGCGCATCGCCTTGACCATATTCAATGCGCCCTCGGTGTAGAGTGGCGGCGGCGATGCTAAGGTCTTGAGGTCGCGCCCCAGACCGACCGCCGAGATCACGCAGTCCATTCCCCGCACGAGATCAGTCAGATCGCCGTCGAGCAGATCCGCTTCATGCTTTGTGCAGTTGGGATGTTCGCCGAAACCGGCCGGGAAGTCGCGCTCTGCAGCATGAACGTGATGTCCTGCCTCCAAAGCCTGATTGAGAACCTCGCGGCCAGTATCACCCGTCGCGCCGAATAAAAGGATTGTCTTTGTCATGATAGACATACGAGTGCGCGGCCCATTGGGTCCGGATGTCAGCAGAATTTTTGTGTATGGGCTGATATTTACAGCCTAGCGCGTTCAAGGCCGAAAGTGAATGATGGTGGGCGTAGAGAGAGTTGAACTCCCGGCCCCTGCGATGTCAACACAGTGCTCTACCACTGAGCTATACGCCCACGCTATCATTCTTCAGCTTCGTGTTGCGAAGCGGAGCGGCGCATTAACGCGGCTTTACCTGACGTGCAAGCAATTCGCTTGAAGACAGGCGAAACTCCGATGCTGCCTAGAGGCTTGCCTCGCGTTGATCCTCGAAGATGCGCTCCACCTCCAGCACCAGATCGCGCAAATGGAACGGCTTCGACAGCACCTTGGCATGGGGCTGCTCCCGACTGGCGCGCAGCGACACAGCGGCAAAGCCGGTGATGAACATGACTTTGGTGCGCGGGCTGATTTCCGCACATTTCTGGGCCAGTTCGATCCCATCCATTTCGGGCATTACGATATCCGAAAGCAGCAAATCAAACTGCTGCGTCTCCAACAAAGGGATGGCGTCCGTTCCGCGATCTACGGTATCGACCTGATATCCCGCATTGGTCAAGGCGCGCGCGAGATAGGTGCGCATAGCCTCTTCATCTTCAGCCAGCAGGATTCGCGGTGCAAGGGTATCTTTCATGCCCTGCGCATAGCATCTGCCGCTTAAGAAATCCTCTCGCCTGAAAGATTGTCGATTTTTGGCACGTTTGTGGTGGTCTTCCTGAAAGAGGATTGCGCCAACGCCTTCAATCGATGAGTTCTGTTTTGGCGGGGAAATGGAGCGAAGAAATCCTGATTGCATCATTCGTTTTCTGCCGCGCGTAGGTTTCTGACAAACACTGTGCGCGGCATGTTTTGACACGCTAGCTGAAAAAGGGCAGCAACACATCGTGAACGCCATTCGCAATTCTCAGAACCGCAGCGCTAGGATGGCATATCCTGCCGTGCCAGATCTCTTGAAGAGTTCGGGCGGGAAGGTCCCGCTGGAGCGTCCGGGCGCTGATTTCGGTCCGGCTTTTACCCACATCGCGCCGCGCTCGATGCCGCTGCCAATTCTCATCGCGGTTCCCCATGCTGGGCGCGCTTACCCCGGCCATGTGCTGGCCAGTTTGCGCGATCAGGAACTATGCCAATTGCGGCTTGAAGATCGGCATGTCGATCAGCTGGGTGTTGGTGTGGCAAGGGCTACGGGGACGGGGTTACTCGTGGCACATGCACCGCGCGCCATGCTCGATCTCAATCGCGCACATGACGATGTCGATTGGGACATGATTGGTGGCGCTCGGCGCAGGCCACCGGTTCCGCAAACCATCACCAGCACGCCCGCCGGCAGTTCAAATCGCCGCGCGCGAAGTGGTCTTGGTCTCGTGCCGCGCCGCTTGCCCGGCTTTGGCGAGATCTGGCGCGGTCCCCTTCAACGCGAGGAACTGGATGCGCGGATCGATGATATCCACCGCCCATACCACGAATTTCTGGCGCAAGAGCTTGAGCGCATTCGCAGCGAGTGGGGCTCTGCGCTTCTGATCGATCTGCATTCCATGCCACCTTTGACGCCGCAGTCAGGACAAAAGCGCGCGCCGCAGATCGTACTGGGCGACCGATTTGGTGCATCGTGCCATGGCAATCTGATCACGCGGGCCATCCGGCAGCTTGAAATCGCCGGATGCGAAGTCGCTCACAATCGCCCTTATTCAGGGGGTTACGTGCTTGATCGGCACGCCTCGCCGTCGCGCAATATCCACGCCATTCAGGTGGAGGTTTGCCGGTCTGTCTATCTCGATCAACAGATGAATGAGGTGACCGACGGGCTGAACCCTCTGGTCGCAATCCTGGCTGTTCTCGTTCGGGAACTGGGGGCAGAGACAGCGCGGCTCGCTCATGGCGGACAGTTTGACGAAGCAGCGGAATAGATCAGCTGCCCTGTAGACTCAGAATTGCGTCATAACTCGTTGAACCAAAAAGAAAAAACCACCCCGCGCAAAACGCGCGAGGTGGCCAAGGTTCAGGGAGGACTGCCCTCATCAGAGAGCAGCTTGGGGCGGCGAATGAGGGGGGGTGCCGCCCGCAAATCTCAAATAGGAAGCGGTCGGAGCCGCTTCAAGCTGCTCCGACCGCGAATTTGAGCTTAATTTGGTGCGATAGAGCCGCACCTCATTCCTTTGGATTTAATTCAATTAACCGCGCCGGTTGCCTGCGGCATGGGCACTTTGCCCAGCGCCGACTGGCGTTCGAAGATTCGACGCATCAGGTTCATCGAGAACATGTGAGCGTGGATCAGCATGATCATGCCGTTCTTGTTCAGCGCTTCAAGCGTTTCGCTCGGCAGTTCGCGCAGCCTGTTTTCGTCCACCATGCGGAATCCGCGATAAACGAAAGGCTTGTCCGGATTGTCCGAACGGGTGATCGCGATTTCCCCATCCATCAGAATGTCGAGCTTCTTGAGCTCTTCGAGGAAGGCGCGGGTGCGCTGGCCGGATTCTTCGAATTTCTTACAAAAATCGAGCACACCGTTGGTGAACTCGCTGGGCGTGCCTTCGCCTTCGAATAGCGCCTGACCCTCATCCTGCTTCGCGACGACGCCTGATGTTGGGTCAAAGCAGAGCGACATGTCTTCAGAGCCCTGCTGCAGTTTGGCGAGGATAAAGGGGTAGCGGCGAATATAGGCCGGGACATAGACGTCCGAAACCAGCTTGCCATCGTCGCCGATGAACGTGTTTACGCCTTCGTTAAGGCCAAACAGAGCAATCGGAAGCGGGTTTTCACCGGCGGTGAACACGATCGGGTAATCGCGCTGGGCATCGATAAACTCGTCAACCGTCAGCGGAACTGCGTGGGTTTCTGCGAGGAAACCGGCATCGGCGAAAGAGCTGACTTTCCAGTCTCCGTGCTCCTGACTGTTGAGCGGGAGCAGGTCTTTGTAAAACAGCGGAAGTTGCGGCTGCGGCGCGCTGGCCATGGGTTCTCTCCGAAAACGTGCAATTGGATCTTGTGATGCGATACCGACAGGCAATCAGCCAAGGTTCTAACTTGTGCAAATCGCCGGGCGGCACCGATGAATGCGCGCCTTAGAGCGGTTCACACGCCCGCGCAAGCCGAGCTTCCAAACCGCAAGTGAACAAACGGGCGCCAGTTACCTGCACGTCAGCGAAGGTAACTCAGGCGGGAGGAACCAGCTTTCCAGGGTTGAGAATGTTGCCGGGATCGAGCGCGACTTTCACCCGCCGCATTATCGACAGTGCAACGCAATTGCCAAGGCGGCCAAGTTCTCCGACTTTCATCTGGCCGATCCCGTGTTCTGCGCTGATCGATCCGCCCCACTGGGTGACCAGATCATACACCCGCGCGCTGATTGCCTTGCCTTCGCACGTTTCCCATTTGCCCGGCACAGCGCCCTTGGGCGCGATAACGTGAAAATGGACGTTGCCATCGCCCAGATGGCCAAAGGCGGTACCGGTCACACCGGGAAATTCAGTTTCGATCGCAGGAATGGCCTCCAGTATGAATTCGGGCATCCTTTCAACTGGCACCGAAATATCGTGCTGCATGGCCGGACCCAGAGCGCGCTCTGCCGAAGAGATTGAATCGCGCAAATGCCAGAACTGCTCCGACTGCGCCTCGTTTGCGGCGATGGCGGCATCGTCAATCAGGCCATTTTCAAGAGCCTGGGCAAGAACGGCTTCAAGCTGGTCGCGCAACAGTGACCCATCCGCATCGGGCGAAGTGCATTCGATCAGGGCATTCCACGCATGGGAACCGTTCAAGGGGCTACGGGCATCGGGAAGATGCGCCAGCACGCTTTGAAGGCAGTGAGCGGGCACGATCTCGAAACCTTCCAGCGCATCACCTATCGCCTCGTCCGTCATCCGCAGCAGATCGCGCGCGCCGGTAACGCTCGAAAGTCCAATCCACGCCGTCACCCGCGTTCTGGGCGCTGGCACCAAGCGCAGGGTCGCTGCGGTAACGATGCCAAGGGTCCCCTCCGATCCGATCAGCAATTGTTTGAGATCAAAGCCGCGATTGTCCTTTTTCAGCGTTGTTAGCCCGTCGAATATCTGGCCATCAGCCAGCACTGCCTCAATTCCAAGCACCTGCGCGCGCATTGTACCATATCGCAGCACCTGAGTGCCGCCGGCATTGGTGGAAACAAGTCCGCCGATCGTCGCTGAACCCTTGCCGCCCAGCGTCAGGGGGAAACGCAGACCTTGCGCCTCGGCTGCGTCATGCAGGTTCTGAAGGATCACGCCTGCCTCGCACACAACCTGTTTCGCACCCACATCAAAGTTGCGGATCGCGTTCATCCGCCGCAGTGAAAGGATGATGCCGTCGCCGCTTTCATCCGGGGTCGCGCCACCTGCCATGCCGCTGTTGCCGCCTTGCGGCACGATTGGGATGGCATGGTGCGCGCACAGTCGCACCAGCGCTGCCACCTCCTGCGTCGTCGCAGGCGAAGCCAAACCCAACGCGCGCCCGGTGTAACGCCCGCGCCAGTCTGTTAGCCACGGATCGACCAGATCGGGATCGCGGGTAAATCCCTTGAGCCCCAGGAGGTCCTGCGCAGCGGCGACAAAGGCATCTTTTGTGGTGGAGTTCAATATATCCATTGTTGCACCTTTGCCACAATTTGCGGTTGAAATGCCAGCACCCGGTGATGCGCTTGCCCTGCAAGATGGGCAAGTTAAGCCGTCGTTCAATTGCCTGTGCTAGATGGCAAGTCCAGTCGGACGGGATCTCGGGAGGCGTTTAAGCATCATGCCAAGCATTGCAGAACTTATGACGCCTCTGGCGCTGGGGCTGCCCATGCTCGGTCTGGGCTCGGTACCGGGCAATCTTGCACAGGTCCCTTCCAATCCCGTAATCGCCGTATCAAGCTCGTCGGTAGGTGCAACCATTGCTGCCGAGACTGCCGAGGTACCTGCGGGCGAACAGGCTGAGCCGGTGATGCCACAACCAGCTGCCAACTCGCTCGATGCGATTTACGAGGACATGCGCGCGGGGCAAATCAGGATTGAGCGCCGCGTAATTGTCCGCATTTCCCCGCAGGGTGGCACCAGCCGTCAAACCTTGCTTGCGCAATTACCACAGCGCGCGGTCAACACGCGGTACGAAGAGCGCAAGGCCGACAAGTGCCTGCCGGTGGAGCGCATTGCGGGGGTACAAACGGGCAGTGGCAATCGTCTGCTGCTGTTCCTTCAGGACTCCAAGATCATTTCCCTCAATCTGGAAAAAGCCTGCCGGGCGCGCGATTTCTATTCCGGATTTTATGTTGAGCGCGCCGCCGACGGAAAGCTGTGCGTGGACCGGGACAAGCTGCAATCGCGCAACGGCGCACGCTGCGAGATCGACAGCATGATGCAGCTGGTGGCGCTGAAAGACTGATAGCCCGCATCGCCCGCAAGGGCCACGCGTTTGCAGCGTTTGGGGCCAAGCCAACAAAGCCGCGATTTCTTGACTTTGCGACGCATTTTGCACATGGGAGCAATGTTTCAGGCAGACTATCCGCGATTGGCGGACGGTTTGTCCTGAGAGACAAGACAAGGCGTGCCTGTTTGGCCGCCCATTATCCGGACATTACGATAAATATGACTTTTGCCGATCTCGGCCTCTCACCCGAATTGCTCGCCGCCGTCGAAGATGCGGGCTATACAGAGCCGACTGCCATTCAGGCGCAAGCGATCCCCGCCATTCTGATGATGCGCGACATCATCGGGATCGCCCAGACTGGCACTGGAAAGACCGCCAGTTTTGTGCTTCCGATGATCGACGTGATGGCCGCTGGCCGTCGTCGCGCGCTGATGCCGCGCTCGCTCATCCTGGAACCAACCCGCGAACTCGCCGCGCAGGTCGCTGAGAACTTCGAAAAATACGGCAAGAACCACGATCTGAAAATGGCGCTGCTGATTGGCGGCGTTCAGATGGGCGACCAGCTGAAAACGCTGGACGAGGGCGTCGATGTTCTGATCGCAACGCCGGGCCGGTTGATGGATCTGTTCGAGCGGGGCAAGATCCTGTTGAACGGGTGCGAATTGCTGGTGATCGACGAAGCGGACCGGATGCTCGACATGGGCTTCATCCCCGACATCGAATTCATCTGCTCCAAATTGCCCGATACGCGTCAAACGATGCTGTTTTCAGCCACCATGCCTCCACCCATCGAAAAGCTGGCGAAAAAGTTTCTGAGCAATGCACAGCGCATCGAAACCACGCGGGCGGCGACCACGAACAAGGATATCACCGCGTTCAAGGTTCCAGTCAAAGCGCGCCAGAAACGCGATACTCTCAAATGGCTGCTGCAAAACGATCATGTCGAAACCGCGATCATCTTCGCCAACCGCAAGACCACCGTTCGCGAGCTGAACAAGCAATTGCAGCGCGACGGTTTTGCCAGCAGCGAGATTCACGGCGACATGGACCAGTCCTCTCGCCTGAAGGAACTTGAACGGTTCAAGAGCGGCGACGTGAATATCCTCGTCGCCAGCGACGTTGCGGCGCGCGGGCTGGATATCAAGGGTGTGTCCCACATCTTCAATTTCGATACGCCGTGGCACCCCGATGATTACGTGCACCGCATTGGCCGCACGGGCCGCGCTGGCGCAAAGGGGCGGGCGTTCACGCTGGTCGCGGATGAGGACGCCGAAGCGATCGACAACGTCGAAAAGCTGACAGGCGCGAAGATCAAGGTATTCGGCAAGGAAGACGTGCGCGTCGAACTGGCGGAACCGCAGTCAAAAAAGAGCGACAGCAAACCTGAAAAGGCCGCTGCATCTGATACGCATGGCGATCATGACGAAGGTGAAAAGATCGAGGCCAGGAAGCCCCGTTCCAGCCGCCGCCGCGACAGCGGCAGCAGCAACGACGAGCCCGAGCGAGCCAACGGAAAGCGCAGTGAACCGCGCGAAAGCAAACCGCGGCGCGAGCGCAAGCCGCGCGCCGACGATCAGGCAGAAAACAAGCAGCCAGAAAACAAGCAGGCAGAAAACAAGCCGCGCGCCCGCCGTCGTGATCAAGAGGATGAGCCGATCCCGGCAGGCGAGTGGAACGGTCCCAAGCCGGGCTTTCTCGATGTAGGCTTTGGCTGAAGGCCGGCTGCGCAAGGGGCGGTGTGCAACATTTTTTCAAAGTTGACACACTTGACACTGCCCGGCGCAGCCCACCTCTCGTAACCTTCTAAATCAAAACGTGAAATCCGCATTTGGCGAAGTTGACACTTTGCCAGAATATGCGCGCAAACGCCTGTGCCTGTCACGGTGTGAGATTTGTTCGAACACTGTCAAAGAACGTAAAGCCAAGGTAGCGCCCGCGTCTCTTGTAGGAAAACCGTTATCGCTGTGCGCTCAGCGAACAGCTGCCAGCTGGTACATCATTTCGACATAGCCCAACGTCGCATCGGTGAGACCGGCGACCTTTGGATTGGTGGAATCGATAACGTAGTATTCGTCCGGCGCATGGGCGCCGCTGCCGTGGCCCATCCCGAAATGGCCCGCGGGGATCGAAACTGGCGGAGCGGTAAACACCGCACCGGGCCAAGATCCGGCGAGGCGAGGGTTGAGGTTGGCGGTCACGCCCATCGCCTTGTATGCGGCCAGTTGCGCTTGCACCAATCGGCTGTCCTCTGCGACTTCGGTGGGATCGTAACCGCCCGACACCTTCATTTCGACATCGGGAAAACCCTGCGCGTCCAGATGGGCGCGCAGTTTCGCCTCGGCTTCGGCGCGGGTCTGGTCGGGGACCAGCCGCAGATCGAGCTTCGCAACCGCCTTGCCCGGCAGGATCGTCTTGCCGCCCGGTCCCGTATAGCCTGAAACCAGTCCTTCGATATTGACAGTCGGTTCCTGCGCAAGCCGCTGCAAAGCCTCGTTCAGCGGCAAATCGTCAATCCAGTGAGTGACGCCCAGGGCTGCCTTGCGCTGTGCCTCGTCACTGGCGGCGGCGGCGGCGTTGATCAGCTCTTTCTCGCGCGCGGACAACGGCCGCACATTTTCGAACCAGCCGTTGATAATGGGTGTGTTGCCATCGGGCGTGACCAGCGTGTTGAGCGCCTGAACCAGCCGCCAAACGGGCGAATCCACCATCGCCTTCATGCTTGAATGGATATCGCCGACCGGCCCACGGCCCCAGCTTTCACCCGACGCGATCAGTTCCAGCTCCACGATACCCTTTGACCCCAGGTTCAGCGAAACCTCGCCATTCGAACCCTGCCAGCTCGCCGGTATGAAGATGCCTTCGCACTTTTTCAGCGCGGCGAGCACATTGGGTTTGGTTGCGACCTGCTTGAAATTGGGCGATCCGATTTCTTCCTCGCCCTCGCAGATCAGCGCGATGTTGACAGGAGGGGTGATTCCAGCGCGCTTCATCGCATGGAGCGCAGCGAGAAAAGTTGCCTCCGGTCCTTTCTGGTTTACTGCACCGCGTCCCATGATGGCGCGGCCCCAGTTTTCGATATCCACGAAGTCGGCTGCCAGTGGGGGCGAGCGCCATTCGCTGGGCTCGAACTGTTTGACATCGTACATGAAATATATGCCGAGCGTGCGTGCAGCCCCATTGTCCATGTAGCCGAACACGCCGGGGTGCCCGTCTGTCGGCACGATTTCGACCCCGGAAAAGCCCGCGCTGGATGCCAGTTCGGCCATGTACCGCGCGCCTTCGGCCATGTTGAGGTCTTCGGCCGCGATGGAGGGCAGCTTTATCCAGTCCTGAATGCGCCGGATATCGGCATCGCGATTGGCGAGGGCGGCCGCACGGATCGCGGCGCGCGCATCGCTTTGCGCAAAGGCGACGGTGGAAAGCGGCACGATCGTGCTGGCTATCCCCGCAAGGGCCGAAGTCTTCAACAGCGTGCGGCGACCAATTGCGTCAATCATGGCATTCCCCCTCGATAAGGAGACCAGAATTATGGCAAGCGGGGCGCGCTGACAAGCGGTTCAAACACTTGTGCGTATCGGTTCATTCCAGGGGGGTCACAAAGCTGTCGATTACGCGCTTAGTCCCGTAATCCTCGAATTCGATTTCCAGCTTGTTGCCTTCCTGATCGATAACGCATCCGGTGCCGAATTTCGCATGGCTTACCATCGCGCCGATACGGATATCCGAGCGCGGGGCGGCGGCAAAGCTGGCGGCGGACCGGCCCGGTTCAGCAAGGCGTTTCTGGTGCGTTTCGTATCCACCCTCGACCGCGCGCCGCCAGCCGGGGCCGCGCGTCTGCGTGCGCTCTGGCCGGTCACGCGCGACATGGGCAAACGGGTCTTCGTTCTCGCTCCAGTTCGCGCGCCACAGGCTTGCGCCGCCGGACATGGTGCTTTCCTGCGCGATGTGTTCTTCGGGCAGTTCCTCGATAAAGCGGCTGGGGATGGAACTGGTCCACTGACCATAGATGCGGCGGTTGGCGGCGTGCAGGATCATCGCCTGTCGCCGCGCGCGCGTGATGGCGACGTAGGCGAGCCGGCGTTCCTCTTCGAGGCTGGCAAGCCCGCCTTCGTCGATGGCGCGCTGGCTGGGGAACACGCCTTCTTCCCAGCCGACGCAGAATACATTGTCGAATTCCAGTCCCTTGGCGGCGTGGATCGTCATGATCGTAACCGTTTCCTCCGCATCGCCGCGATCATTGTCCATGACGAGGCTGACGTGTTCAAGGAAATCGCCCAGCGTCTCGTAATCCTCCATTGCGCGGGCAAGTTCGGAAAGGTTTTCGGCCCGGCCCGCGCTTTCGGCGCTGCGGTCCTTGGCGAGCATGTCGTTATAGCCAGATTCCTCCAGCACGAGACGCAGCAGGTCCGAAGGTGACATCGCCTCGGCCGCCTCACGCCAGCTGAGGAACTGACGCATGAGGCTGCCGATGGTGTTTGCAGCGCGGGCTGGCAATTCGTCACTGTCGGCAAGTTCCAGCGATGCGGCGGCCAGCGGCATCTGCGTGCGCCGGGAGTGCTGATGCATTTTCTCCAGCGTCTTTGAACCAAGCCCGCGTTTGGGCTGGTTATAGATCCGCTCGAACGCCAGATCGTCTTGCGGCTGTGCGACGACGCGCAGATATGCGAGGGCATCGCGAATTTCGGCGCGCTCGTAAAAGCGGAAACCGCCGATGATCCGGTAATTGATGCCGGTCTGGATAAAGCGATCTTCGAATTCACGGGTCTGGTATTGCGCGCGCACAAGGATCGCGACCTGATCCAGACTGGCGCCCTCGCGTTCCAGCCGTTCAATCTCCTCAGCCACCCGGCGGGCTTCCTCCGGGGCGTCCCACACCCCGATCACGCGCACCTTGTCGCCGCCGTTCACCTCGGTCCAGAGCGATTTTTCGTGGCGTTCGCTGTTGGCGCGGATCAGGCCGGATGCAGCGCCCAGAATATGCGGGGTGGATCGGTAATTCTGTTCCAGCCGCACCACATGAGCGCCGGGAAAATCCTTTTCGAAGCGCAGGATGTTGGCAACCTCCGCCCCGCGCCATGAATAGATCGACTGGTCATCATCCCCCACCACGCAGATATTCTTGTGCGCCTGCGCCAGCAATCGCAGCCACAGATACTGAACTGCATTGGTGTCCTGATATTCGTCCACGAGAATATACCGGAAGCGCCGCTGGTAATCCGTCAGAACATCGGTGTGGGTGCGAAAGATGTTCAGCATGTGCAGCATCAGATCGCCAAAATCACATGCGTTCAGTTCCTTCAGCCGGTCCTGATACGCTCCATACAGCGCTGCCCCGCGGCCATTGGCATAGGCCTCATTCTCGATCGCATCGAGATCGGCGGGATTCAGACCGCGGTTCTTCCACCGGTCAATCAATCCGGCCAGCTGGCGCGCGGGCCAGCGCTTTTCATCAAGATCGCTTTGCGTGATGAGCTGTTTGAGCAGACGCATCTGATCATCGGTGTCGATGATCGTGTAATTGCTCTGAAGCCCCACCAGTTCAGCATGGCGGCGCAGCATCTTCGCACAGATCGAGTGAAACGTGCCGAGCCACGGTATCCCCTCGGAATGGGGCCCAAGGTGCCTGCCTACCCGCTCACGCATTTCACGCGCAGCCTTGTTGGTGAAAGTAACGCACAGGATCTGGCTGGGATAGGCGCGCCGCGTCGCCACCAGATGCGCCAGCCGTGCTGTCAGCGCCGCTGTCTTGCCAGTACCAGCCCCGGCCAGCATCAGCACCGGCCCCTCTGTCGTCAGCACCGCCTCTCGCTGGGGCGGGTTCAGCTGAGCCGCATAGGCAGGCACCTGCTCTGCTGCCCGATCATCACCATTGGCGGCGGGCGGGGCAGCGCGTGCGGGGAGGGAAGTGGGATCGGTCATGGGACTCGCAAAACGGCTTTCTGGAACAAGTATAGAACAAATGACGGGGCGGCAAGGGTGGGGCGTAGCGGCCACACGGTCTGGCCCAGATGATAGTGACACCGCAGCCGTTCAACCTCAATCGCATCGCCGCGCTTTCGCCACGTCTATCGCCGGATGGTGCCGTGCGTCGGTTCTGCGCATCCCGGTGCACTGGTCAACGGCCAACGGGCAAGCCATTGAGATGGTGTCCGGTTGAGGGGAGAACACAGCCGGATGGGTCGCGTTCGTTTGTGCTTGGGACCACACTTAAGGAGAATCCCATGCGTATCCCATTGTCTCTAACTGCTGTTGCCGTGTTTGCCGTTTTACCGGTACCCGTCATGGCTCAATCGCCGGAAGAGCAACCTGTCGAAGCGTATGAAAGCGCCGATCAGGACACCATCATTCAAAGCTGGTCGGCCGATAAACAGGCATCCTACAATTCCTGGCCAGCCGAAACCCAGACCTATTACTGGACGCTTTCCGACGAACGCCAGATGATGTTCTGGGCGCTGACCGATGCCGACAAGGTTACTCTGAGCGGCATGTCCGGCGAGGAACAATCCACCGCGTGGGAAAGGATCGAAGCCCGCAGTGCGCCTCCCGGTGAAGCGCCCGAAGCCAGCGATCCGGGATAAAACCTGATTCCAACGGACGATGGGTCGGTAAGGATCGGAAGTCGTCGCTTTTGCCGGGTATTCACTCCACGCGCAGCAGCGTCAGCTTTCCCTTGCCGACCTGTCTTTCAGCCTCGATGCTGAGGCCGGCGACTTCGGTATCCTCTTTGGCCGAGGTTTCCAGAGCGATCCACGTGGCATCGCCAATCCAGCCGAGCCGCAGCAACCGATCAAGCGCGACCGCGCCTGCGCCGGTGCGATAGGGCGGGTCAACCAGAATCAGATCGAGCGGAGCGGTGCGTGCACGCAATTGCATCACCGACGACGCGTCGACCTGTGTGACTGAACGCGCATCGAGCGCGGTGATATTGGTGCGAATTGCGTCCAGCGCGGCGCGGTCCTGTTCGACAAACAGGCATGATGCCGCGCCACGAGACAGCGCTTCCAGACCAAGGGCGCCCGATCCGGCGAACAAATCTGCGACCGCAAGCCCTTCAAAACTGCCGAGCCTGCTCGTCAACATGTTGAACAGTGTTTCGCGCGCGCGATCCGCCGTGGGCCGCGTTTGTTCACCCTTGGGCGCGATCAGTTTGCGCCCGCGCCAATTGCCCGCGATTATTCTCATTGCTGCGATCTCATCCCTCTCGTGCAAGCCTTACTGGCCAGAACCTTTTTTCAGCTGACTGAGGAAGCGCGACAGATCGCCCTTGCGAATGATGACGGCCTGCCCGCGCGGCAGATCGCCCAGTTCAAACGGGCCATACCCGGTGCGAATCAGGCGATTGACCTTAAGGCCCAGATATTCGAGCACGCGGCGTACTTCGCGGTTCTTGCCTTCGGTGATCGTCATTTCGATCCAGTTGTTCTTCGATCCAGAGCCGCTGCCACTGCCGCTGCGTTCAAGGTTGGCATTGATGGAGCCATAGCGCATCCCGTCGATCTCAACGCCTTCGATCAATTCTTCGAGCTGGCTTTGCGATACCTCTCCGAATGCGCGCGCGCGATAGGTGCGGGGCACGCCAGAGGATGGCAATTCCATTCGGCGTTTCAGCGCGCCATCGTTGGTCAGCAGCAGCAGCCCTTCGGTGTTGAGATCCAGCCTGCCAATCGGCATCAGGCGCGGCGTACCCTTGGGCAGGGCGTTGCGCAGCGCGTCGTAGATGGTCGCGCGGCCCGCCAGATCGCGTTCTGCGGTGATCAGCCCGGTGGGCTTGTGAAACGCGACCAGCTGCGTCGGCTCTGGCGGGCCAACAGGCTTTCCATCGACACTGACGCCGGAAAGGCTGGTGAGAAAGGTTGCAGGGGTCTCCACCGGTTTTCCATGCAGAGTGATGCGGCGATCCTCGATCATCCGCTCGATCTCACGGCGGCTGGCGATCCCTGCGCGCGCCAGCAGCTTTGCAATTCTGTCGCCCTCCGGCCGGTCGCCGTTTGGCTGATCGGCAGAGGGGCTGGGTGGGTTCGATTTATCTGAGCTGTTGGCCATGCCGCGCCGCTACGCTTTTGCAGCGGCGGGCGCAATGATGACGGACGCAGCCAAGGGCGGCATTTAACGCTTCCATTCGCCCAGGATAAAACCGGTCACGGTAAGGCGCCCATCATGCACTGCCCGCGAAGGCGCGGGCACGGCACCGATGATATTGCCGCTGTGCAATTGTCGTCCGCGATAGGCGATCAGCCGGTCGGGCCGCGCGCTGATCTGCCCGATCAATTCATAGCGTTCGCAATTGCCGCGCTGATACCGGGCGGGAATGGCGCCGAATTCGGCATCGTCGGCGGCCTTGTTGACCTCGTATTCCCGCAGGCGGTCCGGAGTTATCGCCTCGAACCCTGAACGGCGATGGCGGTAGAATGCGGTACCGCTTTCAGGCTGGGCGCGAATGTAATGTACAATCGCGACAACATGGGCGCGCGCTTCGTCGAAATGGGGGATGCGCTGCTGAGGTGCAAGCTGATCGGGCTGCACGGTGACGATGCTGAAACAGCAGCTTTCGAACCGTACCTTACCATCGAACGCGAATTGTTCGCGCAGGGCCCGCGCCAGCACGCTCGCCTTGTCCGATTGGGCGACATAGTCTCTGGGATTTATTGCGGCGCGGATGCCGGGATAGCCCGACACAGCCTCGAAAGCGGCGTCCTTTGCGTTAGCGGCGAGGCCATCGCTCCAGCCCGAAAACCCATCGATCACCACGATAGGCTCTGCTTCGTGGCCAAAGCGATGCACCTCGTAATCGGTCGCAGGGGCGATGCCGGGCATCACCGGTTTCTATAGCCCGGTGGCCGAATGGATCGCAGCGGCAACGATCGCATCGAAGCGCGCAATGCCCCCTTCCAGCGTGCCGAGCGTCAGCGTCTCGATGGCGCCGCTTTCCAGACCCTGCTGTCCCAGTTCCGCCGCGCGGAAATCCTCGGACGCAAAAACCCCGCCGTCCAGCAAGTTCCAGCTGCGATCCCAGTGATCGGTTGCCTTTTGCGTCATAGGTGCCTCAGGAATGAGCATGAAATCCTCGACCAGCGTGAGGTTGTGCGCCTGCGGCATCAGCACCATGACGTTCACGTAATCGGGGCTGGGCACGATGATAGTGGCAGGCAGCAATTGATAGGCAAAGGTGACCACCCGGCGCAGCGCACCCATGTCAGTCAGGTCGACCTGTGCCATTTCCTCTGCCCGGCCCACCGCCGATCGCATGTGCGGTCCGATCTCGTCGCCTGCGGTAACTCCATCCTTGAAGAACGGGCCGATGGTGCCCGAATGCAGGCGGGTGACATGATAGCTTTCTAGGAAAGCGTCCATTATGAGCTTCCAGTTACCCGCGACCCGGTGCGTCTTGCGCCGGAACAGATGCGCATCGGGCATACCGAACGCGGCAAAGTCCTCCCCCAGCCGATGTGCATTGCTGAAATCCGCGCCTTGCTGCGGCGCGAACCAGATCAGCCCGCCAGCCTCGCATGACGGCAATTCAATCAGGCCATGATCGCCTTTGTCGAGGCCGGGGAACGTATCTGGCCGGGGCAGGGCAAGCAGCTTTCCATCGAGCCGATAGGTCCAGGCGTGATACGGGCAAACAAGGCGGGCGGTGCATTGCACCTGCTCCCCCTCCACCAGACGCGTGCCGCGATGACGGCATACGTTGAGAAAGACATGCACCGTGCCATCCTTGTCCCGCGTCATCAGCAGCGGGCGGCCGGTCGCATCGTGCGGCACCGCCATGCCCGGATCGGGCAGCAGCGCCGAGGGTGCGATCACCTGCGGCAGCCGGTCGAACAGCGCCGCCTTTTCCAGCGCAAAATGCGCGGGGTCTGTGTATCGGCTGGCGGGTACGGTCTGCAACGCATCGGTTACGCGCGGACGACCTTCGCAAATGGCCTCTGCCAGCGCGAGTTGCCCCGAAGTGGGGCGTAATGTGGGGACAGCGGTTTCACTTGGGTTCATGCTCTCTTCCCCAATCCTCTCATGCGCGTCTAATGTCGCAGAAATTCGCGCTCACGGGAAGGACGCTAATGCATGGCCGGTGATACAGACATGAAGGTAAAGCCAGGCTGGGGGACGCTGTTTCGCGCGCTGCGCAGTCCCAAGTCTGGATTTATGCTGGTGTTCGGTTTCGCTCAGGGCCTGCCCCCGGCGTTGTTCCTCGGTACGCTTTATGCCTGGCTGTCCGAAGCTGAGGTTGATCTGGAAACGATGGGGGTCTTCTCGCTGGTAGGGCTGGCCTACGCCTTCCAGTTCCTGTGGTCACCCTTGCTCGACAAGGTCGATATTCCGGTTTTGCGCAGGCTGGGCAAGCGCAAGCAGTGGATTGCGCCGATGCAGCTTGTAATCGGTATCGCGCTGGTGGTGATGAGTTTTCTCGATCCCAAGAATGCGCTCGCATGGTTCAGCCTGCTCGCGGCCATCGGCGCTTTTGCCAGCGCCACGCAGGATATTGCCATCAACGCATGGCGGATCGACGTGGCGGATGAGGTCGGCAACCATCGATATCCTTTCCACCATCACCCAGATGGGCTTTCGACTTGCATCACTGGTTGGCGGGGCCATCGGGCTGATCATGGCAGACCGCTATGGCTGGCCGTTTGTCTATGTAATGTTTGGCGGATTCATGTTGGTTATCGGGATCGCAGGATTGTTCGCGCCCGATGCCCATGTGACCGAAGACCGGGTAGCGAATGCCGCTGCCAACCATGACGAGGTGGCAGAACTGTATGATGTAGGCGAAGTTTCTGAAAAGGTCCGTTTGAAAGCGCTGCTGGGGGTTGGCCTGCTATGGGCATGGGCGATCGGCACAGTGGTTGTCTTCATGGTGCGATCCATGACCGAAAGCCCGGAAACGCGCCCCGATGTGACGCTTTTCACCACGACCTATGGTCCGCTCATTGTGATTGCCACCATCGTTTTGCCGGCCTTCATTGCCGCGTGGGTGGTCAAACAGAAGCGTGACGGCGCAAACGTCATCTTCGCCACGGAAGGCATCGAGCCGGCGCGCGACGTCAAGTTCACGGACAATCTTTATCGTGCGCTGGTTTTGCCGCTGGTCGAATTCGTGAGCCGGATGGGCTGGTCGCTGATGCTGGTGCTGGCGTTGGTGCTCACCTATCGCATCACCGATTCGGTATGGGGGGTGTTTGCCTATCCGTTCTATCTGGGTGAACTCGGCTATACCGGGGAAGAGGTCGCGTTCGCGTCGAAGATACTCGGGATCATCGCGATCCTGATTGGGCTGGCGCTGGGAGGGTGGCTGATTACCGTGCTGGGGCGGATGTTCATGCTTACTCTGGGCGCGATTATCGCCGCTGCGACCAATCTTCTGTATGCCGATCTGGCGCTGGGCGGCGCGGCAATGCAGGGGGCAAGCGATGCCATCGGATTTACCTGGCTGGTCAATGGCACGGCGAATGCGCTGGCGCCGCTGTTCTTCGTCACCGCGCCGCCATCCGAAGGGTTGGCGCGGCTGGCCTTCACGATCTTCTGGGAGAATCTCGCCATCGGCATAGCCGGGGCGGCGTATATCGCGTGGCTCTCCAGCATCGTGGCGAAACGCTATGCCGCAGTGCAGTTCGCACTGCTTGCCTCGCTGACACTGTTGATCGGCACGCTGGGTCGCGGCGCGCTGGGGCAGATGATCGAGGATCGTGGGTATTACTACGTCTTCATCTTCACCGCGCTGATTGGCGTGGTGGCGGTGGTGCTGTGCGCGCTGGAATGGTGGCGGCAGGCGCGCGCCGGTGCGGCGAGCGGCGTGGTCCAGCCAGATCCGGCGCTGGCAAGCTAGTCGGGCAGCTCGTCGTTGAGCCTCAAGGCCTCGCCTGCGAGATAGAGCGAGCCGGCGATCAACACGGGCAGGCCATCGTCGGGGATCATCGCCATCGCGGCGACCAGATCGGGCGCGGATTGTGCAGCGGGGCCAAACGCTTTTGTTGGATGATGATCGTGTCCCGGCACTGGCACAACTGTCAGGCTGGCAATGGAATTGGCGAGCGGTTCAGTCAGCGCCGCCGGATTTTTCCCTTCCAGCATTCCCAGCACCAGATGAAGCCGTTGCCCTGCGAAATGCTGACCCAGCATTGCGCCCGCAGAAGGATTGTGTCCGCCATCCAGCCACACCTTTTGAGCAACCGTCAGTGGGCCGGGAACAAGCCGCTGAAGCCGGGCGGGCCAGCGCGCCTGCTGCAAACCAGCCGCCATCGCGTCCGCACGCACTGCCACCGCTGATTGATGGCGAAGCATGGCAATAGCTAACCCTGCGTTGGCAATCTGGTGCGCACCGGGCAGCGTCGGCAGCGGTAGATGGAGCGTGCCTGCTGCATCAGAATATTCAAGCCGGTCATCCGTCGCAGCGATGCGGTAGGCCTCGCCTTCAAACGTGGCACAGGTTCCCGCCCGTGCAACCTGCGAAATAATCGCCCCGCGCTCCAACGGTGCGGGATCAAGGCTGATGAGCGGCACACCTTTCTTCGCAATCCCCGCCTTCTCGAACGCAATCCGCGCCATCGGCTCCTGCGGAACCCCTTCCTCGGGCGCGAGCAGGAAGCGTTCGTGATCGAGGCCGAGCGCCGCGATCCCGCACGCGGCCAGCACATCGGGCTCAAGCACATTGGTCGCATCGAACCTGCCGCCAAGGCCCACTTCGACCACGCAGGCATCGGCAGGGGTGCGGGAGAACGCCAGAAAGGCGGCGGCGATGGTTACTTCGAAAAAACTGGGTCCGATGTCCGCGCCAGCATCAAGCACTTCCTCCAGAAGCAGCGCCAGCGGCGCGTCGTCGATCAGCTTGCCTGCCAGCCGGATGCGTTCGTTATAGCGCACCAGATGCGGGGACGTGGTCACATGCACCCGCTTGCCATCGGCCTCCAGCATGGCGCGCAAGAAGGCGCAGGTCGAACCTTTGCCGTTGGTGCCCGCCACGTGAAAAACTGGCGGCAGCTTTCGGTGGGGATTGGCCAGACGCTCCATCAGCGCAGTGATCGTCTCCAGACCCAAGCGGCCCTGCGGAACGCTAAGCGCACCTAGCCGATCGAGTTGCGCCTGCACTCGCGGATCGTCGGATCTGCCGAAATCCATCAGCCTCCCTTCACGCAAATGGTCGGGAGGTCAGGCCGCCTTGCTGGGCTGCAGATAGTCGAGCACATTGGCCAGCATCGCTTTCAGATCGCGGCGGTGTACCACCATATCGACCATGCCGTGCTTGTGCAGGTATTCGGCGCGCTGGAACCCTTCTGGAAGCTGCTCTCGGATCGTATCCTGGATCACCCGCTGCCCGGCAAATCCGATCAGCGCGCCCGGCTCTGCGATGTGGACATCGCCCAGCATGGCATAACTGGCTGTGACGCCGCCCGTGGTCGGATCGGTGACGACCACGATATACGGCAGGCCAGCAGCCTTCAGTCGCCGCGTCATTACGGTCGCGCGCGGCATCTGCATCAGGCTCAGGATGCCCTCCTGCATTCGCGCGCCGCCCGCCGCCGTCACCACCACAAACGCACATTTGCGCGCCAGCGCCCGCTCGGCTGCGTCGCAAAATGCCTGACCCACTGCCATACCCATCGACCCGCCCATGAAGGAAAAGTCCTGCACGCCCACGACCGCCGGATTCCCATCGACCGCGCCCGATCCCACGACGAAAGCATCGGCATACGGATTGGCCGCGCGCGCAGCTTTCAGCCGGTCGGTGTATTTCTTGGTATCCTTGAATTTCAGCGGGTCTTCTTCGACGCTGGGCTGGGGCAACAGCTCAAAACCGGGATCAAGCAACAGCGACAACCGCGCATCCGCACCGATCCGCCCGTGATGATCGCACTTGGGACAAACGCTGAGATTGTCCTCGTATTCCTGTACGAACAGCATTTCCTGACAGGACGGGCACTTGATCCACAGATCCTTTTCAGTGGTCTTCTTTTCCTCACTGAAGCCGAGGGTTTTGCGGACGCGGTTGAACCAGCTCATGTGCTTGCTTCCTTGATGGCGGCGACCATGTTGGCGGTCAGCTCTTGTAGCTTTTCAGGGGCCGCCTCGCCATGCTTCTCGACCAGGTCAATGAAGGCTGATCCAACGACAACGCCGTCCGCGTGCCGGGCGATCTGGGCGGCCTGTTCGGGGGTTCGCACGCCGAAACCGACCGCCACAGGCAGATCGGTCGATCGCTTGATGCGCGCGACGTTTTCCTCGATCGAGGCCGCAGCGGCCTGCTGTTTACCGGTGATCCCTGCGACCGAGACGTAATAGACGAAGCCTTCGGACCCGGCGAGCACTTGCGGCAGACGCGCGGCGTCGGTCGTTGGGGTGGCCAGGCGAATGGGAGCGATGCCCTTGGCGCGGAGAGCCGGGCCAAGCGCGTCGTCCTCCTCTGGCGGAATATCGACGCAGATTACGCCATCGACGCCAGCCTTGCTGGCGGCATCGGCAAACCATTCCGGCCCGCGCCGGATCATCGGGTTGGCGTAACCCATGAGTACGAGCGGGGTGTCGGGGTGCCGCACGCGGAAATCGGTCGCTATCTGGAACACGTCGGCGGTGGTGGTGCCCGCACCCAGACTGCGCAAGTTCGCCGCCTGGATCGCGGGACCATCGGCCATAGGATCGGTGAACGGCATCCCCAGCTCAATCACATCCGCGCCGCCCGCAACCAGCGCGTCGAGGTTCGCGGCGGAGTCGCCATCGCCAGCGGTGATGAAGGCGACGAAGGCAGGGTGAGGCTTGGAGAAGGCGATGGAGAGGCGGTCAGTCATTTAATTTTCCAGCTTGCAGCCATGGCTTCCAGAACCACAAAGTCAGACCTCCAACAAAAACGACAAACCTCACGGACAATTGTGCACCGTCAGTTGGGCTTTCATAACTCAACACCAATGGCATCAAAAAGTGTCCCATGGACATTGCAAAGGCTGTGATGATTACAGCGCCAATGACCAATCCCCAAAATGGTAGCCTCAAATCTCCACCCCAAGTTTCTCGGCCACGGTGAAAATGTCCTTATCGCCGCGTCCGCACAGGTTCATCAGGATGATCTCATCCTCGCGCATCTGCTTGGCCCGCTCGGCGACCGCCGCAATCGCATGGGACGGTTCGAGCGCGGGGATGATGCCTTCGGTTCGGCAGAGCAGCTTGAAGCCGTCCAGCGCCTCGTCATCGGTCACGGCAGTGTATTCAACCCGGCCCGATTCTTTCAGCCACGCATGTTCCGGGCCGATACCTGGGTAATCCAAACCGGCGCTGATCGAGTGGCCTTCGGTGATCTGCCCGTCATCGTCCTGCAACAGATAGGTCTTGTTGCCATGCAGCACGCCGGGCGCACCGCCGAGCAGGCTGGCCGCATGTTCGTCGCCGTCAAGGCCATGCCCTGCCGCTTCGACGCCGAGCATTGCCACTTCGGGATCGTCGAGGAAGGGATGAAACAGCCCCAACGCATTCGATCCGCCGCCGATGCAGGCGATCAGCAGGTCCGGCAGGCGACCCACCCGGTCAAGCATCTGCGCGCGCGCTTCGGTTCCGATCACGCTCTGGAAATTGCGCACCATTTCGGGATAGGGATGCGGCCCTGCGGCGGTGCCGATGATGTAGAAGGTATCGTGCACATTCGCGACCCAGTCGCGCAGCCCTTCGTTCATGGCATCTTTCAGGGTCGCGCCGCCGCTTGTCACCGGGACCACTTCTGCCCCCAGCAGTTTCATGCGGAAGACATTGGGCGATTGCCGTTTCACGTCCTCTGCGCCCATGTAGATCACGCAGGGCAAGCCAAAGCGTGCGCAAACGGTCGCCGTCGCCACTCCGTGCTGGCCAGCACCTGTTTCCGCGATGATGCGCGTCTTGCCCATGCGCCGTGCGAGCAGGATCTGCCCGATGCAATTGTTGATCTTGTGAGCGCCGGTGTGGTTCAGCTCATCCCGCTTGAACCAGACCTGCGCGCCGTGCCCGGCAGGTGCATCCTTGCGCAATTCCTCGGTCAGGCGCTCGGCATAATAGAGCGGGGAGGGGCGGCCCACGTAATGCTTCATCAAGTCGTCGAATTCAGCGGCGAAGGCCGGGTCGGCCTGCGCCTTGCGATATTCGCGCTCGAGATCAAGGATCAGCGGCATCAGCGTTTCGGCGACATAGCGCCCGCCGTAGTCGCCGAAATGCCCGCGTTCGTCGGGCTGCGTGCGGAAGGAATTGGGGGGGGTATCGTTCATAATGGCTCTCATGCTTCGCGCGCGGCCTTACAGAACGCGGCAATCTTGTCCATGTCCTTGACGCCCGGAGCGCTCTCTACCCCCGAAGACGTGTCGACCAGCGGTGCGCCGGTTGCGCGGATCGCTGCGGCGACATTCGCCGGGGTCAGCCCGCCTGCAAGACCCCACGGCAAGGCGTGAACGTGACCATGCAACAAGTCCCATGAGAATTGCGCGCCGTTGCCGCCGGGCAGGTCCGATCCTTGCGGAGCGGGCGCATCCAGCAGCACGCGGTCCGCTGCACCGGCATACTCGGCAACGCTGGCGAGCGAGACGACATCGCGCACCGCAATCGCCTTCCACACCTCGGCACCGCTGCGCCGTTTGGCCAGCGCCAGCGCCTCTGGCGGCTCCTCGCCGTGAAACTGGATTACATCGGGGCGCACCAGCTCCAGCGCGTTGGCGAGCGTCATGCCATCGGGATCGACGAGCAGCAGCACGGTTTGCACGCCCTCGGGCACTGTGCGGCGCAACTCGCCTGCGCGCTCCAGCGAGACATGGCGCGGGCTTTTGGCAAAGTGCACCAGCCCCACATGCGTCGCGCCCGCTTGCGCGGCGGCAGCGATGGTTTCGGGCGTGGAAAGACCGCAGATCTTGATAAGGGTGGCCGACATGGCGCCCCCTTACGCCGCAGACAGCGGCTTTTCCAGCACCACGAAGGTGACGGGCGGATCGCGCAGGACAGGAAAGGGCCGGGTTTCGCCGGTTCGGACATAGCCGCGCCGCTCGTACCACGCGATCAGAGCATCGCGGCTGTCGATCACGGTCATCTCCATCGCGGCGATGCCGTGGGCGCGGGCATGATCCTCTGCCGCGTCGAGCAGGCGCCGGCCCAAGCCTGCGGATTGCAGATCGGGCGCGACGCACAGCATTCCAAGATAGGCGAGGGCAGCACCCTTGCAGGTAACCGCGACGCAGCCGACCAGCTTTTGCTCCTCGCGCGCGGCGATCATGGTAACGGCCGGATCGGCCAACAGCGCTTCAAGTTCTCCGGAGGCAACCCGCTCGTCGTCGAGGATATCAGCCTCGTGGTTCCACCCGCGCCGCGCCGATTCGCCGCGATAGGCCGCTTCGAGCAGGGCTTTAAGATCGGACGCATCGGCAAGGGACGCGGTTGTCACGCGGATCAAGGGTCGGGTCTCTCGCTCAATCGTTCTGGATCAGGCGGAGCAGCGTTCCGTCCGGGTCAACCAGATACGCGATGGTGAGGCCGCTATGCTCGCGCGCTGCGGGATGATACCGCGGAATGCCGGTACGAGCCTCAGGCACGCCGCTGGCCTCGATCGCCCGCATCATTGCGTGCAGATCATCCAGCCGAAGACAACAACTGAACGAGCTTTGGTACGGATCGAGATCGGGATAGGGAAAGAATTCCAAAGCCACACCCCCGCGCGAGAGGATCATCCACCCGTCCGAGCGATATTCCTCGTCAAATCCCAACTTTGCGTAGAATGCCGCCGCCGCCTCGAAATCGCGCGCGGGCAGGTTGGGGGTGGCGTGGTCGGTCACGGCTCGATCGAAGGCAAAAATGGCCCCCCGCGCCCTCCGTTGAATGCGATGCGGATAACTTTCCCCCGGTCCAGGCTGTACTCGACGCCGAAGAACGCTGGGCCGCCATCGCAAACTGTGGTGGGTTCGTTGTCGTCTCCATAGGACGATCCTGTTGCAGGCAGGTAATTACCGTAGATCATTCGCTGACCGTCGATCACATAGCCGACATATTGCCGGCGATAGAGCGAAGGATCTTCTGCCCAGAGGAACGGGCGTTCTGCATTTCCGGTTTCAACAAAGTATTTAGCGAAATCAGGCCTGCTCTTGCGCAGCGCATCCATGGTGCCGTTTTCAATTGCCGTGATTTCGCGCGGTGTCGGCGTGAAATAGCTATCGGCTTTCGACGGTCCCTCGCGTGAGCAAGTCCGGATCATCTGGTCGCCCTGCGAAGGCGCGATAAGTGTAACCATCTCCGTCGGACTGCCAATGGTGGTGCATGACGAAGCGACCAGAGCGGCGCAGATCGCAAGCCCCCTATTCACAACGTTGCCTCAATGGCGCGCGCTGCTGCCTCCGGATCTTCGGCGCGGCTGATCGGGCGACCGATCACCAGCACGCTCGCGCCACTATCGCGCGCTGAGCGGGGTGTGACGACGCGCTTCTGATCGCCCGTTCCCGCGCCGTTGGGGCGCAGGCCGGGAACAACAAAGAAGCCGTCCTTCCACTGTTTGCGCACCTTGCCCACTTCCTTGCCCGAACACACGATGCCGTCCAGCCCTGCTTCCTGAGCCAGATCGGCAAGGCGCAAGACATGCGTTTCGGGGCTGCCATAGATCCCTGTGCGCGTGAGGTCGTTCGAATCGAGGCTGGTCAGCGTGGTCACGGCCACGACCTTGCACCCTTCGGCGGCGGCAGCCTTGGCATCTTCCATCATGGCGCGCCCGCCGCTTGCATGGACGGTGACAATAGCAGGTTCGTAAACATGCACCGCCTGCATTGCGGCGGCGACTGTGTTGGGGATGTCATGGAATTTCAGATCGAGAAAGATGGGCAGCCCCATGTGCGCGATTTCATGAACGCCGTGTGCGCCATGAGCGCAAAAGAACTCCAGCCCCAGCTTCACCCCGCCAATATGCGCCTTGACCTTGGCGAGCAGCTCTTTCGCTGGCTCGATCTGCGGAATATCGAGCGCGAGATAGATGGGATTGCTCATGGTATCAGACGCCGTTCAGTGGGTTGCCGGGGGAATTGGGGCCAAGGTTGTCGCCCGGTTCAGCCGGGATCGGAACAGTCTCGCCGGTCATACCAGATGCCGCCATCGATCCGCTGCCCAAATCGTCTGCATCGCCGCGCATCTGCAGCGCGTTGGAGCGGGCCGCGCTCTCAAGGCTGCGAATGCGGCGATTAAGGCTCCATTTGACGCTGCGGTGAAAGGCCCACATCGGCACGAGTCCCAGCAGGAATGCGACGATCACCAGCGCAGGCACCTTTGTTTCGAGGATGACATTTTCCCACAGCGTCACCTCCACCGTTTCCCAGTTGAAAAACGAAAAGGCCAGCAATCCGAACAGGATCAGCACCCAGACTATCGTGCGCACTATCTGCATGGGCTTTTTATCCCTCCCGTAATGACGTCCCAGGCGGACCCTAGGCGATTTGGTCCGGCATTCCAATCGTGGGCGAAAACCGGCCTAGAATACTCTGGAGAAGACCGTGTCGACATGCTTGAAATGGTACTTGAGGTCGAAATTTTCCTCCAGCTGTCCCTCAGACAACGCGGCGGTGACATCGGCATCCGCTTTCAGCAGGTCGAGCAATTGCACCTTGCCGGAACTCTCCCACACTTTCATCGCGTTGCGTTGAACCAGCCGATAGGCATCCTCGCGGCTGACCCCTGCCTGCGTGAGCGCCAGCAGGACGCGCTGTGAATGGATCAGGCCGCCCATCGCATCCATGTTGGTCTGCATCCGTTCGGGATAGATAAGCAATTTCTCAATAACGCCCGTCAGCCGCGCCAGCGCAAAATCGAGCGTGATGGTCGCATCCGGGCCGATGAACCGTTCAACCGAGGAATGCGAGATATCGCGTTCATGCCACAGCGCCACGTTCTCCAGCGCGGGCAAGGCATAGGCGCGGATCATGCGCGCCTGCCCGGTGAGGTTTTCGGTGAGGATCGGATTGCGCTTGTGCGGCATTGCGCTCGAACCCTTTTGCCCCGGCGAGAAATATTCTTCCGCCTCCAGCACCTCGGTGCGCTGCAGGTGGCGTATCTCCACCGCCAGCCGCTCGATGGAGCCCGCGATCACCGCCAGCGTGGCGAAGTACATCGCGTGCCGATCGCGCGGGATCACCTGCGTGCTGACCGGCTCAATGGAGAGCCCGAGTTGCTCCGCCACGTATTCCTCGACCGCGGGGTCGATATTGGCAAAGGTGCCGACCGCCCCGCTGATGGCGCAGGTGGCGATTTCGGCGCGCGCGGCGACCAGCCGGTCGCGGCAGCGTGAAAACTCGGCATAGGCCTGCGCCAGTTTCAGCCCGAACGTGACTGGTTCCGCGTGGATGCCATGGCTGCGACCGATGGTCGGGGTGTATTTGTGTTCGTGCGCGCGCGTGCTGATCGCAGCCAGCAGCGCGTCGAGATCAGCCAGAAGGATATCGGATGCGCGCGCAAGCTGGACGGAAAGGGTCGTGTCCAGCACATCCGAACTCGTCATACCCTGATGCATGAAGCGCGCCTGATCGCCAACCTGTTCGGCCACCCAAGTCAAGAAAGCGATCACGTCATGCTTGGTAACGGCTTCGATCGCGTCGATGGCCTCAACGTCGATTGCAGGACGGGTCGCCCACCAGTCCCACAGCGCCTTTGCCGCCGATGCGGGGACCACCCCCAGATCGGCAAGCTTTTGCGTGGCGTGTGCCTCGATCTCGAACCAGATGCGAAACTTCGCCTCCGGTTCCCACAGGGCAGTCATTTCGGGGCGGGCATAACGCGGGACCATGGCAGGTTTCCTCGATTGGGCGCAGGTTCAAACGATGTGGAGCGCGGCTAGGCGGGAAACGCACGGGTTGGCAAGGGGTAAGGGGTGCGGGCAAGGGTAGGAGGATGCATCAGTGCCACGCCTGCCGGCGCATTAATTGTCTCAGATCAGGCCGCGCGCGCGCAGGCTCACATGACCTTCGCGCCCGATGATGACGTGATCGTGCACGGTCACGCTCATATGCAGGCCCGCCTCGGCGATCTTGCGGGTGATCTGGATATCGGCGCGGCTGGGTTCAGGGCTGCCGCTGGGATGATTGTGGACAAGGATGAGCGCACTCGCCCCCAGATCGAGCGCGCGGCCAATCACTTCGCGCGGATGAATCGCCGCCTCGTCAATGGAGCCTTCGGAAGCGTGATGGTCGTCTATCAGGCGGTTCTTGGCATCCAGATACAGCACCCGCACCCGCTCCTTGGTCAGATGCGCCATGTCGATCGCAAGATAATCAAGCAGCGCCTGCCAGCTTGCCAGCACGGGTTTTTGTACGACTTCGCTGCGAGCCATGCGACGCGCGGCGATGGCGACGCTTTTGAGCGCGGCGGCGCTCGTTTCGCCCACGCCTTTCACCTGCTGCAGCGCAGAAGGATCGGCATTGAGTACACCGGCGAGCGATCCGAACCGCGCGATCAACGCCTTGGCCACCGGCTTTGTATCGCCCTGGCGCATTCCGGCATACAACAGGTATTCGAGCACTTCGTAATCGGCCAGCGCCTCCGCGCCGCCTTTCAGCAGGCGTTCGCGCAGGCGCGCGCGGTGGCCTTGCCCAGCCATCTTGCCCGCATCGGATTTCGCAGCGGATCCGGTCGCAGTGGCAGGCGCGGCGATTTCCGCTGCCCCGTCGCCAAAATCGAAACCATCTGTATTGTGCGCCACACCTGCTCCGGCCCGTTGCTGGGCGCTTTTGCCTTTTGCTTCATTGCCTTTGGCAGACGATGCGCGCAAGTGTGAGCGTGTGATGGGGTCTTTCGAGGCAGATATTATCGAGCGGGACCGCGAAGGTGATGGCGAAAGCCATATGACCCCGTCCAAACGCGCGCGCTGGCTGCGTTTCGCGATGCTGGGCACGTTGGCGCTGTTGCTGCTTACCGCAGTGATTGCATGGCTTTCGCGCGAGCAGATCGCGGGCAATTTCATCGATGATTTTCTGGCACAGAACAACATCACCGCCACCTATGATATTGCCCGGATCAGCCCGCAGCGACAGGTGATTGAAAACCTCGTCATCGGCGATCCGACCGCGCCCGATCTCACGATCCGGCGAATCGTCGTCAATGTGAAATACGGTTTTGCCGCGCCGCAAATCGGCCTCACCACACTTGAGGGCGCGCGGCTGTTCGGCAGCTATCGCAATGGCGTGCTGAGTTTTGGCGCGCTCGATGAATTCCTGTTTGCCGAAACCGAGGAACCGCAAGGGTTGCCCGCTCTCGACCTAAAGCTGGTCGATGCCGGTGCGCTGATCGAAACCGATTACGGCAATATCGGCGCCTCGCTGAACGGATCGGGAATGCTGAATGACGGGTTCGCCGGAAAGATTGCGATCACCGCGCCGGGGATTTCAATAGAGGATTGTTCGGCGAGGACGCTGACTGCGTTCGGCGATTTGACGACCCGCGCAGGCGCTCCCAAGTTTGCGGGGCCGGTGCGGATGCGCAATGCCAAATGCGCAGGGGCGACATTGCAGGCAGGCGATGTGCTGGCCAGACTTTCCACCGATGAGCAATTCTCGCGCATCGACGCCGTGCTTGATCTGGCGCTGAGCCGTCCGGGCTTTGGCGGATTTCGTGCAGCCGCAGGGGCGGGCACGGCGAGCCTCACCTACAGCGACGGCGCCTTGCGTCTGAAACACGATATCGGGCTTGAGAACATCGCCACACCATATGGCAGAATTGCAAGCCTTTCCGCTGATGGCACCTTGCGCAGCGCGCAGGGCTTTGCACGCAGCGACTGGACCGCAGACATCACGGGCAAGGGCGGAGACTTCGCGAAGGGCGCAAACGGCGCGCTGGCCACCGCACGCTCCGGGAGCGAAGGTACCCTGATCGCGCCGCTGCTGGCAAAGCTGGAGCGCAATCTGGCGGCCGCCACCAGACGCGGCACGCTGGAAGCGGAAGTCACATGGCGTCAGGCAAACGGCGCACAAACACTCATCATCCCGCAAGCCCGATTGCAAAGCGCGGCGGGAGAAACGGTGCTGGCGATATCTCGACTTGGCTGGAGCAGTGCGGGAACATCGGGAACGCTGCGCGGCAATTTTCTCACCGGAGGATCAGGCTTGCCACAGATCACCGGTCGAATGGAGCAGGACGCCAACGGCGCATTGGCACTGCGCATGACGATGGCGGAATACAGCGAGGGCGCAGACCGCATCGCACTGCCGCGCCTGTCCGCGCGCCAGCAGCCCGATGGAGGGATCACTTTTTCCGGAACTGTGACCGCCAGCGGCGACTTGCCGGGCGGGGCGGTGACGGGGCTTGTCCTGCCGTTGAATGGCAGGTTCGACAGCGGCAATGGCCTGCGCGTAGGGATGACGTGCGAGACTGTGCGGTTTGCCGGGCTATCGTTCTATCAGCTGACGCTGCGGGGGCGGACGACGAGGCTGTGCCCGGTTGCGGGACGCGCGATGGTGCAGATTGACAATGGCCTGTCGATTGCGGCGCAGACCGAAGGGCTCGCGCTGGAAGGTAAGTTGGCCGATACTCCGGCAAAGATCAGGGCTGCGCGCGCCGTTTTGCGATACCCCGGCCCATTCGCGCTGGACGATTTCACGGCTGTTCTGGGGCCGCAGGACAATCTGATATACCTCGACGCCGCCAATCTCACCGGAACGCTGGACGAGGAAATCGGCGGGGAGTTTTCCGGTGCTTCTGCCCGGCTGGCCGCGGTGCCGCTTGACCTGTCGCAAATGTCGGGCGGCTGGAATTATACCGGCGGCGCGCTGAATATCGCCGATGCGGTCTTCACTCTGACCGAACGGATCGAGGGCCAGGCGCGGTTCGAACCCCTGTTCAGCGAGGGCGCGAGGCTGTCTCTGGCCGACAACACCATCACCGCCGACGCAACGCTTCGCCATCGCCCATCGGGCACCGCGATCACCGATGTCCGCATCACTCATGATCTGACCACAAGCAATGGATCGGCCCTGATCGGTGTGGACCGGCTGACTTTCGGAAAAAATCTGAGGCTCACCGATCTTTCCTATCTGGCCAAGGGCGTGATCGCCTACACCGAAGGATCCGTCAGCGGGTCAGGGCGGATCGACTGGACCGGAGAGGATATCACGAGCACCGGGGTGTTTCGCACCGATGGACTGGATCTCGCCGCCGCTTTCGGCCCGATCCGGGGCCTGCGCGGAGAGGTACGCTTTACCGATCTGATTAATCTGACAACTGCGCCGGGGCAGGTCATCGAAATCGGCGCGATCAATCCGGGAATCGAAGTTCTGGCCGGGCGCGTGCAGTTTTCGATGACCGATGGCGAAATCATCGCGATCGAGGACGGGCGCTGGCCGTTCATGGGCGGTCAGCTGATCGTGCGCCCCGTCACCCTTCGTTATGGCAGCGACGAACCGCAGCGGTATGTGTTTGAAATGATCGCGCTGGATGCCGCCAAGTTCGTCAGCCAGATGGAGCTGAGCAATCTTGGAGCTACTGGCTTGTTTGATGGGACGGTACCCATCGCTTTCGAATTCGGAAGGTAATGGCCAGATCGAAGGCGGGCTTCTCATCAGTCGTCCGCCGGGCGGCAATGTGTCGTATATCGGCGAGCTGACCTATGAAGACCTTGGCGCGATCAGCAATTATGCCTTTCAGGCGCTGCGCAGCCTCGATTATTCGCAGATGAGTGTTGAGCTGAACGGCGATCTGGCGGGGGAGATCATCACCCGGTTCAAATTTGATGGTATCCGCCAGGGGCAGGGCGCCAGCCAGAATTTCATCACGAAGCGGCTGTCGAAACTGCCGATCCGCTTTAACATCAACGTGCGCTCGCAAAATTTCTATGAACTGGCGACGATGGTGCGAACCTTCTGGGATCCCGAGGCGCTGCCAGATCCGGTCGATCAGGGCGTGCTGAAGGTGGATGGCGGGCGGTTTGTGCCGCGATCGCCGCCGGAAACAGGGCCGCGGGCGCCATCCACGCCGCCAGACCCTCCACCGGCTGAAAGTCAGACGCCGATCAGCCCGCGCCGCGCAGATGATCTTTCCGTTCAACCCCCAGAAAGAGACAACCTGCCATGACAGATCAGAAATTGACCGGGCCGTGCGCCGCTGTCACACCCTCGAATTATTTAAAGCGGGGGCAGGACATGCGAAAAACGGGACGGCAAAGGATAATGGCTGTCGGAGCCTTGATGACCGGCACGGGGGCATTGGGTGGATGTATCAATGTATCTGCACCTGATGCGCCGATCGTGATCGAGCTTAACATCAATATCCGACAGGAAGTGATTTACCGGCTCGCACAGGATGCGGCCAACACGATTGACGAAAATGCGGATATTTTTTGAACTGCCCCGCAAGTGACCGTGATCGTGTGAGGAGAAATGATGATGAAGAATTTTCGCAACCTGTTTCTCATTGGCGCGGCTTCAGCAGCGGCCTTGATGGCTGTCGCGGCACCTGCCGCCGCTCAGCGAGACCCGGCCTACGCCAGCGCCCGATCATCAGGCGCCGTGGGTGAGAAGGTCGATGGATATCTCGGCATCGTCGGCGCTGCGACCCCGCAATTGCAGCGGCTGGTGGATGACATCAACATCAAAAGACGGGCGGTCTATGCGCAAAAGGCGCAGGAAAATAACGCAACTCTGGAACAGTACGCCATGACAGCGGGTTGCCAGGCAATTGCCCGCACCGTGCCGGGGGAAAAATATCAGGCGCCCGATGGATCATGGAAAACGCGCAGCAACGAAGCGCCCGACCGTGACACTCGCTGCCCCGCCTGACGGGGAATTCGTAAACGATTCCACGCCCGCTACGGTTGACTTGAGTTTGCCCCCCTTCTAAGTGGGCCGCGCCCTTGGCGGGCAGCTCTTTGCGCGTGCCTGACGCTCTTTTATGGGATTGCAGGCATGAATGAAGAAAAACCCGCACGGGAATCCATTGCTGAGGATGCGCGGATTGACGCGCTCGAAAAGCGGTTGAAGGCCGCGAACGAGCGTGAAGGAAAGCGCAACCAGAGCCAGGTCCAACCTGTCGATGCGAATTATAGCAGCGGCAATCGGGTTCTGGCTGATCTTCTCGGCGGGATTCTTGGCGGTGCGGCTGTCGGATGGGCCATTGACTGGCTTGCCGGAACCACGCCATGGGGTCTGTTGGCTTGTCTGTTCCTTGGGATAGGTGTTGCCTTCAGGAACATTATCATCAGCGCAAACACGCGCCCCGACGATCAAGGCGATCCACCGGAATGATCCGGAAAATCGCAAATGGTCAACGTGGCGCGCGTTTCATATCAGGGCATTAGGGACCGACGAACGTGGCAGCCGTACAGGGCAAAGTCGATCCGATGAAGCAGTTCATGATCGAGCCGATTTTCGGTTCATCGTGGGAAGTGGCTGGCTTCAACATCGCATTCACCAATTCCGCGCTGTGGATGGCGCTTACCGTGATCCTGCTTTGGGCCTTCGTTTTCGGAGGCATGAAGCGTGATCTGGTGCCCGGTCGCTGGCAGATGGCGGTCGAAACGATGACTGGCTTCATCGATAATATGCTGGCGGCAAACATCGGCAAGGAAGGGCGCAAATACGTCCCCTATATCTTCAGCCTGTTCATGTTCATCCTGTTTGGCAACCTGCTTGGGCTGCTGCCTATCGGGCTGATTGGTCTGCACCCGTTCACTTTTACCAGCCATTTCACCATCACCGGCGTTCTGGCCCTGATGAGCTTTTCGATCGTGCTGCTGGTCGGTTTCTGGAAGCATGGCTTCCACTTCTTCAGCCTTTTCGTGCCACACGGTACGCCTGTCCCGATGATCCCGCTGCTGTTCGTGATTGAGCTGTTTTCGTTCATGATCCGCCCGATCAGCCTCGCTTTGCGACTTTTCGTGGCGATGATGGCCGGCCACGTCCTGCTCAAGATCCTGGCGACCTTCGTGATCGGAAGCGTCAATGCTGGACCGCTTTACGGCGCGACAATCGGTCCCGCCGCGCTGATCCTGATGATTGCGATCAGTGCGCTCGAAATTCTGGTGGCAGGCATTCAGGCTTACGTCTTTGCCCTGCTTTCGTCGCTGTACATCAACGACGCGGAAAACCTTCACTAATCAACTGACACACAAACGTTTTTACCAAGGAGTAATACAATGGATATGGAAGCCGCAAAGATGATCGGTGCCGGTCTCGCAGCGATCGGTGCAGGCCTCGCAGCTTTGGGCGTGGGCAATGTCTTCGCCAAATTCCTCGAAGGCGCGCTGCGCAATCCGGGTGCCGCAGATAGCCAGCAGGGTCGTCTGTTCATCGGCTTTGCCGCTGCGGAACTTCTGGGCCTGCTGTCGTTCCTCGTGGCCGTGATCCTGATCTTCGTCGCCTAATAGCTTCGATGATGCAGATGGGCGGGAATGCGTAATGCAGACCCGCCCTTTCACGCCTACAAACGCGGATTGGCCCGATGCCCCAGATTGATCAAATTCTTGAAACCTTTTCCAGCCAACTGTTCTGGTTGGCGGTGTTCTTTGGCATCACTTATTTCGTGATCGGTCGGGGAATGGTGCCCAAGGTCATGGGAACGGTCGAACTGCGTGACAAACAAATCGCTGATGACCTCGCGGCTGCCCAGGCGGCCCGCGATGCTGCTGATACTCGGGAAGAGGAGTGGCGTCAGCGAGAGAATGAAAACCGTGCAACAGCGCAGTCTTTGATTGCCGAGGCCAAATCCAAAGCGGCCGCCAGCAACGCTGCAAAACTTGCCGAGGCACAAGGTCGGCTGGATACAAAACTGACCGAGGCCGAGGCACGTATTGACGCTGCACGCGCCAGTGCGATGTCACAGATCGAGGATGTTGCCGCCGATGCAACCCGCGATATCGTCGCTCGGATTGCGGGTAACGAGATCGACGAGGCCGCAGCGCATCGCGCAGTCAAGGAGGCGCTGGTCCATGTTTGATGTGTTGATTTTCCTCGCCTCCACCGAGGAAGGTGTCGCCGTTCCAACAGCCCTTGGCTTCGATGATTATGGCTGGGTTGCCGCGGCGATGACAGTCCTGCTTCTGGTTTTCGTCTGGAAAAAGGTTCCGGCTTTGCTGATGGGCGGGCTGGACAAGAAAATTGCCGAAATCCGCCAGCAACTCGACGAGGCCAAGAGCCTTCGCGCTGAAGCCGAAGCGCTTCGTGATGAGTACGCTGCCAAAATTGCGAGCGCTGAAAAAGACGCCGAGGCAATGATGGACGGTGCGCGCCGCGAAGCAGACTCCATCCTCGTTAAGGCAGAGGCCGACAGCGAAAAAATGGTGGAACGTCGTCAGCGTATGGCCGAAGAAAAGATCAGCGCTGCCGAACGCGAAGCGGTGAGCGAGGTTCGCCAGCGCGCAGCGAAGGCAGCGGCAATGGCGTCTCGTATCCTTATTGCCGAGCGGCATGACAAGGCTGCGGACAGCAAGATGGCAGACGAGGTTATATCTTCACTTTAGGCGGCACGGCGCCCTGCGCGCCCCGCTTGGGATCCTGAGCTGGAGAGGGGAAAGGCGGTCCGAGAGAGGGCCGCCTTTCTCGTTTGAAACTGTGCGGGAGTTACAGGCGTCAGGCGCCCGGCTCAAATACCACTTTACCGACAAGTTCACGTCGATCCATCGCCTCAAACCCTTCGCGCCACCGCGAAAGCGGCAAGGTTCGGTCGATGGCCGGATTGATGCGCCCTTCTTCGGCCAAATCGCATATCGCTGCCGTAATTGCCCGCCCACGATCTGGGAACCGGCGGGCATATTCCCCGGCACGCAGTCCGACGATCGAAAAGCCTTTGATCAGGGGGATATTGGTCGCAATCTCAGCAATGCGTCCGCTGGTAAAGCCAACCACCACAAGTTTTCCTGCGAAGGCGACGCAGCGGGTTGATTCGTCAAACACATCGCCGCCGACTGGATCGAAGACGATGTCAGCGAGGTGGCCGTCAGTCATTTCAGACACCACATCGCGGAATTGCCCTTCGGCGAGGATGACGTGATCCACACCCGTGCCGACCCCGGCCTTCTCCACGATGCGCTCCATCTTCGCAGGGATTCCCGTCCCCGCTATCACCCGCGCACCCAACGCTATTGCAAGATCGCAGGCGGCAAGGCCCACACCGCCGCTCGCGCCGTGGATCAGCACCCACTGGCCTTCCTGTAAACCCCCCAGTTCAACCAACCCGGTGTAGGCGGTTGAATATGCAGCGCCCATTGCGGCACCTTGCGCGAAGCTAAAGTTGTCCGGAATGCGCGAGAGCCCGCGAGCAGGGATGCTCGCGACTTCGGCAAAGGCTCCAGTCTTGTTGCCACCCATAACCCGGTCGCCTGGGGCAAAGCCGCTGTCCGGATCAGCCTCGATCACCTCGCCGGCGCACTCAAGCCCGCTGATAAAGGGCGCATCGGGCTTGAACTGGTATTCCCCGCGGGTCATCAGAAGGTCGGGATAATTGAGGGAGGCCGCACGGACCCGCACCAGCACCTCGCCGGGCGCGCGGACGGGCAAAGGCACATCCACCTGCGCCACGCCGGATAGATCGGCGGACAAATGCTCGACGCAAAGTGCCTGCATGAATGCCTAGAAATTGTCCTTGGCGGCTCTCAGCGCCGCGAAGGTTTCGTGCGGTTCGCTGCCGCCCCACCGGGCCATCATCGCCGGATCGTCGGCGCGCAGGAATGGGTTTGTGGCAAGCTCGCGTCTGAGGACCGTTGGCACTGTCGGTTCGCCGCGAGCGCGCTTGGCGTCGATCTCGGCAGCATATTCTTTCAGCGCTTCGTTATCGGGATCGGCGTGAAGCGCGAATTTCGCATTCGCTGCGGTGTATTCGTGCGCGCAATACAGCGTTGTGGCGGTAGACATGCGCTTGATCCGCTGAAGGCTGTTCCAGAATTGCTTTGGCTCGCCCTCGAACATGCGCCCACAGCCCAACGCGAATACGGCATCGCCGACGAAGGCGATCCCCTCTTCCACGATGTGATAGGCAATATGGCCGTTGGTGTGGCCCGACACGTCGATGACTTCTGCGCGGTGTTCGCCCAGGTTCACGCTGTCGCCGTGGCTGACCACACGGTCCACGGGCGACATCTTTTCAACCTCTGCCGGTGCCAGCACGCGCGCGCCGGTGGCTGCGACGATCTCCTTGTTCCCGCCCGCATGATCGGGATGCCAATGGGTGTTCCATATGTGCGTGATGGTCCACCCCTTGGCCTCGGCCTGGCGCAGGTATTCCTTCGCATCGGGCGTGTCGATCGCAGCGGTATCGCCCGTGACCGAATTATGGAGCAGAAATCCGTAATTGTCGGACAGGCAGGGAAATTGATGAACGGTCAGCATAAGCGGCATACTACGCCTGAAGCTGACAATAGAAAAGGCCCGCCGCTCCTGTTGGGGAGGGCGGGCCTTTCTCGTTACCGTGAACTACCGCGTGTGCGGCAGCTCCGCTGTTCGATCACTCGTCGTTTTTCTTGAGCGCTGCGCCCAGAATATCGCCCAGCGATGCGCCGCTGTCGGATGAACCGAACTGCTGCACTGCTTCCTTTTCTTCGGCGATCTGACGCGCCTTGATCGAGAAGTTGGGCTTTTTGGACCGGTCGAAACCAATGACCATCGCATCCAGCTTGCTGCCGACCTGGAAACGGTCGGGACGCTGTTCGTCGCGATCGCGGCCAAGGTCAGAGCGCTTGATGAAGCCGGTTGCGCCGTCGTCGCCGACCTGCACTTCCAGACCGCCATCGCGCACTTCAAGAACCGTGACGGTAACCGTCTGGTTCTTGCGCAGGGCGCCCGCAGCAGCGGCACCCGCTTCGGTCGGAGCACCCTTTTCAAGCTGCTTCATGCCGAGGCTGATGCGTTCCTTTTCGACGTCCACGTCGAGCACGACGGCCTTGACCATCTCACCCTTGCGGTGAAGCGCCAGCGCGTCCTCGCCAGAGATGCCCCACGCGATATCGGACATGTGAACCATGCCATCGACGTCGCCATCCAGACCCACGAACAGGCCGAATTCGGTGGCGTTCTTGACTTCGCCTTCGACTTCGGTGCCGATCGGATGCTTGTCGGCGAATTCGTCCCACGGATTGCGCTGGGCCTGCTTGAGGCCGAGCGAAATGCGACGCTTCTCGCTGTCGACTTCCAGCACCATGACTTCGACTTCCTGCGATGTCGAGACGATCTTGCCGGGGTGGACGTTCTTCTTCGTCCAGCTCATTTCGGAGACGTGGACGAGGCCTTCGATGCCCGCTTCCAGCTCCACGAATGCGCCGTATTCCGTGATGTTGGTGACTACGCCGCTCAGCTTCGCGCCGACCGGATACTTGGCCGAGACGCCATCCCACGGATCGCTTTCCAGCTGTTTCATGCCCAGGCTGATGCGCTGGGTATCGGCGTTGATACGCACGATCTGCACCGTGACGGTCTGGCCGATTTCGATGATCTCGCTGGGGTGGTTGACCCGCTTGTAGCTCATATCGGTGACGTGGAGCAGGCCGTCGATGCCGCCCAGATCCACAAACGCACCGTAATCGGTGATGTTCTTCACGACACCGTCGATCACCTGACCTTCGGCCAGCTTGTCGATCAGTTCGCTGCGCTGCTCTGCGCGCGTTTCTTCGAGCACCGCGCGACGCGAGACGACGATGTTACCGCGGCGACGATCCATCTTGAGGATCTGGAAGGGCTGCGGCACTTCCATCAGAGGGGTAACATCGCGCACGGGGCGGATATCAACCTGGCTGCCGGGAAGGAATGCGACGGCGCCATCAAGATCGACGGTGAAGCCGCCCTTGACCCGGCCAAAGATGCGGCCTTCGACGCGCTTGCCTTCGCCAAATTCGTTCTCGAGCTTGTCCCAAGCGGCTTCGCGGCGGGCGCGGTCGCGGCTCAGCATCGCTTCGCCATCGGCGTTTTCGACGCGATCCACATACACTTCGACTTCGGAACCGACGGTCAGCCCGTGGTCGTCATCGCCGCGCGAAAATTCTTTGAGGGAGATACGGCCTTCGCTTTTGAGGCCAACGTCGATCACGGCCATTCCGGCCTCGATCGCGGTGACGGTGCCTTTTACGACGCGGCCTTCAAAGCCATCTTCGCCGGCGCCGCCGAGTTGTTCGTTAAGAAGCGCTTCGAAATCGTCGCGCGTCGGATTTGGTGCAGTTGCCATAGGTTAGGCGTTTCCTGTCTTCGTTTTGCTACCGGCCACCGGTTTTTCCGGGGTCTTAAACTGCTTCCTACGCACCATTGCGAGGGCTGGCAGGGCAAGAGGCCGACGACTGCGCGGCGCCGTATGCGTCCGTGCAGGCTCTCATCAACCAGATATGATTGCTGGAACGTCGGCGCGCCTAGTCGAAAGGTCGCCAAAATGCAAGTGCTTTGGGCGGAGCGGCGCTGACGGCGTACGCATCTGCGGCCTCGTCGAGGTGCGTTCATCGCAGGGCCCTGTGCCTCTAATTGGCAAGCTAACCACATGGTAACACAACGCAGTTATGTAAAACTCCGAAATATTGATTTTGAAATCAAGCATTACGAAGGGGGTTCCCAATGAAATCGGCGAGATTGAGCGCTTTTCCTATCGCTTTGGCCATGACTGGAGCTGTATTGCTTTCAGGCTGCGAAGGTGGCGGTGATGCTTACACTTATGCAATCCCAATCGGTGCAGCCAAAGAGCGACTGGGCAAATCCAGTTCGCAATATACGACGGATGATCAGACCCGCTTCATGCGTGCGGCGGGCTGGACTGAAAAGGGACTGCGCGTTACTCTTTCTAATAGCCGCAACTTTTCAATGAATTGCGAGATTTTATTCGAAGAAGTCTCAACCGATGCCACCCGAATTGTACCGGACTGCGGCGAAACCCCGAGCGCGCAGGGCGAGGTGGTTCTGGGTATGCTTGAACTGGAAGCGGCCGCCCATGTGAATCAATTGCTGACGGGCGAGCCGGTCGACCCTCAGAAATTGCTCACAAAGCAGGCTGTGCTCTCCACTAAAGGGCTGCCCGCGATGCAGGGTGAGGCACTCGCAGCGGACGCACAGCATCGCGCTGCGACTGCGACCATTGAACAACTTACAGAACAGGCTGCCGAACAGGCAGCAATGCAGCAAGGCGGATGGGGCAGTGATGCGGGGGCTTCGCCTGGAAGTGACTGGGGTAACTGATTACAGCCAATCATCGTGACGATTACCCGCGAGCGAGACTGATCGCGCGGGATTATTCGCGCAATCGTTCCTCCACCGCCTCAAGCACTGTCTCGAAAGCCTGATCGCGGTCGAAACTGGTTGTATCGATCACCAGTGCATCGGGCGCAGCCTTCAACGGGGCGTCCGTGCGCTGAATATCGCGGGCGTCGCGCGCGACGATATCCTTTTCGATCTCGCCCAGCGGCGTGACTTCCCCATCGCCTGCGTGGTTCTCGATCATTTCCAGCCATCGACGCCGTGCGCGTTCCATGACGCTGGCGGTAATGAACAGCTTAACCTGGGCATCAGGCGCAATCACGGTGCCGATGTCGCGCCCGTCCAGCACTGCGCCGCCGGGCTGCTGAGCAAAGGCACGCTGACGCTCGAACAGAGCCTTCCGCACGGCCGGATGCACGGAAACACGGCTTGCCAGTCCGCCCACTTCCTCTGTCCGCAAAACCTCATCGGCAAGCAGTGCATCGTCGAAATCGCAGGCCGTCAACGCATCCTCGGCTACGTCCGGATCCCCTGAGTTGATCGCAACCTGTCGCCCAACCGCGCGATACAGAAGGCCTGTATCGAGGTGGGGCACGCCAAAATGCGCGGCAAGCCGTTTGGCAATGGTGCCCTTACCGCTTGCGGTGGGGCCGTCGACGGCGATTATCATGAAAAGATATCCTTGACCTTGCGAGGCGTCAGCGCGCGGCGCTCCTGTGTTTTCCAGCGATAATGAAGCCAGAATAGCCCCGCGCAGGCAATCACCAAATTGACCGTAAACTGACCCCAGTCGAACCCGCCTTCATTCCAGAACACCACGGATCCGGCAGCGAAACCGATGAGAACGATTGCAGCCAGCACACGGCGCCAGATTGAGCGGGCGGTCACTTTGTTCTTCCTTCTGGCGACCGCCCCCGCATTTGCGCGCGCGATCGCGCCGCTCGTGCCAGCCCGATGATTGCGATGGATGCCCAGAACCCTTCAAGCACGAGGCTGGGCCAATTGGTGTGGACCACCAGCGACACGGTAAGCAACGCGGCTCCGACAAGATTCACACCGTGGAGGATAAACGAATTGGGCGCGTCGCTGAACGTGAGATAAGCGTAAGCGCAGATGATACAGGCCGTTCCAGCAAAGCCGACGTAGCTTGCCCAATCCAGCGCCGCTGCCATCATTGCGCTGCCGTTTCGAGCAATTGCATGAAGGTGGGAAAGCTGGTTGCAATCGGGGCGGTATCGTCGACGCACACACCGCCGCGGCTCACCAGACCCGCCACCGCCATGCTCATTGCTATGCGATGGTCGAGGTGCGTCTTGACGCGCCCGTCACCCGTGCCGCGCAGGGGATTGCCGCCGGTGCCGTGAATGGTCAGGCCGTCCTCGTGCTCTTCGACGTTCGCGCCTGCCACCGTGAGCGCCTGCGCCATCGCGGCCAAGCGGTCGCTTTCCTTGACGCGCAATTCCTCAAGCCCGGTCGTTCGCGTAATTCCTTCCGCCAGAGCGGCGGCAACGAACAGCACCGGAAATTCGTCAATCATGCTGGGGGCGAGGGCCGGTTCCACGTCCACCCCGCTAAGAACAGAATAGCGCACGCGAAGGTCTGCCACCGGCTCTCCACCGACCTCGCGCCGGTTCAGTTCCTCGATCGATCCGCCCATGTCGCGCAGCACAGCGATTATCCCGGCGCGGGTAGGGTTGAGCCCGACATTCTCGACGAACAGATCGCTGCCCGGTACGATCAGCGCAGCGACAATGAAGAAAGCGGCGGAAGAAGGATCGCCCGGCACAACCACATCGCAAGGGATGAGGTCGGCCTCGCCGTGGATGCTGATTGTTCGCTCGCCCTGATCCTCGCCGATGTCCAGCCGTGCGCCAAATCCGGTGAGCATCCGTTCGGTGTGGTCGCGCGTGGCAACCGGCTCGATCACGGTGGTGATACCCGGAGTGTTGAGCCCCGCCAGCAACACCGCACTTTTCACCTGCGCGCTGGCGACCGGAAGACGATACCTGATTGGCACAGCAGGTAGCGCGCCGCGCAGCATCAATGGCAAAGTGCCGCCGGAAGATGACTGGATGCTGGCGCCCATTTGCGTCAGCGGCTCTATGACCCGGTTCATCGGACGGCCCGAAAGGCTCGCATCGCCAATGAATGTAGCGGTCAGACCATGACTGGCGAGCAGGCCCATCATCAGCCGCGTGGATGTGCCCGAATTGCCCATGTCGAGCGCCCTTGCAGGTTCCAGCAGGCTGCCAAGGCCTGCGCCATTAACCCGCCACGCCCCGTCATCCTCGCGGGCAATGTCCGCACCCAGTTGACGCATCGCGGCAGCTGTGGCGAGCACGTCTTCGCCTTCAAGCAGGCCGCTGATCCGGCTTTCCCCCACCGCAAGGCCCGCGAACATCAGCGCGCGGTGGCTGATCGACTTGTCTCCGGGAACGCGCAGCGTCCCTCGCAGGGGACCGGATGCTGTGAAAGTATGGGTTGCCATCGGGCTGCGGTCTTTGACAGCGCACACCCCTTCTGGCAAGGCGCGCGGCGCTACATCGACTTCACGTGATCCTGGGCCTTGATTGTGCGCCCAGCCGATCCCAATACATTGCGACTTTGATCGGACCGCCTTGCTGGCGGCCACTTATAAGGATTTCAAATGGCGAAGCCTGAATGGGGTACCAAGCGTACCTGCCCCAAATGCGGAGAACGTTTCTACGATCTGGGCAAGGAAGACCCGGTAACCTGCATTGAATGCGGTGAAACCTGGACTCCTGAACCGGTGCTCAAGTCCAAGCAGCCGATCCCGTTTGAGCCGGACGACAAGAAGAAGGACGTGGAAGCGGACAGCGATCTTGGCGGCGATGACGATGATGATCTGAAGGACATCGAAAATATCGATGATGACGATAATTCGCCCGACAACGATGTCGATCTTGGCGGTGACGACGATCTCGGCGTAGCCAAGGGCAAGGGCGACGACGACGACGATGACACCTAAATAATTCTTGCGTTTCGCAAGGGGTCGCCTTATCGGGCGCCCTCCTTGCGAAAGCAGGGCGCTGGCTTTATGTCATAAGGCGGCAAGACGATGGTTACGGGGCCTTAGCTCAGCTGGGAGAGCGCAACACTGGCAGTGTTGAGGTCAGCGGTTCGATCCCGCTAGGCTCCACCATCGAACCATATTTCAAGTCGAAGTTCTGCAACCGGAATTTCGCAACGCTGGCCAACGAGGTTTCGTTCGCCGGCGTTTTTCGCGTTTTATCCTGATCTGGGGAAGCAAAGACGATGTTTGACAATCTGTCCGACCGCCTTGGCAGCGTCTTTGACAAGCTCAAGGGACGCGGCTCGCTGAAAGAGCAGGATGTACGCGATGCCATGCGCGAAGTGCGCATCGCCCTGCTGGAAGCCGACGTTGCCCTGCCGGTCGCCCGCCGCTTTATCGACGCGGTGACGGAAAAGGCCGTGGGCGCAAACGTGCTCAAATCGGTCACGCCGGGCCAGCAGGTCGTCAAGATTGTGCACGACGAACTGGTCGCGATGCTGGGCGGCGATCCTGATGACGTCCATCAGGCCCATGCAGGCGCCGGGCTGAAGCTCGATGCCAAGCCGCCAGTCGTTATCATGATGGTCGGCCTGCAAGGTTCGGGCAAGACCACAACGACCGCGAAGCTGGGCAAGCTGATTCGCGAAAAGCACGGGAAGAAGGCCATGATGGCCTCGCTCGACGTCAATCGCCCCGCCGCGCAGGAACAGCTGGCAGTGCTGGGCACCCAGGTCGATGTCGCGACCCTGCCGATAGTGGCCGGACAACAGCCGGTGGATATTGCACGGCGCGCGATGGAGTCCGCGCGGCTCCAGAATTTTGATGTGCTGCTGCTCGACACCGCAGGCCGCCTGCATGTTGACGAAGCGTTGATGGCCGAAATGAAGGCCGTCTCCAGTGTTTCAGCCCCGACCGAAGTGCTGCTGGTGGTCGATGCGTTGACAGGTCAGGACGCGGTCAACGTCGCGCAAAGCTTTACCAGCGAAGTGCCGCTGACCGGCGTTGTGCTAACTCGCATGGATGGCGATGCCCGCGGCGGCGCGGCGCTTTCCATGCGTGCGGTCACGGGAAAGCCGATAAAGTTTGCCGGGACCGGCGAGAAGCTGGACGCGATCGAGCCGTTTCGCCCCGGCAGCGTGGCCGACCGCATTCTGGGCATGGGCGATGTCGTCAGCCTGGTGGAAAGAGCCGCAGCCTCGATCAAGGAAGAAGAGGCCGAAGAGCTCGCCCGCAATTTTGAGAAGGGCAAATTCGACCTCAACGATCTGCGCATGCAATTGAAGCAGATGCAGAACATGGGCGGCCTTGGAATGCTGGCTGGAATGATGCCGGGCATGAAAAAAGCGAAGGCCGCGCTCGCTGCGTCGAACATGGATGACAAGGTGCTGGTCCACATGGACGCCATCATCGGCTCAATGACGGCAAAGGAACGTGCCCGCCCCGATCTGATGAATGCAAAGCGCAAGAAGCGCGTGGCGGCGGGCAGCGGCACCGACGTGCAGACTGTGAACAAGCTGCTGAAGATGCACCAGGAAATGTCCCGCGCAATGAAGCAAATCCGCAAGATGGGCGGGCTGAAAGGCCTCGCAGCCATGTTCGGCGGCGGCCAGGGAGCGGGAATGCCCGGCATGCCCGGCGGCGGAATGGGCGGCATGGGTGGCGGTGGCTTGCCTGGCCTTGGCGGACCCGGTGGTTTCCCCGGCCTGGGCGGACCGAAGAAGAATTAAACGATATTCTAAAACATACATAGACTTACATTTGAAAGGTAATACATTATGGCAGTTGCAATCCGGCTTTCGCGCGGTGGCGCAAAGAAGCGTCCTTACTATCGCATCGTGGTTTCTGACGAGCGCGCGCCGCGCGACGGTAAGTATCTGGAACAGATCGGCACGTACAACCCGCTGCTCGCCAAGGATGATGAGAACCGCGTCAAGCTGAACGAAGATCGCGCGCGTTACTGGCTGGGCGTTGGCGCCAAGCCGTCCGACCGTGTGCTGCGTTTCTTCGATGCCGCTGGCATCCTTGAGCGTGCTGCGCGCAACAATCCGAACAAGGCAGAACCGGGCGACAAGGCCAAGGAACGCGCCGAGGAAAAGGCTGAAAAGCTGAAGGAAGCCGAAGAAGCCGCCAAGGCTGCCGAGGAAGAAGCCAAGACCGCAGCTGCAGCGCCCGCTGAAGACGAGACCGCAGCCGAAGCCTCCGAGAATGAGGCAACCGGCTCGGTCAAGACCGAAGAAACTTCCGAAGCGGTAGCCGATGCAGTGGCGGATGAAACGCCTGCAGACGCCTCTGCCGAGGACAAGACAGCGATGGCCGAACAGGCTGCCGAGGGTGGCCCGGTGGAAGCTCCTGCTGATGACGCCGGTGAGGAAAAGGCCGAGGGCTGATTTCTCAATGCTGATCACCGTTCGTGCCGGGGTTGAAAGTTTACCGTGTTTTGCTGAGGCAGTGATGGGCAATCCATCGCTATCGAAGGCGGCGCCCCTGACAGCAAGCTTGGCACGAACGGAGTATTGGGTGTGAGCGACAAACCGATTCAGCTTGCCGCAATCAGCGGCGCGCATGGAACAACAGGAGAGGTGCGCCTCAAACTGTTCGGGGAGGGCGTTGAAGCGCTCTCCCGGCACACCGCGTTTGATGCCGATGTTCCCGGCGGCAGTCTGACGCTCAAGAAAATTCGCTCCGATAACAAGGGCGGTGCGGTTGCACGCTTCGCCGAATGCACCAGCCGCGCGCAGGCAGAGCGGCTGCGCGGCACCGTTCTTGCCATATCGCGCGAGCAATTGCCGCCCTTGGGCGAGGGTGAATATTACCACATGGATTTGATCGGCCTGCCCGTCCACACCGATGGGGGCGATTTGGTGGGCCGGGTAATTGCAGTCGAGAATTTCGGCGCGACCGACATTCTGGAAATCGAGAAAGATCCTGCGCCAGAAAAGGGTATGAAAACCTTCATGGTGCCGATGACGCAGACCGCCATTCTCACCTGGAACGCGAACGAAATTGTGATCGCGCAGGATTTTGTGGAAAGCTGATGCCGTGATCGCAGGCATTCTCGGACTTTTCATTGCCATCGCAATAGTGGCGGGTATCGCGTCCGGTTTGGCACTTTTGCTCGAAGCAAAGGCGCGAGGGTTCAGCATCATCATCCGTTCGCTGATTGCCGGTTTCGCAGCCGGACTGCTCGCCATTATCCTTCCGGTCATTGGCGTGCTTCGCCTATCCGAGCGAATGGACCCTGTGGTCGCAATAGTCCCGCTTTTGATTGCAGCGGCGGTGTTCGGATTGCTCGTCGGATTTCCGGTTGCCCTGTTTGTTGCGCGACGACGAGCACGAAATCGCGGCGCGCCTGTTGATCCCGAAATGTTCGACTAATCGGCCATCAGGCTTGCGCCGCAGCGAAACTTCTCGGAACACTCGCTGTATGGACTTCGATCAAACAGAACTGTGGCAGCGTATTGCGCGTCACACGATCGGACCCACCGATGCCGAGCTTTCCTTTACCGCCCGGCTTGCTCGCGAAAATCGCTGGAGTGCCGAGTATGCGGAGCGGGTAATCCTTGAATACCAACGTTTCTGCTATCTGGCTTGCAGTGCAGGGCAAGAAGTTACGCCCAGCGATGCTGTCGATCAGGCGTGGCACCTGCATTTGACCTACAGCCGCGATTATTGGCAGGTGTTCTGCCCACAGGTGTTGCGCGCCGATCTGCACCACGGCCCTACCGCCGGGACCAGCGCCGACCGCGTGCGGTATTACGATCAGTACGCCGCAACCCTGCGCGCATATGAAGATGCGTTTGGCATAGCACCGCCGCCCGACATCTGGCCCAATGCGCGGCGACAATTCACGATCGATCCAATGTCTTTTCGCGTTAACCCCTCCGATGCTATCGTGATCGGGCGCATCAGGGCGATTGCGTACGGCACCGTGCTTGCGACGCTTGGGCTGGCGGTAGGTTGGCTTGCGAAGGGAGTTTTCTGATGCAGATTTTCGCGACATGGACAGGCGCGGACTTTCTTGCCTTTTATGGCGTGATGCTGGTCACCTGCATTGGTCTGAGTGTCTGGTTTCCGGCAAATCTGCGTCCCGAAGGACGGATGGCGGAAATCGACGATGCAGAAGAACTGGCCGTGCTCGCAGGCGGGGCGCCGCGACATGCGCTTACCGTCCTGGCCCATCTGGTCGCGCATCGCGCGGTCAGCCCGCTGGACAGCAAAAAGCTGTATGCCACAGCCACTCCCGCCGGACATGGTCGGGCCGCGTCCGCTGTACTGCGCTCGGATGGTGACTTTACCCTGGGTGATGTGCGCCGCACGTTGAAGGTGCACGCTGACCGCATTGCGCACGATTTGATGAGGCGCGGCCTGTTGATGCGCGACGGCGACCGGACGCGGCTGCGCTGGCTCAGCATAGCTCCGATTATCGCCCTGTTCCTGATCGGTCTTTATCGGCAACAGGCCGGGTCGGCGGTGGGTGAGCCGACTGGCTTTCTCATCGCGCTGATGGGCCTGACGGTGGGTTGCGCGGTGGTGCGCCTCACCACCATCAATCCGCGAACACTCGCCGGGAATGAGGTGCTGAATGACTGGTACGGTCGTGCATCGCGATTGCACCGCGCTCCTCAAAGCAGCGAGGCGGCGCTGGCGGTATCGCTGTTCGGCACAGCCGTGCTGGTGGGAACGCCGTTTGAATTCCTGCACGCGGCACAGCAGGGTGCGGCTTCGGGTTCTTCGGGCTGCGGAGGCGTGGGTGGCAGCGATGGGGGGTCGGGTTGCGGCGGGGGTGGTTGCGGTGGTTGCGGGGGCTGAAGCTTGGCCCTAGGTCGCATCCCATGAGCGAAGATCGCACCATTTTAAACGTCGCCATCTGTCAGGCCGCGCCGATACCGCTCGATATTGCAGGCGGGATCGAGAAGGCGGTGCGGCTCGCACGCGAGGCGATCGAGGGAGGGGCGCAGTTTGTCGCCTTCGGGGAGACTTTTCTGGGCGGCTATCCGCTGTGGCTGGACGAGGCTCCGGGGGCGGCGCTGTGGGATCATCCGGGGACTAAGGCGCTGCACAGCATAATGCTCGAACAGGCGATTGTCGTCAATGATGAGCGGCTGCTGCCCTTGCAGGAGCTGTGCGATGCGACCGGCGCGTGTGTTTCGATTGGCGCGCATGAGCGGGTGCGGCAGAGCCTTTACAACAACCAATTGCTGTTCCGCCCCGGCCTGGCGCCGCTCGACCACCGCAAGCTGGTGCCGACGCATGGCGAGCGGCTGATCTGGATGCGCGGCGATGGCTCGACGCTTGGCGTGCATCAGGCCGAATGGGGCCGGGCGGGCAATCTGATCTGCTGGGAACACTGGATGCCGCTCGCGCGCGCCGCGATGCACAATCTGGGCGAGAGTGTGCATGTGGCCGCGTGGCCGACCGTGCGCGAAGAATACGCGCTGGCCTCGCGGCATTATGCGATGGAGGGGCGGTGCTTTGTGCTGGCGGCGGGGCTGGTGCAGCGCCGCGACGATCTGTTCGACGGGCTGAAACGGGTTGGAGGTATCTGCGGAGGCGCGAGGCGTTGTTCGAAGCGATCGAGGGCGATGTGCTCAATCGTGGCGGCTCGATGATCATCGCCCCCGATGCGCGGGTGCTGGCGCAGGCGGGCGAGGGCGAGGAAATCCTCCACGCCGAACTGGACTTGCGCGAGATCGGTCAGGGACTGACGAGCCTCGACACAGACGGCCATTATTCACGGCCCGATGTGTTTGAGCTGAACTGTCGATAAGCGCAGCGAAGGTGGCGTGAATTGGAGTGAGTGATGTTTGCCGGGTTGCTCGCGCTCGTTGGCTTTGCCATCCTGCCGATGATCCTCTGGTCGCATTTGCCTGTTTGGCTCGTTTCCGGTGCAATCTGTGAGGCATTCGGCCTTTATTTCGTAGTTCTAACGGCTGTCGCTTTCTTGTTGCGTTTGGCAGCTCAAGCTGTTGGCGCACGATTACTTCTTTGTGATTCCTGTACTTAGCTTTGGGTCTCATCGCAATTTTCCGGAGTGGTTGCTTGCCAGACGCGTCACGAAAGCTAGCATGACCTTCGCCGCCACCATCCTCACGCTCTATCCGGAGATGTTCCCCGGCCCCTTGGGCGTGTCGCTTGCGGGCAAGGCGTTGGAGCGCGGGGACTGGTCGTGCGCGACCGTGAACCCGCGCGATTTTGCCACCGACAAGCACCGCACCGTTGATGACACGCCCGCAGGCGGCGGGGCGGGGATGGTGCTCAAGTGCGATGTGATGGCTGCGGCGCTCGACAGCGTGCCCGCTGGCCGCCCGAACCTCGCCATGACCCCGCGCGGGAAACCGATCACGCAGGAGCGTATCCGGGAGATCGCCAGCGGCCCCGGTGTCACCATCATCTGCGGTCGGTTCGAGGGATTTGACGAGCGCCTGTTCGAGGCCCGGCCAGAAATCGAGCAGGTCAGCCTGGCCGACATCGTCCTTTCGGGTGGGGAAACGGCGGCGATTGCCATACTCGATGCTTGCATTCGGCTGCTTCCCGGCGTAATGGGCGCGGCCTACAGCGGGACCGAAGAGTCGTTTGAGGACGGGCTTCTGGAATACCCGCAATACACCCGACCTCAGGAATGGGAAGGGCGCACGATCCCGCAAGTGCTGCGATCGGGGGATCATGCGAAGGTTGCCGCTTGGCGTAAGGCTCAGGCGGAAACCGATACTCGGTTACGCAGGCCGGATCTTTGGGAACGCTACGATGGCGTTCGGGTCCAGTCTGCCTCTGGCGCGCGGCGAAAAGACAAGGAACCGGACCAGTGAACCTGATCCAGCAGATCGAAGCCGAGGAAATCGCCAAGGTTTCCAAAGAGATTCCCGAATTTCGCGCAGGTGACACTGTGCGCGTGGGCGTGAAGGTCGTTGAAGGCCAGCGCGAACGTATCCAGATGTTCGAAGGCGTCGTGATCGCCCGTTCGAACCGCAGCATCAACAGCAACTTCACCGTGCGCAAGATGAGCTTTGGCGAAGGCGTGGAGCGTGTGTTCCCGCTGTACGCACCGATCGTTGACAGCATCACCGTGGTGCGCCGCGGCGTCGTGCGTCGTGCGAAGCTGTACTATCTGCGTGGCCGCACCGGCAAGCGCGCTCGCATCGCCGAGCGCCGCGATCCGACCGGCAAGAACTGATTGGCTGCAAGGCGCAGGCCTTGCCTCAATGCGAATTTCGAGAGGGCGGTCCGGTTGGGCCGCCCTTTTTCGTGTGAAAACACGATATTCCTCATTGCGAGCCTGTGCGAAGCGATCCAAGGTCACACGATGGACTGCACCGCCCCGCTCGCAATAACGAGGTCTGTTTCCCGATGCGCGTATCGTTACTTACCGTCGCGGCGGCTTGCCTTCTGGCCGCTCCTGCCAACGCTGATGCGAACGCGGGTGGTCAAAGCGTGACGAGCACACCTGAGCTGACTTTCGAGCGCGTCTTTGCATCGCCCTCGCTCAACGGGCCGGCGCCGCGTGCGGCCAAGCTTTCGCCGGATGGCAAATTTCTCACTCTGCTGCGCAACCGGGCCGAGGATCAGCAGCGGTACGATCTGTGGGGATATGAAGTCGCAACGGGTGAATGGCGGATGCTGGTCGATTCCGAGAAACTGGGTTCGGACCGCGCGCTTTCAGAAGACGAAAAGATGCAGCGCGAACGCGCGCGGGTCGGCAATCTGAAAGGCATTATCGCCTATCAATGGGCCAACAACGGCTCTGGCGTGCTGGTGCCGCTGGATGGCGATCTGTTTTTCGCAAGGCTGGACGGCGAGGTTATCCGCCTGACCGATACTGAGGAAACCGAGCTGAATCCCGCTCTCTCGAGCAAGGGCGCCTATGTTTCTTTCGTGCGTGACCGGCAATTGTGGGTGGGAGCCGTAGATCCGCAGGCGCAAACCGCAGCCGCTCCGATCACACCCAAGGAGGCGGACACGATCCGATGGGGCGAGGCAGAATTTGTCGCGCAGGAGGAAATGGGGCGCTTCACCGGATACTGGTGGTCGCCCGATGACAGCCGCCTGGCGGTCCAGCGCACCGATGAAAGCCCGGTCGGCATCGTCACCCGCGCCGCAATAGGCGCGACCGGTACCCAGGTGTACGATCAGCGATACCCGGTCGCGGGCAGCGACAATGCTATCGTCCAGTTGTTCGTGATGGATCCCGATGGTGGCAACCGTGTCCAGATCGATCTGGGCGAGGATGCCGATATCTATATCGCTCGCGTCGATTGGGCGCCCGATGGCAGCGCGCTTTACGTTCAGCGCCAGAACCGCGAACAGACGGTGATGGATATGCTGCGGGTCGATCCTGCAACGGGCAAGAGCGAGGTGTGGTTCACGGAAAATGCCGCGCGCGATGATTACTGGATCAATCTCTCCAACAATTACCGCTTCCTCAAGGACGGCACGCTGCTGTGGTGGTCTGAGCGCGATGGCTATGGCCACTTCTATCGCTTCGATGGCAGCACGTGGACGCAGATCACCAGCGGCGAGTGGGTGGTAACCAACCTTGTCGGTGTGAATGAGGAGGCGGGGCTCGCCTATTTCTCGGGCACTTTCGATGATGTGCTGGCGCAGCAGATCTATACGGTCGAGCTGGACCGGCCCGATACGATTGTGCGCGTCACAGATGGCGGCTGGCAGACGAGCGGGGTGATGGACACCGCAGGCAAATCGCTTCTGGTCACGCGGTCAAAACCCGATCAGCCCCCTCAAACCTATCTCAAGGATATGGAAAGCGATGCCATCCAGGCGTGGGTGGAAGAAAACGCGCTAAATGCCGGTCACCCCTATGCGCCCTATCTCGCCAGCCATGTGATGCCCGAATACGGAACGGTGACGGCCGAGGACGGGACTCCGCTGAACTGGATGATGCTGCGGCCCAAGATGGAGCCGGGCAAGCGTTACCCGGTGTTTTTCAGCCATTACGGCGGGCCGGGTCCGCAGATGGTGGATCGCGGCTGGAACGGAGCGCTGGCGCAGGCGGTCGTCGACAAAGGTTATATTTATTTCGTGCTCGACAATCGCGGGTCCGCCAACCGCGGGGTGGATTTCGAACAGCCGATCTATCGCGCGATGGGCGGGGTCGAAGTGCGCGATCAGAAGGTGGGGGCGCAGTATCTCAAGACGCTTGATTTCGTGGATCCGGACAAGATCGCCCTGTATGGCTGGTCCTATGGCGGATACATGACGTTGAAGCAGTTGCAGGCCGATCCGGGCCTTTATGCCGCAGGGATCGCTGGCGCGCCGGTAACGCGTTGGGGTCTTTATGACACCCATTATACCGAGCGGTTCATGGGTGACCCACGCAAGGTTCCCGAAGCCTATGAAGCGGCCAGCGCGATTCCCGATGCGACCAAGATCACCGATCCCCTGCTGCTGATCCACGGCATGGCGGATGATAACGTGGTGTTCGAAAATTCATCGGAACTCATCAGTGTGCTCCAGGAAGGCAATGTGCCGTTCGAGATGATGCTGTATCCCGGATACACGCACCGCGTCGCGGGGGAGAACATCAGCCCGCATCTGTGGAACACGATCTTCCGCTTTCTTGAAGCGCACGGGGTCACGCCGCCGGAATAACCTATTCCTTAAGCCATTCCAGCGCTTTGGACGCCACTTCTGTGGGCGCTTCGACCTGCGGGTAGTGGCCGACCATGGGGATCAGATGGTGCCGCGCGCGTGGCACCACTTCGCACCATTTGTCGTAGGCGTGCCTGCCCGATACCGGGTCAAGCGCACCATTGATCAGGCCGATGCGATCCTGCGCTGCCACCAATGCCGCCTCCCACCGTTGCTGGTGAGCGCGCCGGTCGGCGATGTAATGCAGCAGTTTGTGCGTGAGGCGATTGCCGCCCTTGTGGCTGATGAGGGTCCAGAATTCGTCCAGTTCCGCCGCGCTTGGCTGGGTATCGGGGCCGAACACTTCGGAAATGCTTTGCCCAAAGCTTTTGCGGTTCATCAGCAGCCCGACCAGAAAACCCAGCGGCGACACACCAAGTTTCTGGATCGGGCGCGGGCGGTGCTGGTCGGGAAAGATGCCGCCGTTCAGAAATACACATTGCCCAAGCCCGGCCGCACCTGATCCCTCACGCTGGCGGGCGAGCAATTCCTGACCGACCGAGACGCCGTAATCATGAACCAGAGCGTCGTATTCGCCCATGCCAAGATGCGCCAGCAAAGCCTCTTGCAGGTCGGCCTGACGATGGATCGAATACCCGGATCGAGGTTTGTCCGACAGACCAAAGCCCAGCATGTCGCAGGCAATCAGGCGATGGTCTGCGCCCAACTGTTCCCAGACATATACCCAATCCCACGAAGAGGTGGGAAATCCATGTACGAGCAGCAGCGGCTTTCCAGCGGCATTCCCGCCGGTCCAGTAGGCGATCTGGTGACCATCAAAGACAAAATGCTTCGCCCTCGCGGTCCATTCGCGTGTATCGACTGCCATCTCTTTCCCCTTGCCAAGCGATGTTAGTAACGTCAGCGAAGCACGCAAATGATTTGAAATGGAGAATGTGAATTGGGCTATCGGGTGGTCATCGTCGGCGCGACGGGCAGTGTCGGACGCGAAATGATGCAGATCCTCGCCGAGCGCGAGTTTCCCTGCGATGAAGTGGCAGCGGTCGCATCGTCGCGCTCGCACGGGTCAGAGGTCGAGTTTGGCGACACCGGCAAGATGCTCAAGTGCAAGAATATCGAACATTTTGACTGGGCAGGCTGGGATATCGCCCTGTTCGCCGCCGGCAGCGGCGCGGCGAGAGAATACGCGCCCAAGGCGGCGGCTGCGGGCTGTATCGTGATTGACAATTCGTCCCTTTACCGAATGGACCCCGACGTGCCGCTGATCGTGCCGGAGGTAAACCCGGACGCGATTGACGGTTACAAGGCCCGCAATATCATAGCCAATCCCAATTGTTCGACCGCGCAGCTGGTGGTTGCGTTGAAGCCGTTGCATGATGCTGCGACGATCAAGCGTGTCGTGGTGTCGACCTATCAATCGGTCTCCGGCGCGGGCAAGGCGGGCATGGATGAGCTGTTCGAACAGAGCCGCGCGATCTTTGTCGGCGATCCGGTGGAGCCGCGCGCCTTTACGAAACAGATCGCATTCAACGTGATCCCGCATATCGACGTCTTCCTCGACGATGGATCGACCAAGGAAGAATGGAAGATGATGGTCGAGACCAAGAAAATCCTCGATCCCAAAATCAAGCTGACGGCGACCTGCGTGCGCGTGCCGGTGTTCGTGGGCCATTCGGAGGCGGTGAATATCGAATTCGAGAAGGAAATGTCGGCGGAACAGGCACAGGATATCCTGCGCGAGGCACCCGGCATTATGTTGATCGACAAGCGGGAGGACGAAGGATACGTCACCCCCGTCGAGGCCGCTGGCGACAGCGCGACCTATGTTAGCCGCGTGCGCGACGATCCGACGGTCGAAAACGGCATAACGCTGTGGTGCGTCGCCGACAATCTGCGCAAAGGTGCCGCATTGAACGCGGTGCAGATCGCGGAATTGCTAGGGCGCCGTCACCTGAAAAAGGGGTGAGCACAATGCGCGGTTCGATAATTCTCGCAGCTGCCCTTGCTCTTGCTTCGTGCGACAGCGGCGAAGTCCCTCCGCCGGGTCAGGAACCACTGCGCTCCAGCACGCCGCAAGTGGCCGCCGATGAGGTCGAACTGCGCGCCGATGGATTGGCTGCTGGATCGGAGGCGTTCTATTTTGCCGCAGGGCAGGCAGAGGTGGAAGCGGCTGTCGAACAGGTTTTGGGAGTGGCGCCGGAGCGGACGACCAATGAGGAGTGCGGCGCAGGCCCGATGCAGCTTACCCGGTTTGGCGATGATCTGACGCTTAACTTTCAGAACGGCTCGATAGTTGGTTGGACAGCCTATGCTGCGGATGACGACATTAAAGTGGTCGGGAATGTGCAAGTCGGCACCGTCCGCGCTGAGGCGGTGCAAGCCAAGGGCTTCAAACCGTTGCCTGAAAGCACTTTGGGAGAGGAATTCTCCTTGGGCGATCGGATCGGCGGGATCATCGATGGCGATGCGGTTTCATTGATGTATTCCGGCACGCAGTGTTTTTTCCGATAGGACACGCAATAACCAGCGCATGACCCTGACCGCGGACCTCTATTTCAGTTTTCGTTCGCCCTATTCGTATCTGGCGATTGGGCGATACCGCGCGATGATGCAGGAATTTGACCTCGATATTGCGTTGCGCCCCGTCTATCCGCTGGCCGTGAGGCAACCCGATTTCTTTGAGCGCAATCATCCTAACTGGCTTGGCTACACCATGCGCGACATGTTTCGGGTGGCGCAGTTTCACGGGATTCCTTTTGGCCCGCCCATGCCCGATCCGATTGTGCAGGACGTTCAGACCCGCCAGATTTCGGTGCATCAGCCGTTTATCCAGCGGATCACGCGGTTGGGTCAGGCGGCAGCGCGGGCGGGCAAGGGGATCGCCTTTGCTCATGAGGCTGCACAATTGATCTGGGGCGGTGCAAAGGACTGGCACGAAGGCGAGCACCTGAGCGGCGCGGCGGCACGTGCGGGGCTTGATCTGGCGGAGCTCGATGCGCATGCGCGCAGCGATGCAGACGCGCTCGATTTAGAGATCGCCGCCAATCAGGCCGAACTGGAAGCAGCGGGCCATTGGGGCGTCCCGACACTGATATTCGACGGCGAGCCATTTTTCGGCCAGGATAGGATCGAAATGGCCAGATGGCGCATGGAGCAAAAGGGGCTGGCACTGAGGCAGGCTGAAGAATGAGGGGAGAACTGACCGGCGGCTGCCTTTGCGGTCAGGTGCGTTATATTCTGCGCGAGGGATTCCGCATGAACCCATACGCCTGCCATTGTACTATTTGTCAAAGCCGGACTGGCTCGGCCTTCAGCGAGCACATGCTGTTTACATTGGCCGATCTCGAAATCACTGGCGATCTCGACACGGGTGAATATCATCAGCCAAGCGGTGCACATTCTCGCATTTTCGGGTGTGCTGTCTGCAAGGCGCGGATTTACGCCACAAACGACAGCCGCGAAGGGATGGCAAGTCTGCGCTGTGGTACTCTGGATAACAGCGCCGCCTTTATTCCTGCAGCCCATATCTGGATCGGGAGCAAGCAACCGTGGATCATTCTGCCGCAAGGCGCGAAAATGATGGATGAGCAGCCGCGCACCGCTGAAGAATGGGTAAAATTTTTGGGGCTTGTATGATCGTCGAGCAATTTCATAGTTTCGACGGCACGCGGCTGGCCGTCCATCGCCACGGTGCCGGGCGCCCGGTGATCCTGCTGCATGGCCTGTTTTCGAGCGCGCTTATGAACTGGATCAAATGGGGGCATCACGAACGGCTTGCCGCTGCCGGATCTGAAGCGATCATGCTGGATTTTCGGGTGCATGGCGACAGTGAGGCTCCGCAAGACGCGGCAGCGTACCCGCCCGGCGTGCTGGTACGCGATGTCGCTGCCCTAATCGAACACCTGGGGCTGGAGGAGGGCGCGTTTGATCTGGTCGGATTTTCGCTGGGCGCGCGCACGGCGCTGCATGCCTGCGCCAGGGGTGTGCTGCACCCGCGCCGGTTGATCGCTTGCGGCATGGGGGTTGAGGGCCTTTCCAATTGGGAGCGGCGCGCTGCCCATTTCAAGCGGGTGATCGACGAATTCGACACGATCAAGCCCGGCAGCCCGCTTTACACGGCGCGAACCTTCCTGAAATCCCAAGGGGTAGATCACAAGGCCGCACGGCTGCTGCTGGATGCGATGGACCCGTTCGATATCGGCGCGCTTGCCAACATCACCATGCCCACCGCTGTCGTGTGCGGTGACGAGGACGGCGACAATGGGTCCGCCGAAGACCTCGCCGCATTGTTGCCCGATGCGATTTATACCGAGGTACCCGGCACCCACCTCAACAGTGTCACCAAACCCGATATGGGCGAGGCAATTGTGCAGTTTCTGGCCCGTTAAGGTGCCGTTGAGTATCCGCCGATCATCGTCGCAGCGCGCTTGCCAATCGGCGCGTCCCCGTTAAATCACCCACAACGTTTGAACCCACAGGATCGCACCTATGAAATCTCTCAAATTGCCTTTGAAAACATCGCTGCTTGCGCTTGCGGTTGCTTTGCCAACTGTCCCTGCGCTGGCCGATGCCCACATGGAAGCCGCGCCTGCCGAAGAAGCGGCCGCGACTTTTCCGATGACGCCTCAGGGTGCAGCGGACTGGATCGCGATGGTTGAGCAGGATTTCGCCAAGTTCTCAGTCACTTACGCGCAGGTCTCGTGGATCAACGCGACCTATATCAATCACGACAGCGATGCGCTTGCCGCTCAATACGGGACGGAATTGACGCTGAAAAGCGTGGCGTACGCCAAGGAAGCGGCAAAATTTGCGGAAGTGCCCGGCCTTGATCCCGAAGTGGAGCGTAAGCTGAACATGCTGCGCTACAGCATATCGTTGCCAGCACCATCGCGTGACGGCGCAGCGGAGGAACTCTCCAACATCGCGACAAAGCTGAATTCGGACTACGGCAAGGGTAAGGGCACCTTGAACGGTCAGCCGATCAATGGCTCCGATATCGAGGCGGAGATGGGCAACCTTGAACGCACGCCTGCCGAACTGTCGGAAATGTGGGCCAGCTGGCACGACAATGTCGGCGCGCCAATGCGTGACGATTTCACTCAGTACGTCGCGCTCGCCAACGAAGGCGCGCAGGAGCTGGGCTTTGACGATCTGGGCACGATGTGGCGTTCGGGATACGACATGAGCCCGGATGAATTCGCCGTAGAGACCGAGCGCATGTGGCAGGAAGTGAAGCCGCTTTACGTCGCGCTGCACACCTATGTCCGTCGCAAGCTGAATGAAAAGTACGGAAACGAGGTGCAGCCTGCGACCGGGCCAATTCGCGCGGATCTCTTAGGCAATATGTGGGCGCAGGAATGGGGCAATATCTATCCGCTGGTTGCTCCTGAGGGCGCCGGCGATATTGGATATGACCTGACCGATCTGATCGAGAAGAAGGAACTCGACCCGGTCGATATGGTGAAAGTGGGCGAACAGTTCTTTTCATCGCTCGGCTTTGATCCGCTGCCTCAGACATTCTACGAACGCTCGCTATTTACCAAGCCTGCCGACCGCGAGGTGGTGTGCCATGCAAGCGCGTGGGATATCGACAATGTGGACGATTTGCGCATCAAGATGTGCATCAAGCCCAACGCCGACGATTTTACGACGATCCATCATGAACTGGGCCACAATTACTACCAGCGCGCCTATAACAAGCAGGATTATCTGCATTTGAACGGCGCGAACGATGGCTTTCACGAGGCCATCGGCGATATGATCGCGCTGTCGATTACGCCGGATTATCTGGTCGGCATCGATTTGTTGAAGCCGGAGCAGGTGCCCTCTGCCGACAAGGACATCGGCCTGCTGTTGCGTCAGGCGATGGACAAGGTCGCGTTCCTGCCGTTCGGCCTGCTGATCGACCGGTATCGCTGGAGTCTGTTTGACGGCAGCGTGGCGCCGGAAGATTACAACAAGGCGTGGACCGACATTCGCCGCGAATATCAGGGCATCGTCCCGCCGGTCGATCGGCCCGCAGACGCGTTCGATCCAGGTGCCAAATACCACGTGCCCGGTAATGTCAGCTACACCCGCTATTTCCTTGCCCGCCTGCTGCAGTTCCAGTTCTACAAGGCGGCGTGCGACCAAGCGGGATGGAAGGGGCCGCTCCACCGCTGTTCGTTTTACGGCAACAAGGAAGTGGGCAAGAACCTGAACGCAATGCTGGAAATGGGTGCGTCGAAGCCTTGGCCCGATGCACTGGAGGCCTTCACCGGCGAACGCCAGATGAGCGGCAAGGCAATGGTCGAATATTTTGCTCCGCTGATGGCATGGCTGGAGGAACAGAACAAAGGCCAAAAGGCGGGATGGTAACTGGCAGAACGCTTATTGTTGCAGCACAGGCCAGTTTGATGCTGGCCTGTGCGGCGGCAGCCGCTCCGTCGGTTGCGCAGAGCGAGGGTGGAGCATCTTCCGCGTCCATACCAATCCCCGACACCATTGCCGCGACGCAACCGCAAGGCGTACTCGCGGCGGTGGTAGATGCTGGATATAGCGCCACGTATTTTCCGCGAGATCAGCAGGGACCGGCGGCAATCTCCCTCGAAGTTGACGGGCTGGAATCGTTCATCAGCTTTGCCGACTGCGACGAGGCGATACCGGATTTTTGCGAGACCTTGGTTCTCTCAACGAAATGGGACCGCACGGTTCCAATTTCCGATGCCGCAATAGTCGAGGCCAATCGCCAGCATAAGTATGTGTCTGTGTGGCGCGATGATGATGGCGACCCGTTGCTGCAATGGGCGATCCTGACCCGGCGTGAGGGTATCCCTACTCCAGTCTTTCTTGATGCGCTGGGACGGTATCTCAGCGTTGCGCAGGATTTTTGGGACGTCGTCTTTGAGGGCGATGAAGAGGCCGTGACAGATGAGCCCGTCCCACCGGAGGGCGTGGAAGCTGGATCGTGAACTGTGCGCGGATCATCTTGTTGGGGCTGGCGCTGACATCGCTTAGCGCGTGCGAATATGCGCGCCGGGCGGTGGAGTTCGGGCAGGGGCCATTTGACCAGACCGCCGGGCGAAACGGGAACGAGGCCTTCCTGGGAATGAGCGAATCCAGCTGGGAAAGCGGCGATTTCGAAAGCGGAACCCTGCTGGTTACCAACAAGCGCGGAAATGATCTGTCGGTGATCGACCTGGCATCGGGTCGAGAAATCCGCCGCGTGGCGACCTGCGCCACTCCGCACGAGCTGGCCGTATCGCCCGATACCGCGCATGTGGCCATTGCCTGCTATGGTGGGCGCACGGTCGATATCCTTGCAACCGGCACGTATGCCAAAGTCGCGAGCCTCGATCTGGGCGAAAGTGCCCGTCCGCACGGTATCGTCTGGCATGCAGACGACCGGATTTTCGTCACCGCAGAAGGGTTGCAGCAGGTTGTCGAAATAGTCTCTCCGCTGGCATCTGATCCACGATTGTTCCGTTACGCGACTGGGAAGCAGGGCAGCCATATGCTGGCCGTCGCTCCTGATCGCAGGTGGGCTTGGACGACGGACCTTTCATCCAAAACCGTAACACGCATCGATCTTGGCGGTGGTGAGCTGCCGTTGTCCGTAACCGTTGGCGAGGAGCCCGAAGGGATCGCCCTGTCACCTGATGGCAGCGCGCTGTGGGTGTCGGCGCGCGGTTCCGATCAGGCGTTCGAACTTAATCCGATCAGCATGGAAGTGCGCCGGACAATCGATACGGGCCGGTTCCCCCTGCGGCTTGCTGTGCGACCGCAGGGCGATGTCGCGATAACATCGAACCTTGCCGATGGTTCGCTCAGCGTTATTGATCTTCGTCGTGGCCGAGTGGTCCGAACCATCGCGGTATCTAATGCCAAGACGGCTCAGGATCGGTTTCAGGTCACAATCCTCTGGTCGTCTGACGGCACCCACATCTACGTTGCGGAAACCGGCAGCGATACCGTGGCCGAAGTCGATTACGCCAGCGGCATCGTGCTCCGCCACATCAAGGTCGGCGATGGCGGCGACGGACTTGCCCTCCTGTCCTCTGAAAGCGATTAATGAAAAAGCCAATCTCGAAGAAGCCAGCCCCTTTGCCAATCGTCGGCTGGCGCGAGCTGGTTTCACTTCCCGGCATCGGTTTGAGCGGCATACCCGCCAAAATCGACACCGGCGCGCGCACATCGTCGCTGCATGGCCGCGTGCTTGACCAGTTCGAGCGCGATGGCAACCCGTTCGTCCGTTTCGCAGTCGACTGGGACGATATCTCCCACGAAGGTGAGGCGGTGCAGGTTGACATGCGTGGGATCACCAGTTCCAATGGAGAGACCCAGCGGCGCTATGTCATTAAGACGCCGCTTCTTATCGGCAATGTCTCTTTCCGGGCCGAACTGAGTCTGGCCGATCGGAGCGACATGAAATTTCCAATGCTGATTGGCCGCACCGCGCTTCGTCGCCGGTTTGTGGTCGATAGCGGGCATTCCTGGCTGCAATCGCCCGAAATGCCTACCACCGTCTCCCGGCATCCCTGAAAGGATCACCACACCCATGAAAATCGCCATGCTCGCCCGAAACGCGAACCTGTATTCACACAAACGTCTGAAGGAAGCGGCGGAGGCACGCGGGTACGAGCTGGACATTCTCAACACCACGCGCTGCACCGTCAACATCGCCAGCCATCGCCCGACGGTGATGTACAATGGGGAGACTCTGGGCAAATACGACGCGGTCATCCCGCGCATCGGCGCATCGATCACCAATTACGGCCTCGCAGTGCTGCGCCAGTTCGAAATGGCGGGCGTGTGGCCACTCAATGAAAGCGTGGCGATCGGCCGCAGCCGCGACAAATTGCGGTCCACCCAGATCATGGCAAAGCACGGGCTGGGCCTGCCGCTGACCGCCTATGCCAACGATCCCAAGCAGGCAGAGGCGATCATCAAGGCAGTGAATGGCCCGCCTGTGGTAATCAAGCTGCTGGAAGGAACGCAGGGCATCGGCGTGGTTCTGGCCGAAACGTTGAAGGGCGGCGCGTCGATTATCGAGGCGTTCCGCGGGGCCAATGTCAACATCATGGTGCAGGAATTCATCAAGGAAGCGGGCGGATCGGACATTCGCTGTCTGGTTGTTGGCGGCAAGGTGGTTGCGGCCATGAAGCGGCAGGGGGCGGAAGGGGAATTCCGCAGCAACCTGCACCGCGGCGGCAGCGCGGCGCTGATCAAGATCACACCCGAAGAACGCAGCACCGCCGTGCGTGCGGCCAAGCACATGGGCCTTAACGTCTGCGGCGTGGATCTGCTGCGCAGCAACCACGGGCCGGTGATCATGGAAGTGAACTCCTCCCCCGGCCTGGAGGGCATCGAAAACGCCACGGGCAAGGATATCGCCGGGCAAATCATCGACTTCATGACTGCCAACGCAAAGGTGGGCGGTACGAAAACCAAGGGCAAAGGTTGATCGTGAGGCCGGTCCTGGCCGCGGCGATCTTACTGGTGTTGCTGCCATTTGGCGGGCCGGTGCTGGGGCAGGGCGCGTCCGAACAGCCCGACGAAGTTACCCAAACTTTGCCCTTTGAATCGATTGTCGAGCCTGAAGATTCCGAAGCTTGGCGATCTGAAACCGGGCGCGAACAGACATGGCTGCAATATTCTTATGAATATCAGACATCAAGTAGCAGTGGCTCAGGTCATCAGGCGCTTATCGAAACCGTCGTTGAGCGAACCCCCGAGGGCCTCGTCCTGGAATACGACTGGCCGCAGGATAAGCAGGGAAATCCATCTAGCAATTATTGGTATTTTCCGGCGCGCTTGTTGAAGCACACCGACGGCTCCCTTGTTCTGCTTGACGAGCCAGCGATCGAGAGGCGGATCGATCGATGGCTCGGCAAATACAAGTTTCCGCGCGACGCTTGCGGTCGGTGGAGCCACGGCGGAGGTTTTCCCTTCAAGATCGATTGTGATCCGCAATCGATAATCGAACAAATCGAATTGTTCGATGTGCGCTTTCCTGGAATTGTAGCGGGCGGGTTTTTCGAGCATCCGCTTGGACAGGCACCGGGCATGCTGATACGGAATTCGTCTGATCCGCTGGTCATGGAGACAATGTTCGCGCTGGATCCCGAAAAGGCTCGTGAGCAAGAGGTGGAGCAGAAACTAATAATCGCCCAGATGATGGGAGAACCCTTATCGCGGGAAGAGGCAGTCGCTGAGGCTGCCCGGATCAAATTTGCCGGTAGGTTCTTTGTTACATTCAAACTCAACGCCGCAGGCGAGATCACCAAGGTCACCAGGTTGAGCGAGACGACAGTTGCGCCGCCTGATACGCAGCCGGAAACGAAAACCCGTGTCGAAGTGCTAGAGCGGTTTGCGTCAGAACCAGAGCTGGACCCCACTTCACTTCTGGAACGCGAAACGATTGCGCGTTAACAGCCGCCAATGATCAAGCGTCCCTGTTCCCCGCAGTCTTTCTTCGTCCTGATCTGCACAGGATTGCTGGCATGCGCAGCGCAGGTCCATGCGCAGGGTCAGACCCGGCAGGTACCCCCAGCGATAACCCAGTTCGACGATGCGACCATCTCGCGCCTGTTGCTGGACGGGCAAACGACATGGCGGGTCGAGAGCGGGCCGGATGGTCGCCCGGTTTACCGCGTCAGCGCGCAGGGCGGCCTGAATTTCACCGTTCAGCCGCAGGTGTGCGCTCCCGATCAGGGTTGCACCGGGCTGCTTGTGATCGCCACTTTTCCGCCTGCCGCTCCACTGAAACTCGACGTGCTTGATACGTTACTGCGAAGGTTCAATGATACCATCGCTACAGCAAAGGTTTATCGCACCGATGATGGGACGGTGTTGCTGCAAGCCTATGTAAATGCTGCGTTCGGCATCAGTTATGCCAATGCTCAGGCACATTTGCTGGTGTTTGATCGGAATGTGCAGACCTTGCGCAGCGATCTCTCTTCACTGAATTCGGGAAGCTAACAGGATCAGGCGGCCTTCAAATTCGCCATGAACTGCGCGGTCGATTGCTCCAGATTGCGCACGCTTCCAATCATCGCAGCAGCGGCTTGATCCAGCTCAGCTGAAAGCTTTTCGGCAGCGCTCGCCGTGCTGACGAGCGATCTGCTGCGCGTTGCCATCGCGCTGACATCATCTGCCGCGGTCCGCGCGAAATTCTCTATCGTATCGGCGGATTTGCGCTGCTTTTCGACATCCCAGCGGATCGCGGTGGCCGCCTGCGCAAGCTCTGTGATGGCGGTATCGATGGCGGCGAAACTGCGCTCTGCCTCAAGCGTGCCTGATCGCACTCCCGACATGAAAGCGTCAATCTCAGTCGCCGCCTCGCTGGCCTGCATCGCCAACGCCTTCACCTCCTGCGCCACGATGGTAAAACCGCGCCCGGCAGGCCCCGCGGTGGCCGCTTCGATGGCGGCGTTTAGCGATAACAGGCTGGTGCGCTCGGCAATGCGGACGATGGCGCGGGTCGCCTCGCCAATCGTGTCGGAGTGCATGGTCAAACCACCCACTGCCTCGCCGCCTGTGTTCGATCGCTGGGTCGCCAGCGTCGTGAGATCGTTTTGCTGGCCAACATTGACCGCAATATTCGAGATCGAACTGGAAAGCTCCGCCACGCCTTGTGCAACGGTTCGCGCCGCATTGCTTGCCGCTTCGGCCGATTGCGATACATCGGAGGCGCTCTGGCCCGTATCGTGCGCGATGGCGTTCAAAGCCTTTGTAGTCCGGGCGAGCATTTCACCCGTGCGGGCGATCGAGTGGGTAACTGTGCTGATCGAGGCTTCAAAGTCGTTTGCGAGGCGTGCCTGCTCTGCCTTTCTCGCGGCAATCTGTTCCGCTTCGAACCGCTCACGCTCCTGCCGCTCGTTTTCAACGCGGTGCAGGGCATAGGACAGCTCATCTGCCTGCTCACGCATCAGATCGGCCTGCAACGCCCCATCTGCCGTGGCGGATTCCAGACGTTTCAGGACCTTTATGAAGGCCATGATCATCGCACAGGACAATCCCGTTACCAGCAGCGTGCGCCAGCACTGAACGAGGATGTAGCCCCAAGTTGCAGGCTCATCACTCACAGTGTTGGACAGAAAGGTTCCTGACAGCATGTGGTGCAACAGCATGATACCCGCCGCCAGCAAGACGGCGCGCAGATCGCACAAAATCGACAGAGCAGCGATGGCAAGGAAGAAGGCAAGATGGGAATCGCTCGGTAGGCCGATTTGGGTCAATGTGTAGACGATAAGCGCGGGCTGTATCGCAACCATGACTGCCACGATCAGGCGGGCCATGCGGTCGTGACGCCCGCCAAGGCTGCAGATTGTCGGAGCGATGTTCAGGGCAAGACTGAGAGCGGTTGCCCCGATTACATTGCCTCCGGCATATACAGAGGCGCAAAAGAGCAAGGCGGCGACCACCCATCCCGAGCGCGTCAGCATGACGATGCCAGCTGCCCGAAGTCGCGATAATTCGTCTAGCGCCACAGGCATGCAAGGCGGTCGTGCGATTTCATCGTCTGAGACAAAGTGAAACTTGTTGCCCCGAATATCTGCGTTCCCGATCATGCTGGCCGGTATTGCGCATGTCGGGTTAGCACTCGGCAGCGGCGGTTCTGCGTAAAACTACGATGCAGCGGTCCGCGCTATCATCCGGGTTTATCTGAAAGGCGGTTCGTTGAACGCGCGCAGTTTGCGGCTGTGCAAACGGTCACCTTCATCGCGCAAACGGGCAACCGCCTGCAGACCTATCTGGAGGTGGGCAGCGATCGCCTCCTCGTAGAACTTGTTGGCCTGCCCCGGAAGCTTGATCTCGCCGTGCAATGGCTTGTCCGAGACGCACAGCAGCGTCCCGTAGGGCACGCGAAAACGATACCCTTGCGCAGCGATCGTGGCGCTTTCCATTTCCACCGCGATGGCGCGGCTTTGCGAAAACCGCTTGGCCGAATCGGCGTAGTGCAGTTCCCAATTGCGATCATCGGTGGTGACGACAGTGCCGGTGCGCATCCTTTGTTTAAGGTTCGCACCCTGGACACCGGAAACCTCCTCTGCTGCACTAGCTAGGGCCACTTGCACTTCTGCAATGGGCGGGATCGGAATTTCCGGCGGCAGCACGGCATCCAGCACGTGATCATCGCGCAAGTAAGCGTGGGCGAGTACGAAATCGCCGATCTTCTGGGTTGAACGCACACCGCCACAATGCCCGATCATGATCCACGCATGAGGACGCAGCACGGCAAGGTGGTCGCATATCGTCTTCGCATTGGACGGGCCGACGCCAATGTTGACCAGCGTTATCCCACGTCCGTCTTCACGCATCAGGTGATAGGCGGGCATCTGGTGTCGACGCCATGCCGTATCGTTCAATTGGGAATGTGCATTATCGGTGCGCTCGCCAACGTTCAGACCGCCTGCACCCCGCAGCGCAATATAGCCTTCATCGCCAATCTGCTGGGCGCCCCAATTAACGAATTCATCGACATAGCGATGATAGTTCGTAAACAGAATGAAGTCCTGAAAGTCCTCGACTGCGGTGCCAGTGTAGTGCGCCAGGCGCGCGAGCGAATAATCGGTGCGCAATCCGTCAAACAGCGACAACGGCATGTCGACGTCTTCATCGTAATCGATGCCGTCGGCCAACTCGTCCCCGATCAGGGCGAGGTCGGTCGAGGGGAAGTGGAGGGCGATTTCCTGCGGCGCGATTCCCACCATTGCCGCGCCCGCATCGCCATCAAGAACATAGGGGAACGGAATTTCCTGACGCGACCGACTGACGGTCAGTTCCACGTCGTATTCCGTGGATATAAGCTCCAGCTGTTCCGTCAGATAGGACGCAAACAGATCAGGCCGGGTGATCGTACTGGTGTACGTGCCAGGCTGCTCAAGCCTGCCGAATGCGCGGCTGCGATCGTAAATCTTGCCTTCGCTTGCTGGCGCTCCGCTGTAACGAAGGGTGAGCTGGGGGTAGGCATAGCTGCCGTCTTCACGCTTTCGCTGCGGGGGGACGGTTCCATCGCGCCCAAAGGCAATCACATCGGAACGAAGCGTAGCCACCGCATCGGCATATTGGCTGCGAAGTTGGTCGAGTATTTCGGAAATGTTGATCATGCGCGCCATTAGCATCGGTTTTGTGACGTGGCAAAGGCGCAGATGGGTTCAAACGCGCCGATTGGTCACCTTTGAACAGGCGAATGCTGATCGGTCAGGATCGCGTCCACATCCGTCGCAGATTGAACTGCACACTCTGCAACCGGGTGTAGTTTTCTTGGCTCATCGTGTTGCCTTCAAGCGCGGCAACCTCGCCCAGCTCGTATAACAGTTCCCGCTCGGCGGTGCCGGGGATCTGGCTTTGGATAAAGGTGATGCCGACCAGTCGTTCGCCGCTGGTTACCTTTTCAACCTCGTGCAAGGTGGAGGAGGGATAGACGATGGCAGAGCCGACCGGGCCTTTGAAACGCAATTCTGCTGTCCCCAGCACGATGCGCAACGCGCCGCCTTCGTAACTGGCAGGATCAGTGAGGAACAGCGTACAGGAAAGGTCCGACCTGATAGAAACATTGCCGACACCCATCAGCGCAGCATCGGGATGCAGGCCGTAATGCATCCCCGGCTCGTAACGGCACAACAGCGGCGGCGCGAATTGCGCAGGCACCGCGAAATTGACGAAATCCTCGCAACCGAACAAAGCCTGCGCCATGATATTGACCGCGCTCTGCTGCAATTGCTGATCGTGCATTTGCAGATTGGCTTTGGCCTTGGAATGAGGATTGCTGATCTTGCCATCGACGAAGGTTGCCTTTTCGGCAATCTCCTTCAACTGCGCGACGTCCTGGGGCGTGAGTACGTTTTCGATCAACCGGAACATGGACGATAGCCTTACAGCCGGGCAAGCGCGCGGGCAATCGCCGGATGATCGGCGGCCGCTGTATCGAGCCAAGCCAGCGCCACACGAATATCCTCAGCACGTTCGCTCGCGGCGCGGGCCAGCACGTCTTCGCGCAATTGTGGGGAATATCCGTGCTCGGGTGCCTTGGAATACTGCTGCATGATGGGCCCCTGGACGAGAGCTTCGGCGTCCTGCTGGCTAAGACTGGTTTCGAGATGGTTTGCCATCGTCAAAAGCCATTGGGCAGGGGCGGCGATGAACGCATCAAAGTCAATCCACAAGGTCTTATCATCGCTTGCCGCCTCCAGTGCGATCATTTCGCACGCCCACGACATGGCGGCGCGCTGTGCCTCTTCCAGTGCCCACAGGTTGAATGCCGCGATGCCGAGCCGAGCGTGGAGCCGTTGCAGGCGGGAGCCGGACAACACGCCGAGTTCCTGGCGCGAATTGTCACCTGCAAGGATGGTTTGCAGGTATCGCTCAGGCGATAGAGTGAGGAAAATGGCTTTGCGCTCGCCCGCCAGCAAACCGGGAGCGATATCGCTGACAAAGCTCGTCGCCTTGATCAGCGCGCGTTGATCGGGACGGAAAGTGCGCGACAGCCATTTGCGCGCCAGCGGCAGTCGCTGCGCCACCCGGTCAGGAGGCCACGGCGAGTGAGCATTACCGTCAAGCGCGCTCAATTCGGCAAACTGGCGCAGCAATTGCGGCTCTCGCAATGCGAGCGTGTCCTCCGCCTCGCCCAGCAATCGGGCAATCAGCGTCGACCCGACATGGCCGATGTGAAAGATAAAACGGGCATCGTCGCGCGTGCCGCCCGTCTGGTGGGCGATTACGTCCCAATCGCCCCATTGCATCGCACGCGGTTGCTGACCGGGTTGCGCCTGAATTAGCCGACTGTCCAGAAAGCTCGCGGAGCGGAAATCTGCTTGTGTCATTTGCACGAGCAGCAAGCGATCGTTTGCCACATCCATTTGATGGACAAAAAGGCCGGCATCCAGAGCAAAACTCACGGGATACCGGCCTTTCTGTTTTCTGCGATCTAGCGGCAGTGCCGCTATCAGGCGTCGTCTTCGTCTGTCTTGTGATCAGTCGCTTCGACGAGGCTTTCAGTCTCGGTCATGCCTTCGGGCGTGCTAACGCCGTCTTCAAGCAGTTCGGCGGGGATTTCGCCCGGCTCAAGATTTGGGTCGATGCGGTTTGCTTCGGCCTGTTCCTCGATCTGGCGCTGCTCGTCTTCGAACATTTGCGCCAGCACGTCGACACCTTCCGACTGAAGCTTCGCTTCATCGTCGGAGCGGGCGACGTTCGCCTTTACGATCACGTGAACTTCGGGGTGAAGCGCAACGGTCACATCGTGCATGCCAATCGTTTTGATCGGTGCGCCCATAATGACCTGCTTCTTGTCGACTTCGAAGCCCTGATCAGTGAGACCTGCAACCATGTCGCGAACGCTGACCGAACCATAAAGCTGGCCAGCATTCGAAGCTGCCCGGATGAGGACGACTTCGGCGCCTTCCACCTTGCTGCCCGCTTCTTCGGCGACGCCACGCTTTTCGGCGTTTTCCTGTTCAAGCCGCTCACGATTGGCTTCGAACACTTTCTTGTTGGCGTCGTTGGCGCGCAGGGCCTTCTTCTGCGGGAGAAGAAAGTTGCGGGCATAGCCATCCTTTACGGTGACAACGTCGCCGATAGTGCCAAGCTTCTCGATGCGCTCAAGGAGAATGATATCCATAATTCTTTCTCCTCTTACTTCACGATGTAGGGAAGCAGGCCGATCTGGCGTGCACGCTTGATCGCCTTGGCGAGTTCACGCTGCTTCTTTGCAGAAACGGCGGTAATGCGCGAAGGGACGATCTTGCCTCGCTCGGACATGAAGCCCTGCAACAGGCGCACGTCCTTGAAATCGATCTTGGGGGCATCGTTACCCGAAAACGGGCATGATTTGCGGCGGCGGAAAAACGGGCGGGCCATCAGTCGCGCTCCTCACGGTCAGAGCGGCGCTTACGCTCGCGCTCATTCTTGCGCATCATCACGCTGGGGCCTTCTTCGTGTTCGTCGACACGGATGGTCAGGTAGCGAATGATGTCTTCGTTGATACGGGTCTGGCGTTCGAGCTCAGCCACGACGGCGCCGGGGCCCTCGATGTTGAGCATTACGAAATGCGCCTTGCGATTGCGTTCGATCTTGTAGGCGAGGGATTTGAGGCCCCACGTTTCGGTCTTCGTGACCTTGCCTTCGTTCGCTTCGACGATTTCGGTCGCCGTGGCCGCCAGCGCGTCTACTTGGGCCTGCGAGAGGTCCTGACGCGCGAGGAAGATATGCTCATAAAGAGCCATATCGCTCGTCCTTTCAATTATTGCCGATCGCTGGCGTGTCCGTCCGGATGACGGGGCCCCTCCGACTTTCTTTCCTCCCGCCCGGTGCATTCAGCATCCCAGCAGGAGCGGCGCACATAACGCATTCGGTTTTTAATGCAAGTCTTGCCTAGTGGGAACGTGCAGGGCAGGCGGCGATTGCATAAAACAAAACCAACAGGGATTCTATTCATATGCCATCAGGTCTGGTTGCGCTGTTCGACGATATCGCCGTCATTGCTCGCGCCGCAGCCGCTTCGGCGGATGATGTTGCGGCCGCTGCGGGCAGAGCGGGGTCGAAAACTGCCGGCGTTGTGATTGACGATGCGGCGGTGACGCCGGGCTATGTCACCGGTCTTTCCCCGGCGCGAGAATTGCCGATCATCTGGTCGATCACCAAGGGCAGCCTTAAAAACAAGCTGTTGATTCTCTTGCCAGGGGCGCTGCTCCTGTCGGAATTCCTGCCCGGCGCGATCATTTACCTCCTGATGATGGGCGGCGCTTTCCTGTGTTACGAAGGCGCGGAAAAGGTGCTGGAGAAACTGGGCGGGGAAAAACACGGCAAGACAGTAGAAGACGTGATTACCGATCCCATCGCCTTTGAAAAACAACGGGTTGCGGGCGCAATCCGCACCGACCTGATACTCTCGGCAGAGATTATGGCGATTGCGCTTAACGAAGTCGCGGCAGAAAGCCTGTTTACGCGCGGAGTCGTGTTGGCGGTTGTCGGAATCATCGTTACGGTGGGGGTTTACGGCGCGGTCGCGGTGATCGTCAAACTGGATGACATCGGACTCCATATGACGAAGCGCCATAACGGCGCGAGCCAGAGTTTCGGCCGTTTTCTGGTTCGGATGGTGCCCAAATTGCTCACGACCCTGTCGGTTGTGGGAACGATCGCCATGTTGTGGGTAGGCGGCGGCATTATCGTTCATGGCACCCATGAACTGGGCTGGAATTTTCTTTATGAAATCGCCCACGGCGCGGAATACGCGGTCCAAGGCGCAACCGGCGCGCTAGGCGGGGTGCTTGGTTGGGCGAGCTATGCTGCAGTGTGCGCTCTTTTCGCCATCGTTCTAGGTGCGATCATCGTGTTCGTTGTGCACAAGGTTTTCGGATTTGGCGCCAAGGAAGCGCACTAGGCTGAGGCAATGCCGGGCGCGCAGTGGTTGCCGGTGGCTAGCCAGACTTTTCAAGATCCAGCCCGCATTTGCCACAGATGCGGTTCGGCCATGGCACTACAAAAAGACCACGAAAAAACAGGTTCTTGCCACAGCGCGGGCAGTTGAAACCGAGCATCCGCCGATTGGCAGCAATCAGGCCGACAATAGCAGCGGCAAATGCGATGGTGGAATGACCAAAGAATTGGTCGATGACTGCTACAAACAGGATCGCCACCAACAAAGCGCCCATCATCCACCAAGCGTGTTTTTGTGCGCGCTCGTAAACGCTCATCCGAGCCGCTCGAACAAATCTTGCGCAAAGGCGGTCAACGTATCGTCTCGCGCGCCCATGATTACGATGCGATCCCCGCTTTTTGCCAGCTCCACGATTCGGTCAGCGCAATTCTCACGCGTGGGAATGTGCTGAGCGCTGCCGCCCGCCTCTTGGATCAAGGTGACAATCCGATCGCTCCCCTCGCTGCGGTCCACCGTCCCGCCAAAATACACCGGGTCGCAAATGATTGTTACGTCGTCAGCATCAAGCTCTTTGGCGAAGGTCTGCGCCAGTTCTGTACCCATTTGTTTCAGCGGACCGTAACCGTGGGGCTGAAAAAATGCGATGACGCGACCGGCAGTCGCTTTCAGCGTGCGCAAGGTGGCGGCGCATTTTTCGGGATTGTGGCCGAAATCGTCGATTACGGTGATGTCCGATGGCGTAGTGCCGATCACGTCGAAGCGGCGCGCAAGCCCTTTGAAAGAGCGTAGCGCATACGCCGCCTTGCGCACATCGATCCCCGCCGCGCTGACAGCGGCGATCGCGGCGAGCGCGTTGGAAAGGTTGTGTCTACCCGGCATCGGCACGATCAGCGGAAAGACTTCGCGCTTGCGATTGTCGATCAGAGCGGCCCGAATGCCGAACGGGCTCTCATCGATGGAATCTGGCTCCACCGTAATATCAGCCTTGTCGTTGCGGACGGCAAAACTAACCAGTTGACTTGCCTTCTCCCCAAGGAAGCGCGCTTCTTTATTATCTAAGTTGACGACCGCACAGCCAGCCCGCGCTACAAAATTGCCGAAGAGGACCCGCAATTCCTCGATGCTTTTGTGATCGAGGCTCACATTGAGCAACACGCTGATGGTCGGCCTGTATAGCGCGATGGACCCGTCGCTTTCATCGACCTCGCTCACGAATACATCGGGCGAACCAATGCGAGCGCTGGCGAAGGGGTTTGCTGGACCGGCGAAGTTTTTCATCACAGCGCCGTTCATCACCGTAGGATCGTGACCCACTTCGTGTAGAATCCACGCGATCATGCCAGTAACCGTCGATTTTCCTGAGGTTCCACCGACCGCAATCGAATAGCCTGCGCCATTGAACAGCGTCGCCAGCAATTCCGCCCGGCTCATGCGGACGCAGCCAAGTTCGTTTGCGCGCCTGATTTCAGGAACGGTATCCTCTATCGCGGCAGACGCGATCAGGATCTGGTCGGGCGAAGTAATACCACTGCCATCCTGCGGATACAGGTCAAAGCCGCTATCACCGAGCCATTGGAACTTGTCAGGCGTGCGACCCTGATCGCGGCTGCGATCCGATCCGGCGACGCTGTGGCCAAGTCCGTGGACGATCTGCGCCAGTGGGAGCATACCGGACCCGCCAATTCCACAGAAAAAGAAAGGTCGCCCGGCAAGGTTGCGAGCATCGAGCGGATCATCCATACGAATCATGGTTATTGGCTTGCACCCGGACTGACAAGCGACTTAGGTCCGTCAATATGACAAACATTGCCATTTGTGCCCCGGCAACGCCGATTACTCGCGAGCATGCGAGCGCATTGGAAGCGCTGATCGCGGCCGAGTTCCCGATGCACCGGGTAACCTTTCACGAACAATGCTTTGCGCGCAGCGGTCATTTTGCAGGCGATGATCTGACGCGGCTTTCCGCGTTGGTCGAATGTGCCAACGATCCCGCATTTGATGCTGTGTGGTTTGCCAAGGGTGGCTACGGATCGAACCGCATCGCAGAGGCGGCGACTGTGCGCATGAACGCCTCCGCGCGCGAAAAATCCTATGTCGGATTTTCCGATTGCGGTTACTTGCTGGCTGCGTTGTATCGCGCCGGGATTGGGCAATGTGCGCACGGTTCGATGCCGGTCAGTGCGCGGTCGGAGGGTGGTCGTCAGGCGGTGCGCCGCGTGCTGAAATGGTTTGCGGGAGACAATTCGGGGCTGGAACCGAGTTTAGATGGAAACACTCCGGTGGCCGCTTTCAACCTGATCACGCTGGCGATGTGCGTCAACACGCCGATCATGCCAGATCTGACTGGCCACGTGGTTATGGTGGAGGAGGTAAGCGAGCACCTGTATTCGATCGACCGTTTGTTCTTTCATCTGGCAGGCACGCTGCCTCGCCTTGCCGGGCTGAAGTTGGGGGCGATTACGGCGGTGCCGGAAAACTACGTCGAATTCGGCCAGACCGAAGAGGAGATCGCGCAATTCTGGTGCGCGCGGGCGGGCATTCCCTACCTTGGCAGAGCAGAGATCGGGCACACATCTGCCAACAGGGTTGTCCCATTCGGGCTTGCGAGTCCTTCGGGCGGTGCCTAGGCGCTAGCGGTTCTGAAGGGTGTGCGGAAAGCCCGGCACCAACGAAAGGGATATGATGCGCGCATTCGTTTTTCCGGGGCAGGGAAGCCAGAAGGTCGGCATGGGATCGGAATTGGCCGATGCCAGCGCAGCCGCCCGCGAGGTTTTTCAGGAAGTCGATGAGGCTCTCTCACAAAAACTGTTTGCGATCATGCGTGATGGGCCGGAAGACCAGCTGACGCTTACCGAGAACGCGCAACCTGCGATCATGGCGAATGCGATTGCGACTCTGCGCGTGCTGGAGCGTGAATTTGGCGTCCCGATGCTCGACGTTGCTGATGCGGTAGCCGGACACTCGTTGGGCGAATACACGGCGCTATGTGCCAGTGGCGCGTTTGATCTTGCGACTACCGCAAGACTGTTGAAACTGCGGGGCACGGCGATGCAATCGGCCGTACCGGTTGGCGTCGGTGCGATGGCGGCGTTGCTGGGTGCGGATATGGAAAAGGCCAGCGCCCTTGCTGCTGCCGCAGCCCAAGGCGAAGTTTGCGAGATCGCCAATGACAACGATCCGGGCCAGGTCGTATTGTCCGGCCATGCAGACGCGATTGATCGCGCCATCGCTTTGGTAAAAGACCACGGTATAAAACGCGGCGTCAAATTGCCAGTTTCCGCCCCGTTTCACTGTTCGCTCATGGAACCGGCGGCGCAGGCCATGGCGCAGGCGCTGGGCGACAATCCGCCCGCAGATCCGGCGATGCCGCTATACGCCAATGTCACCGCAGCAAAGGTGACCAGCGCCGATGAAGCGCGCCAATTGCTGATCGAACAGGTGACAGGCCGCGTACGCTGGCGCGAAAGCGTGATGGCTATGCGAGCCGACGGGATCGAACATTTCATCGAATTGGGCGGCAAGGTTCTAAGCCCGATGATCGGTCGCATCGACAAGGAAGCCGCCACCACCAGCCTAATCACCATGCAAGAGCTGGAAACCTTTGCCAGGGAGATCGGATAAATGTTTTCACTCAAGGGGATGAACGCACTTGTCACCGGCGCGAGCGGCGGGATCGGCTCGGCAATTGTACACGCGCTGGCAAGTCAGGGCGCGCGTATTGCGTTGTCGGGTTCGAATCCGGCCAAACTTCGCGCTTTTCGAGACGAGATTAACGAAACCTATGCCCATCACGATCACGATGGTCATGTCGAGATAACCTGCGATCTGGGCGATACCACGCAAGTGGAGGAACTGATCCCGGCCATGCTCGATACGCTGGGCGGAGTTGATATCCTGATCAACAACGCCGGTATCACGCGTGACAATCTGGGAATGCGGATGAAGGATGATGAGTGGAATGATGTGATCCGCATCAACCTGGAGGCCGCGTTTCGCCTGATGCGTGCCAGCACAAAGCCGATGATGAAGGCGCGCTTTGGCCGGATCGTCAACATTACATCGGTGGTGGGCGCTACAGGCAACCCGGGCCAGATGAACTATGCCGCGGCGAAAGCAGGGCTGACCGGCATGACCAAGAGTTTCGCCCAGGAAGTCGCCAGTCGCGGCATCACGGCCAACTGCCTTGCCCCGGGCTTCATCCGCACAGCGATGACCAGCGCGCTCGATGAAAAGCAGCAGGGCGCAATCAACTCGCGCATCCCGATGGGCAAGATGGGCGAAGGTGCGGATATCGGCACCGCCGCCGCTTTTCTTGTCAGTCGGGAAGCGGGTTACATCACCGGTCAGACCCTGCATGTAAACGGCGGCATGGCGATGCTGGGTTAATATTCGGGTTGCGGGAAAAGCCGGTTTGAGGCTCATTTGCGCCTGCTTATCCCCAGACGAGTCCTCCAGCGCGAAACTGCAAACTTGCCCGTATGGTCGGCGGCGCTAAGGTTTTAACGACATTCGCAAATGTCGCAGGGGCGATTCCGCTCAAGTGACCGATGTATCGAAAAGGTAGGGTTTCAGGATCATGAAGGCGACCATCGAACGCGCAACGCTCATGCGGTGCATGTCCCATGTGCAATCGGTGGTGGAACGCCGAAACACCATTCCGATCCTGTCGAACGTGCTGATCGACGCGCACGAAGACGGCAGCGTCAAGGTGATGGCGACCGACCTCGATCTGCAAATCGTGGAAACGATGCGCGCCAGCGGCGTGGAAACAGCAGGTGCGATCACTGTATCAGCGCACCTTCTCAACGATATCATTCGCAAATTGCCAGAAGGGTGCCAGGTCAGTCTCGCCGCCGCGGAAAACCGTCTTGAGGTCAAGGCAGGCCGGGCCAAGTTCAAGCTGCCCACTTTGCCGCGCGATGATTTTCCCATGATCGTAGAGGGCGATCTGCCGACTTCGTTCGAACTGCCGGCAAAGATGCTGGCCGAAATGATCGACCGGACCAAGTTCGCGATCTCGACTGAAGAAACTCGGTATTATCTCAACGGCATATTTCTGCATGTCACCGATGAGGAAAAGCCGGTCCTAAAAGCCGCCGCGACAGATGGACACCGACTTGCGCGTTTCACGCTGGACCGTCCCGATGGTGCAGAGGGCATGCCCGACGTAATTGTGCCTCGCAAAGCGGTGGGCGAAATTCGCAAGCTGCTGGAAGAAGTCGATGGCAACGTGCTGATCGACCTGTCTGCCAGCAAGATCCGCTTTACTCTGAGTGGTGAGGGCGGGGTGGTCCTCACCAGCAAGCTGATCGACGGCACTTTCCCCGATTACAGCCGTGTCATTCCAACCGGCAATGACAAACTGCTGAAAGTCGATCCGAAGCTGTTTTATGACGGCGTCGACCGTGTGGCGACCATCGCCACCGAGAAAACGCGTGCGGTGAAGATGGGGCTGGAAGAGAACAAATTGGTTCTGTCGGTAACCTCGCCCGATAACGGCAACGCAGCCGAGGAAGTGGAAGCGGAATATTCCTCTGAGCCGTTCGAGATCGGTTTCAACGCCAACTATCTCAAGGATATCTTGGCGCAGATAGACAGCGACACCGTGGAACTGCATCTGGCCGATGCAGGCGCTCCGACCCTGATCCGCAAGGACGAGTCAAGCCCTGCTCTTTACGTGCTGATGCCGATGCGGGTGTAACGCCAACCCGGCGCACCCGTGTGAAATTGGCGCAATGGTCCGCGTTGCTACGGGAAAACGGACACTGATCGTTTAGCCAGTCTTTCGCATAGGAGGATGCCGACATGACCCTACAACAAGTCCACGTCCGCAAGGATGAACTCAGCAGCGCCGCATTGGTAGAGGCGGAAACGCCCGCCCTTGGTAAAGGCGCAGTACGGCTTAAAGTCGAAAGCTTCTCGGTTACTGCCAACAATATTACCTACGCCGTGGTTGGTGACGGTTTCAAATATTGGGACTTCTTCCCCCTAGCGCCGCAAATTCCGAGGGACTGGGAATTGTCCCGATGTGGGGTCATGCCCAGGTGATCGAGAGCAGCTGCCCCGAAATCGCTGTGGGTGAGCGGGTGTATGGATATCTGCCGATGGGCACGCATCTGAATGTGGTGCCGGGCAAAATCCATGCAGGCGGGTTTTCAGATATGACCGACTATCGCCAGCCGATGAGCCCGGTTTACAACCAATACACCCGGCTTGCCGCGGATCCCGAACACGATCCCGCGCGCGAAGCAGAGCGGATGATTTTCGGACCATTGTTCAAAACCGGATTTGTGATCGAATACTTCATGCGCGCAGAGGCATGGTTCGGGGCTAAGCAGGTTGTGCTTACCAGCGCATCTTCAAAAACCGCGATGGGCCTTGCCAGCGTTGCAAAACAGAACTCGCCCGAGATACGACGCATTGGCCTCACATCGGCAGGCAACGTCGACTTTGTCGAAGGCACCGGCCTGTATGACGCGGTTTACGCCTATGATGACCTTGCCGAAATCCCGACCGAAGCGAGCGTAACGGTTGATTTTGCCGGCAATTCAAAGCTGCTGGCCGGTATGCATCATCATTTTGGCGACAGCCTCAAATATTCCTGTCTGGTTGGGGCGACCCACATCGAAGAACGCGGTGCTGGTTTTGGCGGGGCAACAGGTTTGCCCGGACCGCGGCCCACGCTGTTTTTCGCGCCCGATCACTTCGTTTCTTTCTTCAAGGAGCACGGTCCGGTCGAAGGGGGCAAGATGGCCACGGCTGCGTGGCGCGGTTTTCTGGACGCTGTGGATTCCTCGATCGACATCGTGCGGATGAATGGGCTTGAGGCGGCGCGCACGACATACCTCGATATGATCGGCGGCCATGTTGACCCGGCCAAGGGAATCGTGATCGAGCTATAGGGCAGAGGTTGGGGCGGCGGATCTATTCCGCCGCCTCTGCCAATTCTACGCGTTGTGGCCCGCGGATCAAACCGCCCGGTGTCTCTCCGGTCCATTTGCCGTTTTCGAATGTCACCACGCCGTTCTTGATCGTACAGACATAGCCATCGGCTTTTTGCAAAAGCCTCTTGCCGCCTGCGGGAAGGTCGAACGCAAGCCAAGGTTTGCCGAGCTTAAGGGCATCCATGTCGATTACATTCAAATCTGCGAGAAAGCCGGGGGCGATCACTCCACGATCCTCCAGTCCATACAGCAAGGCGGTATCGCGGCACTGCCGCTTGATAGCCTGTTCGAGGCTGATCCGCGCGCCTCGCTTGCGATTCCTGACCCAGTGTTCGAGCATGAAGGTGGGCGATGCCGCATCGCAAATCGTGCCGCAATGCGCACCGCCATCGGAAAGCGAATTAACGGTGTCGTCTGCCTGTTGCAGCGGCACCAGAAAATCGAGGTTGCCATCGGCGTAATTCAGGATCGGAAGATAAATGAAGCCAGTCCCATCGCCTTCGCACAGCAGGTCATAGGCGTATTCCTGCGGGTCAACCCCGGCCTTGACCGCGCGCGCATTTATGCTGGCGCTGGCTTCGGGTTCATAGTCGAAATCCGGGTCCATTTCATATTGCAGTGCCCACCCTTGAGTGATCACCATCACAACTCCGATGATGTCCATCGGGGCTTCGGAGTAATCATTGCCTTCGCTGAGCATTTGCGCCTTGAACGCAGGGTTGAGAAGTTTGGCTTTTTTTGCGGGCCAATCCAGTTCCTCGATCGACTTCCAGCTTGGGCGGAAAGCAAAGGGGTTTACCGTCCCCTGCCACGCCATGACAATGCCGTTCCCACGCAGCGCAATCTGAGCAACGATCTGCGCGCCGTTGTCGTTTTCGGCGCGCATCTGGGCGATCTGTTCATCCAGAGTGAGTTCCTTGGCGATGGATTGCAGCGCGGCAAAGGTGACCGGTACGCCCGCCTCCCGGCTCAACCGGCCCATCCATTCAAATTCGTTCCAGTCACGTTGCAGGTCACTCGCCATTTCGAACACGGCGTGTCCGCCGGCCTTTTGTGCGCGGCCCATCGCGTGGCCGATGGCGACCAGCTCCTCAGCCGTTGCGGTGGTGCCGGGTACGAGTTCACCGTCGATGGATTTGTGCAGCACCGTGCGCGACGTTGAAAAGCCCAATGCGCCGGCCCGCACGCCTTCTTCCACTATATCGCACATGGCCGCGATATCGGCCTCAGTGGGCACTGCGCCGGGTTGCTCCCGGTCCCCCAATACATAGGCGCGCACTGCTCCGTGCGGCACATGCGTACCCACATCAACAGTTCGCGGCAGCTTTTCGAGCGCGTCCAGATATTCGGGAAAAGTCTCCCAATCCCATGTCATTCCCTCGGCAAGAGCGGTGCCGGGAATATCCTCCACTCCCTCCATCAGACTGATCAGCCATTCGTGCCGATCGGTTTTGGCCGGAGCAAAGCCGACGCCGCAATTGCCCATGATGACGGTGGTGACACCGTGCCAGCTGGATGGGGCCATCTCCTGATCCCACGTCGCCTGCCCGTCATAATGGGTGTGAATATCGACAAAGCCGGGGGCGACGATCTTGCCGCTCGCATCGATCTCGCGCGCAGCATCGCCGCGAATGGAGCCGACGCCTGCGATCATTCCGTCTTTTATCGCGACATCGCCGATGAAGCCAGGCTCACCGGTGCCATCCACAATTGTGCCGCCCCGAATGATGCAATCGTACTGTGCCATTGCGATCTCTCCCTCTATGAGACTGAGAATGTCGTATCGTACACGCCCTGTAAAGCGGGTGTGCACGGCGAGGGTCGTTTCAGGAGATAGACGTGATAAGCAGGATTTCGGGCTGTTCGGGCGGACTTGCCGCGCTGGCGCTGATGGTATCGGGTGCGCTTTCGGCGCAGACATCCACCGGGGCCGGATACACTCTTGATCCGCAGGGCGATCTGTCTGCGATGCTTGACTGCCTGGAAGGCCAGGGCCAGACGCTGATCTCCGCGCATCGCGGCGGCCCGTCGGCGGGGCTTCCCGAGAATGCGATCGAAACGATGGACGCCATGCTGGCCGCGGTGCCGGCAATCATGGAGGTGGACGTCGCGCGATCCAGCGATGGCGTTTATTTCCTCATGCACGATGATACCCTGGATCGGACGACCACTGGGACTGGGACGGCAAGCGAGCAGACTTGGGCATCCATAAGCGCATTGAAATTGGTGGACGAGGCGGGCTGGGCGACGCCATATTCCGTGCCCACTCTCAAAGCCGCGCTTGAATGGGCAAAGGGGCGCACGGTCCTGCAAATCGATTTCAAGCCATCAGCGAATTACGATGATGTAATCGCACTGATCCGCAGAGTCAGGAATGACCGACCGCGTGATCCTGATAACTTATTCACTGGACGCAGCGAAACGACTGACGGAACTGGCGCCTGAAATGCTGCTTTCGGTTTCGCTCGATAGCACAGAAGAGCTGGCGGCGGCCACGGCTGCGGGAATTCCACCTGGGAATATCGTAGCATTCACCGGCACCCGCATCCCGCGCCCGGAGCTCTATCGTGTGCTGCAGGACGCGGATATCGAAGTGATCTTCGGGACGCTTGGGCGTTCGCCTGGTTCAATCGACAACGTGATCGACCGGTTCGGCACTGACGAACGCTACGCCGAACTCAGCGAAGGCGGGGTAGACGTGCTGGCGACCGATCGCGGCCGCGAAGCGGCGGTTGCTCTGGCGGCAGTAAAGCGGCTGCCAGTCGCGGGGATATGCGGCGTAAACCGCGCACCCTGACCGTGCCTATCAGGCGGCGGCTTTTTGGGCGGCGTCTTCGCCCGGACGATTTAGAAACTCGCGGATCGCGTCCACGCTTTCGTCCTTGTGGCTTAGCAGGAACAGGTGACCGCCGCCTTCCATGACGCGCAGTTCGCTGTTCGGAATCAGCTTGTTCAAAAACTTTCCATTGGCCAGCGGCACGATGGCATCATCATCGCCCATCATGATCAGCGTTTTCTGTTTTAGGAGGAAGGGAAGAGCCGGCGCACTGGTCCAGCCAATCATGCACAGCAATTGATACATGTATCCGCGCGGGCTGGGCGGCTTCAGGCGCGACATGTGCCCCTGCTTACCCGTCATCTGGCCAAGCCCCTGACCGTACAGGGTCTCAAAATTCTTTTGCATGAAATCCGCGTCGATATAGCGGCGCGGATTGGCCATCTTGCTGAGAGCGGTCGCGTTGCCCGGCATCATCAGCATACCTGCGCTGGTTGCAATGAGCACGACGCGGCGTGATCGCCCGGAATGCTGCATAGCGAAATGCTGGGCGATGCCGCCGCCCCAGCTAATGCCCATTACATCGACGGTGCCAACGCCCAGTTTGTTGAGCAATTGTGCTGCGGTCCAGCTGATGGTGAAGGGATTGTACGGCACCACCGGTTCCGGCGATTCGCCCACGCCCGGCATATCGAACATGATAAATGCCCGTTCGGGCAGAGCCTCTGCCAGCGGAGCCACGGCTTCGATGTTGGCACCGATCCCGTTGAAGAACAGAACCGGGGGATGCTCGCTATCTGAATCAAGCCGCCATGTAGCAACCCGTAGCGTCCGGCCAGCCACCTGTTCCATGGTGACAACCGCATCCTTCATACCTTCAGCCAAGTTCTTGCGTCCTTCATCGTATCTTTTGTCAATCAGTCAAAGTGGCACAGGAGAGCTCGTCGATCCCTCGCGAGCGCTGCCTGTGCCACACCCCGGATCCCATCGGGGTTAACGGGCCTGTATCAGACTTCTTCAAGGACGTAGAGTCCGGGTGCTGGATCAAGCGATTTGTGCATCTTGCTGCCCACAGCTTCAGGGGCAGGCTTCTTCGCACCCGAACGCGCCTGCACCCACTCCATCCATAGCGGCCACCAGCTGCCTGCAACTTCCTCGGTGCCCTGCAGCCATTCGTCAGCAGTTTCGGGAAGTTTGCCCTTTTTTTCTGAACGAAATACTTCGCCTTGGGATTACCCGGAGGGTTGAGGATTGCCTGCATGTGACCCGACTGGCTCAGGACGTAGGTCGTATCCTTTGACCCGAACAGTTGCGTGGACCGATAGGTTGCCTTCCACGGGGTGATATGATCGGTAACACCGCCGAGGATGAACAGGTCGGCTGTCACCTTGCTAAGATCGACCTTGTGATCGGCCATCTCCACCTCGCCGTGTTTGGTAAAGGCAAGCGTTTCGTAAAGTGTAAGGAAATCGCCCATCAAACTGGCTGAAAGGTTGGTGGCATCGGCATTCCAGAACAGCACGTCGAACGCCGGTGGATCCATGCCCAGCAGGTAATTGTTGATGACATAGTTCCAGATCAAATCGTTCGGTCGAAGCCATGCAAATCCGCGTGCCAGGTCGTCTGCCTTGATAATACCCGCCTTGGCCGCGCGCTGGCGGGCGAGCTGCATTCCATGCTCGCTGACGAGCGAGCCCGCTTCGATATCGGTCTGTTTGGGATGCAGCACGCACACCATCAAGGTGAGGGAACCCAGAATGTCATTCTTGGTCGCGGCCAGTTTAGAAGCGAGCACGCTCGCGGTCTGCCCACCCGAACAACCGGCAGAAACGTTAACTTTCTTGGAGCCGGTAATCTCGGCAACGGCGGCCAGCGCTTCCTCGCACGACGCGATGTAATCGGCCATGTCCCACTTGCCCTGTTCCTTGGACGGGTTGCGCCAGGAAATGACGAAAGTCTGAATGCCGTTGTCGACCTGCCATTTCACCACCGATTTATCTGGTGACAGGTCATTGATGTACATCTTGTTGATCTGCGGCGGAATTGTCAGCTGCGGGATCGCATACACCTCCTCGGTGGATGGAGTGTACTGCACAAGCTCCATCATCTCTGTGCGCAGCACGACCGCGCCTTTTGAAGTCGCGATATTCTTGCCCAACGTGAACGGGCGTTTGTCGACCTGGCTGACCATGCCCTTGTTCTTGGTGAGGTCATTGTAGGCGTTTTGCAGCCCTTTGATGAGAGACAGGCCGCCAGAATTAATAATCTGTTTTTGCGCCATGGGATTGCCCGCCAGCGTGTTGGTCGGGGCGAGGCCATCGAGGATAATGTTGGCGATGAAGTTTGCGCGGTTACGCTCCAACTCGTCTAGCTCAAGATCCTGCAGCCAGCTTCGCATGCCCTTCTGAATCGCCAGATAATATTGCGCTCCGGCCCGGAAGAAGGGGTTATATTGCCATGCTGGATCCATGAACCTTTTGTCTTTTGGATCGGGTGCTAGCTCACTCTTGCCGGTCAAAATCTTGACCATGTCCTCGGACATGGATCGGGCGTGCTTGAACGTGCGCGAAGGGTCAGTCGCAGTTTCCCGCAACAGCAAGGCCACCGCCGAAATGAAATCCTCGCGTGCGACGCCGATCAGCGGTCCCAGCGCGCTGGTGGACTGCGCCGCCTCGTTTTCGAGTTTTACGGTTCCGTTCGCCATCTTCATCCCCTTGCCAGTTATTGTGCGAACACCATTGTTCGGTGTTCTCTTTTGTATTTTTACGGTGCGGTCCCAAACGATATGCCAATCAGGTACGTTTGGAAAATCTCTCGCAGTCGCCGATCAAGTTCAGCGCCTGCGTTCCGCGCTATTGTGACATGCATCGTGAGCTATGAACGTGCAAGCACCAAGCGAGTTTCCAACGAACCGCTATCGTCCGCCAAAGGATACGAATTAAGACGTTATAAGCTTTGGAATTTAACCTTTCTCAAAGCGTTCTGCGCCATCGCCAACCAATGCTGAAACCCGCGACCTTCAAGCCTGCAAATAGACCGGGTATAGTCCCGGCAAAAAGGTCGCAATTCCTGATCGGCAATCACGTCGAGGATGTACCGCAACCTTCAGATGCGGGTGAGGATGGCGAGAATAGCATCGTCAAACCGCCGACATCCGTCAGGCTGGTGAAATCGGCCGGACCACAGATATCCGATTTGGATAAGCGCACCCCCCGTGATCGTCGGTCTCCCGAACGCGGGCGTCGCTCGTTGGGTGCAGGCACCAAAGAGGGAACGGGCCCTCAATCCGAGTATCAATTCTTTCTACCCGAAAATCAGAATGGAATGGCGCTGTTCGTGCTTGGAGCGTTTTGCATCGCCAGCGGCGTTGCACAAAACGTGCCTTTATTTCTGCCGCTCGCCGTTGCGCTTCTATCTGTCGGGCTATTCGCACTTGGCACGAGGCTGGGTAAACTGGAACGGCGTGCTGCAATGCCCCTCCTCGGTCGCATCATTCTCATGGTGGCGGGCATTATCGTTCCGATGGCATTAGCAGGTCATGCTATGGCGTTATGGGTGGAGGCGGGGCTTGCATGGCAATGGGCTGTCGCAACACTGGTCTGCATCAACGCGGCGTCTGCGGCTTTGTTCGGTCCTCGCATCGCCTCGCTGTTCACCGCGAAAATATCAATATGGGCCGCCTTTGCCATGGCGCACCCTGTGCCGATAACGATTACCGCCGTTGTTGGTGCTGCATTGGCTTTGATGCTCATTGCTCGACTGGAATGGAAAGCGACGGAAAAACGGCGGATCGCAAACGATTTGCGAGACCGCGTTGCCGCACGAGCAGAAGATATCCTGCGCAGTTTCGAAGAGACGGGGCAAGGTTGGTTCTGGGAAACCGATCGACGCGGTCAGATCAGCTACATTTCACCCTCTGCCGCGCTCGTACTTGGAAAGACGGTGGACCAACTGAAGGGTGAACCGCTGACGACAATTGTCGACATCGATGCGGGGGCGACGGAAGCTGAACGCACGCTGGCGTTTCATCTGTCCGCCCGATCGGCATTTCGTGAACTTGAGGTGCTGGCTGCTGATCAAGGGAATGAGTGCCGTTACTGGTCGCTGACAGGGCGGCCGGTCTATGACAGCTTCAAGAATTTCTGCGGATTTCGCGGCCACGGTACGGATCTGACGGAAAAGCGCCGCAGTGAACAGGAGGTTACGCGACTGGCGCATTACGATTCGCTGACCGGCCTCGCCAATCGTGTCCAGATGAGCGAGGCTTTGGAACAGATATTGTCGGCCCCAAGAGAACGTGACCGGTCCTGCACCGTGCTGATGCTGGACCTTGATCGGTTCAAGCAGGTGAACGATACGATGGGGCATCCTGCAGGTGATGCGTTGCTGAAACAGGTGGCCCAGCGGCTTGAGCGGGTTACCGACGGAATCGGGCGTTGCGGGCGTCTTGGCGGAGACGAATTTCAGGTAATCATTCCGGGCCATGGGGAGCGCGAAACGCTGGGGCATATCTCCAGAGAGATAATTGGCTCTCTCTCGCAGCCTTACTCCATCGACGGTCAAAGTGTGATCATCGGCGCTTCGGTGGGTGTCGCGCTCGCGCCCGATGATGGCACCACCAGCGAAGAACTGATCCGCAACGTCGACCTCGCCCTCTATGCGGCAAAGGATGCGGGCCGGGGAGTCCATCGATTTTATGCAAAGGATCTCCATTCTGCCGCAGAAGAACGCGCAGAACTGGAGCAGGAACTGCGCGAGGCGCTGACCACGGGTGGGCTGTCGCTGCATTATCAGCCTGTGATTTATACCGCGACTGAAAAGATCGTCGGGTTTGAGGCACTGATGCGCTGGAATCATCCGAAACGTGGCTGGGTTTCGCCGACTAAATTCATTGCGATTGCCGAGGATACTGGCCTGATCGACCAGCTTGGGCAGTGGGCGCTGCGTACCGCCTGCGCAGACCTTGCAACCTGGCCAACATCGATCAGGTGTGCGGTCAATGTGTCTCCGCTGCAGTTTTCCAATCCAGAATTGCCAACCGTGGTAGCCAATGCTCTGGCGCACAGTGGCGTCGATCCCGCACGCCTCGAACTGGAAATAACCGAGAGTGTGTTCCTGAACGACAACAGCGGCACGGACGCCATGTTCAAGGCGCTAAAGCGAGTGGGCGTTCGCCTTGCGCTGGACGACTTTGGCACTGGATATTCCTCGCTCGGTTACCTCAAGAAAGCGCCGTTCGACAAGATCAAGATCGACCAGAGTTTTGTGCGCGGTGCAACTGAAGATGGCAGCCGCAACGGCGCGATCATATCATCAATTACCTCGCTTGCCGAAGCGCTCAACATGGACACCACTGCCGAAGGCGTGGAGACGTTGGACGAACTTGAACTGGTCCGCTTGTTGGGTTGCAGCCACGTTCAGGGCAACATTTACCACAAGCCGCTGGACCGCGAGGCGGCGGGACGCGTGGTGGAAGGCGATCTCGCCGCTCAAGCTGACGGGCCAAAGGCGGCGCGTCTGCCCCGCCACGTGCTGTTGCGCCGCATCACGGTCATTTACCGAGATAACCGGATGATCGCGAACGTGCGCAATCTATCCGAAGGCGGCGCCATGATCGAGGGTCCGTGGAATATGCCGGTAGGCAGCACGGTAGACATAGAGTTGGGTGCCGACAGTATTATTGCGGGCAAAGTCCGCTGGACGCATGAAAACAGGGTCGGTGTGGAATTTGTGAAGCCGCTTTGCCGTGCTTCAGATGGCAGCTTGTCGGTGCTACGTGGTCGCATAGGCCACCGTTCGTCGGCATCTGGCCTCTGAACGGTTCCATCGACCCTTAACGGCGCCTTTGGTGCCACCCGTTCAGCAAAATGTTAGGTTAAAAATAACCATTCGGATTTACCTCCGAACCGGTGCCTCACCCTGAAGGCACATTAACGGGAAGGATTTGTCGAGGTGGCCCTCAAGGGACTTCTGTCATCGGCAAGCGTTTCGGGCGCACGGGCAAGACACAAAAGCGAAGTTCGCGATGCAGAAGGCGCGACGACTTCCGCTGCTGTGCTGAGCGGTTCCGACAAACTTGCAATGCTCGATGACCTTGAGCAATCCGGCCTCAGCTGGTTCTGGGCAACGGATGCGAACGGGCAGCTCACTTATCTAAGCCCCGCGATTGCAGACCGGCTCCAGATCCCGCTCGATGAATTGCTGGGCAAGGGAATGGCGACGCTGTTTTCCCCGGCCAGTAACGAGGCCCGTTCCAAGCCGCTTTCGCTGGCGCTCAACACGCACAAGGCATTTTCCAACCTGACGGTGCAGGCAAAACATCGTCCGGACAAGGCAGTTCTCCGGCTTGCCGGGCAGCCGGTGTTCGATGATGCCAGGCGCTTTGCCGGTTTCCGCGGGACCGGCACTGACATCACCGATGACCACCAACGCGAACAGGAGACCGAGCGGCTGGCGCGGTTCGACTCGCTCACCGGTCTCAACAACCGCCACCAGATGGCGCACCTGATCGACACCACGCTCGCCGCGTTCAAAGTGGCAAGCCGCAGCTGTGCGATCATGATGCTGGACCTCGATCGGTTCAAACAGGTCAACGACACGCTTGGCCATGCTGCCGGAGACGAATTGCTCAAACAGGTCAGTGCGCGCCTCGATCGCGCGGTAACACGCGAGTGCGAGATCGGCCGGCTGGGCGGCGATGAGTTTCAGGTCATGCTTCCCGATATGGATGATCGCGGCGAACTGGGCGAAATCGCCCTGCGCATCATCACCATGCTCAAACAACCTTATTCGCTGGACGAGGGGCGATGTGTAATCGGTGCGTCGATTGGAATTGCCATCGCGCCGCATGATGGGGTGGATCGTGCCGAAGTGGTCCGTTCAGCAGACCTTGCACTTTACGCCGCCAAAAACGGCGGGCGCGGCCAGCACCGGTTTTACACCACCGATCTTGAAATGGAATCGATCTTCCGCAGGCGTCTGGGTGAAAACCTGGGCACTGCTTTGCAGGAAGAACAGTTGGCACTTCGGTTCGAGCCGATCATTGACGCGCAAACGCAGATCGTCAGCGCGCTTGAAACACATATCTGCTGGGACCATCCCGATCGCGGGCTCATCGACGAGGAGGAATTCGCAACAATCCTCGAAGGTTCAAGCCAAGTTGTTGATGTGGCCAAATGGTCGATCGCAACCGCTTGTGCCCACGCCGTCCAATGGCCTGAAAGCGTGCGCATTGCGGTAAATGTGCCCGACGCCTTGTTCGATGCCGAAGATTTCGTCAGCGAAGTCGCGCAAGCCTTGCAGACCAGTGGGCTCGCGCCTGAGCGGCTGGAGCTGGAAATCAGTGAAGCAGTCTTCTTCGGGGATGCGGAACAAGTGGACCGTACTCTTGGCGCGCTGTTCAAGATTGGCGTGCGCATGACGCTCGATGAATTCGGCAGCGGATATTCGTCGCTCGCGTACCTGCGCCGCGCCCCATTCGATACCATCAAAATTGACGAGAAACTGATTCGCGAGGCCGCTGCTGCGGGTGGTCGCGATCTGGACCTGATAAAAGCGATCGTTGCGCTCGCCGGGGCGTTGCAGATGAACACCATTGCCAATGGCATCGACACGCCCGAATTGCTTGGTGCAATTTCGGCCTGCGGGGTTGGCTTTGTACAAGGCGCAATCTTTTCAGAGCCAGTGGACAGGGAAACGGTCGAGGCTGAACTTGGCAACGCTACGTGGACGCTCGCACCCTGTGCAAACCGGACCAAGCGCGCCCGACGCCGGACGGTCTTCCGCAAGATTCAGGTCATTCACGACGATCACTCCTACGAGGTAACGCTACGCAATCTTTCAAGGTCGGGCGCGTTGATCCAAGGACTGTCCGAAGTGCCACTGAAAACGCAGTTTGTGGTCGATCTGAGTGGAGGCCAATTGGCGGTCGCTACTGTCATTCGCAGCAATGGTGACACACAGGGTCTGGAATTTGAACAGGAACTGATCGAGGATGGTTCTGGTGGGCTGTGCACCCGCCACCGGGTCAGTCCCTATGCACTGGCGGCTGCTGGCGCGCCATTGGAAGCTTTGTCGGGCGGCGATTACAAGGCAATGCAAGGCGGCATTCTTGGCCAGAAGGGCAGCATTCCGCAATTCAGCTACGCGAGAGCGCCGATAAGGGAATCCGCGTGATTAAGCGTGCATCGCCAGGCCTGCGATTTTCGTAGTTTACGGGCTGACAGCATCGTTTGCGTTTTTCGCGAATGACACCGGCCAATCCTAAAGCTACACGCGCAGGCAAATGACTGACCTTTCAAAAATCCGCAATTTTTCGATCATCGCCCACATCGACCACGGAAAGTCGACTTTGGCCGATAGGCTTATCCAGTTCACCGGCGGCCTGACCGACCGTGAAATGTCCGAGCAGGTGCTCGACAATATGGATATCGAGAAGGAGCGCGGCATTACCATTAAGGCTCAGACCGTGCGCCTCAACTACACGGCCAAGGATGGCGAGACCTATCAGCTAAATCTGATGGACACGCCGGGCCACGTCGACTTTGCCTATGAAGTCTCTCGCAGCCTTGCCGCGTGCGAAGGCGCGCTGCTGGTGGTCGACGCTGCGCAAGGAGTGGAGGCGCAGACCCTCGCAAATGTTTATCAGTCGATCGAGCACGACCATGAAATCGTGCCCGTCATCAACAAGGTCGATTTGCCCGCTGCCGAGCCTGAAAAGGTCCGCGCCGAAATTGAAGATATTATCGGCCTCGACGCTTCCGAGGCTGTGCTGACCAGTGCAAAATCGGGCATCGGCATCGAAGACGTTCTCGAAGCGGTCGTCACGAAGATTCCAGCGCCGAAGGGTGACCGGGACGCTCCGCTAAAGGCCATGCTGGTCGATAGCTGGTATGACCCGTATCTCGGCGTGGTCATCCTTGTCCGGGTGATTGCCGGCACGATCAAGAAGGGCCTGCACGTAAAGTTCATGCAAGGTGGCACGGATCACCTGATCGACCGGGTGGGTTGCATGAGCCCCAAGATCACGACTCTCCCAGAGCTGGCGGCCGGCGAAATCGGCTTTATCACTGCGCAGATCAAGGAAGTGGCGCAGGCCAAGGTGGGCGACACCATCACCACGGTCAAAAACGGCGCAGCGGAGGCTCTACCGGGCTTCAAGGAAGTCCAGTCAGTCGTATTTTGCGGAATGTTTCCGGTAGATGCGGCCGATTTTGACAAGCTGCGCGATTCCATCGGCAAATTGCGTCTGAATGATGCCAGCTTCACCTTTGAGACGGAGAGCAGCGCCGCGCTTGGCTTTGGCTTCCGCTGCGGTTTCCTGGGCCTTCTGCATCTGGAGATTATCCAGGAACGGCTCACCCGCGAATATGACCTGGATCTTATCACCACCGCACCATCGGTGGTTTACCGGATCCAGTTGAATAAATCGCGGACAGATCCAGCAGAAGAAATCATGCTTCACAACCCCGCCGATTATCCCGATCCCAGCCGGATCGAACAGATTGACGAGCCGTGGATCAAGGCGACTATCTATACCCCCGACGAATATCTCGGTAGTATCCTGAAACTGTGCCAGGACCGGCGCGGAATACAGCTGGACCTGACCTATGTCGGGGGCCGCGCTCAGGTGACCTATGAATTGCCGCTAAACGAGGTGGTTTTCGATTTCTACGATCGCCTGAAAAGTATCAGCCGGGGGTATGCCAGCTTCGATTACGAACAAATTGGCCTGCGTCCCGGCGAGCTGGTGAAAATGAGCATTCTCGTCAACGGCGATCCGGTAGATGCGCTCAGCATGATTGTGCACCGCGATGTGGCGGAGGCCCGTGGGCGCGGTATGTGCGAGCGCCTGAAAGACCTGATCCCGCGTCATTTGTTCAAGATTCCGATCCAGGCCGCAATCGGCGGCAAGGTTATCGCCCGCGAAACCATTGCCGCCATGCGCAAGGATGTGACTGCCAAATGTTATGGTGGCGACATCAGCCGAAAGAAAAAGCTGCTGGACAAGCAGAAAAAGGGTAAGGCCAAGATGCGCGAATACGGCAATGTCTCCATCCCGCAGGAGGCGTTCATCGCGGCGCTTCGCATGGGCGAGGAATAAAACCCCGCAAGCAACAGCGCGCCTCCCTATCCAGCCGGTCAGTCATGTCCGGCCAACCAGAAACGAATTGTTTTTATTATGCCTTCCTTCAAACAACCAACTTTCCAAGAACGCGCCGAGTTAGCCCAAAAGGCCCGTAATAAGGCACTTAAGAAATTTGCCGAGCAGCCCCCTGTCGATCCTGAAATCGAAGCGCAGCGCAAGGCAGCCCGCGAAGCGCGCGAAGCGGCCGCGGCCGAAAAAAGCGCTGCTCGCAAGGCCGCAATCGCGCAGGCCAAAGCCGATAAGATTGCCGCTCAAAAGGCCGCCGCCGAAGCTGCCGCAATACCCGAACCGACAGAGGCCGAACTGAAAGCCGCGCGCGACGAAAAGTACGCAGCCCGGAAAGCGCGCAGGAAGTAAGCTGGCAGGGATACGAAAGGTTTGAGTTAGCCGCGATCAAAGTGCGGATGTCGTTCAAGGACCCGCATTCAGCCCATCATGGGCTTGCGCAATAAATTTGAGCATCCCGAAAGATGCGTTTATGACGGTGCAGCGCGTTTCGAACGAGCAATCACGCCGTTGCCACAGCGATGTGAGGCTGATGATTGGAACCGTCTAAGGCAGCATCCGCAATTACCTGATCGGCGTGAATAAAGCGGTTTCGGCCAGATCGCTTTGCTTCGTATAGTGCACGGTCAGCTCGGCTGTAGATGCGCTGCCAAGCGACATCATCGTCAAGATTTTCTTCAGCGATTCCTATACTGATGGTGACCTTTTCACCGTGCGGCATCGCTGCTTCCCGCACACGTTTCAACAGCTGCATTGCCTTGGCTGCTGGCAAGGCCACATCGGTACCCAGCAGCGCGAATTCCTCGCCGCCAAGTCTCGCTGCACTGACGTTATTGCCTGCAAATTCGTCTATGATTTGCGCTACTTTCACCAGCACTTCGTCGCCCAAATCATGTCCGTGAGCGTCATTAATGCGCTTAAAAAAATCTATATCGATCAACAGCAACCGGATGGGAGCCGTATCTCCACGAAGCGTTTCCGAGAAATCCTGAAGAGCACGACGGTTGAGCAGGCCTGTCATTGGATCGGTCAGAGCAAGAATGCGGCTTTGCTTCTTGAGGTGCAGCAGGTCGAGAACATGGCTTTGATGCGCGTTGATCATGCGCCACTGAAACATTGCGGCAAGCAGCAGGCTGCACCCGGCCGCAAAGTCGAGTGTGCTGCCGCTAGTGACAAGCAGCACGGAGATAGGAACCAGGTCAATTACCAGATTGGCAATCGCACCGATGCGGATATTCGAGAGGCAATAGGCTGTCGCAAGAGCTCCCATCACAAGAATGATGGGGAACTGCAGACGATCATCGGCAGGAGCATACATCCAGCTTAGGACACACCAGGAACTGCAGATAATCGCGCCGAAACAGCTAGAAATTGAGCTGTCGACGACATAATGGGCGGCCAATTTTGGGTTGCCGCTGAAATTGATTTTTCGGCTGAGCATGACAGCGCCAAGCAGGCAGTAACAACCCATCGCAATCGGCATCCCGACCCTTACCATCCAGGGCACGTCGGGATTGCCAGCCAATACGGCGAGCGGTGTGGTCAGAAACAAGAAGAAAAAAAGCCAGCGCGCGTTCTTCTGTACGTCCTCCGCCGCGTGAATCACAAATTCGTCACGAATGTCTGCAGCGACATCGGGTATCGCGTGGCGTGCAATGAACTTCTTGAAACCTCTCATCAAATCGTGATTAATGTGCATCGCCTAACAAATAGTTAGATATGAGAAAATCATGTTTTAATGGCCAAGGACACGGCCGCCCGTTCGGTTTGATGGAGCCATTTCGCGCATCGGATCATCCTAACGGCGTGCACTGTCCCCCAAAGGCAGTAGCGCCGAGATTGTTAAGGTGCAGTTGCAGGTCAGGCCTGTCAGGCTTTGCCCCAATCCCACGCTGGATTGTTATTTTGGGGCCATCTTCTGCGTTGGTATATGGGATCGCTCACTTTGGGCAAACACAAGACCCTTACCGTCTCGCGCGGCGCCTCGTGCAGGCGAAACCGGGCGCAAGGCCGGCAATTTTGCGATGCTGGGTGAAAGCGCGGTCGGGGCGGGGTGGTTGGCTTAAGATCCAGTTTGCTGTTTGATACCGGACAGTGGCGACGAGAACGATTAAGCAGGAAACCGCGAATATGGAAAACGCATGCTCCAACTTCACTTGGCGTTCACGCGCGCGCTGGTTATACGGGCGACCATGACAAAGCTCAGCACCATTTTGACCGCTCGCACAATCGGGGCCGCCGTGCTCGGTGCGGCCATGCTCACCACCACCGCTTGTGGCGGGGGATCGGCGAACGAAGACGTCGCCTATGTCGCGCGTGACGTCGAATCGCTGTATTCACAGGCGCAGGACCGGCTGAGCAAGGGCAACACACTGCTCGCCGCCGCCCTGTTCGATGAAGTGGAACGCCAGCATCCCTATTCGCCATGGGCCCGGCGCGCGCAACTTATGAGCGCCTTCAGCTATTATATCGCCCGCGATTACAACAAGGCGATCCAGAATTCGCAGCGCTTTCTCTCTATTCACCCGGGTAACAAGGATGCGCCGTACGCCTACTATCTGATCGCGCTGTCCTATTACGAACAGATTAGCGACGTGAACCGCGATCAGAAAATCACAGAGCAGGCGCAGACCGCCTTGCGCGAGGTCAACCGTCGCTTTCCGCAGAGCGAATATGCAGCCGATGCGCGGCTAAAACTCGATCTTGTTGCCGATCACCTTGCGGGCAAGGAAATGGAGATCGGGCGTCATTACCAGCGGTCAGGCCAATGGCTTGCGGCTGATCTGCGGTTCCGCAACGTGCTCGAACAATACGAGACGACCAGCCATACACCAGAGGCGCTGTATCGGCTGACCGAAAGCAGTCTGGCGCTGGGCATTCCGGAAGAGGCGGTGAAGTACACCGCCGTGCTGGGCGCCAATTATCCCGGTTCCAAATGGTATGAGCGCGCCTTTGAACTGGTCGAAGACCATGCGAGCCGGCGTGCGACCCAGCTGAATGCGCCCAACTTGAATATGCGCTGTGGGGAGCGTGATCGCCCTCTCGTGACGGGGGCGCATGTTTGGGTTAGGGCTGTCACGCGATGCTAACCCGGCTTTCTATTCGTAATATTGTCCTGATCGAAGCGCTCGACCTCGATTTCGCGCGCGGTCTGGGCGTGCTAACGGGCGAGACGGGGGCGGGCAAATCGATCCTGCTCGATGCGCTGGGGCTGGTGCTGGGTGACCGCGCCGAAACCATGCTCGTGCGCGCGGGCGAGCCCAAGGCCAGCGTCACCGCCAGTTTCGAATTTGCGCAATTGCCGCCGATCATCGCCGAAGCGCTGGACGATGCTGATATCCAGATCGAGCCGGGCGAGCCATTGTTGATCCGCCGACAGGTGAAGGCCGACGGCGGGTCGAAGGCATTCGTCAACGATCAATCCGTTAGCGTTGCGATGCTGCGCCAACTGGCGCCCGCTTTGGTGGAACTGCACGGTCAGCACGATGATCGCGGGCTGGTCAATCCACGCGGGCACTTGGCGTTGCTGGATCGATATGGCGGGACCGATCTCGCCGGACTTTCGCGCACATGGAAGACCTGGGCAAAGGCCGAGGCCCAGCTATCCGAGGCGCGCGCGGAGGTTGAGCAGGCCAAGACCGATCAGGATCTGCTGATCGCGCATCTGACCGAACTCACCACGCTGGAGCCGCAGGCTGGCGAGGAAGCGCGCTTGGCCGCGCAGCGCACCGACATGCAAAAGGGTGAGCGGCTGGCGGGCGAGCTGGAGGAATTGCGCCACATCTGGGAAGGCTCGGATTCGCCGCTGGCGTCGCTGCGTGTGGCGGCGCGGCGGCTTGACCGGATTGCACCGGAACATGCTCTGCTGGCAGAGGCGCTGGCGGCGCTGGACCGTGCGGTGATCGAGGCGGGCGAAGCTGAAGAGAAGCTTGAGGCTGCCGCCGAGGCCCTGATCCACGATCCACAAGCGCTGGATGCCGCCGAGACCCGACTGTTCGAATTGCGTGCGCTCGCTCGCAAGCACCGCTGCGAAGTCGATGAACTGCCCGAACTGATGCGCGACATGCGGCGCAAACTCGATGCGATCGAGGGCGGTGAGGCAGAACTGGACGCATTGGAGGTCGCCGCGCGCGAAGGCCGACAGGCGTATCTCAAGGCGGCGATCTGCCGCGCACGAAGGGCGGATCAAGGCCGCAAAACGTCTGGACAAGGCGGTGGCGGCAGAACTCGCTCCGCTGAAACTCGATGCCGCACGTTTTCTCACCAGCGTGACGACACTGCCAGAGGATCGCTGGGGCGCGTCGGGATCGGATGCGGTGGAATTTCTGATTGCGACCAATCCGGGTGCGGACTTTGCCCCGCTGGCCAAGATCGCGAGCGGCGGCGAGCTCTCCCGCTTCATCCTCGCGCTCAAAGTGGCGCTGGCGGAGAAGGGCGGGGCGGGCACGATCATCTTCGACGAGATCGACCGCGGCGTGGGCGGCGCTGTGGCGAGCGCGATTGGCGAACGTCTGGCGCGGCTCGCCCATGCGGAGGGGCAATTGCTCGCCGTGACCCACAGCCCGCAAGTCGCGGCGCGCGCGGAGGCCAGCACTACCTTATCGCCAAGGCATCCAGCGGGACGGTGACCAAGACCAGCGTCGTGCTGCTGGATGCAAGCGGGCGCCAGGAAGAGATCGCGCGGATGCTGTCCGGCGCCGAGGTGACGCCAGAGGCGCGCGCGCAGGCGGATCGGCTGCTGGAGGGCGTGTGATGAGTCGGCAGTTGAGCTCGCGATGGCTTGTATTTCTTGGCACTTGCTTCCACTGGGTTGCATCGTTGCTGGCTATTCGACAGAAAGCGAGTGCAAGCAAAGCCGGCCCTGATTTTCACCGCGACGAAGCGGGATTTGCAACCGGCACTGCGATTTTAGAGTTCGCTTGAATAGAACATCTTTCGTGGCCTGACCCATTCGGCCAGGAATGAGATCGGTTTGCATGCGTGAGAGAGCAGTTCGGCAAGATGTATTGATTTTCACAGAGCTTACTGTCGAACGGATCGCATTGTGTAGCAGGTTTTAAAGAGTAGCATTGGCAGGTCAGTGCGGGGACGTAATGGCGAAGCGATTATCCAATGCCTAAATCCGAAAGAACCGGCAACTCAAATTCTAGGACAGCTATGAGCTTCGACTTTGTGAGATCGTGGTTTGTCATGGAGTCGCTTGCTTGATCTGGGAAGGTATCGCTGCCGCTTTTCTCGAACGTGTCGTTACCAAATGCGAGTCGGACCAGGGCTGATACTTGGCGTGATATCGACAAACGATGATCGAAAATCTCCGAAGCCGACGCCGCCAACGAACTCATGCGCCTTGCCGAGCAGATCGCGCATCACGACCGGCTGTATCACGCTGAGGATTCGCCCGAAATCACCGATCGCCGAATATGATGCGCTGGTCCGCCGCAATGCCGCGCTGGAAGCGGCATTTCCGCATCTGATCCGCCCAGATTCCCCCTCGCGCAAGGTCGGGCACGAAATCGACGCCTCGCCGCTGGGCAAGGTTCCTCACGAGGTTCGCATGATGAGCCTCGACAACGCCTTCAATCGCGAAGAGGTGGAAGATTGGGTTCAACGCGTCCGCCGCTATCTCAACCTGGATGAAGGGGAGCCGATCGCGATCACGGCGGAGGACAAGATCGACGGCCTGTCGTGCAGCCTGCGCTATGAAAACGGCCATCTGGTGCGCGCCGCCACACGCGGGGATGGGCAGGTGGGCGAGGATGTGACGCCCAATGCGCTGCATATTGCCGACATTCCGCAACAGCTTCCCGAGGGCGTTCCCGGCGTCTTCGAGGTGCGGGGCGAGGTCTACATGTCACGCGCGGATTTTGCCGCGCTCAACGCCGCTCAGGAAGAAGCGGGCACAAAGCTGTTCGCCAATCCGCGCAACGCTGCCGCCGGATCTTTCCGTCAGAAAGACGCGAGCGTCACGGCCCGGCGACCGCTGAAATTCTGGGCCTATGGCTGGGGCGCCGCGAGCGAGGTTCCGTGCAAGACCCAGCACGAAATGATGCGCATGATCGAGGATTGGGGCTTTCCCGTGTCGCCGTTCCTGACGCTCACCGACGGTGTCGATGCGATGATCGCGCATTACGAGGAAATCGGGCGTAAACGGCCCGATCTTCCCTACGAGATCGACGGCGTGGTCTACAAGGTCGACCGGCTCGACTGGCAGGACCGACTGGGATCGGTGGGCAAGGCGCCGCGCTGGGCACTGGCGCACAAATTTCCGGCGGAACGCGCTCAGACTACTTTGGAAGCTATCGATATTCAGGTTGGCCGCACGGGCAAGCTGACTCCGGTCGGGCGGCTTGCCCCGGTGATGGTCGGCGGGGTCACGGTCACCAATGTCACGTTGCACAACCGCGACGAGATTGCGCGGCTTGGCGTGCGGCCCGGCGACCGGGTGGTGGTGCAACGCGCAGGCGATGTAATCCCGCAAGTGGTGGAGAACCTGACGCGCGAAGAGAAGCGCGATCCCTTTGGTTTCCCCGAGCATTGTCCCGAATGTGGCAGCGAGGCGGTGGCTGAGGAAGGCGAGGTCGATGTGCGCTGCACCGGCGGGCTAATATGTCCGGCGCAACGCACGCAGCGTCTGGAACATTTCGTCAGTCGGAAGGCGCTCGATATCGAGGGCTTTGGGACCAAGACAATCGCGCAGTTCTTTGCCCTGGGGTGGCTGGAAAGCCCGGCGGATATCTTCCGCCTGCATCAGCGTCGTGACGATATTCTCGCGCTGGAAGGGTGGCAGGACAAGTCTGTGGATAACCTGTTGGCATCAGTGGAAAACAAACGGACGCCTGATGCCGCTCGATTGTTGTTTGGCCTCGGCATTCGACACGTTGGCGAAGTCACCGCGCGCGACCTGATGAAGAATTTCCACGAGCTTCCACGCCTGCGTGAGTTTGCCGAACGGGCGCAGGCCGGTGACGAGGAGGCAGCACGCGAGCTGACCTCGATCGACGGAATTGGTCCGTCAGTGGTCCAAGCTCTGAGCGATTTCTTTCACGAGCCGCACAATGTCGAGGTGTGGGAAAATTTGCTGAACGAAGTGACACCGCCGACCTACATCGTCGAAACGCTCGATTCCCCCGTCGCTGGAAAAACAGTGGTATTCACGGGCAAGCTGGAGACGATGAGCCGAGACGAAGCCAAGGCGCAGGCTGAACGCCTCGGAGCCAAGGCCGCCGGATCGATCAGCGCCAGAACGGATTTGCTGATCGCCGGGCCGGGCGCCGGTTCCAAGCTGAAGAAAGCGCAGGAACTTGGCATTGAAGTGATCGATGAAGCAGGGTGGGCGGCGATTGTCGCGGACGCAGGATAGGCGATGGATTTGCTGCGCGAACTTCATCCACAGGCGTTTCGCATTGCAGACCTGCTGCGCGCACGCGGCGAAAAAATCGCAGTGGCCGACGGGGCATCCGGCGGGCTGATCATGGCAAGCCTGCTGACGGTGCCGGGCGCCCTCGATTTCTTTGTCGGGGGCGGGGTGGTGTATTCCTTCAGGGCGCGCGACGTGCTGTTCGATTTGCCGCGCGATGCCTACGACGGGATGCGATCGGCCACGGACGAGTACGCTTTGGTGCAGGCGCGCGCGATTCGCGATCGAATGGGGGTGCAATGGGGTATTGCCGAAAGTGGATCAGCAGGGGCGAGCAAACACCCGATGCACGTCACCTCTGGCCGCAGCGTGACAGCGGTGGTCGGACTCGGCATGGAGCGCACCGCTGTGATCGAAACAGCCAGCGACGATCGCATTGCAAACATGGGTGCGTTCACCCGCAACGCGCTCTCCTTGCTGGAGAGCACGTTGGGCTGAGCTTCCCTCAATCGTTGGGCATAATGTAAATTTCGCGGACCGATGCGGTTTCGGGCTGACTGAGTGCAAAAATCACGGCGCTGGCGACATCCTTTGGCTGGATCTTGGATGGCTTTGGCTCGTCGAAGAATGCCGTATTGACCATGCCGGGCGCGATTACCGTGGCCCGTCCGCCCCATTCACGCATTTCCTCGGCAAGGTTCTCGGCAAAGCCATGCACGAACCATTTGGTTGCCGAATAGACCGATCCCTTGAAGTGATCACGCCCGGCTTTCGACCCGGTGACGATGAAGTGGCCCTTGGTCTTCTTCAGATGCGGGATGGCGAGTTTCGCTGCGTAAAGGACGCCGAGCACATTGACATGGATCATGTCGTGCCATTCGTCGGGATCACCGTTTTCTATTCCGGGCGTGTTCACACCGGTCCCGGCATTGGCGTAAAACCCGTCGATGCTGCCGAAATGGTCGCTTGCCTTGGCAAGAGCGCTTTCCAGTTCTTCAAGTTTAGTCACATCGCAGGTGATCGCCAGCGCCGCATCGCCGATTTCGCTCGCCAATGACTCGATCTTGTCCTGCGAACGCGCCAATAGGCCGACGTTCCAGCCTGCGTTGGCGGCCGCCTTCGCTGTCGCCGCGCCAATGCCCGATGATGCGCCGGTTATGATAAGTGTCTTGGCCATTTTGATGCCTCCTGAAATAAATATGTGTTCAGGAATTCAAGCGCTGGGGAAACGGCGAGGTTCCGAAAAATCCTAACCCGAATGATTCATCGCATTGCTCGGACTGAGGCGCGATCGGCTAATCGCGATTTTCCCGGATCCGCCGCGACCTCTCGCGCCCGGTCAACCGGCGCCGCAGCCACAAGATCGCCCAGTCGCTGCGCTGCACACGTGCGCGCAGTAGAAATCCATTTCTCCGATACGCGCGCAAGATCGCAGCTTCCTGTTCGCCGGCCAGCAGACCTGCCAGCACGATGTTGCCACGCGGACTGACGCTTGCCGCAAAATCGCGCGCGAGTTCCACCAGCGGCCCGGCGAGGATGTTGGCAATCAGCAGGTCGTATGGTCCACGCAATTGCAGAAGCGGATCGTCCATGCCATCAGCCACAACCATGGTCATTGCGCCCGGTTCCGAGCCCATGATGACGTTGTTCAGCGCCGCGTTCTCCTCGACAACATCGGCGCAGATCGAATCGATATCGGACGCAGTGGCCTCCGCCCCTGGCCACAGCGCCATCGCGGCGAAGCCCAGCAGTCCGGTCCCCGTGCCAATATCCGCAATGCGGCGCGCGCTGATGCCCTGCTGCCGTATTGCCGCCAGCATCTCTAGGCAGCCGGCAGTCGTTTCGTGATGCCCGGTGCCAAAGGCCTGCGCGGCGGGGATGGCAAAGTTGATCGCACCCGGCTCTGCGGCAAAGTCGGGTGTGTGAACATGGAACGGTCCTGCATGGATCGGCTGCACACCCTGCTGACTCAGGGTCAGCCAGTCCTGATCGGGCAGTTGTTCCACCGCGATCGGAGGCGGTTTGCCTGTGAACAACGCGGCAAGCGCGGCCTTCTGCGCGTTGCCGGGCTTGCGTGGATACCACCCTTCGAGCACCCAGTCCTGTGGGCGCTCTTCTGCCAGTTCCCGTCCGGCAATAACTAGATCGTAGTCCCATTCTTCAATTGCGTCATGCGCCAGCAACGCTGCGTGGACGATGGGCTTGGGCGCGTAGGCGGTGAGTTTCCAACTGTTGCTCATTTATCAGGCACTTCCTTGGCCAATCGTTCGTTCAACGCCGTGGTCCTGCTGTTGGCATATTCTGCGCAGGCCATGCCACCCTCAAGCGTTCCCCTCCGCGCGCGGGTCAGCATGTCGCTGGCCGAAGGGTGCGGGGTCAGCAGTATCCCGCAATTCACGGCAGCAAGGCGCGCAATGCTTTTGCGAAAAAGTGCGATGTATTCGGCGTGATCGGTGAAGCGGTAATCATCGGAACTGACCGGGCTCATACTGTCGGCATAGACGATGGATACACAGTCGCCGCCATCGCAGCTCTCCCATTGCCAGCTCATCGCACCCGGCGTGTGACCGGGGGTGGCAATCGCAGTGATAGCAACTCCCGCAAGGGGAAGTATTTCACCATCGCTCACAGCCCGGACCTCGCCCGCAACAGAAGCCATCGGATCGTGCATCCCGGCTTGCGGGTCTTCCGGATTGTCGCGACCAGTGCGCAAAACGGAAGTAGCTTCCGCGCTGGTGTAGACGGTCGCACCACTAAGCTTTTGCAGCCGCGATAGTCCGCCCACGTGATCGAAATGTTCGTGACTGGTCAGGATCGCTTTCACGTCGGTAATCGAATGCCCGAGCGCAGCGATATTTTTCTCAACGACCAAGGAACCAGCCTGTGTTCCACTGTCGATCAGCACCAGCCCCCCATCACCCGCGATCAAGATCGCTGAAATGCCGCATGTCCCGACATAATAGGTATCGTTGTGGATGCGAAATGGCCGGGCGGGCTTGTCCCAATTGTCCCAATCCTCGCACTCGGCGGAAAAATGAATGAGGTCGCTGGAAGATGTGTCGGTGCTGGTCGGCGCCGCGTATTGGGACGCGGGATGGGAAGACGCGCAAGCTGCCACTACCATTAAAAGGGCCATGGTGACCTTTTTCCAAACGGCTTGCCCAAAACATGTGCAGACCTGAGCAACACGTAGCAATCCGTCTTTAGGTGCACAAAAACTGGTCACAGTCGGTTGCTCCACCTCTGCCTTATCGGACAAAGCTGGCTCCATTTGCGTCAATCACGGCCCCGGTCATACTGGCGGGCGCATCAAGTGCACAAAATTCGATCACCTTCGCGATCTCTGCTGGCTGCGCCACGCGACCCAGCGGAATATCGGCAAGTAGACCTGCTCCGCCGCGCGTTTCCAGATAATCGCCCGCCATGGATGTGTCGGTAAATCCCGGCGTCACCGCAAAGCTCAGGATCCCCTCGCCAGCAAAGCCGCGTGCAATTGTTTTGTGCATGGCGATCATCCCGCCTTTAGCCGCTGCATAATGCCAATGCGCGGGACTGTCGCCGCGGTAGGCGGCCCGGCTGGCGACATGAACGATCCGGCCCCCGCACCCGCGCTGTTGCCAATGGCGTACCGCAAAGCGCGAAAGTTGGGCGGCAGCGGTCAGATTGATGCGCATGGTATCTTCCCACGCATCCAGCCATTCGATGTCCGACCGGTCGATCCGGTTGGGTTCGAACAGGCCTGCATTGTTGATCAGCACATCGATGGTGCCTCCACCGTGCTCATTGGCGCGTTCCAGCGCGGCCTCCCATAATTGATGCGCGGCCAGCGGATCACGAAAGTCGGCAGATACGACGCCATCGTCGCTCGCGCGTGTCTGATGCCCGATCACATCGTGCCCGCGCGCGATCAGCGCATCACGGGTTGCGGCACCGATTCCGCGGCTCGATCCGGTAAGAAGGATGAAACTCATGCAACTCTCTATCCGAAACTTTGCAAGAAGAGTTGAGTGCAACGCGCTTGCACCGCGCCGCAGGGACGCTAAGTGAGGGGCCACTGATCGAAACGCGTCGATTTAACACAAAAAAACGAGTGAACATGGCCCAAAGACCGCTTTCTCCTCACCTTCAGATTTGGCGGTGGGGTCCGCACATGCTGGTATCGATCCTCCACCGCGCTACCGGAGACGGCATGGCGCTGGTTGGGCTTGCGGTGCTGGTCTGGTGGCTGGGGGCTCTTGCCAGCGGGCCGGAGGCTTATGAAACTTTCGTCTGGGCCGCGTCTTCACCGCTGGGTTACGTCGTGATGATCGGCCTCAGCTGGGCGTTCTTCACTCACATGATGAGTGGATTACGCCATTTTGTTCTCGATATCGGTGCGGGTTACGAACTGGATACCAATCGGCTGTGGTCGACGCTTTCGCCCATCATCGCCACCGTCCTGACCGTGCTGGTCTGGGCTTATATCGCGCTGCGCTGAGAGGATACGCACCATGGGTAACGGCACTTCCATCGGGCGCGTGCGCGGGCTTGGTCCCTCGCATCACGGCGCGCATCACTGGCTCTCGCATCGCTTTTCAGCGATCACCAATCTGGTTTTGATGAGCTGGTTCATCGTCAGCCTACTGCTGCTGGACGAATACAGTTACGAAGCGGTCACCGGTTGGCTCTCGAAGCCCTTGTCGGCAACCGCGATGGCCCTGCTGGTCGCCAGCCTGTTCTGGCATGCACGCATGGGCCTCACCGTCCTGATCGAGGATTACGTTCACAATCCCGGTTCCAAATTCGCGCTGCTTTCAGCGCTCAACATCGCGGCTTTTGGCGGCGGTGCCTATGCGATCTTCAGCGTCGCCACACTTGCTTTTGGAGTTTCAGCATAATGGCCATTGCACCTGCAAACGATGCCGGCCCTCAGCTTCAGGGTTCCTACAAGATTATCGACCACATGTATGATGTCGTGGTTGTGGGCGCGGGCGGGTCCGGCCTTCGGGCGACAATGGGTTCTGCTGAGGCAGGGCTCAAAACGGCGAACATCTCGAAGGTTTTCCCCACTCGCTCGCACACCGTCGCAGCGCAGGGCGGGATCGCGGCAAGCCTGGGTAACAACACGCCCGATCACTGGACCTGGCACATGTATGACACCGTAAAGGGGTCGGACTGGCTGGGCGATCAGGACGCTATCGAATATCTCGCACGCGAAGCGCCAGCCGCTGTTTACGAGCTGGAGCACGCGGGCGTGCCGTTCAGCCGGAATGAGGACGGCACGATCTACCAGCGCCCGTTTGGCGGCCACATGCAAAACATGGGTGCCGGCCCGCCCGTGCAGCGCACCTGCGCCGCCGCCGATCGCACCGGCCACGCCATGCTGCACGCTTTGTATCAGCAAAGCCTGAAATACGACGCTGACTTCTTCATCGAATATTTCGCGCTCGATCTTATCATGGCCGATGTCGGTGGGGAGAAAAAGTGCGTCGGCGTTATGGCGATGTGCCTTGACGACGGTACGATCCACCGGTTCCGCGCGCAGTCTGTCGTGCTGGCGACGGGAGGTTATGGCCGCTGCTATTACACCGCGACTTCTGCGCACACTTGCACCGGCGATGGCGGCGGAATGGTGTTGCGCGCCGGTCTTCCGTTGCAGGATATGGAATTCGTGCAATTCCACCCGACCGGTATTTATGGCGCGGGCGTGCTCATCACCGAGGGTGCGCGCGGCGAGGGCGGTTACCTCACCAATTCCGAAGGCGAGCGATTCATGGAACGCTACGCTCCATCGGCCAAGGATCTGGCATCGCGCGATGTCGTCAGCCGTGCGATGGCGCTGGAAATGCGCGAAGGGCGCGGCGTGGGCGCAGATGGCGATCATATCCATCTGCACCTTGACCACATCGATCCCAAAGTGCTGGCCGCGCGTCTGCCCGGCATCACCGAGAGCGGCAAGATTTTTGCCGGTGTAGATCTGACACGTCAGGCGCTGCCGGTCACACCGACGGTGCATTACAACATGGGCGGCATTCCGTGCAATTATCACGGGCAGGTCGTAACGCTTGGCCCCGATGGCGATCCCGATCACGTGATCCCCGGCCTGTATGCCGTTGGCGAGGCAGCGTGCGTTTCGGTCCACGGGGCGAACAGGCTCGGCTCAAATTCGTTGATCGATCTTGTGGTGTTTGGCCGAGCAACCGGTCTGCATCTCAAGGAAAACGTGGTTGCCGGCGCCAGCCAGGCCGAATTGCCCAAGGACAGCGCCGACATGTCTCTGGGCCGGCTTGACCACTTCCGTTACGCCAAGGGCGACTCGCCCACAGCAGCCATCCGTTCGGACATGCAAAAGGCGATGCAGAAACACGCCGCTGTGTTCCGCGATCAGGCGCTGATGGACGAAGGGGTGAAAATCCTCGCTGAACAGAACAAGCGTATGGAAGACATCCACGTCACCGATAAATCGCTGATCTGGAACAGTGACCTGATCGAGACGCTGGAACTCGACAATCTGATGGCGCAGGCCAATGTGACGATGGCGAGCGCCGCCAACCGCAAGGAAAGCCGCGGCGCCCACGCGCACGAGGATTTCCCCGATCGCAACGACGCCGAATGGATGAAGCACACCATCGCGTGGTTCGATGGCTGGGGGGGACGCGGATCCAACATCCGCATCGATTATCGCCCGGTGCACGAATACACGCTGACTGATGACGCCAAATACATCGAGCCCAAAGCGCGGGTGTATTGATCTGAGGACTGAAGGGGGGCCGTGGTCGAAGCTATGCCAAAACCGCAGTCCCCCGATCCAAAGGCAATAGACTGGGCGCGCAAGGATGCCTTCCGGAAGGATTTCTCGCGCCACGCCAACCTCGCGTTTCTGATAAAGTGTTTCGGCATAGGCTTTGTCGCGCTGCTGATCCCGATTACTCTGCCATTGGTGGGCGGGTATTCTGGGCATTATTCGATCAGTTATTTTTACCACGTGCCCGCTGCGCGCAACTGGTTCGTCGGGTTGCTGTGGGCCGTGGGCGTATTTTTGATCCTATTTCAGGGCCTCTCGAAATGGGAGAACCTGCTGCTTTCGCTGGCGGGTGCATTCCTAATTCTAGTGGCAATGGTGCCGACCGGTATCGAGCAATGCTCGGGCTCGATGTTTTCCTGGCACTCCTTTTTTGCGGTCGCGTTTTTTGCCTGCCTTTTCGTGGTTGCGGTGTTCTTCTCAAAGTCTCGCCTGGATTACATTCTGTGGCCTCCCATGCGGCGACGATTTGCGATGGCTTACAACTTCACCGGTTGCGCGATGATCGCACTGCCGCTGATCGCCTATGGCGTGCATCTGGTGGACGGGCGCGATTGCGGGCACGAAATTTTCTGGATAGAGGCAGCGGCGATTTTCGCGTTCTCACTGTTCTGGTTTGTCAAAAGCTGGGAATACAAGCGATTGCTGGGACTGAGCTTTGCAAAGATTATTGAGCGCATGACCGCTTGAGGCAGCCGCCGGTGCGCCTTGGCGACACAATACAATCGGCAAAGTGGGCTATTGCGCGCCAGGTTTCGGTTGTGCTCGGCGAGCTGCGATGATCCTCACCGGCTCTGCCAGTATCTGACCTTTCATCCAGCCTTCACCCTTGTCCGGGTCGATTTCGCCAGCGTGGATCGCGGCGACCACATTCATCCCATCAATCACGTAACCGAACACCGCATAGCCATTGCGCCATACAGGATCGCTCGCATCGGGCTGTGCATTAAGGCCCGTCTGATCCTGCAGCATAATCGAAAAATCGCCGTTCGCGCTGCCCGGTTCGCCCATCGCCATTGATACAGCGCCGTTCGTGTGGCTGAGGCCAGTTTTGCTGGTCGGCTCGTGCGGTATGGGTGGCAAAATGCGTTTGGGATCGAATTGTGTGCCCCCTTGCAGCAAGCCGTTGGGTTTTGGCTCCGCGTCGAGTGACATTGCGCGGTAAAATACCGTCCCGTCGAAACGCCCTTCCTCGACATAGCGCAGGAAATTTGCGGCTGTAACAGGCGCACGCTCAGTTTCGAGTGCGATGGTGATGGAGCCAAGTGGCGTTTCGAGCACGACATTAACAGTCTCGTATTGCTGATCGGGAGTTGGCGCATTGGCGACCGGCGGCGGGGCAGCGTTTTCCTGTCTGATCTGGAATTTCATGATCAGCGTGTCCTGACAGTCGGCAGCACTGCTGGTGTAGCAATTGTTGAAATTGTCGTCCGAAGCCAGATACAGATAACGCTTTGCATATTGATCGCGCACCGCCAGCCCCTCGAAATTGTCGATCGTGAGCGGCGGGCTTAAAATTGCGAGTGTTCGCGCGCTGTTATCTGGGGCGAGCTCCACGATGGCGGCACGATTGCCGACACCCGGTTTGAAACTCCGAAACAGGATATAGCATGTGCCGTCGCTGGCGCAGGCGGCATCGGTCGGCGCACCGCCATGTTCCGCGAGGTTTGGGGGCGCAGGCAGTTCGAATGCGATCGCAGTATCGCCCTGAGCGCGCACGCAATTCTTGATCCCTGGCGTGCCGATTTCCGCGCATGCGAGCATCCCCGCAGGGCCGAAGGCGAGCGTTTCCAGTCCGCGATTGCCAGTTGCGCCATTTATCAGCGCCAGTGCGGCGGCAGCCGCTGGCGTGATGACGGGGACGGCGGCCTCGTTACCTAACGCGGGATAGTGCCAGATGCGGTGATCCTGTTCGAATGAAACCATCCAGCCGCCACGTGGATCGCGAGCGATGGCTTCTGCATCGGCATACTCCTTGCGCCTGAGTTTCTTGCCTTTCTCATCGTGCAAAGACCGCGTCTCGATGCTGTAGAGGTCACGCAATTCGGCATTCGCTTCGTTCGGCTCGATCCGCAGCCAGTGGCCATCGTCGCTGACGGCCCACAACGCTTCGGCGTGCCATTCCAGCCCGGAAATGCCCCCGATATTTTCTTCGCCCGGTTCGATTTTCACACCGCCGCGATAGATCAGCTCACCGATCTGCGTTGCCTCGGCATCTGCCACGTCGAGTGGTACGGGCTGGGTTAGCGGGAAAAATTCCTCTGCCGCCAAGGAAGCAGGGGCGATCAGCGTCAAGGCTAAGGCGAGGCATTTTGCGATCATTCGTCGTATCTTATCGTCACCCCGCCGCGGCGCAATGGGGAAGGTGGCGGTTCATCGGGGCTTAAGGTTTACAAACGTAATCGTTACGGCTACAGACGTAATCGCAGTGCCTGCGAGCGGAGAAACCACCGTGCCACGCAAAAACGAAACCGCACCTGACCGTTCCGAGCGGATCCTCCCTGATCGCATTACAGATGCTGAGCACGCCATAATGGAGGCGCTATGGGACCACGGGACCGCCAGCGCGCAGGACATTTTCGATACGGTCGGGGCAAGCCGCGACTGGAGCCTCGCCACCGTAAAAACGCTGCTGTCGCGGCTCGTCGGGAAACAGGCGATAGCGACGCGGCCTGATGGGCGGCGGTTCCAGTATTCACCCACCATTGCGCGCGCCGATTATGTCGGCGGGGAATCGCGGCGTCTGGTGGACAAATTGTTTGGCGGGAAGGCCGCCTCTCTGGTCGCACATCTTGCGCAATCCGAGGCGTTGAGCGAAAATGACCTCGCCGAGATCGAGCAATTGCTGAAGGAGTTGAAGCAATGAGCGCGTTCCTGCTTGATACCCTGATCTGGACTGCAGTGCTGATTGTGGCGGTGTTGATTGTGAGGCGGCCGGTCACACGCTGGCTTGGCGCACCAACCGCCTATGCGCTTTGGGCGCTGCCGATGTTGCGCTTAATCCTGCCGCCTTTGCATCTGCCCGCATGGCTTGGTCCGGTAGCCGAACCGATAGCGCCCGTGGGGAGCCGAACGCTCGATCCGGGTGTTGCAAATGCGCTGATGGATGCGGAGGCGCAAATTGCATTTTCCCAGAACGACAGCGTGCTGCCAAGCGGGGCATTATCGGAGACTGATTGGTTGTCGCAGGCCATAAGCCTGCCACTGGCGCAGATGGCTTTCGCCGTCTGGGCCGCCGGGGCTGCCGCGTTCCTGTTCTGCCGGTTCAGCTCGTATTTCCGACTGCGCGCGGAATTGCTTGCAGACGCGCGTGAAGTGGGCTGCGCGCCGGCATCGCTTCGCATTCTTCCATCGATACGTCTGATAGAAACACCCGGCACGCGCGCGCCGCTTGCCTTTGGCGTGATTGATCCGGTGATCGCCATGCCGCCGGGATTCATGGCGCAGCCCGACCGGATGAGCCGCGATCTCGCGCTTGCGCATGAATTGGCGCATCACCGGGGGAATGATTTGCTGATTAACGTGCTGGTGCAACCATTGTTCGCTTTGCACTGGTTTAACCCACTGAGCCGGTATGGCTGGCTGGCCTTGCGGCGCGATCAGGAGGCAGCCTGCGATGCGCGAGTGATAGCCACCCGTCCACTGCCGGAACGCGCGCTGTATGCCAAGGTTATCGCCAGTTTTGCAGCTGGGCCGAATGTCGCACTAGCCGCGCCGATGGCTTGCCCGGTGCTGGGCGACAAATCCATCGTGCAACGGTTGAGGAACCTCAAGACGTCACAGCTTGGTATGCCTTCCCCGCGCCGCCGCCTCGCTGCGCGCGCCTTGCTGCTTGGCGGAGCGTTGGCTTTGCCGCTTACCGCATCGATCACCTATGCTGAGCGCGCCGCGCCTGAACCTCCGGCCGCGCCGGCTGCGAAAGCTTTCGCTGTCGATCTTGCACCGCCTGCGCCCGAGCCGCCCAATCCAGCTGAGCCACCCACGCCGATTGCGCCGTCTGAGCCAACAAGTCCGGCAGTTCTGAGCCCGCCGGCAATTCCGACTCCTCCAACCCCGCCAACGCCTCTGCGAGCAGGTGAGAGACCGGGTATCGCAATCCCGCGTGTCGATCCGAATATCGCCAATAATTCGGATTGGGGCAGTCAGCGATCGACTGTCAGCGGGGATCGCCAGACGTTATTGGCGCGAACCGTTATGCGTAGTGTCAATTTTGAGCGGCCTCATGGTCTGAGCGATGCGGAGCGCGCCGAGATCATGAAGGATTTGCAGGAAGCAATGGCAGAGGCGGATGCTGCGCTGTCCGAATTGCCCCATAAACTTGCCAGCGCGATGAACGATGCGGACGCGGCGGACGGATTGGAGACGCCGCGCACCATCGTAAAAATGTCATGCGATGGTCCCCCAGAGGAAGTATCCACGGTGAAGTTTCAGCCTGATGGATCGCGCTTGGTGACGATTTGCCAGTCGCGGATCATGGCCGAGGCACTTAAAGGACTGGTAGAAGCCCGCGCTGCAATTGCCCAAGGCTCCGAAATGCAGGGCCAAACGCGGCGCGATATTCTTTCCACTATGGACCGCCAGATACGCGGATGGAAAATCCAGTCGCGCTGACCGTTACTGCGCCGTTCCGTCTTTGGTCTTGCCTTCTGGTCCGGTCACCTGTTCCTTGGGCCGCGCGGGATAATCGCAACCCCGGCCTTCGCCCAATCCCTTGAGGTAACTGCGCCGTACCATTCCGCCCATCACGGCTGCACGCGCGTCGCGTTCGTTGCCGGCCGCGCCCGAAACCTCTCGCACCACGCCGCGAAACGGGATGAAAGATCCCACCACGCTTTTTGCTGCCTTGCCGATGCTGAGACCCGATTTGCGCCCTTCGGTGATGTCGTAATCCTCACCCAGCACCGGTATCGAGCGCGGCGATTTCGGCAACAATGGCGTTGCAGGTGGAAAGCTCGGTGGAGAGGTACGGGTCGCGTGAGGCAATCACCAGCACCTCTGGAATTTCCTGCGCCATCAACCCGACATCCTCCAGCGGGGTCATCGCCACATTCTTCACATCCGGCTCCTCCTGTTTTTGCGCCACCGCCGGATTGGCTGCAACCATGGTCAAGGCACCGAACATCGCGCAGGCAGCTAGGCCGCGCCGCATCTCAACGGAAATCGAAATAGACATCGCACGCTCCATCATTGGCGCTTTTTATACCGCGCTCCAACGCTTCACGTCGCTGTGCGCTGGTGCCGTGGGTGAAACCTTCCGGATTAATGCGCTGCCCAGCATTACGCATCAAGGTATCGTCGCCGATGGCGCTGGCGGCCTGCAAGCCTTCTTCCATGTCGCCCGGTTCGATCAGATCGGCGTTCTTACCTGCCCACACACCGGCGTAACAATCCGCCTGCAATTCCATGCGCACCTGCAACTGATTGGAATCGCGCGGATTGCGCTGTTGCAGGCTGCGCACCTGATCGGCCAGCCCGGTAACGTTTTGGATGTGGTGGCCGTATTCGTGCGCCAGCACGTACAGTCGTGCAAAATCACCGCCCGTTCCGCTCATCTGCGCGAGCTGATCGTAGAAGCCTGTATCGATGTAGATGCCTTTGTCGGCCGGACAATAAAACGGACCGGCGGCAGACGTGGCGCTGCCGCAGCCCCGCGTATCGACCCGCCCCGTCTGATAAAGGTCGAGGAAGGGTTGTTCGAAAGCGATGCCAGCGCGCGCGAATTCCGGCTCCCACGTGTTGTTCAGGCTGGTCAGCGCCGCGCAAGCTTCCTGCGCATAGGGGCCGCGATTGCAGACCTGTTCGGCTGACAGATCATCCGATTGCGACGTTGGTGCGGTTTGCTGTTGAACGCCTTCGATCATTCCGATGGTCTGCTGCGGATCGAGGCCAAATACCAGCGCACCGATAATCGCGATCACCAAAGTGCCGCAGCCCAGACCGCCCGCACGGCCCATGCCGCCGCCGCCGCCATTGCTGGATCGCACCTTGATCCGCGAAGTATCGAATGGATTGAGCCGCATTGTATTTTTGCCTCCCGTTTCGCCTTGATATTGCTCGTGTCATTTTTCTGGACACGCGCGTTGGTTGAGGCAACAGACCGCGTGACGAATAATCAATCAGCGGGAGAGTGCAATGTTCCTTCAAGGAAAACGAGCGCTGGTCACCGGCTCAACTTCCGGCATCGGCCTGGCGATGGCGAAAGCGCTGCGCGACGAGGGTGCCGAGGTTATCCTGAACGGATTGGGCGACGCGAAAGAAATCGCTCGGCTGCAACAGGAACTGGGCGCAGACTATAACGGCGCAAACCTGATGGATGCAGCCGCGATCGAGGATATGTTTGCGGCGGTCGGCCCGATTGATATCCTCATCAACAATGCCGGAATGCAGCACGTTGCGCCGGTGGAAGATTTCCCCGTCGATAAATGGAACGCAGTGATCGCGCTCAATTTGACCGCGGCATTCCACACCACGCGCCTCGCAGTGCCGGGGATGAAGCAAGCGGGCTGGGGCCGCATCATTAACACTGCGTCGGCGCACTCGCTCACCGCGTCGCCATTCAAGAGCGCGTATAATGCGTCAAAGCACGCGATTGCTGGCTTTACGAAAACTATCGCGCTGGAACTTGCGACCAGCGGCGTGACCGCAAACTGCATCTCTCCTGGCTATGTCTGGACCCCACTGATCGAAGGACAGATCCCTGATACGATGAAGGCGCGAGGGCTGACACGCGAACAGGTGATCAACGATGTCCTGCTCGCCAAACAGCCGACCAAGAAATTCGTTCAGCCGCACGAGGTGGCCGCGATGGCGGTGTTCCTGTGCCGCGAGGAAGCAGGCAATGTGACAGGGGCGAACTGGAGCATCGACGGGGGCTGGACTGCCGAGTGAGGTTTACGTCTCCACGCCTTTTGGGACGCTTTGGCCTGCTGCTGACGCTTTTCGCGCTGGTATCGGCCTGTGCCACCGTTCCTTCCACACGGGTATCGCGTGCCGAACGGCAGGATATCTCGGCATCGCTGATGCGCGATATTTCCACACTTGCCAGTGATGAATTCGGCGGGCGCCAGCCCGGCACTGATGGCGAACGACTGACGCTGGAATACCTTGCCCGGCGGTTTACCGAGGTTGGGCTGGTGTCTGGCACCAACGATCCGGTCAATCCGTGGCGCGCGCCAGTTCCGCTTGCACATTCGCGCCCGGTCGAAAGCCGGGTTGAATTGGCTGGAAAAGCTCTTCGCCCCGATGAAGCATTCGCGTTTGCTGATGCTCGGCGGGTTCTGGTAGAGGATGCCGAGACCGTGTTCGTTGGCCGCGCGCTGAAAATGCCTTCACCCGAATTGATCAGGGGCAAAGTCGCCGTGTTGCTGGCCGATCCGGGCAAGAGCCCCGCGCGCAGGGCACAATTGTTCAAGCTGGAGGCTGCAGCGGTCATCACCGTGGTGGACAAACCGGGCGCAATCGCTGACCTTCGCCGCACCATTGACCGCGACCGTATCCAGCGGATAACCGAGGTGACCCGCGAAATCAGCGCATTCGTAACCGATGCAGCACTGGCCCGCGCGATAGGCGAGGATGCGTGGGCATTCCTTCGCGACGCTGCACAGGACGATGAATTCGAGCCGCGAGCGCTGAAAGTCACCGCGTCGCTGGAGGCTTTATCAGAGCGCAGCGAATTCAACAGCTACAACCTTATCGGCAGGCTACCCGGCACCATGCCCGATGCAGGCGCCGTGCTGCTGCTGGCGCATTGGGACCATCTCGGTAAATGCGGGGAGGAAGGCATTGCCTTGATCGATGCGTCACCCGCGTCACAGTCCGCAGGCGATCTCATCTGCAATGGCGCCATCGATAACGCCAGCGGAGTTGCAGTCATGCTTGAACTCGCGCGCCGACTGGCAGCAACCGGACCATATGATCGCGATATTTATGTGCTGGCCACCAGCGCAGAGGAGGCCGGACTTCTTGGTGCACGGGCGTTCGTCGCCGATCCGCCGGTTCCGCTTGCCTCCATTGTTGCCGCATTCAATTTCGACACTGTCGCGGTCGCTCCCGCTGGCAGTCCGCTCGGCTTTGTCGGAGAGGGGCGCACTGCGCTGGATTCTCTGGTGCTTCAGGCGCTGAAGGAAACAGGCCGCGACCTTGGTAATCGTGAATTTGCCGACAGCTTCGTGCAACGTCAGGATGGTTGGGTGCTGCTTGAAAACGGCGTGCCTGCAGTGTTCCTTTCAAGTGCCTTTGGATCACAGATCGTGATCGGCCCTTATCTTGAACGCCAGTATCACCAGCCCTCGGACGATCTGGCGCGGATCGAGCTTGGCGGCGCGATCGACGATCTGCTCCTCCACGAGACTTTGATAAAGCGTATTGCCAGCATCGCCACTTATACGCCCCCAGAACTGGCGGTGGGAGCGGAGACAAGCGTGGCAACCGCATCGCAATAACGCGCAAAACGGGTAAAAGACCTCAGTCCCACCCTAGCGCCGCGCGCCCATGCGTCCTACATGGCGGCGCACCCGATTCACTTTTGACTGAAAGCGTGCGACACATGGACATTCCTCTCGGCCTGACATTCGACGATGTCCTGTTGCGTCCCGCAGAAAGCAGCGTCTTGCCCAGTATGGCCGACACGCGCACGCATTTGACGCGCGACATCGCGCTCAGCATCCCCATCCTTTCAGCCGCAATGGACACCGTAACCGAGGCAGACATGGCGATCGCCATGGCTCAGCTCGGCGGGATTGGGGTGTTGCATCGGAACCTTGAAATTGCGGAACAATGCGCCGCCGTGCGCGCGGTAAAGCGGTTTGAGAGCGGCATGGTTGTCAATCCTATCACGATCGGTCCTGACGCTGTTCTGGGTGATGCCAACGCGCTGATGCAACAGCACCGTATCAGCGGCATTCCCGTGGTCGACAATGCGGGCAAGCTGGTCGGCATCCTGACAAACCGCGATGTGCGCTTTGCCGAGAATCCGGCGCAGCCCGTGCGCGAGTTGATGACGACAGAAAATCTCGCCACTGTGTCGCTGGGGACCGGGCAGGAAGAGGCGCGGCGCCTGCTGCATCAGCGCCGGATTGAAAAATTGCTTGTCGTGGATGATAATTATCACTGCATCGGCCTGATTACGGTCAAGGATATCGAGAAAGCCGTCAATTATCCCGATGCGACCAAGGACGGGGCAGGGCGCCTGCGCGTGGCGGCGGCAACCACCGTGGGCGACAAGGGATTTGAGCGGACAGAGGCGCTGATCGACGCCGAGGTGGATGTCATCATCATCGACACAGCGCACGGACATAACACCGATGTGAGCCGCGCTGTGGAACGGGCGAAGGCTCTGTCCAGTTCGGTGCAGGTAATTGCCGGCAACGTCGCCACGGCGGAGGCGACCCGTGCCTTGATCGGCGCGGGCGCGGATGCTGTAAAGGTGGGCATTGGCCCCGGCTCCATTTGCACCACCCGCGTCGTCGCGGGCGTGGGCGTACCGCAGCTGACAGCAATCATGGACAGTGCGGCCGAAGCGGCAAAATCCGGCGTGCCGGTGATTGCCGATGGCGGTCTTCGCACGAGCGGCGATGCGGCAAAGGCGCTGGCGGCGGGCGCATCCAGCGTGATGATCGGATCGATGCTGGCAGGCACTGCGGAAAGCCCCGGTGAGACATTCCTGTACCAGGGTCGCAGCTATAAATCCTATCGCGGAATGGGCAGCGTCGGCGCAATGGCGCGCGGTAGTGCGGACAGGTATTTCCAGCAGGACGTATCCGCGATGAAACTCGTGCCTGAAGGGATTGAGGGGCAGGTGCCATTCAAAGGCCCCGCCGCCAATGTCGTCCACCAGCTTGTCGGCGGGATCAGGGCGGCGATGGGCTACACCGGATCGCGCACCATCGGCGATCTGCAAAAGCGTGCGCAGTTTGTTCGTATCACCAATGCTGGCCTGTCCGAAAGCCATGTTCACGATGTCGCGATCACGCGCGAAGCCCCGAATTACCCCACGCGTTAGGAGAGGGCGATGGTCGAAGTTTTCGTCCCGTTTCTGCTCATCATGATGAGTTGGCAGCAGCACGATCCTGTTGGCACCATGAAGGTGTCAACAAATCTGTATATTTCGCAGGAGGAATGCGAAAAGGCAGGGGCGGACATCGCCACCTTGAGCGAGCAGGAACCTGCTGACGACAAAAAATTCACGTGGCGTTGCGACCGCGCACCCTCCTTCATAGAGAAATATACCCCAATGAATTCTGCCCAATGACCTTGCTTCTATGATCCCCGCCGCACGCGTTCAGGCCGCGATAGAACTGCTCGACCAGATTATTCTGGCCGCCGAAACCAAAGGTGCGCCAGCCGACCGCCTGATCCGCGAATATTTTAAAACTCGCCGCTATGCCGGATCAAAAGATCGTCGCGCCGTGCGCGAGCTGGTGTATCGTGCGGTGCGTTTATGCGGCCCTGTCCCGCACAGCGGACGCGCAGCGATGCTGGCACTGGCGAAGGAGGACGAGGCTATTCTTGCAACCTTCGACGGATCGCCGCACGGGCCGGGCGCGGTTGTGGAGGGCGAATCTGCGGCCAAAACCGGCATCGCTCAGCAATGGCTGGCGGAGGAACTGGCGCGCGCCGGAATAAAGGGTGAAATCGCCGATGCGCTGCTTGGCCGTGCCGCGCTCGATATCCGCGTCAACACACTCAAGGCTGAGCGCGATACGCTGACCCTGCCCGAACCGGGCGAGCCGCTGGTCGCACCCAACGCCCTGCGGTTCGATTTCGGCACTCAGGTGGAAGCATGGGATGCCTATTTGCAGGGCTTAATCGAAATTCAGGACCACGGCAGCCAGCTGGTGTGCGGCGCAGTTCCCGCCCAACCGGGTGACACCGTAATCGATCTGTGTGCGGGTGCCGGGGGCAAGACGCTCGCGCTTGCCGCGCGTTTTGGCAATGCGATCAGTTTGATTGCGGCCGATACGGACAAGCGGCGACTGGGCAACCTTGCCCCGCGCGCCGAGCGTGCGGGCGCGCAAATCGATCATACCGTGCTGCTTGATCCCGGTCGCGAGATGGAAGCGCTTGATCGGTGGCAGGGCGCGGCGGATCACGTGCTTGTCGATGCGCCGTGTTCGGGCACGGGCACATGGCGGCGCAATCCCGAAAGCCGCTGGCGGCTCGATCCCAAGGAGCTTCGCCGGCTCACCGTGTTGCAGGATCGCGTGTTAGATATCGCGGCGCAACTGGTAAAGCCGGGCGGGGCGATCACCTTCGTCACCTGTTCGCTGCTCGACGATGAGGGCCCTGATCGTATCAAAGCCTTTCTCGACCGTCACGAAGGGTGGAGCGCGGAGCGACCTGACTTGCCCATCGGCTCGGAACGCGGCACGGGAATGCGCCTAGATCCGTTTCACCACGGTACGGACGGGTTTTTTGTCGCCATCGTGCGTTCATCGTGATAGCCCGATAGCCTATGGCTGAGCCCCCATTAATCTGGCTTGCACGACTCAAGGAGCCCATTATGCGTTTCGCGCCCGCCGCCGCTGCTCTTTCGCTGGTTTTTGTTCTCACTGCCAGCGTAACGAGCGCACAGGACCAGAAGCCCGATCCGCGCGCGCAGGCTTTGGTCATGCAGGGTGAGGCGGCGATGAACGCGGGTAAGACGCAGGCTGCCATCGACGCATTCGAAGCCGCTCTGGCAGTCGATCCTGCATATACCCCTATCTTTATCAAGCTGGCAGAGGCCGCTCGCGGCGAGGATCTGCAGGGCAAGGCGATCCGGTATTACCGCGAGGCGCTGGCCCGTGACCCTGAAAATTTCGCAGCGATTTCAGGCGAAGGCGCGGCCCTGGTGGAAAAAGGCGCGGTTGAAAAGGCCAGGCGTAATCTTGCCCATCTGCAAACCAAGTGCGGCGACACTTGCCCTGAAACGGTGGCGTTGAAATCCAGCATTGCCGCAGGCCCGCCCGCGCGGTTGGCTGCCGATACGGCGGACGACAAACCCTCCAGCAATTGATGCGCCAAATTGGGCCCGGTCATATCCGGGGCGTAAATTCCTCAACCAGCGCTGCGTAGACATCGCGTTTGAACGGCACGATCAATTCGGGAAGCAGCGCCGGTTCAACCCAACGATATTCGTTGAATTCAGGCGGGTTGTGCGCCGCCAGATTTATGTCTGAATCCTGACCCAGAAATCGGCCCAGAAACCAGTGCTGGATCTGTCCGCGATATTTGCCCTTCCAGACTTTTCCCAGCAACTCGGGCGGTAAATCATATCGCATCGGGGTTGAGGCGGCAGTGATCACGTCCACCTTGTCGGCGCTGATCCCTGTTTCCTCCTCAAGCTCTCGCAACGCCGCGGCTTCCGGCTCCTCGCCCGGATCGATCCCGCCTTGGGGCATCTGCCAGGCTCCGTGGGAGCGTTTTTCGATGCGCTGGCCGACAAACACAAGGCCTTGCGCATTGACCAGCATAAAGCCGGCGCAGGGGCGGTAGGGCAGATCGGTCATACATCTGCTCCGGAAAGGTGCCATTTCATTGCAGATACGATGCGCTCCAGATCGGCTTGCGTGCTGGGCACAGCCTGTCGCAAATTGACGAAGGAATGGGTCACGCCCTTGATTTCCAGATAAGTGAAATTCGCGCCAGCATTCACAAGGGCCCGAGCGTATTCGCGCCCGGAGTTTCGGATTGGATCCAGGCTCGCGGTGACCAGCACGGTCGGCGGGGCGTTGGCATGTTCGCCCAATATCGGAAAGCCGCGCGCATCGGATTTGTCGGCGCGATATTGCGCATCGAAAAATTCGATGGCGGATCGGGTCAGGATGAAGCCTTCATTGAATTGCGCGAGATCTCGCTGAATTTTGCGCATCGCTGGCAAGCGGGAAGATCGGCACCTGGAGGACGACCGGCACACCGGCCGGCTCGGCAGCAAGCGCCTGTCCAACGACGATGGTGGCGTTGCCCCCGGCGCTATCGCCGATCAGCACCAGTCCGGTTGCACTGCGACCCAATTCCTCTGGCGAAGAGGCGATCCAGCGCGCTGCCGCTTCGCAATCGTCGATCGCGGCGGGGAAGGGGGCCTCCGGCGCACGGCGGTAATCGACTGCGACCACTGGCAGATCGATCAGCGCGGCAATTTCTGTGCACAAGGCGTGGTGCGTATCCAGATCGCCGATCACGAACCCGCCGCCGTGGAAAAACGTGACGACCGGCCCAGCTTCGCGGGTGTCGCGTGCATCGTACAGGCGCACGGCAACATCGCCTGCCGGTCCGGCAAAGCTCAAATCGCGGATCACCGCCAGATCGCGCGCGGGGCGATCTGCCATGGCGTGCAACGCGCCATAGGACGCGCGCGCATCCTCTAAAGTCATATCTGCGATGGAAGGGCCGTTCAGCGCGGCCAGCGCATCGAGAAACGCCCGCATATCGGGCCGGACGAAAGGTTTGGTGCTGCTCATGATCTGGGTGAATCTCCTGTCTTGCACGCTGCGATAGGCGGGTCGGCGGCGTATTTCCACTCTGGTCTGAGGGCGGTTTTGACGCTGCGCGCAGGTGCCGCTAAGCGCGAGACAATGGACAATCTCACACACAGCCTTGTCGGTGCGGTAATGGGGCAGGCGGGGCTGAAGCAAAAGACTGGCCTTGCTATGCCCGCGCTGATCATCGGTGCGAACCTGCCGGACGTGGACGCGGCGTGTTTCTTTTGGCTTGAAGGGACCGAGCATCTTGGCTTTCGTCGAGGTATTACGCACGGCCCACCTGCGCTGGTGCTGCTGCCTCTGATCCTTGCGGGGCTGCTGTGGGGTTTTGATCGCTGGCAGGAGAAGCGCGGCCAGAGACGGTTTGGGCGGCCCGAGGCGCGGCTGCCGGTGCGGTTTGGCTGGCTCTACGCGATGGCGTTTGTCGGGTGCCTCAGCCACCCTTTCTTCGACTGGCTCAACGTCTACGGCATCCGGCTCTTGGAGCCGTTCTCCTCGCAATGGTTTTACGGCGATACGCTGTTCATCATCGACGTGTGGCTTTGGACGGTGCTGGCGCTGAGCGTGTGGTGGTCGCGGCGGCGCGAGAAACAGGGCAAAACATCGCGCTGGGCGGCGGTCGGCGGGATCGTTCTCAGCATGGGCTACATTGGCTGGAATTGGGTAACGACGCAGACAGTTTGGGTGCCCTATTCCATAAATACCAAAGTTGTGCCGAGCGAAAATAATGGTTTGGCACCGCGGCCGGATATTCCCCAGTCGCAAAGGATTGCCGCTCCGATCCTTGTTTGGTCGTTTGAGCGCGAATTGATTCTTGGCGAGCGGAACAGTTATTTCGTGATAGCGCCGGGCACAGTTCCAAGCCCGTGGAAAGCAACCCCCATCACCGCCAATCGTTGCGCATGGCCCGATATGAAGGCGTTGCGCCTCACCAATTCCCAGCTCGATGCGTTTCTGTTCTGGTCGCGAGCGCCCTTTGTGGAGCGGGCTGCCGACGGCTCGGTGATCCTGCGCGATGCCCGCTTCTACGACCCGCGCGCGCGGGATCGGTTCTCGGTCCCGCTTCCAGATGTCAGGTGCGAGGAACTGCCCTCGCAATAGGATCATTAATCCCAAAACCCGGTCGCCCTGAGCTTGTCGAAGGGCTGCGCCTTATTCTTATCGCTGCGCCAGAAGTGAGAACAATGCTTCGACAAGCTCGACCCGAACGGAATTGATAATGGCAGATATTCAAATCGTATGGCTGCGGCGCGATCTGCGTTTAGCCGACAATCCCGCACTGTATGAGGCCGCCAAGGCCGGCCCGGTGATCGCGGTCTATGTCCTCGACGATGCTTGCGCCAAGGATTACGCAATGGGCGGCGCGGCGCGGTGGTGGTTGCACCACTCCCTTGAAAACCTGCAGGCGAGTTTCGCCAGTCGCCATGCCCGCATTATCCTGCGACGCGGCGATGCGGTGGAAGAAATCTGCAAGATTGCGGAGGAAACGGGTGCAGCGGCGGTCCATGCAAACCGGCATTACGAACCGTGGTGGCGCAACGCGGAAAAATCGCTCGCTGAAAAGCTGGAGCTGAAACGGTATGACGGCAATTACCTGATGCCGATGGGGGCAATCACCACCAATTCCGGTGGGCAGTACAAGATTTACACCCCATTTGCCCGCTCCGTGCGCGAGGCTTTCCCTCCGCGCGACGAGGTGGCAGAGCCTGAAACGCTCTCTTCCCCCGATACCTGGCCCGCGTCCGATGATCTGGCGGACTGGAATTTGCTGCCGACGAAACCTGATTGGTCTGGCGGTATTGCAGAGGCGTGGAAGGCGGGCGAACAGGCCGCGCATGATCGGCTGGAATGGTGGGAAGATCACGTCGACGATTACGATGACAAGCGCAATTTCCCCTCGGTAGACAAGGTTTCGCGTATGTCGCCGCATTTGCACTTTGGCGAAATCAGCCCAGTGCAGATCTGGCACAAATTCAAGCACAAGCGCTCCTCCGGGTGGAAGACCTGGGAAGGCGAGCTGATCTGGCGCGACTATTCGCAAAACGCGATTTCGCAGTTCCCGCTGTATGGACGCGAAAATTACCGCGATGATTTCAATGATCTGAAATGGCGCGATCCTGAGACCGATGAAAAGGCCGCCCGCGATCTTCAGGCGTGGCAGCGCGGGCGCACCGGCTATCCCATCGTCGACGCTGGAATGCGTCAGTTGTGGCAGACCGGATGGATGCACAACCGCGTTCGGATGATTACCGCCAGTTTCCTTATCAAGCATTTGCTTATCGACTGGCGGCATGGCGAACGCTGGTTCTGGGATTGCCTGGTTGATGCGGACTACGCGTCCAATGCGGTCAACTGGCAGTGGAACGCGGGGACGGGGGTCGATTCCAACATGTTCAGCCGGATCATGGCCCCGCTCAGCCAATCGGAAAAATTCGATTGCGCGGACTACATCAGGCGTTTCGTACCTGAGCTGTCCGATCTGGATGAGCCATACATCCATGATCCCGAAGATCACGGCTGCCTGCCAAAGGCGTATCCGGCCAAGATCATTGCCCACCGGGCCGCGCGTGAACGGGCGCTGGAGGCGTACAGGACCATGAAGGACGGGTGATTGCTTCGGCACTTGCAGGACAAGGATGCGCTGGCCTAACGTCTGCCCCGACACTTTGGGAAAAGGGGCCTCACACGATGAAATCCGCGCATCTGATATTTGCCAGCACCATCGCATTCGCGCTGGCGGGCTGTGCGCCTGCCGCCATCAGCGAGGTGGCGAGCGCTCCGTCGGCGCTGGAACCTGTCACCCTGCATTCCCCACCGAACCGCGATCCAGCTGATCTGCAAGTGCTGTTCTGGAACGATGCTCAACGCACGCAGAGGTTTCGCGAGATGGAAAACTGGTTTGCAGGACATGAAGTCCCGGCATCCGGCACGCCGATGCCGCTGGTGGAAGGTACACCGCTGCCCGCGCCGCTTGCACAGGAAATCCGCGCCACCATGCTGAAAACCAACGCGGCGGGCGTGATGGTGTGGCAGAAAGGCAAGGTCAGGTTTGAAGATTATGCGCTGGGCCTCACTCCCGAAAAACGCTGGACGAGCTTTTCGGTCGCAAAAAGCTTCACCTCGACCCTGCTTGGAGCTGCCATTGCCGATGGATTTATTGGCAGCCTTAGCGATCCTGTCACGCAATACATTCCGGCGTTGAAGGGCTCAGCCTACGATGGGGTGAGCGTGCGCCAGTTGGCTACCATGACCAGCGGTGTCGCGTGGAATGAGGATTACACAGACCCAGAGAGCGATGTTGCGCAGATGAACCGCTTTGTGGTCGAATACGGTGCCGATGCCATTGTTGAACAGATGAAGCGGTTGGAGCGAGACGCGCTGGCGGGCAGCAAGTTCGTATACAAGACCGGCGAAACCAACCTGATCGGCGTTTTGGTGGAAAATGCCGTTGGTCTTTCTCTTGCCGAATATTCGCAACGCAAGATCGTGGAGCCCGCCGGGTTCGAGCATGGGTTGTTCTGGATGGTCGATCCGCGTGGGGGCAATATCGGCGGCTGTTGCCTTTCGCTCACCCTGGCCGACTACACGAGGATGGGTGTGTTCGTACTGAACGATGGTAAGCGGAGTGATGGAACCAGCGTGGTTCCCAAAGGCTGGTTTGCCGAAGCAAGCGATTCCGTCGTCGATTTTGGTGATACCGGGTTCGGGTACGGCTATCAGTGGTGGACGTATCCAGGCGGCAATTTTGGCGCGCAGGGAATTTTCGGCCAGTCGATCACGCTGGTCCCGTCCAGTGATCTGGTGCTGACCGTGATTGGCAACTGGCCCACGGCGACAAGTCAGGAATATCGCGGCGTTTGGGGCGCAATCGCCGGAAAGATCGCGGAGACCGGGGATTGAATGCGGGCGTTTGCAGCGCCCGCCGCAATCACACCATTCACGCCATCGGGCGAATGATACCAAGGTTGGAGTAACGCTGCAGGATATTATCGTGCACAATCGGGCTGAGCAATTCGTTGAACGCGCTGCCGACGATGCAGTTGTCCCACCATACCACTTCGCTTTGCAACGCCTCGAGACCGGGCAGCGTCAACCAGCAGACCTGACCTTCGTGCATCCGATTGATCGAAGCGGCGGAAAAGCCGGAGATCGAAAGATCATGGACGACGGTTTGAAACGCGCGTCCTCCCGATGCGCGCAGCGTCGCGGGGATCGTCAATCGGGTGCGCGGCGAGCAGCGATCTTCCTGCGAGGCCGCGTGATAAGAATTGGTTTTGCTCGGCATAGCCTGTCGCCTTCATCCCATCATCACAAATGCGGTGTCTGCCCTCGGTACGGCGCTCTTTCGCGTCGCCCCTCGGCGCTTACACAAGACACCATCAATCCTTTACGGAACGTAGCGAAAAATGGTTAACGAAGCGTTTCGCAGCGTATTTCGATACGGTCGCGGCGGCGAGCAACCCAGCGGCGACCTTCAATTCAGAATCCGAGCGAGTGCGATCTTGTAAAGTGCTCGCATTTCAAAGTTGTCTTCTAATCAATGCGTTCGCGATGAAAGCTGTCGAAATCTTCAACCAGCAGGGCACGGATGCGCTCGGCAACGCGCTCGGGCGGTTTGACCGTTTGCGGATCTTCGCCGGGATAGGCACGCGCGCGCATCTGTGTGCGCGTGGCGCCGGGATCGACGATGGCGACACGCACCGGGCTGAGCCGTTCGACCTCGGCGGCATAGGTTTCCAGCAGATTGTCGAAAGCGGCCTTGGTCGATGAATAGGCGCTCCAGAACGGACGCGGGGTCGCGCCAACGCTGCTGGTCAGCCCGATCACGCGGCCGTGCTTGGATCGGCGCAGCAGCGGATCGAACGATGCGAGCAGGGCCTGCGTCGCCACCACATTGGTCAGCATGGCCTGATTGAATTGTTTGGGATCTATCTGTGAAAGCGGTGTAAGCTCTGGCAGGTAAGCCGCTGAAAGCACGAGCATCTCAAGCGTATCCCAGCGCCCGCCGATAGCGCTGGCCAGACGGGTGACGGCATCGGGTTCAATCAGATCGACCGGGGCGATTGTGGAACTTCCACCCTCGGCATGGATCGCGTCCTCAATAACCTCCAGCGCCTTTACCTTGCGCGCAACCAGAATGACATGCGCACCGGCACGGGCCAGCTCCTGCGCAGTCGCAGCGCCGATGCCACGGCTTGCGCCGGTGACAAGCGCAGTGCGCCCGGCAAGGGGTTTTTTTTGAGTATCGGTATTCGTCATGGATCAGGCGGCTTTCGGATCGGCTTTTGAATCGACCCTGAGGTCACCAAAGGACAATTGCGGAGAGTTGCGCTCGCGCACGGCAAGGTCGGTCAGCGATGTGGGATAATCGCCGGTGAAGCAGGCATCGCAGAACTGCGGTTTGACATCGTCGCGGCCGTTGGTCCCGACGGCGCGATAGAGCCCATCAATGGAGACGAAAGCGAGGCTGTCGGCGTGAATGAACTCGCGCATCGGTTCCAGATCCATGCGCGCGGCGAGCAATTTCGATCTTTCGGGGGTATCGACCCCGTAAAAACAGCTGTGCGCTGTGGGCGGGCTGGCCACGCGGAAATGAACCTCTGTCGCACCCGCCTCGCGCATCATTTCCACTATGTTGAGGCTGGTGGTTCCACGCACAATCGAATCGTCGATCAGGACAATCCGTTTGCCTTCGACCAGGCTGCGATTGGCATTGTGCTTTCGCTTTACACCCGAAGTGCGCGCGCTGTCCGATGGCTGGATGAAGGTGCGCCCGACATAGTGCGAACGGATAATGCCCAACTCGAAAGGCAGGCCCGATGCCTGCGCATAACCGATCGCCGCTGGCACGCCGCTGTCGGGCACGGGGACTACCAAATCGACTTCGCACGGCGCTTCTCGCGCGAGTTCTGCACCGATAGCCTTGCGCGCCTCGTATACGCTGCGCCCGGCGAAAAAGCTGTCAGGACGGCTGAAATAGACGTGTTCGAAAATGCAAGGGCGCGGGCTTTGCGTGCCGAACGGGCGAACGCTTTTTATCTCTCCGTCAAAGCCCACGTGCACCAGTTCGCCCGGCTCAACTTCGCGGATCATTTGCGCGCCGACTACATCGAAAGCCACGCTTTCACTCGCAAACAGGATCGCGGGGTTATCGGTCGGCCCCATCTTGCCCATCACCAGCGGACGAATGCCGAGCGGATCGCGGCAGGCAATCATGCCGTCGGGCGTCATCACGATCAGCGCATATGCCCCTTCGACCAAACGCAGCGCATCGATCAGGCGATCTGCAATCGTGGGATAGCGCGATGTGGCGACAAGGTGGATGATGACTTCGGTGTCGGAGGTCGACTGAAAGATAGAACCTTTTTGCACCAGATCGGTGCGCAGGCTCATGGCGTTGGAGATGTTGCCATTGTGCGCCACCGCGAAACCGCCTGTCGCCAGCTCCGCGTAAAGCGGCTGAACATTGCGCATGTCCGATCCGCCCGTGGTGGAATAGCGCACATGGCCAGCCGCCATGGTTCCGGGCAGGCCGCGGATCACGCTTTTGCTGGAAAACGTGTCAGCGACATGGCCCAAGGCGCGGCGCGATACGAAATTGGCGGTTGCCGGGTCGAAACTGGTGATGCCCACCGCCTCCTGTCCGCGATGCTGCAAGGCGTGCAGGCCCAAAGCGGTTGCGGCAGAGGCATCGGTTGCATTGATGGCACCAAAAATGCCGCATTCCTCGCGCAGCTTGTCACCATCCGCATCGCAGAACGGGTGCGTCAGGTTGGTGGCGGGCATTGCTGGCTTGGATGCTGGCACGGAGTTGGCTCCCTCCCGCGTGGCGGTGCTGTTCGGGGTTGCGCGTTCAATGGCGACGTTACGATTCAATTACAAGGGTGCGCGAGGGCAGCGGCGCCGCTTTTCGACCGTCGCAAGATGCGGCGCAAGATATGGCGCGAGACCGGCCCGCGCGACCGAGCGGATGGCGCATTCCCAAGAGCCTTGCGGATAGTGCGGCCTTACGGATTGTGCCGCGCCCTCGCTGTGCCTAAAGCCTGCGTTCAGTTTGCAACGCACACTTGCCCGCAAACGCCAATTCAGGTCTGATTTTTCTCACGATGCTATCACCCTTTGAACGCATGATCGCCAAACGCTACCTCTGGCCAGGCAAGGGGGAGGCGTTTATCGCGCTGGTCGCCAGCATCTCCATCGGCGTGGTGATGCTGAGTGTTGCCATGCTCGTAGTCGTGATGAGCGTGATGAACGGTTTTCGCGCAGAGCTGATGGACAAGATCGTGGGGCTGAATGGCCACGCCATCGTTCAGGCCTATGGCGGGCGACTGGATAATTGGGAAAACGTACTGGCCCAGGTGCGCTCGACAGAGGGCGTCACCGACGCGTCTCCGCTCATCGAGCAGCCATTGCTGACCAGCTTCAATGGCCGGGTGGAGGCGATTTTCGTGCGCGGCAACGTGGAAGAGGATATCGCGAAGCTGGGTGAAAAGGTGGTGATGGGCGATATCGGCGCGTTGCAGGTGGGCACGCGCCGGGTCGCCATCGGGTCGCGACTGGCGCAGAATATCGGCGTGCGTGTGGGCGACACGATCACAATCATCAACCCTCAGGGGCGGTCCACCCCGTTTGGTACGCAGATCCGGCAGGTCGGTTATGAAGTCGCCGCGATATTCGAGGTTGGCATTTACGATTACGATGAAAAATTCGTCGTAATGCCAATAGAGGACGCGCAGACGCTGTTGTTGATGGGCGATTCCATCGGGATGATAGAGGTCTCTGTCACCGATCCTGACAGGGTCGGCCAGATCCTTGCACCGCTGGCGCAGGCGCTGGGCGGGCGAGCAGTGATCGCTGACTGGAAGACGATTAATTCCGCCTTGTTCGAAGCGTTGCAGGTAGAGCGTGTCGCAATGTTCTTTGCCTTGAGTTTTATGGTTCTGGTCGCGTCATTCAACATCCTGTCGAGCCTTGTCATGCTGGTGCGCGCAAAGACTCGCGACATTGCCATCATGCGAACCATGGGGGCTACGCGGCGCAGTCTTCTCAAGATTTTCATCACCACTGGCAGCACAATCGGGGCGATCGGCACCGTTTCCGGTCTGGTGCTGGGCTTTATCGTCCTGTTCTTCCGTGAACAGATCGTGTGGTTTATCGCGTTGGTGACAGGACAGCAGATCTGGAACCCAGAAGTGCGGTTCCTGTCCACGCTGCCATCGCGCACTGATCCGTGGGAAGTGTTCGGCATTGTCGCGCTGGCGCTGATCCTGAGCTTCCTTGCAACGCTGTATCCCGCGCTGAAGGCGGCGAACACTGATCCTGTGCAGGTGCTGCGATATGAGTGACGGTATGGACCGCGGCGCCATCGCCCAATTGCGCGGTGTAAAGCGCAGTTTTGAACAGGGCGGCCAGCGAATTGACGTGCTGCGCGGGGTGGAACTGATCATCCAGCCCGGAGAGATCGTGGCGCTGCTTGGCCCGTCCGGTTCGGGCAAATCGACTCTATTGCAGGCGGTCGGACTGCTAGAGGGCGGATTTGAGGGTTCTATCGCCATAGCGGGGGAGCGGGCGGAAAGCCTCGCCTCCGATCAGCGCACGCGAGTGCGGCGAGAGCATCTGGGTTTTGTCTATCAATTCCATCACCTGCTGCCTGATTTCAACGCGACTGAGAACGTGGTTATGCCGCAGATGGTGGCGGGCAAACCGCACGAAGAGGCGCAGGAGCGGGCGGAAAGCCTGCTGACCAGCCTTGGCCTTGGCCATCGCCTAACCCATCGCCCCAGCCAGCTTTCGGGTGGGGAACAACAACGGGTCGCGGTCGCGCGCGCGCTGGCCAACCGGCCCACGCTGGTGCTGGCGGATGAACCGACCGGCAACCTGGACGAGGCTACTTCTGACGCCGTGCTGGGCCAGTTCCTCGAACTGGTGCGCGGGGAAGGGAGCGCCGCTCTGGTCGCCACGCATAACGAGCGGCTGGCGGCGCGCATGGACCGGGTTGTGCGGCTGGTCGACGGAGTGCTTCATTAATATCCGGACCCGCACGGCTTTCTGTGCGTAGATCATGCAAAGGAGATTTGCATGACTGACCACCCCAGCACATACGAAGGCACCCCAATCAATAGCGGCGAAACCGCGTGGGACGATCACGCCTCCCTGATCCCTGTCGATGGCAAAGATGGTGTCTTTGCTCACTCAAATGCCGTGCGCAGCGGAACGTTTGCCGAGATGATCCGCCATATCGCGGCCCTGCCACAGGAAAAGCGCGGGCACTTCGTGATCGAAAAAGCCGGTGACCGCGAATACAGTGCCGAGGAAGCGGTCGCGCTTGCGCAGCGGCCCGACTTTCCCCAGAGAGGCGAGGAATAACTCAGTCAGCGGGGATGCAGCCATGACCACGATTGCCGATTTTACAGTCACCACCAATCGCGGTGAGGACATCCCGCTTGCGCAGAAATTGGGCAAGGTTCTGCTGATCGTGAACACCGCCAGCAAGTGCGGTTTCACTCCGCAGTACGATGGCCTTGAAAAACTGTATCAGCAATTCAAGGACAAGGATTTCGAAGTGCTCGGCTTCCCCTGCAACCAGTTTGGCGGGCAGGAACCGGGCAATGACGACGAGATCGCTGAATTCTGCAAGGTCAATTTTGGCGTCACATTTCCGCTGATGGAAAAGGTGGACGTGAACGGTCCCGATGCGTCCCCTTTGTTCGACTGGATGAAATCAGAGAAAAAGGGCCTGATGGGGTCAACCTCGATCAAGTGGAACTTCACCAAGTTCCTGATCGACCGCGATGGAAACGTGGTAAAGCGTTACGGTCCGCAGGATACTCCGTCCAGCATCGCCAAAGATGTCGAAAAACTGCTGTAACCGCGAGACTGCCCAAGCCGAACACCTTTGCGACGTGGAGGTTTGACCATGCTTGAGGCGGTGAATCGCTGGATACTGGCGCTGGGCGCGGATTACGGGGTCAACCCTTACGTATTTGCGGCAATCTATGTCGGAGCGATTCCGTTTTTTCTCGCCTCTATCGGATGGTTGATCCGCAACGCGCGCAGTGGCCGGCCCACCGCCTTGCCTGCGTTGTGCGCAGGATTCTGTTTCGTCTCCGCCTATCTCTATCTTGGCATTTTCGGTGAGAACATCCCGGTCTGGGTGTGGGCGCTGCTTGGCGTACTTATCTGCTATGGGGCATACACCACGGTGCGCGACACGCGGGCCAGAATAGCAAAACGCTGAACCACCCACAGACTTTTCCCGGAAGCGCCGCGCCGCTCTCTTGAAAGCGCGCGGGCATCGCGTAGTTTCCTTTTCATGCGCTTTGCCCCCTTCGTTCCGCTTCGTGTCCTGTCGTCCTATTCCATGCTGGAAAGCATGGTCGATCCCAAAGCCATTGCCAAACTGGCGGGTGAACGCGGCTTTCCAGCCATCGCGATTTGCGATCGCAACGGATTGTATGGCGCGGTGATGTTCGCTGATGCGTGCAAGGGCGCAGGTATCCAGCCGATCATCGGCGCACTGCTGGGCGTGGCGCGGCCCGGTACCGATGGAGCGGCCGGCGATGGCAAGCAGGTCGATTACCTGCCGCTGATCGCTCAGGACGAGGTGGGATACGACAATCTGTGCCACCTGGTATCCAAGGCGCATCTTGAACGCCCGCTGGAGCTGGAGCCGCATGTGGCCATCGCCGATCTGGATGGCCATACCGATGGGCTGATCGCGCTGACCGGGGCGGGCGAGGGCGCGTTGGCCCGGATGCTGGCAGAAGGGCAGACGCCCGCCGCAATGGCGCTGGCGGACCGGTTGCAGACGCTGTTTCCGGATCGTCTGTATATTGAACTGGCGCGCAACGGCGACAAAGCCGCAGTCGCTGCGGAAGCGGCGCTGATCGATCTCGCCTATGCGCGGGACATTCCGCTGGTGGCGACAAACCCTGCCAATTTTGCCGAACCGCACATGCACAAGGCGCATGATGCAATGCTGTGCATCGCCGCATCAACCTATGTCGAGAACGAGGATCGCCCGCGCTCCAACGCCGCCGCGTTCGTCAAATCAGCGCCGATGATGGAAGAACTGTTCGCCGACCTTCCCGAAGCGATTGCCAACACCGTTGTCATTGCGCAGCGTTGTGCCTTTGCACCGCCTTACCGCGATCCTATCCTGCCCAGTCTGGCGGGCGATCTGGAGGGCGAGGCGCGGATGCTGCGCGACCTGTCGTTGGCCGGGCTAAAGGCTCGGCTGGAACCCTATGGCCCGATGGGTGCCGAAGAGCGCGCGTCCTATTTCGAACGGCTCGATTACGAGATCGAAGTGATCGTCAACATGGGGTTCCCCGGATATTTCCTGATCGTTGCCGATTTTATCCAGTGGGCAAAGGATCAGGGCATTCCGGTGGGGCCGGGGCGTGGATCGGGTGCAGGCTCCATCGTCGCATGGGCGCTGACCATAACCGATCTTGACCCGATCCGGCTGGGCCTGCTGTTTGAACGCTTCCTCAATCCCGAGCGCGTTTCCATGCCGGATTTCGATATCGATTTCTGCGAAACGCGCCGGGGTGAGGTGATCCGCTATGTCCAGAAAAAATACGGGCAGGATCACGTCGCGCAGATCATCACCTTTGGCAAACTGAAGGCGCGGGCCGTGTTGCGCGATTGCGGGCGGATCCTGCAAATGAGCTATGGTCAGGTGGATCGCCTGACCAAAATGGTGCCCAACCACCCGACCGATCCGTGGGATCTGAAACGCGCATTGAATGGTGCGGCCGATTTCAAGCGTGAATACACCACCAACAATGAGGTCAAACGGCTGGTTGATCTTGCGATGCAGCTGGAAGGGTTGCCGCGTAATTCCTCCACTCACGCAGCCGGCGTGGTGATCGGAGACAGGCCGCTGGCGCAACTGGTGCCGCTGTATCGTGATCCGCGCTCGGACATGCCGGTGACGCAATACGACATGAAGAATGTCGAGAGTTCCGGTCTGGTCAAATTCGACTTTCTGGGGCTGAAGACACTTTCCGTGCTGCGCAAGGCGGTGGACCTGCTGGGCGAACGTGGCATCACCATTGATCTGGGCGCATTGCCGCTGGACGACGGCGCCGTTTACGATCTGATGCAGGCGGGTAACACGGTCGGCGTATTCCAGTTGGAATCCGAAGGTATGCGGCGCACGCTGAAGGCGGTGAAGCCCACCAATTTCGGCGACATCATTGCGCTCGTTTCGCTGTATCGCCCCGGTCCGATGGACAATATCCCACTGTTCGGACAGCGCAAGGCGGGCGAGGTCGCGATCGAATATCCCCATCTCAAGCTGGAGGGTATTCTTGCCGAAACCTACGGCATCTTTGTCTATCAGGAACAGGTGATGCAGGCGGCGCAGATTCTGGCGGGATATTCGCTGGGCGACGCCGATCTGCTGCGCCGCGCGATGGGCAAGAAAAACCAGTCGGAGATGGACCAGCAACGCAGCCGGTTCATCGACGGATGCCGCGAAACCTCCCAGATCGAGGCGAGAGAGGCGAACACGCTGTTCGATTTGATCGACAAGTTCGCAGGATACGGTTTTAACAAATCGCACGCTGCCGCTTATGCATTGCTGGCGTATCAGACTGCGTGGCTGAAAGCGCATTATCCCGAAGAATTCTTCGCCGCCTCGATGTGTTTCGATCTGCATCAGTCGGAAAAGCTCAACGTATTCGTTGACGACGCCCGGCGTTATCCTGTCGCCAGCACTCACGGCACCGGGATCGAGGTGTTGCCGCCCGATATCAACGCCAGCCACGCGCGCTTTACGGTGGAGCAGACCGATCACGGATATGCCGTGCGCTATGCGCTGGCCGGCATTCGCAATGTCGGTGAAAAAGCGATGGAGGCGATCGTCGCGGAGCGTGAGGCGAACGGACCGTTCGAAAGCCTGAAAGACCTGTGCGAACGATTGCCGCAAGGCTCCATGAACCGGCGCCAGATGGAAGGGCTGATCTGTGCGGGCGCGCTCGATAGTCTGGAGCCGGACCGCGCGCTGCTGCACGCCAATGCAGACATGCTGTTGGCAGTGGCCGATGCGGCCATGCGCGAACGGTCAAGCGGGCAGGCGGCGCTGTTTGGCGGCGATAACGGTCCGCCAGAAGAATTGCGGCTCTCGCCCGCCGAACCGTGGTCGCGCACACAGCGTATGGCGCAGGAACGCGAGAATTTCGGATTCTACTTTTCCGCCCACCCAATCCAGCAACATCGCGAGGCTGCCTCTGCGCAGGGCGCACGCACCTATCAGAGCATCATGGAAGCGGGCGCACCTGCCGGCGGGCGCGGTACTGCAGTGATCGCGGCAATGGTGGAGGCTGCGAACAAAGGCCGCACCAAGCGCGGCGGGGAATTCATCCGTGCAGATTTCTCCGATACATCAGGCCAGTTTTCCGCTGCCTGTTTTGAGGAGTCGCTGGTCGATGACTTTCGCCGCTGGGCCGCAGAAGGCGAATGCGTGCTGCTGAATGTGGAACTGGATTCGCCCAATCCGGGGGAACCGCCCCGTCTGACCGTGCGCGGGGCGAAACCGATGTCCAGCGTCACCGGTCGCACCGCGATGCGCCTGCAGGCCGATGTTGCCAACACGCAGGCGCTGGCGGAGCTGAAGGAAATGCTGGAAATCGGTAGCGAGGCTCCGGGCGAGGTCGTGCTGCGGTTGATCCTTGCCAGCGGCGATTGCGCGATGGTGAGGCTGGGCAATCGTTTCAAGCTGGGCGGGGAACTGGCGGAGAAGCTGGAGCTGGTCGAGGGAATCGAGAACGTGCGGCTTGAACCGGTGCGCGGTTCAGCGCGGTTGCGGCTCGTCGCCTGAGCGAACGCTGGAATCCGCGTTTTCGCCGAGCATGGCAGAACGGATAGGTCAATTGCCAAACGCCTTCGCACGCGCCATTGTTCTCGCAAAACGGACACACTCGGGAGAGAGAAACATGACGCTCGGAGCGATGCAGGACTGGACCATGCGGGTCACGCACGTGATTGATCACGCAGCCCGCGAAACGCCAACGCGAGAGATCGTATCGCATTGGGCCGATGGCACCGAAACGCGCACCGATTGGGCCGGTATTCGCCGCGATGCGCTGAAGATGGCGCAGGCATTGCAGGCGTTGGGCGTGAAGCCGGGGGAGCGCGTAGCCAGCCTCGCGATGAACCACTCGCGCCATCTGGTCAGCTGGTATGGCGTCGCGGGAATGGGCGGAGTGCTGCACACCGTGAACCCGCGCCTGTTCGACGATCAGCTGGAATACATCGTTACCCACGCCGAGGATAAAGTGCTGTGTTACGATGCGGCATTCCAGCCCATCGTCGACAGGATGAAGAGCCGCTGGCCGACGGTCGAGCATTACATCTGCTATGATTCAGGTGAATATGCACCTGCATTCGAGGATTGGATTGGCGCGCAGGACGGTCAATTCGAATGGGTTACCGGTGATGAGCGCGATCCGTGCATGATCTGTTACACATCTGGCACCACTGGTAATCCCAAGGGCGTGCAGTACGAGCACCGCTCAACCGTGCTGCATGCAATTGCGGGGCTGCAACCGGCGACTTTCAATTTCAGCGGTTCTTCGGTGATGCTGCCGGTGGTGCCCATGTTCCACGCGGCCAGCTGGGGCCTGCCCTATGCGGGCGCGATGGCGGGGGTGAAGTTCGTCTTTTCCGCAGTCAACGATCCTGCCGTGCTGCACGATCTGATGCTGCGCGAAAAGGTGACGGACAGCGCAGGCGTGCCAACCGTGTGGCTGGCGCACTTCCAGTATTGCGATGCCAACGGGCTTGATCTGCCTCCCCTGAAGGCCGCGACCATCGGTGGATCGGCCTGTCCACGCTTCATGATCGAGCGGTTGATGAAAAACGGCACGCGCGTCCAGCACGCCTGGGGCATGACCGAAACATCGCCCATCGGCACCGTTGGTGGGCCGACATGGGATTGGGACGAGCTGACTTTCGATGAAAAGGTCGACAAGACCGCCATGCAGGGACGCCCGATCTTTGGCGTCGAACTGCGCACCGTAAGCCTTGACGACATGACGACGCCGCTGCCGCGCGATGGCAAGGCGTCGGGCGCATTGCAGATACGCGGGCCGTGGGTGATCAAGCGATATTACAAGGCCGGCAGCGATGCGACCACGCCTGATGGCTGGTTCGACACGGGCGATGTCGGGATCATTCATCCCGATGGCACACTGCAACTGACCGACCGGACCAAGGATGTGATCAAATCGGGCGGCGAATGGATCAGCTCGGTCGAACTTGAGAACGCCGCTGTGGGCCACCCCGCTGTGGCAGAGGCCGCCTGTATTGGGATGCCGCATCCCAAATGGGATGAACGCCCGGTCCTGTTTGTGGTGAAGAAAGCAGGCGCGGAACTGACCAGCGGGGAGGTAATCGAACATCTCGAAACGCAGGTAGCGAAATGGTGGCTGCCCGACGCGGTCGAATTTGTGGACGATATTCCGCACACGGCCACGGGCAAGATCAGCAAGAAGGATCTGCGCGACAGGTTTGCAGATTACACGCTTGCCTGATTTGCAGATCCGGCCTGCGCATCCCGGCGATGCGCAGGCCGTCTGCGCAATCTACGATTATCACGTCGCCAACGGCACCGCCTCTTTCGACAGCGCAGGGCCAAGCGCGGCAGAGTGGGCGGTCAAGATCGCGGATGTCCTTGCGCGGCACTGGCCTTTTCTGGTTGCCGAGCGCGCAGGCGAAGTGATCGGTTATGCCTACGCCGCCCAGTTTCGCCCGCGCGCAGCCTATTCCCGGACTTGCGAGAACAGCATCTACCTTGCCGATACGGCGCGCGGGGCCGGGGTGGGCACAGCGTTGCTGGGTGACCTTATCGCGGCCGCGCGTGACTGCGGATTTGAGCAGATGATAGCGGTGATCGGCGGCGGCGAACCAGCCTCGGTTGCGATCCACGCAAAGCTCGGGTTCGTCCATGCCGGGCGCATGCGCAAAGTCGGTTTCAAGTTCGGGCGCAAGCTCGATACCGTATATATGCAGTATGACCTGACAGGAGAGGGATGGAATAATGGCTAACTCTGACGCTGAATTCTTCATCGATCCGAGCCCGGCAAACTTCCAGGCCTTCAAGGACCTGCCGCGCGATGAGCCGATCCACATGCTCAACCTGCTGCGATATCGCGAGATAGCGAAATATCCCGAAGGCCACGAACATCATGGCCAGGGCTGGAGCGGGCGGCGCGCGTACGAGGAATATGGCAAGACCAGCGGCCCGATCTTTGCCCGCGTCGGCGGCACGATAGTGTGGCGCGGCGAGTTTCAGACGATGGTGACGGGGCCAGAGCCGGATGAGAAAGTGTGGCACGATGGCTTTGTGGCTCAATACCCGAACGCGGGTGCATTCTTTGAAATGATCAAGGATGAAGACTATCAAAAAGCCGTGATGAACCGCACCGCAGCGCTGCTCGACAGCCGTCTCATGCGGTTCAAGCCCGGTAAAACTGGCGGAGGTTTTGGATAGATAAGCGCCAGCCTGGCCTACTCGCCGTCGTCTTCCCCATCGCCATACAACACTTCGCGATAGCGTCGCACCGCATCGCCAAAAAGCGCGAGGCGCACAGCCAGATTGCCCTTTGTGATGCCCCCGTCAAAGATCAGGTATGACTTTACAATGTGCTCGCCATTGTTGTTGATGATGATAGCGGCAGGATTGTAGTTCAGCGAAAATTCGCGCGCTGACCTGTCCGTCACCTCTCGCGTGCGACCATCGGGCAGAGTGAAATATCCCAGCATCAGCAGCCCCTTGCACGGCCCTGCCTCGCACGCGACGCGGCGCAGGATCGCGCGTCCACCTTGCGGATATTCGATCCTGTAGGTGTCTTCATCCTCCCCGAGGGGCGCGGTGTCGGCGCCGATTGCAGCCAGCGCGTCCAGTAAGGTCGCCTCTTCGATTGCGTCGATCACGGCCGTGCCATCATACGCAGGCGGTTCCTGCGCCAACGCAGGCGAAGCCATTAGCAACAGTGCGCCAGCCATGACGCCCAAATTCGGATGCGTGCGGATCATTATGTCTACCCCCCCCTGCAGTTTCCTCACCGCTAATTGTGCACGGGTATTGATGCAATCAAACTCACAGCAGACGCAACTGCCCGCCCGCCTCTGGCCGCTGGAACCGCGAGCAATCAAGCTCGAAACGATATTTGCCTACATTCGCGCGCTTGCACGCGATGCGAAAGCGGCTGCGCAGCAGATCGGCCCATACTCCGGTGGGCTGAAATCGGCTGAAGAAATCGGGATCGTTATCGCGCCCGTTTCTGATCGATCGAACTATGCTCATCACCTTGCCGCTGCGTTCGGGATAATGCACCTCCAGCCATTCGCGAAACAGCGGTGCAACCTCGTGTGGCAGGCGCAGCGGTATCCAGCCCACGCTGCTGACGCCCAGCGCGGCGACCTTTTCGATGATGCTTTCCATGAATTCATCCGTGATTGCAGGGATGATCGGAGAGATCGAGCAATGGACCGGCACGCCCAATTTCACCAGCCGCCCGAGCGCCGCGATCCGTTTTGCCGGGGCGGCGCAGCGCGGTTCCAGCTTGGCCGATAACACAGGGTCGAGCGTGGTTACGGAAATGGCGACAGCGACCAGATTTTCGCGCGCCATCGCCTCCAGCAGATCGGCGTCATGCAGCACCCTGTCCGACTTGGTGGTTATGGTTACCGGATGCCGCGTCTCCAGGCACACTTCGAGCAATTGCCGGGTGATGCGATAATCGCGCTCTATCGGCTGATATGGATCGGTGTTTGTGCCCATCGCGATCGGGCGGGGGATGTATTTCGTCTTGGCAAGGGTGGCGCGCAGCAACTCTGCGGCATTGGGTTTTGCAAACAGGCGCGTTTCGAAATCAAGGCCGGGCGAAAGGTCATGATAGGCGTGGGTAGGGCGCGCAAAGCAATAGATGCAGCCATGTTCGCACCCGCGATAGGCGTTGATCGATCGGTCAAAAGGGACATCGGGTGAACGATTGAAAGTCAGGATCGTCTTTGGACGTTCCTGCGTTACCGTGGTGCGCAGTTTCACCGGCGGGCCATCACCCTGCCGTGCCAACGCCATCATGTGATCGCGCCAGTCACCCTCCAACTCACGCGTGGCAAGGCCAAAGCGGGTTGGAACCGCACCCGATGCGGCGCCGCGCCCGGCGGTGGCATCAGGGTGATCGAATTTGCGGCTTTCCATGCAGTGAGAACATAGGTAGAACAAAGATGCGAGTCCACCGCGTTTCTGAAGCCCATGCATTCCTGCTATCAACGACCTGAACTTTCCTACAGGTAAGCAAAATGCAAAGGAGGCGGAGGCTCTTTCACATTGTCGGTCGATCGCCCACGGGCGTTTGGTTTTTGCAAAGTGTCAACTTCGCGTTTGATCTACAACTCTTTGATCTCTTGAAGGAATGTTCTAAAAACAGCCGACGACACAGTGTCAAATATGTCAACTTTGCCTGCTGCGGGGCAAATGCCGAATTGTTCAGACTTCCCGCAACCTTGGCATCAGATCCACGAAATTGCACGGGCTGTTGCGGCTGTCCAATTGCTCGGCAAGAATGCCGTCCCATCCATCTTTCACAGCACCGTTCGATCCGGGCAGCGCAAAGATATAGGTTCCGCGTGCCACCACGGCGCAGGCGCGCGATTGCACGGTGCTGGTGCCGATGGATTTATAGCTGAGCCAGCGGAACAATTCGCCAAAGCCGGGAATATCGCGCGCGCCCTCGATATGAGCGAGAGCCTCTGGCGTCACGTCGCGGCCCGTCAGGCCTGTTCCCCCGGTGGAAATTACCGCGTCGATTGCAGGATCGTCTATCCACGCATCGAATTGCGCGGCAAGCAGGGCCGCGTCATCGCTAACGATGGTTCTTGCGGCGATTGAGTGTCCCGCCGCTGTAATCCGCGCGGCGAGAATGTCGCCTGAGGTATCGGTGTCTGGCGTGCGGGTGTCAGAGACAGTCAGGACTGCGATGTTGATTGGAATGAAGGCCTTGGCTGGATCAATCGCCACACTTGTCTCGATTCGTCATAACTCTCAGTCGACCTGCGCCGTGCGGACGCTGGAAAGTGCGGGAAATTCCGGCCACAACCCCTGCGCCAATGCCCTGCGCGAAGGTGACGATACGCCCGCTGCTCGTTCATACATCCAGTAATTGCGCATCACGATGGAAACATAGCCGCGCGTTTCCCAATAGGGGATCGATTCCATCCAGAGCAGCGGATCATTCATGTCGCGGATTTCGCTGTTCCAGCGGCTTACCGGTGTCAGGCCGGCATTATAAGCGGCCATGATCTTGGGCAATTTTCCCTGAGTTGCATAACTGTCCCGCAACATTTCAAGGTGTTGCTGCCCATAAGTCAGATTGACTTCGGGATCGTTGAGATCGGCATAGCTTGCGCCAAGGTTCAACGAGCGATCGTGATCGCGTGCGGTGCCGGGCATGATCTGCATCAGCCCTCTCGCGTTGGCGGGGCTTACCGCCGAGGCGCGAAAGTTCGATTCCTGCAAGGCGTGGGCAAAGGCGAGTGCCGGGTCCACCCGCCAGCCGGTCTTGGGCCGCCAACTTGCCACCGGATATTGCAGCGCGCGGTCCGATTGGGTGCCGTAGGGCGCATTGTGCGCCATGAACAATTGCGTAGCCGGAAGACCTAATTCACGCGCCAGCCGCGCAAGCGATCCAAACCCGCGGGGATCGCCGATCTTGGCTTCGTGCTGCAAAACCTCATCGGCAAGGGCAGGGCGGCCAACTTCCATCAGCGCGGCGGCCACGCGAACATTGTCGCGGCCTTGCAGCGCGTTCCAGTCGTCACGGGTCAACGCAGCGCTGGTGGCAGGTACTGTCGGTTCAAGCCCCAGCTGATCGCTTGCCAGCATTCCATATAGCGTCTCGTCATAGCGCGCCGCAGCAACAAGATGTTCCTGCGCCTGTCCCGGCTCACGGCAGCGCACCAGCGATCGATGCGCCCAGTAATGGGCGGCAGAGGTCAGCTCATCGTTTTCGGACCCCGCGGCGGCACGGGCGAATGCTTCGGAAGCGAGCGAGCAATAGCCCAGACGCCACGCGGACAGGCCGGCGACCCATTCACCCTCGGCCACCCATGCTCCGCTGCCTTGCGCCACGGTTTCCGAAAGCGCGAGCGCATTTTCATCGTCGTTTTCGATGTAAAAGCTCCACGCCACGCGCTGCCGCCATTCGGCGCGCGCTTCCGCGCTGAGTTGCGGGTCGACCGCGATCAGCGCGGCGTAAGCGCCTTGGGGATCGTCATTCTTGATCGCATCCAGAATTGCAGAGCGCGTTGCATCCGGCATCGAACCGTCGCTCGCCGAGCGCGGACGGATCCGTTTTGTAGCGGAAGGCTGACGGCTAAAGCCCTGCGTGCCCGGAAATTGCGGCAGCGTGGAAAGCCCGCGCTTTTCTCCCAGGCGACCAAGCTGTTCAGCCTGTGGCAGATTGACGCCAAGATCGAACCAGCGAGCGATCTGTTCCGCGCTAACCGCCGGGCTGTTGGCGTGGGTGTAATATTCGGCGAGCGCCATCTGATCGAGGACGCCACTGCCCTGACCGAGCAATTGTTCAACCTCGCCCCAATTTTCGGCATCAATTGCGGCAAAGACGCGCTCATACCGCTGACGATCCTTGTCGGACAGGACCTGCGGCACGATCTCGCTGCGACGCGCAGTGGTGCCGGGCGAGCGATCGTAATGCGCGGCCATGCTGCCCGCTATGGGAGCGGACTGCGCCAACGCGGCGGTTGAAAAGGTGGAAAGCCCCATCGCACAAGCGAGACTGCCTGCGGCAATTGCGTGTCGGGTAACAAATTTCATCAGTGTTGTGCCGACCATTCAATCCATCTCCGCCAGAACCGGGCCTTGAGGCGCGGCATATCCATCAGGCTGTCCAGCCCCTCGCTCATCAATACCGGCGGTCGTGCAATAATCTGGTTGATTTCACGTAAAGAAGTGTCAGGGTTTGATACATCTTGCGCGATGAATGCGGCAAGTCCTGTGCCGAATGCGACCAAACGCTTTGGCGATGCGAGTGCGATGTGGTGCAGCAGCACGGCATCCATTCCGCCCGCCGCGATGGTCGGCATATCGGCCATCGGCGTGTGTCGTGGCAAAGCGGATGCGAAATAGACCGCGTCGCTGTCGATCGCCATCGCTGCGAGCATGTTTCTGAGCAGTTCGCCCTGCCGGCCCGACAGCAAATCTTCGCGGTCGGTCTCTTCCGGGTCCACCACGAGCACCATTAATTGTGCGTTGGCCGGACCTCTTGGCAGAACCCGCCCGCGTGGGCCGATCATATCCAGACCCGGTGCAGTGGCCCAGAATTCGCGGAACTCCTCCAGCGTTTGCGGCGGTGTCGGCCCCAAGAGGTCGGACCTTTGAGGGGTGGCTTCGATTGTATTTTTTGCAGCTGATCCTGCATCGTTGCGATTGCCCGGATCGCCTTTTGCGCTCGCAGGATCGTGCAAGGAATTGGCCGCAAGACCGGTCGCGGGCGAGGCATCTTCCACCTCGCTATGGAACCATACCGTAGCGTCATCTGTGAAATCGCCATCGACGCCCGCAGCCTTCCACCATGCCAGCGCGGCGGCAAATTCTTCGGCTATCGAACCGTCAGGAGGGCTGGTCGGAGCATTCATGGCTTGGTTGACGGGTCTTGACTGTCTCCGATCCGCTAATCAAGTGGGATATGGCCAAGAACCGCGCAGAACTGCGCTGCACACCAGACCGGGATTGAAAGAACACATGACTGAACGCGAATCCATGCCATGCGACGTTGTGATCGTTGGAGGAGGCGTTGCCGGCCTTGCCGCAGCGATCCGACTGAAACAACTGAACGAGGAGCTGGAAGTCGTCGTCCTTGAAAAAGGCTCTGAAATCGGCGCACACATTCTTTCAGGCGCAGTCGTCGACCCCAAGGCTCTGGACGAGCTTCTGCCGGAGTGGCGGGATATGGGATGTCCGATGGCCGAAACACCGGTCACCGATAACTGGCATTGGGTCATGGGCAAGACCGGCAAGACCAGCCTGCCACATATCCTGATGCCGCCTTTGATGAGCAACAATGGCTGCTACACCGGATCGCTCGGGAACCTGACGCGCTGGCTGGGCGAACAGGCCGAAGCGCTGGGCGTGATGGTGTTCCCCGGCTTCCCCGCAGCCGAAGTGATGTTTGATGAAAGCGGCAAGGTCACCGGCGTCATCACGCAGGACATGGGCATTGCTGAAGATGGCTCGAAGAAGTCTGAATACGAGCCCGGCATGGAAATCCAGGCGAAATACACTCTGTTTGCAGAGGGCGCTCGCGGCAATCTGACAAAGCAGATGAAGGCCAGGTTCGACCTTGAGGCGAATTGCGAACCGCAGGTCTATGGCCTTGGTATCAAGGAATTGTGGGACATCGACCCTGACAAGCACGTGCCCGGCCGCGTCATCCATACACAAGGCTGGCCCCTGTCGGAAAGCGGCACGTGGGGCGGCGGCTTTCTCTATCATCAGGCCAACGGCCAGATTGCCTTGGGCTTTGTCACCGCGCTTGATTACAAGAACCCGTGGGTATCACCCTATCAGGAGTTTCAGCGGTGGAAGACTCACCCTGAAATTCGCGCCTATCTCGAGGGTGGCAAGCGTGTGTCATACGGCGCGCGCGTCATCAACGAGGGCGGCTGGCAATCGGTGCCAAAGCTGGCTTTCCCCGGCGGCGCGTTGATCGGATGCGCAGCTGGCTTCGTCAACGTGCCCCGGATCAAGGGCAGCCACACCGCCATGAAAAGCGGAATGTTGGCGGCAGAAGCGATTGCCTCCGAGATCGAGGGTCACGAGAGCCAGCCAGAATTGCAGACATACGAGGCGAACCTTCGCGAAAGCTGGATCGCGGATGAGCTGAAGAAGGTACAGAACGCGGAACCTGCCGTGGCGAAATATGGCGAAGATATCGGATCGCTGCTGGCGGGCGTCGATATGTGGATGCGTACGCTCAAGATCGGTCTGCCCATCAGCATGAAACACCATGCCGATTACAAGGCGACAGGCCGCGCCGATATGTATCCGAAGATCGAATATCCAAAACCCGACGGGGTGATTACCTTCGATAAGCTGACCAACGTTGCCTACAGCTATACCAACCATGCAGAGGATCAGCCGGTTCATCTGCAGGTGAAGGACTGGGAATTGCAGCGCGAAAGCGAGCTGGAAGTGTTCGGCGGTCCTTCAGCGCGATACTGCCCGGCGGGCGTTTATGAATGGCTGGTCGATGAAAAGTCCGGCGCGCCAAAGTTCCAGATCAACTCGCAAAATTGCGTCCATTGCAAGACCTGCGACATCAAGGATCCCAACCAGAACATCAATTGGACCACGCCCGAAGGCGGCGGCGGGCCGAACTATCCGAATATGTGAGGCTTAAGCTTTTGCGTAGAGCAATCGCGGGGATCGAGCCAGACGCGAAGAGGGTAGCATGGCTGCTGTCCATACTCCTCGTCCTTTCACTGTCGCTCGTGACCCTTGTCTACACTGCGATAGCGGAAAATCGCTTCCGCTAGTCTGTCGTATAATCGTGGACTAGTCGGTTAGGCGAAAGTTAATGCCTCAAATCAGGGGCTAAGAGGTTGCACCTTTAGTTATCAGTTCAAACACAAAGGCAGGAATTTTCAAGGAGGCGAGGGGGGGTGCCCCCTTGTCACTACCCATCCGGTAGGCAGTACTGTTGAGATTCGGTTTCTCGAGAACCAGCCACAAAATTCGTTACCGGTTGGTGGTGAACGGTGGCCGAGTTGGGTGATTGTGCCCATGCTTATTGCCATTGCCATTCTGCTGACGCTCGGCTCATCTTAGTAGATCTTGTAACGGGCGGTGTGCGTCTTCGACGTCGGTCTCGGATCGTGCGTGAGGATATGGGAATGCACCGAAACCGCCTACGCCAAGATCAACCTCGCGCTGCATGTCCGCGGGCGGCGGGAGGACGGGTATCACGAGCTTGAGACCCTGTTCGCCTTCGTCGATGCGGGCGATGTGCTGACCGCTGCGCCTGCCGCAGCCGACAGCGTGACCACGCTGGGCGAGTTTGCGGGCGGGCTGGACAATCCCTTTGATAATCTGGTGGCGCGGGCGCTCAACGCCCTGCCGCGACCGCAGGCCCTCGCGGTGACGCTGGAGAAGAACCTCCCCGTCGCGGCTGGCCTTGGCGGCGGGTCGGCGGATGCAGGCGCGGTGTTCCGGATGGTCGAGGCATTCCACGGCTTGCCGGATGACTGGCAGGCGCGCGCGGCCAAACTCGGCGCGGATGTGCCCGCCTGCGTCCTCAGCCACACCCATGTCGGGCTGGGCACCGGCACCGAGCAGCTTGCGGTCGAGGACGACCTCGCCGGAACCCCGGTGTTGCTGGTCAACCCGCGCGTGCCGCTGTCGACCGGGCCGGTGTTCAAGGCGTGGAATGGCGCGGATCGCGGGCCACTCCCGGAAGGTTCGGCATCGCAGATTGCGCGCGAGGGACGTAATGATCTCGAAGCCCCCGCAATTGGGCTGTGCCCCGAGATTGCCGAGGTCCTGGCGGCGCTCAGGCAAACTGGCGCCTGGCTTTCGAGGATGTCAGGATCGGGTGCAACCTGCTTTGCACTCTACGCCTCAGATGCCGAGCGCGACGCCGCCGCTGCGACAATATCAGCCGAATACCCTGAATGGTGGCGATTGGCCGGAAAACTGCGCTAAAGGAAGACGATGATAGACGACCTCCCTTACAAACAGATCGGTCAATACGCGGTCGGTGTGCCCAACGCAGCCCGCATAGTTTGCGTGGCTGACCACGCCTCGAACTTCGTGCCGGATGATATTCCGCTCGGCATCGCGTCCGAATTGCTCGATCAACACATTGCGGTCGATATCGGGGTTGAGGGCGTTGTTCAGCGACTAGCGCGGCGACACAATATGCCCGCGCATCTGGCTACTGTCAGTCGGCTTGTGGTCGATCTGCACCGCGAGGATGATAATCCCGCAGTCGTGCCAACCACAAGCGACGGGCATCTGGTGCCCGGCAATATCGGTGCTAATCTGGACATGCGGCTGGATCGGTTTCACCGACCGTACCACGCTGCTTTTGCAAATTTTCTCGACCAGCATGATCCTGAATTGATCCTTTCAATTCACAGCTTTACGCCAAAACTTGGTACGAGCGCTGAGGAACGTCCGTGGGAGATCGCGCTGCTGTACAATCAGGATGATCGGGCCGCGCGACACGCCATCAGGCTGTTTGGCGAACTGGGGATGACAGTGGGCGATAACGAACCGTATTCAGGACGCGAACTGAATGCGACCATGAACCGCCATGCAGAGGCGCACGGGCGCCCGTATTGCGCCATCGAAATTCGGCAAGATCTGGTGACCACCCGTGCAGAGCAGGCGCGCTGGGCAGCAATGATTGCCGATGTTGCTGGAAGGGTTGCACTGGCGCTTTCGTAAGGGCAGTGCATTCGCTCCAACGCGATTGAGAGAAATATAATGTCTTCTGGCTTCGACAAATCGAAACTTCCTAGCCGTCACGTCTCTGTCGGCCCGGAACGCGCGCCACATCGCTCCTATTATTATGCGATGGGAATGACCGAGGAAGAGATCAATCGGCCGTTTGTGGCCGTGGCCAGTGCAGGCAATGACAGTGCGCCTTGCAACACCACACTGAACGCTCAAGCCGATCTGTGCCGCGAAGGAGTGATTGCTGGCGGAGGAACGCCGCGCCGCTTCAATACGATCACGGTTACCGATGGCATCGCGATGGGCCATCAAGGCATGAAAAGCTCGCTTGTCAGCCGCGAAGTAATTGCGGATTCGGTCGAGCTTTCCGTGAGAGGGCATTGTTATGACGCCCTAATCGGATTTGCCGGTTGCGATAAAAGCCTGCCCGGAATGATGATGGCAATGCTGCGACTGAATGTGCCCAGCATCTTTGTCTATGGCGGATCGATCCTGCCCGGGACGCACAAGGGCAAGGATGTTACCGTGGTCGACGTGTTCGAGGCGGTTGGCCAATATGCTGCAGGGAATTGCCCGTTGCAGGAATTGATCGCCTTGGAAAAAGTTGCTTGCCCAGGTCACGGAGCGTGCGGCGGCCAATTCACCGCCAACACCATGGCATGCGTGGGCGAGGCGATTGGACTGTCCATTCCGAACAGCAACATGGCTCCTGCCCCTTATACCTCGCGTGAAGAGATCGCTATAGGCGCAGGACGGCAGATCATGACTTTGCTTGAGCGTAATATTCGCCCCCGGGATATCTGCACGCGCGCGGCATTCGAGAATGCGGCGCGTGTGGTTGCGGCCACCGGTGGATCGACCAATGCCGCGCTGCATCTGCCTGCAATGGCGAGCGAGGCGGGCATTGATTTCGATCTTTTTGATGTTGCCGATATATTCAAATCAACGCCTTACATCGCTGACCTTAAACCGGGTGGCAAATACGTGGCGAAGGATATGCACGAGGCTGGCGGCGTCTACATGGCCATGAAAACGCTGCTGGATGGCGGTTTCCTCGATCCCGAACCGATGACCGTGACAGGCAAAACGCTGGGCGAGAACATCGAAGAGATCGCCTGGAATCCCGATCAGAAAGTGTTTTACGAGGTATCCAACCCGATCACGCCAACGGGCGGTGTCGTCGGACTCAGAGGCTCGCTTGCGCCCGATGGCGCAATTGTAAAAGTCGCCGGGATGGAGCGACTGCAATTCACTGGCCCGGCGCGTGTGTTCGAATGCGAGGAAGATGCGTTTGCCGCAGTTGAGGCGCGAGATATTGCCGAAGGCTGCGTTGTCGTCATTCGCTACGAAGGACCAAAGGGTGGCCCCGGTATGCGCGAAATGCTCTCGACCACAGCCGCCCTGTACGGACAGGGCATGGGGGAGAAGGTCGCTCTGATCACAGACGGGCGTTTCTCCGGGGCCACGAGGGGTTTCTGTATCGGTCATGTCGGTCCTGAGGCGGCTGATTGCGGGCCGATTGCCTTGATCGAGGACGGCGACATCATCGCCATTGACGCAGCTGCTGGCACAATTGACCTGGAGGTTGATGAGGCCATTTTGGCAAAGCGGCGCGACGCATGGACGCCGCGCACCAATGATTACCAGTCAGGCACATTGTGGCGCTATGCCCAAAATGTAGGATCGGCGCGATACGGCGCATTGACCCATCCCGGCGCAAAGGCGGAAACGCATGTCTACGCAGACATTTAGCGTCGGCGTCTGTGCCAGTTTCGCACTTGTTGCCTGCGCCCCCGAAAGCGGTGCCCCAGAGGGAGACAGCGTCGAGTGTGCGCTCGCTGGGTCGCAACGTTTTGCGTCCGACTGCGTGCTTGAAACGTTGCCCGGCGATGCTTTTGCCATCCACGGGCCAGACGGAAGCTTTCAACGGTTCAGCTATGACGAGGCTAGCGGTGTCCTGACAGTAGCAGACGGGGCCGAGGGGATAGCTGTTGACCCGGATGCGCCCGCCGACAGCATTGAATTCGCAGTGGGCGCTAACCGCTATCGTATCAGTCTGGAAAACCTTACAAGTCCGTCAAAGTGACCATCGATCAAGTCCTGACCGCTGAGCAGATGCGTGCAGCAGAACAGCAATTGTTCGATCGGGGATTGTCGGTGAACGATCTGATGGAGATCGCCGCCGGAGGCGCGGCGCAATGGGTTTTGCGGATCGCTGCCGGGCGCAGTGTCACCGTGCTGTGCGGGCCGGGTAATAATGGCGGTGATGGGTATGTGATCGCGCGCAGATTGCGGGAAGCGGGGCTGGGCGTCAGTGTGATCGCACCAATCCCTCCAAAGACGCCGGCTGCCACCAATGCACACGATGCGTGGGAAGGTCCTGTCCTTACGTCGGGAGGGAGCGTGCAGGGCGGTGTTTTCGTCGATTGCCTGTTCGGATCGGGCCTTACCCGTCCGCTCTCGGGCGAGCATGCCTTGCTGGTGCGCGACCTTGCGAGGACCCATTCCATTCGTATCGCTATCGACGTGCCATCTGGTATTGCCAGCGACACGGGGGCGGCATTGACGGAGCGGCTGCCGCATTTCGATGTGACGCTGGCGCTTGGCGCGTGGAAATTCGCCCATTGCCTTGCTGCGCCACGCGCCCAGATGGGAACGCAACGCCTTGTCCCGATCGGCGTCGGGCGGGTTGAGGGTGCCGCACAGCGAATTGTGCGTCCCAGAATCGGCCCGCCGGCATTCGACGCGCACAAATACACGCGCGGACTTTGTGCAGTCGTAGGGGGAGCGATGCCGGGTGCGACCATTCTTTCTGCGATGGCAGCCATGCGCGCTGGCGCGGGCTATGTGAAGCTGCTGGCGCAAGGCGGTGCTCTATCGATTCCGCCCGGTCTTGTCCGTGATGATTCTGCGCTGGAAGAGGCGCTGGGCGATGCACGGATTGACACGGTGCTGGTCGGCCCCGGTCTTGGCCGTAGCGATCACGCACGCGAGAAATTGCAGCTGGTGATGCGCTTGGCGAAAAGCGCCGTTCTGGACGCCGATGCGCTCCATTTGCTGGCCTCGTCCCAACTCACACGTGAAATACCCCTGATTGCGACGCCGCACGATGGTGAGCTTGATGCGCTGTGCCGCACTTTTTCGGTCATTGCCGAAGGTCGAATGAGAAAGGCAATTTCCCTTGCCCGCACCAGTGGGCTGGTGGTGCTGGCAAAGGGGCCGGATACCTACGTCGCGGCGCCTGACGGGCGGGTTGGCATTGGGCCGCCAACGTCCAGCTGGCTCTCGGTTGCGGGCAGCGGTGATGTGCTGGCAGGGATAGTCGCCAGCAGGCTTGCCCATGGAAGCGATCCGTTTGCAGCCGCGTGTGAAGGCGTATGGCTGCATTCAGAGGCCGCGCGGCTGTGTGCAGCCGCATTTACGCCGGACGATCTGGCCACTGCGGTCTCGCGCGCGGTAACCCTATGCCTGTGAGCGAACCGGAAACAATTGCCCGCATCGCCGCCAAGGGCGATGGAGTGACGCCAAGCGGCCGGCATGTGGCCTTTGCGGTACCCGGCGACCGTTTGCATCCCGATGGATCGGTTCAGCCCGGACCGCATCACGCGCAGCCGCCCTGCCGTCATTTTGGCAAGTGCGGCGGATGTCAGTTGCAACATGCCGATGAGGCAACGCTGACAGATTTTGTCACCAACCGCGTGCTGAACGCGGCCGAAGGGCAGGGCCTGACGATTGAGGAGGTCATGCCCACGCACCTCTCGCCCCCTGAAACCCGCCGACGTGCAACCTTGCATGGATTGCGTTCCGGCAAACGCGCCGCGCTCGGCTTCAGCGAGAGCGGTTCGCACCAGCTTGTCGATCTGGCAGAATGCCCGGTCCTTGCGCCCGAACTCAGCGCGCAAATTGCCCCGCTGCGCGCTCTGATCGCAGCATATGGGGGCAAGGATGCGGTCGATGCGGCGCTCACTCTGACCGATCAGGGAGTGGATGTGAGCCTCACCAACATCCCTCTCGATAGCCTTGGTCCTATCGAAGCGACGCTCGATTATGCGCGGGAACATGGCCTTGCTCGGCTAAGCATCGATCAAGGATTTGGCGCTGAAACCGTGTGGGAGCCTGAGCCGGTGACCGTCGCGCTGACGGGTATCGCGGTGCCCATGCCGGTGGGCGCATTCCTGCAGGCGACCCGTGATGCGGAAGCGCGCATGGTGGCAGATGCGCTTCAATGGCTGGAGAATTCGCGGGTCGTAGCCGATCTGTTTGCTGGGCTCGGCACTTTTGCGTTTGGTCTTCGCGAAGGGCGCAAGGTTCTGGGAGTGGAGGCGGATCAGGCCGCGCATCTGGCCTTCAAGACCGGGGCTGGGCGCGCCGGAGGCACCATGTTTGCCTTGCACCGAGACCTGTTCCGCAACCCCTTGCAGGCCGCAGAGCTTGACCGGTTTGACGCTGCCCTGCTGGATCCGCCGCGGGCAGGGGCCAAAGCGCAAATCGCGCAGATTGCCGCCAGCCATCTGCGGCGTGTCGTATATGTCAGCTGCAATCCGTCCAGCTGGTCACGCGATGCAGCGACCCTCATCGAGGCAGGTTTCCGGATCGAAAAGCTGCGCCCGGTGGGCCAGTTCCGCTGGTCTACGCATGTCGAGCTGGTAAGCCTGTTTACGCGATAATCATGCCCGCAATCCGGCAAGTATTCGCGATACAAGCCATGCGCGGTGCTCTGGCTCGACATAGGCATGGCCCGCGCCATCGCAGCGCGCGATGCGTGGATCAGTGGCATCCCAGTTGGCCTCGAATGCTTGCGCCGTGCGGTCCGCCGTTGCCAGCAGGATGCTGACCTTGCCTTGAAAAGCTGAAAGGCCACTGCGCATTTCGTCGGCGAGGATGGAACGTGCGGGTGCTGGCCCGGCTGATCGGAGCAATCCGCGCCCGAGCTTTCGTAAATTGACCCCCCCGCGCAGCAGCCGGGCAATTTCACGCGGGTCTTTCAGTTTTGCGGCATATCGCTGACGGATCGCGGAAGGTGCAAGGTTGTCAGCGGCATCGCCGCCATCCTCAATGGTCCAGGGGTTGGACAGGATGAGACGGTCGAAACCCGCACCCCCGGACAACATCAATGCAGAAGCCGCGTCGCAATTACCATACGCGATCACTCGCTGCATCTCGGGTGCCATCACGCGAAACGCCTCGCAAGCGGCTGCGATGTCTCCCAAGCTGGAGCGAAACCCGCGATCTTCGCCTTCACTGTCACCGATACCGCGCCGATCGAACCGGAATACCGGAAAGCCTGCAGCGGCAATTGCTGCTGCAAGCTGGGCCTGCCCACTGAACGCTCCGCTGCGTATTTCGCTTCCACCGCTGACAATCAGCAGTCCGGTCATGCTGGGAGCGGTATCGAGGGTACCTGCAAGTTTCAGGCTGCCGCAGCCAAAGGTAAGGTGCAGGCGGCTCATTGCGCTGCGATCCCATCGCGCAAGATATTGGCGAGCGCATCGGCCTGCGCCGGATCATGCGCTGGTTCAGCACGAAGCCACAACGGGCGCCCGCCGATCGCCGCTGCCTCGATATGAGTGAGCTTGGCGTTCGCCGGTACTGTCTGCGCCGCTTCAAGTTCTCTCAACATATCTCGGCCAATCTCCCACCCGGCCAGCATCAATCCTTGCGAGCGGTTTGTTTCCTGCAAGGCTTCGGTGCCTTGCTCCATGCCTCGCTCCCGTTGGGAGATGCGGTGCGCGCGCAACATCGTTCTGAGCTGACGCGATCCTGGTTCGGAGGCGTATCGCCATCCCGGTAAATCCGCTGGCGCGATCAGCGCCCCACCCCGTATTGCAAGCACATGCGTGGCGTCCATTTGAACCGCCGCAGTTTCCGCAGCATCGCGCCAGCCGCCGATTGTCTGTCGCGCCAGTGGTGAAAGGCTTTCGTTGCAGCCTGGCAGATCAGGCAGACAGCTATCGATGCCCATTTCATCCAGCCTGCGCATGACTGCGATTGTGAAATGCCGCAGTTTGTTCGCCTCATCAAACCACGCGGGCAGCACCAGAACGCGCGCATCGCGGCCCCGTGTGAAAGAAATCTGTAATTCTGCGATGGTCCCGCCGCCGGGGGCAGGCGCGTTCCAAGTGCCGATCATGATTTCATGCTGTTCAGAATGCGCCCGACTGCTGGATCAGTTGCCGGCAATCTTCGCCTTGGCGAAGGCCATTAGTCCGCCATAGGTCTCGAGCATTTCGCCGTCGACGTCATCGTCTTCTATCACGATACCAAGCCGATCCTCGATCTCGGTCAGCAGCCCGGCAACGGCCATGGAATCGAGTTCAGGCAAATGACCGAACAATCCGGTTTCCGAAGTGAATTGTGCTGCAACATGCGGGGCAATACCCAGCACGTCAGTGATGATCGCTTTCAACTGTAAATCGATTTCGGATGCGCTCATGGTCTCACCAGTCACGTCATTGCCGCTTTCGGTTGCAGGGTCTTCCTGCGTGATCGGATTGCTGCACATGCCGCTGACGGCCCCTTCTACACGCTCGAAACTGCGCGAGAAGCACCGGATACCCTAGGTAAAACGGGAATTGCCGCATTTTCTCGCCGATTGGGCGGCGGGCTTAGCCATCGATGGGCAAGCGCGCAAGCGTGGGCACGACGCTGGCCCTGCTGCGGCGCAGCGCAAGACGCAAAAGATCGACCCAGGCGCGCGGTTGTCTCATGTCGAGACAATCGATCCGGTATCGCGGGCGCGTCGCCTCCATCCAGTCGGCCTTGTAGGGCTCGTCCCCGGTCCCGAAATCGACCAATTCAACGCGGTCGCAATCAATTACGTGGCGGAACAGAGCCGCAGACAGGGTGGTTCCGGCAGACAGATTGCGATGGCTTTCCAGATGCGCAAGCTTGTGGATATAGGCCACGCCGCCTTCGACAGTCCAGAATTGCGCGGCAATTGCCTCGCCAGCATGATACGCCAGCCCCAGACGCAGGCGGTCCGCTTTCCCCTCTGCCTTGGCAAAGGCGCGCAGCATGTCGGGCTTGCCCTCGTTCGGCTTCCAGCTTTTGCCATAAATGCGCTCATATTGCGCCCATACGTTCGCATCGAAGCTGTCATGGATGGTGGTCTGGACCTTTTTCGACTTGCGCGACAATGTGGTACGCAGGGGGCCGGGCCGGGTCGCCCAATATTCCTCAAAGCGCCGTTGCCCTACATGCAGCACATGATTTGTGTCGCACCGGGAAACCTCGACGCGCCAACCGGCGCCGGCAAACGCTCGCGCCAGCCGGGTCGCGGATGCGTCTTCATCGGGGACCGGGTCGAGGGTGACGCGGTGGGCGCGCTGGCGCAGATCCCGCGCAAGGGAAGCCAGCAAAAGATCGCCCGCTTCCCCGGCAGGCGCCAGGGGCCGCCAGGTGAAGCTGTACCAGTTGCACAGCGCGGTGATGCGCCCTGATTGTTGCATCAGGGGTAGGGCGGCTGTGTGCACGCCATCATCGGCAATCGCCATGAGGGGAGGTAAGCCGTTTTCGGCCAACAGCGCATACCATTCAGGCCGATCAAATGGAGATTTGTGCCCGCCAGCGGGCGCGCCGCCGCGAAACATCTCTTGCAAGACGTTAACGCTATCGTGATATCGCACTTCAATCACGTGATGCTTGCTCATTACAAAATTCTGTCCAGCGAAAGCTCATGCCTCAGATCCCCAACGCGACCCCCTATCCCATTGATCACCTTGCCGAACGGGCAAGTGCACAAGGGAAAGGCGGCGCACCAGCGATGGTGCTTAAGGATGCGGTGCTTAACCACGATGAGTTAAGACTGCGTGTTGCCAGGCTGGCCGGATGGCTGGCGGCTCAGTTAGGCGAACCGGGCGCACGGGTCGCGACTTGGGCAGCCAAGGGCGAATTGACCTGCCTCATGCCGCTTGCCGCCGCGCGGGCGGGGCTCGTGCATGTCCCGATTAATCCCCTGCTTAAACGCGCGCAGGCGGCGCACATCCTCGCTGACAGCGGAGCCCGGATGTTGATTGGGACTGCGGCACGGCTTGCTTCGCTGGACGCCGGAGATGTCCCGGCAGATTGCGCAGTGATCGAAGAGCGCGCGGCCATTGAAGCTGCAACCAGCGCGGGCCTCGCGCTCGGCCCGTCAAGCGCCAACCCGGACGATCTCTCCGCCATTCTCTACACCAGCGGTTCGACGGGCCAGCCCAAAGGTGTGATGCTAAGCCACGCCAATCTCTGGCTGGGCGCGGTCAGCGTGGCATTCTATCTGAAACTCGACAGCAGGGATGTGACGCTGGCCGTGCTGCCGCTATCATTCGATTATGGCCAAAATCAGCTGTTATCGACATGGTATGCTGGCGGCAGCGTCGTTCCGCTGGATTTCCTGTTTCCACGCGACGTTGCAAAGGCTTGTGCCCGCCATCAGGTCACGACTCTGGCCGCTGTGCCCCCGCTGTGGGTCCAGTTGAGCGAGATCGACTGGCCGGCAGAAGCGTCCGATCCCCTGCGACGACTCACTAACAGTGGCGGAGCGTTGACGGTCGATCTTGTGCGTTCGCTGCGCTCAACTTTTCCGCAAGCGGACCTTTATCCGATGTACGGCCTGACAGAGGCGTTTCGGTCGACCTATCTCAATCCAAAGCTGGTCGATACGCATCCAACTTCCATGGGCACCGCCATTCCCTTTGCAGAGATACTTGTGATCGACGATGCGGGAGAGGTCGCTGGACCGGATCAGGAAGGCGAACTCGTCCATTGCGGGCCGTTGGTGGCGCACGGATATTGGCAGGATACGGAGCGCACCGACCTTCGGTTCAAGCCCGCACCCGCTGCTTCACACTATGGCGGAACGGCAGTCTGGTCGGGCGACCGAGTTACGCGGGAGGGCGATGGCTTGCTGTATTTCGTGGGGCGACGCGACGCGATGATAAAAAGTTCGGGCAACCGTATCAGCCCGCAAGAGATTGAAGACGCCGCGCTCGCGTTTGACAGCGTGGCCGAAGCCGTGGCCTTGGGTGTGCCTGACGAAAGGCTGGGTCAGGCGGTGCATCTGGTGGTGCGCGGGCGCGAAGGCGTGGAGGATAGGACTACGCTTTCAAATCACTTGGCGCGAGAACTTCCTAATTTTATGCATCCAAAGGCGATCCATTGGCGAGACGCGATGCCGCTTAATCCCAACGGCAAGATTGATCGCGCCGCGCTAGTGCGCGAATTGACCAGAGGCGCAGCATGACCAAACCACTCGGCCCGATTCCGCCCGGTTTCGAAACGATTGACGGGGAACTTGCCATTGGCGGTCGGCAAGTCAGCGATTTGGTGAAGGAAGCCGGCACCACGCCGCTCTTCGTATATTCGCGCGCGCTGCTGGATGCGCGCATGGCGCAATTGCGCAGCGTCTTGCCGGAGAAGATCGGCATAAATTATGCGATCAAGGCCAATCCCTTCGCCGAAGTTATCGCGCACATGAAGCCATTAGCTGATGGGTTCGACATCGCTTCTGCGGGAGAACTGCGGATGGTGCAGGCAGCAGGCATCGATCCAACCCGCGTCAGTTTTGCGGGACCAGGAAAGCGTGACGATGAGTTGGAAGCGGCCATTATCGCCGGGGTGACGCTCAATTGCGAATCCGAGGGTGAGGCGCAAAGGGCGATCGCCATCGGCAATCGCACCGGTAAAGCACCGCGCATGGCGATCCGTGTAAACCCTGATTTCGAGCTGAAGGGTTCAGGTATGAAAATGGGCGGAGGGGCCAAACAGTTTGGTGTCGATGCGATGCGCGTCCCCGATCTGGCGCGGGCCATCATCGCCGCCGGTGCGGAATGGCGCGGGCTGCACATCTTTACCGGCAGTCAAACGCTGAGTGCAGAGGCTATCGTAGAAGCACAAGATAACGTGTTGAAACTGGCTGCTGAATTGGCGCGCGCAATCGGAAAGCCGCTACCAAAACTGAACATGGGTGGTGGATTTGGTATCCCGTACTTCCCCAATGACATTGCACTCGATCTCGCGCCGATCGGGGCCGCGCTGTCCCAGATGGTGGCCGATCTTCCGCCCACTTTTGCGGAAACGGAATTGTGCCTTGAGCTGGGTCGCTTTCTGGTAGGCGAGGCAGGCGTGTACCTGACCCGTATCATCGACCGCAAGATCAGCCACGGAACGACCTATCTGATAACCGATGGTGGTCTTCATCATCAGCTTGCCGCTTCGGGCAATTTTGGGACGGTTGTGCGGAGGAACTATCCTGTGGCGATAGCTTCGCGATTCGATGCAATTGCCGATGATGTGGTTAACGTGGTCGGTTGCCTTTGTACGCCGCTTGACCGGCTTGCCGATCAGGCGCTGCTGCCGCGGGCCGAGGTGGGCGATCTGGTCGCGGTGTTCTGCGCGGGTGCCTATGGTGCCACGGCGAGCCCTTCGGCGTTTCTGGGCCACGGACCAGCTGCGCAGATGATGGTCTGATAAAGCTGGGAAGGGGTCGTTAATAGCACTGCAAATGGCTGTGCCATAACGGGAAACAGCAGCAATTTGCTGCCTATCACTAACACTATGTTCACCAATTTCGTCCAGAAACCACGGGCAATTCACCCGCCCGGTTTCACAGGTCGCTCCTGCACGTCGTATCCGGGTCGGTTTGGCCACACCAAGGATACGTATCGATGCTCAATTTGCTTAACCTCACTCGGATTACCGGCCTCGCGCTTGCTGTTGCCGCGCTGAGCGGGTGTGCGGGCGGGCCGAGCACTCAGCTACCCCCCGCCACGCAAAGCACGACCCCGCAGCCTCCAAAGGAAGATTACATCCTGGGGCCGCTGGACAAGCTGACGATCCATGTGTGGCGCAACCCCGAACTGAGCGCGGAGGATATTCAGGTTCGCCCCGATGGCCGCATCACCATTCCACTGGTCCGCGACATGGTTGCCGTGGGGAAAACACCAACGCAATTGCAGGACGATATTCGCGACGAGCTGGAGCAATATATCGAACAACCGATCGTTTCGGTTATCGTCAATGAATTCAACGGTGCACTACCGCAACAGATCCGTATTACCGGTGCTGGCGCACGGCCTGCGGCGCTGCCGTATCGCGCAAACATGACAGTGCTGGACGCGATGATAGCAGTCGGTGGGCTCGGCGAATTCGCCGCGGGCAACCGGGCCACGCTGACCCGCTACGATGAAAAAGCCAAGACCAATCAGGAGTATCGGCTTCGGCTGAAAGATCTTCTGGACAAGGGCGATGCGACCGCGAACGTCGCGTTGAGGCCGGGCGATACGATCTCCATTCCTGAAAGCCGCTTTTAGGGCGGGCGCGAGGATATGGACGATATTCTGGAAGAAGTGCGCACGGCACTGTATTCGGTCTGGCACCGTCGCTGGATCGCTCTTGGTGTTGCTTGGGCGATCTGCCTTGCCGGATGGCTGGTGGTCGCGATGATCCCCAACTCCTACGAATCGCGTGCGCGTATCTATGTCGATGTGGAGGATTACCTTTCTCAACAACTCGGCATTGCGGGCGATGGCAAGGAAGAGATAACGCGTGTTCGTCAGACTTTGGCGAGTAATGTGAACCTTGAAAAGGTAATCAAGGGCACAGAACTGGGCGAAGGCATCACTGATCGCGCGGCAATGAACACCGCGATCGACGCGCTCGGCAAAAATGTTGTGGTGCGCAGTGAAGAAGATAATCTCTTTGAAATTTCCGCCACGGTCGGACGCAGCAATCTGAGCGATGCGCAGAATGCCGTGCTGGCGCGCAATGTCGTGCAAAAGCTGCTGGATATCTTTCGCGAAGAAAACATCGCAGGCAGTCGCGCCAATCTGAACGGCGCTGTATCCCAGCTGGACGAGCAATTGGCCGAGCGCAAGGTTGAGCTGGAGCAGGCAGAACAGCGCCGTCTGGTGTTTGAATCGCAGTATCCGGATTTAGCTGGCGGCGCGGAAGGCCTTTCTTCGAAAATTCAACAGATGCGCACCGAGATGCGCGATATCGAAGCAGACCTTGCGGGCGCACAGAGTTCGCTCGCCGCGCTTCAGGGTCAATTGTCAGGCACTCCGCGCACAATCGCCGGCGGTGCAGATGCCCTTGGCCCCGAGGCGGCGTTGCAGCGCGCTCAGTCTCAATTGGCAGAGTTGCGTGCTCGTGGATTAAAGAATGAGCATCCAGACGTAATCGCCTCGATGAAGCAAATCTCCATACTTCAGCGGCAGGTTGCGGCACAGGGGCCGAACCAGTCCAATGGATCGCCCAACCCCGCCTATTCATCGCTCGTGGCGATCAAGTCCGAGCGACAGGCTAATGTAGAGGCCCTTCAATCACGGCGTGCGGCGTTGCAATCGCAGATCGCTTCGACGCTCGCGAGCCAGGCGTCTGAGCCGACCGTCGCAGCGGAGGCAAATCGGATCAGCCGAGATTACGACGTGCTCCGCCAGAAATACGAAGAACTTCTGCAAAACCGCGAAGAGCTGCGCACCCGTGGAAATGTCGAGGAAAAAACCAGCCAGTTCAAATTTGATCTGATCGATCCTCCCGTTGTCGCGCAAAGACCGTCTGCTCCTAATCGCCCACTTTTGCTTTTGGGTGTGCTGATTGTCGGCTGCGCTGCCGGTGCAGGCGTGGCCTGGGCGATGGGACAGATGAAATCGACGTTTATGACGGCGCAAAAACTGGAACGTTCTTTCGATATGCCGGTGATCGGATCTGTCTCGCTCACCGTATCCGAGGCCGCGCGCCTCGTTTCACGACGCCGAATAAAACAGTTTGTCGGTGGATCGGCGGCGCTGGTGGGCATCTTCGTAATCCTGCTCGCGATCGAGATCGTCTCGGTCGGGACGGTTGTTTGAGGAGCGGGACATGACGAAGCACACCCCAATCGAAACCGGTATTGCTGCCCGGTCTGCTCCACAGGCTCCCGACGCGCCTGCGGGTAAGCGGCCATCCCTGCTGGAACGGGCGGATGCCGCCTACGGTCTGGACAGTCTGCGACCCGCCATTTCAGCGCCGCGCCTAAGGCCGACCGACGCGCGAGTGCCAGCCGCTGCGCGCCCCAATGCCGACGTCGCGGCCCACCCACAGCCAAAGCCAGAGCCGGAGCCAGAGCCGCACAATAGGTTGCTTGAAGCCGGGCGCGCGGAGCCGAGGATAAATCTGTGCGGGCCAGTTGCGAAGGTCGATCGCGACATTCTGCGCGCCGAAGGGCTGATCGTACCCGAAGATCCGATCAGCGGCTTGCTGGAGGAATTTCGCATCATAAAGCGGGAATTGCTCGCTGATGCGCGGGCATCGGGAGGTGGCATTTCGCGGCGGATTCTGGTTTGCTCTCCGCATTCGGGCGAGGGCAAGACGTTCTGCGCGGCCAATCTCGCCATCGCGCTCAGCACAGAACGTGATGTGGAGGTGCTGTTGGTGGATGCCGATGTGATGCAACCATCGATCACGCGCTGCTTCGGGATCGAGAGCGGTCTTGGTTTGATGGATGCGATTGTTGATCGCGGCCAGAACCCGGAGGAACTCGCGATAAGGACCGATATTGAAGGCTTGTTCATCATGCCCGCAGGCAGCCGCAGCGCGCGTGATGCAGAATACCTTTCCAGTGCCCGAACTGGCCAAGTGCTTGATCGGTTGACGCAGTCCGCTCCCAATCGCTTCGTCATATTCGATACCCCGCCCGCGCTCGCAGCATCGCCTGCGGCCGAGCTTGCCGCGCATGTCGGGCAGGCTTTGCTGGTTGTGCGTGCCGACCAGACCAGCCGCGCTGCCATAGATGATGCGCAGAATCTGCTGTCCGCGTGTCCCGATATAAAACTGCTTCTGAATGCGGTTCAGTTCAGCCCGTCAGGTCGCCGTTTTGGCGATTATGGCGCGACGGAGGAATAAGAATGCACCCGGTCTCCCTGATCGCAATCGCCAAATATGCGACCTTTACAGCGAGCTTGGCCAGTGTAGCCATCGCAGCGCCTGTCTTGGCGCAGGATCGCGAGCGCGAAGACCGCACCGCGTCCATCGTCCAGCCTTACATCGAGGTAAATCAGGTGCTCACTGCACAGTTGACGCCGGGCGACGATGTGCTGACTTTCACGCAGATTGCGGCAGGGGTGGACGCCAATGTGCAGGGTCGCAATTCCGCCGCTTCGGTATCGCTGCGATATGAACGCAATATCGGTTATGGCGACGCGATCGACACCGACACAATCAGCGGCGTGGCTCGCGGATCGCTCGCGATCGTGCCCAATTCGGTGACGCTGGAAGCAGGCGCGCTGGCCAGTCGTACCCGCATCGACGGTGGCGGAGGGGTTAGCAACAACCCACTAATCGCGCAAAACGCCGCGGGGCAGATTTACAGCGTGTATGCCGGTCCAAGCATCGCAACCGCATCGGGCGATATCGATATCGCGGCTAATGCGCGCATTGGATACAACCGTGTCGAGGCGGGTGAGGCCGTGGTCAATCCTGCTGGCAACGCTGTCGATATTTTCGATGACAGCGTGGTTTATGCCGCCAATGCCCGCATCGGCAACCGCGCCGGAAACGGGCTGCCCGTGGGTGTGGCAATTACCGCTGGGGCCTTTCAGGAAGACGTATCTAACCTTGATCAGCGCGTACGCGATCTCAACGTTCGGGGTGAAGTCCTTGTGCCGCTCAGCGACAGCTTCGCTGTGCTCGGCGGTCTCGGATATGAGGACGTCGAGGTTTCAAGCCGCGATGCGGTGCTTGACGCCAATGGCGCCCCCGTGATCGGTGAGAATGGCAGGCTGGTTACGGATAAGTCCGCCCCGCGTCAGATCGCCTTCGATGTGGACGGCCTGATCTGGGATGTGGGCGTGCAGTGGCGCCCAAGCCAGCGCACGTCGCTGTCGGCAACTGTCGGTCGTCGCTATGCATCGACAACATATTTCGGCAATTTTTCGTACGCTCCAGACAGCCGCAGCGCATTCGGCATCAATGTTTATGACGGCCTGACGAGCTTTGGCGGGGCGCTTGGCAATTCGCTATCGGGCCTTTCGACCGATTTTACCGCAGCGCGCAATGCGTTGACGGGCGACTTCACCGGTCTTGTTACGGGCGGCGAGGGCGCGACCGGGCTGGGCCTGCTGGGTTCGATCCGGTCTTCGGCATTCCGTGGTCGGGGCGGGTCGATCAGCTATCAGCGCCAGCTTGGCCGTCTGACCGCCGCGATTGCCGGGGGTTATGACCGCCGCAGCTTTATCGGTGCGCAAAACACTGTGCTGGCCGCGCTGGATGGCCAGACGGACGAAAGCTATTACCTCACGGGCTCAATCAACAGCGAATTAGGCCGCAGCGGCAATTTCGCGACCAACGCATACATCAACTGGTTCACCAGCGAGGCGAACAATTCCGATCTGACCGCCTATGGCGCATCGGCGGCGTACAACCGCGCATTAACAGAACGCCTCTCGGCCCGCGCTGCGTTGGCGGTGGATTATTTCGAAAGCGATTTCAACGCAGAAGACTTTGCCGCCGCAAGTGCGCTGGTCGGCCTTCGGTACGACTTCTGATAGCTGGAGCAAGGAAACCATGTACGAACAATATTATGGCCTTAGCGGACGCCCTTTCCAGCTGACGCCGGACCCGCAATTCTACTTTGAGAGCACCAGTCACAAGAAAGCGATGAGCTATCTTGGCTATGGGCTTAATCAGGGAGAGGGCTTCATTGTAATCACCGGTGAGGTTGGCGCGGGTAAATCCACGCTGGTCGCGCATCTGATGGAACGGATAGATCCCCAGGCGCAGACGGTGGCACAGATCGTTACCAGCGCCCTTGATGGCGAGGAATTGATCCACGTGGTCGCGCAAAGCTTTGGCCTTTCCATCGAAGGCAAGGACAAGGCCGCTGCGCTGGGCGCAATCGAAAGATTTCTGGCGGAAGAGGCACGCGAGGGACGCCGGTGCCTGCTTGTGGTGGACGAATGCCAGAATCTGGAATTCACCGCGCTCGAAGAATTGCGGATGCTGTCCAATTTCCAGCTTGGATCGCACCCGCTGCTGCAAAGCCTGCTGCTGGGCCAGCCCGAGTTTCGCCGAACGCTGGCCCATCATCCCGATCTCGATCAGCTTCGTCAGCGGATTATCGCCTCTCACCACCTTGAAGCGTTGGATGCGACTGAGGTTGAGCATTACATTCGGCATCGTCTGGAACAGGTCGGTTGGCAGGGCCGCCCCGTGCTTGGCGAAGGGCTGTTGCCTGCGCTGTTCGAAGCGACTGACGGCATCCCGCGGCGGGTCAATCAGGTTATGAATCGCCTGCTGTTGCTTGGTTCTATCGAAGAGTCCGACGAACTTACACAAACCATGCTCGATGCGGTGTGTGAGGAAATGGCATCGGACCAATCGCGCGGTGCGGAGGCGGGGGCAGGTGTAATCGCTGATCCCATGCGTTCGGTGGAGCCTGCCGCCTCCGCGCGTCACGCAGCCGATAACATCGCGCCCGAACAAGTTGCCGACATGCTGGCACAGCGCGATGAGCGCACCGCTGAACTGGAGGCCGCAATCAGCGAGCTTCAGGCCGCTGGCGCCTCGCAGGGCATCGCCGATCTGAATTCTGTACAGCCAGTCGACCCGGAAGTTGGCGAAATGCTGAACCGGTTGGAGCAACGGCTTGAAGAGCAGGAACGATCGTTCCGTCATGTACTTACCATGCTGATCGAATGGCTCGAAGACGATACTTCGCGCGAGGCAGCGTGAGACATGACATTTCCCGGAGATCGGCCAGGCAACCTTATCGCGGATGATCCGGTCAGGATCGTCAACGGATTGTCCGTCGATGTCGAAGACTGGTTCCAGGTTGGCGCGTTCGAAAATGTGATCAATCGCGATGACTGGAACGGTATTCGCACACGGGTCGAAAACAACGTCGATGCCATTCTCGATCTGTTTGCCGAAGCGCAGGTCAACGCAACATTCTTTACATTGGGATGGGTGGCAAAACGCCATCCCTCGATGATCCGCCGTATCGCGGATGCAGGTCACGAAATTGCCAGTCATGGGTATGATCACGCAAGGGTCTTTACGTTCGACCGTAAGAGCTTTGCCGAGGACATTAGAAAGGCGCGCGAAATCCTCGAAGATTGCTCCGGACAACAGATCACCGGTTATCGCGCACCCAGCTTTTCCATCGACCAGCGCACGCCGTGGGCATTCATGGAACTGGCCGAACAGGGTTATGCTTATTCTTCCAGCGTCGCGCCGATCGCGCACGATCACTATGGTTGGCCAGAAGCGCCGCGTTTCGCCTTTCGCCCGTTGCCGTGGTCCGATCTGGTTGAGTTGCCGGTTACAACGGCGATCCTTGGCGGGAAGCGAGTAGCAGCCGGCGGCGGCGGATTTTTCCGGGTTCTGCCCTATGGATTTTCGCGGTGGGCGATCCGGCAGGTCAACCGGCGCGAGAGTCGCCCGGCAGTCTTTTATTTCCATCCTTGGGAAATCGATCCGTCTCAACCGCGCGTTCCGAACGCATCAGTGCGCTCAAGGCTGCGGCATTATACAGGCCTGCAAAAAATGGCCGGTAAATTGCGTGGGTTGGTGAAGGAATTTCGCTGGGGCAGGATGGACATGATCGCTCATTCCGAAGCCCGCCGCACCGTCGACATGTCAATAGAATGGCCTTCAGAGGACGAGATCGCTGCATGAATGCGCCCGCCGCCATTTCTCGCGCTTCCATGCACCACACCGTATCGCTAGCAGACCTGTCCGATAGACGAACCTGCGACCGGATCGAAGGTTTCGTGGCAGAGCAGCGCGCGAGCCTGTTTCATCGCCCGGCGTGGCTGCGCGCCGTCGAAGCGGGCACCGGCCAGCGGGCGAGCGGCTTCCTGTCTGAGCGGCTGGGCATTATAACCGGCTGGCTGCCGATCACACAGGTTCGATCGATCCTGTTTGGCAAAGCACTTGTATCGAGCGGATTTGGCGTTGCGGGAGGCATTTGTGCGACTTCATCGGACGCAGCGAATGCGCTGGTGCTGGCAGCGCAGGACTATGCAGTCGCGGGCGGTTTTGGCAGCATCGAATTGCGCGGCGGTGTGTTACCTGCAACCCAGGACTGGCGGTGCTGGGACGACAGGCATTGCGGGTTCGAGGCAGACCTCGCCCCGGATGGTGAGGCGCAATTGCTGGAAATCCCGCGCAAGGCTCGCGCCGAGGTTCGTAAGGGATTGAACAACGAGCTTCCCGTGCGCGTAGGACGCGGCCACGATGATCTGCGCGGGCATTACGGGGTTTACTCTGAAAGCGTGCGCAATCTGGGAACTCCAGTCTTTCCTGCGCGACTTTTCGGCGCGATGCTTGAAGCGTTCCCCAAGGACAGCGATATCCTGACGGTGTTTCGCCATGGCGATCCGATTGCGAGCGTCCTCAACTTCTATCACAACGGTGCTGTTATGCCGTTCTGGGGTGGGGGCACGCATGCCGCGCGCGATGCACATGCCAATGAGCTGATGTATTACGAGCTTATGTTACACGCCCGCGCAAAAGGCATGACACGGTTCGATTTCGGACGATCCAAGTCAGGTAGCGGTCCGTGGAAATTCAAGAAAAACTGGGGCTTTGAGCCGCAGCCGCTCACTTACGCCGAATGGACTGCACCGGGGTGCAGACCTCGCGATATCGATCCCACCAGCGAGGCATACAGCCGCAAGATTGAGCTTTGGAAAAAGCTGCCGCTGCCGGTCGCCAACACGATCGGTCCTTGGATCGCGCGCGGACTGGCGTGACGGCATAGGTACCCTGATATGAGCGAGATCCTGTTTCTGGCGCATCGTGTGCCGTTTCCGCCCAATCGCGGAGACAAGATTCGCGCGCACCATCTGTTGCAAAAACTCGTTGGACTGGGGCCCGTCCATGTCGGATGCTTTTCGGAAAGTGCCGAGGATCGCGCTTGCTCCGACCAACTGAATGGCGTTGCTGCAACGCACTGCATCGTCGAGCGCACGAAGCCACTGGTGCTGGCAGGCGTGCAGGCGATGCTTTCGGGAAAGCCGGTTAGCCTCGCGGCATTTCACAGCGCTCAGCTGGAGGCTTGGGTGCGAGCAACGATCGCGGCCCGGCCGATTAGCGCCATCGTCGTTTTTTCCGGCCAGATGGGACAATACGTGCCGCGCGATTTTGACGGACGGGTGGTGATCGACCTGTGCGATGTCGATAGCGCCAAGTTCGAAAGCTATGCCGACGCCGGTAAGCAGGTTTGGCTGAACGGACGCGAAGGGCGATTGCTGGCGCGCGAGGAAGCGCGACTGGCAACACGCGCCCATGCAACTGTGCTGATCAGTGATGCCGAGGCCGAGTTGTTTCGTGCCCGCGTCCCTCCGGCGCCAAGAGCCCGGATCGAAGTGATCGGCAACGGCATCGACGCAGACCTGTTCAATCCGGCCGAGGTTACACCTCACCCGCAAATGTCACCTGCGAGTGGCCCACACCTGGTTTTCACCGGCCAGATGGATTATCCGCCGAACGAGGCCGCGGCCCTGTGGGCGATCCAGCAGCTGATGCCGGATTTGCGCAAACGGCACGGCGGCGCGACCCTGCATATCGTAGGCCGAAATCCAACCGCTGCAATTCAGCGCCACAACGTCGCGCCGGGTGTGCGGATCTGGGGCGAGGTGTCCGACGTCAAACCCTTTCTTGCCGCAGCCACCTGCGTGATTGCGCCATTATTGATTGCACGAGGGGTGCAAAACAAGGTGCTCGAGGCGATGGCAATGGCACGTCCCGTGCTCCTATCGCCACAGGCTGCCACCGGCATAGATGCGCAAGACGATGTGCACTGGATGGTGAGCGAAGCCGACCCCCATACGATGCTGACGAGGATAGAGGCGCTTTTATCAAAGCAGGACAGGGGTGCAGCGATGGGGGCCGCCGCGCGTCGCTTCGTTCTTGAACACCATGCGTGGGATGCAATGCTCTCCCCGCTCGATGGGATTGTCAGAAGTGAGTCTGCCCAGAGCGACACAAAGACGCGCAATGCCGCCTGAAGCGACCCAAGACCCGGCCAGCCAGTCATGGCGGCACACAGTGATGCCGCAAGGAATCCCGCATGTATGGCGCTCGTCATTGTGCGTATTGATCGCCGCCATCGTCATGTTGATCGCGGTGACAGCGCGAGAATGGGGCGAGATGTTTCATCAGTGGTGGAATATCGATACCTACAATCACATCCTGCTGGTTCCGCTGATTGTCGCGTGGTTGGTTTGGCTCAAACTTGATGAATTGGTGAAGATCGCGCCTCGACCGTGGGTCTGGGGGGTAGGTTTGGTGATAGCCGGACTGAGCCTTTGGCTTACCGGCAGGCTGACAGGTCTGAACATCATCGCCCATGCTGGCGCAGTGGGCGCAATGCAGGGAGCGATTGTTGCGATTTTCGGCCTGCGTGCTTCGATCTTGGTCGCACTGCCGCTCGCTTATTTGGCGTTCTTGGTGCCGTTCGGCGATGAGCTGATCGCGCCGTTGCAGGATGTGACCGCACAAATTGCGATAAAGCTGACTTTATGGAGCGGCATCCCGGCGGAGATCGACGGTATTCATATCGATACGCCTGCGGGCCTGTTTATCGTCGCAGAGGCGTGTTCGGGCGTCAAATTCCTGATCGCTATGGTAACGCTCAGCGTGCTGGTGGGCTTTACCCGATTCACCAGCTGGAGCCGGCGCGCAGGATTTGTACTCGCCTCGATCATCATTCCGATCCTCGCCAACGGGGTGCGCGCCTGGGGCACGATCTACATCGCGCAGTTTGCAGGCGTAGAATTTGCCGCAGGGTTTGATCACATCTTCTACGGCTGGATTTTCTTCGCCGTGGTCGTCGCAATCCTGTTGGCTGGCGCGTGGAGGCTGTTTCAAAGCGAGCCTGAGGATTACGGTTACACGACTAATGATCTGAACGGCATGGCGTGGCTTGGCCGCCTCGATAGCGGACGTGAGAGCGCATTGGCCATGCTTGGCGGGATAGCCGCTGTCACCCTGGCGTACTGGATTGCGGCGGCGATACTCGTCCCTGCGATAGCCGGCTGAGGCTGGATAGACGGCATGTGCGGTATAGCGGGCCTGTTCCAGCAAGAGCATTCGACGCGGTTTGATCCTGCGCGCATCACGCTTATGTGCGACACCATGGTGCATCGCGGACCCGATGGGGCTGGCGTGTGGACGGCACCGGGCATTGGCCTTGGCCATCGACGCCTCTCGATCATCGACGTCGAGGGCTCTCCGCAACCCATGCACTCGGTCGATGGCCGTGCGGTGATCGCATTCAACGGCGAGATCTACAATTACCGCGCGCTAAGGCGCGAGCTGGAGGAGCTGGGTTCCCGTTTTGCCACCGATGGCGATACCGAGGTGATTCTCGCCGCGTGGCAGCGCTGGGGCCCGGACTGTCTGGCGCGGCTCGATGGGATGTTCGCCATTGCCCTCTACGATCTGGAGCGGCGCAGCCTGTTTTTGGCACGGGACCGGTTCGGCGTGAAACCGTTATTTCTCGCCCGTCTGCCTGATGGCACGCTTACCTTCGCATCGGAACTGAAAGGGCTGCTGACTGATCCCGCATTGACGCGAAAGCTCAATCCGCAGGCACTCGATGCGTATCTCGCATGGGGGTATGTGCCCGATACGCATTCGATCCTTGCCGGAGTTCGAAAAACTGCCCGCAGGCCATTTTATGCTTTGCGAGGCGGGCAAGCCGGTTCCTAAGCCACGGCGTTGGTGGGATATTGATTTCACACAACGAGCGACCGGGAGCGAGACCGATCTATCGGCGGAACTGATGCACCTGATGCGGGAGGCTGTGCAATCGCGCATGGTTGCCGATGTGCCGCTTGGCGCGTTCCTGTCAGGCGGTGTCGACAGCTCGAGCGTCGTCGCTCTGATGAGCGAGATCAGCGCGCAGCCGGTCAAGACGTGCTCTATCGGCTTTGACGTGGCTGCGCTGGATGAAACCGGATATGCCGAACGCATCGCGCAGACGTTCGGAACCGATCATCGTGCGCGCACAGTGGGACGCGACGACTTCGGCGCAATTGATGCCCTTTCGACGATGTTTGATGAACCCTTTGCCGACGCTTCGGCCCTGCCAACATGGAGAGTGTGTCAGCTGGCGCGGGAACAGGTGACTGTCGCCCTTTCCGGAGATGGCGCGGATGAGGCGTTTGCGGGGTACCGCAGGCAGGTATTTCACCACAACGAAGAACGCGCCCGTCGCGTGTTGCCCGCCGGCCTTCGTGCGCCGCTGTTTGGTTCGCTGGGTCGGATCTGGCCGAAGGCGGACTGGGCACCGCGTCCATTGCGTGCGAAATCAACGCTTCTGGCGTTGGCAGAAAGCGGCGAGGAGGGATATGCGCGCGCTTTGTCGGTGACGACGCCAGACCAGCGCGCCGCCCTTTACAGCGCAGGATTTGCGCAGCGATTGGGCGGGGCAAGGGCAGAAGACGAATTGATCGCATTGATGCAAGGCGCGCCCGCGCGCAGCGGATTGGACCGAGCGCAATATGCCGATCTTGCATTCTGGCTGCCTGGCGACATCCTGACCAAGGTGGATAGAACCAGCATGGCAGTTAGTCTGGAGGCGCGAGAGCCATTGCTCGATCATCGCCTGGTCGAATTTGCGGCCCGTCTGCCCGATGCGATGCGGGTCCGCGGTGGGACGGGAAAGTATCTGCTGAAAAAGGCGATGGAACCGCAATTGCCTCGCGACATTCTGTACCGTCCAAAACAGGGCTTCGTTACGCCCATTGCACAGTGGTTGCGTGGTCCACTCGCACAGGAAGCGCGCGCAGTGGCAACCAGCGGAAAATTAGCGGAAAGTGGCTGGTTTGACCCAACCTCTCTCAAACAAATAGCTGAAGCTCACATCACAGGCCGCAGCGATAATTCGCGGATACTGTGGCAATTCCTGATGCTGGAGCGGTCACTGGTGCATTTAGGCATCGCTGACTAGAAAAACCGGCGTGATGAGACGTGACATTGACGGTATTGTCCTGATTTTCAGATCAGACCATCCAATATGCTGAAATATTATTTGCCAATTGTATCCTGCCTCGCTTAGATTCTTGCCATCGAAAGGCTGTAAGTCGGTCGTCGATCATTCAAGGGGGCGTAATCCCTGAATGGGCTCTGGGTTGCATTGGAGAAAACAGGGATGGAAATCGGGGCACAAAGTGCGCTCCCGCTGGACGAGCGGGATGAATTTTTCGCCGAGAGCGCCATTCATTCAAAGATACCGGATGATCTGTATTCTTTGACTGAGCTGGATGTTCTGTACAAATCCCCCAATGCTGCGCTTTGGACATTCATGAATCCCGCCAGCAGGCCCAGTTTTACTCCAAGCCTGCTCAAAAATTTTGAAACCTGGCAAACTCTCATCGCCGCTGGGTTTGGGCCAACAAAAGTGCCGCTGCGATACATGATCCTTGGCAGCCGATGCCCTGACGTGTTCTGCTATGGCGGAGACCTTGAACTGTTTCAGAATCTGATCCGGCAGCGCGATCGGGCCGCGCTGGTGCGATACGGCCATCGCTGCTGCGCTATCCTTGATCGGAACATCCGCGCGTTGGGCATCGATATGCTGACGGTGGGATTGGTGCAGGGGGCAGCGCTGGGCGGAGGGTTCGAGGCTTTGCTGTCGTTCGATTTCGTTATCGCAGAACGCCACGCCACGTTCGGTTTGCCAGAAATTATGTTTGGTTTGTATCCGGGGATGGGCGCTCACGCGCTTCTTACACGCAAGCTTGGCAGCGCAATGGCAGATCGTATCATCCTGTCCAATCAAACCTACACTGCGCAGGAAATGTACGATCTTGGTATCGTTCACACGGTCGTAGAGACGGGAGAGGGGCAAAAGGCTGTTCGCGAATTCATTAAGAAGTCCGAACGGCGCCATGCTGGCTTGGTGGGAGCGCGCAAGGCGACCAAGCGGGTCTGGCGGCTGGAGCTTGAAGAATTGAACCAGATAACCGAAATGTGGGCCGATGCTGCGCTGGAACTGCGTGAACACGATCTCAAGATGATGAGCCGCCTTGTCGCAGCGCAGGCCCGTGTCTCTCGAAGATCAAGTTTGCAGCCAGCAGCGTAAAATTGCGTCGATCGGTCATGCTTCGGCACCATGGCCAAGAGCGAGATATTCCTCACTCTGCATTTCGTTGAGGCGGCTGACGGTTCGCTCAAATTCGAATGCTCCATCGCCTGCCTCGTACAATGCTTCGGGCGCGGCGGCGGCGGTGGCAAACAGCTTGACGCGGTTCTCATACAGCGCATCGACAAGCTTTGTGAACCGGATCGCCTCATTGCGGTTTTCAGGGCCCATTCTGGGAACGGCGACGACGATAACCGTGTGATAGGCATGGGCGATATTCAGATAGTCCGCCGCGCCGCGATTTTCACCGCACAATCGTTTGAAGCTGAAGACCGCGACGCCTTTCAACGATTTGGGCACATGCAGTTTTCGCCCTCCGCCAAGGTCGAGTTCGCCGCTCGGTACATGTTCGGCATCCTCTGGTTCGAAGTCGGTCAGGCGAAAAAACGCTTCGCGCACCTGTGCAGTGGCCGAGTCTCCGATCGGAGTATGCCAGGTCGCCAGCCCTCCAATCCGGTCGAGCCTGTAGTCGGTCGGGCCGTTCAGCGACAGAACATCCATCCGCGCCTCGACGAGGTCGATGAAGGGCAGGAACAGCGAGCGGTTGAGCCCGTCCTTGTAAAGGTCTTGCGGCGGACGGTTGCTGGTGGTGACGATCACCGTGCCGCCTTCCATCAGTGCGGCGAAGAACCGCCCCATGATTGCGGCATCGGCGGTATTGTTGACCACCATTTCGTCGAATGCGAGGCAGCGGACCTGTTCTGCCATGCGCAGCGCGACCGCGATCAGCGGATCCTGCCGCTGAGCCTTGCGTTGCTCGGCGACGAGACGATCGACCTCCAGCATGAAGGCGTGAAAATGGACCCGGCGCTTGTGCTCGATGGCGAGCGTCTCGACGAACAGGTCCATCAACATCGACTTGCCGCGCCCGACGCCGCCCCACAGATAGACGCCGCGCGGATCGGTCGAGGCGGGGCCAGTGCCTGTGAGGCGGGCGAACAAGCCGCGACTTGGCCGCGACGCTTCCAGCCCGCACTGCAAGCGGTCGAGCCGCTCGGCCGCGGCGCGCTGATCCGGGTCAGCGCGAAGTTCCCCGCTGGCAATCAGCGCATCGTATCTGGCGAGTAGCCCTGCCATGCGCTTTCAACCGCGCGGCTGCATCTTGCGCACGATGCCCGAAAAGCTCGCGACCACATCGCCTTCCTGCTCCACCATGCCGCGCACGAACACCAACTTGCCAGTCTCTCGCACGATCTCGGTCACCGCATCCAGTGGACGGGCGGGATCGCCGCCGCCCACGAACTGCGTCGAGAGTTCCAGCGTCACCGATGGTCCGGCGTTGCCCGTTCCGATTGTGTGCAATGTCACGAACAGCGAGATATCTATCAACGACAACGATACCGCGCCGTGGATGATGCCTTGCAGGTTTTCGTGATGCCGCTGCGGGAACATCCTCACCCGCGCCTTGCCGTCAGGATCGACGCGCGTGATCAGCTTGCCCATCACGGCGCCGTTGAACAGCGTCTGATCCTTCAGGTTCCAGTGGTTCCAGTCCGGATTATCGGGGTCTGGCCCGTGATCGAATACGTCTTCCCTGAAAGTCACCGAATCAGATTGCCCAGAAATCAGATTGCACGTTCGGCCATCATCTTCTTCGTTTCGGCAATCGCCTTTGCCGGAGACAGACCCTTGGGGCAGACATTCGCGCAATTCATGATCGTGTGGCAGCGATACAGGCGGAAAGGATCCTCCAGCGCGTCAAGCCGCTCACCCGTCATCTCGTCGCGACTGTCGGCCAGCCAGCGATAGGCCTGCAGCAGGATCGCGGGGCCCAGGAACTTGTCCGAATTCCACCAATAGCTGGGGCACGCGGTCGAACAGCACGCGCACAGGATGCATTCGTACAGCCCATCGAGCTGTTCGCGCTGCTGCGGCGATTGCAGCCGCTCCTTGCCCGAAGGCGTGGTGGATACCGTTTGCAGCCAAGGCCTGATCGAAGCGTATTGCGCATAGAAATGCGTGAAATCGGGCACCAGATCCTTGATCACGTCCATGTGCGGCAGCGGCGTGATGCGAATCTCGCCCTTCAGATCCTCGATCGAGGTGGTGCAGGCGAGCCCGTTCTTCCCGTTCAGGTTCATCGCGCACGATCCGCAGATGCCCTCGCGGCAGGAACGGCGGAACGTCAGCGTCGGGTCGATCTCGTTCTTGATCTTGAACAGCGCATCCAGAACCATCGGGCCGCACTGGTCGAGGTCGATTTCGAACGTGTCATAGCGCGGGTTCTGCCCGCTGTCGGGATCGTAGCGGTAGATCTTGAAGGATTTCGCGCGGCTTGCCCCGGTGGCCTTGTGAGCCTTTCCATCCTTGCTGATTTTCGAATTCTTCGGAAGTGTGAAGGTTGCCATGTATCGCTGATCCCATTTGCGCTTGCGCCCTATCTAGCGGCTTGTCCCCGTGAGGCAAGCGGGCGCGTGTTGCGACCTTTGGGAAACCGGTTGCTTGCCGGGCAAGTGTCGCGCGGCCATTCGGTTCATCGTGCACAGGCAACGCCTGAAACAGCTGGCACAGTGTCCTGACAGCAAAAAACTGCCTCGCCCCAAGGATCGCGCAGATGCCGGACGCGGCATAGCACGCGCCAATGCAGGTGCCAGTACGGGTGCCAGTCCGGGGCAGAGAGGGAACCAAGCGATCATCCCGTCGCTCTAGCCAGTATGGATACTGTAGGAAACTGGCCACGCACCGCCGCGGTCTTTGGCAGCACGGGCGGGATCGGTCGCGCCATGTGTGAAACGCTGAGCGCAAAGGGTTGCGAGCGGATTTACGCCGGATCGCGCGAAGGCACGCAGCCGCAGGGTGCGGCGATCACGCCCTTTGCCTTTGAACTGACGGATGAGGCCAGCATTGCCGCCGCCGCGCAGATGATGCGTGATGATCCACCGCAATGGGTGATCGTCGCCACGGGCGTGCTGACACTGGCCGATGGCACGGGGCCAGAGCGCACCTACAAACGCCTTTCAGGGGATGCGATGGCGCAGGTGTTTGCGCTCAACACAATCGGCCCCGCGCTGATCGCCAAGCACATGCTGCCCCTGATGCCGCGCAGCGAGCCGTTCGTGTTCGCAGCGCTGAGCGCGCGGGTCGGCTCGATTTCGGACAACGGGCTGGGCGGTTGGCATTCGTACCGCGCGTCCAAGGCGGCGCTCAATATGCTGCTCAAGAATTTTGCGCTGGAAATGGCTCGCACGCACAAGGATGGCGTGATCGTCGGCCTGCACCCCGGCACGGTCGACAGCGCGTTGTCAGAACCGTTCCAGTCGAACCTGCCGGACGGACAATTGACAAAGCCGGGCGAGGCGGCGGAAAATTTGCTGGGCGTACTGGTAGGGCTGGGGCCACAGGACAGCGGGCGCGTGTTCGATTTTGCGGGAAAGCGTGTGCCGGAATAGGGGAGCGGTCGTGGCTTTCACTCAAGAACTTTGGGAAAAGTCTGCCCTTGACGCCATTGCAGCCATTTTTCAGGCTAGTGGCGGACCGAGGAACAGGCATGGCTGCTTTAAAGGTTTCAGACAAAAGCTGCCGTTCAGCTAACGACCCCATTGCGGACGTATAGCACCTTCTATCTCACGTAGTGACCGCATCGCAATAGCAGCCTCACTCTGCGATGCGCGCTGTAAGGCCAGCGAGCGCATGTAGCTGGGCGAATTCACTCTCCGACGAAGGGCGGCTTCTCGCAGGTCGATTGCTGTGCTTTGCCGCGCTGGATTAGGGCGGTCCCACTGTCCCCGTCCTTGGGGAGCAGCAAGGGGAACCGTCTACTCGTCCTTCCGGTTGGCCGGAGCTCTGTGCGATCCACGCCTTCGGGAGAATGCCGGCGATCGCTGCGGCATTGGCCGGCGAAATCGCCGCGTCTGAACCACCTGACCGTTGGCAAGCGTTCTCGGCTGTTCACGCAGCCGGCTGGCCAGATCGAGTGGACAGCTCGCGCACGCCTCAATCGGTTGCTCCCGGGCGCTTCGTCGACCGAAGCAGCGCTGGTCCTTAGCGAGCGAGATCGGCCTTGGCGGACCGATCGAGCGTGGCCGCATCTGCTTCCTTGGCTGCGATCAAATAGGCGCGTGCGGCGATCCGGTGTTCACGTGCCGTACCGAGGTTGCGGGCTGCCCGACTTCCGAGGACCTGGTACGATGCATCCGTGCGCTGCTCGATCAAGCTGCGCGCGTGCAGACAATGTCGAGCCCAGCCCCCAGCAGATCAGCCTCCGTCGACTATCTCTCGTAGGCCAGGGATTGCGGGAGCGATCGTCATACGAGTGGACTTCAGCCGGATGAACGTATGTGGCCAGCGCCGCCGTGCCGGGCAGCAAGGTGATGGCAGCTCGCAGCGGCTACGGATCCTCGATCCCATTCAAGGCGCTCACCCGGCCCGAGAACCGTAGGTGCGAACGCCTTCCACCCATAGCCCTCAGGATCCATGGCAACCGGTATCGCACGCGTCTCGCGACAACATGGACGGCTCCTCCGGGCCCGCTACTGACCGATGCGCTGGCGTCGGGCAGCCTTGTGCTGGTTCCACGCAATCGGCGCGTCGAAGTCGAGGTCATCGACGCATCGGCAGATGAGGTCAGTCGCTCTGGCTCAGCAGCCGTTGCCGGTAGGTCCCCGCGCTGGTTGGCAGCGACGTCCGGTCTGATCATGCATCGTAGCCTTGGCGGATGGTCGCCTTGCGAGAAACCGGTGAGCTTTCAGAAACGGTGAAGCTCATTTCCTCGGGGACCGAGAATGGTCCGTGGGTTATGACCGCGCGGTATTCACCCTCGGGCAGGCGCAGGGTCAGATTTCCCTCGAAATAGAAATAGGGTTTGCCATCCGCGACGTTAATGAAGCTCGCCCCGGCAGGAATTCACGACCGGATGTCCGTTTGCGTGTGTGATCGAGATGCGCGCCGTAGGATCTGTCCGGCGCCACTGCGCTTCGTGACGCCGCGCGACACTGCGCTGCCGTCGCCGCCGCAGATGCGGCACTGCCTGAGGCAACCCAACCGGAGGTTGGCCCGAGCTGAGATGCGACCCCGAACCAGCAGATCGTGTGACCTAGTGAGAAGCGCCGAATTGCTGGCGCGCCGGGCGAGTCAGCTGTGCAGAAGGGCGTGACGACCATGATGCGAGCGCACGGTGCCTGCCGGACGTTGAGCAGCAGCGTCGCCCCGAGGAGCGACGCGGGCGAGCGATGATCCTGCGCGAGGCGGGAGCTGTTCAGCACTATCTTCCCACGCGCGACGGCCCGGATGCACCGGGCCGCGGCCACGCACCCCAGCGCTACCTGTCTGAATTGGCGGGTCGCGAAGGCGGCCTGCAGCGTGTCGGCCGCGACACCAGCATCGCGTCCTGGCGATCGCGAACGCGACAGCGCGTTTGCACGCCTTCCATCGCTCGCCGTATTTGCGGCGCGCCGTGCGCGAGCATCCATACGCGCGCCGAGTGTAAGCGGCATAGACCTGTTCGACATCGGGTGCTCAACGGCTTGATAACGCATGGCCGATGCTTGATCCGGCGGCGGGTGAAGCCATGCTGGCGATCCAACGCGGCCGACCATCAATGCCAGCACCGCTGGGTCACGCTGCGCGCAATGCCGCTCTCGAGGTCGAGCAGCCAGATCCAGCCCTGATGCGCGAAAGCTAGGCAGCGTTTCCGTCGGGCGACGGAAGCTGGGAACATAGGCCCGGATGAAGCAATCGGCAGATGCTCCTGCTCGTTCGGTGTGGTCGAAAGCCGTCACCATCGGATAGTGATTGTTCCAGCACGATCGAAGGAACGGCTGGTGCAGCGTCGCGGAAGCGGATCCAAGTCCGTGCTTCATATTTCCCCACGAAATCATTTTCCTTGTCGACGCTACTTTATGGTGTTGGGCATGGCAGGGCGGATAGCGTCCGCTTTCCACCCACAATCAGACATTCAGCTCGCTCGTGCATTTCATTAAAAGCGGACATTTAACAGGCGACCCATTCGCAAGTGTCGCGCCTTCTGTCGGTCTAGAGGGTTGTCGGGTTGTAACTAACCTTGATCATGGCCATTTATCGCGCACTAATCGGTTGCTTTCAGGGGGCGCTGCCAATGAGAGAGCAACCGGAAAAACCCATCTTCGGACCTGAAACGCAAAAACTTGATCCGCCAGAGAGGCCGAAGATCAAGCCTTGGCGTTCCGTGGTCAAAGCAGTGTCATGGCGTGTAGTGGGCACGATCGACACGCTTATCCTTTCCTATCTTCTGATTACCTTTCTTGGCCCCATATTCGGTGCGCCGGTCGCGCAGGGGGATGCGCTTGAAACCGCGAGCTATATCGCGATTACTGAGGTGGCGACTAAGTTCACCCTGTATTTCCTGCATGAGCGGGCGTGGTCGCTGACTGGCTGGGGTATAGAGTTTCGCAACAACAAACACAGGGAGACGTTGCGCCGCACGACAGTGAAGGCCGGGCTCTGGCGTATTGATCGCCTCCCTGGACACGTTCGCTCTGGCATGGTTTTTTACAGGCAGCGTTGCGACAGCGGTTTCGATTGGCGGGTTAGAAATCTTCACGAAACTAATACTTTATTTCTTCCACGAGCGGATATGGGCTCGACTACCGTTCGGGCTGGAGCACCGCCAAACAAGCCTGTAGGTCAAAGCTTATCTAACATCTACGCTTCCCAACCAAGCATCGGCCGCAAGTGATGGCGGCATTTCCAGTCTGATTGAATTCAAATCAGCCCATGCCGCCGCAGCCCTTCGGCCACCAGCGTTTCGATCAGTTGGGCCTGCGTCCATCCTGCCATTGCTGCCGCGCGGCCAAAGACCTTTTGCGACCACAGATTGCAGTTGAGGTTCAGCTCCAGAAACTGCACATCGCCCGTCGCCTCGTTCACGCGGAATTCGAAGCGGCCGTAATCGAACGGGCGGTACTCCTCCCAGCACGCCTTTGTGAACCGCGTGATCTTTTCGACCAATTGCGGATCGGTGAACGGTTCGAGCGAGTATTTCTGGCTGCGGTCCACCAGATCGCGCTTTTCGTAATAGGTGCGCAGGTGTGACGGATCGGACTGGCGAAAAATCAGCATCGGCAGGATTTGCGGCTCACCATTGATCGTGATGACGGGCACTTCGACGTCACTGCCTTCGATAAAGGGTTCGACGATAGCATCCTGACCGCCATTGGCCGGATCGGTGTGGATGCGGTGAACCGCCTCGGCAACGCCCGCCCAGTCATGCGCATCGCCCACACCCCAGCTGGCCGAGGAATTGTTGGGCTTTATGACATAACGATCAGCCTTCGGGCATTTGCCCTCCAGCACGGGTGCGCCCTTGCGATAGACTGCCCATGGCGCGGTGGGGATGCCGGCATCGACAGCGGCGCGCTTGGCCAGGTGTTTATCATCCGAAAGCCCGCGCAGGATCGGATTTGCACCCAGATACGGCAGCCCCGCGCGCTCGCACAGCAGCGGCACCAGCATTTCGGAATTGAAGAAGCCCGCGCGATTGAGCAGCGGGAACACGAAATCGATATCCTTGGGTGGATCGAACAGGATATCGTGCGTCTGCGACAGGGTCAGTTGAAGGCCAATTCCTTCCAGAACCTCGCGCATTTCGCGGTGATACATCGCGTGGTTGCCATCGGTTGGATGGATGTCTCCCTCCCACAGGGCGTTCTTTGCAATGAACAGGATGTTGATCCGTGCCTTGGCTTGCGCAGGGATCGTCATGGGCTGGAGTGGGTGCGACATAATGGCCTTTTCCCGGCATCTGATGTGAAATTCCGCCCCTAGGCGCTCAGCGCGGCGCGCGCCAGCGCTCGTTTACGCGATTTTACACAGCGCGTGGATTGATCAGCAGTCATAAGGGCGGGTATGCAGGTTGCAACCGGCGCAAATGCTGTCCCGTTCGCCGTGACGTCTGCCAATACGCTTTGCACCGCATCTTTCGTGAAGGATCCGCTTCCCCCATGACCGTGACGCTTCGCGATGCGCAAATGCGTATGCACCGCCCGCTCTGGAACAGTCCACCCGCACCCGAAGCGGTCGCCCTGATCGAGCTACTGGCGGCGGGCGGGGATGCGCGGATCGCGCTGCAGCCAGAAACCGGGCTGAACCGCTATCTTTCAGCGCCCTATCCCCGCGATGTCGTGGCCTATTCATCCTCCACCATCAGTGACATTTCCGCGCCCGCGTTCGATCATCTGTTATCTGTGCAACAGGCGATTGCCGCGCGGCCCTATCACGAAAGCCTCGATTTGCTGCGCGCACGCATTATCGCGGCCACCGGACTATCGCAGGGCGATGCGCAGATAGTGTTCGCGCCATCGGGCACGGATCTTGAGTACGTGGCTCTGGCCGCGGTTCCGGGGCTGGGCGAGGGGCGCGGCGGGGTGCACAATATCCTGCTGGGTGCGGACGAGACCGGCAGCGGGTGTGTGCATTCCGCGCATGGGCGCTTTTTTGCCGAAGAGACCGCGCTGGGCATTTCGACCGTGCCAAAAGCGCCGGTTCCCGGCTGTGGCCCGGTTAGTCTCGTCGATATTCCGGTGCGCTGCGACAACGGGAAAGCGCGCAGCAGCGCCGACATTGCGAGCGACATGGCGCGAGAGATCGAAGCGGCGCGGACACGCGGCGAACACGCGCTGGTGCACTGCGTCCACGGATCGAAGACCGGGCTCGTGCTGCCCGATCTCAGCGATATCGATGCGCTGAGAGCGCGCTATAGCAACGGGCTGACCTTTGTTGTCGATGCCTGTCAGGCGCGCATCACCAGTGCGGCCATCGCCGCGTATCTGCAGCGCGGCTGCATTATCCTGATGACCGGGTCAAAGTTCATCGGCGCTCCGCCGTTCAATGGCTGGGCGTTGATTCCGCCAGCGCTGGCGGATGCGGCTGCGCCCTTGCCGCGCGGGTTTGAGACAATCTTTCGCCGGGCTGAATGGCCGCAGGGCTGGCCGGGGCGCGATAGCCTGCCCGACAGCGCCAACCTGTCGCTTGCGTTGAGGCTCGAAGCGGCGCTGTTCGAGCTTGAGCGGTTTCAGGCCATTCCAATGCCGCGCATCGCGCGACTAATTGACCTGTTCGGGCAGGCGGTAGATACCCATTGCGTTGCCCAATTGGGTGTACAGCGGGTCCTGCCGCGCGGCGATGCAGAGTCTGCTGGTCCGATCGAGATGCGCACGTTGATAACGCTCGATATCAGCGCATTGCCCGGCGCTGCCACTTTCGAAGATGCACAGATCTTGCACCGCCAAATGGCGCTGGACGGCATCCGTCTGGGTCAGCCGGTCAAATGCGTGCGCACGCAAAGCGGCGACTGGGGCGGGACGCTGCGCATTGGTCTCAGCATGCCTCAAATGGTGCGCTGGGCCGGTGTTGACGATGAGCAATGCACGGAAGAAATGGCACGCGACATGCAACAAATTGCGAGCGCAATCGCCCGCTCGCTCAATGCGCTAGCACACTGATGGGACTGCGTAGCTGGTACGAGGCCACCATCATGCCGCGCCTGATCACTTGTGCGTGCAGTCAGGGGCAGGTGATGAAACGTCGGTCTGCCGTCGTGCCGCTGGCGCGAGGCGATGTTTTTGAGCTGGGTTGCGGTGGCGGCATCAATCAGCAATTCTATGACAGGAGCGCGATTGCGTCCTTCTCCGGCATCGACCCGCACGACGGGCTGTTGAACGCCGCGCGTGAACAGGACTGGGCGAGGGCTATCGGAGCCGATCTGCGGCGGGGAGTGGGGGAGAATATCCCGTTCGACGACGGCTCTTTTGATAGCGTGGTTTGCACCTTTACCCTCTGTTCGGTCGATGATCCCGTGCAGGTGTTGTCGGAATGCCGCCGAATTTTGCGGCCAGGCGGGCAGGCGCTGTTCCTTGAACATGGCCGCGCGCCCGATGCCGGGGTTGCGCGCTGGCAGGATCGGATCGAGCCCATCTGGAAACCGCTTGCCGGGGGATGCCATCTGACGCGCCCGATCAGCAGCGCGATCCGCGATGCCGGATTTGCGGTTGAACCGATTGGTCAGGGCTACACACCCAAGGCACCGCAATTCGCAGGATGGATGGAGTGGGGCGTGGCCCACCGACCGTAAAACTGCCGGATCAGATTTAGATTGCCAATGTGAACTGCCCCGGACCGGGCGAAAGGCCGGGTCCGGGGCAAGATTCGTCAGCGTGTTATTCGCCGAATGTACGCTGCCACCAACCGCGCTTGCGCGAGCCAGATTTCTCGGTGGTCGCACCTGCATCCGGCGCCACGGGTTCTGCAGAGGCCGTTTCTTCAGAAGCGGTCTCTTCCGAAGGGGCATCTGCCACCGCTTTTGCCGCCGACTTGCGCGGTGCTTTTGCAGCGGGTTTTGCCGCTGCTCTTGAAGCCCGCTTCGGCGCAGGTTTGGCTGCGGGGGCTTCGGTTGGCTCCTCGTTCGCAGTTTCGGCTTCATCGGTCTTTTTCTTGCGCGGAGCACGCTTGCGCTTGGGCTTGTCCTCGGCTGTGGGCATTTCGCCCTCGGCCTCCGATGTCTCACCGATATCGGCTTCATCGGCTTTTTTCTTGCGCGGCGCTCGTTTGCGCTTCGGCTTTTCGGCGTCTGCCATGGCCCCGGCAGTTTCAGGCGCATCATCCGGACCAGCGATGACGGTCATGTCTTCCTTGACCTGCTCTGCCAGTTTCTCCGCCGCTTCAGAGGTGCTGTGCGCAGAATCATCGCTCGATTGTGCATCGCCCGATGAATTGTCATCGCCCGACTTGCGCCGACGTCCACGTCCACCGCGACGGCGGCGACGCTTTGGACGGTCACCGTCTGTTGAGCCATCATCATCACCGGATGTTGAATTGCCGGACTCTTCGTCTTGATCGCCGTTCGATGCATCGTCGTCTGAATCGTTGCGCGACCGATCATCGGAGCGATCATCCGAGCCATCCTCTGAACGCTTCTTGTTCCGGCCACGACCGCCGCGCCGACGGCGACGCTTCTTGCGGTTGCCGTCATCATCGTATTCGTCGCTGCTGTCGCTGTCGTCTGCGTTCTCTGCCTCGTCCTCGTTATCGTCCTCTTCGGGCAGATCGTCGTCGTCTTCTTCCTCGTAGACGATGGGCTCAAACCTCGGCGCCTGCGCCGGGCGCGGTCCGTGGCTGGAGGTGGACATTTTCGCGCCTTCATCCTCGCCCTCCGGCGTGACTTCGACAGTGACGCCGTAACGCTGTTCGATCTCCACCAGTTCATGGCGTTTTTCGTTCAGCAGATAGATTGCAGCCTCGGTGCTTGCGGCTAGCCTAATGACAGTGCCCTTGCCCTTGGCTGCCTCGTCCTCGATCAGGCGCAGAGCCGACAGGCCGGCGGACGATGCCGTGCGGACCAGACCGGACCCATCGCAATGCGGGCATTCGCGCGTCGTCGCTTCGAGCACTCCCGTGCGCAGGCGTTGGCGGCTCATTTCCATCAGGCCAAAGCCGGAGATTCGGCCCACCTGGATACGGGCGCGATCGTTGCGCAGCGCATCCTTCATCGTCTTTTCGACTTTGCGAATGTTGGAATTGTATTCCATGTCGATGAAATCGATCACGACCAGACCTGCCATATCGCGCAGGCGCAACTGGCGAGCGATTTCGCGCGCAGCCTCAAGATTGGTGTGCAGCGCGGTCTGTTCGATCCCGTGCTCTTTCGTGGAACGGCCCGAGTTGATGTCGATTGAAACCAGCGCCTCGGTCGGGTTGATGATGAGATAGCCACCTGATTTCAGCTGCACCATCGGATCGTACATTGCGCGCAGCTGATCTTCGGCGCCGTATCGCTGGAACAGCGGCACCGGATCGGAATACGCCTTTACCCGGCGGGCATGGCTGGGCATCAGCATCTTCATGAATGCCTTGGCCGATTTGTAGCCCTCTTCGCCCTCGACCACGACTTCCTCAATCTCGCGATTGTAGATGTCGCGGATCGCGCGCTTGATAAGGTCGCTGTCGGAATGGATCAGCGCTGGCGCGGTTGAGGCCAGCGTCGTCTGGCGAATTTCGTCCCACAACCGCGCGAGGTAATCGAAATCGCGTTTTATTTCGGTCTTGGTGCGCGAAAGCCCGGCGGTGCGCACGATCAGACCCATGGTTTTGGGCAGGGAAAGATCGGAGACGACCTGCTTGAGACGCTTGCGATCAGTGCTGGAATTGATCTTGCGACTGATCCCTCCGCCGTGGCTGCTGTTGGGCATCAACACAGTGTAACGGCCTGCAAGGCTGAGATAGGTGGTGAGCGCTGCACCCTTGTTGCCGCGCTCTTCCTTCACAACTTGCACAAGCAGAACCTGGCGGCGCTGAATTACGTCCTGGATTTTATAACGGCGACGCAGCGCCATGCGCTTTGCGCGCACCTCGTCGACTTCCTTGGCACGGCTGCGGCCCTTGGGCTTTGCACCCTTGTTGCCCTGACGGCGACGACCACGGCCGCGACGACCGCGATTTGACCCCTCGCTGTCGTCCGAGGATTCTTCTTCGCCGTTATCATCGTCGTCATCTTCATCGTCGTCCGATGCACCATCCTCGATGGTCGCGACCTTGTCCTTGTCGGAGGTGTCAATTTCCTCCAGCCCGTCTTCGGCGAGGTCTTCGGCAAGAGCTTCGGCGCTTTCATCCTCGGCATCGTATTCGTCGCCGGGGGTTACGCCATCTTCCTCTTCCTCGTCGCGCAGGCGGGCTTCCTCTTCGGCAGCCTCAGCCTCTTCGGCGAGCAATTGTTCACGATCCGATTGCGGGATCTGGTAATAGTCAGGATGGATTTCGCTGAAGGCAAGGAAGCCGTGACGATTGCCGCCAAAGTCGACGAATGCCGCCTGCAGCGACGGTTCGACCCGTGTTACCTTTGCGAGGTAGATGTTGCCCTTGATCTGCTTGTGTTCAGCAGATTCAAAGTCGAATTCCTCAATCCGGTTGCCTTTGAGAACCGCCACCCGGGTTTCTTCCGAGTGGCGCGCATCGATTAGCATGCGCGTTGACATGTATTAGTCTCCAAACGCCTGGCGGTGCCCCGTTGGAACGAAGCAGCGGGCGTGTATTATTGTGAAAGAGGGCGCGGCCAGTGGCAGCGCCGGATGCATTGATCGCGCGGCAACCCGTGGTAATTTCCATGAAGGGAAGGAGCGCGATATTCGTGTCTGCGTTGCGCGACGCGCGGGATTGACCCGCATTTCCGCTCGCATCGCCAGCCGCACCATAGGGGCGCTGCGGGCACATCTGCGAGGAGAAGCGTCTCGTCACTGCATCAACCTGTTAAATGGTCCAATACTCGCATCAAATTGCGCGATAGACCTCGTGGAAGGGGATTTTTACCGGGTTGCCGTGCAAACGCATCTGCCAACCCTTTATCCCCAGTTCGCGATGAGTAGCACCGTGGGTTTCAGCAAGCAACTCTATTGCGCTGCCCTACGCCAACATCCTAAGCAATTTCAGACATGAGCTTGCGAACTCTTTTGTTGGTGGTCATCGCCGTGCCTGCGCTGATACTGGGCGTGGCAATGGCCTCGGGCGTGAAAATTCCCTTTCCGTATTGGGGCCGCGATTATGTGCTGCGATTTGCGTTGGTTGCGCAGACACAGCCGGTGGAATTACCAGACATAGCCGGACCGGACGATCCTGACCGGCCACTTGTAGTGATCGATGCAGGGCATGGCGGGCGTGACCCCGGCTCGGTTGGAGAGGACATTGCGGAAAAGGACGTTGTGCTCGCAATAGCGCTTCGTCTGCGTGAATTGCTGTTGGAACAAGGCGGCATTCGCGTCGCTCTGACCCGCGAGGATGATCGTATTGTCGCGCTGGCCAACCGGCCTGAAATCGCGCGCCGGTTGAACGCCGATCTGTTCCTTTCGATCCATGCCGATTCCGCCGGTGACCGCAGCAACATTTCAGGCGCGAGCATCTACACATTGTCCAACGAGGCATCGAGCGAGGCTGCGGCGCGCTTTGCCGCGCGGGAAAACGATGCCGACCGTTTGAACGGGGTCAAGATCGAAGGCACGAGCGAGCAGGTGAGCACTATTCTGGTCGAGCTGTCGCAGGAGCGCACTCAGGAAGCTGCGACAGAATTTGCTGCACTCATCGAACGTGAAGGCGAGGGCCGTATCGCATTTCACCCATCTACCCGTCGATCTGCAGCGCTCGCCGTGCTGCGCGCGCCTGATCTGCCGGGCGTCCTGTTTGAAAGTGGATTTATCACCAATCGCACCGACCGTGCCCGGCTGACGACGCAGGAAGGGCGTGACGAATACGCCGCCGTGCTGGCGCGGGCGATCCGGGTGTATTTCGCACGCCGTGCAGATACCACGGCCCCTGCGACGTCTGCGCCATAATAGTGCAACAGCACGCGAGCGCGCGCGGATTGCAGCAATCGGGGTGTTGACCGCAAAAGCACTGGAACGCGCCTCTCGCCTGTTGTAATCGGCTGCGAGCTTATGACTGAGAACACTGAACTGACAACGCTGGAATATGTGCGCTATCGCCTCAATCGCGATTTGGGCGCGGCGGGCGCATGGCTGCTGGAAAAGTGGCGCTCGAGCATCTTTTACAAGCTGGCCGCGATTGCCATTGCCGGTTTGGTCTTGCTGTGGATCGCGATGTTCGTGTGGTTGGCAAGCGATCTTCCCGATGCGGAAAAGCTGCTCGACTACGAAACGCCGCTGCCCACGGTGGTGCGTGGCTTCGATGGCGAGATCGTGCATTCTTATGCGCGCGAGCGCCGGGTGCAGCTGCAATTTGCCGACTTTCCTGAAGAGCTGATCCAGGCGTATCTCGCCGCCGAGGACAAGACGTTTTTCAGCCACGGAGGCGTCGACTTTTTCGGCACGGCAAACGCGGTATTCGATTACGCCACGAAAATGGGCTCCGGGGAGCGAGCCGTGGGCGGTTCCACCATCACTCAACAGCTCGCCAAGGTGCTTTTGCTGGGCGATGAATATTCGGTCTCGCGCAAGCTGAAAGAGATGATCCTTGCCAGCCGTATAGAAGGTGTTTTGACCAAGGAGGAAATCCTTGAGCTTTATCTGAATGAGATACCGTTGGGTCGCCGATCTTTCGGAGTGCAGGCCGCAGCGCGCGCATACTTCGACAAGGATGTGGGCGATCTCGATCTGCACGAAATGGCATTTCTCGCGATCCTTCCCAAAGCGCCGGAGCGTTATGGCCGCAAGGGTGAGGAACAGGCAGCGCTGAACCGTCGCGGGTTTGTGTTGCAGCAGATGGAGGATAACGGCTTCATCACCGCTGGCGAACGTGCAGCAGCGCAGGCCAAACCGCTTGGCCTTGTGACGCAGCGCACGCAACGCAGCGCCGATGCAGGGTATTTTCTTGAAGAAGTGCGTCGCCAGCTGATCGAACAATTCGGTGAAACGGCGGAGGAAGGCGAAAATAGCGTCTACGCTGGCGGCCTGTGGGTGCGCACTTCGCTCGATACAGAAATGCAGGATGCTGCTCGCGATTCTCTGCGCGAAGGTTTGCTCCGCTATCAGGGCCAACGAGCGTGGAGCGGACCCGTTGCTACCATCAATATGGATGAAGGGAATTGGCAGGGTCAGCTCGCCAGCTCTTATCTGAGCGTGAACTACAAGGACTGGCGCGTTGCAGTAGTGACCGATCGGTCCGGCTCATCGGCGAAGATTGGATTTTCGGATGGCGTCGAGGCGGCTCTGCTCAGTCCTCCGGGCAGCCTCAAGGCTGGCGATGTTATCGTAGTGAAACCATCCGGTAACGCCTGGCGTCTGTCACCCTTGCCAGAGGCGCAGGGCGGACTGGTGGTGGAAAACGCACAATACGGCCGCGTGCTGGCGATGCAGGGCGGGTTCGATGATCGTCTGGGCGACTTCAACCGCGCCACGCAGGCAATGCGCCAGCCCGGCTCCACGATCAAACCGTTCGTGTATGCCACTGGGCTCGACAATGGCATGACCCCCTCGACCCAGATCGATAACTCACGGTTCTGTTATTATCAGGGCGAGGCAAGAGGCGAAAAGTGCATACGTGGCGGACGCGCCGGTCAATTCCCGATGCGTTATGGTCTTGAGCAATCGCAGAATATCATGACGGTCCAGATTGCGATGCAGTCGGGCATGGAAAATGTCGTCAAGACCATCGAGGGGCTGGAAATCGGCGATGCCGATCCATACGCAGCAACCGCGCTGGGTTCTGAGGAAAGCACCGTCATGCGGATGGTCGGTGCCTACGCTGCGCTGGCCAATCATGGGCGTTTCAACACTCCCACCGTGATCGATTACGTGCAGGACCGCCGGGGCAAGGTGATCTGGCGGGCCGACACACGCAATTGCAACACCTGCAATATGGCACAATGGGATGGTTCGCCCATGCCGCGTCTGGGGCTTAAGGGGCGTCAGGCGATGGATGCGCGTACGGCTTTCCAGACCATGCACATGCTCGAAGGGGTTGTGACTCGCGGCACCGCGACCAATCTGCGCAGCCTTGAACTGCCGCTGTTTGGCAAGACCGGAACGACGACGGGACCAAAGGATGTGTGGTTCGTTGGCGGGACGCAGCGGCTCGTCGCAGGGGTTTATGTCGGCTTTGACAATCCGCGTAATATGGGCGGTTATGCCTTTGGCGGGACTATTGCCGCCCCGATCATAAAGTCCCTGATCGAAAAATCTCGCGATCGCTGGTCTGCGCTTCCCGCTGTCGCGCCCGCAGGCGTGCGCATGGTTCGCGTTGACCGGCGTACGGGCAAACGCGTGTTCGATGGCTGGCCCACCGATGATCCCAAATCGGCGATTATCTGGGAGGCTTTCAAGCCCGACACCGAACCGGCACGCGCCACCCGTCAGGATGAAATCGCGGCCAAGCGCAACGAAATCCTCACTCTGATTGCGAGGGGGCGACGCGGCGTGCAAGAACAGCGTCGAACCCGCGAAACCAATCGCCCGGCAGATTTCGTGGAAGAACAGGGCGGCATCTACTAGAGGTGCTTTGTGCCCGCGCTTCAACCCGCCACCTCTTTTTGAAAGTTTGCTTCTGATGTTCACAATTTCTCGCTCAATCGCCGCTGCTGCTGCACTAACTCTCGCTCTGGCTGCCCCGGCTCAGGCCGAACTTGCCAAGGGCGCGAAGGCACCGGTTTTCACGACCAAAGCCGCGCTGGCGGGCAAGGAATTCGGCTTTTCGCTGGCCAAGCAATTGAAGAAGGGTCCGGTGGTTCTGTATTTTTACCCCAAGGCCTTCACGCAAGGGTGCACTCTGGAAGCAAACGCCTTCGCCGCCGCCATGCCCGATTTCAAGAAAGCGGGCGCGAGCGTTATCGGCATGTCGAAAGACGATATCGAAACACTTAAACGCTTCAGCCGCGAGGAATGCCGCGATGCCTTTCCCGTTGGCGTTGCCAGCGCGAAATTGATCGAGGGTTACGACGTTGCGATGGGGAACAGCGGACTTGCCAGCCGTACATCGTATGTCATCGGCCGCGATGGCCGCGTGGTGACTGTATATTCCAGCGGTGACTATCGCGAGCATGTTTCGCGCACTCTGGACGCTGTTAAAAAGCTGTCGAAGTAAGCCAGCGAGCGGTTTTGCTGCGTCCGTTCTTGCCTTGCCACGGGCAGGGAATATCGGGCGCGCTTTACAATTGAATGTGCCGCGTTAGGTGAAGCGACCAGATAGACTTGTAAGGACATGCCATGCGGGCCGAGGCCCAAGCCTACATTGACCGGATCAAGGCAGCGCTTGATCTGGTGCGCCAGTCACTCGACTGGGAACGCGCGTTGCGCCGCCTTGATGAACTGAATGCCCGCGTTCAGGACCCCGCGCTGTGGGACAAACCCAAGGAAGCGCAGGCGATCAGCCGCGAGCAGAAGACGCTGGAGACAGCGGTCAACACGGTCAACGAAATCTCTGCCGAAATGTCCGACGCCATCGAATTCATCGAAATGGGCGAGGCCGAAGGCGAAGAGGGCATCGTCAACGATGGTCTCAAAAGCCTTGAGAGACTTGCCGCGCGTGCGGATGCGGACAAGGTGCAGGCGCTGCTGTCAGGCGAGGCGGATGGCAACGACACCTATGTCGAAATCCACGCAGGCGCAGGCGGGACGGAAAGCCAGGATTGGGCCGAAATGCTGTTTCGCATGTATGGACGCTGGGCCGAACGGCGCGGCTTCAAGGTGGAAACGGTCGAATACCAGTCAGGCGATCAGGCGGGCATCAAATCGGCAACCCTGCTACTGAAAGGCGAGGGCGCCTATGGCTATGCCAAGACTGAAAGCGGGGTTCACAGGCTTGTGCGGATTAGCCCGTATGACAGCGCGGCCAAGCGTCACACCAGTTTTTCCAGCGTCTGGGTCTATCCCGTGATCGATGACGATATCGAAATCGAGATTGATCCCAGCGACCTCAAGATCGACACCTACCGCGCTTCGGGCGCAGGCGGTCAGCACGTCAACACAACCAATTCTGCCGTTCGCATCACCCACCAGCCGACCGGCATCGTCGTCGCCAGCCAGAACGATCGCAGCCAGCACAAAAACCGCGCAACCGCGATGAACATGCTGAAAGCGCGCCTGTTCGAACGCGAAATGGCAGAACGTGAAGCAGTCGCCAGCGGTGAATATCAGGAAAAGAGCGAGATTGGATGGGGTCACCAGATCCGCTCCTACGTGCTCCAACCGTACCAGATGGTGAAAGACCTTCGGACCGGCGTGACCTCCAGTTCGCCGGACAAGGTGCTGGACGGGGAGATTGATCTCTTCATCTCCGCTGCGCTGGCGCAGCGAGTGACGGGTGAGGCGGTGGACGTGGAGGATGTGGAGTGAGCTTCGCGCGCGCGCTTTGTCTTCCGGGCGTGATCACCGCAGCGCTCGCATTGTCGGGATGCGACGGAGTTGGCAGCGATACAAATCGCCTTGAAAGCGCGCTCGAATTTCCTGAGCCCGACCGCCCCATCGCAGGTGTAGTCTCCAACCAGTTTTCCAACGAGGACGCGCGCGATGAACGCGGCGAGGCTGTAACGGTCATGGATATGGCAGATATCCAGCCGGGGATGACGGTGGCCGATATCGGCGCTGGCGAGGGGTATTATACGGTGCGCCTCGCTGAAAAGGTCGGCGCATCCGGACGCGTTCTGGCGCAGGACATTGATCGCGATGCGCTGCAACGGCTTGGCCGCAGGGTTGAACGTGACCAGCTGGAGAATATATCGATCAAGCTGGGTAAGCCCGACGATCCGCAATTGCCGGTCGACAGTTTCGACCGCGTGTTTCTGGTCCATATGTACCATGAAGTGACTGAGCCATATGCGTTTCTGTGGCGATTATGGCCCTCGCTGGCGGAGACCGGGCAAATCGTTGTGGTGGAGGTTGAGCGCCCGCTTGGCCAGCACGGCATCCCGCACACACAATTATTCTGCGAGTTCGAGGCGATCGGTTACCATCTGCTCGAATTTTCCGAGAAGCCGGACATAAATGGATATTTCGCACGGTTTGAAAGGGGCAAGGCGCGCACCGAACCGGAGAAGATAAAAACCTGCGCCAGCAATTGAGACACATCATTCGCAGGCAATACCAAACCGCCGCGCATTGCGATGCAACCGCGGCCTACTTATGTAAACCGATAACATAGGCGCGAAGATCATCCGCGCATGGGGAGCACTAATTTGTTCAAGGGATTAAGCCCGATCAATTATGGCGGGCGCGAAGTGTGGCCGCTGGTGGAAGGCGGCAAGGGCGTTTCGGCGACCAATTCTGCAAGCTCTGGCGCGTGGGCGGCTGCGGGCGGGATCGGCACCGTCAGCGCGGTCAATGCGGATAGCTATGACGAGAATGGCAACATCATTCCTCAGGTCTATCACGGGGCAACGCGTGAGGAGCGCCACCAGGAACTGATCGCTTATGCCATCGATGGGGCGGTCGCTCAGGTCGAGCGCGCCCATGAAATTTCCGGTGGCAAAGGCGCGATCAACATCAACGTCTTGTGGGAAATGGGCGGCGCTCCCGAGGTGCTTGAAGGGGTTCTGAGCCGGACCAAGGGGATGGTCACGGGCGTCACCTGCGGGGCAGGGATGCCCTATAAGCTTGCCGAAATCGCCCAGCGGCATCAGGTCTATTACCTTCCTATCGTAAGTTCCGGGCGGGCGTTTCGCGCCCTGTGGAAACGCAGTTACAAAAACGTGCCCGATCTGATGGCGGCCGTGGTTTACGAAGACCCGTGGCTGGCTGGCGGGCACAATGGCTTGTCCAACGCAGAAGATCCGACCAAACCCGAAGATCCGTATCCACGCGTCAAGGTGCTGCGCGAAATGATGCGCACTGAGGGCGTATCGGACGATGTGCCGATCGTTATGGCAGGCGGGGTGTGGTGCCTGCGCGAATGGAACGACTGGATCGACAATCCCGAGCTGGGCAAGATCGCGTTCCAGTTCGGCACGCGCCCGCTGCTTACCCGTGAAAGCCCGATCCCCGATATCTGGAAAGATCTGCTGCGCAATCTTGATGAGGGCGATGTGCTGCTCCACAAGTTTTCGCCCACCGGCTTTTATTCGAGCGCGGTCAAAACGCCGTTTCTGTATGATCTCATGCACAGGTCCGACCGGCAGATCCCGTTCTTCAAGCGCGGAGCCGAAGAAGGTACCGTGCAACTGGGCGAAGACGGTAAAGCGCGCAGTTTCTGGGTTAAGCCCGAAGACAAGCAGCGCGCAGAAATGTGGATGCGCGGCGGGGATACCGAACCGCTCAAGACCCCCGACGGCACGATCGTTTTCGTGACCCCGCAAAAGCGCGACGAAATCCGCAAGGATCAGCAGGAATGCATGGGTTGCCTATCGCACTGCGCGTTTTCCAGCTGGAAGGATCACGACGATTTCACCACTGGACGCCTCGCTGATCCGCGCAGTTTCTGCATCCAGAAAACCTTGCAGGAAATCGCGCACGGCGACGATCCAGCTGACAATCTCGCCTTTGCGGGCCACGCTGCCTACCGGTTCAAGACCGATCCGTTTTATTCCAACGGCTACACCCCAAGCGTGGGCGAACTGGTGGAGCGGATTCTTACGGGGGATTGAGGGCGTGGCGGTGGAGCCACTCTCCGAGCTGGAGATCGCCCGCCGCCTGCCTGTGTGGACTGCGCTCGCGGAAGTGTTCCTCGATCAGGACCTTCAGTCGTACACCTATCGCCATATTGCAGACGTGATCGCACAAAATGGGTTTTCCTCAGCGGAGGCCGAAGCGATCTTCCGTGAGGAGGTTGCGCCTGCCTTTGCCGTAAACCTGTGGAGCGTCGCCGGAGAATGGCAGGGTTGGCGCGAAGACTATGTTCGTGAAAGAGTGCTGGAGAAACGCGGCTCGACATTCGCGCGGATTGCCACCCGGCTTTTCAACAGCGGTTTGCTCATGAGCGAATGGGCGAAAATCGCGTCTTATCTGGAGGATTGAGCCGTTCAGATCAGCGCCGTCAGCACCTGATCGGGTGGGCGGTGTCCATCGGCCCACATGCGTATATTGGCGATGACCTTGTGGCCCGAATCCTCGCGGCCCTCGGCTGTGGCGCTGCCGATGTGAGGCAGGGTCATCACATTGGGGTGATCGATCAGTCGGCGGTCTACATTTGGCTCGTCTGGATAGACATCCAGCCCCGCGCCCGCCAAGTGGCCTGATTGCAGCGCCGCGATCATCGCTTCCTGATCAATCAGTTCGCCGCGAGCGGTGTTGATTATGCTGGAGCCCGTTTTCATGAGCGCGAACCGGCGGGAATCCATCAGGGCGCGCGTATCCTTTGTCAGCGGGCAGTGGAGGGTGAGAATATCGGCCTCTTTCACAAGCGTATCCAGATCGCTCACGAAGCGCACGCCAAGCATCCGCTCCGCCGCTTCGGGAAGACGTTTGCGATTGTAATAGGCAACTTCCAGCCCGAATGCGCGCGCGCGGTGGGCCACGGCTTGTCCGATCCGGCCCATTCCGACAATGCCCAGCACCTTTCCGCCCAGCTTGCGACCGAGCAGGCCCGATGGCGCCCAGCCGGTCCATTCGCCACGGCGCACCAGCTGCGTGCCTTCGCGGATGCGCCGCGGAACGCCGATGATCGCGGCCATTGTTATATCGGCGGTGTCATCGGTGAATACGCCGGGCGTGTTCGTGACTAGTATATCGCGCGCGGCCGCAGCGGCCAGATCGATGTGTTCTGTCCCGGCGCCGAAATTGGCGATCAGTTGCAGGCGTTCTCCTGCTGCCTCGATCATCGCAGTGGTAATTCGATCGGTCACTGTTGGGACCAGCACGTCGCAATCCTGCATCGCGGCGACCAGCGCATCCTCACTCAACGGGGTGTCTTTCGTATTGAGTGTGGTCTCGAACAGCTCGGTCATCCGTGCCTCAACATCGGGCATCAGATGGCGCGTCACCACGACCTTTGGCTTGCCTGAGGGAAAGTGCGGTGCTGCGTTCGATTTGGCCATGGCACACGCGCTAATGCCAGCGGGGCGGGGCGGTCAAGCGGGATTGGCCAAACATGCTCTTGCTGAGAGAGCCCACGGCTCGCTATTACAGCGCCATGATCGCATTTCGACGCATGTTTTTGCCGATTCTCATTGGGATGGCCGCAGCCAGCTGGGCGCCCGATGCGGCGTTTGCGGCGGGTGAGAAGCCCCCGTTCTGGAGAGCGACGCGGTTTGACGAGGTGCGAATGCGCGTTGGGCCCAGCGCTGAATACCCGATCGAATGGGTTTATCGGCGCAAGGGCTTGCCGGTAAAGGTCATCCGCAGGCGCGAGGCATGGTTGCTGGTGCGCGATCCCGATGGTGCGCAAGGCTGGATTGCGGAAAGCCAATTGACCCAGACGCGCGGCGCTCTGGTAATCGGCGAAGGGCTGGCGACCTTGCGTGACGGCCCCGGTGCGGGGGCCACAATGCGGTGGCGGGTCGAGCCGGGCGTCGTGGGCAGGCTGGGCGATTGCAGCGATGGCTGGTGCGAGATCGACATCACGGGGCGCAAGGGCTGGATCGAGGCCGTGCGGCTGTGGGGCGATGAAGACTTGGCTGGCGCCGACGAATAGCTTGCCGCACGTTTGCGGTTCTATTTATCCGACAGAGGCGTAACGAGGTAGTGTTCCATCCCGCCAACGCGTTGGGTCATGAAGCTTCCGTCGGCATTGGCCACGCCGCTTTTCCAGCATCGACGCTCCTCATTCATGCCATCGCCCTTCGGGTCGAAACAGGTGATGTCGTCTTCGCTTTCCCAGACGCCTGAACCAATGGCTTCGCCCGCTTCATCAAGATCCGTGTAGGTCCCATCACCGGCCAGTTGGGAACGCGAATAGACGCTTATCCCATCGCCAATGGCATACAGCCCGGCGCCCATGGCCGGGGTTAGCGGCGGCGGCTCCGCCGGTTCGGGTTGCGGTGCCGGATCGCAGGCCGCCACGGCAAAGGCGGCGGCCGCGATCGCGGGCAATGCTCCCGACGGCTTGCCGATCATACGAGTTCGACAGCGACCGCCGTGGCTTCGCCGCCGCCGATGCAAAGACTGGCGATGCCGCGCGTCTTGCCCTGTTGCTTCAGCGCGTTGAGCAGGGTGACGATGATACGCGTGCCGCTGGCACCGATCGGGTGACCCAGCGCAGTTGCGCCGCCGTTAACATTGATGCGATCGTGCGCAATTCCAATGTCGCGCATGGCGAACATGGCGACGCAGGCAAACGCCTCGTTCACTTCCCACAGATCGACCTGATCGACGCTCCAGCTTGCCTTTTCGAGCACCTTTTCAATCGCACCCACTGGGGCAATGGTAAAATCCTTGGGCTCGCGCGCATGGGCCGCCATGGCGACGATGCGGGCAACAGGGGTCTGGCCATTGGCACTGGCAACGCTCTCGCGGGTCAGCACGACAGCCGCTGCGCCATCCGAGATAGAGCTGGAGGTTGCCGCCGTGATGGTTCCGTCCTTGGCAAAGGCGGGGCGCAGCTGCGGGATTTTGTCAGGCATTCCGCGACCGGGCTGCTCGTCCTTGTCGACGGTTACTTCGCCCTTGCGCGTGGAGAATGTGACAGGGACAACCTCGCCGGAGAAGGCGCCGCTGGCTATCGCGGCGTTCGCGCGGCTTAGCGATTCGATGGAATAGGCATCCATATCCTCACGCGTCAGCTGGTATTCGTCAGCGGTGTCCTGAGCGAAGGTGCCCATCGCGCGGCCTTCCTCATAGGCGTCTTCGAGCCCATCGAGGAACATGTGATCGTAGGCAGTATCGTGCCCGATACGCGCGCCCGAACGATGCTTTTTCAAAAGATACGGCGCATTCGTCATGCTCTCCATCCCGCCCGCGATCACATAGTCTACGCTGCCGCTGGCAAGTGCTTCTGCACCCATGATGACAGTCTGCATGCCGCTGCCGCAAACCTTGTTCACGGTGGTGGCCTGAACAGATTTGGGCAGGCCTGCCTTGATCACGGCCTGACGTGCAGGGGCCTGACCCAGCCCGGCAGGAAGCACGCAGCCCATGTAGGCGCGGTCGAACTTGTCGCCGGCGACTCCCGAACGCTCCACAGCAGCCTTCACCGCGGTCGCGCCCAGATCAGTTGCTGAAACATCTGAAAGCGCACCCTGCATTCCGCCCATCGGCGTGCGCGCGTATGAGAGGATGACGATGGGGTCGGCGGCGGAAAACTGGGTCATGGCAAAAATGTGTCCCTTGCTGGTGATTTTGTCGAGTTGCGGGTGATGTAATGTCAGCCCCGCGCCTTGGCAATCGAGTGCGGCCAACCGCAAGCTCGGCAGGTGGAGGCAGGTCTTGGGTGCGCCATGCTTGCCAGCGGGACCGGTTTGCGCGACACAGGTCGCAAATTGAAACCAGTTCTTCGGGAGAGAAACCATGGCCGACGATCGTCGCGAACATCTTGAGACGCTGCTGAAACTGCAGCGCGATTCCTTCACCGCATCGCGGCCCGAAGGCCTGGCGATCCGCAAGGACCGGATCAAGCGCGCGATGGCGCTGGTGAGCGAGAACGCCGATGCTTTCAACAAGGCGATGAGCGCTGATTTTGGCAGCCGATCAGAAGATCAGAGTATGATCACTGACATCGCGACCACGGTGGGCGCGGGCAAGCACGCGCTTAAGAACATCGACAAGTGGGCAAAGACGGAAAAGCGATCGGTCCAGTTCCCGCTAGGTCTGCTGGGTGCAAAGGCCGAGGTACGCTATGAACCCAAGGGCGTGATCGGCATTCTCAGCCCGTGGAATTTTCCGCTCAATCTCGCTTTCGGCCCGCTGATGCAGGTGCTGGCAGCGGGCAACCGTGCGATGATAAAGCCGAGCGAGTTCACCGAGCGCACCAGCGAGCTGATGGCGGATTTGACGCACAAGTATTTCACTCAGGATGAAGTGGTCGTGATTACCGGAGGACCCGAAGTTGCTGCGGCGTTTTCCTCACTCCCGTTTGATCATCTGGTTTTCACCGGATCGACCGCGACCGGACGCCGGGTGATGCAGGCAGCGGCTGAGAACCTTGTGCCAGTGACGCTGGAGCTGGGCGGCAAATCACCCGTGGTTATGGGTCGAAGTGCCGATTTTGCCAAGGCGGGGGAGCGTATTGCACTGGGCAAGATGATGAATGCGGGGCAAATCTGCCTCGCGCCCGATTATATGTATGTGCCCGAAGACAAGCAGGACGAGGCGATCGCAGGCGTATCGAACGGTGTGGCGGCAATGTATCCAACCCTGCTTGAAAACGACGACTACGCTTCCATCATTTCGGACCGCCATTTCGAGCGGCTTCAGGGTCTGGTCGAAGATGCCCGCGACAAGGGCGCCGAGGTCATCGAGGTCAATCCGGCAGGCGAGGATTTCAGCAACGCAAACCAGCGCAAGATGCCGCTGACCATCCTCAAGAACGTCACAGATGACATGACCGCCATGCAGGAAGAAATCTTTGGGCCTATCCTGCCGGTCATGACTTACAAGGCGGTCGATCAGGCGGTCGATTACGTCAACGAACACGATCGCCCGCTGGCCCTGTATTATTTTGGGCAGGATACCGACGAACAGGAGCGTGTGTTGAACCGCACGATTTCCGGCGGCGTTACTACCAATGATGTGATCTTCCACGTCTCCATGGAAGAGCTTCCGTTCGGCGGCGTCGGCCCGTCGGGCATGGGCAGTTATCACGCGGTTGAGGGCTTCCGCGAATTCAGCCATGCGCGCAGTGTCTATCACCAGCCGAAGATCGACGTGGCAAAGCTGGGCGGGTTCAAACCGCCCTATGGCAAGGCCACGCGCAAGGCGGCGGCCAACCTCATGAAATAGCCGTTCCGATCAGCAGGGGTCACATTGCGCGGTGAGGCGCCGTTCGATTTCCTGCAACATTCCTGTGCAGTTTTGCCCGAGTCGCACCCTTGCGTCACTGATGCGAGACGCCTAGGTGACACCCGGGATAACAATGCTTGGAAAAATCGCTGTGATCGACCTCAGCCAGTATCTGCCGATACTGATCTTCATCTTCATCGCTCTTGGCCTGTCGGTGCTGTTCGTGTTTTTGCCAATGGGCGTCTCGCGCCTTACCGGTACGCACAACCCTGACGCTGAAAAGCTGTCAGAATACGAATGCGGCTTTCCCGCGTTCGAGGATGCGCGCAGCCAGTTCGATGTTCGGTTCTACCTGGTCGCGATCAGCTTCATTATCTTCGATCTCGAAGCCGCGTTCCTGTTCCCGTGGGCGGTCAGCCTCGGGGAGACGGGATGGGTTGGCTGGACCGGCATGATGACCTTCCTCGGCATTCTGGCCATCGGCCTTACCTATGAATGGAAGAAGGGAGCTCTGGACTGGGAATGAGCAATTCTTCAACAATTATAACGCCTCCGACCGCACCGTTGAATGCGGCGCAGGCGGCGCAGATGATGCCGACTGCAAAGGGCGGCGAAGTGAAGCAGCCCGATGCGGACTATTTCAACGCGCTTCAGACAGAGGTGAACGACAAGGGCTTCCTGGTCGCTTCCACCGAAGACGTGTTCAACTGGGCGCGCACCGGATCGCTGTGGTGGATGACGTTTGGCCTCGCGTGTTGCGCGGTCGAGATGATCCACGTCAACATGCCGCGTTACGATATGGAACGTTTCGGCGCCGCGCCGCGGGCGTCCCCGCGCCAGTCGGACCTGATGATCGTGGCGGGCACGCTGTGCAACAAGATGGCCCCCGCGCTGCGCAAGGTTTACGATCAGATGTCGGATCCCAAATATGTGATCAGCATGGGCAGCTGCGCCAATGGTGGCGGCTATTACCACTATTCCTACAGCGTCGTTCGCGGTTGCGACAGGATCGTGCCGGTCGATATCTATGTGCCCGGATGCCCCCCCACGGCAGAGGCGTTGCTGTATGGCGTCATGCAATTGCAGCGCAAGATCCGCCGCGTGGGCACAATCGAGAGATAAGCAATCGTCGCCTTATGACTGTCCATTCCGCCCCCCGATATGCTTCCAACGAAGGTGTGCTCGATACTCTGTGCGAGAGCATCAGCGTGTGGCTGCTGTCCTCTCAGGAACGCCACGGCGAGATCATTCTCACCGTGCAGCGCGACATGATCGCTCAAGTGCTGGAAACGCTGCGCGACGATCACAAGTACCAGCAACTCATGGAAATTGCTGGTGCGGATTACCCCGATCGCCCCGAGCGGTTCGAGGTTGTGTACATGCTGCTTAGCCTGACGAAGAACCATCGCGTCATGGTCAAATGTTCGACCGATGAGAATACGCCGGTGCCCACCGTCACGACGCTGTGGCCCAATGCCGGGTGGCTGGAGCGCGAAGTGTTCGACATGTTCGGCGTGACCTTTGCCGGTAACCCGGATTTGCGCCGCATCCTCACCGACTACGGTTTCGAAGGGCACCCTTTCCGCAAGGATTTCCCGATGACGGGATACACAGAGCTGCGCTATTCCGAGGATGAAAAGCGCGTCGTGTATGAGCCTGTGGAACTGGCGCAGGACATGCGCACCTTCGATTTCCTCTCCCCGTGGGAAGGTTCGGATTACGTGCTGCCCGGCGATGAAAAGGCCGATGGCCCCCCGCAAGTGGACAAGCCAAAGGTAACCGAAACGCCCGCAGATACAGGTGCGGGCGCAAAGGCTGAGGAGCTGGCCGCCAAGGGTACCGCTGCCGTCCCGCCCGACATGATCGAGGTGGATATCGAAGACGAAGAAGCCGGGGGCGGCGAGGACTAGACCATGAAACTCGAACAATCGCCCACCACCGATGGCGAAGTCATCACCAATTACACGATCAATTTCGGCCCGCAGCATCCCGCAGCGCACGGCGTGCTGCGCATGGTGATGGAACTCGACGGCGAAGTGATCGAGCGCGTCGATCCGCATGTTGGCCTGTTGCATCGCGGCACCGAAAAGCTGATCGAGCAGAAAACCTATCTGCAGGCGCTGCCGTATTTCGACCGGCTCGATTACTGTTCGCCTCTGTGCATGGAGCATTCCTATGTGCTCGCGATTGAGAAGCTGCTCGATCTCGAAGTGCCGATCCGCGCGCAATATCTGCGCGTGCTGTTCGCGGAACTGACGCGCATCTGCAACCACATGCTCAACATGGGCGCGCATGTGCTGGACGTTGGCGCGTTCACGCCAAACCTGTGGATCATGGACCTGCGCGAAGATTGCATGAATTTCTTCGAGCGGGCCTCGGGCGCGCGGATGCACTCGGCATGGTTCCGGCCCGGCGGCGTGCATCAGGATGTGCCGGAAAAGCTGCTGGTGGATATCGGCGACTGGCTCGATAACCGGTTCTTCCAGCTATTCGATGACGCGATGAGCCTGGTGATCGACAACCGCATCTTCAAACAGCGCAACGTCGATATTGCTGTGGTGGGCCGCGACGATGCGATTGCATGGGGCTTTAGCGGTCCGATGATCCGGGCAGCGGGTATGCCGTGGGATCTGCGCAAATCGCAGCCCTACGATGTGTATGACCGCATGGAATTCGACATTCCGGTTGGCACCAATTCGGATTGCTATGATCGCTTCATGGTCCGCGTGGCTGAAGTGCGTGAGAGCGCAAAGATCATCAAACAGTGCCTTCGCGATATGCCAACCGGCCCGATTGCGAGCAGCGACAACAAGATCGTGCCGCCCAAGCGCGGCGAGATGAAGCAGTCGATGGAAAGCCTGATCCACCACTTCAAGCTCTACACCGAAGGCTTCCACGTGCCCGCGGGCGAGGTTTACGTGGCGACCGAAAGCCCCAAGGGCGAATTCGGCGTCTATCTCGTCAGCGACGGCACCAACAAGCCATACCGCTGCAAGATCCGCCCCACCGCGTTCTCGCACCTGCAAGCGATGGAGTTCATGAGCAAGGGCCACATGCTGCCCGACGCGACCGCCATTCTGGGCGCGATCGACGTGGTGTTCGGGGAGTGTGACCGGTGAGCACTGTCCGATCAGACAATGGGTTCGACATCGACGCTTGGGTAGTCTCCATTGGTCGATTGCTCCGGCACTTTCGGCATTCCGGTAGCAGTGATGCGTTTGCGCTTTCGTGGATTTTTGCGCGCAATGGACTGCGCTGATGGCGTCGATTGCATTGTTGCGCGGTAGCGTTCCTAGTGCGTTCGATGCTCGGGATTGCAGCGTACTGAAAGGAGCGGCATCGCGAGAAACGATGTAGGCACTAATGGCTGACCGTACCCCCGCACCCGATACGCCCGAACTGCGCGCGCGCTGGAGCGCGTTCGCGTGGACGCCGGAAGACCGACAAGACCAAGGCGGACTGGCACATCGCCAAGTATCCCGAAGGCCGTCAGAAATCGGCGGTCATGGCGCTGCTCGATCTCGCCCAGCGGCAGGTTGGAGCGGAGACCGATACGCAGGGCTGGCTGCCCATGCCGGTGATTGAGTATGTCGCGGACTATCTCGATATGCCCGCGATCCGCGTGCTCGAAGTCGCAACTTTCTATTTCATGTACAACATGAAGCCGGTCGGCAAATATCACGTGCAGGTCTGCGGCACGACGCCGTGCATGCTGCGCGGATCGGACGACATCATCGCCGCCTGCAAGAAGCGCGGCATGGCCAAGGGCGAGGTTTCGGCAGATGGGCTGTGGACCCTCACCGAAGTCGAATGCATGGGCAATTGCGCCACTGCGCCGATGGTCCAGATCAACGACGACAATTATGAAGACCTGACGCCGGAGCGGCTCGACGCGGTGCTGGATGCGCTTGCGGCGGGCGAGACGCCCAAGACCGGGCACGCAAGAGCCGGGGCGGCACACCTCGGAGCCTTCGGGCGGGCCGACCACGCTGAAAGAAATGGTCGACGAAAACCACGATTATCGGGGTGATTGGTAGTCCATGGAATTCGTCTCGATCATAGTCGCGCTGGTGCTCGCCTTCATCGCCTACAAGGTGCTGATGGGCCTCGTGCGCGTGGGCGTGATCCTGTTCATTATTGCTGTGCTTGCCGGGCTCTGGCAGCAGGGGGCGCTCGGCTGATGGACAGGCTGGTGATCTTTCATGGCGATCGGCGGCCTCATCAACTTTCGCCGTCGGCGCATTTCTGTCCGCTACCGGAGAGGCGCCGCTTGGCATCGCCTTCATGGCGGCAGGGCTGGCGCTGCAGGTGTTGTCGCTCGCGCGGATCAGGAAGTTGAAGAACAAGAGCCGGAATAACGAGGAACAGAGCAATGCTGGCCGATAAGGACCGCATCTTTACCAACGTCTATGGCTTTCAGTCCGCCGGATTGAAGGCAGCGCAGGCGCGTGGCGATTGGGACAACACCAAGGCCATCCTCGAACGCGGGCAGGACGCCATCATCGAAGAGATGAAGGCCAGCGGTCTGCGCGGACGGGGCGGGGCGGGTTTCCCCACCGGGCTCAAATGGTCATTCATGCCCAAAAACTCGGCCGATGGTCGGCCCAGCTTCCTCGTCATCAACGCCGACGAGAGCGAGCCGGGCAGTTGCAAGGACCGCGAGATCCTGCGTCACGATCCGCACAAGTTGATCGAAGGCGCGCTGGTCGCCGGTTTCGCCATGCGCGCGCGTGCCGCCTACATCTACATTCGCGGTGAATACATCCGCGAGGCCGAAGTGCTGCAATCTGCCATTGACGAGGCGTATGACGCCGGACTGATCGGCAAGAATGCGTCTGGATCAGGCTACGACTTCGACGTCTTCATGCACCGCGGAGCGGGCGCATACATTTGCGGCGAAGAAACCGCGATGATCGAAAGCCTCGAAGGCAAGAAGGGCCAGCCGCGCCTGAAACCGCCATTCCCGGCGGGCGCGGGCCTTTATGGCTGCCCGACCACGGTCAACAATGTCGAGAGCATCGCGGTCGCGCCGACGATCCTGCGGCGCGGGGCCTCGTGGTTCTCATCCTTCGGGCGCGAGAATAACAAGGGCACAAAGCTGTTCCAGATCAGCGGACATGTGGAAAAGCCCTGCGTCGTCGAGGAATCGATGAGCATCCCGTTTGAGGAGCTAATCGAGAAGCATTGCGGCGGCATTCGCGGCGGGTGGGACAATCTGCTGGCGGTGATCCCCGGCGGTTCGTCCGTGCCGCTTGTGCCTGCCGAACAGATCCGTAATGCGCCGATGGACTTTGACGGGCTGAAGGAACTGGGCTCGGGCCTCGGCACGGCGGCCGTGATCGTGATGGACAAGTCGACCGACATCGTCCGCGCGATCAGCCGCCTCAGCTATTTCTACAAGCACGAAAGCTGCGGCCAGTGCACCCCCTGCCGCGAAGGCACGGGCTGGATGTGGCGCATGATGGAGCGCCTGCGCACGGGCGACGCGGCAATCGAGGAAATCGACATGCTTCACGAAGTCACGAAGCAGGTCGAAGGCCACACCATCTGCGCATTGGGCGATGCGGCGGCGTGGCCGATCCAAGGCCTCATCCGCCACTTCCGCCCGGAGCTTGAGCGGCGGATTCATGAGCATAATGCGCAGTTTGCGCCAGAAACGAGAGAGGCAGCGGAATGAAAGCTTTGTTTGTTGCCTGGGCGATGACTCTCATGAGTGCATCAGCAAACGCGGTGGAACCCGGTAGCAAGGAATGGGCATCGTGCGCAGTGACTAGTGACCGCGCCGCCGTCGACGCGTGGCTCGCCGGTGCGGAACCAAAGTGGCAGACCGGCGCCGATGCGCCGGAGCTTCTGCTCGGCTTGCGCTTGATTGCCCTATGTTCCAACACTCCGGCAGACGCGATCAAGGTCAATCGCGCGCCAAAATGGAGCAAGCTGCGGTCCGCTCTCAAACGCGCCTCATCGGACGGTTCACAGAACAGTTCAGACGCCGAAGCAATGTTTTGTCGCAATTATGCAGATGGGTCGCTTTATCTCGACGAAACGGTTCGGCGCACTCCCGCCAGCGACACTATCGTGTATCGGCAGTATTTCACCACCTACGGGGGTAAACCGGTGAAATTACCCCAAGATCTACGTGCCATCCCGCCAGCAGACCTTTCGAAATCACGCAAATGCTTCGTCATTGCCAGCAGTGGCGCTTTGGTGGCAATCGAGGAAGACAGCGATGCCTAAAGTCACCGTAGACGGTCAGGAAATTGAGGTCCCCGCAGGCGCGACTGTGCTTCAGGCCTGCGAGCTTGCGGGGAAGGAAATCCCGCGCTTCTGCTATCACGAGCGGCTGTCCATCGCTGGAAATTGCCGCATGTGCCTGGTCGAGGTGAAGCCGGGGCCGCCCAAGCCGCAGGCTTCGTGCGCGCTGCCCGCTGCCGAGGGTCAGGAAATCCGCACCGACACTGCAATGGTCAAAAAAGCGCGCGAAGGGGTGATGGAGTTCCTGCTCATCAACCACCCGCTCGATTGCCCGATTTGCGATCAGGGCGGCGAGTGCGATCTGCAGGATCAGGCGGTTGCCTATGGCCGCGGCGGTTCGCGATACGAGCGCGAGAACAAGCGCGCCGTGACCGAGAAATATATGGGCCCGCTGATCAAGACGATCATGACCCGCTGTATCCACTGCACCCGCTGCGTTCGCTTTTCCGAAGAGATCGCGGGCGTGGATGAAATCGGCGCGCTGTATCGCGGCGAGGACATGCAGATCACCACCTATCTGGAGCAGGCGGCGAGCCACGAACTTAGCGCCAACGTGATCGACCTGTGCCCGGTGGGCGCTTTGACGTCACGCCCCTATGCGTTCGAAGCGCGTCCGTGGGAATTAAAGCGCACGCTCAGCATCGATGTGTCCGACGCCGTGGGCGCTAATATCTCGCTGCATTCAAAGGGCCGCGAAGTCATGCGCGCACTCCCGCGCATCAACGATGACGTCAATGAGGAATGGCTGAGCGACAAGGGCCGCTATCAGGTCGATGGTCTGTCCAAACGGCGGCTCGACAAGGTTTTCGTTCGCAAGGGCGGAAAACTGGCAGCATCGAACTGGGCCGAAGCGTTTGACGCCATCGCGTCGCACCTCGGCGCGGACAAATCATCCATCGCGGCAGTCGCGGGCGATCTGGTCGATTGCGAGACAATGTTTGCCGCCAAAGCGCTTTTGAAGGCTTGTGGCAGCACGCTGGTCGAGGCGCGCCAGACCGGCATGACCTATGACGTCAGCAGCATTGCCGCGGTCAATTTCAATTCAACTCTGGCGGGGATCGAAACCGCTGATTGCATCCTCATCATAGGTAGCCACATTCGCTGGGAAGCAGCGTTGCTCAACGCTCGCCTGCGCAAGGCGGCAAAGCGGGGGGCAAGGGTATTCGTGGTCGGCCCGGAATGGGAAACGACCTATCCTGCGACATTCCTTGGAGAGGATCTCAAGGTTCTGAACCGTGTGCCCAAGGCGTTGGGCGATGCGATGAAGGCAGCTGAGCGGCCGGCAGTGATCCTTGGTGGCGCGGCTCTGGCCAAGGGTGCGTTGGCCCCGGCATTGAAGCTGGTGGCCAAGTTTGGTCTAGTGAAGGATGGTTGGAACGGCTTTAACGTCCTGCACATGTCGGCGGCTCGGATGGGTTCGCTGATGCTCGGCTTTACCGTGCCAGACGGCATGGCCGATATTGCGGCGGCCAAGCCGAAGGTAGTTCTCAGCCTTGGCGCGGACGAGATGGATTTCGAACCATTCGCAGATAGTCTCAAAGTCTATATCGGCCACCACGGCGACAAGGGCGCGCATGCGGCGGACATCATTCTGCCGGCGGCAAGCTATGCCGAGAAGGATGGAACCTACGTCAACACCGAGGGCCGCGTTCAATATGCCGAAAAAGCGGTTTTCGCACCGGGCGACGCGCGTGAGGACTGGACGATCCTGCGCGCGCTGGCCGATGCGCTGGGCGTGAATGTCGGGATTCGACAGCTTTGAACATTTGCAGGGTGCGATGATCGCAGAGGTGCCTGCGCTGGGAGAAGAAGGGCTCGCCGATTACGGCGCGCTGCCCAAGGCCGACAGCAATGCCAAGGCGGAAGGCGAAATCAGCGCCTATCCGATCAAGGATTTCTATCTGACCAACCCCATCGCCCGCGCAAGCGCAGTGATGCAGCAATGCTCGTCGGAACTGCTGCACGGCGATGAGATGAAGGAGGCGGCGGAGTGACTGAATTCTTCCAATCCCTCGGAATGAACTACGCATGGGCGTGGGCTGTCGCGACCGTCACTGGCATCGTCGTGATTTCGCTGCTCGTGATGTTCTCGGTTGCGATGGTCATTTATGTCGACCGCAAGGTGCTGGGCGCCATCATGATGCGACGCGGGCCCAATGTGGTGGGGCCGTTCGGACTGCTGCAAAGCTTTGCGGACGGACTGAAGGTGTTCCTGCAGGAAACCATCATCCCCACCGCCGCGAACAAGGGCATCTTTCTGCTTGCGCCCATCATCACCTTTACCGTGGCGCTCGCGGCCTGGGCGGTGATCCCGTTCAGCGCGGGCGTCGTGATGGCCGATATCAACGTTGGTCTGCTGTATATCCTCGCGATCAGCTCACTGGGCGTTTACGGCGTGGTGATGAGCGGGTGGGCGTCAAACTCCAAATACCCGTTCTTCTCCGCCATGCGGGCGGCCGCGCAAATGATCTCCTACGAGGTTTCCATCGGATTTATTCTGGTGTGCGTGGTGCTGTTTACGGGCAGCTTCAACATGAGCGAAATTGTGTTGGCGCAAAAAGGCTTTGGCCTTGGCTTCATCAACGCGCATTTCGTGCACCCGCTGCTGTTCCCGATGTTCGTGGTGTTCTTCATCTCTGCGCTGGCTGAGACCGCCCGCGCGCCGTTCGATCTGACCGAGGCGGAGAGCGAACTCGTGGCCGGGTATCAGACCGAATATTCGAGCATGGCGTTCGCGCTGTTCTGGCTGGGCGAGTATGCCAACATCCTGCTGATGTGCTCGCTGTGCACGCTGTTGTTCGTCGGCGGATGGTTGCCCCCGGTAGAGTGGGCGCCGCTGTACTGGGTGCCGGGCATCGTGTGGTTCCTGCTCAAGACATTCATGTTCTTCTTCATGTTCAGCTGGATCTGGGCGACCGTGCCGCGGTACCGCTATGACCAGTTGATGCGGCTTGGCTGGAAGGTATTCCTGCCGATGAGCCTGATTTTTGTAGCTCTAATCTCCGGCTTTCTAATGGCCACGGGACATTTCGCATGACCAGTGCAACCCAGATCATCAAATCCTTCACCCTATGGGAATTCCTGAAAGCGCATGCGCTGACCTTGAAGTATTTCTTCAAGCCCAAGGTGACGATCAACTATCCTTTCGAAAAATCGCCATTGAGCCCGCGTTTTCGCGGTGAGCATGCGCTGCGCCGTTATCCCAACGGAGAAGAGCGCTGCATCGCGTGCAAGCTGTGCGAGGCTGTGTGCCCCGCTCAGGCGATTACGATCGAGAGCGAACCGCGCGAGGACGGCAGCCGCCGCACCACACGATACGATATCGACATGACCAAGTGCATCTATTGCGGGTTCTGTCAGGAAGCCTGTCCGGTGGATGCCGTGGTTGAGGGTCCAAACTTCGAATACGCCACCGAAACCCGCGAGGAATTGCTTTACGACAAGGCAAAATTGCTCGCGAATGGTGACAAATGGGAACGGGCCATCGCGGCAAATCTTGAAGCCGACGCCCCCTATCGCTAGGGCGCGTCACAACAGACTACCGGATAAGCGATTCCATCTATCGTCATTGCGGCGAAGATCGGCATCGAAGCACATTAAGGGATCACATTGCCGCATTTACGGACCCTGGTCAGCGCCAGGGTGACGAAAGGGGCGCATTCATCATGATACAGGCACTCGCCTTCTACCTCTTTGCAGGCATCGTTATTGCCAGCGCCGTGATGGTCATCATGGCGCGCAACCCGGTGCATTCGGTCCTGTGGCTGATCCTCGCATTTTTCAACGCAGCCGGACTTATGGTGCTGGTGGGCGCGGAGTTTATCGCGATGCTACTGGTGATTGTCTATGTTGGTGCGGTCGCCGTACTATTCCTGTTTGTGGTGATGATGCTGGACATTGATTTTGCCGCCATGCGGGCAGGGTTCGTCCGCAATTTCCCGCTCGGCATTCTGATCGCGGCGATCCTGTTGGCTGAACTGATGCTGGGTTTGGGCGCGTATAGTGCAGGCGGAATCACGCTGGGCACAGCCGATGGCAGCGCCGTTGCGACGGTGGGACAGAGCAATATCGAGGCCATTGGCGCCTTGTTGTATGGTCGTTACATAATCCTGTTCGAGATTGCGGGCATCATCCTGCTGGTCGCGATGATCGGAGCGATCGTACTGACCCATCAGGAATCCAAGCCCGGTGCGCGCGCCCGGCAGGATATCGGCAAGCAAATCTCACGCCGCCCACAGGACGCAACCGTCCTGAAACAACCGACCGTGGGCGAAGGGCTGGAACTGTAATGGCACCGATCGGCATCGAACATTACCTTGTCGTGGGCGCGATCCTTTTCGTGCTGGGCGTGCTGGGCATCTTCCTCAACCGCAAGAACGTGATCGTCATCCTGATGGCGATAGAGCTTATCCTGCTGGCGGTGAACATCAATATGGTCGCGTTCAGCGCCTTTATGCAGGATCTGGTGGGCCAGATTTTCGCTATGCTGGTGCTGACCGTCGCGGCGGGCGAAGCGGCCATCGGGCTCGCGATCCTTGTCATCTATTTCCGTGGCCGCGGCACCATCGCGGTTGACGATGTGAACCGGATGAAGGGGTAGAATTGATGATCAAACTCATCGTATTTCTGCCCCTGCTGGCGGCTCTGATCGCTGGAGCGGCCAATAAGCGGTTTGGTTCGACGTTTCCCAAGCTAGTCACCACGGCTGCTCTGTTTGCATCGGCAGTCGGCAGCTGGTTTATTTTTCTCAACTTCCTCGACGGTGATTATCAGAATGGCTGGGTCGATCCGGTGCTCCAATGGGTGCGTTCGGGTGACATGTCGTTCGACTGGGCGCTGCGAGTTGATGCGCTGACCGCGGTTATGTTGGTTGTAATCACCACCGTTTCCGCGTTGGTCCACCTGTATTCCTGGGGATACATGGAGGAAGACCCCGATCAGCCGCGGTTCTTCGCCTACCTTTCGCTGTTCACCTTTGCGATGCTGATGCTCGTGACCGCCGACAATCTTGTCCAGATGTTCTTTGGATGGGAAGGAGTGGGGCTGGCGAGTTACCTGCTGATCGGCTTTTGGTTCCGCAAACCGAGTGCCGGAGCCGCCGCGATCAAGGCTTTTGTTGTCAACCGCGTTGGCGATCTTGGCTTTATGCTGGGAATTTTTGGCACCTATGTCGTTTTCCAGACGACTTCCATCCCGGAAATCCTCGCCGCCGCTCCTTCGATGAGCGGGTCAAGCATCGGATTTCTTGGCATGCGCCTCAATACGATGGATGTCCTTTGCATCCTGTTGTTTATCGGCGCGATGGGCAAGTCCGCGCAACTTGGACTGCACACGTGGCTGCCAGATGCAATGGAAGGGCCGACGCCCGTTTCCGCGCTGATCCATGCAGCAACGATGGTTACGGCTGGTGTGTTTATGGTGTGCCGCCTCTCGCCCATGTTCGAAGCTGCTCCGACCGCGCTGATGATGGTTACGATTGTGGGCGCGGCGACATGTTTTTTTGCAGCGACGATTGGTACGACCCAGTGGGATATCAAGCGTGTGATTGCGTATTCCACCTGCTCACAGCTTGGCTACATGTTCTTTGCAGCCGGGGTCGGAGCCTATGGCGTCGCGATGTTCCACTTGTTCACCCACGCCTTTTTTAAGGCGCTGCTGTTCCTTGGCGCTGGATCGGTGATCCACTCGATGCACCACGAACAGGACATGCGGTATTATGGCGGGTTGCGTAAGCGCATCCCGATTACGTTCTATGCGATGCTTGCGGGTACGCTTGCGATCACCGGCGTCGGCATCCTAGGCGTGTTCGGCTTCGCCGGTTTCTACTCAAAGGACGCGATCCTCGAAGCAGCCTGGGCGCGCGGGACTGGCCTATCGCAGTTTGCCTTCTGGGCAGGTGCAATCGCCGCGCTGCTCACCAGCTTCTACAGCTGGCGGCTCATGTTTCTCACTTTCTGGGGTAAGCCTCGTTGGATCGAAAGCGAGCATATCCAGCACGCGGTTCATCACGGTCACGACCATTCCGACGATCACAATCCGGCCAGCCAGGAAAATGCCTCGCAAAAGGGTCCGCACCAGGTTCCTGATCCCGATCATGGCGACGGAACGGGCGGATATCACCCGCACGAAAGCCCTTGGTCGATGCTGGTCCCGTTGCTGGTGCTGACGTTGGGCGCCGTATTCGCCGGCTTCGTCTTCAAATTCCCGTTCATCGATGGATCGCCTGATGCTGTAAACGGCGCATTTTGGGGTGGGTCGATCTTCTTTAACGAGAACCTCATTCATGCCCTGCACGGCGTGCCGGTGTGGGTAAAGCTGACCGCAACCGCGGTGATGCTTGCTGGATTGGCCGGCGCTTATCTCGCCTACATTGCGAGGCCCGATATTCCGGGCCGCTTCGTCGCTGCTTTCCCCGCGCTTCATCGCTTCGTGTACAACAAATGGTATTTTGATGAGCTGTATGACCGCATTTTCGTAAAGCCTGCATTCTGGCTTGGTCGTCAGTTCTGGAGGTTCGGGGATATCGGCACGATCGATCGCTTCGGTCCCAACGGTGTCGCTTGGGCGGTGGTGCGCGGATCGGTCGCCGCAAAATCGATCCAGTCTGGCTATCTGTATTCTTACGCGCTGATCATGCTGTTGGGCCTGATCGCTGCTACCACCTATGTATTGTTGTAAAGGGCCGGTCTGATGGACAATCCCGGCGGTTTCCCGATCCTCACCTGCATGTTGCTTGTACCCCTCGTCGGCGCGCTGATTTGCCTGTTCGTCGAGGGAAATATTGCGCGCTGGACGGCGCTGGCGACGACACTCGTGACCCTCGGGCTTGGCATCTCGCTCTGGGGACACTGGAATATCGGCGGCGAGCAATGGCAATACACCGAACGCGCAGAACTGTTTGCCGGCTTCAGCTATGCGTTGGGGATTGACGGGATCTCGCTCATGCTGATCATGCTCAGCGTCTTCCTGATGCCGATCTGCATTCTTGCCAGTTGGTCCTCCATCTCCAAGCGCGTGGGCGAGTACATGTCCGCATTCCTGTTCATGGAACTGCTGATGATCGGCGTGTTCTGCGCGCAGGATATCTTCCTGTTCTATATCTTTTTCGAGGCGAGCCTCATTCCGATGTATCTGATTATCGGCGTGTGGGGCGGGGACAATCGTATTTACGCCAGCTACAAATTCTTTCTCTACACGCTGTTCGGATCGGTGCTGATGCTGATCGCGATGTTCTGGATGGTGGCCGAAGCTGGCACATCCGATATTCCGACGCTGCTGCAATACGATTTCCCGGCACAGGCACAAACGTGGCTGTGGCTGGCGTTCTTTGCCAGCTTTGCGGTGAAGGTGCCGATGTGGCCGTTCCATACGTGGCTGCCCGATGCGCACGTGCAGGCGCCCACGGCGGGGTCGGTGATCCTGGCGGGCGTGCTGCTCAAGCTCGGCGGATATGGTTTTATCCGATTCAGCCTGCCAATGTTCCCGCAGGCGAGTGCAGATTTGGCGTGGCTTGTCTTTGCGCTGTCGATGGTGGCGGTGGTCTACACTTCACTTGTTGCGTTGGTTCAGCACGACATGAAAAAATTGATCGCTTATTCTTCCGTCGCGCACATGGCGATCGTGACCGTTGGCCTGTTCTCTTTCAACGTACAGGGGCTCGAAGGCGCAGTGATTATCATGCTGAGCCACGGCCTGGTGTCAGGCGCACTATTCCTGTGTGTGGGCGTGATCTACGACCGTCTGCACACCCGTGAGATTGCGCGGTACGGCGGACTGAGCATCAACATGCCCTATTATGCGGTGTTCTTCCTGCTGTTTACGATGGCAAGTATCGGTCTGCCGGGGACAAGCGGCTTCGTGGGCGAGTTTCTTTCGCTGGCTGGTATCTATCAGGTGTCCACCACAGTTGCGCTGGTGTGCACAACCGGGATCATTCTGGGTGCAGCCTATATGCTTTACCTCTATCGCCGGGTGGCTTTTGGTGCGCAGGCCAATGCAGACGCTGCAGCGATGGCTGATATTTCTCCGCGCGAATGGGTCATGCTGGCACCGATCGCTGCCGTGGTGATGTGGATGGGCGTATATCCTGAAAGCTTCCTTGCACCAATGCGCGCAGATATTGCCGTACTCGATGCACGCATGGCGACCGCGCGGCCTGCTGGTGACAGTGCACCTGTTATGGGACCACCGCGTCCGGCCGCAGCCAATGCCCTCCCTTCCGAAAGCCACGCTGAGGATGGCGAGCACTGATGGATTTCCAGACCTCCTTTCTGCTGACGACACCCGAGCTGATCCTGACCGGGGCAGGGCTGATCCTGCTGTTGTGGACCGCGTGGGCCGGTGACAAGGCTGCACGGCCGATTGCCATTGCTGCTGCTTCGGCGTTCTTTGCCGCCGGCATTCATTTGGTTCCTGGCCTGCATCACGGGGCGATTGGGCCGGATACGCTCGCCTTTGGCGGCCTCCTTAAAATCGATAGTTTCGCACTGTTTGCTAAGGCGTTGATCTATCTTGCAGCGATTGGTTGCCTGATGGTGGCACCCGGATTTTTCAATTCGGCGGCGGCGGGATCTGAACGCGGTATGCGTGCGGAATATCCGGTGCTGATTCTGTTTGCGGCGCTGGGCATGAGTATCATGGTGTCGGCCAACGATTTCATGTCGCTGTATCTCGGGTTGGAGCTGAACAGCCTCGCGGCCTACGTTTTGGCATCTGTCCTGCGCAACGACACGCGCTCGGCCGAGGCAGGATTGAAGTATTTCGTGCTTGGCGCATTGGCGTCGGGGATTCTGCTTTACGGGATCAGCCTGCTTTACGGCTTCACCGGCAGCACCGACTTCGCAGGTGTTCGCGCCGGATTGACCGGAGAACTGGCGACGGGCGCGCTGTTTGGTCTCATTTTCGTAATGGCGGGACTGGCGTTCAAGATCGCGGCTGTGCCGTTTCATATGTGGACGCCTGATGTTTACGAAGGTGCACCGACGCCGGTAACGGCGTTCTTTGCAACCGCGCCCAAGGTTGCTGCCGTGGCGCTAACTGCGCGTGTGGTGTTTGAGGTGTTCGGGGCGCAGGTCGATGCGTGGCGCCAGATCGTTATGTTCACGGCGCTTGCTTCCATTGTATTCGGCGCGCTGGGGGCGATCGGTCAGGAAAATCTGAAACGGTTGCTCGCTTACTCCTCGATCAACAATGTCGGCTTCATCCTGCTGGGACTTGCTGTGGCCAACCCGGCCGGCGCATCCTCGATGCTGGTGTATCTGTTCATCTACGTCGCCATGAGCCTTGGCAGCTTCACCGCTCTGTTGATGCTTCGCAGTGAAGATGGCGAGTTGTATGAGACTTTCGCTGATATCTCAGGCCTCGCAGTCACTCGCCCGGCAATTGCCTGGGGCTTGATGCTGCTGATGTTCAGCCTTGCGGGCATTCCTCCGCTGCTTGGGTTTTACAGCAAGTTCGTGGTTTTTCAGGCGACGGTGGAGGCTGGCCTGATCGCCTTTGCCGCCATCGCAATTGCGGCCAGCGTGATCGGAGCATTTTACTACATCAAGTTCGTGAAGGTGATGTTCTTTGATGAGCCTGTCGGCCGTGTGACCGGCAAGAGCGGGCCAGCGCACTGGGTTCTGCTGGGCCTGACCGCGCTTATCATCTCGCCACTGGGCTATTTGCTTACCCCGTCGCTTACGCTTCTGGCCGACAAGGCGGCGGATGCGCTGTTTCTGACTGTGTGACGGATGTGCCAATCTTTGAGGTGGTAGATGAGACGGGATCGACCAACACCGATCTCATCAAGCGGCTCCGAAATGGCGAGCGCCTGAAAGAGAGTTACTGGTTGAGAGCCAAGCGGCAGACGAGCGGGCGCGGGCGGATGGGCCGAGTATGGGAAAACGCCGAAGGAAATCTGTTTTGCAGCACGGTCGTGACCCTGGAAAAATCCGATCCCGCCGCATCTACCCTGTCATTCGTTACCGCGCTCGCCGCGTTCGATGCGATCCATCACTGCCTTTTGCCGAACACGCCTGTCTCGCTCAAATGGCCCAACGATGTTCTCGTCAGAAACGCCAAGTTAGCGGGAATATTGCTAGAGCGTGAAGGTGATGCGGTGGTTGTCGGCATAGGCATCAACGTATCGTTCTCGCCAGTTATCCCCGGCCGGGAAACCACGCACCTGGCCTATGAAAATGGCAAGTTTGCCAATGGTCCTGACAGTGTGCTTGATCTGCTCGCTCAGCATTTTGCGGATCGGTTGGCGACTTGGCGCAATCTGCCGCTGTGTGACACGCTGCTGGAATGGTCTGCACGCAGCCACCGCTTCGGCGAAAAACTGAAGATTTCGGACGCTAACGGAGTTGCGGTCTATGGTCATTATCGTGGCATAAATCACGACGGATCCATGCGATTTCAGCCCATAGGCGCCGTGGAAACAACGATCCACGCGGGTGACGTCGCGCTCGGATGGCATGACAACGAAGGGGAATAGGCCGTGCTGCTAGCCGCTGATGTGGGAAACACCAATGTCGTCTTTGCGCTGTTTGAAACCGGCTCGGGCGACCAGCGCACGCTCAAGGCGCGCTGGCGCATCGCCACCGATCCGCGTCGCACTGGCGATGAATATGCGGTTTGGCTGTTGCAATTGCTGGCGATCGAGAATTTCAGACGTGAAGATATAACGAAGATAATCTTTGCATCGGTCGTGCCGCGCGCCGATCATAACCTTAATGTGTTGGCGCAGAAGTATTTCGGCATAACGCCGCTGTTTGCAGGTCAAGGATCAGCACGCTGGCGATTTGAAATCGATGTGGACCAACCCAGCACACTGGGTGCGGACCGGGCTCTGAACATTCTTGCCGCGCATCAGAAATATGGGGGGGATTTGATCGTCGTTGACTTTGGCACTGCCACGAAATTCGAGGCTATCGATTTCAACGGAACGTACAAAGGCGGTTCGATCGCGCCGGGGATCAACCTGTCGCTCGATGCGTTGGTAGGGAAGACAGCGAAACTTCCGCGCATCGCTATCCGCACTCCAGCCAGCAAAAGCGTGATTGGCCGCAACACTGAAGACCAGATGCTGATCGGGGTGTTCTGGGGCTACGTCGCGATGATGGAAGGCATCATCGAAAGAATGAAGGCCGAGATTGGTCGCCCGGCTAAGGTGGTTGCGACCGGCGGCCTCGCTATCCTTTTCGATGAAGCGACGCAGGTTTTCGATCATGTCGATGCTGACCTGACGATCGACGGTCTGGCCATCCTCGCGCAGCAAGCCACCGTTGAAGACTGATCCGTTTTCAATCCGTATTATAGCAGACACGATTCAAGGCCATTTCTGGCCCACTCTCAAGGAACGACACCACACCCGTGAAAAAAGATTTTACCCCTGAAAAAGAACTTCTCTTCCTCGCTTTAGGCGGTTCGGGAGAGATCGGCATGAACGTCAACCTGTATGGCTGCAACGGCAAGTGGCTGATGGTGGATCTGGGCATGACCTTTTCCGGGGGTGAATATCCGGGCGTCGATCTGGTATTTGCCGATCTCGATTTTATTGAGGAGCGCGCCAAGGATCTGTTGGGCATCGTGCTAACCCATGCGCACGAAGACCACATCGGCGCAGTTCCGTATTTTGCCGGCGAACTGGGCGTGCCGTTGTATGCCACGCCGTTCACTGCAGATCTTGTCTCACGCAAACTGCAAGAGGCTGGGTTGCTGGGCAAGGTTGAGCTTAATGTGATCGAGGAAGATCACGGTGATTTCGACATCGGGCCATTCAACATCACCTATCTGCCGCTTGCGCACTCCATCGCGGAAGGCAACGCGCTGCTGATCGATACGCCGTATGGCCGCATCTTTCACACCGGCGACTGGAAGTTGGACGAAGAACCGATCATCGGGGAGCCGACAACGGAAGAGGAACTGCGCGAAATCGGGCAAGAGGGCGTATTGGCGCTGGTTTGTGACAGCACCAATGTCTTCAATCCCAAGGCTTCGGGTTCAGAAGGCGCGGTGCATCGCGCGTTGATGGAGGAAGTTGCAAGCCATGCGGGCAAACGCGTGCTCGTCACCACCTTCGCAAGCAATGTCGCGCGGCTCCAGACACTTGGCGAAGTGGCCCGCGAAACGGGGCGGCAATTATGCGTTGCTGGCCGTTCGCTGGACCGTATCATCGAGGTTGCGCAGGACAACGGCTACCTGGAGGATTTTCCCACTCCGGTCGATTTCAACACTGCGATGGGTTTGCCGCGTGGAGAGGTGCTGATAGTCGCAACCGGAGGCCAGGGCGAACCACGCGCGGCGCTGAGCCGGATTGCCGATAACAACCACCCGATTTCGCTCAGCGATGGCGATGTCGTGCTGTTCTCCTCGCGCCAGATACCGGGCAACGAGATTGCGATCGGGAAAATTCAGAACCAGCTGGCGGGCAAGGGGATCACGATGGTGACCGACCGGCAGAGCATGATCCATGTGTCCGGGCATCCAGGCCGACCGGAGCTTGAGGCGCTGTACAGCTGGCTCAAGCCAGAGATACTGGTGCCAGTTCACGGCGAAATTCGCCACATGCGCGAACAGGCTAAGGTCGGCAAGGAGTGTCAGATCCCCCATTGCGTGGTGCAAAAGAACGGCGAAATCGTAAAGCTGGCCCCCGGAGCGCCGGGCAAACTCGCCTCTGTCGTCAGCGGCAGGCTGGTGTTGGATGGCGATATCATCGCCCCTGCGGATGGTGATGCGATCACAATGCGCCGACGGATTGCCCTGGAAGGAGTGATGGTCGTTGTGCTGGTGCGCGGATCACAGCCTCTGGTCGAGGCCATCGGTTTGCCTCTGGAAGAAGACTTGCCGGAGTTCATCGCCGAGACACAGGGCGACATCCTGAAGGCGATTGGCAAGCTGAAGGGCAAAGACGCAAATGACCCAGCTGCCGTTCACGAAGCCGCGCGACTTGCTGCGCGGCGGGCGGCACGGCGCTGGTCAGGCAAGAGCCCGCAGGTGCGTGTTATCATGCCTGCAGGTCGCGCGCGCTGATGGCATGGACGTCGATTCTTGCGATCTACTTTCTCATCTGGGTCATGAGCGCGTTCATGCTGCTTCCATTCGGAATTCGCACCGCCGATGAGACGGGTACGGCAAAAGTGCCAGGTCAAGCCGATAGCGCGCCAGCCAATTTCCGGCCGGGCAAGTTGATCATTCGGGCGACAGTGGCCGCCACCGTGCTGACCACTCTCTATGTGATTAACTATCAATACGGATGGATCACCGCGCAAGATCTGGACATCCTGCCAGAACCTCCGGTGAAGGTGGGACCAAGCGACTAAAACAGCGCGACTGATTCAGGATGCGAAAATCTTCGCCCTTAATTGCGGAAACGTTCGATGCCTTGTGCAAGTGCTACATACAGCTTGCCCATGTCGGAACCCAGCACGGTAACGCTCAGCGCATTGCCATCGCGGGTTGAAAGCATGGAACGCAGCATCGCCTCAAAATCGTGAATATAACGACTGACATTAGCGCGGAACGATGCATCGGTTCGATACAGATCGGCAATGTCGCGCGCCTCGCCATTGTCCAGCAGGCGCACGGCACGGCGGGTAAAGATTTCGCGATCCCCCTTTAAATATGCGTTCCAGGCGGTGTCGGTCACTTCGGTCGATAGCGCGTTCGTCACGTCGATAGCTGCGGAATTGAGGCTGTCAGTGATGAGCGCCATGCGACGAGCGAAATCATTGTCGATTTGCTCTTCAGCCAGCTCACGTGCCCGCGCGACACGCTGCTCAAGATTGCCTGTCAGTTCATTTACACGGACCAGTTGATCGCGCAGCTGCACGGTTGCCTCGCGGCTGACGCCCGATGCGTGCGCTGCGGCTTGCTCCAATTTTCCAACGCTTTCTGCGCTGTCGTTTCGCAGTGCACGTTCCAGCGCAGTAACGGCATCGCTGCTCAGCTTGGCTGCAAGGTCGGCAATGCGGGTTTGCGCCCCTTCCTCAAGGTTGGAAAGCGCCGATCGGGTCGCATCCTCCAGCTTTGCGATCGCCGCAATCAGCGTTTCCTGCGTTGCCCCAGCAAAATTCTCAGTTTCATGGGTAAGGCGTTCGAGCCCGCCACGCAGCCCGCCAAGTTTGGCCAGAGCCTCGTCGGATTGCTCGGTCAGCCGGGCCTGTAATTCGCCAAGCGACGCGTCGGCTTGCGCGATTTCGTCGTTGGTCTTGATCAGATAGGCCGAAAGTTCCTCGCCCTTCGTGCCCATAGCGAACATCGCCCCGCCTAGGCTCTCTGCGCGCTGCTCGACGGCTCCAAGCTTCGTCGCTGCCTGATTGATTGCTTCCGGCAAATCTTCGCGGGTGTGGCGCGCGCCCGATTGAATAATCTCCAACAAACGAATGCCCGCTTCGGTCAACGAGGAAAGGCTGGCCTTCGTTTCAGCGAGGCTCGCGCGTTTGGATTCCAATTGCTCGCCAAGCGCATTCAGACCCTCGCCAAGGCCATTGCGGGTGGCCTCTCCCTGGCTTTCGACCTCAATGATAAGTGCGCTGAGACGTCCCAGCTGCTCACCCATCGCTTCGCCCTGCGCGACGAGTTTCTCAGTTTCGCGAATTTGCGCTTCGCGACGTTCGCTCAGCATATCATCCAGCTGCGCGAGCCTTTGCGAGAGAATCTCGGTGGCCTGCGCTTCACGAGTCTCGAACTCGGTCTGGCGGCGAGTCATCTCTTCGAAGAACATCAAGTCACGCTGTTGGAGCCGATCGTCAAAGCGTCCTGCCTCTTCATTCAGCTCCTTTATCCGCATTTGCGAACCGGCTGCGGCCTGTCGGTCCAATTCTCCGAGCCGCCCGATCATCTCGATCAGATCCTGTTCCCAGCGCATCTTGGATTCGCTCAGCCGGGCCATTGCCTCTGCTTCGGCATCGCGCAGCTTGATGCCCACGGCTCGTGTCTCGGTTTGCAGCAGGCTTATGCGGTCATTCATACTACCCAAAATCTGCGCCTCGGCTTCACCGATCGAAGTGCGATATTCCCCGGTCTGTTTTTGAAGCGCTGCGAAACGTGACGAAAGAGCACTCTCAATCCGATGCAGTTGGGTATCGAAGCTTGTTATCGTCTCACCGATGCGATGGGTGAGAGCAGAGACCTGATTTTCGCTCGCGGAGCCGAAGTGATTGAGCCGTTCAAATCCCGCGACGAGCTTTTCAAGTTGTTCGCGTGCTGTGCGACCCGTGTTGCCCACCTGATTATTCACATCGCGAGCGGAGTTTGCGACCACCGGCAAATCATCGCGCAGGCGAGTTCATATTGGCGAGGGCGGTTTCGCTTGCAGTGCCAATGGCATCCACTTGCGCGCCATTGGTGCGGATCAGATCCTGCAGCTCTTGCGCGTGGGTGGAGATACGCTCAGCAGCGATCCGGCCAAGCGACTCGAGCTCGCGGGATTGCGAGCCAAGAAACTCACGCGCCAGACTAAGTTCGCGATTGACCACGGTCAGGCGATTTTCGAGCTGCGTGCTTTCCTGACTGAGCATTGCGGCGGTTACTGCAAACCGGTTCGCCTCGCGTGCGGAATTGCGCATCGCAATCAGCCATACAACGCCGACCAGCAGCACGGGCACCGACCAGTCGACGATCCATCCAATCCATTGGGCGGGAGCCGTCGAGGCAGCAGAAGCCAACTGTGACTGCATCGCCCAAAGATACAGCCCGGACCACGCCACTACTGTGAAAATGGCGAGCGCAGGAGCCATCCAGCGGGTGCGGGACGCCTCAATATCATCCTCGTCCAGATAATCAGCATCGAGGAACAGCGCATCGTCTGGCGAAGATTCCTGATCCGCGACCCCGTGCGAGTTTTCGATTGCCTCAGAAATTTCAGCCGACACTGCGTCTGCTTCTGCCTTGGCTGCGTTTTCCTGGCTTATCGCCCGGATGATATGTTTGTTTCCCGACATAGGACAATGAATACCACAGGTCGGCCTGTGATAAACCCCGCTTTAACCTCAATGCGTTTAGTGGAGATTTCATGGCTTATGAAAGCGGAGACTTGGACGCGACTATCGCTGCGGCTGCCGGAGACGATCCGGCGCTGATGCGCGAACTACGCGGTGCGTTCTTGGAAAGCGCGTGCAAGCAGCTTGATCTGCTGCGGCGTTCACGTTGTGATGGAAACTGGAACGTGGCAGCGATGCGCCTGAGGGGACTTGCCGCCAGTTTTCACTCGGATGAACTGTTGCAGGCTGCGCAGAGCGCGCTCGAACTCAGCGCCGGGAGAGCCAACTTCGGTTCGGGAAATTGAACGCATTCTGGATCGTTTTTCAGACAGGTCTGCGGGCTGATCTGCCTGCTTGCGCGCCCGCAAATCGTTACAATCCAAAACTGCAAAAGTGGTGGCAATCGGCTAACGCGGGCTTAACCATGTGTCTGTAGAGACCGTGGATCAGAATGCTTTTTCGGCCTTTCTGGCCGAGGATTTGGATTAAGGATCGCGCGTTGACGAATACCGCTGCGAGCATGGTCGAGGCCGCTTTGCGAGACGAATTGTCGCGCGCTACACGAATGCTCGACGCGGCGGTCCCAATGCTTGGTTATATGTTGGCCAATTCCACAAATTCATTGATCAACGATGCTGTCGTCGCGCGGGTGCGAGGAATGCTAAACGATCTTGCGGGGCAATTGCTACGCACTTTGCCAATGGCGGACGGTGAAACTTGGCCGCAACCAAAGGATCGCGGCGATTGTCTGGAGAGCCTCGCTGATCAGATTGCTGCCGATGTTCACTTACTTACATATCTGCACGCTATCGCCGTCGAAGGGCATCTGACAGATCGGTTGAGCCAGAAATCGGCCATTGACCCGGTGTTGAGCGCGCTGTGGCAGGAACTTGTCGCATCGGATGACGACGAGACAGCGGAGATCGCGATGGAAGCGCTGGCATCGCAATCGCGCTTCATCCAGTCACAACGCCGAATGCAATATCCGATCACTGAATTGCCACCCGATTTGCTGGAGCGCGTGTTGCGCATCTGGACGCGGATCACGCCGGTGGAGCGCGATGCCGAGGTCACGGAGGCGATGCTCGATTTGAAATCCGATTATGATGAGGCTTCCACAAGAACAGGCCGGCTGCTGCGCCTGATTTCGGCAATGCGCGGCGGCGCAATTGCTGCGTTGGAACTTGAGCACGCCGGGCTGGCGCTGTTTACCAGCGCACTGTCTGTACTGACAGAGCAAACGCGCGAAGAAGCTGTGATCGCCTGTCACGAATGCCAGGGCCCGCGCCTGATACTAGGTCTGAGGGCTGTCGGCCTGGATGGGGCGGCAATTGCGCGACAATCGGCCTTGCTTGAGCCGGCCGAGCGACTGCTGCACGGTATCAGCGACCTTTCGGCGGACAGCGCGCGCAAATTGTTGCGGCAATCCGATGGATCTTCGACGCCGAGGGCGGTTCAGTGATTGAACGCAGGCCTTCTGACTTGGTCTCGCGTGGCCTCACCGATGATAGCGACCGGCTGCTGACGGCAGATGAGCCGCTGGCTGAACTGCATGAGCGGTGCGGCGGCATATTGCCCGGCACTCTGGCTGTGCCCGGCCTGCTCGAACTGGTGCAACAGGGGCGTCAGCTGGGATTGCGGATCGCGCGTGAATTCACCGCGTTCGATGGCAAGGACATCGTGTCCGGGTTTGCGCGCATCCATCCCCTTTCCGATAATGATGGAGGGGGATGCGAGGTGCTGGTTGAAAACTGGCAGCGCACACTTGCTTCCGAGCACAGCTCTCGAGAAATTGCGCAACAGCTTGATACGATTGACAGGATTGTAGCCGAAATTGTTATCCGGCTCGATCCCGATCAGCGAGTTCAGTTCGTCGGCGCGATGGCAGACGATGCGACCGATCTTCGCAGCAAGATCGAGGCTGCGCCTCAGAGCCTGTGGACAGAACACGTTTCGCTCGAAGGAATGGCCCATCGCCAGCCGCTGCATTGGCGCCTGCTGGATGGGGCCAATTGCAGGTTCGATGGATCGTCCCGGAGATGGCGGGTGCGTTTGCTTCCAGTCGGGCGCGGCAACGGTGAGCCGCGCGGTTTTGAATTGCTGTTCATAGCAGACAGTCCGCTGGAGGTGGGCTCGGACGAGAACCCGAAAACGAATACCCAGATACACACCAATCTGGTTGGCAGTGCACTGACCCCGGTTTTGCGCCAGCCCATCGCTCGGATCATCGCGAATGCGGAGACGATCCGGGCACGACTGGCGGGGCCACTGCGTGCGGAATACAGCGAATATGCCGGTAATATCGCATCTGCGGGGCAACACCTGACCGCATTGCTTGATGATCTTGCCGATATGGAGGTGGTCGAAGCTTCGGGCTTCGTCACAGCTCGTGAGCCTGTTGACATGGGTGATGCAGCGAGCCGCGCGGCGGGTATCCTTGGCGTGCGGGCGCGGGCGCGGAATATCGAACTGCTGGTGTCGATTAGTGGAAACGCCCCCCATGTCGCGACAGGAGAATTTCGCCGCGTCCTGCAAATCCTCATCAATCTGATCGGGAATGCCATCGCCTATTCACCCGAAGGAAGCGAGGTCACGATCGCTGCGGAAACTCTTGCAGAAGAGGGCGCGGTCTGTGTCACCGTGCACGACGAAGGGCCGGGCGTCGGAGTGGATCAGGCGCGGCACGTGTTCAACAAGTTTGAGCGCTTAGGGCGGGTAAACGACGGCGGATCGGGGCTTGGCCTGTACATTTCGCATCGCCTTGCCGACGCGATGGACGGCGTGCTCGATATTGCAAATCCGGGGGAGCAGGGAGCCACCTTCCGCCTGAAACTGCCAGTGCACAGGCAAGAGTGAACCGCACCCGGGAGTGAATAACTAATCTCGCGGACCAAGCCGGCCTGATACAGCAACAAGCAAAACGCCAATTCCCGCGGTGACGGCCCCGTAAAGACCCCATTCGCGCTGTGCGAGCATGAAGCTTTGCGGTGGCCACATTACTATGCCCAAACCCTGCAAAGCCCAAAGCAGCCCCGACACCACAAGGGCAATTCCAAGGATGCGGAGCGCCAACTTTATCATGTGTGACTGCGGTCGATGATCCCTGCGGTGCGGCAAATTTTGCAGCATCGCAGGGATCAATCAACGCTGAACTAACGCTTGCTCAGGGACACGTAATCGCGCTGCGTCGGGCCTGTGTAGAGCTGGCGAGGACGCCCGATTACCTGCGCAGGATCGGAAATCATCTCGTTGTACTGTGCAACCCAGCCCACGGTGCGGGCAAGGGCGAACAGCGCGGTGAACATAGTGGTTGGGAAACCGATCGCCGAAAGAATGATGCCGGAATAGAAATCGACGTTCGGGAACAGCTTTTTCTCGATGAAATACGGATCGTTCAGCGCGATCTCTTCCAGCTGCAGCGCGGTTTCGAACAACGGGTCTTTCACCTTTAGCGCGTCAAAAACTTCGCGGACGGTCTTCTGCATCACCGTCGCGCGCGGATCGTAGTTTTTATAGACGCGATGGCCAAAGCCCATCAGGCGGAACGGATCGTTCTTGTCTTTGGCCCGCTCGATATAATGCGGGATACGATCCGGCGTGCCGATTTCGCGCAGCATATTCAGCGCCGCCTCGTTCGCGCCGCCATGCGCTGGCCCCCACAGGCAGGCGATGCCCGCTGCAATGCAAGCAAACGGATTAGCGCCTGAAGATCCGGCGAGCCGAACAGTAGAGGTCGAAGCATTCTGTTCGTGATCGGCATGGAGAATGAAAATCCGATCCATCGCCCGTTCGACTTCGGGAACGACCTCATATTCCTCAGCCGGAACTCCGAACGTCATGCGCAGGAAATTGCCCGTGTAGCTCAGAGAGTTATCGGGCTGCATCATCGGCTGACCAATGGAATATTTATAGGCCATCGCGGCGATCGTGGGCATCTTGGCGATCAGGCGGTGCGAGCTGATCTTGCGATGTTCCGGATCGGAAATGTCAGTGCTGTCATGATAGAACGCCGAAAGCGCACCAACCACACCGCACATGATCGCCATCGGGTGCGCATCACGGCGAAAGCCCTGATAGAACGTGCGCAGCTGCTCATGCAGCATGGTATGGCGGGTGATTGTGTAGACGAAATCGTCATGCTCGTCGCGACTTGGCAGCTCGCCGTTCAGCAACAGATAGGCAACTTCCATGAAGCTCGATTGCTCTGCCAACTGACCGATTGGATAGCCACGGTGGAGCAACACACCTTCGTCACCGTCGATGAAAGTCAGCGCGCTTTCACAGCTGGCGGTCGATTTGTAGCCCGGGTCGAAAGTGAAAGCTCCGGTCGATCCGTACAGTTTGCGAATATCGACCACGTCTGGGCCAGTGCTGCCCGAGAACACTGGAAATTCATGCTTTTTCCCATCGAGTTCGAGGGTAGCTTGCTTGTCTGCCAAGGTTTTTCTCCTGTCCAATCCCTGCCCTGTCCCCGGTTACGGGTGCAGGCTCTGTATCACTCAGCCTGAGCGTTGAGCCGTGCGAGGGCTTCATCCCGTCCCAGAAGGACTAGAACATCGAAAATTCCGGGCGAGGTCGTCGACCCGGTGAGTGCGGCGCGCATTGGCTGCGCGAGCTTGCCAAGGCCCAGTTCATGAGCCTCTGCGAGCGCTTTGGTAGTGGCTTCGAGTGCCTCGCTTGTCCAGTCATTTTCCTGTGCAAGTCGTGTTGCAACAAGAGCAAGATACCCCCGCGAATCCGCGTCCAGAAGGGCTGCAGCCTTGTCAGTCATCGCAAGGGGTCGTTTCGCGAATAGAAACGCCGCAAATTCAGCAAGTTCGTTAAGGTTTTTGGCGCGCAGCTTCAGCACCGGCATTGCCTTCAGTAACAGGGCGCCATCGGCACCATTGTCCAGTCGCGGCAGGACCTGATCGACCAATGCCTGGTCGTCCGCTTCGCGAATGTAATGGCCGTTCAGATTTTCCAGCTTTTTCAGATCGAAGCGCGACGGGCTTTTGCCGACGCCGGACAGGTCGAACAGCTTTATAGCTTCCGCACGAGTGATCTCTTCGCGATCCCCATGGCCCCAGCCAAGGCGCAGCAGATAGTTGAACAGCGCGTCAGCCAGAATGCCCATTTCGTCGCGATAGGCCTCGACCCCCAGTGCCCCATGACGCTTCGACAGTTTTGCACCATCTGCACCATGAATCAGGGGAATATGAGCGTAAACCGGGTCAGGCCAGACGCCCGCGATTGCGTTCATCGCACGATAGATCGGCAGTTGGCGAAAGGCATTGTTTAGGTGATCGTCACCCCGGATAACGTGAGTGACGCCCATGTCGTGATCGTCCACAACAACTGCGAGCATGTAAGTGGGCGTGCCATCGCCGCGCAGAATTATGTAATCGTCCAGCTCTGCGTTCTTGACGGAGACTTCGCCCTGAACCTGATCCACGATGGTCGTCTCGCCATCCTGCGGGGCCTTCAGGCGTACCGCGAATGGAGTGCCAGCCGGTGCCTCTGCAGGATTACGATCACGCCAGCGGCCGTCATACCGCATCGGCTGTTTGTTTGCGCGCTGTTCAGCCCGCATCGTTTCGAGCTCTTCAGGGGTGGCAAAGCATTTATAGGCGTAGCCTGCCTGCAGCAGCTGGTTCGCGACTTCGGCGTGGCGAGCGGCCCGATCAGACTGGAACACCGGTGGTTCGTCATAATCGAGGCCCATCCAGTCAAGCCCATCGATAATCGCGTCGATTGCCTCCTGAGTGGAACGCTTCTTGTCCGTATCCTCGATCCGCAGAAGAGCGCGGCCACCATGATGCCGAGCAAACAACCAGTTGAACAGCGCCGTGCGCGCGCCGCCGATGTGGAGAAAGCCGGTGGGGGAAGGGGCGAACCTGGTGACGACTTCGCTTGCCATAGACCTGTAATTCCTATTCAATTGGTGCTCACGATCAACGCCGAACCCAACCGGGAGGGTCAATGGCAGACGCGCCGATCATTCCCATGGGAGACGTACCCGAAAGCAGCGCTGCTGCCGCCGGTATTGCCCCAGGCAGCCCCGCACGGGTCCTTGCGCCGCGCGTTTGGCAAAGGGGCGGAGGATTGTCCAGCGTTGCAAGCGGGCTGGCCGATCGGATCGAGCGGTTTCTTGCCGATGCGGGGTTTGACAGAGCGCCTTGGTTGGCGGTTGTTTTTGCAGCCGGGATTTTTGCGTGGTTCACTCTCAAATCGCCGTGGCAATGGGCAGGGGCTATCGGCCTTTGCACCCTTACGACGCTGACCGCATTGGCGATCTGGCCGCGCGGGGGCATTTATGACGAGACGCGAGCACACCTGCGCCGAGCGGTGATCGCTTGCTCTGTGGTATTTGCTGCCGGCACCGCGGTGATCTGGGCACGTTCTGAAATGGTTGGCGCGAATGCCATCGAACGCCCGACGATTGAGCGGGTTCAGGGCTATGTGCTTGATCGCGAAGACCAACCGGCACAGGCGCGGTTCCGGCTGACCCTGGCGGTCCGCGATGCGACTTCTGGAACAGCGCACAAGATCCGCGTCAACGTGCCAATGGAGCAAATGGATCGCTGGGGAGAGGGCACTATTGCGCAGGGTGCGATTGTGCGCGGGCGGGTGAGACTGATGCCGCCGGCGAGTCCGATGCTGCCGGGCGCGTATGATTTTGCCCGCGCGGCCTGGTTCAAAGGGCTGGCGGGAACGGGCAGCTTGATGGGCGATATCGAGGTCGTGCGCCCTGCGCCTCACAGCGCCGGTCTCGAATCGATCCAGCGCACGCTTTCGGGACATGTTCGTTACCAGCTTGATGGATCGGCGGGCACGATCGCCGCAGCGTTTGCAAGCGGCGACCGGGGCGCCATTCCCGAAGCTGATGCAGATGCAATGCGCGATTCGGGCCTCACACATCTGCTTTCGATCAGCGGGCTGCATGTGAGCGCGGTGATCGCGGCAGGCTATCTTGTCGCGCTCAATGTGCTTGGCCTGATTCCTGCGCTGGCGTTGAGAGTGCGATTGCCGTTGGTGGCTGCTTCGATCGGGGCATTGGGCGGGATCGGATACACGCTGCTGACCGGTGCAGAGGTTCCGACCGTGCGAAGCTGTGTCGCTGCGATGCTGGTGCTGGGCGCTCTGGTGATCGGGCGCGAGGCACTGTCGCTGCGGATGGTGGCGGTGGCGGCAATTGTGGTCATGCTGTTGTGGCCTGAAAGCGTGGTCGGGCCGAGTTTCCAGATGAGCTTTGCCGCTGTAATCGCAATCGTTGCCCTGCACACGTCCCCGCCAATCCGCGCGTTCCTCGCCCCGCGTGAGGAGCCGTGGTGGAACCGGACCGGGCGGCAGGTTGCAATGCTGTTCATTACCGGACTGGTCATTGAGATAGCGTTGATGCCGATCGTGATGTTTCACTTCCACCGGGCCGGTCTTTATGGAGCGCTGGCCAATGTGGTCGCCATTCCGCTCGTAACGTTTGTGTCCATGCCGTTGATTGCGCTGGCTTTGCTGCTCGATACGTTGGGCCTTGGTACCCCGGTGTGGTGGTGCGTTGGTGCCTCGCTCGATCTGATGCTCGGCATCGCGCGGTTCACATCGGCGCAGCCGGGCGCTGTCAAGCTGATGCCGCAGATGAACGGCGTGACAATTGCGCTGTTCACTTTTGGCGGCTTGTGGCTGGCGCTGTGGTCAAGCCGTGCCAGACTGCTGGGGTTTGTGCCGGTGGCACTCGCAACCGGACTGTTGCTTGCTACACCGATCCCTGATGTCCTGATCGGGCGCGATGGGCGCCATGTCGGCATTGCACTGGAAGATGGGAGGCTTTTGTCGTTGCGTGACACCAAGTCCAGCTATGCGCGGGACAACTTGCTGGAACTGGCCAGTGTGACAGGTGAGCCGATCCCGTTGGCGCAATGGCCGGGTGCGCGGTGCTCGGCCGAGTTCTGCTTCATCACCCTTTCGCGGGGAGGGCGCGACTGGACTATCCTGATGGCTCGCAACCGTGATCTGGTCGAGGAGCGCGCGCTGGCAGCGGCGTGCGAGAGATCTGACATTGTCATCGCCGAGCGGTATCTTCCACGATCGTGTCGTCCACGATGGCTGCGGGCTGACAAGCGGTATCTTGATCAGAAGGGCGGAATAGCGCTCAACCTCGATGCCGGCACCATAACCGATGTCGCCAGCGGGCAGGGCGGCCACGGTTGGTGGCGGGGCGAAGGCGGCAATCCTGTCGAATCCCAGCGCCGCAGCTTTCCCCGGTCCGCAACCGACGGCGTATTCCCTGCACGACAAGACACAGGACGGAACGCTGAAAAACGATCCGTCCTGTGACCTTTAATCCTGCCTAGTGATACCGCCGAAGCAGCCCGGCAAGTTTGCCTTGGACCTGCACCTCATCTGACCGATAGACCTGCGCGGTATGCGACGAATTGGCCGGGTCGAGCCGAACCTTAGCCCCATCCTTGTGCAGATATTTCAGCGTGGCTTCTTCTCCGCGCACCAGCGCCACGACGATTTCACCATCGCGTGCGCTGTCTGTCCGGCGAACCAGCGCGAAGTCTCCATCGAAAATTCCGGCCTCGATCATGGAGTCGCCCGAAACCTCCAGCGCATAATGCTCGCCCGGACCGAGCAACGCGGCAGGAACCGGTAGCGACGTTTGCCCTTCCAGCGCCTCTATCGGGGCGCCGGCAGCGATCCTGCCATGCAGCGGGATTTCGATCACGTCGTTGGCCGCATACGGCATCCTCGATGCACCGCTCCCGGTACGCTTGGGCGCGGCACCCAAAGCTGTGACCGTATCGCTTGCAGAAGGCATAACTGCCTGCGCGCGGGGCGGCGGTACGGCATCTTCGGGTTGCCGGATCACTTCGAGTGCGCGCGCCCGATTGGGCAGGCGACGGATGAAGCCGCGTTCCTCAAGCGCAGAAATCAGGCGGTGGACGCCCGACTTGCTCTTGAGATCAAGCGCTTCCTTCATCTCTTCGAAACTCGGTGAAATACCCGTCTCTTCCAGTCGTTGCTGGATGAAGCGGATCAGTTCGTGCTGCTTGGCCGTCAGCATTGCGATAATCTCCTTAGTCGCATGTCGCGCCCGCATCGGACGCAGCCATCAGAGCGTGTCCCAAGAGGCACGCCGTGCGTGACCGCACGACCGATGCATTATCGACACTCCTCGATCACCGATAAGGTGAACGAACAAAGAACAATTAGGCAACCCGGAAACTCAAGTCAAGCGATTAACCAAGGCACAACGCAGCAATTCAGCCATTCTGGAGGTGATACACCGCCACCCGATCACCGGCGCGAACCGGATCGGCACGTGCGGGGCGGTCGATCAGGCAATTCGCCCGTGCCAGCGCAACCAGCGCGCTCGAATCCTGCGATCCGGCGAGGCGGACATGAGATCCATCGGCAACGCCGCGCAGAAACTCACGCCGTGCGCCTGTTGCCGGAAAGTCCTCTCCGGCGGTCATCAGGGCTGGGACGGGCAATGGATCGGGATTCCCAAGCGCAGCGCGCACCAGTGGCAGGGCGAACAGGAAGCAGGTGACGAAGCTCGACACCGGATTGCCGGGCAGGCCAAGGATTACCTGTCGCCCCCGTTCGCTGTCTCTCGTCGCGATCATCAGCGGTTTGCCGGGCTTTATCGCGACCTTCCAGAACGCGATTTGCGCGCCCCATGCCCTCAGGGCGTCCTGTACAAGATCGTGATCGCCCACAGATGCCCCGCCCGATGTGATGAGTATCTGGCCATCTGCCCGATCCAGCGCTGCGGCCAGCGCAGCCTTGTCATCCGGCACGGGGCCGATCAGCGACACTGCTCCCACATAGGGCCGCAGCATTGCTGCGATCATTGGCCCGTTGCTGGAAGGTATCTGCCCCGGCTCGCATTCCGACGCACGCGCGCTCAACTCGTCTCCGCTGTCCAGTACGGACACAATTGGCGCTTTGCGATGCGCGATCGCATCATGACCCGCCGCGATTGCGAGTGCGCACTGGGCGGGGCCGATCATCTCGCCTTTGCGCAAAAGCGTATCGTCCTCAGCAAAATCGAACCCGCGCTTGCGGACATGCTCATCGGGGGCTGGCGAATGTTCGCCAGACGAAACGCTGATGCAATCGCCAGCAATCGATGCATTTTCCTGAATCAGAACCCGATCCGCACCTTCTGGCATGTGCGCGCCGGTTGAGATGCGCGTGCATTTTCCAGCGGATAGCTTGCCTGCAAAGGGCTGACCCGCGCGGCTCTCTCCTAAACGCGCCCACGGGCCATCGCCGCTGACGGCATAACCATCCATCGCCGAGAGGTCGGCGGGCGGTTGCGTGCGACGGGCGACCAGATCATCGGCAAGATACCGGATCATGGGATCGCCCGCTGTCACTTCGCGAAGATCGGACGTCACGACCGGCATTTGCGGCGCCAGCGCCAACAGCCGCGCCTGCGCTTCTTCCAGGCTGAGCAGATCGCTCATCCCTCTTCTGCTCGCCAGGTACCTGATTTGCCGCCACGTTTCTCGATCAGTCGCACCTGTGTGACGATCATGCCCTTGTCGATGGCCTTGGCCATGTCGTAGATCGTTAGCAGTGCGGTCGAAACCGCGACCATCGCTTCCATCTCGACCCCGGTCTTGCCTGTCAGCGAAGCGGTGGCCGTGGCGCGGATGGCATTGTCTTCAAAGGCAAACTCGATTGTCACGGCATCAAGCGCGAGCGGATGGCACAGCGGGATCAGCTCGCCCGTGCGCTTTGCCGCCATGATCCCGGCGATGCGCGCGGTGCCCAGCACGTCTCCCTTTGGTGCGTCGCCTGCGCGGATCGCCTTGAGCGCCGCGTCCCCCATCGTGATGCGTCCGCTGGCGATGGCGACTCGCTGTGTTTCGGGTTTGCCACCGACATCCACCATGCGCGCGGCACCATCCGGGCCAAGATGCGTAAGCCCGCTCACAGGCTCGGTTCGCCGCACGGGATGCACGCCTGAAACAGCTGGCACAGTGTCCTGACGCCAAAATCCATGCGACTGGGAAGGGTGCGATTGATCGAGCCAGTCGATGAGTGATGGTTCGCTAACAAGAGGTTTCGTGCAGTCATTGCACCTTCATGCCATGATCGCATCGTGTAGGACAGCGCCGCTTTACCGTCCGATCACCCGTCAATCAGAGCGCGGGTGGCCGCTGCGATATCATCGGCGCGCATCAGGCTTTCCCCGACCAGAAACGTGCGCACCTGCGCCCGCGCGAGCCGCTCAAGATCGGCATGGGCGTTGATCCCGCTTTCCCCAACCAGCAGCGCACCTTCAGGAGCGAGCGGGGCAAGTCTCTCGGTGGTGGCAAGACTGGTGGTAAATGTCCTGAGATCGCGGTTGTTCACGCCAATCAGCTTTGACGTCAACACGCTGCCGGCACGTTCCAGTTCGGCCTCGTCATGCACTTCCACCAGCACATCCATGGCGTTGTCGTGCGCGGCGGCCTCAATCTCGGCCATGACGCCATTGTCCAGTGCGGCGACGATAATCAGGATCGCATCGGCCCCGATTGCGCGCGCTTCGAGGCATTGCCACGGATCGACCATGAAATCCTTTCGAAGAACAGGCAGTGTGCAGGCGGCGCGGGCGGCGATCAGGTAATCCTCGTGACCCTGAAAATACGGCGCGTCGGTAAGGACGGACAGGCAGGTTGCCCCGCCAGCCTCATAGGCCGCAGCGTGTTCAGCCGGGCGAAAATCCTCGCGGATCATCCCTTTTGATGGGCTTGCGCGCTTGATCTCGGCGATCAGCGCAAAACCGGTTTGCGCCCTGGTGCGCAGGGCTGCCTCAAACCCGCGCGGCGGTGTCTGGACGCGGGCGGAAGCTTCGAGATCGCTGACCGGAATCGCAAGTTTGCGCGCGGCGACCACTTCGCGCTTTGCAGCGCAGATTTCCTCAAGTTTGTTCATCGTATCAGACCGCCATCCCGATCCAGTCTTGCAGCAGTTTCATCGCGGCGCCTGAATCAATCGCCTCAGCGGCAAGGTTCGCGCGCTCTTCCCAGCCAGCGCCAACGCCTGCCACCGCCAACGCCCCTGCGGCATTGAACAGCACCGCGTCACGATAGGGACCGGGGGTGCCCATCAGCAGGGCTTTGAGCGCGGCGGCATTGTGTGTGGCATCATCGCCACGGATTGCCTCGACAGGGGCAGTAGGCAGGTTGGCTTCGGCCGGGTGAAGCCGCTTCATTATAAAGGTATTTCCGGTAACCACAGCGACTTCGTTGCCGCCCGCAAGGCTCAATTCGTCCAATCCCTCGTCGCCCGATACGATCAGCGAATGGCCCGTGCCCAGCTTTGCCAGCGCCCCGGCATAGATCGGCACATAAGCGGGGCGCGCGATGCCAATCAATTGGCTTTTGACGCGCGCGGGATTGGAGAGCGGTCCCATCAGGTTAAAGATGGTGCGGGTGCCTATGCGTTTGCGGATCGGTTGAATACGGCCCATCGCCGGGTGATGGTTCTTGGCGAACAGGAAGCAGATGCCGATTTGCGCCAGCGTCTTTTCCGCAGACTTTCCGGCAGCATCCATATCGAGGCCCAGCGCCTCCAGCGTGTCGGCCGCGCCTGCCTTTGAAGAGGCTGCGCGATTGCCATGCTTGGCAACGGGCACACCGCACGCGGCGACCACCAGACTGACGGCAGTGGAGACATTCAGCGTGTGATGCCCATCGCCCCCGGTGCCGCATACGTCGATGGCATTATCGGGCGCAGCGATCGGCAACAGCCGGGCGCGCAGGGCACGGGCAGCGCCTGCGATCTCGTTTGAGGTTTCGCCGCGCTGCGACAGGTCGATCAGGAATTGCTCGATCTCCACCTCGGTCGGCACCCCGTCCAGCAGCCTGCCAAATGCGGTTTCTGCTTCCGTCTCGGTCAGGGGAGAGGTGATATCGGGAAGAGCGCTCATGCGGCACCACCGGGTTTTAAGCGGTCGGGAAGCTCTGCCTCGATCCCGCATTCGCGCAGGAAGTTGGCGAGGAGCGCGTGGCCGTGCTGTGTCGCAATGCTCTCCGGGTGGAATTGCACGCCGTGGATCGGCAGGCTTTCGTGGCGAAATCCCATCACGCTGGTGGCAGCGAGGCCCGGCGTATCGGCGTGGGCGTTTGCGATCAGGCAGGCGGGTGCGTTCACGACCTCCAGGCTGTGATACCGCGTAGCGGTGAAGGGCGAGGGCAGGCCCGCAAAAACGCCCGTGCCATCGTGAGTTACATCGGAGGTCTTGCCGTGCATCAGCCCGCCGCGCGTGACCGTGCCGCCAAAATGCTGCCCGATAGCCTGGTGGCCAAGGCAAACGCCGAGCAGAGGGCGCGCCGCATCGGCACAGGCTGCGACCAGATCGAGGCTGATGCCTGCATCATTGGGAGTGCACGGGCCGGGGGAGATGAGGAAGCCCGCCGCATCGCTCGCCAACGCCTGTGTCGCGGACAGCGCATCGTTGCGCTCGACCCGCACTTCGACACCCAACTCCATCAGGTAATGGACAAGGTTGAAGGTGAAGCTGTCGTAATTGTCGATCACCAGAATGGCGGGCGCGCTCATGACGCGTCTTTCGCAAAGTGATCTGTCGCGCGGACCAGCCCATCGACGATCCCCGGCTCGCTGGCTGCGTGTCCGGCATCGTCGACGATCCACAGATCGGCCTTGGGCCATGCCTTTTTCAGCGCCCAGGCAGAGGTCGGCGGGCAGCAAATATCATGCCGACCCTGAACGATGATGCCGGGGATATCGGCAATCGCGGCCGCATCGTTCAGCAACTGGCTTTCCTCAAGGTAGAAATCATCGAGAAAGAACCGGGCGCAGATGCGGGCAAAGGGCAGGGCTTTGGCGGGTTCTGCAAAGTCTTTCAGCAGGCCGGGATCGGGCAGCAATGTCGCCACGCTCCCTTCCCACAGTGACCATTCGCGCGCCGCTGCCAGCCGCGTTGCTTCGTCATCGCTGGTCAGCCGGGCATGATACGCCTTCACCAGATCGCCACGTTCGTCTGCCGGGATCAGACCAGTAAAGCGGTCCCATTGCTCAGCCATAATCTCGCTGGCGCCATAGGAATACAGCCAGCTTTTTTCGCGCGCACGGGCCAGGAATACGCCGCGCAGGATCAGTTCGGTCACGCGAGCGGGGTGTTTCTGCGCATAGGCCAGCGCCAGCGTTGCGCCCCAGCTACCGCCGAAAACCTGCCATGCATCGTGGCCGCACATTTCGCGCAAGGCCTCGATATCCGAGACGATTCTCCACGTATCGTTGTGCTCGATCTCCGCAAACGGCAGCGACTTACCGCAGCCGCGCTGATCGAACAGCAGCACGTCATAGCGGGCCGGATCCCATTGGCGACGGTGCGATGCGCTCATCCCGCCGCCCGGTCCGCCATGCAGGAACACCGCAGGCTTCGCGCCCGGAGTTCCGACCCGTTCGTAATAGAGCGAGTGGCCTTCGCCCACGTCGAGCATTCCGCTCTCGTATGGCTCGATCTCGCGATACAAAGTGCGGCGTTCGGATTGGGCGGCGTTCATTGGGCTGCTTTCTTCGTTACGACGATGATCGGCCCCACGCGGCGGCCATCCATGCGTCCAGATGCGGGATCCCAGAGCGAGGACACATTGCCATCCAGATAGAGCGCGTTCGGAACTTTCAATTCGTCGCGATAAAACCGTGCAAGCTGTCCAAAGCTGAGGGGCGCCTCGGAAATTACGAAGTGGGCGATACCCTTGCCATCCACGCCGACACCGTTGCGAATCTGGCGCGATGGGCCGTTTTCGGTGATTTCAGGATGAATTTTTCCATCGATCACCAACATCGGGCCGGACTGGGTGCCGAATTCCGGTCGCGTACCTACTGTGCGCAGGAATACATCGGAACTCAAAATCCGCCACTCGCCGCCGGTGCCGTAGAACACGCCATTGGGCTTCAGATAGAAATTGCCGTCGCCATCGCCGGTATCCAGTTCGCTTAGACGATCCGATCCGCTGACGTAATATCCCACCGCGCGCAGATCATCGCCGTACATTCCGCCGTTCATGGCGAATGCGATCGTGCTGGCATCGACGTCCCTGGCCCAACCCTTCAAGGTGCCAAAGTCATCTCCGCTACGAGGGGCCAGAGCCATGTCTATGCGATGCTGCGCCGGGTCTGCGATGCAATGCGTAAGCGAGACGCCTTCAAACGTGACAGGTTTGCAAGCAGAGGCGAGCGTCGGTTCAGACGCTTTGGTATCAACCTCCCGCTCCGCCGCGCTGGCCGCATCGGGATTGCCCAGATTTACAGTCACCGCAGGCTCGCCCTCGGGCTGTTCACCGCAGGCGCTCAGCATCATCAGGGGTGCAAGCGCGAGCGCAGTTATCTGCACCGCCTGTTTCACCGTGAACTTCATTGGCCAAACTCCGGCTCGCTGGCGATCCGCACCGCCTCGCGCGCGGCGGCGATCAGGGCCCCGGCCTTGGCCTTGCATTCGGCAAGCTCGTAGTCGGGATCGCTGTCTGCCACGATTCCCGCGCCCGCCTGCACGTGCATCACGCCTTCCTTCACCACGGCGGTGCGCAGCACGATACAGCTGTCGACCGAGCCATCCGGCGCGAAATACCCGACACCGCCGGCATAGGCCCCGCGTGTTTCAGGTTCTAACTGCGCGATGATTTCACAAGCACGGATCTTTGGCGCGCCCGAGACAGTACCGGCGGGAAAGCCCGCGAACAGCGCATCAAGCGCGTCGCGCCCTTGCGCCAATCGGCCCACAACATTGCTTACTATATGCATGACGTGGCTGTAGCGTTCGATGCCAAAGCTGTCAGTCACGCTTACGCTGCCCCGTGCTGCAACCCGGCCGACATCATTGCGACCCAGATCCAGCAGCATGAGATGTTCGGCGCGTTCCTTGGGATCGGCGATCAGGCTGGCCTCGTTCGCGCGGTCTTCGGCCGGACTGGCCCCGCGCGGACGGGTGCCTGCGATGGGGCGGATAGTAACTTCGCCGTCTCTTACCCGCACAAGGATCTCCGGGCTGGAGCCGACTATGGCAAAACCGGGCAGGTCCAGAAAATACAGAAACGGTGACGGATTCACCCGCCGCAAGGCACGATACAGCGCCAGCGGAGGCAGGGTGAAGGGGCAGGTGAAACGCTGCGCCAGAACCACCTGAAAAATATCGCCCGCGACGATGTACTCCTTCGCCCGCGCAACCAGCGATTTGTAGTCCTCACCATCCATCACGGGGGTAAGCTCCGGGTGGATCGTACCGGGCTCGGCACGCGGTTCGGGCGGGCGGGGCCGGGCCAACGCGCGCTGCGCTTCCTCGATACGCTCTGCGGCCTCGGTAATGGCGCGGGCGGGTTCGGCGGTGTTCTGCGCATTCGGCCAGAGGGGGGCGATGCAGAACAGGCCATCGGTCAGCCGGTCAAACACCAGAATGAGCGTTGGGCGCACAAACAGCATATCGGGCAGCGCAAGCTCGCTTTGAGGCGCGCGCGGCAGCTTTTCCACCAGCCCGATTGTCTCGTATCCGAAATATCCCACCAGACAGGCGAGCGCGGGGGGCAGTGCATCGGGCACATCGATCCGGCAGGCATCGGCGAGCGCGCGCAGTTCAGCAAGCGCGTTACCCTCGCAATCGGTGAAGGCGTCGCGGTCTTTCTGCCATTTGCGGTTGATCGCGGCGCGACCCTCGCTCGCCCGGAACACCAGATCGGGATTAAGGCCCAGCAGACTGTAACGCCCGCGCACTTCGCCCCCTTCGACCGATTCCAGCAGGAAATCGCCGCGCCCCGGCTGCATCAATCTGCGCGCTGCACCCACGGGCGTATCGCTGTCAGCGATAATCTTGTGCCATACAAGCGCGGGCCGGCCATCCGCCAGCGCAGCGGCTGCGGCGGCGCAATTTTCAAGCCTGCCATCAGGCACAGCGTCAAGGGGCGGGACGGTCATCGCGAAATGATGGGCAAGGATCGGGCCGGCTCAGCTTTCACCGGCCAGCTGCGCACGTACCGCCTCGATTGCGGCAGCGTTCTTCTCCACGACCAATTCGTCGCGCATGGCTTTGGTAAGCTGCGCGGAATACTCCGATGACAGCGACGGGGCCAACTGTTGGCGTGCCTGGGCCAGAATCGGATCGCCTGATTCCAGCGTGCGGCTTTCGATGTTTTCCAGATCGACCAGAATCCAACCCTGATTGTTGGGTGCCTCCAGCATTTTCACGGTGCCTTCCGCCATGCTGAACAGCAGTACAAGAGCGGGCGGAACGTTCTGACCCTGCCGTCGCTGAAGCAGTTCCTGCCGTTCGAGCGTAACCGTGTCGGGCGCGGGTATGGGCTGATTGCTCGGCGTCTTTTCCGCCGCGAGTGCCGCGGCAAGGGTTGTATTGCCGCGCACCTTTGCAAGGATGCCTTGCGCTGCCTTGCGCGCAAGCTTTGCAGCATTGGCCTGCGCCAGATCGCGTTTCACCTGATCGCGAATCTGCGCAAGCGGCGGCGCTGCCGATTCAACGATGTCGATCACATCGTACACCAGATATTGAGAACCAGGCACCAACTCATCAAGCTGTGGCTGGCTTTCATCAAGGCCAAATGCGGTATCGAGGATCGGGCGCAGCGCCGGATTGGGCTGCGCCTGCGCATCGCCGAAAACGCGCCCGTCAGCCAGCAATTGCGGCGTCGTCTCCAGCGTCAGGCCAAAATCTTTTGCGATCTCCGCCATGGAGGTGCCATTGTCGACCTCCTCTTCGATCCGTGAAGACAGATCGGCGAGCGCTTTTGCGCGCTTGGTTGCCGTCAGTTGTTCGACAATCTCACCGCGCGCCTGCGCCAGAGATTTTGCCGGAGTCTTACTCACCTTGTCGACGCGGGCGATGTACCAGCCCAGCGTGCTTTGAGCGGGATCGGCAATCGCGCCCTGCTGCGCTTCAAACACCGATTTGGCGACGGCAAAGCTGGTTCCCGTCGCAAACTGCTCCCGGTTTCGCCCCGTCACGCTTGTGGCGTTGAACCCGGCATCGCGGGCCGCCGCCTCCAGGCTCTTGCCCGCACGGATCTGGGCGACGATCGCATTCGCGCCCTGCTGTGTCGGAACGAAGAACGATGTCACATCGCGCGTCTCGCTGGCGGCGTATTTCGCCTTGTTGGCCGTGAAATTCGCCGCAATTTCGGCGTCGGTCGGCGTAAGATCGACATCGAGGTTTTCCCCATTGAACACCGCGTATCGCAGTGAGCGGCGCTCTGGCTGAATATATCTGGCGCGGTTCGCACTGTAATATTCCTCGATCGCTGCGGCGTTCGGTTCCGCTTCGGATATGAACAACGAGCTGGGGATAAGACCGATTTTTCCGGTCCGGCGCTCAAGCAGAAGGGCGGCATATTGCTGCGCGGCCTTTTCCGGCATCCGTGGGGCGGCAAGGGCGGGCAGGATCAACTGCTGCGCCAGAAGCCCATCGGAAAGATCGCGACGCAGAACCGCATCGGTCAGTCCCTGTTGCGCCAGTGCGCGCTGATAAACCTGCTGATCGAAATCTCCGCTCACGCCCCGAAACGCGCCTATTTTCAGGATTTCGCTGTTCACCAGATTTTCGCCTGCGCGCAGTCCGTATTTCTCGGCATAGGCGCCGATGGCAACGCGATCGATCAACTGTTCGAGAACTTCCGCAAGACCGCCCTCGGCAATAAACGATGGCATCGTCGCGGTCGGATTTTCCTGTCGCACTTGATCCAGCGCAGATTGCGCCGTGCCTGAAAGATCGCCGGTCGTGATCTCGTCATCCCCGACAAGGGCGACGCGGTCCGTGCCCGAAATGCCGCCAAATGTGGACCCGGTGATATCGGCAGCGGCAAAAGCCAGCGCAACGATCACGAGGAACAACAGGAAGATCGGCAATCCGATTTTCGACTGAAAGAAATTGCGGAAAAACGAAATCATCTATCGGTGCAACCCTGCGCAAATTGGGATCATGCCAAACCGGTAAGCCCCCTTGATCGGGGCATACCGCGTTTCGGATATGCGCTCTATCCGCCATGCGACCTCGCGGCAACAGGTGAGACGCGGTTTTGACTGAAAGCGTTGCTGCGGGTAGCCGACGCCTCCCCCCGCTCTTACACGGGCGGGAAGATTCGTATTTCCTCAGACTTGGTTCAGGACTTTTTGATGCCACAGCGCCCCTATATCGTTGGAAACTGGAAGATGAATGGCACGCGCGCCATGCTTTCAGAAGCGCGCGCAATCGATCGCGCAGCTCAGCGCTGCATGAAAGTGGAGGTGGCCATCGCCCCGCCTTTCACGCTTATTCATCCGATTCACCGCGAAGCTGAACAGATCGGAGTAGGGGCGCAGAACTGCCATTTTGCACAAAGCGGCGCTTATACTGGAGATATCTCTGCTGCGATGGTGGCAGATGCCGGGGCAAAGTTTGTGATTCTCGGTCACAGCGAACGGCGCGAGGCACATGGTGAAACCGATGCAATGATCAAGGCCAAGGTCGAAGCCGCTCTGGACTTCGGCCTCAGGGTCATACTGTGCTGCGGCGAGAGCGAAAAGACCCGCGCCGGGGGCCGCGCGGTCTCCTTCGTCAGTAAGCAGATCAAGGCTTCGCTGCCGCAAATCGAAAATGCCTCGGAAAAATTGACGATCGCCTATGAACCTATCTGGGCCATCGGCACCGGCAACACCGCGACCGTGCAGGACATTGCCGAAATGCACGCCGCGATCCGCGAATTGCTGGTCGAAATGTTTGGCGAAGAACAGGGCCGCGAAGTGCGGATCATCTACGGCGGTTCGGTAAAGCCCGATAATGCTGCGGAAATTTTCGCAGTGGCCGAAGTCGGTGGCGCGCTGGTCGGCGGGGCCAGCCTCACTGCGGACAGCTTCATGGGCATCGCGCTGGCGGCTGCGGGTGATCTTGCAGAAATTTGAGCCTTTAACGTTGCGTCCTGGGGTGCCTCGCGACTGACTGGCGATCACTGAACTTGCGCCGGGGCGATGCCTCTCCTAGATGCGCTGCACACAAATATTCACCAGAGAAAAATTCCAATGGGTCTGTTCATCTTCCTTACCGTCCTTCAGGCGATCGTCGCCGCAGCGCTGGTTGGCGTTGTGCTCATGCAGCGATCCGAAGGGGGAGGGCTGGGGATCGGCGGTAGCCCGACGGGTGCCCTGGGCGCTCGCGGAGCGGCGGATTTCCTGACCCGCGCGACCAAGTGGCTGGCGGTGGCGTTTGTGGTCCTGTCGATCATTCTCGCAGCGGTCGCGGTGGAAACCAGCGGGTCCGACGGTATTTCTTCAACGCTTGAACGCAATGTCGATGCGCCGGGCGGGGTTAACGATCTGCTGGCCGATCCGGTTGCGCCTGCGGGCGGGGTCGATCCTGCGGCCAATCCTGCGACGGGTGAAGCCACCCCCGCTCCTGCCAACAGCGCTGATCCGCTGGCGGAATAATCCGCTTTTTTGCGGGGGCAACGATCGGTTGCCCCGTCACTTTGAACACATCTGTTGTGGATGAACGCTGGCCAAGCGAGTCAATTTGCTTGCCCCGAATCCACACATCCGATTAAGGCTCGGCTCCCATGGCGCGGTACATTTTCATCACCGGCGGCGTGGTTTCCTCGCTCGGCAAAGGTCTCATGGCAGCAAGTCTCGCTGCGCTGTTGCAGGCGCGCGGGTACAAGGTGCGCATTCGCAAATTCGACCCCTATCTCAATGTCGATCCGGGTACGATGAGCCCGTATCAGCACGGCGAGGTTTACGTCACTGATGACGGGGCCGAAACCGATCTTGATCTGGGCCATTACGAACGCTTTACCGGCGTATCGGCGCGGCAGAGCGACAATATTACTTCTGGCCGGGTCTATCGCGACATCATCGCGCGAGAGAGGCGCGGGGATTATCTGGGCGCCACCGTGCAGGTGATCCCGCACGTGACTGATGCGATTAAGGCGTTTGCCCTTGCCGATCAGGACGATCACGATTTCATCCTGTGTGAAATTGGCGGGACTGTCGGCGATATCGAATCGCTGCCGTTCATGGAGGCTATCCGCCAGATCCGGAACGAGCTTGAGCCGCTGCAAACGCTCAGCGTCCATGTGACGCTTGTACCCTATATCAAGGCGGCAGGTGAACTGAAGACCAAGCCGACCCAGCATTCCGTGCGGGAACTGGCCAGCCTGGGCATAAAGCCCGATGTGCTGCTGTGCCGTGCCGAACATCCCATCCCCGAAACCGAGCGGCAGAAGATCGCGAATTTCTGCAATGTGCGCAAACAGGCGGTGATCCCTGCTCTGGATGCCCCTTCGATTTATTCCGTTCCACTGCAATATCACCGCGAAGGTCTGGATGCCGAAGTTCTGCGCGGTTTCGGCATAACTGATGCGCCCGAGCCTGATCTTTCAGCGTGGCACGATGTAACCGACCGTTACTTCAATCCCGAAGGCGAGGTCACGATTGGCGTGGTGGGCAAATACGTTGGCCTGCCCGATGCTTACAAGAGCCTCAACGAAGCATTGGTTCACGGCGGCCTTGCCAATCGGGTAAAGGTCAACATCGAATGGATCGACGCCGAGATTTTTGAGGGCGAAGAGAGCGAGATCGCTTCCGCTCTGGAACCGATGCACGGCATTCTTGTGCCCGGCGGTTTTGGAGAGCGTGGCAGCGAAGGCAAGATCGCCAGCGTTCGCTTTGCACGCACCCGCAACGTTCCATTTTTCGGCATCTGTCTGGGAATGCAGATGGCCTGTATCGAGGGTGCGCGCGCCGCCGGTATCGACCGGGCGTCCTCCACCGAATTTGGCGATACGAAGGAACCGGTGGTCGGCATCATCACGGAATGGATGAGCGAAGAGGGTATCCAGCAGCGCGAGGAAGGCGGCGACCTTGGCGGAACCATGCGGCTTGGCGCGTATGAGGCGAAGCTTTCCGCAAACAGCCACACGCGGGCAATCTATGGCGGTGCTGGCACCATTTTTGAACGGCATCGCCATCGCTACGAGGTCAACAGCACTTATATCGAGCCGCTTGAGAAGCAGGGGCTGGTGTTTGCCGGAATGTCGCCGGACGGCCTGTTGCCCGAAATCGTCGAACGACCCGATCATCCATGGTTTATCGGGGTTCAGTTTCACCCCGAATTGAAGTCAAAACCGTTTGATCCGCATCCACTTTTCGCCGGTTTCATCGCCGCTGCACTGGAACATTCGCGCCTCGTTTGAAGTTCGGGGTTTTGCGGAAACGTAGCAGCTTTTTGCGGGGTGGACGCGCAAGCCGTTGAACTTTATGCAACATTACAGTCGTTGCGGCAAACCAGCTGAATTAAGCGAGGTTTACCGTGTGTCGCATACTTACAACCCCACCAAATTAGACCTTGCCAGCCGCTCGAATCGCGCCTTACTCCCTCTCCAACTGTTCAGCAAAACTGAAGAGCGGGGTCTCTCACGGGCAAAGTGGTCCCGAAGTTCGGAGATTGCAGCAAGGCCAGATTTGGGGGCGGAGTGACATCCGTGTGCTGCGAATGGCTCGAACCAGAACAGAGCGTCTTCTGCGACCCGGACGCTCAGCTTTGGTCGAGGCGGCTTATGGTCGCGGAGGCGGATTTCAACGATCCGCCTCCAACTTTTTCATAAGTTACACACGCATGGAAAAAAGGCGGCCCTGCATTGCAGGACCGCCCCTTTCACTGGATCGGCACTGGACTGAGATTACGCCGCGTGGGCGGTCTCATCCTTGCTTTCGTCCTTTTTGGCGCTCGACTCGACCGCTTTCAGGGTGGTTGAACCCACCGCGATCTTTTTCGGCTTCATCGCTTCGGGCACTTCGCGCACCAGATCGATGATCAGCAGGCCATCGGCCAGATCAGCGCGATCGACCCGGACGAAATCGGCCAGTTCAAAACGCCGCTCAAATCCCCGGTTTGCGATGCCGAGGTGCAGCATTTCGGAACCATCGTCGACATCCTCGCGCTTCTTGCCTTGCACGGTCAGAAGATTCTGCTGCGCGGTGATGTCGATATCCTGCGGACGGAAACCGGCCACGGCCAGCGTGATCCGATAATTATCCTCACCCTGGCGGGCTATATTAAACGGGGGGTAATTGTCGCCAACATTCTGGCGAGCCTGACTTTCGAGCACATCGAACAGGCGATCAAAGCCAACGGTGCTGCGACGGTAAGGGGTAAAATCAAGACGTGTCATCGTTACAAATCCTCTTGTTTTGAGCAATTTGGTTCACATTTCCCGGCCTGCCGAATGCAGCACCGGGTGATTTGCCGCCGATTGTATTTCCCAATGACTGGCGAAATATGGCGACACGATTTATCTGGTGTGCACATTGCGCCTTTCAAGAGGTTTCAAGGACACTCAATGAGCCAGCCCCGGATCGATATTTACACCAAATTTGCCTGTCCCTTTTGTGTACGAGCCAAGCATTTGCTGGCCGCCAAAGGCGCTGAATTCAACGAATTCGATATTACAATGGGTGGTGAGAAGCGCGACGAGATGCTCGCCCGCGCACCGGGTGCCTATACCGTCCCGCAAATATTTATCGGTGATCACCACATCGGCGGCTCGGACGATCTCGCGGCACTGGATGCTGCGGGCAAGCTTGATCCGATGCTGGCGGGTTAGGGGCGGCAGTGCCGAAAATCGCTGTCCTGCAAATGACCTCCGGCATCGATCCGGAGGCCAATCTGCAAACAATTCTAACGGCAGCAAGCGACGCTGCGGATAACGGTGCGCAGGTGCTGTTCACGCCTGAAATGTCGATCCTGCTGGATCGGGATCGCCCGCGCGCGCGATCGTGGATCGAAAGCAGTGCGCCCCGCGAATTTGCCGAAAGGTTGCGGACATGCGCGACCGATTGCGGCATCGACATCGCGTTGGGATCAATGCCGGTGCTGGGCGAGGGCGGCCGCTGGGCAAACCGCTCCATGTATTTCAGCCGCCAGGCCGCAGGGGCGGTCGCTCCGGTCACTTACGACAAGATCCACATGTTCGACGTTGAGCTTTCCACCGGCGAAAGCTGGCGGGAGAGTTCGGCCTATCAGCCCGGCAGGGATGTTGTGAGCGTGCCCGATACGCCGCTGGGCATGCTGGGCCTGACGGTTTGCTATGACCTGCGCTTTCCAGCCCTGTTCGAAGCGCTGGGCCGCCGGGCGTGCGATGCGATTGCCGTTCCTGCCGCGTTCACGGTGCCGACCGGGGCGGCGCATTGGCACACATTGTTGCGGGCCCGCGCCATTGAGGCGAGCGCATTTGTCATCGCCGCTGCTCAAGTGGGAAATCACGCTGATGGACGCTCCACCTATGGTCACAGCCTGGTTGTCGATCCCTGGGGCGAGGTGCTGCTGGATATGGGTGCCGACGCATCGGGGCTGGGGTATTGCGACATCGATCTGGCCCGCATTCAGGAGGTTCGCGCACAAATTCCGAGCCTTGCCAACAAGCGTGCAATCCCCAAATACAACGCACAATGATAGTCTTCGATCTCAATTGCGAACACGGCCACCGGTTTGAAGGGTGGTTCGGATCGACCGCGGATTACGATCAACAATTGGCGGACGCATTGTTGAATTGCCCTGAATGCGGCTCGCTGGCCGTTAGCAAGGCACCAATGGCACCATCGGTGCCGATGAAAGGCAACGCCCGCGCAGGCGTTCCTGCTATCTCAGAGGCAGGCGGAGAAGATGCCGCAGACGTTGCGCCAGTGGCCAACCGCGAGATGCCTGCTGAAGTACGCAGGGCGCTCGAAAAACTGGCGCAAGCGCAGTCGCGGGCTTTGGAAAAGAGCACGTGGGTGGGCACGGATTTCGCCAAAACTTCTCGCGAGATGCATTATGGGGAGCGCGAAGAGGCGCCGATCCACGGCAAAGCCAGCCTGGAAGAAGCCAAGGCATTGGCTGATGAAGGGGTGCAAGTGTCTGCCCTGCCGTTCCCCGTGGCGGATCCGGAAAAGCTCAATTGATTAGAAAGCCCGCGCTGCTATGGGAGCAAATGGCAGACGCAGTGACCCCGTAGCTCAGCCGGATAGAGCACCAGATTCCTAATCTGGGGGCCGCGCGTTCGAATCGCGCCGGGGTCACCAATGCGATTTTTAGATCGCACGGATCAAACCTGTTCTCAGGCGACACTGTTCGCAAAGCGTTGGGGAAACCAAAAAAAGCGCTCGGCTCAACCGGAGTGACCCTTTTGCGAAGGATCATTCGGAACGAAGCCGGAGCGCTCTTTGTCAGCCCTGAACAGGCTGATGATATAATCGAAGACATTCGGTAAAAACCGCAAAAGCCCTGCCGGGGGCGGGGCTGAGCCTCGGTTAAACCGTAAAGCGTCTTCGACAGCCGGGCTACGGGTTTGTCGCTAAAAATTGGTTAAAATCGGCGCCATTCACCACAGGCATGGCGTGCGACCAGATCAGATGGATTAAGACAGGTTATTTGCTGGCTTTGATATCGTTACCCCAAATCCACCAGGATAATCCGGAAAGGGTGGTTAGCGCCGCGCAAGACGAGGCAATCGCGATGGCCATGCCGCTCCATCCAAAAATATCGAACAGCGATGTGCCCGCAATGCTTCCCAAGCCGCCGCCGATGAACATCATCACAATGTAAATGGTCGTCAGCCGCGTGCGGAGCGATGGTTCAGCGGAAAGAAAGGTCATGCGGCTCGATACGTCGATTGCGGGTCCGACGGTTGTCGTAATGATGATCGGGATCATCAACAGCCACAGGTTTGATCCGAATGGCAGAAACAGCAATGCGCCCGAAAATTGCACCAGAGCGAGATAAAAGCGCGCCCGGCGTGGGCCGATTCGGTCTGCCAATCGGCCAAGGCGCGGCGTGGTAAACACGCTGACCGCGGCAAACCCCGCAAGATAGCCGACGACATCGGTGCCATATCCCATTTGCGGGGAGGTAAGATGTAGGGCAAGGCCGAGCCACAGTGCGATGAACTGTCCAAAACCGATCCCCTGAATTGCACCTGAGACAATGATTTCCCGGTGGCTTTTCATAAGGCCGAACACCGATGCCAGCAGGCCGAAATAGTGCAATGGTGCCGATGAGGCGGCTGCATCGGAGGCGACCGGGCTGCTGGCTGGCATGATCCGCGAAAGAGCGAGCGTCACTGCAATCATCCCAGCGCTCGCCAGCCAATAGACCGTGTGCCAATCGAAAAATTCGGCAATCACGCCCGACCCCACGCGCGCCACCAATATGCCAAACACCACGCCAGCGGTGAGCGTTGCCGTGACATGGCCCAGCCGCTCTGGTGCGACCCGGCGCGAGGCGTAGGCGGGTAGCAAGTATGGCGCGATGGTGAAAAAGCCGAGCCAGGTCGATCCGGCGGTGAACACGATCAGGTTGGGCGCAATCGTCATCGCCAGCAATCCGGCGCATTGGCAGGCAGTGAATACGATGGTCAGGCGGCGGTTCGAATACCGGTCTCCCAATGGGAGCAGCAACAAGATGCCGACCGCAAGCGCCAGTTGATTGAGCGCCGGGACGATACCAATGGCGGCCTGGCTGACGTTGAAATAGGCAGCCACCTCGCCGATTATCGGATGAATGTAATAAGCATTGGCAGTCACGACCGCGACCGCCATCGCCAGCCAAAGTTCCTGCTGGCGAGTGAGATAGACCGGGCCCGGATTTTTCAACGCAAGAAGCCTGCTGCCTTTGCGGTGTCGATCATTCCCTGTGCCAGTTCAACCGGGCGATCTTCCTGACTGAAATGTCCGCAGGTCGAAAGCATTGCGTGGGCCTGACCCAAGGCGCCGGGAACCCGATCAATCAGAGGTTGCGCAAGCCCGCCGGTTACCGGATCATCTTCTCCAAACAGGGTCAGGAAGGGTTTGTCGAAAGTTTCCAGACCTTCCCATGCCCGGCGGTTCTGGTCGATGCCATCCATGCCATCTTCTACTGGAACAAGCTGCGGGAAAGCGCGCGCGCCAGCCTTGCTCGCCTCATCCGGAAAGGGCGCATCATAGGCAGCAATTTCCGCTGAAGAACGGTCTGTGGCCGTGGCGCGTTGCAGCAGTTCGCCAATTTTGAATTCAGGCGAGGAACGCGCAAATTCCCGCCACATCAAAAACGCTGGCGATGGTGTCCCTCCGGTTGGCAGGAAGGTGTTGCTTGCGACCACGCATTCAAACCGATCAGGCTCCTCACCAACCATGCGCAGGCCCAGCAAGCCGCCCCAGTCTTGACAGAACAACGCCGCGGATTGCGCCACAACTGCATCACGCCACTGCTTGAGCCAATTTATATGCCGATCGTAAGTGTAAAAGCCGATGTCGTCGGGCTTGTCGCTTTTACCGAAACCGATGAGGTCGGGGGCAAGGCAGCGAAACCCTGCTTGACCAGAATCGGGATCATCTTGCGATAAAGGTAGCTCCAGCTCGGCTCGCCATGGAAAAGCAACACCGGAGGGGCATCCTTTGGACCTTCGTCGACATAATGCATCCGCCCGGAAAACCCATCTCCCAGGTCGATATCGACCCAGTTTTCAGCGAAGGGATAGTCGGGCAGATCGGCAAACCTTCCGGGATCGTGGCTGATGATTTTCAAAACTGTTCCCTTCAGGTTGAGGAAGGGAAGACCGGCGCGCTCAAGCGCTTTCGCCGGTCCGCTCTCCCATCGGCACCCGCTCTTTGAAGGTATGCGTGATATAGGGGAAGGGAATTTCGATTTTCGCCTCGTCCAATGCACGCTTGATTGCGCGAATGACCTTGTCCTTGCTCTCCCGGCCATTGCGCGGGCTGGAGCCGGACCACCAGCGAACGAGGAAATCGACGGAGGATGAATTGAATTCCTGCGCGAAAATATCGACACCCTTTTGCGCATCAACCAGTTCAACGTCGGACACAGCCTTCCGAATCACCTCGGCGGCATCGTCAAGATCGGTGTCATATGACACTCCGATCACGACATCGTGGCGACGTTGTTCGGTATCAGTCAGAATTTCGACGGGATTTTTGAACAGAATTGAGTTTGGCACCACGGTCAATTCACCCGACAGCGCGCGAATATGCGTCTCGCGCAAGGAGATGTGTTCAACCTTCCCCATAATGCCTTCGCATTCGATCACATCGCCAATGCGCATTTTCTCGCGCACCATGATGAGCACACCTGCGAGAAAGTTTTCAAATATATCCTGAAACGCAAAGCCAATCGCAACCGCTCCGATACCCAGTCCGGCGATCAGGCTGCCGGCAGTCAGACCGGGGAAAACCACAATCGCAGCAATCAGTAAGCCCAGCAGCCACACACCGAGCCGTACGAGCGTTTCGACAAGTTGGCGCAAAGATGGGCGAAGATCTGTGTGACCGATGATCTTTTGTGCAATGCCAGTCGCGAACCGGGCAATAATCGCCGTGACGATAATAATGATCAACGCGATGGCAAAGCTGGGAAGGGAGCGGACGAATTCGACGCCCATCGTGTTCAGTTGGTCAAGCAGTGTTTCGATCATGGATGGTACGCGAACCTTTCGTGTTTCGACCCTAGAACGGGATAGCCGACGCAAAAGTTCCGAGCGTTTTCATGACTGGTGCGCCACCACTGCAAATCAACATCGCTGGACTTTCGCCCATTCCTCGGCGAGTTGACCGCTGTCATTCAGGGAAACCACGAGAGCATGAAGAACGAAGCCGAAGACCTCGCCGAAATCCGCCGATCCGTGCGCGCACTGTGCGACGGCTTCCCTGGCGCATACTGGCGGGCCAAGGATGCAGGCCGCGAATATCCGGGCGAATTTGTCGATGCCCTGACGAAAGCGGGCTTTCTTGCTGCGCTTATTCCTGCCGAATTTGGGGGTAGCGGCCTCAGTCTGGATGCGGCCTGCGTCATTATGGAAGAAATCCAGGCAAGCGGCTGCAATGGCGGCGCTGCGCACGCGCAGATGTATATAATGAACACACTGCTGCGTTACGGCAGCGAGGTTCAAAAGGCGCATTATCTGCCGAAAATCGCCAGCGGCGATCTGCGCCTTCAGGCGTTTGGCGTATCCGAACCGACCAGCGGCACCGACACGCTCAGCCTGAAAACGCGCGCTGTCAGGGACGGCGATGAATACGTTATCAACGGCCAGAAAATCTGGACCAGTCGCGCTGAACATTCCGATCTGATGCTGCTGCTCGCCCGCACCACCCCGCGCGAAGAGGTGGAGAAGAAGACCGAAGGCCTGTCAATGTTCCTGGTGGATATGAGCCAGGCGGTGAAATCCGGCATGTCGATCAAGCCGATCCGGACGATGATGAACCATTCGTCTTGCGAGGTGTTTTTCGATGATTTGCGCATCCCTGCGTCTGCTCTGGTGGGCGAAGAGGGCAAGGGTTTTCGCTACATTCTGTCCGGCATGAATGCAGAGCGAATTCTGATCGCGGCAGAATGTATTGGCGATGCCAAGTGGTTCATCGAGCGCGCGACGGCCTATGCCAGCGATCGTCAGGTCTTTGCCCGGCCTATTGGGCAGAACCAGGGTGTGCAGTTTCCGATCGCGCGCTGCTATGCCCAGATGCGCGCAGCCGAGCTGATGGTGCATCACGCAGCGCACGTATACGACGAAGGCGGTAATCCGGGCGAAGAGGCAAACATGGCCAAATTGCTCGCGTCCGAGGCAAGCTGGGCGGCGGCGGATATGTGCGTGCAGACGTTCGGCGGTTTCGGCTTTGCCGAGGAATATGATGTGGAACGCAAGTTTCGTGAGGCGCGCCTTTACACCGTGGCTCCGATCTCCACCAATCTCATCCTCTCCTACCTTGCGGAACACGTGCTGGGCCTGCCGCGATCGTATTGAGAATGATGCCAGATATGATGGATTCGGCGGGTATTTTGCCGGAGTTAGCGGTTTTGTCTTGAACCCGCTGATTAACTGTGATTCTGTGGGAAATCACGAGGGGATCGATTTCAAATGCATGACGCACGCCATCAGGTGATGTTGCCGACCGACCCCATAAAGGTGTGGTCGGCGCTGCTGTTGCTGCTGGTGCTTGGCGGACTGGCAATTGCCGGACCGTGGGGCGTGCTTGCTTGGCATGAGAATTCTTCGGTGCTGAATTCGCGCAAAAAAGAAATCGTCGTCCTGAAAGAGGATCTGGCGGCGCTGGATAATCGGGTGAAGCTGCTTGATCCGCGCAATGCCGATCCTGATCTTGCAGGCGAACTGGTGCGGCGCGATCTGGGTGTGCTGCACGCGGATGAAGTCGTTATCACACTTCCTGACGACTAAGCCTTTACAACTTGTCGGCAAAAATTGTTGACGATGTGGCCTTGGATGTTGCGGGTTGCCGTTGCGTCAAGCGCGCGCTTACGCTTATAGCGCAGCGACGCCCGCTTTCATCAGAGCAACTCCTCCCCGGCGCGTTCAGACAAAGGAATACGAAGCCTTGGCCAAGCAGCCCAAGACACCAGCTCGCACCAGCACAACCGCAACTGCGGATAACGCCGATGTCCCCGCAAAGACCGAAGCGGGTATGAATCCGGACGATCCCGATTTTGCGCTGCATTCGCTTCAAACCGAATTCGAGGCGGCAAAGCGGTATCAGGCGAGCAACGAGCAATTGCTCGAATTTTATGAGCAGATGCTGCTCATCCGCCGGTTTGAGGAAAAGGCTGGCCAGCTTTACGGTCTGGGTTTGATCGGCGGGTTCTGCCACCTTTATATTGGGCAAGAAGCTGTCGCCATTGGTTTGCAGTCCGCGCTCGACGGGGACAAAGACAGCGTAATCACCGGGTATCGCGATCACGGCCACATGCTGGCCTATGGTATTGACCCCAAGGTCATAATGGCTGAACTGACCGGGCGCGAGGCCGGTATTTCAAGGGGCAAGGGCGGCTCCATGCATATGTTCTCTACCGAGCATAAGTTTTACGGCGGCCACGGCATTGTAGGCGCGCAGGTCGCGCTTGGCGGTGGGCTTGCGCTGGCGCATCAGTACAACGACGACGGCGGGCTGTGCCTCGCGTACTTCGGTGATGGTGCGGCGAACCAGGGACAGGTTTACGAGACTTTCAACATGGCTGCGCTGTGGAACCTGCCGATCGTTTTCGTGGTCGAGGACAACCAGTATGCGATGGGCACCGCGACCAAGCGTTCTTCGGCGGAGACACGTTTCTACCGCCGCGGTACGGCCTTCCGCATTCCAGGCATGGAAGTGAACGGCATGGACGTGCTCGAAGTGCGCGCCGCTGCGGAAGTCGCGTTCAAGCACGTTCGAGAGGGTAAGGGTCCTGTGCTTATGGAGTGCAACACCTACCGCTATCGCGGACACTCCATGTCCGATCCGGCAAAGTATCGTACCCGTGAAGAGGTCAAGGAACAGCGTGACCTGAACGATCCCATAGAAGGGCTGAAAAAGACCCTATTGGATAACGGCAAGACAGAAGATGACTTGAAAGCCATCGACAAGGCCATCCGCGCGCGTGTCGCGGAAGCTGCCGATTTTGCGGAAAGTTCGCCTGAGCCTGCTGCGGCAGAACTCTACACCGATGTGCTGGTGGGGGAGTACTGATCCATGGCAATCGAACTGAAAATGCCTGCCCTGTCCCCAACGATGGAAGAAGGCACGCTTGCCAAATGGCTCAAGGCCGAAGGTGATGCGATTGAACCTGGCGACATCATCGCCGAGATCGAAACCGACAAGGCCACGATGGAATTCGAGGCTATCGACGAGGGCACTCTCACAAAGATTATGGTAGCCGAAGGCACGGAGAACGTCGCTGTCGGAACGGTGATAGCGATGCTTTCGGGGGAGGGCGAGGAAACCTCCGATGCTGCGCCACAGGGGGAGACGTCCGCTCAGCCGGCACCAACACCGGCGCCTGCTCCAAAATCAGCACCAACACCGGCGCCGGCCCCAGAAAAGCCGACGCCCGGCGCCCCCGCGGCCGATGCCGAAATACCCGCAGGCACCAGCTTTACCAAGGTTTCCGTGCGTGAGGCCCTGCGCGATGCCATGGCAGAGGAAATGCGCGCTGACCCGCGCGTGTTCGTGATGGGCGAGGAAGTCGCTGAATATCAGGGCGCCTACAAGGTTACGCAGGGGCTGCTGGACGAATTCGGGCCCAAGCGCGTGATTGATACGCCGATCACCGAATACGGGTTTGCGGGCATCGGTACGGGCGCTGCGATGGGTGGCTTGCGTCCGATTGTCGAATTCATGACCTTCAATTTCGCGATGCAGGCGATTGACCACATCATCAATTCCGCCGCCAAGACGAACTATATGTCCGGCGGCCAAATGCGCTGCCCGATAGTGTTTCGGGGGCCAAATGGCGCCGCCAGCCGCGTGGGCGCGCAGCACAGCCAGAACTATGGCCCCTGGTATGCAAGCGTCCCCGGCCTGATTGTGATTGCGCCGTATGACAGCGCCGATGCCAAGGGACTGTTGAAGGCCGCGATCCGGTGCGAAGACCCAGTGGTGTTCCTAGAAAACGAACTGGTTTACGGTCGCAGTTTCGATGTGCCCGATCTGAATGACCATGTGTTACCCATCGGCAAGGCACGGATCATGCGCGAGGGATCCGATGTGACCATCGTATCCTATTCGATCGGCGTGGGCCTGGCATTGGAGGCAGCGGCGACACTCGCTGACGAGGGTATCGATGCCGAGGTTATTGACCTTCGCACGCTGCGCCCGCTCGACCGGCAGGCGATCCTCACGAGTTCTCGCCAAGACGAACCGGCTCGTAATTGCCGAAGAAGGCTGGCCAACCTGCTCCATCGCTAGCGAGATTATCGCAATCTGCATGGAGGATGGTTTTGACGATCTCGATGCGCCCGTGCTGCGGGTTTGCAACGAGGATGTGCCGCTGCCCTATGCTGCCAATCTGGAGCAAATCGCGTTGATAAATCCAGCGCGCATCGTCGAAGCGGTGAAGAAGGTCTGCTACGTTTGAAGCGAGGTGGCTGCGGGCCTGCCACCCTCTTCAGACCTTTTTAACCCTCACGTTTAAGAGACCGGTAAGTTTCAGCAGGTAATATCTGGGCATCTGGGTATTATGTATGGAGCTGACAGTGTCGGAACAGGGAGCGCTCAGAGCGCGCACGATAAGGGCGCGATTGAAATCTCAATCGCTGTTTCAGGACACGCGGGCGAGCGTGCTGCCAATAATGGCAGCCGCGCTGATACCGACGATGGTCATGATCGGTGGGGGCATCGACTTTGGCCGCGCCTACCTCGCCAACTCAAAGCTTCAGGGCGCGGTGGATGCCGGCGCCCTCGCAGCGGTCAGGGCAAAACAGCTTTCCAGCAACACTACTGGTCAGTCCGAAACGATTGGCAAGGATTATCTGAAGGCCAACTTCCCGACCAATTATCTTGGGGCGCGGCTCGCTACGCAGGAAGTGAAGGTCACTGAGGCCGACAACATCGTGAAGGCCAATGTCAACGCTTCGGGTGTCATTTCGACCAGCCTGTTGCGTCTTGCCGGCATTGATACCTTGCCGATCACGGCAACCGCTACTGCAGAGGCGTCTGATACGCTTCCCAACTCAGTCGAGGCTCTGCTGGTTCTCGATAACACCGGGTCCATGCAGGGCGCCAGAATGACTTCGCTGAAACGGGCTTCCAAGAGCTTCGTCGACGTTATTTACGGTAACAAGAACACGCGCGACGGTTTTGCCGTGGGGATTCTGCCGTACAACACGATGGTCAATGTCGGGCGCCTGGTGCGCGCGCAAGATTCCTCGATGGTGCAGGAACGCGCCGGGTTTACCAACATTTCGACCAGCGATCCGCTGGGCTGGAAAGGTTGCGTCTTTGCGGACCAAACCATCCGGAACATTTCAGACGACAGGTTCAGAATGGATGCAGGCGCATTCGACATCGGCGATAATATGCCGGGTGAGGGTGGTATGCCCAAGCTGGAACCCTTCGTCTATCCTCCGATCTACGTCGATTCCTTCCAGCAGGTAAATAATCGCTACAAAATTCCTAGCGGTCGTCAGGACGAGTTTTTTGAAATCCCGACTGTAAAGACGGCGCTTATCCGGCAGTTTGGCAATAACATCTGCAAGAGCACGAAAAACGGGAAAGATCGCTCGTGCGACCAAAGTGACACTGTCATTAATTTTGACAGACTGCCTGACAAGGCGCTCGTATGTCGATGCTCGGGCATACAACCATTATTCTGGCTCTAGCTCGAAATCCAAACCAAACAGTCAATGGGGTGCATCGCCCAACTATCAGTGCCCGTCTCAGGCGCTGCCGTTGTCCTATTCCGCGACGAAGGCGGGCTTGCGCTCATATATCGATAACGAAAACGAGGCTTTGAACCCCGGCACCGGCACGTTCCACAACGCGGCCATGACGTGGGCATACCGCATGGTGACGCGCGAAGACATTTTCCCGCGCACGCGCCCGGCGAACATCCCGGTTAAAAAGGTCGTGATCTTCATGACCGATGGTAACTTTGACAGCCGTGACGATGGACGCGGCAGCCCGAAGGTTCTCGACACCGCATATACCGCATACAAGACGTATGAAGATCGCCTGATTATCTCGTCCACAGACAGAACGCAGACGATTAACCATCTGGCGCGTCGGTTTGCGAAAACCTGCGAAGCGATGAAGAATGACGGGATCGAGATTTATACGATCGCCTTCGCATTGGATAATGGCAGTCAGGGTCAGGCGACGCGTGAAATGTTCCGCACCTGCGCGACTGACCGAAACACGCACTTCTTCTCCGCAGCGGATGGCAACGACCTCAATGAAGCGTTCGTCACAATCGCGTCTGAGCTCGTCAACCTGAGGCTAACGAAGTGATCGGGCGGTTGGCCACTTTACTCCGGCGCGAAGACGGGGTGACGATTGTCGAGTTCGCATTCGTTCTTCCGGTGATGCTCATGCTCATCGGGGGGCTGATGGAGATTGGATATCTGACGTTTGCACGCTCCACGCTTGAAAGCGCCGTGCTGACTGCCGCACGCCAATCCAGGGTCAACGATTGCCCCAATGAAAACGCCGAGGCCATCGAAAAAGGTATCACCGACAGGATGTCCTTGGTGCTCAGTGCCGACGGTATGCCGCCGGTGGTCAAAGTGGATTCCTATGGTGGCAACTTTGGCGATGTCGGCAATCCCGAACCGTTCGACGATCTGGACGGCAATGGACAACGTGACGATGGCGAAGGCTTCACCGACGTAAACGGCAATGGCGAATGGGATGCGGATATGGGCTCTGACGGGGATTTCGGTTCCTTCGGCGAAGTCGTCCGCTTCACCGCGTCCTACAACGTCCCATCGCTCCTCCCGTTCGTTGCCGCACAAATCAACGACGGGAAGGACTACTATTCAATCGAGTCGGTCACCGTCGTCCGGAACGAGCCATTCAAGGATGCATCATGCGCGCTCTGAAAACCAGAACGGCCGACAAGAACGGCGCCAAAACCTTCTTTGGACGCCTGCGTTCGCTTCTGAAGAACCAGTCGGGCGTGGCATTTATCGAATTTGCCTACACCCTGCCTATATTCGTCGGATTCGGTATGGTCGGCATCGAATTCACCAATGTCGTGCTCGCCTTCCAGAAAAGTGAACGCGTCGCCTCGACCATCGCCGATCAGATTGCCGCAAACCAGATAGCGCCCAACGAACGCCAGATTCAGGACATGTACAAGGCAGTTCAGCAAATTTCGGAACCGTTCGAATTTGCCCCAACCGGAAATGTCATCATCACCGCTGTCATCGGCATCTACGATGAAGATGACGACGAAGTGCAGAACAAGGTCGCATGGCAGCGCTGTCTGACGAAAGACAGCTTCGAGAGTAAGGTGGGCAGCGAGTGGTCGGGTACGTCCGACATTGCAGATGGTCCCAAAGTGCCGCTGCAAAACAAGCTCCAGCTGGGACAGAACCAGATGGTTATCGTCTCCGAGGTGTTTTTCCCTTACAAGGAGATCATCAGCGAAAAGCTCGTTAACGGAGTTCTGCCGGGCGACGGTATCTTCACTGAAACGTCCACATTCCGGACGCGTGGCGGAGCCATCATGAACGTGACACCTGTTGCCGGAGTGCCAAAGCACAGCTGTTAGATGCGAACTGTTGCGCCTTTGGAAAGGTGCCGGAACGCTTTCGCTTGACAGGTTCCCCTGCGCACCGGCTACGCGCGGGGACAATGACTGCCCAATCCTCAGAAATACTGTCTGCCGAGGCGCAACTTGCTCTCGCCTATACGCCTCCATTCGCACGCGACGCGCTACGGGTTCTGCTCGAATTCGATGCCCGTCTTGGGCGGATTGTGGCTGCCACCAATGAACCTATGCTTGGCCAGATGCGGCTTGCCTGGTGGAGAGACACACTTGGCACACCGGCCAGCGACAGGCCGACGGGCGACGAAGTGCTCGATGCGATCTCAATGCGCTGGGCGGGCCATGAACCTGCCCTGATCGCTCTGGTGGACGGGTGGGAACATTTGTTGACCGACCCTCCGCTTTCGCACGATGCAGCTGCGGGATTTGCCGCAGGGCGTGCCGCTGCGATGGCTGGCTTCGCTGAAATGTCTGGCGGATCGCCTGATCAGTGCAAGTCTGTCGCGGCCGCTTCAAATCTGTGGGCCTTGGCCGACGCAGCAAGCCACGTTGCAGACAATCAGGAACGCACGACGATGATCGTGGTCGCTTCGCGATTGCCAGCGGCGTCTCGGTTGCAAAGCCCCTTTCGCGGTATCGCGGTTCTGGGTGCGCTGGCCCGTCGATCTGTTCAGGCGGGCGGTACCCCGCTCATGGCAGGGCGCGGTGCAGCGCTGACTGCGATGCGCGCCGGGTTGTTAGGGCGATGAATACCGTTATCGTCGCACCAGTGGTTCGCAAGGAGTAGTGCGCGCAATGCGTCAGACAGTTCTGGGTGTTTTTGTGGGGCTTATCCTCGCTGGTGTTGGTGTGTTCTGGTGGCAGGGGCGTGCGCAGATCGATCAGGTTGCACCGCCGCCGCCCGCAGCAGAAGAGGGCGCTCCGGGAACGGATGAATTGCCGACTGCCGATATCGCAGGTATGGAAGGCCCGGCACCGCCCGAAGCCAGCGAATTGACGCGCGAGCAAAAGCGCTTCTTTCGTTATGACCGGGACCGGGACCGGATCATTACACGCAATGAAATGCTCTCCACCCGTTCCGATGCATTCCGCAAGCTGGACGTTGATGGCAACAATCTGCTGACATTCGAGGAATGGGCGGTGACCACCGTTGAGCGTTTCGAGAGCGCTGACAAGGATAGCAATGATAGGCTGACACCGGCCGAGTTCGCCGTAACCGCGCCCAAGCCGACCAAGAAAAAGCCAGCTTGCAAATGCTGAGCTACCGCTTCTTCAGGCGAGCTGCGGCACCCGCTCTTTGCTGGCGCTGATCCACGCTTGAAGGTCGGCTTTCGCGCGATCGGTGTACGCTTCCTTGCGCTGTTTCTTCTTCACGTCATGCAAAGGTGGGAACAGGCCAAAATTCACATTCATGGGTTGAAAAGTCGACGCTTCGGCATCGCCCGTGATGTGGCTGAGCAACGCGCCCATTGCTGTGGTCGCCGGAAGCGCCTGCCAATCACGCCCGGCAATTTCGGCCGCCGTCATCATGCCGGCAACCAGACCGATAGCCGCGCTTTCGACATAACCTTCGCATCCGGTCACCTGCCCGGCAAATCGCACATGCGACGCGGCCTTCAATCGCAGTTGCCGATCGAGTACCTCAGGTGAGTTCAGGAAGGTGTTGCGATGTAATCCTCCGAGCCGCGCAAATTCCGCGTTTTCAAGTCCCGGTATCGTCCGAAACAGCTCAATCTGCGCGGCGTATTTCATCTTTGTCTGAAAGCCGACCATGTTCCACAGCGTGCCCAGCTTGTTATCCTGACGCAGTTGCACAACTGCATAGGGCCAGCGGCCCTGCGGATGTTCTTCACTGGTGTCATAGGGATTGTCCAGCCCGACCCCTTTCATCGGGCCATACCGCAACGTTTCAACTCCGCGAGCGGCCATCACCTCGATCGGCATGCAGCCATCGAAATAGGGTGTGTCTTTTTCCCATTCCTTGAACTCTGTCTTTTCACTTTCGATCAAACCGGTGTGAAAGGCGACGTACTGCTCCTGCGTCATGGGGCAATTGATGTAATCGCCCTCTTCGTTGGAGGCTTCGGTCCGCTTGTTCCAGCGCGATTGGATCCAGCATTTCGTCATGTCGATGCTGTCGCGATGAACGATGGGCGCAATCGCATCAAAAAACGCCAGCCGGTCGCTGCCCGTCGCAGCGACAATGCTTTGGGCAAGGCTGGCTGCGGTCAGCGGACCGGTCGCAACGATGGTGAGGCCGGAAGCGGGCAGGGCATCCACCCGCTCGCGGACAATTTCGATGTTGGGGTGCTGCCTCAGCGCCGTTGCCACCTCTGCGCTGAAAACGTCGCGATCCACCGCCATCGCGCTGCCTGCGGGAACCTGAGCCGCCGCGCCCGCGCGCATCACGATGCTGTCGAGAGCGCGCATTTCGTGATGCAACAGACCGACCGCGTTCTTTGTATCGTCATCGGAGCGAAAGCTGTTGGAGCACACCAGTTCTGCCAGCCCATCGGTGTGGTGCGCGGGGGTCGTGTTGTCGCCGTGTCCGGACGATCCGCGCATCTCCGACAGTCGAACTTTCACGCCGCGCTGCGCCAGCTGCCACGCAGCCTCCGACCCGGCGAGCCCGCCGCCGATAATCTGAACATCATGTGTCATGGCATCGCAAGTAATTGCGTGGTAGCCGCGCCGCAACCCTTGTGAAGGGCATCGGTGGGCAGCCAAGCAGGAGGGCGCATGTCAAAACACGCATTGATCGATCACCGCCCGTGGTTGCTTGCCAGCCTTGTTGCGGGGATTGCGTATTATTTTCTCTGGAACAATCCGGTCGGCGGACTCTGGCTTATATTGCTGAAAGGCGCGGGCGTCGGGCTGCTGGCGGTCTATGCGTTTCATCGGACGCGCGGTTTGGATGGAGCGATCCTTACCGTCGCACTGGCATTGAGCGCGGCCGGAGACATGGTGCTGGAAATTGCCTTCGTTATGGGCGGCGCGCTGTTCCTCGCCTCGCACAGCGTGGCCTTGATCCTTTATCTGCGCAATTCGCGAGCAGTCATTACGCCTAGTCAGAAAGCGTGGGCTGCGGCGCTGGTAGTGGGCACCCCCACAATTTCGTGGTTGCTGAGCGAGCGCGGCGATATCGCGCTGTACTCGCTCGTCCTGGGGGCAATGGCGGCGGCCGCATGGCTCAGCCGCTTCCCCCGTTATCGCGTGGGGTTGGGAACGGTGCTGTTCATCATCAGCGATTGGTTGATCTTCAGCCAGAGCGGTAGTTTCGATCTCGGCGTGCTGCCGGAAACACTGGTCTGGCCGGTTTATTTCGCCGCGCAGGTCATGATCGCCACAGGGGTGGTCCAAACGTTGCGCGGCGAAACGGTCGCCGAGTAACATCAGGCGTCGGGTTCGCCCTCGATATCGCTGTCCGACTGCGGCGTGGTGTAGGGCGTGGTTTCATCGCCGCCCCCGCGCCGTTCGACCATCTCCTCGATCACGGCTTCCTCTGCCTCGTTCTCCGGTTCCTCGGTTTCGTCGATGCGGGCAACGCTCACGATCTGTTCGTTCTTTGCGACGTTGAACAAGCGGACACCGGCTGAACTGCGACCAATGATGGAAAAGCCGAGATTTTCCTCGAACCCGTTTTCAATCTTGTGGCGGAAATCGATGCCCAACCGGATCAGTTTGCCCTGATCGGTCACCAGCATGATCTGGTCGCCATGCTGGACGGGGAAACTGGCCGCGACTGGACCGTTGCGATCGGGATCGGATGCAGGTTCACCGATATTGACGACACCTTTGCCCCCGCGCCCGGTGACGCGGTATTCAAAGCTTGAGCTGATCTTGCCATATCCGCGAGTGCAGATAGTCAGGATATATTGCTCCTTCTCTTCCATCTCCGCCATGCGTTCGGGCGAAAGCTCGGGCGTGGCACCGTTGTTCTTCCACGGTGCGGCGCGCAGGTAGGCTTCGCGTTCCTCCATGTTGGTCCCGGTGGCGTTGAGCACCGCGAGGCTGACGACCTCTACTTCGCCCTTTGGCCCCATGCCTTGCACGCCGATGCCGGTGCGGCTTTTGGTTTCCCGCGCATCGGTCGCAGCAAAACGGATTGCCTTGCCGGTGGTGCTGGCGAGGAAGATTTCCTGCAATTCATCCAGCAGTTCCACACCGATCAGGCGGTCATCGGACCCTTCGACAAAGCCCATCGCGTATTTGCCGTTGGTCGGCACATTGGCAAAGGCGTCCATTGAATTGCGCCGGACCATCCCGCGCTTGGTCGCGAACACGATGTTGAGCGCGTCCCACTCGGTTTCGTCCTCGGGCAAAGGCAGCACGTTGGTCACGGCTTCGTCTTCGCCCAGCGGCAGCAGGTTGACCATCGGCCGCCCGCGCGTCTGCGGGCCACCTTCGGGCAGCTTCCAGACTTTCATTCGATATACGCGCCCGGTGTTGGTGAAGAACAGTACCGGATTGTGCGTGGAGGTGACGAACAGCTCGGTGACCGCGTCCTCTTCCTTGGTCGCCATGCCTGATCGACCTTTGCCGCCCCGTGCCTGTGCACGGAAAGTGGCGAGCGGCGTACGCTTTATATAACCGCCGTGCGTCACGGTTACGACCATGTCCTCACGCTCAATCAGATCTTCGTCTTCAAGACCATCCCAGGCGGGCGCAATTTCAGAGACGCGCGGGGTGGCATAGGTGGCGCGTACTTCTTCGAGTTCTTCGCGCATGACACCAAACAGCTTGACCCGGTCACCCAGGATCGAGAGCAGTTCGGCAATCTGGATGGCCAGTTCCTCCAGCTCGCCGCCAATCTCGTCGCGACCCAGCGCGGTGAGGCGAAGAAGGCGCAACTCGAGGATCGCCCTGACCTGGCGTTCGGAAAGCTGATAGGTGCCGTCGGCCTGATCTGCGGTCGGCTCGATCGCTTCGACCAATTTGATATATTGCGCGATATCGCCGATCGGCCACTTTTTCGCGAGCAGCTTGCCACGCGCTTCTGCCGGGTTTGACGAACCGCGGATCATCGCGACGACTTCATCGAGGTTGGAAACCGCGACCACCAGGCCGAGCAAGACGTGCGCGCGTTCGCGGGCCTTGTTCAGTTCAAACTTTGTGCGCCGGGTGATTACCTCTTCGCGGAAGGCGATGAAGCTCTTGATGATCTCGCGCAGGGTCAGCGTTTCGGGACGTCCGCCGCGAATTGCCAGCATGTTTGCCGGAAAGCTGGATTGAGCCGGGGTATAACGCCACAGCTGGTTGAGCACGACTTCGGGTGACGCATCGCGCTTCAGGTCGATGACTACGCGCACGCCCAGGCGCGAACTTTCGTCGCGGATATCGGAAATGCCCTCGATCCGCTTTTCCTTTGCCGCGTCGGCGATTTTCTCGACAAGACCGGATTTGCCGACCTGATAGGGCATTGAGGTCAGCACGATTGACTGGCGGTCGCCGCGCTTCTGTTCGATTTCATGGCGCGCACGCATCAGCACGGACCCGCGCCCGGTGGTGTATGCCGCACGCGCTCCGCTGGAGCCCAGGATCAGCGGCGCAGTGGGGAAATCGGGGCCGGGAATATACTCGATCAACTCTTCCGAAGTGATCGCCGGATTTTCAATGAAAGCAAGACAACCATCGATAACCTCGCCCAGATTGTGAGGAGGCACATTGGTCGCCATGCCGACCGCGATGCCGCCTGCACCGTTGACCAGCAAATTGGGAAAGCGTGCGGGTAGCACCTGCGGTTCGCGCCGCGATCCGTCATAGTTGTCCGCAAAATCGACGGTGTCCTTGTCGAGATCGTCAAGGAGCATATTCGCAACGCGCGCCAGCCGGGCTTCGGTGTAACGCATGGATGCGGGCGGGTCCGGGTCCATCGAACCGAAGTTGCCCTGACCATCGATCAGCGGCACCCGCATCGACCAGTCCTGCGTCATTCGTGCCAGTGCATCGTAGATCGCGAAATCGCCGTGCGGGTGATAGTTACCCATCACATCGCCGACGATCTTTGCGCTCTTGCGATAGGGACGCCCGGCGACAAAGCCGCCCTCGTTGCTGGCGTAGAGGATGCGGCGGTGCACCGGCTTGAGACCGTCGCGCACATCAGGCAGCGCGCGGCTCACGATCACGCTCATCGCGTAATCGAGATAGCTGGTCTTCATTTCATCAACGATATCGATGCGTTCGTACTCGCCCGAAGCGTTGGGATTTGTGGAGCCGGAGGTGTCGCTGTCGTCGGTCAAGATTTTTAGCCAGTTCTGTTCTTGTCAGGCGGCATTGTGCCGGATCACCTACATGTAGGGCGGGGCGGGAGGATTAGCCACCGACACTATCGAACGAACACGGAACATCAGTGTCTTTTTCCACACCTCCACCGTTCCTGGTGCCTTTGGCCGGTTCAGCCATCTGAAAGCCATGACCCGCTAATCGAAATCGGACAGCAAAGACTGCATCACAGGCGTTTTGAGAAAGATTGGTTTCAATTGCGCGCCGACATGACCGGTCAGCTTTCGACAGTTTACCGCCATTCAAAGGCCGTTCACCCCGGTCCCATTACGAATAATTGCAAATCGCACGCAATCACTTCATTGCTGCGAGCCAGACATAATCTCCGGTCGCAAACCCGTCTTGCGTCTGGCATCATATCCCAAGGGAGAATTTACGCATGATGACCCACACTCTGCGCAAGCAGGCCTCGAAACTGGTTCTCGGCATCGCATTGGCGACCGGTACCGCAATGGTAGCCGGCCACATCGTGCCGGCCGAAGCGCAGGCCCAGCGCAAAAAGGACAAGAAAGACAAGAAGGAAGAGGCTCCGAAGACGGAGTATTCCAAGGAATTCATCGCCGCATATTCGCCGCTGAATGATGCGCTTAATGCCGAAGGTGCCGATGTTGCATCGCTGCGCCCGCAGATCGACGCGCTGGTCCCGCTTGCAGTCTCCGCCGATGAACGCAACGCGACCGGTGGCCTTGTGTACAGCGCAGGGGTAAAAGCATCCGATCGCGCGTTGCAGATGAAGGGTATCGACATGATGCTCACTTCGGGCAAAGTGGCGGCAGAAAACATCGGTCGATTCAACTTCATCGCATACCAGCAGGCCAATGCGCTGAAGGATTTTGCAACCGCTCGCAAATATCTCCAGAGTGCGATCGATGCTGGCTTCACAACCGAGACAATCTCGAAGTCCGATCTTCAGATCGCGATGGCGGAAAGCTATTTTTCTGCCGATGATAATGTTGCAGGGCTGAACTATCTCGACCAGGCTATCAAAGCGCGCAAGGCGCAGGGCCAACCGGTGGACGAGGCATGGTATCGCCGCGGTATCACCGTGTCTTACAACAACTCGATTGTCCCGCAGGTTTATGACATGTCGCTGGCATGGGTTTCCGATTATCCATCCGCCAAGAACTGGCGCGACGCGGTTAATCTCGTCCGCAACCTGAATGAATATGAAGGCGCAGAGATGCTTGACCTTCTGCGCCTCAGCCGCAAGGTCGATGCGCTTACGGACAAGATCGACTATCTCATTTATGTCGAAGCCGCTGATCCACGCAGATTGCCTAAAGAAGTGAAGGATGTAATCGATGCCGGATATGCCACCGGTACGATCAGTCGCGATGACAGCTATATCGCGGATTCACTGAGCACGGCAAACGGCAGGATTGCCAGTGACCGGGCCGATCTGCCCGCGCTCGAACGCGATGCAATGGCAGGCAATGCCGGCCTGCGCACAGTGACCGCTGCCGGAAGCGCGTTTCTCAGCTATGGCCAGTATGACAAGGCAATCGCATTGTATAAAAAGGCGATGACTATGCCGGGCGCCGACATGGGCGAAATCCTGACGCGCCTTGGTATTGCGCAGGTTGGCGCGGGCGACTACGCGGCCGCCCAGGAAACACTGGGCAAGGTCACCGGAACGCGACTGCCGATTGCCAAGCTGTGGGCCACTTATGCCAGCCAGCAGGGAAGCGGCACCGCGATGGCAAGCACGGGCGCATAAACCGCTCCGCCACATATCTCTCAACATATAAGGGGCGCCAGACCGAGATCTGGCGCCCCTTTTCTTTGACATTTCGGATTGTATCGGCGCGCTGGATTTAGCGCAGGCGTTTTACGTAAACCTGATTGTCTTCGCGATGTTCCACTACGAAATTGGGGAATGATTCGAACATGTCTTTCAGGCTTTTGAAGCCGTAATTTCGCACATCAAAGCTGGACCGGTTGCCCGCAATTTGACCCAGTTGAGACAGACGGGCGAAATCCGCCATCACCCTTCGCTTCCGAATAAGCAGCGGTGATCAGCTCCAGCAGATCGTCGTCGACGACTTCGGACCTGATCTCGGCACCCTTCTTGCGGTCGCTTGACCGGTCGGCGGCGTTGGTCGCGATGAGTTTGCGAATGTCGATAAAACGCGTGCAAACCGACTGAAATGCGAGCGGTGTTTTCGATTCGCCAAAGCCATAAACGATAATTCCGTCCTGCCTCAGGCGCGTAACGAGCGGGGTAAAGTCACTGTCCGAAGTCATGATGCCGAAGCCGTCGACCTTTCCTTGGTACAGCAGGTCGATCGCGTCGATCGTCATCGCCATATCGGTCGCGTTCTTGCCGCGCGTCACGTCAAATTGCTGTTGCGGACGGATGCCGAACTTGTTGGTGATCTCTCCCCAGCGGGCCAGATTGTCCTTGGCAAAGTTGCCATAAGCACGGCGGATGTTGACCTGACCCAGTTCAGCCATGACAGTAAGGACCGGATCGATCCCGTCAGGGGTGGTGTTGTCCGCATCAATGAGCAGAGCGATATTTCTGAGCGTGGTTTCTGACATGGGGCGCTACATGAAGGCGTGGGCGGGGCAGGGCAAGTGGATATTCCACCGCACTTCATGGCTTACTCCTCAGGCAAAAATTCGCCTGTGCTCTCATCCAGCGAATACAGCACGCCTTCCTGAATGGAGAAGTGCGCCCCGCGCAGCTTGATTCCGCCCGATTGCTCTTTTTGAGCCAGCCACGGGAAGGTGCGCAGATTGGCAAGACTTTGCCGGATAGCCGCAAATTCCATCGCCAGCTCAGCCTCGCGGCCAACGGTGCCGTGTTTTTGGGCCACAGGCTCTCTCGCCCCGCTTAACAAGTTGATCCAGTTGGCGATAAAGCCACCTTCGCCCGGAGCAGCCGATGCATAGTCCTGCGTCAAGGCAGCCTTGCACCCGCCGCAGCGCCCATGGCCCATGACGACGATTTGCCTGACTTCCAGGATCTGGACTGCAAATTCGACGGCTGCTGAAACACCATGATACCCAGGAGTCGTCTCAAACGGAGGGACGAGCGCGGCGACATTGCGCACGACGAATATCTCACCCGGATCGACATCGAAAATCTGCGCCGGATCAACCCGGCTGTCGGAACAGCCAATGATCAACAGCTTGGGGTGCTGACCTTCCATCGCGGTTTCCTGAAACCGCTCGCGCTGGCGCGGATAGGTGTGCTCCCTGAAACGCTGATAGCCTTTCAGAAGCTCGGCATATTCGGGCATGTGGGTCTCCTTGCCGTTCGTAAGCATGTTCGTGAGCCCACCTGCAAGTCCTGCGCGCGCATCCCATCGGCTGCAGCGGTGGAAAACCACCGGGATTGAGTGAAAAGCATCAGGAATTGCGTAATATCCGCGCCCTTGCGCCATCACAGTGGCACCCCACCCGCTTGCGGCGGGCGCTTGCCGAGCCTAGATGGATACTTATGAACGATCTCGCCAATACGCCTAACGTCACGCCCGAACAAACCCGGCCCCCGCGCCAGCGAAAACCCGACTGGATCCGGGTGCGCGCCCCGGTTAGCGAAGGCTACAACGAAACGCGCAGGCTGATGCGCGAATTGAATCTCAACACTGTGTGTGAAGAGGCCGCGTGTCCCAATATTGGCGAATGCTGGACAAAGAAGCACGCGACGGTGATGATCCTGGGCGATGTGTGTACCCGTGCATGCGCGTTCTGCAATGTAAAGACCGGGATGCCGCGAGCGGTGGATCCGATGGAACCTGAAAACACCGCGATCGCTGCGGCAAAAATGGGGCTGCAGCACATCGTCGTTACCAGTGTGGATCGCGATGATCTGCCCGATGGTGGCGCATCGCAATTCGTGAAGGTGATCGAGGCCTTGCGCCGCAACACACCTGATACGACTATCGAAATTTTGACGCCCGATTTCCGAGGCAAGATGCGGCCTGCGGTTGAAGCGATTTGTGCAGCAGGTCCAGATGTTTACAACCATAACCTCGAAACTGTCCCACGCCTGTATCCCACAATCCGTCCGGGTGCGCGCTATTATGCGTCCTTGCGATTGCTGGAAGAGGTAAAGGCGCACAATCCATTGATCTTCACGAAATCGGGCATCATGCTGGGGCTAGGAGAAGAGCGTCTAGAGGTTCATCAGGTGATGGACGATATGCGCAGCGCCGGGGTCGATTTCATCACCATGGGCCAATATCTGCAACCCACGCCAAAGCACGCAAATGTAGCCGAATTCGTGACACCGAAGGCGTTTGATGCCTACGGCTCGATCGCGCGCGCAAAGGGCTTTTTGCAGGTAGCCTCCAGCCCATTGACCCGTTCCAGCTATCACGCTGGCGATGATTTTGCTGTCATGCGCGCCGCGCGTGAGGAGAAGCTGGCAAAGGCCGCAGCGCGCGTCTGACATGCCCAGCATCCGCGAAGTCCGCCAACTGCCCTACACGCCGGAACAGATGTTCGATCTGGTTGCCGACGTGGGCAATTATCGCAAGTTCTTGCCATGGGTCATCGCCACGCGCGTTCGGTCCGACAGTGAGACGGAGATGGTCGCCGATATGGTGGTTGGATTCAAATCGCTGCGGGAAAGCTTCACCAGCCGGGTGACGAAAGATCGCCCGCATGAAATTCGCGTGCATTACATGGACGGCCCGCTCTCCGATCTCGACAATCGATGGCTGTTCAAACCCTTTGGTCTGCAAAGTTGTGAGATCGAATTTTACGTCGATTTCACCTTCAAGAACCGCGTCTTTGAAACAATTGCCGGGCAGTATTTCGACCGCGCCTTTCGCAAGATGGTGGCCGCATTCGAAGCGCGGGCAGCCGAACTTTACGGTGCCGAGCCGGCGTTACGGTAACAGCAATTCCAGCGCGCATATCGTCGCCTGATGACGTATGGATGCTCGGGCGGTCTCGGGATCTTCGCCACCGTCGAAACGCTTCATTTCGCCCTCTGGCTCACCTGTATGGTCGCGGATGGCGCGCGCGAACACAACTGTACCAACAGGCTTGAGCTGGGTGCCACCGCCAGGCCCGGCCACTCCGCTAATCGCGACCACGACATCCGCGTTTGAGCGTTCCAGTGCCCCCTTCGCCATGGCCCAGACGCAGGCGATCGACACCGCACCGAAAGTTTCGATTATGTCCGAGCCGACGCCCAATGTTTCCATCTTGGCTTCGTTCGAATAAGTCACAAACCCGCGGTCTAGCACTGCAGACGAGCCTGCGATTTCCGTGATGGCGCCCGCAACGAGGCCGCCGGTGCAGCTTTCAGCGGTTGCGACAGTGCGCCCCGCAGCGCGGTTCTCAGCAACCACCCGCGCGGCGAGGTCGGTAATATCGGCGGGAAGGAGCGTGCCAGTCACTTCGCGGTTTTTCCGGTAGAACTTACAGCCGCAACCGGTTTCACACCACAAATTGGTGGGTTCTTCACCTCAGCCATTTCTGCGATGAACGTTGCCAGCCCTGCCACATTTTCGACGGGCAGGGGGCTGATGAGCGATACCGCACGTTCGATCTTCCCGCAGCTATCCGGCTTTATCTCTCCCGCGATTGTCTGTTGCAGATAAGCGTCCACAAGTGGTCGCAGGGTTTCGGGCGGAAGCGATTCGAGCATGGCGCCAAAGCCGCCAGCACCCGCTTCTGCGCCGCCACCAGCTTCACTAGCGACGAAGATTTTCAGCAAGCGAAAGGCGCCCGGCCAGCTGGCGTTCTGCTTCGCGCGAAAGCGGGCGGCGAAATTTGTGCCCTTGGTCATCATGAAGCCGTTTGGCGCAAAGTTTTTGGAACAAGTCGCCATCGCCGCGTCATAGGCAATCGGCATCGCATAGGTAATCGTGTCGTTAAGGTCGGCGGGCTTCACGCAGGCTCTGTGCTTGCTGTGCCTGCGCCACCTGCCCGCTTCCAAGTGCCGCCATGGCGAGGGCTGGCGCGAAAATTGGTGCCAAGCGGCGAACGGTGCGTGTTTGATTCATGATTTAGGTGTCCTTTCGAAACAGCGAGACAATCGCCTGTGCTGCGATCCCTTCACCGCGGCCTGTGAAACCAAGCCGCTCTGTCGTTGTTGCCTTGATGCTGACCGCGCTTTCATCCAGCCCCGTGAGACGCGCGACCTCGCTGCGCATGGCCGGTCGGTGCGGCCCGATCTTAGGAGCCTCGCAGATGACGGTAAGGTCGATATTGCCCAGTGCATACCCTGCGTCTCCGGCCAGTTTGACCGCGTGGGCGAGAAACTGGCCAGAGCGCGCGCCTGCCCATTGGGGATCGGACGGCGGAAAGTGGGTGCCGATATCGCCTTCACCGACCGCGCCCAGCACCGCATCGGTGATTGCGTGCAGCGCGACATCTGCATCCGAGTGACCGGCAAGCCCGTGCGTGTGGTCCAGTTTGATACCGCATAGCCATAATTCCTCGCCTTCCACCAGGCGATGAACGTCGAACCCTTGTCCTATCCTGAATGCCGATCCGGCCATCGTATTCTCAAAATCCCGCGCAAAAGTGATTTTCCCCAAGCGTTCGTCACCCTCAACCAGTGCAACTGAACCGCCCATGGCCAGCATCACCTGGGCATCATCCCCCGCAATCGGTTCGCCCGGCCATGCACGATGTGCGGCCAGAATATCAGCAAAGCGAAACGCCTGCGGTGTCTGGACCCGGCGTAGGCTTTCACGCTCTGCTTTTCCTGCCATGTTTCCGCTGTCGCTTGCAATGGCAAGACTGTCTACCACGGGCAGGGTCGGGATCGCGCCGGGGTCGATTTTGAGCGCGGATAGCAATCGCGCGATCACATCGCGAGGCAGATCGGGGCGGGCTGCGTCATGGATCAGGACCAGATCAGGCGATTGCGCGGCAAGTGCCTCAAGTCCCGCGCGCACCGATTGCTGCCGGGTTGCTCCGCCAGTGACGGTCAGGGCGGATGGGGGATTACCAGAAGCTTCCAGCGCGTGATCATGCAATCCGGCAGGCGCGACGATCACCAGATGGATGCACCCAGCTTCGATCAGTGCGTCGACCGAATGGCGCAGTACTGGTGCGCCGCGCCATTTACGAAACTGCTTTGGTGTGTCGCCGCCGACTCTCAAACCCTTGCCCGCAGCGACAATGACAGCAGAAAAAGGGGGAAGGGGGCCAGCGCCAAACATTGCGCAGTAGCGCTTAGGGACTGGACGGATTTTGCGCAATCCACTAAGCGCGTGCCCAATTATTAGGCATTTGAGATATGACGGACATTTCCATTCCCCCGGCATTGAAGCCGATTCAGATCGGCCCGGTGACCATTGCCGAGCCGGTACTGCTGGCGCCGATGACAGGCGTCACCGATATGCCGTTCCGGGTGCTGGTGCGCCGCTATGGCTCCGGTCTCAATGTAACAGAAATGATCGCCAGCGAGGCTGCCATCCGCGAAACCCGCCAGTCGGTGCAAAAGGCTGAGTGGGACGCGACCGAAGAGCCTGTATCCATGCAGCTGGTAGGATGCGATCCTGGCAGCATGGCAGAGGCGGCAAAGCTTCAGGAAGGCAATGGCGCGGCGATTATCGACATCAATTTCGGGTGCCCCGTGCGCAAGGTCGTCGGCCAGCTTGCGGGCAGCGCACTGATGCGCGAGGTGCCTCTTGCGACGAAGCTGATGGAGTCCACCGTCAATGCAGTGAACGTGCCGGTCACGGTGAAGATGCGAATGGGCTGGGATCACCAGAGCCTGAATGCGCCGGAACTCGCCCGCATCGCAGAAGATCTGGGCGTCAAGATGATCACGGTGCATGGCCGCACCCGCAATCAGATGTACAAGGGTAGCGCCGACTGGTCGTTTATCCGGCGGGTGAAGGACGCGGTCTCCATTCCCGTTATCGTCAACGGCGATATCTGCACCGTGGATGATGCCGCGAAGGCGCTTGAGCAATCGGGCGCAGACGGTCTGATGATCGGGCGCGGCGCCTATGGGAAGCCGTGGTTTCTGGGGCAGGTAATGCACTGGCTGCGCACCGGGATCCGGATTCCGACGCCAGAGTTCGATGAACAGTACGAGACGCTGGTCGAACATTACCAGCGCATGCTGAATCATTACGGTCGCGACGTCGGGACCAAGATCGCGCGCAAGCATCTGGGGTGGTATACAAAGGGTATGCACGGATCGGCGGATTTCCGGAATTTCGTGAACAAGATCGATGATCCTGATGAGGTTCTGGGCGAAATCGCGCGGTTTTACGAACCCTTCCTGCGTCGCCGCGCAGCCGCCGCCTGAAGCGAGCGGAGATGACGATGGCCAGCGAGCCGGTTAGCGCAATGGATAATGCAATTCCAGACGCGGCAGCGCAGATCAGCGGGCTGGTGTTCGCACTGCTCCTGATCGATCCGAACGGGCAGGTAACAGAGGTGAATAACGCCGCCGAAACTCTGCTTGGCACCAGCGCAAAACGCATGCTTGGTCGCCCGCTCGATGAGCTTGTACAGCCGATTGATCCCCGTGTTACAAACGCTTTGACAAAAGGCGAAGAGGACCTGGTTGCGCGTGACGTTCGGGTGCGGCTTGACGGGACGGAAACTCCTGTAAATCTGACTATGTCGGCAATTGCCGGACAGCCGGGCTGGCGCGTGATTACTATTGCGCCACTGGTCCACGAAAAGGGATCCGGCGAGGAGCAGGGACCGTCGATTGTTGGCGCGCCCTCCATTCTTGCGCATGAAATCAAGAATCCGCTTTCGGCCATACGCGGCGCGGCGCAATTGATCGCGCGCAAGCTTCCGCAAGGTGACAAGAAGCTTGCCCGCATGATCACAGACGAGGTGGACCGGATCGCGCGACTGATCGACCGGATGCAGCAATTGGGCAGCAGCCGATCCGAACCTGCCGCACCTTGCAACCCACACGAAGCGATCCGATCGGCGCTTGCCACGGTTCGCGCGGCAGGGCTGAATGGAGTTGTGATCGAGGAGGAATTCGATCCTTCGATCCCGCCCGTGCTCGCCAACCGCGATGCGCTGGAGCAGGTGCTCATCAATCTGGTCTCGAACGCCCGCGATGCTGCCGCGTCAGCGCAGGTTACCGGCGGTAGTGAGCCTCTTGTCAGGATTCGCACCCGATACGTCAGCGGGCACGTTTTCAGCGCAATTCGCTTTGGTCGCACGGTCAGACTGCCAATTGAAATCACAGTGTCTGATAACGGCGCGGGCATTGATGCACAGGTGCGTGATCGGCTGTTTGAACCGTTCGTGTCATCCAAGCCTTCCGGTCAGGGACTTGGCCTTGCCCTTGTGCGCAAATTGATGCGCGACATGGATGGCAGCATCAGTCACGAACGCGAAAGCAGGGCTGGTCTCACGCACTTTCGTCTGCATTTGCCAGTGTACCGTGCCGAAACCACCGGAGGGCGAGGGTAGTGCCTGACGAAAGTGTGCAGAAGGTGCTGCTGGTCGAAGATGACAGTGCGATAGCCACGGTCATCAAGGCGGCGCTGGAGGATGAGGGCTTTGCCATCACCGCTGTTGGAAGTATCGCTGCGCGCGATGCCGCACTGGAAAAGACGCGGTATGATGTGATGCTGACCGACGTGATGCTGGAAGACGGAGATGGTCTTGCTACGCTGGCGGCGGTGCGCAGACAGGCTCCCGTCATGCCGGTCATTGTGCTTTCTGCGCAGAACACGCTCGATACGGCAGTGCGTGCAAGCGACAGTGACGCGTTTGAATACTTTCCCAAGCCGTTCGACCTTGATGAACTGGTGCATGCCGTTTGCCAGGCTGCGGGGGCAAAATCGCAGATAGACGACGCAACTTCCGAAACGCCAGTTGAAGGGCTGCCGCTGGTGGGGCGCAGCGCGGCCATGCAGGGCGTGTATCGAATGATCACGCGCGTCCTGCGCAACGATTTGACGGTGTTGGTCACCGGGGAAAGCGGGACAGGCAAGGAACTGGTCGCCGAAGCCATCCATCAGCTTGGCAGTCGGCGGACCGGGCCGTTTGTCGCCGTCAACACCGCGGCAATTCCGGCCAATCTGATCGAAAGTGAGCTGTTCGGCCACGAGAAGGGCGCGTTTACCGGAGCCATCGCGCAGACGATCGGCAAATTCGAACAGGCCAATGGCGGCACCCTTTTTCTGGATGAGATCGGCGACATGCCTGCCGAAGCTCAAACCCGTCTGCTGCGAGCCCTGCAATCCGGCCGAATTCGCCGCGTTGGCGGACGGCAGGAAATCGAAGTCAACGTGCGGATCGTGGCAGCGACAAACCGCGACCTTGCGCCCATGATCGATCGCGGGGAATTTCGCAGCGACCTTTTCTACCGTCTCAATGTCGTTCCGATCATGTTGCCACCGCTACGCGAACGACCTGAAGATATCGAGACGCTGGCCCTGCATTTCATGGCGCTTGCGGCGGAAGAGGGGCTGCCTCGCCGTCAGCTTTCTCCTGACGCGATTGCCGCGCTGGAAGAGCGCGAATGGCGGGGCAACGTGCGCGAATTGCGCAATGTCATTTTTCGTCTGGCATTGATGGCGCGTGACGATCTTATCGAAACCTCCCAGTTGGAAGATATACTCGGCCCGGAGAACACACGAGGTCATTCCCACACGACGGAGGGGCCACCCACTTTCGACAGCGCGGTCGCGCACTGGCTTCAAGAGGCTCTGCCCGCTTCTGGAACGCTTTATCATCAGGCTCTGGCCGCTTTTGAAAAACCACTCATCGAACACGCTCTCAGGGAGACGCGCGGGAACCAGTTACGCGCAGCAAAGCTTCTGGGCATCAATCGCAACACCTTGCGCAAGCGCATTGGGGAGCTTGGAGTCGAGCCTGATCGCTTTGCAAGAACGGGTTGACGCATAAATCCGGCCACTGATGCACGTAATGCTTGCAAAAGGGCAACACTGGGGTTGTAACTGTGCCACGATGAACGGATCTGACGCGACAACACTCACACAAGACGGTCTGTTCGCGGAGACGAAGCCCGGGACTGAGGCAAAATCCGGCTCGAAAATCGACAAGGCATCTCGCCTGACGCCGCGTTGGTGGCGCAAGTTCCTGGTGGTTTCGCGTCGAGCCAATTTGTTTGTCTGGCTTGAAGTGTTCGCCGTTGTGGCTCTGATCCTTTCAGTGGCCGCGACATATCTGGCATTTTCGCGCGACCCTGACCAACGCGACCTGTTGCCAACGATGCAAGTGTCGCTGCTTTTGATGGCTATCCTGATCCCGGCGATGGCGATTCTTGTTCTGGGTGGACGAAGACTTGCTCTGAGGCGCGCGGCAGGCAGCACGGCGCGGCTTCATGTGCGCCTGGTTTTTTTCTTTTCGATGGTCGCAGCGGTGCCGACCCTGCTCGTTGCGGGATTTGCCGCATTCCTGTTCCAGACTGGCGTGGATTTCTGGTTTTCGGATGATTCCCGCGGACTGATGGAGAACGCCAACGAACTGGCGCAAAGTTATTACGATGCGAACCAGCGCGATGTTCAGGAAGAGACGATCACCATGGCGAGCGACATGCGAAAGACGCTGGAGCGTGTGCCGATCTCGAACCCTGATTTCCCTGATTTTTACGCTTACCAGGCACAGTCTCGCAAGATCAATGAAAGCCTCATACTTCAGCGACTTGATGATGGTTCGCTGAGGACCGCGGCCATTTTCAATCTGGTAGAAGGAAACCGACCACTAGAATTTAGCCAGGCAGCGCTTTCCCAGCTGGATCAGGGGGAATTCGTGGTTGTCGCAGGGAGTCCCGAACGCATCGCTGCGCTGGCTCCGATTGATAAGGAGAGTGGCATCTACCTTTATAATGCGCGAACTACTGAAGAAACCATGTTCAAATCCTGGTCGCGCGCTCAGGCGATTTCGACTGCCTATGATACCCTCACCACTGAAGCGCGCACTCTGCAATTGCGCTTCAACATCGCTCTGGTGGTCGTGAGCTTGCTGCTTGTGGGGCTGGCGGTCTGGTTCGCACTTCGATTTGCCGACCGGCAGGTCGAACCGCTCACCGATCTGATCGGCGCCGCGCGCAAGGTGGGGCAGGGCAATTTCTCCCTGAGGGTGGCTGGCCGCACCGGTGCGGACGAGATCGGTATGCTCAACCGGGCGTTCAACCGGATGACCGCGCAGCTTGAGCGGCAGACGCACGCTCTGGTTAGCGCAAACCGTCAGATCGACGATCGCCGTGCTTTCATGGAAGCCGTGCTGGAATTGGTGAGCGCCGGGGTTATTTCCGTCGATCAGGACAATCGCGTCCTGTTGATGAATTCCTCGGCCCAGTCGCTGCTGGAAGACACCGATGCGTGCGAACCGGGCGCAGAACTGGAGGGTCGATCCCTTGCCGTCCTTTCTCCGGAAATCTCGCAGATGGTGCGTGAGGGTAAAAAGCGAGCAATTGTCACGCACGCCAAGGGAACCGATCTGCTGACGCTTGCAGTGAAAGTTGCACCGGGTTCCAGCGGGCACGTGATCACCTTTGAAGACATCACCCGCCAGTTGCTGGATCAACGTCAGGCCGCGTGGTCGGATGTTGCTCGCCGGATCGCACATGAAATCAAGAATCCGCTTACGCCGATACAGCTGGCAACGGAGCGACTGAAACGGCGATATCGCAAGCTTATCGGCGATGAGGACACCGAACTGTTCGACGAACTGACCAGCACCATCGTGCGGCAGGTGGGCGACCTCAGAAAGATGGTTGATGAGTTTTCATCGTTCGCACGGCTGCCAAAACCGGTTTTTCGTAACGAGGACGTCGTTGATCTGGTTCGTCAGGCCGTGTTTCTGCAAGAGGTTGCGCACAACGGCATAGAATTCAGCGTCACCGCGCAGAACGTCAACAGCCGCGAAATCAGCTGCGATCGCCATCAGGTCGGTCAAGCGATGACCAACGTGCTCAAGAACGCGGTGGAGGCCATCGAGGCGCGCGCCTCAGAAGCGCGGGGCGCATATGCCGGCAAGATTGCGGTTCAACTTTCAAGCGAGGGCGAGCACATGAAAATTTCCGTCGAGGACAACGGCATTGGACTGCCGGCGGATCGTGAGCGGTTGACCGAACCCTATGTCACAACCCGCGAAAAGGGCACTGGCCTGGGGCTTGCGATCGTGAACAAAATTGTCGACGAACATGGCGGCGATATGGCCTTCGCCGCCAGCGCGAGCGGCGGCACCTGCGTTACGCTGCGCTTTGCGCGCGATCCTCAAATCGCCCCGGACGCCCCAGCATGACGCGCGATCCAAGCTCCCCCGAAACAAAGCATTTCCCCGAAGGAGGCGCGAATGGCGCTTGAAATCCTGATTGTCGATGATGAACGCGATATCCGCGAGCTTGTCTCCGGAGTGCTCAGCGATGAAGGCTACGCCTGTCGCACTGCCGCCGATTTCGACCAGTGCGCTTGCCGCGATAGATGAAAGGCGCCCCAGCCTGGTGCTGCTGGACGTATGGCTCCACGGCAGCGAGATGGACGGGCTTGAATTACTGGATGCGATCAAGGTTCGCGAACCCGCACTGCCGGTTATCATTTTTTCGGGACACGGCAATATCGACACTGCTGTTTCAGCGGTCAGCCGCGGCGCGATGGACTTTATCGAGAAGCCGTTCGAGGCTGAACGCCTGCTGTTGCTGGTCGAACGCGCAACCGAGACCGAGCGACTGAGGCGTGAGAATACCCGGTTGCGAGAGGGATCTGAAGACGCAGGCGAATTCACGGGCAATTCCAGCACGATCAATGCCGTACGCGCGACTTTGAAACGTGTTGCGAACACTGGCAGCCGGGTGCTGATTTCAGGCCCTCCGGGAGCGGGCAAGGAAGTCGCATCCAGGCTGCTGCACGCCTGGAGCACACGAGCTGACAAGGCGTTTGTCATCGTCAATTCCGCCCGCATAACCCCGGATCGTTTCGAACATGAATTGTTCGGCGAGGAATCGGATGGGAAGCAGGTACGTCCCGGTTTGTTGGAAATGGCAGACGGCGGAACTCTTTATCTCGATGAAGTCGCCGACATGCCACTGTCGACCCAGGCGCGGATATTGCGCGTCCTGACCGAACAGAGCTTTGTTCGTGTGGGCGGAACCCGCCAGATTGGCGTTGATGTGCGCGTGGTCTCTTCAACATCACGCGATCTGACGCTGGAGATGGAAGAGAAACGCTTTCGTGAAGATTTGTTCTACCGGCTCAATGTCGTGCCCGTCGCGATCCCCAGCCTGGCTGATCGGCGTGACGACATTCCCGCCCTGGCCGAGCATTTCTTCACACGATATTCCACCGATCAGGGCATCGCTCCGCCCGATATTTCGGAAGAGGCGATGGCGGCGCTGCAAGCCTATGATTGGCCCGGCAATGTCCGCCAGTTGCGCAATGTGGTGGAGCGAACGATTATCATGACCCCGCGCGACCGGCTTACAGCGGTGGAAACTGATATGTTGCCCTCTGAGATCACGGGTGGGCGCCTTGCGGCATCAGGGCAGGGACTGTCTGCGATGATGGGCGTCCCATTGAGAGAGGCGCGGGAAAGTTTCGAGCGCGAGTACCTCACCATCCAGATTCGACGATTTTCCGGAAATATTTCAAAAACTGCAACATTCATCGGCATGGAACGGTCAGCCCTGCACAGGAAGCTGAAATTGCTCGGAATGGCGGAACGGCGCGAGACACTTCGCAAGGATTGACGATAGAAACAATCTGTTGCGCGCGTGTCATGAATTTATTTCAATCATTGCCCGATCGCGACACAAGATGCATTATGACGATGTGCAAGTGGCAGGTGGGCTGTACACAAGCGCAACCATGCGGACCGTAAAAGCGGCTGCCAAAAACAGGAGCATTCCAAAATGTCCAGCGGACGTACGCTCTCTCCACGTCCCGTCACACGAACTGTCAGAGAAACGAATTCCGAAGGCGAAAGGTCTTCTGGAAAGGGGCTGGCTCGGGCCAGCGGTGGCAGTTTGCAAGACGCGTTTCTCAATTTGCTACGGCGGAGCAAGACGCCGGTTACAATGTTTCTCGTTAAAGGCGTTAAGCTTCAGGGGATTGTCACCTGGTTTGACAATTTTTCGATCCTGCTGCGGCGGGATGGGCAATCGCAATTGGTGTACAAACACGCAATTTCGACGATCATGCCGGGCAGCAGTGTCGACGCCGAGCAATTCGAGGCGCAGACCTCCAGCAAGAAGCAGCGCCTATTACAGGATGTCTTCCTCAGCCGTGTCAGCGATGCTGGCGTTCAGGTTACGATGTTTCTTGTGAATGGTGTAATGCTGCAGGGCCGCATTGCAGCCTATGATCTATTCTGCATGTTGCTGGAACGTGACGGCGCGGTGCAATTGGCGTATAAGCACGCGGTATCCACCATTCAGCCCGCAAGTCACGTCGATCTCCATGATGAGCCAGTTGACGTAGATGACGATGCGGACGACTTTGAAGAAGAAGACGACGACTGAGTTTCGATGACAATCTTATGGACGAGGTTACCCGCGGCGCGCGGGCTCTTGTCGTTTGCCCCGATATCAGGGCATTCAGCTACGATCTCGATGCGGCTGAACGGCTTGAGGAGGCTCAGGGCCTCGCCTTGGCAATCGGGGTCGAGATCGTTCACAGTGAAATTTTGCCGGTGCGCCAGATGCAGGCCAACACTCTGTTCGGATCGGGGCAGGTCGAAAATCTCGGTATTGCCTGCGATCAGTACGAAGCGGAGCTGGTGATTGTCGATGGCGCACTGACACCGATCCAGCAACGCAATCTAGAAGAGAAATTTAGGCGCAAGGTCATTGATCGCACGGGTCTGATATTGGAGATCTTCGGAGAACGCGCGGCTACGGCTGAGGGGCGACTGCAGGTGGAACTTGCCCACCTCGATTACCAGCAGAGCCGCCTTGTGCGTAGCTGGACTCACCTTGAGCGCCAGCGCGGGGGTTTCGGCTTCCTCGGTGGTCCGGGTGAAACGCAGATTGAGGCGGACAGGCGCATGATCCGCACCCGGATGAGCCGATTGCGCCGCGAGCTGGAACAGGTGCGCAAAACCCGCGCGCTGCATCGCGACAGGAGGGGTAGGGCGCCGTGGCCTGTAATTGCCTTGGTCGGATACACCAACGCGGGGAAATCGACACTTTTCAACACATTGACCGGCGCACAGGTGATGGCAGAGGATCTGCTGTTCGCCACGCTGGACCCTACCATGCGTGCCATCAGCCTGCCGGGCGTGGAAAAAGCAATCCTGTCGGATACGGTCGGTTTCATTTCGGACCTGCCAACGCAATTGGTGGCAGCATTCCGGGCGACTCTGGAAGAGGTGACTGCCGCAGATTTGATCTGCCACGTGCGCGACATGGCTAACCCGGCACACGCTGCGCAGAAAAAGCAGGTGATGGAGGTCTTGGCTGATCTTGGCGTTGTGGACCGCGATACTGGTGTATCGGACATTCCCATTCTTGAAGTCTGGAACAAGGCAGACTTGTTGACCGAGGATGCATTGGGTGAATTGGCTGAAGCTGCCAAAGGGCATGACGCAGTGCTGATCTCTGCCAAAAGCGGATTGGGTCTGGATGATCTTTCCGACAAGATCGCATCTTTGCTAACCGTCAAGGCGCGCGAGATGAAAGTCACGCTGCCTTTGAGCGATGGTCGGCGAATTGCATGGCTGCATGCCCATGGCGACATCGTGGATGAAGTGGATGCAGGTCAGGGTGAAGACGGGCCCATGCGCAGCTTCACGGTGCGTCTCAATCCCAAGGAGCTTGGTCAGTACCAGACTCTATAATGTAATGCGGTGACAGAGAGTTATCGAACTTTCTTTACTTTCTGCCACAACTCTTCCTGAGCATCGAGGGATAGGTCAGGAAATGAACCTTTCGCCAAGGTTTCCATGCCGCGAAAGCGCTTCTCAAACTTCAGATTTGCTGCTCGTAGCGCATCCTCGGCCCCTATTCCGTGCGCTCGGACGAAATTGACAGCCGCGAACAATAGGTCACCGGCTTCCTCGACTTTATCTTCGATCGAGGTCGCGCTTTCAAGCTCTTCAATTTCCTCCATAATCTTGCCCTTCGATCCGGCCGGGTCGGGCCAGTCAAAGCCGGTCCGTGCGGCGCGTTTCTGAAGTTTCTGCGCACGCATCAACGCGGGCAGAGCCAAGGCAACGCCGTCCATGGCGCTTGCTTGGCCTTTATCCGCGCGCTCTGCCTCTTTCAGATTTTCCCAGCGGGTTTCGCCCATCGTGCCGCTTTCATCGCCGAATATGTGCGGGTGACGGGCTTCCATTTTGTCGCTGATGGAGGCGGCCACATCGTCGAAGGAGAAATCTCCGATCTCCTGTGCCATGCGTGCATGGAACACCACTTGGAGCAAAAGGTCGCCGAGCTCGTCACGCAAGTCCGCCATGTCGCATCGTTCGATCGCGTCGGCAACTTCGTAGGCTTCTTCGATGGTGTAGGGTGCGATGCTTGCAAAATCTTGAGCAAGGTCCCAGTCGCAGCCATGCTTTGGATCACGCAGGCGCGCCATTACGGCGATCAGGCGATCAATCTGCGGCGCAATTGATGAAGGGTGAGTGCGGCTCATTGATCGCCTTTGAAGCTGATTGCTGCATTTTGAATGGATAATATATATTATGTTAAATAAAGGGGCTCAGATGGGCGTCACATTTCCAGCCCCAACAGTCCAACCACCAAAAACGCCGCTGCAAAGATTGCCACCCACGTAAGTGCGAGTTGCGCAGTCTTACCCCAACTCAGCCTGTATGATGCAAATGCAGAACCAGCGACCACAAGCCAGCCCAGCAAGGCAACAATCGAGATGATGGCAGTCGTATCGTTCATGCGACAATCTCCAGACCATCATATCCCACAATGACGTTTTGCGGGACTTCATCGCACAAGGTGCGATAATCCATGCTCTTGTCGAGATGGCTCAAGACCATCCGTTTTGCCGCGCATCTTTCTGAAAATTCCAGTGCGAGATCAAGGTGCGCGTGAGTTGGATGCGGTTCCCGGCGCAAACAATCACTCACCAATACATCCACGCCATCACATAGTTCGACCATATCGTCGGAAATGGCACTAAAATCAGTCGTGTAGGCGATGGACTTACCATCTGCCTCAAATCGATAGGCCGTCGTTTCGCCAGAACCGTGCTCCATCTGGCACCATTCCACACCAAAACCCGCAACCATCCGAAGCCTATCCAGCGTTTCGAGTGTGACGATCGTCGGATAGCCATCCTGCCCGGCAAAAACATATCCAAACCGCTGGCGCAATCGCCGCACGGTTTCGGTATGCGCATAGCCGGGTATTGGCCCGGCGCGCCCATAGCGCAAAACGCGAAGATCATCGATCCCATGGCAGTGATCGGCGTGGTCGTGGGTCCAGAACACGCCATCGAGACGGGTAACCTTCGCGGCCAGCAATTGTGCACGGCAATCGGAGGATGTGTCGACCAGCAGACGTTTGCCTTCGTCGCTCTCCACAAGGATCGAAACCCGGCTGCGACGATTGCGCGGTTCGGACGGGTCGCAATCGCCCCAGTCGCCCAATCCGTCGGCCCCGCCGATCCTTGGCACGCCGGTGGATGTTCCTGATCCCAGCAGAATGACTTTCATCTCGGGCTACCGCTCACAATCTTGCCCGCGAGAAAAGCTTGGCGAAATTCCGGGAGGTCTGCTCGGCAAGCAAATCCGGCTCTACATCGCGAAGACCCGCGATAAAGCGCGCGGTGTCCGCCACGAATGCTGGCTCGCAAGGGCGGCCACGATGAGGCACGGGAGCGAGAAAGGGGCTGTCGGTTTCGACCATCAACCGGTCAGCCGGTATTTTGACAGCCGTTTCCTGGAGCGACTTCGCGTTCTTGAAAGTGACGATCCCTGAAATCGAGATAGTCAGACCAAGTGCCAGAACCTTTGCCCCGAAATCGTCCGACGCCGTAAAGCAGTGGATCAACGCCGGAAACGCGCCCTTCTCCATCTCTTCAGCGAGAATCTGGTAGGTATCGCTCTCAGCATCGCGGGTATGGATGATAAGCGGCAAGCCCGTTTCGCGCGCCACATCGATATGCATTCGGAACAGCTGCTTTTGCGTTTCCCGGTCTGAATGCTCGTAATAATAATCGAGCCCGGTTTCGCCGATGCCGATAACGCGCGCATTTTCCGTTGCAGCCAACAGCACGCGACGCCCAAGGTCGGCGTGCCCGTCAGCTTCATGCGGGTGAATGCCAACGCTGGCGAACACATCCGGTTCGCGCATGGCGGTGGCGACAACCTGCTCCCATTCGCTTTGCCGGGTGGAAATGTTGAGGAACGCTCCGACTCCAGCAGCGCGCGCACGGTTGAGTACCCCGGCCTGATCTTCCACCAAACCTTTGTATTCAAGGTGACAATGGCTATCGATCAACATCAGGCTGCTGCTTCTTCGGGCAATTCCAGTCGTGGGAAAATCGGCGTGGGCGGTGCGACGGTAAAGCCGCTGTCGACGAGACGCACAAACCACTCAGTATCATCGAGTGCCGAATAGTGTCGCTCGTCTTCGGGAATGCCGAGTTGATCGAGCAAAGCCGCCGCCTTGTCCGGCACCACTGGCTGGATCGCAATGGCAAGATCACGCAGTGCCATGAACAATGTCTGCAGCACCGCCTTCATGCGCTCGGGATCGGTCTTCTTCAATGTCCACGGGGCCTGTTCATCAACATACTGGTTGCAGGCGAAAACCGCGCGCATCCACGCCTCGATGCCGGTCGAGAAAGACAGCTCTTCAAACTCGCGCGGCAGGTCGGTGGCGCAGGCGGTCGCCACCTGTTGCAGCAGTGCACTTTCCGCATCTGTCTCATCGAATCGCTCAAGTCGCCCGTCCATGTTCTTCGCAATCATGGAAAGGCTGCGCTGAGCCAGATTACCAAAGCTGTTTGACAGCTCCGCATTGGCCCGCAAAACAATGGCTTCGGGCGAATAGCTGCCATCTTGCCCGAAGGCCACTTCGCGCATGAGGAAATACCTCAGGGCGTCCACGCCAAACGTTTGTGCGAGCGACAGCGGATCGGTGACATTGCCGAGTGACTTGGATTCCTTTTGCCCACGATTGAGCAAAAAGCCGTGACCGAAAACTTTGCGCGGTAGCGGCAGTTCGGCGCTCATAAGGAAAGCGGGCCAGTAGATCGTGTGAAAGCGCACAATATCCTTGCCGATCAGATGGAGATCGGCAGGCCAGAAGTCGTGCATGTCAGACGTGTCGGCCGGAAATCCCAGTCCGGTCAGATAATTGGTCAGCGCGTCCACCCAGACATACATGACGTGATTATCCGATCCGGGCACCTTCACCCCCCAATCGAAACTGGTGCGGCTGATCGAGAGATCGCGCAGACCCTGTTCCACGAAACCGATCATTTCGTTGCGACGGCTTTCCGGTTCGAGAAAACCGGGTGAATTCAACACTTCGAGCAAACGATCCTGATATTCTGAAAGGCGAAAGAACCAGCTTTCTTCGACAGTCCATTCAACCGGCGTATTTTGTGGGGAAAGTTTTGCGCCGCCCTCCCCTTCGATCAGTTCGCTCTCGTCGTAATACGCTTCGTCGCGGATTGAATACCAACCTTCGTAGCGGTCAAGATAGAGGTCGCCCGCAGCCTCCATGCGATCCCACAAAGCCTGACTGGCGCGGTGGTGATCGTCTTCAACCGTGCGGATAAACCGGTCATATTTCACATTGAGAGCGTCACACATCTCACGGAAATATCCGGACATTTCGTCCGCCAGTTCGCGCGGCGTGCGGCCCTGCTCCTCGGCCTTGCGCGCCATTTTGAGGCCGTGTTCGTCCGTGCCCGTCTGAAACCGTACGCGGCGGCCTTTGAGGCGTTGGAAGCGCGCAATTACATCGGCTGCAATCGCCTCATAGGCATGCCCGATATGCGGGCGTCCATTGGGATAGCTTATTGCGGTGGTGATGTAGAATGGTGTTTTATCGAGCTTAGCCATGGGCGGATTCGCTAGCCGCGTGCGCCTCCACAAGCAAGGAGCCGATCTCAAGCGAGAGCAGCCCTGTGTCGAAATTTGCGGTTGGCGCCTCGCCTGTCAGCGAAACCAGCATCCCGTGAGCATCGATCAGCGCAGCGCGGGCAACCGACTGTGTCGCTGTGCGCGCCCGGTGTGCGGTGATGCTTTGCGCCAGTTCCAGCACCGATCGCAAGCGTTCGCGATCTGCACGCGGACCGATCAGGCGAGCCAGTTCGGTCCGGCCGACAAGTCCGGGATCGCCAACAGTCAAAAGCCCGTCGATTACCCGTGCGACCGGCCCCAGATCCTGCTGCACAAAACGGATCGCCGCGCCAAACGAACCGCCAGCGGAGTGCAAGGCTGCGGGGTCGGGCGCGTACCCTTCCCGTGCCAGCATTTGCGCGAGCTGATCTTCACCCAGCATGGGAAATCGCAAGGTGCGACAGCGCGATCGGATGGTCGGCAAAAGGCGAGAAGGGCGATGGGCCACAAGAATGAAGAATGTGCCTTGCGGAGGTTCTTCAAGACTTTTGAGAAGGGCGTTGGATGCGCCCTTTTCCATGTCATCTGCCGGATCGATGATGATCGCACGTCGATCTCCCATCGTCGGTCGGGTGGTCAGGCGGCGCTGCATCCCCCGAATCTGATCGACGGATATGTTGCGTTTAATCTGATAGGGTTTGCCCTCCTCCCGCTTCTTTTCTTCCTTGTCGTCCTTGGGCAGATGGGTCAGCAAGATGATGTCGGGATGGTCGGCGGGTTGCTGGCCACCTGGTTCACAAACCAGATCGCGGGCAGCCTGCATGGCAAAATCCCGTTTTCCAACACCGCTTTTGCCGGCGAGTATCCACCCGTGGTGCATTCGGCTGCCGCTGATCGCGCTGCGCCATTCGCGCATCGGCTGTTCGTGATTGGGCCATTCTGTCACGATGCAGCATCAGCCAAATGACTGGTCACTGCTGCAAGCACCAGAGCGTGTACTTCTGACGGCTCACCATTGGCATCAACTGGGCAGGTCCCTTGGGGATCGGCTTGCGCCAGCGCTCGAAATGATGCGGCAACGCGTGCATGGTAGTCAGTGCCGCGACCACCAATCGCGTCGCTTTTTCCGCTATCTCGATCAATCAATCGCTGATGCGCGCGCTCAGGGCTCACTTCCAGCAAGATCGTGAGATCGGGGCGAAGACCGCCGCTGCCAAATTGATGCAATTGCATAATCGCATCATCGCCCAGCCCGCCTGCTCCGCCCTGATAGGCGCGACTGGAATCGACAAAGCGATCGCAGATGATCCAAGTGCCGCTTTCGAGCGCGGGCCTGATCCGCCGAGCCACGTGATCGGCGCGGGCGGCGGCGAACAGCAAGGCTTCTGCCTCAGCGCCCCAGCCTATGTCTCCCGGTGGGTCCAGCAGCAGAGTTCGGATCGCTTCTGCACCCTCTGTGCCTCCGGGTTCGCGGGTTATGTCCACGGGTATACCCCGCTCGCTCAATGCCTCTGCCAGCAGCCTTGCCTGTGTGGATTTACCGGCTCCCTCACCGCCTTCAAAGGCAATAAAGCGGCCTCGAGCGACGCTCGAACTCATCCCAGCCACCCTGCCACCGCATTGAAGACGCGCGCAAACGGACCGGCTTTTTCAATGGTCGACTTCGCCATCAGGGGAATGCGCGCAGGCTCCATGTCGGGCGCCGTAATCTCAAGCATAGCGACCGGAGCGCCTGCCGTTATGGGTGCCCGCAGCGGCCCGTCATAGGCTATCTCCATCCGTATCTGCGCAGACTTGCCCTTCGGCACGTTTACGGCGATGGGGCGATCCGTCACCAGCTCTACCGTGCGTGCGGACCCATCCTGCACCCGAGCCAAACCGACGCTTTCGCCCTTGGCAAACAGGCGTTGTCGGTCAAACGCGGTAAAGCCCCACTCAATAAAGGAGCGCGCGGCGCTGGCACGTGCCGCTCCGCCAGAAACACCCGCGACGACCATGACAAGGCGCTGGCCATTGCGCTTGACTGTGCCGAGATAACCGTAGCCTGCCTCATTCGTGTATCCGGTCTTGATGCCGTCTGCGCCTTTGACCCGGCCAATCAAAGGATCGTGGTTCGACTGAGTGATATCCCGATACCGAAATCCCTTCTGGCCAATAAACGTGGCAAATTTGGTCGGATGTCGCCGGATCATCGTGTCGGCCAATCTCACCAGATCACTGGCAGAGGTGAACGTGTACCCTTCATCCGGCCAGCCATTGGGAGTGCCGAAATGGCTCTGCTCCATGCCGATCGACCGGGCCTTCGCGTTCATTTGCGCGGTCCATGCTGCGACCGATCCTGCCGAATACGTCGCCAGCAGCACAGCGCCGTCATTAGCAGATACATTTGCAATACCGGTCAACACATCGGCCAGCTGCACCCGGTCTCCTTGCTGGAGAAACATGCTCGAACCCTTGCCGCCCCATTCCTTGGCGACATCGGTTGGAACAGTCAGCGTTTCGCGCGGGTCAAGCCGTCCGGACTCGATCAACTCGAATGCCAGAAACATGGTCATGACCTTGGTGATGGATGCGGGCACGAACCGACGTGATGCGTTGCGGGAATACAGCACCTGGCCGCTGGTCACATCCACCAGCAGCGCGATTGGGACATCCTCCTGGGCCGGGATTGCGGGGCTCGTTTCGCGCTGAGCGAAGGCAGGTACGCCCGCGATGGCAATCGCCGCGACCACCGCCAAAGCGAGCTTGCGCAAGTCGCGCACATTCATTGGTCTGGTGCCTTGACGCTGCATTATCTGTCTCATGCCCGATGCTATAGGTCGGGCGGCATCGTTTTGCGAGCGGGCGCTTACGCCTAGTTCACGATTTCATCCGCGAGCAGCCCAACGCTCATCGCATAATAATTGGAGCAATTGTATTCGAGGATTGCACGATAATTGCCAGTCAGCAACCAGGCAGGTTGCCCTGCCCCATCAGGCTGAAACAACGAGGCCAATGTATCATCGGACAGTGCGCGCTGCGGCTGCACGCCCAAGGCGCGCCATTCCCTCACCGTCTTCCACTGGCTGTGCCGTTCGTGAACGCGTGGGCAGACAGGGCCGGAAAGCTTCGTCTTGTAGGCATCTACGTCAAAGCCCGCAGGGACAAAAGCGCGAACACCCCAGGGCTGACCAGGTCTCCAGCCTGCATCCTTGAAGTAATTGGCGATGGAGGTGAAAGTGTCCACGCGATTGGTGAAGATATCGGCGCGTCCATCGCCATCGCCATCGCTGGCCAGTCTGAGATAGACTGAAGGAAGAAATTGCGGATTACCGAATGCACCGGCATAGCTGCCGACCAGTTGCTCTCGCGAGTATCCACGGTCAGCAACTTTCATCAGCGCCACCCATTCGCTTGCAAAAAGTTCGCGTCGACGGCCTTCCCAAGCAAGCGTCGCTAGACTGCGAGACAGGTCGAAATTGCCTTTGATGCGGCCGTAACTCGTTTCGTGACCAAAGATCGCCACGATGATCGCGCCGGGCACTCCGGTTTGCTGTTCGATCCGGCGCAGGTCCGCCTGATGCTGGCGATAAACGCTTTGCCCGCCGCCGATGCGCGCCGGATTTACGTGGGTGGCGATGTAAGGCGCAAGCGCAGGATAGCCGCGCACTGTCGTGCTTCCCGGCTGACCCTGATCAAGCCGGATCACAGTTGCATTGGGCGTCAGGCCTGAAGTCATCCGGGCAATGGTATTCTCACTCACCCCCTCGCCCCTGGCGCGAGCCTTGAGCAACTCGACATAAGCATCGAATGAGATGCCATCGCGCGCCTGAAGCTGGGCTTGAGCGGGGTTGGAGCAAGGTGAAAGTACGAGCAGCGACAGGGCGCCAAGCAGGGGAAGCATACGCATATCAATCGTCTGTCACATTTTAATGCTGCGGCCAACATGACAATTTGAGCGACTTTGGCTTGAGTGAGCCGGATTGCCCCGCTATCGGGTTGATCCGCGTGGACAGGTGGCCGAGTGGTTTAAGGCAGCGGTCTTGAAAACCGCCGAGGGTGCAAGCCCTCCGTGGGTTCGAATCCCACCCTGTCCGCCAATTAACATCTCTTTTGAGTTCCGATCAGAAATGAATCGCGCGCCCATACGCATCAAGGACGCTTTCGTGCATCATTTCTGACAGCGTTGGATGCGGAAAAATGGTTTGCATCAGTTCCGCTTCGGTCGTCTCCAGCACTTTTCCAACCGTATAGCCCTGGATCAATTCGGTGACTTCTGCGCCGATCATGTGCGCGCCCAGAAGCTCACCCGTCACCGCATCGAACACCGTCTTGATGAAGCCTTCCGCCTCGCCCAGAGCAATAGCCTTGCCATTGCCAATGAAGGGGAAATTCCCAACCTTGATTTTGTAACCCGCCTCCTTGGCCTTTGCTTCGGTCAGGCCAACGCTGGCTATTTGCGGGTGGCAATAGGTGCAACCGGGGATGGAATTGCGATCAAGCGGGTGCGGATGCACATCCTTGTTGCCGAGTTCCTGCGCAATGGCCTCGGCACAAGTCACGCCTTCGTGGCTTGCCTTGTGCGCCAGCCACGGTCCGGGAGTGCAATCACCGATTGCCCACAAACCCTTTGACTTCGTGCGGCCATAGGGGTCGATCTGAATAAAGCCCTTGTCCATCTCGACTAGCCCGTCGAGGCCGACATTCTCGGTATTGGGCTGAATGCCTATCGCGGTGATAACGTGGCTGAATTCAGTGGTGGTGGCACGACCGCTCTTGTCCTTGATCGTCGCACTCACGCCGTTGCCGGCGACATTCAGCGCGTCAACGCCTGCGCCCGTCATTATGGTGATCCCCTGTTTCGTCAGCGATTTTTCGAGGAATGCGGACACGTCGGCATCTTCCACCGGGACGATCCGGTCGAGCATTTCGACCACAGTTACATCCACGCCCATGTCGTTGTAGAAACTTGCAAATTCGATCCCGATCGCCCCTGATCCGATCACCAGCAGCTTGGTTGGCATTTCTGGCGGAACCATGGCGTGGCGATAGGTCCAAACGCGCTTTCCATCAGCGGGAGCAGACGGCAGGTCGCGCGCCCGTGCGCCGGTGGCGACTATCACGTGCGCAGCGGACAGTTCCTCTTCGCCCTTGTCGCCCTTCACCGTCAGCGAAGTAGGACCGGTCAGCCGCCCTTCACCCATGTGAACGGTAATCTTGTTTTTTTTCATCAGGTGGCCGACACCCTGATTGAGCTGCTTGGCCACGCCGCGGCTACGCTTCACAATGGCGTCCAGATCCGCCTCGATCTTGCCAGCGACCGTCAGGCCATAGGATGCAGCGTTGTCCATGTAATGTTTGATCTCGGCGCTGCGCAGCATCGCCTTTGTCGGGATACAGCCCCAGTTGAGGCAGATACCGCCAAGATTTTCGCGCTCTACGATAGCAGTTTTCAGCCCAAGCTGGGCGCACCGGATCGCCGCGACATAGCCGCCTGGGCCAGAGCCAAGCACGATGACGTCGTAATTGGTATCAGCCATGAGGTATCCCTTAATTCTCTCTATTACTGCGGCCACTTGCTACCCGTCTCTACAGACAAGCGCGGCCGATGATCACACGAGCATCCCGATCGGGTTTTCAATCAGGCTGCGGAACTGGTCGAGCAGTTTTGCCCCATCCACACCGTCAATCGCGCGGTGATCGAAGCTGCCCGTTACGCTCATCACCGTCGCAACTGCAAGCTCGCCGTCGATTACATAAGGGCGCTGTTCGCCCGCACCCACCGCCAGGATCATGCCCTGAGGCGGGTTGATGACAGCGTCGAATTGCTTGGTACCAAACATCCCGAGATTTGAGAGGCTGGCGGTGCCCCCCTGATATTCATGCGGTTGCAGTTTGCCATCGCGCGCCTTGCCCGCCAGCTCCTTCATCTCCCTTGATATTTCCGCCAGACCCTTGCGCCCGGCATCGCGGATAATCGGTGTGATGAGACCTGAAGGTGCGGCGACCGCGACGGATATATCCTGTCGCGAATATTGATGCATGACATCACCCTGGAAGCTGACGTTGCATTGCGGTTCGCGCTGCAATGCGCGGGCCAAGGCCTTGATGATGAGATCGTTGACGGAGAGTTTTACTCCATCCGCCTCAAGCGAAGCGTTCAGTTCGCCGCGCAGTTTAAGCAGCGGATCAAGCCGCACATCCACCGTCAGATAGATATGCGGCACCTGCTGCTTCGCCTCGGTCAGGCGGCGCGCGATCACCTTTCGCACGTTATTAAGCTTCAACGCTTCGAAAGGCGCATCGTATGCGCTGGCAGGCTGTTGCTGTGGTTGAGGTGCTTTCGTGGCGGGCTCTGCCGCGGACTGCTGGGTCGCTTGCTCAGGTGCAGGCTCGAAGTTTTCGATATCCGATTGAACGATGCGGCCATTCGGGCCACTGCCGGTCACATTTGAAAGATCAACATTTCTTTCTATTGCCAGACGTTTGGCCAGCGGCGATGCAATTATGCGATTGGATTTCTGCGTAGACTGAGAACCGCCGCCCATCACGCCCAAAACATCGTCTCTGGTAACCTTGCCCTTTGGACCGGTGCCTTCAATCTGCGAAACATCCACCTCATTTGCGCTTGCCATCCGGCGTGCCAGCGGCGTGGCCTTGGGCTGATCCGACAGGGCCTGTGCAGAAGATGGTTCATCAGCCACATCAGTAGCGGGGGTTGGGGCCGGTGCCGCCGTCGACGCATCGACATCTCCCATGTCTTCGCCATCCGCTGCCAGCACAGCAATAACTGTGCCGACTTTTACATTATCGGTTCCTGCCTCGATCAGAATTTTCGCAATTGTGCCTTCGTCCACAGCCTCGAATTCCATCGTCGCCTTGTCAGTCTCGATTTCGGCCATGATATCGCCTGAACTTACTTCGTCCCCGACCTTGACCAGCCACTTGGACAAAGTCCCTTCTTCCATGGTTGGCGACAAAGCTGGCATCTTCAATTCAATCGGCATTGCGGTCTCGATCCTTGCTGGCACTGGCAGCGGCATGATTACGCTAGTGCTCTGGCGAATTCAGCGCCTTGCGGCAACCCGTTGCAAGGCAGCGCACTCGCAGTTTTTGACATATGGACCGTTTTAGTGACAGGCATAAACGCATGAGAACGTTTCTTGTCATAACCGACGAAAGCGAGGAGGCGCGCGCGGCTCTGCGCTTTGCAGCGCGGCGCGCTGCTTCGGTTGGTGGCGCGGTGCATATTCTTGCGCTGGTGCCGCAACAAAACTTCAGCGCATTTGGCGGCGTGCAGGCTACAATCGAACAGGAAGCACGAGATCGCGCGGAAGTGCTCGCACACGGCGTGGCAGGCAATCTGTTTGCTGAAAGCGGCATCATGCCGACTATTTCAGTCGCGATTGGCAATGGCACGAAGATCGTTACCGAGTTTTTGGCCGAACACGCGGAGGTGGCCGCTCTTGTTCTGGGTGCAGCAAAAGCTAGCAACCCTGGCCCGCTGGTATTGCACTTCTCCGCCCACGCAGGAGAACTGGCCTGCCCACTTTATGTCATTCCGCATGACTATGATGAGCAGGACAGCGATCACGCAGTTTAGTCTCGCACTCTGATATCAGGTTAGCGTTCCGCGCACCGGATAATCATTTTCGAGCACGTAATCTATGCCCTGCAAAAGTTGATCGAGTGGTGGACGCGTAAATGGCGCGTTTTGAACGCTGGCAAAATACAGCGAACCATCCGGGCGGACAAGAAACAGGCCCGGTTCGGAAAACACATCTGGCTCATCGCTATCGGGGCGGCCCTGCGAGATATAAAGTCCCCATTCGCGCGCGGCATCTTCGGTGAGACCGAACGCTAATGGCACATCACCCGTCGCCCAATCTGCATCGACCGCCATCGCACGCTGTTCTTCATCCATCGAAATCGCAGCAACATTCACCCCGCGTTTGGTAAATTCGTCGAGTTTCCCGCTAAGTTCCTTCAGATAGCTGCGACATATCGGGCAATGTTTGCCACGATAGAATACGAGCAGGGTAAAATTGTCCGGGTTCTGTTTGGAAAGGTCATAGCGCGCACCAATGGTGAGTGGCAGGTCGAGAGCGGGGACTTGATGGTCGGGTTTGAGCAATGTGTTTCTCCTTTGCTCAACCAATGCTCACGTTGCCGGTTGCGTTCCTTTCTTGCTATCGACCCTTGCGGCCTTGGTGGCGAATATTCTTGGGGCGGCCGCGTTGCCCGGTTTTGAAATTGCCGCGCTTTGGCCCACCTGGGTCCTTTGCCGGCGTCGCGATCGGGCCTGCCGCCGCGCGTTTCTATGGGGTTGCCATCGCTGTCCACCGGAGCGAATTTAAGCGCGCCGGTCAGCGCGTTGGCCTCTGCCAGTTGTAGCTTCAATCGGTCCCCCGCAGCGTAGCGGGTGCCTGAGTTCTCCCCGATAAGCGCTTGCGCTGCCTCATCGTGGCGGAAATATTCGCGACCCAGAGTTGAAACCGGAACCAGACCATCGCCGCCCATTCCAACGATAGTTGCGAAGAAACCGAAACCTTGCACGCCAGTGATGCGGGTATCGAAAATCTCTCCAACGCGGGCCGATAGCCACGCTGCGACATAGCGGTCGATTGTGTCACGCTCCGCCTCCATTGCGCGCCGTTCAGTCTGGCTGATCGCATCCGAAACCTGCTGCAAACTGCTTCTGTCACGGTCAGAAAGGCCTGTTGTCGGCGGGATCGGACCTGCGGGCTTTGGCTGTTCCAGACCATACGCATCGACCAGCGCACGATGCACAAGCAGATCGGAATATCGCCGGATTGGCGACGTGAAATGAGCATAGGAAGCCAACGCAAGCCCAAAATGACCAGCATTCGAAGGGCCGTAATAGGCCTGCATCTGAGTTCGCAGCACCGCTTCCATCACCTGCGCCCGTTCCGCTTCGTCGGTTACGTCTTTCAGCATTCGATTGAAAAGGCTGGGCGTCACCACCTGCCCCAGTGCCAGCTTGCGGCCCATCGTCGCCAGATAATCGCGCAGCGCTATTAACTTCTCCCGGCTTGGCGTTTCGTGGACACGGTAGACCACGGGCGCCGTCTTCGCCTCCAGCGCCTGCGCCGCGGCGACGTTTGCCGCGATCATGAAATCTTCGACCACTCGGTGAGCATCAAGCCGTTCGCGAACCGCGATCTCTGCAATTTGACCCTGATCGTTCAGGACGACACGGCGCTCGGGCAGTTCGAGTTCCAGCGGATCGCGCCGCTCGCGTGCGGCAGCGAGCAATCGCCAGGCAGACCAAAGGTGCTGAAGAAATTCAGGGGCGTCGCCCGCATCGACGCGCGATTGCGCATCTTCATAGGCGATGTTGTGATGGATACGAACCAGCGCGCGCGTGAAGCGGTGCTTAGTTACCTTGCCCTCGGCATTGATGTGAAGGTGGCAGGCCATCGCCGCGCGATCCTGGCCCTCTTTCAAAGAGCAGACATCGGCAGAGAGCACTTCGGGCAACATGGGTACCACGCGGTCTGGGAAATAGACCGAATTCCCGCGCTTGCGTGCCTCGCGATCGAGCGCAGAGCCGGGCCGAACGTAGAAACTGACATCGGCAATGGCGACGAGGGCGGTAAAGCCGCCCTTCCCATCAGGTTCCGCCCATATCGCATCATCATGATCGCGTGCGTCAGCGGGATCGATTGCGACGACAGGCAGTGCGCGCAGGTCCTCACGCTTTGTGTGGGAAAGCTCGATCTTTGCAGCCTGATGCGCTTCCGCGATCACTTCTTCGGGAAAGACCTGGGGGATGCCGTGCTTGGCAATCGCAATCAGGCTGAATGCACCCGGCGCCAGCGGATCTCCGTAAACTTCGGTGATGCGCACACCAGCGCGTTCCGATCGGCCCGTCCGCTCGGCCAAGACCAATTGCCCCTCTTCAGCAGAGCCGAGATCGCTGATCCGCGATGACTGGCGAACGCGTTTATCGACCGGGGCAAGCCATGCCTTGCCGCTCTTGTCGATTTCGACCACGCCCAACAGGCCTTCGGTCCGGGCGGGCAGTTTCTTCATCGGATGCCCGACCCAGCCATTCTCGCTCTCTTCGGTTCGGGCCAGCACCCGATCGCCGCGTCTCAGCGCAGGGATACGTCCAGGTGATCTGTTTGCACCCTTGCCTTTGGGCGGCTTCATTTCTTTCAGAATGATGCGCGGCGGCTGACCTGGCGCTTCGGCGTCCCAGTTGTCTGGGATTGCCACCGGCTCGCCGTCATCGATATCGACGACACGTAACACCGTGACTTTCGGGACACCGCCCATGCGATGATAGGCGGATTTCTTACCGTCGATCAGGCCCTCTTCTGCCATGTCTTTCAACAGCGCTTTGAGAGCGATTTTTTCTTGTCCCTTCAGGCCGAATGCTTTTGCAATTTCGCGTTTGCCGGCAGGACCCTCGGCCGATTGCACAAAATCGAGAACTTGCTGCTTGGTCGGCATACCGTGAGGATGTTTTTCGTGAGGCATATAAAATCCGTTCGGGCTGAGCAGGTCGGTTGCAAGGCAGACCGAAGGCCAACCCTTGCACTTTTCCTTGAGCGCATTGCTTGAAGGAAGGACGGCGCTTCGACAAGCTCAGGGCGAACAGATCGGAAGTTATTCCCTAGTAACAGGCTCGAACGCGCCACCCGGCACTGCACTCGAGACGGGCGAACAATAGGAGCCGGTCGAACATGCGGACGCACCAAACAGCCAATCGTCGCCGCGCTCTTTCGACACGTAATTGAATTCGCGAACTTCTTCTGCGGCCTTGTTGTTCGCGCTTGCGGGACCGTCGATGTAAACCAGCGCCTGTTCGCCATTGCGCCAGTAAGGTTCGTCTGTCCGCCGTTTGAAAACGGCATAAGTGTCCGCACCGGGAACCGCCTGCCATTTGACTTCCGTATCGACCCGCACCGCCGCATCCGCGAAAACGCTGGGCGGCATCGGCGCCATTGCGAGGTTGTGAAGCGCGCGTACATTCAACTGCGATGCGCGTGTCAGATAATTGAAATCCAGTTCATCCACCGTGTCGCCATATTTTGTGCCGTCTTCGGTTCGCAAGTCCTGATGCTGGTGCTCATAATCCTCTACCGCTACGGTGATGCGCACGGCGGGATAGCCCTTGTCCAAGAAGGGTATCTGGTCCCCGCCTCGGCCCATACGATCGGTCCTCCATATCTGGCGCACCTGCATTCCGTCGGGATGCTTTGCGGCAAGATCACCTAGCCAGCGTGACAAATTGCGCCCGGGGCTATCGTTCTCTCCGCCGAACCGCCGTTGTCGCGCCCGTAGGTCTTCGGTGGAATCGGCGCGCAGCCCTTCGGAAAATATCCGCACATGTTTCGCGTCGCAGATGCCGTCCGAACCGCATGAATTGCCGATCATGTCATTGTTGAGCACGGCCTTCACCGTAAACCCACGAGACTTCGATCCAATCGGCAAGAATGCCTGCACCCAGAAGGCCCTGCTCCTCGCCTGAAAGAAGGGCATAAATGATGGTAGAGGGATATTGCCGTTGTGAAAGGATGCGTGCGGCCTCGAGAACCATGACACTGCCCGATCCATCGTCATTGGCGCCGGGCGCATCGTCGGTCCCATTCAACGGATCCGAAACCCGGCTGTCATAGTGGCCTTGCACGATGATGACCTCGTCTGGTCGTTCACTGCCGCGCTGGATAGCGACCGCATTCCGAATGAGCGTGGGCGCAGGAATTCGGCGGCCATCTGCCTCAACAGTTCGACCGATCGCCTGCACGTCAAGGCAGTTGTCGCACTTGGCCCCAATGCGGCCGAACTCCGCAAGCGCCCAATCTACTGCCGCGCCAATGCCGCGATCCGGATCGGTCTGCGTGGAAAGGGTATGGCGAGTGCCGAACCCGACAATCGTGTTCATATCCGCGCGCAAACGATCTTCGGACACTTCAAGGCCGGGATCGGCAGGTTTTTCGGAATGATTGTCCGCAGCCAAAGGCGAAGCAAACAAGGCGACAAAAATTGCGAGGCGTTTGATCATGCGAACGTTTTTGCGCTTTTTACGCTGCAAGGCAACTCTTGTTGCACCCTGGCAAAAGCGAATTGCTCAATATGCGCGCGCGACCAATATCCGTTCAACCGCCGGTTCGCCGGTGAATATGCATATACCACTGGCAGGTTCGGCATCGCGCGGGACATTGCGGATGGTAAGCTGAAGCGATTTCAGACGCTCTACCACACCATTCAGCGCCTCTCCGGTCGGCTTTGACCATTCCACCTCGACCCAGCCGGGATATTTTCCGCCGTCCTTGAAATGATTGACGATACCGTCCCATTCCAAGATGCTGCGGGTAATGTTAGCGTTACGGCGATCGGATGCCTCCTTGAACAGGGAACGCTGGATATCCTTGAGCGTGGCTGCTGCATCTTCGAGGAAGTAGCCGCGTTCTGGAAACACTGTTGCAAGTTTACCTGTCGCGGCATCCCACAGCTTGTCTCGGCGGATCATCGCAACCTTGCCGTTCTGCATGTCGCGCGGCCCCACTTCGAGGATCAACGGAGCGCCTTTGCGCACCCAATCCCAACGTTTGGAGGATGCCTTGCCAGGCGACTTGTCCACCAGCACGCGCATCGGTTCGCCCATGCACGCCTGATTTACAAGTCCCGCGCGCAGATCATCGCAATAGGCGATCAGCAAATCGTCTTCCGGCGTTTCGCGTAGCATGGGCAGAATGACAATTTGATATGGTGCAATGCGCGGCGGTACGCGGAGCCCGTCATCGTCACCGTGCGTCATGATAACCCCGCCCACGAGCCGGGTCGATGTGCCCCAGCTGGTCGTGTGACAATATTGCTGAGTGCCTTCGCGGTCCTGATACTGGATGCCCGCTGCATGAGCAAAATTGGTGCCGAGATAGTGCGATGTGCCCGCCTGCAATGCCTTGCCGTCCTGCATCATCGCCTCGATGGACCAAGTCTCGTCTGCTCCCGGAAAGCGTTCGTTCTCAGGCTTCTCACCTGCTATCACTGGCAGCGCCAAATCCTCTTCAACGCAGGCGCGATACATTTCGAGTGCGCGACGGGTTTCTTGCAGCGCATCCTCTCGCGTGGCGTGTGCGGTGTGGCCTTCCTGCCAGAGAAATTCACTGGTGCGCAGGAACATGCGGGTCCGCATTTCCCAGCGCACGACGTTGGCCCACTGATTGATCATCAGCGGCAGATCGCGCCACGATTGGATCCAGCGCGCCATTGCATCCCCGATGATCGTTTCGGATGTGGGGCGGACCACCAGCGGCTCTTCCAACTTCGCTTCGGGATCGGGGATCAAACCGCCTTTGCCATCCGAAATGAGGCGGTGATGCGTGACCACTGCCATCTCCTTGGCGAAGCCTTCGACATGCGAGGCCTCTCGTTCAAAATTGGCAAGGGGTATGAAGAGCGGGAAGTAGGTGTTCTGGACCCCTGCTGCCTTGATCCGGTCATCCATCAACCGCTGGATGCGTTCCCATATGCCGTAGCCCCAAGGTTTGATCACCATGCAGCCGCGCACACCCGAACTCTTCTGCGAGATCTGCGGAGCTGATGACCTCTTGGTACCATTTGGAAAAGTCGTCTGCGCGCTTCGAATTGAGCGCATGGCGGATGTTGGACACTGGGTTTGCCGTTCCTGAATCAATTAGAGTTGGCGATCATTGCAAAGCTCACAGGACAAGTGGTCTGCCTTGGAGCTTGGATAACACCAATGAAAGCTATTTGCTGAGTTCGTCCAGCTTCTTTTGCATCATCGCCATCTGCTCTTTCAGCAAGGCAATTTCGCTCTTTCCAGTGGCTTGCTCCGCCACAGGCTTTTCGGCGCGGGCTTCAGGGTTGCGCAACTTGCCCGGGATGAATGTTTGGGCCGCTGCACGCATCATTGCCATGTTGGTTTCATGAATCGCAGCGAGCGGACCTGCCGATATACCTTTTTCAAAGGCTTCGCGGATGTTCCCCTGATTCTTGCGAAAATTATCCATGCTGGCTTCCAGATATGACGGCATCAGCGTCTGCATCGAATTGCCATACATACCGATAAGCTGGCGCAGAAAACTCACTGGCAGCATCTGACCACTGTTGGACTCTTCATCCATGATGATCTGCGTCAGGATGGAATGGGTGATGTCATCGCCCGACTTAGCGTCCAGCACCTGAAAATCGACATTTGCGCGTACCATTCCAGCAAGGTCTTCAAGCGTTATATAGCTCGATGAACTGGTGTTGTAGAGGCGGCGGTTTGCGTACTTCTTTATAATGACCGGGCCGTTCTCGCCATCTGCCGTATTCTTTTTTGCCATGTTTCAATCCCGAAGCGTCTCAATCCCGGAGCGACTAATCCGCTATCTTAGCACCTGCACAATGTGCAGTGCAACAATATGTATCAGCCGCGCAGACGCATGCCTATCGTCGTAAGCAATTCATATTGAGACAGAATGGTTTGCTGCGCAGCATCGGGCAGGGAAAATGGAACGCTGAGCCAGTCGCCGGCCACGATTTCGGGGGCATCGGTAAGGTCCACAATGACCATATCCATAGAAACTTTCCCCAGCAGTGGGAGCGCTGTTTCCCCATGCAGAAGAAAGCCGCTCAGACCGCGCGAACGCAGAAAACCATCGGCATAGCCCAGCGCCACAGCGCCGACCGGCATGGACCGTGTGGCGGTGAATTCTGCATTGTAGCCGACGCTGTCCCCCGGTTGCAGGGTTCGTGTCTGGATTACAGAGGCGCTGATATGCGCAACCTGACGAATTGTCCCCGTCAGCTCCGGGCGCGGAATGCCGCCATAGAGCGCAAGGCCTGGACGCGTCAGATCAAGGTCGAAATCGCGATCGAGAGCGATCCCGGCGCTATTGGCGAGACTAAGCCGGCGGTGTTTGATGCAATCGGCAGCACCCTGAAACGCCCCAAGCTGCGATCTGTTGCTCGCGCTGTCTTCGTCCGCACTGGAAAGATGCGACATAAGCACGTCGATATCGAGCGCACCTATCGCTGGATCGCGATATTCGTCTTTCTGAATGCCCAGGCGGTGGATACCGGTATCGACCATAAGGTGGCACGTTCCGCCGCCCGCCTCTGTCCACAATCGCGCCTGCTGAACCGAGTTAATCACCGGGATGACGCCCATAGCAATCGCATAGTCCGCTTCGGCGCGGGTAACGGTGCCATGCAGCACCGCGATCTGACCCGCCGGAACGTGGCGGGCGACCGCCGCTACCTCGCACCAGTGCGCAACAAAAAAGTGCGTGCATCCGGCATCGCGCAGCACTGGCACGCAGGTGTCGACGCCCAGACCATAGCAATCAGCCTTTACCGCTGCACCGGTTTGCGCCCTGCCCGACAATCGATCAAGCGTCCGCCAATTCGCCTCCAGCGCCGCCTTGTCGACTGTCAAACGCAAGGCGGGAGGCGGCGGGACAGGAAGGGTTTCGTTATCCTGCATCGTCGGCAAAGTCCGTTGGCGGGCCACTGGGCAGGCCCCACCACGCGACCAGCAAACCGAATGCGACCACTCCCCATGTATACCACAAGCCCGCATAAATATCGCCGGTGCTTGCCACGATCACTCCCGCAATCAACGGCAGGAATCCACCAAGATAGCCCGCACCGATATGATATGGGATCGACATTGACGAGTACCGTATCCGGGGTGGAAACATCTCAGAAAGCAGCGCTGCGACCGAACCGTAGGTCAGCGCTGAGAGCAGGCCCAGAAGCAGCAAAATGGCGATGATCCCGATGATATTGGCAAGCGGTGGTTGCTGTATCGAAAAATCGAACCCGTATTCACTCAGGCCTGCGTGAATGCCATCCTTGCGCGATGTGCCGCTCTCGAACCATGTCGGGTCGATGGAGATCGGATTACCTCCTGCAGACAGTGTCAGCTCGTCGCCCTTCATCAGGGTATAGGGCACTCCGGAAGCGGTGAGCGTTTCAAGGATTTTGCCGCATTCGGTCTGCTCGCGATCAAACAATTCGGCAAATGGATCGGTCACGCATTGCGGACCGCTGACGGTGACCGGCGCATCGCGCGCAGCCCTTTGAATGTCCGGATTGGCCAAGCTTCCCAAGCCCCAGAAGGCCGGGAACAGCAACACCAGCGCGCCGATTGCCCCGATGATGATCGGCAGTTTGCGCCCCACCCTGTCCGACCATTTGCCGACGAAAATGTAGAACGACATCGCGATCGAGCCCGAGATCAGCAGGATCCACTCAACAGTCTTTGGATCGACCTGCATCGGCCCGCGCAAGAAACCGAGGCCAGAGAAAAATGCTGTGTACCAGATTGTCGTCAGGATGCCGGTGACGCCGAACAGGGCCACGAAAATGCGTTTGGGATTGCCGGGATAGGTGAAGCTTTCGACGAATGGATTGCCCGCCGTCTCACCCGCTTCCTTCATAGCCTGAAACACCGGGCTTTCCGATAGTTTCAATCGCATCCAGAGCGAAATTGCCAGCAACGCAATCGATAGCAGGAACGGTATGCGCCAGCCCCACACCTCAAAATCATCCGCAGGGATCAGCGCACGGCAGGCAAGCACGACAATGATTGAGAGGACGAACCCTCCCGCCACGCTCGCCTGGATGAAGCTGGTGTAAAACCCGCGCTTTTCGGGCGGGGCATGTTCTGCCACATAAATTGCTGCGCCGCCATATTCGCCGCCAAGCGCAAGTCCCTGTAAAACTCGCAACAAGATGACGATGATCGGCGCTGCAATTCCGATCGTCTGAACAGTGGGGATAAAGCCCACGCCAGCGGTGGCGATACCCATCAGCGTAACGGTGACCAAAAAGGTGTATTTGCGCCCCATCCTGTCACCCAGAAAGCCGAAGAGAATTGCGCCAATCGGGCGAAAGGCGAAGCCGACAGCAAAGGTGGACCACACCAACAACAGGCCCAATGTGTCGTTGTCAACGTCGTAGAATGCGTCTTTCAGGATGTAGGCGAGAGTGCCGTAGATAAAGAAATCATACCATTCGAAAATAGTCCCCGCGCTCGATGCGCCTATGACCAGCCTGATCTCCTTGTCGCTAGGCTCGCGTGCGGCGAGTGCCTGCGCTTCTGCGGCCCCGCCGCGGTACGCTGCTGCGTCTGACATATGCCCCAACCCTCTTCCGCTCTGTCTCTGCCCACAATTTCAGGCTAAATTCGTGTTCTAGCGACAGCGTGGCCGCTATGAAAGCGCATCACGTGGAAAGATAGCCGCAGCCCAAATCAGGTGATGGGTGCTCCAGCGTTTTGCAGCGCGTTTGATACGGCCTCCCAACCAAGAAGCAGGGCACCATGTCTGCCCGGATGTTCGAGTGCCGGGGCAAGCGCCTCCATGCGGGGCCACTGTGGCAATTCACCTTCGCCAGCGAGCCACGACTTAACGGCCTTATGCGTCGTGCGGATGTCTTGCGCAGATGCGCCTCTGATGCCGCCCGCCAATATCGCAGCAGAGCCTTGGCCGATTGCACAGGCAGCCACACGCATTCCGATATCGCGCACGCGCCCTTGGTCATCCAGATCGATGCCTAATGTGATGGTGCTGCCACAAGTTCTCGATCGCGCATCGGCGACCCGTACAAACCCATCGCGTAGCGGATAGTTTGCCATTTCAGCCGCCAGCGCGAGAATCTGCGTCGTATATAGCTTGCTCACTACTCAGTAGCGTCCGCTTCGGCCTGCGCTTCTTGCTCTTCCAACACCTTGGCCCGACGTTCGTCGATCATCTTAACGAGTTGGCGTGAGAAAGCATCGGTTGCGGTGTAGGTGCGCGCCTGCTTTATCCAGTCCGGGCGCCCTTTGTATCCCCACACCGGATCGAACCCCATCGCCAGAATTGAAAACGCAAAAACAGCGATCAATGCGCCTTTCACCGCACCAAATCCAAACCCCAATACCCGATCAATCGGCCCAAGTATGGAACCGCGCGACGCTTCACCTGCGTTGTTGGCGATCACCTTCATCGCGGCGTACGGGATCAGCAACAACAACACGAAGGCTAGGATCGGCGTTGTTTGCTCTGCATCATAGAAATCGCTCAGCGCATCGGTCAGCGGTGTATGCAGATAATAAACGGCAAACGCCGCAAGGATCCAAGCCGCGAGCGAGAGGACTTCCTGCACCAGCCCGCGCATAAACCCGCCTACCGCCGCGACGCCCACGATTGCGAGAACGATAATATCGAAACCAGTCATGGAAAATGAGTTATTCGCTCCCCATCACATGGTCAACGAGGTTGGCCAGTTGTCCCAGACCGCGATATTTGATGGTCGACGAACCGGTCTTCGCATCGGACGGACCGTATGCGCGGACAAAACCCAGCTTTGCTGCCTCGCGGATACGAAGATCTGAATGCGCGACTGGGCGAATTTCACCAGCCAGCGAAACCTCTCCGAACCATGCGGCCTTTTGTGGAAGCGGCTTGTCAGCAAGTGCGGAGACAAGGGCCGCTGCCACTGCAAGATCGGCGGCGGGATCCGAAAGGCGATAACCACCTGCAATATTGAGATAAACTTCAGCAGAAGAAAAGTTTAGTCCGCACCGCGATTCAAGCACAGCCAGCAACATCGCCATGCGTCCGCTATCCCACCCCACGACCGCACGGCGCGGGGTGGCACCAGATTGCAGCCGTACGATCAGCGCCTGAATTTCCACCAGCACGGGCCGCGTGCCCTCTAGGGCCGGGAACACAGCGCTGCCTGCCAACGGCTGATCGCGACCAGAAAGGAACAACATCGAGGGATTGGATACCTCCTCCAGCCCCTCGGTTGCCATCGAGAATACACCGATCTCATCAACCGCGCCAAAACGGTTTTTGAGCGATCGCAGGATGCGATACTGGTGGCTGCGTTCCCCTTCGAAGCTCATCACCACATCGACCATGTGTTCCAGCACGCGCGGCCCGGCGATACTGCCGTCTTTCGTCACGTGACCCACCAGAAACAGGGCGCAGCCGGTCGCTTTGGCATAACGGATCAATTCGAGCGCGCAGCCGCGCACCTGACTGACCGTTCCCGGAGCACCCTCGATCGTGTCGGAATGCATTGTCTGGATCGAATCGATCACCAGCAAGGCTGGCGGTTCGCCCTGACCCAGCGTTGTCAGAATATCGCGCACTGATGTTTCCGAAGCCAGCCTGATCGGCGCGTCCACCACGCCCAGTCGAGTTGCCCGCAACCGGACCTGTCCGGCAGCCTCCTCACCGCTGACATAGACAACATCGTTGCCGCCACGGGCAATTGTCGCTGCGGATTGGAGTAGGAGCGTCGATTTCCCGATGCCCGGGTCTCCGCCCATCAGCACAGCCGAACCCGGCACCAGCCCACCACCAAGCGCGCGGTCGAATTCTGCCAGCCCTGTAGATTTTCGCACAGGCAATTCGGTTGGCCGATTAAGCGGCACGAATTCCAGTGCGCGCCCTCCACGTGATAGATCATGCTTTTGAGAAAATACCGTCGCAGGCGCATCTTCGGTAAGGGTATTCCACTCCCCGCAGTCGGGGCACTGTCCCTGCCAGCGCGGGCTCACCGCGCCGCAGTTTGCACAAACATATCGCCGTTTGGATTTTGCCATCAGGAGCGAATAGACAGAACATTTGCGGAACGCAATTGCTCTTGCGCGCTAATCACGCCATCATCGCCGTGATGCGGCAGAAGGAACTCAGAATTGCACTAGTCTGTTATGGCGGGGTGAGCCTGGCGGTGTACATGCATGGCGTAACCAAGGAGGTCTGGCACCTTGCCCGCGCAAGCCGCGAATTTAATTCTCCGACACCTGATCCGCTTGATGGGGCGGCAGCTGCCTATTGCAAATTCCTTGAGCAGGTAGCGTCCGACTGCGAATTACGTTTGCGTGTGCTGCCCGATATTCTGACAGGCGCGAGTGCGGGGGGCATAAATGCGGTGTTTCTGGCGCAGGCCATTGCAACCGGGCAATCGCTCGAACCTCTAACCGATCTTTGGTTGCAAAATGCTGATGTAAGCGAGCTGACCGATCCTGATGCCGAGCCGATGTGGCGGTACGCCAAGTTGTGGGCGCAACCGATTGCAGAATGGTTCCTGAGCCGGCCCGGAAATGCCGTGAGCGAAACGGTTTCTGCCGAAACCCGCGATGAAGTGCGCGACAAGGTTTCGCGTTTGGTGCGAGGGCGCTGGTTCAGCCCACCCTTCTCGGGCGACCGATTTTCCGCGATGCTATACGAAGCGCTCGAAAGCATGGCCTCGCTGTCCTCTGGTAAGCCGTTGCTGCCGGAGGAGTTTCCAATTGATCTATTTGTGACTGCCACGGATTTTCGTGGTCATGCCGAATTGTTGCGCCTGAATTCCCCGGCAATTGTGGAAGAGACGGAGCATCGTATGCCGATCTGCTTCAGCGCCCGCATCGCGCCCGATGGCAGCACGAGACTTGCCGATAGGCTGGAGCTGGTGCTGGCGGCACGTTCTACAGCGAGCTTCCCTGGAGCGTTCCCCGCGCTGCAATTAGCAGAGATCGACCGGCTCGCGGCTAACCAAGGACGCAATTGGGAAAGCCGTGACGCTTTTCTTGAACGCATTATGCCGGTCCATTTCCGCAATGGAACCGCCGAAGATGTAGCTTTGATCGATGGAGCGGTTCTCGTAAACGCTCCCTTCGGAGCGGCGCTTGCCGCGCTCGATGGGCGCCCGTCGCAGCGCGAGGTCGATCGACGCTTTGTCTATATCGATCCACGCCCGGATCGGGTCGGTAGTTACGCCGAAAATCCCGACAGATCGATCGGCTTTTTCGGGGCGATCTTCGGCTCGTTATCCACAATCCCGCGCGAACAGCCTATCCGTGATGATCTGGAGCGAATTGAACGGCAATCGCGCGATGCTGTGCGCCTGCGCCGTATCGTCATGGGCCTGCGCCCCGAAATCGATCGCGCGGTTCAACGATTGTTCGGACGCACATTCTTCCTAGACAGCCCCACGCCAAGGCGGCTGGCTAACTGGCGCGCGAAGGCTCAGCAGGCGGCTGCCGAGCGCGCCGGATTTGCTTTCCACGCCTATGCCCAGACCAAATTCACCGGCATTATCGAGCGTCTGGCCCACATCACTCACAAGGCCGCGCCCCAGCTTGCGAATGTTGATTCCAGTGTGATCGCAGAGCGATTTCGCGCGCATTTGGCGCAGGCCGGCTTCGAAACCCTGGCAAGCGAAAAAGGTGGCGCAAACGATCATGCGATCACATTTTTCCGCGCGCACGACATCGGGTTCCGCATCCGCAGGATGCAATTGCTCGCGCGCAAGCTTTCGCGCGATTGGGAAGCCGATCCCACCATTCCCGATGAAGCACTCGATCTTGCTAGAGAGCATATTTATGGCATTCTGGGATTGTATCACGAGGCCGATGCGCTGGTGTTGGGACGAAGCGATTTCCATGAGCTGGCGTTGCAGGTCATGGATCGGCCCGGTGCCGTTCTGGATTACCTCGCTGAGATACGCCTTCTGCCACAGACTGACCTCGAGGCTGAGGCTCTGCTGGCCAAGGGGCTAGAACAGATGCCTAAGGAATTGCGGCAGCGCATGTTGCTGACATATCTGGGCTTTCCTTTCTATGATATCGCGACCTTGCCACTGCTTCAAAGGGATGGACTGGACGAATACAACCCTGTGCGGATTGACCGCATTTCTCCCGACGATGCCCTTTCAATTCGCGAAGGCGGCACGCGCGCCACATTGCGCGGTATCGAGTTTTATAATTTCGGAGCGTTTTTCAGCCGCGCCTACCGTGAAAACGATTACCTGTGGGGTCGATTGCACGGGGCTGAACGCATGATCGATATCGTGGCGTCAACAGCGCCAGATGGGCTAAGCGAAAAGCGAATTGTAGAGGGCAAACGCGCCTTGTTTTACGCGATCCTCGAAGAAGAGCGCGCGGCCGGGCGTTGCGACCCGGAATTGCTCGACAGGATTGGAGCGGAAGTGAGCCAACGCATGGGTCACTAGGGTGTCACGCGCCTTCGCTGTTCCAGATGGCGGTGACGAAGGCATCGGCGCTGATAAAACCACCTTCGCCGCGATCAATGTCGCTGAGCGGTTTCGCCGCGACTGCCTGTTCGAGCGTCATGCGCTGAGCCTTTTGCGCTTCGACACGCGATACTGCCTCGCCGATCATTGCGCGATAGGCAACCAGTTCTGCTGTATTAGACATCGGTCCGTGGCCGGGGATAATTTTTGTATCCCCGTCGATCATCGAAATCACCAAATCGAGAGAGCGCATTGCTTTGTAAACGCTGCCACCCGAATTCACATCGATGAAGGGATAACCAGCGATCTTGAAATACAGGTCGCCCATGTGAACCACATTCGCGTTTTCCCAGAAAACCACGCTGTCGCCATCGGTGTGGCCTCCACCAAGATACATCAGATTTATGGTATCACCATTGAGATGAAACCGCAGACCTTGCGCGTAGGTAACGACAGGAAGCGCCGCTGGCGCAGCGGGAGGCGTCGGATTGCCACCGGCGGTGCCGCCAGCTGCCATCCGCACCCGTACATTTTCATGCGCGAAGATCGTCGCGCCCGTGCCGCCGAAATGCTCGTTGCCGCCGGTGTGATCAAAATGCCAATGCGTGTTGACGAGATATTTGACCGGCGTTGCACCAAGCTCCGCAATTGCCGCTTCGATTTTTCCGGAAAGCGGTGCGAACTGGTCATCAATTATGAGTGTTTCATCGTCGCCATGGCTCACGCCGATATTGCCGCCCGAACCAAACAGAACTGCGACGCCAGGAGAGATTTCCTGCGCGGTGACCTCCACGTTGCTGAAATCACGTTGCGCGCTGGCGGCGCTGGCGATTATCGCCCCTGCACCGAGGACAGATGCACTTATCAGCGGGAAAATGAACGAACGGCGCATGGTCTTCTCCTGAAATCAGTCAAAACGCTAAGGCCTGAACTTATCGAAGTCGAGACCTTCAGGCGCCGAACGCATCTTTAATCTTGGAAAAGAAGCCTTTGCTTTCAGGGCATTCATCGCCGGTTTCTGTGTCGCGGAACTCTTCAAGAATTTCTTTCTGTCTGCGACTTAGCTTGGTCGGTGTCTCGACCTTGATTTCGACCACGAGATCACCGCGCCCGCGTCCTTGCAGCACCGGCATTCCCGCACCCCGCACGCGCAACTGCTTGCCCGACTGGATGCCGGCGGGGATATCAATAATGTTCGTGGTCCCATCGAGATCGGGGATGTCGACCGTTCCTCCAAGGGCAGCCACAGTAAAGCTGACAGGTACACGAGTTGCCAGCGAGGTTCCTTCGCGTTCAAACAACGGATGCGGTTTCACGTGTATAAATATGTAGAGATCGCCAGCTGGGGCTCCGCGAGCGCCAGCCTCTCCCTTGCCTGACAAGCGGATGCGGGTGCCGGTATCGACACCGGGCGGAACATCGACAGCGAGCGATTGCGGGCGGTCCACCCGTCCTTCCCCGCGACACGCTTTGCACGGATTTTCGAGTACTGCGCCGCGGCCGCTGCATGTCGGGCAAGGACGCTCGATCACGAACAGTCCTTGCTTGGCGCGCACAGCACCCTGCCCATTGCAATGAGTACAGGTCTGTTCGCTGGTGCCAGGGGTGGCGCCTGATCCATCGCACGTTTCGCAGCCTTGCGAGACTTCGATTTCAACCTCTGTCGATTTGCCGTGAAACGCCTCTTCAAGAGTAACCTGCATATCATACCGCAGATCAGCGCCGCGCCTTTGTTGCGGGCGTGCGCCGCCCATCCCGCCACCGCCAAAGGCGCTGCCGAAAATGGTTTCAAATATATCGCCTATGTCGGCAAAATCGCTTTGGCCACGACCGCCAAAACCGCCGCCTCCACCGCCATTCATGCCTTGCGTAAAAGCCTCATGGCCAAAACGGTCATAGGCGGCGCGTTTCTGCGGGTCTTTGAGGCATTCGTATGCCTCGCCCACGGCCTTGAACCGGGCCTCGGCAGTGGTGTCACCGGGATTGCGATCCGGATGAAATTTCATTGCCAGTTTGCGATACGCACTCTTGATCGTCGCGCCGTCCGCGTCACGCGTGACGGAGAGCGTCTGATAATAGTCAGTTTGGGTAGCAGCCATAGGTCTTCGTCCAAAGCAACGCTCGCCACCGGTGCGATCACGCACCGATGGCAAGAGCAAAGTTGATTAGGACCTCAGCCCTTCTTGTCTTCGTCGACTTCGGAAAACTCCGCATCGACAACGTCTTCATCAGCAGAGCTGTCTTCGGCAGGAGCGTCACTATCCGCTGGCGTGGCGGACTGCTCCTTTTCGTAGATCTGCTGACCCATCTTCATGGCCGCTTCAGTGAGAGCCTGCGCCTTTGCGTTGATCGCATCGGCATCGTCGCCTTCCAGCGCAGTTTTTGTTTCGGCGATGGCCGCCTCGACAGCCGATTTCGTATCCGCATCAACCTTGTCGCCATGCTCTTCAAGCTGCTTCTCGGTTGCGTGGACAAGACTATCGGCCTGATTGCGGGCTTCGGCGCTTTCGCGGCGCTTCTTGTCCTCATCGGCGAACTTTTCAGCATCCTGAACCATCTGATCGATGTCGGAATCCGAGAGGCCACCAGAAGCCTGGATCTTGATCGTCTGCTCCTTGCCGGTGCCTTTGTCCTTGGCGGCGACGGACACGATGCCGTTGGCATCGATGTCGAATGTCACCTCAATCTGGGGGACGCCGCGAGGGGCGGGCGGAATGCCCACGAGATCAAAATTCCCAAGCAATTTGTTATCGGCAGCCATCTCGCGCTCGCCCTGAAAGACCTTGATCGTCACAGCGTTCTGGTTGTCTTCTGCGGTCGAGTAAGTCTGAGTTTTTTTCGTCGGGATGGTGGTGTTGCGATCAATCATGCGGGTGAATACCCCGCCGAGCGTCTCGATACCCAAAGAAAGTGGCGTCACGTCCAGCAACAGCACGTCCTTGACGTCGCCTTGCAAAACGCCTGCCTGAATCGCCGCACCCATGGCAACAACTTCATCAGGATTTACGCCGGTATGCGGCTTTGCACCGAAGAACTTCTCAACGACTTCGCGTACCTTGGGCATGCGGGTCATGCCGCCGACCAAGATCACTTCGTCAATTTCGTCCTTTGAAACGCCGGCGTCCGCCAGTGCCTTCTTGCAAGGGTCAAGCGTGCGCTGGATCAGCTTGTCGACCAGCTTTTCAAGATCGGCGCGGCTGATGGTTTCAACGAGGTGGAGCGGGGTGGACGATCCACCCTCCATGCGCGCGGTGATGAACGGCAGGTTGACTTCGGTCGTGGCCGAGCTGGAAAGCTCGATCTTGGCCTTTTCTGCCGCCTCTTTTAGGCGCTGAAGAGCGAGCTTGTCGGTCTTCAGATCCATGTTTTCCTTCTTCTTGAAGGCTTCGGCGAGGTGTTCAACAATCGCGTTGTCGAAATCCTCACCACCCAGGAAGGTGTCGCCGTTGGTCGACTTCACCTCGAACACGCCATCACCAATTTCGAGGATCGAAACGTCGAACGTACCCCCGCCAAGGTCATAAACGGCGATAGTCTTGCCGTCTTCCTTGTCCATACCATAGGCCAGCGCGGCAGCAGTTGGTTCGTTGATGATGCGCAGCACTTCGAGACCGGCAATCTGGCCTGCGTCCTTGGTCGCCTGACGTTGCGCATCGTTGAAGTATGCAGGAACAGTGATGACGGCTTGCGTCACGGTTTCACCAAGAAAGCCCTCGGCAGTCTCTTTCATTTTTTGCAAGATGAAAGCGCTGATCTGGGAGGGCGAATATTCCTCACCGCCCGCTTCAACCCAGGCATCGCCGTTCTTGCCCTTGACGATGTCATAGGGAACCAGCTCCATGTCTTTCTTGGTCAGGGGATCGTCAAAACGGCGACCAATCAGACGCTTGATCGCGAACAGCGTATTGTCAGGATTAGTGACAGCCTGACGCTTTGCTGGCTGGCCAATCAAACGCTCGCCGTCCTTTGTGAAGGCGACGATCGAAGGCGTGGTGCGCGCGCCCTCGGAATTTTCGACAACCTTGGGCTTGCCCCCATCCATGACGGCAACACAGCTGTTGGTGGTGCCAAGGTCGATACCGATAACTTTACCCATTATTTCCCCATCCATCTGGACATTGTTGCAACACTCGCCGTTACGCCTCCTCTTTGGTCCCTCCGAATAGTTGGACCTGCGAGCAAAGCGGATTGGCGGCTCGAATATGACGCGGATATAGGTGCGGTTTCGCTTGGCACAAGAAGTCCGGTGGCCTAGTTTTTGACCATCCGGAAGCAGGACAATTCCGAAACAGGGGATCGAGTAATGACAATTGCTATGTGGAACAATGCACTGAAGAAGGCCGGACTGGCTGTTGCCGTGGGTGCAAGTGTCGCGCTGGTCGCCTGTTCCAGCGAGCCAGAAGCGCCGGTCGAAGTTGCTGGCGTGGTCGATGGAATTGAGGTCACGAACGCGCGCCTTGTACTGCCTCCGGTTGCTGGCAATCCAGCTGCTGTATATTTCGATGTGGTCTTCAATGGTGACGGGGGTGTTTCGATCAGCGGCGCTGAGGTGGCAGGCGCAAAAAGTGCAACCGTGCACGACATGATGGAATATGATTTTGAAATGACCATGGCAGAGGCAGGCCCGATCGCCCTGCCCGCTGGCGAATCAAGGTCATTCCAGCCGGGCGGGCTTCACATCATGGCATTCGACCTGGATGAGGCGATCAAGGCAGGCGACACTGCTGAAGTCACGTTGAGGATTTCTGGCGGCAAGACCCACAAATTCAATGCCGAGGTTCGCGCCGCTGGAGAAGAACGCTAAAAGCCATGCGCACCAGTTTGCCTGCATCTGACGCTGCCAGAACTCCCGCCTGTCCTGCGGGAGGGGAGCGCTTTCTGACGCCAGGCGAAGTGGAGATTGCACGTTCGATCTTTGGCGATGCCATCGAATATTCGGGTGTGCAGATCAGGCGCCGCAAGTTTTTCCCGTTTCAACCGCGCAAGGTCGCCATGGCGCCACGCGGGCATCTGCACTTTCATCCCGACAGCGAAGCGTATTGCGAAGATTTCTCTGCGGAAAGCCGCATTCGCCAAGGTCTGCTGATCCACGAGTTGACGCACGTGTGGCAAACACAGACGCGGGGAGAATGGTACTTGGTCCTGAAGCGCCACCCGTTTTGCCGATACGATTACGCGTTGAAACCTGGCCAACCCTTCAAATCATACGGCATCGAACAACAGGCCGAAATCGTGAAGCACGCTTTCTGGTTGCGCCACGGGGTGAAGATCGCAGGCGTGGCCGACCGCGAGGCGTATGATTTACTGGTTCGGTTCAAGGGCGCGACGGGTTAAGGCTGTTGAGCCAAAGAGGCGACAAGTTCGGAAATTTTTTCGGCCAACGGCCCGTCGTTATCGACCTGAAGCGAATGTGGGTAATAGCGCGATACAGCGAATTCGAGGCCGATCGCACCAATCAACACTGAACTATCAGAACTGACACTGGCGATGGTTTCAATTACATCCCGTTCGAGTATTCTTGGCCCGTTCACTTGCAGCGTACTGTCATCCACGGGCGCGCCGTCGGACAAAACAAGCAAGATCCGATGTTGTTCCGGTCGTTGCTCCAGTCTTTTCAAGGCCCAGCGGATTGCCTCTCCATCCACATTCTCGAATAAAGCCTGGCCAAGCAAGGGAGTGAGCAGATCAGGAGTAATAGCCTCGCCGAAGTCGCTGTAGATAACGTGCAAAAGGTCGCAAAGCCGACCGGGATCTGATGGGCATCCTGTCTCCAACCATTTCTGGCGCGATCGCCCCCCGTTCCAGCCCAGACTAGTGAAACCGGCCACCATCACTGATGCATCACGGTTTTCAAGTTGCTGGGCTGCGGCAAGAACTTGGCCGGCAACCCACGGCATGCGTTGCGCCATCGACCCGGATTGATCAATCAGCAGGGAAATCGCGGTATCCGTTAAGGGTGGGAATAATACACCCTCATCCCCCTTCGATGCCTTTTCAAAGTGTGCCTGAAACTGCGAAATGCGCTGTTCGGCTTCGCTTCCATCAAGCAAACGGGTCATCTGCGTGTGCAATGCCCGCTCATAAATCACTTGCTCCAGATCCGAGCCTCGGCATTCCACGTCAAATTCGTCAGTAAAAAAACCGTATGCGATGTCGGGCCGGTCACGTGGCGAGCCGCTCAATCGACGTTGCCTCCAACGCAGGAGCTCAACGAAAAGCCAGAACTCCCAAGAGGCAAAGCAGGCCGATCAAATAGGGTGACATGTGGCCCGGTAATCAATCCGGCTTTTTCGCCACGCCCACCATTGCGGGGCGCAGCAAGCGGTCCTTGATCATCCAGCCGGCCTGCATTTCCTGCACCACGGTGCCCGGCGCGTGTTCGTCGCTGGGGATTTCCAGCATCGCCTGATGTTGATTGGGGTCCAGCGGCAATCCCTTGGCAGCTATGCGGGTGATGCCGTGGCTGGCGAAGACCTTTTCAAGCTCGCGCTGAGTCGCCTCAAGGCCAATCACAAGGCTCTTCATCTTCTCGTCCCCGCGCAGCGACTCGGGGATCACTTCGATCGCGCGGCTCAGGTTGTCGGCCACGCTTAATACGTCGCGGGCAAAGCCGGTTGCGGCGTAATTACGCGCGTCGGCCATTTCTTTTTCCATCCGGCGGCGCAAGTTCTGCGTTTCCGCCTTTGCATACAGCGTCGCCTGTTCGGCGGTGGCCAAATCCTCTTTCAGGCTCGCCAAAGCCTCTGCAATGGAGCCTTCTGCGTCGCTGCTATCGTCATCGTCTTCATCGTCAAAGTCGATCATCTCTTCGGGCACGCCCTCCAGCTCTTTTTCCACCGCATCGTCTCGCGGATTGTCGTTATCAATCATGTGTTGGTTCCAACCTGAAATGTGTCGTTCAAGCGATCAGTTTGCCCAGTGATCGGGCGGTCAAGTCAACCATGGGGACCACGCGCGCGTAATTCAACCGCGTTGGGCCAATCACCCCCAGCACTCCTACCACCCTGCCCGCGCGATCGCGATAGGGAGATGCAATCACGGAAGATCCCGAAAGGCTGAAAAGGCGGTTTTCACTACCGATAAATATGCGTGTGGCGTCTGCTTCGCGCGCGGTTTCCAGTAGGGCGGAAACCGATTGCTTGTTTTCTAGATCGTCGAGCAAAGATCGGACCCGTTCCAGATCCTCCATCGCTGCATCATCCAGCAAATTCGCTGCGCCGCGCACAATCAGGACGGGGCGCGCATCCGCGTCTTGGCTCCAGATTGCCAACCCTCGCTCGACCAGATCGCGGCTTGCCGTATCCAGCTCGCTCTTTTCGGATGCGATTTCGGCACGCATTGCTTGCGCCGCATCAACAAGGGTCCGGCCTGAAAGGCGCGCGGTGATGTAGTTGCTCGCTTTTTCAAGGACGGTTGCGGGGACTGCTCCGCCCAAATCAAGCACGCGATTTTCCACCCCGCCATCCTCTCCGACGAGCACGGCAAGCGCGCGACCCTGACCCAGATTAACCAGACTGAACTGTGCGAGCCGCTGCTCGCGCGTCGGGACCATGACCATGCCCGCAGCGCCCGACAGGTCCGACAACAGCGTGCTCGCCTTTGCCAGCGCCTGTTCCACCGGACCGGTTTCAGCCAGCCCGGCTTCGATCCGCTCGCGTTCTTCGCGTGTGGGCTCGGCCATGCGCATCATGCCATCGACAAAAATCCGCAAACCCGCGTCGGTTGGCAGACGGCCCGCGCTGGTGTGTGGCGCAGCTAGCAGTCCGAGCCTTTCCAGATCGGCGAGCACCGAGCGGATCGATGCAGGCGACAGGTTCAACGTTCCGTCTGCAGCCAGCGTCTTTGATCCGACCGGCACACCGCTTTCGATGTAGCCTTCCACAACCCGCTGGAAAATATCGCGCGCGCGGTCGGTCAGTTCAGAGATCATTGTTGATGCCATGGGCTATGCAGATGTTTCCACTTCGTTTGGGTTGAAGTTCGGGTTGAAAGCGTTTGCGCTAAGCTTGTCGAAGTGCGCATCTTCCTTCAAGCGCTTTCGACAAAGCAAAAGAACGCCCTTTCGACAAGCTTGGGGCGATTGCGAGACGGAGATTTACATGCGGCCATCAACCCGCGCGCCCGATGAAATGCGCGCCATCACCATCGAAACCGGCTTCACAAAGCACGCCGAGGGTTCTTGCCTCATCAGTTTCGGCGATACCAAGGTGCTTTGCACGGCCAGCGTGGAAAAAGGCGTGCCGCCATGGATGCGCGGCAAGGGCGAAGGCTGGGTAACGGGTGAGTACTCCATGCTTCCCCGCGCCACTCATACCCGTGGCAGCCGCGAGGCCGCGCGCGGGAAACAATCGGGCCGTACACAGGAAATTCAGCGGCTTATCGGGCGCTCTTTGCGCGCCGTCGTCGATCTGCAAAAACTGGGTGAGCGCCAGATCACGCTCGATTGCGACGTGATCCAGGCCGATGGAGGCACCCGGACGGCGGCAATCTCAGGCGCTTGGGTTGCCCTGCGACTCGCCGTTAATGGCCTGATGAAAGCCGGCGACATCAAGGTCGATCCGATTACCGGTCAGGTTTCGGCTGTTTCGTGCGGTATCTACAAGGGAACGCCTGTCCTCGATCTCGATTATATCGAAGACAGTTCAGCAGATGCGGACGCCAATTTCGTACTGATCGATGGCGGTCAGATCGCCGAGGTTCAGGCCACAGCCGAAGGGGCGACCTATGACGAGGAAGCCCTGCTCCGCCTGCTGCGCCTCGCTCGGATGGGCTGCGACCGTATCTTTGCCGCGCAGGTGGACGCGACAAAATGACTCGCAAACTCGGCGGAGGGTCGCTGGTCATTGCAACGCACAATGCAGGCAAGCTGAAAGAGATTTCGGCACTGCTCGCACCGTTTGGAATGAAGTGCCTCTCCGCTGGGGCACTTGGGCTACCGGAGCCTGCCGAGACCGGCACCACGTTTGTCGAGAATGCTCTGATCAAGGCGCGTGCAGCGTCGGAGGCGGCCGGTTTGCCAGCGCTGGCTGATGACAGCGGGCTGAGCGTTACGGCGTTGGAGGGTCGCCCTGGCGTTTACACCGCCGATTGGGCAGAACGGCAATGGTTCGAAGGCGCGCCCGGCCGCGACTGGTACATGGCCATGGGCAAGGTCGAAGGGAGGCTGCAACAATTAGGCCAAGATACCGACCGCAGCGCAGCGTTTCATTGCGTGCTCGCAATCGCGTGGCCGGACGGGGAAAGCTCGGTCTACGAAGGAATTTGCCCGGGCGCGCTGACTTGGCCACCGCGTGGAGACTTAGGCTTCGGCTATGATCCGGTGTTTATGCCTCAAGGACGCGACGAGACGTTCGCTGAAATCGACCCTGCGGAAAAGCACAAGATCAGCCACCGTGCCGATGCCTTTGCCAAGCTTGTTGCCGACCAATTCAGCGGCGGCTGAAGCGCAGTCGCCTGCGCTAATACGCGAACTGTCCGGACACATTTCCTGGTGGCGAATACCTGCAAACGACGTAATCCCTGTTGCCACCGGTCGCGAGCCCGCAGCCAAGCCGTGTAGTGTCGCGCCAGATGATCTGGGTATAATGCCCGACATCCTGCCAATTGCCGGTTTTGCTGACATATGGAAAGCGATCGTGGATGTAATATTGCTTTTCGTCGATCCACGCCGCAGCTTGCTGTTCGTGGGTAAATCGGCCTGCGGTTCCCGCCCACAGGTTCTCCCCCTGACCAGGCCGGGCTGAAGGCGGGCTGTGCTGAAACGAGCCGCTGCGCGCCAGTTCCTGCGCATATTCAAGCGCCTGTTTGCTGAGCGCCGGATCCAGCACAAGATCACCCGTTCCAACGACCCGACGCGCGTTGTTGTGGGCAGCGAGCATCGCTTTCAAAAGCTGATCCTGCACGCTGGCCGTTCCTCCGCCAACGGGGCCTGGAGTGGGTGTGGGCGTTGGTGCTGGCGCTGGGGTTGGGGTGGGACTGGGTGCTGGGGACGGCGCCGATACCGCACCAGCTCCACTTGATTGCGGCGCGGGTTGCTCATCGCTGCCACAAGCTGCCAGACACAGGGCAATTATCGAAAACAAGGAGCTTTCTCCGAGCAAAAGGGATGAGCTTATTTTCATTCGAGGCGTTATCCGGAATCAGGGTTAATTTCCCATGCACTCATGGTCTTAAGTCTGTGTTCGTCAAAACCTCTCAGCGCATTCCCAGCACCCTATCAGGACGGTTCGCGCTGCACGAAAGCCGTGTCGATCGGCACCTGCACCATTGGCATTTCGCGCCGCGTGTCGCATATCGTTTGGAATGGCGCGCGCTCTTTATATCCACTGGCCTTTCTGCGCGAAAAAATGCCCGTATTGCGATTTCAATTCGCATGTTCGTGCTGCTTTCGATGAAAGCGCCTGGCGCGATGCGTTAATCGCTGACATGCGCGCAGAGCATACGGTTGCCGGGGGTGAGGCGCTTGCCTCGATCTTTTTTGGCGGAGGCACGCCATCCCTGATGCCGCCACGTCTGGTCGAGGTGTTGCTGGAAGAAGCGCAGCGATTGTGGAGGTTTACGAGCGATATTGAAATAACTTTGGAGGCCAATCCCTCTTCGGTGGAGGCGGAAAAGTTTGCCGATCTGGCAGGTGCGGGAATTAATCGGGTTTCGCTGGGGGTGCAATCGCTCGACGACAAAACGCTTCAGTGGCTTGGCCGATTACACGGGGCACAAGAGGCACTCAACGCGCTTGAAACCGCTCAGGCACACTTCAGCCGTGTGAGTTTCGACCTGATTTATGCCCTGCCCGGCCAGTCGATTTCCCAATGGCAAACCCAACTCCAGTACGCGCTCGGCTTTGGCACTTCGCACCTGTCTCTGTATCAATTGACGATCGAACCCGGCACTCGATTTGCCACCGATGTGCGACGCGGAGTGTTCACGCCGCTGGATGATGACGAGGCGGCAGACCTGTTCGCGCTTACGCAGGATCTGACCGCTGCTGCCGGTGTGCCAGCCTATGAGACGAGCAATCACTCCCTACCTGGTCAGGAAAGCCGCCACAACCTCACCTATTGGCGGTATCAGGATTATTGCGGGATCGGACCCGGTGCGCACGGGCGGCGCGGCGGCATGGCGACCATCCGGCACAAAAAGCCGGAGAATTACCTCGCCGCTGTTGCGAATCGTCGCCACGGCATCAGCGAGGCCCGCACACTGCCCCTGTCTGAACAGGCATCCGAGGCGCTGCTGATGGGGCTGCGTCTGGTCGAGGGAATTGACACTGGCGCACTGGCTGCGCGGTTCGGCTTCGAGGCTTCCGATCTCCTCAACGCGGTGAAGGTGGCGCTTTATACCGCACAGGGTCTGTTGTGGCAGGACGGGGCGCGCATCGGCGTAGCGCCGGAGGGACGTCCGCTGCTTGATGGCCTGCTCGCCGAAATCGTTGCCGATGATCTTGTCATGGATGAGGTGTCACCGGCATGAGCAATGTGGAGTTGATCGAGGCATGGCAGCACCATCTGATCCATGCGAAACGTCGAAGCCCGCATACGGTTCGTGCCTATGTCGCGGCAGCGCGGCGTTTGATGTCTGGTCAGGAACTCTCCTCATGGGAAGATGCCGCGCGGGTGGAGGCACATGCTTTGCGACGCCACATATCCGCACGCCGGGCAGATGGCCTCGGCAATGCCAGCGCTGCTCGGGAGCTCTCAGCCTTGAAGGCATTTATCGCCTTTGCCCGCGTTCAATCGGGCGATCCTGATCCCACGGCCCCGCGTTTGCGAGGCCCAAGGCTGAAGAAGGGTTTGCCCCGCCCTGTTTCCCCCGACGATGCGGTCAATCTGCTCGATTTCGTGGACGAGCTGGCAACCGATGAGTGGACCGGAGCGCGCGATCGGGCGGTACTGTTGCTGATGTATGGATCGGGTCTGCGCATTGCTGAGGCGCTGTCGTTGACAGGGCGCGATGCGGATCTGGGTCAGACCCTCATGGTCACTGGCAAGGGCGGCAAGCAGCGGATCGTTCCAGTCCTGCCCATAACTCGTGATGCGGTGGCCGATTACGTTGCGCGCTGCCCGTGGCCGCTAGCAAGGGACGAGTTGCTGTTTCGCGGAGCAAAAGGTGGGCCGCTGTCCGCGGGGTTGGTGCAAAAGGCGATGGCACAGGCGCGCCGCGGATTGGGACTGCCCGATACCGCAACGCCCCACGCTCTGCGCCATTCGTTTGCAACGCATCTGCTCAGCGCGGGGGCGGACTTGCGTTCACTGCAGGAATTGCTGGGCCACGCATCGCTCGGCTCAACGCAGATTTATACCAAGGTCGATGCGGCGCAGATGCTGGAGGATTACCGCGCAGCGCATCCAAGAGCGAGGAAAGGCTGAGCAAGGCACGGCAGCGATTTAGTGCATATCCGCGACCCGGCGCTCAATTGCGTCCCAGATCATTCCCGCCGTATCGGTGCCGTTGAAAGCGTCAATCGCCACAATGCCGGTGGGCGACGTCACGTTGATCTCTGTCAGCCATTTGCCGCCGATCACGTCGATGCCGACGAATGTCAGGCCGAGGCGTTTCAGATCCGGGCCCATCGCCGCGCAGATTTCCCGTTCCCGCTCCGTCAGACTGGTCGCCTCTGCGCTGCCGCCCATGGCAAGGTTCGAACGGAATTCACCTTCGCCCGGTATCCGATTGATTGCTCCCGCAATTTCGCCGTCGATCAGCACGATACGCTTGTCACCCGTAGCCACTTCGGGAAGGAACGGCTGCAACATGTGCGGTTCGGGCCAGGTCTGGTTGAACACCTCGAACAGCGCGGTCAGGTTTTCGCCATTTTCCGGGATGCGAAAGATTGCCTTGCCGCCGTTGCCGTGGATCGGCTTCATCACGATTGCACCGTGTTCCGCCATGAACCGTCGTGCTTCGTCAACCGAACGGGTCACCAGGGTGGGCGGCATAAAGCGACGGTAATTGAGCACCATCACCTTTTCGGGTGAATTGCGAACGTTGGCGGGATCGTTCACCACCAGCGTTTCGCCAGCGATCCTCTCCAACAGATGTGTGGCGGTGATATATCCCATGTGGAACGGCGGATCCTGACGCATCAGGATCACGTCTATATCGTGGCCCAGATCCAGCCGAACAGCCTCACCCTTGTCAAAATGATCGCCCGCAACGCGCCGGACTGTGACCGGATGGCATTGCGCAAACAGCCTGTCGTCGGCATCCAGTGTAAGGCTTTCGACGTGATATTCATAAACCGTGTGCCCCCTCTCCTGCGCGGCAAGCATCAGGGCGAACGAGCTGTCGCCTTTAATGTTGATGTGTTCGATGGGGTCCATCTGGACCGCAATTCTGAGCGACACTGGATTACTCCGATTGGAAATTGGTGGGCGTGCTTGGCGGATTACCTATGGCATCCAGGCGTTTTCGATGTGGCGGGGCAGCGCGCCGGGTGCAAGCAGGATTACATCGACCCGGATATCATCGCCCGCCTGCGCGTATTCATGCGCCACCACCTCGACAGCAGCGGCGACACGTGCAAGCCGGCGTTCGTCAATTGCGGTCGCTAGGTCGGCAATACGACGGCGCCATTTCACCTCGATAAAGGCGACAAGTGTTCCTTTGCGGGCGATCAAATCGATCTCGCCCAATTTGGTTTTCACCCGCTCCGCCAGCAAGCTCCAGCCCTGTTGCATCAGCCACTGGGCAGCTTCTGCCTCGCCCTCGCGGCCCCTCTGGTCAGCCAGGATGCGCTTTTCGCTCACAATGACTTCAGCTCCACTGCGCGGGCATACAAGGTCTGGCGATCCAGCCCGGTTTCCTTGGCGACGCGCGCCGCAGCTTTGCTTGGCGATGCGTCTTCCAGCGCTGACTTCAACAGCGTGTCAGGGTCCACCTGTGATATCGTTTTGGACGGAGGGCCGATCAGCAGGACGATTTCCCCCCTTGGCGGGTGCTCACGGTAATGGGTGGCCACGACATCAGGCGTGCCGGTGCGGCATTCCTCATGCAGCTTGGTCAGTTCTCGCGCAACTGCGACCTCACGTGTCGGCCAGATTTCGGTCAGGGTGTCGAGTGTGCGGACAAGGCGCGGGCCGGTTTCGTAAAAAATCAGGGTCGCAGGCACCGCTGCCAATTCGTCCAACACGTCACGACGGGCCTTGTCCTTTACGGGTAAAAATCCGGCAAACAGGAACCGGTCATTGGGCAGTCCCGCCAGCGTTAGTCCGGCAATCGCAGCGCAGGCGCCAGGAACTGTGGCGATCGCAATTCCCGCTTCGCGCGCTTCGTGCACCAGCCTGTAGCCCGGATCGGAAACCAGTGGCGTACCCGCATCGCTGACCAGCGCCACAGCTTCGTGGCGGGCGCGATCCAGAAGGCGTGCACGCTGTTCGTCAGACGCGTGATCGTCATACCGCTGCATTCTGGTGGCAATCCCCAGATGAGACAGCAACCGCCCCGTGACACGCGTATCCTCGCAGGCGATCACATTGCACCGCCGCAGCGTATCGACCGCTCGCAAAGTGATGTCACCAAGATTGCCAATCGGCGTCGCCACAATGTAGAGACCCGCATCGAGAGGTTTGGCAAGGTTTGATTCAGGCGCGCGAGTGTTCACATTTGCGTCTTTGGACCAGCCAGGAGGGGTCGGCAAGAATGAAGCATCTGGGTAATTCGGTTTCGGAGGGGATCCAACGCGTCGTTGGGCGTGCCACAGTTTCGCGGTTCGGGGCGTTGGCGTGCGCCGCTGCTTTGTTAGGCGGGTGTTCGATCATTCCCAAGACCGAAACCGTGGCGACCGCCCCTCCGGTCGACGCCACCCCTGCCCCGTCGGCAACCGCGCTTCCCACCGATACTACGCGTCACCGTGTCGCGCTGCTGGTTCCGATGTCGGGCGACACCGCCGCTGTGGGTCAGGCGCTGGCCAATGCAACGACTATGGCGCTGCTTGATACGAATGCCAGCAATCTGCGCATCACCACCTACGATACAGCGCGTGGCGCAGGAGAGGCTGCGCGTCAGGCGATTGTAGATGGCAACAAGCTGATCATCGGCCCGCTGCTCGCCAGCAATGTGGCCGCCGTGCAGGCGCAGGCGCGCATTGCCAAAGTGCCCGCAATCTCTTTTTCGAACGATACGCAGGTGGCCTCTGCCGATGTATTTCTCATGGGTCACGTGCCCGAACAATCCATCCGCCGCTCGGTTCAGTACGCGCGCGGACGCGGGTCGAGCGTATTTGCAGCACTCCTGCCCGAAGGCGATTATGGCCAGCGTTCCTTCAGCGCGTTGCAAAATGCATTGCGCGACTATGGCGGCTCGCTCATCGCCAATGAAAGCTATGCGCGGGGCAACACCTCGATCGTCGGCGCCGCGCAACGGCTGCGCACAAAGGGTGGCTACGATACGGTGCTGATCGCGGACGGCGCGCGCCTGGCAATTCAGGCCGCAGGCGAATTGAAGCGCAGTGGCGCGGACACAACGCGCATTCTGGGAACGGAATTGTGGAGCGGCGAGGCAACTCTCTCACGGTCCAGCGCGGTCCAGGGCGCGCTTTTTTCGTCAGTTTCGGACAGCCGTTTCAAACGCTTTGCCGACAGTTACGAGGCGCGTTTTGGCAGCAAACCCTATCGTATTGCGACGTTAGGCTACGATGCAGTGCTTCTCACCTTGCGCGTCGCACGCGACTGGAAGGTAGGCACCAATTTTCCGGTGCGCGAAATGTACGATCCGGGCGGCTTTTTAGGGGTTGATGGTCCGTTCCGGTTCGGCCGGGACGGGATCGCGGAACGTGCTCTCGAAGTGCGACAGGTGACCGCCACCGGCATCAGCCAGGTTGATGCTGCTCCGACGTCGTTCGATAAATAGCGGCGCAAAAGGCCGTACGGCGACTTGTGGCGGGCGTTGGCGCGGGCCATATCGGCCGCATGGCTGACGATCTGTTTGAAAACACGCCCACCTCCAGCGGCGATTACAATGCCTCCTCCATCGAAGTTCTCGAAGGGCTGGAGCCGGTTCGCCGCCGTCCAGGCATGTATATCGGCGGCACCGATGATCGCGCGCTGCATCATCTCGCCGCCGAAGTCATCGACAACGCCATGGACGAGGCGGTCGCAGGCCACGCCACGCGGATCGAAGTGCGCCTCGAAGAAGGCAACCGGCTGAGCGTAGCGGACAACGGACGCGGCATTCCGGTTGATGAGCATCCCAAGTTTCCGGGCAAATCCACGCTCGAAGTGATCTTGTCGACGCTGCATTCCGGCGGCAAGTTTTCTGGCAAGGCTTATGCCACCAGTGGCGGCCTGCACGGGGTCGGCGTCAGTGTGGTCAACGCGCTGTCCAGCAATACCCGCGTTGAAGTTGCCCGCGACAAGCAGCTTTATGCGCAGGAATTTTCGAAGGGCTTTTCGCTCGGACCGATCCAGACCATCGGCGCGGCGCCCAACCGGCGCGGCACCACCGTTGCCTTTACCCCCGACACCGAGATTTTCGGCGATCGCCAGTTCAAGCCGCAACGTCTTTTCAAGCTGGCGCGGTCCAAGGCGTATCTGTTCGCCGGAGTAGAAATCCGCTGGAAATGCGTTGAGAGCCTAACCAGCGAGGATGTGCCCGCAGAGGCAGTATTCAAATTCCCCGGTGGTCTTGCAGATCATTTGGCCGAACAGGTTGGCAAGCGTGAGTGCGTCACCTCCCTGCCCTTTACCGGGAAGCAGGATTTCGCCGATGACAGCGCGGGCACGTCGCAGGGACGGGTAGAATGGGCGATTGCCTGGCCGCTGTATTCAGACGGGTCGACAAGCTGGTATTGCAACACCGTGCCCACTCCCGACGGCGGAACGCACGAACAGGGCCTTCGCGCCGCGCTGACCAAAGGCTTGCGCGCATTTGGCGAACTGACCGGCACCAAAAAGGCAAAGGATATTACCGCCGACGATGTGATGACTGGCTCTGAAATCATGTTGAGCGTGTTCATCCGCGATCCGCAATTCCAGTCGCAGACCAAAGACCGCCTGACATCACCAGAGGCCGCGCGACTTGTCGAAAACGCTGTGCGTGATCATTTTGACCACTTCCTGACGGATGACATGGAGCGCGGAAAGGCGCTGCTTGGCGAAGTGATGGAGCGCATGGATGAGCGGCTCAAGCGCAAGCAAGAGCGCGAGATCAAGCGCAAGACTGCGACCAATGCAAAAAAGTTGCGCCTGCCGGGCAAGTTGACCGATTGCTCAGGCGAAGGCGACCGCGAAACCGAATTGTTCATCGTCGAAGGCGACAGCGCCGGTGGCAGTGCGAAGCAGGCGCGCGACCGCAAAAGCCAGGCGATCCTGCCCATTCGCGGCAAGATCCTGAATGTCGCATCCGCCACCTTGGAAAAGATTCGCGCAAACTCTGAAATCGCCGATCTGTCGCTTGCAATGGGCTGTGGCACGCGCAAGGATTGCGACGCGGAGACGCTGCGGTACGATCGCATCATCATTATGACCGATGCCGATGTCGACGGCGCGCATATCGCGACGCTGCTGATGACATTCTTCTTTCAGGAAATGCCCGACATCGTTCGCAAAGGGCACCTGTTTCTGGCTCAACCGCCGCTGTATCGTCTGACAGCTGGTAAAGAGAGCCGGTATGCCCGCGATGATGCACATCGCGCCGAACTGGAAGCCACCGTGTTCAAGGGCAAGAAGGTGGAAGTGGGCCGGTTCAAGGGTCTGGGCGAAATGAACCCGTCGCAATTGCGTGAAACCACGATGAACCCCGAAACGCGCTCGCTCATCCGGATCACCCTGCCGACCGAATTTCAGGAGCGCGCCAGCGTGAAGGAATTGGTCGATCAGTTGATGGGCCGTAACCCGGAACACCGGTTCAACTTCATCCAGAACCGCGCGGGCGAAATGGACCGCGACATGATTGATGCGTGATCGGCCAAAAGCCGATTATCCCGACCCGCGCGAACAAGACGTAATGGCGGGCGACCGCCGCATTTCGCGCCCAGAATTCCTCGCTGCCTGATTGGGAAGTGCCCGACACATCCTATCGCCCCGTCCCCATCGTATGGTTTACCGGCGCGTTTATGCTCCACCTCATTGCGGTTCACGCGATCATGCTGGTGATCTGGCCGCTGGGTCCATTGGCGGTTGTCTGCATCAGCGCCCTGTCAGCCGGGGCAATTGGCAAATGGACATGGGAGCGCGGCATGGAGATTGCTGGCGTTGGCTGGAAGTTTGCGACCATTGCGATGCTTTGCCTCAATCTGCTGTATGTAGCGGCGGTGGCGTTTGGCGCTTGAACAATTTTTCCATCGGCGTGTAAAAAATTCGCTGGTTCACCGACTAAAGGGTCATGGACAGGCAAAGTGAACTATATTCAGAGGCGGGCGATCGTTTCGCTGGCGCGATTGCGCGTCTTGCCAATTCGGTTGAACGCGATGCGGAAAAGGCTCGCGATCTTGAGCAGGAAATTCACGCCGCGATCTGGAGTAGTCTGGCCCGATTTGCAGAGCAATGTTCGCTTAAAACCTGGGTGTATCGAGTCGCGCACAATGTAGCGGCCGATCACGTTGCCAAAGCTGCACGCAGGCCGCGGCCTGTCCCATTGGAACAGGTAGAGGCGCTGCCGGTCCCCCACGATACAGAAATCGAGGCCGGCCGATCTATCGTGCTGGCGCAGGTGAAAGACCTGATACGCAGGCTTCCGGTGATTGATGCGCAGGTAATCCTGTTGTGGCTCGAAGGCGAGAGCGCCGCCGCTATTGCGGAAATCACCGGACTTTCAGCTGGCGCAGTCGGTGTACGCGTTCACCGTATCAAATTGCTGATGGCGAACCACTTCCAACCCCGTGAAATCAACGGAGAAGCTGCATGACCGATGCCCCCTTGCCGCAATGGGTGACCACGGAAACCGAACCCGTGAACTTCAATCCTTCAAAGATAGAGAAGCAATCGCATCGTTTTTCCCGCCGCATCCGGCTCCGCAATATCGCGGAATATGCCGCTGGCGCGCTGGCGTTGATCCTTTTTTCGAGACTGAGTATCGGCGCGTTTGCAAAGGGTGAGGCCATGATTGGCTGGGCAGGCGCTCTCATCGTTATCGGGGTAGGTGTTGTGCTGTGGCAGCTTCACGCCCGTGCCAGCGTGCCCGCGCAGCAGCTAGAGGTGTCTTGCCTGGAGTATATGCGGGCACAATATCTCAGGCAATACAAGGCTCTGCGCTCGATCCCTCTCTGGTATCTGGGGCCTTTGGTTCCGGGTATAGTCGCATTCTACTACGCTGTAACGGCGCGTGTGGCAGAGGCGGTTGGCTGGACCGCAGCCCTTGAAGGGATTGTTGTTCCTGCATCGGCCACGCTCGGGCTATTTCTGGCCATTGCCACGGCCAATTGGCTGGCTGCGCGCGCGCTCAAACGCAAACTCGAATCCATGAGCGAACTGGCCTGACCAAACCGCTTGGTTCAACTTACGGCAATAACAGGAGATAATGCATGAAACGCCTCGCCCCGATCGCTGCACTGATGATGATGAGCCCGGCAATGGCGCAGGATGCGAACGACCCAACTTTTGAGCAAGTGGCTGAGGAACGCACACCCTTGCAGCAGCGTGCCGACGATGTGGTCGGCCTGATCAACGGCGAAGGCAAACCAGCCGAGATGTTTACCGAGAGTTTTCTGGCGGCGGTGCCAGAAGCGCAGCTTTCTGCCCTCATCGGACAGCTAACGGGACAATTCGGGTCGGCTATCAGTGTCGAAAGTCTTGACCCACCCGGCAGCACGCGTGGGGCGCTGTCGATCCGCATGGAGCGCGCCATTGCGCGCGGCGGAATCGCGATCGACGCGACAAAGGGTAACAGGATCAGTGAATTGCTGTTTCAGAGCTTTGAGCCGATTGATGACAGTCCAGCAAAGATCGAGGCGGATCTGCAGACCTTGCCCGGCAGAGTAACTGTGTATTTCGGCCCGCTCGACGAAGCACCGGATATCATCTCCATCGCACCAGACGCGCTTATGCCGCTCGGTTCCACGATGAAACTTTACGTGCTCGCAGCGCTCGGCCGGGAAATAGCGCAAGGTAAGCGGTCGTGGGCCGATACGGTAATGCTGGACGTAAGAAGCTTTCCAAGCGGGCAGATGCAGGATTGGCCGGCCGGTGCGCCCGTGACGCTGCACACGCTTGCCAGCATGATGATTTCCATCAGCGACAACACCGCAACCGATCAATTGATCGCGCTGCTGGGACAGCCGGCGCTCGCCGATATGCTCCAACGATCCGCGCATTCCGCGCCGGACAGCAACGCACCATGGCTGACGACGCGCGAGCTGTTCGCACTGAAAGGCGGAGACCGTGATCGTCTGAATGCCTACACCGTTGCCGCACCGGCTGAGCGCCAGCAGATACTGGACACGATTGCGCAAGAGTCAGTTACCACCGCGGATGTGAACCGTGCATTCGCCAACGGCCCGCTCGGATTGGATGCAGAATGGTTCGCCAGCAACATCGATCTCGTTCGCCTCTTCCAGACCATGCGCGCCGAATGCGACCCCGAGGTTTTCGCAATCATGGCAATCAACCCTTCCGCGCCATCAGCGATCGCGGCAAAATGGGACTATATCGGCTACAAGGGGGGGTCGGAGCCGGGCGTGCTCAACCTCACGTGGCTGCTGCGCGACAAGGCAGGCGCCGACCACATGCTATCGCTGAGTTGGGCCAATCCCGATGCTGTCCTTGAAGAAGCGAAGCTGGAACTGATCGCGCAACGCATTCTGAGCCTGCCGCAATAACGCACCTCTTGCGCGCAAATTGCTCGCCTCCTATCGCGGGCCTGTACCATTTCAGTTTTCAAGGACAACCGATGACAGATCAGCAGCGTTTCGAGGGCACCAGCAATTACATCGCGACCGAGGATCTGAAAGTTGCCGTCAATGCCGCGGTAACTCTGCGCCGCCCTCTGCTGGTCAAGGGGGAACCGGGCACCGGAAAGACCGTGCTGGCGCATGAAATTTCCAAGGCGCTGGGCGCTCCGCTCATTGAATGGAACATCAAATCCAGCACCAAAGCGCAGCAAGGGCTTTACGAATACGATGCGGTGGCCCGTCTGCGCGATGGCCAACTGGGCGAGGAGCGGGTCCACGACATCCGTAATTACATCAAGAAGGGCAAGCTGTGGGAAGCGTTCACCGCTCCGCAGCTGCCCGTCCTGCTGATCGATGAGATCGACAAGGCCGACATCGAATTTCCCAACGATTTGTTGCAGGAACTCGATCGGATGAGCTTTGACGTTTACGAAACGCAGGAACGGATCGAGGCGGTTGAGCGCCCGATCGTAGTCATCACCTCGAACAACGAAAAGGAACTGCCTGACGCCTTTCTGCGCCGCTGTTTCTTCCATTACATCAAGTTTCCCGACCGCGAGACGATGCAAGACATTATCGACGTGCACTTCCCTGGCATCCAGAAGATGCTGGTGAAAAAGGCGATGGATATGTTCTATGAGCTGCGCGAGGTGCCTGGTCTCAAGAAAAAGCCGAGCACAAGCGAACTTCTCGACTGGCTGAAACTGCTGCTGAATGAGGATATGCCACTCGAAGTGTTGCAGGACGCCAACCCCAACAGCGCCATCCCGCCGCTTCATGGAGCGCTGCTGAAAAACGAACAGGATATCATGTTGTTCGAACGCCTCGCCTTTATGGCGCGTCGCAATCCGGGTTAAGGGACGAGGGATGACGCATCACGGCCAATGCTTTTGCGGCGCGGTAACATTTTCGATTGAAAGCGAGCCCAAAGGCGCGCGGTTCTGCTGGTGTAGAGATTGTCAGCGGATCGCCAGCGGATCTGCCACGGTCAATGTGCTTTTCGATGAGGATACCGTTTATTATCAGGGGCCGATCACGCGTATCTCGCGGGTGGCAGATAGCGGAAATACCGTCGAGCGGGGATTTTGTTCGGTTTGCGGATCGCAAATGTATAGCCGCACCATCGAAGGCCCACCCATTCCGATGCGCGTGCGTGCCGGGACGCTGAACGATCCGGAAATTTGCCCGCCCAGCACGATAATCTGGGGTGCCAAAGCGCCAAGTTGGGCGCCGTTTCCGCCCGGTATGAAGGTGCTGGAGGCCGGGCCGGGCTCTGCAGAGATGCCGCCGCGCTGAAATTTTCTCAGTCGAAGCTGTAGGCCAGCTCGCAATCGCCCCAGCGCCGCCCGTTGATGAACAGCGGGACAAACACGTTGCGCACAACGATGTAACTGTTGCTTTGCATGTCGGCGCGATACACCGCCATCATGTACGGGGCAGTGCTGGATTTCGCCTTTTCGTCCATGGTCCCCAGAATAATTCGGCCGTTGCGGCAATACTTGGTGTCGTGCGCCTTGTCTCCGGTGGGCTTACGGGATTTCTCGGTAAGATGGGTCGGCAGGAAACCGCGCATGTCAGTGCAGGCCGCCGCAATAATCCGCGCATCTTCGGCTGTTGCAGCATCCAGCAGGGGTCGCCAGTTGCGATCTGCCCAATCGGTCAACTTCGTGCGATACAATTTGGGGTCGGTGCCCGGAATTTCGATATAGTCGTTGTCGAACAAGGCGTCCGTCGTCAATTCTCCGGCCAGGATTGCTTCTTCGGCGCGCTGTTTTACATTTTCGGCAAATTCCTGCGCGCGTTCAACCATTGCCGTATCGTTCGGGCTCAGTCCGGCGTGAACCAGGCGGTCAAACATGTCGCACGCAGTCACTTCGAGATCGCCCATTCGATGTCGAACCCCCTGCAATTCCGCCTCGTTTTCACGCGCTGCGCTGTCAAAGCTGATGAGAACTTTCTGAACGGCATTCACATGGCCGCTGATTGTGCCGGTTGAGCGCGCGATAACGTCGTTCTGCTTGTCTACTTCTTCCACCAGACCGCCTACACTGGTGATCGTTCTTTCGATCTGCGCAACCGATGCTTTCGCATCGCCGCTGGCCTGCGCGCCTTCCTCGATGCGGCCAATCACCACGCCGGCCTCCTGACCCAGTGCGTCGATGGTGCTTGCGATTTCCTCGGTTGCCTTGCGAGTGTCGCTGGCAAGGCTTTTGACCTCGCTTGCCACCACTGCAAAGGTGCGGCCTGCATCGCCTGCGCGCATCGCCTCGATCGTGGCGTTGAGCGCCAGGATATTGGTGGTTTCGGCAATGTCCTCGATATCCTTGGCGCTGCGCCGCACCTGTTCCATCGCGGCAGAAAAGCTGGTGACATGCTGGCCGAGCGCCTCGACCAGATCTAGCAGAGAGGCAATCTGGCCCAGCGAGGACTGGATCAGGGCCGTCCCCTCGCCCAGCCTCTCGATCGCGCGTTCGGAAAGCAGTCGCGCTTCGTCGCTGGCTTCGGCGACCTTGTTCTGATCGGCCTCCAGCGCGACAACCGTTCCCCGCAGCGCCTCATGCTCTGCCCGAAGCACTTCAGATGACCGGATTACTGCGTCGACCACGCCCGCTACATCGGTGCAGCCAACGGTCACTTCGCCGCAGCTTTCCGGTATGCGGTCCAGCGCCAGTGCGCTGGCGGTGTCGATTGCGATAGGCTTCATCAATTGCGTCCCCGTATTTTCAGTTTGACCTAGCGTGTTTTTGGTTAGCGAAGATTTAATTGCCACGCCTTTCATACGCGTCATATTTCAGGGCAATCAGGGCTGGTAAGGTGGCAGCCGCGCGGTTAGAAAACTGACCATGTTTTTCAATTTCACAGACGAGCTGCGTAGCGCCGGGATCGGCGCGAGTTTTAAGGAGCATCTGACCCTGCTCGAAGCGCTTGAAAAAGGTGTGATCGAGCAGACGCCCGAGGCGTTCTATTACCTCAGCCGCGCGACCTTCGTTAAGGACGAGGGATTGCTGGACCGGTTCGACCAAGTGTTTCACAAAGTTTTCAAAGGTGTGATGTCTGATTACGGACAGAATCCCGTCGAAATTCCCGAAGACTGGTTGAAAGCGGTCGCCGAAAAGTTCCTCTCCGAAGAGGAAATGGCTGAAATCGAAAAGCTGGGCGACTGGGACAAGATCATGGAGACGTTGAAAGAGCGTCTGGCTGAACAGGAAAAGCGCCATCAGGGCGGAAACAAGTGGATCGGTACGGGGGGTACTTCGCCGTTTGGTAATTCCGGCTACAATCCGGAAGGCGTGCGGATCGGCGGCGAAGGCAAGCACAAGCGCGCGGTGAAGGTATGGGAAAAGCGAGAGTTTAAAAACCTCGACAACACAAAAGAGCTGGGCACCCGCAACATCAAGATGGCGCTGCGTCGCCTGCGCCGCTTTGCCCGCGAAGGGAATCCGGATCAGCTGGATCTGGACGCGACAATTGCGGGCACGGCCAAGCAAGGGTGGCTGGATATTCACATGCGGCCAGAGCGGCGCAATGCGGTGAAATTGCTGCTGTTTCTGGATGTGGGCGGATCGATGGACCCCTTCATAAAACTGGTCGAGGAATTGTTCAGCGCGGCCACCGCAGAATTCAAGAATCTGGAATTCTTCTATTTCCACAATTGCCTGTACGAAGGGGTGTGGAAGGACAACAAACGCCGCTGGCAGGAGCGCACGAAAACATGGGATGTGCTCCACAAATACGGTCACGATTACAAAGTCGTATTCGTTGGTGATGCGGCGATGAGCCCCTACGAAATATCCCATCCGGGCGGCAGCGTGGAACACATGAACGAAGAAGCGGGTACCACCTGGATGCAACGCGTCACCAACACCTATCCAGCGACAGTTTGGCTGAACCCTGTGCCCGAAAAGCAGTGGAGCTATTCACAATCGACGAAGATGATGAAGCAATTGGTCGATGATCGGATGTATCCACTGACGCTGGACGGGCTGGATGATGCCATGCGGGAGCTGTCACGCAAGCAGGGACATTGATCGTTTGGACGCGCGGCAGTCTGCAAAAGATCAGGCAATTTCTGGTGATGGCCTTCCCTCCGCTTCCTCCGCGCATTCCCGGTTTCACGGGATCAGGCAAAGGCTAGAGGCTTTTGATCCCGGCGCAGGCTGGCGTTTGTGGGTCTACGAATTTTTGTTGTTTGGGTTCAAGCAGGCGTGGGCTTGCCTGTTTGGCGCATTGCTGCTGTTCCTCCTGCTTGTAACGCATTTTCTTTATCCGGAAGACGCGTTGTTGCACCGGTATGATTTCCTTACCGTGGCGGCAATAATCATCCAGATCAGCCTTTTGGTGCTTCGCCTTGAGACATTGCGTGAAGCTGCGGTTATCTTGATTTTCCATGTCGTGGGCACCGTGATGGAGCTGTTCAAGACAGCAGCGGGATCTTGGTCCTATCCCGAGGACAGCCTGCTCCATATCGGCGCGGTGCCGTTGTTTTCCGGCTTTATGTATGCGGCGGTGGGCAGTTACATCGCACGGGTCTGGCGGATTTTCGATTTCCGTTTCAGCAATTATCCTGCGTCATGGACAACGATGCTGCTGGCAGCGGCAATCTACGTCAATTTTTTTGCGCATCATTGGCTAATCGACATTCGCTACGTTTTGTTCACAGTCACCGCTGTGCTGTTCTGGCGAACCCGCGTTCATTTCCGTAACTGGCGAGTGCATCGCTGGATGCCTCTTCTGGTCGGCTTTGGTCTTGTCGCGCTTTTCATCTGGTTTGCGGAAAACATCGCGACATTCGCCAATGCCTGGAATTACCCGGATCAGAAAAACGGATGGCAGTTGGTAGGCATTGCAAAGTTGGGAAGCTGGTATCTGCTGATGATCATTAGTTTTGTACTGGTTGCGCTGGTTCAGCCGGTGCGCAAGCCTGGCGATCAGTAAAGCAGATGTTCCCTCACAGCCTCCACCCACGCTGCCTCGTCATGTGAGGCGAGCGCGTCGAGATCATCGGGTCGCGAATTTGTGTCATCGACCCATTCACGCAGCGACGGGCCGCCATTGATCACGTCTATCGCAAGCCGATCCAGCTCGTATTCGTAGGGGAAATCGCGCCACAGATCGTAGTCGGGATAAAGCAGGCGGATCGCCTTGAACGCGAGTGCCTGCAACCGCCACGGCTTGAAGGCATCGTGGTTATAGTCTGGGCCTTCTGCGTGGATCATCAGAGAGTTGCAGAGTTTTCCTGAATGTTTGTGGAAAGTTGGCTCGAACCAGCATTCGCGCAGGCGCACCCCCTCGCACCAGTCGGGCGCGATCTGACGCATCAGCTTGCCCACACCCTTTGCGTCGACGTCGGGGGCGCCGAACAGAAATTCCAGCGGGCGCGTGGTTCCTCTCCCTTCCGAAAGATTGGTTCCCTCCAGCATAACCGTTCCGGCGTAACACCGCGCCATATTCACGCTGGCTGCATTGGGGCTGGGATTGATCCAGATGCGCGATGCGGGCCAGCCATAACCGCTGCCAATCGCGCCTGTCCCCGCTCCAGGCTGCCATCCATCCATCGCGACTACGCGGTAATCCACATCAAGTCCGAAATGTTCGACAAACCAATGACCCATCTCACCCATCGTCAGCCCGTGGCGCATCGGCATCGGCGCCGCGCCGACAAAGCTTTCCTGTCCCGGCACCAGAAGCGTGCCCTCCACCGGGCGACCGGCGGGATTGGGGCGATCCAGCACCCATACCGATTTGCCAGCTTCTGCCGCCTCTTCAAGCAGATAGAGCAAGGTGGTAACAAAGGTGTAGATGCGGCAACCCAGATCCTGAAGATCAAACAGGAACACATCTGCGCTCGACATCATCTGCCCGCTGGGCCTTCGCACCTCGCCATATAGCGAGAACACGGGGATGCCATATTGCGCATCGGTTTCATCCGCGGTTTCGACCATGTTGTCCTGCTTGTCACCGCGAAGACCGTGTTGTGGGCCAAATGCACTGGTCACATTTACGCCTGCAGCAATCAATGCGTCCAGGCTGTGCGTAAGATCAGCGGTCACGCTGGCTGGATGCGCAACCAGCGCGACACGTTGTCCGCGCAGTTGATCGAGAAGAGCCGGATCAGCGAGCAGCCGATCAATGCCGAATGTCACAGGCGTAGTCATGATCGCAGGATTGGAACAGCAATTCGCCAAACGCAAGCGTTGGGTTGGAACGGACTGAGCGTTCAAGCGCTCTCACATGTATGGATTACACCGCACTTACCGTCGCCCTGCTCTATGGTATCGGGCTGAATATCGCTGGCGGCCTTCTGACCGACATTGGTGAGTGGTATCAAAAGCTCAAAAAACCGTGGTTTCAGCCGCCGGGATGGGCATTCGGCCCCGCTTGGACAATCATTCTTGGACTGGCTGCATGGGCGCTGTATATCGGATGGACGCAAGCGGATAGCCCGCAGCGGTTCAACGCAATCGCCATCGCATTCAGCGTTAATGCAGTGCTGCACTTCCTATGGTCGCCGCTGTTCTTCACGTTTAAGCGGCCAGACTGGTCCTTTATCGAAAACTTCGCTCTGATCGCGTCGGTAGGATCGCTGATCGTGGTACTCTTGCCGGTATCGACCTTCGCGGCTTGGCTGGTTGCACCTTATCTTGCGTGGACGATTTTTGCGCAGGCGATCAATTTTGGTGTGCTCAGGCTGAACGGTCCGTTCGGAAAATCGTCGCACCCGGCGGCATAAGGTTGTCTATCGCTCGACGATAAATTGCCTGCACGCTTCGGAATGAAACTCGGGCGCACCTGGCGCAAACGCAAGTGCCCAGTATTGCATTCCGCCATCTGGATGCTCGACAATGGCATTCAGCGCTACTTGCGCGGGGGCTGGCAATTCAGCTGCAATGCTGGCTTTCAGGACCAAGCTGCCCTGTCCGTCATTATCCGAATGTGAGCAGGTCAGCGAAATAGCATCAACCGGTGCATCGCGCATTCCCTCGCGAAAAGAATCGAAGTCATATGCGGCCCATCTGCCAGAGGGCGACAAGTTGAACTCGCGATAATATGTGCCGCCAATCGGTTGCCAGAAAATTTCGAAACAGGTCGTCTTCCACAAATTGTCTGTCCGCTCTGATGGGCCGGATTGCGGAAGAACGATCCTGCTCACTCCCCCATCGAGTCTGAATTCAGCCTCGCAACCGTGGGAAGTGGCGGTAATGGCTGCGGTCACAGCCCGAATGGGGCCAAGGTCACAGGTGCGGTGTAGCATGAGCGGCTGTGGTTTCATGCGAACGCATATCGCGAATGGGTCGTGCCAGGGCAAGCGCGGCGACAATCCCTTCCCCGTCCGCAAACAGACTGTTAAGCGCGGTGGCATGACCGACGCAAACACCGCCTTCGAATCCGACCTGCTTCGCCTGCTTTCACAGCGCGGCCATCTGCATCAGATCACAGACGCAGGCGCGCTGGACAAACTGGCGCAAACACAGGTTGTGACCGGATATGTGGGGTTCGATCCGACTGCGCCCTCTTTGCATATCGGCAACCTTGCCTCCATCATGCTGCTGCGCCGGTTGCAGCAGGCGGGCCACCGCCCGATTGTGATCATGGGCGGCGGAACCGCCAAGGTCGGCGATCCATCGGGCAAAGACGAGACGCGCCAGATGCTGACCGATGATAGGCTGGCGAGCAACATCGCATCAATCAAAGGCAGCTTTGAAAAAATCCTGCGCTTTGACGATAGCGATACGGGCGCTGTATTGATCGATAATGATGATTGGCTCAGCAAGCTTGGTTATATCGAGATGCTGCGCACTGTCGGACCGCATTTCACGATCAATAGGATGCTTACCTTCAACTCCGTGAAATTGCGGCTTGATCGCGAACAACCGCTCAGCTTTCTCGAATTCAATTACATGATCATGCAGGCCTATGATTTCCTGGTTCTGGCGCGAGATTACGATTGCCGCCTGCAGTTGGGTGGCAGCGATCAATGGGGCAACATCGTAAACGGGATCGAACTGAACCGGAGGATAGACGGGCGCGAGGTGTACGGAGTGACTGCTCCGCTTATCACGCGCGCTGACGGGGCGAAAATGGGCAAATCGGTCGACGGAGCGATCTGGCTGAACGAAGGCTCCCTGCCCGCCTACGATTTCTGGCAATACTGGCGCAACACCGATGATCGTGACGTTGGCCGGTTCTTGCGCTTGTTTACCGATTTGCCGCTGGATCAAATCGCCCGGTTGGAGTCGCTGCAAGGCGCAGAAATCAACGACGCCAAGGTGATACTCGCCAATGAGGTTACGCGTCTGGTGCGCGGCGAGGATGCCGCGCAGGCAGCCGAAACGACCGCGCGCGATACATTCGCAGGCGGCGGCGCGGGCGAAGATCTGCCAACACTGGCTGTTGGCGCGGATGGCATGCGCGTTGGCGCGGTGCTGACCGATCTGGGCTTCACCGCGTCCAATGGCGAGGCCAAGCGAAAGTTGACAGAGGGTGCAGTCAAACTGGACGGCGACACGGTTACCGATCCCGGTTTTGTCATTCTGCCAGCACAGGGCAGCGCGCTGAAGCTGAGCCTAGGAAAGAAGCGGCACGCGATAATCACTCGCTAGCACCGCTGCACCGGATCGCTGAACCTTAACGCGCGTTCACTTTGGCACTTTACCAAATGTCAGCCTTTATCCCGCATTAGGCAATTTGCGCTGAAACATATGAGGGGTGTCGCAACGTGTCAGTTGGAGCAAATCTGAGTGTTACTGACTTGCGCCGTGCGGCGCGCCATCCGGTCGATTTTCCGGTCATTGTCGAACACTACACGCGCGGCGATCTAAAGCTGCACATCAGCAATCTTTCGGCCCATGGTTTCATGGTAGACGATGCGGAGGATCTTGCTCGCGGTGACCGCGTAATCATCCGCCTGCCCGTGGTCGGACGAATCGAGGCTTACGTTATTTGGACGCGGGACATGCGTGCCGGTTTTCAGTTTGAACGTATCATTCGGCTTGATGATTTCGTCGCCATTATCGATACTCTGCAACCCAATCCGCGTCTTCGTCGCAATCGTTGATTACGCTTTAGCGTACCGGGCGGCTTGGCAGCACTATCTCTCGCTGCCATGGGGCAGCGGTGTACGAAATTCCCCCTCCCCCATCTGCGCCGCTGGTTGAGCCGACGCATCCGATTCAGATACACAATTTTCGAGCCTATTGGGTCAGCCGTCTTTCAATGACGCTGGCGCAGTATGCGATGATCCTCATCATTGGCTGGCAAGTGTATAATCTCGCACGTGATAGCGGGATGAGCATCACTGAATCGTCCGGTCAACTTGCACTGATCGGCTTTCTGCAATTTCTGCCGCTGTTTTTACTCACCCCGTTCACTGGACTTGCCGCCGACCGGTTCGACCGGCGCACAATCGCGCGCTTCACCGTGTTCCTCCAGTTGGCTTGCGCTGCCAGCCTGGGATGGTTCACTGCACGCGGAGCGATCACTTTCGAAGTGCTGTTTGCGGTCGCCGTAGTGCTGGGCATTGCGCGGGGGTTCGCCGGCCCAGCCTTTTCTGCGCTTGCACCCAATCTTGTGCCGAAAAAACTGCTACCCACTGCCATCGCAATATCGACCATAGCCTGGCAGGTTGGCTCAATCCTTGGCGCAGGTGTTGGCGGGTATTTGTATTCGATAACGCCTGCCTTGCCATATGCTGTGGCAACCGGACTGTTTGCCATCAGCATCGCGGCCATCAGCACCATCGGCAAAGTGCCCCAGCCGGCCCTGCGCAAGGATCAACGCCCGATCGGCCAGATTGTCGATGGACTGCAATATGTCGTGCGAAACAAGATGGTGCTTGGAGCGATCACGCTCGATTTGTTCGCGGTATTTCTGGCGGGAGCGAACGCGTTGTTGCCGGTGTTTGCCCGCGACATCCTGCAATCGGGAGAGACGGGGCTTGCACAACTGGCAATGGCATCGGGCATTGGCGCGCTGGTAACGGCCACCTGGTTTTCGTGGCGGCCGCTCAGGGATAATGTGGGGCCAAAAATGCTCGGCGCAGTGCTGGTGTTTGGGATCGCCACCATAGTGTTCGCCTTTTCGCGCTCGATGCCGATCAGCCTTTTCATGCTTTTCGTAATCGGGTCCGCTGACATGTTCAGCGTGTACGTTCGCCAGTCGCTGATCCAGTTGCACACGCCCGATGACAAACGCGGGCGAGTGTCCTCGGTCAGCATGTTGACTATCAGCGCGTCCAACGAGGGCGGCGATGCGTTTTCTGGAACCTTGGCATTTTTCATCGGGCCGGTCGCCGCGCTGGTTGCGGGCGGCGTTGGTGCGGTGCTGACCGTAGCGGTGTGGAGCCGCATTTTCCCGGTGCTGTGGATTACGAAAACCTTCGATCCACCCGAAGACGTGCTAGAAGCAGAGCAGCCAAAATCCCTTCGGGAAGAGTGATATGCCAAGGAGAGACACATGAAAGCCGCCAGCATTATCCACACAATCGGGAACACCCCCCACATTCGCCTGTCGCGCCTGTTCCCCGATCATGAAGTCTGGGTGAAATCAGAACGCGCAAACCCCGGAGGTTCGATCAAGGACCGGATTGCTCTCGCCATGATCGAGGACGCAGAGTCCTCTGGCGCATTGAAGCCGGGCGGAACGATTATCGAGCCTACGAGCGGCAACACCGGCATCGGCCTAGCAATGGTCGCTGCGGTCAAGGGCTACAAGCTTGTGCTCGTCATGCCCGAAAGCATGTCGATAGAGCGGCGTCGGTTGATGCTCGCCTATGGTGCAACTTTCGACCTCACGCCCAAGGAAAAGGGCATGAAGGGCGCGATCGAGCGCGCGAGCGAACTGGTGGAAAGCACGCCCAATGCGTGGATGCCGTCGCAATTTGAAAACCCAGCCAATGTCGCCGTGCACGTGCGCACCACCTCTCAGGAAATTCTACAAGACTTTGCTGAAGAACCGATCGACGTGATGATCACCGGAGTTGGTACGGGCGGCCATCTGACTGGTTGTGCCGAGGAATTGAAGCGCCATTGGCCGGACATGAAAGCCTATGCCGTGGAGCCAGATGCCTCGCCCGTCATCAACGGAGGACAGCCCGGCCCTCACCCGATCCAAGGGATTGGCGCGGGGTTCATTCCCGGCAATCTTCATACTGACGCGATCGACGGGGCGATCACTGTCGGAGCGGACGAGGCACGCGAAATGGCGCGCCGCGCTGCCCGCGAAGAAGGGATGCTGGTCGGCATTTCATCCGGTGCAACCCTTGCAGCCATCGCGAAAAAGCTGCCGGAGCTTGCCTCCGGAGTGCGGGTGATGGGCTTCAATTATGACACCGGAGAACGGTATCTTTCGGTTCCCGATTTCCTGCCCGTCGAATAGAGCGCTGCACTGCGCAAGGGGCTATTCTACAAGGCGCAGCGGCTCACCGATGGTCTGTGCATCGATGTCCGCTGCGTCGAATGGCAGGCTGTGCCAACCCTTTGCCGAATATAGCCGTGTCTGATCTGCAAAATAGGGCGAGGCCGGATCGCTCGACTGTGAATAGCTAAGCACCGCCTCTGCCACCGGGCCATCGTCGTCAAAGCCGACGATCTGGATATAGCTCGACCCGTGACGCGGCGTCAGCCCGCCTTCGACCTCGCGGCCCTCCTGCATGTTGAGCACACCGGCATAGCCTGGCCCACCGTGGATCGCGATAGTCTCATCGGGCAGACGTATGGCGAGAACTTCGCCTGCAGGCGCATCGAGCGCGATACCTGCCGTGTCCATCTCCGCTGCAGATGCCGCAAGCGCCGCGATTAATGCGTCTCCGACGGAAGCGGACACCACCAGGTCTCGCGGTGTCGTGAGCGGGGACTGCGCATCGAAGGGCACCTGCCAAAGATCGGGCCGGTTCATCACCTTGCGCCAGAACGTCACAAACAGATACGCGCCCTTGCTGTCCACGTTGAAGCGTCTGTCCCACCCGGCCAACGCCTCGCAAGGCTTTGCCACCTCCGGCCGATCAGCGCACAGCGCCAAGAGCGGCTGCGTCACCATATCTGCGGCAAGGCTCTTGTTTGCAAAAACCAGCGCCTTAGCGTGGGCATGATCCATCTTCGCTTCAGCAAGCGCGGCCTCGGTTTCCTGAAAATTCGACCGGGTGCGCAGCGAGAGCGCAGTGGAGTGCGGCCCGAGAATCGGGGAGAGTTCGCGATACTGATCGCGCGGATTGCTGATCCAGTAGCTATCATTGCTGTTGGTCACGTAATCGCGGCGCAAGCGAACCGCCTGATCATCTGCGGGCAGCAGTGCATTCACTGGTGTGTTTGCCCCGCGCCGCCAGTCACATTGCGACCGTGATCCATCGAGCAGGGTCACTTGCGTTGCTACGAGTGCCGAAAACGGCGTCGAACATTCGTCGATCAACTCGCGCGTCACATTCGGCACAGCCGTGATATCTGCGTGCAGCGCATTGCCTTCGCGGTCGGCTGCAATGGTGTTGACCCATGGAATGCCAAGCGTTTCGCTCACCGCCTTCTCGATATCGAAGACATTGCGCGCCTTGCCGATACGCAACCATGTATCCAGCGCGCGCTGGTTGCCCGCATTTGCATCGCTTAGCGCGAAGGCCAGTTGCTTGCTCCATTGCACGCCGCTGCCCGGCACGGTTACCACTGGACCAAACTCGGTTGAATACAGGGTCCGTACCACTGACGGTTCTCCGTCCGGCATGGGCACGCTGATTTCGCGCGCCTGCATTTTCACCGGCTTCCCATCGAGAATATAGGTGGTCGCATCGTCAGGAGAGAGGGTCAGCGAATAAACCGCGAAATGACGCGCTGCGGTGACCGTGTGCGTCCACGCGACATCGCGGTTGAAACCCAGTGTAGGGATCGGTGTCCCGGCAAGGCCGACGCCCATCGCATCGTACCCGTCAGGACCGGTGACATGCAATTGCCAGAACCGCGCCGGCCCTTCCCACGGAAAGTGCGGATTACCGATCACCAGACCGCGCCCGCTTTGAGTTGCGTCTGCACCAAACGCCCAGCCATTGCTGCCCAGTTTTGGCTCGTCTTCATTCGGAAACGCGATATGCGCCGCAGCGACATTCGAACCCGGAGGCGCTGCCGTCGCTATCCCCGCAGCCAGCGCAAGCGAGCTGGCAAGCAGCATCTGCTTTTCGTTGAGGCGCAGCATGTCGTCGGTCGTGATGGGGCGCACCCAGGCCTTGCCCCGGCACAGTGTTGGCAAACCATCGGCACCCGCATCGCGCAGATACCGATTATAGCCAGCCACATACCCTTCCATCAACAGTTGCGCCTCTGTCGGCTGGCCCGCAATTCCGGAGCGCAATGCGGTCAGATTGATCTGGCTGCGATGGAACAGGTCGGAGGTCAGGTTATCCGCCTCTCCGCGGCCTAACTGGGTCTTTCCATCTGGGCCAAAATGCAGCGATCGCTCCCCCGCTACCGTCGCAAATTCCTCTGCCAGAAGGCAGATGTTGTCCTGCGCATAGGCATAGGCGACACCATATCCCACGCCTTGCCAAGTGTCCGAGGAGATGTGCGGAATGTTGTGAGTGGTGCGCGTGATCGTCGCCTCGTAACGGGCGTTCGCCAATGCAGCGGTACCCATCGATGCAAATACCATTGCAAGGCCCAGATTAAGGCCGCCAGCCTGAATGCGCATTCCCCGTTTCTCCCATCCCGATGTCTCTCCTGACCGATCTAGGCCAAGGCTGATGGTCAATACAAGCGATCTGCCGACGAAAAAGGCCCGACAGCGCAAACTGCCGGGCCTTTCTGCGTGACGATATCGTGCGATCAGGCCGCGGTGGCGAATGCCTCCTCTGGCAGCTTCATCATATTGTCACTGCCAGCTTCCAGTTTGCGACGCAGCGCGCCGGCATCGGGCAGGAAGCGTTCGGCGTAATAGGCCGCGGATGTCAGCTTCGCTTCGTAGAATGCGGCATCGACTGGTGCTGCTTTCAATTTTTCGCGCGCGACACGGGCCATCTTAAGCCAGAAGAAGCCTAGCGTGACGATGCCCATGATGTGCATATAGTGATGTGCGCCCGCACCCAAATGATTGGGGTTGGCCATCGCGTTTTGCATGAACCACATGGTCGCGGCCTTCTGCTCGCCCAGCGCCTTTTCAAGCTTTCCGGCGATATCGGCCAGCGCATCATCCTGCTTCCCAGCGGCGATTTCCTCGTCGATCATGGCAAAGAACGCCTGCACAGCCTTACCGCCCTTAGATGCGAGTTTGCGCCCGCACAGATCCATCGCCTGCACGCCGTTGGTGCCCTCGTAGATCATCGCGATGCGGCTATCGCGCACGAACTGTTCCATGCCCCATTCCTTGACGTAGCCGTGCCCGCCATAAACCTGCTGCATGTTATTCGCGATGTCATAGCCCTTGTCGGTACCATAACCCTTGATCACCGGGGTCATAAGACCGATCAGATCATCGGCCAGCTCGCGTTCTTCGGCGGTCTGCGCCTTATGCGTGAGATCGACCTGCAATGCGCCCCACAGACAAAGAGCGCGCATCGACTCGTTGAACACCTTTGCATCCATGAGCATCCGGCGCACATCGGGGTGCACAAAGATCGGATCGGCTTTTGCATCCTTGTCTGCCGGGCCGGTGAGCGCGCGGCCTTGACGACGGTCAAGCGCGTAGGTGACGGCATTCTGATAGGAGACTTCGGCCTGCGCCAGACCCTGAAGACCAACCCCCAGACGTGCCGCGTTCATCATAACGAACATGGCGGCAAGCCCCCTGTTTTCCTCGCCGACCATCCAACCCTTTGCGCCGTCATAATTCAGGACGCAGGTCGCGTTGCCGTGGATGCCCATCTTCTTTTCGATGGACCCGCATGACACCGCATTGCGCTCACCCGGCTCACCGCTTTCATCTAGGATGAACTTGGGCACGATAAACAGCGAAATGCCCTTTGAGCTGTCAGGAGCGCCCGGCGTCTTTGCAAGTACAAGGTGAATGATGTTGCTGGTGAGGTCGTGCTCACCGGCAGAGATGAAAATCTTGGTGCCGGTGATCGCGTACGATCCATCGCCCTGCGGTTCAGCCTTGGTGCGAATCATCCCGAGATCGGTGCCGCAATGCGGCTCTGTGAGGTTCATGGTGCCCGACCATTCGCCTGAGATCATCTTGGGCAGATACATCTCTTTCTGCTCTTGCGATCCAGCGGCTTCAATGGCCGCGGTCGCGCCATTCGTCAGGCCCGGATACATGGCGAAGGCCTGATTGGCGGTACCTGTGAACTCCTCAATAGCAAAGCCCAGCACATGCGGCAGACCTTGGCCGCCAAATTCTTCCGGCTTCGCCAAGGTGCCCCAACCGCTTTCGACATAGGCCTGATACGCCTCCTTGAAGCCATCCGGCGTGGTGACAGAGCCGTCTTCGTGCCGGGTGCAGCCCTGCTCATCACCAATCTGGTTGATTGGCGCGAGTACTTCTGAACAGAATTTGCCCGCCTCGTTGATGACGGTATCGATCATATCCTGCGTCGCGTTTTCGAAGCCTGGCAGATTGCCGTAGCTCGCAAGATCGAGCATCTCGTTGACGATGAAGCGCGTGTCGCGGGTGGGTGCGGTGTAGGTTGGCATCAATGGATCCCTTTGTAGTGCTTCTTGAAAATTGAAATGGCGACCGAGTGGATCGGTTCAGCCGAGGTCGAGGTTCTGGATGTCAGTAACGAAATCGGTCAATTCCTTGATCGAAAAGTCGATGTCGTTGCGCTGCGCCCTGAGTTTGGCGATGTGCGCCCTGCACTTCTCAACGGTAACGCGGCGCTGTTCCACGCGGCCATCATCGAGATCGTAAAGGTCGATCATTTCGCGAATTTCGGTGAGACTGAAGCCGACATTCTTTGCCCGCATGATCCAGGCAAGTCGGGCGCGATCACGTCTCGAGTACACCCGCGTCAAACCTACGCGTGCCGGACTTATCAGCCCCTCGTCTTCATAAAAACGCAATGCGCGGGCGGTGCAGCCAAATTCCGACGTCAGATCGGAAATCGTGAACTGCTCCCGCAATTGCGCATCGGGGGTATCGAGATGCGCACCATTGCGGCGCTTTTCGTGAGGGGGAGGAGCGACGGTTCCGGATTCGCTCTGTTCGATCTGGGCGGATGATGTAGCCATGACCCATGATCTACCTTCCCTTTACGTGAGCGTCAAGTCTTGACCTAAACGAGAGGTATCAGCCTTTGCGTGGCGACAGTGCGCCATCATTACCCGATTGTGGATCGAGTTCCCGGTAAAAGCATGAGACCGCGCCAGTGTGGCAGGTCGGGCCAGCGGGTCGTGCATGGATGACCAGCGCGTCCTGGTCGCAATCGACCAGTATCCGCTCCACCTTCAGCACATTACCGCTTGTCTCGCCCTTCATCCACAGCTTGCCGCGCGAACGCGACCAGAAATGCACCATTCCGGTGGACCGGGTCGTTGCCAGCGCTTCTGCATTCATGAATGCGACTACCAGCACGTCCTTGCTGATCGAATCGACGATTACCGCGGTCAGAAGGCCGTTGTCGTCGAATTTTGGCGCGAACGCGTTACCGTGTTCGCGATCGTGGGTGGTTAGGCGCGGGGTCATCCCGATGTCTCCAGATAATAGATTAAAACCGTGTTGGCGCTGTCGCCGATACCACTCATCAAGTGAACGGCAGACCGAGACTACCGCACGATATGATGTTGCAAGATGACAACAGCGTTATACGAAATTGTCCTCATGTCGAAGTTTGAACTTCCCGATCGGTAGTTACAATGGAACAACGCGTTGCACGGGCTCTTCGTGAGTTCGTCAACCAGATCAGGTGCGATTTGTGCCAGGTTCAGGGGGTGACTGGTCAGCAGCCAACAGCGGGGTGTTGGAGCGGCCGGTTGAACGATGAGGGATAGGATCCTGATGGCGAAGTTAGGGGGTCGCCATCTGAGCTCTTTTGAGCGGATCCAGACCGTTTCGTCACGCGGCGCCCGGGGTCTTACGACCTCGGGCGTTCGTGTTTTCAGGTGAAGGGCTTTTGTTGGTCTCGGTCCAATCATCGCGGCGTTACGCATCCACAACTCTTGCAAAGCAAACGATCCGGACGGATTTTGCGCCCGCGCCCAGCAACGCATCGACGCAGGCATTGCTGGTCGCACCGCTCGTCAAAACATCATCCACCAACAGAACATCGCGCCCCTCGATCAACGCCCTACGCGATGCTCGAGGCGCAATTGCCCCTGAAAGGGCCTTGCGCCGGGCATCCCGGCCCAGCCCGCCAAGGCTTGGCGTTCGCTTGCGCCGCGTTAGTCCATCAACGATCAAGGTGCCTTTGCCTCGCCGCGCAAGTTCGCCCGCCAGCAGCGCGGACTGGTTGAAGCCTCGCTCCCACAATCGCAAACGGTGCAACGGAACAGGGATCAACAGCGGCTGATCGAAGCTGTCACCATCTTCCAATCTCATCGCCATCAGCCGCCCCAACAGTCCGGCGAGCGTAATCTTGCGACCATGTTTGAACCGCAGGATCAACTGCCGCGAGGTGTCGTTGTAGATGCTGGCTGCGACAATACCCGCGTGGCGCGGCGGATGTTCGCGGCATATCCAGCATTGCGCAGTACCCGCGAGCCCGGTTCCAAGTGGGCGGGAGCAGGTGGAACAGGCGGGCTCTCCCGGTGCCTCGATGTCGCTCCAGCATGTGATGCAAAGCCCGCCTTGTGCTGCCACCGCATCGCCGCAAACAGGGCAGCGCGGCGGATAGACCAAGTCTACGACAGGGCTCAATCCAGCCTTGATTTCTGCGCCCCAGCCCATGGCGCCGTGTCTCGCATGCCTTGCGCCACATAGGCAAGCACGGCAGAGGGCGATCTATGAATACGCCCTCCGTCCCCCGCATTTTTTCCCCTGCCCGCCGCACGCTTCGGACTTGGCGTGCCCGAACCCAGGCACAGCGTGCTGATGCTGGCCGTTTCGTTCTCGAAGAAATGGCGGACGATGTTCTGGAGCGGCTCGCGTTTGTTCGTCATCAGCCCCAAAACCCGCTGCTGATCGGCCAGATCGCACCACGATTGATCCAGTTCCTGGGCGTTGATGCTGCAGAGATCGACCTTGAGGCACCCTATCCTTCGACCGGGGCGGATTTCATCGCGGTTCTCGGCGTGCTTGATGCGGTTAATGACCTGCCTGGTGCTCTGATCCATATCCGCAATGCACTGGCTCCGGGCGGGCTTGCCATAGCCAGCTTTATCGGTGGGGCCAGCCTGCCGCGCCTGCGTGCTGCCATGCTGGCGGCCGAGCCCGATCGGCCTGCGGCACGGATGCATCCGCTGGTCGATCCACGCGCCGCGCCCGGCCTGTTGCAACGCGCGCAATGGAAAGACCCCGTGGTCGACACTCACATATTGAAGGTACGGTATTCCTCGCTGGACCGACTGGTACAGGATCTGCGCGATCAAGGGCTTGGCAGCGCGCTGGCGGATCGTGCTCCGCCCCTGAACCGCGCCGCCGTCGCACGCGCCCGGACCGCTTTTCTCGAACACGCAGAGGACGACGACAAGGTTACGGAAATCTTCGAGATTATCACCCTCACCGGGCGCCGGTCGCTCGCGGGGACTTAATCCTTCAAGGCCGCCTGCGCAGCTGCCAACCGCGCGATTGGCACACGATACGGAGACGCGCTGACGTAATCGAGCCCCACCGTCTCGCAAAACGCGATGCTGGCCGGGTCACCGCCATGTTCACCGCATATGCCCAATTTGATGTCCGGGCGTGTTACCCTGCCCCGCTCTGCCGCCATTTCAACCAGCTGTCCTACACCCTCGATGTCCAGGCTGACGAAGGGATCGCGGGGGAAAATACCCTTGTCGACATAGGGCGCAAGGAACCGAGCCGAATCGTCGCGCGACACGCCCAGCGTGGTTTGCGTCAGATCGTTTGTGCCAAAGCTGAAGAACGCGCCCTCATGCGCGATCTCGCCTGCCATCAACGCGGCGCGCGGCAGTTCTATCATGGTGCCCACCAGGTATTCCACCCGCGTTCCCTGTTCAGCAAAAACCTCTTGCGCCACGCGATCCACCAGTGCGCGCAGTATGGCCAGCTCCTTGCGGGTGGCAACCAGCGGAATCATAATCTCGGGCAGCGGAGCCTCACCGCTCTTCTGCTGCACCGCGCACACCGCCTCGAATATGGCGCGGACCTGCATTTCGTAGATTTCGGGGAAAGTGATTCCCAACCGGCACCCGCGATGGCCCAGCATCGGGTTGAATTCGTGCAGTTCCTCCGCGCGCCTTTTCAGATGGTCGATCCCCATGCCCGTCGCATCGGAAAGGTCTGCAAACTCGGCATCGCCATGCGGCAGAAATTCGTGCAGCGGCGGATCAAGCAGGCGGATGGTGCACGGCAATCCGGCCATAACCTCGAAAATCTCGGTGAAGTCAGAGCGTTGTTCCGGCAGCAGAATTTCGAGCGCGCGGCGGCGTCCGGCCTCGTCATCCGCCAGAATCATCTGACGAACGGCGCTGATGCGGCTTGCCTCGAAAAACATATGCTCGGTGCGGCACAGGCCAATGCCTTCCGCACCGAACTGCCTTGCAATCTGGCAGTCTGCGGGTGTTTCGGCATTGGTGCGAACACCCATCCGCCGGTTTTCGTCGGCCCATTCCATCAGCGTGCCGAAATCCCCGGCCATCTCTGGTTCGACGGTGGCGACGATGCCCAGCATCACCTGCCCGTTCGCGCCGTCGAGCGTGATTTCGTCGCCCTCTTTCAACTCTTGCGAACCGATCCGCAGCGTGCGCGCGGTGCGGTCGATGGAAACGCCGCTCGCGCCTGAAACGCAGGGACGACCCATGCCGCGCGCCACCACTGCCGCATGGCTCGTCATACCGCCGCGCGCGGTCAGAATGCCTTGCGCAGCGTGCATTCCGTGGATGTCTTCGGGACTGGTTTCCACCCGCACCAGAATGACTTTCTCACCCCTTCCAGACCATTGTTCGGCGGTGTCCGCATCCAGCACGATCTTGCCCGCCGCTGCACCCGGAGACGCTGGCAGACCCGACGTCAGCACATGGCGCTGCGCCTTGGGGTCGAGCGTCGGGTGCAACAATTGATCGAGCGCCATCGGATCGATCCGCAGCACCGCTTCACGCTTGTCGATCAGGCCTTCCTCGACCATGTCGACCGCCATTTTCAGCGCCGCGTTCGCTGTGCGTTTGCCGGACCGGGTTTGCAGCATCCACAGCTTGCCGCGCTCAACGGTAAACTCAATGTCCTGCATATCGCGATAATGCGCTTCGAGCAGGTCGAACACGCGGGCCAGCTCGCCATAGGCATCAGGCAGCGCCTCTTCCATCGACAGCGGCTTTGCGCCCGCTTCCTCACGGGCGGCCTTCGTCAGATATTGCGGCGTGCGGATGCCCGCCACCACGTCTTCACCCTGAGCGTTGATCAGGTATTCGCCATAATACGCCCGGCGTCCCGTCGCCGGATCACGGGTGAAGGCGACGCCGGTGGCGCTGGTATCGCCCATATTGCCAAACACCATCGCCTGCACGTTGACCGCGGTGCCCCAGTCGCCCGGAATATCGTTCAGCCGGCGATAAACCTTTGCGCGGTCGCTATCCCAGCTATCGAAAACCGCCGCGATTGCGCCCCACAATTGTTCGTTCACATCCTGTGGGAACGGCTTGCCCTGTTCGGCTTCCACGATCTGTTTGAACTCTGCGACCAGCGTGCGCCAATCATCGGCGGAAAGCTCTGTGTCGGCGTAAAAGCCGTTGTCTTCCTTGACGATTTCCAGCGCTTCTTCAAATAGCCCGTGATCGAGGCCGAGCACAACGTCGGAATACATCTGGATGAACCGGCGATAGCTGTCCCAGGCAAAGCGTTCATCGCCGCTTGTATTGGCCAGCCCCACCACCGTCTCATCATTGAGGCCAAGGTTCAGAACCGTATCCATCATGCCGGGCATGGAAACCCGCGCGCCAGACCGCACCGATACCAGCAGCGGATCGGCGGGGTTGCCGAAAGTCTTGCCCACGGCGCGCTCGATATGAGCCAGCGCGTTTGTTACCTCCGCACGCAGATCGTCGCGGAAAAACTCGCCATCCTGAAGATAGCGCACGCATTCCTCGGTCGTGATCGTAAAGCCGGGAGGAACCGGCAAGCCGATGCTGGCCATTTCCGCAAGATTCGCGCCCTTGCCACCGGCCACGGTCTTGTCCTTCTGCCGCGCATCGGTGTGCGCTGCGTTTCCGCCGAATGGATAGACCGTTTGGAGTGACATAAAATTTCCTACCAAAGTTGACATATTTGACAGCGTGACACCCGCATTTCCGGGCGCAAAAGTGAGGCATTGGGCCAGTTGACGCACCATTTTGCGAAGTTGACACTTCTCCCGATTTTTTTCGCGCTACCCCTCGATCCGGCTGAAATCGGCAACCGCGTGCACCGCATCGCGCAACCGCGCCAGCAGCGCAAGGCGCGAGGCTCGCTTGCGCTCGTCTTCATCATTCACGATCACATCTTCAAAGAACCGGTCGACCGCAGAACGCAGTCCAGCGAGCGCCGCCATGGCGCCCTCGAAATCCTCCGCCGCGATGGCGGCAGCGGCTTTCGGCTCGGCCGCGTCGAGCGCGTCGATCAGAGCCTTTTCCGCAGCTTCCGGAGTGTAGGAAAGCGTTTTGTCGGTGTGCGCTTGCGCCTCGCGCATAGCGGCATCGAATTCAGGCTTTCCGGCAAGCGCTAGCGGGTCTTCCTCGCCCGTGTGTTCGGGCTCGGCTGCTGATTTGCCCCAGTCCTCTTTCTTGAGGATGTTAGCCGCGCGCTTGTATCCGGCGAGCAGATTGGTGCCCTCATCCGTCTCGATAAAGGATTGCAGCGCATGGACACGCGCGAGCAGACGGACAAGATCGTCCTCCCCGCCGAGCGCGAAGACCGCGTCGATCAGATCGTGGCGGACGCCTGCCTCGCGTTGCTGGACTTTGAGGCGGTCTGCGAAGAAGTTAGCGAGCTTCGTCTCAGTGTGACCACGCCAGATTTGCTCGAAGTCATCGAGATCGTCTGAGACGGCTGCCAGGAGGGCTGCTTCAAGCTTGAACCTAAGACCATTCCCAAGGACTAGCGCAATCACTGCAATGGCTGCCCGCCGAAGAGCAAATGGGTCTTTTGAGCCGGTCGGCGCTTCGTCAATGAGGAAAAAACGGGTCAACGTATCCAGCTTATCAGCCAAACTCACCGCCACCGTCACCGGCGCGGTCGGCACTTCATCGCCCTGCCCCACCGGCTTGTAATGATCGCGGATCGCGTCCGCGACTTCATCGGGCAGACCCTCGGCGCGGGCGTAGTATCCGCCCATCAGACCCTGCAATTCGGGGAATTCTCCGACCATTTCGGTGACCAGATCGGCCTTGCACAGGCGCGCGGCCTGTTCGGCCCAATCCGCTAGCTGAGCGCTGTCGGCGGGGTTCCCCTCCCGCCTGCGGGAGGGGTCAGGGGTGGGCATGGGCGCGCCAGCGCCCACCCCGCTGCGACTAGGCTCCTGCGTCGCCAAGTCTCGCTCCCCTCCCGCGGGCGGGAGGGGAGTATCGCGGACAATCCCCTCTTCAACCAGCCACCGTGCCAGCTTCGCCACGCGCTCGACCTTGTCGGCGACCGTGCCCAGCTTCTCATGGAAGGTGATCCGCTCCAGCCCCTTGGCGTGCTCGGCGAGGGTTTTCTTCTGATCCTGCTCCCAGAAGAACCGCGCATCGGCCAGCCTTGCGGCCAGCACCTTGCGGTTGCCATCCACCACCAGAGCGGGATTGGCAGAGGCGATGTTGGCGGTGCAGATGAAGGCGTTGGCAAGTTTGCCGTCCTGCCCCTCGCACACGAAATACTTCTGGTTAACGCGCGCGGTCAGCTGGATGACTTCGGGCGGCACTTCCAGAAATGCTTCGTCAAAGCGGCCCAGCAGCGGCACCGGCCATTCGGTCAGGCCCGCGTTCTCGATCACCAGCCCCTCATCGGCCACCAGCGACAGGCCGGCGTCCTGCGCAGCCTTTTCCGCGCCTTCGCGGATGATCGCGGCGCGTTCCTCGTGGTCCATGATGACATGCGCGGTCCGCAGCGTTGCGGCGTAATCGTCCGCCCCGCCAATGGTGACCGCGCCGGAGGAATGGAACCTGTGCCCCGCAGTCTCGCGGCCGCTGGCGATACCGTCCATCAGCACGGGGACCACATCGCCATCCAGCAGCGCGACGATCCCGGTGAGCGGGCGCACCCAGCGCAGGGATTCCGGGCTGAGCGATGCCGCGCCCCAGCGCATGGACTTGGGCCACGAAAAATCGCGGATAATCGCGGGGATCGCGGCGGCAAGCAGATCGCCAACCGCCTGACCGGGGCGTTCGATCACCGCAAACCAGGTGGCGCGCCCCTTTACGTCGCGTTCTTCCAACTGATCGCGCGTGACGCCGTTCTTGCGACAGAACCCGTCGACCGCCTGATCGGGCGCACCCACGGGCGGGCCCTTGGCCTCTTCGCTGACAGCGGCCGTTTCCAGCGGCAGTCCGCGCGCAATGAGGGCAAGGCGGCGCGGGGTGGACCACACGGTGATATCGCCACAGGCAACGCCCGCAGCATCGAGTTCGCGGCAAAACAGCTTTTCCAGCTCGGCGCGCGCACCCGCCTGCATTCGCGCAGGGATTTCTTCGGAGAGGAGTTCGAGCAGGAAATCGGCCATTACAGCGTCCACCCCGGAAATTGTGCTTCCCATTGGGGAGCCATCTGCTTGGCGTAGGCCTCGCAAGATGACCGCGCCAGATCACGAACCCGTCCCATGTAACTGGCGCGTTCCTGCACACTGATAACGCCGCGCGCCTGCAACAGATTGAAGATGTGGCTGGCCTCTATGGCTTCCTCATAGGCGGCAATCGGCACGCCGTGGTCCAACTGGTTGCGGCATTCCTTTTCCGCCATCTCAAACTTGGTGAAGAGCATATCGGTGTCGAAAACCTCGAAATTGGCTTTCGACATCTGCCGCTCGTTTTCGAGGAACACGTCGCCATAGGAGACGCCGCGACCGTTGAAATCGAGATCGTAGACGCTGTCGACGCCCTGAATATACATCGCGAGCCGTTCCAGACCATAGGTCAGTTCGCCAGCGACAGGCTTGCAATCAAAGCCGCCCATCTGCTGAAAATAGGTGAACTGCGTGACTTCCATGCCATCGCACCAGACCTCCCAGCCCAGCCCCCATGCGCCCAGTGTGGGCGATTCCCAGTCATCCTCGACAAAGCGGATATCATGTTTGAGCGGGTCAATGCCGATCGCGCTCAGGGAGCCGAGATAAAGATCCTGAATATCGCCCGGTGATGGCTTAAGAATGACCTGATACTGGTAATAATGCTGCAGGCGATTGGGGTTTTCGCCGTATCGCCCATCGGTTGGGCGGCGGCATGGCTGGACAAAAGCCGCATTCCACGGCTGCGGCCCCAGTGCGCGCAGGGTGGTGGCTGTGTGGAAAGTGCCCGCGCCCATGCGCATGTCATAGGGTTGCAGGATGACACAGCCCACTGCCGACCAGAAATCGTGCAGGGTCAGGATCATGTCCTGAAATGAGCGGGAGGGATCGCGCGCACTGCCTTGCGGAGCTGCGGAGATCTGCCCGGTATCGTTCGCCGGATCATTCGTGGGGACGTGTGAAGCTTGGGATTTCATCGCGCATGGCCTTTGGCTCAAGCCCCGTTTGCGGTCAATGGTGCGGCGCAGCATCGCGCAGGGAAATCAATGGGGGCGGCGGCTTGAATGTCGTGACTGCATTACGATAAGTCAGGTTGTGTTGACATAGTCAGCAAATCACGACATATAGTCAGGCATCCCTGACATTGCCATGATGTCGACTGCAAGAGGGACCGACCTTGTGCCATACCCGGATCAGAAAATAGTTGCCAAACATCGGCAAACTTTGGCCCTGCGTTGCGCGCCCTCATGCGGGCCGTTGGGAACGGACTTCGCGCAATGAAAAACCGCCTCAAGGTCTTGCGCGCAGAACGCAACTGGAGCCAGGCCGAACTCGCCGTGCATCTCGATGTGTCGCGGCAGGCAGTGAATGCCATCGAAACCGGCAAGCACGATCCCTCGCTACCCCTCGTCTTTCGCATTTCGCGCCTGTTCAACATGCCCATCGAAGAGATTTTCGACGACGGAGAAACCACGTAAAGAAAGAACCAAAGCCGAGCCTCGCTCGACCCGTCAACGCCTGCGGCAACAATGGGTCGATGCTGGTTTCGTTTCTTTGCGCCTGCTGGCGGCATCAGACCTCTCAATTTCGTTCAACCCACCTTCAAGATTATTCGCTACGGCGGTTCTCCCGAAAGGATTCACGCATGAAACTTATGACTCACCTCGCAACTTCCGCTGCCACGCTCGCGCTCTTTTTCGCCGCCAACCCGGCGCTTGCCGACGGGCATGGCGAGGCTGCTGCGGAGGCAACCGCAGAAGCGCCCAAAGGCCCTGCCCTGTGGAAGGTCGCGGACGATGACACTACTATCTATCTGTTCGGCACGGTCCATGCCCTGCCCAAGGATGTGAACTGGTACAGTGATGAAATCGCTTCCGCCCTTACATCAGCCGATACGCTGGTGACTGAAATTCCGATGGGCGCGGAAAGCGAGGCGAAGGTGCAGGCCGTGGCGATGGCCGCATCCGCCCTTCCCGAAGGCACTACACTGCGTTCTCTGCTGACACCGGAGCAGACCACTGCATACGAAGGCGCATTGGCCAAACTTGGCGTACCCGCCCCGGTGTTCGACCGATTTGAGCCTTGGATGGCCGGCCTCACGCTGACCATGCTTCCGTTGCTGCAACAGGGATACTCTCCCGACAGCGGCGTTGAAAAGGTGCTGTTGGCCAAGGTTTCGGAAAAGGAGCAGGCAGCGTTGGAAACGCCGGAATTTCAGATCGGCATCTTCGATAGTTTGCCACAGGAAAAGCAGATCGAATTCCTGATGGAAGCGGTGGATGGCATGGACGAGGCCAAGACCACGCTTGATGCGATGATTGCAGAATGGATCGATGGCGATGCAGACGGACTGGCTGCGTTGATGAACGAAGGTCTGACCGATGCCGCAATCGCCAAGGCGCTGCTGTATGATCGCAACGCCAACTGGGCGCAGTGGATCGCCACGCGGCTGGAACAACCGGGCACCGTCTTCATCGCCGTTGGCGCAGGGCACCTTGCAGGCGACAAGAGCGTACAGGATGTGTTGACCCAGATGGACGTAGAGGTGGAACGCGTTCAATAATGCAATTTCCGACGAGGTTGATCAGCTGCGATGGCGTGATCGTGCTTGGTTGATGTGAGAATGTGCAAAGCATCCGTCGCACCGATCCCTTACAGGTCGGTTTGCGGCGATGCCTGGCAAATCCCTTGCCAAAATGCTGCCACCACTCTATCGGCCCGCCCTTCGGCGTTCTGGTCATCCCTGGAGGCGGCGCGCCGGAAATGTATCTCAAACACGCATTTGGAAGGCTTTGACTATGAGCGACGCTCTTACACTGCCGGCTGAACGCCGCGAACGGGCTGGCAAGGGAGCCTCCCGAGCACTTCGCCGCGAAGGTCGGGTTCCCGCTGTTATATACGGCGGCAACGAAGAACCTGTAATGATCCACATCGAGGGTAAGGAACTGTTCCGTCAGATGATGACCGGACACTTCATGAACTCAATCGTGCAGGTCGAAGTGGACGGCAAACCGGTCCGTACCATTCCCAAGGACGTCGCCATGGATCCGGTCAAGGATCGCCCGACCCACGTGGACTTCCTTCGCCTGTCGAAGGATTCCAAGATCGAGGTTCAGATCCCGGTTGTCTTCATCAACGAAGAAGCCTCGCCCGGCCTCAAGAAGGGCGGCGTTCTTAACGTGGTCCGTCACGAACTCGACCTCATCTGCCCGTCGGACAACATCCCCGACGAAATCGAGATCGACGTCACCGGCAAGGAAGTGGGCGACGCGATCCACATCAGCGAAATCACCCTGCCCAAAGGCAGCGTGAGCGCGATCACCGATCGTGACTTCACCATCGCGACCCTCGTCGCTCCGTCGGCGCTCAAGAAGAGCGAAGACGAAGGCTCCGAGCAGACCGGTGAAGGCATGGAGCCGGGCGAAACCGCTGCAACCGAGCAGGGCCCGGATGATGACGCCGCGCAGGAACAGCAGGACAAGAGCGCCGACTAAACGGCACTTTTATCTGTCGAAATCACCAAGGCACCGGGCTGGGAAACCAGTCCGGTGTTTTGTTTTCTGGCGCAGATAGCTAGGGGCATAGACGATGCAAATCTGGACAGGCCTTGGCAATCCCGGACCGCGTTATGCGATGCACCGGCACAACGTCGGCTTCATGGCGATGGATGTGCTGGCAGACGTCCACGGCTTTGGTCCTGAACAAAAGAAGTTCTCCGGCTGGGCACGCGAGGGCCGGATCAGCCAGAACAAGGTTCTGCTGCTGAAACCGGCGACTTTCATGAACGAAAGCGGTCGCAGCGTGGGTGAGGCGCTGCGGTTCTACAAACTCGGCCCCGACGCGCTTACCGTTTTCCACGATGAACTGGACCTCGACCCGTTCAGGGTTAAAGTGAAGCAAGGCGGAGGCCATGCCGGGCATAATGGCCTGCGCTCCATCGACCAGCATATCGGCCCCGATTTTCGCCGGGTGCGCATCGGCATTGGCCATCCGGGACACAAGGATCGCGTGACCGGTCACGTGCTGGGCAATTACGCCAAGGCAGAGCTCGATGATCTTGCAGAAATGCTAGGCGCAATCGCAAATGAGGCGCACTGGCTGGCGGAAAGCAACGATCCGCGTTTCATGAGCGATTTTGCGCTGAGAATGCAGGATTGATCCAATGGAGCGGGTGTTGATCGTCGGCCCGTGTGGCGCTGGCAAAAGCACGCTGGCGCACGATCTTGCTCATCGGCTGGACTTGCCGCTGATCCACATGGATCAGCTCAACTGGCGCAGTGGCTGGATTGAAAGCGAACCTGCGCAATTACGTAGCGCAGTCGAGCAGGTGGCGGCTGGATCGCGCTGGTTGATAGATGGGACATACGGCGGGACACTGGCACCGCGCGCCGAACGTGCCGACACCATCGTCTATCTCGATTTCCCGATCCTGCTTTGTGCATGGCGAGTTTTGAAACGGGTAGCGATCTGGCATGGGCGCCCTCGCCCCGATATGCCCGACGGCTGCCCCGAACGGTTCGACGCGGCCTTCATCCTCTATGTCCTGCGCTGGAACAGCGGCCCGCGCCTCCGGCTCGAAGCGCGCCTGAAAGGTCATGAGCACAAGGTCATCCGGCTTAAGAGCCCGCGCACCCTGTGCCACTGGCTGGAGACCTTGCCGCTTGCCACGATTGATCGCCAGAATGCGGAGGAGCAATCAATATGAGCAGCAAGTCCGACCTTAGTAATATACCCATATCCAAACTCATGACCCTCACCGGGTTTCAGGCAGCGTGCTTCACAATCATCGGGCTGACGTTGTACCAATTCAGTGGCCGGGACTTGGCGACTTTTCTCTCTGTGGCACCGTGGGAAATTGCATTGGGTGCTGCGCTGGCGGGGGCGCTGATCGCGTTGGGCGCTGCCCTGTCCCGCCTGTTTCCTGATTACGCAGATTGGCTGATCCGTTCTCAGGCGGGCAATTATCCGTTTCTGAAGCAACGCCTGTCTCTTGCCGCGATTACCTTCATATCGTTCTGCGCGGGTCTGGGCGAAGAAGCACTATTTCGCGGCGGTGTGCAGCTATTGTTGGGCGATTATCTACCGGTGTCGCTGGCGATCCTGATCGCGTCCCTGATGTTCGCTCTCATCCACTTTGCGCAGCCGGTTATCAGCGCCCTCATCCTTGTAATCGGGACGATCTTTGGCGTCGTGTACTGGTATACGGGCAGCCTGACGGCGGTGATTATCGGCCATGCTGTCTATGACGTTTATGCGCTATGGGCCTTGCAGGAGGGTATGCACCGGCTGCGCGTGTTTGATGATCCCAGCGAGGATGCGGCCCCTGTCGTGTGATCGCGCTGGGCTTGCACCCGTGGCCGCAACATGGGATCGATGTGAAACACATTGCCATGAAAACGGGAGCCAACAAATGCCCAAGCTAAATCGTCGCGCCTTGCTTGCAGGAGCCGCAGCCACCGGCGCGCTCGCCGCGACCGCATCGTTTGCGCAGCCCGATATGCTGAAATCTGCGCCCGACCTGTCAGGCAAGAGCGTTCTCATTACCGGCTGTTCCAGCGGGTTTGGCCGGTTGGCGGCGGAGCATTTCGCACGCAGCGGCGCAAAGGTGTTCGCCACCATGCGCAACCTGCCCCGGCCCGAAGCGGACGAGTTGCGCGTGCTTGCGACCAATGAAAAGCTCGATCTGCAAGTGATCGAAATCGATGTGACGTCCGATGATCAGGTCGAGGCCGGAGTCAACGCGGCATTGATGGCGGCGGGCGGCACGCTGGATGTGCTCATCAACAATGCCGGCATTTCATACGGCGGCCCGATTGAGATCCAGGACATGGAAGCAACGCGCCACATGTTCGAAACCAACGTCTTTGGCCCACACCGCATGGCGCGCGCCGTGCTGCCCGCGATGCGCGCGGCGAAAAGCGGGCTAATCATCAATGTTACATCGCAGCTGGGCCGGGTAATCGCACCCGCCTATGGCCAGTATTCCCCCACCAAGTTCGCGCTGGAGGCGATGAGCGAATCGCTGGCGTATGAACTGGTGCCGCACGGGATTGACGTGACCGTGATCGAGCCGGGCGGCTATCCGACCGAGATCTGGCGCAATGCCAACGAGAACGCCCAAACTCTGCTGGCACGCGCCGATGAAAAGCATACGTCGGGTTATCCTGGGCTGGTCGCGCAATTGGGCAATCGCGGGGGCGGCGGGACGAGCGATCCGATGGACGTTCCGCGCGCCATGGCCGAAATTATCGCGATGGCGCCGGGCACGCGCCCGCTGCGCCGTCCGGTCCATCCCGGTCCCAAACCGCAAGTGCCGATTAACGACGTTTCGGCCAAGGTGCAGGTCGATTGGCTGGGCGCATCGCCCTATGGTCCGTGGATCAAGGCGGTGCATAACGTGTGATGCGGCTAAATCAGGTCACCGTCGGCTGCACCGATTACGCGGCATCCGTGCGGTTTTACCAGACGCTGGGCCTGACGCAGATCGTGGACGCACCACCGCGTTACGCGCGGTTCGAGACAGCGACGGGCGAGACGTTTTCCATTCACCACACAGATGCCGTCCATTCCTGCGCCACGGTAGTCTATTTTGAGGTCGAGACGCTTGACGAAACGGTCGCGGCGCTCAAAGGGGCTGGGCTGACATTCACACTCGATCCCGTCGATCAAAGCTGGGGCTGGCGCGAGGCACGCCTGCACGACCCTGCCGGAAACGAAATCTGCCTGTTCTGGGGCGGAAACAACCGGCGCTTCCCACCCTGGCGTATCGACGGCACAACCAAGGAATAGACGATGGGTTTTCGTTGCGGGATCGTGGGCCTGCCCAATGTGGGCAAGTCCACCTTGTTCAATGCTCTTACACAGACACAGGCCGCGCAGGCCGCAAACTATCCGTTCTGCACGATCGAGCCTAATGTCGGGCAGGTCGCGGTGCCGGATGAACGGCTGGACCAGATCGCCGCAATCGCCAAAAGCGCAAAGGTGATCGCCACGCAGCTTTCCTTCGTCGACATCGCGGGCCTGGTCAAAGGCGCGAGCAAGGGCGAGGGTCTGGGCAACCAGTTCCTCGGGAACATCCGCGAGGTCGATGCCATCGTCCACGTGCTGCGCTGTTTCGAGGATGACGATGTGCAGCACGTCGCCAACAGAGGTCGATCCACTGGCCGATGCCGAAGTGGTCGAAACCGAGCTGATGCTGTCCGATCTCGAAAGTCTCGAAAAGCGCGTGCCCAATGCGGCCAAGCGCGGCGCGGCAGGCGACAAGGAAGCGAAGATCATGGCGAGCGTGCTGGGTCAGGCGCTGGAATTGCTGCGCGAGGGCAAGCCTGCCCGCCTGACTGAGCCTAAGGATGAGGAAGAGGCGCGCGTTTTTGCACAGGCGCAATTGCTGACGGCAAAGCCCGTGCTGTATGTCTGCAACGTCGCCGAGGAAGATGCAGCCAACGGCAACGCGCTGTCGGCGCAAGTGTTTGCCAAGGCCGAGGCGGAGGGCGCGCAGGCCGTGGTCGTCTCCGCCGCGATCGAAGCCGAGCTGGTGACAATGCCGGAAGAGGATCGCGCAGAATACCTTGCCGAACTCGGACTTAGCGAAAGCGGCCTCGCCCGTGTGATCCGTGCGGGCTACACCTTGCTGGGCCTCAACACGTTCTTCACCGCCGGTCCCAAGGAAACCCGCGCCTGGACGTTCCCCGCTGGCGCAAAAGCACCGCAGACCGCTGGCGAGATTCACACCGATTTCGAAAAAGGCTTCATCCGCGCAGAAACCATCGCGTTTGACGATTACGTCACTCTGGGCGGTGAGGCCGGGGCCAAGGAAGCGGGCAAGCTGCGTCAGGAAGGCAAGGAATACGTCGTCCAGGACGGCGATGTGCTGCTGTTCAAATTCAACGTCTGAATTCAGGAACCTCACAGCGCCTGACTCCGTTGGCATTCTAAACGCCAGATGGGGAATTCAAGTGGTCGACAAATCCGAAAAGTTCAATTGGCTCGTGCGGGTCGGCTATTTCAGCAGGGCTATCCTGTATTCCGTGCTCGGTTTGATCGCGCTGACCAGCGCAGGTCAGATCAGCAAAGGCACTGATGGCATTTTCGAGGCGGTCGAAGGGATGCCCGGTGGTTCGTTGCTGCTATGGATCCTCGTCGTCGGCTTGCTTGCCTATGCACTGTTTCGATTTGCATCCCCGCTGTTCGATATCGAAAATAACGGTTCCGATGCGAAAGGATGGGGCAAGCGGATCGGACATGCGGGCAGCGGTATTGCCCACATCGTGCTCGCGTGGACAGCGTACAAATTTGCCACCGGCACCCCTTCATCCGGAGGAGATGGCGCTTCGCAGGCGACTGCCGGTGTGCTCTCCATCCAGTTTGGCGGGGTCGTGATCGGTATTCTCGGCGTTGCTTTCTTTATCGCTGCCGCAGCGCAGGCGAAGAAGGGCATCAGCGGCGATTTCATGAATCGCATCAGCCCGTCCGCGCCCGATGCGACCCGCTGGCTTGGCGGTGCGGGATATCTGGCGCGGGCTGTTGTCTACGCCGTGATCGGTTGGTCGCTGGTCGAAACCGGCTTCCTTTCGAGCAACGCCTCCAATGTAAAGACGCTTGGCGCAGCCGTTTCGTCACTGGCGGGCACTGGCTGGCTGTTCACCTTGACCGCGGCGGGCCTGTTGCTGTTCGGATTGTTCAGTCTGATCCTTTCCCGGTACCGGATCATTCCCGAACTGGATGCGGATGCGCGAGTGCCGAAATTCCGTGTCGCATAAAGTGCGCAGAGGTCAGTGCCGCCCGAACAGCTTCTCGACATCATCCATGCCCAGTTTGACCCAGGTGGGCCGCCCATGATTGCATTGGCCTGAGCGCGGTGTGGCCTCCATCTCGCGCAACAGAGCGTTCATCTCGGCCACGCTGAGCACCCGCCCTGCCCGCACTGAGCCGTGACAGGCCATCGTCGCCAGCACGTATTCAAGTCGCTCTGCCAGCAGGAGCGATCCGCTGTCGTCCTGCGGACCGTGCTTTGCGATATCATCGGCAAGGTCACGCAGGAGTTTTTCGGAGTTCGCTTTAGTCAACGCTGCGGGCAGCGCGCGCACCAGCATGGCAGAGGGGCCAAACCGCTCCACCACCAGACCGTACCGCGCCAGCCCCTCGATCGCATCTTCCAATCGGTCGCAATCCGCCTCGTCCATTTCCACCACGTCGGGCACCAGCAGAGCCTGAGATCGGCTCACCGTTTCCCCTGCCCCGGCTGCGCGTAGCCGCTCCAGCACGAGCCGTTCGTGTGCCGCGTGCTGATCGACCAGAACCAGTCCATCGGCGCTTTCTGCGACAATATAGGTGTTGGCGACCTGCCCACGCGCAATGCCGAGCGGATATTGCGCGGCGTCGGGTGGCAGCGGTGCGGCTTCTTCTGCGCGGCCTGTGGGGAGAGCCTGAGCGGTATCTTGTGCGTTTTCCTGATCATTCCATTCCGGGCGCGGCTCGCTGACACGGCTTGGCTGCGCAGCCCAATCGCGACCATCAAAGATTGAGCGGAGCGCGGCAGGCTCTTGGCGGACCGGCTCCGCCATCCACCGGCTCATCGCCGCGCGGTCCGGCCCTTGCGCTGATCGTCGGTCGCCTGTGCTGAGCGCCTGACGCAGGCCGGAGACGATAAATCCCCGCACGCCCGCAGCATCGCGAAACCGCACCTCGGTCTTGGCCGGGTGGACGTTCACGTCGACGTCGTGCGGCGGCAGATCGAGGAACAGCGCAAGCACCGCATGGCGATCTCTTGCCAGCATATCGGAATACGCCCCGCGCACCGCGCCGACCAGCAGGCGATCCTTCACCGGGCGACCGTTGACGAACAGATACTGATGGTCCGCCACGCCGCGATTGTAGGTCGGCAGGCCCGCCAGCCCCGTCAGACGCATGGCCCCGTGGACTGTTTCTCGTTCCAGATCGATCGCGACCGCATTGTCTTTCAATTCGCGCGCAATGATCTGGGAAACGCGGGTGGATAGATCTTCGTTCGCTTGCGTAGCCAACGCGCGGCGCGATTTGCCATCCGCACCGTTTTCAAACGTGAATGCAATGTCGGGCCGAGCCATCGCAAGGCGGCGCACAATATCGAGACACGCGATGTATTCACTGCGCGGCGTGCGAAGAAATTTGCGGCGCGCCGGGATTTTGGCGAACAATTGTTCAACCCGCACCCGCGTGCCGACGGGGAGCGCGGCCGGGGCGTCCTCCACCCGCTCCCCATGGTCGATTACGGTGCGCCAACCTTCTGCGGCTCCTGAAACCCGGCTTTCGATAGTCAAGCGAGAGACACTGGCGATGGAAGGCAGCGCCTCCCCGCGAAACCCGAGGGTCGAGACCAGTTCGATCGCATCGTCAGGCAGTTTCGATGTTGCATGGCGTTCCAGCGCCAGCCCGATGTCGTCGCGGGACATGCCGCAACCATCGTCGGTCACTTCCAGACGGGTCAAACCGCCATCGATCAGCTTCACGGTGATTCGGCCTGCGCGTGCGTCAATCGCGTTTTCGACCAGCTCTTTCAGCGCGGCAGCAGGCCGTTCGACCACTTCTCCAGCGGCAATTCTGTTTACCAAATCGGTTGGAAGACGACGAATATCGGGCATTTGTCGCAGCCTAGCTGTCAGTGGCCGCATATTCGAGGGCTACCGTGTATAATTAGCATCACCATCAACAAATTTTTTGGCCTTTTGGGCAGGGTTTCGCTAGGCGGAAAGTTCAGTGGGACACTTTCGGAATGCGATCCGCAACGAGTGAGTCTCGTGCGGACTATACCATTTCGGCAAATCATGGAAAAAATTAGAACATGAGTTTCTTTTCCAACCTCTTCAAATTCGGCTCGCAGAACCTCGCGATCGACCTGGGCACTGCCAATACCCTCGTTTATGTGCAGGATCAGGGCATCGTGCTCAACGAACCTTCGGTCGTCGCGATCGAGACGATCAACGGCATCAAACGGGTCAAGGCCGTGGGCGATGATGCAAAGATGATGATGGGCAAAACGCCTGATACCATCGAGGCGATCCGCCCGCTGCGCGACGGCGTTATCGCCGACATCGAAATCGCCGAGGAAATGATCAAGCACTTCATTCGCAAGGTGCATGGAAAGCGTAACCTGTTCCGCTACCCCGAAATCGTGATCTGCGTTCCATCAGGGTCCACCTCGGTTGAAAAGCGCGCGATCCGCGACGCAGCCTCCAACGCGGGCGCATCCGAAGTACACCTGATCCTGGAACCCATGGCCGCTGCCATTGGCGCCGATATGCCGGTGACGGAGCCGGTCGGATCCATGGTCGTCGATATCGGCGGGGGCACTACCGAAGTCGCCGTCCTGTCGCTGCGCGGGCTTGCATACACCACTTCGGTACGCACCGGCGGGGACAAGATGGACGAAGCCATCGTCTCCTACGTGCGCCGCCACCACAACCTGCTGATCGGGGATGCCACGGCTGAACGGATCAAGAAAGATTACGGCATCGCTGTGGTCCCTGAAGATGGCATTGGCGAAACCATCACGCTGAAAGGCCGCGATCTGGTCAACGGCGTGCCCAAGGAAATCACGATCAATCAGGCGCACGTGGCAGAAGCATTGTCCGAACCCATCGGCGCCATCGTTGAAGGTGTGCGCATCGCGCTCGAAAACACTGCGCCCGAACTCGCTGCCGACATCGTCGATCAGGGCATCGTGCTCACCGGGGGCGGCGCCTTGATCCGCCGGCTGGATGAACATCTGCGCGAGGAAACCGGCCTGCCGGTCTCCGTTGCCGAAGATCCGCTGACCTGCGTTGCAATTGGCACCGGCCGCGCAATGGAGGACCCGATCTATCGCGGCGTCCTGATGACGGCATGATCGAGGCATCCAGCCGCTAACCAAGGGGACCAGAGCCATGGCGCCGCCTTCATCGCGCCGATCGGGCTTCTCGAAAAAAGCGCAGTATTCGGTGTTTACCGGATACCTTCTCGCAGCGCTCGGTGCGTTGCTGGGCCTTGCCCTGCTTGCCCTGTCGTTGTGGCAGCCTGCCGCGATGGCTCCCCTGCGCGGTGCCGCGCAGGACGTAGTCTCACCTGCGGGCGAGACGACGGCGACAGTGCGCGCAGGTTCCGGAGGCATGTGGGATGCGTTCACCGGATACTGGCGCGCCGGATCGCAGAATGCACAGCTTCGTGAAGAAATGGAACTGGCCCGCATACGCCTTGCCGAAGCGGATGCAGTCGCTGCCGAAAACAGGCGGTTGAAAGCGCTGCTGGGCTTGGCCAAGGGTGAGATCGATCCAGTCGTTACCGCGCGCCTGATCGGTTCCAGCTCCACCAGCGCCCGCCGTTTTGCCTATATCGCGGCTGGACGCTTGAATGGGGTGCAAGTCGGAATGCCGGTCCGCTCCGCTCGCGGCGTTGTAGGGCGTGTGCTCGAAGTGGCACGGGTCACTTCGCGGGTGCTGTTGTTGACCGACAGCGAAAGTGTTTTGCCCGTGCGCCGGGCGAGCGACAACACGGTCGCCTTTGCCGAGGGGCGCGGCGATGGTTTCCTGCGCATTCGACTGATCAACCTTGGGCTTAACCCTCTCAAAGTCGGCGATGTGTTCGTGACGAGCGGCGCGGGTGGATATTACCGGCCAGGTGTTGCGGTGGCGATCCTAACCGAACTCACGCCCGATGGCGGCATGGCGCGGCTGATGGCTGACCCTTCGGCGACCGATTTCGTCAGCGTTGAACCCATATACGAGCCGATCGCAGTCAAGGCTGCCCAAACTGTTTCCGAACAGCGCCTGAGCGATACCGAGAATGAAGAAGCGGGCGGTGCAGCCGCGCCAGAGCCTGCGGCACCTGCCTCAGGAACCGGGAATTGATCGACCGCATCTCATCACGTTCGCGTTCGGGCCGATATGGTGGCCGGAATGGTGGTCGATATGGTGCTCGTTATGGCAGCGGCATCAATCGCGCGGTCTCGCCCTGGCGGGCGCTGGTTGTTCCGTATGCCACCATCATGATCGGATCGCTGCTGCCATTTCTGTTGATGGCCGATGTAATGCCGATCATTCCTCCGGTGGGCTTCCTGATGCTGCTGGGCTGGCGGATCATGCGGCCCGGATTGCTGCCTTTGTGGGTGGGCGTGCCGCTTGGCGCGTTTGACGATCTGTTCAGCGGGCAGCCGTATGGCAGTGCGATATTGCTATGGTCGTTGGCGATGATAACGTTAGAAGCGATCGAAACGCGTTTTCCGTGGCGCGGATTCTGGCAGGATTGGTTCAGCGCCGGTCTAGCCGTCGTCATATATATCGTCGCCGCAATGGTGGTTTCCGGAAGTCAGATTACAGTCCCGATGGCGATTGCCGCCGTACCGCAGATCGCGATCTCGATCCTGCTATACCCGTTCCTTGCCCAGGTGATCGCCAGCCTTGACCGGTTCCGGCTGTCGCGGACGCGGAGGATCGGTTGAAAAAGTGGTTTTCAAAGGACAAGCGATCATCGCGGCACGGCCCGGTGGTAAATGCCTCCACTCTGCGGAACGCATTTGACCGGCGCAGCATCCTGATTGGCTCCGTGCAGGGCGGCGTCGGGGTGCTGCTGGCGGTGCGTATGGGCTACCTCGCGATTGCGCAGAATGAGAAATACGTCCTCGAATCCGAAAGCAACCGCGTTAATCTGACGCTGATACCGCCTCGCCGGGGCTGGATTCTGGATCGCAACGGCGCCCCCCTCGCCTCCAACCGCGCTGATTTTCGCGTCGACATCATCCCGGAACGGCTGAGCAATCCGGAACGCACAATCAATCAGCTGGGGCAATTGCTCGAGCTGGAGCCCGATCGCATTGCCGATATCAAGGCCGAGGTCGGGCGCACCCGCGGCTTTGCCCCGATCGAGGTCGCTAGCGGGCTTGACTATGAACAGTTTGCCGCACTCAGCGTGCGGCTGCCCGATATGCAGGGCGTAGTTCCACAGCGCGGGTTTTCACGGTTTTATCCCACCGGCCCCAGCGTTGGGCATCTGATCGGATATGTCGGCCCGGCCTCTGCCGAGGAATACGACGCTGATCGCAACCCATTGCTGATCACGCCGGGGTATAAAATCGGCAAGGACGCACTGGAAAAGCAATTCGAACAGGAACTGCGCGGCACCGCAGGCGCGCGCCGGGTGGAAGTGACAGCCAGCGGGCGGATCATTCGCGATCTTGACACGCGGGAGGATATTCAGGGCAAGCCGGTCAAACTTACGATAGACGGACCGTTACAGGATTATGCCGCGCGCCGCATTGGCTTGGAGAGCGGCTCGGTCGTCGTTCTTGATTGCGATACTGGTGACCTGTTGTGCATGGCATCCATGCCCAGTTTTGATCCCAACAGTTTTTCCGACGGGATCGGCGGGGTTGAATACGCGATGCTGCGCGAGGATGATCGCGTGCCATTGCGTAACAAAGTCCTCAAAGGTCTCTATCCGCCGGGCTCAACAGTCAAACCGATGCACTGCATGGCGTTCCTGAAAGCTGGGGTGAAGCCTACCGAAACAATCGTGTGCGGTGGCGGCCGACGCATTGGCAACCGGTTTTTCAATTGCTGGAGCAATCACGGCACGGTCGACATGGCAAAGGCCATCTATCAAAGCTGCGACAGCTATTTCTATCACTTTGCGCAGGCCATCGGTTTCGACAAGGTTGCAGCGATGGCTACCAATATGGGTCTTGGCCAACAGTTCCCGCTGCCTGTGACCAGCCAGTTCTTTGGCACTGTGCCCACGCCCACGTGGAAGGAAAAGAAGTTTGGCCGCTCGTGGGAACCCTACGATACGGTCAACGCCTCGATCGGGCAGGGATACTATCTTGCCAGCCCACTGCAATTGGCAGTCATGGCGACGCGGCTGGCAACCGGTCGGCACGTGGAGCCGCGCCTAACCGTCAACACCCCGCCAAAAGGCTTCAACGTCGTCGATTTTCCTGATGAGCAGGTGGCGTTCGTACGCCAGGCGATGAGCGATGTTGTGAACGGCCCCGGCACTGCCGGTCGTGGGCGGCTGCCCTTCCCGGACATCATGATGGCGGGAAAGACCGGCACCGCGCAGGTTGTCTCGCTCAGCGTTTCGGACGGGAAAAGCGGCCCGTGGAAATACCGCGACCACGGCCTGTTCGTGTTTTTTGCCCCCACGGATAAGCCCAAGTATGCCGGCGCAGTGGTGATCGAGCACGGCGGCGGCTCAGGCGCGGCCTATCCGATTGCGCGCGATGTGATGACGTATCTGTTTGACCCGCAAAAAGGGTTGGACGTCCTGAAACAGATGGAAGAACAATGGGGCGGCACTGCTCAGCAAAGACTTGAGCGGCGCTATGCCGCCTATGCGGCTGAACGCGGTGCCAGTGTGACACCGCCGCCCCGGCGCGATGAGGATATTTTCGATCAGGTCGAAGCAGAAGCGCGTGTCGCCGCGCGGCAATCCGAATCAATCGCAACCGACGCTATTGCGCCGCGTCCCAATCCCACAGCGTCGGGAAGTCCGCCACCGGGCATAAGTGGTGCCCCTGCGGCTGGCACCACACCTCCAAACGCAGCGCCGACACCTGCGGCGGCAGCGCCCACGCCTGCCCCTCCCGCCCCTGGGACGACCGGAGGCGCGCAGTGATGCTCGCACGTGCAGACAGTCGCCGTTCGGTGATACCTGAGCCGATCGCGCGCCAGCCTTGGGGGATGCTGATCCCGCTGTTCATGCTTGTCGCATTTGGCGCAGCGGTGCTGTTTTCGGCTGCGGGTGGTTCGATGAGTCCGTTTGCGAATTCGCATCTCTTCCGGTTCGGGGTCTTTCTGACCATGGCAATGGTCATTTCGGCATTGCCGCGCGACCTGGTGCGATTGCTGACGTATCCGGCATATCTCGTGGTTCTGGTGCTTTTGATCGCGGTTGAAATTATGGGGCAGGTCAATGGGGGAAGCCAGCGCTGGCTGGACCTCGGCTTCATGGTGCTGCAACCGTCTGAACTAATGAAGCCGGTTATCGTGGTGGTACTGGCGCATTATTACGCCACTTTGCCGGCAGGGATGATCGGCAGTTGGCGGGCGCTGATCGTGCCAGGCGCAATTCTTGTTGCACCGGTTGCGTTTGTGCTGATCCAGCCCGATCTTGGCACCTCTCTTGCGATTGCCTTTGGTGGCGCCGTCGTCATGCTGCTCGCCGGATTGCCGCTGCGCTGGTTCATCGGTGCAGCCCTCGCGGGCGCCGCGCTGGCCCCCTTGGCGTTCTATTTCGGACTGCAGCCATATCAACAGCGCCGCGTCCTGACGATGTTTGATCCCGAATCCGATCCGCTGGGTTCCAGTTATCACATCATCCAATCAAAAATCGCGATCGGTTCGGGCGGGATCTTTGGCAAGGGCTTCAACAACGGCTCACAAAGCCACCTGAACTATCTGCCGGAACCGCACACCGATTTTGTGTTCGCAACAATGGCGGAGGAGTGGGGGCTGATGGGCGGCCTGTTCGTCCTCGCAGTGTTCGCCGTGATCCTGAGATGGGGATTGAACGTGTCGCGTGAAAGCCGGGATCGGTTCGCCAGCCTGCTGGCCGCCGGGATGACGGCAACGATTTTCTTCTACGTCGCGGTCAATCTTCTCATGGTCATGGGAATGGCACCCGTGGTGGGCATTCCCCTCCCCTTCATGAGTCATGGCGGATCTTCCATGTTGACCAACATGATCTGCATAGGTGTTTTGATGATGGTCAATCGCTGGAACCAGCGCGCGCCGCGCGGCGGGTTGTCTGGCAATTGATTATATCCGCACAAGCCCCAGTTTCAGCGCGGTGACCGTCGCGCCCACGCGGTCAGACGCGCCCAGTTTGGCGTAAACTCGCTTTGTATAGGTTTTAACCGTGTCGCTCGATAGATTGAGGATCGTGGCGATAGAGCTGATGGATTTGCCGCGCGCAGCCCATTCCAAAACCTCTCTTTCGCGCTCGGACAGTTCCGGCATCGTGTTCATGGAGTCCAGAATGACGCACACCCGCTGATGGGCGGCCTGCAGGACCGCGCGCACGATCCCGACGTTGCGATTGGGCACTTCGTCTATCGGCCGCCCGAAATCGATACCCGAATACGCATCACGGCCACGCGGGCCGAACAAAGGCAAGCCTATTCCGTGAATCAGGCCAGCCTCTTCCATTGCGGCAAAATAGTACTTGTTCGCCGGGCTGTTGGGACCAGCTTCGCGAGCCGCTGCCCAGGTTAACATCGCGCCGTGACGCATCGTACGTTCGGGAATTGGATCACTCTGACGAAAGCCCGATTTATCGTATCGATCGAGCCAATCCTGCGCAAAACCATGAGCATAAACCACGCTGCGCATCGAATTGGGAGCATCGAATTGCGGGGTGAGATGATAGCTTCGCCGGATCGCACCCTGCTCCCCGCAGATATCGCTCGAATAGAGCAGAATCGCGCCGATATCATGGAGCGACTCAATATGGGAAAAATGCTGCTGCATGGTTCAACTCCTTAAGCGAAGTCCCCCAACTGGGCGACTTTCCGCAAACGTAAAACGTCGCGATAAGCGCGCCTCTTTTCCGGAATGCCTGGACGCTCGGGTCGCATGTGCCGCTTTCGCGGTGCAAAACTTGGCGTCCGGCTGAAAGCCCTGGCGGCGCTGGCTCCCCCCAATGCGCCTTCTGCCGCCAGGCACACATCGCAAAGCCCCAAGGAGGGCTCTAAGGCAATGTCACACGATGATCTGCTAGGCCGCCGTTTGGTGGACGCGATCTATTATCGACAGGAACGCGGCGAAGAGACGACGTTGCGCACTCTTCATCGAATCCTCGATGTGGTGCAACCGGTGGCGCTGCGGCTTGCCTATCGCCTGCAAACTGAGGGCGTGATTGAAATCGAGTCCGATGCAGACGACGCATTCGCAGCGAGAATAACGATCACGGAAAGCGTAGCTTGCGAAATTGCCCGCAAGCGTGATCAGCCTCGGACCAAACGAAGTTGAAACTCATTCCACTGTCTAAGCCATCACAATAATGGCGCTGCGAGATAATCGGGGACGAAATGCTTGATCTCGCGGTATGGATCGCTAAATGCAGCGCCTCGCCTGATTCGTGTGCGGCATAAGCCCCCGAAAGGCGCTCCGATGAAATTGTCGGAATGGACGCATAGCTCAGTTGGTAGAGCAGCTGACTCTTAATCAGCGGGTCCTTGGTTCGAACCCAAGTGCGTCCACCACTTTCAGTTAGATTGCGCTGATCACACCCCTCATCGTAGTTGCCATCACACTTAAATGTGATACTGCCGAAAGATGAGCACATCCATTATCACACGCGTTCGCGATCTCGTCACATCTGGGGGCATGACTAAGGCGGGACTTGCTCGCGCTGCAGGTCTTCATGCCAACACCTTGCGCGATTGCACAGATCGCGAGTGGAACCCAACCACCGACACGCTGGCAAAGATCGAATCGTTTCTCGACTCGAACGATGAACGACCCGTGCTGGTCGGTATTGAGGAGATCATTGACGAGGCGCGCAATGGCCGGATGTACATCCTTGTGGATGATGAGGACCGCGAGAATGAGGGCGATCTGATCATCCCAGCCCAAATGGCTACCCCTGCGGCAATCAACTTCATGGCGACGCACGGGCGCGGTTTGATTTGCCTCGCGCTGGACAAGGCGCGTGTTGACACACTCGGCCTGGAACCGATGAGCCGTAATAACAAGGAAAGCATGCAAACCGCCTTCACCATCTCAATTGAGGCGAAGGAAGGAGTGACCACCGGCATCTCCGCCGCAGATCGTGCACGAACGGTGTCCGTGGCAATCGACGCGACAAAGGGTGCCGATGATATCGTCACGCCGGGTCATGTCTTTCCGTTGACCGCGCGCGATGGCGGGACGCTGGTGCGCGCTGGGCACACTGAAGCAGCGGTCGATATCTCGCGGCTCGCCGGGCTCAACCCCAGCGGCGTGATCTGCGAAATCATGAACGACGACGGGACGATGGCCCGGCTGGATGATCTGGTTGAGTTTGCTCGCCTGCACAATCTCAAGATCGGGACTATCCGTGACCTTATCGCCTACCGGATGCGGAACGATCATCTGGTCGAGCGGCTGGAAGAGAGCGCTTTCGAGAGCGATTATGGCGGCCAGTGGCGGATGATTACATACCGTGATCGCGTCTCCAACGGCGAGGCGTATGTCCTGCAAAAAGGGCGCGTGATCGAGGGCGAACCAACGTTGGCGCGTGTGCATCCGATTTCGGTCTTTGACGATATCCTTGGCGCACCGGGCCCGCGCAAACGTACCTTGCAACGCGCCATGCAGGCGATTGGCACGCACGGATCCGGCGTGATCGTTATCCTCACCAACCGCGTGGGATCGGGCGCGGACTGGTCACAAGACGAAGAAATTCGCAGCATTGGTATCGGCTCGCAAATACTCGCCGATCTGGGGGTTCATGACATGATTCTGTTGTCCAATTCGCGTCCCGACCTTGTCGCGCTCGAAGGGTTTGGCATTACCATCACCGATTTTCAATCTATCCCGGAGTAATCAGACATGGCCCGTATTCTCATCGTCGAAGCGCGGTTTTACTCGCATCTCAATGACATGCTGATCGCAGGGGCAAAGGCAGCTATCGAGGCCGCTGGACACGAGGCCGAAGTGCTGACCGTCCCAGGCGCGCTTGAGGTGCCGGGAGCCATCGCGCTCGCAGCGGATAGCGGTGAGTACGCCGGTTTTGTTGCCATCGGGGTCGTGATCCGCGGTGAAACCTATCATTTCGAAATTGTCGCAGGTGAAAGTGCGCGTGCAATCATGGCGCTGACTATGGATGGTATCGCGATTGGCAACGGCATCCTGACGACCGAGAATGAGGAACAGGCACGGGTGCGAGCAGACCCGGCGCAAAAGAATAAAGGCGGTGAGGCCGCACAAGCTGCGTTGGCCATGATCGCTCTGATCGAGCGGTTTGGCGGCTGACCCTGGTTTATTCGTTCGTGGCCACATCGGAACGCCACATGAGGGCACCTGTTTGTGCCGTATCAAACCTACGTATTTTCCCTCTATAGCTTTCCGAAAGGGAAAGGGCTGTAGGGGTGTGGTTGATATTTGGTAAACCAAATGCAAGCACACTCCACGGTGTCAGCCACTCGCGCCGATCGCCTTGGTAACGAACCCCGGCAAGAGGGTTTACAGGAGGAAAAATTGGGGAACGTACAGTGGAAGAAAAACACGGGGGGTCTGCGTGTAGGACAGGCATCATGCCTGTAATCGCCATTCTCGAAACGCAATTGATCGAGCTCGACAGGATCGGCGCAGCGAAGGCTGCGGCAAAACTGGATGCGGCAATTCAGCAATTGCGTTCCGATCTCGTCAATCCCGTCGAACGTCGAAATCAGGGCGAGCGTGGAACCGTGGCGAAATCAGGCTCAATCAAGATTTTTCCGGCGATTGTAGGGGAGTAACTGTCTTGGCGATTGGGGAAACCTCTTCCGGTTTGCCAACCAGCCCACGTGTTTGCCCGTAATGCCAAGCGACTTACTTGCGATTAGTCAGGGGGCGTGAGGATAACAGGGGCCCGGCCACATCGGCAGGGTAGAGACGCCTCACCGCTTTGGAGGCTGTAATCGCGGTGGCAAACCCGGTGACCGTAACCCACGCTGTAACAGCGCAGGTCACACCCCTGCGTCCCAGAGCGTCATCAAACTCAAGGCTAATGCTTCTCTCCGCAGATGCAGCGTCGACTAGCGGTAACGGACACGATGCTGGTTGCAGGTGCGATCAGGTATGAGCAACCGCGATCCCTCTCGCATTTCGGCATCGCGGAACCGCACCGACGCGTGCGAGCCGCGATTAACAGTCCCGAAAGAACTGCCAGGGACCACTCTCGGAGTTTCAACTGATCGCCAACAAGCCTTGACCCATCGCCCAAGAGGGCAAGAACGGGTTGTGCCCAAAGGTGCGCCTACGCACCTCCGTGATCCAGCAAAAGATTTGCGGTCGAACGATAGTGACGGTGTTGACAGAGGTGTTCTTTCCGATCCGATATCTTCGGATTCAGGCAAATCTGGCTCTCTGCGGAGTGTAGTCGATCAGTTGATTGCGATAGCGGAGCAATTGCGCGCGCAGGATGATGATGCCGCGCTCCCCGCCAACCATGGTAAAGGTCACGAGACGCCATCCGGGGCCGTCAAGCCCGGACTGCCGCTGGCGCCTGGCTCTGGTCGTCTGCGCGCCATCGACAGCATAGAAGACAACATGGGCGAGGCACCTGCACTCACCATTCAGCAGCGCCGCAAGAAATTTGCAGAGATGGCGCGTGCGACCTACGCCCAACGTCGCAAGCGCGCTGTAATTTTTGGCGATCCGGAACTGTTTGGCGAGCCGGGTTGGGATATCCTTCTGGACCTCTACATCGCCCATGCAGAGGAAAAAGCTGTCTCGGTATCCAGCGCGTGTATCGGATCGGCATCGCCGCCGACCACAGGGCTACGGTGGCTCGGCGTCTTGTCGGATCAGGGATTGGTGCAAAGGGAACATGATCCCGATGATCAACGCCGGGTGTTGATCCAGCTCACCGAAAAGGGTCTGAAGGCCATGGACGAATATTTCTCCTGCGCGCCCAGCACGCTCGGAGACCGCCGCACTTCACGCGGCTAAATGCAACATCCGTGCACACAGCGACGCTTCAGGAAATAGTCGCCCGACTTCACAAGGCCCTGTTCAGCGTGACAGCACGCCAAAACAGCCTTTCCCGGCATAGTGCGCGCTGGTTCCCAGCTCTTCCTCAATGCGGATCAGCTGGTTGTACTTTGCAAGTCTGTCCGAACGCGCCAGCGAACCGGTCTTGATCTGTCCGCAATTGGTCGCAACGGCGAGATCTGCAATCGTCGCGTCCTCGGTTTCTCCCGAACGGTGGCTCATCACAGAGGTATAGCGCGCCCGGTTCGCCATATCGACGGCTGCCAGCGTTTCGGTGAGAGTGCCGATCTGGTTGACCTTCACCAGCAAGGAATTGGCAAGCCCGCGCGCGATTCCGTCCGACAGGCGCGCGGGGTTGGTGACAAAGAGATCGTCACCCACCAGTTGCACTCTATCGCCAATCGCCTGGGTAACAGCCGCCCAGCCCTCGAAATCGTCCTCGCTCATTCCGTCCTCGATGGAGCGGATGGGATAGTCATCGCACAGCTTCGCGAGGTAATCTGCCATGCCGGCACCATCCAGGCTCAGGCCTTCGCCCGAAATTTCGTATTTGCCGTCGCGATAAAATTCGGTCGCCGCACAATCCAGTGCAAGCACGATATCCTCGCCCGGCGTAAATCCTGCAGCGCTGATCGATTCCATGATGAAATCGAGGGCGGCCCGTGTGCTCGCAAGATCAGGCGCAAATCCACCTTCGTCACCGACGCTGGTGGAAAGTCCCTTTTGTGCAAGACCCTTTTTCAATGTGTGGAACACTTCTGCGCCCCAGCGAACACCTTCGGTCAGGGTTTCGGCGCCCACCGGCATGATCATGAATTCCTGAATATCGATCGGGTTGTCTGCGTGCTCGCCGCCATTGATGATGTTCATCATCGGTACCGGCAAGACGTGAGCGGAGACGCCGCCGACGTAAGAATACAATGGTAATCCGCGCGCATTCGCCGCTGCCTTGGCGACCGCCAGGCTGACACCCAGAATTGCATTTGCGCCAAGCCGACCCTTGTTGGTCGTGCCGTCCAGATCTATCATTGCCATATCGATATCGCGCTGATCTTCGGCATCGTACGCGCCGATCAGCAATTCGCTGATATCGGAGTTAACCGCATCAACCGCATTCAGCACGCCTTTGCCCATGAAACGATCAGGATCGCCATCGCGCAGTTCCACCGCTTCATGCGCGCCGGTTGATGCTCCTGAAGGCACAGCGGCGCGGCCAAAGCTGCCGTCATCAAGCAAAATGTCCACTTCGACGGTGGGATTGCCGCGGCTGTCGAGGATTTCGCGGGCATGCATATCGGTGATGACTGTCATATTTGGCTCCGGCGGCATTGTGTTGTATAACGATAAGACACCAAAATCATGGTTGGATCATTGGAAGAATTCCTCTGGGTCGATCACGATGATGAGCGCTATCCATGCGGACTCTTTTTCGTCTTGCGCCCCCCTATGCGCAAGGTTGCAGTCACGCAACAAGGGGTGTCGGCACGGGACGCTGCAGCATTGATCTTGCTCCCAGATGGATAGCTTGAACTGCGGGAATGCGGAACAATTATCGATCCACACGTTTGATTATCGAACAGAACATTTTTTGAGGGCAAGAAGAGCAATGGCTGACATGAAAACAACCAAAACCCCCGCGAAGTCGCCTGCGAAGGGCGGCACTGCACCTGTGAACACCGGCGTAACGAAAGCGGAACCCAAGAAAACTGGTGCCAATGCCAGTTCCTCCGAGCTGGGAGCGGAGCCCGCGTCCGCTGCCACCGTGGAAGCCAAGAGCCGGTTTAACGCCGCTTTGGAGGAAGCCAAGGCTGGCGCCGTCGCGCTGCGCACCGAAGCGACCAATCGTGCAGAAGCTGCGCGTGACACTGCAAAGGCTAAAACCGGCGATCTGGCTGACGAAGCCCGCGCGAATGCCGAAAAATATGGTGCCATGGCAAAGACCCGCGCAACTGATCTTGCAGTCGATGCAAAGTCTGTGGCGAGCGACGGGCTCGCATCGCTTGGCCATGTTGTTGGCGATACCGCTCTCAAGATCGACGAGAAGCTGGGTGAGCAGTACGGCGACTACGCCCGCAAAGCGTCACGCACATTGGCTGAAACCTCTGCCAAGCTTGACGCTAAAAGTGTTGACGAACTGGGCAATGATGCGCGCGAAATGGTTCGCAAGAGCCCCGGCGTTGCGGTCGGCTTGGCAGCTGTTGCCGGGTTCATGATCGCCCGCATGTTTCGCGGATCGCGCGACTAAGGCGTAGTCTGAGGACCGCAATTGAGGTGCTGACCAGCGGACATCTGTTCGCTGGTCAGACGTTTACACCGATCCCGCATTGGGGGCACTGAATGCTCAACGAACAAATCAGCAGGGCATCGGAGGACGAAAAATTCTCCGATGATGCCGTCCACAGTGCCAACACGGATGGGCCCGAAGCAGTTGATCCTGCCCCTGCCTATGACGAGTCAATCATCGAGGAACTGGGCGCCCTGATTGATGATGCTGGGTTGTATGCCACAGCAGAAATCGCATTCCAGAAGACCAGGGCGAAACTTGCTGGACGCAATTTTGGGGCGGCAGTTTTGCTCGTCTCCGTGGCGCTGGTCTTGTTTCATATCGCACTGATCGCGATGGCGGTAGGCTTTGTGATAGCGCTCGCTCCGCTGGTGACGATCTGGGGCGCAATCGCCATCGTTGTGGGCGCCATGCTGATTGGGGTCGCCGTGCTTCTGCATTTCGCGATCAAGCGTGGCAAACTTCTGCGACAAATCTTCGCAAGCAAACCTGCTGAAGGGGACCGCATATGACACAATTGCTCACGCGATATCGCGAAGATCGCGCTCTGCGCGATGCTGCAAAATCAGTTGTCCTGTCAGACATCGACCATGTTCGATCCTCCCTGTCAGGCAAGGGTATGGCTACACGCGTTGCTGATCGTATTGGGGACGGCGCGAAAGACGTACTTGAATTGGCAAAGGCTCAAGCTGACGAGAATCGCGGGATAGTCGCCGGTCTGATCGCGGTGGTGGCGCTTTGGTTGACGCGCGGGCCGATCCTCGAAATTCTCGGTTTGGCCGATGACGAGCCTGTAACCGACACCGACGAAGAGACAGGCGAAGAAACCGACGAAATCGCGGTTGAACGCGCCGACGGTGCGAACGCAGATATCGACACTGAACACAACGCTCCTGTATCATAACATAGACCTAGCGAAGGAGCTGATAGCCCTCGCCCCGGAGACCAGAAATGACTGAGACAAACCTGATGACGACCGAAACTGCTGACAAGCGCGACGAGCTTCGTGCCAAGATCGAAGCGAGCGAGCGTCGCATTGCTGAGCGCACCTTCGCCGACGAAGCACGTGACGCCGCCGGCATAGCAACCAAATATGCCAAGGATAACCCTTTGACTGTCGTCGGCGGAGCCATTGCCGCTGGCCTGCTGATCGGCCTTATGACGAGACCGGGACGTCGCGTTGTAAAAAATGCCGCGACCGGAACGGTTGCTGCGGTTGGCGGTGCGGCTTCTGGAACGGCAAAGTCTGTCAAAACCGCAGCCAAAACTGGCGGGGGGGCGATGAGTGCGCTGTTTGGCGATGCGCTGGTCGCGTATGGCGTCAGGATCATCGACGAGGTCATGGACGGTGCACGAGCCGGCCAGGATAAGCTTGAGGATTTTGGCGATGCCGCCTCCGCCAGCGCCCGCAAGGTCGCGCGTGAGGCAAACTATGTCGCTGGCAGCACGGCTGATAAAAGCCGCGCGTTGTCGAAGAAAACGGGCCGCCGTGCAGGCCGTGTCATTCGCGATCTTACCAAGCGCATGGGCGGATAGGGTCCCGATCACACGCACCTCCGTTAAATCGGGAGGCTCAAACCAATCGACAGGGTTGCGATGCGCGCCCGGCAGGGTATTGACCCGATCACACAGTCATGACTGACGGAAGCGCTCGCAAGCCACTTTGCTGTCGGTCTTTTGCCAATTGGAAAAGCGAACCGATGGAAGAAACCACCCCGACCCAGCGTCTGCACCTTGTAATGGGCGGGCGCGTGAAAGATCCACGCGAACTGGAATTCGCCGACCCGGAAAGCATTCACGTAGTGGGCGTATACAGCTCGCACGATGCTGCAGTCGAGGCTTGGCGTGCGCAAGCGCAGCGCACTGTTGATGATGCCGAGATGAAATATGTGGTCGTGCACATCCACAAACTGTTGACGCCGGAGGCTTGAGCGGCGGCGTACGCGATCCGGCCATTTGTCCGCGTAGATGCAGATGCACTTGCGCACATCACGCATTCCGCAATCACGGTTGTCGGAGCGCACCGCTATTCGCCCGACCAGATAGGCGCGTGGGCTGCACGACATCAGCGTTCGGAGCGGTTTTTAGAGCGCGCAGACGCAGGAGCACTTATTTGGGTCGCCGCTGATGCAAATGATGTGCCGGTTGCCTACGCCCTTCTGGACATCCAGCCCGATTACAACGGCCATCTCGACATGCTGTACTGCCATCCCGATCACACGCGGCGCGGGCTGGCGGGGGAACTGCTGACCATCGCCGAACAGACTGCGCAGGCGACGGGCGTATTGCGATTGTACACCGAGGCCAGCGAACTGGCGCGCCCGGTGTTTGAGCGGGTTGGCTATATCGTGCAACACCGGCACGACTTTTCAATCGAACATGGTGGACATGCAGTTGAGATCTACAATTACGCCATGGAGAAAGTGCTAACCTGATAGTCAGCCGGACGGCGATCCGCTCACGCCCGCCGGAGCAATCGGATCAGATAAACTCAATCTTCTTAACAAGATAGAACTTATCACCAGAAGGGACCGTAACCTCGATCTCTTCGTCCACCTGTTTGCCTATCATCGCGCGGGCGAGTGGCGAGGAATACGATATCCGCCCAGATCCCGCATCCGCTTCTGTCTGGCCAACGATCTGGTATTTCACCGGCTTATCGTTTTCATCCAGAAGCGTAACGGTTGCGCCAAATACGATCTTGTCACCCGAAAGCGTCTTGGGATCGATGATCTGCGCGCGGCTGACCTTGTCCTCGAGATCGCCGATCTGCATCTCGACATGACCCTGCCGCTCCTTCGCGGCATGATATTCTGCGTTTTCGGACAGGTCGCCATGCGCACGCGCTTCCTCGATCGCATCCACGATCTTGGGGCGTTCTTCGCGCAGAGCCTTGAGATCGGTCATTATCCGCTCATAGCCCTCGGCCAGCATCGGGACTTTTTCCGTCGTCGCCATTTTCGTTTCTTCCTATCGAGCGCCCTGCCCCATGCCTGATCCGCCTATCGGGCGAAGCGCAATTCCGACTATGGCCGCCGAGTGATCAGAGGCCCTGCTGTGTCGAAATGTGGGGAGAAGCAGCGTATTCGTTCAGCTATAATAGTCCTGCAACGAACGGACTTCAAGCTGGTCTGGTGCAATTGCCGCAATAGCCGCCGCAGCCGCCCGCGAAGCGGTGGCAGTGGTATAGTACGGCACCTTCTTCTCAAGGGCAGTCGCGCGGATGGATTTGCTGTCGAGCAACGATTGCCATCCTTCGGTCGTGTTGAAAATCAGCGCGACTTCCCCGTCGATTATCTTATCCACGATATGGGGCTGTCCTTCGGCCACCTTATTGACCTGCTCAACCGCCAAACCCTGCTCTTTCAGAAAGGTCGCCGTGCCACTGGTGGCGATGATGCGGAAACCCTGTTTGATCAGATCACGCACTGCCGCGATGATCACCGTTTTGTCCGAATTCTTGACCGAAACGAAAACTGTGCCTTCACGCGGGAGGTTCATACCTGCGCCGATCTGCGATTTCAGGAATGCAGCCTCGAATGTGGTGTCGATGCCCATGACTTCGCCCGTGGATTTCATTTCCGGTGTCAGAACGGGATCGGCACCGGGGAAGCGGCTAAACGGGAACACGGCTTCTTTGATCGCCATATACGAAAATTCGCGTTTGAACGGCTCGAACGTGCTCAGCTTTTCCCCGGCCATGACGCGGGCGGCGATTTTGGCCACTTGTTGTCCGATAGCCTTGGCAACGAACGGCACGGTACGGCTGGCGCGCGGGTTGACCTCGATCAAGTAAACCTCGCCATCCTTCACCGCGAACTGGATGTTCATAAGGCCACGAACTTTCAGCGCATGGGCCAGCAATTCGGCCTGGCGCTCCATTTCCTCAATAATGTCTGAGGACAGCGAATAGGGCGGCAGCGTGCACGCGCTGTCGCCGGAATGGACGCCCGCCTCTTCAATGTGCTGCATAACGCCTGCGATGCGCACTTCTTCGCCATCGCACAGGGCATCCACATCACATTCAATCGCATCGCGCAGATACTGATCGACCAGCACCGGAGAAGAACCCGATACGTTGACCGCGGTCGCGATGTAATTATCCAGTTGTGCCTCGGAATCGACGATTTCCATCGCTCGGCCACCCAGCACAAATGACGGACGCAGCAGCACCGGGTATCCTATACGCGCAGCAACGGCCGCGGCTTCATCGCGGGTGTATGCAATGCCATTTTCAGGCTGTTTCAGCTTCAGTTTGTTGACAAGCCGGGCAAACCGTTCGCGGTCCTCCGCGTGGTCGATGGCATCGGGGCTGGTGCCCAGAATTGGAATGCCCGCATCCTCCAGCGCCTGTGCCAATTTCAGCGGAGTTTGCCCGCCGAATTGCACGATCACGCCGACCAGTTCTCCTGCCTGCTGTTCCACGCGCAGGATTTCCAGCACGTCTTCATCGGTCAGCGGCTCAAAATACAATCGGTCAGAGGTATCGTAATCGGTCGAAACTGTTTCAGGGTTGCAGTTGATCATGATGGTTTCAAAGCCCTGCTCTGCCAGCGCGAAACAAGCATGGACGCAGCAATAATCAAACTCGATCCCCTGCCCGATCCGATTGGGCCCGCCACCCAGAATCACGATCTTGCGCCGATCAGTGGGCGCCGCCTCGCATTCTGCTTCGCCAAAGATCGGCGCTTCGTAGGTGGAGTACATATATGGCGTGATCGCCTCGAACTCGGCGGCGCAGCTATCGATGCGCTTGAACACTGGCAGCACGCCAAGCTTATGGCGCAGCTTGCGAACCTCATCGGCGCTGGTCGCCCCGGCCATTGCCTGCAGCGCATCATGCAGCAATCCCGAACGCTTCGCCTGCGTTTCTGCCATCCCGCCGGCAACACCCACCGAGCGAACCGCCAGCGTGGCCAGGCGCTGATCGGAAAAGCCCATCGCCTTCAATCGCCGCAGCCCCACTGCGTCGGTTGGCAATCCATTGGCCTGCACTTCGCGTTCGGCGGCGATGATCGCCTCTATCTGACGCAGGAACCACGGATCATATCCGGTAACAGCGTTGATATCCTCGATAGACAGCCCCTCGCGCATCGCCTGTGCGACTTTCAGGATTCGGTCGGGCGTGCGGCGCGACAGCGAAGCGGTAATGACGTCCTTTGCCACGCCTTCCAGCTCTGGCACGCGGTTAAAACCGTCCAGCCCCGTCTCCAGCCCGCGCAGGGCTTTCTGCATCGATTTCGGCAAAATTGCGCCCGATAGCCATGACCTCGCCGACCGATTTCATGGCGGTCGAGAGTGTTGCCTCAGCGCCCTTGAACTTTTCAAAGGCAAAGCGCGGTATCTTCGTCACGACATAGTCGATTGTCGGTTCAAAGCTGGCTGGCGTCGCGCCGGTGATCTCGTTGGTCAGCTCATCCAGCGTATATCCCACCGCAAGTTTGGCCGCGACGCGCGCGATGGGAAAACCGGTGGCTTTCGAGGCCAAGGCCGATGAGCGGCTGACACGCGGATTCATCTCGATCACGATCAGGCGACCATCCACAGGATTGACCGCGAACTGCACATTCGACCCGCCGGTCTCCACGCCGATTTCGCGCAAGCATGCGATGCTGGCGGAGCGCATGATCTGATATTCCTTGTCCGTCAGCGTCAGCGCAGGCGCGACGGTGATCGAATCCCCCGTGTGGACGCCCATCGGATCGACGTTTTCGATGGCACAGATGATGATCGCGTTATCCTTGCGATCGCGCACCACTTCCATTTCAAACTCTTTCCACCCCAGCAACGATTCCTCGATCAGCACTTCGTTGGTGGGCGATGCGTCGAGCCCTTCGGACACGATCCGATCGAACTCCGCCTTATTATACGCGATGCCGCCGCCGGTGCCGCCCAGAGTGAAGCTGGGGCGGATGATGGAAGGCAGGCCGGTGCGTTCCAACACCTCGCGCGCCTGTTCCAGCGTATTGGCCACCCCACTGCGTGCGCTTTCAAGGCCGATAGCGTCCATCGCATCGCGAAACCGAAGCCGGTTTTCCGCCTTGTCGATCGCGTCGGCTTTGGCGCCGATCATTTCGACGCCGTATTTCTCAAGCGTTCCGTCGGCATCCAGCGCCAGTGCGCAATTGAGCGCAGTCTGTCCGCCCATCGTCGGCAGCAGCGCATCAGGGCGCTCCTTCGCGATGATCTTGGCAACGATATCGGGCGTGATCGGCTCGATATAGGTGGCATCGGCAAATTCCGGGTCAGTCATGATGGTCGCCGGATTGCTGTTGACCAGAATGACGCGATAGCCCTCCTCTTTCAGAGCCTTGATCGCCTGCGTGCCGGAGTAATCAAACTCGCACGCCTGCCCAATGATGATCGGGCCAGCGCCAATGACTAGGATCGAGGATATGTCGGTGCGTTTAGGCATTACGGATTGGTCTCGCTGGAATCGGAAGAGGTTTCTGTATTGGTCGAGCCTTGTGAGGGCGCAAGAACGGCGCTCACCCGGATAAGGCGCATATCGGCGCTTTGCCGCTCGCAACCTGCGGCTAGAATTTGGTCATAGGCGAACGGTTCACCGCGAACGCGCCACAATGCAGGTTCGGTGCCAAAGAAGAACGCGCCCTTTTCATCAACCGGCGCTTTCATGAACATCGCCATCGCAGTAGACAACTCGTTGGTCTGTGCTGTCAGGCGCGATCCCAGCGTCTCGTCCGCTCCGGGCTGGATGAGCGCCTGCTTGGCTGAAAACGGCAGCTTGGTGATATCAAACGTATACGTGGGGACCAACGCGCCTTTCGCATCGGAAAGTTTTCGGAAATCCAGCATTTCGATATCGGTCGTCAGACGCGCCACGCATTCAGCCAGCGGTTCCTCACCCACACGCAAGTCTTCAGGGAAGATGATGCTGCATCCTCCCAGACCAAACGGTAGAAGGAGGCTTGCCATCGCCATCGAAAGCTGTGCGCGCTTCATCCCGTGCCCCCTTCAATCGCATCCCTGCGCGAGCCATCGTCAGGCTCAAACGCATAGGCGATCCGCGTGTAGCGATAGACATAGGGCAGCACATCGGGTTTGGACACGCCCTTGCCATAGACAAAGGTGCAGTTGCGCCGAATATCGATCAACCGCGCACCATCGCGCACCAGGATATAGCTCAGCACATAATGTTGGCGCGGGTTGGCGCGGCGCCCGACGATATCGAGCTGGCGGGTGGTGTCGGAATTGTCGCGCAGGCGGTCCATATCCCTGAATCCTTGCGCGGCGCGCGCGTCCGCCGTGGCGGCGTGGCGGGTTTCGGGATCGAACGCCTCTTGCGAAAAGGCGCCATCGCTGGCGATGACCTTGCAATCCATGCGCCCGGCCACGGGACGTTTGGTGTCTTCGTGAAACAGGATGGGCCGCCAGAACAACAGCACCGGAAGTCCCGCCTCGGTCCGCTCAAGGGAAACCGAGCCATCGCCCTGAAACGCCACACCGGGCGCAATCTCCGCACCGGGCCATTGCGCGACGGGCGGCGGTGTCATGGCGGGGTTTTGGGCGAGGGAAGCGGTTGAAAGGGTTGCGAAGATGGCGGAAAGGAATGTATGCCCCTTCCCCGTGGGGAAGGGGTTGGGGATGGGGGTACGACGATGACTGAGAAGCGCCTGACTAGCCTCGGACGCAAGTTGCGTCGCGAACCGACCGAGGCGGAGGCGCGCCTCTGGAGCTACCTGCGCGCTAGCCAGTTCCACAACGCCAAATTTACCCGCCAACACCCCATCGGTAACTTCATCGCCGACTTCGCTTGCCGTAGCTTGCGTCTCGCGGTTGAATTGGACGGTGGACAACATGCCGAAAGCCCCAGCGACGCGGACCGAACCCGCATCATCGAAGCCCACGGCTACCGCGTGATCCGCTTTTGGAACAACGAGGTGCTGGGGAATATGGAAGGGGTGTTGCAAGTAATTGCCGAGGAAATCGCCATCGCAAGAAATGAGCGCTGACAGGCTCCCCTTCCCTTGAGGGAAGGGGTCGGGGGATGGGTGCACGACGCCCGATTGGTCGCCCAGACCCATCACCGCCGAACCCCCATCCCCAGCCCTTCCCCAAGGGGAAGGGGGAAGGATGCCATTCCGACTGGTCGAACGTATCGACCCTTCACTCGGTTGCATCGGTAACCGACCTATCAAAAACTTTCGCTGAGGCACCCTCACTTGCAAGACTATCCCGCACACAGTCGAGATCGTCATCGAGGATACGACCAGTCGAGTCCCAGAACCATGCGGGATTCCCTTCGCCATCTTTGCGAACGTCGGCCTTTCCAAGCCCGCATGTACCAACAGCTGCGGTGATCTCTTCCGCGGTTGCTGGCCTCTCGGAACAGGCAGCAAAGGTAAAAAGTACGAGGAGAAGAGCAGACCTCACCCCAGCCCCCCGACAAACTTCTCGAACAGGTAGAAACTGTCCTGCGGTCCCGGACTTGCCTCAGGGTGGTATTGCACGCCGAACGCGCGTTTGCCCTTGATTGCGATGCCGCAATTCGATCCGTCGAACAGCGACACGTGCGTCTGCTCCACGCCCTCTGGCAGAGTGTCGGCATCGACCGCGAAACCGTGGTTCATGCTCGTGATCTCGACCAGCCCCGATGTCTCGCCCCAGCCCTCACCGACGCGCTGCACCGGATGGTTTGCGCCGCGGTGGCCCTGATGCATCTTCATCGTCTTGGCGCCCGCCGCCAGTGCGAGCATCTGGTGGCCCAGACAAATACCGAACAGCGGCACGTCGGCCTCCAGCAGCTTTGCAATCACCGGCACTGCATATTCGCCGGTCGCCGCCGGATCGCCGGGGCCATTGGACAGGAACACACCGGCAGGCTTGAGCGCCATCACGTCCTCGAACGCAACATTCGCTGGAACTACCGTAACCTTCGCCCCGGCGCGCACCAGATTGCGAAAAATGTTGTCCTTCGCCCCGTAATCAATCGCGACCACGTGCGGCCGGTCCTCGCCCGTCTCGGTTTTCCACGGCGCACGACCGTAGCCATGACCCAGTCGCCAGTATCCGCCCTGCCAATCTTCCTGTTTAAGCCGCGTCGCCTTGCTCGCCAGATCAAGACCTTCCAGCCCGTTCCATCCGCGCGCCTGCTCTGTAAGATCTGCAATGTCGAAATTGCCCTCTAAATCATGCGCGATCACCGCATTGGGCGCGCCGGTCATGCGGATCCGCCGAGTTCAATGCGCGGGTATCCACGCCGGCCAGCCCGATTTTGCCATTGCGCGCCATCCAGTGTGCGAAATGCTCCACGCTGCGAAAGCTGGACGGAGGGGTAACATCCTCGCGCGTGATGCAGCCGACCGCGCTCAGCACGCCCTCGGCACTCTCCGCATCATCGGCATTCGCGCCGACATTGCCGATATGCGGAAAGGTAAAGGTGACGATCTGCGCCGCATAGGAGGGATCGGTCATCACCTCCTGATACCCCGTCATCGCGGTGTTGAAACACACCTCGCCCAAGGCCGAACCCACCGCGCCAAAGCCACGCCCCCAGATGACCGAACCATCGGCAAGAACACAGACGCCTGTCGCACCATCGGGTTGCGCAGGGTAAGAGGCGGAAGGGGCCATAGGGGCGCTCCGGTTCGTGTGGGTTTCCAACAATGTCGCTAAGTCTCAGTCGCTAGGCGTGCGGACCGTGCGCGTCAACCTAGGCGCGCGGGCGAACTTGCGTTAGATGGCTGTCACAGCCCGATCCATCCACAACAAACATGAAAATGCCACACCCATGATCAGAGACGACATCAAGGCCGCAACCATCACCGCCATGAAGGCAGGCGAAAAGGCGCGCATCGCGACGCTCCGCCAGATCAGCGCAAAGATCAAGGACCGCGATATCGAAGAACGCACCAGCACAAAAGAGATAGACGACGATGCACTGGTGACCAGCGTTCTGCAAAAAATGGCGAAGCAGCGGCGCGAATCGATAACCATGTTCGTTGAGGGTGGCCGCGAGGAATTGGCGGACAACGAACGCGGTGAACTTGCGGTGATAGAGGAATTCCTTCCTCAGATGATGACCGAGGCAGAAATGCGCGCGGCAATCGCGGATATAAAATCAACCACGAACGCTGATTCCATTAAGGATATGGGTCGAGTCATGGGGGAACTGAAGGCCCGCCACGGCGCTGTGCTGGACATGAGCAAAGCCAGCGCACTGGTAAAGGAAAGCCTTTCATGACCAAAGCAACCACCGCCCTTCTTTTTCCGCTGATCGCCCTCGCCGCCTGCGCGCCGGAGGCTGAGCCGACCGAATTGACCGTCGCAGAAACCGATGGCGAGGCGCAGGCGATTGCCGCGCAAATGTCCGCGATCGATTTTGCCGACCTTGCGCTGGGCGCAAAGATCGTCGGTCCACGCGGCACCGACGTTGAGGCACGCCTGAGCAACGAGGTGGGTGCATTTGGCGACATCACATCCTACGTCGCCTGCCCGGCCGGAATGGAAACCTGCGATCCATCGACCGCACCTGCTGGCACGATCTACACCTATGTACACACCGTCTATCCGGGCGAGGATAACGATCCCAAGACGGGTAGCGGCAAAGGGACGGATTCCTCGTATGTCGAGCGTGCCGAGGCGTTTCGCATGACCATGCCCGCCCACGGGTTCACCGGAAAGGCCGGTTATTCCAAAGCAGCGGTTATGTCAGCGATAGATGGCGACGTGGATGTTGTTATGACTTGTGTCGACGGTGGTCTTGCATGGACGGTAAGTGCCGGCGATGGCGGCGATCAATGGGAGCAGGCCGAACCGATCACATTCTTCTGGCAATCGACCCTGCCGCCCAAAGGCCCGGCAGACGCCTATGCGATCACAGCCAATTCCGTGCTTGCTACCGGCGCCGGTCCGTATCCTGCCGCCAGTGAGACAGCGACCAATGCATGCACAGCCTCTTCCACGGGCAAATAACGCCAACGCTTGAACAAAGCGGGCCGCGCGCGCACACTTACCTTCATGACGATCACGCCCCAATGGAAGGATGAGCTGCGCGCGCGGATCACGCTGTCGACCGTGATAATGCGCACTGACAAGCTGACCAAGGCGGGGCGTGAATTCAAGGGGTGCTGTCCGTTTCATACGGAGAAGACACCCAGCTTCTATGTCAACGACCAGAAACAATTCTATCACTGCTTTGGCTGCGGAGCGCACGGCGATGTGATCACGTGGATGATCGAACAGCGCGGCCTGGGCTTCATGGATGCGATCAAGGAACTGGCGGAGCAGGCGGGAATGGAAGTCCCCGCGCCCGATCCCGTCGCGGCCAAACGCGCCGAAAAGCGCGCCGAACTGGTCGATGTAACCACTGCCGCACAGGTTTGGTTCGTCCAGCAATTGAAAGACGGATCAGGTCAGGAGGCGCTTCAGTATCTGCGCCATCGTGGATTTTCCGATGAAGTCCTGCACGAATTCGGATTTGGCTATGCCCCCGACGACAAACAAGCGCTGGGCAAGGCTCTGTCGCAGTTTGAGCCCGATATGCTGGCCGACAGCGGGATGCGGATCGTCACCGACGATGGAAGCACCTATGATCGGTTTCGTGACCGGGTGATGCTTCCCATTCAGGATCAGCGCGGGCGCGTGATCGCGTTCGGCGGGCGGATTCTGGATCAGCGCGCCAATGGATCAAGGGGGGGCGTGGCAAAGTATCTCAACTCTCCCGACACGCCGCTGTTCGACAAGGGGCGCACGCTATACAACCTTCACCGCGCTGCCCCCGCCTCGCGCCAGAGCGGACGCGTTGTTGTGGTCGAGGGGTACATGGACGTGGTGGCATTGGCGCAGGCGGGTATCGCGGATGCGGTCGCGCCGCTGGGCACTGCGCTGACTGAAATGCAGCTGGAAATGCTGTGGCGCATGGTAGAGGTGCCAGTGCTGTGCTTCGATGGTGACACTGCCGGGCAGCGCGCGGCGATGCGCGCCGTCACCCGCGCCCTCCCGATGCTGGCCCCGATGCGCTCACTCAGCATTGTACAGTTGCCTGCCGGTCTGGACCCAGACGATCTGATCAAGGCGCAAGGGCGAAAGGCGATGGAGTCGCTGCTATCACGCCCCGCCAGTCTGCTCGATTTCCTGTGGCAGGCAGAACGCGACGCACAGCCACTTGAAAGCCCTGAGGCAAAAGCGGGGCTGAAGGCTCGGCTGATGGAGCATGTGAACACCATCGAGGACAGCGATATCCGCGCGCTCTATCGTCGCGAATTGCTAGATCGGTTTTCGGCCTTTGCCTATCCGCCCCGCACTCAAAGTCGCGGGTCTTCAAATAGCACTTCGCGCGGCCAGTGGCGCGGTCTAGCCGCCAAACCGCAAGGCCTCTCGCGTGGGGGAAGAGAGGCGCTGCAACGGATGCTAGCCGGGGGGCAGCGCAGTTCATTATTAAGTGCCGTCTTTGCAGGTCTGGTGCGCCATCCAGGAGAGATAGAACGGCATTCGGAGGCGCTCTCTCGGCTGGCCCGGCTCGACCGCAATGTCGCACCAGCGATTGAATCGCTGATAGAACTGTCGGAAACGCTTGATTCGCAGACCCAAAGCGCCATATTCGGGGACAGCGGCTTTCCTGCCCCACCGGACGATTTGCGATACGCCTTCCTCAGAGATGGCACTCCCCCCGGTGATGCGCGCGAGGAATTGTCCGAAGCTGTGTCGTTGCTGGTCCAAAAACCAGCGCTCGAGGCCGCAATGGCCGCGACGATTGCGCGGTTTGACGAAGATCCGGAAGGGTCCTTCGCTGAACAGTCGCGGCTGCGCACACAGCTCACGACAGTTGATGAGCGTCTGAAGGCTTTTGGACGCAAAAAGGCCGCAGGCGCGGTCGATGCAGATCAGGCCGCCTCGGCGGTGGAAACAGGATAAACGCGCAAGCCGGGACGATAACGTCTCGCTTGGCTCAACGGATTGATACAATTTCATGGCTTCGACCGTAAAGAAAAAGCAGGAAAAAGAAGACGCTCCGCTGATCGACCTCAACGAGGCCGCAGTGAAGAAGCTGATGAGCAAGGCAAAGAAAAAGGGCTACATCACCTACGATGAGCTCAATGAGGCATTGCCTTCTGGTGAAATGAGTCCCGACCAGATCGAGGATATTCAGACCGCGCTTTCCGAAATGGGCGTGCAAATCGTCGAGAGCGATGAGGATGCAGAGGCCGAAGCAGAGGCTGATTCCGAAGTCGATGACATCGTCGTCGAAACCGACGACAAGAAAAAGGCGCCAGAAAAGACGCCAAGGCCGCCGCCAAGAAGCCCGGCGTGGGCGAGCGCACCGATGACCCTGTGCGCATGTATTTGCGCGAAATGGGCGCGGTTGAACTGCTCAGCCGCGAGGGCGAGATCGCAATTGCCAAGCGGATCGAATCGGGCCGCGACATGATGATCATGGGCCTTTGCCAAAGCCCAATCACGTTCCACGCGATTATCCAGTGGTCCGAGGCGCTTAACAACGAAGACATGCAGCTTCGCGAAATCCTCGATCTGGATGCGATGCTTTCAAAAGAGCCTCCGCCTGACAAGATGGAGGAGGAAAACGAAGACGACGACGGTACAATTTCGGAAGAGACCGCCGGCCCGACGATCCGCGACGACGACGACGAAGTCGAAGATCACAAGGATGACGACGACGAGGATGACGACGAAAGCGGCTCTTCGAAAAAGGACGATGACGAGGAGGAGGACAACACCCTCTCCCTTGCCCAGATGGAAGCTGCGCTGAAGCCGGACGCGATCGAGCGTTTTGCCCGCATCACCAAGCTGTTCAAGACCTTCGAGAAACTGCAGGCCGAGCGTGTGGACACACTCGCGTTGGGCAACGAATTTCCCAAGGCGAAGGAAAAGAAATACGAATCGCTGGGCGAAGAGCTGACCGGCGAAGTGGAATCGATGCAGTTCCACGCGACCAAGATCGAGTTTCTGGTTGATAACCTCTATGCCTTCAACCGCCGCCTCACTGCGCTTGGCGGTCAGATGCTGCGTCTGGCAGAGCGTCACAAGATCAAGCGCATCGACTTTCTCGAAAGTTATGTCGGCAATGAGCTGGACGATGTCTGGATCGCGGCGAACGCGAAGAAGGACAAGAAGTGGAAGGCTTTTGCTGACAAGGAAGCGGACGCAATCGACCGTATCCGCACCGAAATCACCGACATTGCTGCCCAGACCGGCATGGCGCTTCCGGAATTTCGCCGCATCGTCAACATGGTGCAAAAAGGCGAGCGTGAAGCGCGCATCGCGAAGAAGGAAATGGTCGAGGCGAACCTGCGTCTGGTAATTTCCATCGCCAAGAAATACACCAACCGTGGCCTGCAATTCCTTGATCTAATTCAGGAAGGCAACATCGGCCTGATGAAGGCAGTCGACAAGTTCGAATACCGTCGCGGTTACAAGTTCAGCACTTATGCCACGTGGTGGATCAGGCAGGCAATCACCCGTTCGATCGCCGATCAGGCCCGTACGATCCGCATCCCGGTCCACATGATCGAGACGATCAATAAGCTGGTACGCACATCGCGCCAGTTCCTGCACGAGGAAGGTCGCGAACCGACGCCAGAGGAGATGGCTCAGCGTCTTTCCATGCCGCTTGAAAAGGTGCGCAAGGTGATGAAAATCGCCAAGGAACCGATCAGCCTTGAAACGCCGATTGGCGATGAGGAAGATTCGCATCTGGGCGATTTCATTGAGGACAAGAACGCGATCATCCCCGTGGATGCGGCGATCCAGGCCAATCTGAAAGAAACCGTCACTCGTGTGCTCGCCAGCCTCACCCCGCGTGAGGAGCGCGTGCTGCGTATGCGCTTTGGCATCGGGATGAACACCGATCACACGCTCGAAGAAGTCGGTCAGCAATTCTCGGTGACGCGCGAACGTATCCGCCAGATCGAGGCCAAGGCGCTGCGCAAGCTCAAGCACCCGAGCCGGTCGCGCAAGATGCGCTCGTTCCTGGATCAGTAGAAGGACGGGGTTCTCAGATCTTGCCCAAATCCGCCCCCAAGGTAATCGCCATTGCCAGCCAAAAGGGCGGATCGGGCAAGACCACTCTCGCCGTGCATATCGCTACGCGCGCGGCGCAGGCCGGGCATGAAAGTTGCGTGATCGATACCGACCCGCAGGCGACGGCGGCAGCGTGGTCTGATTGGCGCGGAGATTTCCTGCCGGTGGTCGTCACCGCGCCGCCTGCCCGGCTGGGGCGCACCATTGATAGCGCCGTGAAGAACGGTGTCGATTTCGTGGTGATAGACACGCCCCCTCATGCCGATGCCGCCGCGCGCGAGGCGATCAAATCAGCCGACATCGTCCTTATCCCGACAAAGCCGCGCGCGTTTGATCTGCACGCGCTCGAACCGATTGCCGAGCTTGTCGGTTATGCGGGAAAATCCGCTTTCGTGGTGCTCAATGCGGTGCCCGCTGGCGCGAACGTTCTGGCGGAGGAAGCACGCACGGCGGCCAAGGGTATGGGGCTTGAAATCTGCCCTGTTACGCTGGGTGATCGTGCCGCGTTCCATCGCTCCAGCGCCAAGGGGGAAACCGCCAGCGAGAGCGAACCCGATGGCAAAGCCGCGCACGAGATCGAGGCCTTGTGGAAATGGCTCACAAAACAGCTCGGTCGTTGAGCGTCTGAGCCTGCGCGGCGCCTAGTATCGGCGCCCTTGATCGTCCGAGAAACTGCGGGCGCGCAATGGGAATTTCAGTATGAACTCGTCGGAAACATAAGGGCTTGGTCCCTGTGGTAGACCTTTCAGATTGCGCTGCAATTTGCCCAGTCTCTCTGCCGGGATGGGCGACCATTCCACCGTATTTCGGGCGGTCAGAGCAAAATCGCCGGCATTCGTGACTGCCCCTTCGCGCACCTCGAAAACCGGCGCATCCTCGCCATAGCCGCGACTGGGAAACGATACCGTCTCGCCGATCCCTGCAAACTTCACGTCAACCAGACAGCGTTCTTCGGGCTTTGGAACCGTGAGACAGCGCGCCCCATGCCCAACCAGTCGATAGCGACCCGCGGGCAGCTGCACGGCGACAGACCGATGTTTCGCGGTGGAATTACCGAAGGCCAATTGGGACTGAGCGCGACTGAACCGGACCACATCCTCTCTGTTCGCGACATCGCCCCCTTCACGAAGGAAATAGAGGTGGAGCTGCGCCAGCAGATACAATTCACTGCGCACCGAGATGATCAGAGCCCCATTACCATCTTTTAGATCCGACCCGCGCGACAAGCCTTCCGGTGCAATTCCCGGAGCATCCTGCGCCCATGCCGGACCGGCACCCAGTCCTGCCAGCGCCACCAGAATACAGACCACAGAAAGATAAAGGTGTCGCAGTGTCGGCATCGAGGGCAAATCCGTTGATTGTCGTTTTCGCCAACTAGGGCTGTTTGCGGGCGCAAGACAAGGGCGCGCGCCGAATCGATTGCCACGCGGCCACCCATCCCCTGCGAAGCTGCCTGAATTTCGGTCAGGAAACGCCACCATCCGCTTCCATGCCCGAAATGGGCGCTGAAATAAGCGATCGCGCGTCGAAAACCGGCAAGGCTGGTCTGGAGTGTTGGGGCATTTGCGCTTATGGAGCGGCCATGCGTATCGCAATCACTTCCGATCATGCCGCGACCGATATGAAGGCGCAGCTTGCCGAATGGCTCATGGACGAGGGGCACGAGGTCGCCGATCTCGGCCCCGCTCCGGGCGCCAGTGTCGATTACCCCGATTATGGGTACAAGCTGGCCGAGATCATCGCCGAAGGGACCGTCGAATACGGGATCGCATTGTGTGGCTCGGGCATCGGCATTTCGATCAGCGTAAACCGGCATCCCGCAGTTCGCTGCGCGCTTGTTTCGGAGCCGCTGTCAGCCGCGCTTGCGCGCGAACACAACGATGCCAATGCCATTGCGCTGGGTGCGCGATTGATTGGCATCGAAATGGCCAAATCCTGCGTATCTGCTTTTCTGGCCACAGAATTTGCCGACGCCGGCAACCCCGATGGTCGCCACCAACGCCGCGTGGCGAAGCTTGCAACCCCGCCGAACCTGCCCGATCACATAGAGACCCATCAATGAGCACTCAGCCTTCGCACGTTATCGACCCCATGAGTTCTTTCTGGAACGATGATCTTGCCACCGCCGACCCGGAAATCGCGGCTGCCATCGGCAAGGAGCTTGGCCGCCAGCGCGACAAGATCGAGCTGATCGCGAGTGAGAACATCGCAAGTCGCGCCGTGCTGGAAGCGACCGGGAGCGTTTTTACGAACAAATACGCCGAAGGCTATCCGGGCAAGCGGTATTATGGCGGGTGCGATTACGCCGACGTTGTAGAAACTTTGGCAATTGACCGGGCCAAGCAATTATTCGGATGCAATTTTGCAAACGTTCAGCCCAACAGCGGCAGCCAGATGAACCAGGCAGTGTTTCTCGCTCTGCTCAATCCCGGCGACACCTTCATGGGTCTCGATCTTAATTCTGGCGGGCACCTGACCCATGGATCGCCCGTCAATATGAGCGGCAAGTGGTTCAACCCGGTCAGTTATGGTGTGCGCCAGAACGACGAGCTGATCGACATGGACGCCGTTGCCGCGACCGCGCGCCAGCACAAGCCAAAGCTGATTATCTGCGGCGGCACCGCCTATTCGCGCACGTGGGATTTTCCCGCGTTCCGCGCGATAGCTGATGAAGTGGGCGCGGTTCTTCTGTGCGATATGAGCCACATTTCCGGCCTGGTCGCGGGCGGCGCGCACCCCTCGCCTTTCCCGCATTGCGATATCGTCACATCCACCACGCACAAATCGCTGCGTGGGCCGCGTTCAGGCATCATGCTTTGGAACGACGAAAAGTTTACCAAGCCCCTCAACATGGCGGTTTTCCCCGGCCTTCAGGGTGGACCGCTGATGCATGTGATCGCGGCCAAGGCGGTTGCATTTCGCGAAGCGCTGCGTCCTGAATTCAAGACCTATGCCCATCGCATAGTGGAAAACGCGCGCGCGCTGGCCACCAGCCTTGAGGAAAATGGCCTGCGGATCGTCTCCGGTGGGACCGACAACCATTCCATGCTGGTCGACCTTACCGGAAAGGACGTGACCGGAAAGGACGCGGAAATAGGCCTCGATCGGGCGTGGCTCACCTGTAACAAGAACGGCATACCGTTCGATACCCGCTCTCCATTTGTCACCAGCGGCATCCGGCTTGGCACGCCAGCGGCCACCACGCGCGGCTTTGGCCCGGTCGAATTTCGCACCGTGGGCAAACTGATCGCAGAAGTGGTCGACGGACTTGCCAAAAATGGCCCGGAAGGCGATGCGCAGGTCGAGGAAAATGTTCGCCAGCGCGTTTCAAAACTATGTGCTGATTTCCCCGTCTATCCCGGCATGTGAGGCATTTATGAGCGACAACGATAAAGACTGGGTGGAAGACGCCAAGGCTGAAATTTCCGGCATGGCGAAAGAGGGAATGCATCACCCCTCTACCAAACCGGTACTGACCGGTGCAGCGATCGGCGCGGTTGCAGGTGCGCTGCTGCCCGTGGTTTCTTTGCCGCTGGGTCTGATCGCAGGTGCGGGCTTTGCCTTTTACCAGCGGATCAAGAAGTAAGCCTGCCTGAATGCGTTGCCCATTTTGTGCTCACGATGACAGTCAGGTAAAAGACAGCCGCCCGGCAGAGGATTCCACCGCGATCCGTCGCAGGCGACAGTGCTCGTCTTGCGGCGCACGTTTTACCACGTTCGAGCGCGTTCAGTTGCGTGAAGTCGTGGTCGTGAAGGCGGGCACCGACGGCGGAGAAGCCCGGCGCGAACCGTTCGACCGAACCAAGCTGGAACGGTCGGTCGCGCTCGCCTGTCGCAAACGCGGCGTCAGCGATGAGCAGATCGATCGCCTCGTTTCGGGTATCCAAAGGCAAGTGGAAACCACTGGCGACACCGAAGTGCCCTCGGCGCGGATCGGGGAACTTGTGATGGATGGGCTGCGCGGCATCGATTCGGTCGCCTACATCCGGTTTGCCAGCGTCTATCGCGACTTTTCCGAAGCCCGCGATTTCGAGGAATTTGCCCACACCGTCGCCGCTGCTGCGAAAGACTGACGGCGGATGAGCGAGAATGCGAAACCGGTAATCGTGCTCGTGCGCCCGCAACTGGGCGAAAATATCGGCAAGGCAGCGCGCGCCATGCTGAATTTCGGCCTGGTGGAGATGCGTTTGGTATCCCCTCGCGACGGTTGGCCCAATCCTTCCGCCGGACCTTCCGCAGCCGGGGCCGATATCGTCCTCGACCAGGCTCAGGTGTTCGATTCCACGGCAGAAGCTGTTGCCGATTGCCAGCACGTCTACGCCACCACGGTGCGCAAACGCGGCGTTTCAAAGCCCGTCGTCGGGCCCGATGGCGCCGCGCGGATGATCCATTCGCAGCCCGGTCGCCATGCCGTGCTGTTCGGTGCCGAGCGATCAGGGCTTGAGACCGAGGATGTGTCCCTTGCCCGTCACATTTTGACAGTGCCCATCAATCCCGAATTCGGATCGCTCAATCTGGCGCAGGCCGTGATCCTTGTGGCCTATGAATGGTCGCGCATCGGGCGTGAGTTGTCAGGCGATGGCGGTGCCCTTGTGCAACCGACGGCGGTTGAAGAGGCTTTGCCGCCCGCGCCACAGGGGGAGCTCGATGGGCTGATCGCTCATCTCGAAGCAATGTTGGAGCCGCATGGATACTTCCTGCCGGAAATCCGGCGCGATGCGACCCGGCAGACGCTGCGCAGTGTCTTTACGAGGCCAGGGTGGAACCACCTTGAAGTGCGCACCCTGCGCGGAATACTCACCACATTAGGCAGACCGCCGCGCAATGACGATTGATTGCGATTAGTGAATTTTTCCAATGGCATCAGGCTGATGTAGCCACTACAACCTAGACTATCCCCCCCCCTAAGTAGCCAAGCGAGATTTTCAATGTCCCTCCGCAATTCGAAGGCCGCGTTGCTGACGGCTTTTAGTCTGATTGCTATCCCGGTTTCTGCCGCGCCTGCGGTTACCGTCACCAATCCTGCGGTTTCGGATGAGGCTGCGACAAAGGAAGCCGAGAAGAACGAAGCCGCTGAAAAGCGGATCTGCAAGCAGATTGCCACCGATATGAGCAGCCGCCGCCGGACAAGGGTTTGCAAAACGCGGGAGGAATGGCGCGTCTTTGATCGGCAACAACGCACCGGCGCCAATTGAGCATCAGCGTCTAGCGGGCTGAATGGCGCTTTGATTGACTGGCCCGGTAGTTGACTGGGGCCTCAATCCTGCTAAAGGCGCGTCTTCGCAAATTGGTCCCGCACCCCGGTGAAGCGGTGGCCGCGCCAGACAATTGTCTGGCGGAGCGATGCCGGGTTGAACGGTCGCCATTTGGGGCGGCTCTGCAAATTTGAAGGAAAGACTTATGTCGAAGCGCAAAAGCGCCAAGTACAAACTCGACCGCCGGATGGGTGAAAACATCTGGGGTCGTCCCAATTCCCCGGTGAACAAGCGTTCGTATGGCCCCGGCCAGCACGGTCAGCGTCGTAAGAGCAAAGTCAGCGACTTTGGTCTGCAGCTGCGCGCCAAGCAAAAGCTTAAGGGCTATTACGGCGATGTCACGGAAAAGCAGTTCCGCTCGACCTACAAAGACGCCACCCGCATGAAGGGTGACACCGGCCAGAACCTGATCGGTTTGCTGGAACGCCGTCTGGACATGATCGTGTATCGCGCCAAGTTTGCACCTACGGTGTTTTCGGCGCGTCAGATCGTGAACCACGGTCACATCTATGTGAACGGTGTAAAGTGCAACATCCCGTCGCGTCGCTGCGATGTCGGCGATGTCATCAGCCTCGGCTCCAAGGCTAAGGAAATGGCACTCGTGATCGAAGCGCAGAGCCTGCCAGAGCGTGATATTCCCGATTATGTCGTGCCTGAAGGCAACGACAAGGTCGCATTCAGCCGCGTGCCCAAGCTGGACGAGGTGCCCTATCCGGTTACGATGGAACCCAATCTGGTGGTCGAATTTTATTCTCGCTGATCGGTTACATTACTTTGACAACAAAAGGGCGGCCTTGCGGGGCCGCCCTTTTTCGTTGGGTAACTGAATTTCAGGCAAGGCAAGTGTTCATTGCGAACGCTGCCTGTTTCATGAGCCGTAATTACAATGGAATGCGCCTAGCAGCAGCCCATCCAACCGCAGCAGACAGATAGCTTGCAGCAAGCTTCTGCAACAACTGCCGGAGCCATCGCCATCGCCGCGCTTGAAGTCGTCAACGCGACACTTGCGAAAATCCATGCGGTCTTTTTCATGATATTGCTCCGAACGTGTATCGCACGGACTGCGATGCGAGCGTTTAGCTAATCCTGCAACAAAATCCGCACAAGCAAAAACAGTGCGACCACGCGATCAACTCCGCGTGCGATCCCATTCATCCAATTCATAGGCAATCGAGCCTTCGACCAGACGCTCCCAGATATCCCCGATCACATCGCTGGGAAGGCCGCGCGCCTGCGCTTCGGCCATTGCAGCGGCAATGACGCTGGCCTTGCGTTCTTCATCCCGCACCGCGCCGCGATCCGGTTTGATCCGCGCAGCGGCGCGCATGTAACCGAACCGGCGATCCAGCAAAGCGACCAGTTCGCGGTCGGTCGCATCCACGCCTTCGCGAACATCGATCATCGTTTCGCAAACGTCTGGAGATTTGGGCGTGTTCAAAGGCATTAATCAGGAACTTCCAAGGTAATCGCGGCGAAAGTCGGCGGCAAAGGCGGCAAAACGCTGTCCGGCAATGGCATCACGCATCCCTTGCATCAAGGCCTGATAGAACGCCAGATTGTGTTCCGTCACCAGCATCGCACCCAGAATCTCTCCCGACTTTTGCAGATGATGAATATAGGCGCGACTGTAGGTTGTGCAGGTCGGGCACTCGCACCGTTCATCCAGCGGGCCTGTGTCTTCGGCATGGCGGGCATTGCGCACGTTAACCGGGCCAACCCACGTAAACGCCTGTCCGTTGCGGCCCGAACGGGTGGGCAGCACGCAATCGAACATGTCGATACCGCGCTCGACCGCGCCGACAAGATCATCGGGCTTGCCGACCCCCATCAGGTATCGCGGACGATCCGCTGGCAGCATCTGCGGCGCATAGTCGAGCACGCCGAACATGGCCTCCTGCCCCTCTCCCACGGCAAGGCCTCCGACCGCATAGCCATCGAAGCCGATATCCATCAATTGCTGCGCGCTTGTCCGGCGTAAATCTTCGTCCAGGGCCCCTTGCTGGATTCCGAACAGCGCGGCGCGAGATGCGTGTTCCGCTCCGCTGTCGAAGCCTTCGCGGCTGCGCTTTGCCCAGCGCATCGACAGTTCCATGCTCGCCGCAATCTCTTCACGCGGGCGGTCTGCGCGCGGGCATTCGTCGAAGGCCATCACGATATCGGAGCCGAGCAAGCGCTGGATTTCCATTGATCTCTCAGGAGTTAGCATGTGTTTGGAGCCGTCAATATGGCTCCTGAATTCAACGCCTTGTTCGGTCAGCTTGCGGAGGTCGGACAGGCTCATCACCTGGTATCCCCCGCTATCGGTCAGGATCGGGCGCTGCCAATTCATGAAGTTGTGCAATCCGCCAAGCCGCGCCATGCGCTCTGCACCCGGTCGCAGCATCAGGTGATAGGTGTTGCCAAGAATGATGTCCGCGCCCGTCGCGCGGACCGCCTCAGGCTTCATCGCCTTGACTGTCGCAGCGGTGCCGACGGGCATGAATGCGGGCGTGCGGATTTCCCCGCGCAGCATCGAAATCACACCGGTGCGGGCGCGGCCATCGGTGGCATGGAGCGAAAAGTGGAAACGCGTGGACATAGGCCCGCGCCGCTTACAATCGTATGCCGCCGATGTCACCCTGCGTACATGATGATTGCCGAAATGCTCAGTGAACAGCCCGAAGACCAGGCGCCGACCCGTTTATTCCCGAAGCCGCCAACCTGTCCGAAAAATATAGGCGATGATCGCCGTGCACAGCGCGAGGAAACCCAGCGTCAGCCCGAGCGATACACCGATAGACACGTCCGAAGTGCCGTAGAATGTCCAGCGTAGCCCGCTCACCAAAAATGCAATAGGATTGGCGAGCGCCACCGTGTTCCATGGCGCAGGCAGCATATCGAGCGAATAGAACGTGCCGCCCAGAAAGGTCAGCGGGGTCAGGATCAGAACAGGGATAATGCCCAGTTTCTCGAAACTGTCCGCCCATATCCCCAAAATAAAGCCAAACAGCGAAAAACTCGCCGCGACCAGCAATATGTATCCAAAGGCGAACAGCGGATGCTGAATCTGATAGTCGACGAAAAATGTCGCCGTGCCCAGAATGATTCCGGCCAAGATCAGGCTTTTGGTGGCCGCCGCACCGACGAAGCCGATCAGGGTCTCGGCAACGCCGACGGGCGCGGAAAGCAACTCGTAAATCGTGCCGGTGAATCGGGGCATATAGATGCCGAAACTGGAATTGCTGGTGGTTTCACCCAGCAGAGTGAGCATCAGCAAGCCGGGAATGATGAATGCGGCGTATTCAATGCCGTCGATCGGCACCATCCGGCTGCCAATCGCACTGCCGAAGACGATGAAATAGAGCGATGTGGTTAAGACCGGCGCGAGGATCGACTGAAAGGCCGTGCGGAAGGCGCGCATCAGTTCGCGTTTGTAAATCGACCACGCACCGCGAAAGTTGAAGCTCACGCCGCTTGCCCTTCTGCGGGTCGTTGTGCGACCAGATCGACGAAGATATCTTCGAGCGAGCTGTCGTGAATGTCGATCCCGATATAATCGATGCCGCTGGATATCAGAGCTTTGGTCAACGCGGCGACTTCGGCGCGCCCTCCCCCCGTTCCATTTCCGCCGCGATAACACAGCTCGCGACCTTCGGCGCGCAATTCTACCGGGAATGCTGCGACTGCTGACGGCAGTGTGTCGAGCGGCTGTGCCAGCTCTATCACCGCTTCGGTCGATCCCAGACGTTTCATCATCGCCGCCTTTTCATCGACCATCAGAATGCGCCCGCCGCGGATAATGCCCACGCGATCCGCCATCAATTCAGCCTCTTCGATGTAATGCGTCGTTAGGATGATCGTCGTCCCGCGCTCTCGCAGGGCGGCGATCTGATCCCACATCCCTTTGCGCAGTTCGACATCGACCCCGGCGGTGGGTTCATCCAGAAACAGCAATTCGGGTTCATGCGCCAGCGCCTTTGCAATCAGGACACGGCGCTTCATTCCGCCAGACAGCGCACGAATTTGGCTATCACGCTTTTCCCAAAGGCTGAGCGAGCGCAACACCTCCTCGATCCGGCCCGCATCAGGCGGATAACCAAACAGCCCGCGCGAATAGGAGACAGCGCGCTGCACGGTTTCGAACATATCGGTCGCCAATTCCTGCGGCACCAGTCCGATGCGCGCGCGGGCACTGCGCCAATCGGTCGAAAGATCGTGCCCGAAGGCGGTGATCGTGCCCGCTGTCGGCCGCACCAACCCGCACACCGCGCCGATCAGCGTCGTTTTGCCCGCGCCATTAGGGCCCAAAAGCGCGAAGATTTCGCCCTTGCGGATTTCCAGATCGACGCCATCCAGCGCTTTTGTGCCGCCGGAATAAACCTTTGTCAGGCCGCTGATGGATAGGATCGTTTCAGACATGCTTTAACCTCGCTACGGCAGCAGCAGCGATGAGTCACCATAGGAGTAGAAGCGGTACCCGTTTTCGATCGCATGGGCATAGGCCGCCATCATCCGGTCGCGGCCCATCAGCGCGCTGACCAGCATCATCAGCGTGGATTTGGGAAGGTGGAAATTGGTCATCAGACCGTCCACCGCGCGAAAGGTGTAGCCGGGCGTGATGAAGATATCGGTGTCGCCCGAAAACTCCTCGATCACGCCATCGTCGCGCGCTGCGCTCTCTATCAGGCGTAGCGAAGTGGTGCCGACAGCGATCAGCCGTCCACCATTCTCCCGAACCGCATTGAGCCGCGCCGCCGTCGCAGCATCGATCCGGCCATATTCGGAATGCATGACATGGTCATCGGTGTCGTCTGCCTTCACCGGCAGAAAAGTGCCCGCGCCCACATGCAGGGTCAGCGTCTCGCGCTTTATGCCGCGCGCGTCGAGGGCGTCGATGAGCGATTGGGTGAAGTGCAAGGATGCCGTGGGCGCCGCGACTGCGCCATCCCGAGCGGCGAACATCGTCTGGTAATCTTCATAATCCTGCGCATCCACGCCGCGCTTTTGCGCGATGTAGGGCGGCAGCGGCATTGTGCCCGCACGATCCAGCAGAACTTCCACCGGCTCATCACCTTCGAACATCAGCGTGATCGAGCCGTCATGATGGCGGGCTTCGGCAATGGCCGATACCCCACCGCCAAAGATCAGCTCGTCGCCCACCTTCACCCGCTTTGCGTTGCGGATGAAAGCCTGCCAGCGCCGCAGATCGATGCGTTTGTGCAGGGTTGCGCCGATCCTCGCCTCGCCGCCGGCACGTCGCCCTTCAAGCTGGGCCGGGATCACGCGGGTATCGTTGAAAACCAGAACGTCGCCAGAGTCCAGCAGATCGGGCAGGTCGCGCACGCCCCTATCATCCAACGGCCCATCTTGTCCGCGCACCAACAGCATCCGCGCCGCATCGCGCGGGCGCACGGGACGCAGGGCTATACGATCTTGCGGAAGGTCGAAATCGAAGAGGTCAACGCGCATCACCCGCCCATAGACAGGGCGTATGCAGGCGTGAACCTGTTTTGATCAATTCCGCCCGCAACCGGGCAAAATTATTGCGGCTCAAGCGGTGCGCTGAGCAGATCGGCGGAGATATCAGACTGAACCTGCGGCGCCTGCATCACAGGTGGCGGGACATTGTCGCTCGCCATCGAAGCTTGCAGGATACGGGTCGGATTCTGCGGCGGCTCACCCCGATTGATCGCGTCAACAGCGCCCATATTCTCGATCACGCGGCCGAAATTCGTGTATTTCTTGTCCAGGCTGAAGCGCGGATAGAACACGATGAAGAACTGGCTGTTGGCGCTGTCATCAGAGGCAGCCCGCGCCATCGATACCGTGCCGCGCACGTGCGGCATGGGGTTGAACTCAGCATTCAGATCAGGGAGTTCGGACCCGCCCTGCCCTGTGCCGGTGGGATCGCCGCCCTGTGCCATGAAACCATCAATCACGCGGTGAAAGATAACGCCGTTGTAAAACCCGTCTCGCGTCAGCTGCTTTATCCGCGCGACATGCGAAGGTGCCCACTCTTCCATCAGGCGAATCTTGATCCGCTCACCATTGGACAGATCCAGAACCCAGACATCGTCCAGATCCTTGGTCGCGTCGAATTCTACTGGCGGATATGTGCGCGCCAGCGGGGCTGGCGTCGCAATTTGCTCGGCCGCATCGTCAACTGCCTCGTTAGCCGGGGCATCGGGCGCATCGCTGCTTTGCGCAAACGCGCTGACAGGCACACTGGCAACCAAAAGAGCCGCAAAACCAGTAAGGATCGGTCGAAACATGGAATGTGTCTTTACATTATTCATAATCAGCGATGGCATCTAACGGGGCGCGCCTTGCACTTCAATGAATGATCTTGCGCGCATCCCCCATGCAGCGCGTCACAGATCGCCTTTGCGACCCAGAACCTCGACGCGCGCGAGCACATCTGCGCTCACAGGCTGACTGACGAATTTGGAGATATCGCCGCCATACAGCGCGATTTCCTTCACAAGTTTGGACGCAATCGGCTGCAACGATACATCGGCCATCAGGAACACGGTCTCGACATCGTCATCGAGTTGCTGGTTCATGCCCGCCATCTGATATTCGTATTCGAAATCGGCAACGGCGCGCAAACCGCGGATGATCATGCTGACCCCCTGCGACTGCGCGAATTTAACCAGCAGGGAATTGAAACCAACCACTTCGATATTGTCGAGGCCAAGATTTTCGACCTCCCGTTCCACCATCGCAAACCGTTCCTCGGTAGAAAACATCGGGTTTTTCGAAGGGTTGGTGGTAACGCCGATAATCAGGGTATCGACCAGTTTCGACCCGCGCCGGATAATATCGGCATGGCCAAGAGTGATCGGGTCGAATGTGCCGGGGTAAAGGCCAATGCGGCGTGTCATTCCTGATTTCTCTCCCATTCGATCACCGTGCCGTCGGTTGAAATCTGCAGGCCGATAACCAGCAGTTCGTCATAGCCTGCGCCCAGATCACCCGTAAATTCGCCCCGTTCGTTCTTGCGCAGACCGCGTTTGACTGCGGCCTCGCGCAGGTTGTCGAGGCAGAGCGCATCAATGCCAAATGCAGTGCGATGTTGATACGATCCCTCTTTCGCATTGTCGCGAAACATGGAGCCGAGCACTGCTGCATCACCGCACCGCGTCAGGCCGAACGCAGTGATCAGGCATTGTGTCTGACCTGCTTCGTCGCGTTCGCAGGATTTCGGATCGCCCGGAACGCTCGAAGTTTCAGTGGGAAGATTTGCAGATACGGGAGCGGCTGCAACAGGTTCCGGTTGCGGCGCGACCGCAGCAGGTCCGCAAGATGCCAGCAACACCGCGATCGAACCGGGTAAGGCGCATGATGCAAAGGGCGCCAAACGCAAAAAAGTGCTCAACGATCGCGCTCGACGATAAACCGGGCGAGTGCGCGCAGCATGTCAGCCTCACTGCCGTGGCTGCCCAGATGCGATACCGCCTGATCCACCAGTGCGCGGGCCTGTTCACGCGCTTTGTCCACGCCCATCAAGGTAACGAAAGTCTGCTTGCCCTGCCCCTCATCCTTTCGCAGCGCCTTGCCCGCTTTTTGCTGGTCGCCTTCGACATCCAGCAAATCGTCTGCGATCTGGAATGCGAGGCCAATATCGCGGGAATAGGCGCGCAGGTGCGCACGGCCCTCGGGCGGAACCTTGCCCAGAATGGCGCCCATCTCGACGCTCGCCGCCAGCAGCGCGCCGGTCTTTAACTGTTGCAGGCGCGTAATTGTGTGGAGATCATAATCCACGCCCTCTTCATCGGCGACCATGTCCATCATCTGCCCGCCCGCCATGCCGTTCATGCCACTGGCCATGCCCAGCGTCGCGATCAGTTCGCTGCGGGTGAAAGGATCGTTGCTGGTATCGGTATCAGCAAGGATCTCGAATGCCAGCGCGTGCAAGGCATCCCCAGCCAGCACAGCGGTTGCTTCGTCGAATTTGTGGTGCAACGTCGCCTTGCCGTGGCGCAGATCATCGTCGTCCATGCACGGCAGATCATCGTGGATCAGCGAATAGACGTGGATAGCCTCTATCGCGACCCCGGCATTCACTGCGCTGGTGCGGTTGACGCCAAACATTTCCGCCGTGGATATTACCAGAAACGGGCGCACACGCTTTCCGCCGCCGATCGCGGCGTATCGCATCGCTTCGACCAGGCGGGCACGGGTATCGTTGGGCACGGGCAGAAACGCGTCGAACACCGAATCCACTTCGCGCTGGACTCGCTTCAAGCCATCGGCAAGCACATCGCCCTCGACTTGCGCCTCAACGTCAGTCGGCGTCATCTCACTTGTCCCCATCAAGCGGGATCGTGCCACTGGGCGTACCGTCGGTGCCGGTCACGATCTTTTCAATCCGGGACTGCGCGGCATCGAGCCGTTTCTGACAGGCGGCGCGCAATTTTTCACCACGTTCATACAGCGTGATCGACTGATCCAGCGGCACGTCACCGCGCTCCAACTGCTGTACGATCGCCTCCAGCGCGCCAAGCGCTTCTTCAAAGCTCATCGTGTCGATTTCGCCGCCCTTGACGGCCAAGCCGTCGGCGGAACCCTTTACCTCATCCATGCGTCGGAGCATTGACCACGCAATTCCACCCGGTCAAGGCTGGGCGCAAACAGGGAACTCGAAAACATGACAAAATATCTAATCGCCTACGGCATCGCCGCAGTTGCATTCGGACTGCTGGATGCAATCTGGCTGCGCTGGGCCGGCGAAAACTTCTATCGCCCCGTCATCGGAGAGATCATGGCGAAGGAATTCGACATGAAGGCGGCGGGCGTATTTTATCTGCTGTATCTTGCCGGAATGGTCTGGTTCGCGATCAAACCGGGGCTGGAAAGCGGATCGGTCGCAACGGCCCTGCTCAACGGTATCCTGCTCGGCGCATTGTGTTATGCAACGTATGACCTTACCAGTCAGGCCATTCTGAAGGTGTGGGCAACCAAGATCAGCCTTGTGGATATTGCCTGGGGCGCATTTGCCACAGGAACTGCAAGCACAATCGCGACCTGGGCAACGCTCAAACTCACGACCTGACGCCGGAATTGGGGGCACACCATGTTCATCGGGCATTTCGCACCGGCATTCGTCGCCGCCTCTCTTGGGCCGCGCGCGCCGAAACTTGGCACTGCCTTTGTCGCGGCACAGCTGGTGGACTGGGCGTTTTTCGGTCTCGCGCTCCTTGGCGTGGAAAAAATGCGGATTGAACCGGGTGCAACCGTGATGGTCCCATTTGATCTGTATCACATGCCCTACACGCACAGCCTTCTGGGCAGCGGATTGTGGGCGCTGGCGTTTGCCCTGATTGTGGGATTGTCGACCCGCAACTCTCTGGGTGCAGTGCTGGCTGGGCTGGTGGTGATGTCGCATTGGCTGCTGGACTGGGTCGCGCATCGACCCGATCTTACGCTGGCAGGGGGCGAAGCCGCGGTTTGGCCTTGGCCTGTGGAATTATCCCGCCGTTGCGATTCCGCTGGAAATTGGCATTACATTGGGCGCGTTTGCGTTTTATGTGCGCCGTACGCGCGGTCCCGTTGGGCCACCGATGGTGCTGATCGCGGTGATGCTGATTTTGCAGGCGCTCAACTGGTTTGGTCCAGAGCCGGCATCGGCGGGTGCAGGGCTATATATTCAGGCTCTGATCGCGTTCGCCGTACTCACCGCGATTGCTGCATGGGTTGGGGAGAATCGCACTTTTGTGAAGCAAGGCGGGTTGGCGGCGTCGAGCGGCTGATTTATGCGCATCGCGCATGAGTGAAATCACCCCAGAAATCGTCGAGTCCCACGGGCTCAGCCCCGAAGAGTATAGCCGCGTGCTGACGGGCCTCGGCCGAGAGCCGAACCTGGTCGAGCTCGGCATCTTCTCTGTCATGTGGTCCGAGCATTGCAGCTATAAAAGTTCGCGTCTCCACCTCAAGAAGCTGCCAACCGAGGCGCCGTGGGTGATCTGTGGCCCCGGCGAAAATGCCGGCGTGATTGACATTGGCGAAGGGGCGCAAGGGCAGAAACTGGCCGCAATCTTCAAGATGGAGAGCCATAACCACCCCTCTTACATCGAACCCTATCAGGGCGCAGCAACGGGCGTTGGCGGTATCCTGCGCGATGTATTCACCATGGGTGCGCGGCCGGTGGCGAACATGAATGCGCTGCGATTTGGCCGCCCCGATCATCCCAAAATGAAGCATCTGGTGCAGGGCGTGGTCGCTGGCATCGGTGGATACGGCAATTGCGTCGGCGTGCCCACAGTCGGGGGGGAGACGAATTTCCACCCCGCCTATGACGGCAACATCCTCGTCAACGCGATGACGGTCGGGATCGCGGATGCGGACAAGATATTCTATTCCGCGGCCACCGGGGTCGGGAACCCCATTGTGTATGTCGGTTCAAAAACCGGGCGCGACGGTATCCACGGCGCGACGATGGCCAGCGCGGATTTCGGGGAAGATACCGAAGCGAAACGCCCCACCGTGCAGGTGGGCGATCCGTTTACCGAGAAATTGCTGATCGAGGCGTGCCTTGAACTGATGGCGACCGACGCGATTGTTGCGATCCAGGATATGGGCGCGGCAGGTCTCACCTCTTCCAGCGTGGAAATGGCGACCAATGGCAAGGCGGGCATCAGGCTCGACATGAACATGGTGCCCTGCCGCGAAGAGGGCATGACGCCATACGAAATGATGCTGTCGGAGAGCCAGGAGCGAATGCTCATGGTGCTGAAACCGGGCAAGGAAGCCATGGCTCAGGCGATCTTTGAAAAGTGGGAGCTGGATTTTGCGGTGATCGGCGAAGTCACCGATACAGGTCACATGGTGCTGGAGTGGAACGGGGAAGTCGTATGTGACATTCCGCTTGGCCCACTGGCTGCCGATGCGCCCGAATACGACCGGCCCTATCTGTCGAAAGAGGAATACACCGCATGGGCCGGTATTGCACCGGTCAAGGATGCGCCGCAATGTTCAGATCCCGGTGCCGATCTGCTCAAACTTATCGCCTGCCCCAACCTCGCCTCGCGCGGGTGGATTGCTCAGCAGTACGATTCGCAGGTGATGGCAGACACTTTGCAAACAGGCGGAGATGCCGCTGTCGTGCGCATTCATGGCACGAACCGCGCGCTGGCGATCACCACCGATTGCACCCCGCGCTATGTCCATGCTGACCCGTATGAAGGCGGCAAGCAGGCCATCGCCGAGGCGTATCGCAATCTGTGCGCGGTCGGCGCGCGCCCTCTGGCAGTCACCAATTGCCTCAATTTTGCGAACCCTCAGCGGCCCGAAATCATGGCGCAACTGGTTCATGCTTTGGATGGGATGGGCGATGCCTGCCGCGCGCTCGATTTCCCGATCGTGAGCGGGAACGTATCGCTTTACAACGAAAGCAAGGCGACTGGCGGCGGCTCCGCAATCCTGCCCACGCCCGCAATCGGCGGCGTGGGCATCCTTGAAGACGCATCCAAAATGGTCACCACTGCGTTCAAGGCCGAGGGCGATGCAATCTACCTGATCGCGCCTGAATTCTGGGCGCGGGCCGACCCTAACCGCTCGCATCTTGGCAAATCGCTGTGGCTTTCCGAAGTGCATGGCCGGGACGAAGGGCGCGCGCCGCCCGTCGATCTCTCCGCAGAGCGCGGCGCAGGCCAGATCGTGCGCCGACTTATCGGCGAGGGGCTGCTGAGTGCGGTTCACGACCTGTCCGATGGCGGGCTGGCCGTGGCACTGGCGGAAATGGCCATGTCGGGGGGGATTGGCGCTGAGGTTTCCGCCAACGATGCCTACACCGCCGCGCAATGGTGGTTCGGAGAGGATCAGGCACGTTATGTCGTTACCGTGTCGCCCGCAAACGCCGACGCGTTCAATCGTATCGTGGCCGAGGGGCCAGAGATCCCCGAAGCGGAGATGGTCGGCTTCCACCGCATCGGCACGGTCGGCGGCGATAGCCTTTTAGGCGTATCAATCGCCGACCTGCGCGAGGCGAACGAGCGATTTTTCCGTGAGTGGATGGAAGCATAGGCCTGCTCCAGCCCTTTCTGCATTACAGCGGGCACTGGATTGTGCCGTTTGGCATCGCGGCGCTGTTATGGCGTACACACTGGGTGCGCGCAGGCCTGGTGATCGCCAGTGCCAACATCATCGACATCGATCATCTGTTGGCGAGCCCAATGTTCGATCCGGACCGGTGCAGCATCGGCTTTCACCTGCTGCACGGCTGGGAGGCTGCCCTCGCCTATGCAGCGTTGCTCGCCGTGCAACGATGGTGGGCGCGCGCGTTCGGCATCGGTGCGCTGTGGCATCTTGCAGTCGACTATGGCGATTGCCTGATGCAGGGAGTTTGAGATGAACACCGACAATTCCGACACCCCGCTCGCCAAAAAGCTGAACCTGCGCGACGGGCAGGTTTGCTGGTTCGATGGTATGCCCGAACACATCATTGACGAGATCGACGAATACGCGCTGGAATTGCGGTTTGTTGCCGATCCGTGGCGCGGAATCGATGCGGCTCATATCTTCGTGACCGATCCTGCCGATCTGGCAGAAAAGCTCGCCAATCTGCGCAAGGTGATCGCCAGAGACGGGCAGGTCTGGGTGAGTTGGGCCAAACAGGGGTCGGGCCATGAAGCCACGCTCGATCAGGACGGCGTGCAGTCCGCCGGACTGAATGCCGGATTTGTGGACACCAAGAAATGCGCCCTCGATGAGGTCTGGTCAGCCATGAAATTCGTCATTCCCAAATCCGATCGATGACAGAACCGCGCGCGACAACGACCCTGATTTTTGTCGCGATGATCGTGTTCATCGACATGGTCGGCATTGGCTTGATCGTGCCTGTTCTGCCGGATCTTCTGGAGGAGATTACCGGGAAATCTGTCGCGCAGACGGCGCAGATCGGCGGCTGGCTGCTGTTCGCCTATGCGCTGATGCAATTCCTGTTCGCACCCGTGATCGGTGGGCTTTCAGACCGGTTCGGACGGCGCCCAGTGCTGCTGATCACACTACTTGCGCTCGGGATCGACTATGCCATCATGGCCTGGGCACCCACGCTGTTCTGGCTGTTTCTGGGACGCATTGTGGCCGGGATCATGGGCGCAAGCTGGGCCGCAGCCAATTCCTGCATCGCCGATCTGGCGACCCCGGCAGAGCGCGGCAAGTTTTTCGGCATTATGGGCGGCGCAGGCGCAAGCGGGTTCGTGATCGGCCCGGCCATCGGCGGATTGTTGGGCGATGTGAGCGTGCGCCTGCCGTTCATCGCCTCTGCCGTCCTCGCGATCGGCGGCGCGGTTCTTGGATATTTCCTGCTGCGCGAAACGTTGCCGGAAAGCCGCCGCCGCGCCTTTACGCTGTCGCGCGCAAATCCGCTCGGCACGCTGATCCAGATGAGCCGCACGCCGATTGTGCTCGGTTTTCTGTTCGTGATCTTCTTTTCGCAGATGGCGGCGCAATCGCAGATGTCGATCTGGGCCTATCATACAAAGCTGGTGTTTGACTGGAGCACGCGCGAAATCGGGTTCAGCGTCGCATTCTTCGGGGTCGTTCTGGCGATTGTTCAGGGTGGTTTGACCGGCATTGTCATTGCCCGCATTGGCCCTGCGCGCACCGTACTGCTGGGATTTGCGCTGTCAGCGCCCGCCTATTTCCTGTTCGCGTTTGCCCCATCGGGCGGCTTCATGATCGCCGGGATACTGTTTGGAGCGCTGGGCGGGCTGACTTTCCCGGCCTTGCAACAGATGATGAGCGAGCGCACCGCAGAGGATGCGCAGGGCGAATTGCAGGGTGCAATTGCAAGCATGGTCAGTATCACCAGCATCATCGGTCCCCTCATCATGACCGCGACTTTTGGCACGTTTGCCGATCGTGAGGGTATGTATTTCCCCGGCGCGCCCTATTTGCTGGCCGCAGCGTTTGTGTTCGTCTCTGTGTCGCTCGCGGTCTGGAACATCAGACGGATCGGGCCTTCGCGCGCAATCAATCCAGCATGAACGCACCGCTTCGCTGCGTCAGGCAGCCTGTCGTTGGGAAAGACTGAGATCGGCGGCCATATTGCCCTCGGACGCCAGCATATCGAGGCACTGGCGATAAACCACCGGCTTTCCGATACTCATCCGCGCTCGCGCAGCGTCGATATCCTCACGCATCAGCGCCTCGATATCCTGGTGCGCGATCCTGGCGGCTGCCTTGCCCAGACGCTGACCTTCGCGCACCGCTGAAAACAGCGGGGCTGCGGTGCCTGAAACTTTCTTGATCTGGCGGGCGGCAGCATAGGCGATGAACAGGATGCCGCGATTGTAATTCTGCGAATAGCTGAAGCCCAGAAGGCTCGCCTCACCCAGAGCATCGCGGCCGTAGCCGGTCAGCACGTGAAACAGATCGTGCGTGTCGCGCAGACGATCGAAATACCATTCAGTCAGATCCTGCGGGCGGTTTTCGGGTGGCGCCCATTTGTGACTTTCCTCGACCAGCCCGCGCGCGCTCAATCCCTCTCGCTTCATGAACGCGATATACTGTTTTGCAACGCTGTTCTCGTCGCAATCGTCCCAGCGGGCGTGGTCATCCAACATGGCCGGAATATCGGTTTCTTCGCGCAGGAAGAGCTGTCCATCGGTTGAATTGATAAAGCTCCAGGCGTGCCGATGGCTCGCCCTGCCCTGTGTCGCCTCGATGATGTGAAACACCTGTGCGGTGTCTTCCTTGTCATCGATCAGTTTGCCGAAGTGGTGCAGCACCTTGAGCGGTTGGAAACCCGAAACACGTCGCTCTGGTGAAACCAAGGGCCGATCAATCAGTGCCATTCGCGTATCCTCCTGCACCTTACTTACATTGGTGTCAGTTAACTGTCTACTTCACAAAGCCATGCTCCGGGACGATAGCGTTGCGCCATGACCAACCCGAATACCATCCCCTATTCGCTCAAAACCTTGTCGGATGATGAAAGCATTGCCCGTGCAAGAACTGTCCGCGACTCGCTCAGGCAGCGCCGATCGTGCCGGTATTTCAGTGACACGCCGGTTCCGCGCGAGGTGATAGAGGCCGCGATTGAGGCTGCGGGCACCGCTCCCAACGGTGCAAATCATCAACCGTGGCATTTTGCCGTCGTGCATTCGGCCGAGAAAAAGCGCGCCATTCGCGAGGCCGCCGAGGCCGAGGAGCGCCGGTTTTATGGCGAGGACGGTTCTGCGCCCAAGGCGAGCGACAATGGCTGGAGGCGTCTCGCCGATCTGGGCACCAATGCGGACAAGCCGTTTCTGGAAATCGCACCGTGGCTGATCGTGGCATTCGCCCAGCGCAAGGGCGGCGTGGAAGAAGACGGCAGGACCCAGAATTACTACGTCAACGAAAGCGTCGGTATCGCCTGCGGCATGATGATCGCGTGCCTGCACGAAGCGGGCTTGGCCACGCTTACTCACACGCCCTCGCCGATGGGTTTCCTGCGCGAGATCTGCGAGCGGCCCGATTGGGAAAAGCCGCTTATGATCGTGGTGGTGGGCAGGCCCAGCGCAGATGCAACCGTGCCCGCCCGTGCGGTGAAGAAGAAGCCGTTGAGCCAGATTTCAAGCTGGCTCTGAGGGATCAGGCGGCGAGCGCCTGCGTGTCGGTGTTGTCGCCAGCCAGCAGGTTGTAGGGATCGATCCCCTCGGACTTCCAGACGCGGTGGCATTCGCGATACACGGTCGGCTCAGGAATGTTCAGCGCCGCACGAACCGCGTCGAGCGGCTGTTTGAGCAATTCGCGGATCGGTTGGTTGATCAGCGAAGGTGCGCCGCGCCCGGTGCGTTTCGCCTGATTGACCGCGCCGATAACCGGAGCCTTGCTGCCCTTGACCTGCAATTTGATATTCGCGGCACCGGCGTAACCGATCAACAAGTGCCCCTGCGTGGGCGCCTGGCCGTGAGTAAACAGCAGCACGCACTGTTCGCCCAGCGCATCGCGGCCATAGCCGGTCAGCACATGGAACAGATCATGCGTGTCGCGTGATCGTTCTGAAAACCACTGCGCGCAATCATCGAATTTCTTGCGGCCGAGGCGCTCCGATTCGGCGACCAGACCAGCAGCGGACAAGCCTTCGCTTTCCATGAAATCGCAATAGGCGTGCGCGAGGCTGCCTTTTGGGGTTCGACGCAGCGTGGCGTGATCGTCAAGGATTTCCGCGAGGTTCGGTTCGGTCTGGCGCAGCAATTCACCGCGTTCGGACATAACCAATGCTTCCACTCGGCCCATAAAACTGCGTGCCGGGAGCGATTCGTAAATTTTGAAAACAAGGCTCGTATCCTCCTTGTCCTTCATCAACAGGCGGAAATTCTTCCACGCGCGCGCCGGGGAATAGCGCGGATCGGGCCGGTCCGGATGCCGCAGAACAGTGCCATCGGCTGAGTGGATCAGGGTGTAATCTTTGCTGGCCATGATGTTTCTCAAAACCCTTGTTGTGATCTCGCTGCGGATTGGTCTGCAACCTGCATTACCACCGCTTACTTACATTAGTGTAAATAGCACAAGCCGGTTCGATTTTAAAACCCTTTTTAGCGAAGCCTGCTGCAACCTGTCCCTTCCCGGCACCGGCCTGTCGAACCAAATCCCGATCAATAGTCTGCAATCGCGCCAATCGGCACGCCGAGCAACGCAAGAACGCTGGAGCAGTCTCCGGTTTCTATCCATCCGTGTGCGGCGATTTTGGCCGCCGGTTTGGCACAATAGGCAAAGCCGAATGTCGATCGTTCGATCATCGCGATGTCGTTTGCACCATCACCCATTGCAACGCTGAGCGCGCCAGGCCCTGCCCGCGCCACCTCTTCGCCCAAAGCCCGCGCTTTTGTGGAGGCATCGCTGATCGATCCTGCGAGTTTGCCGGTTAGAACCCCGCCGGCAACCTCCAATCGGTTACCCACGACCCGATCAAAACCGAGCGTCTCGCCAATTGCATCTGCAAAATGGTGAAATCCGCCCGTAACCAGCACGGTGCGTGTGCCCATTGCCTTCAAGGTCTGCACCAGTTCGCGCGCGCCGGGGTTGGGGCGTATCCGCTCTGCAAGACAGCGATCAATCGCGCTTTCTTCCAACCCGGCCAGCAGGCCAACGCGTTCCCGCAGGGCGTCCTCAAAATCGAGTTCACCCAGCATCGCTCGCTCGGTTATGGCAGCGATCCTATCTTTCAAACCGGCGTAATCGGCCAGCTCATCGATGCATTCCTGCCCGATCATGGTTGAATCCATGTCCGACACAAAGACCTGTGGAATCGCAATTTCGCTCTCGCTCAACAGCCTGTCCACGGAGCCGAAGTGGCGATCGATCGCGGCATGGACGGTTCCGGGCGTGGCCCCTTGGACCCGCCATTCAAGCACGTTGCTACCGCTCGCAGCGCCGGTTGGAGTGGACACCAAAGCGCCCTCGCCCGCCAATGTGGCACCCAGCGCGTTGAGACGTGTTTCCCAATCCGGCATCTCTGCTATCAGCCGCACTATGAGCAAACCGTCTTCTCCTGAAATCGCGTCGTCTTCTGAAGGCACTGAGCCACAGCGACCTGTCGCGCTCATCGCAGGACCAACCGCCAGCGGCAAGAGCGCTGTCGCGGTCGCCCTTGCCAAGGCTATCGAGGCAGGCGGCAAAAAGGCTGTAATCATCAATGCCGACAGCGCGCAGGTCTATGCCGACCTGGCCATACTTTCCGCACGCCCGACCAAACAGGAAATGGGCGGCATCGAACATCGGCTGTATGGCACGTGGGATGGCGCGATGGCGTGCTCGGCCGCGCGCTGGGCCGAGGTGGCGCGCGAGGAAATTGCGCAGTGCCATGCCGATGGCGCAGTGCCCATCGTGGTCGGCGGAACCGGAATGTATATAAAGGTGCTGTTGGAAGGGATTGCGCCGATCCCTGAAATCGAGCCGGAGATTCGCGCCGTGATCCGCGCCATGCCGCTTGAGACGGCCTATGCCACGCTCCAGATCGAAGACCCGGAACGCGCCCTTCAGCTGGACCCTGCAGACAGCCAGCGCATTGCGCGCGCTCTGGAGGTAAAGCGTTCGACCGGAGTGACGTTGAGCGATTGGCAGTTGGCAAAGACGGGCGGCATTGCCGAGGAGATTGCGCTGTTCCCGCTGATCCTGTCGCCTCCGCGCGAATGGCTGTATGAACGCTGCGATGCGCGGTTCGTGTCGATGCTGGATGCTGGGGCGTTTGATGAGGTGCGCGCATTGCTGGACCGCGATCTCGATCCTGACCTGCCCGTGATGCGCGCGATCGGCGTGCCGGAAATCATTGCCTATCTGACTGACCGTTCAACCCGTGCAGAAATGATTGCCGCAGGACAGCAGGCAACGCGCAACTACGCCAAACGGCAATTTACCTGGTTCAGGCGCCAGATTGCCGGCGACTGGCCGGTGATCAAGGACACCATTGAGTTTGATAGTATCGACTTGAAGGCATATTTCGCAGGATTGTTACCCAATTAAGGGTTGACGCGATATATTATAATCAATAGCGAGCGCGACCGAGGCCCGATGCTATAGCCCCTCACGTACAGCTTGCGTAACGGGGGTTTGTCGGGCCTTGTTCTCTGTTACAGCAGCGCCGAAAAACATTCGTAAAAAGGCACCGCTGCGACCGCGACCTTGACGATGACTGGAAGGAAGTATTTGTGCCGGGCGATACCAAGTCCCAAGAACCCGCCGCCGCCAACGCTCCGCCAAGGAAGCAGAGCGGCGCGTCGATTCTGGTACAGGGACTGATAGATCAAGGCGTTGAATTCGTCTTTGGATATCCGGGCGGCGCCGTGCTGCCCATTTACGACGAATTGTTCGGTGACGAGCGCATTCGCCATATCCTCGTCCGCCACGAAGCGGGTGCAGCGCACGCAGCCGAAGGGTACGCACGCGCCACCGGAAAGCCGGGTGTGGTGCTGGTCACCAGCGGGCCCGGCGCCACCAACGCGGTCACCGGGATCGCTGATGCGTTCATGGATTCAATTCCAATGGTCGTCATCACCGGACAGGTGCCGACCGCGCTGATCGGGACAGATGCCTTTCAGGAAGCCGACACAATCGGCATTACGCGTCACTGCACGAAGCATAATTACCTCGTCAAAGACCCCGAAAACCTCGCCGGCGTGATTCAGGAGGCGTTTCGCATCGCAACCACGGGCCGCCCCGGCCCTGTGGTCATCGACATTCCAAAGGATGTGCAGATCGCCGTTGCGGAAACGCAATTTCAGCAGAAACCTCCTGCCATTCACCGCAACATTCCGCAGATGGCCGCCCCGGCTGACCAGATTGCCGAAGCCATCGAGATGATCGCCAATGCGCAGCGACCGATCCTTTACACCGGCGGCGGCGTTATCAATTCCGGACCGCAGGCCAGCGCGCTGCTGCGCAAGTTTCAGGATCTGACAGGCGCACCGGTCACCTCGACACTGATGGGCCTTGGTTGCTTTCCCAGCCAGCACCCCGATTTCCTCGGCATGCTGGGAATGCACGGCACATACGAAGCGAACATGGCGATGAACCGCTGCGACGTGATGGTGTGCGTCGGCGCGCGCTTTGATGATCGCGTGACCGGGCGGCTGGATGCATTTTCACCGGGCTCGCGCAAGATTTCACATCGATATCGATCGCAGTTCTATCAACAAGACGGTGCCGGTCGAGATGGGCATTGTCGGCGATTGCGCGACCGTTCTTGAACAGCTGATCGAGGCATGGGGAACGCGCAAGCCGCAGGATCTGGGCGAATGGAAAGCGCGCATCACCGGATGGCGCGCGCGCGAATGCCTGGCCTATCCCGAAAAATCGGCCAAGCACCCTGAAATGATCATGCCGCAAAAGGCGATTGAGCGGCTGCATGCCCTCACCCACGCGCGCGAACCGATCATTTCGACCGAGGTGGGTCAGCACCAGATGTGGGCGGCGCAGTATTACGGGTTTGAAAGCCCCAACAAATGGCTGACCAGCGGCGGACTTGGCACGATGGGCTATGGAATGCCTGCGGCTATCGGAGCGCAGCTGGGCTGCCCCGATGCGCTCGTGATCGACATCGCGGGCGAGGCGAGCATCCAGATGAACATTCAGGAACTGGGCACCGCCAGCCAGTATCGCCTGCCGATCAAGGTGTTCATTCTTAATAACGAATACATGGGCATGGTCCGCCAGTGGCAGGAACTGACGTATGAAAGCCGGTATTCCAATAGCTACTCCGACAGTCTGCCCGATTTCGTGAAGCTGGCCGAAGCCTATGGCTGGAGGGGTATTCGCATCACCAGCCCGGATGAACTGGACGCAGGCATCGCGCAAATGCTGGAGCACGATGGACCGGTGATGGTCGATTGCCTTGTCGCGCAGGACGCCAACTGCCTGCCGATGATCCCGTCGGGCGCGGCGCATACCGACATGATGCTTTATGGCGACAAGGTCGATGGCACGATGGACGATGAAGCCAAGGCACTGGTGTAACTCAGATGAAAATTACCCAAGCAGCCTCCGAACGGCATGTCCTTGCCGTCACGGTCGATAATGAGCCGGGCATTCTGGCCAAGATCACCGGGCTTTTCACCGCGCGCGGATACAATATCGACAGCCTCACGGTGGCCGATATCTCGGATGATCACGCGGTCAGCCGCATCACCATCGTCACCAATGGCCCGCGCCACGTGATCGACCAGATCGAGGCGCAACTCGAACGGCTGGTGCCGGTTCACAAAGTCATCGACCTCACCGAAGCTGGCCCGCATGTTGAACGGGAACTGGCACTGATCAAGGTGGCGGGCACGGGTGACAAGCGGGTGGAGGCGCTGCGCATCGCGGAGCTGTTCCGCGCCAAGGTGGTCGATACCACCATCCACAGCTTCGTTTTCGAATTGACCGGCGCGCCGGACAAGATTGACAGCTTCATTGCGCTGATGCGCGAGCTGGGCCTTGTCAGCGTGGGCCGATCCGGAGTGGTCGGCATGATGCGCGGAGCCGAGGAGGCGTAATCGCTATTTAATACCGTCTTTCTGGCGCAGGCCGGAATACAGAAACATCAACGTCCAAGTGGCGAAGGAAAGAGAATACCGATGAAAGTTTATTACGACGCCGACGCCGACCTTGGCCTGATCAAATCGAAAAAAATCGCGATTGTCGGTTATGGCTCGCAAGGGCACGCGCACGCTCAGAACCTGCGCGACAGCGGCGTTGCCGAAGTGGCAATCGCCCTGCGCGAAGGCTCTGCCACCGCGAAGAAGGCGCAAGACGCCGGTTTCAAGGTGCTGTCTAACAGCGAAGCGGCAAAATGGGCCGATATCCTCATGATACTCGCCCCCGATGAACATCAGGCGGCGATCTGGGAAAACGATCTGAAGGGCAACATGAAGCCGGGCAGCGCGCTCGCCTTTGCGCACGGCCTCAACGTGCATTTCGGCCTGATTGAACCGCCCGCCGACATCGACGTCATCATGATCGCGCCAAAGGGGCCGGGCCATACCGTGCGCTCCGAATACCAAAAGGGCGGCGGCGTGCCGTGCCTGATCGCGATCCATCAGGATGCCAGCGGCGCGGCACACGATATCGCGCTCGCCTATGCCAGCGGCGTTGGCGGCGGGCGTTCAGGCATTATCGAGACGAATTTCAAGGAAGAGTGCGAAACCGATCTGTTTGGCGAACAGGCGGTATTGTGCGGCGGGATCACACATCTGATCCAGGCCGGTTTCGAAACCCTGACCGAGGCCGGTTACGCGCCCGAGATGGCCTATTTCGAATGTCTCCACGAAACCAAGCTGATCGTCGATCTGCTGTATGAAGGCGGCATTGCCAATATGCGGTATTCGATCAGCAACACCGCCGAATATGGCGATATCACCACCGGACCGCGCATCATCACCGATGAAACCAAGGCGGAAATGAAGCGCGTTCTGGCTGACATCCAGTCGGGCCGGTTCGTGAAGAACTTCGTGCTCGATAACCGTGCAGGACAACCCGAGCTGAAAGCCGCGCGCAAGGCGGCAGAGGCTCATCCGATCGAAAAGACCGGCGCTGAATTGCGCGCCATGATGCCATGGATCGGGGCGAACAAACTGGTCGACAAAGCAAAGAATTGATGATGCCGCGCGCATTATGATGAATGCCCGTTCGACCATTTTTATCTTTGGCCTGTGCGCGATCGCCTGGATGGTGATCGTCGCACAGGCGTGGTTTGGGGCAAAGGACGCGGACGATTTCGTCATCACCGTGACGCAGGAAGAGGTGCAATCCTTCGCTCGCAAACAGCTGGACTTGTTGCAACAGCAGTCATTTTCGAAAGATATCGAATTGTGCGGCATCATCTTTGAAGACAGCGATGGTGATCTGGGCGCATCGCCACCACGACCGGGCGACGAGGCGAGTTGCGGCATCTCATATTTCGATGAGCCGGGGATGCGCCCGGTTGCAAGCTTTCACACCCATGCGGCGCAGAACGACGCTTACGACAGCGAAGTCCCCTCGCTGCTCGATCTGGAAAGCGACATGGCAAGCGGCATGGATGGATATGTCGCAACGCCGGGTGGACGGTTCTGGCGAGTGGATTCAGAAGCGGGCGAGATCATCCAGGTTTGTGGCGCGGGATGCCTGGCGCAAGACATTGCCTACAAACCGTGCCCAGCACTGGATCCGGAACCCCGATATTCACGGGCCGAACTGATGGGCCGCACAAAACGCGCCTTTCCCGGCTGTTGAATGGCAATCAGATAAATCGGAACACTCGACGCAAACGCTGGTTATTGAAGGGTAAGTTTCCCAACGAAAGGCCTGTCATATGCCCAACGCTTTCCGCACCATCGCCCTTGCCGCCATCGCCAGCACAACTGCTGTCACCTGTTCCATTCTTGCAGCGCCTGCCATCTTTGCGCAGGATGGCGCGTCCCAGCCTCCTGGCATTGTCGACGCAAGCAGGGTCGCAGCGGGAACATACTCCCTCGATCCGTCGCACACGCTGGTAGGATGGCGGGTGAACCACTTCGGCTTCAACGACTACTTCGGGATTTTTGGTGACGTTTCGGGCACGATGACCATGGACCCGGCAAATATATCCGATGCAAAATTCGAGATTATGGTCCCGATTGCGGATGTTACCGTCGCCGCAGCGGGGCTGAAGGAACACCTGCTGCGTCCCGGCAAGGATGGCGCCGCCCCTGATTTCTTTGGCCCAGCTCCGGGCATGGCGAAATTCACCTCCTCCAGCGTGACACGCACCAGTGATACGACCGCGAACGTTTCGGGTATGCTGGAAATGAACGGCAAAACGGGCCCGGTCACACTTCTCGTCGAATTTACCGGCGCTGGCAGCAATCCGTTCAACAAAAAGAAAACGGTGGGTTTTGAAGCGCGCGGCGCGATCGACCGCACCGATTGGGGTGTCAATTACGGTCAGGGCCTGATCGGTAGTGAAGTCGAATTGAACATTACCGCCGCGTTTGAAATGCAGGACGCGATGTAACGCGCGACGCAGGTGAAGCGATTTTTCAGGGCCGCAGACGTTCGACGTCTGCGGCCCTTTTTGCATCGGAGCCCGGCGCACACCCATCCAGACGATGTGCGCCCCATGCTCCGGGGTCTCGACTTGAATTGCACACTCGTCCAAGGCGACTGACACCATGCACCTGACCGATTGTCACAACATCGAAGATTTTCGCAAGCTGGCAAAGGCGCGTCTGCCCTTCCCCGTGTTCGATTACATCGACGGGGCAGCCGACGATGAACTGACCAAGGCGCGCAACACCGCCGCCTTTGAAACCGTCGATCTGGTGCCCGATGTGCTGGCCGGCGTGGCGCAGATCGACACCAGCTGCACCATTCTTGGCCGCAAAAGCGCGCTGCCGCTGATGCTGTCACCCACCGCGGTGCAACGCGCATTCCACTGGCAGGGGGAGACGGCGGTGGCAAAGGCGGCGGAAAAGTTTGGCTTGTGGTTCGGCATTTCCAGTCTCGCCACGCGATCCATCGAGGAAATCGCCGCGCTGACCAGCGGGCCAAAGCTGTTCCAGCTCTATGTCCACAAGGACACCGGCCTCAACACCCACATGATCGAGCGGTGTCAGGCGAGCGGCTTCGATGCTCTGGCGTTGACAGTCGATACCATCGTTTCTGGCAAGCGGGAGCGGTGCCTAAATTCCGGCTTTACCACCCCGCCCCGTTTCACCCCTGCAAGCATCTGGAGCTATGCCACGCGCCCGCGCTGGACGCTGGATTATGTGTTTCGCGAGAAGTTCCGCCTGCCCAACCTCGATACGCACGTCTCGCAAGGGTCGAGCCAGGCGGTCAGCATTGCGGACTATTTCAACACCATGCTCGACACCTCGATGGACTGGGGCACCGCCGCCGCCATCCGCGAACAATGGGGCGGAACATTCGTGCTGAAAGGCGTGATGAGCGTGGCCGACGCTCGCCGCGCAGTCGAAATCGGTGCGGATGCTATCATGCTATCCAATCATGGCGGGCGGCAGCTGGACGGGTCGCGCGCGCCCTTCGATCAGCTCGCGGAGATCGTCGATGCAGTGGGCGGCGAGATCGAGATCATCTGCGACGGCGGGATCAGGCGCGGCACCCATGTGCTGAAATCTTTGTGCACCGGCGCGACCGCAGCGAGTGGCGGGCGGCTGTATCTGTATGCCTTGGCCGCTGCAGGGCAGGAAGGTGTGGAACGCGCGCTCGGCATCCTCAAGGACGAAATCGAGCGCGGAATGCGGCTGATGGGTGTCACCAGCGTCGATCAATTGACCCGCGATCGACTGCGGCATCGATAGGGCGTAAACGCCGTGTCATTAAACGGTCACCGTTCGGGCTCTTTAGCTGCTCAGGCAATTTTACCTTCAGGCTATTTCGTCACAGGGGCTGTATATGAACAGGATCACCACGATTATCGCCGTCGCAGGGCTGGCCATGTTGTCTGCTTGCAGCGGCGGCACCGAGGAAGACACCTCGAACGAGGCGGATGATTTCGCCGCGCGCATCAATGGCGATGGAACACCTGCTGCTGCGCCGGGCGATCAGGCGCCGCGCATCGCGCAACCGTTGCCCAATGCAGCGCCAGGAGCCTTTGCCCCCGGCACCGCCACCGATCCAGCCAGTGAAAATTGCGGCGCAAACCGCATGGGCCAATTCCTTGGCAAAGCTGCCGACGACAGCACGCGCAATGCAATCATGGAAGTTGCATCCGACATCAACCAGATCCGATTCATCGCGCCGGGATCGGACAATATCGTTCCCGACCCGACCAATCCGCGCCTCAACATCATGCTCGACAGCGCTGGTATCATTCGCGACGCGCGCTGCGGCTGATGACACCGACGCCTTCGCAAAGAGCGGGGGTTGCGCGAAGCGTGGTTTATGCGCAAGATAGCGCACGATGACGCGGTTTGGCATTCTCGACCTACGACTAATTCGCCCTTGGAGGTGAAGACCCGGGCGTGCGCCTGATACGGGTCGACCTTCCAAGGGGATCCGTCTTCAGCCCTCCCGTCCTTTGCCGTAAGTAGTCACGATCATGCCCATGCTCACCAACCCTTCCCGCAAATATGCTCCCTTTGGCCAGATAAACTTGCCCGACCGCCAATGGCCCTCGCGCCTGATCGAGCGGGCGCCACGCTGGCTTTCAACCGATCTGCGCGACGGGAACCAGTCGATCATCGATCCGATGGACGCGGTGAAGAAACGCCGCTTTTTCGAACTGCTCGTTGAGATCGGCGTGAAAGAAATCGAGGTCGGCTTCCCAAGTGCCGGGGCGACGGAATTCGACTTTATCTCCGGTCTGGTCCGGTCGGGCGCAGTGCCCGAAGACGTGATCGTGCAGGTGCTCACACAATCACGCGAAGACCTGATCCGCACCTCGTTTGAAAGCCTGACCGGCGCGCGTGCGGCCATCGTCCACCTCTACAACGCCGTCAGCCCGGCATGGCGCGATATCGTGTTCCGCATGAGCCGCGATGAGGTCCGCGACATCGCCGATGACCGGGGCCAAGGTGATGCGCGACGAGGCGGCAAAGCAGCCCGACACCGACTGGCATTTCCAGTACTCGCCAGAGACATTCTCAACCGCCGAACTCGATTTCAGCATCGAGGTTTGCGCCGCGGTGATGGAGGTGCTGGCACCCACTCCGGATAATCCGATCATCCTCAACCTGCCCGCCACGGTCGAGGCGGCGACGCCCAATATCTACGCCGACCAGATCGAATATTTCTGCCGCAACCTGCCAAATCGAGAGAGCGCGGTGATCTCGCTGCACACCCATAACGATCGCGGCACGGGTGTCGCGGCGGCGGAGCTGGGGCTGATGGCGGGCGCAGACCGCGTGGAAGGCTGCCTGTTCGGCAATGGCGAGCGCACCGGCAATTGCTGCCTCGTGACGATGGCGCTCAACCTCTACACGCAAGGTGTGGACCCCGGCCTCGATTTCTCGGACATCGACCGGGTGATCGAGACGGTCGAATATTGCAACGACCTGCCCGTCCACCAGCGCCACCCTTATGGCGGCGAACTGGTCTACACCGCCTTTTCCGGCAGCCATCAGGACGCGATCAAGAAAGGGTTCGAGGCGCGCGGCGGAGCAGAATGACGAGGCATGGCGCGTCCCCTACCTGCCCATCGATCCGGCAGACCTTGGCCGCAATTACGAAGCGGTCATCCGCGTCAATTCACAAAGCGGCAAAGGCGGCTTTGCATGGGTGCTGGAGCAGAAACAGGGGCTGAAACTGCCCAAGACCATGCAGCGCGATTTCTCTGCCCATGTCCAGAAACTGGCCGACGAACCCTCGCGCGAACTGAATGCCGACGATATCTGGCAGGCATTCAGGACAGCGTACCATGTCCAGACCCCGGACAAGCATTTTCAGCTTGTCGATTACGAGGAAAGCCGCGCGGCGGACGGCACTCGCATCTTCTCTGGCAAGGTCGCGGTGGACGGCCACGAACAAAGCGTCAGCGGGCGTGGCAAGGGTCTTATCTCCAGCGTGATGGCCACCATGCGCGATGTGTTCGGCGTCGAACTGGAAGTGGTCGATTACAGCGCAGCAATCGCTGGGCGCGGGCACCGATGCGAATGCGGCGACCTATCTGGAATGCGTGACACCCGATAACCGCACGATCTGGGGCTGCGGCATCGACGAAGACGTCGCCACCGCCGGCGTGCGCGCAGTGCTGAGCGCAGCAAATTCGGCAGTGGCACAGGGGTGACAGCGGTTAAGCTATGAGCGGCGGGGTATTTGCGGTGTGTGCCACGTCAGCCCATCAATCGCGGGTCACTGATCCGGTCGGGCAGTTTGCGCTCTAGCCTTGTCCATCCGTTCGGCTCTCTGGTCCAGCGCCTCTTTGATGCGATCGCGCGGATACCAGTTTCCCGCCACCATGGTACCCAGCGGCGATTTAAGCAGGGTGAGATCGTCTACCGGATCACCGGAAAGAAGGATGAGATCCGCAGGAGCACCGGCAACCACGGTTCCGGTCCTTCCTTTCTCACCGATAAACCGTGCCGCTTCAACGGTCGCGATTGACAAAATCTGCTCATTGGAAAATCCGGCCAGCTGGAATGCTTCCAGTTCGTCGTGAATTGCAAAACCTGGCGTTACGAACGGATTTGGCCCGTCGGTGCCGATGAGAATATTTGCACCTGCTTCGCGCAAGGCGCTTACGAATGCGATCTTTTCGGTCAGCGATCGCTCGAAGTACGACCTGTCCTCGTCATAGACTTCGCATTTTTCCGCCAATATTGCGCCCAAAGAGGCAACAACCGCGCTTCGGGTCGTGCGAAATATTCATCCGGATCAGTCGAAGCGAGACGGCCATAAGTGATCGCAAAGGTGGGCACCGTCCAGGAACCGGCTTCGACGGTTGCACGGGTCAACGCACCAAATTTCGCGCGGTCGACATTTGCCCACCACTGCGCCCACGCATCCGGGCGATTGGCCGAAAATCCGTCACGAGCCATAGCCTCTGCAAACCCATCCAGATGCTCAAGGCTATCAATCTTCATTTCCAGCAGAGCATGAATATCGAGGCTTGCAGGGACGTGAGCATAGACCTTCATTCGATTGGCGCGCGCTTCCGCCACGGCGGCACGGAAGGTTGCGGCATCCAATTGTTCGTAGAGTTTGACCGCGTCGTATCCGCTGCGCGCCTGACTGCGGACCGCGCCAATCGCCTGATCGGGTGTGCGCGCCCGGATGAAAAAATCGTTCGGATAACCCTCCCCGCCATCGATGATCGGGCCGCTGGTCACGACCCTTGGCGCAACGATTGCCCCGTCGAATGCTGCCTGATCCCGGCGTTCCACCGCGACGCTGCCCGTAAGGTTACGAACTAGAGTGATGGAGTTTGCAAGGTAGGCCGCGCCGATATCATTTTCATAATAATGAACGTGCATATCCGCGAGGCCGGGCATCAACAGCGCACCGCCGCCATCGATCCGCTCACCTGCATATCCGGCAGGCAAATCCCCCTCGCCGACTTCAGCGATCCTGCTTTCCTTCACGATAACAAACCCGGTTTCGATAACGCGGCCGTTTTCCATGGTGCGGATACGAACGTTCTCGAATGCAATGGAGTTAGGGTTCTGCGCGTCAATTGGCCACGCGAAGCAAACGAGAATAAGTGAAAGCATACAAAGTCGGATCATGAATGGGCGCTCCTGCTGGATGGGGCCCCTCATGTGACTGGATGAGAGTGTTACGTTCGATTTCCGGTGAAGTGACACGGAAATCCGGTGAGCGAACATCGCCTAAAAGGCGGCTTCCCGCAAAAGCCGAGTTCCCGCCCTGCTGGTGGCAATCGATCTGCCGTCCTGCAAATGCAGGGTGGTTCGCCCATTACCTGCAGGCTCGCTCCGCTGCACCGCGTTCATGTTTACCAGGTGCGAGCGATGCGCGCGGAAAAACATTTCCGCAGGCAGGCGGCTTTCGAACTCGGTGAGGGTCGTGGTCGAAAATATGATCCGGCCAGGAATGCGCACTTCGGAATAGTCACCCGCACCCGATATTGAAATGATCGAGTCAACCGCCACAGTTTCTGTCCCATCGCCAGTGCGTATCAGGATGGTGTGCGACTTCGCCCCAACCTTGGCCGTGCCGTCACCTGCGACAACTTGCAGCCTGCGGGTCAGATAGATTGAGAGGCTGGCAAGAGCGGCAAGGGCATAGAAAGTCACGCCTTGAAACATCTGCCATGCAAAAGCGATCGGGACGAACGGCCTGATAGAGAACCCTTCGATCAGCCAATCGCCGCGCAATTCGCGAATGACCAGAATAGCGACATACCATCCCAGCGCGAACAGGATCGAAAACGGCAGTTGAACAGCCAGACGAATTGTGAGGTGCGCGGGCCAGATATACCGATCCAGCACCAGATGGGTCAGCCATGCCAATCCGATTGCCGGAACCGCATTGTTCATGGCCGATATCGTTGATCCCCACACACCGTCATCGGTCGTCAGCAGGAAGATTGTCAGATAACTCGCGAACAAGATCACCGCGCCCGCGATGGCCAGAATCGAGGTCGGATCGGAGTGTCTGTTAAACTTTGACAACATCAATTCCAGCGATAGCTGCCTGCCATGCCGGGGTAAATACCATCCCTTCCGAACGCTTGGTCGGGTCCACGCGATGTCATGTTGAGAGCGCTGCGTTTCTGCCGATGCGTGGCGGAGCTTTCCTACTAACGGCGGGTACGATAGGCATCGCACATGCGCCGCATCGCCCAATCTCTGGCCCATAACTCGCTTATCGTGCTGGTTCGGTATTTGCGCTTTTTGCGCCGTGTTTGTCGCTCAAGGGTTTTAAGCTTCTGAACCTTGTGCCACCTGTTTCAACCGTGCCGTGCGTGCGGCGAATTGAGGCCGCAAAGGCCCATTGATGGAGAGTAGAGCGATGACATCAAACGAGCCGGAGGCGATCCTCGAACCCGATCTGCCAATCATCGACCCGCATCATCATCTGTGGGATTTGCGCGCCATGCTGCCGCTGTTCCCGCAGCCTCAACATCGTTTCATCGAAACGCTGGTTCCGGTCGCCTATTACGGTTTTGACCATCTGCACGCCGATCTTGCAACGGGCCACAACATCGTCGCCACGGTGTATATGGAATGCGGCGCGTTCTACAATGCGGCGTATGGCGATGCGCGCAAATCCGTGGGTGAAGTTGAGTATGTAAACGGCGTGGCCGCGCAATCGGCGAGCGGGCTCTACGGCCCGGTGCGCGCCTGCGCGGGTATCGTCGGCCATGCAGACCTCATGCTGGGCAGCGGTGCGGGCGAAGTGCTGGACGCGCTGTATACGGCGGCGCCGGGCCGGTTCCGGGGCATACGCCATCAGGGCGCATGGGATGCCGATCCAGAAGTGCTTGGCCCTCCGTTCCACGCGCCAGAGGGGTTGTATCGCGACGCAACCTTCCGCGAAGGCTTTGCCGAACTGGGAAAGCGAGGAATGAGCTTCGATGCGTGGATACTCGAACCACAGATACCCGATGTGATCGACCTTGCCCGCGCTTTTCCCGACACACCGATCTGTCTTGACCATTGCGGAACCCCGCTGGGCAATGCGACCTATGCCGGGCGCCTGCCGGAACGGTTCGACATCTGGCGGGCCAACATCATGGAATTGGGCAAGTGCGAGAACGTGATGGTGAAACTGGGCGGGCTGGCCATGCACAATTGTGCCATGCCCGAAGCTGGCCCGGCGGCGGGCGTGGGATCAGAGGAACTGGCGCGTTTGTGGAAGCCTTACATCGAAACCTGCATTGAGGCATTCGGTCCGCACCGCGCGATGTTTGAGAGCAATTATCCCGTCGATCGGTGGGGCGCGACATATCCGGTGCTGTGGAACGCCTTCAAGCGGATCACGGCCGATGCGAGCGCGCAGGACAAGGCGGCGCTGTATGCCGGGAACGCGGCACGCTTCTATCGCATCGAGGACGTGCTTGCCTGATCGCGCCTGTGCACTTACCGCGCGACGACACCTTTCTGCCGGAGAACCTTCGATGCCCCTTCCCGCCCCGTTTGATCGCCTACGTCTGCCGCTGATCGGTTCACCGCTGTTCATCGTATCGGGGCCGGAACTGGTCATCGCTCAATGCAAGGCCGGGATCGTCGGCAGCTTCCCCGCGCTCAATGCCCGGCCACAAACGCTGCTGGATGAATGGCTCCACCAGATCACAGAGGAACTGGCAAAGCACAATCGCGAACATCCTGATCGCCCGGCAGCACCCTTTGCCGTCAACCAGATCGTCCACAAATCGAACGATCGAGTGATGGCAGACCTTGCCACTTGCGAGAAATGGCAGGTGCCGATGGTGATAACCTCGCTGGGCGCGCGTGAGGAGATCTTCCAGGCGGTGCGTAACTGGGGCGGGATCACGATGCACGATGTGATCAACAACCGCTTTGCAAGGAAGGCGATTGAAAAGGGCGCCGATGGCCTGATCCCCGTGGCAGCAGGTGCAGGGGGTCATGCAGGGGCGCTGTCGCCGTTCGCGCTGATGCAGGAAATCCGCGAATGGTTCGATGGGCTGGTCGCGCTTTCCGGCTCCATCGCCCACGGAGCCTCGATCCTCGCCGCGCAGGCGATGCGCGCGGATTTCGCCTATGCTGGCAGTGCCTTTATCGCGACCGAGGAAGCGAATGCGGATCAGGCGTACAAACAGGGCATCGTCGATGGCTCTGCCGATGGGATCGTCTACACCAATCTATTCACCGGCGTGCACGGCAACTATCTGCGATCCTCCATCGAAAACGCAGGTCTTGATCCAGACAATCTGCCCACCAGCGATCCTTCCAAGATGAACTTCGGTTCGGGCGGCAATACCAAGGCAAAGGCGTGGAAGGACATCTGGGGATCGGGTCAGGGCGTGGGCGCGGTCAAATCGGTTGGCACGGTAGAGGATATGGTCGCGCGGATGGAGCGCGAATACCACGCGGCAAAAGCTGCGCTTGTGGCGAACAGTGGCTACACTCCATGGCAAGCTCAGGAGGCGGCACAGGCGGCAGAATAACCGTTCAAGTGGCATCCCACAGCGTCTGAGCCATCGCGTCCAGCTCGGTGAAGTCAAACCCGGTGCCAAGCGGATCCTTGCGATTGAGGATCATGCGTCGCCGCTCGCTCAGCAGGCGGCGGCGCAAGGCGGATTGCAGCAGCCTGAGGCGCATCAGCGCCTCGATCAAAGCTCCGTCGGGATCGCTCTTGCGCGCCTCGGCCCAGCGTGTCTCGATCCGACCCACACGTTCGATGACCAGCTGGTTATACTGGCGATGAGGGCCGCGATGCATAGGCATCCCTGTGCGCCGGGTCGCAGCATCAGTGGTCGGCAACAGCAGCCCATTGGCACGGAAATCTTCAAAGCCCACCTGCGGACGCCCGATGGCATCGAACATGGTCGCAAAACAGCGAGTGGACAACAACTGGCGAGGCAACAGATGGTGACGCTGGAGCCCAGGGTCGTGTTCAGGTGTCCCGCCAGCATTGACCTGCCGGAATGGGATGGTTTTGCGTGCTGATGATGAAATCGCGATCAGATGGCAGGTCGCAGGCCTTTGCCTTTCGACCATGATCGCGAAATGCGCCCGTTTTGCTGCCAATCTATTCCCGCCACACCCTGATAAACTTGCGGTTGCGCGATGGCCTCATGACCAGTGGAGTTCCATCGGGCGCGATGATCCGTTCGCTTTCTTCAAGGCCGCCGAGGAGGATCAACTGATTGATCAGCCTCACGCCCAATCGGGTCGCTGCTACCTTGTCCTGGGAAAGCGGTGGTTCGATCCGAAGTTCCTGATCCAGCCAGAAATCGAGCCCAACACTTTGCAACGCACCGTCGATGGTTTCGCGAAATGCGGTCAGCCCCAATGCCGGGAATGTTCCCCCTTCAAGCCAGGCGGTCGAGATCGATTCAAAGAAACGCCTGCCGATCGCGCTTTGCGACGGAGGCCAGACAATCACGGCCAGATCGGTGAAATGATGGGTGAGATCACGTGCCAGCGCGATCAGGCTCCTTATGACCGGCATACTCCGCTCTCCCCCGGACAGATGCTGACCCGGAACCAGTTGCAGCGCCTCGAAGCTCAGCGCGGTCGGAACGCCTTGGAGGTCAAAGCGATGCTCGATGTCAGGGAACCGACTGGCATCTCCCGAAGCAAGTCCCATAAGATCGAAGGTCAGTCCTTCGCGCAGCAATTCGATCCAAGCCACCTCCTGCGCACTCGACGCCAGTGGCGAACCATCCGAGTCGGACGCGGATGACGTATCCATCCCATCGACAAGGCGCAGTCCGACATCGCCCGATGGATCGTGCGCAATCGAAACGGTCCGCTGTGATGCGGCGAATTCTCTTAAAGCAGCCCGCGTGGGTCTCTTTCCTGTTGCGAACAACAGATAGAGCCCCGCAGTGCCGGGTTGCTGCACGCTATCGATGGCTCACGATCCTCTTGCACCCCCCGAGAACCCAAATCATTGTCCGCAATGGTTTAATGGCCCTATTTCTGCCCATCGTCGAGTCCCGGTTATCCAATTTCGCACAAAGTCTTATCCAGCGTTCAGAATATGCCCATAGCCATTCCCGCGCCAATCGCCGCGCCCATTTCCCGACACTTCAAAAGTTCAAGCTCGGGGACATTCTTCTCAGCCAGAATTGCATCGGGGGATTGCGCGCCGAGATTGACTATCAGCGGTGCGGCCACCCGCTTCAGGCGCCAGCCTGTGACAATCCGGTCAAGCTGGCGAAGCGCACCATCTCCATCTGACCCGGCAGCGATGATCGAGCCATATCCGCGGCCTTCGATGCGGCCGAGCACCGGGTAATAACAGCGATCAAAGAATTCCTTCATCGCACCGCTCATGCTGCCCAAATTTTCCGGGCAGACAAACAGGTATGCATCCGAATTCAGCACCATCTCGGAAGTGACGTTTTCGGCGGCGCACAAATGCACGCATACCTCGTCCCTTGCCCCCTCTGCCGCAGCGCTGGCCATTGCCCTGCTGGCGCCGGTACGGCTGTGCCACGCGATCAGGAGGCTGTGAGAAGTGGCGGCGCAATTCATGCGCTGACCAATCCGATAGTCCTGTCGATTGTCAATGATACCTCACTGTTGCGATGGCGCGGATTGCTATACCTGCAACACCATGACCAGCATACCTGCAGCCCCGACCAGCCTATCGCATGTGCTGGGTGTCTCCAAATCGCTTTCCGACCGTTCATGGCAATGGCGCGGCGGCAATATGGAACTCGATCCGCAATCTGGACCTGCCAACCTGGACCACGATATCGTTGCGCAACTGCTAATGACGCGGGGGGTGGCACGCGATGACATTGCCCGCCATGCCAAACCGACCTTAAGAGAATTTCTGCCCAACCCATCGGCATTTCGCGACATGGATCAGGCGGCAGAGCGCATCGCTCAGGCGATTGTCTCGGGCGAACAGATCACGATCTATGGCGACTATGATGTCGATGGGGCGACCAGTGCTGCACTGCTGGTTGAGCTGCTGGGGCAATTAGGGAACGATGCCGGGTATTACATTCCGGATCGCCTGCTCGAAGGTTACGGGCCAAGCGGAGAGGCGCTCGTCAAGTTGGCCGAAGGAGGGTCCAGTCTGATCGTCACGGTGGATTGCGGAGCCATGGCACACGAGGCGCTGACCATGGCGCGCGATGCCGGTGTGGATGTAATCGTGGTGGATCACCACAAGTGTTCAGCCGATCTTCCCCCGACAGCGGCGCTGGTTAATCCCAATCGTCTGGACGAAAGCGACGTTGGTGCGGCGCACGGTCATCTGGCGGCTGTAGGCGTCGCTTTCCTGTTGGCGATTGCGCTGGTCAGAACCATGCGGGCGCAAGGATTTTTTGCCGAACGCGCAGAGCCTGATCTGATGGCGTTGCTCGACCTCGTAGCGCTTGGCACAGTTGCCGATGTTGCAGCGTTGCATGGCCTCAACCGGGCCTTTGTCGCTCAAGGACTGAAAGTGCTGGCGCGGCGTGAACGCATCGGCATGGCCGCGCTGATGGATGCCAGCAGACTAAAACGCGCGCCAATCGCCTCTGATCTGGGATTCGCGCTAGGTCCGCGGATCAACGCTGGCGGTCGAATTGGCGAATCGACGCTGGGTGTTCGCCTGCTGACCACACGCGACCCGGAAGAAGCGCGCGCTATCGCAGAACAGCTATCGGCTCTTAACGAAGATCGTCGTGGGATTGAGGCAGAGGTGCAAACAGCTGCCGAGGCGCAACTGGCAGGGCAACACAACATGGCCGTGCATGTGGTGGCAGGCACAGGCTGGCACCCAGGCGTCATCGGGATCGTCGCGGGGCGCATAAAGGAGAAGACCGGCAAACCCTCCATCGTAATCGCACTCGATCCGACCGATGGCACTGGCAAGGGTAGCGGGCGGTCGGTCAGTGGTGTGGATATCGGCGCGGCGATAATAGCAGCGCGCGAAAACGGATTGCTGGTTGCCGGAGGCGGACATGCGATGGCGGCGGGGCTTACGATCCCCTCGGATAAACTTGCCGCATTTACAGAATTTCTCGACACCCGGCTTTCACGCGATGTGGAGCGCGCAATTGCCGGGCAAAGCATGAAGCTGGATCTGGCGCTCGCCCCTGGTGGGCTAACCCCGGAACTCGTAGCCACCTTGGAGGCGGCGGGGCCATTTGGCGTCGGCTGGCCAGCGCCACGTATCGCGGTTGGGCCAGTCCGCGTAATCAAGGCTGATGTCGTGGGCGCAGACCACCTTCGGGTAATCGCCAGCGGCGGCGATGGCCGTTCCTTCAAGGCTATAGCCTTTCGCGCGGCAGAGACGGAAATGGGACAGACCCTGCTTCACCGCAGCAACGGGCGCCGATTTCATTTTGCGGGCCGGGTAAAACTCGATGATTGGGGCACTCGCCCGGCGGCAGAATTGCATCTGGAAGACGTCGCATTTGCCGATTGACCGTGGGTGGGCGGCGATTGCGATAGAAAATTCACAATGTTGCATAAAGCAGGGTTGACCCGCATCGCCCTCCCCCCTAGATGCGCGCTCTCGCAAGCAAGCGTGGCCCCTTCGTCTAGCGGTTAGGACGCGGCCCTTTCACGGCTGAAACACGGGTTCGATTCCCGTAGGGGTCACCACCTCTTCCCACCCATAACTTGCAATTTCCTCTGGAATGAGCGCCTTCGGGCGCTTCCCACGGGCGGGTGGTGCGTATAAAGCCCTGAGCCCATGGGATTGAAGCTCACATTTCCTGTCGCCGGCATTCTACTGGCCGCGGTCACCTTCCTTGCATTGCTTTTGCTGGGAACGGACCCAATCATATCCCTTGCAGTGCTATTCGTATGGATCGGCTCGCTACTTGTCGTGGCGTTGCGTCCCCCCGAAAAGCCCAACGTCATCGTACGTGAACCGCTGGAGCGGGATATGATGCGCAAGCTGATTGAGTATTCCTCCACCCCGCTGCTGATCACGGAAAAAGGGGCTATCGCGATTGCCAATCGTGCCGCACGCCGGATGTTGGGGCAGCATGTTATCGGCCAGGATGCGCGCGTAGCCTTTCGCCAACCCGAAGCGATCCGGTTGCTCAATGAAAATCGCAATGGACAAGCCATTCTTCGCGGTCTGGTGAGGCGGCAGGATATCTGGCAATTCAGCCGCCACACCATCGACGATACCCTGGCCGTGCTGGAACTCATAAATCAAACGGCGGAGGCGGACATCAGTCGCGCCCACACCGACTTCGTGGCCAATGCAAGCCATGAACTGCGCACCCCCCTGGCCGCGATCCTTGGGTATGTGGAAACACTTGCTGACAGCTCCGATAGTCTGGATTCACCCATTGCGCAGAAATTTCTCGGCACGATCGAGCGCGAGGCACAGCGCCTGCAAAGCCTAATCAGCGATCTGATGAGCCTGAGCCGCGTAGAGGCGGAAAAACACGATGTTCCGCGCGATGTCCTTGATCTGCGGGATCTGGTCGAACGTTCGGCTGCCGATGCGGCGGGTTCCTCGCGGATGGAACGTCTCGATCTCGTTCTGAAAGAACCGGCCAGCGTTCGCGGAGATCGGCAGCAGCTTGAACAATTGGTGCGCAACCTGGTCGATAATGCTCTGAAATACGGCACGCCCGATACGCCCGTGAAGGTTGAGCTGGTGCGCGCCGGCGATGGGCAGGTGCGGATCATCGTGACCGATCAAGGAGACGGCATCGCACCTGAACAGATTCCCAACCTGACGCGCAGGTTCTATCGCACCGATCCTGGCCGCAGCCGGGCAAGTGGCGGTACCGGCCTTGGACTTGCCATTGTCAAACACATCGTTGAGCGCCATCGCGGACGGCTCGATATCGAAAGTGTGCTGGGTAAAGGCACGCGAGTGATAGTCAGGCTGCCGATCGCCAAGACCACAGCAAAGTCGCTTAAAAGCACAGAAACGGGGGACGGTGGCCCCCTTCCCGATGTAGCCAGACCTGATGCTGCGCAAGAGATGTCTTGAAGGTGTCTTATTTCCTGAACATCCGCCCGCCATGGAGGGCTATCGGGATTCGCTGAGCCGCCGCGCGCATCACATATCGCTCTTCCAGTCCCGCAGGGGTAATTCGTTTTCATGTCGCCAATAACCCTCATCCTGATCGCCATTGGGCTCGGCGTTGCCGGATGGCTGGCAGGCCGCGCAAAGGCGTGGAGCTTTCAGAAAGCCGATCCAAGGGTGCGCCCCTCTGCGCGCCCGATCTATTATGCGTGGTATGTCGCGCTCTGGATTGTGCTGCCGGTTCTGGCATTTGTGGTGCTGTGGTCGATTGTTGCCCCGCAGCTCATCACGCAAAGCGTTTTGGCATCGCCTGGCGCTGCTGATTTGCCGATATTCGGATTTGAGCGCGACGCGTGGCTATCGGAAGCACGCGCTGTCGCCAGCGGCTCGGCAAAGGGCGTCTTCAACGATGGCGCCCAGGTCCTGGTTGAACCATTCCGCGATGCGATGGGCTTTTACAATCTCATCGGCGTTATCGTGACAATCCTGATCGCATTTGGCGGAGGCGTGTTCGCTTTCCTGCGGGTGCGCCCGGATTTCCGCGCCCGGACGCGGGTTGAACGCACCGTAATGATGGTGTTGTTACTCGCCTCGCTGATCGCGGTTCTCGTGACCTTCGGCATATTCGCCAGCCTCGTCACAGAAACTGTCCGGTTCTTTGGCATGGTATCGCCGATTGATTTCCTGTTCGGCACCTTCTGGGGGCCGGACCCCATGAGCAATGCGGATACCACGGATGGATCGCGGTATGGCGCGATACCGCTATTCTGGGGCACGATCTTTATCGGCGCCATCATCGCCATGATCGTGGCCATTCCGTTGGGATTGATGAGCGCGATCTACCTTACCCAATATGCCGATCCGAAGGTGCGCACATGGGTCAAGCCCGCGCTTGAGATCCTCGCCGGGGTTCCCACAGTCGTTTATGGTTACTTCGCCGCGCTCACTGTTGCGCCCGCAATCCGTGATGCCGCCGTGGCGTTGGGCATGAAAAGTGCCTCGACGGAAAGCGCACTGGCAGCGGGCGTTGTGATGGGTGTCATGATCATCCCATTCGTATCTTCGATGGCGGACGATTCCATCGCAGCCGTTCCCAGCGCGATGCGCGATGGTTCCTATGCAATGGGTGCGACCAAGTCCGAGACGATTACGCGCGTTCTGTTCCCTGCGGCTTTGCCCGGCATCGTTGCAGGGGTCATGCTCGCTGTCAGCCGGGCGATCGGCGAGACGATGATTGTGGTGATGGCCGCATCTACCGCCGCCAATTTGAGCATCAATCCGCTGGAGCGGATGACGACCGTTACCGTGCAGATCGTCAAGATGTTAACCGGCGAAGGCAGTTTCGACCATCCCGCCACGCTCAGCGCTTTCGCGTTGGGGTTCGTGTTGTTCCTTGTTACGCTTGCTCTTAACTTCGTGGCGCTGCGCGTCGTCAAACGGTTCCGCGAGGCTTATGACTGATATGGATAGCCAGACTCTTGTACGGCCTACCCGTACACCCGAATTCGAGAAGCGGCTGAAACGTCGCTATCGCAAGGAGCGCAATTTCAAGCTGATGGGACAGGGCGCCATCCTGTTCTCCATCGCGGTGCTGGTATTCCTGCTCGGCAATATGCTGATTAACGGGATTGGCGGGTTTCAGCGTGCCGAACTGGCCGTGCCCATAAACTTTGTCGAAAGCGGCCTTACCGGTGACGAGGTATCCCTGACCGCGCCCAGCGCCTTGCAAGTGCTGGAATTGCAGGGGTTGCCCGATATCGTGGCCCTCTACGCAGAGCGCGCTCTTGGCACCGCCGGCGCGGAGCAACTGAGCGATCAGGCGTGGCGCGATGTGGCAGCCGCGCTTGCGTCGGACCCTTCGCTGATTACGCAGGATGATCCCGAAACATTCTACCTCGCGGCTTCATCCGATCTTGCCTCGGGGTTGGCAGGCGAAGGTTCGCCCGAAATGCAGACGCTGGCGCAGCAACTCGCGAGCGAGGGCAAGCTTGCTGAAAACTGGGATTGGGGCTTTATGTCACGGTCCGATGCAACAAGTCCGCAGGCGGTGGGCATCTGGGGCGCGCTGAAAGGCTCAATCCTGACGATGCTTGTAACGCTGGGTCTGGCTTTCCCCATCGGAATGCTGTCCGCGCTGTATCTGGAGGAATACGCACCCAAAAACCGCTGGACCGATTTGATCGAGGTATCGATCAACAACCTCGCCGCTGTCCCCTCGATCATTTTCGGTCTTCTCGGCCTTGCAGTGTTTCTCACGCTGTTCCCGAACCTGCGGTCTGCGCCGGTGATTGGTGGCATGACCCTGGCACTGATGACGATGCCAGTGATCGTGATTTCGGGCCGCAACGCGATCAAGGCTGTGCCCCCTTCCATTCGCGATGGTGCGCTGGCGGTCGGTGCATCGCCCATACAGGTGGTGTTCCACCACGTGCTTCCGCTGGCACTGCCCGGCATGTTGACCGGCACCATCATCGGCATGGCCCGGGCGCTGGGTGAGACGGCACCGCTCCTGATGATCGGGATGCGCGCATTCGTCGCCACCCCGCCCGATGGATTCACCTCACCTGCCACAGTGTTGCCGGTTCAGATCTTTTTGTGGTCTGATGAAATCGATCGCGGTTTTGTGGAGCGTACCAGCGCCGCAATCATCGTATTATTGCTATTCCTCCTGCTGATGAACGGCCTGGCTATTTATCTGCGCAACAAATTCGAGAAAACCTGGTGACCCTGATCCACGAAAGCATAAAAGACGATCATTCCGCGAAAATGAGGGCGCGCAATGTAACGGTCTACTATGGCACCAAGAAAGCGATCGACGACGTTTCGATCGATATTTCGCCTGACTATGTCACTGCGTTTATCGGCCCGTCAGGATGCGGCAAATCGACCTTCCTGCGTTGCTTCAATCGCATGAACGACACCATCCCCGTGGCCCGCGTCGAGGGACTGATCGAACTTGAAGGGGAGGACATCCATTCCAACGCAATGGATGTGGTGCAGTTGCGCGCGCGCGTCGGAATGGTGTTCCAGAAACCCAATCCGTTTCCCAAATCGATCTATGACAACATCGCCTATGGCCCCAAAATTCATGGACTTGCGGAAAAGAAGGCCGATCTGGACATCATAGTTGAAAGGTCGCTGATGCGGGCAGGACTGTGGGAGGAGGTGAAGGATCGTCTGGAGGATTCAGGCACCGCACTATCAGGTGGTCAGCAACAGCGCCTTTGCATCGCGCGCGCCATTGCAGTGGATCCTGAAGTCATCCTGATGGACGAGCCTGCCTCCGCGCTCGATCCCATCGCCACCGCCAAGATCGAGGAACTGATCGATGAACTCTCCGGGCGTTACGCCATCGTGATTGTCACCCATTCGATGCAGCAGGCTGCCCGCGTCAGCCAGCGCACGGCCTTTTTCCACCTTGGCAAGATGGTCGAATACGGCCCAACCTCGGACATTTTCACCAATCCGGTCCAAGAACGGACAAAGGATTATATTACGGGACGGTACGGCTGATGCCCGAACATACAGTCAAAGCCTTTGATGAAGACATCACCCGACTGCGTGGCCTGATCGCGGAGATGGGCGGACTGGCAGAAGTCGCCATCGCCAATGCGCTGGACGCACTGGTGCGCGGCGATGAACAACTCGCCGATAGCGTGGTTGCGCGCGACAAGCAGATCGACGCACTGGAAACCGAGGTCGATAAACTCGCAGTGCGCATTATCGCCCTGCGCGCGCCAATGGCGGACGATCTGCGCGAGGTGATTGCCGCACTGAAAATCGCGGGTGTGGTCGAACGCATCGGCGATTACTCGAAAAATATCGCAAAGCGCGTTGGCATGATCGAGGGGCGCGGCAGGTTTGAACCACTCACTCTCCTGCCGGCGATGGGCGAGATTGCCAGCGAGATGGTGCACGATGTCCTGACCGCCTATGCCGCCCGCGATCCTGGCCTCGCCCGCGAAGTTATCCGCACGGATGTGAAGGTCGATGCATTTTACAACAGCATTTTCCGCAATCTTGTCAGTCATATGGTGGAAAATCCTGCTACCATTTCGAGCGCGGCGCAGTTATTGTTCGTGGCCCGCAATCTGGAACGCATTGGCGACCATGCGACCAACGTCGCGGAAATGGTACACTTTGCAGCGACCGGGACTTACCCGCCCGAGGAGGACCGCTAACTCCGGGACGAACACCGGAGCGTGTCTTCAGATCAGCCTGTGGAGAAGTTGCCGCTCACGATTTCATCAAACGGAAGCAAAACTGAAACAATAGCTATTGTAATCGCGATGGCGCACACAGACCGTCAGCCGCGTTTCAGGAGACAGTGAACTATGACTGGCGCCAAACTGCTTCTCGTCGAGGATGATCCCGCTCTGTCGGAGCTTCTCGAATATCGTTTCCAGAACGAAGGTTATCAGGTCCGCTGCACCGGCGACGGCGATGAAGCAATGGTGCTGGCGAGTGAGGATGTGCCCGATCTCATCCTGCTCGACTGGATGATCGAGGGGACCAGTGGCATCGAGGTTTGCCGCCGCCTGCGCCGCGACAAGGTGACAGCCCACGTTCCGATCATTATGCTGACCGCACGCGAGGCCGAAGATGACCGTGTGCGCGGACTTGAAACGGGGGCCGATGATTACCTGACCAAACCGTTCTCTCCGCGCGAACTGCTCGCCCGCGTGGCCGCAGTTATGCGTCGCATCCGCCCTGCCCTTGCCGGTGAGACGATAGAAGTCGGCGATATCAAGCTCGATCCCGTGGCGCACAAGGTTCAGCGCCGGGGCCGCGCGCTGCAATTGGGACCGACAGAATATCGCCTTCTCAAGTTCTTCATGGAAAGCCCCGGCCGCGTGTTTAGCCGGGGACAATTGCTGGACGGCGTATGGGGCACGGGATCCGACATTGAACTGCGCACGGTCGACGTTCACATTCGGCGGCTGCGCAAGGCTATTGGCATAGATGGGGCAAAAGACCCGATCCGCACGGTGCGTTCAGCCGGATACGCGCTCGAAGCCACTTGAGGACTATCGGCAGACGCTCATCCAACGGGTATCCTGATCGAAGTGCAGATGATCGGCATGAGCTGCGTTGTATTCGGGTGAAAGGACCGTAGCAAAGGCTCCGCAGGCCCCGTCGCGCACCTGACGCAGGAACCGCGCATTGTCTGTATCCCCCTCCCAATCGCCCAGCACGCTGATGCGTCGACCGTCTTCAAGCACAAAACCCGCGATGTCGATTGCGTTGGCGGTTGCGTGCTGACTCCATGCGCCTGAACCGTTGCCGCGCATCCGTCGGCAATTGAAGGCGCCGAGATGCTCGATCCGGGCAATGTCGGTGCCAAAAATCGCTTGCGCGGCAGGTTCAACGCTTTGTGTGCGCCATACCTCCAGCGCAGCGGCGATGGGACAGGTTACCGCCGGGCTGTTTGGGGCAATTGGGAAATCGTCAAGCTGCGTCCTGTCCGGCCGCGCGCATGGGCCTTCGCCAGCTTCAGGGAGCGCGGTATAGGCGACCTCGCTGCGATCGAGCGTGGCGCGGCATTCGGGTATGTCATTGCGCATCGCCACCAGCTTTTGCGCGGTCGCCATGCCGATGGGGTCACGCAGGTCGAGCGGTGCCATTGGATTGTGTTGCGGGTGACTTTTCAACCAACTCCACGCAGCCACCACCACGGCGAAGATCAAAAGGAAGGCAAGCGCGCGCCGATCCCAGCCAAAACGGCCTATGCTGCGGCGAATGCGAAAGGGGCTTTTGCGCGTATTCATGCTTAATGAAAGTCGCGGGAGTTCGGAAGTATCCTTACATTTCGAGGATGTACGCGAGTATTTGGCGCTTTGCCCCCGGTCCGTCCAAATCTGCCGTCGGCATCGGGCAATTGGTCAATCAGATCGCGTGGCCGAACGGTATCCGGCGCCCCGTCGACAAGGTTATCGCGCGGATTAGCCATCCTCTTTCCGCCAACTTGCGAGGGCAATGGCGAATTCACATGATCGGCCCGCGCAACCGGCGCGTTCAGCATATCATCGGATAGCTCATAAAGCTGCTGCGTCGCATCGGTCATGTGGTGCGCGATCACGTGGATCACCTCGTCATCATATTCCACGCGCCCGCGCACCTCCATCAACCGCGCACCCATGACAACCCGGCGCTGCTTTTCCTTCAGATCAGGCCAGACCACGAGGTTGATTACCCCCGTTTCATCCTCCAGCGTGATGAAGCACACCCCCTTCGCGCTGCCGGGTCGCTGGCGGATCAGCACGACTCCTGCGACCTGCACCATGGACCGGAATTTGCGCGCCCGCAGATCGCAGGCACGCACAAAACCACGCTCTGCCAATTGCGGGCGCAGAAATGCCATTGGATGCGCCTTTAGCGAAAGCCGCGTGGTCTGGTAATCGGCGACCACCTCTTCGGACAGCGGCATCACTGGAAGCTGCGTCTTGGCTCGCTCGGCCCCCTCCTCCCGCTGCGCCGCTGCGCGAAACAGCGGGAGATCCGGCCCTGCGATCAGGCTCCTCGCATCCCACAACGCCTGCCTGCGGGTCAGATGCATGGAGCCAAAGCAATCCGCGCTGGCCAATCGCTCGATATGCGCGGGCGAAAGCCCGGCCCGCTCGCGCAGGCTGGCAACATCGTGATAGGGCCCGTTCTGCACCCGCTCGGCAATCAATCGCGCCGCAATGTGTTCGGGCAGGCCCTCGATCTGGCGCAACCCCAGGCGCAGCGCCACGTGCCGGTCTAGACGCCCAGTTTCGGCCTCATGCGCCTCGCCGGTTTCCTCCAGCGTGCAGTCCCATTCGCTGTGGTTCACATCCGCCGATAACGCCGCAACCCCATGCTCGCGTGCATCGCGTACGATCTGCGCGGGCGCGTAAAAGCCCATTGGCTGAGAATTCAGGAGCGCGGCCGCAAAGGCTGCCGGAAAATGGCATTTCAGCCAGCTCGACACATAGACGAGGTGCGCGAACGACGCAGCGTGGCTTTCGGGGAAGCCGTATTCGCCAAAACCCCTGATCTGGTTGAAACACCGCTGCGCAAAATCGCGTTCGTATCCGCGTGTCACCATCCGCTCGACCATCATGTCCTGCAATTCATCGACCATTCCGCGCGAACGGAACGTCGCCATCGCCTTGCGCAGCCGGTTGGCCTCCAGACTGGAAAACTTTGCCGCATCGAGCGCGATTTTCATCGCCTGTTCCTGAAAGATCGGCACGCCAAGGGTGCGCGCCAGAATGCTCGACAGCTCATCTGGCGGACCGTGCTGCGGTGATGGCGCGGGGATCTGCACCAGCTCTGCCCCCCGGCGGCGTTTAAGATAGGGGTGCACCATATCGCCCTGGATCGGACCCGGCCGTACGATCGCCACCTGAATCACAAGGTCATAGAATTCGCGCGGACGCAGGCGCGGCAGCATGTTCATCTGCGCCCGGCTTTCAACCTGAAACACGCCCAGAGAATCCCCTTTTCGCAGCATCGCGTAGGTTTCCGGATCTTCACGCGGGACGGTGGCCAGCGTCAAAGCACGGTCATGATGTGCGCCCAACAGATCGAGGCATTTGCGGATGCAGGTGAGCATTCCCAGCGCCAGCACGTCGACCTTCAGAATGCCCAGCGCCTCGATATCATCCTTGTCCCATTCGATAAAAGTGCGATCGGGCATCGCGCCATTGCCGATCGGCACCGTCTCGGTCAGGGCGCTTTGGGTAAGGATGAAACCGCCGACATGCTGCGAGAGGTGGCGCGGCATTCCGATCATCTGTTCTGTCAGCCGCAGCACCCGTTTGAGGTGCGGATCGGTCACGTCCATGCCGGTTTCGGCGGCGTGTTTCTCGCTGATCTCACGCCCCCATCCGCCCCACACCGTGCGGGCAAGGGAGGCCGTGACATCTTCCGACAGGCCCATCGCCTTGCCGACTTCACGGATTGCCATGCGCGGGCGGTAATGGATCACCGTGGCACACAATCCGGCGCGGTGGCGGCCGTAGCGGCTATAGATATACTGGATCACCTCCTCGCGCCGCTCATGCTCGAAATCGACATCGATATCCGGCGGCTCCTTGCGCTCTTCGGAAATGAACCGATCAAACAGCAACTGGTGCTTCGCCGGATCGACCGAAGTTATTTCCAGGCAGTAACAAACCGCCGAATTGGCCGCCGACCCGCGCCCCTGACACAGAATCGGGGGATCGCACTGCCGCGCATAATCCACGATATCCTTGATGGTGAGGAAATATCGCGCCAAGTCCAGCTTAGCGATCAGCGCCAGTTCACGCTCCAGCGTCTCGTGCACGCTGTCGGGCACGCCGCTGGGATACCGCCGTTTGGCCCCACGCCAGGTTTCGACCGCGAGATACTCCTGCGGGGTCATGGCATCGGGATAAATCTCTTCGGGATATTCGTAACGCAATTCATCAAGGCTGAAATCACACGCATCGGCCACATCACGCGCGGCGGCGATGGCGTGGGGCCAGCGGGCAAACAGTCTCTGCATCGCCTCTGGGCTCTTGAGATGCCGTTCGGCGTTGGCGTGAAGCAGATGCCCGGCCTCTGCAATCGTGGTCTTGTGCCGGATTGCCGTCATCACGTCCTGCAACGGTCGACGTTCGGGCGTATGGTAATGCACATCGTTGGTGGCGAGCAGGGTCAGCCCGTTTTCCCGTGCGAGGCTATCCAACCGGTCTATCCGGGCAATGTCATCACCGCGATAAAGGTGGCTGGCGGCAAGGTGGCGCAGCGTCGGCAATTGACGAGTGAGATGAGCGAGGATTTCGGGGAACGGGGCTGCCAATTCGACCAATTCGCCATCCCGGACCTGATCCGGGGTCTCGCTTTTCTCCGATTCAGGTTCAGAAGCGCGCGAATTCGCAGCTTGATCGCCTGGTCGACGAAAGGGGACGACAGTGCTTTCCACCGCGATCATGAACTCTGCCCCCAGATCATCAGGGGGCAGCAGGATCAACTGCACATCCTCTGTATGGTCCGCCAGCATTGAGAGGTCGATTTCGCACGCACCCTTTTCCTGCCATTCGCCGTCAAGCGTCTGCATTCGGCCCGCGCTGATCAGGCGGCAGATGCAGCCATAGGCGGCGCAATTCATTGGATAGGCAAGGAAGTGCAGCCCCTCCACTGTTTCGATCCGAGTGCCGATTACCGGTTTCAATTTAAGCGTCTTTGCCTCGGTGTGGATGCGCACCACGCCAGCAAAACTGTTGGCATCGGCGATCCCGATGGCGTCGTATCCCAAAGCGCGCGCGGTCATCGCCAGATCGACCGCATCGGAGGCTCCGCGCAGGAAACTGAAGCAGCTGACCACGCCAAGCTCGACAAAGGGTGCGCGCGGCGGAGTATCGATCAGGTCGGGATCGATCTCCAGCGTGCGCTTGGGTATCTGAAGGTCGTTCTCGGGCATCGGGCCCTATCCCTGCGCCACCGCCTGCGCGGGGATAACGATTGAAAAGACACTCACTACGCAAGCTCGCCCAGACGCGCTTTCACTGCCGCCAGATCGCGCGCAAACAGCTGAGCCTGCTCTTCACGTGCGGGGCCATCGAGTCGCAGCAGATACGAAGGATGCGCGGTGACCCACAGCTCGCTTCCATCCTCAAGCGCGATGGGTTTGCCGCGCACCTGTGTGATGCTCACCGTCCTGCCTAGCAGTCCGCGCGCCGCGCTTGCGCCAAGGGCCAGGATGACACGCGGTTTGACTACGGCCCGCTCTGCCTCCAGCCACCAGCGGCAGGTATCGATCTCCTTTGCTGCCGGATTCTGGTGGAGACGGCGCTTGCCGCGCTGCACGAACTTGAAATGCTTGACCGCGTTGGTGACATAGGCGGCACTTCGGTCGACGCCCGCCACGCCGAGATATTCATCGAGCAATTGTCCCGCCGGACCGACAAACGGACGGCCTTGCTGATCCTCCTGATCGCCCGGCTGTTCGCCAACGATCATCAGTGCCGCACCCGGATTGCCCTCGCCCATGACTGCCCGCGTGCCGCATTGTGCGATGGCGCAATCGCGGCAACTGGCAATGGCCTGCCCGATTGCATCGAGGCTGTCGGGACGCTCGCGCTCCTGGCGCTCACCCGCTGCCACCATCCCTGCCTCGCGTGCCTGCGCGCCTGCGATAAGGCCGGGGATCAGCTCCGCCTCGGGCAGGTTCTTCCAGTATTTGCGGGGCATTTCCGAAAGCATCGCACCCACTTTGAGCCGGGCCGGGTTGAAGGTGGAGGAATAGTACGATTTCCACAATTCCTCGATCGGGTCGCCTTGGGGCGCGTCAGATCGTTGTGCCGGGCCGCTTTCGCGCATCGTCTCGCCATCCCAGTGGATGCAGCCACGTGGAGTCAAAATCGACCAGTTCATGTTCGCAAAGCGGCGCATGAAAAACCCGGCATTGGCCCGTACGATATGGTGATCGGGTTCAAACCAGGCGACGTAGTGCTTCGCTCCATCCGCGATTTCGACCTCTCTGAACCGGACGAAGGCGTGCATCTTGTGACTGTCGCGACGCACCGATTTGTCCAGCTCCTCGATCCGGCGCACATCGGTGTCGGCTTTGTCCTCCATTACGCGGGGGTTGGACTGGAGCCGCCACAGCATCCGGTAAAGCAACGCGAACCGCTCAGGGTCAGAATGCAGTGCAGCGTTGCGCGCAAGGCTCATGAAACGCTTGCTCGCGCGCACAGGGCGGGCGTCGGCAGGGACCTGCGGCAGGCGCTTTTCCCCTTTTGCGGGCCCATCCTGCGCAAACAGGTCACCCGTCCCACCCGGCTCGACCCAGCTTACGCGATCGGGTGGAACATCGCTCTGTATCAACCCGCGCGCCCGCTCTCGCCAGAATGCGAAATCGTCTGGGGCGGGCAGGTGCACGACATAGTGAGCACCGAGGCTGACATTCTGCATGTTCGCTCTTTTGGCAGGCATCAAAACAGCTCCAGCTGTTCCGATTTCGGCGCCAGCAGTGCGCGCAGGTCCGCCCGGTCCGTCAGCATGGTCGGTCGCCAGTCGAGCGCCACCAGAAACGGGCGCACCTTGGCGATAGACTGGGTCAGCCGCGCCACATCATCAAGCCGCAGCGTCCGGTGCCGCCGCGCCATCAGGATGCGCTGCACCGCCGTTGTCCCCAACCCCGGCACGCGCAGCAATTGCTCCTTTGAAGCGCGGTTCACATCGACTGGGAAATGTTCGCGGAATTTCAGCGCCCATGCCAGTTTCGGGTCGATATCCAGCGGCAGGTTGCCATCCGCTCCGGTCGCCTGAGCCACTTCATCGGGAGCATAGCCATAGAACCGCATCAGCCAGTCCGACTGGTACAGCCGGTGTTCGCGCATCAGCGGCGGACGTTTCAGCGGCAGCACAGCAGAGGCATCGGGGATCGGGGAGAACGCGCTGTAATACACTCGCCGCAGACCAAAACTGCCGTACAGACGGCTCGCCTTGCCCACGATATCCGCATCCGAGGCGTTATCGGCCCCCACAATCATCTGCGTCGACTGACCCGCGGGCGCAAACCGTGGCGCATGCTTGAACCGCTTGCGTTCATCCTTTGCCTCGATGATCCGATCCTTTGTGCGGCCCATCGCGCCTTCGATCTGGCTCTCGTTCTTGTCCGGGGCGAGCCGGGTAAGCCCTGCGCGCGTGGGCAGTTCGACATTGATCGAGACGCGGTCGGCAAACAGCCCGGCCTGATGGATCAGCTCTGCATCGGCCTCCGGTATGGTCTTCAGGTGAATGTAGCCGCGAAAATCGTGCTCTTCGCGCAGGATGCGGGCCACCTCGACCAGCTGCTCCATCGTGTGATTGGCGCTCTTGATAATGCCGGAGGACAGGAACAGCCCCTCGATATAATTGCGGCGATAGAAATTGAGCGTCAGGTCCGCGACTTCCTGCGGGGTAAAGCGCGCGCGCCGCACGTTCGAGCTTTTGCGGTTGATGCAATAGTGGCAATCGAAAATGCAGTGATTGGTCAGCAGGATCTTGAGCAGCGAGATGCACCTGCCATCGGGCGCATAGGCGTGGCAAATGCCCATTCCCTCGGTCGAGCCGACACCCTTGCCGCCCAGCGAATTCTTCTTCGCCGTGCCGGACGATGCGCAAGAGGCATCGTACTTCGCCGCATCGGCGAGGATTTCGAGCCTATCCTTGAGTGTGGGTGCGGTCATAGTGGAGCCATCGGAAGTTGATGTTCCTTATATGTTCCCTACACTCTCCCGTCCAATGCAAAGGTTGCAACAATGTTCATGGGGGTGCAGTTGGGGGGCGAGCAGCGATCAATGACGGCGAAAAGAGCGCAGTTAGTACGCATCGCTTTGCTGTCCATTCTCAATGAAAAGCCCGCGTCGATCCCGCAGATCAAAGTTCTTTTTCGCTGGCGGCAGCGCCCAGATGAACTCGGCTTTTTGCTCGTCAGTCAGCGCGTCAGCAGATTGACACGCCCGCGCCATTTCACAACCGGCTGAAGCGTGGCCTTTTCGGCATCGCACTCAGATCGTTTATGGTGCACAGGTGATCCAGCACCGCCGGGTGCATCTCACCATCGAAGGCGACGCCTGCCATCTTGCCATCGATCCATGCGATTATGCCGAGCGGGGCGTTGACGCCGTTCACCTTCATCGTCACGCGATCGCCCACCTGAGCAAAACCGCTTGATCCGCGGATTTTGCAGCCGCCTTCGGAAATATCGATCACATCGACATAAACGACGCGCGACTGCACCCGGCTCTTGACCATCAGCCCAAGCGGGCGGCGTTGCGACGTACGCGAGATCGAGTGCATGTTCATGCAATTCTGATCGCACATATTCGTAAACAAAGTTTAAGCGAGGCGATTAATTTGCGTTAAGCACAAGGGGTGACGTCGCAATGACGTCAAACCGTCAAAATCGACGCTGGTCCGCGTCACGCAAACAGGCCCTGCAAATACCAGTCAGGAATGCCGCCGCGCCCATCCCCGACAATACCGTGGCGATAAATCCAGTAACGCTGGCCGTGCGCATCCTCGATCCGGTAATAATCGCGCAGGCGCACGGTCGATCGCGCGCGCCACCATTCGGGCGCTATACGCTCTGGTCCTTCTACCCGCGTCACTTCGCGCACCTCGCCGCGCCAGCGGAACCGCTGGGGAAAGCCATCGGGTGAGGCATAGAGCACCGCAATTTTCTCTGCCTTATCCAGTATTTTCAATGGCCTGAGATTGGATTCTAAAGTCTTTTGTAGATTTTTCTGGATAGTCATGGGTGGCTGCCAGCGCTGCGCGCGTTCGGGCAGGTGGCTGGCATGGGGCACAGGGCGGCGCACAGCCTGCGGTCCCAGTCGTACGGCAAGCCGATCGATACAGGCACTTAATGAAGTGCCGTGGCGCTGCGTCGCCTGTTCGATATCCGCCTGCGCAATCCCGAGCGGTTCCGCCCAACTGGTGCGCAGGCGCACCGTCTCGATGCCAAATCCGGCCTCGACATCATCGAGCCTGGCGGCAAACAACCGTGTGATATGCGACGCCTCGCGCGTGGAGGCGGCCAGTTCAAGGCGCCGCACCAGCACTTCGCCGTCAACCCGCCACAGCCCCAGCTCCAGCCGCCGGGCGCCCTCGCCGCGCGCTTCGAGTTCGCGCACCATATCGGCAGCAAGATCACACACCACGGTATCGAGCAGGGCGCGATGGCGGATCGGCTCCATCAGGCGGCGCTGCACCACCGGCATCACCTGCGGGATAACCGGCAACAACGGTTCGGGCACGCGGCCCAGCAATTGATCGAGCCGGACCAGCGGATTGGCAGCGGGCGATTTGCGATTGCGGAACCGACGGTGGAGCGAATCGCGGCCCGAGCCGTGTGCCCGATGGTCTTCGCTGCCAGCGCCATCGTCATTCACGATCCCGGCAAGGTCGCTCAGGCGTTTGAGCCCAAGTCGGCGCAGCACTGTGATAACATCGGCGTCCAGTCGCAGCGCGGCCACCGGCAAATCGGCGAGCGCGCGCATGATCGGCGCAGCAGCGCTGCGGGCAGGATCGTGCGAGACAACGATGCTGCGCGCAGGGCCGTAATGCGCAAGCGCCCAGGCAGCCCCCGCGGTAGGTGCAATCGCAGTGCGAACCGCCAGTCTGCGGCGCGCGCAGGCTGTCTCGACATCGTCCAGCAATCGCGTCTCACCCCCGAACAGATGCGCCGCCCCGGTGATATCGACCAGCACGCCGTCGGGCGCATCGAGCGCACTCCACGGCCCCCAGCGCTGAGCCCAGACGGCCAGCTGCTCAAGGAATGCAAGATCACCCGCCGGATCGGCAGGAAACGCCTTTATCTGCGGGCACAGCGTGCGTGCGTCCGCCAGCATGGTGCCTGGCTGCGCGCCCGCAATCTGTGCGGCATCGTTGACCGCCGCGATCCGTGGGCCATGCGCGGTTTCCGTGATCAGCGCGACAGGATCCGCATCCGCGCCCTCCCCTGCGTTCAGCGATCCGCCTTCAGGCCCGGCTGCGAGCCGCCAGCGATCGACCGACAGTCGCGCGCACCAGATAGCCAGAATCCGGCGCGGTTGCATGGCGGGCCTGTTGTTGGCCGAAGCGCCGCTGGTAAGCGAGCGCTGGTCCGGGCAGCTGGCTGGAGAGGTTGTGTTCAAAGAGGCTTTCTTCGGAGGATCGTTCGCCCGGCTTTCGGGCGCGCAGGGTCTGTTCGTCATCACTCATTATCCATTGTCCGGGCGCGTGAGAGCGCGCGCGAAACAGCTCAGCCTTCCAATGCGGCACGCCGGGTGCATCCGTGTTCCAGCGCGGCCGGGCAGAGGGCGCAGCCTCCACCCTCCATCGCATCCGTGCAGAGGACAGATCAGCCTGCGCCTCCAGCCGCACCAGCCACAGCGCCACACCATGCTTTTCCGCGGCAAGGCTGAGACGGCGCGAGGCGGTAAAATCGAGGCTGCGCGGATTGCCAGCAATCTCTCCGATCACGCAGGCCAGATCGCGGCACCGCAGCCCCTCCTCCAGGGCAAACAGGGCATCTTCGGGCGTTTTCGCTTCGACATGGATCAGCCGTTCGCGCAGATCGGCGGGCAGGCCGTGAACATATGGGCGGCCGCTGCGTTGGATCGCGCGAGCATCCTGCACCCACAACACGTGTCGCCGATCATAGGCTTCGGCGAGCGGATCTGGCGCCTGCGCAGCCACCCGCTCTGCCGATCTTAGCGCATCGCGCGCCAGAGCCAGCGCCAGCCCTGCCCCGCAGGCATCGGCCGTGCCTGCGAAAATCTCGCTATGCATAGACTGATGGGCAAGACCCGGTCGCCAGCGCGCCTCCCTCGCCCTGGATATCGCAGCGATATCGTCAGGCGAAAGCGCGGACGCGGGCAGCGACATGGAAAGGTGCGCACAAGCGCTTTGAGAGGGTACGGAAAAGGACATAGGAACAACTCATAGAGACTCGCAGGAGCCTCTTTTGTTCCCACTATGTTCCACACTCACACATCAATTGCAACGCCCACGCGCATCGATTTGAAACCTAGCTTCCAGCGCCGACCAGTTCCGGGAAAATACCCGCGATCAGGATAAGCGCCAGCACGAGCGGGCATAGCCACCGAACCAGAAACAGCCAGAACTTGTGCAAACCCCCGTTCAGGCCATTTTCGGAATCGACGAGCCGCTTTGAAGCGACCCAGCCGATAAAGACCGAGGTGAGAAGCGCGCAGATCGGCATTGTCAGTTTGCTGGTCAAGGTGTCGAGAGTATCGAGCACGCCCTGCCCCTCGAACAGGTCGAGAAAACCCAGCGGGTGAAAACCGGACAACATCCCGGTTGAAAGCGCACACAAGGTGCCCAGAATCCCTGCCGCAACAGTGACCAGCATCGCTGCGAGGGGACGCCGGAGAGAAAAACGGTTCATCACCAGCGCGGTTGGCGCTTCCATCAGGCTGACCGAACTGGTGAGCGCGGCAAATCCGACCATCACGAAAAAGCCAAGGCCGATCAGCGTCCCGAATTGAATGTCCTGAAATGCATGAGGGAGCGTCTGAAACATCAGCCCAAGGCCGCCATTGGGCGCCAGGCCTGCTGCAAAAACGATCGGGAAGATGCAAAGGCCCGCAATCAGCGCCACACTGGTATCGGCAGCTGCGATAATCACCGACGTGCTCGCCAGGTTTACATCACGCCCGACATAGGCGCCGTAGGTGACCATCCCCGCAACACCCAGCGACAGCGAGAAAAATGCCTGTCCCACCGCAGCCAGCATCACCGGGCCGGTCAGCTTTTCAGGCTCGAAAGTGAAGAGATAATCCATCGTCTGGCCCACTGCCCCACCAAACAGGCCGTAAACGGTGATGCCGACCAGAAGGACGAAGAAAATTGGCATCAGGTAAACGGCTACTTTTTCGATGCCGCCTGAAACCCCGCGCGCGACGAAGAATGCCGTAATTGCCAGAAATACGAGATTGAGCAGGCTGGTCGAAAGACCATCGCCCACCATCGTACCGAACAGGCTATCGACTGCCTCGAAATCGAGATTTGCAAATGCTCCACTGCTGATGCCAGACGCCACAATATCCTGCGTAAACAACCCGATGTAATACAACACCCAGCCACCCAGAACGCAGTAAAAACTCAACACAAGGAACGCCGAAAGAACGCCAAGAGACGCCACGGCTTCCCACATGGAAGATGCGCCCGATTCCTCGGCTATCCGGCGAAAACTTTGCGGAGCGGACGCCTGCCCGTGCCTCCCAATGACAATTTCCGACAACAACACCGGAAGCCCGATCAGAACGATGCAAGCGATGTAGAACAGGACGAACGCTCCGCCCCCGTTTGCGCCCGCTTCCGCTGGAAACCTGACCAAATTTCCCAATCCTACGGCGGATCCCACCGCTGCCAGAATAAATGCACTGCGTGAGGACCAGCCTTCTTTCTGGCCCCCGCTGATTGTCGAGCCTGTGGTTGCAACCATGTGTGTGAAATACCCTTTTGCTGCGCAATCATGCGCTCGCCCCTTGATCGTTTGTCCGTTGTGCCGAGATTTCGCCGCCACGCCAAGGGGGGCTGTGGAGATTGACCGACATTGGCCAAGTTGCTTTGCGTTTGCCCACTGCCAACGCTAATGGAGCGGCCATGTCCACCACCTTTCAGCTCGATACGAGCACCAGCCGCGCCAATCCCACACCGCAGCCGCTGCGCCGTCTCACCGTCCCGCGCATCAGATCGCGCAAGGTCGACGGAGTGACGCAGGATCCGCTGGTGATGCTCACCGCATACACCGCGCGCCAGGCGCAGTTGCTCGATGCGCATTGCGACATGCTGTTGGTGGGCGATTCGCTTGGCCAGGTGATTTATGGTCTGCCCTCCACCATCCCGGTAACGCTGGAAATGATGGCCAATCACGGCGCGGCGGTGGTGCGCGGTTCGTATCATTCGGTCGTCGTTGTCGATATGCCGTTTGGCTCTTACGAAACTTCGCCCGAACAGGCGTTTGCAAGTGCCGCCTTCCTGCTGAAGGAAACCGGTGCGGCGGCGGTAAAGCTGGAGGGGGGCGAGGCGATGGCCCCGACCATAGATTTCCTCAATTCGCGCGGCATCCCGGTGATGGGTCATGTCGGACTGACCCCGCAGGCGGTGAACGTGCTGGGTGGATACTCCGCGCGTGGTCGTTCCGATGCAGAAGCTGGCAAGATCGTGCGCGATGCGGTTGCGCTGGATCAGGCGGGCGCGTTCGCAATTGTCGTTGAAGGCGTGGTAGAGCCCATCGCCATTGCCGCAACCAAGGCGGTATCGTGCCCCACCATCGGCATTGGCGCATCCGCTCAATGCGATGGGCAAGTGCTGGTTACCGAGGATATGCTGGGCATGTTCGAACGCGTGCCACGTTTCGTCAAACGGTACGAAGACATAGCCGGCGTGATTGAAAAAACGGTCGCAACTTACGCAAGGGAGGTGCGCGACCGTTCCTTCCCTGGCGAAGATCAGACCTATCAGCCCAAGGACTGATCGAATGCAAACCCTGTTGCGTTATTACACATTCTCACTGCTTTTCACTGCCGTCTCTTTCGGAGTGGCAGCATGGTATGGCTGGGCAATCAGTGGCACCGTAGGCGGCATGCTGTCCGTCCTGTGGATCGTGTTCGTCCTCTCCATTCTAGAAGTATCGCTGAGTTTCGACAATGCTGTCGTCAACGCGACAGTGCTGCGCGAAATGGACCCGGTGTGGCAGCAACGCTTTCTCACCATCGGTATCCTCATCGCAGTATTCGGCATGCGGATCGTGTTTCCAATCGCCATAGTTTCCATCGCAGCGCAGATCGGCCCGTGGGACGCGGTCCAGCTGTCTCTGGGTAATCCAGAGGAATATGAGCGCATCGTATCGAGCGCGCATATCGGCATTTCCGGATTCGGCGGCGCGTTTTTGGCAATGGTTGGCCTCACCTTCTTCTTTGACGAGGAAAAGGACGTTCACTGGATTTCCAAGGTCGAACGTCTGGCAAATCGAGTCTCCAGCATTCCGGCGATGGAAATCGGGTTGGTTCTGGCGATGCTCTATGGCGTTTCAACCCTCCTTACGCCCGAAGAATCGCTGACATTTCTTACCGCCGGCGTGCTGGGTCTGCTGACCTTTATTGCGGTTCACGCACTGGGCGCGATCATCGAACAGGGCGAAGCGCGCAAGAAAGCGGCGGGAGAAATCGTGCGATCCGGCCTTGGCGGTTTCCTCTACCTCGAAGTGCTCGATGCCAGCTTCAGCTTTGACGGAGTGATCGGAGCGTTTGCGCTGTCCAACAACATGATCGTGATTGCACTGGGCCTTTCGGTGGGGGCGATGTTCGTGCGCTCCATGACTGTCCATCTGGTGAAGGCGGGCACGCTGTCGCAGTTCCGCTATCTGGAGCATGGCGCGTTCTGGGCAATCATTGTGCTGGGTGCGATCATGCTGCTGTCGGCGCGCTATCACATCCCTGAAACCTTCACCGGGTTGATCGGTGCGATCCTGATCGGTCTGTCATTGTGGTGGTCGATCCGTCACAATCGCAAAGAGAGAGCGATCAATGGGGCGATCGAGCCAGCATCGTAGCGAGCGGCGCCGCCCATAGCAGCTGGAGCAGGTGATACACCAGCAAGGGCGCGATCACGAAACCGGCCACGTTGGCTGGAAACAGGATCGCGGCCAGCGGGGCGCCGATCGCTACGCTCTTCTGCGCGGCGGCGAACAGGAAGGCAATGCGATCGGCACGCGGATAGCCAAGTATACCGCTGGCCACCCATGCGCCGCCGGTCGCTGCGAGTAACAGCGCCACCGTCAGCCCCAGTAGCGCCGTCCAGTCGGCAAGGGTGAACATCGTCGCCAGCCCCTCCTCCACCGCGCCTGAGAACGCGACGTAGACGGCGATGCCGATGACTATCCGGTCCAGCCAGACGATCCTTGCCTTACGCACTGCGATCCAGTCGCGCGTCCACCCTTGCACCGCCTGTCCGATCAAAAACGGCAGCACAAGAATCATACCTATGCGAACGATCATGCCTGCGCCGATATCCGCGCCGCTCTGCCCGCCTAACAGCGCAAACAGCGGGGCGGATATGAACACGCCGGCAATGTTGATCAGCGCCGCTCCCACCACTGACAGCGCAACATTGCCATTGGCGAGCGTGGTATAGGATGTGGCCGACTGGATGGTCGAAGGCAGCGTGCCGAGATAAATGAACCCCAGCGCCACCAGCGGAGGCAACATGGTGCCAGCCAATGTGCCGATGCCCCATCCAGCCAGCGGCATGACCCCGAACACCCACATGAACAATGGTCCGAAAAATCGCCAGTTCGCGATACCGCGAGCAATTTCTCCGCGAGCGATGCGCATTCCATTGACCAGAAAAAGCAGGAAAATCGCTGCGCTGGAGATGTTTTGAGCGAGCGCGCGCGTTTCCCCGGTTGCCGGGACAATCACCGCGAGCCCGGTCGCGATCAGCAGGACCGCAATCATCGGGTCGGCAAAGGGTCTGAGACGCGCAATCATCGCGCGCTCCACTGCCCGCCGTTTTGCGCTGTGTCGATAGTAGTGTCAGTGCTGCGGCAGGATGCCGGGGTGCAAATCCCATGTCATGCGTTCAAACCGCCGCGCCTCCTGATTGTGGTCAAGGTTGCGCGCGGCAATTGCGCGCAATTTCAACAGGCGCGGGTCGTTGCCCGCCCCAAGTTCAATCGCGTGATCCAGCAGCATTGCCACCCGTAGCCATTCCCTCGATCTCGAGGCTGCTTCTGCATTCAGCAGCAAAGCCTCGGTGTTGCGCGGCTCGCCCGCAAGATGCCGCGCGATCAACGCATCGGCGGCAACGGGGTCGCCGAAATCTCGATAGGCCGCCGCCGCCTTCCGCGTAAGCGGCCAAGGGCGACGGATGCGCGCAGCGTCTCGATACAGTTGCAGAGCGCGCTTGTAATTGCCGTCTGCCAGTTCGGCATCCCCTGCCAACGCAGCGATATCGCCCGATCCAGGATACCGGTTGCGCAGACCAACCCCCGTGTTTCTGGCGCTTTCAAACTGGCGCGCAGCGATCAATCCGCGCATCTTCTGGGTGGGCGCAGGCAGGTCTGTGAGTTCAGGCAGCGTCGCCCACCCGTTTTTGCGTCCTGCATAGGCGCGTTCCAGCAACGGTGCAGCGCTGGCGCGGTCTCCCTGCCGCTCCATTGCTCTGGCCACGAGCATGATGAGATAGGGGGACACATCCTCATCCCGCGCACGCACAGCAAATCGGTCGATCAGGTCACCGTCGCGCCCGCTCATCCACAGCGCGCGGGCAAGCAATTCCGCGATCCGTTCATTACCTGGCTGTCGCTGTGCAAGCGCTTGCAGAGTGTCCGCTGCGCTGTCGAAATTGCGTTCTTGCAGTCCGATCAGTGCATCCAGCATCATCGCGGATGGCACGCCTGCAGCAGCCATTCCGCTACGTTCCAGCAGGCTTTTCGCCAACACCGGCTGACCTGCCCGCGCGGCCAGCACCGCTTGCAGGAACAGAGCACGCGGCTCGTTTTGTGCGGTGTCAGACAGCCCGCGTACCACGCGCAACATTTCGCGATTGTAACCCGCATCACCGAGTGTCGCCGCGTATTCGAGCCTGGCTTGAGAATCGCCCGGATCGGCATTCACCGCCGCCTTGAACCACGGCAGAGCATCCGTAAGACCATATGCGTCGCGCACCAATTGCGCGCGCAGCAGCAAGGCAGGGGCAAAACTAGCGTCCAGATCCAGCGCATAATCCGCTGCTTCGACGGCTTGCAGATGCTCGCCCCGGCGATAACGCAGGCGGGCGATATCGACCCACAATCCAGGATTTTCCGGTTCGATCCCGCGTGCTTGGTCTAACAGCCGTTGAGCATCTTTTACGTCCCCGTCCTCTGCGGCATCTCGGGCCTTCTGGATCAGTGTCATAAAGGGCTCGCTGCCCTCATGCGGGGCGGCGCCCGGCACATCACTGCCATCGACAGGCGGCGCACATGAAACCAGTGCCAGCGCAAAAAGTGATCCTGCAAGGATGCGCAGGATCACCCGTTCAGGCATGAAGATCGTATTGTTTGAGCAGATCATACAATGTTGGGCGACTGATGCCGAGTAGCTTGGCCGTGCTCGAGATATTGCCTTCGGACCGCGCCAGCGCATGCCGAATAACCCTGCGGTCGGCCTGTTCGCGGGCGGCCTTCAGGTTGAGCACGTCGCTGTCCTCCTCGCCTTCACCGTTGAAGTCGAGATCGTCGGCGTGAATCAGTTTGGCGTCGGCCATGATAACTGCGCGTTTGACCCGGTTTTCAAGTTCGCGGACATTGCCTGGCCATTCATGCGCGTCGATGGCGCTCAACGCGTCGGGTGCAAAGCCGGTGACGGACGGGTTCATCTCTGCCGAAAACCGTTTTACAAAAGCCTTTGCCAGCAGGATCGCATCGCCATGACGTTCAGCAAGGCCGGGAATGCGCACCACGATCTCTGCAAGGCGATAGAATAGGTCTTCACGAAACGTGCCCGCGCCAATCATGCTTTCCAGATCCTGATGGGTAGCGCAAACGATCCGGGTGTTGACCGCGATGGGCTTTCGCCCGCCGATGCGTTCGATGGTGCGTTCTTGCAGAAACCGCAGCAGTTTCACTTGCAAGGGCAGCGGAATGTCGCCCACCTCATCGAGGAAAAGCGTGCCTCCATCGGCGCTTTCGATCTTGCCCTCGGTTGTCTTGACCGCGCCTGTAAACGCGCCCTTCTCATGCCCGAACAATTCGCTTTCCAGCAGGTTTTCCGGGATCGCCGCGCAGTTGATCGCAACGAATGGCCCGCTGGCACGGTCGCTGGCATCGTGCAGGCCGCGCGCCAGCAACTCCTTGCCCGTCCCACTCGCGCCCAACAGCATGACAGAAACGCTGGTGGAGGCGACGCGCTCGATGGTGCGGGCAACTTTCACCATTTCTGGTGCGCCAGTAATCAGGCGGCCCAGCACGGTTTTGTCCTCACTCGCACTGGCCACAAGCCGGCGGTTTTCAGCTTCGATCTGGTGCAGACTGAATGCGCGACGCACAATCAGGCCCAGCGTTTCGATATTCAGCGGCTTTTGGTAGAAATCGTATGCCCCGCGCTCAATCGCCTGCAACGCGCTTTCACGCGCGCCATGGCCACTGGCTACGATCACCTTGGTATCGGGTTTCAACTGCATGATGGCATCCAGCACGGCAAAACCTTCTGTGGTCCCATCGGGATCAGGCGGCAGCCCCAGATCCAATGTAACCACGGCGGGTGTTTCGCTGCGCAGAGCTGCAATGGCGCTGTCACGGTCGCCCGCTATGACAACCTCGAAATCGTCATAGGCCCATTTAAGCTGGGCTTGCAGGCCCTCATCATCCTCAACCACGAGCAGTGCGGGTTTCTTGTCAGCCATCAGGCTACCCTTTCTGAATTTGATTTATCTGTGTCAGTTTCTTGCTCGTCACCGCGTGCGCCGGACGTTTGGTTCGACAACATCTTTGCGGTTTCCGGCACGGGCATCAGCACGGTGAAGCGCGTGCCAACCCCTTCGCGCGATTCGACCTGAAGACGCCCGCCCATCGCCTTGATAATCTCGCGCGCCTCGAATGCGCCGATGCCGAAGCCGCCCTGTTTTGATGACACAAACGGTTTGAACAGACCCGACCTCACAAACTCCGGTGACATGCCGTGGCCCACATCGATCAGGTCAATCTGACCGTAGAAGGTATCGGCTTTTACGTTCAGATGGATTGCCGCATCGGGTTCGCTGGCCTCGATCGCATTCTGAATCAGATGGATCAGCGCCTGTTCCAGCCCTTCGGGATCGGCCAGCACCATCACCGGCTCAGGCGCGGCGAGCGTAATCGGATGAACGCCGGCATATCTTCGCTCAAGCGCGGAGGCGATTCTGCCAAGATCTACTTCGCCGATCGCCTGGGTGTTGCCCGCGCCATAACGTCCAAGCCGGGCGAGCAATGCCGTGAGCTTCTCCGACGAATTGCGCAGTGTCACCAGCATGTCTGCCCGGAACGCGGGATTATCGGCATGTTTTTGCGCATTCGCCGCCAGCAGCGAAAGTTGGCTGGCAAGGTTTTTTATATCATGCATCACAAACGCCATGCGGCGGTTGAATTCATCGAACCTGCTGGCATCCATTAACGCCTGTTGCCCCGCCTGTTCGGCCAGGTAGCTGGCGAGCTGCTGGCCGACCACTCGCAGCAGGTCGAAATCCTCCCAATCGAGCCTGCGCATGATCCGCGGGCGGGCAAGGACAATGGCGCCAACGAGCCGATCGAAATGAATCAGCGGGACCAGCGCCCACGCATCGCCAGCCTCTATCAACCAGTCCGGCACCTGAGCCAGCTCACCGTGGTGGTCGATTCCGCTGCGCGCCTCGTCAAGATCAAGGATGTGACTGTGCCGTTCAAGCAGACCCGTCAGCGCGTATTCTCCAGCAACGCCTGGAACCTCTATCATGGGCCAGTTCCAGCGCGCGGTCAGCTCCAGTTGCGCTTCTTCGTTTGGCATCAGCAGCAGGCCCGCGGGGCTGTCCGTGATGTCCGCAATCGCCTTGATCGAGCGTTCGTGAAAGCTGGCACTGGCGCTGGACCCGCGCCCGATGGTGCGGGTAAAGCCCAGCCATTCCTCGCGATAATCATACCGATGCTGAAACAGGTGCTTTGTCGCGGTGACCCGCAACCATCCACGCATCCGGGGAGACGGCAACCAGAAAATCGCAGCCACCACGGCAAACACCAGAAACACGATTTGACTGGCGCGCGCAATATCGCCGCCAATCAATGAAAGGGAGCGCGTGATCAGCACCATCAGCAACAGATAACTGCCAATCACCAGTAACGATAATGTCTGGAACGTTACCGCGCGTGATGGGCGGAATTGTAAGCCGGCACTGTTTGTGTTCGATCCGCACGCGAGCAACGCAGTCATCAAACCACTCACGATACCGCTCATGAAAACCAGCGCGGCGGGCTGTTGACCCGATAGATATGCAATGGTTAGCAGGTTGAGATCGTAGGCAAACACCCCGGCCAGCGCGAGCGTGCTCCACCGCAATATTTCTCGCGAGGATCCTGCCGCACTCGCATACAGGTTATGCAGCATCATCAGCGCACCCACCGCGACCAGCATGCCCAGCACCACCGATACCTCGAAGGTCAGCGCGGCGAGTTCAGGCACCAGCCCGATACGCGCTTCGATCAGCAGCAGGATTGGCTGAAACAGCTCGACCAATGCCAGCGTAATGATAACGGGCCGCGTCGGGCGCAAACTTTCATCACGGCCATCGGCAGCGAACAGACGAAAGACGAGGAAGATATAGGCAAGGTTTCGCAATGTTAATGCCAGCATGGCGCCCGGATCGAAAGGGCCTCGCATGGCGGCGATGGCGCACCACATTGCGGTCATTGCACATGCGATCATTGCCGCGGTGCGGTCCGGCCTGCCCCGATCGCCGAATTTTGCCACCCAGAGCCCCGCACCTGCCGACAATACAGCGCCGGCAAAAAACGATGCAAAGCTTACGTACGGTGTCAGACCGAACCCATAAGAACCGCCGGAGTCCATCACCTTGCACCCTCAGGCCAAAGGATGACACGCACCGTCTGAAGCAGGATCACCAGGTCCAGAAACGGCGTGTAGTTCTTTGCGTAATACAGATCGTATTCGAGTTTCTTGCGGCTGTCCTCGGAAGATGCGCCGTAGGGATAATTTATCTGCGCCCACCCTGTGATCCCCGGCTTCACCATATGGCGTTCGCCGTAAAACGGTATTTCCTCCTGCAAATCATCGACAAAAGCCGGAACTTCCGGGCGCGGGCCGACAAAGCTCATCTGCCCCATCAACACGCTCCAGGTTTGCGGAAGCTCATCGATCCGCACCTTGCGAATGAACCGGCCGACACGGGTAATGCGTGGATCGTTCTCCGATGCCCATTGCGCCCCGTCCTTTTCAGCATCGGTGCGCATTGATCGCAGCTTGATGAGTTTGAAAGGCTGTCCGTAGAGCCCTACCCGCTCCTGCCGGAAAAATGCCGGCCCCTTGCTGTCGAGTTTGACGATTAGCGCAAATACAAGGATGATCGGAAACGTAAGGGCCAACAGCAGAAGGCTGGCAGCAATATCGAACAGACGCTTCATCACGCTCGAAATCAGCCGCCCGCTTGAAAAACCGTCCGAAAATATCAGCCAGCTGGGGTTGACCGTATCAAGATCGACGCGGCCGGTTTCGCGTTCCAGAAAGCTGGAGAAATCATTGACGTGAACGCCCTTGGTCTTGATCCGCAGCAAGTCTTTCAGCGGTAGGGCGTTGCGGCGTTCCTGCAGGGCAAGCACAACTTCGGAAACCCCCAGATTCTCCACAAACCGGCCAAGATCGTGGATCGCCTCGCGCGCAATCGCCTCTTCAACGACGCGCTCCGGCTCACTCATCGCGATGTAGGAAACAATCGCAAAACCGCTTTCAGGACGGTCGCCCAACTCGCGCAATCGCTGCGCGCGGTCGCCCGCGCCCAGCACCATCACCCGGCGACGAAATGCCGACGACCCGATGAATGAATTCAGCAGCAACCGATCCGCGACCAGCACCAGCGTTGCAAAACCCATCGCGTAAAGCAGGGTCGATCGCCAGAAAGTCTGTCCGGGCAAAAGGAAATCGATAAATGCAAGCGCTATGATGCCAAGGCTGATGGCCACCAGCAATCGCGCCCCTGCAAACCGGAGCGAACGGAGCGCCAGAGGGCCATACACACCCACCGATATCATCGCGACCCACACTACGCCTGCAGAGCCGAGCAGCGGAATCCAGCGCGAACTGGTGGGGCCGGGATCCATTCCGATCTGCGCCGCGCGCACCTGCCATGCCAGCTCACTTGCGACCACAAGCAACGCAAGATCGAGCAAGCCGAGCAGGAGAACGGCGTGCGGGATATAATGTTTGAACAGGCGGATCATGAGTCGGGCGCAGCGCTCGCTTGAATGGTTAGCGAGATCCGATCTACGCCCGACTGCTTAAGTGTCGGTAAACTTTACAGCCCGCGAAAAAGTCCATTCGATGCGCGGATTGCAATGGTTAAAGGAGCTTTATTCTCCTTCGGTAACAGTTCCTGCCGCGTCCTGCACCGCGTCTCCAACTTGATTGGCGGCGTTGCCTACATCCTCGGCCGCGCCGGCCACAGCATTATCCTTGGCGATTTCCGCAGCGTTGGTCTGCGTCATCACATACGCGCCAACTGCCACGGCAATTGCCAAAATGAGCAAGAAAACCCACTTTGCCGCGCCGCCGTCGCTCCCGCGGGTGTCGCCATCGGTGATGATGCGCGTTGTGTGAGTGTTACCGTGAGTATCGGTGGTTTCGGTGATGCGTTCTTCAGTCATTGTTTGTGTCCTCCATCGCCATCCAACCGCAATCCAGATGGAGCGTTCCCGCCAAGGTTGCACAATCCGCAAGATTCTATCGGATCATCCGCTGTGTTGCCGGCATCAGGCAGTCGCTGCGGCCACATCGCGGGCACGGCGTGCCCAGCGGCATTGCGTCAGCCGGATCAAGAGAAATGCCGCGCGCCTGCGCCAGATCGTGTGCGTATCGGGCCTCTATCCCAAGCACCACCGCCTTGCGGGCGGAACAGGCAACCCCGTCCACCTCCACCGTGCGCGCGATGGTAAACCAGTGGCGCGGTGCGCCTTCACCCTCCCCGAAAGACACTGCCTGAACCAGCATTGTGCCGCGGCTCTCGAACGCGGCATAAGGAGCCCATGCAGGCCATCGTGCGCCCTCGATGGGGTGGATCGCCCCGCTTGCCCCGGCGGTGAAGGCCACCATGCGTCCGGTCCGGCCAAATCGGGCGCTGAAGAATGGCAGGCCGCGCTCTCCAACTCGTTGGAGCGTAGTGAGGCGCTGTGCCACCTGATCGAAGCTGGAGGCGAACCGTCGTTGCAACACCGCCAGATCATACCCAGTCTGCTCGCACGCGCGCAGGAACCGGCGATAAGGCATCTGGATCGCGCCCGCGCAATAATCGGTAACATGGGCGCGGAACAAGTCGCGCGCTTCATTGCTGGAAAGGCCCGCCCCTTCTACCTGCTGCGTGATCGCCTCGCGCAGTTCCAGGCTGGCGACCTGCCGCGCGATCTGAAACCGGCGCGCAGCCCCCGGCAGCATCTCGGACAGCTGCAATTGGCGGGCATGCAGGTCAAGCCGGTGGACGATGCCCGGCATGACTTCTGCTGGCAGGATCCGCACAGAAAGCTGGTGGTTTACCCGTAGCCGATCATTCAGAGCCGCGCTCACATCCGAGCGTGACAGCCGCAGCTCATCGGCGAGATCCTCGCAACGGTGATCAAGATCTGCAAAGTGATTTTGCCAGCGTTCAACCGCGCGGCGACAATCACCCACTGGGTCTTCGGCACGCGACATATGCGAGCCCGAATTATCGTAAAGCCGGGCAAAGGCAGCGGCGGCCTGTGGAGCGGATGCGAGCAATTCCTGCACTTCTTCACGATCTATTTGAAGATCGGCAAAGCGTTTGTCCGCCATCCTTCGTAATAGCCCGTCGACGCCGCCAATTGCCTCGTCTTCGCGAAGAGAGCTGGGATCGAAATCGAACCGTTCGATCACCTGCACCAGAACGCGGGCAGAAAGAGGCCTCTGATTACGCTCTATTAGATTGAGATAGCTCGGCGAAATTCCGAGCGAAGCGGCCATCGCGGCCTGGGTCAACCCTTCACGTTTGCGCAGACGGCGCAGCGAAGGGCCGGCGAGAAGTGCAGAATCAGGCATAGCGACCCTGTAAATATCTTTACATCATTACACAAGATGTGCCGCCAAACCGGGCATACTGACACGAAAGTATGCAAATTTTCCTGTTATGATGCGCTGCAATACAGCACATGCACGCATCACCTCCCCAATACACACGGAGTTACCTACATGACCTATCAGGACACAATCACCCACATGCGCAAGCTTGTCGATGCAAACGGCCCCAGCTGGGGTGCCATCGACCCGGAAAGCGCCGCGCGAATGGCGATCCAGAACCGCTTCCCCACAGGCCTCGATATCGCGCGTTACACTGCCGACATCATGCGCGCCGACATGGACGCCTACGATGCGGATCCCGCGAACTACACGCAGTCGCTGGGTTGCTGGCACGGGTTTATCGCACAGCAAAAGATGATCTCCATCAAGAAGCATTTTGGCTCGACCAAGCAACGCTACCTTTACCTTTCGGGCTGGATGGTCGCAGCGTTGCGCAGCGATTTTGGCCCGCTGCCCGATCAATCCATGCATGAAAAGACCAGCGTTCCCGCGCTGATTGAAGAACTCTACACTTTCCTCAAGCAAGCTGATGCGCGCGAATTGGGCGGAATGTTCCGCGAACTGGATGCAGCGCGCGATGCTGGTGATGAGGTGAAGGCAAAAGATCTTCAGAACCAGATCGACAACTATGAAACCCATGTCGTGCCGATCATTGCCGATATCGATGCAGGCTTTGGCAATGCCGAGGCAACCTATCTCCTCGCCAAGAAGATGATCGAGGCGGGAGCTTGCGCGCTCCAGATCGAGAATCAGGTGTCGGACGAAAAGCAGTGCGGCCACCAGGATGGCAAGGTCACTGTTCCGCATGAGGATTTCATCCAGAAAATCCGCGCTTGCCGCCACGCTTTCCTCGAACTCGGTATCGACAACGGCATCATTGTTGCCCGCACTGACTCGCTGGGCGCTGGCCTGACGAAACAGATCGCCTATTCGAAAGAGCCGGGCGATCTCGGGGATCAGTACAATAGCTTCATCGACGCCGAAGAGGTCGATCCGGCCAACATTTCCAACGGTCAGGTTTTCATCAGCCGCGATGGCAAGCTGATGACGCCAAAGCGTCTGCCTTCCAATCTCTATCAGTTCCGTGCTGGAACCGGTGTGGACCGCGTGGTCCTCGATTGCGTTACCAGCCTGCAGAACGGTGCCGACCTGCTGTGGATCGAAACCGAAAAGCCTCATGTCGAACAGATCGCGAGCATGGTCGACAAGATCCGTGAGACGGTGCCCAATGCGAAACTGGTCTATAATAACTCGCCCAGCTTCAACTGGACCCTCAGCTTCCGCCAGCAAGTCTATGATACTTGGGCAGAAGCGGGCAAGGACGTATCGGCATACGATCGCGCACGCCTGATGAGTGTGGATTACGATGCGACCGATCTGGCCGCCGAGGCGGACGAGAAGATCCGCACTTTCCAGAGCGATGCGGCGAAACGCGCTGGCATCTTCCACCACCTCATCACTCTGCCGACGTATCACACCGCCGCGCTCAGCACCGATAACCTTGCCCGCGAGTACTTTGGTGAGCAGGCGATGCTGGGTTATGTCAAGAATGTCCAGCGTGAGGAAATCCGCCAGGGCATCGCATGCGTCAAGCACCAGAACATGGCGGGTTCGGACATCGGCGATGATCACAAGGAGTACTTCGCCGGTGAAGCCGCGCTGAAGGCCGGTGGCAAGGACAACACGATGAACCAGTTCGCCGCTGCGTGACCCGCAGCGGTTGGGAACCAGTTCGCCGCTGCGTGAACCGCGGCGTTTGGAAACCAGTTCACCGGTGAACAACCGGTGGGAGAGGGCCCACGGGGTTGCGGTTTCCGCGATCCCGTGGGAACCACTGGCTCTGGTAACCACTGTTGATCCGTCATATGTGGCCTTATCACCAAATATTGCCGATCACGGGAGAGAGAACTTGAGCGACACCGATACTCCGAAAACCGAACCTTCACGCGCCCGCGCACTGTTATCGACTGCGGACATGAAATTGCTGCGCCGTGCGCTGGAAAGCCATGCCCGCACCACCGAAGACCGCGAAGAGCTGGCAAAGATCAATGCCCTGCACCACCGACTGGGCACTTACGTCCCTTCCACCTGAGCAGAGATTGCCGGGTTCCAAGTTCTCCTGGGGAGGAGAAAGCGACCGTCGAAGCCTGGGCATACCCCATCGCTTTGGCGGTCGTTCCTTTTGGCAGAAGGTATGCTTAGGTTCTTCGGCCCTTGCCTGTCCGGCCCTGCCTAACCGCCCTTTCCCGGCATCAGACCCAGCGTTGCGGCGGTCATTGCCTCTGTTGCCGTGGCGATCACGGCCTTGGCATCGGGCGCCCAGAACGGTGAATGCAGCGATGGCAATTCCAGCTCGCCAGCCTCCGATTTCTCCCACTGATCCATAGGCACGCCACCAACCCAGAAGATCAGCGTCTGCACATTGTCGGGATCGGCCCGGCGAAACTGGCTGAAATCCTCGCCACCCATGACCGGCTGCGTTTCGATCGCGCGTCCGGGAAACCGATCCTTGAACAGCTCGGCAATCGTCTGCGTCAGTTCGGGCGTGTTGTAGGTCGCCGGAGTATAGGGATCCTGCACCTCGACCACCGGCAGCAGTTCGTCAGGCAGGCCGGCGGCCATCGCCTCTGCACGCGAAATCCGCTCGATCCCTGAAAGCAGGGCGTCGCGCGATTCGTCACTGTAGGACCGCACCGTCAGCTGCAATTTCGCCTCATCCGAGATGATGTTGTGCTTTGCGCCTGCATGAAAGCTGCCGACCGTCACCACCGCCGGATCGAGCGGATTTTTCTCGCGACTCACAAGCGTCTGCAACCGCATCACGATGCTGGATGCGATCACAATGGGATCCTTGGTCGTGTGAGGATAGGCGCCATGCCCGCCCACGCCCTTTACCGTGATATCGACGCTGTCGACATTGGCGAGCGCGTATCCACTGGTGTAACCGATCACCCCGGCAGGGGCCGCAGCGGCGTCGTGAAAGGCAAGCACATAGTCGGGCTTTGGAAACCGTTCATATAGACCGTCTTTCAGCATCGCCATCGCGCCAAGGCCGATCTCTTCGGCAGGCTGAAGGATCATCACCAGCGTACCGGACCATTCGCCCTTCCGCTCGGCCAGCAATTGCGCAGCGCCGATCCATGCGGCCATGTGCGTATCGTGTCCGCAGGCGTGCATCACGCCGCTCTCCACTCCCGATTCAGGAACGCCGCGCGCTGTGGAGGCATAGCGCAATCCTGTCTGTTCGCTTACCGGCAGGCCATCCATGTCGGCGCGCAGCATGACAACTGGCCCCTCGCCGTTTTTCATCACTGCGACAACGCCGGTCTGGCCAACGCCTTCGGTCACTTCAAAGCCGAGTTTGCGCGCTCGTTCTGCCAGTTTGGCAGCGGTTTTGAATTCCTGAAAACTCAGCTCGGGATTGGCGTGAAGATCCTCGTAGAGCGCGATCAAGCCGGGCATGTCCGCCGTAACCTCATCACGCAGCTGGTCTGCATGGGCGGGCGTTGCACCCATCATTGCCAATGCCGTTCCCGACGCGAATACCCGTTTCAGCATTTGCCACTCTCCCTTGATCGTCATCGCTTCATCCCGTGCAGAACACGGTTGATACACCTGGCACACAGTCCTGGGGTCAAAAATCCCTCGATCAGACGCTGCCCGATAAATCGACTGCTTCGCTGAGCGGAGGGGAGAAGAAAGCATCATCCCATCGTCATTGCACACATCCGGCGTGTAGGAAATTTCCAGCCATCCTACATCCCGTAAAACAGCACCAGCAGGATCGACAACGTCGTCACCATCAACAGCACCAGTGGCACCCCGGTGCGAATGTAGTCTTTGAATTCGTACGAACCCTCAGCCATGATCAGCATGTTCGTCTGATAGGCGATGGGCGTGGCGTAACACAGGTTGCAGCCAAATAGCACAGCCAGAATCAGCGGCTCTGGCGGCAGATTCAGCTGGGTCGCGATGTTGAAGGCGATGGGCGTGCCGACAGTCGCGGCCGTGGCGTTCGATGCAAAGTTGGTCAGCAGAGTGACGAATGCCATGATCGCTGCCAGCACCAGTGCAGGCGGCAGATATGCCAGCCCGATCGACAGCACCTCACCCAGCCACAGCGCAGCACCGCTTTCCAGAATGATGCGCCCGATTGCGATGCTGGCTGCAACCAGCACGATCACCTTGGCTGATAATGCGCGGCCAACACGGTCAAACTTGACGCAGCCGGTTACGAACATCAGGATCGCGCCAGCCAGGGCGCTGATCGCAATCGGTAGCAGCCCGATGGATGCGGTGAATACACTGCCAAACATGATAGCCGCCGAAAGCACCGCCTTGGACCTGCGCGGCAGTTCGCGCGCGCCTTCCAGCATCAGCAGGCTATCATTGCGGGCAAAGCTTTGCAGGTCTTCGGTAAGGCCCATTACCAGCAGCACGTCCCCTTCGGAAATGCGCAGGTCGCCGCCGTCGGAATACTGGTCCTTCTCTCCCAGAACGCGGTGCGGCCGATGGATACCCAGCACCGCAACGCTGTAAAGATCGGCAATGCCGGAACTGGGAAGCGTGCGGGTCAGCAGGCGTGAATCCCCGGTCACCGTCATCTCCACAACCATGATATCATCGCGGTTCGATGATGCGGTGCGACGGATGCGATCCAGCACCCAGCTGGGCGCCAGCTCCCCTTTCAGAACGCGCGTCGCATCTTCCAGCGCCTCATGCGTGCCGGATATATGAAGGCGCTGCTGCGGCTGAAGCGGTCCGGTGGGTGCGGTGTGAAAAGTGATCGTATCGGGCAGCATATCCCTGATCGAGGACAGCTCCTTGCCTGTCAGCGCGCTGTCCGGCCCAACGCGCAGGCGGGTGTGGAACTGACGGCGCGTACCATCGGCCTCCACGCTGTTGTCACCCAACAGACGCGGCATCACCAGCCACAGGTAAGGCAGTGCGACAAGCGCCGCGATCATCACGATGGGAGTGTAATGAAACACGCCCATCTGGGGCATTCCAAGATCCACCGCGATGGACGTGACAAGAATATTGGTCGAAGTGCCGATTGTGGTCGCCATGCCGCCGATCAGGACCGCCGCGTTCAGCGGGATCAGCGTTTTTGAAGCGGGCATCGCCCCGCGCGATGCGAGTGCCACGAAAATCGGCAACAGCAGCACCAGCACCGGCGTATCGTTTACCGCCATCGACAGGAAGAACGCGATCAGCAGCGATATCAGAAGACCCAGTTGCAGGTTCAACCTGAACATCGTTTCCAGCAGCCGCGCTGCCGGTTCCAGCGCGCCGGTGACAACCAGACCGCGCCCCATGATCATCAGGGCGCAGATTGTGATCAGGGCGTAATGGCCAAACCCTTCAAATGCGAGAGCGAGACCGTCTGTCGGCTTGGTCCCTTCAAGCGGGAAGAAATACAGGCCGACCGCGATCACCGCGATGGTCATCAGGCTGACGATCTCTACCGAGAGGCGTCCGCGCGCAAACGCGATGAACATTGCGACGGTGACCGCCATGGCAGCAATTGCATGATATGATGGCACTGACAGCATGATCCTCGTCCCGTTGCCGGGTCTTTCATTGGCTGCCATCCATGGCAAGTGTTTTGATCGGCGTCCCAGCTGGCATCTGGCTCGCTGGTATCTGGTCGAGCGATAGTTGGTGCCCCTGGCCGGACTCGAACCGGCACTCCGTTAAGAACTCGATTTTGAGTCGAGCGCGTCTACCAATTCCACCACAGGGGCACACCTGATCGGGTTTGCAGAGACGCGCTGTTAGCGACCCCCCAGTTTTCGTTCAAGCATTTCCATCGTCTGCCCGATTGCCATGCCGTGCAGCCGGTGCCATAGGCATGTGATACACCTCTTGCGGGCGGGGTCCCGAACAGACAGGGCGGAACAAATGTTGTCTTGGATCAGGCGTCATCCCATAATCACTGGCATTATCGCGCTGGTATTTCTTGCGATAGTGGCAGGCTTTATTTTCGGCGGTGGGCGCAATTACGAATATGTGACTGAAAAAGTGTCCCGCGGCGAAGTCGTGCGCGTGGTCTCAGCCAGCGGAACGTTGAGGGCGCTGAACACCATAAACGTCGGCGCCGAGGTTTCGGGCCAGATCACCGCCGTTTATGTTGATTTCAATACTCCGGTTACAAAAGGACAATTGCTCGCCGAAATCGATGCTACGCGGTTGCGTGCTCAGGTTACTCAGGCCAGCGCACAGGTTAATCTGGCGCGTGCCAGCCTTGCTCAGGCGGAGGTCGCGATAGTGCGCGCCCGGACCGATGTGCAGGTTCAGACACGCGAATTCGAACGGCGCAAGGAACTGGCGAAAAAGGGTTTCGTTTCGGGTGCAGGGCTGGATCAGGCAGAAAATCTGCTGAGCGCGGCAAAGGCTTCGCTCAGCACGGCAGAAGCGCAGGCGCAAAGCGCGCGCGCGCAAATCGCCCAAAGCACGGCAATCCTTGAATCCGCGCAACTCGATCTGTCGCGCACCCGCATCATCGCACCTGCCAGCGGCGTGGTGATAGATAAGCTGGTGGAACCGGGAACCACGGTCGCGGCAAACTTCCAGACGCCCAACCTGTTCACAATCGCCGCCGATACAAGTCGTATGCAGGTCGAAGCAGCGGTGGACGAAGCCGATATCGGTCAGGTGCGCCAAGGGCAGAATGTTCGCTTTACCGTCGATAGCTACCCCGAAGAAACCTTTGCTGCGCGGGTGCAGCAGATCCGCCAGTCCGCCACGCAAGGCTCGGCCTCGGTCAGCTATCTCGTCATCCTCGATGTGGACAACAAGGATGGCAAGCTGCTCACCGGGATGACCGCCAATGTGGACATCATAACCGGGATCAAGAAAAACGCGCTGCGCGTGCCGACCGCCGCGTTGCGGTTCCTGCCGCGTGAGGAGGATCGGGGAGACTTGGATACTCCGGCGCAGGATGCAGCACCAGGCGGAAATGACGGCAAGGATGCCGCGAAACAGATCACCGTATGGGTGCCCGGCGAAGAACCCTATGCTCCAGTGCGCCGCGACATCAGGACCGGGCTGGAAGGGGAAGAATACGTCGAGGTGACGGGCGGTTTGAAAGAAGGCGATACCGTGCTGGTGCGCTCGCGTGAACTGACGGGCGAAGAGGCGCCCAATTCAAACGGAGCAGGCAGGTGACCGAGGCCCGCCCGCTCGTCGAGACCCGCGATCTGGTGAAGACCTATGAACTGGGCGGCGAGGTGATCCATGCTGTCGACGGCGTCTCGCTCACCATCGAACAGGGCGAATATGTCGCCATCATGGGCACCAGCGGATCGGGCAAGTCGACCTTCATGAACATGATCGGCTGTCTTGACGTCCCGAGCCAGGGCACCGTGCTGATCGACGGCACGCCGACCGATAACATGACCAGCGATGATCTGGCGGCCCTGCGCAACCGCAAGATCGGCTTTGTTTTCCAGCAGTTCAACCTGCTGGCGCGCACGTCCTCGATCGATAATGTCGCGGTGCCTCTCATCTATGCCGGGCTGGACACTTCCACACGCCGGGCGCGCGCCACGCAAAAGCTGATCGAAATGGGTCTGGGCGAACGCCTGCTCAACACTCCGGCAAAGCTTTCCGGTGGCCAGCAACAACGCGTCGCCATCGCCCGCGCTCTGGTTACTGATCCGCTGATCCTGCTGGCTGACGAACCCACCGGCGCGCTCGATACCCGCACCAGCGAGGATATCATGGCGATTTTCGAGCAACTGAACGCCGACGGGATAACCGTCATCGTCGTCACTCACGAAAACGACATTGCCGACCATGCAAAGCGCCGGATCGAGTTTCGCGATGGCAAGGTCATAGAGGATCGCGCGGTCACGAACCGGCATGTCGCCTCGCCCCGCGCAGAGGAGGCTGCGTAATGGCCACCACCCCCGCCCCCGGTGCTGCCCCTGCCCCGGCCGCTTCGGCGGCTCCCGCGTCCGCTAATCGCCGCAATTTCCTGTCCAGCTGGGCAGTCAACATCGCCATCGCGATGACAGCGCTGCGCACCAATCTGATGCGATCACTGCTGACCATGCTGGGGGTGATGATCGGCGTGTTTGCTGTGACGCTGGCGGTGGCGGTGGGCAATGGCGCGCAGGAATCGGTGATGAGCTCGATCAATTCCTTCGGGTCGAACATGGCCATCCTCATTCCCGAGCCGGAAAGCGAAGGCGGTCGTCGCAGTTTCGATCGAGGGCGTCTTACCACCCGCGATCTGCGCGCGGTGGAGCGTGAAGTGCCAAACATCCGCGCAACGGCGCCCCAGTTGCGCCAGACGCTCGAACTGGTGGTTGCCGGAACCAGCGCCTCCACCAATGCCGTCGGCTCAACCCCCGGTCTGGCCATCATCACCAATCACGAAGTCGATCGCGGACGTAACATCAGCGAAGCCGACATCCGTTCTGCGGCGCGCGTCATCGTCATCGGACGCACGATTTCCGAAAAACTGTTCGGAGAATTCGATCCAGTGGGCGAAACCATCCGGGTGCAGGGCGTGCCCTTCACCGTGATCGGCCTGTTGGAGGAAAAGGGATCGACCTTTGGCGATGACAACGACGACACAGCCGTGCTGCCGATTTCAACCATGCGCCAACGCTTTGTCGGGGATACACTGCCGGGTCCGGACGATCTGCAACTGGCATTCATCGGTTTTCAGGAGGGCGCTTCGCTGGTGCGGGGCAAGGACGATCTGACCACCGTGCTGCGCGACCGGTATCGCGTGCGAGAGGGCGATACCAACCCCTTCACCATCCGCACCACGCAGGAATTCATGGAGGAAAGCCAGATGATCACCGGTATCCTTCAGGCGGTGCTGGTTTCCATCGCCTCCATCTCGCTGCTGGTAGGCGGGATCGGGATCATGAACATCATGCTGGTCAGCGTCACCGAACGCACGCGAGAAATCGGCCTGCGTATGGCACTGGGCGCGCGGCGCAGCGATATCCGCAACCAGTTTCTGGTGGAGGCCGCGGTGCTATGCGTTATCGGCGGCGCGGTCGGACTGGTGCTCGCCTGGCTCGCGGGCGCGGCGCTCACGACCTATGCCGAGTTTCCCGTGCCGGTCGGTATGGGCACGGCCATCGGCGCGATCGTGTTTTCCGGAATAATTGGCCTCGCGTTTGGCGGATACCCGGCAGTGCGCGCCGCCCGGCTATCACCGATAGAGGCGCTGCGCAGCGAGTGACCGCGCCTTAACGAAGTGCCCCTGCCAAAATCTTGTGCAGTTTTGAATGCAGGCGGTCGTTCGCTGCCAGAACTTGTTCGGAATGGATCGGGTTTGACCGACCCCGGAAATCGGAGACGAACCCGCCCGCTTCGCGCACCAGCAGGCACCCGGCGGCGGTATCCCAATCGCTCAGCCCGCTTTCCCAGAAGCCATCGAAGCGCCCTTGCGCGACATAAGCCAGATCGAGCGAGGCCGCACCGAAACGGCGAATCCCTGCAACTTCGGGACCGATGGCACCGAAAATTCGGCTCCACTGTGTGAAATCGCCGTGTCCGGCAAACGGAATGCCGGTCGCGATCAACGCCTCATCCAGATGCCCACGCGCAGAGACACGCAGCCGCGCGTCCTGCAACCATGCGCCACGCGACTTTTCCGCCCAGTATGTTTCATCGTTGATCGGGTTATAGATGACGGCAGCGGTAACATCACCCCAGCCATTCCCATCAAGGCGCGGTTCCTGCACCGCAATGCTGATCGCAAAGTGCGGGATGCCATGCAGAAAATTGGACGTGCCATCGAGCGGATCGACGATCCAGCGCGGCTTGCCCTCATCCCCTTCGATCACGCCCGCCTCTTCCATAACGAAACCCCAACCGGGGCGCGCCACGGTCAATTCGTCATAGATTGTGCGTTCGGCACGCATATCTGCCTTGGACACGAAATCGGCCGGACCCTTTCGGCTGACCTGCAGGTGTTCAACTTCGCCGAAATCGCGGCGCAAACGCTGGCCCGCCTTGCGCGCGGCGCGTTCCATCACGCGGATCAGGCCTGAAAACATCGACATGAAACTTAGCCCGCCTTGCCGACATAGGATTGTTCATAGACATCGACGATGATTCGCGTCCCGCTTTCGATATGCGGGGGGACCATGATGCGCACGCCATTGTCGAGCACAGCCGGTTTGTAGCTGGAGGACGCGGTCTGACCTTTGACCACCGCATCGGCTTCGACAATTTCCGCTTCGATCTGGGCGGGTAATTCAACCGAAATCGGCTTCTCTTCCCACAATTCCAGTTTCACCTGCATTCCGTCCTGCAAGAACGGGCGCGCATCGCCAAGCAGATCAGACGGCAGATTGATTTGCTCGAACGTGTCCTGATCCATGAACACCAGCATATCGCCGTCTTCATACAAAAACTGATAGTCGGCGGTTTCGAGGCGCACCTTCTCAACCGTGTCGGCGCTGCGGAACCGCACGTTGGTCTTGCGACCGTCCTGCAGGTTCTTCATTTCGACCTGCATGTACGCACCGCCCTTGCCCGGCTGGGTGTGCTGGATCTTGGCAACTTTCCAGATGCCTTTTTCATACTCGATGATGTTGCCGGGACGGATATCGACGCCGCTGATCTTCATAGGGCTCTCTTGGCTTTCAGTGTTGGGTTGGGCGTATTGGGCCGGATTTCGTACAGGATGGCGGTGCCATGCCCGCCCCCGATGCCCGCTCCCGATGGATGCCCGCCGGATAGATGTGATGGGGGCGCATAGCCGAGGGCACCGATGACAGCAAGCGGTGCCGTCTCGCCTCGTCCAGCAGCGCCGATACAATTGGACATGGTTAACCCGGTGGCAACTCGTTCCGGCGGATGGTAAAGAGTTCGTGAAGCCCGTTTATGCCAACAGACAAGAAACCATTCCGATGAAGACTGTGCACGTGATCATGCTTACCGTCTTTGCCGCCGCGCTGGCCGCCACTGTGCCTGTAAAAAGCCAAGGGCCCGTCGAAAGTGCGCGGGTAAGCGCGGATAACGCCCCATCAGGGGGGATGCTCGGAACCATGCCGCACGGTAACTATCAATGCGCCAACCCCGGTGATGCCGCCGGTGATGCCTATGCGGTCGTGGCTGCCGAAAATTTCCGGATCAGCACCGCGTCACGTTATCAAAGCGATGCGGGATCGGGCACTTATATCCTGCGCGGGCGAGATCTGACATTCACAAGCGGCCCGAAAAACGGCGAGCAATTCCGCCGTGTCGGAGATAATCAGCTACGCAAACTTGAAAAAGACGGAACCCAGACAAAGTTGCTGTGTACGCGCCTTGGCTCAAACTGAGCCGGCGACTATTTGGCAGCTGCGATCAGCAACGGGTAGGGATTGATCGCATTGGCGGGCTCCCACCATTGTGCGTCCGCTGTTGTTTCCATGATCGCAAAATGCAGATGAGGCGCTGCAGGGTCGGCATTTCCGGTGCTTCCTACGGTGCCCAATGCCTGTCCGGCGCGCACCGATTGCCCTTCGCGCAGGCCGGACGCATATTGATCCAGATGCGCGTAGTAATGGATCGTGAGCCGGTCGGGGCTGCGGATATAAATCGAATTGCCGCCCGGACCTGATCGGTGAAGTTTCGCAATCGTCCCCGGCGCGGCTGCAAGCACGCTCGTTCCTGTAGGGGCCATAATGTCGATAGCTTCGTGCAATCGCGTTCCGTCGGCACCGCGCGCATCGAGGTATGTGTTGGTCAGCGCGTTGGCGGCGATCCCTTGAACCGGAATCAATAGACCACCCGGCGCGGTAGCCTGTGCGGTGGATTGTGAATTGCCCGAGCGGGTATCATTGGGCGTATCGCCTGCGGGCGCAGATGCGTTTGCAGTCTCAGCACTCGCACTCGCGCTCGCCCCTTCCATTCCACCCGGATTTTCGGCTGCAGAAACGGTTTCGGTCTCAGGGTCGCCCGCCATTTCCAGCAGGCTTTCCCCGAACACGATCCATGCTGCCGACGTCAGCGTCGCCGTGACAACGATGGTGAGAATGCGATCTGCAAATTTCATGTCGCTGACCTTACGACCTTAAGCTTCGAAAATCACCTTGGTTTGTGTCGAGACCATTTGTGACAACCGCGCCGCATCCCAGTTCGTTAGCCTGACGCAGCCACTGCTTTGTGCCCGGCCGATGGTTTCTGGATCGGGTGTCCCGTGGATGCCGTAATGTTCCTTTGACAGGTCGATCCAGATCACACCCACCGGGCTGTTTGGACCCGGCGGCAGGGTAAACGTTTCGCCATCAGCGTTGTTTTTGCCCAGCACTTCGGGATCATAATTGTAAGGCGGATTGAATGCCTCGCCCAGAATTTTCCACTCACCCAAGGGCAGCGGAAACTCCGATGAGCCAGAGCTTACAGTGAACAGCGCGACAATTTTATCGCCCTGATAGGCCTTGAGCGTCTTGCCCGATTTGCTGACCACGACGCGGTCGGCTTCGGGCTGTTCGGTGCCTACGCCCAGCATGGCGAGCGTGCGTTGCCAGTCGCGATCATCGACGCGACCCGGCGCAATCCGATCGGCGCCGATATTGGGAACGCGGATCTGCTGGCCTGGGCGAAACAGGCTCTGGTTTGACGCACCCGCTTTTGCGGTGTCTGTCGATGGTGAAGACGAAGGCTTGGCCGTGTCAGGCGATCCCTCTCCGCTCATACCGGCGGGACGGCCGTCGGGATTAAGCATTTTCAGCACCTGCGCAGTCGTATGGAAACGCTCGGCCAGCTTTTCGTCAAGCGAGGTGTAGCCCATGCTTTTCAACTTGGCCTTTTCTGCGGTGTCCTCCGGGATGTCCGTATAGGTGGCATCGCTCCAGGAAACGGGAATTGTAACGACGCGAGTGGCGGGGATTGCCTCCCATTTCGTCAGCTTGGTTTGCGTGGCTTCGTCGAGCGATCCGGTCACGGTAATACCATTCGCTTCCTGAAAACCGCGCAGTGCATTCTTGGTGCTGAGGCCCATTTCACCGTCGATCACGCCGGGGCCAAAGCCTGCTCGGTCCAGGACGACCTGCAATTGCATGGTGGGGCGCTCTTCGGAATCCGCTATTGCCGCAGCGCCTTCCTTGCCCGAAGCCATTTGCGTGCTGCCAGCCGCGGTCGAGGCGTCGTTCGAGGCCATGCTGTCGGCAAGATTGTCCTCGCCATATGTGTCATAACCATAATCAGTGGAAGCGCTCTCCACTGCTGGTTCAGGCGCCTTTGCCTCATCTTCCGAATAGCTGATGTTGCACGCCGACAGCATCGCGATAACGCTGATAGCTAAAGTCGGACGAAGGTATGTCGAACTAGGAGCGGGCTTTGATTTGTGACTGAACATTGACGCCTCATTTGCGATTTCAAAGGCAACAACGGTCAGATCCGCTTTAAGCTCCCACGAATTACCTTATTGCAATTTCTCGATAAATGCTGCGATCACGGCGGCTTCGTCACCATTCCAGACCGCGCCGGAAACCGCGAGGAAATCTGCCCCCGCCTTTACTAGAGGCTCGCAATTATCGGGCGTGATCCCGCCAATTGCGACCAGCGGAATTTCGAATAATTTGGTCCAGAATTCGATGAGCTCTGTGGTCGGGCGCTCTGCATCCTGCGCCGCGTCCTTGGTGGTGGAGGGAAAGAACGCGCCAAACGCCACGTAATCCGCGCCCGCCTCGCCGGCCTCCATCGCCATGTGTTTGCTCGCGTGGCAGGTCACACCGATCTGGGCATCGGGGCCCAGTTCTGCGCGCGCTTCACGAGGGTCGCCATCGCCCTGCCCAAGATGCACGCCGTCAGCTTTCAACCGCTTGGCGAGCGGAACCGAATCGTTGACGATGAACGCGCAATCATGGGCAGCGCAGATTGCCTGAAGCGGTTCAGCCAGCGCGGCAGCCTCGTGCTGATCAACATCCTTCACACGGAATTGAAAGGCCGTGACAGTCCCTGCTCCCGCCGCGAGCGCGCGTTCGAGCCGTTGCGGAAAATTCCCGCCCACATCGAGCGGCGAGATAAGATAGATCTGCGTTGCGGGATTTTTCATGTTCATCCCCGGGCCTTAGCCCGCCACCCTTTGCCCTGTCCATCGCTGGTACAGTCACAATCCCGCTCATCACACAGGTGCGCAAACATGGTATACGAAGTGTCAAGGAGACGCGTTATGAAGCCGCTCAACAAATTGGCTCTCGCCCTGTGCGCCGCATTTGCATTCAGCGCTGCGCCAGCCAATGCAGAACGATATGTGACCAGCGGCGTTTCCTTCTTCGAACGGGTCACCGTTGGATTTGTGGAAGTGACGCCGGTGAACATCTTCTTCGATGATCGCTGCGTTGACCCCAGATTGTGTTTCAAGAGCGATACGATGGAGATATCGCTGGTGATGCACACTCTGCGCGGGCTGGACGAGGTGGTTTTGCGTCTGGATCAGCCCGTGCAGGTGCCCGGCGGATTGCTGATGCTCTCCAGCGCAGGCACAGCCCCCAGCGACAATGGCGCGATCAATCTGGAGAACTACCGGCTCGAGCTGGTTTATATCCCGATATTGCTGCGCCCTCCGGCATAGCGACCGCCGTCGATCCTGAATTCAGCGTCCTTGGGTCAGACGATTACAACGCCTGCCCCGGACATGGCCACATCGAATTCATCCGGATTGTCGACCAGAACAAAAACGCGCTGCGCGCCCTTGCGCACAGGCTCGTTCAATTCGATGCAGCGATTGGGATAGGCGATCCCGGCTAGATTTATCGCCCCCCTCTGCTCGGCAGCGCCAGCTTCCCATCCGCGCCTGATCCGCTCGATATTCGTGATGTCGATACTGACGCGCCGAAGATTGCCAAGGCGGAGCAGCAACGAGCCATCATCAAGCACATGAGGCAGACGCCGGAACGAGCGGATCCACACGAAAATCCAGACAACCCCAGCGCCTGACAGGATAGTGAGTGGCCACCCGACATGAGGCCATTTCATCGTTACAAAAAAATGCGTGGCAAAAAGTTCGATGATCGAAAGCGCAAACAGAACCCACATCATCGGCGCAACGCCCCGATGATAGGGAAAGCTGCGCCGTGTTGTCATCTGCGCAAGCCTTCAGCCCGCGGTGCTTGCCACAGCGATCTGATCGATGGCCTTGCCCAGTACGACGTCGAATTCCTCGTCCGACTGGCTCTTGCGCAGGTCCTGCAGCAACCCGCGGGAGAAGCTGGCAATCATTCCGGGGTTCTTCGCCAGATGCGCGCACGCCTCGTCAGTAGAATATCCGCCCGACAACGCGACGACACGCAGCACATTGGGATGGTCGATCAAAGGCGTGTATTGCCCCGGTTTCACCGGGATCGAGAGCTTGAGCATCACTCTGCGCCCTTCGGGCAGCGCGTCCAGATGCTTGAGGATTTCTGCCAGCAAAACGTCTTCACCCTCCGCACGGTCCGTTGCGGTGATGTCGTATTCCGGTTCCAGCATCGGCATCAGGCCCGCCGCCGCGATCTGCGCACCAACCTTGAATTGCTGATCCACGATTGCGGCAATGCCAGCGGGATTGGCTGATTTGATGACGGAGCGCATCTTCGTTCCGAACATGCCATGCGCGACCGCTTTTTCAAGCAGAGCGGGCAGCTTGTCGAGCGGCTTCATCAACTGCACGCCCCCAAGGCCATTGTCACCCTCGTCGGCCAGACCCTGATCCACCTTGATAAACGGCACGATGCCGCGCGCCTTCAACGCTTCGGCGGTGGACTGACCATCGACCATGCCATCCATCGTTTTTTCAAACAGGATCGCGCCGATCACTTTGCCATTGGCACACGACGGCGCGGTGATCACGCGGGCACGCATGGCATGAATTTGCGCATACATCTCCTCATCGCCCGACCATTCGCTGTCATCGACGCCATAGCCTCGCAGCGCCTTTGGGGTTGAGCCGCCGGACTGATCCAAAGCTGCAATAAACCCTTGGCCGTCTGCAATTTTGGCCGTCATTTGTTCAGTGTTCATGGCTTGCCCCGCCCTTGATTGAAAAGTGTTGTCTGCGATTTCGCTCGCGTCGGCGTGCTTTTACCCAGCAGGCTGGTTGGCCGCAACCGCATGGGTGATCGCATGGTGAGCCCTACCCGCGTTTTGAGAATTTGCGGATAATACCGGTGAAACTGAGCGCGGGCGCACCATCACCAGTAATCAGCCCGCGAACGAACACTGTCTTGCCACCGCCGCGCGTTACCTCGCCACGCGCCTCGACCAGCGCACCGGGTTTGATTCCCCCCAGGAAATCGGCGGAGAGATTCATCGTGACCGCATCTGCGCCCTCCAGTTCGTCCGTCGCAATCGCGAACAGGGCGAAATCAGCAAACGTCATAAGGCAGCCGCCGTGCATCGAACCTGCACCGTTCATATGATGGGGCGCGGCGCGAAAGGCGCTCAGATACGTTCCGTCGGCCTCCCGTCGCATGTAAAACGGGCCGGACCGGCTCTCGTAAGGATCGTGGTTCCAGTATTTCCAGCCGGCAAATTCGCCCACAGTCTCCTCGACCGCGCCCAAATAGCCGTATTCGGTGCTCGTTTCGGCAGCTTCATGCGTCATCTCAGGTCACGTCCACAATTGCAGGCGGCGGACGGTTTGCGTGAACCTTTCATCGCGAGCAGTCGGCGCGATGCCGAATTCTGCAATTCGCCATCCTTTGAACCGCGATTTGCGCCACAACGCCGTCAGCATGAAATGATCGGACCATTCGGTGCGCCCAACCAGCAGATCGAGCTTTGCCCCGGCCGCATACCAGGCACAGCGCCCGTATTGACGGATCACGCACTGATCCAGACGAAAGCCTGAACACACGAAGCCTTCATCCATGCCAGCAATGAAACTGGGCCGGTCAAGCAATTCGGGCGGATGGGTGCCCACCATCGCCATCATGTCGCGTTCAGCCAGCTTCTTGATCGCCGCCTTGTCCCGACGCATCCACGATTGCATGAAATGGAGTTGTTGCGCTTCGATCTGCGCTTCGATGTCTGCCATGACTGCCGGTCCGCTTTCAGGTGGTCAGCGCAGCAACGCCGGGAAGCTGCTTGCCTTCCATCCATTCCAGGAACGCGCCTCCCGCCGTGGAAACATAGGTGATGTCCTGCGTCACATTCGCCTGGGCCAACGCGGCAACGGTGTCTCCGCCGCCTGCAACGCTGATCAGCGAACCTTCCTGTGTGAGCGCCGCGACATGCCGCGCCAGCGCCATGGTGGCGGTGTCGAATGGCTCTGTTTCGAATGCGCCCAGCGGACCGTTCCACACCAGCGTGCGGCAGGTTTTCAACACATCGGCCAGCGCCTCTGTCGCTTGCGGGCCGATGTCGAGGATCATCTCATCATCGCCAACCTCATGCACATTGCAGATGCGCATTGAGGGGGGGTTGGCGACAAATTCCTTTGCCACGACCACATCATAGGGCAGGTGCACGGTGCATCCTGCGTGATCGGCCTCGTCCAGTATTCGCGATACCGTTTCGGTAAGATCGTGTTCGCACAGCGACTTGCCGACATTCACCCCGCGCGCTGCGAGGAAGGTGTTGGCCATCCCGCCGCCGATGATGAGATGCTGCACACGGCCCACAAGGTGTTCCAGAACGGCGATCTTGGTCGAAACCTTGGCACCGCCAACCACGGCGGCCACGGGCGGTTCCGGATTGCCAAGTGCAGCGTCAAGCGCCTTGAGCTCGGCTTCCATTGCGCGTCCGGCATAGGCGGGCAAAAAGTGCGCCAGTCCCTCTGTGGTCGCGTGGGCGCGGTGGGAGGCACTGAAGGCGTCATTCACGTAGAAATCGCCATTGGCCGCAATGGCTTGCGCAAAATTGGGATCGTTGTCCTCTTCACCCGGCCAGAACCGTGTGTTGTCGAGCAGGCCGATATCGCCGTTGCGCAGGATGCCGATGGATTGCTGCACCACAGGGCCCGTCAGTTCGGGGATGAACATCAGCTCCTTACCCAGTACTTCCTCGACATCGCCCACGATCATGCTGGTCGACAATACCGAGGAACGCTTGCCCCCGGGACGGCCAAAGTGCGCAAGCAGTAGCACTTTTGCACCCTTCTGGCTTAATTCAAGGATCGTCGGTTTGACGGCCTCGATGCGGGTTACGTCGCTGGCGGACCCTCCCTTCATCGGCAGGTTCAGATCGACGCGCACCAGCGCGACCTTGCCGGTCACGTCGCCGAGGTCGGGGCCAAGGTCATCAAGCGTCTTGAAAGTGGCCATTTTCCGGTGATCCTTAGAGGAATTTTGCCATCACGCCGGCGGTGTCGATCATCCTGTTGGAGAAGCCCCATTCGTTGTCATACCAGCTGACAACGCGGGCCAGCTTGCCTTCCATGACGCTCGTCTCGAGGCTGTCCACCGTCGAGCTGGCCGGATAGTGATTGAAATCCGAGCTCACGAGCGGTTGATCGGTATAATCGAGCACGCCCTTCATCGGGCCAGCCGCAGCGGCTTTCAGCGCGGCGTTCAGTTCCTCTGCGCTGGTGTCCCGGCTGGGTGTGAACACCAGATCGATCAGCGACACATTGGGCGTTGGTACGCGCACACTCGACCCGTCCAGCTTACCCTTGAGTTCCGGCAGCACCAACCCAACAGCTCGCGCTGCGCCTGTGGTTGTGGGGATCATGTTCTGCGCCCCCCCGCGCGCCCGGCGCATATCCGAATGCATCTGGTCCAGCATCCGCTGATCGTTGGTGTAGGAGTGAATGGTAGTCATGAACCCGCGTTCGATGCCGACGGTCTCGTGCAGCACCTTGGCAACGGGCGACAGGCAATTGGTGGTGCAGCTGGCATTTGAGACGATGACGTCATCGGCGCTCAACACATCGTGGTTCACCCCATACACGATCGTTGCCGACACACCCGATGCCGGGGCGGAAATCAGCACTCGCTTCGCGCCTGCCTTCAGGTGGGGCTCGGCGGCATCATGGCTCTGGAAAAAGCCGGTGCATTCCAGCACGATATCGATGCCCTGTTCGCCGTGCGGCAGGTTGCCGGGATCGCGCTCTGACGTAACGGCGATGGACTTGCCATTGACGATGATCGCGCTCTCTCCGGTCTCCACCGTTCCGGGGAAACGTCCGTGGGTGGAATCGTACTGGAACAGCAGCGCGTTGGATTTCGTATCCGCCAGATCGTTGATCGAGACGAGCTCCAGATCATGATCGCTGCGTTCAAGAATAGCGCGTGCAACCAGACGCCCGATACGCCCGAAACCGTTGATGGCAACTTTGGTGGCCATATGAAGAACTCCTGCTTAACCGTTCAATTTATTCATGATTTTCGGAATAATAGCATCCGCCGTGAAACCGAAATGCGCAAACAGATCAGGCGCCGGGGCCGACGCGCCGAAGCTGTCGATGCCGATATTGATGCCCGTGCGACCGGTATACCGCTGCCAGCCAAATGTACTTCCCGCCTCGATAGAAACGATCAACGCATCGTCAGGCAGCGTGTCGGCTTGATAAACCGCTGACTGCTGATCGAACAGCTCGGTGCAGACCATCGATACGACATCCGCGCCGATCCCGTCCGCCTCCAGATGCCGTGCACATTCCAGTGCCAGCGAAACCTCGGACCCACTCGCCAGCAACACCACGCGGCGCGCGGCGTCAGCAGATTTCAGGCGATAACCGCCCCGTTCGACCTGCACGACATGATCCTTGCCCAGCACCTGCGGCAGGTTCTGGCGGCTGAGCACAAGCACCGAAGGCGTCTCTGCACTGCGAAGCGCGATATCCCAGCACGCCGCTGTCTCCACCGCATCGCACGGGCGCAGCACCAGAAGATTTGGCATTGCCCGCAGCGATGCAAGGTGTTCGATAGGCTGGTGGGTCGGGCCGTCCTCTCCCAATCCGATGGAATCGTGCGTCATCACATAGATCACGCGCGTCTGCTGGAGAGCGGACAGGCGGATTGCTCCGCGTGCATAGTCAGTAAATACCAGGAAAGTGCCGCCGTAGGGGATCACGCCGCCATGCAGCGCCATTCCATTCATCGCCGCGGCCATGCCGAATTCACGAATGCCGTAATAGACATATCGGCCTGAATAATCGTCCGCAGAAAACGCTCCGATATCTCCAGCCTTGGTGTTGTTGGAGCCGGTCAGATCCGCGCTTCCGCCGATTGTGTCGGGCACCGCGGGATTGATCGCGGCAAGCGCAATCTCGCTCGCTTTGCGCGTGGCGATCTCTTGCGGGCTTTCGAGCAGGCTCGCGATGTGATTGTCGATCGCGCTATTTGTGGGCAAATCGCCCGCCATGCGCCGCTGAAACTCTGCGGCGTGATCAGACAGATCGAGACGAGCGGCCCAGGCCGCCGACGCATCGCGTCCGCGATCCCCTGTTGATCGCCAATCGGCCAGAATGTCATCGGGAATAACGAACGGTTCTGCCGTCCAGCCCAGCGCCTCGCGCGCTGCCGTGATTTCGGCGGGGCCAAGCGGCGCGCCGTGCGTGGCCGAAGTGCCCTGCTTTGTCGGTGCACCCTTGCCGATCACGGTCTGGCACGCAATCAGGGATGGTCGCGCAGAGGCCTTTGCCTCCTCGATCGCACGGTCGATATCGAGATAATCGTGCCCGTCGCATTCCACGACATGCCACCCGGTCGCGGCATAGCGCGCCTTGATATCTTCGCTGGTGGAAAGATCGGTCGAACCGTCGATGGTGATGCGGTTATCGTCCCACAGCACGTTCAGCCGGCCCAGGTGCAGGTGTCCGGCAAGGCCTATCGCCTCGTGGTTGATGCCTTCCATCAGGCATCCGTCGCCAGCAATCACCCACGTGCGGTGATCGACCAGATCATCTCCGAATACGCTGTTGAGATGGCGTTCCGCCATCGCCATGCCGACCGCCATCGCTACCCCCTGACCCAATGGGCCGGTGGTGCACTCCACGCCTTCCAGTAGGAAATTCTCAGGATGACCGGCGCATGGGCTGCCCAATTGACGGAAATTGCGGATATCTTCCATCGTCGGCGCGGCATAGCCGGTGAGATGCAGCAGGCTGTAAATCAGCATGGAACCATGCCCGGCGCTCAGTATGAACCGGTCGCGGTCTGCCCAGTCGGGCCGGGCGGGATCGAATTTCAGATGATGCGCATACAGCACGCTGGCAACATCGGCCATGCCCATCGGCATCCCCGGATGGCCGGAATTGGCGGCCTGCACCGCGTCCATCGAAAGGGCGCGAATGGCATTGGCCATTTGTTCCAGGCGGGCGACTTCAAAGGTCATGGCGTAGTTGATGCCTCCAGCTGTGCGACTACGATGCTACTGCACCGCGGCCAGAACCCCGTCCGACCCCACAATTGGCCGGTTCTCAGGGGCAATTCGATCCCAGACGAACTGCGTGGCCCCGCCATTGCCGAGCGATCTGGCAAGGTCAACACCATCGACCCCCGGCTGCAGCAGAACACTTATCAACAGGCACCCTCAAGGCTTTGCGCACACTCGCCAATCTTGGTAATCCCTGCCGTTATGAGCGAGAGCCGGATTCAACAGGCATTGGCGCGGATTGACGCGGCGCTTTTGCGTCTGGACGCGGCGCGGCAACGACAGGCGCTACCGGCCTCTGACGCTCAGGACGATGCGAACACGCAATCTGGCATTGCGGATGGCAAGGACAATTCCGGTTCTGCCCGCGTGATGGCGCTCGTCAACTCTCACGAAAAACTGCGCGAGGAAGTGGCCGATACGCTGCGCGAACTCGACGCCCTGATTGAAGAACTGGAGGAATAACGCGGCAATGCCTCAGGTTTCCATCAGAATTGGCCCCAAAAGCTACACCGTCGGATGCGGTGAGGGCGAGCAGGATAAAATCGCCGCGCTGGGTGCGTTGATTGACGAGAAATACGCTCAGCTTGGTAGTGCGCGCGCGCCTCTGGAGGCGACGAACCTTGTGTTCACCGCTTTGTTCATGGCTGACGAATTGGCGGAATTGCGCGCCCGGATGGACAATGCCGAGGATGGATCGCAAGCGAAAATTGCAGCGATCAGGGCCAAGGCCGATGAAGCGGTGCAAACCGCCCGCGCCGCCGAGAAAGCGGCAGATGCCAAGGCACAAGCCGCGCTGGCTGAAATAGCGGACGCTCGGCAGAAGCTTCAGGCCGCAATTGAAGATGCGGAAAAACGATCGGCCAGCGAAGCGACCAAGGAAATCGAGCAGGCACAAGCCGGAACTGGCGGCAAGAAAGCAGAGATGCGTGCCGAGATTGAAACCCTACGCAAGGATGAAGAGCGTGTCCGAGAGGAAGTCACCACGCTGAAATCCGAGCTTTCCCAATTGCGCGAGGCGAACGCTCGCCAGCACGAGTTGTTCGGCCCGGCGATGGATGCAGAGGACGTCGCAGGCGCGCTGGAAACGCTGGCAGAACGGACCGAGGCTGCTGCGATTGCGCTTGAACAGTCGGGCGATAGCGCCTAATTTAAAAGGTGACGGGGCTGCCCGGCACGAGCCGCATGAATATCCCTGAGGCTATAAGCAATCCTAGGGAGCTGTCCCTTCCTTGGTCTATCGGCCACTGCATTCTTCGGAATGGAACCGGGGGGCCAGGGTAAACGGCACCCACCTGACGTTTTCGCGTCGGAGGATTTTCCGGAAACGACCCATGGTGGTCCCGTCATGTTTCATTCTCGCAGCCGCAACGGGGATGCGCCCTTGCGGGGCGGTGTGCGCGGCACTATTTCCCGCGGACAGTGAAACCACCTCTTTCAAAATCCGCCCTGCGAACATCTCTTCGCAAAGCGCGCCGCGAGCATGTGGCAGCGCAATCCGCCTCGATCCGCGCGCTGCTGTTTCATCGCCCTCCCGGAGCGTTGCTGGAGACGATTTCATCCGATGCCGTCATCGGGGTGTATAACGCGACACCCTATGAGGCGCCGGCGAATGGCTATGCCCGGTTTTTTCAGGAGCGGGGGCACACCATCGCCCTGCCACGGTTTGTCGATCCGGCCGCGCCCATGGAATTTGCCGAACACACTGATCCCTTCGGGCTCAGCGATCTGGTGCCCGGACCGTTCGATCTGCATCAACCCGCATCCGCTGCGCCCGCTGCGGTGCCCGAAGTGCTGTTCGTGCCGCTGATCGGCTTTACGCCGTCGGGAAAGCGTCTGGGTCAGGGCGGCGGGCATTATGATCGGTGGCTAGCGAAACATCCGGAGACGCGGACGATCGGTCTGGCGTGGGATGTGCAACTGGTCGAACCGGATGAGGAACTTCCCACAGAGGCGCATGATATTACACTCGATTGCGTCGTAACCCCCACACGGATGTACGGAGCACAGTGATGCGCGAAACCCCGACCTGGCGAATACCGTTCGGCATCATCAGCCTGTTTGTCGCGCTGATGGTCTATGGCGTCGTGATCGCGCGTTATGCGCCGGAATTTATCGGCAGCTGGTCGGGTGCAGCGCAGACGGTCGTTTATCTGACCTTGGGCCTAATCTGGCTGCTCCCGCTGCGACGTTTTCTGATCTGGATGGAAACCGGAAGCTGGTCGCCGCCTGAATAGCCTCTATGATGGCGGTCAGGATGCAAAGAACCAACTTCCTCTCAATCCTGTGTGGCCTGCTCGCGATTTCGGCCTGTTCTCCGATTGAGCGGGCACAGGTGGCGGCGACAGCTGAGCACCCTGAATACGACCTCGTTTATCCGGTCATCAATGAATACATGGGACAGCCTGCGGTCCTCGTATTTTCCAAGACCGGCAGCTATCGTCACGATGAAGGTATTGCAGGCGCAGATCGGTTCTTCGCCGAATTTGCGGGCAAGCGTTCGATGGGGCTCTTTACCACCGTCAACGGTGCGGTTTTCAATGATGATCAGCTCGCGCGGTTTTCTCTTGTCGTGTTCAACAACGTCAGCGGTGATGTGCTCTCACCCGACCAACGGGCGGCATTTAAGCGCTGGGTCGAAGCGGGAGGCGGTTTGATTGCGCTGCATGGCGCGGGCGATGACTCGCACTCGGACTGGCAGTGGTATGATCGCGAATTGATCGGGCCTGAGTTCATAGGCCATCCCGCCGCGCCGCAGTTCCAGACAGCCCGCCTCGTCAATCTTGCTGAAACCCATCCGGTGATGCGCGGCTTGCCGACGCAATGGCAACAAACCGATGAGTGGTACAGTTTTGACGACGTGGCCAAACTGGGCGACGCGCGTGTGCTGATCGGGATCGACGAGGCGAGTTATTCCCCGCGCAATGATGTTTACGGCGATGTTGCGGATTTGCGCATGGGCGGCGGCGCGGAGGGGCATCCCATCGCGTGGGTCAGGTGTTCAGGCAAAGGGCGCGTATTCTATTCCGCCATCGGCCACAGCTACACCGCATACGATGTGCCGGAAAATCGACTGCTGTTGAGCAACGCTGCCGATTGGGCGACGGGTAAGACCAGCGCGCCTGGCGAGCCGTGCTGAGGCCTTATCCGGGCCCAATCCGACTGCTAGCAATTCCATGATCGGACGGAAGATAAGGTCCCAAGTGGCGCGAGTGACGGGACTTGAACCCGCGACCCTCGGCGTGACAGGCCGATACTCTAACCAACTGAGCTACACCCGCGCATTACGGCGGCAGCGCCTCTTGGGAAGCAGGGCCACTAAGGCAGTGTGTCGGGGCTGTCAACGCCCGCGACACTGCCAGCAGCGCTTTTTTTGCACCTACTCCGACAGCAGCAGAACCGGCGTCTCGATCAGCTTCTTCACCTCCTGAATATAGCTGGCCGCATCGTAGCCATCGACCACGCGATGATCGCAGCTGATCGAGATATTCATCAGCTTTCGCTTCTCGATTCGCTCCGTTCCATCCGGCCCGGTAACGAACATCGGGCGTTCCACGATGCGATTGGGTCCGATGATCGCGACTTCAGGGCGATTGATGACCGGAGTGGTCGCCACACCGCCCAGCGGGCCGAGCGAAGTCACGGTTAGCGTTGAGCCCGAAAGCTCCTCCGATTTTGCCGAGCCATCGCGCGCGGCCTGTGCCAGCCGCCCGATCTCCCGCGCAAGTTGCCACAGATTGCGATTTTGCGCGTCGCGGATAACCGGCACCATCAGGCCGTTATCGGTCTGCGTCGCCATGCCCAGATGCACGCTGCCGTGGCGGGTCACGACGTTCGCCTCATCATCGAAGCGCGCATTGATCATCGGATACGCCGGGATCAGCTTGCAAAATGCGGTGATCAGCAGCGGCAGCATCGTAAGCTTTGGCTTTTCCCCGCGTGCAGAGTTCAGGTCGGCACGCATCGCTTCAAGCGCGGTGACATCGCATTCCTCGACATAGGTGAAGTGTGGGATGTGCCGCTTTGCCGCCGCCATGTTCTGCGCAATGCGTTTGCGAAGGCCGATCACCTTGATCGCCTCGTCCGCGCGCGCTGCCCCTGCGGGACTGAAACCGCCGCGCGAATTGTAGGAGAGAAACTGATCGAGATCGCCGTGACGCACCCGGCCATCATCGGCGGGCTTCACCTCTGCCAGATCAATGCCGAGGTCGCGCGCACGCTGACGCACCGCAGGAGAGGCGAGGACTTTGGTCTCGCCTGCACTGTCGGATGCAGGGGCCGGTGCAGGCGCCGGTGCTGGTGCTGGCGTTGGAGCGGGAAGCGGCTGCGGCTTGGGATCAGCCGCAATTGCATCGTCTGCGTCGGATGCATCGGGCGTTTCCACCTCAATGCGTTTCTCGACTTGCGAAGAAGTGGGAGCCGGGGCCGGAGCGGGTGAGTCCTCGCGCTCCTCATCCAGATCATCGCCTTCCACTTCTACCACCAGCAGCATCGATCCGACCGCAATCGTATCGCCAGCCTCGCCCGCCACCTGCGTCACGATGCCGGAAACCGGGCTTTCGATATCGATCGTCGCCTTGTCCGTCATCACATCGACAAGGTGTTGATCCTCTTCGATGCGGTCGCCGACCTTGACCTGCCACGCGACGATTTCCGCCTCGGCCACGCCTTCGCCCACATCGGGCATGTTGAAAGTGAATTTTGCCATGGGTTCAGTCAATCCTCGCAAAGGTTCGGGCGTATTGGCCGGTGGCGGGCGCCGTGGTGATCAAAGTTGACACAATTGACACCGTTTTGAGCCGCCCTTTCGTCCATATGCCGCTGTAGTTCATATTCTTTTGCACCCTCAGGCGAAGTTGACACGATGCGAAAATCTCACCGCAAACATCGCCTTGGCTGATCCATCCGATCTCACCGTTCTGCCACCAAAACGGGTCTGTAGGAAAGCGCCGCGCGCATCGTCCATCGCGCGCAAAGCACACCCGCAGGGTTAGCCATCATGGTGCCAATATCTTGTCGATTGCCTCGCCGATGCGAACCGGGCCGGGAAAATACGCCCATTCGAGGCTGTGGGGATACGGCGTGTCGAACCCTGTCACGCGCTCAACCGGCGCTTCGAGGTGATAAAAGCACCGCTCCGTCACGAGTGCAGACAGCTCCGCGCCAAACCCGCTGGTGCGCGTGGCCTCGTGCACGATCATGCAACGACCGGTCTTTCTCACCGACGCTTCAATCGCTTCGATATCCAGCGGGACCAGTGTGCGCAGATCGAGGATTTCTGCATCCACGCCCTTTGCCGCGCACACCGCCTGCGCCACGTGGACCATCGTGCCATAGGTCAGCACGGTCAGTTCCTCGCCGTGCGTTACGTGCCGCGCCTTGCCCAATGGGATGCGGTAATACCCTTCGGGCACCACACTGTCGGGGTGTTTTTTCCATGGTTCCACCGGCTTGTCGTAAAAGCCTGTGAAGGGGCCGTTATAAATACGTTTCGGCTCAAAGAAGATCACCGGATCGTTGTCTTCGATAGCCGCGATCAGCAGCCCTTTTGCATCGTGCGGCGTTGCCGGGATAACGGTTTTCAGCCCCGCAACGTGGGTGAAGAGGCTTTCGGGTGATTGCGAGTGCGTCTGCCCTCCGAAAATTCCGCCACCAAAAGGTGATCGGACGGTGATCGGTGAGATATATTCCGTGGCCGAGCGGTAGCGCAGCCGCGCCGCCTCGCTGATAAGCTGATCAAGGCCGGGATAAATATAATCGGCAAACTGAATTTCGGGCACCGGGCGCAGGCCATAAGCGCCCATGCCCACGGCTGCGCCGATGATCCCGCATTCCGAAATCGGGGTGTCGAATACGCGGGTTTTGCCATGTTTTTCCTGAAGGCCGGCAGTCGCGCGGAACACTCCGCCGAAATATCCAACATCCTCTCCCATCACGATCACGTCCGGATCGCGGGCGAGCATGATGTCGAGCGCCTCGTTGATCGCCTCGATCATGTTGATCCGGCGTTCGGTTGCGGCCTCTGGGGCGGGCGCGGCCTTCTGTGTCGCGTTGTCGGTCTCGGCGCTCATTCGTAGGGCCTTTCCTTGCCGAATTTGGCGATCCGCTCACGCGTCGCCTGTTCGGCCTGTTCTTTCAGGTGCCACGGCAGTTCCTCGAACACGTCCTCGAACATGGTGTGGAACGGGTGGTGCAGGCCGTGGCCCAGAATACCGTTCTTCTCTGCCTGTTTGGTGGTCGCCTTGACCTCCTCTGCGCAGCGTTGATCCATCGCCGCCTGCCGGTCCTCGTCCCATTCGCCGATGGCGATAAGGTGGTCTTTTAACCGGGTGACGGGATCGCCCAGCGGCCATTCCTCGCGTTCCTGCGCGCTGCGATATCCGGATGGATCGTCGGAGGTGGAATGCCCCTCTGCGCGATAGGTGAAGGATTCGATCAGCGTCGGCCCCTGATTGGCGCGTGCGCGGTTGGCTGCCCATTGCTGCGCGGCAAAACAGGCCAGCGCATCGTTGCCATCCACCCGCAGGCCGGCAATGCCATACCCCAGCGCGCGGGCGGCAAAGGTGGTGCGTTCCCCGCCGGCAAATCCGGAAAAGCTGCTGATCGCCCACTGGTTGTTGATAACATTGAGGATAACCGGTGCATTGTAGACGGCGGCGAAGGTGCAGGCCGAATGAAAATCACCCTCCGCCGTCGATCCCTCACCCACCCAGGTTGCGGCGATGCGGCTGTCACCCTTGATCGCGCTGGCCATCGCCCAACCCACCGCTTGCGGGGTCTGCGTCGCCAGATTGCCGGAAATGCTGAAAAAGCTGTGTTCGCGGCTGGAATACATGATCGGCAGCTGGCGGCCTTTCAGCTTGTCACCCTTGTTCGAATAAATCTGGTTGATCATTTCGATCAGTGGATATCCGCGCGCGATCAGGATGCCCTGCTGGCGATAGCTGGGGAACACCATATCGTCCGACGCCAGTGCCATGCTGGCTGAAACGCTGGTCGCCTCCTCGCCTGTGCACTTCATGTAGAAACTGGTTTTGCCCTGACGCTGACCGCGAAACATGCGTTCATCGAATGCGCGCGTCATCGCCATATGGCCGAGCATGGTGCGCAGGGTATCGGGATCGAGTTTGGGATCCCACGGCCCGTGCGCGTTGTTGTCGTCTCCCAGCACGCGGATCAGGCCATAGGCGAGTTCGTGCATCGTTTCCGGCTTCGCGCCCTCATCCGGGCGCGGCAGGGTGCCAGGGCTGCCGACGTCGATATCGCTGAAATCCGCCGTGTCGCCCGGTCGGAATTTGGGTTCCGGCACATGCAGTTCCAGCTTGGGACGATTGCCCCGCTGTTCGGATGAAAAATTGGCCGGATCAGCCATGTGGGCGCTCTCCCTTCTGGATCACGCAGCCCACCCGGAGAAACGAGCAGGAGCCTTGCAATCATTGCTTTGTAGTGAATTTTTATTTCAGGGCCGAGGAGCGGTCAAGCGTTCCCACATCGATAGCGTCAAACCGCAACAGGAGCCTTGATCGCAGGGTGCGGCGCGTAATCATGCACCACGAAATCATCGATCTGGTAGTCGAATATTGTTTCAGGCCGCCGCGTGATCTCCAGCGTCGGGCGGCCTTGCGGGGCGCGGGTCAGCTGTTCCTCGATCAGATGGGCGTGATTGAGGTAGAGATGCGTATCGCCGCCCATCCACACCAGCTCACCCGGAAGCATGCCGACCTGCTGCGCGATCATGCGGGCCAGCAGCGCGGCGGACCAAAGGTTGAACGGCAGCCCCAATGCCACATCGCAGCTGCGCTGGTACAGCAGGCAATTGAGGCGGGCGTCTGCGCCCTCCCCCTCGACATGGAACTGATAGGTCTTGTGACACGGAGGCAGCGCCATCCGGTCCAGCTCGGCAACGTTCCAGCCTTCGATGATGTGGCGACGGCTGCCGGGGTTGGTGCGCAGGCTCTCGATCACCTGCGCGACCTGATTGATGCCCTCGCCCGGCTCATACAGACCATCCTTGCGATAGCGATAGGTGGGCCAGTCGACCCATTGTTTGCCATAGACCGGACCCAGATCGCCCCATCGCTTCGCAAAGGCCTCGTCATCGGCGATGCGCTGAACAAAAGCATCAAGTGTGATGTCATCGCCGCTCTGGCGCACGTAATAGGCGTGGGGCCAGTCGTTCCAGATCTTGACGCCTTGCAACACCAGTGGGCGAATGTTGGTGTCGCCTGTCAGGAACCACAGCATTTCGCGCGTCGCGGTTTTCCAGTAAACCCGCTTCGTCGTGAGCAGCGGCATCGCCCCGCCTGTCAGATCGAACCGCAACTGCGCGCCAAAGACAGAGCGCGTGCCCACTCCGGTGCGATCCACCCGCTCCGATCCGCGCGACCAGACATCGCGCATGAGGTCCAGATATTGCTGTTCGGGATGATCGCCGCTGTGGGCCGATCCGGGAATCGCTGCACTTGCCATGCGATCGACCATAAGCGGCAAATGCCTTCTTGCCACCCCGTCCATCCACACCTATAGGCGCGGCCCTACCGCATCGAGCCTGTCTGGCACGATGTGCATGAGTTCGGGAAGTAGCTCAGCCTGGTAGAGCACCGTCTTCGGGAGGCGGGGGCCGGAGGTTCGAATCCTCTCTTCCCGACCACTTGCCTCCGCGCTCAGTGTCGCTCGATGCCCCACATGGCGAATTTCGCTCAGATCGCAGGGCTGGATTGGTTCTCGATAATGACCGGGTCCGGCACATCGGGTTTCATCACCTCCATAGCTAGAACGCCAAGCGCAATCGTCAGCAATCCCAGCCCCAGCGACAAATGCCAGCGCAGCCGCAGAAAATCGGTCGCGGCGTATCCCAGCGCACGGTCCACCATCGGGCTTAGAGCGATGAACGCCCCCAAATAGAGCATGGCCGGGCCGGGCCATTCCCATCCTTCGAGATAGGGCACAAATAACGCCGCCGCGATCAGGCTGGGCACAACGGCTATGAGATATACGCCCGCACCTGCCTGCTTTTCTCCCGCAATCGCCTGCCCCCACCACACGCCACCCAGAAAGCTGAAGATGACGGCGGGATACACAAATCCCATGAACAGCGCGCTGAACCGATAGGTATTGTCGACCGCAACCAACGCAAAACAGAGGATTTGCGGCAGCAGCCCGGCATAGCCGAGCCACCGCGATGCGGGGGTAAGCGAGGTTTTTCCGTCCATACCGCTCACAGCGCGTTGGCCCCGGCGCGGTTCCCATAACTTGCGCAGCGCATCGAAGCTTGAGAAGCACACTGACCCTTTCCGAGGGCACGATGCGAGAATTTCGCTTCCGCAAAACAACGCAAGCCCCCCGGTGCACAGACGCAATCCATCAGGCCTCGAACTTTTCGTGGAACCGCAACGGCACACGAACCATTGATTGGGTAAATGAAGCGTAAAGCTATTTATTATTATTTCTCGGAGGCCCACAAATGTTTGAACTTTTAACCCTCGTCGCCACAATCCTTCTTCCGCCCCTTGGCGTTGCCATGAAGAAGGGCTTGAGCACTGATTTCTGGATTAACCTCATTCTCACTGTGCTGTTCTACGTTCCTGGCCTCATCCACGGTCTTTACGTGAATTACCTGCGTGGCGGCACTGGTTCGATTGCGTAAGCCGCCAAAAGCGAGAACTCAATCTTGTGATTGAACGGCAGGGCTCGGGAAATTTCCCGAGCCCTTGTCGTTTGGGGAACACGCAGCCAATTAGGGAGCATCATGGCCGACGACACAACAGACACTCCCGACCCAACCCCTCGCGCAGACCGCTCCCGCGAGCGCGCCGTTCCCTCTGGCAGGCTGGCCCGGTTCGGCACATTTGGCCGGCTAGTTGGCGGTGTGGCCGGAGGTATGGCGGCCGAAGGCGCGCGGCGGCTGACAAGCGGGGAGAAAATCTCGACCCGCGATCTGATCCTGACGCCGGGCAATGTGCGGCGCATGACGGATCGATTGTCGCATTTGCGCGGCGCGGCGATGAAGATGGGGCAGATGATCAGCCTGGATGCAGGCGATTTCCTGCCGCCCGAGCTTTCCGAAATCCTGTCGACGCTTCGCGATCAGGCCAATTTCATGCCAACCAAACAGCTCGACACCGTTCTGCGCGCAGAATGGGGGGCGGACTGGCGCAAGCAGTTCAAATGGTTCAACCCGCGGCCAATCGCGGCGGCATCCATCGGACAAGTGCACAAGGCGCTGACCCGCGATGGTCAGGAACTGGCGATCAAGGTGCAATATCCCGGCATCGCCCAAAGCATCGACAGCGATGTCGACAACGTGATGACGCTGTTGAAAGTTGCTGGTTTTGCCCCGCCCGAACTTGAGATTGAAAAGCTGCTGGCGGTGGCCAAACAGCAATTGCGCGAAGAGGCAGATTACAAGCGTGAAGGCGAGCAGATGGAGCTGTATCGCGCAAAACTGGCCGATACGCCCGGCTTCGTGGTGCCTCGCCTGCACCCCGAACTGACGCGCGGATCGATCCTCGCGATGAGTTACGAAGACGGGGTGGGTATCGAAAAACTGTCTGACGAACCCGATGATCGGCGTGACGAGATCTACGGGCGGTTGCTGCGACTGGTCGCGCGCGAGCTGTTCGAATTCGGCGTCATGCAGACTGATCCCAATTTTGCCAACTTCCGATATCGGCCTGCAACAGGCGAGATTATCCTGCTGGACTTTGGTGCCTGCCGGCCGGTCGATCCGGTGGTATCGAACGGCTATCGCGACATGCTGATCGCCGGGCTTCAGGGCAATCGCGAGGAAGTGCGCGATGCGACAATCCGCGCCGGGTTCATGCAGCCTGTCGTATTCGAGAAACACCCGGACCGTGTTTACAAGATGATCGACATCGTCATCAACGAAATGCGCGAGGATGCGCCGTTCGATTTTGGCGACCGGGGCTTTGTCCCGCTGCTGCGCGAGGAAGGCTTTGCCATCGCTCAGGATAAGGACACCTGGGCCTTTCCCCCGATCGAGACGCTGTTCGTGCAGCGCAAGGTATCGGGCACCGCGCTGCTGGGCGCGCGGCTGAAAGCCAAGGTGAACGTGCGCCGTGTTACCGAAGACGTGCTGGAGAGCACCCAACCAATGCCGGTGCCACAGGCGGCTTAGCTGCCGCTCTGTTGCCCTGCATTCTTTTGGGCTGCAATCCACCGGTCAACATGCGCGTCCAGCACGTTCAACGGAACCGCCCCGTTTTCCAGCACGGTGTCGTGAAAGGAGCGCAGGTCGAAATTCGCACCCAGCGCCGCCTGTGCGCGGGCGCGTAACTCGCGAATTTTCAACTCGCCCACCTTGTAAGCCAGCGCCTGCCCCGGCCACGTGATGTAACGATTGACCTCGGCATCGATATTGGCCGCTGAAAGCGCGGTGTTGTCGCGCATGAAATCGACCGCCTGAGCCTTCGTCCAGCCCTTCGAATGGATGCCGGTGTCGACCACCAGCCGGGTGGCGCGCCACATTTCATAGGACAGCCGCCCCATCTGTTTTGCCGGGGTGTCGTAAAGCCCCATCTCGATGCCGAGCCGTTCGGAATACAGCCCCCACCCCTCGACAAAGGCGGTGAAGAACGCGCCGTTCGCACGCAGCGGGTGCATTTCCAGCTCCTGTTGCAGCGCGATCTGATGGTGGTGGCCCGGCACCGCTTCGTGCATCCCCAGCGCCGGCAATTCCCACAAGGGGCGCTGATCCAGCTGCGTCGTGTTGATCCGGTAAATCCCCGCCGCGCCTGTCTCCAGAGAGCCGGGCTCATAATAGGCGGTTGTGTTGCCCGGCGCATTGGCCGCGGGGATCGGTTGCACCGTATACGGGTTGCGCGGCAGTTTGCCGAAAAGTTTGGGCATGAACCCGTCTATGGTTTTTGCCAGCGCCGCGACCTGGGCCACGTATGCGTCCGCATCGGTCATGTAATATTGCGGATCGGTGCGTAGATGCTCGATAAAAGCCTCGCGCGTGTCGTAGCCTGCATCGGCGGCGACCGTTTCCATTTCGGCGCGAATGCGCGCGACTTCGGACAGGCCCAACCGATGCACCTCATCGGGCGTCATGTCCGTGGTGGTGTAACTTGCGACGGCGTATGCGTAGTAATCCGCGCCGCCATCGGTCGCCAGAATGCCCGGAATGCCTTGGCGGCAATTGGGCGCATACTGCGTGGTGTAGAACTCCAGCAGATCGCGATAGGCAGGAAAGACAGAGCCGGTCAGCGCGGCGCGCGCTTTTTCGCGCAGTGCCGTCCATTCATCGGCAGAGACCGAGCCGGGGCGCTCCCCCGCAAACGGTTTCCAGAACGGCGACTGGGTGTAATCCTCGACAATCTGCCGCGTGATCTTCGTTTCGAACCCCTGCATCGGCTCGCACGCCTGCGTCAATCCGCGCCGCACCGCTTCGCGACTGCGGGCGATGCCTTGTGCGTTATACGCGCGATATTGTTCGAGCCGGCCGACATAGCTTTCAAAATCGGCGCGGGTGAAGAACGGCGAACTGTTCGGCAAAGACGCAAAGCCTTCGAACCATCCGCTGAAAGTGTTGAACAGGACGTAACGGCTCTGCGCATGATCGGCTGCGGCCACCTCATCTGCAAGGCTGCTTTTCAGCACAGCGTAATCGACCTGCTCTGCGGGCGAAAATGCATCGGTCTCAATTGTTTCCAGCCGCTTCAGAAACGCACGGGTCTGCGCTATCTCACGCTCATACGCAGCAAGGCTGAGATCGCCCAGCTCCCCATCTCCGCGCCGATCCCCGACGCTGGTCGCCAGCATCGGGCTGTGTTCCAGTTCCCACTGCCACACCTCTTCGCGAAGGGTCTCATAATCGTCAATTGGACCCGCACTAACCGGACTAACAAACATGGCACCGATTACTGTAGCGAAAAGTAGACGTCTCATTGAATTTACACCATTTTTTTATTGATGAGGCTTGCCAGAAGCGAAGTTTTTAATCACATAGCTAACAATGTCGCAATCGACTGAAACAACACCGGCGGTCCTTTTCGTCTGCCTCGGCAATATTTGTCGCTCTCCAATGGCGGAAGGCGCGTTGCGTGCGGTCGCGGAAAAGACTGGGCTGGTCTGCAAAGTGGATTCCGCAGGCGTCGGCGATTACCACGTCGGTGACAAGCCCGATTTTCGCGCAGTGGAAACAGCGCTGGCCGATGGGGTGGACATTTCCGACCAGAGAGCGCGCCAGTTGAAGATCGACGATTTCTACAGGTTCACCCACATATTCGCGTTCGATACCGCCAACCTGGCCGGGATAAACGCCAAGATGCCGCGCGATGCGACAGCAAAAGTTTCCCTGCTGATGGCCGCAGCCGACCAAGCGGGCGCTGAATCGATCAAAGACCCCTATCATGGCACCGACGATGACTTCAGGGACGTGTGGAACCAGATCCTGATCGGAGTAGCCGCCATCGAAACCGAATTGCGCGCGCGCGGAGCCAACGCCGAGTTCTGATCAGCCGCCACGCAGCAGTTGGACACCCCAATCGCGTTCAAACAAATAGAGCAGCGTGCGCGCAGCCTCTCCGCGATCCGAAGTAAGGCCGCCGTCTCGTTCTATCAAAAGCCGGGCATCGGCATGGGCGAGAGGTAACAATCGCTGCACCTGTTCCAGATCAGCAATCCGGAACGCTGCATCGCCCGATTGGCGCGTACCCAGCAATTCGCCGCCGCCGCGCAATTCCAGATCCTCTTCCGCAATGCGAAACCCGTCCTGCGTCTCGCGCATCAGGGCCAGCCGCTTGCGACCCGTTTCCGACAATGTATTGCCGCGCAACAGCAGGCATACCGATTTTTCCGATCCGCGCCCCACGCGCCCGCGCAGCTGGTGCAATTGGGCAAGGCCGAACCGTTCCGCCTGTTCGATCACCATCAACGTTGCAGCGGGTACATCCACGCCCACTTCGATCACGGTTGTTGCCACCAGCAGCTTTGCCTGTCCGCTGGCGAACCGCTCCATGTTGGCGTCCTTCACCTCGGGGCGCAATTGTCCGTGCACCATCGTTACCACGTCACCGAACCGCTCTTTCAGTTCGGCATAGCGCGCCTCTGCCGCGGCAATATCGGCAACCTCGCTGTCGTTGACCATCGGGCAGACCCAGTACGCCTGCTGACCGGTCGCAAGGTGGCGTTCCACCCCTGCGATGATGTCCTCGGTGCGTTCCTGCGGGATAACGCGCGTGTCTATCGCCTGACGTCCCGGTGGCAGTTCATCCAGGCGGCTCACATCCATCTCGCCATATTGCGCGAGCGTCAGGCTGCGCGGGATCGGGGTTGCCGTCATCGCCAGCGTATGCGGGGCGCGCCGCCCCTTGCCCGCCAGCGCCAGCCGCTGTGCAACGCCGAAACGATGCTGTTCATCGACGACTATCAGCGCAAGATCGCGGTAATTCACCGTATCCTGAAAGATCGAGTGCGTGCCGATCAGGATATCGATCGACCCGTCGATGAGGCCCATCAGGATGCTCTCTCGCTCCCGCCCCTTCGCACGGCCCGTCAACAGTGCGATTTCCACCCCGGTTGGCGCAGCCATCTGGCGCAGGGTTTCGTAGTGCTGGCGCGCGAGGATCTCTGTCGGAGCGAGCATTGCCGCCTGTTTGCCCGCCTCTACCGCGATCAGCATCGCGGACAGCGCGACTACCGTTTTGCCCGCCCCCACATCACCCTGAAGCAGCCGCAGCATGGGGGCCTCCTGCTGCAAATCACCCTCGATCTCTGCAATCGAGCGCTTTTGCGCGCCGGTCATCTCGAAGGGCAGGCTGAGACGCGCGCGCAACGCACCCTCGCCTGCCAGCGCCTGCCCCTTGCGGCGGCGACTGTCCGCCTTGACCAGCAACAGCGCGAGGCTGTTGGCCAGCAATTCATCGTAAGCAAGCCGGTCGCGCGCCTTCACGTCCTCGCCCAGATGCGCGCGCTCCATCGCCTCGCGCCATTGAGGCCAGCCTTCGCGATCGAACTGCGAAGGCTCGATCCATTCGGGCAGATCGGGCAGCCGTTCCAGCGATTGCGCCACCAGGGAGGCGATGCGCGGCTGCGTCAACCCTTCGGACAGACGATAGACCGGCTCTGTCAGGCGGCCCATATTCGCCGCGCTTTCCGCCTCGACATGATCGGGGTGAACGATCTGGAGCATGTCTCCATATCGATCCAACCGCCCTGCAACCCAGCGTTTCTCTCCCACGGGCAACTGCTTTTTCGCGGTGTAGGATGCGCGCCCGAAATACGTGATCGCGCAGATATTTCCCGCATCATCCTGTGCCAGCACCCGATACGGTCCGCGTCCCGGATTAAAGGGCGCACGGTGTTCTGTCGGGGTCAGCGCGACGATCACCTGTTCGCCCTCTGCGCCCTCGTCCAGATTGGCAATTGCGCGCCGCGTGACGAACCTTTCGGGCAGATGATAGGCAACGTCCTTGATTGTAGTCAGGCCCAGCTTGTCCAGCGGTTTTGCCAGCTTTGGTCCGACGCCATCCAAAGCCTTCGTTTCGGCAAACAGGGGGTTGAGTATTTCGGGACGCATGATTGCATAACCCTATACCTGCTTGAACGCTGCGGGCGAGTGCCTTACCTCACCTACCATGACCGATATGCCCAATTTCGATACGCGGATCGCCCGCGCAAAATTTCGCGCCTGGCACCGTGGCACGCGCGAGGCCGACTACATGATCGGCGGTTTCTTCGATCGTTATCACGCCGACTGGGGCGAGGCGGAGATGGAGTGGTTTGAGCGGCTGCTGGACGAAGACGACGTCGATATCATGGCCTGGGCGCTCAAGACGCAGGACGTGCCCGATGCGTTTGCCGGTCATCTGATCGACACCATGATGAAGCTCGATTACGTGGATATTCCACGCTAGGCGACTGCGAAACGATGCCTTGTCAGAGCCTCGTGCGGGGAACGCGCGGGGCCGTTATACTTTATCAGGACCACCATGCCCGATCTTTCCCGCATCCTGAGCGCGCGTGAACCGCTGACGCTTTCATCCCTGCCGCGTGGTGCGGTGCCGCTGGTGATGGCGGATCTGGCGCGTGCGGCCCAGGGAGTGAAAGGTCGGCAGCGCGCGGTTTTCATCGCGCCCGACGAATCGGCGATGCGCAGCGTGGCGGAGGCGGCGCGGTTTTTCGCTCCCGAGGTGGAGGTGCTGGAATTCCCCGCGTGGGATTGCCTGCCGTATGACCGGGCATCGCCAGCGCTCTCGATCAGCGCGGCGCGCCTTTCCGCCCTGTTCCGGCTGCAACACCCCTCTTCCGGTTCGCAATTGCTGGTCACCACGGTCAACGCGGCGCTGCAGCGCGTGCTCACCCCGTTCCGCGTGCGCGAAAGCGTGCGCGCGTTCAAGCCGGGCGTCACCATCGGGCATGACAGTTTGGCAAAGCTGCTGACGCGGCAGGGGTATTCGCGCACCGACACCGTAATCGACCACGGCGAATTCGCGGTGCGCGGGTCCATCGTGGACATCTTCCCCTCCTCGCTCGACGAAGGGCTGCGGCTCGATTTCTTTGGCGATGAGCTGGAAAGCCTGCGGCTGTTCGATCCCTCAACCCAGCGTTCGACCGGGATCGTATCCGAACACCTGCTGCTGCCCGCATCCGAAGCTTTGATCGATGATGACAGCATCAAGCGGTTCCGCAGCCGTTATCGCGAAATGTTCGGCGCATCGGCAACGCAGGATCCGCTTTACGAGGCGGTGAGTGAGGGGCGGCGCCTTGCGGGGATGGAGCACTGGCTGCCGCTGTTCGAGGAACGGTTGGCGACCCTGTTCGATCACCTTGGCGATGCAGACGTAATGGTGATCGACAGTCAGGCCATCGGTTCGGGCGAGGAACGCATTTCGGATATCAGCGACTATCACGATCAACGGCTCAAGATCGCAGGCGAAAAATCGGGCAGTTACCGCCCGCTAGCGAAGGATGCGCTGTACCTTTCGCAGGCTGAATTTACCGCCGCCCTCGCCTCCGCGCCCGCACACCGGGCCAGCGTGTTTGCCGCACCCGATGCCGATGCAATTATCGATTTCGGTTTCAAGGCAGCGCGCGATTTTGCGCCAGAGCGCGCACGCGGTGACAATGTCTACGATGCGGCCGCCAAACACTTCCAGTCGATTGCAAAATCCGGGCGCAAGCCGCTGTTCGCGGCCTATTCAGTCGGCAGCGCGAAACGCATCGCCTCGATCTTGGCGGAGGCGGGCTGCGAGACCGTCGAGGCAGAAAGCTGGCAACAGGCACTGGGGCTTGGCGCGAAAGGCAAGACAGCGGCAATGGTCCTGCCGCTGGAGGCCGGATTTGCGAATGACGATCTGGAAATCCTCACCGAACAGGATGTGCTGGGCGACAGGCTGGTTCGCCGCAAGAAGAAGCGCAAGGATTCAGACGCCTTTCTGGCCGAGCTACAGGCTCTGGCGCGCGGCGATCTGGTGGTCCATGTGGAACACGGCATCGGCAAGTATCTGGGCCTTGATCCCATCACAGTGGGTAAAAGCCAGCACGATTGCGTCATGCTGGAATATCACGGCGGGGACAAACTATTCATCCCGGTTGAAAATATCGACGTTCTCAGCCGCTATGGGTCTTCGGAAGATGCTGTAGCGCTGGATCGGCTGGGCGGAGAGGCATGGCAGAAACGCCGCGCCCGCCTGAAGGAACGCATCACCGCCATCGCGGGCGAGTTGATGAAGGTCGCAGCCGAACGCGCGCTGAAAAAAGCGCCGGTTTTCGAAGCTGAGGAGGCCAGCTTCAACCAGTTCAAGGACCGTTTCCCGTGGGAGGAGACAGACGATCAGGACGCTGCCATCGCCGATGTGCTGCGCGATCTTGAAAGTGGAAAGCCTATGGATCGGCTGGTCTGCGGCGATGTCGGCTTTGGCAAAACCGAGGTTGCCCTGCGCGCAGCCTTTGTCGCAGCGATGAGCGGGCAACAGGTGGCGATCGTCGCGCCGACCACTTTGCTGGCGCGCCAGCATTACCAGAACTTTGCCGAACGGTTTGCCGGTTTCCCGCTGAAGGTCGGGCGGCTTTCGCGCCTGGTTTCTTCAAAGGAGGCGACGCAAACGCGCGAAGGGCTGGCCGATGGCACCGTCGATCTGGTGGTCGGCACCCACGCGATCCTCTCAAAATCAACGCAGTTCAAGAACCTCGGCCTCGTGATCGTGGACGAGGAACAGCGATTTGGCGTGACACACAAGGAGAAGCTGAAGCAGCTGCGATCCGATGTCCACATGCTGACGCTGACTGCGACCCCCATCCCGCGCACGCTGCAAATGGCGATGAGCGGATTGCGCGAACTTTCCACCATCCAGACGCCGCCGGTCGACCGGCTGGCGGTCCGCACCTACGTGATGGAATGGGACGAAATGGTGATGCGCGAGGCTCTGCTGCGCGAACATCACCGCGGTGGGCAAAGCTTCATCGTCGTGCCGCGCATCTCCGACATGGCCGATATGGAGGAATGGTTGCGCGAGAACGTGCCCGAGGTAAAACCGATCGCCGCCCACGGGCAGATGGGCGCGGGCGAGATCGAAGAGCGCATGAGCGCGTTCTACGAGGGCAAATACGAAGTGCTGCTGTCGACCACGATTGTCGAAAGCGGGCTGGATCTGCCCAGCGCCAACACCATCATCATCCACCGCGCGGACCGTTTTGGCCTTGCGCAATTGTATCAGCTGCGCGGGCGCGTGGGCCGTGCGAAACTGCGCGCCTACGCCTATCTCACCTATCAGAAGGACGTGCAGCTGTCCGAGGTCGCCGAAAAGCGGTTAAAGGTGCTGAGCGATCTCGATTCGCTGGGTGCTGGCTTTCAGCTTGCCAGCCACGATCTCGACATTCGCGGTGCGGGCAACCTGCTGGGCGATGAGCAATCAGGCCATATCCGCGAGGTCGGGTTCGAACTGTACCAGTCGATGCTGGAGGATGCGATCCTTGCGGCAAAGGCGGGCGAAATGGGCCTGGCCCCGGCGCGCGACAAGGTATCGCCACAGATCACCGTCGATGCGCCGATCATGATCCCCGAGGATTACGTCCCCGATCTTGCCGTGCGCATGGCGCTGTATCGCCGCCTGAATCAGGCGAACGATCAGCCCGAGATAGAAAGCCTTGCCGCTGAAATGATCGACCGCTTTGGCGACCTGCCGCAGCCCACGAAGAACCTGATCCGCCTGATCGAGATCAAGCATCAGGCGATCGAAGCCAACATCGCCAAGATCGATGTGGGTGCGCGCGGCACGCTGGTTACGTTCCACAATGATGATTTCGCCGATGGGCCGGGCCTTGTCGCTTATGTGGATCGCTTGAACCAGGGGACTTCGGACACGGCCAAGCTGCGCCCCGATATGAAGCTGGTCATCAACCGCGCGTGGGGCGATCCGCAAAGCCGATTGAACGGGCTGTTCCAGCTGACCAAAGGGCTGAGCGCAATTGCCCGCAAGGCAGCACGGGGCAAGACGAAGAAGGCCGCGTAGGGACCAGGGAACATCCCACGCTCTTGTTCGCTTAAACTATCGTAAACACGAAATTCGGAGATTGTCTCATGACTCGCGCCCTTGTTCTTTCCCTCCTTGCCGGTACCGCCCTGGCAGCTTGCACTGCCGAGCCGGAGGTTGCCAACACCGACGCCATGTCTGATACCGCCATGGCCGATAGCAGCGCGTCCGAACCCGCCATGCAGACCGCCACCGCCCAACTGCGCGATACGCAGGGAAATGCGGTCGGCACCGCGACGGTAACCGGCTCCGACGGTGCGTTGATGGTTGAAGTTGCAGTCGAAGGCCTGCCCGCCGGAACACATGGCGCGCACATCCACACCACCGGCGATTGCTCGGCTGCCGATTTTGCCAGTGCTGGTGGGCATTGGAATCCCGGCAACACCAATCACGGCTCGAACAGCGAACCGCCCAACCCGCACGCCGGCGATATCGGCAATATGGAGATTGCGCAGGAAGGAACCGGCACGATCTCTGCCACGTCTTCGGGCAACTGGGCTGATCTGCTGGACGCGGATGGATCGGCATTCATCGTACATGCGGACGCAGACGATATGGAAAGCCAGCCATCCGGCGATGCAGGATCGCGTATCGCCTGCGGCGTTTTCGCTGTCGGCTAGACCAAGGAAAGCGGAACCGCGTTGTCGATCACTTCGGCTGGAATTGCCGAAGAGGAGTCGCTGCGATCCATCGGTTGCGCGAAGTTTTTAAACAGACCTGACCAGTCAGGAACCCTTCGCCCTCACCCGTGCCCGCGTCCGCGTGCGGTGCGGGCGAGTTCCACCATGTCGGCGCTGCGCATGGGGTGCGCCCGCAGAAACCCCTGCCAGTAATCACACCCTTCCGAAAGGATCGCCGCGCGCTGTATTTCGCTCTCGATCCCTTCGGCATATACCTCCAGATCCAGCGCACGGGCCAGTTGCATGATCGCGCGCAGCACGGCCAGCGCCTTGGCATCGCCGGGGACGCCATCGACCATGATCTTGTCCAGTTTCAGCGCGTCCAGCGGCAGTTCGCGCAGGTACCGAAAATTGCAGAACCCTGCCCCGAAATCATCGAGCGCGGTGCGAAAGCCCAGCCCGCGCAACGCCTTCAAGGCATTCGCCGCCTGATCGATATTTCGCAACAGCAAGTCTTCGGTAATCTCCAGCATTAATCTCTGCGGTTCCAGCTCGCTCTTGCCAATCAGCGCCGCGAAATCGGCGGCAAAGCGCGGGTCGCCCAATTCCTCCGGCGTGATGTTGAGCGACAGCGACAGCTCATCGGGCCATCCCGCCGCATCCTCCAGCGCGCGCGCAACCACATGGCGGGACAGCGGCGCGACAAGTGCCGCGCGCTCGGCGATGGCGAACAGATCGCGCGCGCCGATCTCGCCCAGGGTGGGATGCTGCCAGCGCGCCAGCGCCTCCGCCCCTACAACCGCACCATCGCGGCAGGAAAATTGCGGCTGAAACAGCACCTCTATCTCGCGCCGATCCAACGCGCTCAGCAAATCTGCCTCCAGCGCTGCGGGCGAGATACCGGGCAGCGCCCCGCGTGTGCGCGTTCGCAAACTGGTGTGCAAAGACGATCGACCTTTTTCCATATGCGCTGCCTTACCCGGCTACCTTTCGCAGGATGCACATCAATTGCAATCCGGCACAAATTGGAACATCAGGATAAGTCTTTGGCGCTGCAACGGGGGGTGGCGTCGTCCCTGGAGTTCAATCGGCATGGCAACACTCGAAGCATCGACGGAAAACGGCTGTGCCCTGAGCGGGGACGATCTCCGGTTCGAGCGGATTGCGCTGGTCGCATCGGATACCCCGCGCGCTCAAGAGGCACTGGAACTGTTGAGCGCCAAGGAGAAGTGGTGCCCGCTCGAAGAGGCGGATGCCGTCGTGGTGCTGGGCGGTGACGGCTTCATGCTGCAAACCCTGCACGCGATGCTGGATCAAGGGCGGATCATACCGGCTTACGGCATGAACCTTGGCACGGTCGGGTTCCTGATGAACCGTTTCGACAAGCGCGCAGCGGTAAGGAAACGCATTGCGCGCACCAAACGTTTCAGCATCGCGCCGCTGCGGATGGAAGCAATCACACAAAGTGGTGAAACGCATTCGATGTGGGCGATCAATGAGGTGTCGTTACTGCGTGAGACGCGCCAGACCGCCAAGATAGAGATCACCGTGGGTACAAGGGTGCGGATCGAGGAACTGGTGGGCGATGGCGTGTTGGTGTCAACGCCTGCGGGGTCAACGGCGTACAACCTTTCCGCCAACGGACCGATCCTGCCGCTCGACAGCGAGATGTTGGCCCTCACCCCGATCAGCCCGTTTCGCCCTCGGCGCTGGCGCGGGGCGATCCTGCCTGACCGGATGCGCATTGTGCTGCGGGTGCTGGACCCGGTGAAGCGCCCGGTGGCCGCGGTCGCGGATCAAAAGGAAGTGCGCGACATCGCCGAGGTCTCACTGACGATCGCGCGCGATACCGAATTGCACCTGCTGTTTGACCCCGGCCAGTCGCTGGAAGAACGCATCGTCTCGGAACAATTCGTGACCGGGTAAAATTGACGACGCCGCGCAATTTCTCCCCTTGCATTGCTGCCCAAGCGCCCATATACGCGCGCTCTCGCTTGCGGGGAGAAATCCGGCAAGCTGTTCCCCGATAGCTCAGCGGTAGAGTAGGTGACTGTTAATCACTTGGTCGTTGGTTCGAATCCAACTCGGGGAGCCATTTTACTTCTTCGCGAAACCAGATACGGTCAAGATTGAGTGCGGGCGCGGACTGCGCTGCCCCTCAGTCCGACCCTATTGTCCCGGTACAAAGCGCACCGCCAATCCGCCAGACGATGCGAGCAGCGCGGAAAGCGTGTCTGCTGATGTGACGGCGCGTTCCTCGATCACCAGCGCATAGGGGTTGGTGTCCCAATGTGCGCCCTCTCCGTCACGGTAAATTTGCGCGGTGTAGGTAACGCCGGGTTCGAGGAACGTCAGCGCGATGTCCACCTTACGCTCGGACTCATCGGTTACTGCGCCCAGGAACCAGTCCTGTCCGCCGCGTTCCTTACGTGCGATGGCGACATATTCGCCCACTTCGCCCTGCAACGCGATGGTCTGATCCCAGTCCGCAGCGACATCCTTGATGAACTGGAAGGCGTCCATGCGCGCTTCGTAGTTCTCGGGCAGGTCAGCGGCCATTTGCAGCGGAGAATACAGCACCACATACAGCGCCAGTTGCTTTGCCAGCGTCGTCTGCGGGCGATTTGAGGCATCGCCGCGCTGCATGTCTGCGCGCACCGGCGGGCGTTCATTGGGTCTCAGATCGAATATGCCGGGGGTGTAATCCATCGGCCCCGCCAGCATTCGGGTAAACGCCAGCGTGGATACGTGCGAGGTCGGGTTGGGCGGCGTGCCCCACGCATCGAATTCGGTGCCGCGCGCGCCCTCACGCGTCATCCAGTTGGGATAGGTACGCCTGAGGCCGGTGTCCTTCACCGGCTCGTGCGCGTTTATGGATATGCGCCGCGTTGCCGCCTCGCGCACCACGCGCAAATGGTGCTCGACCATGAACTGGCTGTCATGCCATTCGTTCTTGCGGATGCCAGTTTCGTCATAACGCACGATATCGCCTGCATCGGCGACATATCCGGTCTTTACCTCGCGCACGCCATTGGCAGCATAAAAGTCGAACGCATCGCCCATCTGCGCCTCGTAATTGGCGACATTGCCCGAAGTTTCATGGTGGCCGATGATCCGCACGCCCTTGTCCGCGGCATAGGCTGACAGCATCGGCAGATCGAAATCGGGGAAGCTCTGCGTGAAGTTGAACAATTCGCCGTTGTTGAACCAGTCTCCGTCCCAGCCGATATTCCACCCTTCAACCAGCACGCCGGAAAAGCCATGCTCGGCGGCAAAGTCGATATAGCGTTTCACGTCGGTGTTGTTCGCGCCGTGGATTCCATCGTTGCCCCAGGTGCGTTCGCGAATGTGCATCGCCCACCAGATGCCGACATATTTGCCCGGCTCCACCCATGAAACATCGCCAAGCGCGTTGGGCTCGTTGAGGTTGAGGATGATGTCGGAATTGATGAGGCCCACAGCTTGAGGGGCGATCTGAATGGTGCGCCACGGGGATTTGAACGGAGCCTTTGTGTGCACCTTGACCCCGTCCGACCCGGTGCGCAGGGCCGATTTAAATGTGCCCGCGCGCAGCGACAGCAGCGACATGGACGAATAATCGATCAGCGCGGCCTCGTGGATGGCGATATGCAGACCCGAAGGCTGGCGGAATGTCGCGGGCGTGTGCGCATCGTCGACACTGCCCGCCTTGCCGGTGCGATAGATGTATTCGTAGCGATTGAACTGGCGACTGGGCGTCCACCATGCGTCGGCATCAGGCCCGACGGAAAACTGCGTCAGTTCATCCGTGATCGCAATATCGCCAGCCAGCGCGGGCTGCTCCGCCAGTTCATAGCGAAAGCCGATGCCGGTATCGAACGCCCGGAAACGCACCGTCATCTCCCGATCTGGCCCATCCTCAGCGGCGAATGTCACGGCGAGCTCATTATGGTTGTCGCGCACTATCCGGCGCTCCCCCCAAGGCTGTTCCCAAGAAGTATCGACGTTCGCTCGCGTCGATCGGGCGATTTCCAGCCCTTTGTCAAAGCCGTGATGATCGCGGAACGCCAGACCCAGCCGCGCAGGCTCCATCGTGACCTTGCCACCGTATGAGACGCTGTAGGTCGCATAGCCGCTGTCATCCGAGACGATGACGGTGATCTGCCCGTCTGGCGATGAAACTTCGAGCGTTTCGGCGCAGGCGGGAATGGCGGCAGAAGCCATCAGTGTGATGGCAAGCGCCTTTGCGAATTGCGACAACATCGTTCTCTCCCTCACTTCGCCTCGCGAAAAATGCGGTATTCCCAGGGCTTCAGCGAAATCTTCTTTATGTGACCGTCTCCCTGCCCGAAGCTGACTTTGGCGCCATCGAATGCATCGGCGTAATCGCCTGCGTGCCGTGCTTTCATGAAGGAGACCTCGTGCTCGCGCGGCGACAGGTTGAAGACTGCAAACACCCGGCTGCCCCCTTTCCCGCGCACAAAGCTCAGGATATCGCCGGGCGCGCTGTTGGGCACATCGACCAGCGGCGCACCATAGCGGCCATTCCAAAGCGCAGGCTCTGCGGTCTTGATCGCGATCAACTGCCGGAACAGCGGATCGTAACGCCCGATTCTCCATTCGATTGCGTCCTTTTCAAAGAACGCAAGCTGGCGATCCAGATCGGCTTCCTGCCCGTTATAAATGAGCGGGATACCCGACCCCATGAAACTCAGCGCAATCGCCGCTTCGTATGCCGCACCGTAGATTTCGGGGGCCACACCGTCCCACGAATTCTGATCGTGGTTATCGGTGTAGTTCATCCGGTAGGCAGCGTGCGGCCACGACACCGCCTGCGTTGCGTAATATGCGCGCATCGCGCCCGCATTTGCCTCACCGCGAGCAATCTTCTGCATCACTTCTTTCCAGCCCCAGCCATAGGTCGCGTCAAAAGCGCGTGCGTGCAGATCACGCGTCTCCCATTCGGCCAGCATGAAAACCGGCTTGATCGCGTCCATCTGCGCGCGGGCGGTTTCCCAGAAATCCAGCGGAACATAGCCAGCCACGTCCGCGCGGTAGCCGTCGATGTCGAATTCGCGCACCCAATAGGTGAGGCTTTCGGTCATGTATTGCCGCAGGCCGGGTTGCGAATAATCGAAATCCACCACGTCGGACCAATCGGTTCCCTCCGGCGGCATCATTTCGCCTTCAGGGTTGCGGGAATACCATTGCGGGTGCTGGATGGTCAGCGGATTGTCCCACGCGGAATGATTGGCCACCCAGTCGAGTATCACCTTCAGGCCCAGCCGGTGAGCCTCTGCGACAAAGGCGCGAAACTGCGCCTCGGTGCCCAGATCAGGATTGACCGCGCGATAATCCTTCACCGAATACGGGCTGCCCATGCCGCCCTTGCGGTTGACCTCGCCGATGGGGTGGATCGGCATCAACCACACGACATCGACCCCCATGGCGGCGAGCCTTGGCAATTGTTCCTGTGCAGCCGCGAACGTGCCTTCGGGCGTGAACTGCCGCGTGTTGATCTGGTAGATTACGGCATCGCGGGTCCAATGAGCGTTGTCGAACTTGACGTAGGGTGCCGGCTCGTAATTTTGCGCATTGGCAGGCGTCACGATCGCGGTTGACATGGCGAGTGAGGCGATGATCGCGGCGGCGATCATGGGTTTGCGGATCATGATAGCGCTCCCGGTGCAATGATTGCGGCTGTTTGCTTGGCAACTCCATCTGTCACGAACAAAGTCGCGATTGCTGCCAGCACGAATGAAACGGCGGCAATCGCCATTGCATAGATCGGTGCGCCATCGAAAAACACGGTGAGCAGAAATCCCAGCAAGGTTGCGGCAACCAATTGGGGAACCACGATGAAGATGTTGAATATGCCCATGTAAATGCCCATTTTCCGCGCAGGGACAGACCCGGCGAGGATCGCGTAGGGCAGCGATACTATGGAGGCCCAGGCGATCCCCAGACCAATCTGAGAGACCCACAGCAACGCCGGATCGCGGATCAGGATCATCGCTGCAAACCCGGCAGCGCCGATCAGCAGGTTCAGGCTGTGCAGCCTGCGCCGGTCAATCCTTGCGGCGATCACTACAAAACCCAGCGCCGCTGCCGCCGCGAGACCGTTTCGCACCGATCCCATCAGGCTCCACCAATCGGCACCGTCCTGGTACCCCTGCGTGGTCGGATCGGGCGCGGCGAAGTGAAATTCGGTGACCGCAGGTGTCCCGTAAATCCACAGTGCGAACATCGCAAACCAGCTGAAAAACTGCACGACAGCAAGCTGGCGCATGGTGCGCGGCATGGCGAAAAGATCGTTCACGACCTCCATGAACCCGTTTTCGTCTCGGCCCGCGTTGCGCAAAAGCCCGGCGAACATCTGGATCAATCCAAAGCCCGCGATCAGGCCGGCGAGGACATACAGATCCTTTGCGACCTCGATATCCCCCAGCCACTCTGGGCGCGGATCTGCGCGCGCATACAGGATAAGGGCGGCAAATGCCGCGCCAGTCACCACCCACACCGCGCCGCCCGTGAGGAATTGCGCTGCTCGCCGCTGCACCGTCTGCGCCGAATGCGGCTCTATCCCCAGGGCATCGTGTCGGGCTTTCTCAAACGCGGCGATCTGATCGGGGCTGTATTCTTTCGTGCGCAGGACCGTCCACAGCACCGCTGCGAGCAGGGCTGAGGCTCCGATATAGAATGCCCAATGGACCGTCTCAGGGATCTGACCTGCGGGCGCCGTATTGGACAGGCCGATCCAGTTTGTCATCACCCACGGCAGCGCGCCGGCGACAACTGCGCCAATGCCGATGAAGAAGCTTTGCATGGCATAGCCGCGCGTTCGCTGGCGATCGGGCAGATTGTCTCCGACAAAGGCGCGAAACGGCTCCATGGTTATATTCAGCGAGGCGTCCATGATCCACAGCATCCCCGCCGCGACCCACAGCGCGGGCGAATTGGGCATCACGAACAGCGCAAGGCTGGCAAGGATCGCACCGATCAGGAAATAGGGCCGCCGCCGTCCGAATTGCCCGCCCACGGCAACCCATGTCTTGTCCGATAGGTGTCCGATTATCGGCTGAATGATCAGGCCCGTCATCGGCGCGGCGATCCATAGAATCGCAAGCTCGTTTACCTCTGCGCCCAGGGTCTGGAAAATACGGCTGACATTTCCGTTCTGCAGCTCGAACCCGATCTGGATGCCCAGAAACCCAAAGCTCATGTTCCAGATCTGCATCGCATTCATCGCAGGCTTGCGCCCGTTCATGCTGGCTGTCGTGCTGCCTGCTTGCCCGCTCATCTCGATCCCTCTCCCGCTGGCCCGCGTCACGCTTTGCGCATCCGGTCAGAACAGCTATATGCAGATGCGCCCGATTTGTGCGGACGTTATCGTCCGGATGGTTGCACCACCCTCCCACTCTGCCTGTCTTGCAAAATTTTGCAATATACTTCGCCGATTTCGCGGGGAATGATCCTCAAAACTGTGCAGGCAAATATTTATTACCCTGATTTATCTGACATTTTCTTGTAAAATTCGATCATGGTGCCACTTCTACAAAGATTTGCAAAAATGCAGCGAAAATGGCAGGGGTCTGGCTGGAGGGGTAGGAAGATGACGCGAATCCGCACGATGATGCTTGCCGCTGCAGGCGGTCTTGCCATGATGAGCCCGGCGCTCAGTGCCAAAACGCACAGCGATACCGCGGAGCCGGTCGCAGCAAGCGCGCAAGAGGCCATCCGCGATCGGGCGCCGTCCGATGAAATCGTGTATTTCGTCCTCCCTGACCGTTTCGAGAATGGCGACCGACAGAACGATCGCGGCGGGATTGCGGGGACGCACCTCGATCACGGATACGATCCTTCGCAAAAGGGGTTCTATCACGGTGGCGATCTCGCCGGGCTGACTGCGCGGCTCGATTACATCCAGAACATGGGCGTTACCGCGATCTGGTTTGCACCCGTTTTCGCGAACAAACCCGTGCAGGGTTCACCGGGCAATGAAAGCGCAGGTTACCACGGATACTGGGTCACCGATTTCACCCGGATCGATCCGCATTTCGGCTCCAACGAGGAATTCAGGGCGTTCGTCGAAGCTGCCCATGCGCGCGGGATGAAAGTCTATATGGACATCATCACCAATCACACCGCCGACGTGATCGACTACGCCGAAGGCAAGGCTTCAGATTATGCGTATCGCAGCCTTGCCGACTATCCCTATTCGCGCAGCGTCGAAGGGCGCGCGATCAACGAGGGATTTCTGGGTGATGATGTCCAGACAATCGAGAATTTCGACCGTATGATTGATCCGTCCTACGCCTACACCGCCAGCGTGCCAGAGGCCGAACGGTCGGTCAAAGTCCCCAGCTGGCTCAACCACACGATCTATTACCACAATCGCGGCAGCAGCACCTTTTCGGGCGAGAGCAGTCGTTATGGTGATTTCGCCGGGCTGGACGATCTGTATACCGAACATCCGCGCGTCGTTTCCGGCATGATTGACATCTACGCCAGCTGGATCACACGGTTCGGCATCGACGGATTTCGCATCGATACCGCAAAGCACGTGAACCCCGAATTCTGGCAAACCTTTGTGCCCGCCATGCTGGATGTCGCCAAGGCTGAGGGCATTCCAAATTTTCATATTTTCGGAGAAGTCTATTCCGAAAAGACCGACAGCGGCTATCTCGCACAATTCACCCGTCGCGATGGATTTCCAGCGGTGCTCGATTTTGCGTTCCAGGCCGCCGTTCGAGAGGCGTTGGGGCGAAATCGTGCGCCTTCGGTCATAGTCGACATGTTCGATGGCGATGTGAATTACGAAGGCGGGGAAGCGGCTGCGCTGGCGATGCCGACGTTCCTTGGCAATCACGACATGGGCCGTTTTGCAACGCTGGTGAAGGCTGACAATCCCGGTATCTCGCAACAGGAACTGGGCGCGCGGGTGATGCTGGGACATGCCATGTTGATGAGCCTGCGCGGATCGCCAGTGATCTATTACGGCGATGAACAGGGCTTTGTCGGCGATGGCAACGATCAGGCCGCGCGCGAGGATATGTTTGCAAGCCAGACAGCGAGCTACAACGACAATGATCTGATCGGTACCGATGCGACCACCGCGCAGGCGAATTTTGATACCGCGCATCCGCTCTACACGCTGATTGCACAGCTTGCCGCAATCCGCAGCGATCACGCCGCATTGCGCCAGGGCAGACAAGTGCCGCGCAGCTTTAACGATACCGCGCCCGGCCTAATCAGTTTTTCACGGTTCGATCCTGAAACGGGGGCGGAATATCTGCTCGCATTCAACACATCGGCACAGCCGCTGATCGCCCGCACCACCATTGGATATGACGCGCGTTTTCTTGAAACGCTGCATGGCGCCTGCCCTGCCGAAGTGGCGGCCCCCGGTAGTGTTACCTTGGACCTTGCACCGTTTGCATGGTGCATCGCCCGTGTTTCGAAGGTCGCACAATGAGCGACGCTGTGACCATGATCGACACGAAAACGCCGATTGTCGCAAGCGAGTGGTGGCGCGGCGCAGTGATCTATCAGATTTACCCCCGCAGCTTTCGCGATAGCAACGGTGATGGCATTGGCGATCTGGCCGGTGTTGTGGATGGACTCGATTACATCGCGGATCTGGGTGTGGACGGGATCTGGATATCGCCGTTCTTCACATCGCCGATGAAGGATTTCGGATACGACGTGGCCGATTATTGCGGCATCGATCCGACATTCGGCACGTTCGAGGATTTCGACCGAGTCATCGAAAAGGCGCACCAGCTGGGTCTCAAGGTGATTATCGACCAAGTGTATTCCCACACTTCCGATCAACACGAATGGTTTGCGCACAGTCGGCAGGATCGCACCAATGCCAAGGCGGACTGGTATGTGTGGGCCGATGCCAAGCCGGACGGATCGCCGCCGTCCAACTGGCAATCGGTGTTCGGTGGCTCGGCATGGCAGTGGGATGGCCCGCGCAGGCAGTATTATCTGCACAATTTCCTGACCTGTCAGCCCGACCTCAATGTTCACAACCGGCAAGTGCAGGATGCACTGCTGGATGTGGCGCGGTTCTGGCTGGATCGCGGGGTCGACGGGTTCCGGCTCGATGCGCTCAATTTCTCGATGCACGATCCCCTGTTACGCGACAATCCACCATCCGGCGTGCCGATCGATCAGGTGACGCGGCCGTTTGACATGCAGATAAAGCAGTTCAACCAGTCGCACGGCGATATTCCGGCGTTTCTGGAACGGATACGCGCCGTAATCGACGAATATCAGAGCCGTTTCACCGTGGCCGAGGTTGGCGGGCCTGATCCGCTGGCAGAGATGAAAGCGTTTACCGCGGACGGCAAACGCCTCGATTCCGCCTATAATTTCGATTTCCTCTATGCCCCCGATCTTACTGCGCCGCTGGTCAAAGCCTCGCTCGATCAGTGGCACGGCACGGCGGGCGAAGGGTGGCCGTCGTGGGCGTTTTCCAATCACGATGCGCCGCGCGCGATCACCCGCTGGTCTAAGACCGCCGATCAGGACCGGATTGCGCGGTTGAACCTGCTGCTGCTGCTGGCGCTGCGCGGCAATCCGATCATCTATCAGGGCGAGGAGCTGGGCCTGCCGCAAGGTCACGTCGCATTCGATGAACTGCAAGATCCCGAAGCCATCGCCAACTGGCCTCACACGCTGGGACGCGATGGCGCGCGCACGCCGATGCCGTGGCAGCGCAACGCACCTCAGGCCGGCTTTTCCAGCGCGAACAGGGTGTGGTTGCGGTTGGACGCGGCGCATTGCGATCACGCTGTCGATGTGCAGAGCACGAACCGCAAATCGCTGATGCATTTCACCCGCAAATTGCTTGATCTGCGCAGCGCGCACCCCGCATTGGTTGCCGGAGACAGCCGAGCGCTGGAAACGCCGGAAACCGTGGTCGCATTCGTCCGCCAAAGTACGGATGGCCCAGTGCTTTGCGCTTTCAATCTGAGCGATGAGGCGACACAATGGCGGGTGCCTTCCGAATTTTCAGGCGGGCTGGTGATTGCAGACACACAGCAGATTGACGGGGGCAAGGCTGTTCCGACAATTCTGCCTGCGTGGTCGGGCTATTGGGCGAAACCAGGCGGAAACTGAGACAATGGCAGACTTGGATATCAAGAGCAGGCGCAGCGCCCGGCTGGAAGATATTGCGCGCGAAGCCGGAGTTCTCGATCTCCACTGTATCGCGCGCTCTGAATGACAGCCCGGCAGTAAAGCGCCGGACCAAGCAGGAAATCTGGAAGATTGCCCGCGCACACGATTACGAATTCGCACGCCACATGCCGCGCGGCCCGGTCGGGGCTGAGGCGACCATCGCCGTGATCGTCCCCGCCCCGCAAGCGCGCGAGACGCGGGTGGCGGACCCGTTCTTCCTCGAATTGCTGGCAGGGATTGCGGAGGCCGCGCGTGAACGCGGCGCAGACCTGCTGATCAGCCACCTGTTTCCACGCTCTGCCGAAGACCTTGAATTTGCGATGGCGACCAGTTCTGCGACGGGCACGATCTTTATCGGCCAAAGCTCGCTGCACGATGCATTCAACTCATTGGCTGCGCGCGATGATCGTTTTGTGGTGTGGGGTGCGCAGTTCGACGATGGCGCCTATTGTTCAATCGGGTCGGACAATCTGGCAGGCGGGCGCCGCGCAGCGTCGCATCTGCTGAGGCTGGGTCGTGAGAAAATCCTGTTTCTGGGCGATACCGAAGCGCCAGAGGCGCAGCAGCGCCATCGCGGATACCTCTCCGCTCTGCAGGAGGCAGGCCGCGCTGAGGACGAGCGGCTCACCATCCCTGCCCATTTCGATGCGCATTCAGGCGAGGCGGCCACGCGCTCTGCGATTGATCGCGGGATCGAATTTGACGCAGTTTTTGCAGCCAGCGATCTCATCGCCATTGGTGCGATCCGTGCCCTGACCCGCAGCGGGCGGCGCGTTCCCCACGATGTTTCCGTTGTCGGCTATGACAACATCACCGCCTCACGGCTCATCACTCCGCAATTGACGACTATCGATCAGGATACCGGGCTGGCAGGGCGGATGCTCGTGTCCAAATTGATCGATACGAAAGGCGGCATGGCCCGGTCGGAAAGGCTGGAGACCAGTCTGTTGATCCGCGAAAGTTGCGGCGGCTAGGGTGGCTCAGCGCTTCGCACCGCTCAGCAGAATCGTGATTGTCGGAGGCGGCAGCGCGGGATGGATGACGGCGGCGGCGCTTTCCGACACTTTGGGCCGCGACTGCGCCATCACGCTGATCGAATCCGAGGCAATCGGCACTGTCGGCGTGGGTGAGGCGACCATTCCGCCAATCCGCAATTTCAATCAGCGCCTTGGCATCGACGAAGCCACCTTCGTGCGCGAGACATCGGGATCATACAAGCTGGGCATCCAGTTTGTGGATTGGGCCCGGCTGGGCCACAGCTATTTCCACCCCTTTGGCCAGTACGGCGCCGAGTTCGACAAGGTGCCGTTTTACCACCACTGGATGCACGAACATCTGGCGGGTCGCATCGAGGGGCCAATTGACGATTTCTCGATGTGCTGGGCGATGGCAAAGGCGGGAGTGTTCGCCCACCCCTCGCCTGACCGGCGGTTGATCCAGTCTACTTTCGATTACGCCTACCATTTCGATGCGGGCATGTACGCCGCATTCCTGCGCCGGTTTGCAGAGGCGCGAGGGGTTACGCGCCGCGAAGGCCGCGTGCGCGAAGTTGGCCTGCGCGCAGAAGATGGTTTCATCGAAAGCGTAACGCTGGACGATGGCGGGGTGATCGGGGGCGAATTGTTCGTGGATTGCAGCGGATTTGGCGGCCTTCTGATCGAAGGCGCGCTGGAGGCCGGATATGAGAACTGGCAGCACTGGCTGCCGTGTGACCGCGCCGTTGCCGCACCCTGCGCGGCGACCGGCGAATTCACGCCTTACACCCGCTCCACCGCAAAGGCGGCTGGCTGGCAATGGCGCATCCCGCTGCAACATCGCACCGGCAACGGATATGTGCATTGCAGCGACTTCATCAGTGAGGATGAGGCGACCGCGGCGCTGATGGAATCGCTCGACGGGGAACCAATGGCCGATCCGCGCACGCTGCGGTTCGTGACCGGGCGGCGGCGTAAATTCTGGGACCGCAATTGCGTGGCGATTGGCCTTTCAGCGGGTTTTATGGAGCCGCTGGAATCGACCAGCCTGCACCTGATCCAATACGGCATTCTGCGCCTGATCGCGCTGCTGCCCGATCAGGAAATGTCGCCACTGCTGGCGCAAGAGTACAACGCGCAGACAGGCGCGGAGTACGAACGCATCCGTGATTTCCTCATCCTGCATTACAAGGCGACCGCGCGCGACGATGCGGAGTTGTGGCGGTATTGTTCTGCCATGCCGATCCCGGACACTTTGCAGTACAAGATCGACCATTTCGCCAATTACGGCCTGCTTGTCGCCGATGAGCGGGAGCTCTTCGCCAACCCCAGCTGGATCGCGGTTTATCTGGGTCAGGGTATCGTGCCTCGGCGCGCGCCCGCGCTGGCGCAAATGCGCAGCGATGTACCTGTGGCAGATCGGATGCGCACGATTGCGCAAGCAATGAATGCGGCGGTGGCGCAAATGCCTTCGCATGGTGAGTTCATCGCTCAGCGCTGCGCCGCGCCTGCCGCGACCTGAGAACCGACACCTTCACGCGAAAGCAAAAGAGGCCCGCCGTTTCCGGCGAGCCCCGTCTTTGACCCCTTGAATTGCGACCCAAGGGCGTCAGAAGTTTTTGCGGATCGTGAAGTTGTAGGTGCGGCCATACGTTTCATGGCGGCTTGGGGAATGTTCCGATCGTGTCGGTCCCGGCTGCATTGAGCAGATCGTTTTGCGTCACGAATGGCTCGTTGCCCAGGTTGAACACCTCAAACAGGATGCCCAGTCCTTTCAGCGGGCCGGCCTCGTTCTGGAATGTGTAACCGATCTGCGCATCCAGGATCGTTTCATCCTGCGCCTCCGCCCCGCTCAAAGACCCGTCGAAGTTCTGCACTTCGGACAGGAAGCCGCTGCGATAACGGGCGGCAAGTTTGGCGCGAAAGCCATTCTTTTCATAGAAGATATCGCCGGACCACGTTTTATCCGAGTATCCCGGAATGGCGATTGCATCGCCACTTTGATCGTCGATGGAGGCATCAGCGTAGGTGAAGCTGACAAATCCGCCGAACCCATCGAGCGCATTCGAGAAATCGCTGAAGTCCACGCGCACCGTGGCCTCGATCCCGGTGATCGTCCCGTCAGAGAAGTTGACGGGGCCTCGCAAGACACCAGTGGCCAGATCAGGTTCGGTAGCCAGAATGTCTCCAAAACCGGCATTGGTAATTGGCTGGGTTAGGTCAATGATCTCGTTGAAGTCGATGATCCAGTCCGACAGATCCTTGTGGAAGGCCGCTACGATAATCGCCGAGCCCGGTGAAAAATACTTTTCGACCGAGATATCGTAGGACACTGATTGATACGGCTGAAGAAACGGATTGCCGCCCTCGGCAGTGAAGCAGACCAGTTGCGGCGGGCTGAACCCGATAATTGTGTCGGGGAATTGGTCCCCATCGGTATCGACGCAGCTGAGCGGGTTGAAGGTGATATTCTGGTTCGCAGCCAGCTGATCAAGTCGCGCGCGGGTGATCGACTTTGCCGCAGCCAGGCGGACAAACAGATCGTCTGCCAGTTCGAAGCTGAGGTTCAAGCTTGGCAGCCAATCGTCATAGCTCTCTTCAACAGTGTTCAAGAGACCACCGCCAATAGTGCCGGTCGATGTCTGCTTGGTATCCGCGTAACGCAGGCCGATATTTCCGCGCACGGGAATACTGCCCAGATCGCCGTTGATATTGGCTTGAATGTAGAAATTGTGAACCTTCTCCCCGACCACCCATTCGGTGTCGAAGGCGGCTTTTTCCACCAGATAGGTGCCGTCGGTTAAGAAGCTGGACGGGTCGTATGCCAGGATATTCTGCCCCAGGGTGCCGGTGTCGGTGCTGCCGACAATGGAGTTGGTGGGGACCGGCAAACCATCACCGAATGCCGCAGTGGGCCGCAGGAAGGATTCGTTTGAGTCAAAATTCTTTTCGCGGTCGGTGTACAGCCAGCCCACAGTGATGCTTTCAAGCAGGCCGCCAACTTCGTAATTAGCCTCCGCCCGAAGTTGATGCAGTTCGTCCTCGATAATCGGTTGCTTGATAAAGCCGACCTGACCCCAGCCACCGGGATCGGTCAGCAGGACGTTGGCCGGATTGGTGTAATCGAGCAGGCCATCGATACTGTAGCGGCCATCGCTGGGGAAGCTGAAGGTCAGCGTGTCCTGCGCCCCAGAACGCCCGCGCCCGGTCCCGGCATAGGATTCGTAATCGATATCGTTGCGGTTCAGCGTAGAATAGCCATAGTCAAGGACGATGCCCAGGCGATCGGTCACGTTAAAATCGACATTGGCGCCAATCGCGAAAATCTCGGATTCGCTGCCCTCGGTGTCGGTTCGGATGATCGGGACGACGCCTGAATATGTTGCGCTGTCGGCAAAGGGTCCGGAACCGGTCGTACCTTCAAACTGCGCGCCGCTCCATGAAGCGATTGGTGTTTCCGTGCCGCGGAAAATGCCTGCATCGCGCGTGTCAGTGTAAAAGGCGTCGATCATCGCAGAGAAGTCGTCACTCGGCTCGAACTGGATCGAGCCCGCAACCGAGGTCCGCTCGAACTCGCGGCTGACAACGCCCTGACGCGGATTATCGGCGGGATAGAACACGCCATTGGCATCCTGACGAACCTGTCCGGTCAGAATGGTCCGATCATTAGCGTCTCGATTATCCTGAGTCTTCAGCTCACGCGAGATAAAATGCGTCGGGTTTGATTGGACGGTCGCGCCCAGTGACCAGCCCAGCGTGCCATCGGCGTTCTGATCGATGTACGATCCGAAGAAACGATAGCCATCGTCGGGGAAATCGGGATTGCGCGATCCGCTGTCGTTCAGGACATAGGTTGCCGAGGCGGTAACCTGACGATCCTTGAAATCGAGCGGGCGCACGGTGCGCAGATCGACAGCGCCGGCGATACCGATGGCGGCAAGGCGAGCATCGCCGGTCTTGTAGACGATGCCCTGCCCGATCAGCTCGGACGGAAACTGATCGAATTCGATGCCGCGATTGTTGCCGGCGGATACGACCTCACGCCCATTCAGCAGCGCTAGCGAGAAATCGGGACCAAGGCCGCGGATCGAAATCTGTTGTGAACGGCCGCGCACACGCTGCGCAGTCACACCGGGCAGACGCGCAAGAGAATCGGCGATGGAAAGGTCGGGAAGCTGGCCAAGATCCTCAGCCGAGATGACTTCGACGATGGATGTTGCTTCACGCTTTGCATCGAGCGAGCTTTCGATCGCGCTGCGGATGCCGGTGACGATGATCGCATTGTCATCCTCGCCCGGCTCTGCCGTGGTCTGAGGTGTTTCCTGCGCCATGGCCGGCATTGCCGTTGCCATCATCACAAGCCCGGTTGCTGCCCCACACAGCAAACGAGTGTTCGCGGAGTAACGCTTAAGTCCCATCGATGTCCTCCCCCACGCATCTTATGAATTGAGCGTGTTTTCATTTTTTTTCATAACTGAGAATCGACGTTGGGTAAATGCGCGTTTTCAAATCGGGATAATTTTGATGGGAACGTTATCAACCAAATAACTTCAGGAGGTTAATGCATAGGAACCCAGGAATCCGCAAAAATTTCCTGTGAACTATTAATGGTCTGTTGCCAAATTGACGCATTCTTGACGGCCAAGGTAATGTCCAGTGCGCGAATGAGCAGCTTACACCATCGTTTATCTTGTTATATATCTGTTTATACGTGATATTATTCGCTTTATTGGCATCGGGCAGAGCATCTGATAGCTTTGTATCTGTGCAGAGGACCGACACTCCATCGTCGCCGGATAACCGGGAATGGGCCATTTCGCTGGCCGCACTTGAGGTTTCTCAATTTTCCCAAGAAAACCATAGGATTGCGACCGTTAATGGCTTTCTCGATCATCCACAGGCCATCGTCGATACCGCGTTATTGCAAAATTTTGCAAAGATTACTCCGCAATATCCGGGTGTGCGCGGACAGCTTGCCCCGGCAGTTTGTCACCATTGGCTTGACCGGCTGCAACCGATGCTTTGCGAAGTCTTTGATGAACCGGGCACGCGGTGGTCGATGCAGGGCTGGTATTCCATCGTAACCACGCCGCCCGAAAAGCTGGCGCCGATCCAGTGCTTTCCGCATGTCGACGGCACCGACCCGCGCCAGATCGCAATGATGCTGTATCTGCATGATACAAACCACGGCGGCACCGCATTTTTCCGCCACATCTCAACCGGGCTGGACGCATTGACCGGGAAAAATTACCCGCAATATGCTGCCGCATTACAGGCCGACGTGCAGCGCACTGGCCTGCCCCTTCCCGCCTATCCCACCGATGGCGCACCGCATTTCGAACGCATCCATACAATTTCGGGGACGTTCAATCAGGCGGCTTTCTATCGCGGCAATATCCTGCATTCGGGGGTTATCGACAACACTTGCGAATTGCCCGATGATCCGCGCGCCGGGCGGCTAACCATCAATGCCTTCTTCCGGCCAGAATAGACCGCGCCACGCCGCGCACTGATATCAGATGGAGCCGACCATGAACGAAGCCCGCGTCCAGAAAGTCGTGATCGTTGGCGGAGGAACCGCAGGCTGGATCACGGCCGCTGCCTTCGCCCGGCTGCTGGGGCGGACAATGCGCATCGAACTGGTGGAATCCGATGCAATCGGCACAGTCGGCGTGGGCGAGGCGACGATTCCGCAGATCATCCGCCTGAATACAATCCTGGGTCTTGACGAACTGGACTTTGTCGCTCGAACCAACGGCACCTTCAAACTGGGGATCGAATTTGTCGATTGGGGGCGCATCGGCTCCAGCTATCTCCACACATTCGGCGATGCCGGGATGACGTTGGCCAATGTGCCGTTCCATCAGCATTGGGCGCGCGCAGCGGCAGGCGGGCACGACAAGGATCTGTGGCATTATTCCCTGCACCGCGTCGCCGCCGATCAGGCGAAGTTCGGCAAGCTGGACCATATCGGCAATACCTCGATGACGGGGCTTGCCTATGCTTACCACTTTGATGCCGGGCTCTATGCCGCCTACCTGCGCCAATACGCCGAGGGTGCGGGCGTCACGCGCAGTCAGGGGATCGTGCAATCGGTGCGGCGCGAAGGGGAAAGCGGCGACATCGCGTCAATAACGCTGGATGACGGGCGCGTGGTCGAAGGAGATTTCTTCATCGATTGCACCGGCTTTCGCGCGTTGCTGATGGGCGATGAATTGGGTGTTGGCTATCAGGACTGGTCCAGATGGCTGCCTTGCAACCGTGCGCTAGCCGTTCCCAGCCAACGCCTGCTCACCCTCGTCCCCTATACCCGTGCGACTGCCAAGGCCGCGGGCTGGCAATGGCGCATCCCGTTGCAGCATCGCACCGGCAACGGCCATGTCTATTGCAGCGAATTTATTTCCGATGAAGACGCTGCTGATGTCTTGATGGCGGGTCTGGATACTCCCGCCCTCGCCGATCCACGGCCGATCCGTTTCACCACCGGCCGGCGCGAGGCGTTCTGGGCGCACAATTGCGCCGCCATCGGCCTGTCGAGCGGGTTTCTGGAGCCGCTGGAATCGACCAGCATTCACCTCATTCAATCGCATGTCAGCCGGTTGATCCAGCTGTTCCCGCAAAGCCGCCATGCCGACGCCGAACGCGCGGAATACAACCGTCGCTGCACTGCCGAATTCGACCAGATCCGCGATTTCCTTATTCTGCATTACAAGCAGACCAGCCGTAACGATTCCGAATTCTGGAATTATTGCCGCACCATGCCTGTGCCCGATAGCCTGACGCACAAGCAGGAGTTGTTCGCATCCTCTGGCCGGATCGGGCGCGATGTCGATGATCTGTTCCGCGAGGCAAGCTGGGTGCAGGTGATGTTGGGACAGGGAGTGATGCAAGATCACTGCGACCCAATGGCAGGGGCGCTTTCGGATGCGCAACTCGCTGAATTCCTGGGAAATGTTCGGAAGGTGATAGATCGCGCGGTCCAAACTCTGCCATCGCACGAGGCATTTATCGCGCAGTATTGCGCCGCAAAGGTAGCCGCCTAAATCCCGGCAAGCAGACGGACGCCAACGATCAGGACCAGCGCCGCAGTCAGCCAGCGTATCCAAGTCTTTGGCAGGAATTTCACCGCCAGAAGGCCGCCGATCTGCCCGCCAATCACCACCGCGACAAGCAGGGGCAAGGACGCGCCCAGCGCCGCCCCGAACAGGCCCGGCCCGTGCTTTAGCAATTGTCCGGCCAGCCCGAACAATGAATTGACGAGGATGAAAAGGCTTGCAGTCGCGGCGATTTCTCGCGGATCGCGCCAGCGCGCCAGATGCAGCAGAGGGGCAAGGAATATCCCTCCGCCAATACCAACCAGACCGGCCAGATATCCCAGCGGCAGCGCGACCAGCGGCATCGCCGGGGCAAACCGCGTGGGTTGGCCAGACCGGGCTTCATCGACTGGGATCAGCATAGTCGCGCTTGTGAGCACCAAGCTGGCACCCAGCAGCGTCAGGAAAGTCGTCTCATCAATCGGGGTAAGCCCGCCGAGGAAGGATGCGGGCGCGCCCAGCCCCACGATCAGCAGCGCAGCCCGCCAGGGCGTTACGCGGGCGCGGGCGAAACGCAGCGTTCCGCCCGCAACGACGATGATATTGCAACCGAGCGCCACGAGCGGAAGCAGCCGGTAGTCGAGGCCCGACAGCGCCAGCAGCGCCGCATAGGTCGACCCGCCGCCAAAGCCCACACTGGCATACAGCAGCGCGGTCACGGCAAACGCGATTGCCAGCGCGATCGGGATTGCCCCTATCATGCCGGTCCGTCTGTGCTGCGATCAATCAGCGGCGCCGGGCCTATGCGGTCTGACGCGCGCCCGCCGATCCGTGGCAGTGCTTGTACTTGTTGCCGCTTCCGCATGGGCAGGGCGAATTGCGACTGACATCGAGGTTGGCATAGGGGTTATCGGTGTTGGCCCCGCCCGGCCCCGACGCGGCGCGAACGCTCCCGGCAAGCGAGCCGAACAGCTCCGGCCGATCTTCGGACCCGTCGCCGTCAGCGGAATTGTCCAGCCCGGTCAACGGATCGATGTGGCCGGTGAGGAAATCGGGCAGGTCAGGCAAGGCCTGAGGTTCGGGCTGGGCGATGCGCAGTTCCGATTTGAACAGGAATTTCGTCACTTCCTCGCGCAGCGCATCGAGCATGGTTTCAAACAGGCTAAACGCTTCCTGCTTGTATTCGTTGATCGGCTGTTTCTGCGCAATTCCGCGCATCCAGATCACCTGACGCAACGCATCGAGCGTCGCGAGGTGTTCTTTCCAATGGAAATCAAGCTGGCGTAGCAGTGCGTCCTTTTCGACCATTCGCCAAATCGCCACATCGTTTCTGGCGATTTTTTCGTCCATCATAGTATCAGTCTTGGTACGCAGACGTTCCTCGATAATCTCGGGCTCGACATGATCTTCCTCCAGCCATTCCTCGAAAGGAATGTCGAGGCCGAAGATTTCGGTGACCTTTTCGCGCAACTGATCGATCTTCCACTGTTCGGGATACGATCCCGGCGGGCAGGCATCTGACACGATGGAATTGATCGTGTCATGCCGCATATCGATCACAACATCGTCGACCGTTTCGCTATCCATGATTTCGGCGCGCTGTTCGTAGATGACTTTGCGCTGATCGTTCATCACGTCATCGTATTGGACGACCTGTTTGCGGGTGTCGTAATTGCGCGCCTCGACCTTTTTCTGCGCCGTTTCGATTGCTTTGGAAAGCCATTTGGAACCAATGGCCTCCCCGTCTTCAAGGTTGGAATTCATCATCTTGGCAAACAGGGTATCGGGTCCAAAGATACGTAACAGGTCATCTTCGAGGCATAGGTAAAAGCGCGAAAGGCCCGGATCGCCCTGACGGCCCGAGCGGCCGCGCAACTGGTTGTCGATGCGGCGGCTTTCGTGGCGTTCGGTGCCCAGCACAAACAGGCCGCCCGCTTCCAGAACCTTGCGCTTTTCCTCGGCCACCTCTTCCTTGAGCCGGGCGATGGCAGCGTCTTTTTCGGGGCCATCTTCCATGTGGCCCAGCTCATCGCTGATGCGAAACTCAAGGTTGCCGCCCAGCTGAATGTCCGTACCGCGTCCGGCCATGTTGGTGGCAATCGTCACCGCGCCGAGCCGTCCGGCCTGTGCCACGATAACCGCTTCGCGCTCATGCTGGCGGGCGTTCAGCACCTCATGGTTGACGCCTTCCTTGTCGAGAAACTGGCTCAGCAGTTCCGATTTCTCGATCGAGACCGTGCCGACCAGCACGGGCTGACCGATTTCGTTCTTTTCGCGGATAGCCGCAGCAATCGCTGCGAATTTGTCCATGGTGTTCTTGTAGAACTCGTCTTCCTCGTCGATCCGCTGGACCGGCAGGTTCGTGGGGATTTCAACCACGTTGACCTTGTAGATGTCCCAGAATTCCGCCGCTTCGGTGGCGGCAGTACCGGTCATCCCGGAAAGCTTTGGATACATGCGGAAATAGTTCTGGAAGGTGATCGACGCCATCGTCTGGTTCTCAGGCTCGATCTTGACGCCTTCCTTGGCCTCAACCGCCTGATGCAGACCGTTCGACCAGCGACGCCCATCCATCATACGCCCGGTAAATTCGTCGATGATGACTACCTTGCCATCCTTGACGATGTAGTGATCGTCCAGGCGGAACATGTGCACGGCGCGCAGTGCCTGATCGAGATGATGGACAACCTGCGTGTTTTCGACATCGTAAAGATTGTCGGTCGCCAGCAATCCCTTGGCAATCAGGATCTGCTCGACCTGTTCCAGCCCGTCTTCGGTCAGCTGGATGTTTTTGGCCTTCTCGTCCTTTTCGTACCATTCCTCGGGGATTTCCTTCGAAACCTCGTCAAGCGCGACATACAGTTCGGACTTGTCCTCTGTCGGACCGGAGATGATCAGAGGCGTGCGCGCTTCGTCGATCAGGATAGAGTCGACTTCATCGACGATGGCAAAGTTGAACGGACGCTGCGTCATCTGGCTGCGTTCATGCTTCATGTTGTCGCGCAGGTAATCGAAACCAAATTCGTTGTTCGTGCCGTACGTTATGTCAGCATTATAGGCGTCGCGCTTGGTATATTCATCCTGATTGGGAAGCACCGTGCCGACCGACAGGCCGAGCCATTGATACAGCTGGCCCATCCACGCCGCATCGCGCGCTGCGAGGTAATCGTTGACAGTAATGACATGCACACCCTTGCCCTCGATCGCGTTGAGATAAACCGCCAGCGTCGCCATCAGGGTCTTGCCCTCACCCGTACGCATTTCCGCGATTTCCCCGCGGTGCAGCACGATGCCGCCGATCAACTGAACGTCGAAGTGGCGCATCCCGAAAACGCGGCTGGACGCCTCTCGCACGGTGGCGAACGCTTCGGGCATGATGTCCTCCAGCGTGCTGCCGTTATCGAGCAGTTCCCGGAACTTTACAGTCTGGGATTGCAATTCGCCATCGGTCAGCGCCTGCATGTGTGCTTCCAGAGCGTTGATCTGGGCGACCAGACCGCCGAGCTTTTTCACATATCGGTCATTGGAGGAGCCGAAAATGGATTTCATCATTGTGTCGAGCATGGGGCGGAATCATCCTGAATTTGTGGTAGGCAGCCACTGTCGCGCGGCACCTGGATATGAATTGAATTGGGATCGAAAAAGTGTTTGCAGCAGGTGCCCGGCGCGCACGCGCGGACATACCCGAGCGGGAAGGCTTGCAGGTAATCTGGCGCTATTCGAAGGAGCGCTCAATCCCCATCAAAACTGGCAGCCGCAGCGATTCAGGCACTGGCATCATTGGTGCCGTCTTCGAGGAAGGACAGCGAACCGTCACCTTTGCCGCGCGCTCCTTGCGGATGGTTTCGGGCAGCCCGCCCTGATCCTGCGCACTGTCGGACGCGATGCCGATATCGCACGGCAGATTATCAAGCACAGACGCGTTCGCAGGGCCACTGAGTGCGGCAAGGCCTGTAAGCAGGGCCAGCAGGGCGAACAGTTTCCGTATCATCGCGAACATCAGATAAGTGTTTTGCATCAATTCGTCCACCTGCAATGGTAGGCGAGCAGGCTGTTGGCGAACGCTTTTCTTGCGTACTCAGCCGATTGCGCGCGCGCAGGCTTGTCTTTAGGGCGAATTGCCATGGAACTTGCCTCCTCTCCGCTCGCCTTGCCGTTTCCCGATATGCCGCCGATTGATGGCGTCACGGTGCGGGTGGCGCGCGCCCGATACAAACAATGGGATCGCTGCGATCTGACCTTCATCGAACTTGCCCCCGGCACAGCGGTCGCGGGCGTGTTCACGCAAAGCGCGTGCGCTTCCAGCGAGGTCGAACTGGGGCGCGAACAGGTGAAATCAGGCACTGCGCGGGCACTGGTTGTCAACGCGGGCAATTCCAACGCCTTCACCGGCTATCGCGGGCGCGAGGCGGTGGAGGGGATCATGGCGCAGGTCGCAGGCGCGCTTGGTTGCGAGCGGCAAGAGGTGTTCGTCTCCTCCACCGGAGTGATCGGCGTGCCTCTGCCGCAGGATCGCGCACGCGCCGGCGTCGCCGCCGCGCTGGATGCGACCCCGTGCGGGTGGGAGGATGCAGCGCGCGCGATCTCCACCACCGATACCTTTGCCAAGGGCGCACACACATCGGCCATGATCGGCGATGCGCGCGTGGAACTGGTCGGCATAATCAAGGGCTCAGGCATGATCGCGCCTGACATGGCAACGATGCTGGGCTATATCTTTACCGACGCCGATGTTGCCCCTGCATTTCTGCAGGAGATCATGAGCGCGGCCAATGCACAGACGTTCAGCTGCATCACCGTGGATGGCGATACTTCGACCAGCGATACCGTGCTGGCGTTCGCGACTGGCAAGTCTGGCGCACCGCGAATAGAGGCTTGGGACAGCGTGGGCGCGGATGCCTTTGCCGCCGCGCTGACCGATATGTGCCAGCAATTGGCACAGCTGGTGGTGCGCGATGGCGAAGGCGCGTCGAAATTCATCACCATTCGGGTTTCGGGCGCAGCCAGCGATGAAAGCGCGCGCCGCATCGGGCTGTGCATCGCCAACTCGCCGCTTGTCAAAACCGCGATTGCGGGTGAGGACGCGAACTGGGGCCGGGTCGTTATGGCGGTTGGCAAGGCAGGCGAACCAGCAGACCGCGATCGGCTATCCATCGCATTTGGCGGCGTATGGGCCGCACGCGACGGGATGCCGGTGGAAGGCTACGACGAGGCTCCCGTGGCGGCACATCTTAAGGGTGATGCGATTGATCTGGCGGTGGAAATGGGAATCGGAGATGGCCGCTCCACCGTGTGGACCTGCGACCTGACCCACGGTTACATCGCGATCAACGCCGATTACCGCAGCTGATATGAGTGGCGCAGAACTTTCCGCCCTCGACGGCGAAATCCGCGATCTGATGCGCTTTTCCGCACAGCGATCAATGCTTCCTCGGTTCCGTGCGCTGGCGGACGGCGACATCGAGATGAAAGCTGCGGACGATCCCGTCACTATTGTCGACCGCGAGATCGAGACGTTCTTGACCGAAGCCCTCACCCGTCTCGCCCCCGGTGTCGCAGTGGTTGGAGAAGAGGCGGTGCACGAGGACAAGAGCGTGCTCGATCACCTCTCCGGGCAATGCTGGATAATCGATCCGCTGGATGGGACGGCAAACTTTGCGCAAGGCAAGGAGCCATTTGGCATCATCGTTGCGCTGGCCGATGCGGGGCGCGCGGTTGCGGGATGGATTTACGACCCCGTGCGCGATCGGTTCTGTCATGCGAAAGCCGGTGATGGCGCGTTCATAGATGGGGAGCGGGTGCGCGCATCCACAACAGGACGCGAGCCACCCGTGGTCGCAGTGAGCCGCCTTTTCCTGACAGACGAGGAAGCGGCCGAGGTCGATGCAAAGCTGTCATCGCATTATACATTCGCTGATATCCCCCGCTGCGCTGCCGAACAATATCCGCGCCTCGCCCTGGGGGTGAACGACGTTTCCACCTTCAAGCGAACGCTGCCGTGGGATCACGCGGCAGGTGCGCTATGGCTCAACGAAGCGGGCGGCAAGTGCGCCCGTTTTGATGGCAGCGATTATCGCGTAGACCGGCATGAAGACACCGGGATGGTGGGCGCATCAAGCCCCGCAATCTGGGACGCATTTGTGACGCGAATGCAGGGTTAGCGGAGCCCCCGCGGCGGCAGGGGCTCACACCTGAAGCAAAGCTCGGGAATTACAGCTCGCTTTCGAGCCATTCCTTCAGCTGACTTTTCGGAGCAGCGCCAAGTTTCCGCGCGACCGGCTCGCCATTCTTGAACAGCACCATCAGCGGGATGGACTGCACGCCCATTTCGCCCGGAGTGACCGTGCTTTCCATGATGTCCATCTTGGCAATCGTGACCTTGTCGGCCAGTTCCTCGCTGATTTCTTCGAGCGCCGGAGCAATCATCTTGCAGGGCCCGCACCATTCCGCCCAGAAATCGACCAGCACCGGCTTGTCACTATCCAGAACGTCTGTCTTGAAACTGTCGTCGGTCACATTGACGGTTGCCATGATATTCTTCTCCTGAAATTCGATTGTGTTCCATTTAGGCGTGTTTGCGGCCCACTCAATACGCCTGAGGGTCCGCAATGCCATAGCTTTCCTGCGCGTTGCCCAATTGTTGCTTGTATGCTGCCAGTGTTTCGGGCGGCAGCGCGATCAGGTTTGGCGTCTGGGTGTACAGCACGCCCGCACGTACCGTGCGTCCGGGATAGATCGCCTCCAGCGCGGCGACATAGGCCGCCATCTGCCGCAAGGTTGCAACAGGCACTTCGCCCACGCTGTTCGGAGGGCGCCGGGTGGTCTTGAAATCGACGACTGTCACTTCATCCGATGTAACCAGCAGCCGGTCAGCCGAGCCTGAGATCACCACGCCATCGACCGTCGCTGACAAGGGCACTTCGGCAAGAGCCTCGGGCGCAAAGATCGCCGCAAACCCCGGTGTATCCAGCACGGCGAGCGCCTGATCCTGTATTGCTGTACGCAGGCTCTCGGACAAGTCGCTTCCTTGCCGCTCGAGCCATGCCGCTGCCGCATCGCGACGCGTATCTGGCGCAAGATCGGGCAATCGTTCCAGTAGACGGTGAATCAGTACGCCCCGCTGCATCGCGGCGCGCATTGCGACAGGATCGGATGCGGGCGCGATCGGCGCTTCGACACCCTGATCCTCGCCCGCATTGCTGGGTGCAAGGGGGCGTGGAGGTTTCGGTTCTGGCCCAATCGGTGCGATCGCCCATCCGGGCAGGTCGGGACGCTGGCGCTGCGCATCGGGCGCGCCATCTTCCACCACCAGCGGATCGGCGCGTTCGCCCATTTCGCGCCGCGCGCCCCAGATCGCATCGTCAACTGGATCGTCCGCAAAAACGCTCTCCAACCGTGCATACCAGCTGTCTTCATGCGGGCCGTTCTTCAGCTCACGTTTGCCAAGCGAGCCGCCGATAAACAATGCCTCTTCCGCGCGGGTCATGGCGACGTACAGCAATCGCCAATGCTCCTGCATATCGGCAATGCTGGCGGTTTCGTCAGCCTCGCGCACCCTTCCCACGCGCTCATCCTTTGACAACGCGGGAAGCGGAACCGATCGAGCGGCATGGCCAACATCCATCTTGCCCACGGTGATCTCATCCAGGTCCAGCGTGCTGCCCTCGCCCGGCCGCCCGGTCGAATCGGCAAGGATTACGATCGGGGATTGCAGCCCCTTTGACCCGTGCACCGTCATCACGCGCACCTGTCCGCCGGCACTGTCGGGATCGCGCTTCAGATCAGTGGTACCGGCATCGAACCATTCGATGAATCCGGCAAGGCTGGGCGCGTTGCCCGCTTCGAATGCGAAGGCGGCGTTCACCAGCTCATCCAGCGGATCGTTCGCCTCGCGCCCCAGTCGCGCAATCAGTCTGGCGCGGCCTTGCCACGGTCCCGTCAGCAGCCATGCGATCAGAGCCTGCGGCGTTTCGTAATCCGCCAGACGCAGCAATTCACGCAGCCGGTCAGCAGTCTCCTGCACGAACAGCGGCGCGTCCTTGCGCCTCAGATGGTGCCACAGGGATATGCCCTTGTCGCGGGGCACATAGGCAAGCAGATCGTCCTGGCTCCATCCGATCAAGGGTGAAGATAGCAGGTTTGCGCACTCCAGATCGTCCAGCGGCTGCGCTGCAAACCGCACTGCCGACATAACGTCCTTCACTGCGAGCGGCGCGCCCAGGCGCAGCCGGTCGACGCCCGCCACCGGAATGCGGCGTTCATGCAGCTTTGCCACTATCTGCGCCGCGAGTTCGCCGCGCTTGCGCACCAGAACCATCACATCGCCGGGTTCTGCATGGCGGCGCCCGCCCTTTTCCAGCACAAAGCGATCAGAGCCGCGCACCCATTGAGACACCTGCAGCGCGATCCGATCGGCCAGAACAGTGTCGTGATGCGGCAACCATTCGCGTTCTTCTGTATCGTTCTCGTCCTCGGTATCGGAATCGGGGTCGTCTTCGTTGGCGCGCACTGGGTTCCACAAGGTCACGAGGCCAGCACGTTCGGCGCCGACGTGGTCGGGCGGAGCGGAGGGCAGCCCGAACGCCTCATACCCCAGAGCCGCAATGACGCGGTTAACAAATGCGAGCACCGGCATCGAAGTGCGGAATGATTGATCCAGATCGAGATCGCTCCAGCTGGGCACATTGCGATGATCGCGCATACCCAGTGCATTATGGCGCGCGTCCATGATTCGCTGGCGGATCTTGCCCTTGGCGCGCTCGTAGTTTTCGGGGCTTGTGCCTTGAAAACCAAAGATCGCCTGCTTGTAATCGCCCACGGTGAAGATGGTGCGCAGCTTGTCCCCGCTCGCCCCTTCTCCGCTGAAAAAGTCGTCGATCAACGCATCTACGATGTCCCACTGCGCGGCGTTGGTATCCTGCGCCTCGTCGATCAGGATGTGGTCGAACTGCCGATCGAGCTTGTACCGGATCCAGTCTGCCACCTCGCTGCGCGCCAGCAGACTTGCAGCGCGGCGGATCAGGTCGTCGAAATCGAGCAGCCCTTCGCGCTGTTTCGCCTCGCTCCACCTGAGCGAGAATGCCCGGCCCAATTCAAACGCGGCGGTGAGAAGTTCGGCGAGCGTCAGCAGCCCTTTGCGGTCAGTATACTGGGCAATAACATCGGCGATCGCCGCCTGCCATTCCGGGACTCGCTGATCTGCCCTTGTGGGCTTGTCCATCTTGCGCGGTTCGCCGCTCTTTATGAGAACGGTGTCGAAAAATGTGTCCACTGCGCTGCTGCGCGCGTCGGGTTGAAGTAAGAGCCAGCGCTCGATGAATGCCGCGGTCTCTTTCCCCGTCTTGGTGTTCCATTCCAGCATGATCGGCAGCATCTGACGAAGCTCGGCATCGGGAAAGGTATCGGGATGAAGTACCGCCTCGACCCACGACTCGTCCGCGTCCGCAGGCATGTCCAGCAAATGTCGCACGCGAGTATCGACCGGCGATTGCCAGCCCTGCTTGCCGGTCCACAGATCCTCATGAGACGCGCAGCGCATCAGCCATCCGTGCAGTTTGCCCGGATCCTTGCGCGTGACGAACAGCTGCACCGCATCCAGCAGCCGCGCATCCTGAATGGCCTCGGCCTCGCTCAGAAGATGCGACAACACTTCACGCGCCAGCAATTCGCGCTGGCGGTCCTCCATCGGACGCGATCCCGGCGCGATATCGGCCTCTTCGGGAAAGTTGGCGAGCAGCCATTGCGAAAATGCGTGGATCGTATCGATGCGCAGACCGCCGCCGGGGCAGTCAAGCACGTTGGCAAACAGGGTGCGGGCGCGGGCAATTGTCTGCGGCCCGAAATCCGCGCCCAGATGGCGCAATTCGTGCGCAAGCTCGGTCTCTTTCAGCCGCACCCAGCGCGCCAGCACCGCGTTGATGCGGTTTGCCATTTCCGCCGCGCCCGCCTTGGTAAAGGTGAGGCACAGGATCTGCCCCGGTTCGACATCGGGGCGCAGCAACAGGCGCAGCACGCGCGCTGACAACACTTGCGTCTTGCCCGTGCCTGCAGATGCGGAAAGCCAGACGTTATCCTGCGGATCGGCGGCGGCGCGCTGATTGCCGACAAGCGGGAAGACTGCCGAACTCATGTCTGTTCATCCTCTGGCTCATACTGCCATTCTGCCAGACGCATCAGCTGATCGTAGGAATTGTAGCCGGGATAGTCCGGATTTTCCTTCGCCCGAAATGGCGCTGTGCCAATGATGAAGCGGTTAATCGCCTCGGTCAGCTTTTGTTCGTGCAGCGGCAGGAATTCGTCGGGCTCCAGGCCGGTTTTGTCCTTGCCACTTTTTATTGGCGACGTCCTGTTGCCGAACTCGCCTTTGTTCTTGGCGAGAGACCAGTATTCAAACGCGGTCGCTTCGCCACGGACCACACTATCTGTGAGACCGTCATGATCGCGCTTGTACCCTCCATGGTGGGCAATCAGGCCCAGCACGCCCAGTTGCAGGCGATATCCAGCGGCGGTCTGCTTTTTGGACGGCGCAGCACCGGTCTTGTAATCGATGATGCCCAGCGTACCGTCCGCCATCCGGTCGATCCGGTCGGCCTTGCCGTGCACGCGCACACCCAGATAATCCATCGCTCCCCACGTCTCTGCGAGCAAAACGGTGCGTCCCTCCTCGCGCGCCTCGTCAATCCATTGCTGGAAGTGCGCCAGGGCTGCCATGATGCGCGGTCGCCACAGCCCCCACATCAAGGGGTGCGGATTGGTGGCGCGCAACGCATCATGCGCAAACGGCACCAAGGGGTGGTCAGGCTCTGCCTCGCGCACCAGATGCCACTGCTCCAGTATGTCGTGGACCAGAGTGCCGCGCAGTGCCGCATCGTCAAACGGATCGGCAGCCAACGGATTGAGCGTCTTCAGGCCCAGAATCTTTTCCGCGTAAAACTGATACGGATCGCCCAGCAGCCGATCGAGCGCAGTCGCGCTGATCGAAACGCGGCGCAAATCGGGCGAAGGATTTGGCTCGGGACGGGTGTATCGCTGCTCCAGCGGCGGCGGTGCGCGATCGATCAGAGGCAGCAGTTCTGCAATGCGCGTTTCGCGGTGTTTCGCCGTCTCATCCTCGCCCATCAGCGCCTCGACCCGCAGCAGAAACCGTGATGGGCGTGTTGGCCCCTCTGCGTCACGCTGTGCCCGGCTCAGCACCACTTCTGGCGCGCCCATCGCCCCGGCAAGATCATGCGCCGACAGGCCGATGCGAAATTCTGCGCCCGGCACACCCAATGCACGCAGCACACCCGGGGCGAGCAAGGCATCGGGAGCGGGACTTTGCGGCCAGGTGCCCTCGTTCAGGCCACCGCAGATAACCAGATCGGCGCGGGCCATGCGCGCCTCAAGCAAGCCATAGATGGCGATCCTCGGGTGCCCTCCGTATGGGGGGCGCACCGCGATTGCATCCATCGCATCGCGCAGGATCACGGCGAGATCGTCCGCATCAATGACGGTGCCGCATTCGCTTGCGTGGAACCGCACATCCTCGATCATGCGCGAAAGTGACCGGCCGTCTTCGCGCGCCCATATTCGTTCTCCCGCCAAAGCCTCTGCGGCGACAGCAAGCGCATCAAGCGCATCAGCCAGCAAAACGGGTGCATCGCCCAGGACGAGCGGTGCAAGGATGGCCTCAACACCCTCCCACCACTCAACGACGCGGGAATTCTTCGTATCGGTCGCGATCTGGCGCAAGGGCGCAAATCCCGGTGCAGGAGCGGGACCGCGCAAAGCAAGTTCGAACAGGCGCAGATTGGCAAGCCATTCGCGCCGCGCTTCGGTATCCTCGCTCGCAACCAACGGGTGTGACAGCGCTGCCACCAGCGTGACCGGCTCTGGCCCCCTGCCCGCAATCTCCGCCAGCAGCGCCATCAGCCTGCCCGCCGCCGTCAGCGAAAGCGCAAGACCCGCGCTGTCATCGGCGGTAATGTTCCAGCGCGCCAGATGCTGCGACACTCGGCGGGCCAGGGTGCGATCCGCGCTCACCACCGCAATGCGCTTTTCCGGCTGTTCCAGTGCCTCACGCACCAAAAGCGCAATCGCCTGTGCCTCCTCTTCGCTGGTTGCGCTGGCGATCAGACGAACGCCCGGCAGGCGGCGCTTGTCTGCGGAAAGATCTATCCACGATTTGCTGGCCTGCGGAGGCAGGAACAAAGAGCTGATTGCGCGGCTGCGAGCAGGCTCGGAAGCGCTCATTCCCCGGCGATGCCAGGGGCGCACTTCCTTGCGGGAAAGGCCCATGCGCTCCAGCAGCAACTTGAGGTGATACTGCGGATGGGTCAGCGCATCATTGCTGCCGAATACATCGCCGCCCGGTTCCGGCATGGCCCCGGCACGGCCCAACTCTGCCCATGCGATATCCTCCATTTCCAGATCAAGATCGGGCAGGATCACCGCGCCGCGAGGCAAATCGGCCACCACCCTCAACAGGCGCGCCAGCGCTGGCGATGCACTGGTCACACCGGCGGCAATGATCGGAGTTTCAGGCGGCTTTTCGCGCCAGCGCAACCGCGCCCGCTCAAACAGCAGGTTGCGACGGGTCGCAGCATCAACTTCGCCGCGTTCCTGCAACCGGGAAAGCCAGCGGGCCTGAACTCCCGCAAACAGTCGGATCAATTCCTGCCAGTGGCCCGAAAGATCGCCCAATCTCGATAATACCGCGTCGCTGCGCAGATCCTCCGGCGTTTTTTCCTCCACCAACAGGCGATCCATCGCTCTCGCCAGTTCGCGCGCCAATCGCAGCTGCGCGGCGCCGGGCAGCACCGATTTGCCCAGCGCATCGCGCTCCACCGCGATCAGCCGCGCCAGTTCCAGCCAGCGGCGCGTCGGTTCAACAGCGGGTGGCAGATCGCTCGCACCCAATGGATCCAGCAGCGTCCCCAATGCCTCATCCAGATCAAGATCGCCCACGGTCACCATGCGCGGCATCAGCATGCCCGCAACGCCGCTTTCGCCGGTGTGGCGGATAAACGCCTCGGATATGGTGCGCGCCGCGCGAGAACTTGGCACCAGCAGGGTCAGCCGGGCCAGACCGACATCGGGCTCCGCATAACGCGGCACAAGCCCCGCAACCAGCGCATCAGCAAACCCGCGATGGGCGGCGATGGAGTATATTTCGGGCGCTTCCTTAGCCACGCTGAAGCGCGTTTTCAGTCGGCCGGATTGCCTGCGGGGTGCCCACTTCGAACCATTGGCCGGTGAAGGATACACCGAACAGTCGTCCTTCTTCGATCGCGCGGTTCCACAGAACGTTGGTGGAGAAAGCACCGTCGGGAGCATCGCGCAACAATCGTTGCGAAACCAGCTGGATGCCGGTGTAAATAAAGGGTGCGATGCGACCCGGAAGGCGGCGCGAAAGCTTGCCCAGCGGGTCCATGTAGAAATCACCCTGTCCGGCAAAATTGGAAGCGCGAATGTGCGGAACGACCAGCAGAAGCGCGTCCATCTCATCCGGGTTCCAGCGCGCGCTGAGATCGAGGAAGGCGTTTTGCGGCCCGTCGAGCCAGATATTGTCCGCGTTGAGGCAGAAGAAACGGATCGGGCAGATGCGGCTGCGCCTTTATCATGCCGCCGCCCGTTTCCAGCAGCGCATCGCGTTCATCGGAGATAACGACGCGGGGCGTGGCCCGGTCGCGAACATGCGCCTCCAGCGCATCGGCGAGATAATGCACGTTCACCACGGCGCGCGAAACGCCCGCCTCGGCAAGGCGATCGAGTGCATGATCGATCAGCGGTTTTCCGGCAACGCGCACCAACGGTTTTGGCTGAGTCGCGGTGAGCGGGCGCATTCGCTTACCCATTCCCGCGGCCATTATCATGGCTGTGTCGCTTACCAGCTTCGCTGTACTCATCGCGCGGGCCGACCACCGGCTGCGCGCACTTCCGGCGGGATATTGGCATCGAACCAGCGAGCCACCGGCTCCAGCGCGGGGTGCGCCAGATCACGCTCCATCGCAGTCCACACACGCGGGATCATGGAAAGGTATCGCGGCTTTCCATCACGCTGATCAAGGCGCGAGAATATGCCGACGATTTTGGCATTTCGTTGTGCCCCAAGCCGCGCATAATCGGCATCGAAGTCCCCACCGGGATTTCCATGTGCCCGATATCGCTCCAGCATGGCGGCTTCCAGATCGATTGAAACATCGCGCCGCGCATCCTGCAACAGCGATACCAGATCATAGGCAGGATGGCCCACCAGCGCGTCCTGAAAATCAATCAGCCCTTGCGGCGCATTCGCGACCGGGTCGCCCAGCAACATGATGTTTTCGGCATGGTAATCGCGCAGCACGGTAACGCGCGGCTTGGCATCGCTGTTCAGCGGGGCGAGCACCTGTTCCCACGCAGCCAAATATCCCCTCGCATCCACTGAAAGCCGCTGCGCTGGGCAGAACCATTCGGTAAATAACGCCACTTCGCGTTCATAGGTTGCCATGTCGTATGCCGGGAATGGACCGGCGGGACGCTTATGCAGATCAACCAAAGCATCAATTGCGGTTTCGTAGGCCCGGCGTTCACCATACGGATTTTCATCGATCCAGTCGCGCATCCGGTCATTGCCGAAATCCTCCAGCAGTACCCAGCCGCGAGCCGGATCGCTGGCATAAATTTCGGGCGCGCGCATTCCGTGATCGTGCAGCCAGTGCGCGACCTTCAGAAACGGTTCGGGATCTTCATGCGGAGGCGGCGCGTGCATCAACATCGCCGTTTTATCCGGTGCAAGCCGCAGGCGGAAATATCGCCGGAAGGACGCATCGCCGGGAATTACCTCGATTTCGGCATCGTTCCATCCGGCCGAGCGCAGGAAATCGTGCATTCCATCGGGAATTTCGTTCGTCGATAAATCGTTCATGGCAGCCGCCCTAGCCAATCTGACCCGGCACGGGCAATCGCAATCCGACCTTCATCTGCAGTTTGCAGATCGATTGCGAGACAACCGGGCTCATGATCAAAGCCGCCCACGCGATCGGGCCATTCGGCCACCAACGCGGCGCCTTCGCGATAATCATCCAGGCCGATTTCAAGCAGCTCGGCCGGGTCTTCAATTCGGTAAAAATCGGCGTGCACCACGGGCAAGCGCAATGGCGGTGCGTCATAGGTTTCAATGATGGTGAAGGTCGGCGATGGCACTTCCTGCGCGTATCCGAGCGCGGCGATTATCGCGCGTGCCAAAGTGGTCTTTCCCGCCCCCAACGCGCCGGACAACGCGATGACATCACCGGCGCGCAGGCGGCTTGCTATGCGCACGCCATAGCTTTCCATCGCTGCAAGATCTGGCAGGGCTGTTTGCGACGGATCAGTCATGGCAACAGGATGATCGCGGTCGTTCCTGCGCCTTCTTCGCTTGTCAGGTCGAGCGTGCCGCCATGTGCCTCGATTAATTGCCGGGCGAGCGGAATGCCAAGGCCGTTGCGCGGTTCCAGCCCGCTTTCGCTGTCCTCTCGCAGTCCGCCCAGCGCACGGGCGACTTCTTCGGCGCTCATTCCGGTGCCGTTGTCGCTGATGACGATGGCGGCGCTCCAATCATCGCCCTCAGCAGGTTTGGGCAATTCGATCAGGATGTCGCCCCCAGCGGGCGTTCCGGCGATTGCGTTGTCCAGCAGATTGCCCAGCGCCCGCCCCAATTGGCGCGGATCAGCCATGGCAAAGCGGCCACGCCTGCCTTTCAGGTCCAGCCCCAGTCCAGCCTCTACGATCGCGCTTTCGCGCTCGCGCACCAAGGAGGTGAGGAACGGCAGCAGGTCGATCTTTTCCTTGCTAAGCGGCAACAGGCCCGCCTCGCTCTGAGACAGGTCCAGCACGTTTTCCACCTGCTCGGTCAGGCGCGCGGTCGAAGAAAGGATCGCTGCGACAAATTCGGTCGCCTGCTTGCTCAATTCTCCGCCAGCGCCGCTGGCCAGCATCTCGGCATAGCCGCCGATCGTGGTCAGCGGCGTGCGGAATTCGTAGGACATATTGGACAGGAAACGGGTTTTTACCTCGTCTGCCTCTTCGAGAGCGACGGCCCTTTCGCGTAGCGCTTTTTCCGCTTTCTGCGAATCCGTTATGTCGAGCACCGTCAGAAGGCCATTCCCATCGGGCAGCGGTACACCGGCAAACCGCAGCGTGCGCCCATCGCCAAGTTCCACCCGGCCATCCTTTTCGCGACGATCCAGCGTGGCCGCGCGCACTACCGCGCCGATCTGTTCCGCATCATCGGCACTGCGCAGGTTTTCGCCAATCGCCTCAAGCAAGGTCTGAACGTTGGGATGTGTATCCAGAAACTGCGGCTCCAGCCCCCATGTCGGGGCAAAGGTGCGGTTCCACAATTGCATCGATCCATCGGGGGCAAAAATGGCCAGCGCCTCGAACAGGCTGTCGAGCGTGGCGGTGCGGGTGCGCAACAAGGTGTCGCGCGTGGCGGACAGGGCAAGGCTTTCGGTGCGGTCCTCTGCAATCATTACGAGGCCGCCATCGGGCATCGGCTGGGCCACGATGCGCAGATGGGTGCCACCGGGCAACGGCCAGTTTTCCTCCTGCGTATCGGAAACACCAAACCATTCGATTCGATCGCGCCGCCATTCCGGAAAGTCGCGAACTTCGGGCGTGCGGCCACGTTCGCGCGCATCAGCAAGGAAGCGTTCAAACGCCATCAGCCCCGCTTCGGAGCCGTCTCCGACTTCCGCGCCGAGTTCGAACAGGCGGCGGAACGGCAGGTTGGCATAAGTCAGCCGCTCGTCTGCATCGAACTGCGCAACCCCGATGCTGAGCTGATCGAGCATGGCACGCTGGGCATCGCGATAGGCCCGGAACTGCCGCAGCACCTGCTGCTGTTCCTCTATATCGATGGCGTATCCCGCCACCCCATCCGATCCGAGCGGCAGATCGCTTACCTTCAACGTGCGTCGCTCCCCATGCAGCGTTGCGGCGACGGTGCGTTCGGATTTGTTCTGGCGGGTCAAACTGTCGCGAGCGATATCTGCCGGGGTGCGATCCTGATCGGATTCCAGCAATTCGATCTGGCCCTGCACCACCGCTTCGGCGCTGCTGGCGGCAACTGCATCGACATAGGCCTGGTTGACCAGTTGCAACCGCATGTCCTGCCCACGAAACCACATCGGCATGGGCGCTGCCTCGATCAGGCCGATCAGCGCGGCAAAATCGCTTTCGGCGCGCGCAGCGGTCTGTCGGAGGCGGCTCAGCTCGTCCTCGCTTTCGGAAAAGTCGAACACCCACACCAACGCCGCCCCGCCCGGCGAAACCTGCGGATCGGCCAGCGTGCCCTGCAGAGAAAGGGTGCGGCCCGATCCGGGCAGAACCAGCGACATCTGAAACGGAGCGGCGCTTTTCTGCGTCAGGCGCACCTTGCTCGTCAGTGCTTCCACCTGCGCGGGGCTGAGACCATCTTCGCGCGCCAATTCCGAGAGATAGGCAGGCATCTCGGCGACGCCCAGCCAGCGTGCTAGCCGCTCTGGCGCTTCAATGCGGCCATCCACCCTGACCAGCATCGGGATTGCGGGGGCAACGTCCAGCAGGCTCTGCATCCGCCGAAGCGAAGTTTGCAATGCCTTGGCCCGACGCACTTTCGCACCGGATTGCAGCACCAGCATCGCAGCCGCGGCAGTCCATGCCGCAAGCATCAGTCCAATGAGGGCAACCGTGATCGGGCTGATTTCCATAATTAATCAGCTATGCCGCACCGCGCTGCGATGCAACACGCCTTGATACGAAAAGCCCTCGCATCGCTGCGAGGGCCCTTTGTTATCCGCCGATTGTGCACACTTGCGCGCTGCGGTGCGCGAATGGTGCAGATTCGGTTGGAGCGATCAGTAACGATAATGGTCCGGCTTGAACGGGCCTTCGCTGGGAACGCCGATATAATCCGCCTGCTTCTGGCTCAGCTTGGTCAGTTGCACGCCCAGCTTTTCCAGATGCAGCGCGGCGACTTTTTCGTCCAGATGTTTTGGCAGGACATAAACGTCGTTCTTGTATTCATCGGACTTGGTGAACAATTCGATCTGTGCCAGCACCTGATTGGTGAAGCTGGCGCTCATCACGAAGCTGGGGTGGCCAGTGGCGCAGCCCAGATTCACCAGGCGACCCTTGGCAAGGATCAGCAGCGAGTTGCCTTCGGGGAAGGTGACCATGTCGGTGCCTTCCTTGATTTCCTTCCACTGGTAATTGTCGAGAGCCGAAATCTGGATCTCGCTGTCGAAGTGGCCGATGTTGCAGACGATTGCCATGTTCTTCATGGCTTTCATGTGCTCGCCGGTGATCACATCTTCGTTGCCGGTCGCGGTTACGAAAATGTCGGCGCGCTTGACCGCCTCATCCATCGCCACAACCTCGAACCCGTCCATCGCCGCCTGAAGCGCGCAGATCGGATCAATTTCCGTGACCATCACGCGGGCCCCGCCATCGCGCAGGGACGCGGCAGACCCCTTGCCGACGTCGCCATAGCCCGCAACACAGGCGACCTTGCCCGCCAACATCACATCAGTCGCACGGCGGATCGCATCGACCAGCGATTCCTTGCAGCCATACAGATTGTCGAACTTCGACTTGGTAACGCTGTCATTGACGTTGATCGCCGGGAAAGGCAGCTTGCCCTGCTTGGCAATCTGGTAAAGGCGCATCACGCCGGTGGTGGTTTCTTCCGACACGCCTTTGATATTCTTCACGGATTTCGTGAGGTAGCCCGGTTTTGCCGCGACATAGGCTTTCAGCGCGCGCTGGAATTCGATTTCCTCGGCATTGGCGGGAGCGGGCATTTGCTCGCCCGCTTCAAGACGTGCGCCCCACAGCGCGAACATGGTCGCATCGCCACCATCATCGAGAATGATGTTCGCCGTCAGATCGGGGTTTTCCTCGGTCGCCCAATCGAAGATGCGGCCTACGTAATCCCAGTAATCGGCCAGTGTTTCACCCTTGATCGCGAACACCGGGATGCCCTGATCGGCAATCGCGGCGGCGGCGTGATCCTGTGTCGAGAAGATGTTGCAGGTCGCCCAGCGCACCTCCGCGCCGAGCGCGATCAGCGTTTCGATCAGAACGGCGGTCTGGATCGTCATGTGCAGCGATCCGGTGATCCGCGCGCCCTTGAGCGGTTGGGCAGCGCCATATTCCTCGCGCAAGGCCATCAGGCCGGGCATTTCGGTTTCGGCGATGTGGATTTCGTCACGGCCATACTGCGCGAGGCCGATGTCCTTGATGATGTATTCGTGCGTTGCTGCGGCGGTGGCCATAATCTGTCTCCGGTAAAGTCTTGCCCGCGCCCTAGCCCCGGCGCCCGCCTGAGGCAAATATAAACTTATCTTTATATCTGTAATTGTTGCCGCGCCGCGCCTTCGGACTATATCGGTCGCACGATCCCCCAAACAGACAAGGATATTACGCAATGACAATTTCCGTTGGTGACAAACTTCCCGACGTTAAGCTGGTGAAAGCTACTGCCGAAGGGCCCCAGCCCGTGCAGTCTTCCGAATATTTCGCCGGCAAGAAAGTCGCGTTGTTTTCGGTGCCCGGCGCATTCACGCCGACCTGTTCGGCAAAACACCTGCCCGGTTTCGTCGACAAGGCAGCCGACCTCAAAGCCAAGGGCGTCGATGAAATCGTGGGCACCGCTGTCAACGATGCGTTTGTCATGGGTGCCTGGAACAAGGCATCGGGCTCCGAAGAAATCACCATGCTGGCCGATGGCAATGCCGAATTCGTCGAAGCGATCGGCCTGACTATGGACGGTTCGGGCTTTGGCATGGGCAAGCGCGGGCAGCGCTTCTCGATGGTCGTCAACGATGGCGTGGTCGAACAGCTCAACATCGAAGCGCCGGGCGACTTCAAGGTTTCCAGCGCAGAGCATATGCTCGGCCAGATGTAAGCCAACCCGTCGTCTGACTGCATGACGAAGTTGACACTGTGGCAGCCGACAAATTACGTCGCAACCTGCTGAAACAGCAAAGCTTTCAGGTGTATTTGCGAAATTGACACTTCTGCGGATTTTCGCGAAAGAACAACGATATCAAAGAGCGCGCCCGCATCCATTTGTCTATGGATGCGGGCGCGTTTTCCTTGTCACGTTTGTGCCTTGTAGGAAAACGCTGCGTCAGGTCAGCGGTGGAGCGCCAAACGCAATCCAGATCGCGAGCGCGGCTGAAAATGCGGCGGTGAGAGCAACCTTGGCGAATGAAGGCGTCGCGATGCCATCGATCCCGGCGGCGGTTTCGCGTTTTCCCGTGATCATCGGTTTTACCAGGTTGTTATTCTTGAGCACGGCATAATACGCGATCGCGGCCAGATGCACGATTATGAGGGCCACCACGACGTAGAAGAACACCTCGTGTGACTCGCTCACCAAATCAGCGGTGGTCACCCCGGCCAACGAATTGAGCGGACCGGTCGGCCCATCGAACGGATCGCCCGCGAACAGCCCCAGACCGACCTGCACCAACATTGCCGAAAGCAGCGCGACCACGCTTATTGCGCCAAGAGGATTGTGGCCGATTGTTTTCTCGCCCGGCTCCCGCTCACCCTTGATATAGGCGAGAACCTTGGCCGGACCGCGCACGAATTGCGCAAATCGCGCGGTTTCCGGACCCACGAAACCCCAGATAATCCTGAATGTCAGCAACGCGAGCAGGATCAGTCCGCTGCGTTTATGCCAGGACCAGTGAGAATTTTCCGCCGCCCACCACGAAAAGGGAATAAGCACTGCAAAACTCCAGTGCGTGATGCGCAGTGGCCAATCCCACACCCTGATTTCGCGAGAGCCACTCATCGCGATGCCGCCTTACTTCTTGTCATCGAGACGGAAGGTGTCGTGGCAATTCTTGCACGTCTTGCCGATAACATCGACCTGAGCCGCCACAGCCGAGGCATCTCCGCCTTGTGCCAGTGTGATCATTTCACCGCTCGCATCGACCAATTGCTGGTGCGCTTTTGCAAACTCCTCCGGTTTTTCCCAGATCGTGGTCAATGCTTCTGTATCGTAACCTTGCGCGACGGAGGTATCCGCCGGGAAATAGCCGTCAATCTTGATCGCAGCGGCATTCATATCTGTTGCCGCGTCGGTGATCACCGCCAGATCGGGGCTGTCGGTTTCCATTTGCCGCCGGATCGCCTTGAACGCATCGCCAATTGACTCGAAATTGTCCTGACGCTGTTTGATGACCGCAGGCTCCGCACTGGCAAACAATCCGCCTTCTGCGCCGCATGCGGCAAGCGCGCCTGCCAATCCGACGATTACGATGAATTTCGGATATGAATTCAGATACGGGGATCGACGCATGGTAAGCCTCCAGAACGCGGTGGATTTGGCAATGCCGGACGAAGAGCCGCGCGCGATGCGATACTGGCGCAGTTGGGAGGGTCTATCAATAGCCCATAAGGCTCATGACTTCCTGACGACTACGATGATCGTCCAGGAAACAGCCAAGAATGCGGCTGGTGATCATGCCCACACCGTGCACCTTAACCCCCCGTCCAGTCATGCAGCCATGCTCAGCCTCTATCACGACAGCGACGCCGCGCGGTTCAAGGTTGTCCCAGATGCACTGGGCCACTTCTGCGGTCAGGCGTTCCTGCACCTGCAGGCGATTCGCAAACCCGTGCAGGACGCGCGCAAGTTTTGAAATTCCGACAATTTTCTCATGCGGCAGATAGGCGATATGCGCCTTGCCGGTGATCGGTGCCATATGGTGTTCGCAGTGCGACTGGAACGGAATGCCTTTGAGCAGAACGATCTCGTCGTAACCGCCAACCTCTTCAAAAATGCGCGAGAGATGGATTGCGGGGTCTTCCTTGTTACCGCGGCAATATTCCAGCCATGCGCGACCTACCCGCTTGGGCGTATCGATCAGGCCTTCGCGCTCGGGATCGTCACCTGCCCAGCGCAGCAGCGTGCGAACCGCCTCCTGTACATCGTCAGGAACATCCGGCTTGCCCAGCGGATTTTCGGGATCGAAGTCGTCGTGGTCGTGGATCCGGTTCATCAGGGTCGGTCTTTCTTCGAAAATTGACGGGCCTGTTAATCGGCCCTTCTTGCTGTTCGACATGATCCCAGAGGCATTGTCGCTGGTATCGCACCGGTCACGCAGATGGACGTGTTGAAACCGGAGCGATAGGCGATGGCGGTGCGTCGATATCCGCGCGACCAATAACATAGGCACAATTGATGCCGTTTGCACCCCCGCATCCCCGTGCGCCTGAAAGGTCAAACCGGTGCTTTTTGGGTAGTCAGCACGTGCAAGAATCAGAAAAGCCCACCCTCTTTGCAGAGGATGGGCTTTTCATGGTGCACCCGGAGCGATTCGAACGCCCGGCCCCCAGATTCGTAGTCTGGTGCTCTATCCAGCTGAGCTACGGGTGCACAACGAAGACAGCCGCATAAGAGTGCATCTGCGTCTTGGCAATAGCTGTTTGCCCCTTGCGTGTCGGTTCTTCAAACTTTTGCAAACAGGCTAGCTGCCAGTTCCTGATCCAGCGGCGGTTTTGCAAGCTCTGCGATTTGTGCAGGTGTGAACCAGTCGACTGCGCCGCCTTCCAGTGAGTGCGCGTCCCCTTCCCAACGCTCGACAGTGTAAAGCAGGATGACAATGCCGGTTTCGTATTGTGCAGCGCGTTCTTCGGCAAAGCAGGATGGTGTGCAATCCTGTTCCCGCACAAGGATCCCAAGCTCTTCCAGAAGCTCCCTTTTCAACGCTGTAGCGGGCAATTCAGCCGTTTCGACCTTGCCCCCCGGAAATTCCCATAGTCCCCCGTGATGCTTTTCCAAAGGTCTGCGGTGCATAAGCCAAGTGCCATCCGACCGGCGCAAGGCAGCTGCAACCACCAACAAAGGGGGGCCTTGCGTGTCGGTATTTTTTCCAACCGAGCGCTCGCTCTCAACCATTTATTAAGACCCTGAATAGATTTTGGAGGGTGTCAGCAACGTAGCAGACGGATGGGACCATGGATCTGATGAAACTTCTGAAACAAATCGGAACCGACGACCGGGGTGCCACTGCCGTTGAATATGGGCTGATACTTAGTTTGATCGTTATCGTCTCCATCGTGGCAATCCAGGCAGTCGCCGGGGAGAACACGAAGAATTGGGACGATATCAGCTCAAACGTCGCGACTGTGATGCAATTTTAACTCTTTCGAAAGGCCGCGAGTTAGGATTTTCTCAAGAGTTGCTCACTAAACCAACAGTTGTCCGATCCTTCAGCAGGAGGGGCACGGGTACCGAAGACCAAAACCAGGAGACTACACATGAACTTCATCAAGAACCTCGTCCGTGACGAACAGGGCGCCACCGCAATCGAGTACGGCCTGATCGCCGCTCTGATCGCCGTCGCAGCCATCACCGCAATGGGCGCCGTTGGCGACAACGTCAGCGGCACGTTCAGCAACGTTGCTGACGAAATGGCCGTGGGTACGTCGACCCCGACCTAAGCGCTACAAACGCAAAATAAGGGCGGCGGGGAATTTCCCCGCCGCCTTTTTTTTGCTCGAAATCCATCGCGCAGCTTCTTGTGATTACCGGGCGCGAACGACCAGTTTTACTTTCTGGCCCGCATTGAGCGCCTCGCCTGATCCAAGGGCATTTAGCACCCGGAACCGCGCTTCCTGATTGTCGGTGTAAGCCATCCGACGCGACAGGCTGGCGATTGTGTCGCCGCGCTGCACCGTCACCACATCGACCCGGCGCGGGACAACCGCATCAGCCTCCGACTGGGTAATACGACGCATCGACTGGAACATGCCATTGAAGGTGGCAATCTGTCCGGCCGGAGCCACGACCTGGAAATGAAACGCCTGATTGGGCGCAAATTCATAAGCGAATATGGCAACATCGACCTGGCTGTTGCCGCTGTTTACACGCGCGGTGCCAACGGCTGCACGCAATCCGTTGACCGTCGTGCGCTGGATATCCTGCGGGGCCAATGTGCTGTTCTGCCCGCCCAGTGTCGCAAACTGCTTGCGAATATAGGTGTCCAGATCACCGCCGTACGCTGCGGTGGTCAACTGCGCCTGCCCGCCCTGCCCGTTAATGCTCACCGCGCTGGTGCTGTTCACCATGTAAAAACCCTGTGGGGCGGTGAAAGACAATTTTAGGTCGGGATGGATGAAGCGACTGCCCTCGATCACACCCTGTTTGGGATCATCGCCATACAAAAGCCCATCGATTCGCGTCAGGAATGTGTCACGGTTGGTCGTACCGGTGGCGAGATTTTGTGCCTTTGCCAACGCGGATTGCACACGGCTGGCCGGATCAGGGTGAGTCGATGCCCATTCCGGCACGCTTGCGTTGCGGCCCTGTACCCGTGCATCGAGCGAATTCTGCGCAGCAAGGCTCGCCAGAACTGTACCCATCGCACGCGGATCGTAGCCCGCGCGGGTCAGATACTGGATACCAAGATCATCCGCCTCCAGTTCTTGCGAGCGCGAAAACTTCAGAGTCAGCAATTGCGAACCCTGAAGGAAACCGCGCGAGATCGTGCTGCCAAGTGAACTGTCGCCCAGAAGAACCGAACTTGCGATTGCGCCTAAGAGCCCGCCAATCTGGTTACGCTGCGCTGCTTGCTGGCGGCGTTGAGAATGGCGCGCGGCCACGTGACCGACTTCGTGCCCCATCACCGCAGCCAACTCTGCCTCGTTATTCATCAGCGTTACCAGCTGGCGCGTAGTGTAAACATATCCGCCTGGCACCGCGAATGCATTGTGAACCGGTGAGTTCAGCAGGCTTACCGTGAAGCTTTCACGCGCGCCGCCAAGGCCGGATTGCACCGCGACGTTTTTAGTTACCTGCTCGACATAGGTCGCCTGCGGCCCGGTCATCGCGCCACCAAACTGGGCCAGCAATTGCGGATGGAATTCAGCGCCTTGCTGCGCCTCGCTTTGGGTGATCGGTGCCGACGCAGACGGGATCGGCGCCCCTGCGCCAACACAGGCGGTGAGCGTCAATATGCCGGCAGACATCGCCCAGACGCGACCATACGGCCCAAGTCGCGACCGCTTGCGAGCACGTTCGGGCAAGGGGAAACGGCGGTAAGTTTTTGTAGTGGTTGTCATTCGGATCCCTCCGGGATGGGTTATTGCTCTTTAGACAAAACAATTCCCACGCACCGTTAGGGTTCCTGAAAGCCGCGTATATGCGTCACCCACCCAATTGCAAAAAGCGTTCCTCGCGCAAACGAATCAACTCATCGCCGGGCAAATCTTTCAGTTCGCCCAGTTCCTCGCCCAATGCCGTGCCGAGCGAGCGCGCGGCGGCTTCCGGATTGCGATGCGCACCGCCCAACGGCTCTTTCACTATGCGATCAATCACGCCGAGCCGTTTGAGATGCTGCGCGGTCACCTTCATCGCTTCGGCTGCATCGGGTGCCTTGTCCGAAGTGCGCCACAGGATAGACGCGCAGCCCTCCGGCGAAATCACCGAATAAACCGCATGTTCGAACATCAGCACGCGTTCCGCGCTGGCCAGCGCCACTGCGCCGCCCGACCCGCCTTCACCGACGATCACCGAAACCATCGGCACTGGCAACGCGAGGCACGCCTCGGTGGACCGGGCGATTGCTTCGGCCTGTCCGCGCTCTTCTGCCTCGATCCCTGGAAATGCGCCTGAAGTATCAACCAGCGTGATAACCGGCAGGCCGAATCGACCGGCCAGTTCCATCAGGCGGATCGCCTTGCGATAACCTTCGGGTTTGCCCATGCCGAAATTGTGCCGGATGCGGCTTTGCGTATCGTTGCCCTTTTCATGGCCGATCAGCATCACGCGCGTGCTGTCCTCACCAGTGCCGCGCAGCCGCGCAAACCCGCCCATGATTGCCAGATCATCGCCAAAACAGCGATCACCGCCCAGCGGCACGAAATCGTCAAACGCATGAGCGACATAGTCGTGGAAATGCGGGCGTTGCGGATGCCGCGCGACCTGCGTTTTCTGCCACGGCGTGAGCGAGGCATAGGTGCTGGCCAGCAGTTCGAGGCTCTTGTTTTCAAGCCGCGCAATTTCTGCGGTGACATCGACCTGATGGTCGGCGTCCACACCGCGCAGCTCCGCGATGCGCTCTTCCAGATTGGCGACCGGTTTCTCGAATTCGAGGTAGGAAATCATGGGCTCAGCGCTAGTCTGATCGGCTGCGCGCGGCAACTTGTTTCCGGCGCGTTTCACCCGCGCGGTGGCCGTTGCCCGCCAATGGATGACGCGCATTCACCAGTTCAACCAGCCGCGCTGCGTCGACATGGGTGTATATTTGCGTGGTCGCGATGTCGGCGTGGCCCAGCAGCGTTTGCAACATCCGAAGATCCGCCCCGCCCTCCAGCAGATGCGTGGCAAAGGCGTGGCGCAGCACGTGCGGACTGATCCCTGCCGGATCGAGCCCTGCGCGCACGCTCAACTCCTTCAACATCTGGAACAGTCGCACGCGGGTAAGGTGCTTGCCACCGCGCGAGGGGAACAGAAACGAGGAAGCAGGTTTCGCAGGCCGCACCTCCAGCCAGCGACGCAGTGCATCACGCGCCCGGTCGCTGATCGGGACAATGCGAGAGGCCCCGCCCTTGCCCGTGATCGTCATCACCGGCGCATCGCGCGGCAGCGCGATCATCGGCAAGGCGACAAGTTCGGTAGCGCGCAGGCCCGACCCGTAAAGCAATTCGATGAGCGCAAGCTGGCGCAGTTTGACGGGAGCGCCGCCCTGCGCCTCGGCCTCCGCACATTCGAACAGCGCATCCACCGCCTCGTGGCTGATCACTTTGGGCAGCGGGCGGCGCGATCGCGGATTGGGCAATGCGCCCGATGGATCATCGCTGCGCCAGCCCTCATCCAGTGCAAAGCCGAAAAATTGCCGCAGAGCCGATGCCTTGCGCGCGACCGTTGACGGGGCGAGCGCGGCCCAGTGCCCGGAAAGTTTTGCAACATCGACGCGCGATACGTTTGCCAGATCGCCGATCAGTTCCTGCGCGCCCACCAGATCGCGCGCATAAGCGGACAGCGTGTTTGCGGCCGCACCGCGCTGTGCGCTCAGCATATCGAGAAAGGCTGCAACTGCGTGTCCCACCGGATCAGGCGCGCGAAACGGCCTCCGCGGCTATCATCCGTCGCTTCCGCCTCCAGCCCGAACCTGGCGCAATGCGGAGGTAATCTGATAAAGGTGCATCGGCGTCATCTGCGACCCAGTCATCGCCCTGCATTCCCAGTCCAGCCAGCAGCGCAACCAGCGCCGGATTGCGCACTTGCGCGGCGCGCGAGATCATCCGTGACCATTTGGATTGACGCCCGAGGCCCAGCGACAGGTTATCATCGAACCCCGAACTGGTGCCGGCATCGATCCGGCCCAGCCCCGCAAGCCCGGCGACGAGGAATGCGAACGGCGCTGTTTTGCGCTGGTATCGGCGTCGATGAAGGTGTCGATCCCACCTGACGATGCAGTTCCGCCAGCCGGGTCGGCCAGCGCCAGCAACGCCCAGCCAAGGCTGCCTTCTTCCACCACGTCCCGCCATGCAGCCGCATCGCGGTCCAGCCCGGCGGTAAGCATCGAGGCGATCAGGACGTCCGCCTTGTCTGACATTTCAGCAGAGGGTGGAACACGAGCGGCGGCATAGGCGGTCAGCACGTTTGCCCAATGCCCATTATCGGCCCGCGCCCTCTTCCTCCAGAGGGTCTCCATTGCGGCAATCCGGCCAGCCGGGTTCGGCGCGACATAGGCGGTGCGCAAACTGTTCGCCCGCTCCTGCATCGCGCCCTGCGATCGTTCGTCGGCATAGATCGCGCTGTAGAGATCAACCATTGCCTGCGCGGAGAGAATGCCCTCCGCGCCCGCGCGTTCGGCACCTGGGCGCGGGACTGCAGGGCACCATCACCGATGCGGCACCGTGCGCGGGCATAGAACGGATCATCCTGTTCCAGCAGGGCATCGGGGATCGTCTCTCCCACGGCATTTGCCATCGCAAACCGCCACGGATTAAGCGTATCGACCCCTTCCCACTCTATCTGGACAGCATGCTGCGCGCGCCCTGCGGCGCCAGCAAATCTGCGCGCTAGCAGCACGTCAATCGCGGCGCAATCTGGCGGTTCAACGCCCCGCTCAATTGCGATGCGGCCAGCGCGCCTTCTCCCGCATATAGGCCGTTGCAGATCGACCGGAAAGCATCGACCATTGAGGGTTATGCTGCGAGCGGTCGGGTTTAGCCCTGCAGGCGAACGTAGGGACAAGCGCCTACCAGATCGACTCGTCCCGATATAGGCGGCCGACTGCGGCTTGGTCAGGAGCGGCTCGCCAATTCTCGGTATCGACTTGTTGCACCAGCGCCGGGTCACGGCGTGTTCGCCCATGCGATTGAGGACCGCCGCGCGCAGACCAACGAAATCGACCGGGTTCATGCCATCGGGCCTGCAATTTCGCTGGCGAAGTGCGCGGCTGCACCAGAATATGCCCCCACCGCGATACCAGCGGGGTGCGCGTTCCGACCAGGACAGCCTTCACCAGCGAAACAGGCTGCGCTGCCAGCGAGGCCGATGGAAGGCCGCCGGCGGGCATCGATCACCCCCACGCTGTCCAGCGACCGGCGCTCGGCCGAGGGAATATCGTATTTCGGCTTGAGACCCAGCAATTCGTCCAGCTCGTCGGTGGGAAGGCTTCTCCAGCTCTCTCAGGCTCGGCAGTCCTGCCACGTTGGCATCGGGTATCGGGGACTGATCTGTGAGAGGCGAAGCTGGAGCGGGGCCGACAGCGCCGGGTGGTGGAACTGGGGCCGTTGCAGGCCCGGTGGCCGGACCAGCCGCAGGTCGCGGTGTCGGCGCGGGCCGGGGGGTGGGCGAAGGCGCGGGTGCAGGACATCGGACCGGCGGCAGCTCGATTCGGGCTGAGCTTTGTGGAGATCGCAAGCCCGCTTACCATGCTCCGTCAAGACGCACCCGCGATACCGGCCGCCAGCCAGCCTGCGCGGATCACGCGGCTGATCCTGTCGCCGCGCCCGGCGTTGCAACCGGTTGGACGATTGAATGGATCGGCTCTTCGCCGCCGTCTACCCATGCCAGTCCCAGCACCACCGCGATCACAGCAAGTGCGAGCAGGCCCCACCGACGCTTGGCGTAGCGGGGCTTTGCAAAGCCAGAGCGGCGCGGTTTGGAATACAATGATGAAATGACCCGAGACCCTTGCTGCATGTTGCGCGCGCCTTACCCCATCTATAGGCCGTTTCGCAATGACCGACGCGTCTCTGAACTCGCCTGCAAGCGGCACTGCGCACAGCAATATCGATATCGCGTGCCTGAACGCACGCATTAATCGTCCGATTGTGCTGGTCGGCCTGATGGGCGTGGGCAAATCGACCGTCGGGCGAAGGCTCGCCTCGGTGCTGGGTTGCGGGTTTGTCGACGCGGACGATGCGATAGAAGATGCCGCTCAACGAACGGTCGCAGAGATCTTTGCGGAATTTGGCGAGTCTTATTTCCGCGATGGAGAAAGGCGCGTGATCGCACGCCTGATGGAAGAGCAAAGCGGCGTCATCGCCACAGGTGGCGGCGCGTTTGTAGATCAGTATACGCGCGCGCTCATTCTGGAACGAGGGATCGCGGTGTGGATCGATTGCGACATTGAAACACTGGTTGAGAGAACTTCGCGCCGTGATCATCGACCGCTATTGAAGACCGGTGATCCGCGCGAGATATTGATGCGCCTCTACACCGAACGCGAGCCTTCCTACATGCAGGCTCCGATCCGCGTACGCAGCGACGATGGCCCCCATACCGAAACGGTGCGGGCAATACTTTCAGGAATAGACGATTGGCTGACATAAGTGCGCGACAATCGCGGTCAACCTCGCTGGGCGCAGTTTGATGTCGTGATCGAGCCGGGGTTGCTCGGTTCGCTTGCGCAAGTCGCAGCCGATTGGCTCGCGTCGTATCGGGCGGGTCGCAAGGTGCCGTTCGTGGCTGATACGAACACGCATCGGCTGTTTGGCGAGCGGATCGCCGAGACTTTGGAAGACGCAGGTTTTTCGCCTGAATGGTTTATCGTCGAACCGGGGGAGGATGCCAAGAGCTGGGGTGTACTGGAAAAGTTGACCGATTGGCTGCTCGCACTGGGCATCACCCGTTCGGACCATGTTTTCGCGCTCGGCGGCGGGGTCGTCGGCGATCTGTCCGGTTTGCCTGCGGCGATTACAAACGCGGGTGCGGTTTGTCCAGGTGCCCACCACCCTGCTCGCTCAGGTCGATGCTCAGGTGGGGGTAAGACCGCGATGAACATGCGTGCGGGCGACCTGGTCGGCGCGTTCCATCAGCCCGCTGCTCGTGCTCGTCGACCGCCGGTGCTCGATACCCTGCCCGCGCGAGATGCGCGCAGGCTTTGCCGAGGTGCTCGAGTACGGCTGCTGGGCGATGCTGCGTTCTTTGACTGGCTGGAGGTCAATGGCTCCGCCGTGCTCGCGCATGATCCAGGTGCGCTGGCCCACGCAATCGCAACCAGTATCAGGGCAAAGGCGCGGATTGTCGCCGAGGATGAACGCGAGACTACCAGGCGTTCGCGCATTGCTCAATCTGGGGCACACATTCGGACACGCGCTGGAGGCGGAAACTGGCTTTGGCGATCGGCTACTGCATGGCGAGGGAGTGGCGCTGGGCATGGTGCTGGCGGCGCGATCTCGGCGCGACGCGGAGATATGGCCCCAGCGGATGCAGAGCGGGCAGCGCGCGCAATCGCCGCCACAGGGCTGCCTTGCGAAATTGCCGATCTGGGTCTGGATTGTGACGGGGCGCGGTTGGTCGATCACATGCGCCATGACAAGAAAGCCGAAGGCGCGACCCTTCCATTTTTACTGATGCGTGGCATCGGGGCGGCGTATCTTGCGCGCGATGTGGACCTGCGCGATGTCGAGGCGTTTCTCGATCAGCAGCTCAGGCGCGGATAAATCGCCCGATCAACACTGCAAACGCGCTGCCTTGCGCCGTGCGATTTTTGCGCAACCGCTTTTCAGCTCGCCGGGCGGGTGGGCAGTTGGGCAATCTTGCCGCCGATTTCGGTGACATTGCTTTTCGCAGCGTCCGCCATCATCGCATCGTGCTCTACAAACAAGGCCTCAATCTCGGCGCGCCGTTCCAGCAGTTTGTGCGCGATACCGGGAGCAAGGCTCTCACCATCGCCGATCTGTCCGAGCAGTGCGAATATCGCTGGCAGTTGCATCGCGAGGGTTCTTGAAAAAATGCCCCCGGCGATCGAAATAGCCTGTACCACTTCTTGCCGTCATTCATTCTCCTAAACACAGGCGAGCCCGATTTGTCTGGGCGGGTGCATCACAAGACGAAAATCGCGCCGGTCCAGATTGCCAAGGATCATAAATTACCGGGAAATTGACCAGACAGATTGTGCATAAGCGCCATCGCCTGTGAACAGTTTTCCAAGGAAAACAGTGAACGAGAACTTCTGGTCAACCGCGGCGGGACACTTGCGGCGGCAAAAGTAAACAATTCGCTCAACCGCAAATCACTAGACTCCAGAATCACCGCATCCACCGCCAGGCTTTCACCCTCTTTGACGTTGATCTGCGCAATGACGCCTTCCTTTTCGGCGCGCAGGATGTTTTCCATCTTCATCGCCTCCACCGTGGCAAGCGGCTGACCGGGCTGCACCGCATCACCCTCGGCCACGTGCAGTTTCATCAGCATTCCGGGCATCGGACAGATCAGCATCCGCGATAGATCGGGTGGCGCCTTGTCGATCATCAGGCTTTCATGCGTGGCAAGCCGCAGCGGCAAGGCCAGCGCCCGCGTTGCGGCCCCGCGCGTGTTGATAATCCAGTGCGAGCCATCGCGCTCCACAATCAGGCCATACGTCTGGCCCGTGGTG
>CAWFFX010000006.1:0-333517 GCA_963815315.1 uncultured Alphaproteobacteria bacterium
CGGACATTTTCTCCGTCAGCGGGGCGAGTTCATGGCGTGGCGCCTCGCGGGTCGTGACCGTGCGCAGCGCCTCCATCAACCGATCAGGGGCGATGGGTTTGACGAGATAATCGCTGGCCCCTGCGCGCATTGCCTCGACGGCCTGCAGCGGTGATGCACTAGTGGTCAGCATCAGGATGGGCAGCGCGGGGCGGCGTTCCTTGAGTTCGCGAATCAGGTTGCAGGCATCATCGCCGGGAACCCATTGATCCAGCAGGATTGCCGACAATTGCATACCCTCGCGCGTGCCAAGGGTCGCAATCGCGGTTTCGGTGTCGCTCGCCACGATCGTGCGCCACCCCTCGCGTGCGGCAATGGCCGTGATCAGACGGCTTTGTGCCGGCTCATCATCGATCAGCATTACAAGGCGTGGAACGGCTTCCGTCATGCGTGCAACCTCTGATCCCCCTGTCCGGGCGCAAATCGTCCCGGAATGAAACGTCGAGGGTGAAATAGCGCAGGGGAGTAAAGACGGGATTAAGGCTGTTCGACGCGCCGCCCGTAATGGAGCCATCCCCGCTCGCCTTGCGCACAGGGCTTGAGCAAACTGCACAGCTTCGATACGGGCTTGATCCATTGACGCTGTGCAGTTTTGGCAACAACCCGCCAACGGCACGGCCCGAAACTGAACGCACAAGGGAAAAAGAGGCCATGGCGAGCCAGGATATCAAACAGAAGGACAAACTTTACAGCGGGTTCATGAACTTGCTGAAATGGGTTGTACCGATCATTGCGATCATCGTGCTGTTCGTGATGATGATGATTGCCGATTAAGCCAGCCGTAAAAGGGGCCACCACCACGTGAAAATTGCTGTCCTGAAAGAGCGCAGCGCGGGCGAAACCCGCGTTGCCGCAACGCCTGAAACGATCAAGAAGTTTGCAGGGCTCGACAATGAATTCGCGGTGGAATCCGGCGCGGGGCTGAACGCCTCGATCACCGATGCCGCCTATGCCGAAGCGGGCGCAAGCGTGGGCAGTGCCGCCGAGACGGTGAAAGACGCCGATATCGTGCTGGCGATCCAGGCGCCTGAACCCGCCATGCTGACGGGGGCAAAGCCCGGCGCAATGGTCGCTGCGCTGTTCGACCCGTTCAATAACGCTGATCTCCTTGCCGCCTATGCGAAGGCGGGGCTGGAGGCGCTTTCGATGGAGTTCATGCCGCGCATCACCCGCGCGCAGGGAATGGACGTGCTCTCCAGCCAGTCCAACCTTGCCGGGTACAAAGCGGTGCTTGTCGCAGCAAATGCTTATGGCCGCGCGTTTCCGATGATGATGACTGCGGCGGGCACGGTGCAGGCCGCGCGTTGTTTCATCATGGGCGTGGGCGTCGCCGGATTGCAGGCGATTGCAACCGCGCGGCGGCTGGGCGCGCAGGTTTCTGCCACCGATGTGCGTTCCGCGACCAAGGAACAGATCCAGTCGCTGGGTGCAAAGGCGATCTTCGTCGAGAATGTCGCGGGGATCGAGGGCGAAGGCTCAGGCGGATACGCCACCGAAATGAGCGAGGAATACAAAACCGCTCAGGCGCAGCTGGTATCCGAACACATCGCCAAGCAGGATATCGTGATCACGACCGCCCTGATTCCCGGACGCGCCGCACCGCGTCTGATTACGGATGAGCAGATCGCCACGATGAAGCCGGGCAGCGTCATTTTCGACCTTGCAGTGGCCCAGGGAGATGGGACGGGCGGAAACGTCGAAGGTTCGGTGCCGGATCAGACCGTCGTGAGGCACGGCGTCAACATCATCGGGTATTCCAACACGCCAGCGCATTTGCCCGCCGATGCTTCCGCGCTGTTTGCGCGCAATCACTTCACCATGTTGCAGGCCTTCTGGGACAAGGGCGCGGGCAAGCCGGTGTTCGATGAGGAAATCGGCAACGCGATCCGCCTGACGCAGGGCGGCAAGGTTGTGAACGAAAGGCTGCAGGGGTGAGTAAGACATTTTTGTCAGTTGCTGCAATGCTGCTTGTCGCCGCCAGCCCCGCGCAGGAGCGAGCCGCTGCACTCTCAGGTGAATGGATCGTCGACTTGCGGCTCTCGCTTGATGATGAGCCCTACAGTCAACCGATGAATCTTGAGATTGCCGAGCAGGGCGTAGTGACCGGCAATTTCTACAACAGCGAGATTCTCGCTGGCCGGGCAGGCACGGCGCAAGGCCGGACATGCGTAGCATTTCGCACCACGGACGGCAGCGGATTCTACCACACTTCGGCCTGCCTGAACGATGGCAAGATGATTGGCCAGACCTGGTCGGAGGGGCGCAACTTCGTCCTGCCGTGGACTGCGGAGCGCAAATAATGGACTTCATCTCAATTCTCTCGATCTTCGTGCTGGCGTGTTTCGTCGGCTATTACGTGGTCTGGTCGGTTACCCCGGCGCTGCACACGCCGCTGATGGCGGTGACGAATGCGATTTCCTCGGTGATTATCGTCGGCGCGCTGATCGCTTCGGCGGAGGCGTCAAGCGATGCGGCGAAGTATCTCGGACTGTTCGGCGTGGTCTTGGCCAGCATCAATATTTTCGGCGGGTTCGCCGTGACCGAGCGAATGCTCGCCATGTACAAGAAGAAGGAGAAGTGAGGATGGTTCGCACTTTCTCCAGCCGCGCCATCCTCGCATTGATGGTTCTGTTTGCCACCCCCGCGCACGCTGCGGGCGGTGCTTCCTCCACCCCATCGTGGGCGATGCTCGCCTACCTCGTCAGCGGTGTGTTTTTCATTCTCGCACTGCGCGGACTTTCCAGCCCGGCTACTTCACGCACGGGCAACCGCAACGGCATGATCGGGATGCTGCTGGCGGTGGTGACGACGCTGGTGACGCACAGCATCGCCAATATCGTTGAAATCGGCATCGCCATCTTCCTTGGCGCGATAATCGGCGTCACCGTGGCGCGGCGGATCGCGATGACCGCAATGCCGGAACTGGTTGCGGGCTTTCACAGCCTTGTCGGACTGGCGGCGGTCGTCGTCGGGCTTGGCGCGTGGCTGGACCCCGCCAGTTTCGGGATCGTCGATGAGGCGGGGCAGATTCTGACGGTCAGCCGTATCGAACTGGGCCTTGGCATCGCAATCGGCGCGATCACGTTCTCCGGCTCGATCATCGCATTCCTGAAACTTTCGGGCCGGATGGGCGGATCGCCGATCATGCTTCCCGGACGCCACATCATCAATCTGGGCACGCTGATCGCTATCCTCGCGATGATCGGTATCTACACCATCTCGCCCCAGGGCGGCGCGGGTGAGGGGTATCTGATTATTGGTATTGCGGTTGCGGCCTTCATCATCGGGTTCCTGCTGATAATTCCGATCGGCGGCGCGGACATGCCGGTGGTTGTGTCCATGCTGAACAGCTATTCGGGCTGGGCGGCTGCGGCGATGGGTTTCACGCTGGGCAATTCGGCGATGATCATCACCGGCGCGCTGGTCGGATCGTCGGGCGCGATCCTCAGCTACATCATGTGCCGTGCGATGAACCGCAGTTTCATCAGCGTCATCGCGGGCGGCTTTGGCGGCGACAGCGCAGCGTCTGGCGGCGGTGAGGCGCGCGAACAGCGCCCATACAAGCAGGGCAGCGCCGAAGACGCGGCATACATGCTGGAACAGGCGGAAAAGGTCATCATCATTCCTGGTTACGGCATGGCGGTGGCGCAGGCCCAGCACGCGCTGCGCGAAATGGGCGACAAGCTGAAGGAAAAGGGCGTGGACGTGAAATACGCGATCCACCCCGTTGCAGGCCGGATGCCGGGTCACATGAACGTGCTGCTGGCCGAAGCCAACGTGCCCTATGATGAAGTGTTCGAACTGGAAGATATCAATTCCGAATTCGCGCAGGCAGACGTCGCTTTCATCATCGGCGCGAACGATGTCGTGAACCCGGCGGCAAAGACTGACAAGGCATCGCCTATCTACGGAATGCCCGTGTTCGACGTGGACAAGGCGAAACAGGTTTTCTTCATCAAGCGATCGATGGGCGGCGTCGGCTATGCCGGGGTCGATAACGACGTGTTCTACATGGACCAGACGATGATGCTGCTGTCCGATGCGAAGAAGATGGTCGAGGAAATCGTGAAGGCGCTGGGCTGATCCGCGCCTGATCCAAAGGACACTCGACAATGCGTAAACTGCTGATTGCGGTGGTGGTGCTGGTGTTGCTGGCGGGGATTGCGCTGCAAACGGGCATGGCGCGCCCGCTCGTCAAATGGCGGGTGCAAGGCGCACTGGTCGCATCGGGCATTACCGATGAACGCGCCGATTGCATGGCGGATCGCATGGTCGATCGCCTGTCCGTTTGGCAGCTCTACAAACTGCAATCTGGCATGGCGCCGCGCGATGGCGAGGCCGACAGCGCAGCCGGGCTGGGCGATCTGGTAAAGCGCCTGCGCCGGGTGGAGGACACCGAAGCGGTCGCCGTCGTCACCACCAGTGCGGGGTTGTGCGCGATGGGAATCGGGTAGCCAAATCCTCGCCGCTTGCATTTACTCCCCCGCTTGCGGCACACTGCGTTGGCGAGAGGGAGAATACCATGATCAGGATAACCGCCGCCGCGCTGCTGCTTTCAATCGGCGGTGCTGCGTGGGCAGAAACGCGCACCATCCAGCCGGGCGAAGGCGCGCAGGAACGCCTGCAAGAGGCGCTGATTCTGGCAGAGGAGGGCGACGAGATCGTGCTGGCCGCCGGGCGCTATTCACTCACCGACGGGCTCAGCCTCGATGTCGATGGCGTCACCTTGCGCGGGGCCGGTATGGGGCCGGGCGAAGGGGGCAGCATCCTCGATTTCACCGCACAGGCCGGCTTGGGCGAAGGGCTGCTGGTCACCTCCGATAATGTCACCCTGCGCGATTTCGCGGTCGAGAACGCGAAGGGTGACGGGATCAAGTCCAAGGGCGCGGACAACATCATCTATCACGCTATCCGTGTCGAATGGACCGGCGGGCCTAAGCCGACCAATGGCGCCTACGGCATCTATCCGGTGGAGGCTTCCAACATTCTGATACAGGACAGCTATGTGCGCGGCGCATCGGATGCAGGGATTTATGTAGGCCAGTCGGAAAACATCATCGTGCGGCGCAACCGCGTGGTCGAGAACGTCGCCGGGATCGAGATCGAGAATTCCAGCAATGCCGAAGTCACCGAAAACCTCGCAACGCGCAACACCGGTGGCATTCTGGTGTTCGATCTGCCCGGCCTGCCACGCGTGGGCGGGGGCGATGTGCTGATTGCGAACAATGCCGTGATCGACAACAACACCGATAACTTCGCGCCCGAAGGCAACATCGTGGCCAGCGTTCCCGCCGGAACCGGAGTGATGGTGATGGCCAATACGGGGGTGCAGATCATCGACAATGCGCTCATCAACAATGCCACCAGCCATGTCATGCTGATCGCTTATTCGCAACCCTATACGGACGAACGGTATCAGCCGGTGCCACGGGACGTTTACATCGGTGACAACATCTTTGGATCAGGCGGCTATGCGCCCGATTTTGCCGGCGGCGCCGAGTTGCTCGATGCGACCGGGCTGGATGCGCTGCCTCCTATCCTCACCGATGGCCTGCATCGCAATGTCACCAGTTCCAAGGCTCGGCGCGCATTCACGCTGGGGCTGACGAAGGTCGGCCAACCGCGAACCGAAGGACAGCCAGATTTCGTGGAGCTTTCCGCCGCGCCTCCCATCGTGACGCGCAAGCAAGTGCCGACGGCGGCCAAGGCGCTGGAGGCGCGGATCAAGTGAGACGTTCGGCGCTGGTTCTGGCAGCGGCGGCCTGCACGTTTGGTGGAGCCATTGCCGCGCGGTCGGCGGCTCCTCTGGCAGTCAACGACGCAGCGATCACGGGCGACGCTATGCCAACTACATTGAACGAATTCGGGTTCTTCGCCGATGTCTCCGGGCGGGTGCCGACCGATGGGCTGACCGCTTATGCGCTCAACATACCTTTGTGGTCGGATGGCGCGGACAAGCTGCGGTACGTTTATGTGCCGGACGGCCAGTCGGCCTTGAGTGACGCAGACGGTCTGCTGCAATTCCCGGTTGGCAGTGCAATCGTAAAGACGTTCGCCTTCGGTACCGGCGCCGATCAGCGCTTTATCGAGACCCGCGTGCTGCTACACCGCGCCGATGGCTGGGTGGCGCTGCCCTATCGCTGGAACGAAGACCAGACGCAGGCGACGCTTGCGCTTGCGGGCGCGCGCGTGCCGATCACCCGGCCTGACGGCGTCGAGGTGAGCTATCGCATCCCCAACAAAAACGAATGCAAGACCTGCCATTCAAAGGATGGAGAGGTCATTCCCATCGGGCCCAAGGTGCGCAACCTTTCGCCGCAGTTTCTGGCCGCCCTGCAAGACCGCGGCGTGCTGGCGACAATCCCCGTGGCGCAGCGTGCGATGCCGTTGTGGGGCGACCGGGCGACCAATCCCGATACTGCCGCTCTTGCGCGCGGATACCTGGATGTGAACTGCGCGCACTGCCACCAGCCGGGCGGCGGAGCGTCGAACAGCGGGCTCGATCTGCGTTGGGAGCAGGATGATCCCCATTCCATCGGCATCCTAAAGCCGCCTGTCGCAGCAGGCCGCGGGGCGGGCGGGCACAGGTTCAGCATCGCGCCGGGCGATCCCGCTGCGTCCATCATGGTCCATCGGATTAGCTCGACCGAGCCGGGTGTCGCCATGCCTGAACTGGGTCGGTCAACCAATGACGAGGAAGGTATTGCCATAGTGCGCAAATGGATTGAAGCGATGGAGCCTTCGTCTTGAGGTGGGTGCTCCGCATCGTGGCTGCGCTGGTCGCGATGCTGGTAGTGGCGTTCCTGATCTTTCGCACGCCTGATACCGATCCGGCCCAGATGCTTGCAAAATATGGCGGCGCGCCCTCGCAATTTGTCGAGATCGGGGGCGGCGTAACCGTCCATCTGCGCGACGAGGGGCCAAAGGACGCGCCCGCGATCATTCTGCTGCACGGGTCCAATTCAGACCTGCACACCTGGCAGCCGTGGGTTGACGATCTGAGCGCCGATTACCGCGTGATCCGGTTCGATCAGGTCGGGCATGGCCTGACGGGGCCGGACCGCGCGGGTGATTACAGCCGCGCAAATTATGTCGAGGACATTCGCGAAATTGCCGATGCGCTGGGGCTGGACCGGTTCATCCTTGCTGGCAATTCGATGGGCGGAAAGCATGCGCTCGCCTTCGCTTCGGCCTATCCCGACCGGGTGGCAGGATTGGTGCTGGTCGATGCCGGTGGAATGCCAATCCCCGAAGAGGAGAAGGACGAGGACAGCGGCAGCGGCAATATCGGCTTTGCCATCGCGCGCACGCCGGGCATCAATCTGATCGCGGAACAGATTACGCCGCGCAGTCTGATCCGGCAGAGTTCTTCAACAGAGCGTATCGGTGCAGTCGGTCGTCACCGATCAGGCGGTGGACCGATATTGGGATCTGCTGCGCTATCCCGGCAACCGCGCCGCCACTATGGCGCGTTTTGCCGCGCCCTACGATCCGCTGACGCGCGAGGAAATCGCCGCAATCGATACGCCGACGTTGATATTGTGGGGGGAAGAGGACGCGCTGATTCCCGTGTCTGCGGGGCGGTGGCTTGACACGGTGATGCCGAACAGCGCGATCACGGTCTACCCCAAAATCGGACATCTTCCGCACGAAGAGGCGCCAAAAGCGACCCTGGACACCCTGCGAGCGTGGCTGATTAACCTCAAATCAACCATTTAATTCCCGCAAATCACACGGTTAATTCTGCCCTATGGACGGAGCCTTTCCATCCTCGCTACAGCTTGACCTGAAGGCCATTCGGATTCGAGGAAATTGCGTTGCGTAAACTGGGTATGATCGGCGGCATGAGCTGGGTGTCGACTGGCATCTATTACGACCGGATCAATCGGATCGTGCAAAAGCGTGCGGCACCGATGGCGAGCGCGCCTATGCTCATCGAAAGTCTCGATTTCTGCCAGCTTTACGCCCTGCGCGAGGAAGGCGACTGGCGGCGCGCTGGCGAAGTGTTGACCGAAAGTGCAAAACGCCTGGAGAGTGCAGGCGCGCAAGGATTGATCATTGGCGCCAATTCCATGCACAAACTGTATGACGATGTGGCCGCCGCAGTTTCAATTCCGGTCATGCACATTGCGGATCACGTCGGGCGCGCGATTCGGGATGCCGGGCACAAGACCGCCGCGCTGATTGGTACGCGCAACGTGATGACGGAAAGTTTCTATCGCAAACGGCTGGTTGCGCAGGGCGTCGATTTGCTGGCCCCCGATATGGCCGTAGTCGAAAATCTGGACCGCATCATCTACGATGAGCTGATGGTGGGCAAAGTGACGCGCGATGCGCAGCGAACGCTCAAAACAATCATCACGAACAAGGCGCAGGAAGGTGCAGATGCGATCGTGCTGGCCTGCACCGAACTGGATCTGGTGGTCGATGTTGATGCCAATGTGCTGCCGGTGTTCGATTCCACCCGTATTCACTGTCAGGCAGCTGCAGACTGGATACTGGAGCCCGAAACGGTGAACGCTACGGCAGGCTGACCGTTTCACGGAACGCTTTAACGCAATCACGAAAATTGATGATGCAAGTTGCGGATTGCGTGGTTAACTGTCCTCCAAGAGATGTCTTTCGACGAGAAACGGCATTCTCCGGGTCTTCGGGTCGCATTCCGTTGGCCCTGCGGGGCCACCTGCCTAACCCCCCAAAGCACAGGCGGGTGGCCCCCTTATCCTAAAATTTCATGGGAAGCCTTGGGCCGTTATGAACAGCCGCACCAAAAGGCAAAATCGGCAAAAGCGCGATCTGCCTTGACCGGCCGCAAATCCTTTTGCGGATTGCGATGCAGCTGGCGCCCGCGTTCTCTGAAAATCCGCCAATCCCCCGATATTGCGGCCCGTTCACCGCATTCCTGCGGTTCGCAGCTGGGTTGCCAATCTGTTCCCGTTGAGCAGAACGCCGCGCCTGCCTAGTCCGGTTTCGTGACTGTATTGCAACCTTTGGGCCTGTCCGCATCAGGTCGTTCACCCTTCGCAGCCGACCCGGCCAACCATGGCGGGCGCGAGTTCGGCAGACCGGCGCGCGCCGAGGTGACCGGCCCGAACCAAACCGATGGTACGGGCCGCCGGGAAACCCGCGGGCCGCGCAGCGATTTTCAGCGCGACCGTGATCGCATCATCCACTCGATGAGCTTTCGCCGGCTCAAGTCGAAAACACAGGTCTTCATCGCACCGGAAGGGGACCATTATCGCACCCGGCTCACGCACAGTCTGGAAGTGGCGCAGATTGGCCGCGTGCTCGCGCGTGCCATGGGCCTGGACGAGGATCTGACGGAGGCGTTGTGCCTTGCGCACGATCTGGGCCACCCACCGTTCGGCCATGCGGGCGAGGATGCGCTGAGCGATGCGATGGAACGGTTTGGCGGGTTCTGCCACAATGCGCAGGCGCTGCGCACGGTGATGCGGCTGGAAAGCCCATATCCCGATCATGACGGGCTGAACCTGACGTGGGATCTGCTGGAAGGGCTGGCCAAGCATAACGGCCCCGTGGCGCAGCCCGGCTGGGCGCTGGCTGAACTGGATGCCGCGATGCCGCTGGCACTTACGCAATGGCCCTCGCTCGAAGCGCAAATTGCCGCGGTGTCGGATGATATCGCCTATGACAATCACGATATCGACGATGGCTTGCGCGCAGGGTTTCTGGGTCTGGACGATCTTATGGAACTGGATTTCCTCGCAGATCAGTGGCGCGCGGTTGAGAAACGGTTTCCCAACGCGCCGCGCGATCGGCAATTGCGCGAATTGGTGCGCGAACAGATCGGCCTGATGGTAAACGATGTGCTGGACCACACCAATGCCGCCGTCGCCGAAATGCAATCGGTGGCGGATGTGCGCGCGGCAGGGCGGCAATTGGCCGGTTTCTCGCCAGAGATGGCGCAATACGAACGCGCGCTAAAGGCGTTCATGTATCGCAAGCTGTATTTTCATCCCGATCAGGTGGAGGCTGCGCAGCGCGCGCGCGACGTGGTGGCGCGATTGTTTGCGGCTTATTCTCAGGATAGCGGTCTGATGCCGCAGGATTGGCAGGGCAGGATGCCCGAAGAGGAGCCAGCGCGCTCGCGCATGATCGCGGATTTCATCGCCGGCATGTCCGATCAATTCGCCATCGACGCATGCACCGCGATCTATGGCAAGCGGCCAGAAGGGTTGAGCAATGTCTGAAGGATTTCGATCTGCGGGAAAAAAGACGAAAGCGGATTTTGGCAGGGCGGGTCCGTTGGTCGCGCCCACGCGCATCGGCCTTGTCGGTGCGACCGGACTGATCGGGCGCACCCTGATCGAGATTTCGAGCGCAAGCGAAGAAGCGCGGATGGTCGGCATCGCCCGGCGCGAGATCGAAATGCCACCGGGCGCGCGGATGGAATTGTTCGTGGCTGATCCGGATAAATGGGGCGAGGTGCTGGCCGCCGTGCGCCCGCGCTCGCTGATCTGCGCGCTGGGCACTACGTGGAAAAAGGCGGGACGCGACGAGGCGACCTTTCGCAGCGTCGATCAGGATCTGATCGTGCGCACCGCGCAGGCCGCGAAGGATGCAGGCGTCGAAAATCTGGTCCTGATCAGTGCGGCAGGCGCCGATGCGCGATCCAAACATCTGTATCAAAAGGTCAAGGGCGAGACCGAGGCGCTGGTGACGCAGGTCGGCTTCAAACGGCTCGACATTTTGCGCCCCGGCCTGCTGCGCGGTGCGCGTGAGGGTGATTTTCGCTTTCTGGAGCGCATGGCGCTGGCAGCCAGCCCGGTTATCGATCCGTTGCTTTCGGGCACATGGGAAATGTTCCGGTCAGTCGATGCGGAGCTGGTGGCGGAGGCTGCGCTTGGCCTTGGCCTGCGCAAGGCGGCCGGACGGTTCACGCATGATAACGAGGCGATGCGGCGTGCCGCGCGCGAATGGCGCGCAAAGACCGCGCCACAAGGAGAGTGATGATGGACTGGTCCGCTGTATTCACTGCGGTGAACGTGATCGCGCTGTTGGCGTGGATTGCGCTGATCGCACTGCCGCGCCCGCCCGCGCTGCTTTCCGGCATTTTGTATCTGGCCGTGGGCGGTTTGTGCGCGCTGTATGCCGTGCTGTTGGTCAGTGTGCTGACTGGCCTCATCCCGGCGGGGGGCGGGGCAGACTTTACCACGATAGAGGGCGTGCGCGCCATATTCGGCAGCGATATCGGGGTGGTGATCGGCTGGACGCATTACCTCGCCTTTGACCTGTTCATCGGAATGTGGATCGCGCGCGATGCAGATGCGAAATTCTTTTCGCGATGGTTGCAGGTGCCGGTGCTGATCGCGACGTTCATGGCCGGGCCGGTCGGGCTGATTGCGTGGCTGCTGATCCGCGAACGCCGCGCACGTGCGCGAGGGCGCTTTCAATAACGTAAACTGGTGGACGCCCGTAGTGGCGGTGGATAGTCTGCCGGGTGAGAGAATATCCGGGAGAGAGACCGACCATGCCAGAGGCCGCGCACGAGCAGTTCACCACCTTTGACCAGTTCCTGTCCTACTGGGCCACACAGCGCCCGGACGGGATTGCCGTGGAAGAGGGCGAGCGCCAAACCACCTATGCCGAAGCCGACCTGCTGACGCGCCAGTTGATTGCGTATTTCCAGTCGCATGGCATCGAAAAGGGGGATCGGATCGCGTGGCTGGGCAAAAATTCGGACCGGTATTTCCTCGCGCTGTATGCCGCCGGACGCATGGGCGCGGTGATGGCTCCTGTCGGCTGGCGGCTCGCCCCCAGAGAGATCGGCTATATCCTCAGCGATACAGGGGCAAAACTGGTGCTGGCCGCGCGCGATTTCCTCGCCACGGCGCATGATGTGGCGGCCACGCTGGACCCGGCACCCGCTGTGGTCGAGGCGGCTGTCGCATTCAGTGATGCCAGAGTGATGGAGCCCGCCGACTACACGCCTCCGGGCGATCATGAGCCGGTGCTGCAACTGTACACTTCCGGCACGACCGGCAATCCCAAGGGCGCGCAGCTTTCCAACCTCAACCTGTTCGCGCTGAGAAAGCCGAGCCTTGAGCAGAACCTGCCGTGGCAGAATTTCAAGCCCGAAGACTGCGTGCTGGGCGCGATGCCGTGCGCGCATATCGGCGGTACGGGCTCCGGTCCGATTGCGGTCGCCAACGGGGTGCGCATCCATGTGCTGCCCGAATTTACGCCCGACGGCACTCTCGATGCAATCGAAGGTGGGGCAACGTTGCTGTTTCTGGTGCCCGCCGCGATCCAGATGATGATCCAGCACCCGCGCGCCGCCGACACCGATTTTTCCGGCCTGCGATACCTGATGTATGGTGCCGCGCCGATGCCGCTTGAACTGTTGAAACAGGCGGTGCGCACCATGCCTGATACCGGCTTCATGCAGGTGTACGGCATGACCGAGACGACCGGCACGGTATCGCTGTTGCCGCCCGAAGATCACGATCTGGAGGGCAACCAACGGATGCGGTCGGCGGGCAAGGCCGTGCCCGGCGTGCGTATCGAGGTGCGCGGGCCCGACAACACCGAGGTACCGCGCGGCGAGATCGGGGAGGTGTGCATCCATTCCCCTTCCAACACCGCTGGATACTGGAACCTGCCCGATGCCACCGCCAGCACCATCGATTCCGATGGCTGGCTGCACACCGGCGATGCCGGGATCATGGACGAGGACGGCTATGTCTATATCCAGGACCGGATCAAGGACATGATCATTTCCGGCGGCGAGAACGTTTATCCCGCAGAGGTCGAAAGCGCGATCTACGGCCACCCTGCCATCGCAGAGGTCGCGGTGATCGGTATTCCCAGCGACAAATGGGGCGAGGAAGTGAAAGCCTGCATCGTCGCCAAACCGGGCTGCGAAATCGACGAGGCCGATGTCATCGCCTACACGCGCGAGCGGATCGCGGCATTCAAGGTGCCCAAGAGCATCGACATCATTCCCGAAATGCCCCGCAACGCCAGTGGCAAGATCCTGCGCCGTCAGTTGCGCGATCCGTACTGGGTCGGGCAGGAACGGCAGGTCGGCTAGGGCGCATTATGGACAGAACCACAATGGACGATCTTGGGGACGATCTGGGCGGTGCGGGCGAGGCGCGCCGCCACGCGCCTGCCACCTTGCGCAACCGCGATGCCATCGCCGATGTGCTGGCGCGCGAATTGCCGGAAACCGGCAGCGTGCTGGAAGTGGCCAGCGGATCGGGCGAACACGCGGTGTACTTTGCGCAGAAATTCCCCGCGCTGCGCTGGCAACCCAGCGATCCTGACGAGGATGCGATTGCCTCCATCGCGGCGTGGAGCGCAGACCATGCAGGCGGCAATCTTGCCCCGCCGGTAATGCTGGATGCGCAGATTCCCGATGGCTGGCCGGTTACCGCCGCAGACGCAATCGTGTGCATAAACATGGTCCACATCAGCCCGTGGGCTGCGACGCGAGGGTTGTTCGCCGGTGCGGCACGCATCCTGAGCAGCGGGCATTCGCCGCTGATCCTTTACGGCCCGTATTTTGAACGCGGAGTGGAGCCTGCGCCCTCGAACGTGGAATTCGATGCCAGTCTGAAAGCGCGCGATCCCGCCTGGGGCATTCACACGGTCGGAGAAGTGGACGCCGTTGCGACGCTTCACGGTATGGCGCGGACGGCGCGCTACGAAATGCCAGCCAACAATCTCATGCTGGTGTACGCGCGCGCCTGATCGCGTTTAGTCGATTGCCTCTTCGCCCGCGCGGCCAACTGATTTGATGTCCTCTCCCAGACCCTTCACCGTATTGCAGGCGGAAGCGGACAGAACGAAAGCGGCAAGGATCATGGCCTTGGCGACAAATTGCATCACGTCGAATTCCTTTGAATCTATGGAATGAGACAAGCCGCAATTTGGCACGCCACGCAAGAAAAAAGGCCCGCCGGAAACCAGCGAGCCTTTATTTCCACGTATGATCGATTGATCAGTCGATGGCGCGTTCACCCGCCTTGCCCACTGATTCAATATCTTCGCCTACACCTTCAACGGTGTTGCAGGCGGCGGCAGACAGGGTCATTGCGGTAAGCGCGAGTGCTGCGAAAGTCTTGCGGATCATGGGAAACTCCTGAAAATATATGCTTTGTAGCAATTCAAAGCCTTCAGGGACCAACTGGTTCCAGCGGTTCGACAGCCCGTTTCCTTTGGCGGACGAGCGCCCGTTCACGAAATGCGATCAGCGCGCCCGCACCAATGATCAGCGGGGCGGCCAGCCACAGGCTCGCAGACGGCGCACGCCCGAACACGTAAAATCCATAAGCAGTGGCCCACAACAACGAGGTGTAATCCATTAACAGGATCACCGCCGCTGATCCGAAACGCAGCGATGCGGTCAGCAGCAATTGCGCAACCGCTCCGCACAGCGCCATCGCGACGATGATCGCCCAGGTCTGCGGATCGTGTGCCGCCGCGACAAAAGGTAAAGCGAGCGCGGTCAGCGGCGCCGTCAGCGCAGCGAACCAGAACACGATGGTCCACGGGGCCTCCGTCTTGTTCAGATCCTGAATCTGGAAACTGATCAGCGCCACCAGAAATGCTGCAATCAGGCCAACCGCAGCGCCAAACGGATCGATCAGGCCCGAACCGGGACGCGTCAGCAGTAAGACGCCCGCAAACCCCATGATTACCGCACCCCAGCGATATTTGCCCACCTTGTCACGGAACAGGATGACCGACAGCAAAACTGCAAAGAACGGGGCCGTAAAACTCAGCGTGGTCGCCTCTGCCAGCGGCAACAGCACCACCGCGCCATAGACAAAGAACATGCCGGTGATGCCATAAATCGCCCGCAGGATATGCGCGCCAAACCGCTGTGTGCGGACCTGCGAGAAGCGACCCAACCCCGCCAGCACCCCTGCGACCGTGATGAATGTGATTGCCTGGCGCCAGAACACCAGCTCTGCCAGATGCACGCCTCGGCTGCTCGCCAGCTTGACCAGCATCGCCATCGTTGCGAGCGTTCCGGCGGTCAGCAATCGCAGGCCCAGCGCAAGAAACGGGCGGGGGCGGGCGATTGATCCATCCATGCCAAAGGCGCTTGGCGCAGGGACGGGCATTGCGCAAGCGCGCAGGCGCACTAGATCACGGCGTACTATTACAGATGAGCGGTGAACGGGCGAACGTGGAGCTGATAGGCAAACTCTTGACGCAACTGGCGCTGTCCAGCGATGCCGAACGTCTGGCGGTTGCAGGGGCAGCCTTCTGGCTGATCGCGGCGATCTGCGGTCTGATGGAGTGGCGGCGCGGGCGAACCCGATCGGTCGAGCGACTGGAACGGGTAGGCTGGATGCCGTGGACCGGAATTTTCCTGATGTGCGCGACGATCGGCGGCGGCTTTCTGGTTTTGAGCCTGCCGGTGGTGCTGGGCAATCTTTAGCGGGCGCGCAACGCTTTCCTACAGGCCCGCAATGATGCGATGAGAGGTGCGTGGCCGCACAACACAACCTCTATCCTATCCCCTCGGTACAGGGAGTTTATTTTGCGCCCGTTTTCCGTAAAGTGTCAACTTTGCGCGGCAGGCTTAACCATCGAAATACTCAAGACTATTTTATCGCAACCGCGGATGGCACGGTGTCAATTGTGTCAACTTCGACCGTTTGTTTCAGGTTACAGGCAGGCCTCAAGATACGCCTGATCGAACCCGAACTGGCGGGCCTTTTCAAGAGTGTAGGGGCGCAGGCCGCTGGAACGAAATTCGCCCAGAATCTTGCCGTCTTCGGTTTCGTCCAGATACTCGAACTTGAACAATTCCTGCGTCACGATCACATCGCCTTCCATCCCGATCACCTCGGTGATGCCGGTGGTGCGACGCGAGCCATCGCGCAGACGTTTGACCTGCACGATCAGATCGACGCTTTCCGCGATCTGGCGCGAAATGGCTTCTTTCGGGATCTTGATGTCGCCCATCAGGATCATGTTTTCCATACGGCCAAGGCATTCGCGCGCAGAGTTGGCGTGAAGCGTACACATCGAACCATCGTGACCGGTGTTCATCGCGGCGAGAAGGTCGAAACACTCTGCGCCGCGAATTTCGCCCAGGATAATACGGTCAGGACGCATACGCAGGGCGTTCTTCACAAGGTCGCCGATAGTGATTGCGCCTTGCCCTTCGAGGTTGGGCGGACGCGTTTCCAGCGGCAGCCAGTGCGGCTGTTGCAGGCGAAGTTCGGCGGCATCCTCGATCGTCAGCACGCGCTCGCCCGGATCGATCATCTTGGACAGGGCGTTGAGCATGGTGGTTTTACCGGAACCGGTACCGCCTGAAATGACAACGTTCATCCGGCATGCGCCCGCGATTTTCAGCGCGGTGCACATCTTGTCCGACATCGAGCCGAATTCCTTCAGCATATCGAGGGTAATCGGCTTTTCGGAGAACTTACGAATCGAGATCGCGGTGCCGCGCAGACTGAGCGGCGGCACTATGACGTTCACACGGCTGCCGTCTTTCAAACGGGCATCCGCCAGCGGCGTTGTCTGGTCGACGCGGCGGCCAACCTGGTTCACGATGCGTTGCGCGATCTGGAACAGGTGCTGTTCGTCACGAAACCGGATCGGGGCAATGGTCAGCTTGCCCTTCTTTTCGATGTAGGTCTGGTCCGGGCCGTTGACCATGATATCGGACACGTCGGGATCGTTCAGCAATTCTTCCAGCGGACCAAAGCCCAGCAGCTCGTCGATCAGGACTTTTTCGAGCGCAAACTGCTCTCGCCGGTTCAGCGTGACCTTGAGTTCGGCCAGCACTTCCATGATGATCGGGCGAAATTCTTCCGACAGCTCTTCCTTGGAAAGCGTCGCTGCGGCTTCGGGATCGACCCGTTCGAGCAGGCGCGGGAGCACCTGTTCCTTGATTTTGTGGACGCTTGCCTCGAACCCTTGCGGCTCGTTCTGCGCAGCGTCGACCAGCGCTGCCCGTTCGGCCAGGCGGTCCATCGCATCTGCGGTGCTGCCCTTGGCATTGCCGGAGGGCGGGGGCGCGCTCGACTGTGCGGGCTTTGGCGCCTCATCATCTCCGGGCAGGGGCGGGAACTGTTCGCCTCCCATCGGCGCGCTGGACTGGCCGCCAGAAGATTTCATCGGACGAGCAACGCCAAAAGCTGGCCTGCCGCCCGGCTTTATTCCCCCAGCGTTACCCTTTTTGCCGAATGCACTCATTCCAAGCCCCCAAGGCCATTGATCCAGTTCAACGCACCACACCCGCCAAAGCGCAAATGGTGTCTCTCGAATTGTGGTGAATAAACAGGAAAGCTTATTTTTTCCCTAAGGGTTTGGCGCCAAGCGGCAGCGTCGTTCAATGCTGTGACTGGAACCGTGAGGTAATCGTGAGGCGCGCTACAAAATAGTGATATCCGAACATGATAACGGTCATGACCGGAGCGGCAATCCACATTGAGAACGCGAGCCAGTCAGAAAGGACTGCCAGGATGCATAACGATACCGGAAGGCCAAGGGAGATGCTGACGATGAAGCTGAAATAGCCGTTGACGGTCATGGGTTGATGGAAAGTGATCTTGCAATGGTAGACATAGCCGACCGAACCGCTGACTGCGTAACAAAGGAAGGTGAGAGGGACATAGCCAAAGCCCAGCGTTGCACCTGCAATCAGGATCAGATTGTTAATTCCCGCGCACAGCACACTGCCGCCCAGAAAGTGAGCATGGTGCAGCGCGGTTTTCCAATGTGTCAGCATTGAAGGGCTTTGGCAGTTAAGCATTCAGGGCGCAGCGCAGTCATCTTTCCAGCGTTCCAACCAGCAGAAGATTGCTTGGCCAGCCGCCTAGGCGGACATTATCGATGCGCGCTGCAAACTTATCCGAGGTGCCAGCCATCCGAGCTGCGGACATGAGACCGCGTGCGGACATCAGATTGAGGTTATCTTCACTGGCGAAGAATTCTCTGCCCGTGTGTCGCATTATTGCGCGGAAAAGGGATGGCGGCAACCAATGCAGCAGCGGTGCAACGGTGTGAAACTCAATGGGAAACCATCGGTTTGGTGTGGTTACAAACACGCCTTTGCGCGCAACTCTTGAACATTCACTCAGAAACAGGACCTGCTGTTCAAACGAACCGACATGCTCGATCACTGCCGAACTGTGGACGTAATCAAAACTGTCGTTGCCAAACGGCAGGTCGCATCCGTTCGCCTGGACAAACTGCATGCCCGGATAATCCTGTTCGAGAAAGCTGGCATCATCCAGACCCGCAGCCGTCACGTTCGACTTGAAAGGAAACCACTTCTCAAAATAATTCGAGCTTGGGTAACTGCGTTCCGACGTGACGCCGATGTCCAGCACGGTGTCTTGCTCTGAAACTGCAAAAGACTGCATGAACCGATCAAACATCCGACGACGCTGAAAGCCAGCAATCTTTACAGGCAGGCTGTCTGCGGCGGCGACGTTGTATTGTTCATTGGGCTTTCGCGCCATTTTTCGTGTCGCTTTTGCTAAGAGGTGGGCACGTGTTCTGGTTCAGGTGGCCCATCAAAAAAGGATCTCCTGCATGTAGGGATACGTGGTTGATGAAAAATTAATTCTGGTTGAAACATGCATCGACAGCACGATTGCCGAAAGTTAGAGATCATGCTGCGCTGACGGGGAATGGCGGTCGTGCCGTATTTTTTGAATTTTTCATACGGCACTTTGGCCGAGCTGGTGCTTGCGTGTCTTTTGATCGTTGCTGCGGCCATCTTCAGGGACTTTGGAAGAGCGATCTTTTTGAGATTTCTGCTGATCGCGCGCTGGTTTGAGCGACGCCCGGTTCTCTTGATAATCACAGTTGGTCTAACACCTGTCCTCGTTCGCATCCTGTTGCTCGCGATAAACCCTGCTCCGCAGCCACAGGTGATGGAAGAATTCAATCACCTGTTTCTTGCAGATACATACAATCTCGGACGCATCACCAACCCTTCGCATCCCTTGGCGGTGATGATCCAGACGTATCAGCAAATCGAATGGCCGAACTACATTTCGGCACGTCCGCCATTGCCCCCGATATTTTACTACATCGGTGTTGCGCTGTTCGGATCCCCCTTTGCCGGTAGCCTCCTGTCGATCGGACTGACCGCTTCGGCCTTGTGCTGGGCGTTACTGGGCTGGATTGCGGGCCGGTGGGCGGCACTTGCGAGCTTTTTGGCAATCGTGACATTTTGCCTGTTTGGCTATTGGATCAACTCATATTGGGCGCCGACCACCATCGTCCTTGGCGGAGCACTGCTTTTTGGGGTGGTGCCTCGGATCGAGCAGAGACCAAGGCTCGTGTGGGCGGCCGTTTGCGTGTTCGCGTTGATGTTGCTGGCTGGAACCCGGCCCTATGAAAACGGGATTTTTGCCGCCGTCATTTTTGGTTGGCTCGCAATTCGGTTCCTAAAACCCGAACGACGCCCGATGATCGTGAAAGCGGTCGTATTAGTAGGATTGCCCATCGCCATAGGCGTGGTTGGAATTGCGATGGCGCAGCTTTGGTACAATTCCACGACGACCGGTAATTTCACTGTAATGCCGTACCAGATATGGCGCGCGTCGCAGGATATGACGCCGATGTTCCTGTGGCAGCCAATCGAACCAGCCAAGGAATTCTACAATGTAGGCGCCGCGCGTTTTGCAGCTTGGAACTTACTTGTGGTGGAGTTGGTGAAAGAAGGCGGGTATTCAGGCGCGCTCCAGCTTTTCAGCCGACATGCAGTGACGTTTCGCGATCTTCTTGGACCTTTTCTGTTTCTTGCCTTTGCGTGCTGGTCACCTCGCTGGATACCTGCGGTGAAAACCGGGGCGCATCTGCGGCAATATCTCATGGTGGCAAGCATTGCGTTCATGCTTTTGGCGCTCTGCGGCCCGTGGGCTGGGACTGGAATAAAGCTGATTGTTCTTTTCGTGTTGTTCAAGCGGTGGAGCAATCGCGATGAGCGCCTTGCGGTGCTCCTGCTGTTTATCGGCATGATCGCAACATCGCTGCCGACTTTCTACATGAACGTCTACTTCACGGCCTACACCGCGCCATTGTTGCTGCTTGTGGCTACGGGAATGCACAATCTCTCGCGGTGGAGTTGCCCGTATGGCGCGAGCGTGGCCGGCTTCATTCTCTTGGGAGCGACGCTTGTTCCGATTGGTCAGGCAGCCGTATCAGCCGTGAACCTGGCGGGGGCCGGTATTCCACAAAGAGGCCCCAATCTCAGTCATTTCGATCACATTTACCCGCATCCCCGAGACGAAGTCCTTGCACAACTTGAAGGCTTGCCGGGAAATCATGTCGTATTTGTGGAATTGATCGAAGGGGCATCATCGCCCGTCGATCCGACATGGAATGCCCCCGACATTGACGACCAGAAAATCATCTGGCTGCGTCACCTTCGGCCTGACTGGACTGCGACTGGACAGGAATACTATGCCGGTCGTACGTTTTGGTTGATGCAAGTCGAGCGCGAAGGGGAATTCACCTTGATACCGTTTCCCGCTGAAAAAAAAGGTGTTCCCGCTCCGCTGGACAGTCTGCCGAACCCGGATCGTAAAGCTGCAGAGGCGCTTGGTGCGAAGCAGGATTGAAGGCGACTGCGTGCTTGCTCTCTATTTTATGAGATACGGTGCGGTGTCAGTCCCGTGGGGCAAACTGGCTTTCATTACCGGCGATAATTGCAAGCATGAAACCGCCAAGAACATTTTGCAGGCCAATAGTTCCAAGGGCGACAGAGAGGATTAGCAACAGTGGATTTTCCAAAGCTACAAAACCTCCCTGGCCCCAGCCGATAGTGACCGATACGAGGCCCAGTCCACCGACGACTGTGGCCGCCAGACCTGACACAAGCATTGTCTCAAGCGTCAGCCAGTTTGCAAAGCGTCGCAGCGTTGGGCGCAGGAGCCGAAAACCGCGGTTGACGCCATAGAAGTGCGTAGCCAGCGCCATGATAAGGCAAAAATGCCCAGCGGTGGCGAGGAACCCGCCGACGATGCTCCAACTCGTTCCGAAAAACGAAGGGCCGCTGAGAATTTGAGTGTAGTGCCCCAGCCCGAAGAGAAAGATTGTTGCCGCTATCGTCAAAGCCACCAAGGCGGGCACACCGAAGACCCAGGTGGGGCTGAGCATGAAGAGATAACGCAAGTGACGCCATCCGTCGCGAAACGGTCGCAAGTGTGGTGCGCGATCGCGAAGATCGTGGGATAGGGTCGCGGGGATCTCGGTCATTCGCACTTTCAACAAGGCGGCCTTGATCACCATTTCGCTGGCAAATTCCATGCCCGATCCGCTCAGACCTAGTCTGGTGAAACATTCCTTGCGAATGGCACGAAGGCCGCAGTGTGCATCGCCAATGCCAGAGCGGAACAGGATGTTGAGCACGCCAGTCAGACCGGGATTTCCGATCATGCGGTTTTTCCAAGGCATCGCTCCGGGCGCGATGCCGCCCTTGAAACGGTTGCCCATGCAGACATCATATCCCTCTGAAAGTTTTGCGACCATCGCCACGCTTTCAGTGAAGTTGTAGCTGCCATCGCAGTCGCCCATCACGATATATTGGCCACGCGCCCCCTCACAACCGCCGATGAGGGCGGCACCATATCCGCGAGCAGGCACATCAACCACGCGCGCACCGAGTTCTGTTGCCAGCGCCTGACTTCCGTCGGTCGAACCGTTGTCTGCAATCACGATTTCGCCCGAAAGTCCGAGTTCTGTTCGCATCAGAGCCAAAGCATCGAGCGCGTTGCCGATACAATGTGGCAAGCTCTCGATTTCATTGAGGCATGGCATGACGATGGTAACTTCAGGCGAAGAGCCGTCGCCGGCCCCGTCACCCTTCGCGAAAGTACTGAAATCGGTCTTTGCGAGATCCATTTATGCCCCCGGAGTTTCTCGCCGGAAGAAATGGCCGGTATTGGTTAACAAATAATCAAATGCCTGGACTTTGCGCCCGATGCACTGGCGTGAGCCTTCCAATCGGATCACCATTGGCTATACGCCCACCTGACTGCGCAAGATTATATTCATCGCGGCGCCTTAATCCAGCGCGCCTGACAACAGGGAAATGACCAGAAACAATGTGCGGCATTATCGGGATTGTTAGCGAGACGAGTGTTGCCGACCGGCTGGTCGATGGCCTCAGGCGGATGGAGTATCGCGGCTATGACTCCGCCGGGGTCTGTACCTTGTATCACGGTGAGATGGTGCGCCGCCGCGCAGAGGGCAAGCTGGCCAATCTGGTAGAGGTGCTGCGCGAAGATCCCGCGCCGGGCACGATTGGCATCGCCCACACCCGCTGGGCAACGCATGGTGCCCCCACGGCGGCCAACGCGCACCCGCACGCCACCGCCGAAGTCGCGATCGTGCACAACGGGATCATCGAGAATTTCAAGGAATTGCGCGCCGAACTGGCGGCGGCGGGTCGGACATTCGAAAGCGAAACCGACAGCGAAGTGGTGGCTCACCTCGTTTCCGCTCAGATAGAGGCGGGCGACAGTCCCGAAGCCGCCGTGCGTGCGGTCTTGCCACGCCTGCGCGGCGCATTTGCGCTGGCGATAACTTTCCGCTCGCATCCCGATCTGCTGATCGGAGCGCGGCTTGGTTCGCCACTGGTGGTGGGGCATGGCGTGGATGAGATGTTCCTTGGTTCCGATGCGCTGGCGCTTGCTCCGCTGACGCAGCGCATCACCTATCTGGAAGAAGGCGACTGGGTCATCGTGCGGCGTGACAGCGCGCAGATCTTTGATGCGGAGGGGCAGGAGGCAACCCGTCCCGGTTCAGGCATCGGGCGCATCGGCGGCAGCGGTGGAAAAGGGCAATTTCCGCCACTTCATGCAAAAAGAGATTTTCGAGCAGCCGACCGTGGTGGCGCAAACGCTCGCATCGTATTTGCGGCGCGAGGACAATTCGGTCGCGCTGCCGCAATTCGACTTCGACATTTCGGGGGTAAAGCGGCTCACCATTGTTGCGTGCGGAACGTCATTCTACGCTGGCATGGTCGCCAAATACTGGTTTGAACAATTCGCCCGGGTACCCGTTGATATCGATGTGGCGAGCGAGTTTCGCTATCGTGAGCCGGTGCTGGAAGAGGGCGGGCTGGCGCTGTTTATCTCGCAGAGCGGAGAGACGGCCGATACGCTCGCCGCGCTGCGCCATTGCAAGGCGGCGGGCCAAACCATCGGCGTTGTTGTCAACGTGCCCACGAGCACGATGGCGCGCGAAGCGGATTTGCTTTTGCCTAGCCACGCCGGGCCGGAAATCGGCGTTGCCTCGACCAAGGCGTTCACCTGTCAGCTTGCGGTGCTGGCCGCGCTTGCCGCGCACATGGCGGTGAAGAAGGGGCTGGTCGACCGCGCGGGTGAAGAGGCCATCGTCAAACACCTGCTCGAAGCGCCTGCCGCACTCAACGCCGCGCTTGACCATGATGACGATATCGCGGCGATCGCCCCTCTCATCGCTCCGGCACGCGACGTGCTGTATCTGGGGCGCGGGCAGGATTATCCTCTTGCGCTCGAAGGGGCGCTAAAGTTGAAGGAAATCAGCTACATTCATGCCGAAGGCTATGCCGCCGGAGAAATGAAGCACGGCCCGATCGCGCTGATCGACGATAGCGTGCCAGTGGTGGTAATCGCGCCGTCCGGCCCGCTGTTTGAGAAGACCGTCTCCAATATGGAAGAGGTGCGCGCACGCGGCGGGCAGGTAGTGCTGATCTCCGATGCAAAGGGGCTGGAGGATGCGGGCGAAGGCTGTCTTGCAACAATCGAAATGCCGGTTGTTCACCCACTGATCGCGCCGCTGGTCTATGCGATCCCGGTGCAATTGCTGGCGTATCACGTGGCGGTTGTGAAGGGCACCGACGTCGATCAGCCGCGCAATCTGGCAAAATCGGTCACGGTTGAGTGAAAACCGGTGATCTGGTCGACGTTTCGGGCGGCTGCCACTGCGGTGCAGTCCGGTTCGAGGCGCAGGCAGATCGTGCGCCGCAACTGCTCGATTGCAATTGCTCGATTTGCTCTGCCACGGGGTACGTGCATCTGATTATCCCGCACGACCGGTTTACCCTGCTGAAGGGCGCCGGGGCACTGACATCCTATCGCTTTGGCAGCGGGCAGGCGGAGCATCTGTTCTGCCGGCTCTGCGGCATAAAAAGTTTCTACCAGCCGCGCTCCCATCCCGATGCATGGAGCGTGCATTTCGCCTGCCTTGATGATGCGAGCGGACTGGATGCCCGGATCACTCTGTTTGACGGGCGCAATTGGGAACAGGCGGCCTCCAAAGCGGGCCTTGGGAACCACTTATAAACGCAATCGGGACGGGACGCAGAGGCGCAAAGGTACGATTAAGCCGATTTGAACCAAAAAACCGCGCGCCTTCTTTTCTCGCAATTAACCTTTACGCCATAGTGCCTTGGATCGTGAAGAAGACCCGAAAACACCCCAAGGAAGCGCCTTTCGGCCTGTCCTATCCCTCGGTGCTGGGCATCACGGGAATAGGCAGCGCCGAGTGGGCCAGACTGCGCGGTATGCAATACGCCGCTCTCGCGCAGGTTTCGTTCCAGCGTACCTACGCCCACGCAATTCTCGCACTGTTCATTGCGCGGGTTTACCTGGACGTTGTTTCGATAATCTGGCTGGTTTTGTGGGCCGGTTCGCTGATCGCCGTCCACGTTGCCGGATCGCGTTTCGATCGCACTCTCGCCGACGTTGATCGACGTGCGATCACCCGCGACGAATTTGTCAGGCAGGCCATGACTCCCGTTGCTTCGGGTGTGTTGTGGGGCGCAGCGGTCTTGTTTTTCGGTACGCAAGGATCGCTGGCTGATCTGATTGCGCTGTGTTTTGCAATCGGGACGATCTGTGCCGGTTCGATTTTCCTGCGCACCACCTCTCCCCTTGGATCGGTATTGTTCATTGTCATCGCGGGCAGCGCGGTCAGCATCGTCATGGGGATGGACAGCCTGTGGCTGGCGATGGTCGGCAGCATGATGTTCTGCGGTTGCACGGTGATTGGCGCAATGCAGGTCGGACAGGCATATCTTGCCGCGCATCTGGCCCAAAGCGCGCTGATCGAGAAGGAAGAGGTCGTATCGCTGTTGCTGCGGGAGTTTGAGGAAAACGAGGCGGACTGGTTGTGGGAAGTGGATCCCAATCGCCTGCTGCGCAGTGTCAGCCCGCGTTTTGCCTTTGCTCTGGGCCGCACCCAGTCCGAGGTTGAGGGCAAGCCCTTGCTGGAGTTCATCACCGGGCGATCGTGGGATGCGGGCCAGTTTCCGCCCAGCCTCCACGAATTGGCTGACAAACTGAAGAACCGCGAGAATTTCTCCGCCCTGCTCGTCCAGGTCTCGATCCGCGGCGAAGTGCGATGGTGGGAGCTTTCAGGAACGCCCATGCGCAATGAGCGGGGCAAATTCATCGGCTTTCGCGGGGTCGGTTCCGATGTCACCGAACAACGCGAATCGAGCGAGAAAATCGCTTATCTCGCCCGCTTCGATACGCTCACCTCGTTGCCCAATCGCTTGCAATTGACCGAGGCGCTGGGGGATGCGCTCAAATTTGCAGGACAATGGCGTACGCGCTGCGCGTTGCTGATGGTTGATCTGGACCGCTTCAAATCGGTGAACGATTCGCTGGGCCACATGATCGGCGACAAATTGCTGGCGCAGGTCTCCGCCCGGCTCAAAGGATTGATGGACGACAACACGATCTGCGGGCGCCTTGGCGGAGACGAATTTGCGATTGTAATTCGCGACGCCCGCGACGCCGATCATGTGAAGGCGATTGCGCATCGCGTCATCCACGCTCTTTCTGAGCCGTATCAGGTCGATCAGCATACCCTGTATGTCGGGGCCAGCATCGGTTCCGCATTCGGCCCGCGCGATGGGGCGAGCGTAGAAGAATTGATGCGCAACGCCGACCTTGCGTTGTACCGCGCGAAGGATGCTGGCGGCGGCGAACATTTCCGGTTCGAACCAGTTTTGCACGCCTCTGCAGAGGAACGACGGCAGCTTGAAATGTCCTTGCGCAAGGCGTTGGGCCGCGATGAAATGGTGCTGCACTATCAACCGGTAGTCGATGCCCGCAGCGAAAACATCGTGAGTTTCGAAGCGCTTGTGCGCTGGAACAGTGCCGACCACGGCTTTGTCAGCCCCGGCAAATTCATACCGCTGGCCGAGGATACGCGATTGATCGTGCCCATCGGCAAATGGGTGCTGTGGCAGGCCTGTCGCGAGGCGTGCAGATGGCCTGACCACATCAAGGTCAACGTCAACGTCTCGCCCGAACAATTGCTGGAACCCGACTTCCATCACGAAGTGGTGAGGGCGCTATCAGACACCGGACTGCGTCCAGACCGACTTGAGATCGAAGTGACGGAAAGCATCTTCCTGCGCGATGCCAGTATCGCCCGCAACGCGCTGGAACAGGTGCTGGCGCTGGGCTGCACGGTGGCGCTGGATGATTTCGGAACGGGGTATTCCTCGCTTGGATACCTTCGCAAATTGCAGTTTTCGACGATCAAGGTCGACCGCACCTTCGTGCAGGGTGCAGCTCAGGGCAGCAATGAGAGCCTTGCAATCATCAACGCCGTGGTTGCCATGGCAAAAAGCCTGGACATGACCACCACAGCGGAGGGTGTCGAGACCAGCGACGAGGCCGACCTGATCCGCAATCTGGGCTGCGACAAGATCCAGGGCTATTACTTTGGCCGCCCGATGACTGATGAAGACGCCCGGCTGCTGTTCAAGCCAGCGCAGGCGCGCATCGCATAAGGCCAGCGCAGGCGCGCATCGCATAAGGTTCGCCGTCTCAGGCGCTCGCGAGACTTTCGATCACGCTCTGGAACACTCGCCGACCGTCGTTGCCTCCCATTGACGGGTGAGCAGCCGGTTCCATCGCGCGTTCGGGGTGAGGCATCATGCCCAGCACCCGGCCATTGGCGCTGAGTATGCCGGCTATGTCACGTTGTGACCCGTTGCATGGCTCGCCATAGCGAAAGGCGACGCGTCCCTCTGCCTCCAGCGCGTCCAGTGTGGCCTCGTCGGCGTAATAATTGCCGTCGTGGTGCGCCACCGGCACTCTGATCGTCGCGCCTGTGGTAAACCCCTGCGTGAACATCGAGGTGGTGTTCTCAACAATCAGCGGCACCGTGCGGCAGATGAACCGCTGACCGGCATTGCGCATCAGAACGCCGGGCAAAAGGCCGCTCTCGGTGAGCACCTGAAAACCGTTGCACACGCCCAGCACTGGCACACCGCGCTGAGAGGCTGCGGCGACGGCCTGCATGATCGGGCTGCGCGCCGCCATTGCGCCCGCGCGCAAATAATCGCCATAGGAGAAACCGCCGGGCAGGGCGATGAAATCCAGCCCATCGGGCAAGTCTGCATCGCCATGCCAAACACGCAGCGGAGCGGTGCCGAAAACCGACTTTAGCGCCACCGCCATATCGCGATCGCAATTGGAGGCAGGGAAAGTGACGACGGCGGCTTTGAAGGCCATCAGGCCAGCTCCCCGTGATGTGCAGCGGTCGTTGGCTTGAGAATTTCGAAGTCTTCGATCACCGTGTTGGCCAGCAGTTTTTCGCACATCGCTTTCAGCGTATCGTCACTGGTCGTGTCAGCCACATCCATCTCTATCAGGCGGCCGATCCGCACATCGTCGACCTGGTCGAAACCCATCCCTTCAAGCGAGTGGTGCACGGCACGGCCCTGCGGATCGAGGACGCCGGGTTTCAAGCGAACGAGAATGCGGATTTTCATGACACGGGTTCCTGCAATGGCGAACAATTGCTCCCCGCTATAGCGTGAGCACCGCTGCGTGCAATCGGCAGGCACACGGGTTTGCCCGCCGAGAAATGCGTCATCGGCGTTCGTTGGGCCGCCCGATGCCGTCCGGCTGCGTCCGGTCACACCTATGGCGGTCGGCGGTGTAACCGGGGCGCAACAATGCCGACCAGAAAGCACGAAGAGTTGCGGTTTACCGACGTAAACGCTCCGGCGCATCTCGCTCGAATCAGTCCGATCTGCCAGTTTACAGCCCGGATCGCCACTCTCTCCATCGTATCCAGGGGCCTCTTCATGTCACATCGTATTCCCGCCGCCCGCGCAATCTGGGCCAGCACCACGATCTTCACCGTTGCCATCTTTGCTCTCGCAGCGCCCGCCGCCGCGCAGGACAATGAGGCAGAAACTGCGCAAGAGGGTCAGCTCCCTTCCATCATCGTTACCGCCAACCGGCGTGAGGAAAACCTGCAGGACGTACCGGTTTCGGCAGAAATCCTCGATCAGGGCCGCGTTGGCGCGATTTTCAGCGCAGCGGCCGACACGACTGCGCTGGCGGGATCGGTGCCAGGGCTCAACGTTGAAAGTTCGAATGGCCGGGTGGCCCCGCGTTTCTATATTCGCGGCCTTGGCAATACCGATTTCGACCTTGCCGCATCGCAGCCCGTCTCTGTCCTTCTGGATGAGGTGGTACTGGAAAACGTGACTTTCAAAAGCTTTCCGATCTTTGATGTCGAGCGGATCGAAGTGCTGCGCGGGCCGCAAGGCACGCTGTTCGGGCGCAACACGCCCGCCGGGATCGTGAAGATCGACACGATCAAGCCGAGCTTTGAAGACGATGTCCAGCTGGGCCTCAGCTTTGGCTCGTTCGATACGATTTCCGCCAATGCCGCGCTGGGTGGTGGTATCGTAGATGACAAGTTGGCATTTCGTGTCGCCACGCAGTTTCAGCGTCGCGGAGACTGGATCGACAACGGCTTCACCGGCGAGGAAAATTCGCTGGGCGGCTTCACCGATTTTGCCATTCGCGGACAATTGCTGCTGACGCCGGACGAAGCGGATCGGTTCTCGGTTCTCGCCTCGGTCAATTTCCGCGATCTGGTTGGGTCATCGACCTTTTTCCGCGCCAACGTGCTGGGACCGGGCAACAATGACCTGAATGGCAATTACGATCGCAACACCGTGTTCTACGATGCCGGCGGCGGCAACCCGGCTGAATATCAGCAGTTCGGCGCCACGCTGAAGATGGAATATGATTTTGACGTGGCCACCCTGACCTCGATCACCAGCTATTGGGAAAGCGAGGGCTTTTCGCGCGGGGATGTCGATGGCGGATTTGGCGCGGCATTCCTGCCGGTGTCCGGTCCCGGCTTCATCCCTTTCCCGTCCGATACGCAGGACTCAATCGATCTCAATCAGATCACGCACGAAATGCGGCTTGCTTCCAATGGCGACGGTCCGCTCAGCTGGCAGGTCGGCACGTTCTATTTCGACAGCGATTTCAATGTGACGACGGTAGGCTTTACCTTCCCGCCGCCCGTGACTGTCAATCACACGAACGAGGCATGGGCAGTGTTCGGTCAGCTGTCCTATCAGCTGAACGAAATGCTGCGCGTGACAGGCGGTCTGCGGTATTCGGATGATCAGAAGGATTTCATCGTTGTATCCGGCGCCGCCCCTCAGCCGGTTTCGGTGCAGGATGACAACATCGACTGGGATATCAGCCTGTTCGCTGATGTATCGGACGACACCAGCCTGTACGGCCGCGTCGCCAACGCTTTCCGCGCGCCAACTATCCAGGGCCGCGATGTGGCGTTCTTCTCGCCGCCCAGCGTGGCGCAGTCGGAGAACATCACGAGTTACGAAATCGGTTTCAAAAGCGAGCTGGCCGACCGTGCAATCCGCATCAATGGCGCGGTGTTCTATTACAACGTGCAAGACCCGCAGTTCACCGCTGTGGGCGGCGCCGGGAACCTTGTTCAGTTGGTAAACGCCAACGAGGGCGAGGCTTACGGGGTTGAACTGGACACCGCATTCCAGGTGACGCCAGAACTGCAATTTACCCTGGGGCTTGCCTACAACAACACGCAGATCAACGATAATACGCTGGCCGTGGGCATCTGCGCGCAGTGCACAGTCACCGATCCGACCACGGTAATCGGCGGTTCCACGCGCGCACTGGTGGATGGCAACCCGTTCCCCAATGCACCTGAATGGAGTGGGGATTTTACTGCCAGCTACATCGTGCCGGTGGGTGAGAGGGACGAATTCTTCATCTTCACCGATTGGACCTATCTGGGAGAGACCAATTTCCTGTTGTATCAAAGTCTTGAGTTCAACGCGGACAGCCGTTTTGAAGGCGGCTTGCGCGTCGGATATCGCGGCAATGACGGTCAGTATGAAATTGCCGCCTTTGCCCGCAACATCACGGGCGAGGACAATGTGCAGGGCGTGGTCGATTTCAACAACAACACCGCATTCGTGAACGAGCCGCGCGTCATCGGCGTGTCGCTCGGGTTCAATTACTGATCGAAATACGCCTGTTGCCGGTGCTGGGGTAGGTTCGCCTTGCTGACACTGGCCGGGCGCGGATCAGGGGGAGGGCTGGCAGGAGGCGACCTGCTGGCCCTTTTTCATTCCGCCTGCTGTAATTGCGGTGCGGTCTTGTCGGCAGTGTCCGCCGATGAAATTGCCGCCTTTGCCAGCGCCTTTTCACTTGGCACAACAATGAAAGTCGCGGCGGCTTCGGGGGCGAGGTACGTTTGCGCCGCTGCCCGCAGATCGTCCACGGTGATCGCGCCGATCACCTGCGGGTAGGCAACAAACCTCTCGATCCGGTCTGGCTGGCTTTGCGCGCGCTGGGCAAGGGATGTCCAGCCGCCCAGATCCTTCAGCGTGTTCTCATACCCTTCCAGCAACGGCTTTCGCGCCCGCTCGACAAGATCGGGCGTGATGCCATCGGCGGACAGATCGACCAGCATTGCGGCAATCGCAGACCGGGCCTCTTCCACCTGACCGACATCGAGCGAGACGTTGATCGTGATCGTGCCATAATCCCGGTATTCACGGCTCAGGCTGACATTCGCACTGGGCGAGTATGCCTGACCCAGTTCTTCACGAATGCGGTCAGTCAATTCCAGCCGCAAGACGCGGCCCAGCAATTGCAATTTCACCGATTCGGCAAAATCGCTGTCATCGCGGGCGGGCCACACCATGCGCAGCAATGCCTGATCTGCCTCGCCATCGTGGGTGATGGTTCGGGTTGAACGGTTCTGGGTGAAATTCCGATTACGCGCGTCGGCACGGGGCAGGAAATCCGTCTCGCGCGGGGGAAGCGCGCCAAGCGTCGAGGCCACCGCCGCAATCGCGGCGGTCTCGTCCAGATCGCCGATCAGCGCAACCTCGATCGCGCCGCGTTCAAGCCGGTCGGAGATGTTCGCTTTCAGCCCCGCAAAATCAAGGGCGACAAACGCATCCTTTGGCTGCAGGGAAAAGCGCGGATCACCATCGGAAATCTCCGCTCCGAGAACCGCATTCAACGCACGGTCGGGCGTTGAGGTAAGCGTTTCGAAGAAATTGTCGATGCCTTTGCGAAACCGCTCCACCGCCTCGATCCGATAGCCCGGATCGGTCAGCAGGGCGGCAAACAACTGCAATTGCAGTTCCAGATCGCGCGGCGTGGTGTTGCCTGCCATCGTGAAGCTGTCTGTGTCGGTGCCAAAGCCGAAGTTGACGCTGCGCCCGGCAAGGATGGTGGAGAGGTCATCCTGGCTGTGCTGGCCCAATCCGCCTGCGGGCAGTGAGCCAGCCAGGTAGACCGCCAAGGGGTCTTCTCTCGTCAGCATCAGATCACCGCCGTCCAGCGCCATCCGCACATTGATGCGGTCTTCGCGAACATCGGTTTGTTTGATGTTGAGCCGCACGCCATTGGCAAAGGTGATCTCGCGAATACCGAATGCCGGTTCAACCGTATCGGAAATGACGATCCCCGGCTCGCCAAACCCGGTGTAGGCGAACTCGGTGGTGCCCTTGTCCTGTGGTGCGGCGATAGGCAGCGCCATCGCTTCGATGAAGGCTTGGCGAAGACCGGCCTCGCCGTCTGCGGGTGCCGTGCGGCCCTGAAAACGGATCAGCGGATCGGTAAGCGCGACAGCATTGTCTTTCAGCGCTGCGAACACGCTTTCAGGTGTGATCTGCGGCTCGATCCGCTCAAACATGGCGAGATTGAATTCTGGTGTCGTTGGCACCGCATCGTTCGCCACCAGATTGAGCGCCGCGCCGACGAATGCTCCGTTGCTACGGGTGTCTGCGGCCTGCACCGCGTTTTTGAGCGCGGTGCGCCGGTTGGCTAACTGTTCTTCCACCTCGGCGCGGGTAAATCCGTATGTCATCGCCTGATTGTATTCCCGCAAGGCTGCGACCATCCCCTTGCGCCATTCGCCATCGACACTGGAGATCGTCAGCGCGGTTGTCCGGGCATCTTCGAAATAGTCACCTGCGCCGAAACTGGCGCTGCGAAATGGCGCATCGGCTTCTCGCGCCATTCGCGCCAGACGACGGTTGACGATGGCATAGCCGATCGAACGCACCGCGCTGGCATCGCGATTGGTAACGGTATCGGGTTCATCCACCCACGGCCCAAGGTTCAGGATGGAGACGCTTTCGGAAAGGGCCGGGTCGATATATATATCGGTCAGCCCGCGGCGCGTCACATCTATGGGTCCGGTTTCAGGATCGACCGGCGCCGCGCCCCCCGTCCAGTCGGCAAAGCGCGCTTTCGAGGTTTGCCTCCATCACTCCCACCGGATAATCGCCAACGATCACCAGCACGGTGTTGGCCGGGGTATAGCTGCGTTGGTAAAGGCCGCGAAGATCCTTGGCAGAGCCAGTTTGCAACACTTCCAGCGTGCCAATCGGCAGTCGATCCGCAAATCGCGCGCCCGGCGCGATGAAGCGGAAATTGTCTTCCTGAGCGCGCTGGGCATAGTTTGCCCGGTCCCGCCGCTCTGCCAGAACCACGCCGCGTTCCCGGTCAACGGCATCGGGTGCAATAGTCAGCTCGCTTGCCGTTTCACGCATCAACATCAGCGCTGTGTCCAGCAGCGCCTCGTCATTGCGCGGCAGGTTGAGCATGTAGGTGATCGCATCGAAGCCGGTGGACGCATTGGTATCGGCGCCGAACGCCAGCCCCTCGCGTTCCAGCAGCTTGATCATTTCGCCTTCGGGAATACCCTTTGATCCGTTGAAGGCCATATGCTCCAGAAAATGCGAAAGGCCGCGTTCCGTCTCGGTTTCATCCAGCGACCCAGAATCGATCCGCATGCGCACCATCGCGGTGCCTTCGGGGGTCGCGTTCTGGCGCAGGATATACCGCATCCCATTATCCAGCCGTCCGAACGTGTAACCCTGATCGACAGGCACATCGCTCTGTTCGAAATACCACACCGGCTCGCCGCTGGCGGGTTGCTGCAGCGTATCCTGCGCGGCAATGGGGGAGGGAAGGGTGGAAGTCGCCGCCAGAGCCGTTGTCGACGCCAGCAGCCAACACAGTCGGCGCAATTTCAGCATGGCCACATGGTGGCGAATTTGGCGGCAATTGGCAACGCAAATGGTATTGGGCATCGCGGCCCGGAAAGTCGCCAGCTATTTTTTTACAGGAGGCGTCCCACGCAGGCGTGACCGGTGGCTGGACAGGTCGAACACCTCGCCCGGTTTGTTGTCCTCACCCTGCAAGAGGCCCAGACGCCGCGCGACTTCGCGATAGGCCTCTTCCTCTCCGCCCATGTCGCGGCGGAACCGGTCCTTGTCGAGCTTTTCGCCGGTTGCCATGTCCCACAGGCGGCAACCATCCGGGCTGATCTCATCGGCCAGGATCACGCGAGTGTAATCGCCATCGTACAGCCGCCCGAATTCCAGCTTGAAATCGACGAGGCGGATATCGATTGCCGCAAACATGCCGCACAGAAAATCGTTGATGCGGATCGCCATGGAAGAAATGTCGTGCATCTCTTCGTGGCTGGCCCAATTGAAACAGGCGATGTGCTCCTCAGCGACCAGCGGATCGCCCAGCGCATCGTCCTTGTAATAATACTCAATCAGGGTGTGGGGCAGCGGCTCGCCTTCCTCGATACCGAGGCGTTTGGACAGCGATCCGGCCGCAACATTGCGCAGCACCACTTCGAGCGGGATGATTTCCACCTGACGGATCAATTGTTCGCGCATGTTCAGGCGACGGATGAAATGCGTCGGGATCCCGATGTGCGACAGGCGCGTGAACACGTGTTCGCTGATGCGATTGTTGATCACGCCCTTACCGTTGATCGTGCCACGCTTTTCCGCGTTGTTGGCGGTCGCATCATCCTTGAAATACTGGATTAGCGTGCCCGGCTCCGGGCCTTCGTAAAGGATTTTGGCCTTGCCTTCGTAGATCTGACGGCGACGCGACATGGCATTGACCCCTTTGACATTGCTCTGCAATCGCGAATGGTGCCCGGGGGCGGATTTGAACCACCGACACGCGGATTTTCAATCCGCTGCTCTACCCCTGAGCTACCCGGGCATTCGCTGCAGCGACGGTGCAATTTGAGCGGCACCGGCGAGCAAATGAGAGCGCGCCTATGGCGAACGCTTTCACTGTTGGCAAGAGCAAATCAGTCCTTTGCGTCCCAATCTTCGCTCGCCACTTCGTCTGGTGAGGCAGGACGACCGGGCACCGAATAGCCATCGCCGAACCAGCGCGCCAGATCGCGGTCCTTGCAACGTTGCGAACAGAACGGCGAATAATCGGGCACCCTGGGCCTTTTGCAGATTGGACACGGTTTGGAAGAAGTCATAATCATAGACTCAGAATTTGCGCATTCGGAGCCTCAAGCGCAAGGGCCGGGTCGGTCTCAATCCGCATCTGCTTGCCAGTGCGGCGGGCCAGTTCGCTGATCCAATCGGGCTTTAGCTTCGACTTGAGCGCGGGGTGAATGCGCAGCAATACCACCCTGCCGGTCCCCTGCGCACGTTCTGCCACGCGCAGGGCATGGCGTGTGCACATTCCGGTGCGCGAAATGGCAAAGCGGTGCAGCAGCGATGGACCTTCCAGCCGCGCGACCAGTTGAACAAAGCCGAACCCGTTCATTGCGGTGCGTTCGTGTGGCCAGTCCGACAGAGCATCGGCCAGCGCTTCATCCACGGCGCGGCGATCATCCTTTGTCTGCAAAGTGGGAAAATCGATGCCGATGGAACCGCCCAGATCAAACCAGCGCAGCGCGCGGGCGATCGCCGGTACAGCGGCAAGGGCCAGCTGGCGCGGCGGCAGGTCCCCGTCCACATCGATGACAGTCATAGCCGGCGTCGTGCTGCACAGGATTTCGCCACCGGCAAATGCGAGACTGCCCGAAGAGGCGGCGTGCCATACCTCTTCCCACAGACCAGCCTCGAATGCAGGCACGGTTCTGCTTGGCGCATCGCTGGCGAATTGATCTGCCTGATCCACGGGCATGGTGTCGGCGAGATAGCGACCCTGCGCGCGTTTCAGCCTGCCGCGTTCAGCGATGGCGGCTCGCGAAATGCGCAGGGCGAACGCCATGCCTTGCGTCAGGTGCGGTGGCAGGTGATCGACCAGCACCTCGGCCCCGGTGTCCAGCACTGCGACACCGCGCCGCGCGCCTGCGGGCTTTACCGTGAGCCGCGCCACCCCAATGTGCCCGGCAGTAAGTTCTCCGGGCCATTCCAGCCGGGCTGCGATCACTTCGCCGCGGTCGATCAGCAGACTGCGTCGTTCGCCGATTCCGTTTTCGATCAACCAGTCAGGCAATCGCAAAACCCGCCGATTTCAACAATGCGCGCGTTTCGTATAGTGGCAGGCCCATAACGCTGGAATGGCTGCCCCTGATCCACTGGATCAGCCCTTCGGCGGCACCCTGAATGGCATATCCGCCTGCCTTGCCGCGCCATTCGTCACCCGCAAGATACGCGGCGATTTCCTCGTCCGATAATGCCTTGAACCGCACGATATTCTCGCTGAGGCGCGACCGCATCGTGCCATCGGGCGCACACAGGACCACGCTGGAAAGCACAGTGTGCCTGCGCCCCGAAAGCAGTTTGAGGCAGGCACGCGCTTCCTCGACCGTTTCAGTCTTTGGCAGGATGCGCCGGCCTGCCGCCACCACGGTATCGCCCGCCAGCACGAAACCGGGCGCAGTGACCGCCGCAGCCTTCTCCTCGCCCATGCGCAAGGCATAATCACGCGGAGGTTCCGCTTTCAGGGGCGTTTCGTCGATATCGGCGGGCTGGATTGCATCTGGCACCACGCCCAGACGCGACAGCAGATCGCGCCGCCGGGGCGAGGCGGACGCCAGCGTCAGGTGGAGGGAGAGATCAGCAGCGCCCATGCGCGCCAGTTTACTGCCAAATCACTGGGGGCCGGGGCCACCGCGTCCGGGCATGAAGCGATAGGTAATGCGCGCCTTCGTCAAGTCATATGGCGTCAGTTCGCACAGCACCTCATCACCCACCAGCACGCGGATACGGTTCTTGCGCATCTTGCCCGCTGTGTGGCCGAGCACTTCATGACCGTTTTCAAGCTCGACCCGGAACATCGCATTGGGCAGCAGCTCAACCACGCGCCCGCGCATTTCGAGGAGTTCTTCCTTGGCCATGTAATTCCTTATCAAAGTGCGACCGGGCACAGCGCCTGTCGGTCTGGCCGCGCGCTTTAGCGATCAACGAGTGAAAAAGCCAGAGAACAAAACGATGCGGTCGTGCGTTGCAACAGGAACGAGTTTGCGTCCAGTGCGTCCGTGCCCACGTAACACCGTTGCAAACCGATACACCCCAGATGCTTGCCCAGTTGGCTGGATTGCTCAAAAGGCCCCCACATGAATTTGCAAAATCCCACCCGGCTCGCTCTTCTTGCCGGCGTTTGCCTTGCCACGATGGGCGATCTTGCCACGCCCGCGCTTGCTGCAGACAATGATGAGGTGACCCAGACCACCCAATCCGGCCAATCAAGCACGCAGCCTAACGCACAGGGCGCTGCGGCCGATCCGCAGGACACCGATTTCGGGACCGACACCGGCGGGGGACCGGGCACCGACCTCGATAGCGTAGATGGCGGTCAGATCGTGGTGCAGGGCGCGCGTTTGCGCGGGCAGTTGAATGTTGGCCAGGCACCGCTGCTGGAACTGGGGGAGGCACAGATTGCCGCAGAGGGCGTGACCTCGATCGCTGATCTTGTCACCCAGATCAGCAACCAGACCGGGTCTGCGCGCGGGCGCGGCGGCGGGCGTCCGGTCATTCTGGTGAACGGCATACGCGTTGGCTCTTTTCGTGAGTTGTTCCAATATCCGCCAGAGGCATTGGCCAAGGTCGAGGTTTTTCCCGAAGAAGTTGCCGTGCGGTTCGGATTTCCGCCTGATCAGCGGGTCATCAACCTGATCCTGAAAGACAATTATTCCAGCCGCGAGATCGAACTGGAGTTTGAAGGCCCCTCGCGCGGGGGCAATTTCGTCAACGAGCAGGAATTCGGTTATCTCCAGATTGCCGATGGCGCGCGCATCAACCTCAACCTGACCGCTCAGGACACATCGCTGCTGACAGAGGACGAGCGCGCGATTATCCAGACGCCGGGCTCTGTCTCGCTGGTTGCGGGCGACCCCGGACAGGCGGAATTTCGCAGCCTTGTCGCCGACGCTCGCAGCCTCGAAGCGAACCTGAGCTATGCCAAGGCGCTGCTCGACAGTGGCATATCGCTGTCGGCCAACGCCAATTACCAGCGCAATGACAGCCGCAGTCTGGACGGCTTGAACACGGTCATCCTGACCAACGATCCAGGCAATCCCGATGCCGGAGTGCTGCGCACCTTCGGGCAGGACGACCCGCTGGAACGGCGCACCTCGGTCGATACGGGAGCCATCTCCGGATCGCTGACCGCACCGCTCAATGCGTTTCGCCTGACCAGCACATTCGATGCCAGCCTAACCGAATCGACCACGCAGATCGATCGCCGGTTCGATACCGCCGCGCTGGAAGAGGCGGCGCTAAGCGGCGCGTTGGCGCTGGACGGCGAACTGCCCACGGGCGCGGAAGCCGGATTTGAAACCGCATTTTCGCGCAATCTGAGCGCCGTCAATCTCAACACCCTGAACGGCCCACTGGCCGATCTGCCGGGTGGTGAGCTGCTGGCGACGTTCGATCTGGGATACAGCTGGGACCGGATTGAAAGCGCAGACACCCGCACCCTTCAACAGACACAGCTCACGCGCGGCAATATCAACACCGGCGCAAACCTCGTGATCCCGATCACCAGCCGCCGTAACGGTTTCGCCGATGCGCTGGGCAGCTTTACGCTCAACACGCAGATCGGGCTGGAACGGCTTTCGGATTTCGGCACGCTGGGCGATTACAACATATCGTTGAACTGGACGCCGACTGATAATCTCGACCTGTCTGCGACCTATATCTACCGCGAAGTCGCGCCCAGTCTGCAAGCGCTCGGCAATCCGCAGATCACCAATTTCAACGTACCCGTGTTCGATTTCGTCAATGGCGAAACCGTGCTGGCCAATGTGACGTCCGGCGGCAATCCCGATCTTCCGCCTGAAACGCAGCGCGACTGGAAATTCGCGGTCAATTGGGAATTGCCGTTTATCGATGGCACCCGTTTCACAGTCGAATATATCCGCAACCGATCGGATGATGTGACCAGCGCATTCCCGCAGATCACACCAGAGATCGAGGCTGCATTCGGCGATCGTATCGTGCGCGATTCTGCGGGGACGCTGATCGCGCTGGACCGTCGGGCTGTGAATTTCGCCCAGACGCGCTCTGAACGTTTGCAATTCCAGCTTTCTACGCGCGGCAGCTTTGGCGAAAGCAGGCGGGGCGAAGAAAGCGGCGAGGGACAACGTGGCGATCGGCGCGGCGGGCGCGGTGGCCCGCAGGGTGGTGACGCAGGCGCAGCTACGCAAGGCGGCGCTCAGGATGGCGGACGTCGTGCCGGGTTCATGGCGTTTCGTGAGCGGGTCTGCGCGGAGGATGGGCTGGCTGTGATCCGCCAAGTGGTCGACGCAGCACGCAATGGCGGGGACGTTTCCGCCATCATCCCCGGCCTGACAAGCGAAGCGGCGCAACGCATTCTGGCCCGCATGGGGGGAGATACACAACTGACCGACGATCAACTCGCGCAATTTAGAGAGCGCCTGTGCAGCATGGACCCTGCGATGTTCAGCGGGCGTCCGGGCGGTGCCGGTCCGGGCGGTGAAGGGCCGCGGAGCGAGCAATTCGCTGCACTTCGCGCCCGTGTGTGCGACGATGATGGCCTTGCCGAGATGCGCAAGCTGGTTGCCGCCATCGAGCGCGGAGACGATCTTTCGGAGGCCCTTCCGGGTGTCGATCCGCAATTCCTCAAGATGATTCTGGACCGCCAGCGCGGACCGGACGGGACCATCCCCGATGCGGCGCTGGAGCAATTCCGCACCCGTATTTGTTCTGCCGAGGGCGCTCCGGGCGGTGCTTCGCAAGGCGGACAAGGTGGGCCTCCTGCTGGCGGCGTTGCATTTAATCCGTTCGGCGGCGGCGGCGGCAGGCAGAGCGGCTGGCGGTATTTCGTCAACCTCACGCACACGATTGAGCTGGCCAACGAAATCCTCATCGCGCCCGGCGTCCCGCGGCTGGATCAGCTGGACGGAGCGGCCACCGGCGCGTTCGGACTTCCGCGCAATTCCTCGCGATTGGAAGCGGGCATCTTTGGCAAGGGATTGGGAATGCGGCTGTCGGGTCGATACACTGGCTCCACCCGGCTCGATGGGTCGGGCCTGCCGGGCAGCAGCGATCTGTTCTTTGATGATCTGGCGACTTTGGATCTGCGCGTTTTCACCAATATTGATGAACTCACCGGCAGCACCAGCCCGGCGTTAAAGAACGTGCGCGTGTCATTGCGCGTGGACAATATCTTCGACGCCCAACGCGCGGTTCGCGATGAAACGGGGGCAACGCCGATCAATTATCAACCGTTCGTCATCGATCCCGTAGGCCGGTTTGTGGGCGTCGATATCAGGAAGTTGTTCTGAGGGCGCACTGTTTAGGCGGCGCGACCCCCCAAGGTGGCGATCCCTCAGGGTGACGGGGCCTAGAACTTCAGTTTCGGAAACAGCAGCTTGTGCCGGGGCTGCGGATCGAAGGGTGTCCATTCGCCCTCCACCTGTGCCAGTCTGTCAGCCATCGCGATCATCACGCTGGGGTTGACGCCGAGGCCGCAGTGGCTGGCATAAACCACGATGTTCTCGCTGGGGTGGCCGTTGGTCTTGCGCGGATCCTGCACGCTGCCGCGCCAGTGAACGATACCGTCGGTCTTGGTCAGCACAGATGAAGTCGGGACGGGCGGCGCCACGTCCAATCCGTGGAACTGGCCACCGCGAATCTTCTCGGGCTCATCACCATTGAAGAACTTGAACAGGCGTGCCGCACTGGTGTGATTTCGATCATCGGAAATCGGGCTGCCCAGCGTCATGACCAACCGCACCTTTTCAGGTTGCAGCTTTGCCAGTTCGCGCGCCAGAACCCCGCCCAGGCTCCAGCCTATCAGGGAAACCTTGCGCCCGCTGTCCTGACACAGCCGGTCCAGCTGTTCCTCCAGCTTGGCGATCAGCTGTTCGTTGACGCGCACATTGCGGCCCGAATCCCAGCCATGGGCATCGTATCCCAAATCGCTCAGCAACCGGCGCATCGGGACGGTGGAACTGTTGGTCGCCATGAAGCCGGGCAGGGTCATCACGGTGTGGCCATCACCCTTTGGCAGGGTCGATAGCAGCGGGCGCGTGACATAGAACGAGGCGAATTCCAGCAAGGCGCGCCCTTCTGAAAACGTCCAGAACCGGTTGGGCGGGGTCGCATCGGCAATTGGGATGCGGCGATTGCCCGTACCGCTGTTGACGACGATGCTGCCCGAAGGCGGTGCCATACTGGCCATTACTTACTCTCCTTCACGATCCGCGCCGCTGATGCCTTCGCAGGCTTGCGTTTCGCGGTGGATGTTTGATTTTTGGATTTACGGGCCGGTGATTTCGGCGCGGATTTGGTGGTCGAAGTTTTAGCTGACGGATTGGGGCCAGACGGTTTGCTTGCTGTCGGTTTAGCAGAAGCAGGCTTGCTGGAAGATGACTTCGCAGGTGCATTCGCGCCAACCGCCTTTGCAGCCGCCAGCATTTCATCAAAGCTCTCTTGCAAGCATTCGGAATAGAATTCGGGATCGGGCATGATATCGCGGCAGGCGGTGAAGCTGATGATCGCCTCACCGACATAGGATTGCACCACATGCGCCAGCCCCAGTCCATCGGTCAGGCAGATGAGCGAGAGCGCCATGCTCTCCATCCGCGCCCCGGCGGAATAGATGTGCACCGGCGGGCCGGGCACATTGGTCACCACCGTGTTGAATGGCATCGCAACGCGATGCGCCAGGCTCACGCGATTGAACAGCTGCGCGCCCAGCGCCATGTACAGCAGCGGGTTGACCTTGCTCACCTCGGTCATGGTGCGCGCACCGATGGCGTTGGTCATTGCCTTGGAATTCTTGGTCCGGTCAAAAACGTATTCCAGACGTTCCGCCGGGTCTGCGATATGCGTGCCAAGCGGGGCGATCATGGCCGCGACCTGATTGCCCATATCGCTCTTCTCGTCTTCGGAGCGGACGGATATCGGCGCCATCGCGGTCATGGTGCCTTTAGGCAGATCGTCCTTGGCGGTGAGATATTTGTTGAGCGCCCCGCCGATGATCGCCAGCGCGACATCGTTGACCTTGGCCTCTGGCGCAAGCGCGCGGATTGCCTTCACATCGGCCAGCGGGAAAGACCGCCCTTCGACCACGCGATGCGCAGAGATGCTGCGGTTGAAGCGTGTGCGAGGCGGCACATAATCGCTCGTCAATTTGAATTCGCGCGTTACCAACCCCTTGATCGCGCTGGCAATACCCGGAACTGCCTGAGCGGCGACACGCGCCTGCTTCATGGGATTTATCAGGGCGTTGAGATAGGATTTGCCAAGCAGTTCGACCGGGCCGGGGATTTTTTCGGGCTTCCATTCGTCGGGCGCGTTGGGCGGCGGAGTGTTGGGGGCAATCGTGTGGAGCGCCTCCATCAGGTCGATGCCGCTCATCCCGTCGATCGCGGAATGGTGAACCTTGGTCACGAAGGCAAAGCATCCGGGCGGAAAGCCGCGGACGTTGTCGAGCCCTTCGATCACGGTGAATTCCCACGGCGGGCGGGTGAGGTCCATCGGGCGCGCGTGAATGCGCGCGGTCTGGATGCACAATTGCCGCCAGTCGCCCGGTTTTGGCAGGGCCACGTGGCGGACATGGTATTCAAGATCGAAATCCGGGTCTTCGATCCAGTACGGATAGTCCAGATCGAACGGCACCCGCACCAGTCGCTGACGCATGGTCTTGGACAATTGCATCCGGGATTCAAAGAATTGCAGGATGTCCTTGAAACGAACAAAGCCACCGGGCGCGGTCGCCGGATTGTAGATCAGCAGATTGCCGATATGCATCGGCGAATTGGGTGATTCCATCGCCACAAACGACGAATCCATTCCCTGCAACTGACGCAAAGGCATCCTCCTTTTGCCTACCGGTTCCTTCTCCGGGGCTGCCGCTGTTGCGGTCATTCTACCTCTGGGTAGGAGTGTTTCAAACGCGAGACAACCTTACGTGTACGGCAAGCTTTACGGATCATCTATCGAAAGACTGAAGAACTGTTGAAATTCAATTGCCTGAATAGCAGGCCCGCAAGCCCGTTTTATTGCGCAATTCCTTCGCCTGCGGCAACGCCGCTGGCCCAGGCCCACTGAAAATTGTAACCACCCAGCCACCCGGTCACGTCCACCGCCTCGCCAATGGCAAAGAGGCCGGGCACGCGCTTGGCCTCCATCGTGCGGCTGGACAGTTCGCTGGTGGCGATGCCTCCGATGGTTACTTCGGCCTTGGCGAAACCCTCGGTGCCGTTGGGGGTAAAACGCCAGTCGGACAATTGTTGCGCGGCGGCGCGCAGATCCTTGTCAGGCAGATTGCCCAGTTCGCGCTCCAACCCCAATCTCTCGCTCAGCGCATCGGCCAGCCGGGCTGGCAGATGGTCGCGCAGCACCGCCTTCAACGTGGCGCGGGGCCGGTCACGTTTGGCCGCGATCAGCCAGTCGCTTTCCACCTCGGGCAGAAAAGCAATCGCAACATCCTCCCCATTGCGCCAGTAGGATGAGACTTGCAGGATGGCCGGACCGGACAGGCCCCTGTGCGTGAACAGCGCGGCCTCATCGAACGCGGTCTTGCCCGCAGTCGCACGCACCGGAGCCGAGACGCCCGAAAGTTCGCGAAACAGCACATCGTCCCCGCCCAGCGTCAGCGGCACCAGCGCGGGGCGTGGCTCCACCACCTTGAGGCCGAACTGCCGGGCCAGATCATAGGCAAAGCCACTCGCGCCCATTTTCGGGATCGACGGCCCGCCGGTAGCGATGACGAGGGCTGGCGCGGTGTAGCTTTGGCCCGATGCGATCACGCCGAACGCATCACCTTCGCGCACGACCTCGCTTACTTCGGCATCGCAGATCACATCGACGTGTTCGGGCGGGCATTCATCCAGCAGCATCTGCACGATCTGTTTGGCCGACCCGTCGCAGAACAATTGTCCCAACGTCTTTTCATGCCAGGCGATGCCGTGCTTTTCGACCAGCGCCAGAAAATCTGCGGGGGTATAGCGGGCAAGCGCTGACTTGGCGAAATGCGGATTGGCCGAGATGAAGTTTGCAGGGCCTGCGCCCAAATTGGTGAAATTGCAGCGACCACCGCCTGAAATCAGGATCTTCTTGCCCGGCTTTTCCGCCTTTTCCAGCACGGCCACACGCTTGCCCAATTGCCCGGCGATACCGGCGCACATCAGCCCTGCGGCGCCTGCGCCAAGAATTATCGCGTCATATCGTTTCATTGCGCTGGCGATAGGCTGCCCTGCGCGGATTGCCAATCGCACGTTGCAGTCCCTATCTGGCAGATATGTCGCGAACCGAAGCTGGAACACCGCACAATCCCGGAGGCTCCGAGCGTTTCAACGAGGAACGCGCGGCCTATACTGTCGCGTCCGCAACGCCCAATCTCGAAGCCGGGATCGAGGCGATCCGCAATGTCGTGCAGACGTTGAAGCCGGTTCCGGGCGTGTACCGGATGCTCGATGCGCGCGGCGATGTTCTGTATGTGGGCAAGGCGCGCAGTCTCAAGGCGCGGGTGGCGAACTACACGCAGATCAATGGGCTGACCCAGCGGTTGCAGCGGATGGTCAGCCAGTGCCGGGCGATGGAGATCATCACCACCAATTCCGAGGCTGAGGCGCTGTTGCTGGAGGCGCAGCTGATCAAGCGGTTTCGCCCGCCGTTCAACGTTCTGCTGCGCGATGACAAGAGCTTTCCCTTCATCCTGCTGCGCGCCGATCATCGCTATCCGCGGATCCACAAACATCGCGGCGCGCGCCGGGCAAAGGGCAATTATTACGGCCCGTTCGCCAGTGCAGGCAGCGTGAACACGACGTTGAATGCGCTGCAAAAGCTGTTCCTGCTCAGGAACTGCACCGACAGTTTCTTCAACAATCGCGACCGCCCCTGCCTGCTGTACCAGATCAAGCGGTGTTCGGCGCCGTGCGTTGGCCGGATTGACGAGGCGGGCTATGATGCGCTGGTGAGGCAGGCGAAGGATTTTCTCGCTGGCAAATCGGGACAGGTGCAGGCCGATCTGGAAAAGCAGATGGCGATTGCGGCGCAGAACCTCGATTTTGAAACCGCGGCGATCCTGCGTGACCGGCTGCGTGCGGCGACGTTCATTCAGGGTTCGCAGGCAATCAATGCCAGCGGCGTGGGCGATGCCGATGTCTTTGCACTGGCGCATAAGGGCGGCGACATGGGCGTGCAGGCGTTCTTTATTCGCGGCGGCCAGAACTGGGGGCATCGCGCGTTCTTTCCCAGCCACACGCGCGAGGTGGACGAGGCACAGGTGCTCGCAGACGTGATGCTGCAATTCTATGAAGAGGTGCCGCCGCCGCCGACCATCCTGGTGGACCGCGACCTGCCCGAACGCGAATTGATCGAGGATGCGCTGGGCGAACTGGCGGGCAGGAAGGTTGCGATTTCCATTCCACAGCGCGGCGACCGGCGCAAATTGCTGGCGCAGGCGAGCCGCAATGCGGTGGAGTTGCTGGAACGGCGGCTGGCGGAAAAGGGCACCAAGGCGAAAGTCCATCGCGAGCTGGCCGAATTCCTTGAACTGGATGAACCGCCGCAGCGGATCGAACTGTACGACAACAGCCACATTCAGGGGACAAAGGCCGTGGGCGCGATGGTCGTTGCCACCCCCGAAGGGTTCGAGAAATCGCAATACCGCAAGTTCAACATCCGAGAAGCGCAGACCAACGACGATTTCGGGATGATGCGCGAGGTGATGCAGCGGCGCTTTCGCAAATTTGCCGAGGGCGCGGATGCGGACTCACCCGCGACCGCGACGGCAGAAACTGGCGGTTCCCCACCCCTCCCGCCTGCGGGAGGGGAGCGAGACTTGGCGGCGCAGCCGGCTAGTCGCAGCGGGGTGGGCAAACGCGAGGGCCATGAAACCATCCTGCCAGACCTCCTCCTGATAGACGGAGGCAAGGGGCAGGTTTCCAGCGTCATGAGCGTGCTGGAGGAATACGGCCTCGCCGATCAGTTTGCGGTGGTCGGCATCGCCAAGGGGCCGCATCACGGACGCGAGGGGCGCGAGGTGTTCCACTTCCCCGACGGGCGCGAAAAGACATTGCCGACCAATTCGCCCGTGCTGTTTTACGCCCAGCGGCTGCGCGATGAGGTGCATAGATACGTGATCGGCGCGCACCGGGCAAAGCGGTCAAAGGGGATCACGGCATCGCCGCTCGATGAAATTCCCGGCATCGGCCCGGCGCGCAAACGCGCGCTGCTGCTGCATTTCGGCACCGCAAGCAAGGTCCGCGCCGCCGCGCTGGAAGACCTGCAACGCGCACCCGGCGTCAGCGAAAAGGTCGCGCGGCAGGTGTACGATTTCTACCACGCGGGCGGGTGAGGATTGGGGCGGGTTTTGGGCCGATTGCAGCCTTTCCGCTGAACGCTTTACGCCTTCAATATGGCCTCGTTTGTCATTGACAACAATGCTGTGCTGAAAACGCAAGCTGTTACGAATTGACGCTTTTTTGACGGTGGCGCGCTTGACCGGGTTTGCGCTTCAGCCCATCCATGGCCCCGATCCACGGCGACACATTTTGCCTCCTGTTGCTCAAATCTTTGAGGGGAAATCCATGGGGCTCCGCACTTGGTTCGTCCGCGCACAAGGGGCTTCTTGATGCACGACGATAAATCTCCGCCGCGGGTGGTCGGTCCCTATGGGGCGACGCTGATGAGCATCAACGGTATGATCGGAGCGGGGATCTTTGCGGTGCCTGCGCTGCTGTATTCCGAGGTCGGCAATTTCGCGCCGTGGATGTTCCTGATCTTCGGCCTGCTTTACGCCTGCGGCACGCTGATCGTCGCCCGGCTGTGCAACATGTTCCGTTCATCGGGTGGGCCGCAGCTCTGGATACAGGCAGCATTCGGTCCCTTTGCCGGCTTTCTGATCGGATTTTGGCTGGTGCTGGGCATGAGTGCGGGGCGCGCCGCGACGCTCTATGTCCTTGTTTCCTATATGGCGGTGATCTTTCCCGCGCTTGGTGAACCGGGCGCACAGGTGCTGTCGCTATTTTTCCTGCTGGTCGCGCTAACGGGGATCGTAATCTCGGGCATGAAAAACAGCGTCGGCTCGGTGGCAGTGGGAACCTTGCTAAAGCTTGCGCCGATTCTACTGCTGTGCGTTCTTGCCTATGCCTCGGGCGGCATTGCGACGCAGTTCAACTTGCCGCGTTTCGGCCAGTTTGAGAGCGTTGCGCTGCTGGTCTATTTTGCCTTTTCCGGCGCGGAAGTCGGGGCCTATTCGGCCGGCGAATTGAAACGCCCACGGCGTGACCTGCCGCTGACAATGCTGGGTTCGCTGGCGTTGATCACCCTCTTTTATATGGCGGTGCAATGGGCTTTCATCGCTGCCGGAGCGCCGCAGAGCGATGGCGATGGCACCCCGCTGGCCGCCGCCGCCGGAGCCGTGATGGGCGACGCAGGCGTGTTGATCATCAGTCTTGCCGCAATCTTCTCAATCGCAACCAACTCGCTCACCTTTTTCATCGGCGGGCCGCGCCTTATCTTCGGCATGGCCGACCGCGGCCTTTTGCCTGCGACATACGCTCACGTATCGCCCCGGTTCCAGACCCCTGATCGCGCCGTTCTACTGTTCGCTGCGGTCGTCGCGGTGATGCTATCGAGCGGCGCCTTCGTCTTTCTGGCACAGGTCACATCGCTGGCATCAACGGTGACGAGCTTGCTGGTGATTGCCAGCTTCGTGGTTCTAATGCACCGCCCAGACGAACGGCACAATGGTCGTCTTGCGCTTTACTGGTGGCCTGTAATGGCGGTGTCGGGCGGATTTACGCTCTTCACCATGATCCAGGCTCCGGCAAGCGCATTCGGGCTGATGATTGTGCTACTGGCTGTGGGAAGTGGGCTCTACTTCGTGGCACGACGCGGAACAGTCAGAGTGCCAGAGCCAGAGTTTGATTGAACAAGCCTATCTTGGCTTGGTGGGGTAATCCCGAAATGGCCAATCCGCTTTGCGGCTTCTACTTGAGAGGTTTTGACAGCAACTTTCCACCCATTTTCGGTCAATCCGACGCTTGCCGGGATCTAGCGCGGGTGCAATTCTCCTTGACTGCTTTGTAACTTCGCTTGCGCCGGGGTGACGAAGGAACAGCTCGCACCCCGACAACAAAAAACCCCGCCCTGCGGCATTTGCAGGGCGGGGCTTTTGTAACCTTTTTACGTTGAGCACTCTTACTTGGGGTATACCCAGGTCTTGCCGCGGGCGAGGTTTTCGCTGGCGAATGCCCAGTTCAGCTTCGATCCGACGACGGCGTCGAGATAGGCCGGGCGCTTGTTCTGGTGATCGAGGTAATAGGCGTGCTCCCACACGTCCACGGTCAGCAGGGGGTTAAAGTCGCTGTCGGCCAGCGTATCGCCATCGTGCGTTTCCTCGATGGAGAGTTTGCCGCCCTTTTCCGCGAGCCACACCCAGCCGCTGGCGAAGTGGCCTGCGCCGCGCGACTTCAGCTTTTCCTTCAGTTCGTCAACTGAACCGAAGGCGTCCTTGATCATCGAGACCAGTTCGTCGGAAGGCGAGGTTTCTTCTGCCGCCATCGAATGCCAGTAAAAACCGTGGTTCCAGCTCTGTGCGGAATTGTTGAACAGACCTTGATCCTTGCCACGCGCAGCGGCAATGATTTCTTCCAGCGCCTTGTCAGCGTGGGCAGTGCCTTCGATCGCGTCGTTGGTCTTGTCGATATAGGCCTGATGATGCTTTCCGTGGTGGAAGGACAGCGTCTGGGCTGAGATCGCGGGATCAAGCGCGCTGTCGGGATACGGAAGTTCGATAACCTTGAATGCCATGGTGGAGCCCTCTTTCGTTTGTGAGTGGTTCATATGGTAGCAATGCCCGGGCGCGGCAATGGTTGCGAAATTCCAAAAAAACAGTGGGGCAAACTTCCGGGTTATACAACTTTTGACAACTCAAAGGCTTGCGGTGGCGAGTTTCCAAAGTTAGCCGGGTAAACATCATGTTAGGTTATCATATAGCGCGCGTTTCCGACGCCGGCATGGCGCCGTACCTGCCGGACGGCAGCTTTGCTGTCGTGCGGTCAGGGATGCGCCCGAAACGCGGTGATGTGGTGCTGGTCGACCACCCGGAAACAGGCGTGGTTGCGCGCAAGGTTGCCGCCGTCAGCTTCAACGGGCTGGTCGCGGTATCACGTGTCCGAAAGTGCGAAAAAACCAACAGCCTCGGGCAGGTTGAGCCGGATATCGTTCTGGGCAAACTGGTGCTGCGGATTCGCTGGGGCCGGTTTCTGCCGCGATTTTCCGCGGGCAAGCACCGGCGCGGCTGAGACTGTCGAATTGCGGTGGGCGAGCGTGCAATCACACTGTAGCCAGAGTCAGGATTTCCTGGCGAAAAACCACATCGGCGCGCAGCTGGTCATGTTCGACCCAGGTTGAATGCACGCCGCTGGAAATCTTGTGAGGCAGCCGGGCGCGGGCAATCGGGCCTTTGGTTATATCAGCGGCATCCAGTATCGCCAGTTCGGACTGGCCGGTGTTTTCATCGATCAGGAATGTGACCAGATATGCGTCCGCTTCATCGCTCGCGCCCTTGCGCGGCACGACGGGGCTTTCGCTGGCGTAGACACCTTCGGGTAGCTGATAAACCTGTTCCTCCCCCGTCTCGCTGTCGTGACGGACATAGCCGTTGAACAGAAACCAGCCGGGCCGTGAAGTGGTGGACCAGATGTAGCGGTTGGGCCGCATCAGGTAGTCGGGATTTATCATCCCGAATTCGACGATGCGGTCGGAGAGTTGTTCCTCCCGCGTCTCCCCGGTGACAAGGTTGAAACGCCAGCGGTGCAACCGGCACTGAAACGAATGTTCATCAACATACGCCATCATGTGACTGTATTCGCCCGCTTCCCTGATCGGATCGGGCATGGGTTTATCCTGATAATACCCCTCAAGCACCACCTCGTCGCCGTCTTCGTAGGCGTTGGTCCAATGCAGTACGTAAGTGGGCGAGGCCTCGAACCAGCGGATATCTTCGGGTTGACCATGACGCGGAATCAGCGCGAACCGCGTCGGCACGCCATCGTGAATACGCGCGGCGTGGATGCCGCGTTCCAGCAGCTTTTCATCCCAGAACAACGGCATGTCGTTGAGGATCGACCAGTTTTGCGTGATCGCCATGTCATGCGGCAGGCGCGGGCCGGGCAATGGAATTGGCACGTAATGCACAAGCCGACCTGCGCGATCGACGACGCCATAATGCATGAAAGGCGCGTGCTTGGAATAGTTGAAGAACATGAGTTCACCGGTCGCCTCATCCACCTTGGGATGGGCTGAAACGCCGTCCAGCGGTGCCCACGGCGCCTTACCCAGATTTTCCAGCGTCACCGGGTCGATCATCCACGCCTCCCCGCATTGATACAAAGTGGCATAGGCGATCCCTGCGTGGACGATGATATCGGTGCTGCCGGTGTCCTTCAGCCCGCCATGCGCGCCATATCCGGGCCGTTTGGATGTGCCAGCAGGGTCCATCAATCCGCCCCACAGCGCAGTGCCCGCGATCTGCTCTTCGGCAAAACAGTGCGTGCGCACAAACCGGTTGCGATAGCTCGCCTTGCCACCGCTGATGCTGACCTGATGGATCATTGCATCGCCATCGAACGGGTGATGCCGGCCCAACGGCTGATGGACGGGGTTTTCGGTATTGCGCAGATAGATGCCGTTGATATCGGCGGGAATCTCCCCTTCGATCAACTCCAGCTCATCCACGTCCAGCTCTTCATGGACCGGTGTCCACGGGCCGGATAGATAAGGGTGGTTCGACGGTTTCAGGCTGGTTTTCACCGGCGGCTGGCGTGTGATCTGCATAGTCGAAACTCCCTTTGCAGAATGCAGGATAGCTGCACGCGCGGCATTCGCAAAGCTTTCGCAGGTTTGACGTGGGTCAATGACGCGGGCGTGCAATGCGATCAGGTTAGGTGTAACCTGACCTGAGGAGAGAGCCATGAAATCCATCCTGCTGCATATCGGCGACGACAATTGCATGGAGGCACGTCTGCAAGTCGCGCTCGACATCGCCCGCGCCACAGATGGTCACGTTACCTGCCTGCAAGCGGTGAGTTACGAGGTGTTTGCCCCCGGCGATTTCTACGGCTCTGCGATGGCGGCCGCGATGCCGCAGATAAGAAAGGCCGCGCAGGATCTGCGTGCCCGCATCGAGGGCGATCTGGCGAACGAGGACGTTTCGTGGGAATGGCGTTTTCTCGAAGGGATGGCAGAGACCCGCCTGCTCGAACAATCGGCCCTGAATGACATAATTCTGGTCGGGCCTCATGACATTGGCGAGGATGGAATACGCGGCCCGTCAAGCATGGCCGGTATGCTGGCGCTGAAGGCATCCGCTCCGGTGCTTGTCGTGCCGGGCCATATCAAGCGACTGGATACCAAAGCGCCGATGCTGGTTGCGTGGAACGGTTCGTCCGAGGCTTGTACGGCGCTGCGCGCAGCGGTGCCATTGCTGTCGCTATCAAGCGCGGTGCACCTTGTCACGGTTGAGGAGAAGGGCGATCAGAACCGCTATGATTTTCCCCCTGTGGAAGGGGCGCAATACCTCAGCCGGTACGGGATTGAGGCGGAACTGGTGGACATCCCGCGTGGGCAGGCAAAGATCGCCGACACGGTGTTTTCGGCGGCTCAGATGCGCGAATGCGGAATGGTAGTGATGGGCGCCTATGGCCATTCGCGACTGGCGGAACTGTTGATGGGCGGGGTGACGCGCCGATCCCTGAGCGATCCGCAGCTGCCAATGTTCATGGCGCATTGAAGACCGGGGTGCGCTGGAAGGGAAGGGTGGGCGATCCCGGCCGCCTGCAACCCATTCCAGCCATAGTCAGTATTGGCGCGGCAACTGGCGTTTCACGCGGATAAGTTCCGCGATTTCGACCGTCGATCCGGCGACTGTTTTACGGGCGTGGTCTGCGCCAACCGTTTCCGCCGTGGCGACCGCTTCGGCAAACATGCGGCCACCCACTGAAACCACAGTCAGGTGGTCGGGCGAGCGCTCCCTGCTTTTCAGGATCGTCTCACGCAGATTTACGAGCGAGTTGTGGCGCGGCAATGCTTCGGAAATCCCGATGTCCATCGCGTCGGGCTGCTGCGCGCCGATCTGGTTCATCAGGGCTTCGTTGCTGTCAGGAAACGCCATGTCGACGTGCCAGCCCGCGTCGGTAAACAGATCGGCCAGCATGGATGTGCCCAGCATGTGCGGTTCGCCCGGCGCGGTGGCGAGCAGGATGCTGTATCTGATCTGCCGGATCGCGTCGGGGCTGGGGGTATGGCGGACTGCATGACCGGCAAGCTGCAACATGCTCAGTCCCATCGTCAGGTCGAGCTCCGTACAGTCGTCGGACATCCATGCATCGCCAAACGCGCGCGCCGCCGGCTCTATCAAGTGCGTCAGCAGCGAATCGCCGTTCCAGCCATCTTCTGCCAGCGATGCAATCAAACGGTTGAGCCCGATGTCATCGCCATTCAGCGCCAGATCGATGACTGCGGGCACTTTCTGGATCAGGCCCTGCCCGGCTTTTGCCAGAAGAGAATTTTCGTTTGTTTGATCGAACCGGTTGCAGACGAGCAGATCCCAACCACTGAACAGGCGTTCGGGCACGATGTGTTCGGTCAGTATCTCGATATCGTCGTGGCGCGAATCCTGACTGATCGAGGACCACACCTGTTTCAGATTGGCAGGGGGACCTTCGAGTGTTTGTAGGAAGCGCCCGTCCTCATAGAGCAGCATGCCTGTCAGGCTGGAAACTGTGATTCCTTGCTCTGGCTTTCGATGCCAGTTCCTGAATCTCGGATGCCGAAGGTTTGCTGCATGCTCTGCTGCGATAGGTCAGGCTTCCAATCCAGTTCACTGGATCAGCGCTCATGGTTCCAGCTTGCTGCGGCATATCAGTCTCCCAGATTGATGCCGGGATGCATCTTGAAAAAGCGAAGCGACCCTCGTCATTTGCCTCGATCAATCAGTGATTACACCACCGTCGGGATCGCTCTTGCTCTAGTCGGCCTGTTTAGCCTGACAGCCAGCTTTTCAATCCACATGCAGACGTTGCATGCGGCGCCGGTCCATCAGTTTTATCCCATGCGCAGTGTCTTTCACGCGGGCTGAACTGTCAATCCCGGTTTTGCACCATTTATCCCGCGGGGAGACGATAATCGTGCGCGTGGACGATCTGGACGCAATGAATTCACGGCGCATCGCGATGCTCGGCGCAAGCCCTGTCGCAGTCCATCGCGTGGCAATCAGCAGATGGAGTATAGAGCGAATTTCCTACATGGTTTTAGAATGGTAACTGCGGTGCTGATGCCACTGCTCCACCTGCTGCGCCTGACCTACAACACCATCGTTTCAGTCGATGCATGGAGGGCTTTTCAAGCGAGCAGGTTTTGCGGCCATAACACTGTGCCAGCTGTATCAACCGTGCTCGATCAGCGACGAACGGAGGGCGCGATCAGGTTCGCTTGCGGCGACGCATCATGCCTTCCTGTGCGACGCTGGCGACAAGCCGGCCCTCGCGCGTGAAGATGCGGCCGCGGTTGAAGCCTCGCCCGCCGCCGCTCCACGGGCTGTCGGTAACATACAGCAGCCATTCGTCTGCGCGCGCCTGCGAATGGAACCAGATTGCATGGTCCAGGCTGGCGCCAACCAACTCGCCGCGCATCCAGCTGAGGCCATGAGGCAGCGCGCTGGTGCCCAACAGCGTGTAATCGCTGGCATAGGTGATGATTGCGCGGTGCAGATCGGGTGTGTCGGCGGACCCGGTAATCGGTGCGCAAGTGCGAAACCAGCTGTGCGCGTGCGGCTCTTTGGGTTGTGTATTCATCCAGTGCAGGCGATCAACCGTACGCATCTCGATGGGGCGAGGGCGCATCATGAAGGCGCGCTGCGCCTCGCTCAGCTTGTCACCGATCGTATCCATCATCGCCCGGCGTGCGTCCATATCGGTGCGCAGATCCTCTGGCGGAGCGACATCGGGCATTGGCGCATCGAGATGTTCAAGCCCGCTCTCGGGGACTTGGAAACTGGCGGTCAGGTTCAGGATCGGTACCGAGGTTCCGTCCTCGCCCTCTTGCGCGGCGACCACCCGGCGGTTGGAAAAACTGCGCCCGTCGAAATCGCGCTCGATCCGGTATTCGATCGGCGGACCTTCCACGCCTCCGCGCAGGAAATAGGCATGAAGGGAATGAGCGGTCTTGGCGCCGGGAACACTCGCCTGCGCCGCCTGCAGTGCCTGTGCCAGAACCTGCCCGCCAAACACGCGGCCCATGCCGCCCTGCTGCGGATTGCCGCGATAGATATCGGATGCCCGTTTTTCCACGGTCAAAAGGTGCACCAGTCCCTCGACAAGGTTTTCAGGAGTGGGTTCTGACATGGTTTCGTCAATCATGATGCAAGCCCATGCGAGCGCTCAGGGGCGCAAGTCAAGCCGGTCAAGTTCAGCCGGTCATGCCCAGCGTGCGCAGCGCGCGATAGACGATGCTGCGCGCGCGATTGGAGTGCGGCCAACGTCGCGGTGCGGCTGGCGAAAGGCCACGCACTCGCAGCCAGTGGTTCATCGCCCGTGCCTCGCTTTCGCGATAGCTCCATTCGGATCGCCACGTGATCGACAGGGAAATGGAGCTTTCTGGACCATTGCGCACGAAATGCGGTGCCATGACTGGAACAAACAGCGCATCGCCGGGATGCAAGGCAAACGGGATGCCATGTGGGAGGAATGCATCCTCCCAGTGCAATTCGCGCGGGCCGCCGGTGTGATAGCTTTCGTGCCGTTCGTCAGCTGCGAACCGTGTGTCTCCCGCGGGAAACTGGGTCATCACCTTGGACCCTGTGATCTGGCACAGAATGTTGTGTTCGGGATCAAAGTGGTATGGCGTGACAGCGTTGGGGCTGGATATGAAGATGAAGCCTTGCGGGGTCAGCAATTGCCCTGTGCGCGGCTTGATTGCGTCGTGCAATTCGCCCAGCAGATCATCCAGCAGCGTGGCATAGGATGGCACCGCCTCTATGTTCTTGAGCACGGCCCAGCTGTTTGCGTCGGCCACGCGCCGGATCGTTTCGGCAATGGTGAGGCCGGTCGCCTCCGGCTTGCCAGTAACGCCGATGGGCAGATCGCCGCGATTGTACTCCACGCTGGCTTGTGGAAGCTGCTCTGCCAGATCGGCGATGGCGGACAGCGAGAGCAACGGGTGGCGTGCCAGACGATGCGTCAGAATGTGCGGTGTTTCAGGATAATGCTGCGCAAACCGCGCAATTGCCGCATCGTCGAACACCGGGCGCGGGTCGCGGCAGACTGGATGCCATTCATCGGAAGAGATCGTAGGAGCGTTCATGCCGGGGCTCTAGTGCGTGTTTCGTACGCCATCAAAGGTTTGGCAATTGTCTGGCGTAGTCTGCCGCCGATTGCGATGTTGCGGCTGACCATTGTGCGCCGTTCGCTCCATATCCTCTCGATCATCGGGTGGCCTTGCGCAGCACAGCTGTCCGTCCAGCTGATTGCGGGATCGGACAGGGTGGCCAGGTTTTCGATCTGGAGCAGCATTCCGGGTGAAAATGCGGCGTATTGCTCATCATAAGCTGTCTTGAAACTGTAAGCGCCAGGCGCTGTGCGGAAAGTCGCCAGCATCGCGATGCGCCGCCCACCCAGTGTGAGCGCAAGCCGATCGAGCCGTCCAGCCGACGCAGCGCCGGTGATCGCCTCAATGAAGAAATCGCGGCTTGCACCCTGATCCCCGAGGGACGTGCCCGCCTCGCCCTTCCATCCGGCGGATTCGAGTGCGAGATAGTCCTGCGCCCAGCCAGCGATGTCCTGCGCATCGCCCAACCGCTCCACGGCAAGGTCGCCGCAGTCGGCAAGGCGGCGTCGCTGGCGACGCAGATCCTTGCGATGTTTCGCGCTGAGTGTGCTGGCAAGGTAATCTGCCGGCAAGGCGTCGCTAGCCATCATGGCGCGCGAGGTCTGCTGCACCGTCGCAGCGGGGCGACCCTGCGCATCAAGGACGCGAGTAAGGGCGGCGTTTGCCGGACCATCTTGCGGCAATATGCTGGAAGTGAGCGAACAGCGCGGTCCCCGGCGACGCATCCAGATGTGCCATCATCGCAACCCAGAACCGATCCTGCGCACCGGAAGCAATCAAGGGAGCACCGCAGAATGCATTGGCGTGCAGCCAGCTTGCAATATGAGGCAAGGGATAGCGGTAATAGGAACTGCCGCGCGCCATTGGCATCAGACCGCACAGAACATCTCCTTCATAAAAGGCGAAGAGCGTGACGCAGGCTTCGAGCCCGAAAGCTTTCATCGAGGGGAGCAAGAACCACGGTTCGTAGAACGGATTGGGCTCAACGGCGCAGGCGGCCAATGCGCTCCATCCAGCGATGAATGCGGGCTCTGCAGCTTCGGTGAGAGAGATTGTACGCACCTGCGTTTTCGCACGCGGCGCGACGACGTGCGCAGCCTGCGCAACGCGAAGTGTATCATATCGGTCTGGCGCTGCGGCCAAATCCATCGCGGTCGTCCTATTCATAGCCTGCTTCGAGCGGGCTACCACAGATGCCACAAGTCAGCGGTCAGGGATCGGGGCGCGCGTGTGGCGTCCCTTTACGGAACAGCGCCTTGGTCAAGAGTAACCGGACGCTTGCGGCGCGATATGGCACTCATGGAAAGCCCCGCCAGACGATTTGGTCCGACGGGGCATGACCGGGTTTCAGACCCCCGCATTTCTGCGGGAGCTGTGTTTCAGTTCAGATCAGCTCGCCAGCGCCGCGAGCAGCAGCAGCGCGACGATATTGGTAATCTTGATCATCGGGTTGACCGCCGGGCCTGCGGTGTCTTTGTACGGATCGCCAACGGTGTCGCCGGTAACCGCAGCCTTGTGCGCTTCGGAGCCCTTGCCGCCGTGATTTCCGTCTTCGATATACTTCTTGGCATTATCCCACGCGCCGCCGCCCGACGTCATGGAGATCGCGACGAACAGGCCGCCCACGATCACGCCCAGCAGCAATGCGCCCAGCGCGGCAAAGCCATTGGCTTGGCCTGCGACCGCAGTGATCACGAAGTAGACCACAATCGGCGCAGCCACTGGCAGCAGCGAGGGAATGATCATCTCCTTGATCGCCGCCTTGGTGACCAGATCAACCGTGCGGGCATAGTCGGGCTTGGTTTCAAAGGTCATTATGCCCGGGTTCTTGGCGAACTGATCGCGCACATCCTTCACCACTTCGCCCGCCGCGCGGCCTACCGCCGTCATGCCCATTGCTCCGAACAGATACGGCAGCAACGCGCCGAGCAGCAGCCCGACGATGACATACGGATTTTCAAGGCTGAAATCGACCGTCACACCTTCAAACAGCTCTCGCAGGTCAGCGGTGTAGGTTGCGAAGAGTACCAACGCGGCAAGCCCTGCCGAACCGATGGCATACCCCTTTGTCACGGCCTTGGTGGTGTTTCCAACAGCATCCAGCGCATCGGTCTTTTCACGCACGCTGTCATCCAGCCCCGCCATTTCCGCGATGCCACCGGCATTGTCGGTCACGGGACCATAGGCATCGAGCGCGACAACCATACCCGCCAGCGCCAGCATCGATGTGGCCGCATAGGCAATCCCCATCAGGCCTGCCAGCTGGTAAGCGATGATGATGCCTGCGCAGATCACCAGTGTGGGCAGGGCGGTCAATTCCATCGCGATCGCCAGACCCTGAATCACATTCGTGCCATGACCCGTTTCCGATGCCTTGGCGATGGATCGCACCGGTCGGTAATTTGTGCCGGTGTAATATTCGGTGATCCAGATAATCAGCCCCGTGATGACCAGACCAAGGAACCCGCAATAGAACAGCGTGCGGCCGTTATAGGCCTGCCCGGCAATCGCGCTCTCCATGTCACCCAGCGCATAGCTGATTGCCCACCAGATCGCAGGGACGGACAACACGGCTGTGACAAGGAAGCCCTTGTACATCGCACCCATGATGTTGGTGCCGCCACCAAGGCGGACGAAGTAGGTGCCGATGATAGAGGTCACGATGCATACCCCGCCAATCAGCAACGGCAGCGCCATCAGTGCCGCGAGGTTCTCCGCCCCGCTCAGCAGCAGCGCAGTCAGCACCATCGTCGCACCGACGGTGACGACATAGGTTTCGAACAGGTCAGCGGCCATCCCGGCGCAGTCACCCACGTTATCGCCCACATTGTCGGCAATCACCGCAGGGTTGCGAGGGTCATCCTCGGGGATACCAGCTTCGACCTTGCCGACCAGATCCGCTCCGACATCCGCCGCCTTGGTAAAGATGCCGCCGCCAAGCCGGGCAAAAATCGATACCAGCGAAGCGCCCAACGCCAGCGAAGTGAGTCCGATCACCACCGTGCGGCTGTCCGGTGCCAGCCCGGCCGGGCCAGTCAGATACCAGAAAAAGCACGCAATCGCGAGCAGCGCGAGGCCGGCCACAAGCATTCCGGTGATCGCGCCAGCGCGGAACGCCAGCGTCAGGCCCTGCTGCAGGCCAGTCTGCGCCGCCGCCGCGGTGCGCACGTTGGAGCGCACCGACACGTTCATGCCGATAAAGCCTGCGACGCCCGACAACACGGCGCCGATCACAAAGCCTACAGCCGGGATTGCGCCCAGTGCCACGGCCACGATCACCGCCACAATCACGCCGACCACCGCAATCGCTGTGTACTGGCGTTTGAGATAAGCCTGCGCGCCTTCCTGAATGGCGGCTGCGATTTCCTGCATCTTGGCATTGCCGGGGTCTGCGCCCAACACCTGTCTGCTGGTGACGAAGCCATAGACGATGGCAAGCAGTCCCAGACCGATTGAAATCAGTATCAGATCCACGATTATCCCCTCTCTCGCGTTATGTTTTTATCCTGATCTGCGCATCCTCTCCCAAGGGGCGCGGAACGGTCAGCTTACGAGGATGGATGAGCGTGGCAAGAGCCAAACGCGATTGTCCCACCATGCCTGCGCACGCGGTGCGGCAGGTTATTCGTGCTGGTATCCCAGCCTATCCGCATCCACCATTGCGGCGCCGCCAAGATACAGCGGAGCATCGCCCTTCGCCTCGACCGTGCCGATCCGCGTCGCGGGGACCGGAATGCGCGTTTCGGGACGGGTGGTGAACAACAGCTCGTAATCGTCGCCCCAGCGAATGCAGTCTTGCAGCCGCGCCGGATCGGCCACCGGGATCAGTTCGGGGTCAAGCCGGATCGTCACTCCGCTTGCAATGGCAAGACGCCAGGCATCCAGCAGCAAGCCGTCCGATACATCCATCATCGCTGTCACCACTGGTGCAAGCGTGCGGCCTTCGTGAATGCGCGGCTGCGGTCGGTTGAATGCGTCGGCGTGTTGCACCTTGCCTTCAAAGCCGAGCATTGCGCTGCCGATGATGCCGGTGACATGGATCGCATCCCCGATCTGCGCGCCCTTGCGAGATGGAACGGGCAGATGCGTCGCCCGGCCCAAAGCAGTGATGCCAAACGTGCTGGCCCCGGTGGAAGAAATAGTATCTCCGCCCAACAGCGGCACATCGTAGACGGCCAATGCGTCGCGCAGACCCATGATAAATCCTGCGTCGTCCTTGCCCAGCGACGCGCCTAGCATGGCGCCGATGGGCTCTGCGCCTTTCGATGCGAGATCGGAAAGATTGACCGCTACCAGTTTCCAGGCAACGTCTTCCATGCGGGCTTCAGGTCGGAAATGAGCATCCTCAGCCATCATGTCATGCGTGATGATCAGCGTTTCATTGCCGAACTGCACCACGGCACAATCGTCTTCCAGATTGCGTGCGCCCGGATGTAAAGGCAAAGCGCGCAGCTCGGCCAGAAACTCCAGCTCGTTCATGTCGAAAACTTCATTCCAAACCTGTCCCGTCGCCGGGCATAACCGTGAAAGCAGGTAAGGGGAAGTCGTCACGGTACGCGCTTTTTGCCTGGCCCTTTACGAAACAGGCAGTTGCGCTTTGCGGGCCGGTAAAACTACCGCACATCCTTTGCCACGGCATCGAGCAGACCGTTTACAAACTTTGCCTCGCGATCGTCGAAGAATGCCTTGGCTACGTCGACATATTCACTGATTGCGCTGGCCTTTGGCACATCGGCGCGGGCCATCAATTCATAGGCTCCCGCGCGCAGAACCTGCAACATCGTCTTGTCCAGCCGCTTGAGCGTCCAGCCATCGGCCAGCTTTGCGCTCAGCACATCGTCGATCTCATCGCGCCGCGCGACCACGCCGCGCACAAGATCATCGAAAAATTCAACCTCGGCATCGGCATAAGTTGCCTCGCCGTGGTCTTCATCATCGATTTCGCGGCCCAGCCGGTGCTGGTGAAATTCATCGAGCAATTTGTTTACCGCCGTGCCTTCCATATGCGCCTGATACAACGCCTGCACAGCGGCCAGCCGCGCGGTGGAACGCGATTTCGATCTTGGACCTGATTGGGTTGGTGTGTTCATTTGAGCCTTACCTCGACCGATTTGGCATGGGCGGGCAGACCCTCTGCATGAGCCAGCGCGACCGCAGCCGGGCCGATCGCATTCAGCGCGGCCCTGTCGAGCTGGATAAAACTGGTCCGTTTCATGAAATCAAGCACCGATAACCCGCTGGAAAACCGGGCGCGCCGCCCGGTTGGCAGAACGTGATTGGGACCGGCAACGTAATCGCCGACTGCCTCGGGCGTCATCCGGCCAAGGAATACGCTGCCCGCGTGCCTGATATCCTTGAGCAATTTTTGGGCGAGATCATCGTCAAGCGCCAGTTCAACGTGCTCTGCTGCCAGCCGATTGGCGATGCCGGGGGCTTCTCTCTCGAGGTCGCTTACCACGATGATGATGCCGTGCGAATTCCACGATTCGCGCGCGCGTCCGCCCGTGTCCAGCGTTCCCAACAACACATCGACGGCATCTTCAACCAGTCGGGCAAAGGCGGCGTCATCAGTGATCAGCACCGATTGCGAGGTCGGATCGTGCTCCGCCTGGCTAAGCAGGTCGGCTGCGATCCACTCGGGATCGTTCTTGCCATCGGCGATGACGAGAATTTCCGAAGGGCCAGCTACCATGTCGATCCCGACCACGCCGAACAGCTGGCGCTTTGCCTCTGCCACGTATGAATTGCCGGGGCCGGTGATGACGTCGACCGGGGCGATGCGCTGCGTGCCATAGGCAAGTGCGCCCACCGCCTGCGCGCCGCCGACGCGCCACATCTCATCAATTCCGGCAACATGCGCCGCGGCCAGCACAAGCGGATTGGACTGCCCCTTTGGCGTGGGGGTGACGACCACGATCCGTTCAACCCCGGCAACGCGCGCCGGGATCGCGTTCATCAGCAGGGATGAGGGGTACGCGGCGCGGCCTCCAGGCACATACAGGCCCGCTGCATCGACCGCGCGCCAGATCGCGCCGAGCCGGACGCCCGCATCGTCGGTATAATCGCGATCTTCGGGCAATTGCGCTTCGTGATAGGCACGGATGCGTGTGGCGGCGAGTTCGAGCGCATCGCGCAAGCCGGTGTCGAGACCGCGATAGGCCTCTTCCATCTGCTCCTTGCTGATCGCCCAGTCGGCATCCTGTGTCAGGGCATAGCCATCGTAACGCTGGGTCAGTTCGATCAGCGCCTTGTCACCAGAACGTTTCACATCGCCAAGGATGGACGCGACCTGACCGGCAACATCGCGGTCGGTTTCGCGCCGCGCATTGACGAGGCGGGTGAACCGCTTTCCAAAATCGGGATCGAGGGTCGTGAGTAAATCCATCAGGCGGCTTCCTTGCGGCGGCGTTCGGCATCATCGCGGAATGCATCAACCAGAGCGGCGATGCGCCCATCGGTTTTGAGCGCGGCGCGGTTCACGATCAGTCGGGCTGAAATGTCGATAATGCGGCTGGTTTCGACGAGTCCGTTCTGGGCCAGCGTGCGCCCAGTTGAAACCAGATCCACAATCTGCCGCGCAAGACCCAGCGAGGGGGCAAGTTCCATCGCGCCATTCAACTTGACGCATTCGGCCTGAATGCCGCGCGCTTCGAAATGGCGACGGGTGAGGCTGGGATATTTCGTAGCCACCCGCAGGTGACTGGCGCTTTCATCGGGATCGTCATCATCGGCGAGGCGCGCGACCGACAGGCGGCAGTGCCCGATATCGAGATCAACTGGAGCATAAAGATCGGAATAGTCGAATTCCTCGATCACGTCCGATCCGACAATTCCCACTTGCGCCGCCCCATGCGCCACGAACGTCGCCACATCGAACGCACGCACGCGAATCAGGCGCATGTCCTCGCGTGTCGTGCTAAATGACAGCGCACGGTTGGCCTTGTCGAAAAAGCCGTCTTCAGGCACCACACCGGCGCGTGCCATCACCGGCAACGCCTCGTCCAGGATGCGGCCCTTGGGCACAGCGAATGTCAACTGTGACGCGAAGGTGTTGATGGTTGCGGAGGTCATAGTGGGCCGGCACTTAGGGATCGTTAGGCGAAAGGGCAACGGATATGGGAGCCAGCGAGGCACGTTATGAGGTGGTTGATCCGCAGGCCACCGGATCGGATGCAGTCGCCCGATCATTCGAAAATCAGGTTGCCTATTGCCGTGACAATGGCGCCGAAATCACCGCAAGTGTGTGTCAGGCGTTGCTGGAATTGCTCGCGGGTGATCGAGGAGGCACCGTCATGCTCAGGGTTCGGAAATGGGCCGGACCGCCGCTGTCCGATGCGCTGCCCTTGCGCGTGGCGGGCGGATTGCACGCGCTTTATCTGCAAGGCAATGCGCCCGAACTTGTGCCGATCTACACCGGTCAGCGCGTCTCCAACACGACAGAGATCATCGCCAAAATCCTTGAGCGGCACGAAGCCACGCTGCTCCCGTGGCTGGATAGCCCGCCGCAGACCAACGAAGCGGGGCGATCCAGCAGCTTTGCCGCCGCGCTGTTGTGGCTTGCGGATAAAGGTCTGCCGCCTCGGTTTGCGCTCAACGAAATCGGATCGAGTGCTGGTATCAACCTGATGATGGGCCAGTATACCTATGATCTGGGCGGCACACAGACGGGGCCGACGGATGCAGAGATGCGCCTAAACCCCGAATGGCGCGGCGATCCGCCGCCTTCGAGCGACATCGAGATCGTCTCCGCACGCGGTTGCGACATTGCCCCGGTCGACCTGACCGACGCCGATCAGGCGCTGCGGCTGCGCGCGTATATCTGGCCGGAATTCACCGAACGTTTCCTGCGCATGGACGCGGCGATCGCGGCTGCGAAAGCCACGCCGCCCGCAATCGCCCGCGAAAGCGCCGATGCCTTTCTTGAGCGGGTACTCGCCGAGCCGCCACAGCCGGGCGTGACACGCGCCATCATGCATTCGGTCGTGTGGCAATATGTCCCGCAGGCCCAGCGCGAGGCGATTACCGCACTGATCGAAACAGCAGGCGCGGCAGCCAGCGCGGATGCGCCGCTGGCGTGGATTTCGCTTGAGGCAAATCGCGACACCCATCGCCACGAACTGAATGTCAGATACTGGCCTGGCGGTGAGGATTGGACTCGATTGGCGGTTGCCCATCCGCACGGGGCATGGGTGGAGTGGGCCGACTAAAACCTAATTTGCGAGAAACCTGTCCATCGCCGCGTTGACTTTTCGAGGAGCTTCCCACGGCACGAAATGTCCGCAATCAGGCACTTTTTCAATGGTCAGCGGATCGATGATTTCGTCCAGTCCTTCAAGGTTTTCGGGCGGTAGCGCCAGATCGTCCATTGCCCAGATGACCAGCGTCGGAATCGTTAATTTCGGAAGGCTGAGAGGAACGTAGCTTTCTGGCACTTGGAACGGGGCGTCCATCGGGGGTACGTCGATCGGGCTGGCCCTGTAATAGTTGATCATGCCAAACGCCGCGTCGCGGTTCTGCCAGTCACGCAGCAAGGCTTCGCGCTCTTCCGGCTCCATCGCCTGTGGGCGATCCCACTTGACCTCTTTGCGCATCAGGCCGGTCAACCCGGCATCCTTTATCAGCGCATCGTTGGCGGTATCGCGGAAGCCACGGATATACTGGCTCGCCTCGCGCTGGCCGCGATGGGTATAAAGCAGTTTCTGGAATATCGCGGGATGCGGCGCATTAGCGATAATTGCGCGCTCCACTCGCGTGTGCTGACCGCCCAACGCCACGCCCCACGCAATAGCGCCGCCCCAGTCGTGACCGACGATGGTGAATTTTGCGATCCCCAGCGCATCGGCCAACAGAAATACATCGCCGATCAGCCTGTCGGGGGTGTAAGCCGCGACCTCCTGCGGTTTGGACGATCCGCGATAGCCGCGCTGGTCGGGCGCGATGCAGCGATACCTGTCGCGAAAGTGCGCGATCTGATGTCGCCATGTGCGATGGCTTTCGGGAAAACCGTGGAGGAAGATCAGCACCGGTGCATCCAGCGGCCCTTCATCGACGCACATCAGGTGTATGCCATTGGCCAGATCGACGCGTTTCTGCTCCATCGCCATGATCACCCTTCCGCTTCCATCTTTTCCATGTACCCATTGGCAACCATCGTCGCCATCTGGTCCAGCAGCGCATCGGGCGTGCGGCGCATCTCTCCCATCGCCTGCTCGACCCCTTCGGCAACAATGATCTCGCGCGTGCCCGCCGCCATCGCATCGAGCATTGAGGCCGCGGCATCATCAGGTGCGATGCCGTTATCTATTGCCCTGTCCGATCTGCCCCGGACGGACCCGTCGCCGTTCAGCGCATTGCGGCTGACCCCCGTAGCGATGGATCCGGGATAAATTGTGTGGACCGCAACCCCGGTGTTTGACAGTTCTGCACGCAGCGCATCGGCATAGCCCGCCAACCCGAATTTCGCTGCGCAATAGGCCGTGCGCATCGGCACGCCGACCTTGCCCGCGATTGAGGAAATGAAGGCAAGTGCCCCTGATCCGCGTGCCACCATTGGCCCGATCAGCGCCTGCGAAAATGCAATCTGGGCGATGAGATCGATCTCGATTATGTCGCGATAGACCTGCATATCGGTGTTCTGCGCGCGACTGCGCTGCGAGATACCGGCATTTGCCACTGCCAGATCGACGCCGCCCTTCCAGCTCAGCGCCTTCATGGTTGCGTCTGTAAGCGCCGCCTCATCGCGCACGTCGAAGGGTAGCATCAGCACTTCAGCGCAATCTGCCGCGACCTCTTTCAGTCGCGCCTCATCGCGGCCTGACAGGACCAGGTGCGCGCCGCGCCGTGCAAGCCCACGCGCCAGCGCCGCTCCAATCCCTGATGACGCCCCGGTGATCCACGCCACCTTGCCCGCATAATCCATTGCTCTCTCCTGTATTCACAGGACACCTAGCGGGGAGGCTGTGCAAGGGCAATCAGGCGCTAGGTGTGCGCGCGGATCATATCGGCCAGCTCCGCCGGAAATACCGGTTCGGGCCAGTCTTCCAGTTCATCGAGCGTGAACCAGCGGTGCTGCGTCATCAGTGCCTGTTCGATCTCGGTATGCCGACTGGTATCGATTGTCGCATGGGTTACGCATATCAGGAAAAATCGCTCGTCAGCCTGCACAGGTTCGCCCTGAACGGTGGTAAACCTTGGCGTCATCTGCGCAATTTGCGGGCCGGGATCAGCGATGATCCCGGTTTCTTCAAGCAACTCGCGCCGCGCCGCATCCTCGAAAGTCTCATCTGGTTCGCACTCACCCCCCGTCGTCACCCAGAAAGGATCGCGGCCCGGCACATCATAGCGGAACATCAATGCGCGGTCTTGCGCATCGAGCACAATCAGCCGCGCCGCGCGGCGCAGGCGCAGTCCATCGTGGCTCACTTTGGTTCGATCATTGGTCAGGAGCGCTCGCCTTGATCGCGACGGCGTGGACGCGTCCGCCCACTATATCACCCAGCGCGGCAATGACCGCGCGCTGACGGGCGAGCCGGTTCATCGATGCAAACGCCTGCGCCTGTATCACCACGGTAAAGTGCGATGCGCCCGAACCATCGTCGCCCGAATGGCCGGAATGCTTTGCGCTGTCGTTGATGATTTCAAGCACGCTGGGCGCAAAGGCGCTCTCCAGCGATTCGCGCATTTCTTCGGCGACCGGGCGGGTGGACATGGGTGTTTCCTTATTTGCAACGGATTACATCTTGGAATTTGGGGCCCGCAACGCCATTCTCAACCCCCTATGGCTGCGGCAAGATTTCACGGACGATATGAAACGAACGACCGGTGCTGTCAGGCGCCCGGCTGCCGGGAGGCGGGCGAATTCCGCGCGCCCGGCCATCGGCCCAACGGGTTTGACGGACCGGGAGAATGGCGCTGGTTCTGTCTTGAGCACGTGCGCGAATTCAACGCGGGCTATGACTGGTTCGAGGGGATGAGCGCGGACGAAATCCTGGCCGCGCAATCGCCCGTCAGCGGCTGGCGAACCGAAAACGCGGCTTTCTCTCCGCGCGCCGCAGTCGATGGCGTGCCGCGCTGGGCGGATTTCGACGATCCTCTGGATGCCATCGCCGCGCGCGCGGGCGGGATCCGCAGCCGCGCGCAACGCGCAGCGCAGGCGGCGTTTGATGACGATGGGCTGAGGCGGTTTTCAAGGGTCGAGACGGATGCGCTGGAAATCTTGGGGTTGGGCTCTGATACCGACAAGCGCGGCCTTCGCCGCCGCTATTCCGAACTGGTGCGTCGATATCATCCAGACCGCAATGGCGGCGACCGCAGCCACGAAGCGCGCCTGAACCGGGTGGTCGAGGCGTATCAATTGCTGAAGAAGAGCGCGGCTATCGTTTAGAGCAGTACGGTCGCCGCATGATCGCAGATCGTGGCAGATTAGCAGAAGGTCCCGTTGCCCCTTGGGCTCGCTTCGTCCTGATCAATTATTTCGGAAAAAAGATGGCGGCGAAGTCGGGTCAGCCCTGCTTGAACGCCCAGCGTAAAGTCTGTCCCGCTCCCCATGTCGCTGCGCGGGCGGGGAGGGCGGTCAACACCGGCTTGCGCAGTCGCAACATCGAGCGCGCCCAGTCTGGCAACATCGCCACCGCTTCCGCGCCCAGCAACCGTTGCACTCCCGGCGGCGTTCCGGGCGGCTTCTGGCTCAGCACCATCTGGGCCACCTCGCGCGCTTCGGGACTGGCGCGCAAATCGTTGCGCAGGTCGCGAAAGATGCGCTCCGCCTCGGCGCGGGTTTCTGGCACGGGATCGGCGCCCAACGCGCGGGCGATCACGGCGAACTGGCGGTAATACTCATCCTGTTCTGCGCCTGGCATATCAGGGCGCACGTGACGCAGGTAACCGGCAAGAAAGCTCTGCGCCTCGACCACATGCACCCATGCCAGCGTGCGCGGATTGCTGGCGCTGTATTGGGTGCCATCGGGCAGGGTTCCTCCGACGCGCGAATGAATTGCGTTGACCGCGCGGATTGACGCCATCGCCCGGTCGCGGTGGCCAAATGTTGTAACCGCGATGAACCGTGCGGTGCGTTGCAGTCGCCCGTGCATGTCCTCACGGAAATTGGAATGGTCAAGCACGCCCTGCAAAGCTTCGGGATGGAGCATTTGCAGCAGTAGCCCGCGAATCCCCCCGGTCATCATCCCCACAAGGTCTGCATGGACAAGCCGGATCGGAGTGTCGCGCGCGAACAGAGCGTCGTCAGACGGTGGCACAGGCTGCTGGCCGTTTGCGGTATCGTTAAAGACACCGCGCACCTGTTCTACAACTTTCTGACGCAGGGTTTCGATGGGATCAGGCATGGCGTGGAATATAGGAACGGCGTGAGCAATTGCCCACTGCGATCATACAGATCATCCAAACGACAAACGCGATACTTGCAGGCAAGCCATTCGCGTTCTAACCGGGGCGCGCAATGAACTCACCCAAGAACTCCGATTTCGCCGGCGCCACCGCCATGCCCATGGAACCCGATACGGTTGTCGATGTGCGCGCCACATTCGGCATTGATGTCGATTGGCAGGTGCCCGCCTTCTCCCAGCCAAGCGAACACGTGCCCGAGGCCGACCCGGCCTATGTTTTCGATCCGGATACGACACTCGCCATTCTGGCCGGGTTCGCGCACAATCGCCGGGTGATGATCCAGGGCTATCATGGCACCGGTAAATCCACCCACATCGAACAGGTCGCAGCGCGGCTAAACTGGCCCAGCATCCGCGTAAACCTTGACGCGCATATCAGCCGGATCGATCTGGTCGGGCGTGACGCAATTGTCCTGAAAGACGGCCTGCAGGTGACCGAATTCAAGGAAGGCATATTGCCGTGGGCGTTGCAGCACCCGGTCGCGCTGACGTTTGACGAATATGATGCGGGCCGTCCGGACGTGATGTTCGTGATCCAGCGCGTGCTTGAATTCGATGGCCGCCTGACCCTGCTGGACCAGAACCGCGTCATCACGCCAAACCCCTATTTTCGCCTGTTTGCGACCACCAACACGGTCGGTCTGGGTGATACCAGCGGGCTGTATCATGGCACGCAGGCGATCAATCAGGCACAAATGGACCGTTGGAATATCGTGGTCGCCCTGAATTATCTGACGCCAGAGGTAGAGCTGGAAATCGTCAAATCCAAGACGCCCGATACCGAAGACGCCACGATTGCCAACATGATCAAGGTCGCCGACCTTACCCGTCAGGGCTTCATGAATGGCGACATCTCGACCGTGATGAGCCCGCGCACCGTGATAACCTGGGCACAGAACGCCGCCATCTTCGGCTCGCTCGGGTTCTCCTTCCGGTTGAGTTTCCTGAACAAATGCGATGAGGCAGAGCGCACTCTTGTGAGCGAATACTATCAGCGCGTGTTTGGTGAGGATTTGCCCGAAAGCGCGGTGAAGGGCGGCTGACGATTGGAGGGCGCAATGCAAAACCATTGCCCCAAAGTGTCATAGACTGCTAATACACTGGCGATGGCGCTGTTCGACCGATTCACTGGACGCAAGACGCAAGAGGCCAGGCGCGATCCTGGCAACGACTATTACGCGCTTTACGAATTGCAGCGTCCAATCGACCCCGACGATGAATTTGAGCCAGTTCACGGATCGGCGGCAGGCATGCGCGCTTCCCCCGATTATCAGGATTGGGACGCGCGGCTCGATCAGCTCGACGGCGCTGTCGCCGTTGAGGAGCGTCGCCGACTGCCATGGTGGACACCTGCCTATTGGCGCGGCCATCGCAAACGCTGGTGGGCGGTGCGGATTGTCGCAGCAATCCTTTTCGCGTTCATCCTGCTGATCGCATGGCTGACGTTTACCGCCCCGCTTTCCAAAAGCCTTGAACCCATCGTCCCTCCGCAGATTACCTTGTTGGCCAGCGATGGCACGCCGATTGCGCGGTCCGGTGCGATGGTGGGTGCGCCGGTGGAGCTGGAGAAATTGCCCGATCATGTGGCCCAGGCCTTCATCGCGATCGAGGACCGACGGTTCTATTCGCACTGGGGCGTCGATCCGCGCGGCGTTGCGCGAGCCGCCTGGACCGGGGTGGGCGGTGGCAGCACCATCACTCAACAATTGGCAAAATTCACGTTCCTGACCCCAGAACAAAGCCTGACGCGAAAAGCGCGCGAGGCGTTGATTGCGGTCTGGCTGGAATCCTGGCTGACCAAGGATGAGATTCTCGAAAGGTATCTATCCAACGCCTATTTTGGGGACAATCAATATGGTCTGCGTGCAGCCAGTCTGCACTATTTCTATCGCCAGCCTGAAAAGCTGCTGCCGGGGCAGGCGGCGATGCTGGCAGGACTGTTGCAGGCCCCTTCGCGCTATGCCCCGACAAAGCATTACGACCGCGCAAAGGCGCGTATGGATCTGGTGGTCGGTGCGATGGTGGAAGAGGAATATCTGACACAGGCGCAAGCCGACGCCTTGCCCGATCCGCGCATCGACAGCCGCACTCGTAACGATCTGCCCACCGGCACATATTTTGCCGACTGGGCCTTGCCACTGGCACGGGCGCAGACGGCAGAAGGGTCGGGTGGAGGCTATGCCAGCCAAGTGCTCACGACTACTCTGGATGCGCGGCTTCAGGCGCTGGCCAGCCGCGTTGTTGGCCGGGCGCCGCTTGGCGGTGCGCAGATCGGGCTGGTGGCGATGCGGCCCAATGGCGAAGTCGTCGCGATGGTGGGCGGAAAGAATTATTCCGAAAGCCCGTTCAATCGGGTTACGCAGGCACGCCGCCAGCCCGGATCGACCTTCAAACTGTTTGTCTATCTCGCCGCGCTGGAAGCCGGTTGGCGGCCGGACGACACGATTTCCAACCTGCCAATCGAAGCCGGAAGTTATCGGCCAAAGAACTCGCGTGAGCAGTATTCGGACGAGATCACCCTGGAGGATGCGCTCGCCAGATCCAGCAACGTCGCCACGGTGCGACTGTTCAACGAGGTGGGCAGCGAGCGTGTTATCCGCACTGCGCGCGAACTGGGTGTCGCCTCACCCATGCCAGAGGGCGATCCCAGTCTGGCTCTGGGCACATCGACAATGACACTGCTGGAACTCACCGCAGCGTATGCGGGGGTGGCGGCCAACAGTTTCCCGGTTCAACCCTATGCTATCGCACCAGAGGAAAAAAGCTGGTGGGAAAAGCTGTGGGACTGGTTTACGTCCAAGGAAGATAGCCTGTCTGGCCGGGTGCACGGGGACATCGAGCAGATGCTGCGCGCGGCCATCAATCGCGGCACGGGCCGGGCTGCGACGCTGCCGATCGCCAATTTTGGAAAGACCGGAACGACGCAGGATTCGCGCGATGCCCTGTTCGTGGGTTATGCGGGTGATCTGGTGGTGGGCGTGTGGATCGGCAATGACGACAATTCTCCGATGGGCAGTGTCGCAGGCGGGGGAGTGCCCGCGCGCATCTGGAGCGATTTCATGCGGGGGGCGCTATCGCTGAAGCCCACACCCGCAACCACCGCTTCGCCCGATCCCGAAGGCCCGGTGCAGCCGATGGACATCGAAGAGGACGGCGAATTCGAAATTGGCGAGGACGGAACGCGGCTGTTTATCGAGGATGGTTCGATCACTGTTGGTCAGGATGGCCTACCGCTGGAATTGCGGCTGGATGAAAACGGTCCGGCCATCGTGCCGAGCAGGCCGCAGCCTACGCTCCAACCGCAACCACCGCCCCCTACGCAGCCCCAACCGCCCAACTGATAACCAATTGATTGTCGGTGGTTCCGAACAATTTACGCCATCAGTATGTTCATCACCGCCGTTGCAATCGGGCGGCTGGCATCGTCCTGCCATGCCTCCACCGTCAGATTGGCATTACGCCGCCCCAAGCGGGTGATCCGACCCAGCGCATAAGTCTGCTTCTGCTTTCCGGCGGTCAGATATTGAACCGTAATGTTGATCGGCTTGAGCTGTGGTTGATCCTCATATCGCCGGTCATCGCGTTCCAGCGCAACACGCAGCGCGGCATAGCCTGCCGCTTCCAGCAGTCCGGCGGTTGCACCGCCATGAAATGCTCCGGGCCGTCCTTCAACGTTGGGTCCAAAGTCGACCGTCAGGACCGGGCCGCGCTCCTCCAGGCCCGCGACCGTAATGCCGAGGGATCGCGCATAGGCGGGTAATTGCAACAGGGCCGCATTCTCGGTCATATATCACCTTTTCGTTTGGCGTTGTTCTGGCCCAGAGCCGATCCGGTGCGTGGATCGGAACCGATGACCATGAAAACCCCCGCAATGTGGGCGACCGGATCATCTCTGTCGCCGTCGTGGGCAACCCCGCGAACAAACGCGGCAGAGCGCGTCATACGATAACATTCGACCCTGCCGAACACGCTCGCCCGGTCGCGTGCGGCGCGTTGGTAATCAACTCGCAGATCTAGCGTCGCCACCGGAAAGAATTGTCCCTTTGCGGTCCAGATCGACATTCCGCTCGCCATGTCCATCAGACTGATGATGGGGCCGGATGCAAGAACCGGGCGATCGGGTTCTCCCAACAAATCCTCGCGCCACGGCAGCTCAAGTTCGACCCAGTTTTCGCCATGGCTACAGTATCGCAGGCCAAGCCAGCCGGTGTGACCGTGGCGAAAGAAGAATTTCGCAGCCTGCTCCGGATCAAATGCGGCAGGCGCAGTCGCTTCAGTCCCGCTCATGTGTGAAGCCACTGGATTGCCAACAGACTGATTACAATCATTTAATTTCAAACCTTGCTCTTGTTCGCCCACTCAGGTCGCCGCCGGGGCGACCGTTCCGGTGACTGAGAGAAGGGAACTATCATGAACTTTCCAAAAATCGACCTCTCATCATTGCCGGGACTTGAGACTGCAAAGGGCCTGTTCGGCTCTATCATGCAGGCCGGTGCGAATTATGATGATCGCGTGGTCATGATCATGGTGTTTATCCATGACACCGAGCCGCCGCCTCCGCCGTTTTTTTGATCGGCAAAGAGCGGGAGAATCCAGACCATGAAAGTACATCCTGCCATTGCGGCGCTGCGGGGCCCATTAACCCCGCAGCCCCGTACTGCCGAGGGTTTCGACGCAAGTCTGGCCAGCCACAACGCCGACGCCATCCGGAAAATTCGCCACGGTTGGCTGCAAGAGCTTGAGGTCAGGACGATAATTGAAGAGCTGACCGCATATAGTCGCGGTACTCTCTTGGCCGACTGTCCGCGCCTTCTGGAGGTGGTGAGCGATCACGGCGCAGCGCGCGGCTTTGTCGACCGGCTGTGCGATGTGATGATGGCGGCCACGCGTGAGCGATGGCTGTGCGAAGTACCCTTCCGTTTCAAGACGTCTCGTGGGCTGTCGACAATGCAATTGATCGACGCCGGCACGGCGAAACTGAGCATTACAGCGTATGAACCAATGCCCGATATGAAGGCCCCGAGAACTGTCTTGTTCGCCGATTTCGATGCTCATGAGATCGTCATCAGCGGTGAAGCAAGCGGCGTCATGCATCGACTGCACGGTGTTGGCACACTGCAAAGCGCGGCACAGCACTGGAAGGCGGGCGATGTGATAGAGACGGCCGCGCGTGTTGAGGCTCGCCAGGTGATCGCTGTCAATCAATCGCTGCTAGTGCTCCAGCTCACACGCGAACCCGCAGCGCCGCAGCCTACCGTGCAGGTATCGCTGGCAGATGGCGCTGTGATCCGCACGGCCAGCGGGGATAAATCGGCCAGTCAGGCGCTGATGGCGATCAGCGTTCTGGGCGCGCTGGGCGCCCGGTCGGCTCTCAATGTGATGGGCGATACTGCGCTGAACACTGATGAGGATCGCGATGTGCGATGGGAGGCTGTGCGTCAGATGCTGGCGCTGGATGGGCGCATTGGGCTGGGGCTGCTGGCTGATCTTGAGCGGCGCCCGGGAGATGCGCTGGCCACGCCTGCACAAGCTCTGAAGGCCCAGTTGCTCGCTTACCAACCGCAATTGCATGACTTTGCAATGGAACCCGCCTGATGCCGCTCAATATCGAAACTTCCGAAACCGAAATCTGCTCCCTGCCTGAAGCGATCGAAGCACTGGCGAACCTGCATTTTGACCCGCGCGATGGGGGCAATTGCGCAGAGGCAGCGAAGTGGCTGAGGCGGCTCACCAACAATCGCCGGTTTCTGGCCGATTGGCTGGTGGATCGCTTGGCAGGGCGGCTGGGGGGCGGGAACGGTCAGGCGCTGGATAGCGGTTACGGTCCTCAAGCGATCGTGCTCAGCCCGCTGAGCAACGGCATGTTTCTGCGTGCCAACATCTGGCCTTCAGAAAGCGATCTGTGCTTTCAGACAAGCGGCGCAAAAAGCTTCGTTTACGAGGTTCCCCACGATCACAATTTCTCGTTTCTGACGAGCGGCTATTGCGGGCCGGGATACGTCAGCGACTATTTTGAATACGATTACGAAGAGGTCATCGGATATCCCGGAGAATACGCAGGACTGCGGTTCAAGGAGCGAAGTGCTTTGAACGAGGGCAAACTGATGCTGTATCGTGCGCATGTCGATGTGCATTCGCAGATGCCTCCAGAAGCGCTGTCGGTCTCGCTAAATGTCATGCACGTCGATCCGGCACAGTGCTGGTTCGATCAGTACGCCTTCGATCTGCAGAGTGGGCAGGTGGATCGCGTGCTCAGCCCCAATGCGAGCGAGGCTTTCCTGCGTGTGGCGGTGGCATCTGGCACTCAGGCGGCGCTGGATTATGCCGATTGGGTTGGCGCATCCCACCCGAGCGAGCGTTTGCGGCTTGCCAGTTACGAATCGCGCGCGGGATTGATTGACGCGAGCCAGCAGGATTTGCTGTGGCGCGATGCAGAGCGGAGCGGCAGTCTTATGATCGCGCAGGTTGCGCGGCAGCGCCGCGCTGCTTTGGCCGGGGGCTAGAAAATCCCGCCCGCCAGCCGATCAATCGCGCCCTGCAAAATGATGGCTGCGGCGTGGCTGTCGATTACGGCGGCGCGTTTCGCCCGGCTCATATCCTGTGCGATCATCGCGCCTTGCGCGCTGGCTGTGGACCAGCGTTCGTCCCACAACAGCACGGGCAGGGTGAACGCTTCGGCGCAATTGCGGGCATAGGCTCGGCTGGCTTGGGCGCGCGGCCCTTCGCTGCCGTCCATATTGCGCGGCAGGCCCAGTACGATCCCGGCAACGCTGCGCTGCCTGATTATTTCTGCAAGCCGCTCGCGGTCGCGGCCCCATTTGCCGCGCTCCATTGTCTTGCCCGCAGTCGCGAAGCGCCAGCCCGCATCGCAGGTGGCGACGCCGATGGTTCTCGTCCCCAGATCAAGGCCCAGCAGAACCCCTCCATCGGGCAAAGCATCCCCGAAATCGAGCGAATTGTCGGTAATCAGGACGCAGTATCCCCAGACACCACGCCCGCCTTCGCACGCACACGACGCGCCACATCGGCCTGTGTGTTGGACCAGAAGAGGGGTATGTCATAGACATGATAATTATTGCCCGGCAGCACGTACGATCCAAGTTCGGGCGGATCGCCAATCAGCAGGATGCCGCGCTGGCTGCAACGCGCCGGGACGCTGCCTGGCACTAATTCGCCAGTGGAAATACTGTCATCGGGAACGAGTGTGCCCAAATTGGCGGAGGCCGGGGCAGATCCGCCAAACATTCCCGTCAACGGGTTGGTGCAAAGGATTTGGCTATCGCCGCGCATTTTCCCGTCATAGCCAATTGAATTGGCATAGGTTTCGATGACAGTCGAAGGATCGGCAGGTTCGGCAAAGCTTGACCATGAAATCAGACAGCCGGTCTGCGCGGGTGTTGCACAGGCCGGGATACCAATGGCGGGCAAATCATGTTCGACAGAAACCGGCCACCCGATGGCGTAGGCCGCCACCAACCGATCCGCCGTCGGACTGTTCATCACTTCCTCGCGCAGCAGGCGCAAAAGATGGAGTGAACCTTGCGAATGCCCGGCAAGGACGATCGGGGTGTCCTCGTCCAGTGACTCGATGAAGAAACGATAGGCCTCGCGTACATCGGCATAGGCGGCGTCGAGCGCAGCGGTCGCCTCAGGCTTGTCAGTCAGGAATGCGCCCATCGTTGCCTGTCGATAACGCGGCGCCCAGATTTGCGAGGCGGCGTTGAACGGGCTGGCCATCCCGCGCACGTAAACTCGCGCGAGTTGCTCAGCGTCAGCATCGGCATCCGCGCCAAGCGACGCATTCCAGTTGGTGCGGCTGAGATAGCTGGTCGGATGAATGAAAAACACCGCAAAATCGGGCGTTTCGGGTGCCGCGCCGGGGTTCGAAGCGACCGAATTGGCCGGGGCGTTGTCCGGTCCGATTTGGGTGCCTCCCGCTTCGGCGCTGGCCTGAGGGGTGGCGTATGCCGGTTGCCAGCGCGCCGGATCGTTTACTCCAATGCCGGGCCTGGAAATCCACATTGAGGGATCCTGATAGGCATTAACCTCCAGCGGCTCCTGCTCAACGAACTCGGCGCTGGGCACCAGAGCGAACGCGGTGATTTCTTTATAGAAAAGCTGGTATCCGATACCCGCGATCAAAACCGCGACAATGCAGAATGCTACGAAATAGAGAAATTTCTTGGCCATCGTTCAGCGATACGTCCGATATGAAATGAGTTGCTTACTCAGCGCTCACGGTTCCATCCTGTTCCACGTTCTCTGCAATCGCAGGGCGTAACGTGGTCCATGCACGGTCGGGCCGCAGGCTGCTGAACCAGCTTGCGGGGTTCCAGGTGGTCGACCCATCCAGGCTGAAAGTGATGAATTCGGCGCGCCCGCCTATATTTTCCAGCGGTATAGGTCCGCCCAGACCGCGCGCTTCGGCGGCGGCGCGACTGTCGGCGCTTTGATCCCGGTTATCGCCCATAGCAAAGACGTGACCTTCGGGAATGGTGACAGGCCCATAATCATCGAGCGACTGGTCAGTGTAATCGATCACCAGATAGGTCGCGCCATTGGGCAGCGTTTCACGATAGGTAGGCGGTTCATAGAATTGCGCGCCATTCGCCTCTTTCACCTTGAACTGACGAAACGCATCGAGGCATTGTTCGCCATCGCACAGCAGTTCCGGTTCGAACGGAATGCGCACTGCCGGAACGACTTCGCGCTTCACCATCTCGCCATTCAGGATGATGCGACCATCGCGCACCTCTATCGTATCGCCGGGCAGGCCGACGACACGCTTGATATAATCTTCATCGCGCAACGGGTGCACCGGGATGACGATATCCCCGTATTCGGGCGTGGCACCAAAGACGCGCCAATCGCTGCGCGGCAGCATGTGGAAACTGGCAGATGCCCATGACCAGCCATAAGGATATTTGCTCACCACCAGACGGTCGCCGACATACAGCGTAGGCATCATCGAAGTGGACGGAATGTAGAACGGCTTTGCCACCAGGCTGTGAAACGCCAGCACCGCAAGCAGCATCAATGCAAGTCCGCGAATTTCTGCAAACCAGTCCACTTTATCTGCGTCGTTTTCCGCAGGCTTTTGGCTGCGGTTCTTCAGGCTAGCGGGCGACTTTTCTTCCTCTCCAGCGTGCGCATGGCCGGATACGGGTTCGGAGCCGGGCTCTGAGCTGGTGTTGGTCGTAGTCTGGTTCACTATGGCTGGGCCTGTTGCGTGTGGGTGGTTGGATGCGCTTCGATGATGACGAATGCCTGCGCCCATGGGTGATCGTCGGTTAGGGTAAGATGAATGGTGGCCTCATGGCCCGGTGGGCAGATTTCTTCAAGTCGCTTTGCCGCGCCGCCTGTCAGTGCGAGCGTGGGTGCGCCCGACGGGGCGTTGACGACGCCAATATCCTTCATGAAAGACGCCGCGCCTGAACCCGGTGCCCACCGCCTTGCTGAAGGCTTCTTTTGCGGCAAACCGCTTGGCATACGTGCCAGCAATGGTGAAGGGGCGGCGGCGGGCCTTGGCGCGCTCGGTTTCAGTAAACACACGATTTTCAAACCTTTCGCCATAGCGGGCGAGAGAATTTCCAATACGCTCGATATTGCACAGGTCTGAGCCAAGGCCGATGATCATGATGTTGCCTTTACCACGGTAAGCGCCAGCAGCATCAGCGCAATCACGTGCAGTGTGACCTGGCTTTTGAAAAGCGGACTGGAAAAATCGCCCTTTGCAAATCGCAGCGCACCAGCATAGCCGAAAATCTGCAACGCGATCCAGCCAACGGCGAATGGTATCATCACGCGCGCCTGCAATGCAAAACCGAGGAACCCGACCGCGATCAGAAACAGTGCCGCCGCTGCAAAGGCCCAGCGTTTTTGTTCAGGGGCCAGCGGTGGGAGGGCAGGTTCAGACAAGTCCGCGTGCCTCATCCATCAATTCCCGCATCTGGCGGATGGCCGGCTCCAGTCCGGTAAAAACCGCTTCGCCAATCAGATAGTGGCCGATATTCAGCTCTGCGATCTGCGGAATGGCAGCGATTGGCTGCACGTTATCAAAGGTCAGACCATGACCCGCGTGAGGCTCTATTCCGTTTTTCGCGGCGAGGGCGGCCATATCGGCGATTCGTCGCAATTCACGCTCCACGCGGTCGCTGTCGCCATCCAGATGGGCGTGCGCGTATTCACCGGTATGAAATTCGACGACGGGCGCAGCAAGTCGCAATGCTGTTTCCAACTGGCGCTCATCAGCCTCGATAAACAGCGAAACACGGATTCCAGCATCCTGTAATTGCGAAACAATCGGCACAAGGGTGTTGTGCAGGCCCGCTGCATCCAGACCACCCTCGGTCGTTCGTTCCTCGCGTTTCTCAGGAACAATGCACGCCGCATGTGGTCGATGGCGCAGGGCAATCTCGACCATTTCGGGCGTTGCGGCCATTTCGAAATTGAGCGGCAAATTGGTCGCCGCCTGAATGCGGGCGATATCATCGTCGCGAATGTGGCGGCGGTCTTCGCGAAGATGCGCCGTGATCCCGTCGCCACCGACACGCGCCACGATTTCCGCCGCACGCACCGGATCGGGATGATCTCCGCCGCGCGCATTGCGAATGGTGGCGACGTGATCGATATTAACGCCCAGGCGCAAAGGGTTGGGGCGGTTTGATGCGGACATTGGCGTCTTATTCCTTGCGGCTTCCCGGCTTTGTGACAGCTACGGCCGCGAGGTCCGCAGGGATGTCATCCGCCGCATAGGTCGGGAATTCGAACGCAGCGAGGGGATAGAACGGAACGCCCAGATCGACAGTGCCAACAGACCGGTCGATAAGCGCACATTCAGCGATCACTTCTCCCCCTTCGCGCGCAACCGCAAGAATGGCCTCGCGGCTGGAAAGACCCGTGGTGACGACGTCCTCCACCATCAGCACCCTTGCTCCGGGTTCCAGCTCAAAACCGCGGCGCAGATGGAAAATGCCATCCGGCCTTTCGAGGAACAGCGCATCCTTGCCAAGAACCCTTGCGACTTCGTGGCCGACGATAATGCCGCCCATCGCCGGACTGACCACCACATCTACGCTTTCCACAATTTCTGCCGGGATCCCGGCAACAACAGCGCGCGCGAGCCTGTTTGCTCGTGCCGGGTTCATTAAAACGCGCGCACATTGAAGATAATGTCCACTGTGCCTTCCCGAAGAAAGCTTGAAATGCCCTTCGAGCAAAGCGCCGCTTCCGCGAAACTCCGCGAGGACTTCTTCAAGAGAGAGGAGGTCGAGAGACTGGGGCAAAGTTTCAGGAGCAGTCATGGTCATGCTTCTTCCGGTGCAAAACGTGTAAAAAGCCAATTGCTTGCGCGCGGTTCATGGTCGCTTGCATAAATTTCTCCCTAGAAGCGCTTGAGGGTGCGGGCAAGCGCGGCTAATGGGATCACAACGTTGGCAGAAGTGCCGATGCGTCGCTGTCCGGCGGTTTGTATGCAACATCAGATTGTCACATACATTCTGGATCGGGCGGCATGGGATAAAATTTAGAACCACTGGGCACATGAGCATGGGTCATATTACCGGCCGTATGAAGGTCACTATCATTGCAATGGCAGCTGCGTTCGGCGCGCTCGCCGCTCCCGCTGTCGTCAGCGCGCAAGAGGCCGCTGCGCCGGTTGAAACTATCGCATCAGATGGCGATGCGGCTTCCGTGGATGCGTCCGAGGTAGCCACGACAGATGCGGCACCTTCCGGTTCGTACGTACCGATGGCCCCGACCAAGGATAAGGGCATGCCCACCGATCCACGCACGGGCGAGGATGGCAGCATGCTGAAAAGCATGACGTTCCAGGATCAGTACACCAAAGACGGTGCCTATGCGTTGGGTATGCATGATTATATCCTGATGCCCATCATTACGGCGATCAGCCTGTTTGTGCTTGGCTTGCTGCTTTATGTGGTCGCCCGCTATCGCCGCTCGGCTAATCCGACGCCTTCGCGCACGACACACAACACCGCCATTGAGGTTATCTGGACGATCGTTCCGGTCATAATTCTGGTGATTATCGCCGTTCCTTCGATCACGCTTCTGGCCCGTCAGTACGAAACGCCGCCAGAAAATGCGGTGACGATCAAGGCGATCGGTTACCAGTGGTACTGGGGCTATGAATATCCCGACTACGGGATGTCTGAAATTGTCTCCAATATGAAAAGCGATGCCGACGCGCTTGCTGATAATGAGCCGACCCAGCTCGCGGTGGATAACCGGATGGTTGTGCCGGTAGGTGTGCCCCTGCGGATCCAGACAACCGGTGCGGACGTGATCCACGCCTTCGCCGTGCCGTCTTTGTGGTTCAAGATGGATGCCGTCCCCGGTCGTCTGAACGAAAAGCTGCTGACGATCGAAGAGCCGGGCGTCTATTACGGGCAGTGTTCCGAACTGTGCGGTGCACGTCACGCTTACATGCCGATCGCTGTCGAGGCGCTGCCGATGGAGCAGTTTGAGGCGTGGGTGCGCGAACAAGGTGGCACCATTCCGGGCGAAGCCAAACCGGCCGCTCCTGCCGAGCCGGCAGAGGCTGGCGCATCCGAAGTCGCACTGGCGCGGTAACTTCTACTGCAAGCTGTCTGAACCGAACCCAAGAATTAATACGAACGCGAGAGTATCTGAACCATGGCCACCACTGCTGCAGGTTTCGACAATCCTGACTATGGGCACACCGACGATCACGCACATGCGGATCACAAACCGGGCTTTTTCGCCCGCTGGTTCATGTCAACCAACCATAAAGACATCGGCACGATGTATCTCATCTTCGCGATTATCGCGGGGATCGTTGGCGGCGCCATTTCGGGCATCATGCGGGTCGAGCTTGCTGAGCCTGGCATTCAGTACCTGGGGTGGTGGGTCGAAATGCTCGGCGGAGAGGCCGGGGTCGCGGCCAATCTGCACATGTGGAACGTGTTCATCACTGCTCACGGTCTGATCATGGTGTTCTTCATGGTCATGCCCGCAATGATTGGCGGGTTCGGCAACTGGTTCGTACCCCTGATGATCGGCGCGCCGGACATGGCGTTTCCACGCATGAACAACGTGTCGTTCTGGCTCACAGTCGTCGGGTTTTTCAGCCTCTTGTTTTCGATGTTCGTACCCGGCTCTGCAGAGGGCCTTGGTGCGGGTACGGGCTGGACCGTTTATGCTCCGCTTTCGACAAAGGGTTCGCCAGGGCCAGCGGTGGATTTCGCGATCTTCTCGCTGCACCTTGCAGGTGCGGGTTCAATTCTTGGTGCAACCAACTTCATCACGACCATCTTCAATATGCGCGCGCCGGGTATGACCCTGCACAAGATGCCGCTCTTCGTGTGGTCGGTGCTGGTCACGGCATTCCTGCTGCTGTTGGCGTTGCCTGTGCTGGCCGCTGCCATCACGATGCTGCTGACCGATCGCAACTTCCAGACGACCTTCTTCGATCCGGCCGGTGGCGGTGATCCCGTCCTGTATCAGCACCTGTTCTGGTTCTTTGGCCATCCCGAAGTGTACATCATGATCTTGCCCGGATTTGGCATGATCAGTCAGATCGTCGCCACCTTCAGCCGCAAGCCGGTGTTCGGCTATCTTGGTATGGCCTATGCCATGGTCGCCATTGGTGTTGTCGGCTTCATCGTCTGGGCGCACCACATGTACACGACCGGTCTAGACGTAAATACCAAGATGTACTTCACCGCTGCGACGATGGTCATCGCGGTTCCGACCGGTGTTAAGATCTTCAGCTGGATCGCGACGATGTGGGGCGGAAGCCTTGAGTTCAAGTCGCCGATGGTTTGGGCACTGGGCTTCATCTTCCTGTTCACTGTTGGCGGTGTCACGGGCGTGGTTCTGGCCAATGGCGGGATCGACGACAACTTGCATGACACCTATTACGTGGTCGCGCACTTCCATTACGTGCTGTCCATGGGCGCTGTGTTCTCGTTGTTCGCCGGGTTCTATTACTGGTTCCCCAAGATGAGTGGCCGGATGCATTCCGAACTGCTCAGCCACATTCACTTCTGGGTGTTCTTCATAGGCGTAAACGTGATCTTCTTCCCGCAGCACTTCCTCGGGATGCAGGGCATGCCACGTCGCTATCCTGATTACGCCGAAGCATTCACGTTCTGGCATCAGATCAGCACCTACGGGTACTACATCACCGCGTTCTCGATGGTCTTCTTCTTTGCGAACCTCGTTTACGCCTTTGCCGCTGGCCGCAAGCCGGGGAACAACCCGTGGGGTGAAGGTGCAACGACGCTGGAATGGACCTTCACCAGCCCGCCACCTTATCACCAGTTCGAAACGCTGCCGGTAATCGAGGATCATCACGATTATCACGACCACCGTCCGCAGGCCCAGCCAGCCGAGTAAATTGCGGAATGAGCGATGGCCACAATGCCCCCGCTCTGGCTGGAAACCATAATGAGGGGGCGCGCCTGATAATCGGGCGCGCTTCTTCGCAAGGTAGATACGCAGAATTATGACGCTTTTGACGCCTCAAACACAGTCGACCGCAGCCGCGCTGCCGACCGAATGGCGCGATTTTTTCACGCTGACCAAGCCGCGCGTGATGACTTTGGTAATCTTCACTGCAATCTGCGGCCTGTTGGCAGCGCCCGGAACGATTTACCCCGTTCTCGGCTTTACCGCCGTGCTGGCAATCTCGATGGGAGCAGGCGGGTCGGCTGCGCTTAATCACTGGTGGGAAGCGGATCTGGATGCCGGGATGAAGCGGACTGCCAATCGTCCGTTGCCCGGTGGCCGGATGCGGCGCGAAGATGCGCGCGATTTCGGCATGTTTCTCTCGGGCGTCTCGGTGTTCGTGATGGGCGTCGCAATCGGCTGGCTGGCCGCTGCGCTGCTGGCTTTTGCGATCTTTTATTATGCGGTGATCTACACCGTCTGGCTGAAGCCGCGCACGCCGCAGAACATCGTGATCGGTGGCGGTTCTGGCGCGTTTCCGCCACTTATCGGTTGGGTCGCGGTGACCGGGGATATCACGGCCATGCCGTTGCTGCTGTTCGCGATTATCTTTTTCTGGACCCCGCCGCATTTCTGGGCGCTCGCGCTGTTTGTCAAAACCGATTACGCCAAAGTCGGCATCCCGATGCTGCCGGTTGTGGCGGGCGAACGCGTTACCCGTAATCAGATCTGGTTTTACACGCTGGCCCTTGCTCCGATAACCGTCGCGCCGTGGCTGATCGGCGGGACAAGCTGGGTTTATGGCTCGTTTGCGGTGGTTTTGTCGGCCTTGTTCGTTGCCTTGGCTTTGCCAGTGGTTCGCCGCAATGCGGTGATGGGGCCTGTTGCAGACGGTGGCGACCCGATGATCGAGGAGAAGGCGCTGTTCAAGTTCAGCATCCTGTATCTGTTCATCCTGTTCGGCGCGCTGGTCGCCGATCGGGTGCTTGAGGCACAAGGTCTGATCGGCCCCGGAATGCTGGCTGGCGGATTGTTTGATCTGGGGATTGTTGCATGACCCCCGAAGAGAAAACTGAGCTAAAGCGCCGGCAGAAGGCCCGCAATCTGGTGGTCGGGGGAACACTGCTGTTCTTCGTCGTGCTGTTCTACGCGATCACCATCGTTCGGATAGGCGGGCAATGAACACGACTGCGCCTCTCGATATGGAAACTCAGCGCCGTAATCTGCGCACAGGCCTGATGGCGTTTGCACTGGCTGCGGCGATGATTGGCCTGGGTTTTGCATCCGTGCCCCTGTACCGCATGTTCTGTCAGGTCACCGGCTTCGGAGGCACGACCCAAGTTGCCAGCGAAAGTGATGCCGCGCGCGCAGCAGCGACCGCGACAGACAGGACGATTTCGATCCGGTTCGATGGATCGACCGCAGGCGATGTGCCGTGGACTTTCCACCCATCGCAGGCAACTGACACGGTGCAGATCGGCCAACGCGACCTTGCGACCTTTGTGGCCCGCAACGATGGCGCGGAAACGATTACGGGCACCGCGACCTTCAACGTAGAGCCGGCGCAGGCGGGGCGATACTTCCAGAAAGTGCAGTGCTTCTGCTTTACCGAGCAGACACTCGAGCCGGGTCAGGAGGTCACCATGCCGGTGGTCTATTTCGTGGATCCGGCGATAATGGATGATGAATTCATGGCCAATGTCGAGCAGATCACGTTGAGCTACACTTTTCACCGCGCGAAAGAGACCGTATCGTCGGCTCTGGACCGCACAGCGCAATCGCAATAGCATCAAATCCTAGGGACGGGACACGTAACATGGGTGGCAAAGTAAACCACGATTATCACATTCTTGAACCCGATGTCTGGCCGCTGGTCGGTTCATTTTCGGCGTTGACCTTTACCAGCGGTATGGTGCTGAGCTTTCACCCGGAAGTGTTCGGCAAATCCGCCTCGATCGTGCTGTATCTGGGCCTTGCCGGATTGATCGCGACCTTCTTCATGTGGTTCAAGAATATTGTTGTTGAAGCGCAGCGGGGCGATCATACGCCCATCGTTCAGCTTCACATGCGCTATGGCATGATCCTGTTCATCGCTTCGGAAGTGATGTTCTTTGTCGGCTGGTTCTGGGCGTTCTTCGACTTCTCGTTGTTTCCAGCGGCGCTTACCTACGATCACGTCACCGATACCACGACCACCCTGTTCGGTACCGAAGGTGCTGCGGCAGCCACGCAATTCGTGCCTAAGGGGATGGAAGTCCTCGATCCGTTCGCTCTGCCGCTGCTTAACACTCTGATCCTGCTGTGTTCAGGGACCACGGTGACATGGGCGCATCATGCGCTGATCCATGGTGACCGCGATGGTTTGAAGCAGGGTCTTTGGGCGACCGTGGCCCTGGGCCTGCTGTTCAGTGCCATTCAGGCTTATGAATACAGCGTCGCCCCGTTCGGTTTTGGCGGCAACACCTATTCTTCGGCGTTTTACATGGCCACCGGCTTCCACGGGTTCCATGTGGTGATCGGCACCATTTTTCTCGCCGTTTGCCTGTATCGCGCATACATTGGCCACTTCACGCCGCGCCAACACTTCGGGTTCGAAGCTGCCGCGTGGTATTGGCACTTCGTCGATGTGGTGTGGCTGTTCCTGTTTATCTCCATCTACGTATGGGGCGGCTGGGGCGCTGAATATCACTGATGCCAACGGGTGAGAGCCCGAACGTGGAAAAAGGGCAGTCCGGTATCATTCGGGCTGCCCTTTTCGGTTTGTGCCCGCGCTGTGGTGCGCGCAGCCTGTTCTCGGCCCCCGGACAGATCGCATCTGAATGCAGCAATTGCGGGCTTGACCTTGCGACACTGGCGCGCGGTGGGCGGCTCGCGGGACTTGTCACTATGGTGATCGCGGTCCTGCTTATCTCCGCTGCAATTGTGATTGATGATGCGCTGCGTGCGCCAATCTGGTTGCAAGCGATGATTTGGGCACCACTGACCGTTGGTCTCGTTCTGAGCGCCTTGCGCCTGTTTAAGACTGCGTTCGTTTATCGTGCCTATAGTGCCGGCCATCAGGGGAATGACGAATGATCAGGCGCCTTCCCATATTCTCGACGATTATTGTCATTGCCGCCGCCCTCACGATGGTGGGTCTGGGTATCTGGCAATTGGGCCGGGCCGATGAAAAGGCCGCACTGATCGCACAATATTCGACCGCCACTGCTCTCGCCGATCCTGTGAATTTTCCCGTCGAAGGCGATGGTGAGGATCTGTGGTTTCGGCGCAGCGCGCTTACATGCCAGTCCATCGGTCCGATAAAACCGGTTGCTGGCACTGCGTCGACGGGCGCGAAGGGCTGGACCATGCGGACTGAGTGCGCCACCGCGGACGGAACCAGCGCGATTGTCGATCTGGGATTTTCGTTTGGACTTGAGCTGCCATCCTGGCAGGGCGGGGCTGTGGCGGGAACAATCGCGCCTGGACCGCGACTTGTTGCTGATCCCCCGCTGGCTGGCCTGCAACCGCTGGCCAAGCCTGATCCTTCCGACCTGCCCAACAATCACCTTGCCTATGCCGGGCAGTGGTTCTTCTTCGCATTGACCGCCCTGATTATTTACGGGTTTGCTGTTCGGGGAAAACTCAGGAAATCGTCCAAGTGATTGCCCCCGCGCGCCCGCGCCGCTAATCCCCGCCGCCATGCAGTATGTATCCACTCGAGGAAAAGCGCCGACACTCGATTTCGAAGGCGCGACATTGGCCGGGCTTGCCAGCGATGGCGGGCTGTATTTGCCGCGTGAATGGCCGCGCTTCACCGTCGCCCAGATCGAAGCCATGCGCGGGATGCCTTACTCGCAACTGGCCGCGCAGGTGATGCGTCCGTTCGTCGCGGGCAGCCTGACCGACGATGAGCTGGATGCGCTGTGCGAGGCGGTTTACGGTGATTTCGGTCACAAGGCCGTGACGCCTCTGGTGCAGCTTGATGAGACGCACTGGTTGCTTGAGCTGTTTCACGGGCCAACGCTCGCGTTCAAGGACGTCGCCCTCCAGTTGCTGGGCCACCTGTTCGAGACCTTCCTCGAACGGCGCGATGAGCGGCTGACAATTGTCGGTGCCACAAGCGGTGACACCGGGTCTGCCGCGATCAACGCGGTGGCCGGACGCGACCGGGTCGAGATATTCATGCTGCACCCAAAAGGCCGGGTGAGCGAGGTGCAGCGCCGCCAGATGACGACAGTGCGCGCGCCCAATGTCCACAACATCGCAATCGAAGGCAGCTTCGACGATGCGCAGCGCCACGTGAAGCGCATGTTCGGTGATGGGGATGTGAACGGCGTGCTCAATCTGGGCGCAGTCAATTCGATCAACTGGGCGCGGCTGATGGCGCAGGTGGTGTATTATTTCTACGCCGCGCTGCAACTGGGCGCGCCCGTTCGCAAGGCGGCCTTCAGCGTGCCCACCGGCAATTTTGGTGATGTGTTTGCCGGATATGTCGCGGCACAGATGGGCCTGCCGATAGAACGGCTGATCGTGGCAACCAATATCAACGATATCCTCCACCGCGCGCTGCGAGATGGTGATTACTCCGCCGGAGAGGTCACGCCTACGCACACCCCGTCTATGGACATACAGGTCAGTTCCAATTTCGAGCGGCTGTTGTTCGATTGCGGTGGGCGCGATGGCGCGGGCTTGGCCGCGCAGATGGCAGAATTCGAGAACGCGCGGGCGATGCAGCTTACCAACAGCCAGCGCGAAAACGCCGCGGCTCTTTTCATCAGTGCCCGCGCCGATCCCGATGCGACGACGCGGGCGATGCAATGGGCGCAGCGCCACTGCGGGCAGGTTATCGATCCACACACCGCTGTGGGCCTGCACGCCGCGATTGAACTGGCGCAGGAGGGAATATTCCCGCGCGGCACGCCTGTGGTTACGCTCGCCACGGCCCATCCGGCTAAATTCACCGACGCGGTGGAGCGCGCCATTGGTATGCGTCCGGGTCTGCCTGCGCGCGTCGGCGACCTGTTCGGGCGCGAGGAACACTACATGGAAATAGGCGGCGATTACGAGGCCGCGCGCGATTTCGTGCTGGACCATGCAGTGGGCAAAGCCGACGCACCTGCCGCCTGATGGCTGACCTGAACCGTGATCCAGTCCTGATGGAATGCACCGGGTGGGACGGTTACCGCCTGCTCGATAGCGGGGCAGGGCGCAAATACGAATCGTTTGGGCCATACTCCTTCATCCGGCCTGAACCGCAGGCACTATGGCAGCCCCGGCTTTCCCAATGGCCAGCCGCTGGCGAGTTCGTGCCTGGATCCGATGAGGATGGCGGGGGGCGCTGGGTCATGGAACAGCCTGTGCCCGAGGAAGGGTGGCCGCTTGCCTGGAATGAGGTTCAATTCACCGCCAGTCCGACGCCGTTCCGCCACCTGCAATTCTTCCCAGATATGGCCCCGGTGTGGGACTGGATGCGCGGCCTGCTGTCCGGGCGCGAGGATACCGAAACGCTCAACATCTTCGGCTATACGGGGCTTGGCACGCTTGCGCTGAGTGCCCACGGCCAGGTCACGCATGTCGATGCGTCAAAGAAATCGGTGGCGCAGGCGCGCGAGAACGCCGCGCTTTCGGGCATGGAGGATCGCAAGATACGGTGGCTGGTCGACGATGCGGCCAAGTTCACCGCGCGCGAAGTGCGAAGGGGCAAGCGGTACGATGGGATCATCCTCGATCCGCCGAAATTCGGCCGTGGTCCCAAAAACGAGACGTGGCGGCTTGAGACAGGCCTGCCTGATCTGATCGGCGATTGCGCGCAATTACTCGATGGCGAGAGTCGCTTCCTGTTTCTTACCGTCTATGCTGTACGGATGAGCAGCGTCGCGCTCGCCGGATTGCTGGAGGAAAAACTGCGCCATCTGCCCGGCGTCATCGAACATGGCGATCTCGTCGTGCGCGAAGAGCCGCAACCTGAAACATCCGGACAACGCCTGCTTCCGACCGCGATCTTCGCGCGGTGGAGCAATCCCGGCTAAACGATGACGGAACATGACACCTGCAATGCCCCAAACCGATTCGCTCATCCTTGAAGTTGCCGATCTCGAAGTCGATGTCCTCACCGGCATTTACTCGGAGGAAACGGGCAATCCCCAGCCGCTGCGCATCACGGTGCAGGCGCGCTATGATATTGCGGACCGGTACGATCCCGACACTCCGCTCGATGCCAGCAAGAACTACATGGACCTCAAACACGCGGCCTCTTCAGGTCTGCCTGAAGGCGTTCATTTCAAACTGATCGAGGCGGTGGCGGATCATATTTGCGAAACGCTGTTCGTGCAGGATGCGCGCGTTCAGGCGGTGACGGTCAAGATCGTAAAGCTGGCCATCGCCGAGGCGAACGAGCGCATTGGCATTACCCTTCATCGTGAACGGCCCGCAGCGTAGTCCATCCGGATGAATCGTGAGCTTGCCTTTGACGATTTACCGCTCGGCAGCCTCGATGCGCATGCGGCATTCCTGACACACCACCTTGTGCAGGTGCGCGCCGTGCTGGAGGAAGAGGGTGTGAGCGCGCTTGTCATTGTTCTGCCGCCCGCTGGTCCAGATCATGATGCGTGGCGGCGTGCGCTGGCGGGCGATCTGGCGCGCGAATATGCGCCACGCCGCGTCAACATAGCGGCCGGGAGCGCAGGCGATGCGCTGGATTTGGTGCTCGAATATTTACAAGGTGCGCCAGGCGTAACCGGCCACTATGTTCAGGCCCATGACTGAACTGAGGCGTCCAGAAACACAGCGAAAACGCGATGTCATCTCGGTCGGTCAAGGCGTGCCGCTGGTCGATGCGTTCCAACGCCGCATCACCTATCTGCGCCTGTCGGTGACGGATCGCTGCGATCTACGCTGCACCTATTGCATGCCGGAACGCATGACCTTTCTGCCGCGCAGCGACGTGCTGACGCTGGAGGAATTGTACGATCTGGCGACGGGCTTCATCGCGCGCGGCGTGACGAAGATACGCATCACCGGTGGTGAGCCACTGGTGAGGCGCGACATTATCGACCTGTTTCGCGCGCTGGGGCGACACCTGGTTTCGCGCGGAGGCAATGGGCTGGAAGAGCTCACGCTGACCACCAACGCGACGCAATTGGCGCGCCATGCCGATGATCTGGCCAGCGCCGGGGTGGGGCGCGTCAACATTTCACTCGATACGTTGGACCGTGCCCGTTTTGCGCGGCTGACCCGGCGAGATGCGCTGCCGCAGGTGCTCGAAGGGATCGGGGCTGCAAAAGCGGCTGGGCTCAAAGTGAAACTGAACGCGGTCGCGCTCAAAGATGAGAACGAGGACGAATTGCCCGATCTTATCGCATGGGCGCACGCGCAAGGGCATGATGTGACGCTGATCGAAGTGATGCCGCTGGGCGATGTGGAGGAGGAACGGCTGGACCAATACCTCCCGCTCGACACGGTTCTTGCAAAGTTGATGCAACGGTGGACCCTTTCGGCAAGCGATGCGTCCACCGGCGGACCTGCGCGATACTGGAATGTCGCGGAAACCGGCGGGCGGCTCGGCCTAATCACGCCGCACACCGGCAATTTCTGCGAGGGCTGCAACCGGCTGCGCGTGACGGCGACGGGTCAGCTTTACCCCTGCCTCGGCGGGTCGGAGCAGGTCGATCTGCGCGCCGCGCTAAGATCGGACGATCCTCAGCGCCAGCTCCACGAGGGGCTGAACCGGGCGCTCGCGATAAAGCCTGAAAGACACTCTTTCCGCATGGATTCGCGCGGTGCCGATCCTGCGCAGCCGCGGCACATGTCGCTGACGGGGGGCTGATGGCCGGGGTGCGTGTCGTCTATCTCGGAAGGCTGGCGGAGGTCGCTGGCAAATCCGAGAGCGAATTCTTCTCGAGTTCGGGCGATCTCGATTGGCCCGATATTCTTGCCCTTCTGGATGACCACGTGCGCGAGGGGTTGGCGGAGGCGGTCTGCGATCCACGGGTCAAGGTCGCGCTGAACGGCGTGATTCTGGACGACCGCGAGGCGCTGATTGCCCGCCATGGCGACGAGGTCGCATTACTGCCCCCAGTCAGCGGAGGCTGAACGGGTGCGCGACATCCGCCTGCTCGATGCGATGTTCATCCCCGGCACGCTGATCGGTCCCTTCACACAGGCCAATCCGGGCCTTGGCGGGGTTTGCACATTTGTCGGCGAAGTGCGCTCTGATAGCGGGGTCGAGGCGCTGGAACTCACCCATTACGAACCGCTCACCCTGCCCGGAATGCACGAACTGGCCGACCGCGCCTTTGCCCGGTTCAATCTGATGGGCCTGCTGATGGTCCACCGCGTCGGCATCATGCGGCCGGGCGAGCCGATCGTCTGCGTCTCTGCTGCGGCAAGCCACCGGCGCGATGCAATCGAACTCGGTCGATTTCTGCATGGATCATCTCAAAAGCGCGGCTTGGTTCTGGAAACGCGAACTGCGCACAGACGCGCACGGGAGCCAATGGCACTGGATCGAGCCGCGCGAACAGGATCACGCCGACCTTTCCCGCTGGAATAACTCGCCAGATTGATCAGGATCAAAGCGGTCCCTCCGCACTGCGCCTAATCCACTCCTGACAAAGGAGACGATTGATGAGCAAAATGGTCCACGAGAAAATTGCAAGCGGCGAAGCCCGCATCGTTGCAGCACCTGCGGCCGATGCGCTGGCAAGGATGGCTCCGCGCCATCAGGTCGAGATGGACCGCAATTTCGAACTCCCCAGCGTGCTCTATGCGGCGACTGCGGGCTGCTATCTCGCTTTTATCGGTATCACCTGGATGACCTTTGCTGCTCCGATGCTGGCGATCCCGATGGTTATCTTTGCGGTCTTCATCGCTGCATTCTTCGGTGTTCCGGCCATCTGGACCCGTATGAAGGATAATGGCAGCCACCCGCTCGATGCCGGCACCTTTGCCCGGATGGGCATCATGACCAACACCGGCCCATGCTCCGCGAACGACGCGCGCATTCAGATGTTGATCCTGCCTGTGCTGATCGTGGTGTGGGGCTGCGCGGTGGCCGTGATCGCTGCAGTCGTCAGCTGACGCGCAAACCTACAATCAGCGCCCGGCAAGGGCTGCCAGAAGCGCGGGATCGAGAACATCGATGCCGCGCTTTCCGGTGCGCGCAATCGCTCCTGCTGTTTCAATGTCGCCAAGCTTGCGGCTGACTGTCTCGATCGTCAGGCCGAGCATGTTCGCGATTTCCCCGCGTGTCAGCGGCAATTCAAAATGGGTCGCAGCGTGGCATGAGGACTGGCTGGCGGCGGTCGCAAAATCGTGGAGCAGCGCGGCAACGCGCGTCTCGGCGGTGGCATGTCCGGTCAGTTCCAGCAGCGTGCGCGTCGCCTGCAGGTCTTCCTGGCTGCGGCGCAACAAGGCACGGGCGAGCGCGGGATAGCTTTCGATTGCGGCCTCGATATCACGGCGCGAGAAGGTGCAAAGGCGGCTTTTCGTCAACGCGACCACATCGTGATGCGCAAACGGAGCAAACAATTCGCCTATAAACCCCGCCGGGTGCACCAATGCGAGGATTTGCTCGTCGCCATCCTGATTGACTGCCGACACCTTCAGCGCGCCATCCACCAGAGTGGCGCAGGCCGCTTCCTCGTCTCCTGCGGCGAACAGCATCTCTCCACGCTCCAGCACGCGTGTGCGCCCGGCAGCCGCCATTGCGCCGCGTTCTTCCGGCGTCAGCACGGCACAGGCAGCCGTGGCCCTGACCGGGCAGTCTTCACACGAAAGCTGGATATTGGCCATGTGTGACAGCCCTCAGCGATCCAGCCGCGCGGCAATCGCCGCAAGGATCAAGTCCTGTTCGACCAATGTTGCGGCAAGTCGCGATTGAGCCTGTGCGATTGCCGCGCTCTTTTGTGCGTCGGCAAGCGTTATCTCCGCCTGCGCGGCCAGCAGATCGAGATCGGCCAACGCAAGATGAGCATCGCTGTGATGAGAGGTGAGGTCGGCCAGCCGCACCTGCGCATCGGCCCAGATGTCCGAAGTGACGCTGGCACCGCGCGCGCGATCGGCCAGCGTGCGGACCTGGTTGGCATTGGCCGAAAATGCCTGTGTCGCACGCTCTGCCCGCGCGCTGATTGCGACGATTGCAGCGTCCAGATCCTGCGGTAGGGGGGAGGCAATCGTCGCCGGGTCTATGGGTGTGGTCGCGCTGACTCCGGGAAACTGCACCGAAACGCGGCCAGAATCGCCCTCACTGGTCGGGATGGTGAAGCTCGGATAATCGCCCGAAGTGCCGGTGCATGCGCTCAGCAACGCGAGGGAAAGGGCGGCAGCGGCGGCGATCCGCAATGCGGAAGCCCGTGGACGACAGGCGATCTTGGTGCGGCGGGCTTTCATGCCGCCTGTTATCACCACCGCGACAACTGGCAAAGTTTCTTGTCCATGTCGGACCGCCTGTACATGGTTGGCTGGACTCAGGTTTTTGCGCTGCGATTTTTCGGTCTGGAGCATTTTTCGGCTCGCTTAACCGTTGACTTGATCGGCTCGTTCCCTTAACGGCACCGTTCTTTCCGGGGCTGATTTTGCGTCAGCGCCGCATTGCCGTTCGGTCAGGCGGGGTAATCCTGCAGCAGGCCGGGCACAGCACAAGATTGAGAGTTTATAGCCATGTTCGCGATAGTGCGCACAGGCGGCAAGCAATATCGGGTTGCCGCCGGAGACAAAATTGCCGTTGAAAAGCTCGCCGGAGAAGCCGGTGACACGGTCACGCTGGGCGATATCCTCCTGGCAGGCGAAGGCGATTCGATCGCGGACGCCTCCAAGGTCATCGTTTCGGCGGAGATCATCGCTCAGGCAAAGAGTGAGAAGGTCGTCGTTTTCAAGAAGCGTCGCCGTCACAACTATCGCCGCAAGGCTGGCCACCGTCAGCACATGACGTTGTTGCGCATCACCGATGTCGGAACTGGCGGCGCGAAAAAGGCTGCTCCGAAGAAGGAAGCGGCTCCGAAGACGGAAACCGAGAGCGCTCCCAAGGCTGAAACCAAGGCTGCGCCCGCTAAGAAGGCGGCCCCTGCCAAGAAGGCAGCAGACAAGCCCGCAGCGGAAAAAGCACCGGCCAAAAAAGCGCCCGCCAAGAAGGCCGCGCCCAAGGCCGACGAAAAGAAGTAAGGATAAAGAACCATGGCACATAAAAAAGCAGGCGGTTCATCGCGTAACGGTCGCGACTCAGCGGGTCGTCGCCTTGGCGTGAAAAAATTCGGCGGTCAGGACGTGATCGGCGGAAACATCCTCGTGCGTCAGCGCGGAACCAGGTTCTATCCGGGCACCAATGTCGGGATGGGCAAGGATCACACCCTTTTCGCCATGGGCGAAGGCGTAGTCCGATTCCACAAAGGCAAGCAGGGTCGCAAATACGTGTCGGTAGACACGATTGCGCAAGCTGCCGAATAAACGGACGATTCATTGACAGGATCGTCCCACGCGGGAGGGTCCTGAGCCGATAGTCAAACGTCGGCATTCAAGAGGGAGACAGGCCACCCCGCCAGCCGGGGGAGCTGTCTCCCTCTTCGCATTTCTCCCTCGTTTCGCCGCGCTTTTACCCGGCGCGGCCATGAAAATGTCACGCATCAGGGCCATGTGCCGGATGCAGGGCAAGAGAGGAGTGAGACGTGTTTCATCGTAGTCCAAGACTGCTCTTGCGGCCCGTGTGGCCAGAGGACTGGCGCGGCATACTGGGCGGCATCGCCGATGAAGGCGTGGTGCGCAATCTGGCGCGCGCACCGTGGCCTTACAGCGAAGAGGACGCGCGCAAATTCACGGCCATGGAGCGCGAGCCTCGCTTGCCGCGTTTTATCGTCACACGCGCCCGCGATGCCGAGGTGATCGGTTGTATTGGAATCGATGATGCCGAGGACGCCCCCGGCGCGGTCGAGCTGGGATACTGGATCGCGCGGCCTTATTGGGGACAGGGTTTTGCCACCGAAGCGGGCCGGGCAGTGCTCGAAATCGCGCGTACACTGGGCCACTCGCGTGTCGTTGCCTCTCATTTCTATGACAATCCGGCATGTGGCAAAGTTCTGAAAAAGCTCAACTTTGAACCAACCGGTCGATCGTTGCTGCGGCATTCGTGCGGGCGGGGCGAAGCTGCGCTGACGCACGAATATGCGCTGAATCTGGGAGATGCTCCGATAACGGGTGACGGGTTTACAGGGCCACGATCCGCAGTGGAAAAGCGATGCGCGGCGTAGGCGCTAAGGGCCGGAATCGAGGGGGGTAATGCGGGACAATGGGGCGGCTCGCTTGTCCCGTTCCGCATTGTCACCTAGACGGCTTGGACCATGACAACTCGCAAACGTCTTACGCCCGAAGAATCTCGCAATTCCGCCCTCCAGGCCGCGCGCGCTCTGCTGATCGAGACGGGTCCGCAATCGGTTACGCTGAAAGCCGTTGCTGCGCGGATCGGACGCACCCACGCGAATTTGCTGCACCATTTTGGATCGGCATCGGGTTTGCAAAAAGCGCTTGCGGAACACCTTGCGCGGACGGTGTGCGAAACGATCATCGATGCCGTGCGCGCCAGCCGCGCCGGTCTTGGTTCAGCCCGCGAGGTCGTGGACCTCGCTTTCGATGCGTTCGATCGCGAAGGGGCAGGCGCACTCACCAGCTGGATGCTGTTGACAGGCAATGAGGATGCGCTGGCCCCGATCATCGCCACCATACACGATCTGGTCGATGAAATAGCTCCCGAGGAGGCGAACCATTCAGGCGAAGATCAGCAGGTTCATCGCGACACGCTGAACCTCGTACTACTGGCGCTGGGTGATGCATTGATCGGAGCGGCGCTGGCCAATTCGCTGGGTCTGCCGCGGGACACTGCGCGTCAACGTGCGCAGGACATGCTGGAGGCATCACTGCACCTGCAAGAGGCAACCTGACGCATTACTCTGCAACGCCAGTGCGTTGCCATTGCGGCAGGCGTGCAGGATCAAGGTCCGCCACGCGCAGGTGATCCACTGCAAGTCCAAGTTCGGGATAGGCCGCCCGGCGGCGCTGTTCATCCGAGTCTTCCAGCGGCACGACCACCAGCCTGCGATTGACCTTTTGCCGCCAGTTCATCCGCGCGGTGTTTTCCTGTCCAACATAGCACCCCTTCTCAAAGCTGACCCCGCGCAGTTCCACCGCATTGGTTTCAAGCCACAGGATCTCGCCCAGTTCCGTGTGCCCCTCCGGTACGCCAATCGAGAGGCGGTGAGCGAGATATGCTGTATCGGCGGACGCACCGGATGGGTGCGAAAGCCAGCGATACCCCAGCGCGGCAAGGCGCGGGTCAGGGACTGCACCAGCCTGCGGTTCAAGGCTCCAATGCGCTGCCAACGTATCGTCACGCACGATGTCGATGGCGCGGCGCAGGCGATACATGGAAAGCCGCTTCACCAGATCGTCCGCAATATCGGCTTCGCAATCGAGCAGAAGCGCGCCCGCTTCCCCCTCCCACACCAGAAAGTCAAAGATGGCCTTTCCCTGCGCAGATAACAGCGCGGCATAAACCGGCAGCGCGCCGGACACATCATTCGTCACCAGCCCTTGCAGGAAGGCGCGGACATCCTCACTCTGGTCGCGCGGGGAAAGACGGATCACGGCTCGCGATTGAAGGTGAGTGTTGGTCATCATCGAATCCTGTTCGCTATCGCTGTGGCAAGGCGTTCGCCCAGCATCGGCCCCTGTTCCGGGTAAAGATAGGGTTCGATCAGTTCTGCTTCCATCACCGCCAGCCCACCATCAGGCATCCGCAGCATATCGATCCGGGCGTATAACGGGGTGGGAAAGGGTACCGCCGCCATGATCGCATCCGCGGCTGCAGCCTCTTGATCTGTTGGCTCATGCACTTCCTCGCGCCCGCCATACAGCGACTGGATGCGATAATCGCCCGCTGCAGGCCGTTTGCGCAGAGCGTGGCTCAGCGTGCCTTCGATGAAGACGAAGCTGAGTTCACCCTCCTCAACGATCGCAGGCAGGAACGGTTGCAGCATGGCCGCGTGATCGTATTGCCAGTCAGCCGCGACATTGCCCCGTTCCAGCAATTCCTGCCCCAGCGCGCCGGCACCCACCTGTCGTTTCACGATCAGCCTGTCGCACGCCAGCTCGTCCATCGCCGCCTGTGCTGCAGCAGCGTCCGCAAGTTCCAGCCAGATCGTAGGGATTGTGCGCGCTCCGGCAGCGGCCAGCTCTCGCAGATAGGTCTTTCTCAGGTTCCAGCGGACCAGATCGGGCGGATTGCATATCGTGATACCGCGCGCGTCCAACGCATCGAGCCGGTCGAGGAACGCCGTCGCCTGGTCCTGATAATTCCACGCAGTGCCCAGCATTGCCAGCGCGATGCCGTCGAATGCCTCCAGCGGCGCCTCCCAGTCGATGACGGACAGTTCCAGGCCGGCCTTCGCAAACGGCTTTTGAACAGCCGCGACCATCAGATCGTGCTCATGGGCATCGCCGCGACGCTCGGCAGCGCCGGGTCCGGTAGTGGGAACGGTGGTTTCGCAGGCAAGAAATGCAACTTTTTTCATGACGCCCCGGTTCTTTTGAACAGGCGATCGCGTGTAGGCGCGCACCATCGCACTGGAAAGCCCCAGCGCGCGCGCCTAGGGACACAATCATGACTGAAACGCTGACGATCCGCCGCCCCGATGACTGGCATCTGCATTTCCGCGATGGCGACATCATGCGCGCGGTCGTGCCGCACACGGCGCGCCAGTTCGCCCGTGCCATAGTCATGCCGAACCTGTCGCCGCCCGTCACTACCACGGCTCTGGCAACCGCTTATCGCGACCGCATCCGCGCCGCTGTGCCCGATGGCATAGCGTTCGAGCCGCTGATGACCTGCTATCTCACCGATACCACCGATGCCGACGATCTGGCGCGCGGCGCGGCCGAAGGGGTATTTACCGCGGCAAAACTGTATCCTGCCAATGCCACCACCAATTCCGCCCATGGGGTAAGCGATGTGGAGCGCATCTATCCAGTGCTTGAACGGATGGAGGCCGAGAGCATCGTGCTGTGCATCCACGGCGAGGTGACAGATCACGATATTGACGTTTTTGACCGCGAGGCGGAATTCATAGAGCGGCACCTGAAGGCCATTGTTTCCAGCTTTCCACGGCTGAAGGTGGTGTTCGAACACATTACCACCGCCGATGCGGTTGAATTTGTCCAAGGCGCACGCGATGGCGTAGCGGCGACGATCACGCCGCAGCACCTCCACATCAACCGCAATGCGATGCTGGTCGGCGGCATTCAGCCGCACAATTATTGCCTGCCGGTTGCAAAGCGAGAGGTGCATCGTCTGGCGCTGCGACGTGCAGCAACGACGGGATCGGCGCGGTTTTTCCTGGGCACGGACAGCGCGCCGCATCTGCGCGCTGCCAAGGAGAGTTCATGCGGGTGCGCAGGTATCTTCAATGCTCCGTTTGCGCTGGAAAGCTATCTTGCGGTGTTCGATGCGGAGGATGCGCTGGATCAGTTTGAAGGATTTTCCTCGCTGCATGGTCCGGCGTTTTACGGTCTGCCGGTCAACGAAGAAACGGTGACGCTGGAGCGGGTGCCGGTTTCAGTACCCGATGCGCTGAACATGGTGGGGGAGGAGATCGTTCCTTTCCATGCCGGGCAGACACTCGGCTGGCGGATGGTGGATTAGTCGCGAGAAATTTTATGCGGGCAGGGCGGCGCGCTTTGCCCGGCGCGATCGTGACCACAGATCAGCGGCAAAGATCGCAACTGCGATCCAGATCAGGATGAAACTGCCAAGCTGCGCTGGCTTCAACTTCTCGCCAAAGACGGTGAGGCCCAGCAGAAACACGATAGTGGGCGCAAGATACTGGATGAAGCCCAGGGTCGAATAATCCATCCTGCGCGCAGCGATAGCGAACATCAGCAGCGGCACCGCAGTCAATACACCCGAAAACATGATGAGCGCGCTCAGCGTGATATCGTTGCCGAACGATGTTCCTTGTGGGCTGGCAGCGTAATAGGCGACGATTGCACCGGCAGGCAGCAGCAGGATCGCGCTCTCGATCGTGAGTCCAGGCAGTGCGCCCACAGAAACCTTCTTGCGCACAATGCCATACAAGCCAAAGCTGAGAGCAAGGCTGAGGCTGATCCAGAGCGTTGTCAAAGCGCCTGCTGCCAACAACGCCACCGCCAGCGTGGCGATGGCGACCGCAGTCCACTGCCATCTGGACAGCTTCTCTCCCAGAAAGACCGTGCCGAGCAGCACGTTGAGCAGTGGATTGAGATAATAGCCAAGACTGGTTGCATAGACCTGCCCCGCATTGATCGCCCAGATATAGACGAACCAGTTTGCCGCGATCAGCGTGGCGCTGGCCAGCAGCATGAGCATGGCGCGCGGATTGGAAAAGGCCGCGCGTATCTCATTGAACTGGCGACGAAATGCAACGATCACAAGGCATAGCGGAAGCGTCCAGATTATGCGCCACCCAACGAATTCAAACGCCGGAACGCTTTTCACCAGCAAGAGATAAAGCGGCAGAAAACCCCAAGTGAGATAGGCCGCGATTGCAGGTGGCAGACCGGAGGGCTGGGCCGAAGTTTTTGCGCTGGGATCGGTCATGTTGAAAGCGCGGTAGGCGCATGGTCCGGGCGTAGCAAGCAAAGGTGAGGTGTTCAGGAATTGCGCCTTTTATCTGAACAATTGCTGTCATTTGCGATTGCCATCTGTTCATTTTCATATGCCTATAAATGAACGAAATCGCACTCAGCAGTGATTCTGTGCGATTGTTCTTTTCACCTTGGGTCATTCCCACCGATGACCCCGGCGCGGCTCCCACCAGCCGCGGAAAGCGCCCTTATGCCGGTTTCGGTGTGAGGGCGTTTTCGCATTTGGTCATCCGTGCGACGACTCATTTTTAACCATACCATGGCACGGTGCGCCGCTATGAATTTGCGCCGCGTGCAATCCTTGGGCCCCCTGATGCTGGGCGTCGTTCTTGTGACCGTGGCTGCGTGCAGCGCCGGGGAGAGCCGTGAGACCGCATCGCCGGTCAACGGGGTCGACCCCTACCTTGCGCGGGCGCTGAACGATCCGCTGATGGTCGACCCTGATCTTGCCTATCGCAACGAAGCCAACGCAGCGATTACAATCGGTTATGACCACGCACTTCCATCTTTCAGGGCGAGTGACGAGGAAGCGGGCCGGGCGCGCGAGGTGGCGCGGCTGGAACTGCTGGAGGACGGGCCGATTGTCGATTTGCCTGAGCCGCGGAAGGGGCCGGGGCCAGTCTCGCTTGATCAGGCTTTTAGCGTTCCGGCGCTGCTGGATGCAGTTGAAGCGCCAATGGAATGTCGCACGCAAATCAAGGGCGGATTCGCGTTTGCATCCTCTATGCCCGAAATCGCACGCGTGATGCCGCATGGTATGGTGCGGCAGGCCGCCGCCGTCGATCAACCCGGCTGCGAGCTGCGCGTTGTCCGCTATGTTACCCCGGTCGCCATCGAGGACGCTCTGCAATATCACTACACAATGGCTGAGCGGTCACAATTGGCGCCCGCTTTTTATACTGCGCCAGAGGCCAGCCTGATTGCCAATCGGCGGGGAACCCACCTGCAGGTATTCGCGCGCAGAACAGCAGGCAATCTGAGCGCAATAGACGTGATCACATGGACGCTACCCTGAGCGCTCCGGATGCCTATTCCTTCAGACCGACGCTGATACTGGCACGCGGTTGTTCCATTTCTGTGCTGGCAACAGGGTAGGCGCAATAATCCGCTGCATAAAACGCCGCAGGGCGATGATTGCCCGACAGGCCAATCCCGCCAAACGGTGCCGAGGACGAAGCACCATTGGTTGGGCGGTTCCAGTTGATGATCCCTGCGCGGATATTGGCCCAGAACCGTCCGTAATCGTCTGGCGATCCGCCGATCAGCGAAGCCGAAAGGCCAAAGCGCGTATTGTTCGCCTCGGTAATCCCGGCATCCAGATCAGGCACGCGGATCACCTGCAGGATCGGGCCAAACAGTTCGATATCGGGGCGATCGGGAATAGCAGTGGTGTCGATGATGCCGGGCGTCAGAAAAGGTTTTTCAGGATCAATGCGGCGCATCGGCGTCAAAGCCTTGCCTCCCGCAGTGACCAGCGTGACGAAAGCTTCGTTCAGGCGATCTGCGGTGTCGTTGTCGATCACCGGTCCCATGAAAGGCTGCGGTTCGGCCAGTGGATCGCCAACAAGCAGCTTGCGCGTCAAGGGCACCAGCTCGTTCATCAGATCATCGTAGATGCTGTCTTTCACGATTAACCGACGTGCGGCGGTGCAGCGCTGACCGGCGGTGGTAAACGCGCTCTGGACGATCAGTGCGGCGGCATCGGCCAGCTTGGGGGTATCGATCACGACCATCGGATTGTTACCGCCCATTTCAAGCGCCACCATTTTGCCCGGATTGGAGGCCAGAGTGCGGTTTATCGCGATCCCGGCCTGTGCAGATCCGGTGAACAGCACCCCGTCGACACCGGGATGAGCGACTAGCGCCTTGCCCGCTTCAGCGCCGCCGATCACCAGCTGAACCACATCTTCGCGTACGCCAGCGGCCATCAGGCAGGTGACGAGCACTTCAGCGACCGCCGGGGTTTTCTCCGATGGTTTGAACAGGATCGCATTGCCCGCGATCAGCGCAGGGATGATATGACCATTGGGCAGGTGTGCGGGGAAATTATACGGGCCTAGCACGGCCATCACGCCATGGGGTTTATGTCGGACAGCGGCGGTTCCCTGCAACGCGCTGTCGAATTTTTTCTTGCCGGTCCTCTCGGCGTAGGCGTTGATCGATATTTCGACCTTGTTGATGACCGCGTCCACTTCGGTGCGCGCTTCCCACAGGGGCTTTCCCGCCTCGCGCGCGATCAGATGCGCCAGATCATCGGCGCGTTTGCGCACTTCGTTGGCAAACCGTCGGGTGGCCTCGATCCGATTGCCCAAAGGCAGCGCGGCCCACGATGGCCACGCTTTGCGCGCACGGCTGACGGCGTCGGCAATGTCGGTGTGCTCGCCTCTCCAAAGCTCATCGCCGGTAGCCGGCTCATAGGAAATCAGCGTCTTGTCAGCCAACGTGTTGCAAACTCTTCATGGGCGCGCCTCGGCCCGCGTTATGAACGATAAAGGACTAAACCCGATAATCTGAGCGCGGTGCCCGGATCGCGACCCTGTAAACCTTTAGTGCGGGTGTCCTAATTGCCGATGTGCATGAAAGGAAGGAAAAACCGTAAGATGGCCGGCTTCCCGGTGCGCGCGTCGTTAACTCTTATTCCCATTGCCCCATCCATAAAGCTGCGTGCGTCACGCGTGACCGGCGGGCGTTGGCGCAGCGCCGTGCGCCACGCCCATCTGGCGCAGCGCCATTACTTTTGCGTCAAGCGGGCTCCAGTCATCGTGCTTATCGATTGCGGACCAGATCGCCTCTACCTCGTCGATCAGCATGGATTGCTGCTGATCCTGCATCCAGTATCCGTGCGTTGCTGCAACGGGGACGTATGGCGCCAGCGCCTCCGCCAGCGGTGACGGCGCCCTGTCCAATGCGCGCGCGCCGCGATGAGTAAAGAAGAATGCGTCCGGCCCCATATTCGCGTCCCGCATTGCCTTTTCGCACGCGGCGATCATCTGCGTATCGACCTCCAGCCCGCGTGGCTCCACACCCAGCCGCCAGCACCAGCGGCGCGCAATGGCCGCCATGTACAGCGGACCGAAACGCTCCAGCGCGGCCACCAGCGGGGCACTGTCTGCCAGCAGCCGCAGACTGACAGCCAGCTGACCGCAATTCCAGTGCAACGCCTCAGGCTGGCGACCAAAGGCGTACAACCCGCCATGATCGAAATAGGCGGCGGTGAAGGCGGGATCCCAGGTGGGCAGCCACCGCCACGGGCCATAATCGAAACTCTCGCCCGTGATGTTCATGTTGTCGGTGTTCAGCACACCGTGGACAAAACCTGCGACCATGTAGCTTGCGGCCAGATCGGCCATGCGTTCGACTGCGTGATGCATCATCTGCACTGCGGGCTCGTCCCGGCCCGGTGCGTCCGATGGCAGCGGCGGGCCGGGGAATTGCGTGAGGCAATAGTCCACCAGCGCGGCCATGTGGTCCGCCTCTTCCAGCGCCAGCAGCCGCTGAAAAGTGCCGATGCGTATGTGTGAGTGGCTGAGCCGGATCATTACGGCGGAACGCGCAGGCGAGGGTTCATCCTGGCGATAAAGCTGTTCGCCCGTCTCGATCACGCTGAACGTCTTCGAGGTGTTCACCCCCAGGGCCTCCAGCATTTCTGTCGCCAGGATTTCGCGAACGGCGCCTTTCAGGGTCAGACGACCGTCGCCGCTTCGGCTGTAGGGGGTCTGGCCAGATCCCTTGGTCCCCAGATCCAAGAGGCGGTCATCGGCATCGCGCATCTGGGCAAACAGAAACCCGCGCCCGTCACCTATCTCCGGGTTGTAGACCCTGAATTGATGCCCGTGATATTTCAGCGCCAATGGCTGCGGCAGATTATCCGGCATGGGTGAAAAACGGCCAAAATGGCGCGCCCAGTCGTCATCGCTCAAGTTCTCCAGCCCGACGGTTGCAGCGGCGCGATCATTTCGAAATCGGATGCGCGTCTCGGGGAAGTTGGCGGCGGCGACAGTCGAGCCAAGCCAGCCGGCCAACTGCCTGATGACGGGATCGGGGCGATACTTGCCCGGTTGCGATTTGGAGGTCATGGCGCGATAGTGGGCGGCGCAAATGATGCTTGCAAGCGATGAGATGCGCTGCGCATGGTTTTCGCACACGTAAACAACACGATTACAGGGGCGTAAATGGCCAACAGCTACGAAGAGAAACGCTGGACCAGCGCCGACGGGCTGGAGCTGTATTATCGCGATTATCCCGGCGGCGAAGGTGCATCGGCGCGCGCTCCCGTCTTGTGCCTGCATGGCCTGACCCGCAATTCACGCGATTTCGCGTCCCTCGCACAGCACATCGCAGCGGGCGGTCGCCGGGTAATCGTGCCCGAAATGCGCGGACGCGGCGAAAGCGATTACGCCCCCGATTCCAGCACTTACAATCCCAAGCAATACGTGGCCGATGTCGAATTGCTGCTCGATGAGCTTGGGATCGAGCGGTTCATATCCATCGGCACATCGATGGGCGGATTGATGACCATGCTACTGGCCGCGGCAAAACCGGGACGGCTGGTGGGCGTGGTGATGAACGATATCGGCCCGGTGATCGACGTGGCCGGGCTGGAGCGGATCGGCGGTTATGTCGGACAGGGGCGCAGTTATCCGACATGGATCCACGCTGCGCGTTCGATGTCTTCCGTCCATGCAGAGGCGTTTCCCGATTACGACCTCGATCAATGGCTTGAAATGGCAAAGCGCACGCTGGTGGTGTGCCAGAACGGGCGCATCAGTTACGATTACGACATGGCGATTGCAGAACCGTTTTCGCAACCGGGCAATGCGGCTCCGGCCAATCTGTGGCCGGCATTCGATGCGCTGCGTGATGTGCCGATGGTGTTGTTACGCGGAGAAGTCTCCGATTTGCTGTCAACCGAAACGGTGGAGGAAATGGGCAGACACAACCCTGCCATGCGCGCGGCAACCGTGCCGCGCGTTGGCCACGCGCCGACCCTTGATGAGCCCGAAGCGCGCGTCGCCATCGACGAATTGCTTGCACGCCTGCCATGACAAAGCCTGCGGGCAAGGGGGCCGGAAAAGTCCCCCGCATCCTTCACTGCCATTCGACTTTCTCCGCCGGCGGCAAGGAACGCCGTGCGGTCCGGCTGATGAATGCCTTTGGCCGCAATCTGGAACATACGGTCGTCTCTGCCATGCCCGAACAACTCGGCGCGCGCGAATTGCTGGACAGATCGGTGAGAGTGCAGTTTCCCGATGATTTTCCAAGTCTGACAGGACGACCCACGCCCGGACGGCTGGTTGCAATAGCGCAGGAGATGAGGGGCTATGACCTCATCCTCACCTACAATTGGGGCGCGATGGACGCGGTGATGGCACACACCGTTTTTGCCGCCCAGTTTGGCCTGCCGCCGCTGATCCATCACGAAGATGGATTTAACGAGGATGAGGCACGCCAGCTCAAGTTCAGCCGCAACTGGTATCGCCGCATCGCGCTTGGCCGCGCGTCGTCGCTGGTGGTGCCCAGCACAGTGCTGGAACGCATCGCGATCGAGACCTGGAATCAGCCTCGCGGGCGCGTTGTGCGCATCCCCAACGGCATCGATACAACGGCGTTTGGCAAACCGCCCAGGCCCGGCGGCTTGAGAGTGGTGAAGCGCGAGGGTGAACGCTGGGTCGGCACCCTCGCAGGCCTGCGCCCGGTAAAGCAATTGCCGCGTCTGGTTGAGGCGTTCAGCCGCCTGCCCGAAGAATGGCATCTGGTAATTCTTGGCGAAGGCCCGGAACACAGCGTCATACGCGAAGCCGCCACGGATCGCGACATCGCGCACCGTGTTCACCTGCCCGGTGCAGTCAGCGATCCAGCGAGTGTCATCGGCCTGTTCGATATCTTTGCCCTGTCATCCCAAAGCGAACAGTTTCCCCTGTCCGTGGTGGAGGCCATGGCCGCTGGACTGCCGGTGGCCGCGCCCGATGTCGGCGATATCCGTATGGTCGTGGCTACCGGAAACGCCGCCTACATTTCACCGCCCGGAGACACAGCGGCGCTTGGCGAGGCTCTTAACCAGCTGGCAGCCGACCCGGCGGAGCGCGCGGAAATTGGCGCAGCGAACAAGGCGCGAGCGCGTGACCTTTATGACGAGGCACAGATGATCGAGCGGTATCGCACCCTGTACGCCGAAACGATTGGGCGCCCTTTCTGATCAGGCTGGGCCTGCATCTTGCAGCGGGACGCTTGCTTAACCCCGCGTTCAAGTGCGGGACGGCAGTTGCGTCCGTGGCCATTCGCTCACCTGCCATTGCGCGCAGGCAGTGCAAGCATTAAGGCCGCGCCCTGAAACCTTGGAAACCAATCCGAGAAACCGAACTTTTTCATCGACGAGGAAAAACAGCTCCCGTGGCGCTAACTCCAACCAACACTGGCCTTTCTCGCGGCGGCGATCAGGATGATTCCAAACTGACCGCAGAGGATGAAGTCGTCATCCGCGAAATCGATGATGCCGTGCGGCAGGACGATGCCGTTCAGTTCTTCAGGAAATACGGGACCGCGCTGATCGGCGGGATTGTCGTGATACTGATCGGGCTCGGCGGTTATCTGGTCTGGGATTCACAGGTCGAAGGTGGGCTTGAGGCGGATTCCGAGCAATTGGTCAGCGTTCTCGATTACGCGCAGGCCGAAGATTTTGCTCAGGTAAAAGACCGGACGGAGCCGCTGCTCGATTCAGACACACCGGGTGTGCGTACGTCTGCACGGTTCCTGCAGGCTGCAGCCGCGCTTGAACTGGGCGAGACTGCGCGCGCAGTCGAGTTGTATGGAATGATTGCCACCGATGACAGCGCGCCGCCCGCGCTGCGCGATCTGGCGCTCATCCGAGAAATTTCCACCAATTTCGACAATCGCAAGCCCGCTGACGTAATCGCCCGGTTGAAAGATCTTGCAGTGCCCGGCCATGCATTTTTCGGCAGCGCTGGAGAGTTGACCGCCATTGCTCATCTGGAAGCAGGCAACCGAAGCGAGGCCGGAAGGCTGTTTGCCGAGATCGCCAAGGACGAGGATCTGCCCGAAAGCCTGCGATCGCGTGCGCGCCAGATGGCAGGCCTGCTGGGGATCGACGCTGTTCAGGATGTGGAAAAACTTCTTGAAGACGAGGGCGTTTCCCCTGCCGCCTTGCCGGTCCAGGGTCAGCCCACGGCAGATGCCGCACCGACAGCGGCGCAATAGCCCAGAATGCGAACGGGATACTTACCGATGAAAAATACGATGAATGCGCTCAACCGGGCCGCTCGCGGCACATTGATTGCCGGGATCTGCGCCGTGGCATTGACCGGGTGCGCGGGCAATGGCCTCTTTAAAAGCGCAAAGAAAACCACGCCCACCGTCGGCGAGCGCGTCTCGATCCTTTCCAAAATCGAAACCGGCACCGAAGTCGATCCGACGTTGGCAGGCGTTTCCGTGGTTCTGCCACCGCCCATTTCCAACACCGAATGGTCGCAGGTCGGCGGATCGGCGAGCAAGTCCTATGGCCATCTCGCGCTTGCTGAAAACCCGACCACAGGTCTGGACCGCGACAGATCGCAGGCTCCACCAATCGCGTGAGGCTGGCCGCCTCTCCGGTGATCGGCAGCAACACGCTGTTTGTTGAAGACACAGAAGGGGTGATTCACGCCTTCGACAAGAAGACCGGCAAGACGCTGTGGACGGCCGATAACGATGACATGAGCGACGATCTGCGCCCGTCGGCATTCGGGGGCGGGGTCAGCTATGACAACGGCATCATTTATGCCACCAATGGCGCGGGTGAGGTAAAGGCGAAGAAAGCCGACACTGGCGAACTCATCTGGAAGGTGAAGCCCGCAGGTCCCTTGCGCGGATCGCCGACCATCGCCTTTGGCCAGATCTACGTGATGACGCAGGACAATCAGGTCATCGCTCTCGATCAGCGCAATGGCGATCTGTTGTGGGACGAAAGCGGATCGACAACGCAATCGGGCGTGTTTGGCGTTGCCGCGCCGGCCGCCGGGCAGGGAACGATCATCGCGGGCTATTCCAGCGGAGAGCTCACCGCCTATCGTTACGAGAACGGGCGTACGCTGTGGTCGGATGCACTTGCTCGCACGAATATCTCGACGCAGGTCAGCTCGCTCACTGATATCGACGCAGATCCAATTATCGATTCCGGTCGCGTCTATGCGCTGGGGCAGGGTGGTCGCATGGCCGCCTACGAACTGGTAACGGGTCAGCGCATTTGGGAATTGAATCTCGCGGGCATTTCTACCCCGGCAATTGCAGGCGAATGGATTTTCACGCTGACGGATGATGCCCGTCTGCTGGCGATTGCTCGTTCAACGGGCCGAGTGCGCTGGATTACGCAGCTGCGGGAATTCCGCAAGGAAGAGAAGAAGCAGGATCCGATCTTCTGGACCGGCCCGGTGCTGGCCGGTGGCCAGCTGTGGATGGCGAGTTCCCGCGGGGAAGTGTGGCGGGTGAGCGCGGGCGAGGGTTCTGCGCAATTGTTCGCAGAACTGGATGCCCCGGTCAGTCTGCCGCCTGTTGTGGCGGATGGGTTTCTCTACATCCTCGACGATGGCGGCACCATTCACGCTTGGAAGTGATGGCGTTAACCCGGTGATGGCCTCGTGTCAGCAACCGGGACAGTGGTGATGGCGATACGTGTGAATTAACCCTTTCGCGCTAAGCGATAGGGATGAGCGACACAACATCCGGCCCGGCATCCGGCCTCGCGCGAATCGGGCAAGGCAGCCCGCCTGAAAGCGACGTCTCCGCAGGCGTTGGTCTTTCCGGGCTGGCCGGCCTGATCGTGTGGATCGCGTTTTGCCGGTCCTATCCGCTGATCGCCGAATCTCTGAATTTCGCAGGCCCGCGCGCGGTGCTTTCCGGACCGTATGCCGCGCTTACCGCGATGCTGTTTACTGCCGCGCCGATGGCCGCATGGTCAGTGCTGGTGGACAAGGTGCATCTGCGACCGTCAACCGGGCTGGACTGGAGCCTGAAACGATCGGTCGCCGATGTAATGCCGGTGTCGGCCTTGAAGATCTGCGCATTGTGGGCGACCTGGGCGATCATTGGCGCAATGTATTGTATCTGCCGTTGGTACTGGGACGGAAATTACCTGTTTGCCATGCGCGTGCTGGGCCATGCGATTATCCCGCTTGTCATCGCGTCGGTTCCATACATCGTCTGGATTGATCGGTTCATGATCGATCAAAGGGACGCAACCTGGCATTTCGGCGCGCTGCTGACTGGGCGCGGTCCGTGGGACGGGGAACAGGTAAAAAAGCACTGGCGTGCATGGGTCATCAAAGGTTTCTTCGGCGCGTTCATGATCTCGATCCTGCCTGCAGGCTTTGCCTATGTGGTGGAAGCGAGCCCGGCGGCGATCCTTTCCAATCCGGTGGAACTGGGCGTGCTGCTGGTGACCGCGCTGTTCATGATCGACGTGCAGATCGGGACGGTCGGCTATCTCGTTACGATGCGGCCGCTCGATGCGCATATCCGGTCTGGCAATCCGTTCCTTGGCGGCTGGCTGGCGGCGCTGCTGTGTTACCCGCCTTTCGTGTGGGGCCTTATCGGGAACGACAATCAGGTGCTGAGCTATGAGCGCAACACCGCGATGTGGGATCACTGGATCGGTGGCAATCAGGCGATGTTGTGGGTCTGGGCTGCGTGGTTGGTCATCCTGACGGCCATCTATGCATGGGCGACCTTCATTTTCGGCATAAGGTTTTCCAACCTGACCTATCGCGGGGTCATCACCAACGGGCCGTATCGCTATACCCGGCATCCCGCCTATCTTTCGAAGAACCTGTACTGGTGGTGTTCCGCAATGCCGTTTCTTGTCACAAGCGGCTCGGCAGTGGATGCGATCCGCAACACCTTCTTCCTGGCTGTCGTCAATGCCATCTATTACTGGCGTGCCCGCACCGAAGAGGCGCACTTATTGTCCGAAGACGTAAAGTACCGCGAGTATTACGACTGGATGGAGCGAAATGGCATTATCACCGCGCCGCTTTGCCGATTGAAAAACCGGCTGCTGGGCCGCGGTCAGGCAAGCTTGGCTGCGACTTCGGCGGGCCCGCTTGGCGAGCCTGCGGAATAGTCAGAACGAATATTTGTACACGTGGCCCACGTCCTCGCCCCACTCGCCATGATAAGCGTCGAGGAGACGCTGGGCCGGGACTTTGCCCGATGCGACGATTTCATCCAGCGTATCGAGAAAGCCGGTTTCATTGTCCCCGCTGGCATTCAGCCGCGCGCGCGCCTTCAGGCCGCCATGCGCAATTTTCAGCACTTCCCGGCCCAGATCCTGCAAGGTGCCGCCGCCGGGTGATTTTGTGGCGAGTGCCAGTCGCGGTACTTCGTTGCGCAGCCGCTCGCGCTCTTCCATCGACCAGTCCTTGACCAGTTCCCATGCGGCATCGAGCGCGCCCTGATCATACAGCAACCCGACCCAGAAGGCGGGAAGAGCGCAGATCCGGCTCCAGGGTCCACCATCTGCGCCGCGCATTTCGAGAAAACTTTTCAGCCGCACCTCGGGAAAGGCGGTGGAAAGGTGATCCCACCAGTCGCTTTGCGTCGGGCGTTCGCCCGGCAAAACGGACAGTTTGCCATCCAGAAAATCCCGAAAGCTGAGGCCAGCGGCATCGATGTACTTGCCGTCGCGAAATACGAAATACATCGGCACATCCAACATATATTTCGCCCAGCGTTCATAGCCAAAACCATCTTCGAACACGAACGGCAGCATACCCGTGCGCTGCGGATCGGTGTCGGACCAGATGTGGCTGCGATAGGACAGGAACCCGTTGGGCTTGCCCTCAGTAAAGGGTGAATTGGCAAACAGCGCGGTCGCCAACGGTTGCAGCGCAAGCCCGACGCGGAATTTCTTGATCATGTCGGCTTCGGATGAATAATCCAGATTGACCTGAATCGTGCAGGTCCGCAGCATCATGTCGAGGCCCATCGTGCCGACGCGCGGCATGTGCCGCATCATGATGGCATACCGGCCCTTGGGCATGATCGGCAGTTCTTCGCGCGTCTTGTCAGGCCACATGCCCAGACCCAGATATCCAACGCCGCAGCGCTCTCCGATGGCCTTTACCTGTTCAAGATGCCGCCCGGTTTCCGCGCAGGTCTGATGCAGGTTCTCAAGCGGTGCGCCTGAAAGCTCCAGCTGGCCTGCCGGTTCAAGGCTGACTGCGCCATCTGCGCCCTTCATCGCGATGACGTTGCCGCCTTCTTCCACCGGCTCCCAACCGAACTCGGTGAGATTCATCAGCAGATCGCGGATGCCGCATTGCTCGTCATAGGACGGTGCGCGCCGATCGCTGCGTTTATAGACCAGCTTTTCATGCTCGGTCCCGATCCGCCAGTCCGCCTCCGGCTTTTCGCCTTTGCGCATCGGCTCCAACAGCTGATCGAAGGATTCGATGACGGGATCGTCGGCGTCGGATGATTGGCGCGTGCTCATGGATTGCCCCTAGGCATGCGCGCGCGCGCTGGAAAGCGTAATTTGATTTGCCGGGGTGAAATCACCCTTGTGGCGCGGTCCAATCACCCGCCGCCGCCATCCACACCGACAATGCGGCGATAGCAGCTGTTTCCCCGCGCAGAATGCGGGGGCCAAGCGATATGGCGCACGCCGCCGGATGTGCGCGGATTGCGGAGCGTTCGGCATCGTCAAAACCGCCTTCGGGACCGATGAGGATCGCAGCGGGGCCATCATGCGCGGCAAAGGCGCTGACGGCGGGATCACCCCCTTCCTCGTCGGCAAAAAACAACGCGCGTCCCACCGGCCAGTCGCGCAGCATCGCGTCCAGCTTCACCAGTTCGCCAAGGTCGGGCAGGGCGGTGCGCGCGCATTGCTCGGCAGCTTCGGTGGTGATGGTGCGCGCGCGATCAAGATTCAGCTTGTCCGCCACGCATCTGCGGGTCAGCACCGGTTGAAGACGCGCCACGCCCAGTTCTGTCGCTTTTTCCAGCACCATGTCGAACCGGTCTTTCTTGAGCAGCGCCGGATACAGCCACACATCCGGCACATCCTCACGTTCGCGCAGCCGCTCGATCACCTCCAGCGCGACCGAGCGTTTGCCTGCATCCACCACCCGCGCCGCCCATTCGCCGGTCAGGTTGTCGCAAAGAATTACCGCATCGCCGGGCTGGGCGCGCATGACGCGGTTGAGATAGTGCGCGGGATTGCCCTCAATCTCCAGCCGCAGACCCGCGGCCAGTTCCGGCTCGACGAACAGGCGAGGTGCGCTTTTCGGGGGCCAGGGCGGAACCCTGGGTTGGTGCTTTGCGGACATGGCTTCCCCCTAAGCGCGCACGCCGCTAGAGCCAAGCCATGACAGCGCGCATGGCACAGTTTGGAATTGCGGGAGTGTTTCTCGCGCTTGGCGGATGGGCGTTGTTTGCGCCTGGTAACGTGATCGACCTTGCCTTCACACCCGATTACACCGTCAACACTTTCGTCACACGGTTCACAGTCGCCTGTTTTGGCGCACAGGCCGTACTCTTCGGCGTCATGGTTATATTCGTCAAATTCCCTGCGAAAGCGTTTGCGGTGTTTGCGCTGCTGCTGCTGCCGTTCTTCGTCTTCAACTGGTATTTTCACTATGAGCTGCCTGTGTTGAGCTCGATCGGGATGCTCGACTTCGCCGGAAACGTTACGATGCTGGCTCTGGCATTGATCGGGTGGCGCGCGGCCAGACGCGAAGAATTGAAAACATGACCGACCATGTCGTACCCGACAGCGAACATCGCGGCCTGATCGAGCGTCTGCCGCAATTGCCGCGCGATCTGGCGCAGCTGGCCCGGTTTGACCGGCCCATCGGCTGGTGGCTGCTGTTCTGGCCCTGCGTGTTCAGCGTGTGGCTGGCGGGCGCAGGCGTGCAGTGGCAATTGCTGCTTTGGCTGCTGGTCGGCGCGATTGCGATGCGCGGGGCGGGTTGCGTCTACAATGATATCGTTGACGCCGATCTGGATGCTCGGGTGGCACGCACCGCCGCGCGGCCTGTGGCAAGTGGCCGGGTGAGCAAGCGCGCGGCGTGGGGCTGGCTGATTACGCTGTGCCTGATCGGCCTTGTCGTGCTGCTGCAATTGCGGCTGGAGGCGCAGCTGGTGGCGCTGGCGAGCCTTGCGCTGGTAGCCGCCTATCCGTTCATGAAGCGGATCACGTGGTGGCCGCAGGCGTGGCTGGGCATGGTGTTCAATTGGGGCCTGCTGGTCGGCTGGAGCGAGCTGGGCGCGGCGGCGTTCGGCGGTCAACATTGGGATGCCATCGCAGCCATATATGCCGGATGCGTTGCGTGGGTGATCGGCTACGATACGATCTACGCGCTGCAGGACCGGGAGGACGATGCGCTGGTCGGTATCCGATCCTCCGCGCTGCGTATGGGCGGGCGTGTGCGCGCCGGGATTGCGGGCTTTTATGCAGGCACCATCGGGCTATGGGCGCTGGGCATCTGGCTTTATCGCCCCGATCCGCTGGCTGTGCTGGCGCTGTTGCCGGTGGCATTGCACCTGATCTGGCAGGTGGCGACGCTGGACCCGTCCGATCCGGCCAATCCGCTTGAACGTTTCCGCTCGAACCGCTGGGCAGGCGCGCTGATGGCGGTCGCGTGCTTCATCGTTGGTAATGCCCATGCCGGAGCGGGCGGCTGATGTGCAATCTGTATCGCATGACCAAGAACGCCGACGAGGTCGCCCGATGGTTCGATCTGGTGAACGGCGCGGGTGGCGGGAATTTCGGCGCGGAGGTCTATCCCGGCTATCCCGGTCTGGTCGTGGCCGAAGGCGAGTTGCGGCAAATGAGCTGGGGTTTTCCTCTGGTGATGAAGGGCAAGAACGGCCAGCCGCTCAAGCCCAAACCGGTGAACAACGCCCGCACCGATAAGCTCGACGGTTTTTTCTGGCGCAACTCCTTCGAGCAGCGCCGGTGCCTGATCCCGGTCAGCGCGTGGGCAGAGGCCGAAGGGGCAAAGGGCGCGATGACACGCACCTGGATGACGGTGCCCGATGCCGATCTGTTCGCGGTCGCAGGCGTCTGGCGGAATAGCGACGAATTTGGCGCGTCCTATTCGATGGTGATGACCGACAGCGCCGGGTCCGCCGCGAAAGACGTGCACAACCGGATGCCCGTGCTGCTGCGCTCTGAGGATTACGAGGTCTGGGTGTCAGGCACGCCCGAAGATGCAAAAGCACTGTGCCGCGCTTGGCCGGGTGAGCTGGTAATCGAGCGCACGGACAATCCGTGGGTCAAAGGCAAGGCGATGCAGCAAAAACTGTTGTAGGCTGGGCGTCGCGGTCCGGAATCCTCACATCATTCTAACTGCTGCATTCTAATTGCTGCGGGGGCCGAACAGGATGATCGCTGCACCTGCCAGGCATACGACTGCACCGATTGCATCCCACCGGTCTGGTCTGGCCCCCTCAACGATCCACAGCCACATCAATGCAGAGGCGATGTACACCCCGCCATATGCGGCATAGGCCCGGCCTGCGTATTGGGCGGAAACCAGTGTCAGCAGGTAGGCGAACAGCATGAGTGCTAGCACTCCCGGCACCACCCACCACACGGATTTGCCCATCCGCAGCCACGCCCAGAAGGCAAAGCATCCGGCAATCTCGGCAAGGGCAGCACCAATATAGGCAAAGGCTGTCATCGCGGCACTTTCGAAGTCCTGCCCCTTGGCCGCAATCGGCAGAGCGGATCGTTCAATCTTCCGGGCCAAGCTCCGGGTCGAGATCGCGCGGGCGGGCGAAGTGAGTGAGCGTCGCGCAGTGGTTTTTCAAGGCGCTCCAATTGTCGATGTTGCAATCGAGAATGGCAAAGCTGGCGGTCGGAAACTTCACCGATGCTTCGCGGAACAGATCGTTTTCACGCGCGGGAGAGACCAGGTTCAGGATCGTCTCCTGCAGGCCGGGATTGTGTGCCACGATCAGGATGTTTTCTGCATCGGTGCCCCCGGCATGCGCGATCACAACCTCAACGATGGTTTCAGGGCTGGCAAGATACAGGCGATCCTCAAACACCGGGGAAATGCCCAAGCCGGGCGGATTCCAGCGTTGCCTTTATCCGCGCGGCGGGGCTGGCCAGTACCAGATCCCACTTGATGTCCTGCGCGCAGATGTGCTCTCCGATCAGTGCCGCCCCGCGACGTCCGCGCTCGTTCAGGCTGCGGTCGAAATCGCGCTTGATCGCGTCATCCCATTCAGACTTGGCATGGCGCAGCAGCCCGAGCCGTTTCATACCGCGTTTCTCCCTGTTCGCATGATTTACAAAATCGCCCGCTAACGGGTTAGCTGCGCGCAGACGCAATTGCGCAGATTGCAGCGGAAAGCAATTGGGCAGGGTCGCGGGCGATCATTGCAGGTGATCGGGGATCGCATCGTCCAGCGCGTCGTGCAGCGGGCCGGGCGCTGGTGTATCGCCGATCAGACCTTCGCGCACCCGCACCAAAGCCTCGTCCAGCGTTACGCGGCGCACCAGTGTCCCTTGTGGAAACGCGCTGAGCAGGCGGCTGGGAAAGGCGGAGGACAGGACCACGAAATGCCCCGCATCGTCTTTGCCCCGGATCAGCCGTCCGAACGCCTGCGCCAGACGCGCGCGAATGATGCGGTCGTCATAAGCACTGCCGCCATTGGCCGCGCGGCGCGCCTTGTGCAGGATATCGGGCCGGGGCCACGGCACCGCCTCCAGCACCACGCAGCGCAACGAGCGGCCCGGTACGTCCACCCCATCGCGCAAGGCATCGGTGCCCAGCAGGCTGGCGCGCGGATCGTCGCGAAAAATATCGACCAGCGTGCCGGTGTCGATCGGGTCGACGTGCTGGGCGTAGATCGGCAAGCCCTCGCGGGCGAGCCGGTCGGCGATGCGGCCATGCACCGCGCGCAGGCGCCGGATCGCGGTGAACAGGCCCAGCACGCCGCCCTCGCTCGCCTCGATCAGTCGCGCATAGGCGCCCGCCAGACCGGGCAGATCGCCACGCTTTACATCGGTGACGATCAGCACTTCGGCGCGGACAGCGTAATCGAACGGGCTTTGCGCAGCAGACAGCAGTGGCTGGCTTTCGACATGCGCGGCGCCCGACCGGGCAATGGCGGCATCCCATGCCTTGCCTTCGTCCTCGATCCGGTCGGTCAGCGTGGCGCTGGTCAGCATGACGCCGTGCGCCGGTTCCAGCACGGTGCGCGCGAACGGCTTCATCGGGTCAAGCCAGCGGCGATGGATCGCGACATCGAATTCGCGGGCGTCGGAACGGTCGACTGCCAGCCAGTCGACAAATTGCGCGTCAGCCGGACCGCCCAATCGAGCAAGCAGCGCCTCCCACCCGGCCAGCAGATCGATCCGCCAGCTGAGCGAATGGCGCGCGCCTTCGATGCGGGCGCGGCCCTGTCCATCGAGCCAATCGGGCGGATCGGCGATGCAGGCCTCCAGCCGCCCGCCCAGCTGGATCAGCGGCACGCGGATCGCGGCCAGCGCCTGAGCGGCCGAGCCTGCGGCCTCGATCACCTCGCCCGGCAGCCCGCTCGCCTCGGTTTCGATGCCGTATCCAGCCTCTGCACCACCGCTTTCGTCGCGGGCGTATACGGCCTGGCGCACGGCAGACAGCAGCGCCTCTATCGGGCCGGATGGCGCACCTTCGGCGATGCGTTGCAACCACCCTTCGCCCGGCAAGGCCTGTCCGGCCTCGCACGCCGCCTCGATCGCGTGGCCACCTGCCTCATCGTAACTGGCGATATCCGCCAGTCGCGCCGACAGCCCACGGCGGCGGCCCCAATTCTTTCGCTCCGGGCCGATGATCCAGCGCCGCAGCTCGATTGTCTCCTGCCCGGAAATGGTCGCAGCAAAGGTTGAATCCGCAGCCTCGAACACGTGGTGCCCTTCGTCGAAGATTACCCGCGTCGGGCGCTGCGCATGATCGCGGCCCCTTGCAGCATTGACCATAACAAGCGCATGATTTGCGATCACCAGATCGGCCTGCGCACTGTCGCGTGCGCTGCGTTCGATGAAGCATTTGCGGTAATGCGGGCACCCGGCGTAGATGCATTCGCCCCGCTGATCGGTCAGCGCCGCGATCCCACGCTTGCGAAACAGTGTGCCAAGCCAGCCAGGCAGATCGCCGCCGATCATGTCACCATCGCGGGTAAATGCCGCCCATCGCGCCACCAGATGCGCAAGGATGGCGGGCCGCCCGGTAAATCCGCCCTGCAGCGCATCCTCCAGATTGAGCAGGCAGAGGTAATTCTCGCGCCCCTTGCGCACCACCACCGGAGGCGTGCCGTCGGCGCGTCTGGCAGGCCAAGCCCGGCGGCTTTCGCTGCGAAGCTGGCGTTGCAGGTTCTTGGTAAAGGTGGACACCCATACGGTGCCGCCCGATTGCGCCGCCCACAGCGATGACGGCGCGAGATAACCCAAGCGTCTTGCCGATCCCGGTGCCTGCCTGCGCCAGCGCGATATGCGGCACTTCGCGCGCGGAACGGGGCGCAAAGATGCGCGCGGCATCCTGCGCGTATTCGCGCTGTCCGGTGCGTTTTTCCGATCCCTCTCCGGTCAGCGCTTCCAACTGCGCAAGAACTTCCGCCGGGGTCAGATTGCACTTGCCGGGGCGGTGCACGCTCTCCTGCTTCTTCCCATTCAGGCAGTGTGGCAAACAGCCATTTTTCCGCCTTTTCAGGCCGAGCGATATGCGGTTTCAACACCTGCGCCCACGGCCAGCGCAACCGCTCAAGCGAGTGCAGCGCGGACCATGCGCCTTGTCGCTCGAACCAGTCGGGCTCCTCGCACGCCGCGATCAGCGCCCCGGCGGCGAGTTTGCAGAAAGCAGGGGCACGTGTTCATCGCCTGCCGGTTCTTCCATTCCCAGCGCTTGGGCCAGGCCGCGGGCGGTCGGCACGCAGAACCGCGCCGGGTGGACGAATGCAAACAGCTCCAGCAGGTCAAGTCCCGAAAGATCGGGATAGCCCAGCCTGTTGGCGACCAGCGGCGCATTCAGCAGCAGGATCGGCGTGTCGGCGGCGGCCATGATAGCATCGCCCTTGGACACAGCGCCCGTCTCTCCGTTGGCGGCACGCAGCCAGTTGCCACCATGGCTTGCATGGAGCGCGGGGAGGGGGACTGGCGAGTTCACCGGAAATGAAATGGTGGAGGCGCAGCGCAATGTAAACGCCGCGCCCCAACACTTTTCACGGTTTAGCGGTCAAAGGCTTTTCTGAACCCCGACAGTGATGACGTAATCGGTCGCGCCGCACACGATCGCGATCACTGGCAAATGCATGATTGCTGGCTCTAGGGCTGTCCTACATGGCTTTAATGCGATACCTCGCAGATACGATGCAAAACGAATTGCCCGCGCTCAAACCGGCAAAGTGTCAACCAAGCATTTTGCCATTCAATCGATTGATTTCGAGGAATAAATATCCCTCTAGGCGAGGGTGACGCCGTGTCAACTTTGTCAAGTTCAGTCAGCAGGGCCTATCGGTTCGCGCTTGCAACTGTCCCCGCCTTGCATAAAGACCGCCCAACCATGACTGACACCGCTCTTATCGACGCAGCACGTTCCTCCAAGGCCTGGCCTTTTCAGGAAGCTCAACGACTTGCAAAGCGGCTTCGCGATGGCAAACCCGGCGGTGAGCCGGTGCTGTTCGAAACCGGATATGGCCCATCGGGCCTGCCGCATATCGGCACGTTTCAGGAAGTTCTGCGCACGACGCTGGTTCGTCGCGCCTATGAGGCGCTGACGGGGCAGGCGACCCGGCTGGTCGCTTTCTCGGATGATATGGACGGGCTGCGCAAGGTACCAGACAACGTGCCGAACAGGGATATGCTGGCCCAGCATATGGGCAAGCCGCTGAGCCGTATCCCCAATCCGTTTGGCACCGATCATGAAAGCTTTGCCGCGCATAACAACGCCATGCTGCGTGCGTTTCTGGATCAGTTCGGCTTCGAATACGAATTCGTAAGTTCGTCTGACAGGTATAATTCGGGCGCATTCGACGATGCCCTTCGCGGGGTGCTGACGAATTTCGATGCGATTATGGATATCATGCTGCCGACCCTGGGTGAGGAACGGCGCAAGACCTATTCCCCGCTGATGCCAATCAGCCCGACCACCGGCGCGGTGCTTCAGGTGCCGATCGAGGTGGTCGATGCAGAGGCGGGCACGATCCGCTTCACCGACGAGGACGGCAGCGTGATCGAGCAATCGGCGCTTGGCGGCATGGCCAAGTGCCAGTGGAAGGTCGACTGGGCAATGCGCTGGGTCGCCTGGGCGTCGATTATGAAATGTACGGCAAGGATCTGACCGACAGCGGCGTGCAAAGCGGGAAGATCGCTCGCGTGCTGGGCGGGAACAAGCCCGAAGGCCTGATCTACGAGCTGTTTCTCGATGCCAACGGTGAAAAGATTTCCAAGTCCAAGGGCAACGGTCTGGCGATCGAGGAATGGCTGCAATACGGCAGCGAGGCGTCGCTCGGCTATTACATCTTCGCCAATCCCAAGAGCGCAAAGCAGTTGCATGGCGGTGTCATTCCAAAAGCAATCGACGATTACTGGCAGTTTCGTGAACGCCTGTCGGAACAGCCGCTGGACAAGCAATTGGGCAACCCCGTGTGGCATCTCGCCCGCGCCAACGAGCGGATCGAAGGCCCCGATGCGCCCGGTGCTGGCGATACTCTGAGCGTGCCCTACAGCCTGTTGCTGAACCTTGTCAGCGTGTTGGGGCTGGAGGCTACGGCAGAAAATCTCGCGGAATACGTGGGGAGCTATACCGGAGCGCCCGTCACCGATCCTGCGTTGATGGAACTGATCGAAGGGGCGGTGCGATATAACCGCGATTTCGTGGCGCAAACACTGTCAAAGCGCGCCCCAGTCGGCGGCGAAGTGCTGGCGCTGACTGAACTGGACGATCAGTTGGCCGCAGTGCCCGCCGATGCCGATGCGGAAGCCTTGCAGACGCTGATCTATGAGATTGGCAAGCGCGAGGATTTCGGGTTCGAGAATCTGCGCGACTGGTTCCGGGCTCTTTATGAAACCCTGTTGGGCAGCGAACAGGGGCCGCGCATGGGCAGCTTTATCAAGCTGTACGGCGTTGAACCAACGCGCAAACTGATTGCGGAGGCGTTGGCACGGGCGTGAAGGGCGTGCGGCGGATCGCACGCATTACTTCCACTTGCGCGTGCGATACCATTTGGTGATTACGTACTTGCTACCCCTGATCACCGGGGTTCCGGCATGCATCGTATCCTCATTCGGGCTGCCATCCTCGAGCGCGTTGTTCCAGATCAGCAGCACGCCAGGTTTCGGTGTAATCTTGATGCCAACTTCGGTGAAGTGGGTCTCGCCGCCTTCCTCCACGTAATTGAGGAAGGCCATCGCGGTCCATGATCGCTGCCCTCCGCGCTTGCGCTCGCCCTCCCAGTATTTCTCGGAGGTATAGAACCAGTCATTATGCGGCTTGAATTGCTGTCCGGGCAGATAACGTTGCCCCTGTATCGCCTCGCCGATTTCCGGGCTCACACCCAGCAGATCGTCGATCCGCCGTCCGACCGCCTTGACGAAACTGTCATGCGGATTGAGATCGCCGGAATAGGATGTGCGAAAACCGCTGTCATAGCCCAGTTCATGCAAGGATGATGGCTTGGCCGTCAGATCGATCATGACGCACAGGCGCTGACATTCTTCGGGTGTCAAGAAATCGCCGACCGCGAAAATTTCTGCCTTGTCGGTTTCGATCCTGTAAACGCCAGGGTCTGCCGCCAGCCGCTCTCGAACCTTTTTGCCCACCCGTTTCAGAGCATCTGCATCGGGAATAATCTTTGTTGCTGTCATACTCGAAGAATTAGCAATCGGGAGGCGCAGCGCAACCAAAAAGCCCCCGCCAAACCGGAGTTTGGCGGGGGCAATTTGTAACCGAGTTCCTTATTTTACCAGAAGAAATCGTGGATTACGTCCACCACTTCGCCGGAGTAAACATCGACAAGCAGAACATCGTCGTAATACCTCACCCAGCGATAGGGGCCATAAACGTCCGGCAGGCGATAGGCATACGGATCGTTGATGAAATAACGTGGCTGGAAGAACACGTTATCCAGGAAAAAGCCGATGTTCACGCGGTTGTAGTAATGCCCGCGATAAGGGGCGTAATATCGGCCCAGGTGGAAGGCGTTGCGGTTGGACCGGCGAAAATTCTGCCAGCCAAACCGCTGGTTATCGCGCCAGCGGCGGTCCCAACGGCGATAATCGCCACCCCGGTATCCGCGCCCGTCACGATATCCGCGATCCGCGCGGCGGTAATCGTCCCGGCGGTCCGCGCGCCGCTCGGTTCTTACACCGTCGCGAAAGCCGTCGCGGCGGATGCGGCGATCCTCAACCTGATCCCGGCGGCGTTCGGTGCGGACGCCATTGCGGAAGGCATCGCGCCGAATTTGGCGGTTGTCGCGAACATCGCCGCGGCGGTCTGCTCGCTGATCCGCACGCCGATCGCCACGGAATTCGCCGCCGCGCTGGCCTTGTGCACGGATGTCTCCGCGCTGTTCGATGCGGTCGGCACGCCGTTCGCCGCGTCGCTCGATCTGGTCAGCACGATTTTCGGTGCGACGATCCACCCGATTGGCAGCACGATCGCGGCCCTGTCGTTGAAGCTGTGCAGCACGGTTGTCGCCCCGCCGCTCAACCTGAGTGGCGCGATTGTCGCTGCGCTGTTCTACACGTTCTGCGCGGCGCTCGCTGCGCTGGACGGAGCGTTCGGCACGTTGCACGGCGCGTTGAGTGCGCGCTTCATCTCTGACGGGGGCGCTAACAGCTGGCTGCTGGCCGCGCTGGCGGTCGCCTCGTCGGTCTCCGCGTCGATCCCCACGTGGCTGCTCAGCATTAGCAAAGGTTGCCGCACCGTTCGAAGCGGTCGCTGAAGCGGCCTCGGCCGGAGCAGGCGTTACGACGAGTGCAAGCGCCGCAGCAATGGCCGAGAGCGCACTGCCTCGGAGAAGATTGGTAATGTCCATAAAGGCCTCCAGTGTTGCCGCCCCACCACTTACGGCTCGGTTGATATGCTCTTCTACGCGAGCGTCGCTGTCGCCAAACTTAACCGCTCTAACACCCTTTTGTTCATCTTTGTAGCCAGTTAAATGAACAAAGCAACATCAGCCGCGAACCGCGCTTGCGTTGGCTCTCCGGCTTCTCCACATCGCGGCTCATGTTCGACAAACTCGACGATGTTCGCACCGACTTTACCAATCGCCTGATCCGCGCCGCGCGTGATCGCAAAAGCGCAATGCACACGCCTGCGGTCGTGACCAGCGATGTGGACGCGCGCACGATGGTGTTACGCGAATTCGACGCTCGGGCTGGAAGTCTGCGATTTCATACGGATACGCGCGCGCCCAAGGCCGCAGCGATTGAGGCAGACCCGCGCATTGCGGTGCTGTTCTATGACAAGGGAGCAAAGATCCAGATACGTGCGCGCGGCACCGCTGAGATCCTGCGCGATGCACCCGTGACCGACGCTGCTTGGGAAAACGGGTCAAACTTTGCGCGACGTTGCTACATGGGCGAAGGGCCAGGCGCACCTTCGTCCAAGCCCACATCGGGCCTGCCTGCAGAGCTTGAAGGCGTGGAGCCGAGTGATGAACAGCTGGTTCCAGCGCGCGACAATTTTGCGGTTCTTCTGATAACTTTGCAGGAAATCGACTGGCTGTACCTGGCGCATACGGGACATGTGCGTGCACAATTCGTGCGCGGGTCTGGCGGCGATTGGACTGGCGGCTGGGTCGCGCCCTGAGGGTGTTGGTTTCAGGCCGCCTTTGACGATTCAGGCGTTGACGATTGCAATGGCGAAGTCGCAATCGGGGGCGAGGGCGGGGGAAGCAGCCGCATTTCCTCTACGACGCTCGCCTCGACTATCTGATCTTCGCCGCGTGCATTGGCAACGCCGAGGGCGGTCTGCGCACGCGCCTGCCACATCGTGAAACTTTCTCCGGCACGTCTACCAGCCACGCCAAAGCTGGCCGAAAGCCGCAGATTATCTGCCAGTCCATCAATCCGGCTCCGCGCCAGAGCCCGGCGTAGCCGTTGGGCAATGATTGCGGCGTCCGCTTCGCGTGCGCCGCGAACCAGAATAGTGAACCCATCACCTTGTGTCTCGCTGACAAGATCGCGTTCGCCGGGCGCAATCCCATCACTGCTGCGCAGCGAATTGCGCATCAGCGCGGCGACCTGTCGCAACGCGGCTTCGCGCGTTTCAGTGCCCCAGATCTGCTGTACTTCTCGCATATGATCGAGCCGTGCGCGCAACATTGCATCTGTGCGGCCCGTGTATCCCGCCCGCTGTGGCGTGGCGCGATAATCTGGATCAACCACTTCGCTCAGCGCTTCACTGCTGCGCAACATCTGCATCAGCCTGTTATCGGAGCGATTGCGTTCGCACGCTGACTGAAACGCAACTACGCCCCGTCGCCAGAAATGAGCGCTGATCGCACCAAGTGACGCGGCACATACAAGCAGCGCAGCCAAAACTGCGAGGTCGATTGTGACCGATGTGCTGTTGAACATGCGCCGCTACCCCCCGCGATTGCTCCGGCGGGGATGCCGGTAGCAAATGCGAGGGAGACATTGGCGGGAGGGTAGTTAAAGCTGCGTAAAGGAGCAAAAACCAAGGCAGGCCTGACCGCCGAGGCCCTGCTACCGGGTCAGCTTCTTGTAGGACAGGCGCGTGGGGCGGTCCGCTGCATCGCCCAGCCTGCGCCGTTTGTCTTCCTCATACGCTTCGAAATTGCCTTCGAACCATTCGACATGGCTGTTGCCCTCGAATGCAAGGATGTGCGTAGCCAAACGGTCAAGAAAGAAGCGGTCGTGCGAGATCACCACGGCGCATCCAGCGAAATTCTCGATGGCTTCCTCCAGCGCGCCCAGCGTTTCCACGTCGAGATCGTTGGTCGGTTCATCCAGCAGCAGCACGTTGCCGCCCTGCTTCAGCATCTTTGCCATGTGCACGCGGTTGCGTTCGCCGCCTGAAAGTTTGCCGACATTCTTCTGCTGATCGGAGCCCTTGAAATTGAACGCCCCGACATAGGCGCGGGTGGACATGTCGTGGCCATTGACCTGCATGTAATCGAGGCCGTCCGAGATTTCCTCCCACACGTTGTTGCCCGGCGTCAGATCGTCGCGGCTCTGGTCAACATAACCCAGATGGACCGTATCACCGATTTCGATGGTGCCACTATCGGGCGTGTCCTGCCCGGTTATCATCTTGAACAGCGTGGATTTACCCGCGCCGTTTGGCCCGATTACGCCGACGATCCCGCCCGGCGGCAGCATGAAGGAAAGGTTTTCGAACAACAGTTTGTCACCGAATGCCTTGGTGATGTTCTTTGCCTCGATCACCTTACCGCCAAGGCGTTCAGGCACCTGGATGACGATCTGCGCTTTGCCCGGCTTGCGCCCCGCCTGCGCTTCCTGCAGGTCTTCGAACTTGCGGATACGCGCCTTGGATTTGGTCTGGCGTGCGGCAGGCGTCTGCCGGATCCACTCCAGCTCACGTGTAAGCGCTTTTTGGCGGCCCGATTCTTCGCGATTTTCCTGGTCCAGCCGCTTGGCCTTCTTCTCCAGATACGTCGAATAATTGCCTTCGTAAGGGTAATATGTGCCGCGATCGAGTTCGAGGATCCATTCCACAACATTATCGAGGAAGTAGCGATCGTGGGTGATCATCAAAACCGCGCCTGCATATTCCTTGAGGTGGTTTTCAAGCCATTCGACGCTTTCAGCATCGAGGTGGTTGGTCGGTTCGTCCAACAGCAGGATCGACGGTTTCTGGATCAGCAGACGGGTCAGCGCGACGCGGCGTTTCTCTCCGCCTGAAAGGCTTTCCACGCCGATGTCGGATGGCGGACAGCGTAAAGCCTCCATCGCGATTTCGAGCTGGTTGTCGAGCGTCCAGCCGTCGACGGCGTCAATCTTCGTCTGAAGCTCGCTCATCTCTTCGCCCAGCTTGTCGAAATCGGCGTCCGGCTCGGCCATTTCGGCCGAAATGGCGTTGAACCGGTCAACCAGATCGGCGGTTTCGCGTGCGCCGTCCTTGACGTTTTCGAGCACGGTCTTGCTCTCGTCGAGCTGCGGCTCCTGCGGGAGATATCCAACCGTGATGTTTTCACCCGGCCAAGCCTCGCCGGTGTAATCGGTATCGATCCCGGCCATGATCTTGATCAGCGTTGATTTGCCCGCGCCATTGGGGCCGACGATGCCGATCTTTGCGCCCTGATAGAATTGGAGATTGATATTCGACAGCACCGGCTTGGGGGCACCGGGAAAGGTCTTGGTCATGCCTTTCATGACATAGGCGTATTGCGCGGCCATTTGGGGGTCGTCCTTCGTGGATTCGAGTGTGTCGCTGGATTTAGCGGTGCAAATAGGCGTTGTGCGCCAACCGGGCAAGCGCTGCCTTTGGGAATTGACCGCGAGCCAGTTTAGCCAAGCCTTTACCAATTCATGCGATGTGTATGTCGGTCCTAAAGGGAACAATTGTGCAGGCGCAAATACTTACCTTCATTATTCCAGGCATCATGGCGATTTTCGCCGCGATGCTGTTTGCGCTGTGGCGAGCGGATCGGTCGCGCACCTATATCCTCGCCTATGCGTACTGGGCGTTCGCATTTTGCGGAGGAATCATTCTCCAAGGGACGATTTCTTGGAATTTTGCCCCGTACGATATTCTGCTGTTCCACTGGAATGCCGCCATCGCGATCATTGTTCTGTTGTGGGGTGTCGCGAAACGCGACGGTCAGCAAAGTCCTGTATTTGCCATGCTCGCATTGACGGCGCTGACGACACCGGTGTTGTATTTCGCCCGCGCTTACGAAGTGCAGAGTGTGTTATTGATGACCCAGAATTTCAATACGGGCCTGCTGTTTGCGCTCGCGGCGCACGGCAAGTGGCGGATTGCTCCTGCGAATACCGGTGACCGCGCGCTGGTGTGGGTGTTCATCGCGCTGGCCGCCTACGCCATCGTGAGGCCGAGCATCACCATCCTTGCGCAAAGCCAGATGACGATGGCGCAGTATCAGAGTTCTGTCTTTGCATCGGTGAATATCGTGATCTCGGCGCTGTTGGCACTGGTGCTCGCGCTGTCGCTGATTGCTACCATCGCGCTCGATGACATGCGCCGGGGTCGTCAGGGCGCGGTAATTGATGGGCTGACGAAACTGCGCAATCGTACCGCGTTTGAAAAAGACGTGAAAGCCATGCTGGCGATTGGAATGGAGGAGAAAGTTCCCGTCAGTCTGATCGTTTGCGACATCGACAATTTCAAGCTCATCAATGACACTTTTGGTCACCCCGCCGGGGACGCTGTGATCACCAGGTTCGGACAGATCATCGCCGGCAAAATTCGCGGATCGGATATTGCCGGGCGCGTTGGCGGGGAGGAATTCTGCATCGCAGTGTGGGATTGTCACGGCGACCCTGCCGCGCGTCTTGCAGACCGCATCCGCTTGGCAGCCGCGAACAGCAAAGCGCGCGGCGAAACAGATGAGCACACCTTTACCGTGAGTTTTGGCGTGGCCGAGCGGCTGCCCGGAGAGAGCTATGCCAGCCTGTTCAAACGGGCCGACGCGGCACTTTATAATGCCAAGAATGATGGCCGTAATAAAGTGGTGCTTGATGGCAGCAATTCGGCGACGGCGCAGGCCGTGCATCCGATCAGCGCAGATCTGCCTAGCGGGGCGCAAATCGTCGCTTTCACAGACCGCAAGGCCGGGCAACTGGGCGTGGCCGGGTTGCCGTTACCAGAGACCGCCAGTCAGGGCTCTCGAAGCGCGCCTTAGGATCGACGAATGCCGCCTGGCCTGCACGGATGAACTGGACAGCGTAGCGGCGGGCCGATAGCGATGGCGCGCATGAAGCAGCCCTCGATCAAAACCGTCGCCCTCAAATCCGCAACCGCGCTGGCCCTTTCGGCAGCATTGATTGCGAGCGCGAGCGCGCAGACCGATAATCACTCATCCACGCTGGAAGCCGCAGCGACCCAAGCGCTGGAAAGCGACACGCTGGCGTGGGATTTTGTCGAGGGGCTGACGACGGAAGTCGGCCCGCGGCAGGCCGGGACAGAGGCGGAAGCACGCGCCCGCACATGGGCAATGGCCTGGCTAAAGGCGCAAGGGTTCCAGAACGTCGCGGATGAACCGTTCGAAATGGAAACCTGGGTGCCGGGCGATACGCATCGTGCGCAAATCCTCAGCCCCTTTCCGCAACCGCTGGTCATTCAGCCGTTGGGCGGCAGCGCCTCGACCGGGCCGGACGGGATCACTGCACAGGTGGTGATGTTCGACAGCGTCGATGCCTTGCGCGCCACATCCGAAGGCAGCCTGAAGGGCAAGATCGCCTATATCTCACATTCCATGACCCGGACCCAGGACGGATCGCAATACGGGTTTGCCGGGCCTGCGCGCTGGGTCGGGGCGGAACTGGCAAAGCAGAAGGGCGCGATTGCGACCGTCATCAAATCGGTCGGGACGGATTACCATCGCAATCCCCACACCGGCGGCACGACCTTTCGCCGGGGCGACGGCTCCACCGATGTAGGGCGCCCGGTGCCAACGCCTGCTGGCGCGCTGTCATTGCCCGATGCCGCCAACCTTGAACGCATGTTTGAGCGCGCCGGTGGCCGCCCGATCACGATGAAGCTGACGTTGACGCCCGAAAACCTCGGCACCACGATCAGTGGCAATGTCGTGGGAGAGATCGTCGGGCGCAATCCCGATCTGCCGCCCGTCCTGTTGGCCTGTCATCTGGATAGCTGGTGGAATTCGCCCGGCGCATTCGATGATGGCGCGGGTTGCGCGATTGTGGCTGCAGCCGCGCTTAATGTGCGCAAATCCGGCCAGCCGCTGCGCACCATACGCGTGCTGATGGCGGGAGCGGAAGAGGTCGGCCTGTTCGGCTCCACCGCCTATTCAAAGGCACACATCAATGAGCCGATTGCGGTCGGTTTCGAAAGCGATTTCGGCGCGGACCGCATCTGGCGGTTTGAAACCAATTTCGGCAAAACCAACCCCGATCTCAGCGCGCGCATAGCCAGCGCGGTTGCGCGGTTCGGAGTTGCCGCGTCAGCCAATGTCGCCAGCGGCGGAGCCGATCTCAACATCGTGCGCGATCAGGGCGGGCCGCTGATCGATTTGCAACAGGATGGCACACGCTATTTCGATCTGCACCACACACCCGATGATACGCTGGACAAGATCGACAAGGCTCAATTGCGCCAGAATGTCGCGGTGTGGACGACGGTGGCCGGGATCGTCGCAAACGAGGATCGCTCTATCCAGACCAGCGCACCTATTCAGTCCGCTCCGGCGGTGATGAGGCAAGTGCGGTAAAGCTTTTCCGCAACCGGGCGGACCTATCGCACAGTGCGTGCGTTACTGCACGGTACGCACTCGCGATGGGAGACAGACGATTTTCTTGGAAAGCGCCAATATCGACACTGTATTGCGGGGGCTGATCCTGGCGCTCGTTTCACTGCTTTACGTAACCGTTCTCATCCGTATGAACGGTCTGCGCTCGCTGTCGAAAATGACCAATTTCGATTTTGTCATGACTGTTGCGCTGGGCAGCCTGCTGGCTGGCGCATCGCAGGCAACGGAATGGTCGGGCTTCCTTCAGGCGCTGATCGCGATGATTGGATTGTTCATCGGTCAACGCGTATCATCACGATTGCGCAAGAGTTCTGAGAAATTTGAGAAGCTCGCTCAAAATGAGCCTGTGATGCTGATGCGCAACGGCGTGATGTTGCACGATGCCCTGAAGCAAACGCGTGTTACTGAAAGCGATCTGATCGCCAAATTACGCGAGGCCAACGCGCTTGAGATGGACAAGGTGCGCGCCGTTGTTCTGGAGGCGACCGGCGATGTGTCGGTGCTGCATGGGGACACTCTGGATGAAAGGATCATTGCTGGCGTCGGCACCGGTAACTGAGCCCGATCAAACGCGGAGCAATCCATTCATCGCGCTGAAAGAGCGTCCGGGAAACAGCGTCGCCATTGTGCGCACGGGATCGAGCATGAAGTGCTCCGCCACCGCCCCCGCCAGCACGCTTTCCAACGGCGTGGTCGGCATCAGGTCGCGGCCCTGAAACAGCTGCGCATCGCCTAGACCGGGCCAGTCGGCCAGAACCCGCTTGCCGCGCACAGCGCCGCCCATCACCAATGCCGCGCTGGCAGTGCCGTGATCGGTCCCACCCGTCCCGTTGTACCGCGCGGTGCGACCAAACTCCGTCGCCACCAGCACCAGCGTATCCTTCCAAGCATCGCCCATCGCCACGGCATAGGCGCCCAGCAGTGCGTCCAGATTGCGGGCAGGGCGGGCAAAGGTGCCGCGCTGGTTGGCGTGCGTGTCCCATCCGTTCAGCTCTATCATGGCGATCCGCGCGCCATCCGCGCCACGCATCAGGGATGCGGCCAATTCACCTGCCTTTGCCGCATCGCGCAGGTTCCTGAGCCCATCGTCCGCGGCCATCTGGCGCGTTTCCAGTGCCTTTGCGTACAGCGCGCCGAGTTGTTCGTCGCCCGCATACAGCATGGCAACCCGGTCAAGAAAATCGGGGCTGGCGTCGGGCAGGCCAGAGGGTGCGTAATTGCCGGCAGGGGCACTTCCGCGCAGGGCCAGCGGCATGGTGGGCGCAATGGCCAGCGCGCGGGGTGGGCTGGATGCGTCCATCATCGACACGAGCCGGTTCAGCCAGCCATCGCGCCGGGTGTTTGGCGCGGCCGCCCCGCTTTCCAGCATATCCTGTCCGTCAAAATGCGAACGGTCGCGATAGGCGGTGGCCGTCGCATGAACGAACAACGCCCCGCCCGCAGCGTAGGCAGCGCCCACTCTCTCAAAAGCGGGGTGGAGCGCAAACATTGCGTCCGCCCTCTGTGCGCCCTCGTAATCGGGCAGGGCGGCGGAGCGCAGGCCCGCAAATCCGGGATCGCCGATCGGCGCGAGCATGGTCATCCCGTCCATCGCGCCGCGCAACAGCACGAACAAAAGATTTTTTGCGCCAACGGTTCTCGCAAATGCCATTCGAGGGGCGAACAGGCCCGATGCGCTCAACACCAGCGATCCGGCAATCAGCGATCGGCGATTGATCTGCGTTTCCACGATGTTTCTACCTCCGCATCATTTCTGGGGAGACCAGCAGCAGCGCCAGCGCCTGTGATCCACTTTCCGCGCGGCTCAGCCAGTCCTGAGTGTTGGCGCTCAGGGTGCCGGGAAACGCTGCCCGCGCGCGTTCCAGCATCCTATCGGCCGGGGACTTGCGGGCGATCTGTTCAGCCAGCTCCACCCGCAGCAACAGCGCCTCTGGCCCGGCCCAGCTATCGGTCACATCGTCAAATCCGGCGGGCGAGGGCGCGCTCCACGGAACCTGTCCCAGTTGGCGTAGGGAAGCATGCAGACGTTGCTCACCAAACACCGGTGTTCCCGTAAATCTCAGAACGCTGACGAGCCATTCGTAAGGCTGGCGAAACTTCATCTCGCCCCCCTTCCAGCTTTCGGGGGCTTCCACCAGAGTGCGCGCAAGGCTGGTGAGATCGCCGCCTGTATCGAGAAAATCGCGCTCCAGCCGTGCAACCAGATTTGCGTCGGGCTGATCGGCGGTGAAATGGCGCGCCAGCTTGGTCGCGATGAAGCGTGCGGTGGCTGGATGCGCGGCCAGATCACCGAGAATATCTATCGCCTGACCCGCGCCGGTATCGGGGTAGCTGCGACCCATGACTGTGCGCACGCCCGGCTCATGCGCCAACGCTGCAAACGCTGCGCCGCCCGGCTGATCATCGGAAAATTGCGAAATGCGACTGAGGCCCGGAAGCGTCCACCCGGTGAGTGCGCGGGCAAATTCTGTCACGTCCGCTTGAGTGTAGCCGCCATCGACACCCAGTGTGTGCAGTTCAAGGACCTCCCGTGCGAAGTTTTCGTTCAACCCGCGATCGCGATTGCCCCCGCCGCCGATGTTTGCGCTATTCCGGCGTTGCCTGCGCATCTGGAACGGCGAATTCGGCCCGACCGACTGATACTGGTCAAGATAGAGCAGCATCGCGGGATGCAGCACGGCAGCTTTAAGAAGGTCTGAGAATTTGCCCAGCACATAGGGCCGCACGGCGTAGAATTCATGATTGCCGACTTCGAACGGAGTACCCTGTTTGCCAGTGCTGACAGAAAAATGGTTTGACCAGAAATGCACCAGCCGTTCGGCAAAGGGCGTGGGCGAATTAACGGCAATGGCCGTGCGCGTCACGATGTCGCTGCGATGGCGCCCTCGCGCCTCAATCAACTTCTTTCGATACTCTGGCGGTATGTTTTTCAAACGCTGCCCGCTGCTAGAGGCCCTTTCTGGCTCCATTCCCGGCGTCTCACCCTCCATCGCTGCCGTCCGTCTTGCCTCGGCCCTAGCGTTGCGGATGATGGCGAGCAATTCGCCCGCCTCGCCGCTGGTATCGGGGCGGGATGACAGTGCGCCCGGTCGAGGATCGAAATTGCGCAATTGGTCCAACAGATTGGCCGCAGGGTCGCCGCTGGGGATTCGCGATGCCTCTTCGCCTGCGCGTAGCCCGTAACCGAAGCGGTTCAATGCAATGCTTGCTCTGGTCATGACCGCATGTTCCTCCTTCGATTCGGAACAAACCTTTCATCTGCGTCGGTATCTGGCCGGGATACGTTGGCTGAGACCTGAATGCCATCGCGCACCGCGTCACCCCTGTCATGCTCTATTGCGTCGCATAGTGTCGCGCACATCCTTGCAGTTGGTTGCGAACTTGAATGTTTGGCACTGCCATGCAGCGAGCGTGCCGCTACATAATTCTTGTCGACACCAAGTGTAATCGAGAGGGCTGACGACATTTCCGAAAATGCCCACAATTCAGTCAATTCGAACAAAACTGACATTTTCGCATTTGCGGCACATTGAAAATCGAACTCGAGAGGCACAGGTCATGTATTGGAACGGCGTTTGCAGGAGCAAAACAACTCATGGGTAGCATGTCATTGAGCCACTGGCTGATCGTTGCCATCGTTGTGTTCTTGCTGTTCGGTCGTGGGCGCCTTGCTGAAACGATGGGTGATTTTGGCAAAGGTATCAGCAGCTTCAAGCGCGGACTTAATGATGTGGAGGAGCCCACAGGTTCGGACGTCGTACGCAATCCTGCCCCCATTGTGCAGCAGGATCTCGATATCGACGACCGCTGATTATGTTGCAGGCTATGCGCACCGCTCCGCACAGGCCGTGATGTGCGATCCATCAAGCCTGCGCTGGTTGCCCGCCCCTGGCACTTGCTGAAATTGCCTAGTCAAGGTCCACCAGCAGAAATGACGCCGCGACGGCAATCATCAGCAGTGCGAAGATCCGCCGGACCGTGCGGGTGCGTATCGGATCGGACAGCCAATCGTGTGCACCGCTGCCCGCCAGCACGATCGCGAGATGGATCGCGGTTGCAATAGTTGTGCTGATCAGCGCCAGTGCGATTGCATTGCCCAGGCTGAGAACTGCACCGCCCAAAAATTGTGGTACCACCACCACAAAGAACAAATAGGCCTTGGGATTGAACAAATTGATGAGGGCTCCGGCCACAAACGGCCGCCCGGCATTCCGGTCTGAGGGATAGACAGGACCGATCCTGTCCGCATCGCGCCAGGCCTGAACGGCAAGCCAGATCATCATGGCGGCTCCGGCAATACGCAACGCGGTCAATACCTGCGGCACCGCCTCCAGCAGGCTCGCAAGCCCAAGGGCGGCCAGAATTCCGTTGAGGAGCAGCCCGACCGCTACCCCCGCAACCGCCGACAGGCCGGCCTTGCGACCTTCCACGGCGGCAAGCGCGGCAAGCCACCCCATGTTCGGGCCCGGGGTGAGCTCTATCAGCAGAACAGCAAAGGCAAAACCCAGGACGTCCAACGCGCCATCAGTCCTTCAGGCACGCTGCGTAAATTTCAAATCGCGCTTGGCCTTTATGTTCGCGGGCACAGCGAGGCTTTGGTTCTTTGGCCGCCTCAATTGCCGTCATCACCGGCGATCCAGCAAACGAGTTATACTGATGCGCCTGCTGTGCAAAGGCGGCCGGGTCGCGATTGATTCTTCCAGTTCGAGACGAATGGCTTCGATTTCCCGGTCTGTCAGATGCTCGATCCCGACAAATTCGTTGCGCGCCCCGTGCGCTGCGCGGATCAGTTCATCAAGCTTTGCCTGCATCGCCGCCGCGTCGCGGTTCTGGGAATTCTGAATCAGGAACACCATCAGAAAGGTGGCGATTGTCGTCCCGGTATTCACGACCAGTTGCCAGGTGTCGGACCAGCCGAACACTGGACCGCTGATACCCCAGGCGATGATTATTGTGATGGCGAGAATAAAAGCGCTCGGTTGGCCAGCCGCCATCGCGGTGCGGGATGCAACAAGGGTGAACAGTCGATCCATGGGTGTCCTCCAAGAGGAAGTTGGCGAAACGCGCGGCTGGAATAACCGAGCGTTCCGTTATGCCAGCAGCGGACCGCGCAAGCCAGCGCCATGCAATATACAGACACATGAGTTTGAAATCTCGCACCCTGGCAAGAAGCGTGTGTTTCGACGCGTTTGAAAAAAGTTGGTCGGGGAGACGAAACCTCGTCATTGGTGTGGGCAAGGATGATGCGCGTATCGGCCGGGCTCGCTTGCCGCTCGCGATCCCATCGCTCGATCAACTCGGTGCGCGCGACCTCGCGCGTGTCGGCAGCATGTACCATGCCGCGCTCGTCATAGGCTGCGATCGCAAGACCGGTGCGCCCGGTTGCCAGCTGCCGGGTCGCATCGCGCTGCCAGTCCTCGCGCTGCCGCCGCACCTCGGTGATCTCGACACCGCCATGCCGCTCATGGATCGCACGGAACGCCGCGCCCGCCTCGATCGCCTGCAGCTGCTGCGGATCGCCGACCAGCACGACCTTTGCGCCATCATCAGCGGCATGGGACAGCACGCGCTCCATCTGGCGCGTGCCGACCATGCCGGCCTCGTCGATCACCAGAACATCGCGCGACGTAATCAAATCGCGGCCCTCGCTCCACTGGTGCTCCAGGCTGGCGATGGTGCGCGAGGCAATGCCTGAGCCGTTCTCCAAGCCTTCGGCGGCAATGCCGGACAGCGCCGCGCCGCGAACATTGTAGCCCGCGCTCTCCCAGGCCTCGCGCGCCACGCCGAGCATCGCGCTCTTGCCGGTCCCGGCGTAGCCGACCACGACGCTGAGACCGCGCTCGCCGGTGACATGCTCAAACGCCGCGCGCTGCTCGCCGGAGAGAACCAGACCGCGCTCGGCAGCGCGCGCCAGCGCCGCGTCCCGGCCACGCTCATTGACCGCATGCTGGCTGCGTTCGGCCATCAGCTCAGACGCGCGCTGCAAGCGCTGCTCGGTTTCGATCATCTGGCGCGAGGTGAACCGCTCCTCGCCGCGACCGTCCTTGCCAAGCGCAACCAGATCGGGCGCGCTGCGCACCGCGCTCATCACCGCATCGAACTGATCCTTACCGTCGCTGTGGCGGTGAACGAAGCGGGCAAGGTCGCGGTTGGTGAAGGTCGCCTGCTGGTGCGTGATCGCGTCGAGCGCGATGGTTGGATCAACAATGATCCGCGCGCCGTTGCGCTCCGCAATCGCGCGGTGCTCCTCGATGCGCTCAGCCTCAAGCCCGCGCCCTTCCATGCGCGAGGCGGCGGGGCCGATCTTGTCCTGCGGCTCCAGCTCAATGCCCTGCGCGTCGAGACTGCGGTGATCGATCCGCGCATCAATATCGAGCTCAGCCAGCCGCTGGTTGACGTGCTCGGCCCAGCGCTCGCGCCACTGCTCGATGAGTTCGGTGCGGTTCCAGTCGCGCACCTTCGCGCCGAAGCCATCCGCATCAACTTCGCGCATGGTGAGCATCACATGCGCATGCGGCTTGGCGAGCCCGTCCGCGCCGATGTCCCAATGCACATTGAGATCGGCGATCATGCCGCGCTCGACGAACTCGGTCTGCACAAAGTCGCGGGCGAGGGCGATGCCCTGTTCGTGGTTGAGCTCGCGCGGGATCGCGAACTCGACCTCGCGCGACAGCTGCGCGTCCTTGCGCTTCTCGGATGCCTCGACCGCGTTCCACAGCTGCTCGCGGTCGGACAGATGCTCCGGCGCACCTTCGGGCAGCAGCACTTCGGAATGAACCACACCGCCCTTGTTGGTGAAGTCGTGGGTGCGATCGATGCGCTCATCGTGCAGGCGTCCGGCACAGCGATAGGCAGCAGCGGCCACAGCGCTGCGCCCGGCCGAGCGGCTGATGACTTTTACGGAGAGGTGATAGATCGCCATAACGGCGAACCATCTACGTCACACAAGCCACGTCGGCACGACGTATAAGCGCGCCCTCACATGATAAAATCCTGTTCGGGACTACCCGGTCTCAGGCGGTCCCGACGACCCTAAAGCCTTGGCGGCGTTCAGCTACTACCATCAGCGCATCACCCCGAAACGGAGAACCATGATGCGTAAACCGAGAGACATTGATGCCGAGCTCAAGGCGCTGGCCGAGAAGGCGAAGCAGCTCAAGGAACGCCGCGTGCAGCAGCTCGGCGAGCTCGTGATCGCCACCGGCGCTGACAGCATCGACGCCGAGAGGATTCGAACCTGCGACCCTCTGCTCCCAAAGCAGATGCGCTACCAGGCTGCGCTACTCCCCGACTGGTCTTCGACACTTGGCCGACTGGTCTTCGGCACTTGGCCGATTTGTCCCTGCTCGTGCCTCGTGACCCGAACACGCCTGCATACCGGTGGGCCCGGCAGGATTCGAACCCGCGACCTAGCCGTTATGAGCGGCCAGCTCTAACCACTGAGCTACAGGCCCTTTGGTATGCGACCGGCAGAAACAAGCGCAGCCCCTACAGCGGCAATGCCCAGCTTACAAGACCGGCTTTTCGCTGGCCGGTATTGCGGCGCTGATAATTTCAGGCAGGGTCACGCTGCGCACCGAGCGGCTGGCGAGGTAGCCATAGATTTCGCGAAACCAATCGTACAACGCCTCCACCGCGCGCGCGTCCTTTGCATAAGGCGTACAGCCGGGCGCGAGCGAGGGAGAATGGAACGACAGCACCAGCAGCGGCAGCCCATCGTCCAGCGCAATATCGATCCCCCGGATCGCTTCGGCAGCGGTTACCCCTTCGGGCGTCAGCGCGATTCGTTCCAGCAATCGAAGGCGCGAAAACGCAGAGAAAAACGTCGGCAAGTGGCGCTGCAGGCGGTGCAAATGCGTTCCCTGACGGCGCAGAACGCCCCAATACGCTGTCGTGACCGGCAGTTCGAGCAAGCTTCCGCGCCCACCATCGCGATCATCCAGCCAATAGGGTTCGAGCGGGTGATCGGAAAAATCCGGCCCGCCTTGCGCGCTGTAATCGAACAGGGAGCGCACCGAAGTATCAATGACAATTCCATTTTCGCGCAGCATCGTGGCGGTGTCTTCGCCCACCCCATAACGCCCGGCGCGATAGATCAGCGGGGCAACGCCGAATGCAGTCTCGATCCGATCGCGCAGCGCGGTGAATTTTGCGGCCTCCAGCGCATGAGGCAGATTTCCGGCATAGGAATTGATCGCGTTCACATCCTCATCGAACGGCGGATTGACCCATGCGTGCAGCTGAACGCCCACTTCGGCTGTCCCCCTGCGCACGGCATCGCCGATAATATCGACCGCGCGAGGATCGTTCGCAATCGGCCAGTCAACCAGATAAACCGGATGCGCGCCTATCTCTTCGCAGAACGCCTGAAAGCGCGCGATTTGGGCCACGTGCTGCAGCCCGTAACCATCGCGGCGAAACGGGGCGTTCCAGTCAAATTCCTCCTCAGTATCGACAGTCAGCAGCACCCGTGATCCGAAGTCGGGCGTGAAGCGCACGCGCGATTTTAACGAGGGAACCTCCAATATCGAGGGGACAGCGGGCCCAAATTTGGATGTTGGCGCGGTTATCGACAAGACGGCGCCCTCCTCAACGGCCAAGAAACAGCTTCGAGTCTGATGGGTGCGGATGCCGACGGGGCCAATCCCGCTCTCATCCATTCCCCCTATTGCCCCCAATTGGCAGCTATCCCGAAATGCCCGGACTGCCGAGAAAGTCGTGGCTATTGTCCTGCTCGTCCTGGGTCAAGGGAGCGTCTGTTGCGGCCAGATCCAGCAGTGGGATTGTCAGCCGCATCTGCTCACCTGTCCGGGTCAGATCGCCGCCTGCACCACGGGCTTCCGCTCGCGCTACCCTCAGCGCAAAACCAGCGCCAAACACACCGGCATTGATCGATGTCCCGATGGGCTTTGCCTCTGCGGTGAAGATATCGTCTTCGCCCTGCAACTGGCGCGGCAGATCGCACACGAGATGCGCTTCGCTCTCGCTGATTTCGAGCACTGCGCGCAAGGTCTCGCCCGCGCCGCAACCACCGCCCAGCGTGGCCATGAAACGCCAGACCAGCAACTCCGCCTCTTCCGGGTCCAACCCCACATGAACAGGCGCGGGGCTGTTCACGGCGATCTCGATTCCGGCCATGCGAGGCTTCAACACCTGTGCCAGTTGTTGAGCGGTGCGTTGGGCAAGAGAGGCAAGATCGGTATCGCCCGGCTCCATTGTGATGGCTCCACCTTCCAGCCGGGACAGCCGGTCCAGCTCCTCGAACCCGGCAAGGATGCGCGCGGCATCGGCGGCAATCGCAGCGGCCAGTGCGCGGTATTCGTGCGGGGCGGGGCCAAACAATTGCTGCTGGATGACTTCGGCATAACCCTGAACGGCTGTCACCGGAGTGCGCAATTCGTGCAGCAGCTGACGTATGCGATCCGCCTCGCGCGCAGCGGGTGACATGCCATCATCGAGTGTCCCTGCCGGACGGCGGAACCGCCCGACATAGCCGGTAAAATGACCATCATCGGTGAAGCGCGGCTGCGCATCGACGATCCAGTCCCCTGCAATCGCCGGAGCGCCCGCAAGCGTTCTGGCAGCCTGTATGATTGGCTGGCGATAGCCGAACGCGCGCTCCAGCCGGTTTTGCCCTGCGTCATCAACAATCGTGCGCGGGGTGACCAGCCTGATACCCGTGACCATCGAGGCAACTTCTGATTCGGCCCATTCAATGCGTCCTGCGGCATCGGTGGAGAAACCGAAACCGGAAGATCGGCGAGCGCTCGCAGGTTCCGCCTCTCCCAATGGCAGTCGCGGGCTGAGATCACGTTCGCGCGCACTGTCGATTGCGGCCTGAGGATTGATCGGCTCGCGGTCGCGCTTGAATTGGGCAATGCGTTCCACAAGGGCGGAAATTTCGCTGCGGCCACGCTCATCCGGGTCGCGTCTGCCACCGGCGCTGCGGATGGATGCCAGATCGTCTGTCCCGGCATTCACCCGCGGGGGTGGCGCCACCGGCTCAACTTTCGGTTTTATCTGCGGTTCGCCCTCAAAAATCCGCCGAACATTGGCGTTCTCCTGGGGGTAGATCGGATCAGCGCGGAGCAGGTCGGGCTTTGGCGTTTGCCCGTCTTCAGTGAGTAGTTCGGATGATGTTTGGGGAGAGGGCAGGCCACGATCGCTCACGCCCAGTCGATCCAGCAGATTTTCCACATCGACGGGCAGATCGCGGCGCAGGCGCAAAAACCCCCGCGCACGTACGGGCAGGCGCGGGATCAACGCAGTCCAGTCTTCCGCGCTCAGTTGTGCGCGGTTAAGGGCGGCCGATGCGACCTCCGGTTCGAAATCGGCAAGATGCGCTGCCAGATCGGCGCTGCGAAAACGCCAGCTTGGCTCTCTGACCATGGCTGCACGCTCGTTTGCGGGGATTGAGCGACCCAGCGCGTCCATACGCAACCAGGCCGCCGCGATCAGGCTCTGGTCACGGCGACGCGGCTCACGGTCTTCCCCGCCAAATTTGCGGTTGCCCAGAATATCGAGCAACTGGCGAAACTGAGTGCGCTGCGCGATCTCGCCCGAAATCTCCTGCCGCAAGACCGTGGAGAGGCGATCATCGAAAAACATATCCCCTCCTTCCTGTTCAAGTGCTTTTGATGGCAGCGGATTGCGCGCACGATGCATGTCGCTGTGACTTTATTCGAATGATTCTGCCAACCGCTTGCGATGGTCTGTATCAGTCCGCAAGGCTTGCGACAGCGTAACACACAGCCTGCGTTGCAAAGCGGGACAATTGCTGGCAGACATAATAAAATTATTCGCCGGGTTGTATTCTCACGCCTGTTCTTACAATCTTTCGTTATTGCGAGTCATCACAGCGCGGTTCCAACCGTCGCCGCAATAGACCGCTTGATCGGAGTATGATCGCCATATGGCCAATCTTGATGAGATCGACAGACGCCTTCTGAGTGAATTGCAGGCAGAAGGGCGGGTGACCAATGTCGAGCTTGCCCAGCGCGTGGGACTTACCGCGCCACCGTGCCTGCGCCGGGTGCGCGGGTTGGAAGAAGACGGGGTAATTCGCGGCTATCACGCCGATCTCGATCCGTCGAAACTAGGTTTTGCGATCACTGTTTTCGCGATGGTCAGCCTGAAAAGTCAGGCTGAAACGAGCTTGCGCGAGTTTGAGGAGCACATGCGCGCTTTGCCCGAGGTGCGCGAGTGCCACATGCTCAATGGCGAGATCGACTTTCATCCTCAAGATCGTGAGCCAGGATTTGCAGAGCTTTCAGGAATTTCTCACCGGAAAACTGACACCTGCACCCAATGTCGACAGCGTGAAAACCTCGCTGACGATCCGCACGGCAAAGCACGAACCCGGAGTGCCCTTGTGACCTCAGGCCGTATGGCAGCCGGGTTGGCGGCCAGTGCGGTGGGTTTGGCCATTGGAGGCTGTTCCGGGTTGTCGGCCGAAACCGGCCCGGCGGCGAACAAGGCGTTCGATACCATGACTCCGATTGAGCACAAGGAATGTGCCGCGCTGATCAGCGCCTACAACCACGCAATGGTTAGGGGTCTGATTGCGATGAACAAAGCGCAGAACGCCAAAACGCTCGTTGCCCTTGGCTGGCACAACAACGCTTTCGCGATACCTCAGCACGTCAGCGAACAGGACAGTTTTGCAATGTTGAGTGCGCGGCGCGAGGAGTTGCTGTCTTCGATGGATCCTGCGCAGATTGAACAGCAGGCCAACGCCTGTATCGCGGCGGTCGAAATAAAGGCGCGCCAAAACTAGAGCAGACAAGACCGCCATAGTGGATAGAGAGGCAGGCGATGAGCGAAAAATCTCAAACGCATGTTAGCAAGCCGATCGCAGTGCTCGATACGCCGATCACCGGCGTATGCCTGTGCGGTGCGGTCACTATCACGGTCACCAGGATGGAGCGGCAAGTCGACATTTGTCACTGCGATATGTGCCGCCGCTGGACCGGCGCTTTTTACGGCGGGGTGAAAGGGGCGGATATGGCAGTAACCGGCGGAGAGGCAATTGCCACCTACTCATCTAGCGCTTGGGCCGAACGCGCCTTTTGCTCCAGATGCGGCAGCAATCTTTGGTACCGCTTCTTGCCGACCGGAAACCGAAGCTTCCTTGCTGGCCTTTTTGATCTTCCGCCGGGTTTCGGGATCGAACAACAGATTTTCGTCGACGAAAAACCGGACTGGTTCGATCTGGTGCAGGAAAGTCCGATGAAAACCGGCGCGGAAATTATCGCGGAAGCGAAAGCGGCGGGGTTTGAGTTCGACTAACCAACGCTCGTTGAGCGATAATTTAGTAACACGACAGCGCACAACCGTGCGCGCAATTCCTTTATACCTCGCGCGTTGCCAGCCATTCCTCAAGCCACTTGATCGAATAATCGCCCTCTAGAACGTCGTTCTGACGCAGCAATTCCTGATGCAGCGGGATGTTCGTTTTCACGCCCTCCACGACCATTTCCTCCAGCGCGCGTTTCAGGCGCATGATGCAGCCTTCGCGGTTGCGGCCATAAACGATCAGTTTGGCGATCATGCTGTCGTAATACGGCGGCACGGTATAGCCAGCATACAGCCCTGAATCGACACGCACGTGCATCCCTCCTGCGGGGTGATAGTACGTTATCTTTCCGGGGCTGGGTGCGAAGGTGAAGGGGTCTTCGGCGTTGATCCGGCATTCAATGGCGTGGCCTTTGAATTCAAGGTCTTCCTGCGTCACCGACAGCGGTTTGCCAGCGGCAATGCGGATTTGTTCGCGCACCAGATCGACGCCAGTGATTGCTTCGGTCACCGGGTGTTCGACTTGCAGGCGGGTGTTCATTTCGATGAAGTAGAACTCGCCATTCTCCCACAGAAACTCAATTGTGCCTGCGCCGCGATATGACATGCCCCGCATCGCCTGCGCACACACCTCGCCCATGCGTTCACGTTCGGCGCCGCTGATGACGGGCGAGGGCGCCTCTTCCAGCACTTTCTGGTGGCGGCGTTGCAGTGAGCAATCGCGCTCTCCCAGATGGATCGCATTGCCATTGCCATCGCCAAACACCTGAAATTCAATGTGGCGCGGATTGCCAAGGTATTTCTCGATATACACGGTCGCATCGCCGAACGCGGCCTTCGCCTCGGACCCGGCCTGCTGCATCAGCGTCTCGATGGTGTATTCGCTCTCGCACACCTTCATACCGCGACCGCCGCCGCCGCTGGCAGCCTTGATTATCACGGGATAGCCGATTTCGGCGGCGATGCGCTTTGCCTCTCCGGGATCGGACACAGCGCCTTCGGAGCCGGGGACCAGCGGCAGTCCCAAAGTCCCGGCAGTTCGCTTTGCCTCAACCTTGTCGCCCATCGTGCGGATGTGTTCGGGTTTCGGCCCAATCCAGGCGATATCGTGCGCCTCTACGATTTCAGCAAATTTGGCATTTTCCGAAAGGAAGCCATATCCCGGATGGATCGCGTCACACTGCGACACTTCGGCAGCAGAGATGATCGCCGCGACGTTGAGGTAGCTGTCAGCGGCGGCAGGAGGACCGATGCACACGGCCTGATCTGCCAGCCGCACATGCATAGCATCGGCATCAGCGGTGGAGTGCACCGCGACCGTTTCAATCCCCATTTCGTGGGCCGCGCGATGGATGCGCAAGGCGATTTCGCCGCGATTGGCGATGAGGATGCGGGTAATGGTCATGGGTGGCGCCTACCCGATTACCACGAGCGGCTGATCGTATTCGACCGGCTGCGCGTTATCGACGAGGATTGCCTTGATCTCCCCGGCCTTGTCGGCGGTGATCGGGTTCATGACCTTCATGGCTTCGACAATCAGCAAGGTGTCGCCTTCGGAAACGGTGTCTCCGATCTTGATGAAGTTGGGCTTACCCGGCTCAGCGGCAAGGTAGACAGTTCCCACCATCGGTGATTTGAGCGCATCGGCGTTTGCCGCAGGTGCCATTTCGGGGGCTGTGGGCGCTGCAACAGGCGCAGGTGCGGGCGCCACCATGGGTGCTGCCGATGCGACGGTGGCGGATACTACACCGCCGCGCGCCACGCGGATCTTGCGATCATCGTCCTCGACCTCGATTTCGGTCAGCCCGGTTTCATTGAGCAGTTCGGCAAGCTCGCGCACCAACGCGGTGTCGATGTTCATCCCGGATTTGGATCCGGCACCCGGCTTTTTCTCAGCCCCAGAATTAGGCATGCATACCCCTTGTTTTGTTTCACCGGTGACTATTCATCGCAATTGCGGCTGGCAAGTGGCAAGTGCGGCTGATCTGTCACGTCGCTGTCGATTATGTGCCCAAATCATCTGCGGCAATCGCTTCCAGTGCGAGGATGTAACTATTGGCGCCGTGCCCTTCAAAGGTACGCGCGGCGGCCATGCCGATATAGGAGGTGTGGCGGAACGGCTCGCGAGCCTTTGGGTTCGACAGATGTACCTCGACAACTGGAATGGTTATCGCCCGTGCCGCATCCAGCAGCGCAATCGAGGTGTGGGTATAGGCACCAGCGTTGATCAGAACCGCCCTTGCGCCTTGGGCCTGCGCCTCGTGCAGCCAGTCGACCAGCATTCCTTCGTGATTGGTCTGGCGCATGTCGATGGCCAGGCCCAGTTCCTGCGCGCGATCCTCCAGCATGCCGGCGATTTCATCGAGCGTGACCGAGCCGTAAATTTCCGGCTCGCGAAGGCCTAACAGGTTGAGGTTGGGGCCATTCAGGACAAAGACTGTGTTCGATCTGGTTTCGCTCATGCCCGATCATAACCTCTCGGCATCAATCGGTGAAGCGGGCTGTGCGCTTTTCGCCGCTCTGGGCGATCACGCGGATCGTTATCGCGCGGTGGACAAGGCCACAGTTGATTGCAGAAATTCGGCAACCGCCGCCTTCACCATTGGCGAGGCATTCTCGAATTCCGGTGCGGCATTTGCCACTGCCTGCCAATCTGCACGGGGCACAATCCGCTTCATCTTCCACTTTGCGAAAGATCTCTGTGCAACCGGTTTGCGGCTCAGCACCCTGATCTCGCGATGGCGCGGATCATTGCCGAGCCTGTGGAGGAGCGCGTCAATCGCCTGCTCTTGCCCTTCGACGAGCTGAAAAAAACGATTGCCGGAGAAGATGAGGAAACCCGATAGGTCATCGCGCAGATTATTCCTCGCCGATTTTTCAACGATATTGAACACCTCGTCAGAGCCGAGAGATGCGGTGGCCGTGCTGGTGTATGTTACTTCGATCAATGCAATTTCCCCTGAGGTCGGGTCACGATAAACGTTTTTCGTTACCGGGCCTTTAATCCGGATCGCGGCGTAATTGACGCAGTGATCCGGACGCGGGTAAACGCCTTGTGAAATTACCGGTCCACTCCCTTCACCTTGCCCCACTGGCGCGCGGCGGTGTAGCCAAGATATCCGGTGCCAAAAAGAGCATACAGCGGCTCTGGAAGCCCGGCGAGATAGGCGTTCATGCCGTTCGCAATGTCCTTTGCCGCGCGCGGGTCAAAGGCGCTGAGCACGCCCATCGGCAGCGCGGTCAGCAGCAGGACATACATGACATAGAGGAAGCTTGGACGAGCCCGGCTGGTCCATGGATCATCCGATTGCGCTTCGGCGACGATGGCCTGCAGGCGCGCTTCGACCATGCGCATTTCCTGCGTGCCTTCCAGCTTGATAAGTTCAAGTTTGGCGAGTGCGCGCGCTTCCTTGTCGGGAATGATCTTGTCAATGATCGAGGCGATAGGTCCGATCAGGGTTTCGAGAATGGCCATTGAATACGCGCTCCTGCTGCTGAGTCGCGGAACCAAGTATCCAATATGGTTCGTGTAGGAAAATGTTAAAGCCGATCAGGTGATTGATTCCGCCTCAGCCAGCAGTCGCTGCGCCAGTGCCAGATGCGGGCGATCCAGCATCGTACCATCGATGGCGATGGTCCCTGCATCCGGATTTTCGGCAAATGCCTGAACGACTGCGCGCGCGTGGGCAATCTCTGGCGCTCCTGGGGTGAAGGCTGCGTTGATCGGGCCGATCTGTGCCGGGTGGATCGCCAGCATCCCGCGAAACCCTGCTGCCCGGCATCTGCGCGCGCGTGTCTCCAGCGCATCGAGATCGCGAAATTCGGGCTGGACGGTTTCGATTGGAGCGACCCCTGCGGCGACCGCGCCCAACAGGCACAGGCTGCGCGCCATTTCATAGGTGTGCGCGTATTCACCGTCAGCCCCGCGCTGCTCGCTCGCGCCAAGCGCAGAGGAGAGATCCTCCGCCCCCCAACTCATCGCAGCCAGCCGCTCCGCACCCGGATAAGCGCCCGCGTAATCCCCCGTGCGAAACATCGCAGCGGCGGTTTCCGTCGACCAAAGCGGCAATGCGTGTGGAGCCGTGCACCAGCCCATGTGCCGCTTCCAGTGCGGTCAGATAGTGGTGTAGTTGTGTTACGTGATGGGCGCCTTCGGCCTTTGGCAGAAACACCCCGCCGGGTCGGGCGCGTATCACGGCAGCCAGATCCAGCACCGCATCCGGTGTATCAAGTGGATTGATCCGCACCCATACGCGGGCGCGGTCGGGCGCGGCTTCAAGGGCAGCGCGAACCGCATCCCGCGCGGCGGGCCTGTTTTGCGGAGTGACCGAATCTTCAAGATCCAGCAGCGCAATATCGGCATCGCTGGCGATGGCTTTTTCCATCTTGCGTTCGCTGTCGCCGGGGGCAAACAGCCAGCTGCGCATCGCAATCGTCATCATCGTCTCCCTGTCAGATGACGAGGGTTAGGCGCGCTAGAACGACCCCTCAACCTCGAAAGTGAAGATCGTGCCGAAGTTGCGCGCGCGCGTTTCACGGAAGTCCACCAGACCCGCAGCGCGATCCAGAAATACGGTGCGCGAAAACCGGTTCTCGCGGTCGAGCAGATTGGCGATATTCGCGCGCAGGGTAAGCCCGGCAACGTCCTTGTTCTCGACAAAGAAGCTCGCGAAACCAAAACTCTGGGTCTGCAACGATATTTCGTCCAGTCGCACCGCCTCTGCGTTGTCCTCCCAATTGACCGAGCCACCCATCGCCCATGTGGAGCCAGAGAAATCGTGCCGCAGGTCGGTTCGCAGATTGACTATCTGATTGTTCGATATTTCGCGGGTAAAACCCAGCAGCGGGTCTTTGATCGAACTGCCGAGCAGAGACAATTCCACATCCATGCGAGTGCCGCGCCACCCCAGCACCTCGGACAGCAACGTCAGATCGCTTGCAACGCCATACAGCTTTGCCGCAGGCAGATTGCCCGGCGCCTGTCCTCCGCCTGCAATCGGGATCTGGTCGACGATATCGGTGATGTCTTCGTAGAAGGGGCGCAGGTTCAATGTGCCCAATGCGCCCAGACCAAGGTTCGCCTCGATTTCGTAGCGCCAGCTTTGCGGGGGGACGAGGTCCGCATTGGTCACATTGGTGCGATCCTGATTGAGATCGACGGTGGCGATAAATTCAAAGAAGTTGAGCTGGCCCACGATCCGTTCGATTCGCGCGGCGATGTTAATGGTTTCCGCCGCCTTCCAGTCCAACGAAACGAACCCCTTGGGGCGATAGAACGTGCGCGTCTGGCCCAACGGGCCGCTTTGACTGATGCGCGAATATTCCGCGCCGCCCGATGCCTGAAATTGCAGGCCGGGGGCAAGCGGGCGGCTGTATGTCCCCTGGGCCTCTGCCCGGTCCTCATCCACGCGCGCAGTTGCGCCGGCCAGTTGCGCTGGTTGCAGCGCCCCGGTCGTATCCGTCAGATCGAGAGTGGAGGTGATGTCGAGAAAATTGCGCACACCTTCTACCGCGAACAGCAAATTGCCGCCAAGCCCGTCGAAACCGTATTCAGCCCGCAGGATTGTCTCGCCCTCGTCAGCGTCGCGTGCGAACCTGACGCCCTGATCCGGGCTATCATCGGCAAATAACGTGATTGCCTGAGAGACCGTGGGGCTGTCTTCATAAGCGCGGAAGCCGATGACTTTCAGTTTTCCACCCAACAGCGCAAACTGATAATCCACGCCCAACTCGTAACTGAACTCGTCCTCTTTTTGCGTAAAAAGCCGGGTGCGATCGACCGTCGATTGCAGGCCGAAGCGCTCCGAAATCTCTGCTTCGCGGTTGATGAAACCACCAACCCTGCCGTTAAGGTTCAGGGCGTTACCGCTCTCAGCCAACCGTGTGAGCGATCCCGAGGCCGCAAACCGGTTGGAATTGCGATTCAGCTTTTCCGCGCGGGTATCGATCAAAATGCCCGCAGCGTCGAACACCAACTCAGGACCTTCGTCGCCAGAGCGGCCCTGATCGTTATCGAGCGCAAGCGTCCATTGGGTTTTCTCACCGCCGCCTGCAAGCGAGACTGAACCATCGCCCCAGCGCAGAGGCGTCCCCTCGCTGCGAAATTGCGGGGAGTACTTGAACTGTCCGCTGATGCCGCCGCTGCCCGAGGTAATCACGTTGAGCACCTGGCCTGTGAGGCCACCAACATCGAGGCTGGCCCCATCCACCAGTTCCAGCCGCAACACTTCTTCTGTAGGAATGCGTCGCAAGGCTTCTACAGGGCCGTTGGATTTACCCGAAATCCGGCGGCCATTGACGAGAACATTGGTATCCGCCTGTCCCAATCCGCGCGCGCCATCGCCGCTGCGGATCGAAAAGCCGGGTACCTGCCGCGCCATATCCAGCGCGCTGCGCGGTGCAAAGCGGGTGAAATCCTCAGGCGTGAAAGTGCGGCGCGCGGTCGTACCGCCAGTGTCGTCTTGAGGTTCTACCGGTTCACCCAAAATCGCCGCAGGCGACGGGGTCTCGTCAGGCCTGTCAGTTTCGGCAAGCCGGGTGTCTGTCTGTTCATCGGTGGCCGTGCTCGCTCGCGCAGAAACAGGCGTCATCGCCACAGCGATGGAAAGCGCCCCAAATGCGCAGGAGGCTAGAAGGGAGGGGGAGAACATTGAAGCCCTTGAACCGCGTAAACCGTTGAGAGTTCCGTGCGCAGCAGGGCGACAGAGAATAAAGTCTTTTTCGACGAAAACCACTGGTCGGGAAGACAGGATTCGAACCTGCGACCCCCACACCCCCAGTGTGATGCGCTACCAGGCTGCGCTACTTCCCGACACCAGTGGAGGCGCGCCTATAGGCAAGGCGATTTGCGGTGGCAAGCGGTGAAGTGCGCTCCGATGCCGCTCAGTTGCATGTCTGCGATCAAACGCGCTTTGCGTCACAAGTTCGGCGGTGAGCAGGGACTGGCCTCAAAGGCCATGATTATCACCTGTTGTTCTGCGCGCAATTGCCGCGTGGTTGCAATGCTGCTAATCGCGCCCACCTGACGCACAATTGGGGCGGGGCAATGCATTGCGGGGCAACTCGAAATTGCAACGACGCGGACCGATTTGCAGAACGCACGCACACTGTTTTTTCGAGCTCTGACAGGCAAATATAACAATGTTTGAACTTATTGCCGCAGCCGGCACCGCCGCAGCGCCGCCCGCCTGGATCAACTTCCTGCCGATCGTTGGTATGGTCGTGATCTTTTATTTCCTGCTGTTCCGCCCGCAAATGCGCAAACAGAAGGAACATCAGCAAAAGATTGCCTCTGTCAAAAAGGGCGATTCCGTCGTCACCGGAGGCGGCCTGGTGGGCAAGGTGGTGAAGGTGGACGACGATTACGTTGAAATCGATCTGGCGCAGGGCGTCCGCGTAAAGGCAGTCAAACACTCCATCGGCGATGTGATCATGCCCGGCGGCAAGCCGGCGAACGACTGAGTTTGCTGAGACTGAACTCGACCGGCTGGGCGCCGATTGCTGCGCCCCGCCTTTTCTAAAACGCTGATTTGACTGAGACCACGCGGCAATGCTCGATTTTCCCCTTTGGAAGAAGATATCGCTTTGGGCGCTGACCCTTGCGCTTTCGGCGCTGGCGCTTCCTTCGCTGTTCAACGCAACCGGACTGGATTGGCCAGAGGCGTTGCCCGCACCGCAGGTAAATCTCGGGCTGGATCTTGCGGGCGGCTCGCACCTTCTGCTTGAAGCGAACGTGAAGGATGTGGCTGCTTTGCGGCTGGAAAACCTCGAAGAGGCGGTCCGGCTGGCGATGCGCAACGCTGAACCCCGGATCCGCATCGGCGATGTGTCCACCGCAGGCGGCAAGCTGTCCTTCATGCTGGACGACGCGGGCGATATTGATCGCGCGCGCAGCCAGCTGGAGCCGGTGATCGCCGGTCAGGGGCTGGTGCGCGAATGGGATATGGAAATCATCGATACTCAGCGGATGGTGCTTTCGCCCACCGCTGGCGGTCTGGATGCGGCGATCAACACCGCGATGGAAAGCGCCGCCGAAGTGGTACGCGTGCGGATCGACAAGCTGGGCACCCGAGAGCCGACCATTATCCGTCAGGGCGACAACCGCATTGTGGTGCAGGTTCCCGGTCTGGCCGATCCCGAAGCGCTGAAGGCGTTGCTGGGCGAAACCGCCGCGCTTGAATTCAAACTGGTCGATTCTGATGCCTTGCCAACCAACGTGCAGGCCGGAATCGCGCCTCCGGGTAGCGAGATTTACCCCTATTCTGAAGAATCCGATTTTGCCGGAGGGTTCGAAGCGGTCGAGCGACTGGGCGGCATTCGGGGGGACAACCTCATCGATGCGCAGGCAGGCAACGATCCGCAGACCAATGAAAGCGTCGTCAACATCACCTTCGATTCGCAAGGCGCGACCAAGTTTGCAAAGCTGAGCACCGAAAATGTGGGCAATCGGTTTGCCATCATTCTGGATGGCAAGATCCTGTCCGCACCGGTCTTCAACGAGCCAATTCTGGGCGGTTCGGCGCAGATATCGGGCAGCTTCACCGCTGACAGCGCGGCAAAGCTGGCAATCCAGCTTTCATCGGGCGCTTTGCCGGTGCCCCTTACTGTGGTTGAGGAGCGCACCGTCGGGCCTGACCTTGGCGCAGATTCGATCCGCAAGGGGTTGCTCGCCATGATGATCGGCAGCCTCGCGGTCGTCACGCTGATGATCACGAGTTACGGTCGATTCGGCATCTATGCGACCGTCGCGCTGGTATTCAACGTGTTGATGCTGCTCGGCGTGATGGCGGGGCTCAATACCACGCTGACCTTGCCGGGCATCGCGGGCTTCGTGCTGACCATCGGCGCAGCAGTGGACGCCAACGTGCTTATCAACGAACGCATCCGTGAAGAACGTAACCGCGGACGCAAGGTGATCTCCGCGGTCGAAAACGGCTATACCGAAGCCAGCCGCGCCATCGTTGACGCCAATGTCACCAATTTCATAGCGGGCGTGCTGCTGTTCTGGTTCGGCTCCGGCCCGATCAAGGGCTTTGCCGTCGTGCTTGTCATCGGCCTTGTCACCAGCGTGTTCACCGCTGTCAGCCTGACCCGCATGTGGGTGGCAGGCTGGCTTCGCAAAACCCGCCCCTCCGACATCAATATCTGATCCTGAGCGAGCCACACTCATGAAACTTCTGAAGCTCGTCCCCGTCGACACGAACATCAAGTTCCTGAAGATCCGCGTTCCTTTCTTCATCGTCAGCTTGCTTCTGATGGTGCTGAGCTGGATCATGGTATTCACGCAGGGGCTGAATTATGGCGTCGATTTCGCAGGCGGACAGGAAGTGCGTCTGACGTTTGAACAGAGCGAACAGGCACCGATCGCACCGTTGCGCGAATTGGTCGGCGGGTTGGGTTACGGCCCCCCGGTGGTGCAGGAATTCGGAGCGCCCAACCAGGTTTCCATTCGTGTCGCTCTTCCGCCTGAAGTTGAATCGACTCCGGGTGCTGCGACCGAAATCGGCCAGAAGGTGATCAGCGCCATTGCGAGCGAATATCCCGATGTGCGCACCGACGGCAACGATACGGTTTCGGGCAAAGTTGCAAACGAGTTCCGGCAGGACGCCGCGCTGGCTTTGCTTGCTGCGATGCTGATGGTGGCGCTGTATATCTGGATACGGTTCGAATGGCAGTTCGGCGTGGGCGCGCTGTTTGCTCTGGTCCACGATGTGTCGTTGACCATGGGGCTGTTCTCGCTGCTCCAGCTTGAATTCTCGCTGCAGATCATCGCCGCGATCCTTTCCATCATTGGCTATTCGCTGAACGATACGATCGTGGTGTTCGACCGCATTCGTGAAAACCTCAAAAAGTTTCGCAAGATGCCGATTGTCGAGCTGCTCGACCTGTCGATGAATGAAACGCTGGCCCGCACGGTCATGACCTCGCTCACGCTGCTGATTGCGCTGATCCCGCTGCTGTTCTTTGGTCCGGAAAGCCTGTTTGGACTGGTTTTGGCTATCGTGTTCGGCCTGTTCGTGGGCACGTATTCCAGCCTGTATCTTGCCAGCCCCATCCTGATCTGGCTGGGCGTCTCCTCGAACAGCTTTGTCCCGCAGGAAACCGATATTGACCGGCAGGAAAAGATCGTTCGCGGTCAGATTTAACGCACGGCGCGCGCTCGCGCCAAATGCGCGTAATGTTCTGCCAGCGATTCTGCATGGCTGGCCCAGTCGAACCGGTCGGCAATCCGCGCCACCGCTTGGGGATCAGGCGGGTCGTTCAGAATGGCGCGCAGGGCATCGGCCACCGCTTGCGGCGTGCGTTCCACCAACCGTCCGGCGACGTCACTGACCACCAGTTCACGCGCGCCGCCCACATCGGTGGTGACGATCGGAGTTCCGCAGGCGATGGATTCGACCCAGGCATTGGCCAGCCCCTCGCTTTGCGTTGGAAGCACCATCGCATCAGCTGCGGACAGGATGATCGGCAACAGGTTGTGGTCGATGGATCCGGTCAGGCTTACACGCGGGCCAACGCCCAGATGCGTCGCCAAATCACGGATTGCGCCTTCTTCCTCGCCCTTGCCGACAAACAGCAGGCGCGCTTCGGGATAATCAACTGACAGTTCGGCCAGCGCGCGCAAGGCGATATCCTGCCCCTTGCGTCGGTTTATCGCTCCGACACAGGCGAACAGGGGAGCATTTTGAGGAATGACAATTCCCAGACTCGTCGCCAGTTGCCCGCGCAATTGCGTGTGATCCAGCGGACGGAAAAGGTCACGATCCAGCCCGGTGTAATGCACCGCGATCTTTTCTGCAGGCATTCCCAGCTTCACCATCTCGCGCGCAAGCGCCTCGCTCACCGCCAGCAACCCATCCGCCTGCCGCGCGGCATCCAGCATCTGATCGCGCGCAAAATCGAATCCGCCCCAGTAATTGATGTCGCTGCCGCGCGCCTTGATCGAAAGCGGCAGGTCAAGCGTGCGGGCGATCATCGCGGCTGCAGGGCCATCGGGGAAAAAGTATTGTGCGTCGATCACGTCGATAGGTGTTTCGGCATGGATCGCGCGGGCGATGGGTAGGGCGGCCTTGGCAATAGCAGTGGCATTGCGGCGCGCGCCTATTTTCGGGATCAGGGTAAAGCGCGGGCGGTGCACATCGACCCCGCCATAATGGCCGCGCTCTTCCAGCTCAATCAGCGCCTTGTAGCGGGGAAGGGCCGCCGCCAGACCAAGAGGCGGCAGGCCAATGGGGTTGATGACGCTGACCCGCCATGCCTCGTTTGCGCCTTCAGGTGTAAGTCGCCGCCGCGCTAATCCTTCGAGCGAGCGGGCGACGAATGTGCCAAACCGCGGACTTTCCGCATTGGGATAGATCGTGCTGATTGCCAGAACGTGCTTCACAGCAGGTGTCCTGAGCCAACTGCGGAAAAAATGTATGATAAATTGTGGTTCACAATTTGCGCACAAGCATCTGAACGACCGCGATCCATGCAGGATTGTCGACTACCTGCTGCTTTACGCCGCTTTGCACTGGAAGTATCCCTACGAGCGTCCCACGATGGTCGATCAGTCGCCCGAACACATACCTTCCGCCGGGACGCGGGACAAGACAGTCGCGGTTTAACGCTCCTGCTGCCTGTGATGGCTTAATCCGGTTCAGCCAGATTAGATCACCGGGCCGATATTCACCCACTGTGGCGGTCACTTCGAGCACCATCATCGCCGGATCTTCGGCACCCTGCGCGAGCTCATGCGGCAACACCGCCTCACGCGGGGCGGGCAGGGCGAGCGCTTCGGAATGGCCAAGTTCAGCGATAATCTGTGGCCGTGGTTGATGATCAGAGCGAACCAGATTTTCCGGATCAATGCCCAGTGCCGTGCCAATCCGGTCCATCCAGTTGATCGACAGCGTGCGCGTACCGGTCTCCAGACGCCCAATTGTCTGCGCAGTGGTCGGCGGGATACAGGCTTCGGCCAACTCTGCCAGTGTGAGCCCCTTTGCCTTACGGATTTCGCGGATGCGATTGATCATGTGTCTCTCCGGCTTACGAGTGGCGTAACCAAATCGGTTTTATCTTTCCTACAGATTTACATATTTGGCAAGGCTGCTTTCAGGCGCCGTGTGGCGCATTCGAACGGAGAATCGATGATGAAGAGGCACTTGGTTGAACGCGAACTGACATCCGAAGGCCCGGTGCGGCAGGGTGGCGCGCGCGCAAAGCGGCGCAGCGTTACCGTCAATATCGGCGAATCGCCGATCGCCTGGCTGCACGCGCGCGGCCATCTCGACAATCGCCTGTTCGACGCGGCCGAGGCGCTGCGGCGCGATTACGAGCGCGCGCAATTATCGCCCAATGTCACGATGCGTTGGGATGCGGTGCGGATCAAATCGACCGGCGATCACGGCCTGTCCCCGACCGAGAAACAGATCGCCGCCAAACGCCGGTTCGATGAGGCGGTGGCGCAGGCGGGCAGGGGACTGGAGGACGTACTGTGGCGCGTCGTATGTGCGGGAGAAGGGCTGCCCGAAGCGGAAAAATCGCTCGGCTGGCCCGCGCGAAGCGGCAAGCTTGTCCTGCGGCTCGCGCTGGACCGGGTGGCTGACTATTATCGGATCGCGTGAAAGTGATTTGTCAAAGTGTCAACTTCGCAAATCCGGCCCGCAACTCAGCATTTGCGCGGGTTTCGCACCGGATTGGCGGGGTTACAGGGTGTCAAGTGTGTCAACTTCGGCTTGAGGATGTCTCAAACCCGGTTTGGTCAATCCTCGGCATTGTAAAAGAACCGTTCCTCAACGATCTTGTCATCGCGGACGGTGTAGAGACCGATCTCCGACATTTGCGTGCGTTCGCCGTTGAGTGTCACATCCATCGTGTATTGGATCGCGAATTGGTCGCCAAAGATGAACGGCCCTTCCATTGAGCTGGAGTGCATTTCGGCGTTGGCTTCCCACCATGCGTGCTTTTGCAGCAGTGCATCGCGGCCCTCCACCCGCGCCATTTCGCCTTCCTGCGGTTCAAGGCTGACTATATCGTCGGACCAATACGCCTGATAGCCTGCCTGATCGTCCTCGATCATCAGCTTCATGAAATCGCGTGCCAGTTGCGTCATATCCATTGCTGCCTCCTGCGTGGAAGCCGGGAATATATCAGGCGAAAATGTCAGAAATCGGACAGTCTAGCCCTCGACCCGCTGGGCAATATCGAGCCAGCGCTCCTCCGCTTCGTCCTTTTCGCGCCGGGCGTTCTCGATACCCTTGGAGATCGTGGCGAAACGCTGCGGGTCGCTGTTGAACAATGCGGGGTCGGCAAGGATGGTCTCGCCCTTGGTTATCGCGGCTTCCAGCTCTTCTATGCGGGCAGGCAGCAATTCGTAGTCGCGCTGATCCTTGTAGGACAGCTTCTCAGATTTCGGAGGCGGGGGAGGGGGTGCGGTTGCGGCGGTGATGGCAGGTTTTGACTTCCCGACAACGCGCTGCTCACGCTTGGCTTGCCAGTCCTCGTAACCGCCAGCAACGATATCGACCTTGCCCGACCCGTCGAGGCCCAGCGTGACCGTCACCGTCTTGTCCAGAAAGTCACGATCATGGCTGACGATCAGCACCGTGCCATCGAAATCGGCGATCACTTCCTGCAACAGGTCAAGCGTTTCGAGATCGAGATCGTTGGTCGGCTCATCCAGCACCAGCAGGTTCGCGGTGCGCGCAAATTCACGGGCGAGCAACAGTCGCGAGCGTTCTCCGCCCGACAGGATGCCGACGTTCGTATCCACCAGACCGGGATCGAACAGAAAGTCCTTGAGATAGGCCTGAACATGCTTGCGCACGCCGCGCACATCGATCCAGTCGCCGCCTTCAGCCAGAATGTCCCGCACACTGGCGCCAGGCTCCAGCAGTTTTCTCTGCTGATCGATCATCACTCCCGAAAGAGTGCTGGCGCGGGTGATCGTGCCGGTGTCCGGCTCCAGATCGCCTGTCAGCATCCTGAGAAGTGTCGTCTTGCCCGCACCATTTGCGCCGACAATGCCGATGCGGTCGCCGTTCTGGATGCGCAGGGTGAATGGCTTGATCACCTCGCGCCGCTCTGTGCCCTCACCAAATACCTTGGAGATACCCTCGGCAACGATCACGGACTTGGATTTGAAATCGTCGTCGCTTGCCAGCTTCAGCTTTGCACCGCCGCTGTCGGAGATCATCGCGGCGCGGGTCGCGCGCATCTGCCAGAGTTTTTCAAGGCGACCCTGATTGCGCTTGCGCCGGGCCGTCACCCCGCGTTCGAGCCAGTGCGCCTCCAGCTTCAGCTTGGCATCCATCTTTTCCGCGGCGCGCGCTTCTTCGGCATAGACCTGTTCTTCCCACGCCTCGTATCCACCAAATCCCACTTCCTTGCGGCGCAAGGTGCCTCGGTCCAGCCACAGAGTTGCGCGGGTCAGACGTTTCAGGAATGTCCGGTCATGGCTGATCGTGATAAAAGCGCCCTTGTACCGGGTCAGCCAGTCCTCCAGCCAATCGATCGCGGACAGATCGAGGTGGTTGGTCGGTTCATCCAGCAGCAGCAGATCGGGATCCTGCGCCAGTGCGCGGGCGATGGCGGCACGGCGGCGTTCGCCTCCACTGGCCGTGGCTGCATCTGTCTCCATGTCGATGCCCAGCTGTCCGGCGATCGCTTCCACCTCGTGCACGGCGGGCGGATGGTCGCCAGCGAGGGCAAAATCCATCAGCGTATTGTATGCGGAAAAATCAGGCTCCTGCTCCAGAAACACGATCCGCATGTTCGGCTTAACCCGACGCGTGCCGCGATCCATCTCAATCCGGTCATCGATCAGTTTCAAAAGCGTTGTCTTGCCCGCTCCATTGCGCCCGATCAGAGCCAGACGATCTCCAGGCAGGACATGGAGATCGATCGGTTCGGCTCCCTTTCTAGGCTGCGGCCCGCCAAACAGCCAGCGGCCGCCCTGTTGCAGGCCAAGCCCTTCGAGGCTGAGGATGGGTGGTTGCGCCATAGGGGCTGGCAAGTAGGGGCTTGCGCCTGCGCCCACAAGTCGGTTCAGTGCGGCGAAAGGCGCATAACGCCATCTGCGCATCTCAGGAGGATTATTTCATGAAACGCACACTTGTCGCCGCTGGCGTCGCCATTGCCTTACCTTTGACTGTCGCTGCACCTGCCCACGCCGCATCTATTGAGATCGAAGCGGAAGGCCCGGTAATCGAACTGAGCATATATGAAAGCATCGATGCAGAGCCGGATATTGTTGAGATCGGCGCCGGCGTCAGCACAAATGCCTCCACGGCAGTGGAGGCCATGCGACTGAATGCAGCCGATATGCAGCGCGTTGTTGCCCGCATCAAGGCGCTGGGCGTTGCGGAAAGGGATATCCAGACATCGGGCATCAGCCTTAATCCGCGTTACGAATATAACCGCACCACAGAACAGAACGTTTTTGTCGGCTATCAGGCTTCCAATCGGGTCAACGTCAAATTGCGCAAGATAGAGGAAACCGGCGAAGTGCTCGATGCGCTGGTGGTTGCAGGCGCAACGGATCTTTCCGGGCCCAGCTTCAGCCTGGATGATGATACCGCCGCAAAGGCAACTGCCAGCAAGCGGGCTATCGAGCGCGCCAATGCACGCGCTGCAGAATACGCCAGTATGCTGGGGCATGACGGATACAAGGTGCTCGAAATCAACGAGTTCGATCACCAGTCGGGGGGGCGCTATCGCTGGCACCGCGATGCGTACTGCCGATATCCAGTTAACATCAGCACCAAAATCGCCGGTTCAGCCGGGACTGGTCAGCACTGGTATTTCGTTGACGATAAAATACGAACTGGTCGACGATGCCGGGGCAAACGGGAACTAGGTCAATCCGCAAATTGTATGCCGCCGCGATACTGGCCTGAACGCTTAGGTGCGGCGGCATTCACTGCTTGTTCAACGCATTGACGATAGGCACTGGAACGTGATGAAACGTAACCGCTTCTTGATTTCCGCTTCCGTTGCCCTGCTGACGCTTGCCGGGGTAGGTCTATCCGCAACCGCTGAGCAGGCTTTGGCCGCACAGGACAAGTCGCGCACCGATCAGGGTGAGGCGCGCAAGGAAATGCGTGCAGGCAACCAGCTTTCCCTGCGTGAGATTGAACGGCGCATCCTGCCCAAAATGGACGACAGCGAATATCTGGGCCCCGCCTATGATGCGGTTGCACACGCCTATCGTCTGAAATTCATCAAGGATGGGCGTGTGACCTATGTCGATGTGGATGCGCGCACAGGCCGGATAATCAACCGTTCGCGCTGAAAGGCCAGACGTGCCGCTCTGCCAAAAAACGTTGTTATTGAACCGTTCCGCTTGCTTGACCTCGCGCTGTGAAGCGCCCACGAAGCGGCACTGGAATACTTAGCGAAACGGGAAACCATGCGCATCCTGATTGTCGAAGACGAACCCACTCTTGGCCAACAGCTCAAATCGACGCTGGAGCAGACCGGCTATGCCGTTGACCTGTCCACCGATGGTGAGGATGGGCATTTCATGGGCAGCACCGAGAATTATGACGCCTGCGTCCTAGATCTTGGCCTGCCGGAAATCGACGGGCTGAGTGTGCTAGGCATGTGGCGCAGGGAAGGCCGCGATTTCCCCGTGCTGGTACTGACCGCCCGCGATAGCTGGTCAGACAAGGTCGCCGGCCTCGATGCGGGGGCGGACGATTACCTCGCCAAACCGTTTCAGACCGAAGAATTGATCGCTCGCCTGCGCGCGCTTATCCGGCGGGCCTCGGGCAATACCTCGTCGGAGCTTACGGCGGGGCAGGTCCGGTTGGATACACGCTCGGGCCGGGTTACGCTGGATGGTGAGCCGGTGAAACTTACCGCTCAGGAATACAAGCTGCTCAGCTATCTGATGCACCACAAGGGCAAGGTGGTGAGCCGCACCGAACTGATCGAACATATCTATGATCAGGATTTTGATCGCGATTCCAACACGATCGAAGTTTTCGTCACCCGCATTCGCAAAAAGCTCGGCGCAGAAGTGATAACGACAATCCGTGGACTTGGTTACAGCCTCGACGACCCCGCAGACGCTCCCAGAGCGTAACGACGCGCGCGACGGTCTGACCGGATCAACGGGTTCGCCCGGATCGCGGGCAGCGATCGCGCACGCAGGGGAGGGTGCGGCTGTAATTCCGCCCGCACCCGCCGCGACACGAGAGCCCCTGCGCCGCGGCAGCCTCGCCCGGCGGATGGGCATGATCGCTGCGATCTGGATTTCAGTCCTGTTGCTTGGCGGCGGCATAGCTCTCGACCGAACGCTGAACGCGCAGGTTGAGGATAACTTTGACGAACAGCTCGAATACATCCTCACAGCGATGATTGCATCGGCAGAAATAGACCCCGTGGGTGACGTCTATTTCAACGTCAGGCTGGGAGATCAGCGCTTTCTGGAACCGAACAGCGGGCTGTATTATCAAGTGAGCGGCGGCGATTCGATCCCGTATCCATCGCGCAGCCTGTGGGACCGCGAGTTGAAGGTTCGCGGCGTCGTGACCGAAGGCGACGGGTTCGATAGCGATGTCATCTTTTACAATTCCGACCAGATCGCCGGCGAGCCCCTGCGCATAGCAGAGCGTACGGTTATTCTGCCCGGCAGCGACACGCGCTGGACCTTTGCAGTGGCCAGTGCGACCGGCGAGATCGACGAGCAGCTTCAGAGGTTGCGGCTGATCCTGATCTGGAGTTTCGCGGTACTGGGTCTTGGCCTGATGGTGATGGCTTTGCTGCAGATCCGCTACGGCCTCTCACCCCTGCGGCGCGTGCGTGCAGCTATCCAAAAATTGCGTACCACTGGCGAAAACCGGATCACCGAACCTCTGCCAAGCGAGGTGCAGCCGCTGGTTGAGGAGGTGAACGCGCTGCTTGATCATACAGAGCGGCAGGCAGAAGAGGCGCGGATGCATGCAGGTAATCTTGCCCATGCTCTCAAGACTCCGCTGACGGTGTTGACCAATGCCGCAACCGCGCGCGATCCCGATTTAAATCAGGCGGTTTTCCGCGAGACGCGCACCATGCAGCGCCATGTCGATCATCACCTCGCGCGCGCGCGCGCAGTGGGCCGCCGCGCGGTGGGACATGCACGCACCAATGTGCGCGCCAGTGCTGAGGCGGTCCGACGCGCGGTGGAGCGTCTCTATCCTCAGGGACGGCTGGACATAGCCGGCGGGAAGGATGCCGAGGTCGCGATAGAGCGGCAGGATCTCGATGAGATTCTCGGCAACCTCATCGAGAACGCGGCCAAATATGGCGGAGGAAGTGTATTCGTGACGATTGATGCAGATCCCGATGCGAAGCAGTGCATCGTCTGGATCGAAGACGATGGCACCGGTATCCCTGAAAAGGAGCGGACGCGCATTTTCGACCGCGGCGCCCGGCTGGATACGGGCAAGCCGGGGACCGGTCTGGGCCTTGCGATCGTGCGCGATGTGATCGAGATTTACGGCGGCACTGTCCGGCTCGACGAAAGCGAGGACCTTGGTGGTCTGTTGGTGGAACTGAGCCTTCCAAGGGCGGGTCTGGCGCAGGCCAAGGCCTAGCGATCACGAGTTGTGGCCATGATGATTCGGTTTAGACCAGTCCGTATTCTGAGTGCTTTTCTGCCAGCGCTCATCGTATCTGCCTGCGCCGCCGGGCCAGGAAAGACAGATCTTGAAACGCAGCGCAGCATATTCAACAGTCCCTACACCAATCAGCAGATTGCTGGTGCTCGGGTCGAGACAGGTGAGGTTTTTGCGGGCAATATCATCTGCAACGGCAATCGCTGCGTGCGTGTCTCAACGAATGGTGATCGCGTTCCTCTGACTGACAGAGAGCTGCGACAGTGGCGACAAAGCCTTATTTTTGCAGAAGCCAACCGTCGCGCCAACGAAGGATCTCTGCCTCCAGTCAGCCTCCCGGATACTGGCCCGCCTCCACCACTACCGCAAGGCGACCCGCCGCCCGAAGGCGTGCCGCAATAACCTCTCAGACGCTGCGCGCCCTGTCATTGGCGCTTTCATGGTGGCGAATAACTTCGTCGATGATGAAGCGCAGAAACTTCTCGCTGAATTCCGGGTCCAGATCAGCCGCTTCCGATAGTGCCCTCAGCCTTGCGATCTGGCGCTTTTCACGATCTGGATCGGCTGGGGGCAGGGTTACCTTAGCCTTGTATTCGCCCACCGCCTGAGTGATCCGAAACCGCTCCGCCAGCATGTGGATAAGCGCGGCATCGATGTTGTCGATACTTTTGCGATAACCGGCCAGCACTTGATCCGGGGTGGGCGTGTCCGTGATGTGCGGATCTGCGGAGCTTTGCGTTTCATGCGACATAGCGGGCCAAATTAGCAGCAATTGAAGGCTTGCCAAGCGATTGAGGCTCGCACTAAGGCGATTGTGATGAGTGCCGAAGTCGTCCCCCTCCCGCGTCAACGACCGACACTTGAGCCAATGCTGTCATTGACGGCGACCGGCATGAACTCGGTCAATTCCGTCATACTTGATCGGATGCAAAGCGAAATTCCGCTGATCCCGCGCCTCGCCGGGCATCTGATCTCTGGCGGCGGAAAGCGTTTGCGCCCGATGCTGACGCTCGCCGGGGCAGAACTGGTCGGGTACAAAGGGCAGCGCCACCACAAGCTGGCAGCGGCGGTCGAATTCATTCACACCGCAACCCTGCTGCATGATGATGTGGTGGACGGCAGCGTGCTGCGTCGGGGCAAAGCTGCAGCCAACATCATATTCGGCAATCCAGCCACCGTCCTGGTTGGTGATTTCCTTTTTAGCCGCGCGTTTGAGCTGATGACCGAAGACGGATCGCTGCGTGTGCTCGGCATCCTTAGCAACGCCAGCGCCGTGATTGCCGAGGGCGAGGTTTCGCAACTTACTGCACAACGCCAGATCAAGACCAGCGAAGAGCAATATCTCCACATCATCGGTGCGAAGACCGCTGCTCTTTTTGCTGCTGCCAGCCAGATCAGCGCGGTTGTGGCGGAATGCAGCGAAGAGCAGGAACGTGCGCTGGAGGATTACGGGCGCAATCTGGGCGTCGCGTTCCAGTTGGTGGACGATGCCATCGATTACGAATCCGATGCCGCCGAAATGGGCAAAGACCAGGGCGACGATTTCCGCGAGGGAAAGATGACGCTCCCCGTAATCCTCGCCCATGCGCGCGGAGACGAAGAGGAGCGCAGTTTCTGGAAAGCTGCAATCACCGGGCACCGCACGTCGGATGAAGACCTCGCTCATGCAATCAAGCTCATCCAGAAGCACAATGCGGTCGAAGACACACGCGAGCGAGCTCGCTATTTCGCACACCGCGCAATAGACGCGATTTCGATCTTCCCCGACAGCAAGGCCCGCAGCGCCATGGCGGAAGCCGCGCAATTTGCGGTTGCGCGCGGATACTGACTGATCTTTTTGCGGTTCGCGGACAAAACAAACCCCGACTCTGTCGTCAGAGCCGGGGTTCGTTGATAGTTCCTTAGATCATTTCTGGCGGGTTGCCGTGTAGCGGAAAACGCTGCCATCGCGCGGATCGGTGGACACCGCAGTCAACGTATCGCCCGCAATGGTCATTTCCGTCACGTTGGTTACTTCGCCATCGCGCGAATATGTCTCACGGAACATATTGTCGCCGACTTTTTCGACTTTCAGCGTACCGCCGGTTTCGTCACCTTCTGGCGTCACCGCATCACCGCCTAGTGTGGCGGTGTAGCCGCCGCTGTTTCCGGTAGAAGTGATCGTGTCACCATCGATTGCGTAAGTGAAAATCAGCGCTGCATCGCTGATTTCACCATATTCCGCGGGGGTCCATTCGCCCGAAAGCAGGTGGGCACCATCAGGCCCGGCTGCTGCGCGGTTGTACGTTCGGCTGCCCGTGGTTGTCTCCTTACCGTCCAAATTCGTAAATTCCTGAGTCATGGTTTTGCCGTCTGCGCTGACAGTCCAGACAGAGCTACCCAGAACCTTGCCCTTGAGGCGGCCTGAAGTCTTCACCGTGTTCGCATCAACAATTTCCATCATCGATAAATCGACGCCCGGCCGGTCCAGTTCCTGCCACTTGCCATCGGCTGTCATGGAATACGGCGGTAGGCAGCTGTTGCAGGTGAACTGCTCACCAGTCAGCAAGTAACTGCTGTTGTCATTTTCGCTTTGCGCAGTTTCGGGATTGGCTTTCCACGTCCCCGCAATCGAGCCGGCATCGGCATTGGCTGTCGTATCAGCGGCGGTATCGGCGGTATCGGCATCACCGGCGCACGCCGTCATCCCCATAGCAAGCGTCACCGCTGCCAGTGCAGTCATCATCTTTTTCATTGGTGTTTCCTTTAAAAACCGCGACCCCTCGCAGTTTCTGCAAGAGCGCACTTCTGTGCCGCTCATCGCAGGTCAGTGCCCCGGACGGGCAACAGACGTCCTGGCACTAGCAGCATTGGCCAAAACACAAAAGCCGGTATTGCGAACAGGGCGCTGTCTGTGCGCTGCAAAATTTGCCAAGGGCCGCAAATGCACTCGGATTTGCCGATCACTGCCGTTCTGCCCGAACTTTGCGCAAAGCTTCGCGATGTTGGCGCGGCTGTGCTGATTGCGCCACCGGGCGCAGGCAAGACGACTGCGGTTGCTCCGGCCCTGTTGCGAGAAGACTGGTGCACGGGCGAGATCATTCTCACCTCCCCGCGCCGGTTAGCGGCGCGGGCAGCGGCGGAACGCATGGCAGAGATGCTGGGAGAGCGCGCTGGCGAGACGATCGGATATCAGACCCGCATGGACAGCAAGGTTTCCGCAAAAACCCGCGTCCGCATCGTTACCGAAGCAATCTTGGTCAACCGGCTCGTTGCGGACCCAGAGTTGCCCGGTGTTTCCGCAATCCTTTTCGATGAGGCGCACGAACGCCATCTCGATAGCGATTTGGGCCTTGCGCTGGCGCTGGAGACGCGCGGAGTGCTGCGCGATGATCTGCGCGTGCTGGTTATGTCGGCAACCATCGACGGTGCGAGGTTCGCCCGTTTGCTCGGCAGCGATGCAGCAGTCATTGAAAGCGAGGGAAAGAGCTTTTCGCTGGAATTGAAATGGCTTGGCGACGGTTCCATACAAAGCCTCGAGGACCGGGTTGCTGCCGGTGTGATGACTGCTTGGCGCGAGAATGATGCGGGCGACATCCTCGCCTTCTTGCCTGGTGTGCGGGAGATTGAGCGGGTGCGCGAACGATTGATAGCTCGCCTGCCTGACACACCCGTCCTGACGTTGCACGGCCAGATTGATCCCGCAGGTCAACGCGCCGCAATCCGCCGCGATCCTCAAGGCCGCCGCCGAATCGTATTGGCAAGTGCGATTGCCGAAACATCGCTGACGTTGGATGGCGTTGCAATCGTCGTCGATAGCGGACTGGCGCGGCTGGCGGAGTTCGATCGCGCGGCGGGGACCACGCGGCTGGTTACCCGGCGCGCCAGCCAGGCGGCAGCCGCACAGCGGGCTGGGCGCGCGGCTCGGCAGGGACCAGGCCTGGCCTATCGTTTGTGGGAGGAGGCCGGGCACGCGGGCCGCCCCGAATTTGCCCCGCCTGAAATTGAATCCGCCGATCTCACTTCACTGCTATTAAACCTTGCGCTGTGGGGCACAGTGGATCCTGCGGATCTGCAATGGCTTGACCCGCCACCTGCGGCATCTGTCGCCGCAGCGCGCGCCAATCTGGTGGGTATGGGGGCGCTGGACGAAGGCGGGCGGATCACACCTTTGGGCAGTGCGATTGCGGCGATGCCGATGGCTCCGCATGAAGCGGCGGCCTTGCTGTATGCACAAGCAGGCGGCGTAGCGCTTGAAACTGCGCAATTGGTGATGCTGATGCAGGAACGCGGGCTGGGTGGCCGGAGCGAGGATCTGGCGCAGCGACTTCAACGCTGGAAGGGCGACCGATCCGGACGCGCAGAAACCGCGCACCGGATCGCGCAAGGTTGGGCCAAAGGGGCAATACAAGTCGGCGTGGCGATCGGCGCCTGCGCCCATACTCCAGCAGAGGCGCTGGCACTTGCTCGGCCAGATTTCGTCGCGCGCCGGCGCGATCCCAGCGGCGAAAACTGGATCAGCGCAGGCGGACGGGGTTTCATGCTCGACACCGCATCGCCACTGGCGCGGGCGGAATGGATTGTGATTGGCGATGCACAAGGCGCAGCGCGCTCTGCTCGGATCATGGCTGGCGTTGAAGTGACGGCGGGCCAGATTGAGAGGCTGTTTGCCAGCCAGCTTCAGGAACGGCAAACAGTCCTCTGGAATCCTGAGAAAAAGCGCGTCGAGGCGCGACGTCAGCGGCGGCTTGGCGCTATCGTTTTAAGCAGCGCACCGGACCCGAAACCCGACACTGGTGCGGTTGTGGATATATTGGTGGAAAAGGCACTGGAAAATCTGGGGGAACTACTCCCGCCCGGCTTCATCGCGAGGGCGCAATTCGCAGGAGTGTCGCAGCTTTCACCCGAATCGCTCAGAGAGACAGCGGATCTTTGGCTCGCTCCGTTGTTGCAGGGGCGGCGCGATCTAGATCTGGCGTCTCATCGGTTTGCCGAGGCTGCGCTGGCGCAGTTGGACTGGACCGCGCGCCAGACCCTCGAAAGTGCCGCTGCCACGCATTTCACCTCCCCGGCAGACACGCGCCACCCAATTGATTACGCTGGCGACGATGCACCAAGTGTCGAAGTGCGTGTGCAGGCGCTGTTCGGATTGGACGCGCATCCGGTGATTGGAGCGGCATCGTCCGGGAATCAGTCGCCGCTGCTTTTGAAACTTACGAGTCCTGCAGGCCGCCCAATCCAGTCAACGCGCGATCTGCCCGGTTTCTGGCGCGGAAGCTGGGCTGATGTGGTAAAGGACATGAAGGGTCGCTATCCCAAGCATCGCTGGCCCGACGCGCCGTGGCTTGAAAAGCCCAGCTTGAAGACCAAAAACGCCTTCAATCGCACCTGAGTTTCTACTATCTGCCCGCAGCAGAAGGGATCACGCAAATGACCGCACGGATTTATCAGCAACCCAAAAGCGCGATGCAGTCGGGCAAGGCTAAAACCGATACATGGGTGCTCGAATTCGAGCAGTCTGAGGCTCGCAAGCCCGACCCGCTGATGGGGTGGACCGGCAGTGGCGATACGCAGGCGCAGGTGCGGCTGACCTTCCCGACAAAGGAAGCTGCGAAAGCGTATGCCGAAAAGTACGCGATCACAGCGCGCGTGCATTCGACCCCGCCAAAGACGCTGAAAATTCAGGCTTACGCCGACAACTTCAAGTGAGTTGATTTCTCGCGCGCTCATTGCCATATGCCGGTCCGGGAGTCGGGTGGACGTTTGCGTTCGCTCACCGGGTCAGGTCCGGAAGGAAGCAGCCCAGGTGAATTGCGGCGGGTCGCTCGGCTCCTTTTTTATCCACTCAGCATTATTCCAATCAGCGCCATGACAAACCAGGCGCAACCGCGTAGCTTGATCGCGTGACCGATTCAGACCCAGATTTGCCAAAAACCGAGGATCAGGCTGCGCCGAGTGTGGCCGAGCTTGAAGCCGAAGGACAAAGTGCGCTGTTTGGCGATGTGCCATCGCAAGACCCTATGCCTGTAAGCGCGCCGAAAGCCGAGCCTACTGCGCCAGCAGCACCGACAAACCAGCCTTATCGAGTGCTCGCGCGCAAATATCGCCCGCAGACCTTTTCGGAATTGATCGGCCAGGAACCGATGGTCCGTACGCTTGGCAACGCGATCGAGCGTGATCGGCTGGCTCACGCCTTTCTGATGACAGGGGTGCGCGGCGTCGGCAAAACGTCGACTGCTCGCCTCATCGCAAAGGCGCTGAATTGCATCGGGCCAGACGGGCAGGGAGGCCCTACGATCGATCCTTGCGGACAGTGCGAGCCGTGTCGTGCCATCGCAGAAGGACGTCACATCGATGTGATCGAGATGGATGCGGCATCCAACACGGGCGTCGACAAGATGCGCGAACTGCTCGACGGCGTGATGTATGCAGCCGTCAGTGCGCGCTACAAAATGTACATCATCGACGAAGTGCACATGTTGTCCAACAGCTCGTTCAACGCGATGCTCAAGACCCTCGAAGAACCGCCGCCACACGTAAAATTCCTGTTTGCGACCACCGAGGTGGACAAGCTGCCGGTGACGGTCCTCAGCCGCACGCAACGGTTTGATCTGCGCCGCATTCCCACGCAATTGCTCGCCGAACATTTCGGCAAGGTGTGTCGACTGGAAGGGGTGGAGGCCGATGCCGAAGCCTTGCATATCATCGCCTCTGCCGCCGAAGGATCGGTGCGCGATGGCCTCTCGATCCTTGATCAGGCGATTGCCCACGCCGATCTGGAGGGAGGTGGCAGCGTCAATGCAGAGCGCGTTCGCGATATGCTGGGCCTAGCTGACAAAAGTGCCCAACGCGCGGTGCTGGAATACCTTCTGGGCGGCGATGCAAAGGGGCTACTTGCAGGCATTGACGAGCAATATGCGCTTGGAGTCGAACCGCTGGCGCTGATGCGCGCACTGATGGATCTGGTGCACAAGATTACCGTGGCGCAGGTTTCCGGCACTCAGCCCGATGCGCCGGGCGAGGACGAACGCGCCGCGCTTGCCAGCTTCGTCGAGAGGCTCTCCGCCGGACAATTGCACCGATTGTGGCAATTGCTGCTGAAGGGGCACGACGAGGTGCGCGTGGCGCCCGATCCGCTGGTTTCGTTGCAAATGGCCTTGCTGAGGGTGCTGCATGCCGCCGAAATGCCCGATCCGGGCAAGCTGGCCCGCCGTATCGAACAACTTGCCAGCCAGCCCGCCGCAGCATCCGCCATCACACTGCAGATGCAGGGCGGGGCGGAGCATGCCGCGCAGGCGCTGCCTGACGCGATGGCCACGCAGGATTGGGCTGAACTGGTCGATCGGATGGACGGCGCGGGCCACATGCACGTGGCCGAAATGATGCGCTCCAGGATGCGCGTGATCGAATGTTCCCCCGAACGGCTGATCTATGCGCAGGCCGATAATTTTCCCGACGATCCTGGTCCCGAAGTGCGCGATGCCCTGTTCAAATTGACCGGGCGGCGTTGGCTGGTCGAAAAGGGTTCTGGCGCCGCGCAGCCTTCGCTTCGCGAACAGGCCGAGGCGCAGGCAAAGGCCGCGCGCGAACGCACGCTGGCCGATCCTCTGGTAAAAGCTGCGTTCGAGGCATTTCCCGATGCGCAATTGATAGAAACACCTCCCGGCGCCGATGATGCTGCTCCGCAGCGCACGGCACAGGGCGGAAGCTGAAACTGATTGAAAGGACATTCACTCAAATGAAAAGCATGGAAGAAATGATGCAGGCGGCACAAAAGGCCGCTGAAACGATCCAGAACCAGATGAACGACATGCAGGTCAAGCTCGACAACATCAACGTTGAGGGCGCGGCAGGCGGCGGTCTGGTAAAGGTTCACGCGACCGCGAAGGGCCGCATCCTGAGGGTCGAAATCGATGACAGCCTGATGAAACTGGAAGAAAAGCAGATGGTCGAGGATCTCGTCACCGCCGCCTTCAACGATGCTCGTGACAAGGCGGATCGGGTTTCTGCCGAACAGATGAAGGAAATGCAGGGTTCGATGGGATTGCCGCCGGGGTTCAACCTGCCGGGAATGGGGTGAGCAGCTGGGATGGGGCTGTTTGGGCCTTCTTTACCAATTACGCGAGACGAGTTTGAATGGCTGCTGGCGTGTTTTGCGTGGTTTGACCAGACCATTGGCGAGCGCGACCGATTCGACGGTTTTACCCCTCGTCTCGTTCTGCCGGACGATCCTGATTTGGCCGCCGCCCGGACTGCGAGAGACCTGTTTGAGGCTGTGAAGAGCGCGGCTGGTCTTGAGCAATGGGATTGCCGTCTGGAAAAGGGTGAGGCGCGACGCGAGCCGTTACAGACCGGTCTTTCAATGGAGTATGTTTCACAGTCATCCACGCTTGGCACATACAGCATCGAGGACAGTGTCCCGGTCATCCGATATGATCCCGGACTGGCCAGCAATCCCGACGCTCTGGTCGCGACGTTCGCGCATGAACTGGCGCATCTTGTTATTCATTCAATTGGACTACCTCCGGGTGGCGAATCGCTTGAGGAGCATGCGACGGATTGTGGAGCCGTCTATCTCGGGTTCGGCGTTTTTCTCGCGAACAGTGCGCGCAATTTCAGTCAATTCAGTGACGGAGCAATGCACGGCTGGCATTCTGAAAGTTCGGGCTACTTATCTGAAAATGCGCTCATCACTGCTCTTGTGCTGTTTGAAAGGCGGTTTGGTGCTTCGGATAAGGCGACGGATATGCTCAAACCATACTTGAAGCCCGCTCACAGAAAAGCACATAAATATATCTCACAGCGCCATCCTGACCTGTCTTCCGAATTATCCACGATAGATATGGGCTACTGGGCCTGACCGCCCGCCGCATCCACAGCTTCCTGAAACCGGCCATTGCGAGGGCGGCGAGCGGTTCCCATATTCTCACTAAAGGCGCGCCCTGATGGCGGCCGTGGACAGATGAATATGACTCAGCACTTCCCCCTTCTCCCCTTGCGCGACATCGTCGTGTTTCCCGGCATGGTCGTGCCGCTGTTCGTGGGGCGCGACAAATCCGTCGCCGCACTCGAAGCGGCGATGGAAACCAGCAAGGATATCTTCCTCCTCGCGCAACTCGATCCCGCTTGCGACGATCCCGAGGGCATCGATCTGTATGACGCCGGCGTGGTTGCGCAGGTGCTGCAATTGCTCAAACTGCCCGACGGGACCGTCCGCGTGCTGGTGGAGGGTTCGCACCGCGCCCGGCTTTGCGGCCTGCGCACAGAGGGCGATTATGTCCTGGCCGAAGTCGATCTGCTGGAGCCGGAAACCGTCGCTGGCAACGAAGTGACCGCCTTGATGCGGCAGGTGACAGAGCAGTTCGGCGAATATGCCAAACTGAACAAGAAGCTGGGCGAGGACAGCAATATCGACTTGTCCGATGTTGATGATGCGGGCCAGTTAGCCGATACAATCGCGGCTGCAATCAGCGCCAAGGTTGCCGACAAGCAATCCCTCCTTACGGAAAACAACCCGCTGAAACGGCTGGAATTGGTCATGGCCTTCATGGAGGGCGAGCTTTCCGTGCTCCAGGTCGAACGCAAGATCCGTGGCCGGGTAAAGCGTCAGATGGAAAAGACGCAGCGCGAATATTACCTCAACGAACAGATGAAGGCGATCCAGAGCGAACTGGGCGGCGGCGATGGTGACGAAGCCAACGAGATTGCCGAGCTGACCGAGAAGATCGAGAAGACCAAGCTTTCCAAAGACGCCCGTGACAAAGCGCAGGCTGAGCTTAAAAAGCTCAAAGGCATGCAGCCGATGAGCGCCGAGGCGACCGTTATCCGCAACTATCTCGATGTGTTGCTGGGTTTGCCGTGGGGTAAGAAATCGCGAGTGAAGAAAGACATCGCCAAGGCGCAGGAAGTGCTGGACGCGGATCACTATGCATTGGAAAAGGTCAAGGATCGGATCATCGAATACCTCGCCGTGCAGGCGCGCACAAACAAGCTGAAGGGTCCGATCCTGTGCCTCGTCGGTCCTCCGGGCGTCGGCAAGACATCGCTGGGCAAATCCATTGCCAAGGCAACGGGCCGTGAATTCGTGCGTCAGTCGCTGGGTGGTGTGCGCGATGAAGCAGAAATCCGCGGCCACCGACGCACCTATATCGGCTCGATGCCGGGCAAGATCGTCGCCAACCTCAAAAAAGCGGGGACCAGCAATCCGCTGTTCCTGCTCGATGAGATCGACAAATTGGGGCAGGATTTCCGGGGTGATCCGGCGTCCGCACTGCTCGAAGTGCTGGACCCGGAACAGAACAACAAGTTTCAGGATCACTACCTCGAACTCGACCTTGACCTGTCAGACATCATGTTCGTGACAACTGCGAACAGTCTCAACCTGCCGCAACCGTTGCTTGATCGGATGGAGATCATCCGCCTGGAGGGCTACACCGAGGACGAAAAGGTCGAAATTGCACAGCGCCACCTGATCGAAAAACAGATCGAAGCGCATGGCCTGAAGAAAGGCGAATTCGAGCTGACGGAGGAGGCGCTGCGCGACCTGGTCCGCTATTACACCCGTGAGGCCGGGGTGCGGACGCTGGAGCGGGAGATTGCCCGGCTGGCGCGTAAATCGCTGCGCAAAATTCTGGAAAAAGAAGTCACCAGTGTGCGGATCACACCCGATAATCTGGGCGACTTTGCCGGGGTGCGCAAATTCAAGCACGGCGTAAGCGAGGAAGAGGCGCAGGTCGGCACCGTAACCGGCCTTGCGTGGACAAGCGTGGGTGGCGAATTGCTCACCATCGAAAGCGTAACGACACCGGGCAAGGGCGAAATAAAGACCACCGGCAAACTCGGCGATGTAATGAATGAAAGCGTGGCTGCCGCGCTGAGCTTCGTCAAATCGCGAGCGCCGACCTATGGCATCAAACCAAGCCTGTTTCAGCGCAAAAACGTCCACATCCATTTGCCCGAAGGCGCAGTGCCCAAGGATGGACCGAGTGCGGGCGTGGGGATGGTGACGTCCATTGTCTCCACACTTTCGGGTATCGCTGTGCGGCCCGATGTGGCGATGACCGGAGAAGTGACGCTTCGCGGGCGGGTGCTTCCGATCGGGGGGCTGAAAGAGAAGCTGCTGGCGGCGCTGCGCGGCGGGATAAAGACGGTGCTGATCCCGGAAGACAACATGAAGGATCTGGCAGAAATTCCGGATAACGTGAAAGAAGGCCTTGAGATCATCGCGGTGTCTCACGTCGATCAGGTGCTGGAGCGAGCGTTGGTAGAAATGCCCACCCCGATCGAATGGACCGAAGCCGATGAGCTCGCAAGCCAGCCCGGCGGTGCGACAGGCGCGGCAAATCCCCCGGGATCGGACGTGCCAACAGCGCACTGATCGGCTATCACCGATGCAGCGGACGGCGAGTAAGGGTGCACCCTTCGGATCGTCCGCTAATCACAGGCAATGATGCGGGCGTGTGTGGCGCGGCAGCTTCAATCAGTCGCAAAACGCGACACGGGCTCAGAAACCGCGCAAATCTGCGCGATTTGCCTTTGACACTCCCCGAAAAAAACGCTCATCTGGCGGGAATCGGGGGAGGTAATTCACCGACTACTAACGGTCAAAATTGACGAGGGGTTCTATTAATGAACAAGAATGATCTGATCAGCGCTGTTGCCGAATCCAGCGGACTTTCCAAAAATGACGCATCAAATGCTGTCGAAGGTGTTTTCGATGCGATTACTAAGTCGCTTTCTGGCGGTGACGAAGTTCGTCTGGTCGGGTTCGGCACTTTTTCTGTGGCGAAGCGCAAGGCTTCTACCGGTCGCAACCCGCGTACTGGTGAACCGATGACTATCAAGGCATCGAACCAGCCCAAATTCAAGGCTGGAAAGGGCCTCAAGGACGCGGTCAACTAATTCTGACGCACATTCTGCCGCCGATCGTGCGGCGCTTTTTAACCCCGTCGGCCTTTTGGGTCGGCGGGGTTTTTCGCGCTCTACGCCGTGGTGCTTCTTTGCCGAAGCGTGACATGCTTTTGGCGTAGTACTCGGTAGTACTGCAGTTATTGCCCGTAGTGGACGAGAGCCATAGGTTCAGCCTTTGTGCGCGGGCTGATTTCCCATCTCAGGACTTTCCCGTCTGCCATAGCTATAGGACCCTCGTCGGTATTGTTTGCGCGGATCGCCATTGCCGCATCCGTGCGGACCGTGAACGTACCGTCCATCACTGGCACTTTGGGGATCGTGTTCGCGCTATCGCCTGCGTCGGGTGCCATGGCTGCGATCCCTGCCAGCGACCCCATACCGCCCATCATCGCGGCCATCGGATTGCCCTGATCCACCGCGGAAAAGCCCGGCGCGGTAACGCGCGCAACATCGCCCTGGCGAAGCAACACCTGAACGAAAGGCGTCGTCGCCGGCACGCCCTCGATCACAGGGAACATGAAATCATGTGTCAGCTTACCGCGCGCACGATAGCTTACTTCGAAAAGGCCATCGCCCTTATTTTCCACGCGCTGCCATCCCTTTTGCCGTTGCAGCAATTGCGCAAATTTGTCCGCCGCTTCGGGATCGGTGGGGTCGATCCCGCCAAGCATTGCGGCCATCTGGTCGGCCTGTTGCTTCGCCTCGGCAGCGCGATCCTGCGCCTCACTTTCCCATATCGCGCGCTGGCCAGCCAGTTCGTTGGCGGTGCAATCGCGCAGGTCATCTGTCCCATCGACATAGCAATCCTGCGGCTCGAAATCCTCGTTCGCGGCGCCCATTTGCGCAAGGCTCGACAGGCCGAGAAAAAATATCTCTCCTTCATATTCGAAGGTGAACTCCTGATCCGGCCCCAGCGCCAGTTCCGATGTAAACTTGCCCGGCGCGATGAAGCATCCGGCCAGCAGCAGGGCGAGGCTGACAATCAGCGCGCTCGCAGCGGCACGCATCGGACGATGGGGTTGGATGGGAACGATCATGGACTTCATCCTTGCAGTGGCCGCTTAAGTTTCGATTACCTGCGGGCGGGTGGCGGTGGCGTACAGCGCGATTGCTGCGGCGTTTGAAACATTCAGGCTTTCGATATCCGACGTGATCGGAAGCCGCGCCAGAACATCGCAATGCTGCGTGATATTGTGTCGCATACCTTCGCCCTCTGCGCCCAGGACCAAAGCGACCGGCCCGGTGGTGAGCGTTTCGGAGAGTGTCGCCTCGGCCTCTCCGGCAAGGCCGATGCGCCAATATCCTGCCTCTGCCAGTTCATCCAGCGCGCGGGCCAGATTGACGACGCGGACCCACGGCACCGTTTCGAGAGCGCCTGAGGCGGATTTGGCCAGCACGCCGCTTTCGGGCGGGGCGTGGCGATCCTGCGTGACGATGCATGCGGCGCCGAATGCGGCGGCGGACCGCAGAATGGCGCCGACATTGTGCGGATCGGTCACCTGATCGAGAACGATAATCGGCCGCGCCGGATCGCCGGTCGCCAGTTCATCGAGGAACGGCGGGTCAAGCGGTTCGCATTCAAGCACCAGCCCTTGATGCGGGGCGTCCTTTGCTACCATTCGGCCAAGGTCCGCGACTTCAGCATATTCGATCGGAAAGTCCGCCGGCAATTCTCCGTCCAGCGTCTCGATCCCCTCGCGTGTGGCCCACAGCTTTCGGTGGGTGCGCAGAGGATTTTTGAGCGCCGCCTCCACCGGATGGCGACCCCACAAACGCACAGTTCCAGTCGCGGTGCGACCAGATCCGCGGCCACCCTTCATGCGTCCGGCGCGGCCCCGCAAAGCCCGTTTTTTCTCGCCCTTGGCCATTTGTACTCCTGATAGTTCGGCCACTGGGGCCGGGTTGTTCGGCATCCCCTGCCAGCCGCCCCATTGACAGGCAAGCGTCGCTTCGCCAAAGGGCGCGTCTCGGCAAGCGGGACCGGCTGATTTTCAACCCGGTCTCATCGCGACCCGGCTACGTTTTGGCGCAGCCTTGATCGCAATCCACGAGCATTCGTGTGGACAGGTGGCCGAGTGGTTAAAGGCAGCAGACTGTAAATCTGCCCGCGCAAGCGTACGCTGGTTCGAATCCAGCCCTGTCCACCACGCCCTTTCTCAGCACATCCCGAAACCTAGAAATCGCAGAAAACCAAGGGTATTCTGCCTTCGATGGCCGCCGCTGTTCGCTGCTATTTGCCTGCAGCCGGCAGTGAGTGTGGGGAGGAGGGAGAAAGTAGCTTCTCCCACCTGCGGCTCTCTCAATGGCGGCAGAGATGTGGGGAACGAGAATGGGCAAACTAACAGCAGTGGCGGTCAAGGCGCCTTGGCGAATCCGGGCACCTATCAGGACGGCGACGGACTAGTTCTGAAGTTGGCAAAACGGCGGGCTTCTTGGCTCTGCGACTCCAGCGAGATGGCAACGTCAGGACATCGGTCTGGGTAGTGCAAGCTGGTGACGCTGGCCGAAGCGCGCGCGAAGGCCGCCGAACTGCGCAAGGCGGTAAAGGTCGAGAAGCGCGATGTGCTGACGGAGCGAAAGGACGAGGAAGCCGCGAAGGTCACTTCCGCGAAGCCGCACCCAATATCATCAGAGAACGAGGCAGGCTGGAAAAGCGACGTCTACGGTCGCCAGTGGCTGGCCAGCTGGAGAACTACGCGTTCCGAAGCTCGGCGTCATGACGACGGCGGGATCACGCGCGACATCATCGTCCTCACGCCGATCGGCAGGAAATTCCCGAAACAGCCGCCAAGTCGCAACCGGATTTGCGCGTGCTGACTACTCCACGCCAAGGGATGGCGCTCACGAGGCTCATCGGGCAACAGCAGCCTGAAAGCAGGGCGAGGGCTGCCGCGACAGATCAAGAGACCGGCAAACCGCAAGGCGATGCCACACGTCGCCGTTCCGATCATTCCTGACCGCGCTGCGGCGCAAGCGTCCTACTCGCGCTCGCGTGACCTCTCATTCTGACGCGTCGCTCGCAGGAAGGCGGCTCGCGAAATGGGACGAATTCGATCTGAACCAGCGCTTTGGACAATCCCAGCCGAGCACATGAAGCGCAGCAGGGCGCACATCGTGCCGCTGTCAGAAGCGGCTGGCGGTGCTGAAGGCGAGCAATGCCTGAGGAGCGAGTCGCTTCCGGCTGACCGGAGGCGTGTCCACCAAATGCTCCCTTTCTCCCCCGACGAATGGGCAGCGGTGTTGTTTTTCCGCTGTAAGATGATTGCTTGCGCGCGCACATACATTTCCTATCGAAGTTGACATAGATGACAGCGTGACTGGCAGCTGAAACTCTATCTAAGTAACTGATCGAATGAATTTTTAGGTCCAGATTCGCCGCTTGACACTTTTGCAAATTTTCTCACGATAACAGCACACAGATTGCACTGCCCAAAAACCCTCGCAACGTCTGTGTGGTAGCGTTTGAGATGAGTGTAGGAAAATGGCGAGAGGCACGGCGGTTTCGCTGTGCAGCGTTACTGTTTGCACACTTGCGGCGGCCCGTGCGGGGTCGTAATCGTGCACGTCATGCAAGACATATCAAAAAACGCAGGCCTTACCGGGCACCCGGTGATTTCGTCCACGGGGCTTTTCACACCCGCAGAATCGATCACGAATGATGAACTGGTCGCCAGTTTCAATGCTTTTGTCGATCGGCACAATACCGCCCATGCCGAACAGATAGCTGCTGGCGAGATTGAGGCGCTGGCCCATTCTTCGGTCGAATTCATCGAGAAGGCGAGCGGCATCAAATCGCGCCACGTCATGAGCAAGGCCCCGATCCTCGATCCCGATACGATGTGCCCCCGCATTGAGGAACGGTCGAACGACGAGCCTTCGATCATGGCCGAAATCGGCGTGATCGCAGCCAGACAGGCGCTGGAGCGGGCAGGGCGATCCGCCGCTGATGTCGATGCGGTGCTGTGCGCCGCTTCCAATATGCAGCGCGCGTACCCCGCGATGGCGATTGAAATTCAGAAAGAGCTGGGGATCGAGGGCTTCGGCTTCGATATGAATGTCGCTTGTTCATCGGCGACGTTCGGCATCCAGACGGCGGCCGATTATATTCGCGCAGGCAATGCAAAATCAGTGCTGGTGGTGAATCCCGAAATCACGTCCGGCCACCTCAATTGGCGCGACCGCGACAGTCACTTCATCTTTGGTGATGTGGCGACGGCGGTGCTGGTCGAGGATTCGGGGATCGCCCCGGCAGCCCATTGGGATATTCTGGGCACGAAGCTGAAGACGGTCTTTTCAAACAACATCCGCAACAATTTCGGCTTTCTCAACCGCGCGGCGCCAGATAGCGCAGCCGATCCTGACAAGCTGTTCGTTCAGGAAGGGCGCAAGGTTTTCAAGGAAGTGGTGCCGATGGTGGCGGCCATGATCCTTGAGGAGGCAGAGCGTCTGAGCATCGATCCGACCGCGCTGCGGCGTTTGTGGCTGCATCAGGCGAATGCCGGGATGAACCGCCTGATTGCGCAGCGCGTGCTGGGTCATGAGGCGAGCGAGGACGAAAGCCCGACCGTGCTCGATACCTATGGCAATACGTCTAGCGCAGGCTCAATCATCGCGTTCCATCTTCACGGTGATGATATGGTGGCCGGTGATACCGGGCTGATCTGCAGTTTCGGCGCGGGCTATTCCGCAGGTACGGTGTTCGTTCGCAAAGTTGCCTGAACGCGCGATGCCCACATTGCATCCCATGCGATGATGATTGGGTAACCCTCAGTGGTTGCAGGACCTTGTCATGCATCATTGCCAAGGAAGATCGCCCAGTCCCAAATCGCAAAGGCTTCGTCCAAGGGGTATTTGCTGAAAAGCGGATTCGCCGACTGCATCTTTGAAGAAATGGGCAGAAGGATAATTGCGACGGCAAGCAGCGACGCTGCAAACGGCAAGGATCGGAATTTCGCCGATCCAGCGCGAGGCGATTGAACCTCGTCGTGGCTGTAGCTGGTGGCAGAGGCTTGAAGAGAGGCTCATCACAGGCGGAATTAGGGTAAATGCATCACTAAATTGTGAATGTTCTGCGCGGCGGGTGCGTCCTACGCGAGTGGCTTGCCTGTTTATTTAGCCGAACTTTTCTTGCGGGGCGGGCGCAGGGTGCCTAAGTGGCAGCGCATGGCAGGTGAAATTCTCGATAATCAAGGACGCGGCGAAGCTGGCTGGAGCTGGCCGCCGATCCATCCCGAAGGTCGCAAATACGGGATAATCGCAGTTGCGATCAGTCTGGTGTTCCTGTTGATACTCGACTGGGAGATCATTGGCTGGCCATTGCTGGCGCTGTCCGCCTTTGTTTTCGCGTTTTTCCGCGATCCCGAACGTGTGGTGCCCCAATCAGAAAATTCGATCATCGCGCCGGCTGACGGAATCGTCTCGCTGATAAGTTTGGTGGAGCCGCCCCTGGAATTGCAGGTCGAGGACGGGTCGGGCACGCTCGGCCTTCCGCCGGGGCCGGTTACGCGGGTCTCAATTTTTATGAGTGTGTTCGACGTGCACATAAACCGCGCGCCGATCGCGGGGACTGTGCGGCGGCTGGTCTATATGCCAGGCAAATTCATGAATGCCGATCTCGACAAGGCGAGCGAAGAAAACGAGCGCCAGCACATCCTGATCGAGCGCGGCGATGGCGTAGCAATCGGCTTTACCCAGATCGCAGGTCTGGTCGCGCGGCGTATCGTACCGTTCGTGAAGCCGGGCGATACCGTAGCCAAGGGGCAGCGCGTCGGCTTGATCCGATTTGGCAGCCGGGTCGACGTTTACTTGCCCGCAGGCACCGACTCCAAGGTTTTGCTGGGGCAGAAAATCATCGCGGGCGAGACAGTTCTGGCGGAATTTGGTTCGCAAGGCCTGATCGAAGGGGTCTCGCAATGAGGCGTCCAGTGATGAGAGGCGCATCTTGAGTCTCCCCTCGTCACGAAATCATCCATCGGCTGGGCCAGCCCGGCTGGGACCAAAGGCTGCTGAGGATGAAGATGGTCAATTGCCGGGACAGCCGCGCGGCCTGACCCTGCGCGCAATGTTGCCCAATGCGATCACCGCAGCGGCGTTGTGTTCGGGTTTGACGGGTATTCGCTTCGCGATCGACGGCAATTGGTCATATGCCATTCTAGCAATCATCCTTGCTGCGGTCCTCGATGGGATCGACGGGCGGATTGCCCGGCTATTGAATGCGCAGTCGCGTTTCGGAGCAGAGCTGGACAGTCTGGCGGATTCGCTATCATTCGGGATGGCGCCCGCGATCATTCTGTTTCTTTGGTCGCTCAATGACCTGCCGCGCTTTGGCTGGTTTGCAGCGCTGGCCTTTGCTATCTGCTGCGCGTTGCGTCTGGCGCGTTTCAACGCGCAAATCGATACCGATGAACAGCCGCATAAATCTGCCGGTTTTCTGACGGGTGTTCCTGCACCGATCGGTGCAGGGCTGGCGTTTGCGCCGTTCTATCTTTGGCAGGAAACCCAGCTGGCGATCCTGCGCGATCCGGTGTTTATGACAATCTGGGTTTCAGTCATCGCAGTGCTGCTGATTTCCAACATGGCCACGCTCAGCTGGGGTGCGGTGCGTCCGCGCCGGGACATCCGATTGGGACTGATTGCGGTCGTCGCACTTGCCTTTGCGGCGCTGATGCTCGAGCCGTGGTGGACACTGAGCGTGCTGAGTGCAGGGTATCTTGCGCTGATGCCTTATGCCCTGGTCAAATACGGCAAGGTCAAGCGGCGCCGTGCACAGGCTCGGGCTGCCGGACAGATTGAGGAATAGATTGCCGCGTCCGTGATGTGTATCGGTTTTGAGGCAGGCGAGCATTGAAAGACCCGCCCAGAGCAAGAGCCTCGAACCCGATTTTCTGACGTTGTCGCGAATGCGCCGCGCCAGCCAGCGGCAGGAATCCCGCGTCCAGCAATTTTTGTTGCCGCTGTATTCGCTCAAACACAAATCGTCCGCGAATGCAGCAATCCGCAAGTGTCAGCGCACATGCGATTGTCACCACTGCAAAAAGTCCTGCAATTACCAACTGGATCATCGGTTCACTCCTTCAAAAGGCTTCGCGCCGCCCCAAATTTGATGCCTGCCCCTATAAGCGGGCGAGCCGGGGAAGGACTTACTGTTCAGCCTTTGTTCTTTTGCGTTGTTCCTCATTCGTTCCGCAGTGTCAACACTAAATCCATTTTGAAGCCATTGGGCCATTTTGGACTGGATTTTTGTGTCTGCGCACTCTAGTGCCTCCACATCGCATTGGTTGGCGGTGCCTTTTGGCGTGCGCGGCGAGTGCGAAATTCACATGAGAAGCGATTCATACCGGTGCTTAACGCGGGTTAACCGTAAAAAGTTCCAGCTTTTCAGAGGATCAACCGGAAAGGAATTTACCTATGGCGGCCACTACCGTCACAATGCAGCAATTGATCGAGGCCGGAGCACACTTCGGCCACCAGACCCACCGCTGGAATCCGCGCATGAAGCCGTATATTTTCGGCGCGCGTAACGGGGTTCACATCATCGACCTGTCGCAGACCGTGCCGCTGTTCGCGCGCGCGCTCGATTTCGTTGAGCAGACCACCCGCGCCGGTGGCAAGGTGCTTTTCGTCGGGACGAAGCGTCAGGCGCAGGAGCCGATCGCGGAAGCCGCGCGGGCGTGCAACCAGCATTTCGTCAACCATCGCTGGCTGGGCGGAATGCTCACCAACTGGAAGACGATCAGCGGCTCGATCAAGCGGCTCAAGACCCTCGAAGAACAGCTTTCGGGTGAGACCAGCGGTCTGACCAAGAAAGAAGTGCTGCAGCTCACTCGTGAGCGTGACAAGCTTGAATTGTCGCTCGGCGGTATCCGCGACATGGGCGGCGTTCCCGATGTCATGTTCGTGATTGACGCCAACAAGGAAGACCTCGCTATCAAGGAAGCAGCCGTTCTCGGCATTCCGGTGATCGCGGTGCTCGATACAAACGTCGATCCCAGCCACATCGCATTCCCGGTTCCCGGTAACGACGATGCTGCGCGCGCGGTGCGCCTGTATTGCCAGGCGATCTGCGACGCAGCGCGTGCGGGCAAGGGCGGCGCAGCGCACGATTCGGGCATGGACGTCGGCGCAATGGCCGAACCGCCTGCCGAAGCGCCCGCAGTCGAAGCGCCCGCAGCCGAAGCAGCCCCTGAAGCTGCTGCCGAGACCGCGTAAACTTCGCATCAAGCGATCCCGGCGCGTCAACCGCGCGTCACAAATCCAGACTAGCGCGCCGGGCACGTATTCAAACGGGCCCGGCGCCCACAATTGTATGAAAAGGAATTTCCCATGGCCGATTTCTCCGTCGCCGATGTGAAGAAGCTGCGCGAAAAGACCGGCGCAGGCATGATGGATGCCAAGAAGGCGCTGACCGAAGCGGGTGGCGACATCGAAGCCGCCGTTGATGCGCTGCGTGCCAAGGGCCTCGCCACCGCTCAGAAGAAGTCCAGCCGAACCGCCGCCGAAGGGCTCGTAGGCGTGGCCGTCGAAGGCACGAACGGCGTTGCTGTCGAAGTGAACTCGGAAACCGATTTCGTCGCCAAGAACGACCAGTTCCAAAGCTTCGTTCGCAACGCCACGCTCACCGCGCTGGCGCTGGGTTCGGACGATGTCGACGCGCTCAAGGGCGCAGCCTATCCGGGCGGCGGCACCGTGGGTGACAAGTTGACCGATAACGTCGCCACCATCGGCGAAAATCAGCAGGTCCGCCGGATCAAAAGCGTTTCCGTCGGCCAGGGCGCGGTTGTGCCTTATGTCCACAACGCTGCGGCTGAGGGCCTCGGCAAGATCGGCGTTCTCGTCGCTCTCGAAAGCGATCTGGGTAACGAAGTGCTGGAACCGCTGGGCAAGCAGCTGGCCATGCACATCGCTTCGATGTTCCCGCAGGCGTTGAACGCAGACGATCTTGACGCCGAAGTGATCGAGCGTGAGCGCGCGATTGCTCGTGAAAAGGCTGCCGAAAGCGGCAAGCCCGAAAATGTGCAGGAAAAGATGGTCGATGGCGCGGTTGCCAAGTTCGCCAAGGAAAACGCGCTGCTCAGCCAGATGTTCGTGATGGACAACAAGATGAGCGTTGCCGATGTCGTCGCCAAGACTGGCAAGGACAACGGCGGCTCGATCAAGCTGGTGGACTATGTCCGCTTCCAGCTGGGTGAGGGCATCGAGAAGGAAGAAAGCGACTTCGCAGCAGAAGTCGCAGCTGCCGTCGGCGGTTAAGCTTTCAGCCTTTGGCAACCAGATGATGGGCCGTCGCAGCGTTATTGCTGCGGCGGCCCTATCTCTATTAGCCATACCTGCGGCTGGGTGAACAACCGAATCGGCAGCAGGCTGGTGCCGATCCCGCCGCTTGTAATCAGGGTGGTGCGGCCCCGCTGGACTACGCCGCACGCATAGCGGTTGCCATAATCCGACATTGTTGCCGGGCTACCGCCCCACGGATAGGCGATCTGCCCGCAATGCGTGTGTCCGGCCAGAACCAGATCGATATCGCCGGGTGTGGCGGGAAAGATATCGGGGCTGTGGGTCAGCATGACACGAGGGCCAGTCAGCCGCTCCATTGCGGCAATTGTGCGGTCGGTGTCGGCGCGGCCCGTGAAATCGTCATCCACTCCGCCGAACGCCACTGGCCCTGCCTGCGTCGCCTGATTGGTAAGGACGCGCACATACGGGAGTTGCGCCAGTTCCTTAGAAAGCGCAGGCCATCCAAACCAGTGATCGTGATTGCCGGGCACCAGAATCACACCGTGCCGCGCCTTGAGCCGGGCCAGCGGAGCGATGATTTCGCGCGGCGTGTAAATGTGGGTGGCGGTACGCTTCTCGCTCACCAGATCACCAGCGATTGCGATGATGTCGGGCCTCAGCGCGTTTACCTGATCCACGATCCGATCCAGCCGCTCTGGCGGCATGTCCGGCCCTGCCACGTGAATATCGGCGAGCAATGCGATGGTAACGGGCGCGGAGCCTGCAGGTAGCGCGGCAGATGAAAGCGTGTGGCGCACGACCACAGGATCCCGCATCGTATCGTGCCACGCCTTTGCACCCGTTGCCGCTGCCAACACGAGCACGATCAAAGCCAGCTTGCGAACCACCGAAACCTCTATTTTGAAACGGATGCGACCATAACACCCACGCCGTCCTGTATTGCACAGCGTTACCCCTTGGCATGACACTGCCTGCCGGATAAAGCCCGCGCCAACGATAATTCCTGCCGAGAGAGCGCCCCGTCATGCCGATCAAGTCCGCCAAACGCATCCTTCTGAAGCTTTCGGGCGAGGTTCTGATGGGGGAACAGGAATACGGGATCGATCCGGCCTATGTCACCCGCCTTGCCGAAGAGGTGAAGGCGGCCAAGGATACCGGGCTTGAGGTTTGTCTGGTGATCGGAGGCGGCAATATCTTTCGCGGCATCAGTGCCGCGGCAAAGGGGCTGGACCGTACCACCGGCGATTACATGGGGATGCTGGCGACGGTCATGAACGCGCTCGCCATGCAGAATGCGCTGGAGCAACTGGGTGTGCAGACGAGGGTGCAATCCGCCATCCCGATGTCATCGGTGTGCGAACCCTACATTCGCAGGCGTGCGGAACGGCATCTGGAAAAGGGTCGGATCGTCATTTTTGCGGCCGGCACCGGCAATCCGTTTTTTACCACCGATACGGGCGCTGCGTTGCGCGCGGCGGAAATGAGCTGTGATGTTCTGATGAAGGGCACCAGCGTCGACGGCGTGTACGACAGCGATCCCAAGCATAACCCCGGCGCCACGCGTTTCGATGCAGTCACTTATGACCATGTCCTGTCGCAAAATCTCAAGGTTATGGATGCAACCGCGGTTGCGCTTTGCCGAGAGAACGACATTCCGATAGTGGTGTTCTCAATCCGCGAAAGAGGCAATGTCGCCCGCGTCCTATCGGGCGAGGGCGTGCAGACAATAGTACAGAAGGACTGATCCATGCCGCAATATGACAAGGCCGATATCGAACGCCGCATGACCGGCGCGGTCGAATCGTTGAAAAGCGACCTTTCGGGCCTGCGCACGGGGCGCGCCAACACCACCCTGCTCGATCCGGTGGTGTGCGAGGTTTACGGCGCGATGATGCCGCTCAACCAGGTTGCCACCGTCTCTGCGCCCGAACCCAGGATGCTGAGCGTCCAGGTGTGGGATAAATCGAACCTTCACGCGGTGGAAAAAGGGATTGCGCACGCAAACCTTGGCCTCAATCCGATCATCGATGGCCAGACCCTGCGCCTTCCGATCCCGGATTTGACCGAGGATCGTCGCAAGGAGCTGGCAAAGCTGGCCGGCCAGTATGCCGAGAAGGCCAAGATCGCGATCCGCAACGTGCGCCGCGACGCGATGGAAAGCCTGAAAGCCGACGAGAAGAAAAAGGAAATCTCCGAAGACGATCGCAAGCGTCTGGAGGAAGAGGTCCAGAAAATGACCGACAAGCATGTCGCCGAAACCGATGAGGCGGCAGCTAAGAAGGAACAGGAAATCCTGACGCAGTAAGTCAGGAGTTCGCCTTCTGCTGCTGGTGGCGGCATCGTCCTTCTTTTCTTGCGGTGGCGCGAAAGAAAGGGCAGCCGGTCGGTCAGCGCAGGGGCAGCGGACATTGTAGGGATGAGCTTGGACCAGACCACCGCCAGACACGTGGCCATCATCATGGATGGCAATGGCCGCTGGGCAAAGCGGCGGGCGTTGCCGCGTGCAGTTGGCCATCAGCGGGGTGTGGAGGCGGTGCGCCGGCTGGTCCGCGGAATAGAGCCGCTGGGGCTGGAATGTCTGACGCTGTACGCGTTCTCTTCGGAAAACTGGAAACGTTCAGAGGACGAAGTCGACGATCTGATGAACCTGATGCGACGTTTCATCAAATCGGACCTGCCGGAATTCGTCGAAAACGGCATCAAGCTGAAGATCATCGGCGACTGGCAATCACTTGCACCCGATATCGTCGCCATGCTCGAAGATGCGTTGGCGCAGACCTCAAGCGGGCACCAGACGCTTGCGGTGGCGCTTAATTACGGCGGGCAGCACGAAATCGCGCGGGCGGCGGCAAAGGCGGCGGCGCAGGGCGAAATCACGACAGACGCGATTGAGGCGCACCTCGATACCGCCGATCTTCCACCGCTTGATCTGCTGATCCGCACAAGTGGCGAAGTGCGTCTGTCCAATTTTCTGCTGTGGCAGGCCGCGTATGCCGAAATGTTGTTCGTCGATACGCTGTGGCCCGATTTCAAGCCTGAGCATCTGGCGCAGGCGCTTGAGCATTTTTCTGGAAGGGAGCGGCGATATGGAGGCCGGTAAGCAGGAAACCCGTACGGCGTCGGGCGTCTCCGATCTGCCAGTGCGGTTCGTGTCTGCCGTGTTCATGGCCGTTGTCACCGGCAGCGCACTGTGGCTGGGCGGCTGGTTCTGGCTCGCGTTCGTAATCCTGATCGGCGTCATGATCCTGTGGGAATGGAACGCGTTGGTCCGCAAGTCCGATGTTTCCATTCTGGCTGAACTGGTGTGGCTGTTCTTTGGTGCGGTGTACGTGTGCGGGGCAGCTCTTGCACTGATCCAGGTGCGTATGACTTTCGATGCGCTTACCGTTGCGCTGATTTATATGCTGCCAGTCATTGCGGTTGACGTGGGGGCCTATTTCGTCGGACGCGCGGTTGGCGGGCCGAAGATCGCGCCGCGCCTGAGCCCCTCAAAGACATGGGCGGGGCTGGGCGGTGGTGCGCTGGCAGCCTCGCTGGCGGCGATAGTGCTGATAATTATCGGCTTGCGCCCTGATATCCACGGCGCGCTGAATTTCTACAGCATTGCGATGGCGATTATCGGAGGCACTCTGATCGCAATCATCGCGCAGTCCGGCGACTTTTTTGAAAGCTGGATGAAACGGCGCGCTGGCGTGAAGGATTCGAGCAATCTGATCCCCGGTCATGGCGGCGTTTTTGACCGGGCAGACGGGTTTCTGGCGGTGTTTTTCGTGCTGTTCGCAGTCAATGTGTTCCCGCGTCTGATGGGAATGGGTGCTTAATGGTTCGCACTCTCACCCTGCTCGGCGCGACCGGTTCCATCGGCGCATCGACGCTCGATCTGGTGCGCCGCAATCGCGATCAATGGCAGGTTGATGCACTGACTGCCAATTGCAGCGTCGATGAACTGGCGGCACTCGCCCGCGAATTCGGGGCAAAGCTGGCGGTCGTCGGCGACGAACGCTGCCTGCCTGCCCTGCGCAATGCGTTGGGTGATAGCGGGATTGAGGCTGCGGGCGGCGCGCAGGCGCTGTGCGATGCCGCGGCGCGCCCGGTCGACATGACGGTCGCCGCAATTGTCGGCACGGCGGGCCTTGCCCCGGTGATGGCAGCGGTCGAACGCGGCGGGACGATTGCGCTCGCCAACAAGGAAGCGCTGGTCTCGGCAGGGGAGCTGCTGATTGCCGAGGTAGAGCGGCATGGTGCGACGCTGTTGCCGACCGATTCCGAACACAACGCCATTTTCCAGTGCCTGGCCGGCAACGACATGGCCGATGTGGCGCGTATCACGCTCACCGCCAGTGGTGGCCCGCTGCGTACGTGGTCGGCAGAGCGGATTGCAGCCGCCACCCCGGCAGAGGCCGTGGCGCATCCCAACTGGTCAATGGGCGCAAAGATCAGCGTCGATTCCGCCACCATGATGAACAAGGGTCTGGAATTCATCGAGGCGCATCACCTGTTCCCTGTCGGCCTCGATCGGCTGCGCATCGTCGTTCACCCGCAAAGCGTCATTCACTCGATGGTGGAATATCGCGACCGATCAACGCTGGCACAGCTTGGTCCATCGGATATGCGCGTGCCGATTGCATCGTGCCTTGCTTGGCCGCGCCGGATGGAGACGCCGCTCGAGCCGCTCGATCTTGCGCAATTGGGAGAATTGACGTTCTTTGCCCCGGATGAGGAGCGGTTTCCCGCCACCCGCATCGCGCGCGAGGCTATCGAGGCGGGTGGGGCCGCGCCCGCGACACTCAACGCGGCGAACGAAATCGCGGTCGAAGCGTTTCTTTCCGGTCAGATCGCATTCACACGGATAACCGCATTGGTCGAAGAAACCCTGCAACGCAGCAATCTTCCGCCCCGGCCCACGACGCTTGCCGAGGTGCTGAGCGTCGATGACGCCGCGCGCCGAAAAGCCCGATCTCTTTTGGAAAGCGCCGCCATTGTTTGAATCGCCCCCGTTCTGGATGTACATCCTCGGCTTCCCGCTGTTGTTGGGGCCACTGGTGACCGTGCATGAGCTTGGCCACTATCTGGTCGGCCGCTGGTTCGGCGTTCATGCAGAGGCGTTTTCGGTCGGTTTCGGCAAGGAAATCTGGGGCTTCACCGACCGGCGCGGCACACGGTGGAAACTGTCGCTTTTGCCTCTGGGCGGTTATGTCCAGTTCAAGGGCGACATGAACCCTGCCAGTGTGCCCGATCCCAATGCTCCGATCGAAGAGGGTGCGTTCCAGAGCGCTGCACTGTGGAAACGAGCGCTGATTGTCGCGGCGGGGCCGGTCACCAATCTGGTCGTGGCCATCGCGATACTCGCCGCGTTCTTTGCCGTTTTGGGCAGACCTGCTGTCGCCGATGCCGACGCATCGACCAAGGTTGGCGATTTCGCAGAGATATCGCCTGCGCGCGAAGCCGGATTGCAGATTGGCGATCAAATTCTCGCGGTTGACGATACGCCCATCGCGGATTTCAACGCGCTGGTCGAAAATATCGCTCTTTATCCAGATCAGACCGTCACACTCGAAGTGTTGCGCGAAGGTGAAACGCTCGATTTTCCCGTGACAATCGGGCGGGTCGAAAATGACGACGGGTTCGGCAACAAGGGCGATATCGGTCGCATCGGCGTTGCCCCTGCCGCGCTCGAATACACGTGGGAGCCTGTCCCGTTACTGCAGACAGTGCCACTCGCGACGCAACAATGCTGGAAACTGGTCAAGATGATGGTCACCGGGATCAAGCAGGTCGTGACCGGCCAGCGCTCTATCAAGGAGCTGGGCGGCCCGCTGAAGATCGGAAAGGTGGCCGGTGAACGGCTCAGCCTTGGCCCCACCGCCTTTATCGAGTTTGTCGCGCTGATCTCGCTTAACTTGGCGTTCATCAACTTCTTGCCAATCCCCGCACTCGATGGTGGGCATCTGGCGTTTTATGCGGTCGAAGCGGTGCGGCGCAAACCGGTTGGGCCGCAGGCGACCGAATGGGCGTATCGCACCGGGATCGTATTGTTGTTGACGTTCATGGTTGTGGTCACGTTCAACGATGTGATCTCTTTGCCGGTCATCGGTGGATGGTTTGGCAGTTAGCCGGGGAAAGGGCACGCCCTGGCAGGAGCAAGGTGGTTTGGCCGCTTGATTGCAGCACTCGCATCGGGCAGAGGCGGGCGAGCCGGCACAGCGGGCTGGAAACGGTCTGAAACACTGGCGCGAATGATTGCGTCAGGCGCTATAAATACGGTTTGGACGGGAATTTTGACGAACATGGATCGATGCAAGCAGACGGGCGGTTCGCCGGTCACTTCAGCCGGACGCCTTGCGATTGCGCTTACCTGCGGCACGATGCTGGCGGGCGTGCCCTACAGCGCGCAGGCCCAGGATGAGGCGATCGCACCCGGCGCGCAGGCCGAACAATTGCCCGCTCCCGCTCCAGAAGAGACCGGCACTATCATCCGTTCGATCAGCGTGGATGGGTCGGAACGGCTCGAACCGACCACCATCATCAGCTATATCCGCCTGCGCGTGGGGCAGGAATACACTTCTGTCGCGGCTGACCAGGCGTTGAAGGATCTGGGCGCGACAGAGCTGTTCAGCAATTTTTCAATCCGCAACGATAACGGCAATGTCGTCATCACGGTCACCGAAAATCCGGTGATCAATCGCATCGTCCTTGAAGGTAACGAGCGGTTGAAAGCTGAGAAAATCCTGCCCGAGATCAAGCTGTCGCCGCGCCAGATTTTCACGCGTTCCAAGGTGCGCGCGGACGTTGCGCGTATTATTGAGCTGTACAAGCGCCAGGGCCGGTTTGCCGCCACAGTCGAGCCAAAGATGGTGCAGCTGCCGCAGAACCGCGTCGATGTGGTCTTTGAGATCAGCGAAGGGCCGAAATCCAAAGTCCGACAGATCAACATCATCGGCAACGACAAATTTTCCGACAATGAACTGCGCAGCGAAATGGTGACGAAGCAGGCGCGCCTCACGCGTTTCTTCAGTTCCAACACCAGTTACGATCCCGATCGGCTGGCATTTGACCAACAGAAACTGCGCCAGTTCTACCTCACCGAGGGCTACGCTCGATTTCCGCGTCGTCTCTGCCGTGGCAGAGCTGACGCCGGACCAACAGGACTTCATCATCACCTACGTGGTTGAAGAGGGTGAGCGCTACAAATTCGGCGATGTGGAGGTGGAAAGCCAGCTGCGCGATTTCGACAGCGATCAGATCAAGGCCGGCCTCTCGATGCAGACCGGCGAATGGTACGACGCCAAATCGGTCGAGGATACGATCGAGCAACTGATCGAGCTGGCAGGCCGGTTCGGCTATGCGTTTGCCGATGTGCAGCCGCGCTTCAGCCGACAGAAGGAAGAGCCTCACGATGGACATCAAGTTCATCCTGCGTGAGGCACCGCGCGTTTATGTGGAGCGGGTCGATGTCAACGGCAACACGCTGACGCAGGACAAGGTTGTCCGTCGCGAATTCCGCCTGTCCGAAGGGGACGCGTTCAACTCTCTGGGTGTTCAGCGGACCACGGCGCGCATCAATTCACTGGGCTTCTTCCAGGAAAACTTCGAAGTCACCCAGGTCGAAGGCTCCGCGCCTGACCGCATCGTGCTCGAAGCGAATGTTGAAGAACAGCCGACCGGCGAATTGCAGTTTTCCGCTGGCTTCTCCTCGATTGAGCAATTCATTCTTGCCGGGTCCATTCGCCAGCGCAATTTCCGTGGGCGCGGGCAGACGATCGGCCTCAGCCTCAATTACTCGCAGTTTTCCAGTCAGGCACAGATCAGTTTCACCGAACCCTATGTGTTCGATCGCAATATCTCTGCCGGGATTGATGTATATCGTCGCGATTTCAACAGCTTCAATTTCCGTGGGAATAACCGGAACACGACGTTTGAGCAGGCTACAACCGGCTTTGCTGCACGTCTTGGCGTCCCGCTGACGGAATTCATGTCGCTGGTTGGCAGCTACACGCTCAACTACGATCAGGTCGATCTGGACCGCAACCAGTTCTTCTCCGATTTGAACGGTGATGGGATTGCCGAATGTAATCCGCTGCTTGCTGGTCGTTTCCTGTGCGATGCCATCGGTGATCGATTGAGTTCGATTGTCGGGCTGTCGCTCAACTACAATTCGCTGAATTCGCGCCTGCGTCCGACCCGCGGGCAGACGCTTTCGCTCAGCACCGAATTTGCAGGGCTTGGCGGCGATGTACGCTATGCGCGTTTCCGTGGACGCGCACAGAAGTTCTGGGACCTTGGCAATACGGGTTTCATTTTCTCGCTGGCGGCTGAGGGTGGCACGATTATCCCCCTGCAGGATCGTCCCGGTATTGGCGTGGATGACGTGCTGTTAACCGACCGGTTCTTCCTTGGTGAACCGCAGATGCGCGGTTTTGACATTCGCGGCGTTGGCCCGCGCGTGCTGACGCAGTTTTATCAGCTCAACACTACGACCAACACCGTTGCGCTGGATGATCAGGGTAATCCGATCCTCAATACAGCGCAGAACCAGACCCGTGACGATGCCATCGGTGGGCGCAATTATTACCTTGGTCGAGCAGAGCTTGAAATACCGCTCGGCTCGGGTGCACGCGAACTCGGCCTGCGCCCCTCGGTGTTCGTCGATGTAGGCGCGCTGTGGGCGGTGACTTCTCCAGTGCTGCAGGATAATCCCAATGGTATACAGTTGACGGATCCGGCGACGGGGCTGCCGCTGTTTTCGACCACGGTGGATGCCAATGGCAATCCGTTGTTGAATGATGCGGGCAATCTCATCCGCCTGCCCACGACCGAGCCTACCGACGTAAACGGCAACGCTAATCGCCGCGAGATTTTCCCGAATTCCAACATTCGCGAAGTCTTCCTCGGCAATTCCCCCAGCCCGCGCATCGCCGTCGGTATCGGGGTTAACTGGAACTCGCCGTTTGGCCCGTTCCGTATCGATTTCGCCCAGATCCTCCGCAAGGTCGAAGGCGATGACGACAAGACCTTTCAGTTCAACGTAGGAACCCAGTTCTGATGAATACTCTGACCAAACTCCTCGCCTCCGCCGGCCTCGCCGCCTGCGCCCTGTCCGCTGCGCCCGTTTCGGCTCAGGCCGCGACAAAGGTTGCCACGGTCGACACCAGCCGCGCGATCATCGGTACCGATGCGTTGCGCACCGCGTACGAAACGATCGGCACCACCTACAAGGCGCAGATCGACCAGCGCACTGCCAAGCAGCAGCAGCTTTCCGAGCTGCTCAAGCCATTCGATGCCAACGGCAACAGCCAGCTGGACGACGAAGAGCTGCCGGCAGTGCAGGGATCGACGCAATTTACCCAGATCCAGCAGCTGGAAGGCGAGGTCAATTCGCTGACCAATCAGGTCAACGTGGCGCGCATTTTCGCGGTCGAACAGATTTTCCGTCAGTACGGTGCCGCTCTTGAAGAGGTGGCGAAAGCGCAGAAAATTCAGCTGGTGATGCCCGTGAGCGCGGCTCTTTACGGCACCGCTGAAACCGATATCACCGCACAGGTAACCACAAATCTGAACACCAAGGTGCCGAGCGTTGGCGTTGTCCCGCCGCAGAACTACCGTCCCACGCAGCAGGGTGCCGGGCTGTTCCAGGAAATTCAGGAGCGCCTGCTTACCGCGCAGCTGATCCAGCAGCAGCGCGCCCAGCAGGGTCAGGCCGAAGGCAACACGCAGGCACCGGCGGGCCGTTAAGGTCTGATTGGAAAGATTAGACGGGGGCAGGGCATGAGCGAAACGGATACACCGCCTGAAACGGTGGCGGAACCGATTGTGGATTATGACATCCACAAAATTCTGAAGGCCCTGCCGCACCGTTACCCCTTGTTACTGGTCGACCGGGTGCGCCGGATCGATCTGGGTGAACGCATCCACGCGGTGAAGGCCGTGAGCATGAACGAGGAATTTTTCCAGGGGCATTTCCCCGGTGCTCCGATCATGCCGGGTGTGCTCCAGATCGAAGCGCTTGCGCAGGCTGCCGCGATCCTGGGGATTGAGACTCTGGAGCTGTCGGGCACTGGAAAGCTGGTGATTTTCATGGGTATAGAAAGCGCCAAGTTCCGCGCGCCCGTGACGCCGGGCTGTTTGCTCGATCTGGAGGTTGAATTTCTGCAAAAACGCAGCCGCGTCTACAAGTTCAAGGGCAAGGCGAGTGTTGAAGGCAAAACCTCGTGCGAGGTGGAATTCACCGCGATGATCGCCGACCCGCCAGCTTGATCGCCGTTGCGCAACGACAAAAGACTCTCCTTGCCATTCGCGGCGATCCGAATTAAGCGCGCCGCTCCTCATTTCCCGCTTTATAGCACTGCCGGTCGGAACCGGTGAAAGCTCAAAGGACAAGACCATGAAAGCCGAAGGGCACCCCGAATACCACATGATCAACGTCAAGATGACAGATGGTACCGAATTCCAGACCCGCTCTACCTGGGGCAAGGAAGGCGACACGCTTTCGCTGGATATCGACCCGACCAGCCACCCGGCATGGACCGGCGGCAACCGTCAGGTTCAGGAAGGTGGCCGTGTGGCAGCATTCAACAAGCGTTTTGGCGGACTTTCGCTCAAGAAGTGATGGCTTCGGCATAATCGCGGCTCACAATGCCGCGTGAAACAGGCGGTCCTTAGGGGCCGCCTTTTTCGTTTCAGCAAAAGGGGTTTCGTTTGGACTATGTCGAGTGCAACTGCCGCTTAACCATCCTCAACGGACCGATTACGCGCACTCCAGGCATCGTGTCGCGATCGGGCGGGCTTCGAGGCGGGCGCGGGGGATATCCTTGCCGCACTTTGCGCAAACGCCATAGGTGCCGCTTTCAATCCGCGTAAGCGCCAGCCTGATCTGATGGATTTCGGCGCGCAGAACATCGTCGACCCCTTCCAGCGCCTCGTCATCGGCAAGGTCGATGGCCTGATCGGCCAAATCATCGTCAAGCGGAGTGCGTAAATCGTCCTCGATTTCGTCGGTCCGCTCCAGCAGGTCGGACAGCCGGGTCTCAAGTTGTGCTGCGATGTCTTTATAGTCGCTCATGATTGTCCCCAGGGCCGCTCTCGATACCATTTGGTGATAACATACTTCACGCCTTTGCGCACCTTCATGCCGTGGTGGAGCGTGTTTGGATTCTCGCGCCCATCCTCGCGGCAGTTGTTCCAGCACAGCAGTTTTCCGGCCTCGGGCTGAAACGTCTTGCCGATTGCCTTGAACCGGGTCGCGCCGCCCGCCTCGGGTGCGTTGAGATAGATCATGAAGGTCCACGTGCGCTGCCCCGAAACGCTGCAATACCGCTCCCAATCCGGGCCGCCGGGCGTGAAATAATCGGTGTGCGCCTTGAATTCCTGCCCCACTGCATAACGCTGCCCCTGCAAGGGTTCTCCATGCGCGGGGTCGATGCGCGAAAGCTGCGTCAGCAATGTCTCCACCTGCTGCACCGCGGGTGCCTGCGGCGGGAGATCGCAGGTTTCGCTCGTGCGGAAATACTGGTCGCCATTGTCATCGGCGATGGTGGATGGACGGCGGTCGCGGTCGATCAGCGTGATCAGCTCGGCACAAAGATCAGCGGCAAGGAACTCGCGGCACTGGAACACCTGCGCCTTGGGACTGGGCAAGCGTTGCAGCCCGGCGCGCTCAAGCAGGCGTGGCGCGGAAGAATTGGTGAATAGCTCCATCGTCCGAACCCTAATTCCAGAGTGCCGTCAGGCAAGCGTGAAACCTCCGCGAAAGAATATTGCGTGCGAAGGGCCAGATGGCAGTTTTCGCTTCCCATGGAAGGCGGTTTGTGCAATTGGCTCGCGCCCGCTCATGGCGGCCTTGACCGGTCGCATTTGAGCCGTAAACCGCTGGGTATGCACGCAAGTGCTGCCTGATCCTGGCGGTTCGCGCCTGGTGGGACGTGTGGCGATCGTAGCTCAGTTGGTTAGAGCGCCGGTTTGTGGTACCGGAGGTCGGGGGTTCGAGCCCCCTCGGTCGCCCCATTTTTCCCCATCATTAGCGTTGAAAATGTCCATCCCGGCAGTCTCGCCGCGCGCGCGCTGAACAGGGCAGACAAACATATGACCGCATTCTGGACCGAACCCGATTTCGATGATCACGAGCTGGTACAGGTCGTGCGCGACCGCGCCTCCGGCTTGACGGCGATCATTGCGGTTCATTCCACGCACCTTGGCCCAGGCGCGGGCGGCACGCGGTTCTGGCATTATCCCAATCCCAAGGATGGCTTGCGTGATGCGCTGCGTCTTTCACGCGGGATGAGTTACAAGAACGCGATGGCCGGCCTGCCGATGGGCGGGGGCAAGGCGGTGATCCTTGCTGATGAAGCGCGCACCAAGACCCCGGAATTGCTCGCCGCGTTCGGCGATGCGGTAGAGGCGCTGAACGGGCGCTATGTCACGGCAGAGGATGTCGGTATATCTGAGGCCGATATGGTCGCCGTCTCGCAGCGCACGGCGCATGTTTCGGGCCTGCCGGTATCGGGCGAAAATGCCGCTGGCGGCGACCCCGGACCATTCACGGCCTATGGCATTTACCTCGGCATTGTCGCCGCCGTGCGGTACAAGCTGGGCAAGGATAGCGTTGCAGGCGTGCACGTCGCGGTGCAGGGCGTGGGCAGTGTGGGTGGCGGTGTCGCTCGCCTGCTGGCCAAGGATGGGGCAAAGCTGACGCTGGCGGACATCAACGCAGGCGCCGCACAGGCGCTGGCTGACGAACTGGGAGGCAAGGCAGTGGCCGCCGATGCCATCATGACGACGCCTTGCGATGTGTTCAGCCCCAACGCGCTGGGCGCAATCCTTGATGAAGACAGCATTGCCGCTCTCGACACCGCGATTGTGGCGGGCGGGGCGAACAACCAGTTGGCAAGGGCGCATCACGGCGTGCCGTTGTCGCAGCGCGGTATTTTGTATGCGCCCGATTACGTCATCAATGCAGGCGGGATCATTTCGGTTGCGAGCGAATATCTGGCGCGGCGCGAAAATCGCCACGGCTCGGTCGATGAAGTGCGTGAACGGATAAGGCTAATTCCGGGCCGGCTGGAGGAAATCTGGCAGGAAAGCGATACCAGCGGCACATCGCCCGATATCGTGGCAGACCGGATGGCGCAAAAGCTGATAGGGCGCGGCTGACGCTCCTACGCGGTTGGGGGTACGTGGATTGCACGCAACCTTGCGTTGCGTTTTTTGCGCCCCGATCATTGCCTGTCAGGGGTTGCGAGGGGGCGACAAGGCTCTAAATTCCGTGCAGGGATAAAACGTGCACATCTACGCCAATCCAAAACGCTTTCTGTCGCTCGCCAGTTGGCTGACGCCGCTGCTGTTTTTCAGCGGCGCGGCAGTTGCGGGCGCGGCGATGGTGTGGGGATTGATTGCTGTTCCGCCCGATCGCCTGATGGGGGAAACGGTGCGCATCATCTTTATCCACGTGCCCGCCGCGTGGTTGGGCATGGGTGGATGGACCGGCATTGCGCTGTCCTCCGCTGCGCTGCTGATCTGGAAGCATCCGCTGGCCGGGCTCTCGGCGCGCGCGATTGCGGTGCCGGGTCTGGTGTTCACGATCATCTGCCTTGTCACCGGATCGATCTGGGGTAGGCCCACATGGGGCACATGGTGGGTGTGGGACGGTCGGCTGACTTCGATGCTTGTGCTGATGTTCCTGTACATCGGATATCTCGCGCTCGCGCAAGCCACTGCACGTGAGGGTGCCTCGCCCAAAGTGGCAGCGATATTCGGCCTGGTTGGGGCGGTGAATATTCCAATTATCAATCGCAGCGTCGTGTGGTGGAATTCGCTTCACCAGCCGCCCAGCATAACTGCGGGTAAAAGCGCGATTGACGCCGCTTTCCTGTGGCCCCTGTTGGCAGCCGTGCTGGGATTTTCACTTTTGTTTGGCGCCATTGTGCTGATGCGGATGCGCGCTTTGATTGCGCAGCAACAGGTCGAGGCTCGCCTGCGCCGACGCGCGCTCGATGAGGAGCCTGCGATTCATGACAGCGTTCGCGAACCAATGATGGGACAGGCATGATGCGCGAAGGTCTGTCGCAGTGGGATTACGTGATCGCGGCCTATGTTGTCGGCTTGATTGCGCTTGTGCTGTTACTCGTGTGGAGCTGGACCGCGATGCGCCGTGCTGAAAAACAGCGCGATGAGGTCAAACGCGGATGAGCCGCATGAAGCCCAAACATCAGCGAATGACGTTGGTCATCGTCGCCCTGGTCGCGATTGTGGCTGCCGGGTTGATCGCGGTCTGGGCGCTGCGCAATCAGGCGAATTATTTCTACCTCCCCGAGCAAATGGCATCGCAGCCGCCCTCGGTGGGTCAGCCTGTGCGACTTGGTGGGATGGTTCAACCTGGATCGCTGGAGACGCAGGCCGACGGCGTGACGGTTCAATTCATTGTCACCGGCAATTCGGCCAGCACGGTTCCGGTGCGGTACAGCGGTATCCTGCCCGATCTCTTTGTCGAAGGATCAGGCGTGGTTGCAGAAGGTGCCATTCAGGCAGACGGTACGTTTCTGGCCACCAACCTGCTGGCCAAGCACGATGAAAATTACGTGCCGCGGGAGCTGGAGGGGCTGGAGGGTCACGACACCGAAAAGGCTGCGGAAATCGCGGCTGAAACTACGGTCGGCCTGTAACCGATAATGTCTTGTAACCCGCAGCGCCAGAACACTCCGATACGGAAGGCCCGGCCATGATCGCAGAAATCGGACACGCCGCCCTGTGGCTCGCCGCCGCGCTGGCAGTCTTGCAGATGGTAGCAGGCGCGCTCGCCCTGCGCGCGCCTGAAGGCACGCCATCGCCCTATGCCCTTTATGTGCGGCCGGCGGCGGTGGTGCAGGCGTTTCTGGCAGTGCTGGCTTTCGCGATGCTGCTGTACAGTTTTGCGATCACGGATCTTTCGGTGAAGCTGGTCGCCACCAATTCGCATTCGATGAAGCCGTATCTGTACAAACTCACCGGAACCTGGGGTAATCACGAAGGGTCGATGCTGTTGTGGGTTGCGGTGCTGGCGCTGTCGGGCGGGCTGCTGGGTGCGCTGGAGCGGCGCCTGCCTGAACGCACAATGTCGGCAACCCTTGCGGTCCAAGGCTTCGTCGGACTTGGTTTCTATTTCTTCTTGTTGATCAGTTCCAATCCTTTTGAGCGGCTGCCCGTGCCCGCTGTCGAAGGTGCGGGCCTGAACCCGCTGTTGCAGGATATCGGCCTCGCGGTTCACCCGCCGACTCTGTATATCGGTTACGTCGGATTGTCGGTCGCCTTCAGCCTCGCGATGGGGGCGCTGATTACCCGTCAGGTCAATCCCGATTTCGCCAAGGTCATGCGGCCGTGGGTGCTGGGGGCGTGGGTGTTCCTGACGCTTGGCATCACAGCTGGATCTTACTGGGCATATTACGAGCTGGGCTGGGGCGGCTGGTGGTTCTGGGATCCGGTCGAAAACGCCTCGTTGATGCCGTGGCTAGCGGCGACCGCGCTGCTTCATTCGGTCAGCGTGCTGGCGGCGCGCGATGCGTTGCGCACGTGGACGATCATGCTGGGCGTGGTGGCATTTTCGATGTCGATGCTGGGCACGTTCCTTGTGCGATCGGGGGTGCTCACCAGCGTCCACGCCTTTGCCGTCGATCCGGAGCGCGGCGCGCTGCTGCTTGCTTTGCTGGCCTTGTATATCGGCGGCAGCCTGACGGTGTTTGCCCTGCGCGCCAGTTCCATTTCAGAGGGCAAGCAATTTGCCGCGACCAGCCGCGAAGGCGCGCTGGTATTTAACAACGTGATGCTATCCGCGATCCTTGCCATCGTTCTGCTGGGGACGCTGTATCCGTTGCTGACGGAGGCATTCGATGTGCGCGTTTCGGTTGGGCCCCCGTACTTCAATCCGGCGGGTGCAATCTTTGCCATTCCGATGTTCATGGTGATGGCGGTCGGCCCGATGCTGCGGTGGAAGAACGATAGCGTGGCCCGTATTCAGCCGCAGATTGCAGTGATTGCGGCTTTGGCGCTGCTGATCGTTGCGCTGGTGGTGGCGCTGGGCGATTATCCGCTGCTGCCGATTCTGGGCCTCGCCCTGTCAGGGGCGCTCGCCTTGGCCGCTCTGATGCCGTTGAAAGGTCGCAAGCTGAGCCGTGTGCCCATCGCCACATGGGGCATGGTGGTCGCGCATTTCGGGATTGCTGTGGCGCTGTTCGGGATGGCGAGCGAGAGCGCTTTTACGCAGGAACGACTTGCAGCGGTCGGCCCCGGCGGCACGCAACAGGTGGGCGGCTGGACCGTCAAGCTCGAAAGCGTCGACCCTGTCTCGGGCCCTAATTGGACCGCGATCGAGGCGCGCCTTGCCGTCAATCGCGGCGTTTTGGAAGAAGGCGACGAGCCGATCATCCTGCGCCCGCAGGCGCGCAATTTCTGGGCACCTGCGCAGGCGACCAGCGAAAGTGCGCTGCTCACCCGCTGGGATGGGCAGCTGTACGCGGTGATCGGCGATGCGGCAGGCATCGGTTCCGATGGAGAGCAGCGCTGGCAATTGCGCATCTGGTGGAAGCCGTTTGTGACCTTTATCTGGTATGGCGGATTGCTGATCGCGCTGGGCGGGGTGCTGTCCATCGTGGGCCGGGTGCGGGTGGACCTCAAACGACGCGCCGCCACGCGCATCGGCGATGAACGACGTGCGGATCAGGCAGCAATCGTAGCGGAGGCGGGCGGCATCAAAGAAGCCATCCCGGAACCTGCGGAATGATAAAGCCAATTTATTTCATCCCGCTGGCGCTGTTCGCATTCTTTGCCGGATTGGCCGGATATATGCTGACGCAGGAAAAGAACCAGTTCGTTGAAAGCCGGATGATGGGCCGGCCACTGCCTGAATTTACGCTGCGCCCTGCGAGTGAGAGCCGACCCGGCGTTTCACTTGCCGATTTTCAGGATGGCAAGCCAAAGCTGCTGAATGTCTGGGCCAGTTGGTGTGGCCCTTGCGTGGCCGAGGCTCCGCAGCTCGAACGGCTGAAGCAAAGCGGCGTGGATATCGTCGGCGTCGCCATCCGTGACCGACCCGAAGATGTCGCCGGATTTCTGGCGCAGCATGGCAATCCGTACAGCCGGATCGGGGCGGACGATCTTTCCGCCCTGCAACTCGAGCTGGGATCATCGGGCGTGCCGGAAACCTTCGTGATCGATGGGCAGGGCATTATCCAGTATCAGCACATCGGCGATATCCGCGCCGATGACGTGCCGATGCTGCTGAAAAAGCTGGAGGAGGCGCGATGAAGAAGTTTCGGCGTCTGATTGCGCTGCTTGTGTTGGCGGCAGTGCTGCCCCCATTGTCCAACCTTTCTGTTCTGGCGCAATCCGGTGTGCCGCCGGCGCCTTACGCCTACACCCAGCTGGAAAATCCCTCGCAGGAGGCGGAGGCGACCGCGCTGATGCACACGCTGCGGTGCCTCAAGTGCCAGTCCCAAAGCATCGCCGATTCCGATGCGCCGATGGCAGGTGATATGCGGCATCAGGTGCGCACGCGCATCGCCGCCGGGCAAAGCCCCGATGCGATCCGCGCGTGGTTGGTTGAACGTTACGGCGACTACGTAAGCTATGAACCCGAAGTAAGCGCGACCACATGGCCGCTGTTTGCAATCCCCGCTTTGTTGCTGGCGATTGCGGCGCTTGTGCTGGTTCGTCGGCTGGGACGCAAACGTTCCGATGAACGCTTGGACCTTTCATCATGATCGGCTGGGTCGCTGTTCTGCTGCTGGCGATTGCAGCCTTTGCGATTGCCGCCTTCGCGCTACGGCTTGCGCGAGAGGGTTGGGCGATCTTTGCCGCGATTCTGCTGTTTGGCCTTACCGGGTATGCGTGGAAGGGATCGCCGGACCAGCCCGCCAGCCCCACACAGGGGCAGTCCACCAAACCCAGTTCAGGCAATGAAATGGTCGAGGCTCGCCGAGAGCTTTTCAATCCCAACGATCCGAAACCCGATTATTTGCAGCTTTCCGATGGGTTTGCGCGCCGCGGGCAATTCGATGATGCTGCGGGTCTGCTGCGCAAGGGATTGCGTGAAAACCCAGATCACCTTGAAGGATGGCTGGCGCTGGGAATGGCGCTGACTGGCCATGCGGACGGGTTCGTCACCCCCGCCGCCTCCTACGCCTATACCCGCGCTCGCCAACTTGATCCTGCGAACCCGGCGGCGGATTATTTCCTCGGCTTTTCATATCTGCAAAGCGGTGAAATTCGAGCCGCGCGCAGCGTTTGGGCAGACCTGCTGAACCGTTCACCCGAAGACGCACCGTGGCGCCCGGAGCTTGAGGAGCGCATTGCCTCGCTCGACCAGATGATCGCCAATGCTCCGATGCTGCAATAGCGTAATTGTATTTGGGCCACACGTTCGTAGCGGCGCTCCGCAGGCGCATGTTGCAGGCGCGAAAACGCGGTGCTAAGGGCCGCGCCTTCACTGTGAGGCACCGGGTAAAGCCATGAGCGAGACAGCAATAGCGCCGAACCCGTCTCCGGCACATCATCCGCCAACCGGCGGGCACGGCCACAGTGCGTCAAAGGCGGCGCTGGCGATGGGTGCAATCGGTATCGTCTTCGGCGATATCGGTACCAGCCCGCTCTACGCCTTTCGTGAAACATTTGTCGGCCCGCACAAACTGGCTCTGGATGAACCGCACGTTCTTGGTGTGGTCAGCCTGATTTTCTGGTCGATGACTCTGGTCGTGGCGATCCAGTATGTGACGATCCTGATGCGCGCCGATAACAAGGGACAGGGCGGATCGCTCGCTTTGGTGGCGCTGATCTCGCGCAATATGACGCGATCGAAATACAGCTGGATGGCCGTGCTGCTGGGCGTTTTTGCGACCAGCCTGTTCTATGGCAATTCAATGATTACCCCGGCGATTTCAGTGCTGTCGGCGGTTGAGGGCCTGACAGTAGTCGATCAACGGCTGGACCGCTTTGTCATCCCGATTGCGCTGGTTCTGCTGGTGATGCTGTTCATCATTCAAAAGCGCGGCACAGCAAAGGTCGGTGCGCTGTTTGCGCCGGTGATGATCGTCTATTTCAGCGTAATCGCAGCCCTTGGCGCGTGGCAGATTATCAAAGCGCCGGACGTATTGTGGGCCCTGAACCCGTACCATGCGCTCAATTTCTTTATCATCGACGGCTGGACTGCATTCCTTGCGCTCGGCAGTGTGGTGCTGGCGGTGACCGGCTCTGAGGCGCTGTATTCGGACATGGGCCATTTTGGCCGTGGCCCGATGCGACTTTCATGGTTCGGCTTTGTGATGCCTTGCCTGCTGCTCAATTATTTTGGGCAGGGCGCGATGATCATCAACCTGCCGCCAGAGATCGCCGCGCAGGCCATTCAGAACCCGTTCTTCTTCCTTGCCGAAGAGCAATATCGTCTGCCGCTGGTTTTGTTGGCGACTGTCGCCACTTTCATCGCCAGCCAGGCCGTGATTTCCGGCGCGTTCTCGATCACACATCAGGCGATCCAGATGGGCTATATCCCGCGCCTGTCCATTCGTCATACATCCGAGACCGAAGGTGGCCAGATCTATATCCCCGTGGTCAACTGGGCACTCATGGTGGCGGTCATCATTCTGGTGCTGACGTTCCAGAATTCCTCCAACCTTGCCAGCGCATACGGCATCGCGGTGACGGGCGCTGTCACAATCGACACGCTGTTGATGGCGGTGCTGTTCGTGGGCGTGTGGAAGTGGAAGTGGTGGTACGCTGCGCCCATCGTGGTGCTGTTCCTGATCGTCGACGGAGCCTATTTCGCCGCAAACCTGACGAAGGTGGCCGATGGCGGATGGTTCCCGCTGGCGGTGGGTCTGGTGGCGTTCCTTTTGCTCACCACGTGGTCGCGCGGGCGCAATCTGATGCGCGCCCGCATGAGCGAACATGCGCTGCCGCTGGAAATCTTTGCCAAGAGCGCCAAGAATTCCGCACTGCGCGTGCCGGGTACCGCGATCTTCATGGCGAGCCAATCCTCTGGCGTGCCTTCCGCGCTGCTGCACAATATCAAGCACAACAAGGTGCTGCATGAGCGGGTCGTAATTCTGACGGTGGACATTGCCGATGTGCCTTATGTCGATCCAGATGCCCGCTGCGAGTTCACCGATCTGGGCGATGGTTTCTATCGCGCGGTGCTGCATTACGGCTTCATGGAGGAAACCAACGTTCCGCTCGGCCTCAAGAGGATGGAGCGGTGCGGCGGTGAGTTCGACATGATGCACACCAGCTTCTTCCTCTCGCGCCAGACGTTGCTGCCGAGTGCCAAGCCGGGGATGCCTGTCTGGCGAGAGAAGATTTTCGCATGGATGCTGCGCAATGCGGCGACCGCCATGGATTTCTTCAAACTGCCGACAAACCGCGTGGTGGAACTGGGCAGCCAAGTGGAAATTTAACGCAACCGGCGCGCAAGATAATTTCCGCCGAAGTTGACACAGTTGACAGCAGGCAGGCCGCCAAATCCGCTATATTTATTCGTCTTATCAGAGGCTTGCGCGCGCCCGGCGAAGTTGACATTTCTGCGGAATTTTTTCACGCGAGCGACAGTGTGATCGCACGATTTTCAAGGAGCCGCGCGGAATATGACGCGCAAGCGGCATGTAGGAAAACGATTTGCGCGACACTGCACGTTCACGTGACAACGCCGCTTCGCACAGTCCGCATCATTGCCCTGCGATCAGCGTAATCTGCGTCTGCCGCCCATCGATGAAGCGAACGCGCTCACCATCAAAAAAGGCGTCTTCCTCGGTGCGGAAATCGACCTTTTGGCCGCCCCATTCGGGCACCGCTGAATAGCTTGTCAGCTCAATCGACCATGCGGTGTTGGCGTGGATCGTGCCGCCGCCGCGTGCATCGCCGTTCTGGTTGTCCCAGAACCCGATGGCAGGACCGGCGCCGTGGCCGTGCAGGCCGATGGGGTGGGTGTAGATCGACGGGTCCAGCCCTGCGGCAATCGCCTGCTGGCGTGTCATGGATAGCACTTCATTGCCGCTGCGCCCGACCGCGAAATTGCCAAGCAGGAAATCCTGCACCCGGTTGCTGTTGGCAAGGCCATCGCGCAACCCTTTGGGTGCTTCGGTCTCTCCGGGTTTGAGGACATAGGCGAGATGCTGCGTATCGGTGTTGAGCCGAAGATATGTGATTCCGAAATCAGTCCAGAGCAAATCGCCCGGTTCGATCACCGTGTCCCCTTCAAGCATTCCCGTGGCGCCCGCGCGCTGAATGGCGACGCTGGGATGGAACCACGGGGTCAGGCCAAGCCCGGCTAGCCGCTCGCGATACCACCACTGAACGTCCGCCGCCGTGGTTTCTCCCGGTGTGATCACTGCGCCCGAAAATGCCTCCGCAATGATCGCGTGGGCTGTGCGCACTATCATCGGATAAAGGTCCATTTCAGCCGGTGTGCGCGTCTCCAGCCAGCGCACGCTCAGACCCTCGCCGGATACAATGCGGTCGCGCATGGCAGGCGACAATCGGTCCGTCATGGCAAGGTATTGGCTGTGGGTCATCCCGTCACCGAACGCGGTCAGGTCGGAATAATTGACAGCGATTTTTGCCGGGTCACGCGCTGCGATAATATTGGCGACTGCTTGCCACTGATCGGGCTGCTCCTCGGGTTTCCACACAGGTTCGAACAGACCGCCAAGGCCATAGCGGCTGACGGTCAGCCGCTCGATCGGTGCGCCGTTTCCGGGATCGTGGAAAATGAGGATCGTGCGCCGACGTGCGCTCATGCTCTCCCCATCGAGCACAGATGCGGTGACGGGATCCTCAAAATACTCTCGCGCCATCAGTACCCACATATCCACGCCCTGCTCGCGCATGATGGTGGGGATGATCGCATCCAGTCGCTCTGCCAGGATTTTGTCAATTACCTGCGCCCGGTCACGCATGGGCAGTATCGGGGGAAGTGCTGGCGCGGCCTGTTCGATCTCGCTCATCGGGATCGGCATAGGACCGGGGTGAGCAAACGCGGGCAAGGCCACGGCGGCGGCTACCCCGCAAAGTAGCGTGGCGGCAGGTTTCGCGACCCTGATGAGCATTGTGTTTCCCCTGATGTTTATAACGAATTCGGTATGATTGCGCTCACGCATCCGTGTCAAACAGGATTGTCACTACGCGTGCAATCTACCGACTTCGCCCGCCAATTGACCTGAGCATCCACACACGCTAGCCATTAATGCATCGGTGTCGCCCCCGTCTTTCCCGTGAAAGGGATTGCCCATGACTCCACCGGAAACGCAGGCCCCGCTGGGGCTGGCGATGACAACTTCACTCGTAATCGGAACCATGATCGGCGCGGGGATATTCATCCTGCCCGCATCGCTCGCGCCGCTCGGCTGGAACGCAGTGCTGGGTTGGGTGATCAGCGGCACGGGCGCGCTTGCGCTCGCGATGACCCTGCGGTTCTTGATGCAGGACAGCGGAGAGGGATTTCACCACGTGATAGAGCGTGTGCTTGGCCCGGTGCCTGCCTTCATGGCGGTCTGGGCGTTATGGACAGCGGGGCTGGTGAGCATAGCGGCCTTGTCGATTGGCGGAGGTGGTATCTTTGCCGAAATGGTATTCGACGATCCACCGCAATGGATCGCGGTCGCCGCCACGATAGGTTCGATCGCGTTCGTGACGGCGGTGAACCTTGCTGGCGCGCGATCGGCCGGGTGGATGCAGATTGCCTCGGTCTTGATAAAGCTGTTGCCGCTGGTGATCGTCATCGGGATTGTGGTGGTGTTTTTCGTTGGCAATGCGCCGGTGCAGCACCTCGCCCCCGCGCCGATCACTTTTAGTGCAATCGCGATGGCGGCGGCGCTTACGCTGTTTCCGCTGCTTGGGTTCGAGTCTGCCGTTGTGCCAGCCCAGAAAATCCGCAACCCTGCACTCAATATCCCGATTGCGATGATCGGAGGCACTCTCACGGTGGTGCTGATCTATATCGTGGTCAGCACCGGGATTGTGCTGATCACCCCTTGGCAGGAAACCGCGCAATCCGCCTCGCCGGTGTCTGACCTGCTTGAGGCGCGCTTCGGGCCGGTTGCAGGAATAGCGGTGGCGATCTGCGTGCTGGTGAGTGTGACCGGATGCAATAACGGGCTGATGTTGATGCAGGGCGAATGTTCGCGCACGATGGCCCACCGCGGTGAAATTCCGGCATTCATGGGGTACATCAATACGCGCGGCGTTCCGCACTGGGGCATCTTGCTGACATTCATCGGTGCGGTGGCGCTGATCCTGGCAAACACATCGCGCGGCATGTCGGGCCTGTTCACCTTTCTGGTGCTGCTAACATCGGGCGGGGTGCTGGTGTTCTATGCCATTGGCCTGATCGCCGCGATCAAGGTCAATCGCAACCCTGCGCGCTGGGTGGTGTTTGCGCTGGCAGGCGGATTTGTCTGCTTTGCCGCCTACGGTACGGGGCTGGAAAGCATGATTTGGGTTTGGTTGCTGATGGCTTCTGGACTGGCAGTGCGCTGGCTCAGCAGGCGTCGCGCGCCCACTGAATTGGCCGTGGCATAGCGGTTGAGCGATCGCTGCTCAAATGTGCGGCGGAATTTCGTCCCTGACCACATCCTCGACGTCCTCGCCGTCCTCCAGTGCCAGACCGTGCTTCAGCAGCATGGGAATATTGGCAAAGGTGAACAGAAACGTCAGCGGCAAAAACACCCAGAATTTGGCCCACAACCATGTTCCGAAATTGCCGTTGGGCTCATTATACATCGCGCGCAGCACTTCGTTGAGAATCGCGAGCGCGAGGAAGAAGAACCCCCAGTTGCGGCTTAGTTTGATCCAGCCTTCCTCGGTCAGCCCTTCGAACGCAGCTTCAAGCATGACTTTCAGCAAGGGGCGGCCATACAGCCAGCCCACGATCAGCGCAGTGCCCATCACCGCATAGATGATGGTGGGTTTGAGCTGTACGAAAGTGGGATCGCCAAAGAAGATCGTAAGAGCACCAAATCCCACAATGAGCGCGGTGGAAAACCACAGCATCGGGGAAACCTTGCCTAGCAGAGCGCGACTGGCGATCAGCGCGATGACGGCGGCAATCATGAAGGCGCCGGTGCCGTACATGATGGCGATGATCGTGCCGCCCGCGCTGCTTTCGTCTGGCGACATCTGGCGGAAAACCAACAGAAACACCAGCAGCGGGCCATAGTCGATAACCACGCTGAGCCATGATGAGGCTGCGGATTTCTTTGGCTGGCTATCGCTCATTATGCCACTCCTGCAATTACGCGCGCGACCAGGTCGGGATCGAATGGGCGCAGGTCTTCGATCTTCTCGCCCACTCCGATGGCGTGGATCGGCAGCCCGTATTGCTCCGCTGCCGCAACCAGCACACCGCCACGCGCTGTGCCGTCCAGTTTGGTCATGATAAGGCCTGTGACCCCCGCGACTTCCTTGAACACGTCGATCTGCGACAGCGCGTTCTGGCCGTTGGTCGCATCCAGAACCAACACCACGTCGTGTGGCGCAGCTTCGTTCAGGCGACCCAATACTCGGCGGATTTTGGCCAGCTCGTCCATCAGCTCACGTTTGTTTTGAAGCCGGCCAGCGGTGTCGACGATCAGCGCGTCGATGCCTGTATCGGTCGCCTGCTTTACCGCGTCGAACACGATGCTGGCGGGATCGCCGCCTTCGGGACCGCGCACCAGATCGACACCGATGCGGCCAGCCCACGTGGCCAGCTGACCGATTGCGGCGGCGCGGAAAGTGTCGCCCGCTGCCAGCAGCACACCGTAATCATCTTCCTGAAACAGATGCGCCAGCTTTGCGATGGTGGTTGTCTTGCCCGATCCGTTGACACCGATGACGAGAATGACCTGCGGGCGCGGGAAAGCTGTGATTTCCAACGGCTTTGCCACCGGACGCAGGATTTCCGCGATTTCCTCGGCAACCGCTTCTTTCAATTCGCGCTGAGTGATCTGCTCGCCAAATCGCTTTTCGGACAGGCGGTTGCGGATGCGCGCCGCGGCTCTGGGCCCAAGGTCTGAAGTGATGAGCGCATCCTCAATATCGTCGAGTGTCGCGTCGGACAGCTTGCCCCCGCCCGCCAGCCCGGCGAGATTTTCCGAGAGCCGCTCGGAGGTCTTGCGAAAGCCGCCCAGCAGCTTCTCGCTCCAGCGATTTTGCGCCTCACTCATCGCAGCAGCCCTTCATCAACGCCTGTCACGGCCACATCGACCAATTGCCCGGCAGGCGTGCCTTCGGGCAGCGCGACACGGGCATAGGATGGCGCATAGCCGGTGCCGTCGCGTTCGGCGAGGACTGTGAGGGTTTCGCCCACAAACCCGTTCAGCCATGCCGCGCGGCGGGCGGCAACGGCGGTGCGCAATTCGGCGGCACGCGTTTTTACCAATGCGCGGTCGACCTGTGGCATTCGTGCAGCAGGGGTGCCGGGCCGGGGCGAATAGGGGAAGATGTGGCCGTGGACGATGTCCAGTTCCGAAATGATCGAGAGATTGCCGGCGTGGTGCGCGTCGCTTTCTGTCGGGAAGCCTGCGATCAGATCTGCGCCCACGGCAATATCAGGTCGTGCGGACTTCAGTCGGGCAACCAGATCCAGCGCGTCGGCGCGGCTGTGGCGGCGCTTCATCCGTTTCAGGATCAGATCATCGCCATGTTGTAGCGACAGATGCAGATGCGGCATCACACTCGGATCACCCGCAATCAGGTCGAACAGCAGCGGATCAATCTCCACGCCATCCACTGATGAAAGGCGTAGCCGCGCAAGGTTAGGAAACCGATGCAGGATGGCCTCGACCAGTTTGCCAAGCGGCAGCGCATCGTTGAAATCCTGCCCCCAGCTTGTCAGATCGACGCCTGTCAGCACGACTTCCCTCGCGCCCTCATCAAGATGGCGCTCAACCTCGCTAATCACCTGTGCGATGCTCAGCGACCGACTTGTGCCGCGCCCCTGCGGTATGACGCAGAACGTGCAGGCATGGTCGCAGCCATTTTGCACCGCGACGAATGCGCGCGTGCGCGTGGGCGGCAATGGAGCCTCGGGCAAGGGCACGTTCCAGCTGCGCGGGTCCAGTTTTGCCGCGTTGGCGATCAGGCCATCGACTTCGGGCATGGCGGCAATTTGTTCGCGCTCAATATCGGCGGCGCAGCCCGTCACGATCAGCCGTGCATCGGGGCGGTTGCGGCGGGCGCGGCGGATTGCCTGCCGGGTCTGGCGCACCGCTTCGGATGTGACCGCGCAGGAATTGACCACCACGACATCACCCGCATCGGCCAGCATCGCCTTCATCCGCTCGGATTCGGAAATATTGAGGCGGCAGCCCAGCGAGATGACTTCGGGCGAGTGGGGCTGGGGCGCGCTCATGCGAAATCGTCCCATTCGAACGTTCCGCGAAACGCTTCGGTCGCGGGGCCGGTCATACGGATCGTGCCACCCAAACCATCGGCTCGCTGCCAAGCGATTTCAAGATCGCCGCCGGGCAGGGTGACGCGCACTGGACTGGTAACCAATCCCTTGGCAATTGCGGCGACCGCGGTGGCGCAGGCCCCGGTACCGCAGGCTCGCGTCAGACCCGCGCCACGTTCCCACACATGCAGGGTCAAATGATTGTCGCCCGCAACGCTGGCCACATTAACGTTGATCCCCTGTGGGAAGATCGCATCACGTTCGATCTGCGGCCCTACCTCGCCCAGAGGCACGGCATCTGCATCGGCCACGAAGAACACAACATGCGGATTGCCGACATTCACCGCCATTGGCGCATCAAGAGAAATTCCGCCCGCATCCCAGCCCAGCGGCATGGCTGCGGTGTCCATCGCATAGGCGAGCGGGATCGCGTCCCATTCAAATCGGGGCGCGCCCATATCGACGCTGGCCATATCGACTCTTGCGCCTCCCGCCTCGGAGCCATCGCCCGGCTCCAGCGAAATAACTCCTCCGCGCGTTTCGACACGGGCAGGGCGGCCGTGCAGCAACGCCACGGCGCGCGATGCGTTACCGCACGCCTCTACCTCGCCGCCATTGGCGTTGAAAATGCGCATCGCGAAATCGCAGGTTTCGCTGCTTTCAAGCACGATAACCTGATCGCAGCCCACACCTTCGCGACGATCGGCCAGCGCGCGCGCAACCGTGTTGGTCATTTCCGGGATCGGCCCACTGCGCGCATCCAGCACAACGAAATCGTTGCCCAGACCGTGCATCTTGATGAAGGGAACCTGCATGGTGCGCCGCATTTATGCACCCAATGCGACGGCGTAAAGGGCGGGGTGCGTTACCCGCGTACGCGCCGCAGGTAATTGTGGGGGTTGCGACGGCTGGCTTCTGCCTCTGCAAGTGCCACTTCGCGCTCGCGCTCTTGGCGTGATTTGGCAGCAGGATTGAGCAGGCCCAGCTTGCTCAAACGCTCGAACACGTCCTCTGCCGGTTCGGGTTGACCATACAGATAGCCCTGGCCTTTAAGGTCGCCGATCTTTTGCAAGGCGCGCAGGATTTGCTCATCCTCGATGCCCTCAGCGGTGATCGGCATGTCCAGCCCACGTCCCAGCGAAACGATGGCATCGACGATGCGCGATCCATTCTCGGCATCCGCCAGTTCGCTGATAAAGCTGCGGTCGATCTTGATCCGGTCGAAGGGCAGGGTGCGCAATTGTTCGAGACTGGAATATCCTGTGCCGAAATCGTCCAGGCTGATGTGGACGCCCTGATTGCGCAGCGATGTGATCATCGAGCGGACGACGCCGATGTTTTCGTGCAGACAGCTTTCGGTGATTTCCACATCCAGACGGTGCGGCGGGAAATTGCCTTCTACCAATTGTTTGAGCAATTTCTGCGCGAACCATGGATCGCGCAACTGCACCGGGGAAATGTTGATCGAAAGCGTGATCGAGTCGTCCCAGTCACGCGCATCGGCAAATGCGCGCGCGATCAACTGATCTGAAAGTTCGGAAATGACGCCGATTTCTTCTGCAATCGGGATGAAGATTTCCGGGCTGACAACGCCCAATTGCGGCGAACGCCAGCGAGCGAGCATTTCAAAACCGACAATCGCGCCCGTTTCGACATCGACCTGCTGTTCGTAATAGGGCACGAAATGGCTTTCTCTGAGCCCCCTGCGAATACCCTCTTCAAGTTCGTTGCGGAACCGCAGCTCGTTTTCCATGCTCGGCTCGAACCAGAAAAACCGGTTCTTGCCCTGCTTTTTGGAATGATACATCGCGATGTCGGCAAACCGCATCAGCGAATGGCTGTCAGCCAGCAGCGGATCGTAACCATTCCGATTGTGGTCACTGGCGATGCCGATCGACATGCGAACCTCTACCGCGCCGTTTTCAGTCGGGACAGAATTTCCCATCGTTTCATACAAACGGATCACCAGATCATCGATCCGTTCGGGGAATGCGGGATCATAACTCAGCGCAATGGCGAATTCATCGCCGCCCAATCGTGCAACACAGGCATCCTGCGGCAGCGTGGCACGGATGCGATTGGCAAGTGTCACCAGCACCTCATCGCCGACCAAATGCCCATTTATATCATTGATCTGTTTGAAGTTATCGACATCGAGCATGATGAACGCGACGGCGTTGTTGTGTAGTCGTGCGCGCCTGCGCAATTCCTCGGATCGGGTGGTCATGCTGCGACGATTGAGGCAGTCGGTGAGCGGGTCCATTTCCGACAGTCTGCGTGCAACCTGCTCGGCATGTTCGCGGATTGTAATTTCTGCGCGCAGTTCGCGATAACGGCGCCAGCCAAATATTATGAGTGCGATATTGAGCAGCAGTGCGTTCACAAGCAATTGGTCAGGTGCCTGCTCGCCATAAAGCACCGCGCGTATCGCTTCGGGAAGCACATTGCCCCCGGTTCCGACGAACAGGATGATGGCCGCAGTCGCAGCACCAATCGTTATGATATCGCGTTCGGCTTTGCCCAGGTGTCCGTTCTGATCGTTTTCTGGCACGTCTCGGATTACGGACTCCATGCGGCTTGCCCCCTGGAATGATTTCATTTGTGGGTTACTGCCCCAAGTGCGGTAAAAATCGCGTTAATTGCCGGGTTTCGCTATCGTCGACTTGGATCGCAGTGCCGGGGTGGCGGCCTTTCGTGTGCGCCGTTAAGGGTGCGCACGCTTACAAAACAACAGGAGCCTGCAAGCGATGACCAAGGATGCCCCCAACTATTGGCTGATGAAGTCCGAGCCGTTCAAATACAGCTGGGATGATCTGGTAGCCGAGAAAGAGGGCACGTGGGACGGCGTGCGCAACCATATGGCAAAGAATAATCTGGCCGCGATGGAAGTCGGCGATCAGGCGTTCTTCTATCACTCGCGCGAGGGGCTGGAGATTGTGGGCATCGCGCAGGTTTCTGTTGCCGGAATTACCGATCCTACCGATGAAACCGGAAAATGGGCCGCTGTGAAGATTACGCCGGTGTGCAAACTCAACACGCCTGTAACGCTAAAGCAGATAAAGGCGGAACCGCGTCTTGCAGATTGCGATCTGGTGCGCCTGTCGCGTCTGTCCGTCGCAAAGATCACTCCTGCCGAGTGGAAGATCATCTGCGAAATGTCTGAAAAATAGGGGACCGCGCCACAGGTTTTTCGGAACGCTAGCGCGTCTGATCCGCTGATCTGTCAAACAGACAGATATTGGAGAAAGACATGAAACGTTTCGAAAACAAGCGCGTCCTGATTACCGGCGGCACCAGCGGAATGGGCCTTGCCGGGGCCAAGATGATCGTTGCCGAAGGCGGCGAGGTGGCTGTGACAGGTACCAGTCAGGATCATTTGAACGATGCTGGCAAAGCGTTGCCTTCAGGATCGCTCGTGCTGCGCAACGATGCATCCGATCCGCAGGCGGCAGTGGATCTGGCGGCCAAGGTAAAAGACCAGATGGGCACGATCGATTGCCTGTGGCTCAATGCGGGGTTCGGCAAGTTTTCTCCCAACACAGAAAATGATGCAGAGCTGTTCGACGCGATGACAAACGTCAACGTGCGCGGCCCGATACTACAGATGGCACAGCTCATGCCGCTGATTGCGGACGGCGGCGCGGTTGTGGTTACGTCTTCGGTGGTGCCATATCTTGGGCAGCCGATGGGCACGGTTTACGCTTCAACCAAGGGTGCGATCACGGCGGCTGCGCGCTGCTGGGCATCGGATCTCGCGGAACGCGGCATTCGCGTGAATATCATCGCCCCCGGCCCGATCGAAACCAACTTTTTCGAAGGCATGGGGCTGGACGATGACAAGGTCGAGGAAATGACGGATCAGATCCGCGATCAGGTGCCGCTGGGCCGATTTGGCAATGCAGAAGAACCGGCGCAGGTCGCCTTGTTCCTGCTGTCCGATCAGGCATCATATGTAACCGGCTCGGAATATATGGTCGACGGCGGAATGACATTGCGATGAAGCGTTCCGGGAAAGCGACTTGAGACGGACCTTTTCGGCCGCTCATCCATTTAATTACTATAACTGCACAAATACAAAAGGAGTGACCGACATGGGCGAACTTACTGACAAGGTAAAAGGCAACCTCAAGGAAGCCAAAGGCAAGATCAAGCAACAGTCGCATGATCCCGAAACGCGCGCAGAAGGCCGCGCCGACGAAGTCGAAGGCAAGGCAGACCAGCTCAAGGGCAAGGTCAAGGGCGCGCTGGGCGACGACATCTGATCGCCGGTTAAGCCGACAAAGCAGAAAGGGCCGCCCTTCGCAGGGTGGCCCTTTTTCGTTTATTCGCCTTGGCGTGCGCGGTTGCGCAGTCCGCTGATCGTGGCCCCGCTTGCGGCGAGCTGTTCAACATCGATGACCATGTGAATGAGGCGAACACCGTTGCGACCCTTCGCCTCGTCCATAGCATCCACAAATGCCTGGGTGGTATCGACCCTCGCGCTCCACGCGCCATAGGCTGCGGCCAGCGCGGCAAAATCGGGGTTTACCAGGCGCGTGGCCGACACGCGGCCGGGATATTCGCGCTCCTGATGCATTCGGATCGTGCCGTATGCGCCGTTATCGACCACCAGCACCATCAGGTTCGCGCCGTATTGCGCCGCTGTGGCCAGTTCCTGACCATTCATCATGAAATCGCCATCGCCTGCCACGGCCACAACCGTCCGGTCGGGATATCGCAGCGCGGCGGCGATGGCGGCGGGCACACCGTAACCCATCGCGCCAGCCGTGGGCGCCAGCTGGCTCGGATACCCCGCATACCGCCAGTAACGGTGCCACCATCCGGCAAAATTGCCAGCGCCATTGGCGATGATTGTATCTGCGGGCAGGGCATCGCGCATCGCGGCGACGCAGGCCGCCATATCGAGCGCGGGCGAATCTTGTGCCGGGGTGTGCGTTGCCCAGGCCTTCCATTCATCGTTCGCCTGCTTTCCGGCATCGAAGGGAATGATCGCGTCATCCGCCCACAAGGCGGCGGCTTCGGCGAATTCATCCACGGAACAGGCCAGCGCCAGATCGGTTCGATAGACACGACCCAGCTCGCCCGGATCAGGGTGGACGTGGATCAATACCTGGCCGGGATGCTCCAGCGTGGGCACGCTATAGCCATCGGTGGTCGCCTCCCCCAATCGCGCGCCCACGGCAAGCACCAGGTCGGCGTTCTTCACGCGCTCGATGAGAGCGGGGTTGGGGCCATAGCCAAGATTTCCGGCATAAACGGGCGACGATGGCGAGCACGCATCCTGCCGGCGAAAGGCAGTTGCAACCGGTAGGCCGATGCGCGCCGCAAACCGTTCGAAATACTCGCGCGCTTTGGTGTTCCACCCTGCGCCACCGATAACGGCAATGGGGCTGGCGGCGTCCGCGATCAGCGCGAACATCGCCTGCATGGCATCGGGGCAAACCGCTTGGGCCGGGCGGGTAACCTGCGGGCGCGGCTGCAAGGCATCGGGCACCATATCGCACAGCATGTCTTCGGGCAGGGCAAGCACGACCGGGCCGGGCCGCCCGCTGATTGCAACGGAATATGCGCGCGCAACATATTCGGGGATGCGCAGCGGATCATCGATGCGCGCTGCCCATTTGCAAATGGGGCCGAAGAACGCGGCGAAATCGACTTCCTGAAAACCTTCGCGATCGCGCATGGAGCGCGCCACATCCCCCACGAACAGGATCATCGGCTGCGAATCCTGATGCGCGACATGCACCCCGATGCTGGCATTGGTTGCCCCGGGTCCGCGCGTGACAAACGCGACGCCCGGCAGGCCGTCATCGGCAGCGTTCATGGCTCCATCGGCGCAGGCCATGAAGGCCGCGCCGCCTTCCTGACGGCAAGTGATGATCTCGATCCCGCTGCCATCGTGCAAGGCATCCAGCACCGCGAGAAAGCTTTCTCCGGGTACGGTGAATATCCGCGTCGTGCCCTGCTGCGCCATGCATTCGACCAGCAAGTCAGCGGCGGTGCGTTGTGTCTGCGTCATCCCGATACTCCCATTTTCTGCGGCCCTAGCGCCGGTGCTTTCACGAGGCAATCGGGAGCGTCCCAGGCGCCCGCCGGAGTTAGTTGCGGCCTAACTGTCCCGCCGTGCGACAGAGGAAAACAGGGGTGTGGCAGGAGGTTAAGAAAGTGTTAACGCTGGTCCCATGAAAACAGCACGCCTGACCAGCGATCTTATCGCAAAGCCCGCTCAAAAAAGCGCCTTTCCGCATGACAACGATAATGCCGCGCGCAAACGGCGGCGCAGTCTTGTCCTGACAGATGAAACCGCACGCCATGCGTTTCGCGCCATGCTGCCGCCCTACGTGAAAGCGGATCTGCATGATATTCCTGCAGAAAGTCTGTGGCGCCTGACGATGGATGATGTGCGCGGGTTTGCCAGCGTCTATCTCGCGACAACCGCAGCGATCCTCGCCTTTATTATCTGAGCCTTTATTGCCTAGGCAGCTCTATCGGCATTCCGCGATGCTGCGCAGCGGCGCGGCTTCGCGTTCGGCCTTGTAGAGCAGCCACCCCAGCCACGCCGAGATAACGCACATCGCGGCCGCCAGCAGCAATTGTTCGGCTACCGGCAGGCCCAGATATGTCAGGCCCATTGCCAACAGTGATCCCATGACCATCGCCAGCGAATTGACGATGTTGTTGGCCGCAATTGTGCGCGACGCCGCATCGTGCGCGCAGCGGGTGGTGAGAAACGCGTAGAGCGGAACGACAAAGAACCCGCCCGCGGTCGAAATGCCCAACAGCATCAACGACAGCGGAATGGCTAACGGTTCAAGTATCCAGGCCTCGATTGCCAGCAATTCGCCGCTGGAATTGGGGGTCCATGCCTTTGCCACGAAATAGAAGCCGAGCACAAAGAAGCCCATCACGATTACCGAAACCGGCGAATAACGCGCGGAAACCTCGCCCTTCAGCAGCGAGTTTACCCCCACCGATCCGATCGCGATGCCGATGGAAAAGATCACGAGGAACAGGCTCGCCACTTCCTTGGAGGCGAGCAACTGGTTCTTGGCCAGCGGCGGAAACTGGATGAACAGCACCGCCCCGATGGTCCAGAAAAAGCTGATGGCGATGATCGCGTAATAGATTTCGCGGTTGTGCATCGTTTCGCGGATCAGGCGCCAGCTCATCACTGCCTGATCGGCAATAGCGACCGGCACAATACCCAGCCAGCGCAGCACCGGATTGGTGACTTTCGCGCGAAAGGGTTCCAGCAGCGGAAAGTGCATCTGGTAATCGCTTTGCGGGGGCGCGTCGGGCACCTGCCGACTGACGAAATAGCCGGCAAATGCCGTCAGGATGATGAGAACCATCGCGGTTTCGACATGCACGAACCCCGCAAGAATAGTGCCAGCAAGGATCGCAATATAGGTGCCTGCCTCGATCAGGCCGGTGCCCGGCAATACTTCGTCTTTTTCGAGATGCTGTGGCAGGATCGAATACTTGATTGGCCCCAGAAACGTCGATTGCGTCGCAGCGAGAAAGACAACGAAAAGCAATAGCGGGATCGCGAAGGTCTCAACCGCGATGCCCTGCCAGGCCATGAACAATCCACCCGCGCCGATGGTTGCCCAGCCAATTTCGCACAGTTTTACCCGGCGAATGATCATCGCCTTATCATAAGTGTCGGCCAGTTGCCCGGCCAGCGCGGACAGGATCACGAACGGGAGGATGAAGATGCCGGTAGCAAGGCCGCTGAAAAGGGCTTCCTGCTGTTCGTCATTGTAGACTGTGTAAACCACGAACAGGACCAGCGCGGTCTTGTAGAGGTTATCGTTGAAGGCATTGAAGAACTGGGTCGCCATCAGCGGCAGGAACCGCTTTTGGCGCATAAGGCGCGTCGATGTTGTCATATTTGTTTCTTCGTCGCTTCCCGGAGATTTGCACATAGCGGGTGCGCGGTAAGGCACAAGAGCGTTCGTCTATGCCGTCTCTGTGCGGGTCTCGCGCTGCCTCAGGCGGGATCATTGGGCACAACCGCGCTTGGGTGCTTTTGCGAAACGGCTCATCGCGCTAAGCGGAGGGCGCGATGCTTACCTTGCCGAACATCCTGACCCTCAGCCGAATCCTGGCCCTGCCACTGCTCGGGTTCTTCCTGTGGTGGCCCGAATGGCGCGTGGGCTATGCAATCGGGTTCGTCTTGTATGGCCTGATCGCGATCACCGATTTCTTTGACGGCTATCTCGCCCGCGCGCAGGGTACAGTGTCCAAGCTTGGCATTTTCCTTGATCCCATCGCAGACAAGATCATGGTCGCCACGGTCATTCTGGTGTTGACTGCGCAGGGGTATCTGCGCGGGCCGTATGTTGGCGATATGCACGTGATTGCAGGGCTGATCATCCTGATCCGCGAAATCGCGGTCAGCGGCTTGCGCGAATTTCTTGGCGGGCTTCAGGTGTCAATCCCGGTCTCGCGCCTCGCCAAATGGAAAACGACGTTTCAGCTTGTCGCTCTTGGTGCGCTGATCGGCGGTGGCGCGGTCCACGGCCAGCCGTGTCAGGCGGTGGGCGTCCCTTGCACGACCATCGCAGAAAGCTGGATCCACATTATCGGGCTGACAGCGCTGTGGGCGGCGGCCGCGCTGACGTGCATCACCGGCTGGGATTACCTGCGTGTCGGCCTCAAACACATGGATTGATCTTCCGGTGCGAAAGCGCCCGATTTTCGTGATTCTGGCCCGCGTCCGGCCATCTCAGACCAATTCAAATACAGCCTCTGGCTTCGCCCTGTCGCCCGATTCTCTCCGGTGATCGGGTGATCGCGCTATGGTTGCCATTCTGTTAATCTGAGTGACAGGCAATTGTGAGAAGCACCCAGGCGATCCAGGTGGGCGCGTATTTTCATTACCCCTCAGCGTACCCGCAAATGCAACCAAGGAGGTCCGCAATGAACACTATTTCCAATTCCCGTACGACACTTGCTGTCATCGCTCTCATGGCCAGTGCCGTGCCCGGCATCGCGCTTGCCCAGCAAGAGGTTGATGAAGGCGAAGGCAGGGTTCTCACTACAGTTTACGGTTCCGCTCCCGAAGATCTCTCGGGCTTTCCCGAAGGCCCCGACATCGAAGGATTTGTTTCGGCGCGTGATGGAGACAAGGTTCAGGTGACCACCGCCGATGGAACCACCACGGTTGTTACAATCGGGCAGGGCACGGAGATCCGGGCAAAGAAAGGTTTTCTCGGTCTTGGTCGGGACAAGCTGGGTCTGGACCAACTCCTGAATGGTGTTCCGGTGCAGATGGAAACCGTCGAATGGGGCAGCGGGCTTGTCGCCAGCAAGGTCCGGCTCAGTTCCGGCGATCTGGAAACGGCGCAGATGATCCGCAACGGCACCTCGCAAAAATTCGCGCAACAGGGCGCGGCGATCGAGGAAAATGCGATCGCGACGGAAGCCTTGCGCGGGCGGTTTGGTGATATCGACCAGTATAACGTCAAGGGCACGACCAACGTCTATTTCGACACCGGCAAACACGCCCTTTCAGCGCAGGCTCGCAACGAATTGTGCGCCACTGCCGCGCAGGCAGAGACAACCGACAATGCACTGTTGCTGGTGGTCGGATACACCAATTCAACCGGTAGTTACGAGGTCAATCAGGAACTCAGCGAAAAGCGGGCAAGCCGGGTGGTCAACTACCTGCAACAGCAGTGCGGCTGGAAACCATTCCGCATGTTGACCCCGACCGGCATGGCTGCTTCCGATCCGGCGGCGGACAATTCCACCACCTATGGCAAGGCGCAGAACCGCCGCGTCGCGGTGAACGTGCTGGTGAGCAAGAGCGTCGACGGGCTATAAATCGTCAGCAATCCGAACCAATGAAGGCGGGTCAGAAATGGCCCGCCTTTTTCGTTTCAGACCTTCAGCATGGCCAGCGTCATAGCCGGGCGCGTACGTACACTATGTAAAAACCCTCATGCGCTGCACATCAAACGGGAATGCCGCCCATGGCAGGAGGCTACAGTTCCGGGAGGGGTTTACCGAAAACTGTCGCTTATGCTCAAACGTATAAATGTAGATGATCTGAAATTGGGAATGTTCGTCCACAAGATGGAGGGCAGCTGGTTTGACCACCCATTCTGGAAGTCGAAATTTCTGATCGAGGAAATGGACAGGCTGAACACGCTCAAATCCAGCGGGCTTGATACGGTCATTATCGATACGTCCAAAGGCAAGGCAGCGCCTGAGATGGAGCGCTCAGACGAAGTGCCCCGCGCTGCCGCCTCGCCTTCGCAAACAGATCGGGTAAGTGCGATCAAGTCGCGCAAGTCGATCCATCAGTCGGCTTTCAGACCGACCTCGACCGGGCAGGAATTGAACACGGCCCATGCAATCGCCGAGCGAGCGAAAGAGAGCCTGCACAAGACATTCGTCGCCGCGCGGCTCGGCAAGGCGCTGAACGTGCGCAAGGTCGAGCCGGTAATCAGCGATATTCTGGCATCGGTGCGGCGCAATCCCCAGGCCTTCGGCGGATTGATGCGCTGCAAGCTGAAGAATGAACTTATGTATCGCCATGCACTTGCCGACAGTGCGCTGATGATCTCGCTTGCCCGGAGGATGAAGCTTTCCGAAAAGGAAACCTATGATGCCGGTCTCGCCGGCCTGCTGCTGGATATCGGCACGAACTATCTCCCTCAGGGTCTTGATCTGGCGAATGATGATTTTCGCAATGCCGATGCAAAGGTCTGGAACCAGCACGTGATGCTTGGTTACAGGGCGCTTCAAAACGACGATGATTTGCCGCAGGTCGTTCTGGATGCGTGTCTTCAGCACCATGAGCGCATGGACGGCAGCGGGTATCCCAAAGGGCTGGGTAAAGACGAGATCGGCAAAATATCCCGCATGGCAGCTATTTGCGACACGTTCGATTATCTGTTGACGGGCACCACCGCGTCTGAGGCGCTCGATCCCGCGGCGGCAGTGCAGAGACTGCGCAAAATGGAGGGAGCCTTTGATGAGGATATCCTGCGGACCTTCATCGAATCTGTCGGGCTTTATCCAATCGGTTCGTTCGTGCGGCTGGGCAGCGACAAACTGGCGATGGTTATCGATGAGGATTGGAAGGATAGCGCCAAACCGGTGGTTCAGGCGTTTTATTGCTATGCGGCCGAGGAACGCGTCGTCCCGCACAAGATCGAGCTGGCGCGATGCGAGGACAGGGATGAGATTATCGGGATTGCCGACCTGACCGGCCTAGGACTGCCGGAAGATGCCCAATTGCGGGAATTGATCTTTTTCGGCGCTCACAAGATCGCGCAGTAGGTCGCTCACTCACTATGCAATGAAAGTTCGCTCACGCGAGACACATGATTAACCCGCTCAGCTGAAACGGGTCTTTGCGCGCAAAAAACGCGGATCCGTTTTCGGCCGACGGCGAGTGTTTTCAGGCTGCGGAATTAACGCGAGCGGTTAAAATCGAACACACCGCGTGGTTCAGGTACCAGGCGACTGGCGCCCATCATCATCACCGTCCAGATCGGCTGCAATAACGACAATGCCGCTCAACCAAAGAGCCACGAGCACCCATGCAAATGCATTGGCTGCGCTACCAAATTTCTCGCCTTCAGCGGATCGGCCCATTCCCGGCTGCGATCCAGGCGCACTGTAGACCGCGCCGCTATCGCCTGCGCGCGTATTCGCCTGCGCTGCGACCGGGGCAAACGCCATGGTTGCCGCAGCAACCGCGAAAATGATTTTTGATGTGTTTTTAAGCATGATCGACCCTCGTTTGTATCTTTGATAACGGGTCTACATTAGCAAACTCTAAATCGACGAAGGGATTTCGACAGGAAGGTTGCAAGCCGCGCCGGGACGATATTCGCCCACCGTTTGCGGCCATCATCCGGCGCGCAATTCCTCGGCCAGCAGACGGAAATCATCCTCTCGCGGCGAATTCTTGCGCCAGACCAGCACAATCTTGCGTTTGGCGGTCTCGCTTTCCACGGGTCGTGCGACTACCTGAGTGCCGATCAGGATCCCCGCGTCAATCGCCATTTCAGGCAGCATTGTCAGGCCCAGATCGTTATCCACCATCTGCACCAGCGTGTGCAGGCTTGTCGCGATCATGCTGGCATTGTCGCGCAATTCAGCACGGTTGCAAGCGGCCAAGGCGTGGTCGCGCAAACAATGCCCGTCTTCCAGCAGCAGCAGCCTGCCGCCAGCGATCATCGGATCAATCATGTCTGGCGGGATAACGTCGGGGGGATTGCGCGGATCGTCCTTTGGAAAGGCGACGAACAGGCGATCATCTGCGATAAATTCCATGTCCGCATCGCCAGTGTCGAATGGCAGTGCCAGCAGCACGCAATCGCTGCGGCCGTGCTGGAGCGATTCCATTGCCTCGGAACTTGTTTCCTCGCGTAGCATGAGTTTGAGATCGGGCCGTTCACGACGAAGGCGCGGCAACAGGCGCGGCAAGACGAATGGCGCGATGGTCGGAATTACGCTCATGCGCAATTCGCCCGAGAGCGGCTGACCTGCGGCCTGCACCAGATCAGACAATTCTTCCGCCTCGCGCAGTAGGCGGTTCGCTTTTGCAACCACCTGATCGCCCAGCGTTGTAAAGCGCACGACCCGGCGCGACCGTTCGACAAGCGTTACACCCAGCAGCGATTCCAGTTCGCGAATTCCGGCGGAAAGGGTTGATTGCGACACAAAACTCGCATCAGCCGCACGCCCGAAATGGCCGTGTTCGTGCAGCGCGACGAGATATTGCAGCTGTTTGATGGTTGGAAGGTAGGTGGACACCCCCGGTCTATTCCGCCGCCAGCGCGTCTTCCATGCTCGATTGCATGTCGTCGATGTGGGTCATGGCCAGTTTTCCGCTCTTCACCGCAAAGGCGAGGCGCCCCTCAACCAGTTCGAGCGCATCGCGCCCGAACACGTCATAACGCCAGCCCTGCAACACCGGCAGATCGCGCACCCCCGCGGCTAACGCTTCCATTTCGTCGGCGCGGGTCAGCAGGCGAGCGGCAACGTCGATTTCGCGCGCCCGGATTTTCAGCAGCAATTTCAGAAGGTCAGCAACCAACGCACCTTCGCGGCCCAGCGGTGCGCCGCGTTTCATCTTTTCGGGCATTTCGGATTTGGGCAGCGGATCTGCGTCGGCGATGATCTTCATCAGGCGCTTGCCTATGTCGTTGTCTTTCCAGGCGGCGGAAAGCCCGCGCACCTTGGCAAGATCGCCCTGTTGCTTGGGCGGGTGGCTGGCAACATCGGCCAGCGTTTCATCACGCATGATGCGGCCGCGCGGGATATTCTTGTGCTGCGCTTCGCCTTCGCGCCATGCGGCCAGTGCCTTCAGGCGACCCAGCACCTGCGGGTTGCGACCAGAGGAGCGGATGCGCTTCCACGAATTTTCGGGATCGGTGAGGTAATTGGAAACCTCAGCCAGCTTTTCCATTTCCGCATCCAGCCACGCCCCGCGCCCGGTCTTTATCAGCTTGTTCAGGATCTTGGGAAAGATTTCGGACAGGTGCGTGACGTCGCCAATCGCGTATTCGATCTGGCGTTCTGTCAGCGGCCGCCGGCTCCAGTCGGTAAACCGCGCTCCCTTGTCGATCTGCAATCCCTTCCACGTTTCAACGAGGTTGGCATAGCCGATTTGTTCGGACTGGCTGATCGCCATCATCGCGATTTGCGTGTCAAAGATCGGAAACGGTGTCTTGCCCGTCATGTTGACGATGATTTCCACATCCTGACCGCCTGCGTGGAAAACCTTGAGCACGTCTTCGTTTTCGCACATCAGGTTGAGCAGAGGGGCGAGATCGATGCCCTTTGCCAGCGGATCGATCGCGGCGGCTTCCTCGGTGTTGGCAATCTGCACCAGGCAAAGCTCAGGCCAATAGGTGTTTTCGCGCATGAATTCGGTGTCGACAGCGACGAATTCCGACTTTGCAAGACGCTCGCACAGATCAGCCAGGGCATCGGTTGTTGTAATGAGATCGTGAATTTTCATGTCATCTTCTTAGCTGTAAGCGGAGTGCCGCTCGCGGGGTTATTCCCAAAGCTGCGCTGAACTTGACAAAGCGTGTGCCGTGCCCTGTTAGCGCGCCGAACATGCGTGTAGGGCATGTCATAGATGCCGCGCCCTTTGCGCTATACCTTCGAACAGGACAAGAGTTTAGATGCACCTTTACCGTAGTCACACTTGTGCCCAGCTTTCCGCCGAAAACGTTGGCGAAACCGTCCGGCTTTCCGGCTGGATGCACAGAAAGCGCGATCATGGCGGGGTTCTGTTCGTCGATTTGCGAGATCATTACGGCATCACCCAGATCGTAGCGGACGAAGACAGCCCGGCGCTGGCCGTGCTGGAAAAACTTCGGCCCGAAAGCGTCGTCACCATCGATGGCGAGGTAAAGGCACGTCTGCCCGAAACCGTGAACAAGGATTTGCCGACCGGCGCGATCGAGGTGTTTGCCCGCGCAATAACGGTGCAAAGCGCGGCTGAAGAACTGCCGATGCCGGTCGCTGATGAACAGCCCTATCCCGAAGATATTCGCCTGAAATATCGCTTCCTCGATCTGCGGCGCGAGACGCTGCACTCAAACCTGATGAAGCGCACGCAGATCGTCGCGGACATTCGCCAGCGCATGACAGCCAGCGGATTCAACGAATTTTCAACCCCGATCCTGACGGCGTCTTCACCGGAAGGTGCGCGCGACTTTCTGGTACCAAGCCGCATTCATCCTGGCACATTCTACGCGCTTCCGCAGGCCCCGCAGCAGTACAAGCAATTGCTGATGGTTGCCGGGTTTGACCGGTATTTTCAGATCGCTCCGTGCTTCCGCGACGAAGATCCCCGCGCTGACCGTCTGCCGGGCGAATTCTACCAGCTCGATCTTGAAATGAGCTTCGTCACCCAGGAAGAAGTGTGGGACACGATGGAGCCGGTGATGGCGGGCGTGTTCGAGGCGTTTGCCGATGGCAAGCCGGTGACGCCAGCGGGCAAATTTCCGCGCATCCCCCATGCAGAGGCGATGTTGAAATACGGCAGTGACAAGCCGGACCTGCGCAATCCGCTGATTATCTCTGATGTGACACAGCATTTTGAACAATCAGGCTTTGGCCTGTTTGAAAAGATCGTGGGTGGGGGCGGTCGCGTGCGCGTGATCCCGGCCCCGAACACGAACGAAAAGAGCCGCAAGTTCTTCGACGACATGAACGACTGGGCGCGCAAGGAAGGATTTGCGGGGCTTGGCTATGTCACGCGCAAAGGCGGTGAATTCGGCGGCCCGATCGCCAAGAACCACGGGCCAGAGCGCATGGCAGAGCTTTATAAAGAGCTGGGACTGGGAGAGAACGACGGACTGTTCTTTGCGGCCGGAAAGGAAGCCGACGCGGCCAAGCTGGCCGGTGCCGCGCGCATTCAGGTTGGCGAACAGCTCGACCTGATCGATCAGGAACGGTTCGAACTGGCATGGATCATCGACTTTCCGTTCTACGAATACGATGACGACGCCAAGAAAGTCGACTTCTCGCACAACCCCTTCTCCATGCCGCAAGGAGAACTTGAGGCGCTGGAAACGCAGGATCCGCTCACCATCAATGCCTATCAGTACGATCTGGTTTGCAACGGGTTCGAGATCGCATCGGGCTCGATCCGCAATCACAAGCCGGAGACTATGGTCAAGGCGTTCGAGATTGTGGGTCTTTCCAAGGCTGATGTCGAAGAACAGTTTGGCGGCATGTATCGCGCTTTCCAATACGGCGCGCCCCCGCATGGGGGGATGGCCGCAGGTGTTGACCGGATCGTGATGCTGTTATGCGGGGCGAAGAACCTGCGCGAGGTCACGCTGTTCCCAATGAACCAGCGCGCCGAAGACTTGCTCATGGGCGCCCCCACCCGGCCTGCGCCCGCCCAATTGCGCGAATTGCATCTGCGCGTGGTCGAACCGCCGAAAAAAGAGGGCCAGTAATTCCGGCAATAGAAAAGGGCGCGTCGCCAGCTGGCAACGCGCCCTTTTTTCCGTAATTGTTCGTCAGTCGCGGGTGTTAGGCAAACTGCTCGTTGAGCATATCGCTAAACCGCTCGCCTTCGCGAATATCGCGGAACGCCTTTTCCACAACCATGCGGATTGGTGCATTATCGTTTAGATCGTTTTTCAATGCCTTGTCGAATTGCGAAGCGATGTAGTCTTCGCCTTCCTCAACTCGGGCGATTACCGCCTTGTCTCCATTCGCGAACGCATCTGTCAGCGTCAGGAAATATTGGTGGCTTTTGCCGGTGATGCTGGTCGATGTGATCGGCTGCTCGCCGTTGGACCTCAGCGCCGTGTTCAGCTGCTCAAGCGTCTGCGCTCGCTGGTCGCGGCGGCGCTCAAAAGCGCGGGTCAGGCCCGGAATTTCAGATTTCTCGGCTGCCATACGATAGCCCTCGACCGAGTCATAAGTGGTCTGCGTAAGTTCTCTCATCAGTTCAATATTAGTCATGTGTCTCCTTAATAGAGGTGTCTGTTGGTGCTTTTTGACGACGCCTAATGCGCCATGCTTACAATAACTTAACGGGCAAGCCCTGCAATTTGTTCCAAGAAAGTTCAAGATTGTGGAGTGGCGCATCTGGCTAGTATCGAGCTTGCTCAGATGTTTCCCAAATGAGATGGAGAATCGCCACTCACTCATGCCCAAGGGAGAGTGAATTGTCGCACAGCGCTCCGCGCAGTTGCCATATCTTCGGGTAACGCCCCGGGGCAACGGCGAAAAAAACCGGCGCGAAGTGCCATCGCCCTCTCCGGTGATAGGCGCACTAGTTGCAATACAAGCACGCGAACATTGCTATCCCCCTTGCCAGCGTGATTGCCGTTCATTAGGGCAAAAGGCAATTCAACACCCGACATAAGAGGGATACACATGAGCGATACTGCCGACCGCGTGCAGAAAATTGTTGTCGAACATCTCGGCGTAGAGAGCGACAAGGTCACCCAGGAAGCGAGCTTCATCGATGATCTGGGTGCTGACAGCCTCGACATCGTCGAGCTGGTGATGGCATTCGAAGAGGAATTCGGCGTCGAAATCCCTGACGATGCGGCCGAAAAGATCACCACCGTCGGCGATGCGACGAAATATATCGAAGAGCACAAGGGCTAAGCCCGAGAGTTCTTGCCCGTGTTCCCGCTCCCAAGATCGGGGCCGGTTGTCTTGCCATGCAATCCGCAAGGGTGATGCTGGTGAAGTGAATGCAGGGCTATAACAGGCTCAGTCCCGCACCGGGCCTGAGCCTGTTTTCCTTTGTGGAGAGAGAAATGCGCCGTGTTGTCGTAACCGGACTTGGCCTCGTCACCCCGCTTGGGGCCGATGTCGAAACCACCTGGAAAAACCTGATCGCGGGCGAAAGCGGCGCGGGTCAGATCACGCGTTTCGATGCGTCGAACCAGAAATGCACCATCGCCTGCGAGGTAAAGCCCAAGGATCATCCGTGGGGCTTTGATCCTGACAAACGTGTTGATCACAAGATCCAGCGGCAGGTCGATCCGTTTATCATTTACGGTATAGATGCCGCCGGGCAGGCACTCGAAGATGCGGGCCTTACCGACATGACCCAGGCCGAAAAGGAGCGCACCGGATGCTCCATCGGTTCAGGGATTGGCGGGCTGCCGGGGATCGAGAGCGAGAGCATCGTGCTGCACGAACGCGGGCCGGGCCGGGTTTCGCCGCATTTCGTGCACGGGCGTCTGATCAACCTCATCACCGGACAGGTGCAGATCAAATACGGGTTTATGGGACCAAACCATGCGGTCGTGACGGCGTGCTCCACAGGCGCGCATTCGATCGGCGATGCCGCCCGGATGATCGCGATGGACGATGCCGACGTGATGCTGGCGGGTGGAGCAGAAGGCACCATCTGCCCCCTCGGCATCGCTGGGTTCGCGCAGGCTCGCGCGCTCAACATGAGCATGAATGACCGCCCGACCGAAGCTAGCCGTCCCTACGACAAGGACCGCGATGGCTTTGTCATGGGCGAGGGCGCAGGCGTGATCGTGCTGGAGGAATACGAGCGTGCCAAGGCGCGTGGTGCCAAAATCTATGCCGAAATTACCGGCTACGGTCTTTCAGGCGACGCCTATCACGTCACCGCCCCTCATCCCGAGGGCAAGGGCGCAGAGCTCGCCATGCGCATGGCGTTGAAAAAGGCCGGTTTGGGACCGGGCGACATTGATTACGTCAATGCACATGGAACCAGCACGATGGCAGATACGATTGAACTGGCCGCCGTGATGCGCGTTTTGGGTAGCGATCTTGGCGGTGCCTCCATGAGCTCAACCAAAAGCGCGATTGGCCACCTATTGGGCGGCGCTGGTGCGGTTGAGGCCGTGTTCTGTATCCTCGCCATGCGCGATGGCATCGTTCCGCCGACGCTTAATTTGCACAATCCCGATGATGGAACGGAGGGCATCGACCTCGTGCCACTGACTGCGCGCAAGCGTGAAGTGCGCGCTGTGCTGAACAACAGCTTTGGGTTTGGTGGCACAAATGCCTCGTTGATCATGCAGAAGGTAGACTGATCCGGTGAAGCGTTTCGGCCTGTTTTTCGTCAGCATGATAATGCTGGCGGCAGTCGGCTTTCTCCTTGCGCAATCCTTTCTCGGATCGGCGACGATTGAGCAGGAAACCTCGTTCACGATTCCCGCTGGATCTTCATTGAGCGCGGTGGCGGACAAACTGGAGGGTGAGGCGCTGATCTCGTCGGCGCAGGGCTTTCTGTTACGGGCACGCCTGTTCGGATCTTCCGATCCCATCCAGGCGGGCGAATTCGCGCTTGATCCGTCCATGAGCCAGGGCGATATCCTGACCGCATTTCAGTCCGGTGATGTCATTCGCCGGTTCGTGACCGTGCCCGAAGGGATGCCCTCGATTCTCGTCCACGAACGATTGATGGCTGAAGACCTGCTGACCGGCGACATTCCCGTTCCGGCCGAGGGCTCCATCCTGCCAAACACGTATTCCTTTGAGCGCGGACAGAGCCGCGCCGCAGTGTTGGAGCAGATGCAGGTCGCGATGGACAAGGCGCTGGCAGAGGAATGGGCAAAACGATCACCCAAAACGGTGGCCGGGACCATTCGTGAGGCATTGATCCTTGCCTCCATCGTCGAGAAAGAAACCGGCAAACCCGAAGAGCGTCGGATGGTTGCAGGCCTGTATTCCAACCGGGTGAAAACCGGGATGTTGCTGCAGGCGGACCCGACCATCATTTACCCGATCACCAAGGGGAAACCGCTGGGCCGGCGCATCCGTCAGTCAGAAATCGCCGATGTGAACGGCTATAACACTTACACGCGCGTCGGCCTTCCCGAAGGGCCAATCACCAATCCGGGACGCGAGAGCATCGCCGCTGTGCTGAACCCTGCACCCACGAGTGCGCTGTTCATGGTGGCGGACGGCACCGGCGGCCACGTTTTCGCGGATACGCTGGACCAGCACAATGCCAACGTCGAAAAGTGGTATCAATTGCGCCGCGAGCGCGGAGAGATCGAGTAACCGCAGGCGGGCAAAGGGCTGACCAGGCACCCTGCTTTCGCATAGCGATAGACCTTGAGCAATCGGCCTCGGTCAGTCGGTCGTCAAATCGTCATGACAATTTCATAACCTGCGCAATCCACGTGGGAGAAAAAACATGGCGCACTTTGGTAATGGCCCAGGCAAATCGATTTTGCTGGTCGCATCCAATCCGGCCACCTCACCGGTTACCGGCTGGCCGATTGGTTTCTGGTGGGCTGAACTCACCCATCCCTGGCTGACATTCAACGAAGCTGGCTACAATATCACTATCGCCTCTCCTGATGGTGGCCCCTTGCAAGGTGATGCGTACAGCGACCCTGAAGATGGCAGCGGATATTCTGCGGATGATATCATTTCGCGCGGTTTCAAGGCTTCGCCTACCCATCGTGCCATGCTGGAAGACACGCCGGCGCTGGCCAGCCTAGATCTAGACCAGTTCGATGCTATCATGCTGGCGGGCGGGCAGGGGCCGATGGTGACTTTCTATGATGACCCGCAGTTGCACGCCGCATTCACTGGATTCATCGCAGCCGGTAAACCCGCCTGCGCGATCTGCCACGCAACCTGCATATTGTTAAAAGCAAAGGGAGCGGACGGGCATCTGCTGGTCAATGAAAAGACATGGACCGGCTTCGCCAATTCCGAAGAACGCATTGCCGAAAGCGCTGCGGGTCAAAAAATCCAGCCATTCTGGATCGAGGATGAGGCACGCAAGATCGAGGGCACCAATTTCATCACCTCGGTGCCATTTTCGCCGTTTGCCGTGCGTGATGGGCTGCTTATTACCGGACAGCAGCAAAACAGCGGTGCGGCGGCGGCGCGGCTGGTAATTGAGGCGCTGGGTCGATAGTCTTTTTGGGGTATGGCAAACCCCTTCATCGTCACCGCTGTTCTGCCGCCTGATCTGCAAGGATGGGCGGAGGGTCTGCGGCGCGCGCATTACCCGGCCAATCGCAATCATCTGCACGCACATGTCACCATGTTCCACGCTTTTGCGCCTTCGCTGCTGGCGGAACTGCAGGATTTTATCCCTCGCATCACCGGCGAATTTGCCCCGCCGCGTGGCGCAGTGAGTGGAGTCATGGATCTTGGCACGGGCACCGCCATCGCCTTGACCAGTGAGCCATTGCTGGCCGTGCGCGCGCTTATCGCCGAACATTTCCACGGTAGCCTGACGGAACAGGATCTGCACGAACCGCGCCCGCACATTACGATTCAGAACAAGGTCACAAAGCATGAGGCGAGGGCGCTTCAAGCCAGCCTTGCACCCGAGGTTGCATCGCGGGTTGCAAGTGGTCCTTTCCATTTCCCCGCGCTGGAGCTGCACCTGTACAAAGGCGGTCCGTGGGAGCTGATAAAGCGCAGCGCCTTTCGCGGTAAAACGCGTATTTGACTGCGTATTGCCAAGGTGGACACACAAGTGGTTGACCGCCGCCCAATCGCGCCGTAAGTGCGCCGCTCGCCAAGGGTGAGTTGTCTGACAACAATCCTTCGCGGCAGGCCCGCGTGGCAGCATGGGGCGGAGTAGCTCAGCCGGTTAGAGCAGCGGAATCATAATCCGCGTGTCGGGGGTTCGAGTCCCTCCTCCGCTACCACCTTACCACTTCGACAGCCATTTTGACCAAAAGACAGGCTGTGACGAGCGCCGCGCTGTCTTTGGGCATTTTGACCTTGACGGCCTTGCGTACCTTTGGGGCAAAGGACTGCTGAGCTTTGCTCTGACGCTCGGCTATTCGCTTGTTCCGAAGGCGTCAGTCTTTGCAGACGAACGCTGGCGATTGTCGGAAGTGCATTCGTAGGGCATATTACCAATATAATACAGGTATTGCCATGTGCGCCTTTTGCGGTACAATGCCGCACATGAGCACTTCAGCAACATCTGCCCCGTCGGCGCCGCCCCGGTCAGAGATCGCTGACGCCGTCGAACAGATGCTTTACGGTCAACAAAAGGCGGCTCAGGCGACAGAAGCGCTTGCGCCACAGATCGCCGATGCCGTTTTGGCGGCAGTCCAATGCCTGAAACGTGGTGGTCGTATTATATTGGTAGGAGCAGGCACGTCAGGGCGAATCGCCGTGCAGGATGGAGTAGAACTCGTGCCGACCTATGGGTGGCCGATGCACCGTCTCGTGTTTCTGCTCGCAGGCGGTAGAAATGCGCTCGTCGAAAGCTCAGAGGCTGCAGAAGATGATGTCGTTCTGGCAGTTCGGGAAATTTCCGATTGTACAATAACTCCTGATGACGTGGTGATCGGTGTATCGGCAAGCGGCAGAACGCCATACACCTGTGCCGCAATCGAGCATGCGCGGATCAAAGGTGGCCTGACGATTGGCATCGCCAACCTTGCGGGTACACCTCTTCTTGGGCTCGCGGAGATTTCACTGTGTGTTGAAACCGGACCCGAATTTATCTCAGGTTCGACGCGCATGAAGGCAGGCACGGCTCAAAAAATTGTGCTGAATACGCTTTCGACCGGCATTATGATTGGGCTTGGCCGCACGCATAATGGCCTTATGACCCACATGTCCGTATCGAACGATAAGCTCCGCCGCCGTGCTGTGGATATCATTGCAAATATCGCGGGCACGTCTTCCGAAAGCAGCAACAATGCCTTGGCTGAGGCCGAAAACGATTTGCCTGTCGCTATCTTGATAGCGGCGGGGCATGACCGGGAAGAGGCGAAGCGTATGTTAGGCGAGGCGCAAGACAGCGTTGCAACTGCTTTATCCCTTTCCGGCCGACAATCACAGGTGAGATCTGATGGCGCTTGATTTGGCTCCGGGCAGGGCGAGATCCACTCCGCTATATCTCCAGATAGCAGCGAACCTGAAGCAGCACATCATCGCAGGTGAATGGCGAGAGGGAGAGGCCGTTCCGTCCGAACGCGAACTCTGCGGATTGACCGATGCGTCCCGCGTGACAGTTCGCAAGGCGATCGAGGAACTCATTGCTGAGGGGCTGCTTTCCCGGCGGCAGGGATCCGGAACCTTTGTCAACCGGGTGATCGAGAGCAAGAATGATGCGCTCGGTAGCTTCAGCGATGAAGCATTAGCTCGTGGAGGGACACCGGGAACGATCTGGATTGTCCGGACCGTTGCGCGCCCCACCGAGGACGAGGCAAATATACTCAGCATGGGCCAAGACGCAGAGGTGGTGCGGTTGGGCCGGGTCCGCTTGCTTGACGGTGAGCCGCTGGCGATCGAGCACGCTGTGGTCCCCAAGCGCTTCCTGCCTCCGATCGAAGAACTCGAAGGTTCACTTTACAAGGCCTTCGAGGCAATGGGCAATCGCCCGGCAGGAGGTACGCAGAGCATTCATGCATCCCTTGCCACCCCGACTGAGGCAGGCTTGCTATCCATCGCTGAGCAGAGTGCTGTTCTTCGCATTGAGCGGATCACACGCAACAAAAAGGGCGATGTCGTCGAACTGACGCGCTCGGTCTACCGGGGAGATCGATACAAGTTCGTGTCGGACCTGCACCAATGAAGACTGCCAGCGAACTTGCCGATATCCTGCCCGATCTCGGTTGGCTTGCCCCTGACGAGATTGGTTTGCGGCAGACAAGCTATTGGGATGCATCGTCGCTTGATGGACGGGCGCTGGCGCGGCCTACGAACTCTCGACAAATATCCGATCTTCTGAAGCTGGCATCATCGACTGGACAGACCATCGTTACCCATGGCGGGCGGACGACCTGCGTTGATGGCGTGCGGGCAGGTCCCGAGGATGTCATCCTGTCGCTCGAACGGATGAACCGTATTCACGAAATCGATCCGGTCGAAGGCACTGCGGTGGTCGATGCAGGCGTGGTTCTCCAGACACTGCAGGAAGCGGTCGCGCGCGAAGGCATGATGCTACCGATCGATCTGGGTGCGCGCGGCACCTGCACCATCGGCGGCAATGTCGCGACCAATGCGGGCGGAGTGAACGTGCTGCGCTATGGCATGATGCGCAATCTTGTGCTGGGGCTGGAGGCGGTTCTCCCGACGGGCGAGATCATTTCGTCGATGAACCGGATGCTGAAAAACAATTCGGGGTATGACCTGAAGCAGCTTTTCATCGGCAGCGAGGGGACACTCGGCGTTGTTACCAAGGTGGTGCTGCGGCTTGAACCGCACATCGCCGCACGCGAAGTGGCTTTGGTCGCGCTCGCCAGCTTCGATGCGGTCCTCAGACTTCAGGCGGATGCAAAACGCTTGCTCGCCGCGGACCTCCTGTCGTTCGAGCTGATGTGGGGCGCCTATTACGATGCCGTCACCGATGATGGCGGGCACCGTCCGCCATTGCCGCGCCGTGCGCCTTTTTATGCCCTGATCGAAACGGCGGCGCGCAAGACTGGCGGCGATTGCGCACAGGGTCTGATGCCGTTTCTGGAAAGCAGCTTCTCAGCGGAAACGATCACGGATGGGGTCGTGGCTTCGTCTGAACGGGAACGGTCGGAGTTCTGGAAAGTGCGGGACGATTTCGAACGCATCCTCGCCGAACCGCCCGTGTTTCTCTACGATATCAGTCTGCCCCTGCGAGCTATGCCGGCCTACATCGACGACCTACAGCGGGCTTTCGGTCAGACATTTCCGGAAGGTGTGCTGCATGTCTTCGGCCATCTTTGTGACGGTAATCTCCACCTCTTCCTGGCGCCGCGTGCCGCCTCAACCAGTATGCACGTGGTGCGCCGGAAATCCGATGAAGCCGTCTACCAGCCACTCGAAAAGCACTGCGGCGCTGTTTCGGCAGAGCACGGTATTGGTCGCGAAAAGAAGGATTGGCTGCACATCTCACGCACTCCGGAGGAAATCGAACTGATGCGCAAGCTGAAGCGGACGCTGGATCCAGCCAACATCCTCAATCGCGGTCTCGTATTCGATGTCTGATGAATGCCAAGGCTCCTTCGCGGCCAATGCCGCGCACCAAAACGATCCTGGCGGGGTCCGCTACTGGTTGGGCATAGATGCGGGCGGGACCAAGAGCCTTGCAAGTCTGATCGACACGCAAGGACACGAGCTTTGCAGGGTCAGAGCGGGAGCGGGAAACCTCAGGATCGGCGTTGAAGCGGTTGAAAAACTGACGCTGGGAATTGCGCACGAGGCGCTTCGTCAGGCCGGCCTGCCTCAGGATTGCTTGGGCACCGTTGGACTTGGTCTTGGCCTTGCGGGCTTGTCGCGCGCCAGCAAGTCGCATCGGCTATCGACCAGTCAATGGGCCTTCGCCACAGTCGCGATCGCATCCGATGCGGAAATCGCACATTTGGGCGCGCACAGGGGCGAGGACGGAGCAATCCTGATCGTGGGCACCGGGTCGATTGCCTACCTCAAGGTCAATGGCCGTGTGGATACGATGGGCGGCTATGGCTTCCCGATTTCTGACGAGGCGAGCGGTGCCGCCCTTGGGCTCAGTGCGGTCCGCCATGCGCTGCGTGCGCTTGACGGGCGAACGCAATCGACACCCCTTAGCGATGCCGTCACCGGCCAGTTCGGTGACAGCACCATTGCAGTCATTGAATGGATGGAAACCGCCTCACCGGGGGATTTCGCGTCTTTCGCGCCGCTTGTTATCGCCCATGCCGAGAGGGGCGACTATATTGCCCGCTCCATCGTAATCGAAGCCGTACGGCACATCGAACGATTTATCGAAACCATTTTCGAAAAGGGTGCCCCGCGGTGCTCGATGATGGGCGGGCTGGCGCAGCATTTGCGTCCTTGGCTGCGCGCCCGGACAAGTGCGATGCTGGTGGAACCGGCGGGTGACGCCGTGATCGGCGCGCTGATGCTGGCAGGGGCTCCGTCAGAAATTTTGGAGCGGACGACGTCGGAGCGTGAGAAAGGCGCATGATCGCCGAAGCGCAAACGCGGATGGCATCCGAAGCGGCAGAGGCTCCGGACCGGATCGCGCAACAGACCGGAGCTTTGGCCGAGCCGCTCCGCAGACTGGCGCAGTGGTGGGCGGCCTCACCGCCGCACACGATAATGACCTGCGCGCGCGGCAGTTCCGATCATGCGGCGCTGTTCGGGAAATATGCGCTGGAACTGGCAACCGGGCGACCGGTGGCCTCGATCGGTCCATCCATCGTATCGGTTTACGACACGAAGCTGCGGGTGAATGGGATGCTCTACATTACCGTCTCGCAATCGGGTCAAAGCCCGGATCTGTTGCGATGCGCCGATGCCGCCAAAGCGGGCGGAGCGCTTGTTGTTGCTATCGTCAACGATCCCTCATCGCCGCTCGCCAAGGTTGCCGATATCGTGCTCGACATGCAGGCCGGGCCTGAACGAGCGGTGGCGGCTACGAAGTCGTTTCTGTGCTCCTTGACCACCTTCGTCAGGCTGATTGCCGCCATCGCCCCTTCGCCGGAAATTGCCAGCGCGCTTGAACGTCTGCCCGGTCAGATCACAGCCGGATTGCTAGATCCGTGGGGAGGGCAGATTATCGACAGCTTCTTCGATGTTCGCCGCGCCTTCATCATCGGGCGCGGTCCGGGGTTGGGCGTCGCGGCGGAAATGGCCCTCAAGCTGAAAGAAGTGGCCGGTCTCCACGCGGAAGCCTTCAGTGCGGCTGAAGTTCATCATGGCCCCAAGGCAGCGATACGGCCGGACTCGCCAGTAATTGTTCTCGGATCCCAAGATGCTGCGCAGGCCAGTCTGGAAGGCGCCGCAGAAGCTCTGAGCACATTCGGCCCGGCGATATTCGGCAGTCTGCTTCCGGTTACCGGCGTCATCGACTTGCCGACAGTCAGCACAGGCCACCCGCTGACCCAGCCAATCGTACAGGCCGCCGCGTTCTATCGCTTCGCCGAAGCGCTATCACGGCGACGCGGTTTCGATCCTGACAATCCGCCATCGCTGAACAAGGTCACAAAAACGCTATGACGGTGATCCGTGGAGCGAGGCTTCTCCTGCCGGACGGCTGCTGGCACGATGGCGCCGTGTCGATCAATGGCGGCAGGATCGTCGCGGTTGACACCAGCGGCGCTGCCACCCCCGAAGCGGACATGCCCGTAGCGGACATCGTGGAGCTCGACGGCGGCTATCTGGTACCCGGCCTGTTTGATTGCCAGGTCAATGGCGGCGGGGGCGTTCTGTTCAACGATGCGCCTACGGTCGCAACTCTGCGGAAAATGGCGCAGGCGCATCGGACATTTGGAACCTGCGCGATGCTTCCGACCCTTATTTCGGACGATATCGACAAGGTTCGCGCCGCCATCGCTGCGGTGGAACAGGCGATCAAAGAGCGCGTTCCCGGCATCGTCGGGATCCATCTGGAAGGGCCGATGCTGAACCCGGCCAAGCGCGGCATTCACGATGCCCGACACTTCCGCAGTTTTGATAACGAGACGATCGAGCTGTTCGCATCGTTGCCGAACGGTGCGACACTCGTGACGCTAGCACCCGAAGAGGTCGAGCGTGGCCACATTCGCGATCTGGTCCAGCGCGGGGTCAAGGTGGCGTTGGGTCATTCGCTGGCGGATTACAAACAGGCGCGTCTGGCCGAGGCCGATGGCGTGACCGGCTACACCCATCTTTTCAACGCCATGACCGGTGTGGAATCCCGCAAGCCCGGTGCGGTGGTCGCAGCGCTTGAGGGTGCCGCATGGTGCGGACTGATCGTGGACGGGCACCATGTGGATCCTGCCGTTCTGCGGCTGGCGATCCGCGCCAAGGGGGATGGGCATTTCTGCCTCGTTACCGATGCGATGCCGGGTGTCGGGACGGACCTTGACCATTTCGATCTCGGCGGTCGCCGTATCGCGATCCGCGACGGCGCATGCCTGTCTGAGGACGGCACTCTTGCCGGGTCGGCCCTGACAATGATCGATGCGGTCCGTAACGCGACCGAATGGCTCGGACTAGACCTTGCCCAAGCCGTGCGTCTCGGCGCGAGCGAGCCTGCCCAGTTTATGGGTCTCGATCATGAACTCGGGGCCCTGCGTTCGGGAGGGCGGGCCAATCTTCTCCATCTCGATGCAGACTTGCGCGTGCGGCGCAGCTGGATCGATGGCGCGATCGCGGTCTCGCCAAATTGAGCGACCCGCCCAATCGCCTCCTTTCGGTCGATGCCCTGCGCGGTTTCGACATGCTCGTCATCATCGGCCTCGATGCCTTCATCCATGCACTCGCACGGACATGGCCAATCGCGCCATTGGCTGGCCTCTCCCGGCAGTTCTCGCACGCGAAGTGGGCGGGGGTAAACGCCTACGATCTTGTCTTTCCGCTGTTCATATTTCTCGCCGGGGTGTCGCTTGCAATCGTGGATGCGAGACCCTCCACCGCGGCCACGCCGCCGGGCCGAAGATTGCTGGTCAGCGCGCGTCGCATGGCAGTGCTGGTGGTGCTGGGTATCGTGTACAATTTCGGTTGGGACTGGTCATGGGAGCGCCTGCGCCTGCCCAGCGTCCTTGGCCTGATCGGCGTCAGTTCTTTTCTTGCTGCCGCCACGCTCATTTTGTTCCGTCGAACGGCTGCGCGCATAGCGGTGTGGATAGCGATCTTGGCGGTGGTGGCGTCCCTGCAGCTTTTTTTCCCTGTGCCCGGCCATGGCTCCGGCATCCTGACACCGGTTGGCAGTGTGAATGGCTATATCGACGATCTTTTTTTACCCGGGCGTCTTTACGGCGGCACCTATGATCCCGAGGGCTTGCTTGGCATGCTTTCTGCCACAAGCATCGCGCTTGCGGGCGCTTTTGCCGGATCAGCGATGCTGTCAGGTGCCCGGTACGGCTCGCCGGCCTGGCTGCTCATGTCAGGTCTTGCAACCGCTGTTGTGGGGAGCGCGATCGCAATCGTTTACCCCGCGATCAAGTCGCTGTGGACCGTCCCATTCGACCTGATCGCAGTCGGCTGCTGCATGATTCTGCTCGCCATGGCGCGACTGCTGTTTGATGCTGCAAAAGTCCCCGGTGAATTGCGCGCATTTGGCGGCGCGCTCGCTCCTGTTGGCGCCAATGCGATCCTTGCGTACATGGTCGCGCGCTTCTTTGTCTATCCTCTCTATTCGCCCCTCGCAAAGCTGCCAGCGACATGGGAACTCACGGGCCTTGCCGCAATCATCATGATCCAGTGGGCACTGTTTCGCGCTCTTTATTCTAGAGGCTGGATCGTACGGGTTTGATTGTCATCGCGCTCTACGAACGCTCGGAAGCTGACAAGCGGGTTGCCAACAGGTTACAAAGTGGTAGTATAAAGGTTCAAAAATAAGCCGAGGGGAATAGACATGAAAGCGACTGCCAGACTTTTTGCAGGAACGATTCTTGCCGGGACCGTCATTCTTCTGCCGAGCGCGGCATTTGCGCAGGACCCCGGTGCCGAGAATGTTCCCACTGAAGGTGTGGCAGAGAATGATATTGTTGTAACGGGTTCGCGCATCGGCCGTACGGAATTGACGGCGACAAGCCCGGTTACAACATTCGATCAAGAGCAGATTGTCCTCGATCGCGCGGTGACGGTGGAAGACATCACGGCGCGAATTCCGCAATTTGCCGGGGGCGTCAATGCTACTCAGACCGGAAGTGACGGGCGCGGTGCGCAAACGCTGGATTTGCGCAATCTTGGCCAGAACCGCACGCTCGTCCTGCTCAATGGTACTAGAATGGTTCCCTTCAGCTTTCGCAATGCCGTGGACGTCAACAGCATCCCTGCGCCGCTGCTGAAGCAGGTTGATGTTCTCACCGGCGGTGCTGCTGCGGTTTACGGAGCGGACGCGGTCGCTGGGGTGGTGAATTTCATCATCGATACGGACTTTGAAGGCGTCCGGATCGGCGGCAGCTGGGAGGCGGCCAGCGATCTCCAGACCTACAACACAAACCTGACGTTCGGAGCCAATCTCGGCGATCGCGGCGGGATTGTCTTCTACGCCGATTACTCCAATCGCGGAGACCTGAAGGTTGGTGATCGCGCCTTCCTTGCTGACAGGACCACGGCAACACTCGCGGGGGCGGGCGGCAACTTCACCGACATCGCCAGCGGCCGCTTTTTCGCCTTTGACGAAAGCGGTGCGCTCCAGACGACGCGGCAGACTTCGGATTTCTCGGACCTTTATGCCGCCGTACAGCCGCTCGAACGCATCAATGTCTCGACGTTCTTCGACTACGAGCTCGCGCCCTTCGCCGAGATTTACGGGCGGGCAATGTACACGCGGGTCGATACCGTCGGCGCAGGGCGGGCAGGGGACAATCCGGTTACGGTGAACGAGCGGGTCTTCATCAACGAGACCAATCCGTTCCTGACCGACGATATTCGCTCTCGCCTAACGTTTGTGAATGGCCGGGCAGAAGTCGGGGTGGAACGAACTCTAGGCGAACTCGGCATTTTGTCTGCTGCGACCGAGCGGACGACGACTCAGTATCAGGTCGGTTTGCGCGGACCACTGACGGACTGGCTGCGCTACGACGCCTATATCCAGTATGGGCGGGTCGAAGAAGATACCACCACCTCCGGTGACGCGCTGCGGGTCGACAGTGCTGGCAACAGCCGGTTCGCCGCCATCGTCAACACGGTCAATATTTTCGGCCCGGGAGCCGATCTGTCAGGGTTTGGTGGAAACTTCGTTCAGGAGATCCGCGACCGCAAACAGACGGTCGGCGCCTTCACGCTTTCCGGTGACACGTCACCGTTGTTCACTTTGCCGGCAGGCCCAATCCGTTTCGCTGTCGGCTACGAATATCGCGATGAAACGCTTCAGACCAGTGACGAGGCTGCGCTGGTCAACGGATTGACCTATCGCGGCAGTACGGGCGGGGTCATCGTCGGCGGCTTCGATGCAAACGAAGTCTATGCCGAGGTGCTCGTCCCAATTCTCGCGGACAAACCTTTCTTCAGGGAATTGAACCTCGAAGGCGCGATCCGGTTTTCGGATTTTTCCAACGCAGATGTCGGCAATACCGACAAGATCGGGTTCTCGTGGCGAGTTGACGACAACATCCGCTTTCGCGGGACACGCCAGACTGTCGTGCGTTCACCCAACATCGGCGAATTCGCAGCCCCGGTCTTCTCGATCCCGTTCTCGCTATTGCGCACGGTCCCGCGCCTTCAGCCGCGCTACCTTGGTGATCCGTGTGCAGACGGCCGCGGTGACCAGGCGCAATGCGATCGCTTTGGCGCTCCGCCCCAGGGTTCTTACGACAGCCTTGATCCGGCAAATCTCACCGGACAGTATTTCTTCGGCGGCAATCCCGACATCGGACCTGAAAACGGCACGACCTACACGCTTGGCGCAATCTTCACGCCCAGCTTCATTCCGGGTCTTGAGATTATCGTCGACTATTACGATATCCGCCTCGAAGATGCCGTGGGACAGATCCAGCCGGTGGATGCCCTGCAAAGCTGCTACATCGACAATCCTGTTGCCGATAATCCGATCTGCCTGGCAATTTCGCGTGATCCGGTGACCGGGTTCCTCGACGATGCTTTCGTCAATGACCGCAACCTTGGTGTAATCAACCAGTCGGGCATCGACATCGACGTGAGTTATGCCATCGATCTGGCCTCGACCGGTATCCTGAACGCGCTGCGGCTTGGATATCAGGGCACGATCGTCACGGACTATTCGATCCAGCGTAACCCTGTGCTCGACCCGGTCGATTGCAAGGGAACATATGGTTTTGCATGCTCTTCCGATGCCGTCAGCCTTGTCCAACCGGATTACCGCCATCGTTTTGCGGCGACTCTCGATGCGAACATGGGCTTGCTGCAATTCGTCTGGCGGCGCATCGGCGAGGTCGAGAATGCCCTGAATAGGAGCGAGAAGATCGATGCCTTTGATTACTTCGATCTTAACGCACAATTCGACACCGGCTTTTACGAGATGAAAATCAACGTCGGCATCCGCAACCTGTTCGACAAGAAGCCTCCGCAGCCTGTCTCGCCGGGCGCCTTCGGAACCTATCCGGGGACCTATGATATAGTCGGAAGGACTTTCGGCGCGTCGGCCAGCATCACCTTCTGATCGGATTGATAATCTGATCCGGCGGGCTATTGCTCGCCGGATCGTCAGGTGCTGCCCTGCAAGCGGTTAAATCCAATAGCTCTAGAGGAGGGCTTGCACCCCATGTCGATGACAAGCGGCTTTGGCACCATCGACTGGTTGGTGGTTGCAGCCTACCTTCTCGGTAACGCAGTTCTTGGTTGGTATCTGTCAAGGCGCGGTGCCCGATCGGCCCGTGATTACTTCCTCGCCGACGGGCAAATGCCTGCATGGCTGATCGCATTCTCGGTTCTCGCGACCACTCAGTCGGCAGCAACTTTCCTTGGCGGGCCGGACTACGGGTACCGCGCCGATTTCACCTATCTGGCCGGGTCGCTCGGCGCTGTGCTGGCGAGCATTGTCGTGGCCGTGGTTCTGCTGCCGCGGTTCTATGCGCTCAAGGTTACGACGGTCTACGAATTGCTCGATCAGCGTTACGGCAAACTCGCCCTGCGCAGCACCTCTGCCATGTATCTGGTGGGCAGGGTTTTCGCTAACGGCGCTCGCCTGTTCATGGCGGCCCTGGCGGTGGCGATGATCCTGTTTCTTCGGACGGATTTCCTGGCGATAGCCGTGGCAACCACAATCATCGTGATCCTTGGCCTTGCCCTTTCTCTGGTGGGCGGGTTGCGATCGGTCATTGCCAGCGATGCCGTGCAGCTTGTGGTCTATGCGGGGACCGCCGTGGTCGTCCTGATCGTCTTGTACTTGCAGCTCGATCTGGAGTTCGCTCAGGTTATCGCAGCGCTGAATGCTCCGCCATCGGGCCCGAGCAAGCTGACGGTGTTTGATTTTTCGTTCGCTCTTGACGATCCTTTCACCATCCCCGCAGCGTTTACCGGGCTGATGCTGCTAAACATTGGCAATTTCGGACTGGATCAGGATACGACCCAGCGCCTGCTCGCGGCCAAAAGCTCGCGTCATGCGGGCTGGGCACTGTTCTGGTCGGCGATTGGCGCGCTGCCCATCATATTCGTGTTCCTCAGTATCGGGCAATTGCTGCACATATTCTATGAGCGTGCCGACGTGACCGGCATCGTGGCTCCGGATGCAGACCTCAACAGCGTGACGATATTCATGCACTACATCCTGACAGAGCTTCCTGACGGATTGCGGGGCCTGTGCGGAGCAGCCATCGTAGCCGCCGCCGTCTCTACGCTGACCTCTGGGCTAAGCTCGATGAGTTCGGTGGTGGTAAGCGATTTTTACAAGCCTTTGGCCGGGCCAATCTCCGAAGAGCAAACCGTTTTTGCGGGCCGCATTACCATGGTCATGATCGCCCTAATTCTCGGGTTGATGGCGCTGGTGTGCTTCTACTGGCAGCGCGCATCCGACCTCCCGTTACTCGAGTTCGCGTTGCAGGTGATGGTATTTGCCTATGCTGGATTGTTGGGGGTTTTCGCGGCTGCCGTCTTTACCAGCCGCGGCAGCGAAGCTTCCATTGTCTGGGCGCTCTTTATTGGCTTTGCGGCCATGGTGCTCGGCGAAGCTTCGGTAGGCGGCTCTATCGGCATTCCTGAAGGAGTGACGTCGCTGGCCTTTACTTGGAAGCTACTGTTCGGCTCTGCTCTGGCGTTCCTGGTTGCCATCATGGGAAGCACCGAACGATTGCCTGTCAAAGCGCGCCACGGGGAACAGGCCCAAGCGATATGATCGTTGTGATCACCGAAAGTATTTCGACCTTCGGAATTGTGGATCGGTCTGGCATCGCTGCGGGCGCTGCCACCGTGCTCAGCTGATCACCGGAAACCTTACCGATCCGCTCGCTTTCCTTAGCGGCAATAGAAGCTCATTCCTAACGAGGATCCGCAGCGGAGTTATTTCCCTTCTTTGGGGGAGCAGATCACCGCCTCAAATGGATTTTGGCGCAAAGCATTCCATCCGACAGGACAGTTTCACCCGGGCTCCCCGGCGTTTGTCGCCGTCGCCGCATCCTTGGCGCTCAGCCGGGCAACGCAAGCGGTGACAGTCAGATTTGCATGAGCACTGGCGACGGTCCGGGTCATATCGAGCAAGCGATCGAAGGGTAAGACAAGGCCGATGACAAGGGCGGTCTGCGCTGTCGAAACGCCAACTGCAGAGAGCACTGCGGCCAGCATGAACAGCGAGGCTGACGGGATCGGCGCGGTGCCGAATGCCGCCAGCGCTCCGGTCATGAAGACGATCAGAAGCATCGGTAAATCCGGAGTTATTCCAAGCGCCTGTAGGCTGAAGACGCTCAGCAGTCCGACGTACATTGCGGTGCCATCTTTTCCGATACTCGCGCCAATCGGAAGAACCGTCGACGCCACGCCGCGGTCGATCCCGAGTTTATCAATCGCCACCCGCAAGGCCACCGGCAAGGTCGCGGCTGAGGAGGCAGTGGCAAAGGCTACGAGCAGCGCATCGAGAGCGGCACGCAAGAACCGTCCGATCTGCTGTTTTGCCACCCAGGTCAGGAGCGGGAAGTGAACGAGGAGGATTTGGGCCAGTACTCCAATGACAACGCACAGTGCCAGCAGACCGACGTTGACGAACACCGCAACTCCGTTCTGTGCCACGGCGACCGCGATCAGGGAGAAAACGCCATAAGGCGTAAATTCCATGACCAGTTCGACCAAGCGAAAGAACACCCGAGCGAGGGATTGAAGCAGGTCGGCTACAGGTCGGCCTTCCTCACCGGCCAGCACGACGCTGAACCCGAAAGCGAGGGCGAAGAAAATAATCGCAAGCATGTCGCCTTTGACGAGTGCCTCGACGATATTGATGGGCACGATTCCCAACAGCTGGTCGTAAAGCGGAACTGGCTCACCCAGAATAAACGCTTCACCGCTGCCGATTGCCGCACCGACGCCAGGCTGGATCGCAAGGCCAGCGATCATTCCGATCGCAACCGCACATGCGGTGGTTGCGGCAAAGAACACCAAGATCCGTCCACCCACAGCGCCAAGCCGGCGCGGATCGGCGAGGTTCGTAACGCCCGACGCGATGGCTATGAATACGATGGGCACCACCAACATGCGGATGAGGCGCACGAACAGTTCACCAATGAAAGCGACCGGCCCGGTTGCCTGTGGCCATAGCAGGCCCATGGCAACCCCGGCCACGAGAGCCGCCAGAACGCGCTGCCAGAGCGGGAGTTTCAGCCAGCCCTTGAACAGCGCCATCGTTCGTCTTTCTCCATTGATTGCCGCCCTTGCGCGGCTTCCCTAGTCCATGCCACCCCAGAATCCGGGGGTTGTGAGAGACAACATACCGTTCTGACAGACAATTCCGCCGGGACGATCCTCGGCCAGCCAGACTGGCCCGTCCAGATCGACAAAGGCGCTTTTCGCCGCGACTGCAAGTGCGGGCGCAATCGAATATGAGGAGCTGACCATGCAGCCGGTCATAATTGCAAGACCGCGATTGCGCGCTTCGTGCGCCAGCTCAAGCGCTGCGGTCAGCCCGCCGGTCTTGTCTAGCTTGATATTGATTACGCTGTATCCGTCCGGAAGACTATCGAGATCGGCCACTGTATGGATCGATTCATCGGCTGCAATCGGTATGCGCGAAGTGAAGCCGCGCAGCGCGTCCTGAGCCTCTACCGCCAGCGGCTGTTCAAGCAGATCGACGCGCAGATCCACCATCAGCCCCTGCAGATCTTCAAGCTGCGCCACATCCCAGCTTTCATTAGGGTCGACAATCAGACGCGGGACCGGTGCCGCATCGCGCACTGCGCGAATTTGCGCGGCGGGATCGTGGGCATCGACTTTCACCTTGATAAGCGGGACATCCGCAAGAGTCCGGGCGGTTTCAGCCATGGCAGAAGGAGTGTCCAAGCCGACCGTCAGAGCCGTAGCAATCGGGGGCAAGGGACAGGGGAGGCCCAGAAAAGCAAACAGGTTCTTGCGCGCCAGCCGAATCTCCAGATCCCACATGGCGCAATCTATTGCGTTGCGAGCAGCACCCGCCGGCATTGCTTCAAGCAGGTCGAACCGGCTGGCACCCTTTTCGATAAAGGTGCGCTGGCCCTCAATAGCGGCGAGTGTGCTGGCGACGCTCTCCCCATAACGCGGGTAGGGTATGCCTTCGCCGCGCCCGATCACCAAGCCCTGCGAAAGCTCAACCACTACCACTTCCGCTGCGATCTTCACCCCGCGTGAAATGCGAAATGGGCGAGCCAGCGGCAGGCTCTCGTGTCGGGCGGTTAGCGTTCGCGAGGTTTTCATCCGACCTGCGTGAGTGTGGTATTATGCGGACCAAGCAGGAGTTCGAGCAAAGGATCGACACCCATCCTGTGCGGATCGACGCAAGGTAGCCCGAACTGGTCCGAAGTGCGCAGGCAAAGCGAAAGCGCCTCCGTCTGATCGAGACTGGAGGTGTTGAGCGCAATGCCGATCATCCGCACATCGGGATTGGTCAGCCGGGCAGTCGCAAGATTGGCTTCGATGCAATCCCCGATCGCAGGTGGGGCGCGATCTGCCATGCCGCGCATGACCAGCCGGGCCGGATCGTGGCACATCACCAGAGCGTCGGGCTGCGCTCCGTGAAGCAGTCCGGTAGAGACGCCAGCGAACGAGGGATGAAACAGCGAGCCCTGGCCTTCGATCACGTCCCAGCCATCATCTAAGCGCGCTGGCGAAAGCTGCTCTATCGCCCCCGAAATGAAATCCGCCACCACGGCATCCAGCGGAACACCTGACCCCGCGATCAAAATGCCTGTCTGCCCGGTCGCGCGAAAATCGCTGGCTATGTCTCGGGCGGCAAGTCCGGAGTGGAGTGCTAGCGCAGTGTACATCTTGCCGGTCGAGCAATCAGTGCCAACGGTAAGCAGGCGATTGCCCGGACGCCGGTCACCTGTGCCGACCACCAGACCTTTTGGCGGATCGCGCACATCGTGCAGGGTTCGCCCGGTTGCCTCGGCGACCTCGCGCAAACGCGGCTCATCCTTGAGCCGATGATGCAGGCCTGAGGCGACATTCAGACCGGCCTGCATCGCGGCGATCGCATCGTCCACGATCAGGGGATCGAGAGTGCCACCCGCATTCACGATGCCGATTACCATCGTCTTCGCACCGGCCTGCGCAGCTTCGGCAAAGCCCAGCTGCGGCAATCCCAGCGAATGCAAACATTCGTCATGCCGGAACTCGCCCATGCAAACTTCCGGTCGAAATACGGCAAGACCGCGCGCGGTCTTCAGCCCGATCTCGTCAGTCACGGCGCCCAGATAGAGCAGATAGGGGGTCTCAATAATCATCGTTCCGAACGCGCTGATGCCCAGTTGATCGAGGGAGACTAGGAGGATGAAGCTTTCCGATCTAGATAGCCTGCAGGGTGGCAATCATAGCGCTCGGCTATATTGCGTCGATGACTTCGGCCAGCAATTCGAAGAAATCGGCTGCGGCTCGTGAGGGTGGCCGGCTTTGCAAATAGATCGCGTTGATGTTGAAGGTCAGTGCCGGCTGGAGGGGACGGTTGGCAAGCCCATGGGCCACCGCCGATTCCGCTGTGAAATTGTCGACAATCGCCATGCCGAGACCAGCACGGACCAGCGCGGCTGCGACGTAATAGGTACGCGAGGATGCGGTATCTTGAAGCTCGACGCCAAGGCGTTCCATTTCTGTCTGCAGCAATTCCCCTATCGGTCCATTCTGGATCGGACTGATAAACTTGCGGTCGCGAAGGTCCGCCAGATGCAGGCGCGAGGGCGCATCGGGCATATCCTCTGGTCGAAACAGGACAACGAGTTCTCCTTCGCCAATTACCTGATGCGCGACCGGAGCGCCGGGCGGCACATCGAAGCTGATGACCACATCGGTCTCGCGCTCATAGAGTTTGCGAACCATTTCATCATGATGCAGGGTCTGGAGATCGAATTGGATCTCGTTATGCCCGGCCATGAATTTCGCCACCGCCTCGGGCAGCGCAAACAGGCCTAGCGATGGGAGCGAGGCAATGCGCAGCAGGCTGCCTTCTCCCTGGCGAAGATTTTGACACGCCTGGCGCAGCGCACGGACGCGGTCCTGGATTTCGGACACTTCGCCAAACAGGTTGCGCGCATCTTCGGTAGGGATCAGGCGGCCCTTGGTCCTCTCGAACAGCGGCAGACCAAGCGATTTCTCCGCATGGCGCAAAACCTTGGTAACGGACGGCTGCGAGACATGCAGCGCGCGGGCCGCAGCACTCACCGTGCCGTGTAGGAACACCGCATGAAAGACTTCTATTTGTCGCAGATTCATGAGCGCCGCTTTCCCTGTCTGAAACCGTGGCATACCATTCGGCTATGCCATGTGTGAATTGATGGACTGGACGGTCGAGCTTGAATCGTAAAGGCCAGACAGCGCGGCTTGAGCGCGGGTCTGTCTGACAGGGTTAATGGATCCAGCAAGAATGGGCCGAGCGAGCGGACTGTAAGGGAGGACGATTGATGCTGCCAACATTTCAAAAACGCCACAAGCGAGCGCTTGCGCTTTTCACCAGCCTGCCGATGGCTTTCCTTTGTTCCTGCGCCAACATAGAGCCAGTAGCGAACGCCAGCCCGCCCATGCAGGTGGATCTGCTTATTCAGGGAGGGACCATCTATGATGGAAGCGAGCGCGAACCGGTCGCAGCCGATCTTGCGATCCGCGATGATCGAATAGTCTATGTCGGGTCGTCTCGAGCATTTGCCGCTGCGCGCACTATCGATGCAACCGGCCTGATCGTCTCGCCCGGCTTTATCGATCCGCATACGCACGCCGAACTGTTCCTGCGATCTCAGGACAGTGCTGAACGTGTCAATGCCGCTTGGCTTTTGCAGGGAGCGACCACCGTTATGATCGGTGTCGATGGTGGAGGCTCCCCCGAGATTGCGAAGGCAGCCAGGGAGCTTTCGGAATCGGGAATCGGAACCAACGCGGTGCCGTTTGTCGGTTTCGGTGCGGTTCGCACTCGCATTCTTGGCTCTGCCGGGCGCGCGCCCGACGAGATCGAGCTGGCTGAAATGAGAACCCTGGTCGCGCATGCGATGTGCGAAGGGGCTGCGGGCTTTTCGACCGGGCTGTTCTACGCCCCGCAAAGCTTTGCCGCGACGCAGGAAGTTATCGAGCTGGCGCACGAGGCTGGCAATCGTGGCGGCATCTATGACACGCATCAGCGCGATGAGTCGTCCTATTCGATTGGCCTGCTTGCCTCTGTTCGCGAAGCAATCAAGATTGGCGAGGAAAGCGGCGCGTCCGTTCATATCGCGCACATAAAGGCACTGGGGGTTGATGTGCATGGCCTTGCCCCGGAAGTGATCGCGCTGATCGAGGCGGCGCGTGCGCGCGGTGTGCGGGTGACAGCGGACCAGTATCCCTGGCTCGCCTCCGGCTCCAGCCTTGACGCGTCGCTTCTGCCGCGCTGGTCGCTTGATGGAGGGCGCGAGGGCCTGCTGGCGCGCCTTGCCGAGCCCGATATCAGGGCGAAGATACGAACTGAAATGCAGGAGAACCTGCGCCGCCGGGGTGGGGCTCGCTCGCTTCTTTTGACCGCGCCGGATCGACCATGGACCGGGCAAACGCTTGAACAGGAAGCGATCCGGCGCGATCTTGATCCGCTCGATGCTGCATTGGCGATCATCGAGCAGGTGTTCAAGGAGAGTGGCCGCGGCACGGAAGTGGCCTCGTTCAACATGGCCCAGCAAGATGTTGAGCTTTTCATGCGACAGCCGTGGGTTCTTACTTCCTCGGACGGATCGCTTGGCCATCCGCGCATGTTTGCCACATACCCGGAGAAGTACCGGACCTATGTGGTAGAGCGTAACACGATCGATCTTGCCAACTTCATTCGCCAGTCGACCGGGCAGGTCGCGGATGCCTATGGTCTGGTGGATCGTGGATATCTTCGCCAAGGCTACTTCGCGGATGTGCTGGTCTTCAACCCCGAACGCTACAGGCCGCAAGCGGATTACCTGTCTCCACGAGAGCTAAGCACTGGCGTGGAAGCCTTGCTGGTCAATGGAGAGCTGGCCGTTGAAAAAGGCAAGGTTACCGGTTTGGCGGCCGGCCGGGTTCTGTTGCGTCCGCGCCCGGCGAATTGCCCCATGTCCTGAAGTTGAAAGGATGAGGCAGCGCGAGCGATGCGCGCTGCCTCCTTCTCCATATCAGAAATCGAAGCGAACCCCCACCCGGAAGGTGCGGCCGATCAGGTCGCTGTAGGTCGAATTCGCCGCGAGACCCGTTTCGGGAAGCACAATCGGATCCGCGTCGAACAGATTGGTAACCTGGAAGAACACTTCCATGTCACCGCTCTGCGCGGTTTCGATCTTGGCCACTGCGTTCAGGTCTACATAGAACACGCCATCGATGCTGTTGTCGTTGATGGTCCGGGCGAGGGGAGTCGATTCCGGGCAGGACGATTGGCACTCGAAGTACGTGTTGACATATGTGCCCGATGCGACCCCGCGGCCTACTGCGGTTAACCCGAAATCGGGCGTGTCGAGACTGGCAGAGAAGCGATAGAGCCAGTCGGGAGGTCCGCTGCCCACGAGCGAGCCAACGGTGTCGATCGGTGCGCTGATCCCGTTATCGACCACATTTTCGAGATAATGGGAGGCAGTACCGCGTAGCACCAGCGCGGTTTCGGGGCCAAGCACATCGATCAACGGTATCCGGTAGGAAACGTCAAAATCGATGCCTTCAGTTCGGATCGATGCAAAGTTGAACGGGCTGGCGCTGAAAACCAGTTCGCGATCACCGGTCGGATCGGGTCCGAAGGCGGAGCAAAACTGGAGGAATCCCTCGTTGCAGCGGTTGAATATGTCCTGCGCAAAGAACTGGTCGATCGCGTCCTCGATCTCGATGTCGAAATAGTCGACCGAAATCTGCAGGCCGGGCAGGAACCGGGGGGTCAGCACGAGCCCGGCACTAAATGAGTTTGCGATTTCAGGATCAAGATCCAGATTGCCGGTGGTGACCTCGAAAAAGGTAATGATCTGCGCCGGGGTCACAAATGCATTGGTGAGCGTGTTGGTGCGCGACGTTCCCGCCTGGAACAGTTCGTTGAGGTTGGGCGCGCGAATGTCGCGCGACAAGGTGGCGCGCAAGCGGATATCCTCGATCGGCTCAAACGTTCCGCCGACCTTCCACGTTGTTACATAGCCAGAGGTTGAGTAGTCGGTTGCGCGAACGGCACCGTTGAGGATCACTCCCAATCCAACAGGTACAACGGCCTCAAGATAGGCTTCGGCGACGTCATATTCGCCAAAAGTCGGCAGATAGTTCCCCACCTGAAACCCGGACTGGAAATCGAGAGGCACCGAGCCAGAGACCTCCTCCTTGCGGTATTCGCCGCCAACAGCGACGCTGACATCACCGGCCCAGGTCGCGAATGGCGTGAACGAGAAGTTGATCCCGGCAACCGTTTGCTTGAGTTTTTGATCACGGAACGGATCACCCAGAACATAATCGATTGCGGCCGGATCGGAAACGCCGGTCCCCAGAATGTTGAGCGGGACGCAGCCGTTGGTGGGGGCGGTCAAAGAGGAACGGCACACAATCGTGCCCGCCGCCACGCCTAGCGCATTGCCGGCCGGTGCGAATACGGCATCGATGGCGTTGAAGTAATTCGAATTGATAATGATGTCGCGCAATTGCTCGCGGCTGTTTGTTTCACCGTATTGAACGTAGGCGTTCCAGATGGCGGGGCTGTTGAAGAGGTCGAATTCGCCTTCAAACCCTCCCGCATAACGTTGCACATCGCGCTGGTTGTTCAGCGTGCGGAACGGCAGGTCTCCCTGCGTCGTGCCGATGGTTATCCTGCTTACCCCTGTGGCGAGGGCTCCCAGCGTGTCGATGACGAACGCGTTATCGCCTTGCAGAACACGCCCGGTCGAAAACTGCGGACCTGCGTTGAAACGGGTTTTCTGCCAGCTGTACGAAGCCTCGAAGAAGGCGGTTGCCCATGGCAGGATATCGAAACTCAGCCGCCCATAGACATTGCGCCGGTCCTCGCTTGGCGCAAGTCCGATCCGGCGATTCGAATCGTCCAGTAGATAATCGCCGCCAATAGAGATCGCGGTGGTGGAAGGATTACCGTAATTATACCGGTTGATCGATCCGCCGGGGCCAAAGTAGATGCCGCGCAGGCTGTTGGTCCCTGTCCCGCCAGAAGAGGCGTTGATAATCCCGCCGGGATTGGAGTTGTTGCGGTTGCCGGGGCCGATCTGGAGGAACTGGGGCTCTCCGTTGCCGGTCGCGAAAGCCGGATTGGCGATGATCTGGTTGACCCCGAAATTCCAGTCGCGGTCGACGGAGAATATCCCGTCGCTGTGCACATATTCACCACTGAGCAGAATGTGGCCGCGCCCATCGGCGAAATCAGTCCCGCCAGCCGCGTTCAACTGGTAGTTGAATGCGTCACCCTCATCGCTGATGCCGATATTTCCGTTCAGCTTCAGGCCGGTGTATTCCTTGTCCAGCACAAAGTTTATGACGCCCGCGACAGCGTCCGAACCGTAGGCTGCCGATGCGCCCCCGGTGACGACTTCGACCCGGCTGACAAGCTGCTGTGGGAACGTGTTAATATCGACGATACCCGTCACGCTCGATCCGACCGATCGGCGCCCATCGAGGAGAACGAGCGTACGCGGGAGGCCAAGATTGCGCAGGTTGATCCCGTTGATCCCCGACAGACCCGAACTGATCGCCAGACGCGAGTTCGAAAGTTGGAGGCTGCCCGCCACCGCAGGCAGTTGGTTGACGAGGTCGAACAGGTTGTTGGTCGGAGCCTCGTTCTGGATCTGCTCCTGCGAAAGCACAGTGACCGGCGTCGGGGCCTCGAAACCGAGACGTGCGACGCGCGATCCGGTAACAATGATGTCGGATTGATTTTCCGGCGTTTCGACGCCCTCGTCCAACACCTCTTGCTCGGTCTGCCCCGGTGCCGTCTGTGCCCCCGCCGCAGTGGCGCCAAAGCATGTCAGGGTCGCCAGCGTTACGAGTGCCGTGGTTGAAGCTAGCCCCCGGCGTCCTACATCGAACCCGAGACCTTTTGCGTTGCGCAATGGCGATTTCATCGAAATTCCCCTTTTCAATACGTATTCAAAGCTGGCCTGCGTGACTGCCTGAAGTTCGTGCGAGCGATTTTGCCATCGAACGAACTCTTGTGCCTGCACAATTCCCCAATTCTCCGTTTATAGCTCAAGCCTCTCCCAAAGCGATGTCCGTTTGCAATTGTAACCGCTCATCAACGGATTTGGTTATTTCTGAGAATGAAAGCCTACCGGGGAGGCAATGTCCGTCAATAGCTGACACCCGGCAGCCGTGCTGTGAATTATAGACGAAAGTTATATGGTCTTCGGCTGAAAGAGCGGCGGTCTAAGCACACCGATAGCTGCGGGCTATCACTTGTCTGTTCCTATGAATGCATCGAGCGATGGAATTTCGCTAGGTTGGGCAGGGCAGCTTGGACAATATAGCTTTTGCAGGGGGCGAAGACAGGTGAGTGACAGGTCATGACTCGACGTGCGTTATTGCTTGCGACCGTGGGTCTGGTCGCGCTGGCGGGCATCTCGCGCAAGGGTCAGGCGGCCTTGTCGCCCTTCAAGGCTAACAGTGCCGCCGGACCGCGCGCGACGATCAGCGTCACGCAGGATGTCTACGGCATCCCGCATGTTCAAGCGGGGTCGCTATATGATGCTTTCTGGGCGCAGGGATATCTGGTCGCGCGCGATCGACTGTTCCAGCTCGACCTCGATCTGCGGCGCGATATGGGCCGGATGGCTGAGGCATTCGGCCAGGATTTCATGGCGGCTGACAGGGCCGCGCGACTGTTCCACTTTCGCGGAGAACTGCAGGCCGAGCTGGCGTCCATTCCGGGGGATGTTGTCGAATGCGTGGAGGGCTATTGCGACGGAATAAACCGATGGATTGACGAGATTGCCGCCAATCCGTCGCTCGCTCCGCTTGAGTTCGGACTGTTGGGGATTGCTCCGTTGCGATGGTCGCTTGAGGATTGCATCCGTCGGCGCGGCTCTGGAAGCGACGATGCCGACGAACAGATAAGGCGTGCCCAGCTCGAAGCGCGCGGCCTTCTGGAATACGAAATCTGGCGCGATCCCTTGCGCCCGGCATGGGAATTCACTGTACCAGATGGGCTGGATTGCTTCGCGATAAGCCAGAAGGATCTCGGGGCGCTGCGCGATCTCTCCCGGCTGCCGCCATTCGAGCCCGAGATGATAGCAGCGATCGGGCGGGAAAGTCGCCGCATTGATCTCGCCGCAGATGGGAGCAACGCCTGGTCGGTCGCCGGATCACGCACTGCAACAGGTCGTCCGCTGCTAGCGAACGATCCTCACCTTGGCATCGGCGGTTTCAGCCCGCGACATATCGTCCATCTTACCGCTCCCGGTCTTGACGTTATCGGTGCAGGGTATCCCGGCCTGCCGGGGATAATGCAGGGCCACACTGATCATTTTGCCTTCGGGCGCACCAATTTTCGCATCAACCAGAGCGACCTGTTCGTGTTGCGCACAGATCCTGACAATCCAGAGCGCTATTGGCATGAGGGCGAATGGAAGCCATTCGAGACATACTCGGAAGAGCTTCTGGTCAAAGGGCAGGCCAGCGAGCGGTTCGTGCTGCGCTATGCACAGGGACGCCCGATAATTTCGCGCGATCCGGCCAATAATCGCGCCATCGCCTATGCTACGGTAACGATGCTGCCGGGGGCGAACATGCGGTTTGCGATCGTCGCGATCAATCTTGCACGCGACTGGGACAGTCTGCGCGAGGCGTTCCGCCTGCATGTTTCGCCGACCAATCTGCATTATGCCGATGTCGAGGGGAACACAGGCTGGCACGCAATCGGCTACGCCCCGCGCCGCCCTTCGCATGATGGCCTGTTCCCCGCGCCCGGCGATGGTGAATTCGACTGGACAGGATTGCTCAGCGTCGAGGAAATGCCGAGCATTTTTAATCCCGAAAAAGGGTGGATCGCGTCCGCCAACGACATGAACCTGCCGCCCGATTACCCCTATGCCGAGCGGATCCTGAGCTTCAACTGGACCGATCCGTTCCGGCACGACAGGATCAAGGAGGTTTTAGCAGCTCAAGATCATCATTCGCAGGCAGACAGCATCGCGTTGCTGCACGATGTCCGCTCCTTGCCTGCGCTTGCCCTGAAACGAATGCTTCCGCGCGGTCCATCAGCCGAGGCTGCACCTGCTGCCGAAATGCTGCGCGGCTGGGATGGCGATCTCGGAGCAGACAGCGCCGCAGCCCTGCTTTTCGAGATGGTGTTGCCCGAATTGCTGAGAGCCTTCCATGCTCACATCATTCCCGCCGAGGCTCGCGATCTTATCACGCGCGTCAACCTCGAAGCGATGCTGACGGCGCTTGAAACGCTGTCCCCGCAGATCGGAGACGATCCCGAGGCAATCCGCACGGCACTCATCGACGAAGCGCTGGCGCGCGGCTGGGCCCGCGCGGTCGAAGTTGCGGGCAGTGATCCGGCGACCTGGCGGTGGGGTGATTTGCACCAGGTGGATATAGCGCATCCGCTCTCCGGGTTCCCAAGTATTGCGCACGCTTTTCCGCCCATCGAGGGTGGACGCTCGGGCGGAGATGGCAATACCGTGATGGCGCGCGGACTGCGTGATCGCGGCGGTTTCGATGTTCGACACGGGGCGAGTTTCCTGTTCGTCGCCGATGTCGGCGAGTGGGACCGGACCCGCTTTCTCCTACTGCCCGGACAGTCTGCTGATCCGCGCTCACCGCATTATCGCGATTTCTATGACAAATGGATCGCCGGTGACATGCCAGAACTGCCTTTCAGCGCAGGCGCAATCGAGGCAGTGACGCTGCGCAGCTATACCATCCCCGCAGGACCGGTAGCGTGATCGCTCAAAACGCTCGTGCGATGATCACAAGGGCTTCGTCGATCGCTGCGACTGCTGCGTTTTCGCGTTCGGGTGGAATGTCGTTTGCAAAGGCGGAAAAGACGAGCAGCTCTCCGCTGGCGCTGAGCATATAGCCTGACAGTGCGCGTGAAGCATTCAGCGAGCCGGTCTTTGCGAAAATCCGGTGTTTCAGCGAAGTCTCGCCGAACCGGCTGCCGAGCGTACCGTCTACCCCGCCGATAGGCAGCGTTTTCCGCCATGCTTCGCCCCATGGCTGCTGCGCCACATAGCGCAGCAAGGCAGCTGTCGTGTCTGGCGACAGGCGGTTGTAACTCGACATACCCGATCCGTCCGCGAGGATGAAACTCTCTTCATCAATCCCCGCTCGCCTTGCCAGAGCGGTTATCGCAGCCTGTCCGCTGGCGATTGAGCCACTGCCGGAAAGCCTGCCGATCCGTCGCAGCATCAATTCGGCGTGCAGGTTCTGGCTGACCTTGTTGATAGTCACGATATCCGCCGCAAGGTCTTCCGGCGCCAATTGCATCAACATTGGTTCTGCCGGTTCAGAGGGAATTCCGGGATCGTCCCCATTCTGGGCATCGTCCGAAGGCCGAAGCGCTCGATACCGCCCCTCTATGTGCCCCACCACCTGCAAGCCGCGTTCCTCCAGCAACCATGCGAGCTTCCACGCTGCGCGATGGGCCGGATCATCGATGGCCAGACGAAAGCTTTCCGGCTGGCTTTGAGTGCCGATGGTCCCGGACACGACCAGCAAAAAGCTGCCCGGCATCCGCCACAAGGACAGCTCGCCTTGTTCTCCGGCAACGCTGATCGCGCGGTTTTCGATTTGGTAATAGCCATCGCTGGAAACGATCGGCGCGCTTCCCTCTTCACCCGGTGTGATTTCAATGAGGATTTCGTTGCTGTCGAGCGACAGCGCTGCCACCCCCGTGCCCGATCGGAAAGGGATGTTGTTCCAGCTCATGCCGGGGCTCCAGCGTTCGTCCGGATACCAGGTGGCATCACCGATGACGTTTCGCACACGGTTGGTTCGCGCGGCGACCGAATTTGCCAGAGTTGCAAGGCATTGCACCGCGCAATCCGTCGCACTTGAAAGCGTCGCATCGCCGCGCCCTTCAAGAATGACGTCGACTGACCCATCGCCTGCCTGTTCGATGCGAACGCCTGTTCCCTGTGCTACAGCCTGTAGTCTGGCGAGATCGGCGTAGGCGGCCAGCGTGGTGTAGACTTTGGTATTGGATGCCGGAATGAACCGTTCTTGCGGGGAAATGGCCAGCAGCCGAGTACCATCGAGCCGTTCGACCACCAGACCAAATCGGGTGCCCACAGGGGCGGCAGACAGTACCTCGTGGACTTGCTGGTCTAACTCTCCAGGAACGGGTTCGAGAGCCTGCGGGACGGGTGTCTCACGTTGCTCCTGCGCTCCAAGCGGTGAGCAGAAAATTCCGAGGAGGGCGGCTGCGCCAATGCAGAGCGATTTCATGCGACGTACCCTACCAAGCGGGCGCTGAAACGCCAGAGACCCACAGCGCAGTCATAACCGCAGTCAATGGGGGCACAGGCCGCTGTCGGGGCGGTCATTTCGCGATTTGACGATGATACGGCCTGCGCAGTGGATGGGATGGATAAAGTACGCTGGGCGGTCGGGCTGCGTCCGGTCTGAGAACGCTCAGTAAAAGCGGACATCGCTCAATTCCAGCCAGCCGCGACCGCCAGGCTTGCCGGCCAATTCAAAGCGCAAGGCTCTCAGCCGCGTGGCTTCCACACCACCATCCCCGTCGCTTCGCGTAAACGCCGAGAAGGGCAAGCGGATTTCGCGCGCGGCCGATCCCGCCTCGAAAGGCGCGGAGACGCTCGGCGAACCGTAGGCTTCCAGCCTCAGCACATAGCTTCCCTTGCCGACCGCCGTAAACGCCAGCCCGGTAAATCCGCTGGCATCGGCAGGCAGAACCGATCCGCGCGTCAACGGCAGAACGAGCTGGGCGAAGGGCCGCTCTCGCGCTCCAAAGCTGGCGAGGCCGAAGATGGGATGCCTCCCGTCAACATTGTGCCGTTCGACAAATGCGATGGTACTGTGATCGCTTCCCGCATCGGTGGCATCGACCGGCAGGGTGTCCAGATCGGTGCGTCCGTTGCGCCGCGCGCGCGTGAAAATTGGGCCAGACATGGAGACGGCGGGCAGGGGGGTTAACGCGGGCGAATTTTGGGCCCGGCGAAGCTTGGCGAGCGACATCTCGCGCCCCGCAGCCCATACGTGTGCGACTTTCCACAAATCCTCGATCGCCTCATCTGGGCGACCGTCGATCAGTACCAGATCGGCGCGTTTGCCTGCCTCGATTGTCCCCTGTGTGGCCCCCTGACCCATGATCTGCGCGCTTGTGCGCGTGGCTGCGATCAGCGCTTCTGGCGCAGTCATCCCCAGTCGCACGTACCAGACGATCTCTCGGATCGTGGATGATCCGTGATAGACACCGCTGATCCCTGCATCGGTCCCAACGCCGATCGCAATACCCGCATCGTGCAGCAGCTGCAGGTTGCGGGTCAACATCTGCCAGCGAGGGCCGGCGATCGGATCAGGAGAGGCCGCAGCGCGCTGCGCTCTTGCGTCCTCGCGGTCGCCCTCGGGCGTCGATAGAGCACGCCTCTCCTGTTCGCTCACGCGCCGCACTTCAGTGGGTTCATAAACCACCAGGGTCGGCACGTACGCGGTGCCGCTGTTGCGCATCAGTTCTATCAGTTCTTCATCGACCAACTCGTCACCAATCCCGTGAACCACCGCATCGACCCCGGCTTTCGCTGCGACCTTGGCTCCCTCAAGCGTGACCGTATGTGTGACTACCGGTATTCCCGCTGCGTGTGCCTGATCGACGATCCGCGCGAGTGTGCTGGTGTTCATGCTGTTGAGGTCAGGCCCGCGATCATAGCGCCAGCCGTCGGCGAACACCTTGATAACATCGGGACGATACGGCAGCGCGCGGTCCATCACGATTTGCGCTGCGCGCGGCGTCGTGGCCTTCATGGTAAAGAAATCGCCCCAGCCGTATTCGGTGCCGTGACCACCTGGCACCCCTGCGCGGATCGCCAGGTTGAGCTGCGGCGCGGGGATCGCATCGGGACCGCTGGTGAGCGCGCGGATCGGGTCAAGCATTTCTGCCGACACCGAATAGTCGTTGACCGTCGTCACACCGTTGACGAGGTAGCCTGACCAGGCCTTGCCCATGTCCTCGGGCGCTGAATAGGCGGGCGAACGCAGATGCGTATGGAGATCGTGCAGACCGGGAATGAGCGTCCTGCCGCGCGCGTTGACGACGCGGGCACCGCGCGGCGAGTTAAGTCTGGGGCCGACCGCTGCGATCTGTTCGCCCCGGATAAGGACGTCTCCACTGAAGGTCGGCGCGCCGGTGCCATCGAAAATGCGTGCGTTGCGGATCAGCGTTACAGCCTCATCGCTGCGGTGACTATCGCCGGGCGCGCCGATCGCCGACGCGGTTGGAACCGTCAGCAGCGCGACGAGCGCCATCAATGCGAGAAGCGCAGGCCGGATCACCGTGTGGCCTTCAGATGCCGGTCGAGAAAATCGCCCGTGGCCGTCAAGACGCGAAGCCAGTTTTCGTGGCGGAAGAAATCGTGCCGTTCGTTGGGCAAGGCAATTTCCTCAAACGAAACGCCGCGCGCTGCCAGCTCGCTCGCCAGCAGCAGGGACTGGCGGTAAGGCACGTTGCGGTCATCGTCGCCGTGCACGATCAGCACGGGGGAGCGCCATTGCTCAATCGTCCCCATAGGGGAGGAGTCCCATTGCGTTTGCTGGATCGCCAGCACTTCTTCGGGCGAAAATCCATCCCGAACCGGCCGCACCATTTCATGAACGCCGTGCAGGTCGACCCCGGCGGCGAAAATGTCGCTGTCACGCGACAGGGCAAGCGCGGCGAGATAGCCGCCCCAGCTTCCGCCCCAGATGCCGATCCTTTCAGCGTCGACATCTGCGCGCCCGTCCAGCCATTGAGCTCCGGCAAGGATATCACGATATTCCGACGCCCCCTCGCGGCCGGTTTCCGGTGCTTCGCGGAAGGCGCGACCGTAGTTGGTGCCGCTGCGATAATTGACCGAGAGCACATCGAAACCGGCCGCCGCGAGGGTCTGATTGCGAATATAGGCGTTGTGATAATAGTACAGCGGCAGGAAGCCAGGCAGCATCTGGCGGCGCGGCCCGCCATGGGCAAAGATCACCGCCGGGCGCGGCCCTTCGCCCCTGCCGCGGAAATGCTGCGCGTGAACCTGAATACCATCCGCCGCTGTAAAGGTGACGGCATCGGGTTGCTGAAACGCGCCAATCGTGCGCACTTGGCCAAGAGGCGCGAGCGGATCGATCAGCGCCGTATGCGCCGGGCGCCGGGCATCGGTTATGGTCGCGGCGAGCGTGTCCCCGCCAAACACCGGGAAGAAAGCGAAGACCTCCGCAGGCGTGAGACGCTCTGCGCGTTCTGTGTCGATACCCACTCGCCACAGCGAGCGGCTGTCGAGATCGCCGGGATTGGCCGAATAGACGATTGCGCGGCCATCAGGCGTGGGAATGAAATTCTCCACTTCATTGGCCTGCGGCGTCAGGTCGCGCGCCTCTCCGCCTGCAGCGGCCACGGCATAAATATGCAGCCATCCCGTGCCTTCATGCGGAAAGACCAGATGACCCGACGCGGTCCAGAACAGATTTGTCCCACGCGTTCCGTAATACTGGCCGCCTTCACCTGCGGGCGCGGTCCAGACCGTACGCACCGCTCCGGTGTCGATATTGGCCACCCGCACCGACCAGAAGGAGCGCGTGCTCTCATCAAAGCGGGCGGGCGGTTCGCGCCACTGGATGAAGGCAATCTCATTGCCCGCAGGTGAAAATGCCGGATCGCTGGAATGGCCAAGAGTTGCACCGTGATAAGTCAGGCTAGCCTGTGCCAGATCGACGACGCCCACGATGCTGTGCCCAGAGCGCAATTCGCGAAAGACTATTTTGTTGCCGTCCGGCGACCATTGGAAATCGCCCACGCGCCCGGTCACGCGGGCTGTTTCGCGCGTTCCGTCGTCAGCATCCCATACCATGATTGCCCCGCTGCGGGTAAAGACGATCCGCCTGCCTTCGGGCGAAAACAGCGGATCATGCCCCTTGCCAATTTCGTGCATTGCATCGTTGTTCGTCAGGTCGAGCAGGTACAAAATCTGTTCTGGGGCACGGGGCTGCACGCCGGTGTTGGGCGCGCTGGCCTCGGCAAACGATCCGTCCCCGCCGCGCACAAAGGCCAGCCTTGTGCCATCGGCGCTCAGCACAAGCCCGTGGATGACGATGCCGTCGTCCTCGGCAAAAACGGTCGCCTGACGAGCGGGAGCGCCAGCCCGCGCTACCCAGATGTTGCGCACTCCGGCGGCGTTCTCGATCCACGCAAAGACCGGCTCCTCACGCGCTCCCACAAGGCCGGACGCGAAGGGCACGGCGAGATATTGCGCGAGCCCTGCCTCCGCCTGCGATGGCGTGGCCGGGTCGACCGGGCTTTGCTGCGCGGCAACTGGCTCGCCTATCGCTCCTGCGATCGGGCTGACGAAGGCGAGCAACAGGACGAGACGGAGACGGTGGAAAATGCGCATGGATACAGGTCTAACGAGACCGGGATATTAAGCGCAAGCTGCGTTTGGGCCGTCCATGAAGGCGGGTTATGACTGCCGCAATCCGGCGAATGACGGTGTATTTGTCATCGAACTGCGTCCCAAGCGGCGATCACCGCATCGCCTGTCGTCGGGCGCAGATCGTAGATTGCCCGGTTCGCGTGGCGCGTCGGGTGGACACGGTTGGTCAGCAGCGCCCATGCCATTTCGCGCTCGAAATCTATCCACAGGCCGGTGCCGGTAAAGCCAGTATGACCAATCGTACCGCGCGAGCAGGCCTCGCCGCCTGACCAGCCGCCATACGCCATCTCCCATCCGCACGTGCGGTGGTGAAACTGCGATGTGCGGATGTGCGCCATTGATTGAGGCGACAGGATTTCGCCTGCCATGAGCGCGCGCGCGAATTCCAGCACGCCATCGATCGTGCCGAACAGACCCGCGTGGCCCGGCGCACCGCCCAGCGCAGCGGCGTTTTCGTCATGCACCTCCCCCTTGAGTATCCGACCGCGCCAGGTGCACATCTCGGTAGCAGCGACGGGGCCGGGCAAAGTGCGCAGAGGCGCTGCGTAGGACAGGCCGGGTCCAAGCGGCCAATCGGCTAGCGAAGCGCCGGTAATCCGCTCGATCGCAATGCCAAGCAGGATGAAATTGATGTCCGAATAGACCGGCGGTCCCTGCGCCCACGCGCGTTGAAGCACAAAGGCGCGCATCCGCTGCGGATCATCGCCATAGGTGTAGATCGGTTCTACCGCGGGAAGGAAGGTCCGATGGGCGAGACACTGGCGAAAGGTGAGCCGACGTTCCGGCGCATGGTCGATATCGTATTGGCGCAGGTCCGGAATAGCATCGGTCAGTGGCTGGTCCAGAGCGATGCGCCCCTGTTCGACGAGTTGCAGGATGATCGTGGTGGTGGCGATGACCTTGCTAAGCGAAGCCAGGTCGAACCAGTGCTCGCGCGTCAGCTTTTCGCGTTCCGGCGTGATAGCCGCATACCCGCCGAAGCGAACGGCGCGATCTCCATTGGCCCGGACCATCCCCAGCGCCGCACCCGGAATGAGCTTGGCGGCCACCGCCGCTTCGGCCGGCGCGAACCCCACTCGGCAGATATCCTCCATCATGTCGTCAGCTCCGCAGCGTGTTCTTGCGCGCGCGGTCCGATCCGGGCGAGGAATGGCAGAAAGGCAATAGATATGAAGCTCGCCGCACCAGTCAGGGCAAAGAACCCGTCGTAGCCGATTGCCAGTTGCATCTCGCCCGATGCGCCTGCCAGCAGCCGCGAGAGCAGAAAGGCGAAGCCGGAGAGGAAGGCGTATTGGGCCGCAGGGAAACGCGGGTTCACCAGCATCGAGAGATAGACGACGAAGATCGCGCCGGCCATGCCGTTGCCGAACTGATCGACCGCGACGCTGGTGTAGAGGATCCAGCCCTGCGCCTCCTCCCACCACAGCCAGACATATATCCAGTTTCCTAGCGCTGCGACAAGCGCGCCTAGCGCCAGCGCCCAGACGAGGTTAAATCGCGCCACCATCCAGCTTCCGAGCGCGACCCCCACCATGCTCGCAGGCAGCGCCACCGCACCATCCGCAATGCCGATCTGATCGAGCGAATAGCCGCGCGCATCCCACATAGGGTGCGACAGAGTAAGTGCCAGAACGTCCCCCATCCGGTAGAGCGAGACAAAACCAAGAACCAGCAAGGTCGCAAAACCGAAACGCCAGAAAATATCGACGAACGGGCCCAGCGTAGTCGAGCGCAGCAGCGCGGCGTCGGAGGGCAGTTTCCGGATGCGGGGCAGTGCGAGCGACAAGAGCACAAACGGCAACATCGCAAGGACGATGACAGCGGGGGTAAGATTGGTGTCCGAACTGATCGCTGCCGCCGCAAATGCAGTCAGCGCCAGCCAGCCTACCAGAGCAACGCCGCCTGCCATGATAAGCAGGATGACCGCGCCCGCGCCTGCTCCGGTCGCAAGCGCGCTCCAGCGTCCGCCCGTGTTATCGGGATCGGCTCTTGTCGCGGCCAGCAGCGGAAATGGGGCCAGCGCGGCGAGCGCGATAGCAAGATAAGCAATCGTCCAGTCAGTGCGGGCCGCGATCAGGATCGCGCCGCTGCCAGCGGCGACCATGGCGCTGCGATACCCCCACAGATTGGCAGCGACGAGCGGTGCCTGCTCCTTCTGCGTCGGCGCCAGCTCGATCCGCCAGCCATCGGCGGCGACTTCCAATGTCGTCGTCCAGAACGCGAGCAGCAGCGCAAACAGCGCCACCAGTGGCAGATTGGTATCATCCGACGTGAACGCCATACCCACCATCGCGGTGAAAATGCCAAGTTGTGATAGCATGATCCAGCCGCGCCGCTTGCCCCAGAAGCGCGAAAAACCGGGCGCGGAAAAGCGGTCGATGAGCGGCGACCAGATGAATTTGAAAGTTGGCAGCAGTGCGACCCAGGCGAAATAGCCGATCGTTGTGATGTCGATCTCGTGGCGAGAAAGCCTCAGGAGCAGGACAGCGTTAAACATGAAAAACGGCAATCCTGCGGAAAAGCCCAGCAGCAGGTAAAGCGGGATCAGACTGCGCATAGATGGGGTCGGGCGGTGTATCGCCGTTGTCGCAGTCGCGTCCATAATCCCCCGCCAACTCGTTTAATCAGATGATTGGATGTGCAGCATATTCGTGGAGACGAGCTTCATCGGCAAGACCCGGTGTTTGGAGGCCTTGCATAAACGGCGGTTATGTCAAAGCGTTTCGGATCAAGGCTTACCCTTCGCTTATTGCGAACATGGTGGAAAGGGTTCCTGCGCCTACCTTCACCAACCTCCGGGATATAGCGGATCGCGACCAGATATTGCGAGCTTTGCGATCGCGAAATTCCGAATGGCTATGTATCAAATAGAGCGAATGAGGGGCTATTCAAAAATCCGGGAAGTCGCCCCGCAGCATAGGCATGAATACGCCGATTCCAGATCACGGAGTATAATCGATCTTCGTCCAGTATCCACCTAAGCTATTCGGAAAGCTGTTCTTCTGCACGTCCGCGCAACACAGGACTTTTGTCAGCCTTGACACGAAGTAACCGGATCAGCAGCAATCATGTCTTGGTACTGGGGGAGAAGAAAAATGAGAAATTCAATTCTGGGTCGCGGTACGGTGTCTTTGGCCTGCCTTGCGATGATCTCCACTTCGACCCTCGCGGAAAAAGGCAAGCCAGCTCGTATCGCTCAACGGCATGACCGCCCACCGGGCCGAAAGCACGCTTGTCTCGCGTGGCTTCGCCTTTGCCGACAGCAAGACGAATTCCATAAGCTATACGTATTCCTATTGGTGGCATGCCGACAGCAAGAATTGCGTCAGTGTGGAAGCGTATAATGGCATGATCGAAACCGTGAGTGATGCCGCCGCATCCGACTGTCATCACAAGGGCGGGAATGGCGATGCAGCCGCTGCTGTCGGCGTTGTCGCCGGAGCAGCCATTCTTGGGGCGTTACTCAGCCACAAATCGCATCATCATGAAAGCAGCCAGCATTTGTCCGACGCGCAGGCTGAGCAGCAATACGAGCGTGGCTACACCGACGGCCTTCATAACGCATCATACCACAATTACGACCGCAACGAGGCGTATTCGTCAGGCTACACCGCAGGCGTGGACGAACGGAATGCCAATCTGGCGCATCACGGCAATCGGGGCGGTTACACCCCCTATGCGAAGTTCGACGATCTGACCGGAGCGCGCGCAAGCGGCGGCATGGAAGAGCTGGAGCGGCGCGGTTTTCGTCAGGTCGATAATTTCACTTCCGGGAACACGCGCTGCTCCATTCAATACTGAGCGGAATCGCGCCAGGGAGTGCAGGTGACCATCGCCGACGGCAAGTTCTATGCCGTCAATGACATTCAGACCCACCCGAAATGCCGTTGAGGGTTTAGGCCTGTGCGTTTGTCCGTCGCCTGTGGCTTTGCCCCGTGCCTTTTGCTGGCGGGGTGCGGTCAGTCACCCGGAAACACAATTGCCGATGCCTCGCCCCAGAGCGTGTCCGCCATTCCCGAAAGCCTCGCTCCCTTCGGAGACGGCTATCCCGATGCTGGCGATCCGTGCCGGACGCTCGGCGAGAGTCAGGCAACCGCGAATTGGCTCGACCACACGGCGCGTCTCATCGGTTGCCCGACGCAAGAGGCAGCCGCTGCGCTTGGGGGAGAGACGATTGCGACGGTCGACGGGACGACGATCGTATCGATACCTGATGACGAGGCGCGCGTGGCCATGGAGCGCAATGGTCCGCCGCCCCCTCCGGAAGGCGCAGATGCCCTAGTGGCCGGCACCAGCTATAATGCGATTGCCGACGTGAAGTGCGGCTTTGCTGGCAAACCTGCGCGCGAAACGTGCGCGGCGGGCGTGAAGCGGGGTTGGAACGGACCGAACACAGCGCTTGTCGAAGTAACCAAGCCGGATGGCTATAAGCGCGGGATCTCTTTTAATGGTACAACCGCATTTGGTGCTGACAGTTCGCAGGCGGATGGATCGGCTGCGTATGATTTCATCGTGACTCGTAATGGGGATGAATCGACGATCCGCTTCGGTCCGGAAAACTATGTCATCGTTGACGCGCTCGTCGAAGGGGGATGACGCTGTTTCGCGTCTCCAGAGCCAGTACAAAATTGCTGCGTTCATGATCGAAAGGGTGGTTCGGATCAGCAGGCTGCCCCGAGGGCGATCAGTATCATCGCCAGCACCGCCAGCAGCGCCCCCATTCGCTACCCATCGCCTTGTTATCCGGTCATGGCGGGCTTGATTAGCATCCAGACCGCCATCCCGACCATGAACAGATTTTCTGTGAGCGAGATGAATCCCAGCGGCACATTGCTGTCACCGCCGACACAGGCGCATTTGAGTTCGCGCTTGTCGATATAGACCGCTTTGATAACGCTGACGGCGCCGATTGTGCCGATGGTCAACGCCACGGGTATCGACAACCAATCCAGGATGTGCGCTGTCATCAGAACGCCTGCCAACCCCTCGGCAAAAGGATAGATGTATCCATAGGGCACCCACCGCTTTGCCAGCAGGTCGTAGTTCAGGAACATCGTCGAAAAGCTCTCGACATCGCGCAATTTCAGATAGGCGAGACCGCACATCGAGAAGCTGACGAACCATTCGGCACTCAAGAGTGAGAATGCCTGACCGGTGGCGACCCAGGCAGCGCCCAGCGCCATCAGCGCCATGATCGCAAACAGCGCCGTAACTGGCTGATAAGTCGTTCCGTCCTTTGTCACCGGATTACCGAAATGCGCTGCGAGATCAGTGTAGCCGCCAATCCGGTTATCGCCGATCCATGTCTGCGGGGTGGTTCTGACGTCGTGCCTTGCCTTGAACGCTTCGGTTTCCTCGCGGGTAGTCAGATGGTGATCCTCAACCGCAAAGCCGTGCTTTTCCAGCAGCCATTTCGACTTGATGCCATAGGGGCAGACATGATCGGCCATCACCATGCGATAAAGTTTTGCGATTTTCGGCTGTTTCATTGCGAACGCCTTTCCAGTTGGATTCTGTATGCACTCTTACTGGAACAACATACCCCCCCGGGGTGTAGTTCCAAGAAAGGAGGAAATCATGTCTGAACAGCAGAACCATTCGGTCAGTCAGAGCCATCCGGGTAAGTGGTCCACATTCTTCGCCATGATCGCAACGTCGATCGTGACAATGTTCGTGCTCAAATATTCGAACGTCTACGAACCCAGCCACGTGTTCTTTAGTCAGACGCGGATGTGGATGGCGTTGATGATGGGCATGGCGATGATTATCATCATGCTAGGTTTTATGTGGGGCATGTATAAATCTTCCGTCCTGAAAGTGGCTGTTATGGTGCTTGCAGGTATCGGTTTTGCCAGCTTCCTGTTCCTGGCCCGCAGTCAACAGACAGTGAATGATGAGGCATGGATGAAAGCCATGATCCCGCATCATTCAATTGCCGTCCTCACCAGCCGCCGCGCCAAAATCACTGACCCCAGGGTTCGCAAACTTGCGGATGCGATCATCGAGGCGCAGGTGCGAGAGATCGCAGAGATGGAATTGCTGCTTGCTGATATTGATAAGAATGGCAAGATGGGCGATGGAAGCGTCTTGAAACCACGCGCCGCGACCCTGTCTCCCGCTTTGCTTCAGGAAGCGGTTGGCGTGCTGGAACGACCCGCTGATCCCGATATTCTGGATGAAGTCAAAATTGGTGAGTGAGCAGGCAGTCCGCTTTAACGGCGCTTTTCAAAGAGCTCGACCAATTCCTCGAATTTCTGGCGCTGTTCTGTTTCGTCGCCACTGGCAATTGCCGCAGCAACGCAGCAGGCGGCGTGATCTTTCAAAACCTGGCTCTCAACTTTGGCCAATGCCGATTTGATCGCCTGCATCTGGTGCAGAATATCGATGCAATAGCGATCGTCCGCGATCATCTGAGCAACGCCCTTCACCTGCCCCGAAATCCGGTTCAACCTATTGATCTTTGCACTGCGCGCATCACTCATCGCGTTTTATCCTGTTGAAATACCCTATAGGGGTATATAACTCGAAATTTCGAAACGCCAAGGTAATCGAAAAATATGCCCTATCCTGTCAATCGCCGAGGTTTCATAACCAGCACCGCCGCACTTGCGGCGGCGACCGCGCTGCCGATGCCCGCCTGGGCACGCGGCGCCACACTTTCCCATGCGAAAAACGGTTTCGGAGAGCTGGCTGGAGAGGATATTGAACTGTCCATCGGCAACGCGCATTTTGCGTCAGGTGTACGTTCGGGCCATGCCATTGCTGTAAATGGCACTGTGCCAGGGCCGCTAATCCGCCTTCGCGAAGGTCAGGATGTGCGGTTGCATGTGACCAACAATCTTGAAGAAGACAGTTCCATTCACTGGCACGGGCTTTTGTTGCCGTTCCAGTATGATGGAGTGCCCGGCGTCAGTTTCCCCGGCATCAGGCCTGGACAACGCTTCACCTATGAATTCCCCATTCGGCAGAATGGAACCTACTGGTGGCACTCACACTCCGGTCTTCAGGAGCAGGCAGGCCATTATGGCCCGATCGTAGTCGAGAGCGCTGAGTCCGACCCGCGTTATGATCGCGATTACGTAGTGCTCTTGTCGGAATTCACTCCGATCCATCCCCATGAAATCATGCGCAAGCTGAAGGTGGGCGAGCATTATTTTCAGCGCCAGATGCAGACCGCGAACGAAGGTGAGATGTCAGGCGAGATGCGCCGCATGTGGGGAAAGATGCGGATGAACCCGCGCGATATCTCCGATGTAACGGGGACGACGTACACCTATCTGATCAACGGGCATGGCCCCGCTGATGATCTGCAGCTGGAGTTTCGCGCCGGAGAACGGGTGCGGCTGCGCATCATCAACGGCAGCGCGATGACATTCTTCAACGTCCGCATACCCGGGGTACCGATGAAGGTCATCCAGGCTGATGGACAGGACGTGGACGAAGTTGAGATTGACGAATTCCAGATCGGTACGGCCGAAACATATGACGTGATCGTATCGCCACCCGACGGCAGCCATGCTTTGGTCGCAGAGGCGATGGATCGCAGCGGCATGGGTGTTGCCAGCCTCACCAGCCATAAAGGCCATGTTGCGAAGCCACCCGCGCTGCGCGAAATTCCGACGCTCACCATGACTGACATGGGGATGATGGACCACGCAGCGATGGGCCATGACATGGGCGACATGTCGGGCATGGATCACACAATGCGCGATACCTCCTTGCTACCCGCCGATGTGAAGGTGGGGCCGGGTATCGATATGGTCGCTGCGATGCCAACAGACCGGATGGATTTTCCCGGGCTTGGTCTTGATACGGTCGATCACCGCGTTCTGCGCTACACCGATCTAAAGTCCGCGCGCATGAACCCACACCGCCAGATCGAGCGGGAGATGGAGATACATCTCACCGGAAACATGGAACGGTATATGTGGAGCTTCGACGGCAAGAAATTCACCTCCGTTACCGACGATCCCATCCGTTTCGGTTATGATGAGCGGGTGCGGGTGAAGCTCGTCAATCAGACGATGATGGCACATCCGATTCACTTGCACGGCCATTTCTTTGAGCTGGTGAACGGCGCGGATCACATGCACCAGCCGCTCAAGCACACCGTGGTGGTGCAACCCGGCAGCACGGCGACATTCGACCTTACAGCTAATGAACCGGGTGACTGGGCATTCCATTGCCACCTCCTCTATCATATGCACGCCGGCATGATGCAGGTCGTGACCGTGCGGCCATTTCCGGAAAGTGCAACCTCCTGATGCGGGCTTTCCTGATGATTGGAGCTGTGCTGACAGCGGCACCGCTCAGCGCGCAGGATCATGGCACGCATCACGCCCCTCAGCAGCCCGAAATGGATCATTGCGCGATGGGGCACCTGCCTCCCGAGCAGTGCCCCCCCAAAGACGAAAAGGCTGACGCAGAGGCGGCGGATCATTCCGGGCACGCTGGCATGAACGCTGGTCAGATGGACCACGCAGCGCACGCCGCGGTCGGTGATAAATCCGCGCCGGGTGCTGCGCCCGAAAGTTCCGTGCCCCCGCGCGCTCTCGACGGCCCGCGTCATGCCGCCGATGACGTATGGGGCGCCGCGGCAATGGCGCCAAGCCGGCAGCAAATGGCGCGCGAGAACGGCGGGATGCGCACTGGCGTCGTGATGGTCGAACGGCTGGAAGCACGCATTGCCAGTGACAGCAGCGAAGATGGTTATCTGTGGGATGCGCAGGCATTTTACGGCGGCGACATCAATCGGCTGGTCCTTAAAACCGAAGGGGAGGGGGAGATCGGTGGCAAAGTGGAAGATGCCGAGATTCAGGCGCTCTACAGTCGTGCGATTGCTCCGTTTTTCGATCTTCAGGCGGGGGTCCGCTTCGATCCGGAGCCTGATACGCGCTCACACTTTGTCCTCGGAGTGCAGGGTCTTGCTCCCTACATGTTCGAGCTGGATGCGGCACTTTTCCTGTCCGACCGGGGCGACCTTACTGCCAGGATCGAAGCTGAATACGATCAGCGGATCACACAGCTCCTAATACTACAGCCCCGGATCGAAGTGGAGTTTGCCGCACAGGACATCGCCGAACGGGCCATCGGTGCCGGTATCACCAAAATCGAGCCGGGCGTGCGGTTGCGTTATGAAATCAGGCGGGAATTTGCGCCCTATATCGGGATCGAATACGAAGCCAAAATCGGAAAAACCGCCGATATTGCTCGCGCGGCGGGTCAGGATCCCGACGGGCTTAAACTGCTAATCGGGTTGCGGGCGTGGTTTTAGATCGATTCTGGACTGCAGCGGATTTCGGCCAATGTATCGCGTGGGATGAATGACGTCCCGGGAATTGTGAGCTGCCTGGCAGTCCTCGCTTAAGGCCTTCTGCGTTTAGGCCGGTTTAACGGGGGTTTACCTGCCGCCCAAATACGCAGAAGGTGACTACCAAGAGACAAGACAGCGCATCCTGACAGCCGCGAAAATCCGGCGTCATACGCGCATTGGGAGAGAGCAATCTATGTCGCAGTCTATTGCGGAACCGTCATTGCGAGGGTCGGGTGCGGGATCAAGCGGCGCGGCACCTGCATCCGAAGGTTTCGGATCGCCCGGTTACCGCTCCTATGTGCTTGGTGCACTGCTCGTCGTCTACATCTTCAATTTCATCGACCGTACAATCGTCAATATCCTCACAGAACCGATCAAGCTCAGCTTTGGACTTGAAGATTGGCAGATGGGACTGTTGGGCGGTCCTGCATTTGCGGTGTTGTATACTTTTCTGGGTATCCCGATCGCGCGCGGTGCTGAACGATACAATCGGGTGCTGATTATCGCCTCGGCAGTCGCAATCTGGAGCCTGTTTACCGCGTTGTGCGGGTTCGCAATGTCGTTCCTCATGCTGTTCCTGTTTCGCGTCGGGGTCAGCATAGGGGAAGCTGGCTGCACGCCGCCTGCGCAGTCGCTGATCGCAGATTATTTCAAGCCTTCGCGCCGCGCCACGGCGGTATCCATCTATGCACTGGGCGTACCGCTGGGCGGGATGCTGGCTTCATTATTCGGCGGGCAACTGGCTGGACTGGACGGGGCGCAATTTGGCGCGTGGGTCAATTCAATCGGCCTCGGTTTCCTGTTTGGAGACATGGACTGGTCGCAAGTTGAGGGTTGGCGCGTAGCCTTCGTAGTCGTCGGAGTGCCGGGCCTGCTGTTATCGCTCATTATGTGGCGGACCGTTCAGGAGCCACCTCGCGGCTACACTGATCCTGCCGCGCTGCAAGGTCTTGCAAAAGTGAGCTTTCGCGAAGCGCTGTCCGTGCTGATGAAAAAGCCCGCGTATTGGCACGTTGTCATCGGGGCGACACTCGCATCGTTTGTGGGATATGGCGTCCAGCAATTCACCACGTCTTTCCTGATCCGAACCCATGGGCTTTCGATCCAGCAGGCATCGTTGCTGTTTGGTCTCATCCTGGGTGTGATGGCGGCGATAGGCGTGTTCAGTTCGGGATGGCTGGCTGACAAGCTTTCGCAGCGCTACCCCAATGCGCTTTCATGGCTGCCCGCAGCCGGTTTGGCGGCCTCTGTACCGCTGTATGCATTTGGTTTCCTGGTCGACAGTTTGTGGCTGGCCATGCCGGCGCTGATGATCGCTGCGATGGTCCATTATTATTATCTGGGGCCGATGTACGCGGTGTCTGCAGGCGTGGTCGATAGCCGGATGCGCGCGACATCTGTTGCGATCACGCTGTTTGTGGTCAATCTGCTGGGATACGGCCTTGGCCCGCCGCTGATCGGTATACTGTCGACTGTCCTCAAGACCGTGTTTCTTGACGGTTATGACCTTGGCCTGACGCTGGAGACATGCAAGCCGCTGATCGCGTTGGCGCCAGACGCTCGGGCGCTGCTGGCCGGGGCAGAGCGCGAAGCGATGATGGCTTGCACCAGCGCAGAGGCACGCGGGCTGCAATGGTCGATCATCATTTTCGTGTGCGTTTATGGTTGGGCTGCGGCCCATTACCTTCTCGCCGGGCGTACGCTCCGAAGTGATATGGTGGCAAGTTAAGGCGAATGTTACCGGGACTGCTTCGTCCAGCGAAACATACAGCAGTGGGAAAGCGGCTTTGTGCAACTTTCGTGTTTGTTATGTGACTGCACGGTGATAATTGATTGCGAGACCGGCTGGACGCGCAAGGTGCCGTTGCGGGTCATCGGGTATCCATCGAAATGATATTAGATCGTGTGAAGCCGCTCGACGCCATTCTGGCTGCGGCGCAAAAGAAATCGTTGAAGCGTACGCTGGGCGGTTTCCAACTGATGCTGTTTGGCATCGGCTGCATTATCGGAACCGGCATTTTCGTGCTTACGGCAGCCGGTGCGCAAAAGGCCGGCCCTGGTCTTATGCTGGCGTTTGCGATTGCCGGACTCATCTGCATCGTCGCGGCGCTGTGTTACGCCGAAATCGCGTCGACGATCCCGGTGTCCGGCTCCGCCTATACCTATACCTATGCGACTATGGGCGAATTGCTGGCATGGACGGTGGGCTGGGCACTAGTGCTTGAATACGCGATTGCGGCCAGCGCCGTCTCGGTGGGATGGTCGGGCTATTTCGTCGGGTCGATCCTGAACGAAACCTTCGGAGTTTCCCTGCCTGTGTGGCTATCGGCTGGCCCGCTCGCGCTGGGCGGAGTAGAGGGTGGGGTGATCAACCTGCCTGCGCTTGTTATCGCGCTGCTGGTGACCGCGCTGTTGATGGTAGGGACAAGCGAGAGCGCCAAGGTGAACGCCATCCTGGTCGCTATTAAGGTGACCGCGCTGACAATCTTCATTTTCCTGACCGTCCCGGAAATTGATCCTGAAAACTTCAATCCTTTCCTGCCCGCTGGCGTCTTCGGCAGCCTTGGCAGCGGAGTCGGCGCAGTTGGCGCGGCGGCCACGATCTTCTTTGCCTATGTCGGGTTCGATGCAGTTTCGACCGCGGCCGAAGAAACAAAAAATCCACAAAAGAACGTGCCAATCGGACTTGTCGGATCGCTGTTGTTCTGCACGGTGTTCTATATCGCTGTTGCCGCAGGAGCCATCGGCACGATCGGGGGACAGCCCATCATGGGGCCGGGCGGTATTCCTTTTCCCGCTGGTTCGGAACAGCTTGCCATCCAGTGCGCTCTGCCTGAGCACGCAGCGGCGCTGGTCTGCTCGGACGAGGCGCTCGCGCATGTGCTGCGGCAGATTGGCTGGTCGGGAGTGGGTAATGCGCTGGGCTATGCCGCCTTCCTGGCACTTCCCTCGGTCATCCTTGTCCTGCTGTTTGCGCAGACGCGGATATTCTTTGTTATGAGCCGAGACGGATTGCTGCCTGACGTGCTCAGCCGCGTCCACCCCAAATGGCACACGCCATATATCGTGACTGCCATCACCGGGGTTGTTGTGGCGGTAGCTGCGGCGTTTCTGCCCGTCGGGCAACTCGCGGATATCGCCAACGCGGGCACGCTCTACGCATTTGCGCTGGTCGCCATCGCGGTGATGGTGCTGCGCAAGCAACAGCCCGGCGTGAAACGGCCTTTCCGAGTAAAGGGTCTGTGGTTTGTCGGCCCAGCGGCAGTTGCAGGCTGCGTGTTCCTGTTCGTGAACCTGCCGCTTGCAGCGATGATCGTACTGCCTGTGTGGACGACGATCGGACTTGCTATCTACTTGTTGTATGGCCGCAATCGCAGTCATCTGGGCAAGGGTATTATTGAGGTGATCGACGAAATCGGGGGCGACGAAACACTGATCCCGATAAATCCGCCGGAGGGCTGATTTTCAGAATCTGGCTGATGAAAAGGGTGTGACGGGCATGGAAGCTCCGTCACACCCCGCCATATATTCAGGCTGGCTTGCCACCATGCTTTGGCTTGCCCGCTTTCTTGAAAGCGCCTGCTGGCTTGCCTGAAAATTTCCCGCCGGGTTTCTTCTTGAAATTCTTGCCGCCCGGTCTGCTCTTGCGATCTTCTTCGGGCGCGCGCGATTTGCCGCCCTTGCCGCCATGCGGGCGGCGGTCGGAGCCGTCGTATGAACCCTTCTTCCGGTTCTCACGGGCAACAACGCGTGGGCCCTCGCTTGAAACTTCGAACTTGATGTTTTCCTCATCCGTCTCTGTTCCGGCAGTGCGCCGGGTTGCGTCGGCAAACTTGTCTGCCAGCGTGCGCGGGATCTGGAAGTGCGTTTCATCAGGGCCGATGCGGATGGCACCGATTTCATTGCGGGTGATATGACCCCGGCGGCACAACAGCGGCAAAATCCAGCGCGGATCGGCGTTTTGCTTGCGCCCGATGTCCATCTTGAACCAGACAGTATCCTCAAAACCGGGGCGATGACGTTCCTTCTGCGCTTCGCGACGGCCTTCGGGCGTGTTCGGCATCAGTTCTTCGGGTTCGGGCATTTTCGAACGCAGTGTGTGAACCAGCATCGCCGCCAGATCGGCAGGACTGCGCTGCGCCAGCAATTGCGCTGCCACTTCGCGATCGGCATCGCTTACTTCCACCGGCTCCAGAAGTTTTTCCAGCAACCGTTCGCGGTCCTTCACCATGATGGCTTCGCGATCGGGCGCGTCTGTCCAGACCGGTTTGATATTGGCGTGACGCAACATGGATTCGACACGCTTGCGACGCGGGAAGGGCACGATCAGAACTGCCGTGCCTTTCTTGCCGGCGCGTCCGGTGCGGCCGGAGCGGTGTTGCAAGGTTTCGGCATCGCGAGGTATTTCCACATGAACCACCAGGCTCAGCGAAGGCAGGTCGAGCCCGCGTGCGGCCACATCGGTGGCAACGCATACGCGGGCGCGCCGATCACGCAGCGCCTGCAATGCCTGATTGCGTTCCTGCTGCGAATGCTCCCCTGAAAGGGCAACGACGCTAAAACCGCGTTCCTGCAAGGTTGCATGAAGTCGGCGAACGCTGTCGCGTGTCGCGCAGAACAGGATTGCAGTTTCCGGTTCGTGGAAACGCAGAAGATTGACGACCGCATTCTCGATTTCCGGCGGCGAAACGGTGACGGCCTGATAGGAAATATCTTCATGGCTGCGACCCTTGTCGACCGTAGCGATGCGCAGGGCATTGCGCTGATATCGCTGAGCCAATGCCTCGATCGGGCGCGGCATGGTTGCGGAAAACAGCAGGGTACGGCGATTGTCGGGGGCTGCATCGAGGATAGCCTCCAGCTCATCGCGAAACCCCATGTCGAGCATTTCGTCCGCTTCATCCAGCACCACCGCGCCAAGCGATGAAAGGTCCAGCGCTCCGCGTTCCAGGTGATCGCGCAAGCGGCCCGGCGTCCCGACGACGATGGTAGCTCCTGATTTGAGCACCTTGCGCTCGTTCGAAGGATTCATCCCGCCCACACAGGTCGCGACACGCGCGCCTGCAAGGCCGTACAGCCATTGCAGTTCGCGGCTGACCTGCAAGGCAAGTTCGCGCGTTGGCGCAATGATAAGAGCAATCGGCGAATAGGCGTGGCGGATCAGGCCTTCCTCATTCAGCAGTTCGTTCGCCATGGCGAGGCCAAACGCCACCGTCTTGCCCGACCCGGTCTGTGCGGAAACGATCAGATCGCGGCCCCGCGCTTCGGGTTGAAGTACTGCGGCCTGAACGTCTGTCGGTTCGGAATACTCGCGGGTGGCTAGCGCTTCTTGCAGGCGTGCGGGAAGATCGGTGAATGTCATATAGTGCTTTCGGTTTTCCCCCTAGCTGCGCAGACTATCCGCACGGGAACGGGGGCTTTCAATGTTCGGGCTTGCAGGGCGGGACATCATCTGATGCGTCCGTTTTGACCTGCCAGAAATGGTTTAGCCCGGCGTGCCAGGATGATGATTGCGTTGCGCACATCATCACGAGGCTTGAAAGGCGAGAACCGGAGACGAGAGCAATTAGCAGACTCCTTATGTGCCACCAAAATCGTGGGGAACCCGCATTGCTTATCTTTGATAGCGTAATTGTGCAGTGCAGCGCAATCATAATCGCCCACCTAGGCCAGGCAACGCCGCTCTGGGTGTCTTGACGACAAGACCAATGCTGCTGCGACTGGCGTGATGCAAAATCCGTGAACGACTGACTGGAGCCAACGCGCAGACTGGCAGCTCCTGATTTTAGGAGCGCGGCTTCGAGAAACAAAACCCTTACCTTTCGGTAAGATAGCTTACATCTTTCAGTCATTTGATTGCCGCCAGGCAAGCGCGAATAGCGTTCCTTGCGACAGGATTAACCCCATTCGTAAGTTGTATCATGTTGTAAAATAACACGGTATTCTGCCGTTTTCGGCGGGATTGCTAAGAGGTTGATAACCATTGCTGAGTAGTTGCACTCAGTATGTTTACTCACGCATTCTTCCGCTCATTGCTCGCTACATCCGTAACGGTGGCGATCACATTTTCCGCGCCTGCAGCCGCCGATGGCATCAGCGCGGGCACACTGATTGAGAACACGGCCACGGCCACATACGATGACGGGACCGGGCCACGCACGGTCAATTCAAACACCGTCACCGTGCGCGTGGACGAACTGCTCGATGTAACTGTCACGTCGCTCAATTCTGGCCCGATTGCCGCGCAACCCGGCCAGTCGGTTCTGACTTTTGAAGTGACCAACCAGGGCAATGGTCCCGAAGCGTTCGAGCTGCTCGCCAACCCTGCGATTGCAGGCAATGACTTCGATACCGTGATCGAGAGTATCGCAATCGATACCAATGGTAACGGTTCCTATGATCCGGGCATCGACTCCATTCTTTCCTCGCCCGAAGTAACAGCGGTTCTATCTGCCGACGAGACAGTCACCGTCTTCGTCATCGTGACGGTACCTGCTGGTGCCGCAGATGCGCAGGAAAGCCGCATCGAACTGACCGCCAGAGCCGTGACCGGTACCGGCGCGCCCGGCACATCATTCAGCGGGCAGGGCGAAGGTGGCGGCGATGCAATCGTCGGTACAAGCGGCGCGGCGGCCACTGCAACCGGGGCGCTGGTGGCCGGAATAACTTCGGTGAATCTGGTGAAGTCTGTGTCGATCGTCGATCCTTTCGGTGGCAACAGCGCCGTTCCGGGATCGGTCGCAACCTTCACTATCGCAGCCAATGTCACCGGATCGGGATCGATCGACAACTTTGTTGTCAGCGATGCCATTCCTCAGGGCACCACCTATGCCGCCGGCACACTTGCGCTGGATGCTGCCTCACTGACCGACGCGACAGGAGATGACGCGGGCGCTGCATCAGATGTCGCAGGCATCAGCGTAAATCTCGGCACGATAAGCGGCGGAACGACTCGCTCCATCACTTTCAACGTCACGCTTGACTGATTTATTCTCTGAAGAAGGGAAGATAAACCTATGAATAAAATCAAAAACATTTCTGCTGTTTTGCTCATCATGGCTTTGCCGGTGGTTCCTGCTGCGGCACAGGACGATTCGCCGATCGCATCTGAAAGCCAAGTGTCGGAACCCGAGGTCACTTTGAAAAGCGATGTGCTGGCGGTCGTCACTTCCCTTGATGAAAACGGCAATGAGACCACCACGCTGACCAAACCGACCGAATATACGCCTGGCACCAAACTGAATTTTGGAATGAATTACGCCAATTCAGGAAGCGAGGCCGTGACCAATGTGACCGGAACCAATCCGCTCAACGCGGCGGTTCGCCTTGCACCCGATGCCGATCCAGCTTTGATCGTCTCTGTCGATGGTGGCGGGACGTTCGACCAATTGGCCAAGCTTAGCGTCCCAACAGAATCAGGAAACCCACGCGCTGCAACTCACGCTGACGTGACGCATGTCCGCTGGACTATCGCGTCGATCGCGGCGGGCGAGAGTGGCCGCATAGGTTTTCCCGTAATCATTCGCTGAACCGCGAAGATAACCGCCAGGCCGTGCGGGCGGAAGGATTGACGCGCGGCACACGCAAAGGACCAGAGAATGAAATATACGACCCAATTGCTGGGTGCGGTAAGCGCAGCTGCGCTTATCGTAATGTCCAGCTCCCCTGCCATGGCGGAAGGAATCCGCGCTGGCACGGACATAACTAACACTGTTGCGGTGACTTATCAGGTTGACGGCGTGACCCAGACCCCGGTGGAAGCCACCGATGTCTTCAAGGTCGATCGCCGCGTCAACGTAACGGTAGCCGCCGTGGATACGCCCAAGAGCGTCAATCCGGGTGAAGACGATGCCTTCCTCACCTTTGATGTGACCAATCTGTCGAACGATTCGGTTGACCTCGATCTCACCGCCACATTGGCGGCGGGCACAGCTGGCAATCTTTCGGGCTTCACCATCTATGTGGATGAGGCGAATGGCAACGGCACCTTTGACGGCACGGAACAGGTCGTGACCTTCCTTGATGAAGTCGATGCGGATGAAACCCGCCGTGTATTCGTCGTTGCCAATGTTGCCCTCGGTGCAACCAATGGTGACAGCTTCGATATCGTCCTCAACGCCAACGCTCACGCGGCTGGCGCGGCCGGACTTGGCGCGGAGCTCACTGAAAGCACGGGCGATTCCGCCGATCAGTCGGTAGTCGATACCGTTCTGGCCGATGGTTCGAGCGGGCTTGCCGGCGATGCCGCCAATGATGGCGCTTTCTCGGCACAGGGCACGTTCAACGTCGACGGTGCGGAAGTCACCGTGCTCAAATCCAGCCTCGTTGTCAGCGATCCGGTCAACGGCACCAGCAACCCGAAAGCAATTCCGGGCGCGGTGATCCGTTACTGCATCGCGGTTTCGAACGCTTCGGGTGGTGCGGACGCAACCAACATTAGCGTGGTCGATGATCTGCCCAGCGACGTGACTTTCAACACGGGCACGATCCTGCGCAACACCGCAGTCGCGATCAGCGGCACCGATGCAACCTGCACGGGCGGTGCCGCTCCGGCCAATGCCACCGAGGGCAGTTTTGACAGTGGCAATAACCGAGTGAGCGGCACTCTCAGCACAGTTACCGGTGGGAATTCTGCCGGTCTGAGCTTTGAAGTCACCATTCCTGCCATCGTGTCAGGCACGCCGACACCGTAACGTTTACGGTCAGGCATAAACTTTGCGTGTGAACTCCCCTCTGGGACGTCTGGCGGCAGCACTTGCGATAGTGCTGCTGCCTTTCGGCGTGTCCGGGGGGGAGGCGCGCGCGCAGGACGTGACGACAATGCAACAAAAGACCGGGCAGGAAGCTCGGCAAGCCATTAGAACGGTGACCAACACCGCAACGGCGCAGTGGAATTTTGCAGGGCGCGCGGTTAGCACGACATCGAACGAAGTGACGTTCGATGTTACGCTGCCGCCTCCTGAAATTCGTGCATTTCGCCCCGTTTTCAAGAACGGCACTCAATTGAATTTCCGCGCGCCTGTCTGCAACGGCGTGGGGCGTCCAGGTCAGGGATTTGGCACCACGCCCAGTGGGGAAGGGATTGCGAGCGTCCAGCCGCTTAATCGCCTGGTCGAGCAAACCAGCATTTTGCGCGTCGGCCAGACACTTATTTTTGAAGTGCAGGCATCTGCTGCCAACACTGATCGCAGCGCTGCGGACGAACTGGATGTGGTCATTACCACCTCTACCGGCGACCGCGAAACCGAAACAATTTTCGAGACTGGGCTGAATACGGGCATTTTTGTGGGCCAGATCGATACTGTCCGCATTCCGCCGGCTCCGGTACAGGACGATTGCCGTCTTGGCATCATCGATGGCGCATCGATCACTGTCGCTGCGTCATTGCCCGGTACAACCGACATTATCGCCGGCGTCCAGATTGAAGTGCTGGCCGATCCGTTCGGTGTAGTGTTTGACAGCGAGACCGGCGAACCGGTGAATGGTGCGCGGGTCACGTTGGTCAATGCGGTGAGCGGCCTGCCCGCCACGGTTTTTGCTGAAGATGGCGTAACCAGCTGGCCATCAAGCATAATTTCTGGCGAACGTGTCACCGATGGCGCAGGCCGGGTCACCGATTTGGGTGCGGGCGAATTCTGGTTTCCGCTGACTTTGCTGGGCGATTATCGGCTGGAAATTACTCCCCCTGATCCTTACTCCGCGCCTTCTGCGGTGCGTCCCGATGCAATCGCGCAAATAATGCGCTCCGATGGCCGCACATTTGTGATCCGGGATGGGTCATACGGCGGAACCTTCACGCTTACCGATCCCGCGCCAGTCAAGATTGATATTCCTCTCGACCGGGCTGGTCCCGATCTTGGCCTGATCAAGACTGCGTCGCGCACACGGGCAGTGCCGGGCGATGTGGTGTTTTATTCCATAACGGTTCGCAATTCCGATCCTTTGCGCGCTCGGCGCAGCGTGACGATCACAGATACCCCCTCGCAATGGCTGCGGCTACGGCCCGATACGATCCGTGTAAACGGTGTGGCGGTGCCCGATGCGATTACTATTGCGCCCGACGGCCGCAATCTGCGGATCGATCTGGGCACGCTGGCTGGCGGCGCGAATGCGCGCGTGACCTATGCGATGAGCGTTCGCCCCGATGCGCCCGCGGGCCGTGTGCTGAACCAGGCGACCGTGACCGATCTGCTGGGGCGCAGCGCGCGCGCATCCGTACCAGTAGAAATTGATCGTGAGACGATCGCTGATCGGATGACGGTGATCGGGCGGATCACGGCCGGAAGTTGTTCAATCGACGATCCGCGTCCCGGAATTCCGGGCGTTCGCGTTATTATGGAAGATGGCAGCTTTGCCATTTCAGACGCCGATGGCCGGTATCATTTCGAAGGCGTCGTGCCCGGTACCCACGTGGTTGCGGTGTCGCGTATGACGCTGCCCGAAGGGGCCGAACTGATCGATTGCCACCGCGGCACTCGCAACGCGGGCAATGCCGGATCGCGCTTCGTAATCGGTCAGGGCGGCAGTCTGGTGGTCGCCGATTTCCACGCGGTCGTAACCGAAGGCTGGCTGGAAGAAGCCGCTGATAAAGCCGAAACCCGCGCCGAGGGCGCTGGCGCGCGCGCAATCAATGCCACCGCAAGCGCCAGCGCCCTTGCAAGTGCCGAACAACTTGTTGAGCAGGGCTCTGCGTTGTCCGGCTCTGTGCCTGTTGCTGTACCCGTCGCTGCACCTGTTGCTGATACGGACTGGCTGGCGCTGGGCGATGGCCCGGATGGCTGGCTTTCGCCGAGCGCCGATGCAAATCCGCGAGCGCCGGCAATCAGGGTCGCAATTCGCCACCGCAAGGGGCAGACAATCGCTCTGCGCATCGATGGAAAGCCGGTCGATCCGCTCGCATTTGATGGCACGCAGAATTCTTCCGAACGCTTTGCCATAAGCATGTGGCGCGGGGTGCCGCTGATCAATGAGCGCACCGTGCTCGAAGCGGACATCGTCAACTCGTTCGGCGTGGTCAATCAGACGATAACTCGCGAAGTGTTCTTCACCACGGCGCCGACTAAAGTTGAGCTGGTGCCAGAACTGTCCAATCTCATTGCGGACGGCCGTACGCGCCCGGTGGTTGCGGTGCGGGTGCTGGATCGCAACAACCGCCCCTTGCGCGAAGGGATCGCGGGCGAATTCACGCTAAACGCCCCCTATGAAAGCGCTGAGCAGCTGGATCGCCAGCAATTGAACCAGCTGACCGGTTTCAGCGCCAGTTCTGCGCGTTGGGTAACACAGGGCGAAAGCGGGATTGCGCTGATAGAACTGGCGCCAACGATGGTGTCGGGTTCGCTCCGGCTCAATTTTGCCTTCAACGATGGTCAGATTGTGCGCCAGCAGGAACTGGAAGCGTGGATCGAACCGGGCGATATTGAATGGACTATTGTCGGTCTTGCCGAAGGGACGGCTGGCGCGCGCAGTGTAGCTGACAATATGGAGCGCACCGGGCGGTTCGACAGCGATCTGGGCAAGGATGCGCGCGTTGCGCTGTATGCGAAGGGCCGCGTACTGGGCAAATATCTTGTCACGCTGGCCTATGACAGCGCCAAACAGCGCGAGGACCAGCGCGTGCTCGGCGCAATTGATCCGAATGCCTATTACACCGTTTTCGCAGATGGATCGCTGCGCCGTTTCGACGCCGCCAGCCGCGAAAAGCTGTATGTCCGCATCGAGACCGCGACGTTCTATGCGCTGTATGGCGATTTTCAGACAGCTTTCGACCAGACCCGCCTGGCTCGTTACAACCGCACCGCGACCGGCGTGAAAGGCGAGGCACGCTTTGGCCCGGTAAAAGCGCTCGGCTTTGCTGCGGAAGTATCGAGCCGCCTCCAGCGCGAGGAAATTCAGGGTCAGGGCATCACCGGACCCTACCAGCTGCGCAGCCGTCGCATCGTCCCCAATTCGGAGCGCGTCTCGATCGAGGTGCGCGACCGCTTCCGGTCGGAAATTATCGTGGGGACGCGCGTGCTGACGCGGTTCATCGACTACGATCTAGATCTGCTGTCTGGTACTATCAGCTTTGCGCAGCCGGTGCTGAGCCGCGATGAGAACCTCAATCCGCAATTCATCATCGTGGAATATGAAACCGATGGGGCCGGGCAAGCGCAATTGAATGCGGGCCTGCGCACCGACTGGACCAGCAGCGACGGCGCCATCAGGATCGGCGCCACCGCAATCACCGATAAGGGTGACGGCGCACGCACCGATATCGGCGCGATCGATATGCGTGCGCAGCTGAGTGACAGCACTCAAGTGCGCGCTGAACTGGGTGTCAGCCGTTCCGATCGCGATACCGCGATCGGCTGGATCGTCGAGGCGCAACACCAGACGGGCAAGCTCGATGTTTTGGCCTATGCCCGTCAGTTGGACAGCGAATACGGCATCGGCCAGCAAAACGCAGTCGAGCAGGGACGGCGCAAGGTCGGCGTGGATGGCCGCGTGCTGCTGAACGAAAATCTCAGCGTTCTGGGCAGCGTGTGGCAGGATGACAGCCTGACCGATCCCACCCGGCGTCGTGCCGCTCAGGCGCAGCTAACGTGGCAGCGCCCCACCACGGATCTGCGCATCGGGATCGCCCATTTCGACGATCAGCTTGCCGATGGCACCGCCAACACATCGACCGTCCTCGAAGCGGGCGGGACCAAACGTCTGTTCGACGCCGCGCTGGAAATTTCGGCCAGCACCGCGGTTGCGCTGGATCAGGCGGAAAGCGTCGATCTGCCCGCGCGTCATCGCCTCGGGGTGCGTTATCAGTTGACGCAGGATGTGCGACTGGTGGGCACCTATGAGATTGCCGAGGGCGAAAACATCAGCGCGCGCCAATTGCGCGGCGGGATCGAAGTGACGCCGTGGCAGGGAGGGCAGATCATCACCACGCTGGGTCAGGAAAACATTGACGAATTCGGTAATCGCTCCTTTGCGGCGTTCGGCCTTTCCCAAAGCCTGCAAGTCACGCCGGAATTCGCCATCGACGCAACGATTGATGGGAACCGCACGCTTAACGGTTCGCCTGATGTGGCCGACGTGGTGAACCCATTGCAACCCGCAGCCAGCGGCGGCCAGCTGACCGGCGCTCTGGCGTTTGAGGATTTCGCATCCGTCACTGTGGGCGCTGCCTGGCGCAAGGATCGCTGGAGCCTGACGGCGCGCGGCGAATACCGCGATGGCGAACAGGCAGACCGCACTGGCGTCACCTTTGGTGGGATACGCCAGTTGGGTGAGGGCAGCGTCGTGGGATCGGGCGCAACGTGGACGCGGGCGGAAAACCTCAATGGCGCCGTCACCGAAATCTTCGATGCGAGCATCGCCTTTGCCCACCGTCCCGACGCCAGCGAAGTCGCGATGCTGGGCAAACTGGAATTTCGCAGCGACGCAGTGACGGGTGCGGTCGCGGGCGATGTGGCGGGGGCAGGGCGTACCGCGCTGATCGTGGATGGCGATGCGACCTCGCGGCGGCTGGTGGGCAGCCTTTCGACCAATTGGAGCCCGCGCGGCTGGGACCAAGACGAATTCGGTATTGATCAGCAGGTACGCCGTGACGAATATACTTTGTTCGTGGGCGCGCGTTACAATTTCGATGAGTTTGAAAATACTGAATTTTCAGGCACCACGGTGCTGGCGGGGCTCGACGCGCGGCTAGGTATTACCGACAGTCTGGAAATTGGCGCCAGCGCGACGGTGCGCGCCAATCTGGAAGATAAGGTCACCAGCTTTGCCTATGGTCCGACAATCGGAGTTTCCCCGGCCAAGGATATTCTGCTGACTGTCGGTTATAATGTGCAGGGTTTCCGCGATGGCGATTTCTCCGCTGCGCGCAATACTGACAAGGGTGTTTTCGCCGCCGTGCGGCTCAAGTTCGACACCGACACTTTCAGCTTCCTTGGGCTGGGGGGACGGCGATGAGCGGTTTTGATCGCCAATTTCGCCCGATGGTAAACCTGGTGTTTACCACGGTGGATTATCTGCAATCCATGTCTGGCAGATCGACTAGAAGTGCACGCCTTTTCCCAAAGGTGCTGGCACTGATGCTCGCCGCAATCCTGATCAGTGGCAGCGAGGCGCACGCGCAGGATGTCGAGATTAACTGGGAAAATGCCGGCGTCGCCAGCCTGACCCCGTTCCCCAGCGGAACCACCGTCTCCGGATCCGATTCCAGCTCCGCTACGGTAACATGGTCGGTTCAGACGCAGGGCACCGGATCATTCCAGCCAGCTTTCGGCGGCGCTTTTGTAAGCTATTTCAGCGGAACCGTCGGCTCAAGTGTCTCACCGTTGTTGATGAGCTTCGACAATTCTTCCTATGACCCCGGCGACAAGGTTATCGTGACGATCACGCTCAATCGCTCAGTGCGCAATCTGAGATTTGCGCTGAACGATATCGACAACGGCAATTTCGCCGATGCCGTTCAGGTGTCATATGACGATGACCTGATCGGTGGGTTCACCAATGCGGCTGGCAACACGGCTTTCTGGACTGCAGGGTCAGCCGTTTCGAGAACCAACAATGCCACCGTCAACGGATGGCGCGGGATTGCGAATTCGGACACTGCTTCGACCGCGGGGGATTTGGCGTTCAATTTCGCGTCGCAGCAGGTGCGGCGGATTCAGATCGTGTATTTCAGTTATACCGGCTCCGGCGATCCGGGTACGCAATTTGCGACGATATCCGATCTGCGCTTTGCCGCTCAAAGAGCCGATCTTTCGCTTGCGAAGCAATTGGTCAGCACCGTGCCACCCGCCGGCGGGGATGCGACGTGGCGACTGACGGTGACAAATTCCGGAACATCGGAAACTGCGGCGAGCAATATCGTCGTGCGAGATACTTTCCCATCGCAATTCGTTTTTGAAAGCGCCAGCGGCGCGGGCACATTCACTCCGGCAAACGGCCAATGGGCGGTCGGCACTCTGGCACCGGGGGCCAGCGCTTCGATTGATATCACCGGTGCAATTAACGCGCCTGCTGGAACTGTAATAACCAACACCGCGGAAATTATCTCGAGCAGCGCCCCCGATCCGGATTCCACACCTGACAACGCAGTCACCACCGAAGACGATTTTGCCAGATCGACGTTTACGGTCCGCGATTATTCGACAACGCCGCCAGTGCTGTCATGCCCGGTAGGGCAAACCGTGTTCGACTGGGATGCGCCGTCTGTTTCGTGGGCAGGAGGCTCCATCAGCAACACCTACGCGCTGGCGTCTTTTGGCAACATCCGTTTTGACATCACAGGCGATGGCATATTCTCGGCACGGGCCTCTTTTGGCGGAGCGGTTCCGGCGCTGACCACAGCGGTCTCCGGTGGGATTTCCCCTGCGCAAAGGGCGCTTGCCTATAACGCCGACAACACCACCACTGCGCAGCAATTTGTTACAACAATTACGCTGCCACGTACGTTCAACGGGGTGCAATTTTCGATCTTCGACATCGATTCCTCCAGTGGATTCCAGGACCGCATCACTGCCTATGGTTTGCTGAAGGGTGCGCGGGTCAATGCGATTATGACCGGCAGCGCGCAGAACAGCGCCAGCGGCGATACGATCCTTGGCACCGGGGGCGCGGGCGACACGTTGAGCATCGCCAACGGAATTGTCACTTTTACTCAGCCGATTGACACGATCGTATTTGAATACGGCAATGGCTCTGCCGCTCCGGCCAATCCGACCAATCAGAGCATCGCGTTGCATGACATCACCTTCTGCAACCCGCTGGAACCGCGGATCGGAGTTACCAAGGTGAGTGCCGTAATCGCTGACCCTGTGAACGGCACCGCCAATCCAAAAGCTATTCCCGGCGCGCTGGTTGAATATCTCATCACAGTGTCCAACACCGGTCAGGGCGTGGCCGATAACAACAGTCTGATCGTGGTAGATCAGGGGCCAGCGGATGCAAAACTGTGCCGCATCCCGGTTGGCGGCGGGCCGGTGAACTTCGGCGATCCGGCGGGAAATTCGGGCCTGAGCTATAGCTTTTCTAACCTGAGTTCGACCACCGACAGCCTTGATTTTTCCAACAATAATGGAGCAACCTTCGGCTATATTCCGGTAGGAGACGGCGATGGGTGCGATCCTGCTGTCACCGATTTCCGGGTCCGGCCGGGCGGAGCATTCGCCAGCGGCGGTACGATTACATTGAGAGTGCGCTACATCGTGAAATAGGGTCGCTCGTGGGCTGATCATTGACCACGGCCAGCAGCCGTTTATGCAGGGCGGCGATGGAATCCTGCCACGCTCCGTTTGCGCCGCCGCCGCTGTCTGCTTGGCTTGATTACGGCCTGATTGCGCTGTTTCTGGATTTTGATGGCACGCTTGTTGATCTTGCCGCGACGCCTGACAGCATTTCTCCCGTCCCAGACCTTGCAAATCGCCTTGCCGCGCTTGCAGAGCGTATGGGTGGGTCGGTTGCGTTGGTAAGTGGGCGCGGACTGGATGATATCGCGCGGCATCTCGGGCGATTGCCCGTGGCAGGTGCCGGTTCACACGGGGAAGATATGCGCGATGGCAGCGGGGTGATGCTTGGCGCAGACGCGAAAAGTCTTCCCGATCCCATTGCTCAGGAAATGCGCCGTTATGCGCAGGAAAACGGGCTGGGGTTCGAGGAAAAGCCCCACGGCGCAGCGTTGCATTATCGCAGCAAAGAGGATGCGGGACCGGACGCGAATGATTTTGCCGAGGCACTGGCGCGCGAACATGGATGGACCACGCAGAACGGCAAATGCGTTATTGAGCTTGTGGCCGGGCAGGCGGACAAGGGCAGCGCGGTGCGCACCTTCATGCAAGTTGCCCCGTTCAAAGGAGCGCGGCCCGTTTTTATTGGCGATGACCTGACCGATGAACAGGGTTTTGCCGTCTGCCTGGAGATGGGTGGGGCGGGCATCCTGGTGGGAGCGCGCAGAAAAAGCGTTGCGCAATACCACTTGCCCGATGTCGCTTCCGTTCATCGCTGGCTGAACCTATAGCTGGCTGCATGGATACTTCTCCCTCACAATCGAACCTTGAACTGTGGCCCATTGGCAATTGCCAGGTTTCCGGCCTGATCGATGAGACGGGCGCGCTGGTCTGGGGCTGCGCGCCGCGTGTAGATGGCGACCCGGTGTTTTCGGCACTGCTGAATGAAAGTGACCGTGATGCGGGCATCTGGCGGTTCGAGTTGGAAGGGCAAGTGCGCAGCGAGCAGGAATATATCCGCAACACCCCGCACCTGCTTACGACGCTGTTCGCTCAGGATGGAAGCGCCCTGCAGATCCTCGATTTCTGTCCCCGGTTCGAAAGATCGGGCCGAATGTACCGCCCCGTCGCGTGGACGCGGATCGTGCGCCGCATAGCGGGCAATCCGCGCATTCGCGTGGTGCTGCGCCCGACGCGCGAATACGGTGCCACCCTTGCCGAAACCACCAATGGTACCAACCATATCCGATACCTGACCGGCGATCAGGCGCTACGCCTGTCGACCGATGCGCCTATCGGATATATTCTTGAAGGGCAGGCTTTCCGCCTGGAGGACGACACGCACTTTTTCCTCGGCCCTGATGAACCGTTCGTCGGCAATCTGCGCGAAGAAATCCGCTCAATGGAGCAAGCGACGCGCAAATACTGGCAAAACTGGGTGCGTATGCTGGCGATCCCGCTGGAATGGCAGACCGAGGTGATCCGCTGCGCCATCACGTTGAAATTGTGTCAGCACGAAGAGACCGGCGCGATTGTTGCGGCGTTGACGACGTCAATCCCGGAGGCGGCGCATTCTGAGCGCAATTGGGACTACCGATATTGCTGGATCCGTGATTCATATTACACCGTGCAAGCGCTGAACCGCCTTGGTGCGCTGGACGTGATGGAGAAATATCTCGGTTATCTGCGCAATATCGTGGACGGCGCACGTGGCGGGCAAATCCAGCCGCTGTACTCGGTAATGGGCGAATGTGAGCTGGATGAGAGCACCGCCACGAACCTTGCTGGCTACCGTGGGATGGGGCCGGTCCGGCGCGGCAATGCGGCCTATATGCAGGTCCAATACGATTGCTATGGCCAGATCGTGCTGCCCACCGCGCAGGCGTTTTTTGACAAGCGTTTGCTGCGTCCGGCGGACGATCACGATTTTGAAAGCCTCGAACAGGTTGGCAAGATGGCGTGGGCGATGCACGATCAGCCCGACGCGGGTTTGTGGGAATTTCGTACCCGGCAGGAGGTTCACACCTATTCCGCCGTCATGTGCTGGGCCGCATGTGACCGACTGGCCAATGTCGCTGCGCACATCGGCAAGCCCGACCGTGCAACCGTCTGGCGTGAACGCGCCGATGGTATTGCGGCAACAATCGAGGATAAGGCCTGGAAGGAAAACGGAGAGGGAGGCGGGCATTACGGTGCCAGCTTTGAAAGCGATTATCTGGATGCAAGCCTGCTGCAGATGGTCGAACTGCGGTTTCTCTCCCCTGATAACGAGCGGTTCAAGCAGACTTTTGCCGCGGTCGAAAAACACCTTCGTCGCGGAGAGCATATGCTGCGCTATGCGGCAAAGGATGATTTTGGCGCACCCGAAACCGCTTTCAACGTCTGCACTTTCTGGCTGATCGAGGCGCTGCATCTGGCCGGGCGCAGCGACGAAGCGCGCACATTGTTCGAAACGATGCTCAGCCACATGACCCGTTCCGGCCTGCTGAGCGAGGACCTCGATTACGAAACCGGAGAGCTTTGGGGGAACTTCCCGCAGACCTACTCGCTGGTAGGGGTAATCAACTGCGCCGTGTTGTTGTCGAAACCATGGAGTGAAGTCCGATAAGCCGTCTCGTCGTTATCTCGAACCGTGTGGCCGTGCCCAAGGCGCGCGGAGCCGCAGGGGCGCAAGGCGGATTGGCAGGGGCGCTGAACGCGGCGCTGAAAGATCGCGGAGGATTGTGGTTCGGCTGGTCCGGGCAGGAAAGCGAAGAAGCTGCCGACAAGGTAGACATACACTGCGCCGACGGCGTGACGACAGCCACGATGGACCTTACCACTCGCGAGGTTGACGAGTATTACAACGGTTATGCCAATTCGACCCTTTGGCCGCTGTTCCATTATCGAATCGACCTCGCAGAATTTGAACAGCGCACAGGGCAGGGGTATGAAGGGGTCAACGATCGGTTCGCCGACAATGTATCGACCTTAATTGAGCCGGATGACCTGATCTGGGTCCACGATTATCATCTGATTCCGCTGGGCCAGAGAATGCGTGATCGCGGCGCGAAAAATCGCATCGGCTTTTTCCTTCACATCCCGTGGCCGCCGACGCGTCTGCTGACATCGCTGCCGTATCACGAACGGTTGGTGAAAACGATGCTGGCTTACGACCTTATCGGCTTCCAGACCGAGGAATGGCTGGCGAGCTTTGTCCATTATTGTGAAAACGAACTGGGCGCGCAGGTGGATCGGGCGACCGGACAGATCGAATATCAGGGTCGAAACGTGATTGTTCGCGCATATCCCATCGGCATCGATTGGGATCACTTTCAGGCTCAGGGCGAAACCGGGGAAGCCCGTCAGGCGCAACAGCGGCTGATGTCGTCCACACGCCATCGCACCTGCATGATCGGGGTCGACAGGCTCGATTATTCAAAAGGGTTGCCCGAGCGGATCGACGGGATCGGACGATTTTTCGACAAGCATCCCGAACGCACTCGCGACCTCGTGTTCATCCAGATCGCGCCGCCCAGCCGCGAGGACGTAGAAAGCTATAAACAGATCCGCGCGCTGCTGGAACGCAAGACCGGCCAGATCAACGGTGCGCGAAGCGAAGTGGACATTGTGCCCATCCGGTATGTGAACCGGGGCCATAGCCATGCCGAACTGTATGGATTTTTCCGCGCAGCCAAAATCGGACTGGTGACGCCGTTGCGCGACGGGATGAACCTGGTGGCAAAGGAATACGTCGCGGCGCAGGATCCCGACGATCCCGGCGTGCTGATCCTTTCGGAATTTGCCGGAGCCGCGCATCAGCTTGGCGCAGCGGGCAACGGGGCTTTGCTCGTCAATCCGCACAGCCCTGATGTGATCGCCAGTGCGATCGCAAGGGCGCTGGACATGCCACTGGAGGAGCGGCGGGCCCGGTATCAGGCGATGATCGGTACGGTTCGTGATGATAACGTGACTGCGTGGACATCACTCTTTTGCGAAGATCTGGCACGTTAACGCGAGCCTTTCAGATCAGGCGATGTTCGTTTCGCGTCATCGCTTCCCGCATCAGACCGGCTTCACGCATCATTCGTGTTTTCAGATCGGTATGGGCTGGTCGGCCGCCGCGCTTTGCCAGTACGCGTTCAATCCGCGCAGTTAGAATGCCGGCGTCGAAAGGCTTGCGAATGTAATCCTGCGCCCCTGCGTAGATCGCCTGTGCTTCGTCCTCGGCCCCGCGCATGGCGGTGAACATGATTACGGGCAGATCATAGAATTGCGAACTGCCGCGAAATTTCCGCAGCAGACTTACGCCGGAAATACCAGGCAGATCCTGATCCAGTAACAGGATGTCTGGTCGGCGTTTGTGAGCGACCTCCCACGCTTCTTCTCCGCTGGTCACCCAGCCACAGGCATGGCCTGCATCTATCAACACTTCGGTGGCAATTTCGGCGATCAGTTCATCGTCGTCGGCAATCAGGATACGGGCCATGAAAACGGAGCCTCCCATAAAAAGGTCGTGTTATGATGCCACCGGGATAAGTCACATTGTTACAAGACCGAATTTGACCGCCCCTCGTGTGCAATACCTATGAAGGGGCGTGACATCGCAGCGTCCGCCCGCCACACCCGCGCGCATGATTCGACACCTTCAAGCCGATCCTTTCCTGCCCACTCAGGGCATTCACAACCTGCGCGACTATGGCGGTTGGGCCGTACCCGGCGGTAAGCGGGTGAAGGCCGGGCTGCTGTGGCGATCCGGTCAGCACATGGAGGCGACTGACGCCGATCTTGATCTGATACACTCGCTCGGTATTCGCACCGTCATTGATTTGCGCGGTGAGAGTGAACGCGAAAAATTTCCCTGCCGTCGGCACCGTGCCTTCGATGCTCAGGTCCTCGCATATGAGGGTGAAACCAGCAATTCACCTCCGCACGAAGGGGGCGGGGGAACCGTCAGCATGACTGCGCAGCTCGCCTATGACAGGATGATCGCGGTCTACACGCGGATGCCGGTCAATCCGGCGATGATTGCAATGTTCTCACGCTATTTCGCCGCGCTGGACAATGGCGGGCCAAGCAATCCCACGCCAAGCCTTGTGCATTGTTTTGCCGGAAAAGATCGCACCGGGATCGCGGCCAGCCTGCTGCTGCATGTGTTGGGCGTGAACCGGGATGATGTGATCGCTGAATTCCTGCGCACGAACGTTGCACCTACTTCGCACATCCTGGAACGCCAGTCGCTGCCGCGTATGCGCGAAGTGTATGGTGACATTCCGCAGGACGCGCTCGATAATCTTATGGGCGTGCGGCCCGAATACATTGCGACCTATTTCGAAGAGGTAGAACGCGACCACGGATCAATCGACGCCTACCTTGCCAACAGTTTAGGTGTGGATGAGGCAAGGAAAGCTCGCCTGCGCGCCGCGCTGGTGGCGTGACAATCTCCGCACGCACACCCATATTCGCTGCTTGATCGAACACAGACGAAAAGAGACTACCCATGGCTACCCATCGCACCAAGATGCTCATTATCGGTTCCGGCCCGGCTGGTTACAGCGCCGCGATCTACGCCGCGCGCGCCATGCTGGAACCGATCGTGGTGCAGGGCCTCCAGCCCGGCGGGCAGCTGACCATCACCACCGATGTTGAGAACTATCCCGGCTTTCGCGATGTGGTGCAGGGCCCATGGCTCATGGAGGAGATGAAGGCGCAGGCAGAGCATGTCGGCACGCGCATGATGTGGGATACGATCGTTTCGGTAGATCTGGAAAACGGCCCTCCGTTCCGCGCCATTGGCGACAGTGGAGATGAATATATCGGCGATACATTGGTAATTTGCACCGGCGCTCAGGCAAAATGGCTTGGCGCGCCGGGCGAACAGGAACTCGGCGGCAAGGGCGTGTCCGCCTGCGCGACCTGCGACGGGTTCTTTTACCGCGGGAAGAAAGTGGCAGTAATCGGCGGCGGCAACACCGCGGTTGAAGAGGCGCTGTATCTTACCAATCATTCGGACGACGTAACGCTGATTCATCGTCGCGATGAATTGCGTGCGGAAAAGATTCTGCAGGAACGGCTGTTCAACAGCCCCAAGACCAGTGTTTTGTGGAACAAGTCTGTCAGAAGTTTCGAAGCGGGCGAAAACGGAGCCTTGCATCATCTGGTTCTCGAGGACACTCAAACCGGGGAGACTTCGACGCTGGAGGTGGATGGAGCGTTTGTTGCAATCGGCCACGCTCCCGCGACGGAGCTGTTCAAGGGGAAACTCGCGATGGATGCAGCCGGTTATCTCGATGTGGAACCGGGCACGCCCAAGACGGCGATCCCCGGAGTTTTTGCGGCGGGCGATGTGACCGATCATGTCTATCGGCAGGCGGTAACGGCGGCCGGTATGGGCTGCATGGCCGCGCTGGATGGGGAACGTTTCCTCGCGGTGCACTTGCAAGACGTGCCCGAGGTGGAAACCGAAGCAGCAGAGTAAAGCGCGAACCGTCCCTCGCGCCTGACGGGATCAACCGACGCGCAGCAGCCCCGCGCCCTGCAACTCGGTCCCCGTTCCGAACACTATCATGGCCGCATCGAAAATCAGCGCGATCAACACGAGGCTGGACAGCAGAAACAGGACGAAGCGGACCATCACCTTGTTTGCGGTGACTTGCACCAGACTGTGCACGACGCGCAGCCCGACGTAGATCCAGCCCAGAAACGCATTCATTCCCGCACCCTGGCCGATGATGGCGAGCACGATTGCGACCGCGTAAAACACAGTAGGTTGTTCGTGCAGGTGATTGTAGTTATGGGCTTTCCATTGGACGCGATCGGGCAATTTCTCATCGAGCAGGCCGGTCTGCCGCGCGTCGTCCGGCTGGATCTGCGCGCGCTGCATCGCGGGAATGCGCGTCACATACATCCACGCCCAAATTATCATCGTCCAGATCATCAGCGCCACGGCGGGTTGCAGGATGTCCATGCCCATCAGGATAATACTCTCTTTCATAGTTCGTCTCGCCAGCGATCAGGCGGGGAGCGCGGACGGATCAGCGAAAACAGTCGCGATGACAGCGCGGATCGCCAGCGCGATCAGCGCAATCGATCCGACCAGAAACAGGCCAAAGCGCACCGGAATGGAATTGACCAGTATCTGCCACAGCGAATGCACGATCCTGACACCGACATAAATCCATGCCAGCAACACATCTGTCGCTTCGGGTCCAGTCAGCGCGATAATCATGACAAGGGCATAGAAAAGCGTCGGCTGTTCATGCAGATGCGTATGGTTGTGCGCGGGCCAGTTCGCCTTGTCAGGAAGGATGCCTTCCAGATCGTCCCCGCGGACCCCCTGCTTGGTCGGCAGCAGCGATTTGTCCTCGATTTTAGCAATAGCGCCAAACCGCGCAGGAATAATCCACAGCAATATGATCAGTGTCCAAGTGACCAGAACGGCCGCAGGTGCGAGAATTTGTGCCAGCATTAATCGAGACCCCTTGTTCTGCGCCAATGTCTGCGAAAGCAGGGTCCGATTGTCAATTGCAACCGATTTCGGGCGTCAGCCCTGACCCATCAGGATGTGCGGCTATTCAGCCTGCACAATCGTCCGGGCGTAGGTCGCAGGATCGGCGTTACCACCGGTCAGCATGATGACGGTGCCATCATCCAGCGGCACTCTGCCCGCCAGCGCGGCAGCAAGGGCAGCAGCGCCGCCCGGCTCCAGTACCATGCATATATTTGCAAAAGCCCAGCGCTGAGCTGTGCGGACCTCTTCGTCGGTGACGGTCACGCCGGGCTCGGCGCGTGATTGCAGAACGGACAGGTTGATCGGCTTGGTCGCGGTTGGCTGCAGAGCGTCGCATATCGTTTTTGGAGCGTCGGCTCCTACCTGCACGATTGCGCCGGCCTTCATCGCCTGACCGACCATATCCCATCCTTCCGGCTCGACCACGTTGATCGCAGCGTGCGGGCACGCAAGCGACAGCCCGGCCGCCAGCCCTCCGCCCCCGCAACATGCGATCAGACGCGAGGGTGATCGACCAAGCTGCGCGGCGATTTCTATCCCGGCAGAACCTTGGCCCTCCATCACCCAAGGATCGGCGAATGCATGGACCAACGTGCCCCCGCGCGCCTCAATCAGCCGCGCGGCCACCTCGTCGCGATCCTCACCGGGGCGATCGTACAGCACAACCTCGGCGCCCAGCGCGCGAGTGGCCGCGAGTTTCACCTCCGGCGCATCACGGGGCATGACCACGGTGGCCGCGATGCCCAACTTGCGCGCCGCCCATGCGACGCCTTGCGCGTGATTGCCGGAAGATACGGCGACAACGCCGCCCGCGCGCTCTGCTTCGGACAGGTTCGACAGCCGCCACCACCCGCCCCTGATCTTGAACGCGCCGATGGGTTGCAGGTTTTCCGCCTTGACCCACACTTGCGTGCCGCCGATTTCGACGGGCAAGAGCGGGGTGGGCGGCAAAATGGCCGCAATGCTCTGGGCGGCATCGCGCACGCCTTTTTCTGTAGGTAGCCGGATCATTTGTCCGCTTTAGCGCATTCGACTAGGGAGCGCGCAACACTCAATTGGAAAGGTCGGATTCGATGACAAAAGTGCTGGTGATTGGAGCGGGGGGCGTCAGCTCTGTCTGCGTCCACAAGATGGCGTTCAACACACAGATTTTCCCGGAAATCCATCTGGCCAGCCGCACCCGATCCAAATGCGATGCAATCGCCGCCAGCGTGAAGAAGCGCTGCGGCGTGGACGTGGCGACATATGAAATTGATGCCGAGGAAGTGCCCGCGATGGTCAATCTGATCCGCAAGATTGGCGCGACTCACGTCGTCAACCTTGCGTTGCCCTATCAGGATCTGCCGATCATGGATGCCTGCCTGGAGGCGGGTGTGCATTACCTCGACACCGCAAATTATGAGCCCAAGGATGAGGCGAAGTTCGAATATAAATGGCAGTGGGCCTATCACGACCGGTTCAAGGATGCCGGACTTATGGCGCTGCTGGGCAGCGGGTTCGATCCCGGTGTCACCAGCGTTTTCACCATGTGGCTCAAGAAGCACAAGCTTAAGACGATCCGCACGCTCGACATCCTCGATTGCAATGGCGGCGACCACGGCCAGGCGTTCGCGACCAACTTCAATCCCGAAATCAACATTCGCGAAGTGACGGCGCCCGCTCGCCACTGGGAGAACGGCGAATGGGTGGAAACGCCCGCGATGCAGGTAAAGACGGAGTTTGATTTTGAAGAGGTTGGGCCGAAGAACGCCTATCTGATGTACCACGAAGAGCTGGAAAGCCTCGCGAAATTCGTGCCCGAAATGGAACGCGCGCGGTTCTGGATGACGTTTGGCGATGAGTACATCAAGCACCTCACCGTGCTGCAGAATGTCGGTATGACCAGCATTGAACCCGTGCGATATCAGGGCAAGGAAATCGTGCCCCTGCAATTCCTCGCCGCCGTCCTGCCAAAGCCCGAAACGCTGGGCGAGACCACCAAGGGCAAAACCAATATCGGCTGCATCGCCACCGGAGAGGCGCTGGACGGATCGGGCGAAAAAACGTTCTACATCAAGAATATCTGCTCGCACGAGGCGGCCTATGAGGAGACCGGCAATCAGGCAGTCAGCTACACCACAGGTGTACCTGCGATGATCGGCGCGGCAATGATGGTGACGGGTACATGGTCGGGTGAGGGCGTCTTCAATATTGAGGAGATGGACCCCGATCCGTTTATGGACATGCTCAACGACCACGGCCTGCCCTGGACGGTCGAGGAACTGGACGGGCCGGTTGGGTTCTAACGTTTTGCTCCTTTCGCAAGCGCGCTGACGAAGTGATGCAGCGATTATCCCGGGTCATCTCTGCTCTCATTGAATGAATCAAGAAAAGGCACGACATCGCAATGCAAACCAAAGCCGGTGATCCGGGCGCCTTTGCCCACTTCGACCTTGGACGGGTCGACAGTCCCGCATTTGTCGTTGATGCGGCCAAATTGCGAGCCAATTGCCAGATCCTCGCTGACATTCGCGATGCCGCGGCCAGCGATGGTGGCAGCATAAAGGTATTTGCCGCCCTGAAGGCGTTTTCGATGTGGTCGGTCGCACCGATCATGGGCGAGTATCTTGACGGCGCCTCTACCTCGGGCCTGTGGGAAGCACGGCTGGCCAGCGAATTCTATGATGGCGAGATTGCGACATATTCAGCCGCGTTCAAGCCGGAGGACCTGGAGGAAATCTGCCGACTTTCCGATCATGTCATCTTCAACTCTCCCGGCCAGATGAACCGTGCCGCGCTGATCCTCGATCAGGCGGCTGTGACGGGCGGCGATGTGTCCGTGGGCCTTCGCATCAATCCGCAGGTGGCGACCGGCGAAGTGGCAAAGTATGACCCTTCTGCGCCGGGGTCGCGACTGGGCTTCCCGCTCGACCAACTGACCGATGAGCATATGGAAGGGGTGGAGGGTATCCACTTCCACAATCTGTGCGAACAGACTTTTGAGCCTCTGCGCCAGACTTGGGACCGCGTGTTCGACGTGATTGAGCCGTATTTTGGGCAGCTAAAATGGATCAACATGGGCGGCGGGCACCACATCACCCGCGCCGATTACGAGCGCGAGGAACTGATTGAATTGCTGCGCGATGCGGCCGCAGATACTGGCGCGGAAATCATCATCGAGCCGGGTGAGGCGGTCGCATTGGATGCAGGTATCCTGATTGGCACGCTGCTGGACACCGGTTTCAACGAAGTGCCCGTCGGCATCACCGACATTTCGGCCACCTGCCACATGCCCGATGTGCTGGAAGCGCCTTATCGCCCTGCCATGTTGGGGGAATTGCAGGATGACAGCGTACCGATCCGCCTTGGCGGGCCGTCATGCCTCGCCGGCGATGTGATCGGCGACTATCGCCTGCCGGTTGCAGCGCAGCCGGGTGCGCGTTTCGCCTTTCTCGATCAGGCGCATTACTCGATGGTCAAAACCAACACATTCAACGGCGTTCAGCTACCCAGCATCTGGCTGTGGGACAGCGATACCGATGCGCTCGAATGCGTGAAGCGATTTGAGTATGAAGATTTCCGCGATCGTCTGAGCTGACGGCTCGGCGGGACCATTTCAAAGCCCGCGCCGCCCAAATCGCCCGCCCAGCGCGCTGCGATTGCCAAGCTCGCGTGCATCGGCGGGGCCGGTCTGGCCAATTGTGCGCCCACGCTCGTTCTGATTGATGGCTAGAGCCAGTTTTGCAAGAGCGGTAAATTGCGCTGCGGCCTCTTCCACGCGTTCGCGATCGTTCGCGGCGTCCACTGATCCGCTTTCGAAAAGGTCGCCGCTTTCCACCGCGACGATCACCTTGCCGCCTTGGAAGAGCGCGCGCACTGCCTCGCCTTCGAAAGCTCGTTCTACGGCGATGAGATGTTCGATATAGGTTGGGTGGACCAGCACGCGCGCTTCGACCTGATCATCGCTGTAAAGCTGAAAAACATCCTCGAATGCCGGGTGGACCTGATCGACCAGCGCGAGCCTGTGGCCTGAAAAACTTACATCGTCCTTTGCCCCGCCAAGCCCCAGCCATTTGCGATGTTTGCCCGCACGTTGCAGCAGCGTTGTCGACTGGAAGGAGCGGCCAAAATCCATTTCGATCAGTGCGCCGCGAAACACTGTGACCCAGCGGCGGTTCTTGCCCGAGCCTTCGCGGCGTTCCAGGTGCGCTTCGTAGAGCCGAAATCGGTGGCCTTTCAGATCGCCTGACCAGCAATCCTCCAGCGTACGCCGGTCATAGCCGGGCAAAAGCCCATACCTGCGGGCAGCGAGCATTTCCTCGCCGGGTGTCACATCATGTTCGTAGGATATGCCAAGGCTGCGCGCGATCGCGGAATTGATGCCGACCTTGATCGCCTTTGTCGCCTCGGCAATTGGCAAATAGCCAACAATCCCGACGCCGAGAATTATTGCTGCCGAAATAAAGCCGGCAAAAACCGATCCGAATTCAGCTCCATACCAAATCCACGCAATGGCTATCGTCGCGAACGCGCCGCCCCACATCCAGCGCGAACGGGCCTTTTGCATTGCCGCATCGCGCATAGGCGATTGAGCCGCGAGCCATCGCCCCAGTTCCCCCCTCATCAGTTGATCGACGTTCACATCCATCAGGTCCGGCCCATTCCAGTAACGCGTGCGTGTGCCTTTGCCCGCGCGAGTGTCTTCTTTTAACCACTTGATGCTAGTATACGCCAAGGTCGTTAAACAGGGGTTTGAAGATGGTTGAGATTTTCGGGTGGTTCTGGACTTCGGCGATTGTTGTAATCTCGGTTTCTGTCGTGTTCCTGCTGATCGGGATCTATAATCAGCTTGTGGGTCTGCGCCAGAACGTCAATCAGGGCGTTGCGGATATTGATGCGCAACTGCGCCAGCGGCACGATCTGATCCCCAATCTGGTGGAAACGGTGAAGGGATATGCCGGCCACGAATCCCGCACCCTCGAAGCTGTGATTACAGCGCGCAACAAGGCGGCAAATGGAAATCCAAGCTCAGGCGACGAACGCGGTCTGCGTGTGGCGCTGGATAATCTGCTGGCCCTTGGCGAAGATTATCCTGATCTCAAGGCGAGTGCGAATTATCAGGAATTGCAGCGTGAACTGGCGGACATCGAGGACAAGTTGGCCGCCGCACGGCGCGCGCTCAACGCAGCAGTGGCCCGTTTCAACACCGCCCGAGAAGCATTTCCCGCGGTGCTGTTTGCCGGGATGCTCGGGTTCAGACCCGCGGATTTCAATCGGCTCGACGATAGCGAGCGGGGCAGCGTCGATCAGGTGCCAAACATCGCTTTCTGATTGTCTGGAACCAACGCCGATTTGGACGATTTCACTTGCATACCGGCGCACATTCTCTATCTGCGCACTTCCTCTGCCCCAAGGGACGATTACCGCAAGGCAGGCTCATAACCGTTTGGTTGAACACTGAACCTTTAGGGGGTCCCTTGAATTGCTCCAATTTCCAGACGCCAAGGCTGTAGCGAACGCTCTTTCGCCGGACGAGCCGATCATTCTCAACCGCCCCCATGCAGCGCAGCGGGCGGCGAAGTTTTTTGTTGATCGGTTCCCAGGCAAGGTTCTTTACGCAGTGAAAGCCAACCCTGCGCCAGACCTCATTGAGGTTTTGTGGGATGCGGGTGTGACGCATTACGATGTTGCTTCCATCGCTGAAGTGCGGCTGGTGCGTGGCATTCTGCCCGATGCCACGCTTTGCTTCATGCACCCGATCAAGACAGCGGGCGCGATCGCCGAGGCTTACCGCACTCACGGCGTTAAAACCTTCAGCCTGGACAGTGTCGAAGAGCTGGAGAAGATCGTCGAAGCCTGCCGCAACCCGGAAACCGGCGAACCGGCGACCGACTTGCGTTTGTGCGTGCGGCTGCGCGTTTCGTCCGAATATTCCGAACTCAGCCTCGCTTCCAAATTCGGCTGCGACCTGACCGAAGCGCCTGTGCTGCTGCGCGAGGCGCGCCAGCATTGCGACTGGCTGGGCATCTGCTTCCATGTCGGCAGTCAGGCGATGACGCCGTTTGCCTTCGTGCAGGCGCTGGACCGCACTCGCGCCGCGATTGCCGAGGCCAGCGTGGTGATCGACATGATCGACGTGGGTGGAGGATTCCCCAGCGTGTATCCGGGCATGGAGCCGCCGCCGCTGGAGGATTACTTCTCTATCATTCACCAGCACTTTTATGCGCTGCCGATTGCCTACAACGCAGAACTGTGGTGCGAGCCGGGCCGGGCGCTGTGCGCTGAATATTCCAGCATGATCGTGCAGGTGACCAAGCGGCGCGGAAACGAGCTCTACATCAACGATGGCGCCTACGGCGCTCTATACGATGCGGCGCATGTCGCCTGGCGCTTCCCCGTGGCGGCGCTGGAGGATGATCTGCGCGATCCGGTAGAGGACTTCGCGTTCTACGGTCCCACCTGTGACGACGCCGATTACATGGCCGGCCCGTTCTCTCTGCCCGGAGACATCCAGGCAGGCGATTACATCGAGATCGGAATGCTTGGCGCTTATGGCGCGGCGATGAAGACCGGCTTCAACGGCTTTGGCAACGCGCAATGCGTGATCGTGACCGACGAGCCGATGCTGAGCCTGTTCAACGGCACCCGCGTGCGCGAACCGAGCGACAATGTGGTGAGTTTGCGGTAGTGAGAGCAGCGCGCGTCTGCCTGACCGTGCTGATTGCATTTCTTGCGAATTTTGGCGACATCGCGGCCGCCGCCCCTCAGATACTGCACGAAGATTCCACGATCCCTGCCATTAATGAAAGGCCCATTCGATTCTACATTGATCGGCCATCGACACCGGCGCGCCTCCCGCTATTGCTGGTCGTCGATGGATCGGGCTGCGTAGGGCAGAAGCGTCCTAGCACTTGGGGCAATTATGCCCCGAAAAATGATGACCCCATCACGTATGCGCGGCTGATGGTCGAAAAACCGGGTGTCGAGCCAGAGGCTGCCGACTTTACGGCTGCCTGCTCTGAACAATTCATGCGGCACTACACTATTGATAATCGCGTTTTCGACCACCTGCGCGTGTTGCAATATCTGAAGGCGAATGCAGACTGGTGGAATGGCGAAATTCTGGTGTGGGGCTGGTCGGACGGCGGCGATGTCGCGGCACAACTGGTTGTCTATCGCCCGGATATCAGCCGCGCGGTTCTTGGCGCGATGGGCGGCGGTCTGACCATGGCCCAACATTTTGAGGACTTTTGGGGTTGCCCGAGCGCTACTACTGCAAACAGGGCTGAATGCCTCGCGGACTTGAGGAATGATTTCCGCGAAATGGAAGACAATCCCACCTGGAAGAAAACTTGGGCCGGGAAAGATAATTCATGGCGAGCCTGGGCATCGCGCCTGCGTTCACGTCTCAGCGCGCCGCTATCGGATAACCGCACGCCGATCCTGATCGTTCATGGCGAACTGGATCGCGATAACACACCCGTCGAAAGCGCACGGGCGCTGATCTCTGATCTTACAGTATTGGGCAACAAAAGTTTCAGCTATTGGGAAGTCGCTGGCATGGCGCACGGTTGGAACGATTTGCCACCAGACCGTCAGGTGGCCATTCACCGCGCCATCCTCGATTGGCTGCTTACTGGTGAAGTCACACCCGAACGCAAGTCGCTGGCAATTACGGGGCTACCGTTGGCTGACTAACCGTCAAACCCCACGAACCGAGCCGCCTCATTCACACTTTTGCGTTCGCTGACCACGGCGTTGGCCGGGAAGTCTGGGTCGGGCCAGCCCAGTGCCACTGCTTTCATGATGATCTGATCGTCCGGGATGCCGGCGTGTTCGCGCACCACGGGGCTTTGCATGATGCCTTGCGAATTGATCACGCAGCCAAGCCCGCGCGACCATGCTGCGTTTACAAGTGCGGTCGTGACTGCGCCGCAGTCGAAGGCGGTGTCGTCACTGCCCGACAAATCGCGATCATACGCCACGATAACGCAAACCGGCGCATCGAACTGGCGAAAGCCGCGCAAGACCCAGTCCTGCCGCGCGTCCTTGTCATCCCGCTCAATACCCATCGCGCTGAACAACTGTTTGGCGACCCCGATCTGGCGTTCACGGTGGACGCCCGCAAAGGGCTCCCCGCGCCGGAATTCGCGGCTGTCCGGTTCGCCTGCCAGAATGCGCTCGGTGTTGCCTTTGCGAATACGGTCGAGCGGCTCTCCGGTGATGATGTGAAAGTGCCACGGCTGCGTATTCATCGACGTTGGCGAGCGCATCGCCAGCGTCAGCACCTCCTCGATCAGTGCGCGCGCGACAGGCTTGTCGAGGTATCCGCGGATGGAGCGGCGCGAGAGGACGACTTCGTCATAGGTAATCGAAGTGGTCGGTGTTTCGTGCGCCATAGGTCTCTCTCTCGATTGAATTCACAAGGCCTGTGCCCTGACATCAATCACAGTTCAACCCGCTGCCTCTCAAGCCGCCTCGGCCAGCCGCATTTCCAGCCGATCCCAGATTTCGACCAGTGCCTCTGTCAGCTCGTCCATCATCGTCTCTGAATGATGCGGGCCGGGGGTGAAGCGCAGGCGCTCCGTTCCGCGCGGCACGGTGGGAAAGTTGATCGGCTGCACATAGACGCCGTATTCGGCCAGCAGAATATCGCTGATCCTCTTGGCATGCACCGGATCGCCGACCATCAGGGGCACGATGTGGGTGACGCTGTCCATCACCGGCAGCCCGGCCTCGGCAAATTTCAGTTTCAGCATGGCGGCGGCGCGGTGCTGTGCGTTGCGCTCAACGCTAGATGATTTGAGATGCTTGACCGATGCCAGCACTCCGGCGACCAGAACCGGGGAAAGCGAGGTGGTGAAGATAAAGCCGGGGGCATACGACCGGATGCAGTCGATCACGCGCGTATCGGCGGCGATATATCCGCCCATCACGCCAAATGCCTTGCCCAGAGTGCCCTCTATGATGTCGATCCGGTCCGCTGCATTCTCGCGTTCCGAAATGCCGCCGCCGCGCGCGCCGTACATGCCGACTGCGTGGACCTCATCGATATAGGTCAAGGCGTTGTATTTTTCGGCAAGGTCGCAAATTGCGTGAACCGGGGCGACATCGCCTTCCATCGAATACACGCTTTCAAACGCGATCAGCTTGGGCAGGGCAGGGTCTTCGGCGGCGAGCAATTCTTCCAGATGGGCCACATCGTTGTGGCGGAAAACACGCTTTTCGCAGCCGGAATTGCGGATACCGGCGATCATGCTGGCGTGGTTGAGGGCGTCGGAAAAGATAACGCACCCCGGCAGCAGTTTTGCCAGCGTGGACAGCGTCGCATCGTTGGAAACATATCCGCTGGTGAACAGCAGCGCGCCTTCCTTGCCATGAAGATCCGCCAGTTCGCGTTCCAGCTCGACGTGGAAATGCGTGTTGCCGCCGATATTGCGGGTGCCACCGGAACCTGCGCCAACATCGTGCAGCGCCGCCTCCATCGCGCCGATCACCTTTTCATGCTGGCCCATCGCAAGGTAATCGTTGGAGCACCACACCGTGATCGGCTTTGGCCCGTTGTGTCCGTGGAAACAGCGCGCATTGGGATACGCACCCTTGTTGCGCATGATGTCGATAAAGACGCGGTAACGCCCTTCCTCGTGGAGGCGATCGATCGCCTGGTCGAAGATATGATCGTAATTCACGGCATACGCTCTTGCTGCTGGTGGCAACGCGCAAATCTGAGCGCCGCCTGATCGGGTGAAACCATCCGAGATACGGCGATGACCCCCGGATTGTTTCACGCGGTAATTAGGTCACGGTGATCGTTTTTGCCACTGCGATCTTTGCGAGTGATTTGCAGGTTTTCATCAGAACGCCTCAGCCGGCCCAAACCCGCGCTCAGCAAGAGCGGATTGAAGCCCCTCGGCGCCCCCCACGGGGCCGGTAACCACGAAGCGGTTGGCTGGGGTTGGGCTGAAGTCCTGTCCATCGAGCAACGCCACGATCCGTCGCGCGATACCTTCGCTGCCATCGGTCAGGCGAATGTCGGGCGACATACCCACGGCGGTGACGGCAATGTGCAGCAGTTCGTCGCGCAGCAGCGGGAAGTGGGTGCAGCCGAGCACGATGTGGTCAAGCGCGATGCCCTTTTCCTGCGTCTTGAGCCCTCTCAGTGCCTCTTCAAGCACGCCAGGGTCAGGCGAACCGCCGCGCAATTTGCGCTCCGCTTCGTCAACCAGAGCCGGTGCCGCGTGGCGCAGAAGCGTCTTGCCCCGTGCAAAATCTCTTTCCAGATCATCGACATAGCGCTGACGAATGGTCGCCTGCGTGCCTAGCAATCCGATAACCCCGCTTTTGCTGGCGAGCGCTGCAGGCTTGATCGCGGGAACGGTGCCGACAATCGGAATTTCCAGCACATCGCGCACCATGCCCAGCGCGATGGTAGAGGCTGTATTGCACGCGATGCAGGCAAGGCGCGGCTGGTACCGCTCGCTCATTCTTCCCAGCAATCCGGCAACGCGCGCCGCAATCTCCGCCTCGTTCTTGGTGCCATAGGGCAGCCCGGCAAAGTCGGCAGCATAGATCACCGGCGCTTCGGGCAGGATACGCCGAAGCGCATCATAGACCGTCAAACCGCCAACGCCGGAATCGAAGATCAGGATGGGAGAGGACTTGTCCAAATTCTTTTCAATTCTGTTCCCCTCTGAATGTGACGAAGGGCTGTCTTTCTTTTGGTTTCAAGGGCGCTAGAAGAAGTGCACCCGTTGGGCAATGCCCGCCTGCGATTCCTGCGCGCCCAGGGCTGATGGAGATATGATTTGGAATTCTTGGTGGCCGGATTGCTGGGCTTTCTTGCAGGTTCGATCCCGTTCGGATTGTTGCTGACGCGGGCGGCGGGGCTGGGCGATGTACGTTCGATCGGCAGCGGCAGCATCGGCGCCACGAACGTGCTGCGTACCGGCAACAAGGGGTTGGCTGCGGCAACCGTCCTGCTCGATGCGGCAAAGGGGGCGGTGCCCTTGCTTCTTGCGGCAAATTACTGGCCGGGAACCGAGGGGATTGCCGGTGTGGCGGCGGTCGCGGGGCATTGCTTTACCCCTTGGCTGAGGTTCAAGGGAGGCAAGGGATTTGCCACTGCAGCAGGCGTTTGCGCCGCGCTGGCCTGGCCTATCATGGTGTTGTGCGCGATTATCTGGGCGGTCGCTATATTCCTTACCCGCACATCTTCGATTGCGTCGCTCACCGCGGTTTCGTTCGCCCCGGTCCTTGCACTTGTCTCCCCATTTTTTGGCTGGAGCCAGTATGACGCGGCATTCCTGCCGCTGATCGCCATTCAGGTGCTCGTGTTCATCAAGCACGAGGAAAATATAAAGCGGATTTTCTCAGGCACCGAGCCAAAGATCGGCGGGCACGAGTGAGTCTTACCCAGGCTGAGGCATTTGCCCGAATCCGCCTGTTACGATCTCCCAATATTGGGCCGGTCAGCTATCGCGCGCTCCTCGCCCGGTTTGGCTCAGCCGAGGCCGCAATCGTCGCGCTTCCCGATCTGGGAAGCCGGGGCAAGACACCTTATCGCCCCGCACCTATCGACCGGATCGAGCGTGAGATTCTCGCCGTGCGCAAAGCGGGCGCGCGCTACCTGTTCCACGATCAGGCCGATTATCCTGCGCTGCTGGCAGAACTGGATAGCGCGCCGCCGATCATCACTTGTCGTGGCGATCTTGCGCTCGCATCGCGCCCCTGCGTCGCAATCGTTGGTGCGCGCAACGCTTCGGCAGCGGCAGTGAAGCTGGCGCGGGAGTTTGCAAATCGCCTTTCCGAGGCAGGCTTCACTATCGTCTCGGGACTGGCACGCGGTATCGATGGCGCCGCACATGAAGGGGCGTTTCCCCATACCATCGGAGTGATCGCCAGTGGGATCGACATTGCCTATCCGCCGCAGCATCAGGAATTGCAGGAGCGCATCGCAACCGAAGGCTTGCTGATTGCCGAGCAACCGCCGGGAACCGAGCCGCGCGGGCGGCACTTTCCCAGCCGCAATCGCATCATCGCAGGGTTGGCAAGCGGCACTCTGGTGGTGGAGGCTGCGCCCAAATCCGGCACGCTGATTACCGCGCGGCTGGCTGGCGAAGCGGGTCGCGAGGTGATGGCTATTCCCGGATCTCCGCTTGATACGCGCAGTCTTGGCTGCAACCAGCTGATCCGTGATGGCGCAGTGCTGGTGCAGTCGGTTGAGGACGTGGTGGAACTGCTCGAAGGGTTTACCGGGGCGCCGCGTTCCACCTTCCGGGTGGAGGAACCGGGCGCCCCGTTCGATTACGCAGAACTCCGCAAACTGGAGTGGGGCGAGGCGAGGGAAAACGGGCAGGGCGATGACATAACTCGCCTGCTGACCAAGGCACCTATCGCAGTCGATGAATTGATCCGCCAGTCCGGCAGCAGCCCGGCGGCGGTGCATATGGCCCTGCTTGAGATGGAGCTGGCAGGCGAATTGGAACGTCATGCGGGCGGGGCGGTCAGCCTGTCGGGGCAGGGTCTCTAGTGCGCAATGCCATTACTGGTCACCCTCATCCATTGTTCAGGTAATGCCAATTACCCCTGAACGGATTGTGGTCCGGGTTGGGGGTTCGAAATGCGAAAATCTGTTGCAATGATGTGCTCTGTGGCGCTGGTTCTGCCTGGCTTTGGCAGCGTCTCTAATGCAAGCGAACCGGGGGCAGATACTCCCGCCAGTTTTCCTGACAATGTGCGCGATCAGGGTTTCTGCCGACTACCTGCCGCACTTCCCGATCTTGGACCTGAATTCGACGGATCGCAGGAACAGCCGAACGGTCGCTATCGCGGGCGTCCAGTGCCTCCTGTCCCGGAATTCGAACCGGTTGATGCACCTCCACCTCCACCACCGGTCAGCATGGCGGCTGGTGAGGCCATCACGGTCACTGGGTCGCGCATTGATAGCAGAGCAAGGGAAAGCGCCTCGCCGGTCAGCACTATCGATATTGAGGGTGCGGGCCCACTCTCTTCGGATACCGTGTCCCGGCCCGTGCCCAGGCCACCTACAGGCCCGCGTCCACGCCCCCAGACGCCTCCGCAATCGGGACTGCTGACGGCGGGGGAGCACGACGATCTGCTCAACCCTGAACTGTACGCCGAATACGTCCGAAAAAGTCCAGTCGGGCAGACCGTCCGCGACCTCCCAACGGTTGACACCAGTCGTCTGTTGACCGTCGAACTGCGCGACAGAAAGGGGCGCGCTGTGCCCTTTGCAGAGGTGGAATTGCGCTGTTCGGATGGCAATTCCCTCAAACTCGACACGGTCGCCGATGGCAGCGCGGTGTTCTTTCCGGAACACGACGCGCTGAGCGAGCGGGTCTGGGTGCGCGCAGGCGGCAGCGATTGGCGCATGGTTACAATGGCCGCTCAACCGGGCGCGCAGACGGTCAAGATCACGTCCCGCACCGACGCAGCGCAGGTAAAAAAATTGGACCTTGCGCTGGTCGTCGACGTGACGGGATCGATGTCGGATGAACTGCAATATCTGCAAGCTGAACTCGCCACCATCGTAAGCGATCTGAAACGGCGACACGGCGATCTGGATATTCGTGTCGGCTTCACGTTTTATCGCGACGAGGGCGATGCTTTTGTCACCCGCACGTTTGCCCTGGATGGCGATATCGCCAAGGGGCGTTCCTACATCTCTGCCCAGCGCGCGGATGGCGGGGGTGATTATCCCGAAGCGATGCAGGATGCTCTCATCCGCGCTGCCGGACTGGACTGGCGCGATGACGCTGTAAAAACGCTGTTGCTGGTTGCGGACGCGCCGCCGCATGATGCCGACATCCCGCTCACTTGGCGCGCTGCGGAGCATCTTCGCAAATCCCGTGTACACATCGTGCCGGTGGGCGCATCAGGCGTCGCTGATACCGCCGAATACGTGATGCGCGCGATGGCAGCAGTCACGCAGTCGAGATACACCTTCCTCACCGAAGACAGCGGCATCGGCGATCCCAAGGCTCCGCCCGCTATCGACTGTTATCTGGTCACAAGGCTGGACCACCTGCTGCGCCGCGTGATCGACAGCCAGTTGTCGGGCCGCCGGATCGAACCGGATAAGGCAGAGATCATCCGGAGCGTCGGAAAATACGATGCAGGACGCTGTATTCTGCCGCCGGATTTTGGTCAGCAGGGCACTGAACGGCAGGATTCGGCATAAACGGGCTTATCGTGAGGGCAGTTTATCTGTAGCGGGCCTTGACGACGCAGCGAAAGCCCCACCACTCTCGCGCGTACGTACACGTGTAAGGACCCGATACCCCTCCCATGCAACTTGTCATTGTTGAAATCGCCGGCCAAGGCGAAGACCATCGAAAAATATCTGGGCAAGGACTTCAAGGTTCTCGCCAGCTATGGCCACGTTCGCGATCTGCCTCCCAAGGATGGCAGCGTGCGCCCCGATGAAGACTTCGCGATGGATTGGGAACTGTATCGGGACAAGCAGAGCCGGTTCAAGGAAATTGCCGATGCGGCCAAGAACGCCACGCGCCTGGTCCTTGCCACTGACCCTGATCGCGAAGGAGAGGCGATCAGCTGGCATGTTCGCGAATTGCTGAAAAAGCGCAAAAGCCTGCCGACAAAGGTGGACCGCGTCACATTCAACTCCATCACCAAAGCCGCCGTGACCGAGGCAATGACCCGTCCGCGCGAATTGGATCAACCGCTGATCGACGCGTATCTGGGCCGCCGTGCGCTCGATTACCTGTTCGGCTTCACGCTGTCCCCAGTGCTGTGGCGCAAGCTGCCCGGCGCGAAATCGGCGGGCCGCGTGCAGTCGGTTGCACTGCGCCTGATAGTCGAGCGTGAGCGCGAGATCGAGGCGTTCCGCCCTGACGAGTACTGGTCGGTTCTTGCTCGGCTGGAATATGATGCGACCCAGTTCGATGCGCGATTGGTGCGATACAAGGGCAAGAAGCTGGAAAAGCTCAGCCTTGGCGAACAAGGCGTCGCGATGGAGGCGAAGGCCGCTGTCGAAGCGGGGCGCTTCACGGTCGAGGATGTCGAGAAAAAGCCGCTGAAGCGCAATCCTGCGCCGCCATTCACCACTTCAACGCTGCAACAGGAAGCCGCGCGCAAGCTGGGCTTCTCCGCCAGCCACACCATGCGCTGCGCCCAGAGCCTGTATGAAGCGGGCGCGATTACCTACATGAGGACCGATGGCGTCCAGATGGACCCAAGCGCGATCACCGCCTGCCGCCACGCCATCGCAGAGCGGTTTGAGGCAAGCTATTGCCCCGAAAAACCGCGTTTCTACAGCACCAAAGCGAAAAACGCTCAGGAAGCGCACGAAGCCATTCGCCCTACCGATTTTACTCGTGACAAGGCTGGTAGCGGCGATGAAGGGAAATTGTACTCGCTGATCTGGAAGCGCGCCATGGCGAGCCAGATGGCGACCGCCCAGCTTGAACGCACCACCGTCACCCTGCGCGATGCGACCGGCCAGCACGAGCTGCGCGCAACCGGGCAGGTTGTGGTGTTCCCTGGATATTTCGCGGTCTATCAGGAGGGCTTCGACGACAAGTCCGAGGAGGACGAGGACGGTCTCTTGCCAGCGCTGAAGGCGGGCGACACCCCTGCCAAGAATGCGGTCGAGGCCAATCAGCATTTTACACAACCTCCGCCGCGCTTTTCCGAGGCGAGCCTTGTGAAACGGCTGGAAGAACTGGGCATCGGGCGTCCATCGACCTATGCCTCGACTATCCAGACCCTGCGCGATCGCGATTATGTGCGGATGGAGAAGAACCGCTTTTTCGCAGAAGAGTCGGGCCGCCTGCTGACCGCGTTCCTCGAACGTTTCTTCCCGACATACGTCGCCTACGACTTCACCGCCGGAATGGAGGACGAACTCGATGTCGTCTCCGACGGGCGTGAGGATTACAAGGTGTTGCTCGCGAAATTCTGGAAAGATTTCAAACCCAAGACCGAAGAGGTCATGGAGAAATTGCCGAGCGAGGTGACCGAGTCGCTCGATGAATACCTCTCCGACTACCTGTTCCCGCCGCGTGAGGACGGGAAAGATGCGCGTTTCTGCCCCCTGTGCGAACAGGAAGGGCGCGAGAACGGCCGCCTTTCCCTGCGCGGGGGCAAGTATGGCGCTTTCATCGCCTGCGCAAATTACCCCGAATGCAAATACACCCGGCGATTTGCCCAACCGGGTGCCGATGGCGAAGACGGCGGCGAAGATGGACTGATGGGGGAGCACCCCGAAACCGGCGAGGAAATTCATCGCAAATCCGGGCGCTTTGGCCCCTATATCGAGATGGCTGAGGGCGACAAAAAGAAGCGCGCCAGTATCCCCAAGGATCTCGACGATTTCGATCTGGAATGGGCGGTAAAACTGCTCGATCTGCCGCGCATCATCGGCGCGCATCCCGAAACCGGCAAGGAGATCGAGGCCGCGATCGGCCGTTATGGCCCGTATCTGCGCCATGACGGCAAATATGCGAAGCTGACGACCACGCGCGACGTGTTTGATACTGGCATGAATGCAGCGGTAACGCTGCTTGCCGAGGCGGCCAATCGCAAGGGTGGCGGGCGCGCCAGTGCCGAACCGATCAAGACGCTGGGCGCACACCCCACTAGCGGAGCCGAGATGAAGGTCATGCCGGGCCGTTATGGTCCCTATGTCACTGATGGCACCACCAATGCGACCATTCCCAAGGATGTAAAACCCGAAGACCTCACGGACGAACAGGCAATCGCCCTGATCGATGAGCGCGTCGCAAAAGGCCCGGCCAAGAAAAAGGGTCGCAAGAAAGCCGCTCCGAAAAAGGCCGCACCGAAGAAAAAGGCTCCCGCGAAAAAAGCCGCGCCCAAAAAGACGTCGGCAAAGAAGGCGGCTGAGGAAAAAGCCTGACGCACAATAGGACGGGACCAGTCGCGTCATCCGGATTTCTTGCAGGTACGATCACCATCGTTCGCTCATAAATCGTTTAGTATTGTCCCTTAAACCTTGTGAGCGAACAAGGGACGCTGCCGTGATCGAGATCGAACTCCAGAACGAAACCCACCAGACGCAGGACCGTGTGCGATTTGCCGCGGTCCCTCGTATTGGAGAAGGTATCAGGCTGCGCGAACCCGATGGCATGTGGGCAAGCTATGACGTGATTGATGTATGGTATCAAAAAGCCGAATTTGGCGATGTCTGGATGCCCTATCTCCATGTCCGTATCACACCGGGCGAAACTCCCGGCGAAGAGGGCCGGAACGCCCAGAACGACTACGGTGCAGAAAGCTACGGCGCACACGATTACGGCGCACAGGATTACGGATCTGGCGATTACGATGCAGAAGAAGCATCGGATGCGGCCCGGTATAACGAACACGGCGAGTTTGCCTCGCTTGCCGGGGAGGCAGAGCCATTCAAAATCTGATCAAACGCACGACCGGCCCGCACAAGGGGCAACGGGGCAAGTCACTGGCGCAGCGTCTGGCAGAGGGGCCTGATAACGCGGTTCCCGCCGACGCTCCCGAAGATGTACGCGAGGCTCTGGTCCGCGATGCCGTTAAAGATGCGCCTGCGCAATCGGCCAGCTCACATGAAAGCGGACATGACACCGATGCAGTCGTCGCCGCAGCAAAGGCAGAGCGTGACCGCAATCGCGGCGCGGCTGCGCAGCAGATAAGTGCAAAGGTTTGTCTGATCGTCGATGACAGCCGCGTGATCCGCAAGGTCTCCTCGAAAATCGCGAAGTCGCTTGGCTATGTACCCATCGAGGCCCAGGACGGTGAGGAAGCGTTGGCCCGGTGCAAGCAGTCCATGCCCGCGCTGGTGCTGACTGATTGGAACATGCCCGAGATGGATGGCATCGAATTCGTGCGCCGCCTGCGCGCGATCCCGACACCCACTCCGCCCACCGTGGTGTTCTGCACCTCCAACGGCGAGGCCAAGGACATCCATCAGGGCATCGGTGCGGGCGCGGACGACTACATCGTGAAACCGTTCGACGAGGCGGCGCTGAAAGCCAAGCTGGAAAATCTGGATCGCAAATAGCGCGGTTTCGTGCTCGCTATTGCCACTCCTTGCGCCTAGGCCGCTATCTATGGGTAAGGAAACTTTCGAGCGTCACAAACAGCCTTGGAACGCGGAAGAAGCAGGCAAGCTGCGTCTACTCGCATCAAAGGGCCAAGGGCTGAAACAGATTGCCAAGGCGCTGAACCGTAGCGAGGAATCGACCAAAAGTTTTGCGAAACAGCAAAATATCGCGATCGCGAAGAAACGATAGGCGAGTTCGGGGAGGGCGAATATTGCCCCCCGCGTCATTTCACCCAGTCCAATCCCATTTCCTCGAACACTTCCTTGTCGTCGGACCAGCCTTCGCTGACTTTCACGTGCAAAAACAGGTGGACCTTCACGCCCAGTATCTGCGCCAGCTCAAGCCGGGCAGCCTCGCCGATGGACTTGATCTTCTGCCCGCCCTTGCCAAGCACGATGGGCCGCTGTGTTTCGCGGGTGACAACGATTTGCTGATGGATTTCAAGACTACCATCGGGGCGCGTCTTGTATTGTTCGGGTCGCACGGCGGTGTCGTAGGGCAGTTCTTCGTGCAGCTGCGCAAACAATTGTTCGCGCGTGATTTCAGCGGCCAGCAGGCGTTCCGACGCATCGGATACCTGATCTTCCGGGTACATCCAGACGCCTTCGGGCATCAACTTTGCCAGCGCTTCTTTCATTTCGGGTACGCCATCGCCGGTTAGCGCGGAGACGAAATAGATCTCCTCGAACGTCATGCGCTCGCCCAGCTCCTGCGCCAGCGCCAGCAGCGGCTCCTTCCTGGCCCGGTCTACCTTGTTCAACACCAGGATCTTGCGCTCAGGCCGCTTTTCCAGAGATTCAATCAGCGGGATCAGTTCGTGGCGGCGCTGTTTGATCGGATCGACGATCAGCAGGATGGCGTCGGCGCTTTGCGCACCTTCCCACGCTGCGGTCACCATCGCCCGGTCCAGTCGCCGCTTTGGCGCGAAGATGCCGGGGGTGTCGACGAGGATCATTTGCACCGGTCCGAACAACGCAATACCAAGCATTCGTGCACGGGTGGTCTGCGCCTTGGCGCTCGTGATCGCGACCTTTTGACCGACCAGTTGATTGACCAGCGTGGATTTGCCCGCATTGGGCGCCCCGATGACTGCCACCACACCACATTGGGTGGGCACTGAATTGTTAATCACCCGAATTCCTCCAGAAATGCTTGCGCCGCGCGCTTTTCCGCCTCGCCCTTGCTGCTGGCCGAGCCTTGCGCGCTGCCAATTGAGGGGATGCTGACTTCAACCGTAAACCGCGCCGCGTGATCGGGGCCTGATCGCTCGACTACCTGATAAACCGGGATCGAACGACGGTTGCCCGCTGCCCATTCCTGCAGTGCGCTTTTGGGATGTTTCGCCTTGCCGGCGTTCCCCGCCAGTTCCTTTGCCCACAAATCGTAGACGACATCGCGCGCGGTATCATAACCGTGTTCGACAAAGCACGCCCCGATCAATGCCTCCATCACATCGCCAAGGATATTGTCGCTATCTGCGCCGCCGTCCTCGCGCGCCTGTTTGCCCAAGCGAATGTGATCCGGCATCCCGATATTGCGGGCGATCCTTGCGCAGGTGGCTCCGCTGACCAGAGCATTCAGCCGCTGTGAAAGCTGACCCTCGGCCGCATCGCCTTCGCGATACAGCCACGATGCGACCGCAAGGCCCAGCACCCGGTCGCCCAGAAATTCCAGCCGCTGGTAATCGCCTGCGCTTTCGTGATTTGCCTGACTGGCGCCTTTTGTCGTAATGTTGCCATTGAAGCTGCCATGCGTCAGCGCGCGCAGCCAGCGCGCCTCATCGCGAACGGCAAGCCCGTGAGAGCCGAGCCAGGCGAGCGTTTCGGGCGGAAGAATTGGCGGTGCGCCGGTCATGATCGCTGAATGCTCACAGCCCGTTCCCGATCCTGTCCCATCGTGCAGCGGAGAACCAGGTCCACGGTTTTATCCACTCGGCAGACCCATCGGTTGACCAGATAATAACTTGCGCACGGCCTACAAGGTTTTCCTGAGGGACCATCCCAACTGCATCCCCAGCCATCGCCGGAAAGCGGCTGTCGCGAGAATTGTCGCGGTTATCGCCCATCACGAACATGTGCCCCGGCGGCACGGCGACAGGGGACATATTATCGCCTGGCGCCAATCCCAGATCAAGCACATCGTATTGACGGCCAGAGGGCAGTGTCTCGCGAAACCGGTGATAGGTGCAAGTCTGCGAATTGCCATCGACAACACGCGCCAGTTCTCCGAGACCGCAGGACGTGTTGGCTGACACCGGAATCTGAAAATCGTCAATCGCCTCGCGCGGTATCAATTTTCCGTTGAGCACGATCTGGCCGCCCAGAATGCCGATTTCGTCGCCCGGCAGTCCGATTACACGTTTGATATAGTCAGTCTGGTCGATCGGATGTTTGAAGATCACGACATCGCCGCGCTTGGGCTCTGCGGCCAGCAGGCGACCATTGAAAGCGGCAACATCGAACGGCAGCGAATAGCGTGAATAGCCATAGGGCCACTTTGCCGCGAGCAGGTAGTCGCCATTCCACAAGCGCGGCAGCATGCTTTCCGAAGGGATTGAGAACGGCGATACGATCAGGCTGCGGATGATCAGGACAATCAGCAAAAGTTTGACCAGAAATCCTGCAAATCCCAGAACGCTATCGGGTTTTTGCGGGCTTTTTTCGGGGCGCAGGGCAGCATCTGTGGGTGTCCCTGACGCCGCTGCGCCGCCATCCACCGGCATGGAAACTGCCGTCGCATCAGATTGGGTCTTAACATCCATCGCTCGCCCCCTTACGCGCGGTATTTCCACCACGCAAAGGGGATTGCTCCAAAATGATCGACCAGACCCAGTCTATCGCTGCCGCTTGGGATCGCCTGCACGCATTGCCCGTTCAGACGCTTGGCGATCTGTTTGCCGCGGATGCGGGCAGGGTGGATGCTTTTACGCGGCGGCTCGATTGGCCCGGCGCAGATGGTGAGACGGGCGGGATGCGGATCGATTGGTCTAAGACGCACCTTTCAGCAGCGTTGCTGGAGGCGTTCGAGGACTTGGCGCAGGCCTGTGATTTCTCCGCCGCGCGCGATGAAATGTTCGCGGGTGCAATCGTCAACCTAACCGAAGGGCGCGCGGCGATCCACGGAGCGATGCGCGGCAGTGGCAGCGATGCCACCACCGAAGAGGCAGCCGCGCTGCTGGCGCGCATGGGTATGCTGGTCGATGCAATCCACGATGGTGCGATGGGCGAAGTGCGTCACCTGATCCATATCGGCATCGGCGGATCGGCACTTGGCCCGGCGCTGGCGGTCGATGCGCTGACCCGCGATCTCGCAAAGGTCGATGTACACGTCGTCTCCAATATTGATGGTCTTGCACTGGAACAGGCGTTTGCAGTTTGCGATCCGGCGACCACACTGATCGCGGTGGCATCAAAGACTTTCACCACGATCGAGACGATGATCAATGCCGAAAGCGCGCTCAAATGGCTGGAAAGCGAAGGCGTGGACGATCCGAGCGGTCGCGTAGTCGCTCTCACCGCCAGCCCTGAAAAGGCAGTAGCCTGGGGCGTTGATGAAACGCGCATCCTGCCATTTCCCGAAAGCGTGGGCGGGCGATATTCGTTGTGGTCGAGCATCGGATTTCCGGTCGCGCTGGCCATAGGCATGGAGGAATTTCGGGAATTTCTGGCCGGGGCGCACGCGGTTGATACGCACTTTCGCGAAACCGAGGGGCGGGCAAACGCACCGCTGCTGGCGGCATTTGCCGATCAGTATTATTCGCGCGTGCGAAGGTGCGAGACACGTGCGGTGTTCGCCTATGATGAACGCCTCGCGTTGTTTCCCGATTATCTGCAACAGCTTGAAATGGAATCGAACGGAAAAAGCGTAACCGTGTCGGGATCGCCGGTATCCGGTCCAACAGCGCCGATCACGTGGGGAGGCGTTGGCACCGATGCTCAACACGCAGTTTTCCAGTTGCTGCATCAGGGTACGCACCTTGTACCGGTCGATTTCTTTGCCGCCATTGTTCCAGGTGACACGCTTGATCCGGCTCATCACAGAACGCTATTGATGAACTGCCTTGCGCAAGGCGCCGCGCTGATGGCGGGCAAGCCGGACGCGGACGATCCTGCGCGCGCCTATCCGGGCGACCGGCCATCGGTGATGTACCTGCTCGATGATCTCGATCCTGCCACACTGGGCGCGCTTATCGCTTTTCACGAACATCGGACATTTGCGAATGCGGTGCTGATGGGGATCAACCCATTCGATCAATTTGGGGTGGAATTGGGTAAGGCTATCGCCAATCAGATTGATGCGGGGCAGGGCACGTTCGACGCAAGCACGCAGGCGTTGATGAAGGCGGCGGGATTGCGCTGATCGGCATCGGCCAGTGCTCTTTCTGCCGCAATCTGCAGATTGTCGGTGATTCTGCGATCTCGGCACAAGGAATTTTCGAACTTGCGCCGGCTTGGAATTATCAAGCACTCTGCGCAGCAATAAATTATCAGATTGCGCGCCAAAGCTTCGGCATTGTTTCCAATCTCAATGGTGAGATTGGCTGATTTGCACTCAAACGTGGTTAGCGTATGGTGAGCGTCTGATTAAATCATAACAATCCCAAGAAGGTCGCCCCTCTCATGCCCGGTCTGTTCACTCTTCCAGTTGCATGCGCTGCGCTTGTCTGCGGGCCAATCGATCAGGGGGTCGGCGTGGGCGTAACAGCGGTTCCTGACGCACCAGTAATTCCAGCCCCGCCCGTAGTTCCTGAAATGCCCACCGATCCGACGCCTGTGAAACTGGTCGAGTTCGACGGCGGATGGGAATTTCTCAAACTGTCCAGGCGGATGCGTATCTGGCGACCGTCAGTGACATACCAATTGACGGTCGACAGCGTGGGCAAGGCTACGGAATGCGAGCTTGAGGATGAGTTTCGCCAGAACTACGTCAATATGAAACTGTGTGAAGTGCTGATCGAACATCATACGTTTGAGCCTGCTCGCAATGGGCAAGATGACGCGGTCAGCGGTACATACCGTTCCACATTGAACTATCTGGAATTGCGCGAGCAGAACTGACCTGCAGCGAAAGGGTCGCAAAGATTGTCGCGGCTTTCACAGGATGGCGGATTGCCTGATCCGACACGTTTCACCCGATAGTCTTTGACATTTCTGCAATTTGCGCCCATTGCGCCCCTTGATCGAGAGATAAAGCCAGCGTGAAGCGGCGCGAGCGTGAAGGACCAACAGGTCCAACGCCAGCGCCCTGCGGCAGCTCGGTCATCCTTCCCAGACTTCCCTTTTCACGCGGGCGGTTATTTTCCCCCGTAAGCGCCGCTGATCCTCAGCGCTGCGCTTTCGCGTATTTATGCGAGTATTAATGACACAGACTTCTAACACCCCTCGGTTCGAGGATCTTGGGCTGTCGCAGCCCGTTCTCCAGGCGCTTGACCTGAAGGGCTATACCACTCCCACTCCGATCCAGGCGCAGGCGATCCCGCCCGTGCTTGCGGGCCGCGACCTGCTGGGTATCGCCCAGACCGGCACCGGCAAGACCGCCGCGTTCATGTTGCCCGGAATCGACCGGCTGCGTGCCTCGGAAAACAACATCCCGTTCAAATCCTGCCGCATGTTGGTGCTGGCTCCGACGCGAGAGCTGGCCGGACAGATTGCCGAAAGCGCACGTGATTACGGCGCGCTCGCCGGCCTGAAGGTGCAATCAATCGTTGGCGGCACCAGCGTGAACAAGGATCGTAACAAGCTGCATCGCGGTACCGACATCCTCGTCGCGACACCGGGACGCCTGCTTGATCTGATCGACCAGAAAGCGCTCAATCTGTCGGGCGTCGAGATCCTGATCCTCGACGAAGCTGACCAGATGCTAGATCTCGGCTTTATCCATGCGCTGCGTCGGATCAGCCAATTGGTGCCAAAGGAGCGGCAGACGCTTTTCTTCAGCGCCACCATGCCCAAGCAGATCAAGGAATTGGTCAAGGGTTATTGCAACAATCCTGTGCAGGTATCGGTAACCCCGGAATCGACTACGGCAGAGCGGGTCGACCAGTATCTTTTCATGGTGCAGCAGGACGAAAAGACCGCGCTGCTTGAAATGATCCTGTCAGGCCGCCACCGTGTGCCCGGCGATCTTGACCTTGTGTTGATTTTCACCCGGACAAAGCACGGTGCAGACCGGGTGGTGAAAAAGCTGAGCCAGAGCGGCATTCAGGCAAATGCTATCCACGGCAATAAAACGCAGGGGCAACGCACCCGCGCGCTGGAGGAATTCCGCAAGGGCAAGGCAAAGATCCTGATTGCGACCGATGTTGCTGCGCGCGGGATCGACATTCCCGGCGTCAGCCACGTTATCAATTACGAATTGCCCAATGTGCCCGAACAATATGTGCACCGTATCGGACGCACGGCACGTGCGGGCAGGGACGGGATCGCGATTGCGTTCTGCGCCGAGGATGAGCGTGCTTATCTCAAGGACATCCAGAAGGTGACCGATGCCAGCCTTGACCGGCTGGACCTGCCGGAAAACTTCCGTGCTGTGGTTGAGGGTGTTGGCCCGACAAAGCCGCTTGCGCGCGGCGCGACGCAGGTTTCCGCCAGGCGGATTAGGGCAAAGCCGATGGGCGGAGCAAAGCCGCGCGGCGACAGCGATCAGGGCGCAGGTGACCGCCCCAATCGCAAGCATCAAAATCGCAAGGGCCGGCCGCAAGGTAAAGGCTTTGGCGGCGGTGCCGGCAGCGAAAGTGGCGGCGCTCGTGGCAGACCCGGCGGAAACCGTCGTGGCGGTCCCGGCGGTGGTTCGGGTGGCGGCTCGGGTCGTCGTGGCGGATCGGGTGGGGGTTCTGGCCCGCGCTCGCAATCGGTCTGAAATCACTTGAAAAACGCGGCTGAAACTCAGCCGTAGTCTTACCATATCTTAACCATGCCTCCCTATGCGAAACCCATCGTATAGGGAGGCATCGCACGCTCAAATGATCAGGACTGAAACAACGCTGGTCATCGGCGCAGGCGCCAACTGCGAAATCGAAATGTCCGATGGGGCAGATCTGCTCGCGAAGATCGCGGCGGGGTTCGATTTCGACCGGTTGGGATCGCAGCTGCAGACACGCGACATGGTTGCACTGGCTGAGATTTTCCACGCCAGTGCCGATCGGCTCAATACAACCTACGACGAATTGCTGGATGCCGGTCGCACGATCAAGCAGGCGAGCCGCGTCACATCTTCCATCGATGCGGTGCTGGAACAATACGGTGCCGGCAATCCAAACGTGATCGCCGCGGGCAAGCTGGCGCTGGCATATTACACCCTGCAGGCTGAATCCAAATCAACCCTGGCCGTTGCTCCGCGCGATGCGGGCGACCTGCCGTTACGCGGAAGCGAAAACTGGCTGTTTCAGCTGGGTCAGCTCATCACCAAGGGCGTGCCGCGCGCACAGGCGGAACAGTGTTTCGACAAGCTTTCGATCGTGTGTTTCAACTATGACCGCGCGGTCGAGCATTATCTGCCGTGGGTGCTGAGCATGGCATTCGGCATGGATATGGAAGAGGCGCGGATGCTGGTTGGCTCGCATCTCCGGATCGTCCATCCTTATGGCAGCGTGGGACAGCTGCCATGGCAGTTTGGAGCCGGGGAGGCCGTGGAATGGGGGGATGAAAACCCCGAAGACTGGCTGGCTCTCGCCAAGAATTTCTACACCGCGAGCGAACGTGGGCGCGATAAACGTTTCTCCAGTTTCCTGATGGCTGAAATCGCTCATGGCAAACGGCTGGGTTTTCTCGGGTTCGGGTTCGACCCGATGAATACCTCAATGCTGTTCGACCGCGTGCTGGATCACGAACCCGATGTGATGGTCGCGCTGACCGGGATCGGCGAGGGCACCAAGAAGGCTGTGCATTACCTGCTGAAACGCAACACCGGGGTGCAAAGCGAGGATCTGATCACGATCGAGGACATGAAGGCGTTTCAATTGTTGCGCGATAACGGGCTGTTTCTCGAAACCTGACCTTGGCATCGGACCGTTGCACAGCCATATCGCGATGCTCTTGCACAGCGGAGCGCGCATCACATGGCTGATCAGACTTACGATTATGACCTCTTCACCATCGGCATCGGTTCGGGCGGCACCCGCGCCAGCCGCGTGGCTGCGGCGCATGGTGCACGCGTGGCCGCGGCTGAGGAGCATCGTGTCGGCGGCACCTGCGTAATCCGCGGCTGCGTGCCTAAAAAGATGCTCGTATACGGTTCGCAATTTGCCGAAGACCTTGAAGATGCGACCAAATTCGGCTGGACGATCGAGGGCAAGAGTTTTGACTGGGTGGCGCTGCGCGACAACGTATTCAGGGATGTAGAGCGGATCGAGGGCAGCTATACCGATACGCTCCACAGCCATGATGTGAAAATCTTCAAGGAACGCGCGGAGATCACTGGCGACCATGAAATCACGCTGGAAAGCGGAAAAGTGGTCACCGCGAAATACATTTTGATCGCGACCGGCGCATGGCCTCATGTGCCCGATTTTCCGGGGAACGAGCACGTCATTACCTCTAACGAGGCTTTCCATCTGGATGCGGTGCCCGGATGCATCCTGATTTTGGGCGGTGGATACATCGCCAACGAATTTGCCGGTATCTTCAACGAATTCGGTTCGCAGGTCGTAATCGCCAATCGATCAGATGTTATCCTTCGCGGCTATGACTTTGCACTGCGCGACCGGCTTATGCAGATTTCGCTCACCAAGGGGATCGAATTCCTGTTCAATTCCGATGTCGAAAAAGTCACGAAGAACAAGGACGGCACCTTCAATGTCAAACTGACAGGCAAGGAAGAGCGCACTTTCGATTGCGTCATGGCAGCCACAGGCCGGGTGCCCAACACCAAGGGACTGGGCCTTGAAAAGGTGGGCGTGGAAGTTGGTAAGCGGGGGCAGATCAAGGTCGACGATTTCTCGAAGACCAATGTCGATTATATCTATGCCGTGGGCGATGTGACCGACCGTGTGCAGTTAACGCCCGTCGCTATCCGCGAGGGACAGGCCTTTGCCGACAGCGTATTCGGGGCAGGCGAACCGTATTGCGTCGACCATACCTGCATCCCCAGCGCTGTGTTTCAGCCATCCGCCGATTTGCTCGGTCGGGCTGAACGAGCGTGAGGCGAAGGAGCAGTATGGCGCGGTGCGTGTCTACACCTCGGATTTCCGTCCGATGAAAAACGTCGTCGCCGGGCGTGAGGAGCGCAGCCTTATCAAGATGATCTGCGACGGTGCGAACGACAGATTCTGGGTCTGCACATGATCGGACCCTACGCGCCTGAAATCATGCAGGCAGCGGCCGTGGCGGTGAAGGCGGGGATGAACAAGGCAGATTTCGATGCCACCACTGCGATCCATCCTACCGTGGCCGAAGAACTGGTGCTGATGAAGTAATCCGCCCGCCTTACGCTGCGAAGCGGGCCGGTGAAAATATTTCCGGTCGCAGATCATGCGCTCCAAGATCGACGGGCCACGGAAGGCCCAGTGCCAACGCCTCGCCAATCCGAGCGAGAGCAGGCGCGGTCTGGAAGCCATACCCGCCTTGTCCGGCATACCAGAAAAAGCCCGGTGCGCCCGCCGCGTGGCCGACTACCGGCAATTCATCCGGCGCGAAACTGCGCAGGCCTGCCCAGTGGTGGTTGATCCGGCGCAATTCGATATTGCACGCGTTCTCAATCCGGTGCGCGGCTGTGGCGATGTCCAGCTCCTCGCCCGCTGCATCGCATGGCTCGCTTGGGGTCTGGTCCATCGACGATGCAAGCAATTGGCCCGACCCTTCGGGCAGCATGTAGAAGCCTTCGCCCACCGTCTTGATAAAGGGCCAGTCGCGCACATCGAATTTTGCAGGTGCGGCGAACGCGATGACGGTCCGCCGGCGCGGCTCAATCCCGACGCGCGCTAATCCCGCCAGCCCTGCAATCTGATCGGCCCATGCTCCGGCGGCGTTTACTACACACGCCGCGCGCCAGCTTCTCCCCGAAGCCTCAACTATCCATTCCGACCCTGAGCGCATGATCGCCGTCACGCGGTTATCGCAAACCACGGCGCCACCAGCGTGGCGCAATTCCTGCAAATAGCCCTGCAACATCGCATCGGTATCGAGTTTCAGGGCGCCGTGATCCACCAGCGCCGCATGGCAATGCTCCGGTCCGGATTTCAGGACAGGGACCATCGCGCGCGCTTCATCACCCGTGATCCGCGAATAATCGCAGCCGAAATGCCGGTGCACCTCTTCGAGAGTTTCCAGCGCCTCGGACTTCGTCAGCACGCGCGATGTGCAGCGCGGGGTGGACGCGTGCGACCGCTGCTTTGCCGCCCATTCCTGCTGCGGCAAGATCGGGCAGGCTAAGCGCGGTCAGCGTCCGTACCACCCGCTCGCCCAAGCCGAAATGCGCATATGCAACGCTGCGCCCCGATGCGTGGTAGCCGGGCGCGCTTTCGCTCTCCAGCACCACGACCTTGCCATGGCGCGCCAGCCGCGCTGCAAGCGACAGCCCGGCAATGCCAGCGCCGATCACGATAAAATCACAATCGCTCATGCGTTTCCTGTTTCACAGCGTGCCCTGTTCCATGGTTTCAATCGTGTGCGTGATACGTTGACGCTGGCCGATGGCTAAGGCAACGACCATCGCAAAGCCAATTGCCAAGAGGATGCGCATGTCCGCCAATATCGCCGAAATGGAACGCCTGAGAGAAGCCGCGCGCATGGGCGGCGGCCAAAAGCGGATCGACGCGCAGCATGCCAAGGGTAAGCTGACCGCGCGCGAACGGCTCGACGTGCTGCTCGACGAAGGCAGCTTTGAGGAGGTCGACACGTATGTCGAGCACGATTGCGTCGATTTCGGCATGGACACGCAGCGCATTCCCGGTGACGGGGTCGTCACCGGATCGGGCACGATCAACGGGCGGCTGGTTTACGTGTTCAGTCAGGATTTCACCGTGTTCGGCGGCAGCCTGTCCAAACGACATGCCGAGAAGATCTGCAAGGTGATGGACACCGCGATGAAGGTCGGCGCGCCGGTGATCGGCCTCAACGATTCAGGCGGTGCGCGCATTCAGGAAGGCGTCGCCTCGCTGGGCGGGTATGCCGAGGTTTTCCAGCGCAATGTGCTCGCCAGCCGGTGTCGTGCCGCAGATCAGCCTCATCATGGGGCCGTGCGCGGGCGGGGCGGTGTACTCGCCCGGCGATGACCGACTTCATCTTCATGGTGAAGGACAGTTCAGCTACATGTTCGTGACCGGGCCAGAGGTGGTCAAAACCGTCACCAACGAAGAGGTTACGCAAGAGGAACTGGGCGGTGCGATCACCCATACGACCAAGACCAGTGTTGCCGATATCGCGTACGAAAACGATGTCGAGGCGCTGCTGGCAACGCGGCGGTTCTTTGATTACCTGCCGCTGTCCAATCGTGAAGCCAGGCCGGAAATCCCCACCAACGATCCGTGGGACCGGGTGGAGCCGAGCCTCGACACGCTGATCCCTGATAACGCCAACCAGCCCTATGACATGCACGAAGTCATCGCCAAGGTGCTGGACGAAGGCGATTTCTTCGAAATCCAGCCCGCCCATGCAGGCAATATCCTGTGCGGGTTTGGCCGCGTTGAGGGCCGCACCGTGGGTGTGGTCGCGAACCAGCCGATGGTGCTGGCAGGCTGCTCGACATCAATTCATCGAAGAAGGCCGCGCGCTTCGTGCGGTTCTGCGATGCGTTCGAAATTCCGATCCTGACGTTTGTGGACGTCCCCGGCTTCCTCCCCGGCACCGCGCAGGAACTGGGCGGGATCATCAAGCACGGCGCGAAACTGCTGTTCGCGTACGCCGAGGCGACCGTGCCCAAGATCACCGTCATCACCCGCAAGGCTTACGGCGGGGCCTATGACGTGATGGCCTCCAAGCACCTGCGCGGCGATTTGAACTACGCCTGGCCCACAGCGGAAATCGCGGTGATGGGCGCAAAGGGCGCGGTGGAGATCATCTTCCGGCAGGACCGCGGCGATGCGGACAAGATCGCCGAAAAGACCAAGGAATACGAAGATCGGTTCGCCAACCCCTTCGTGGCGGCACCAGCGCGGCTATATCGACGAGGTGATCCACCCGCACTCGACGCGGCGGCGGATTGCATTGGGGCTACGCAAGCTGCGGACGAAGCAGTTGGAGAACCCTTGGAAGAAGCATGACAATATTCCGCTCTAGCTTGGCGCGTCATGTCTCATTGTTCTGACCAGCTGCGGTTCATAGCGAGAAGCGAGCCTGCTACGACGAGTGTCGAAGCGGCGTTGACGGAGTGTGTCGACGGTGACCGCGCGTCTAGAAGACTTCATTGCCGAATATGCTGGGCAGGAAACAGAGCTTGAAGCGAAGCTGGTCGCCAGGCGGGCTTCGAATTGAATGAGCTTGTGGCCGAGCCGCAGACGCTGGAAGGTGAACCTGACATGAGGAAGTGTCGATTCTATCGGCGCACAGAACGGATTGGCTGAGCATGGGCTCATCGGCAATCGTCTGGCATGCGAAGAAGGTTCCGGCGCGAATTTGGCTTTATCGCTCCATGAGGTTATATGAAACTCGGCCGTCTCAACCACATCGGGGTCGCCACGCCCTCCATCGCGGACTCGATCGCGTTCTACCGCGACGTGATGGGCGCGACGAAGATCCACACGCCGTTCGACCTTGAGGAGCAGGGCGTGAAGGTCTGCTTCGTCGACACCCCCGGAGCCGATGGCGCGATGAACGGCACGCAGATCGAGCTGATCGAGCCGCTGGGGGAAAACTCCACGCTCGCCGGCTTCCTCGCCAAGAACCCGCTCGGCGGGCAGCATCATCTGTGCTTCGAAGTGCCCGATATCGCCGAGGCCCGCACCGAGTTTGAAGAACAGGGCAAGCGCATCCTTGGCCCCACGCGCATCGGCGCGCACGGCACCCCTATCTTTTTCGTCCATCCCAAGGACATGGGCGGCATGCTTACCGAGATCATGGAGACGCCCAGAGAAGGCGCACACTGGTCAAACTGAAATCACCCGGAGAGAAACGAATGTCTTACGAAACCATCCGCGTCGATAATGACGGGCCGTTGCTGACCATTACCCTCAACCGGCCCGATCGCCTCAACGCCATGCCGCCGCAGATGGCGGATGAAATCGGGCAGGTGTTCTATGATCTAGGCACCGGACAAAATGAAGCGCGCGCGGTGCTGATCACGGGGGAGGGCAAGGGCTTTTGTTCGGGCGCGGACCTCTCCGCCCGATCGACCGAGAGCAAGGGCGGCAGCCATCAGGCGCTGACCCGGCATTACAATCCGACGATCAACCAGGTGATGCGCGCCGATGTGCCCGTTATCTGCGCGGTCAATGGTCCGGCGGCGGGCGTCGGGTGCAGCCTTGCGCTGGCGGCGGATTTCACCATTGCGGGCAAATCCGCGTATTTCCTGCAAGCCTTCGTCAACATCGGCCTTGTCCCCGATGGCGGATCAACCTGGATGCTGGCCCGCGCCATCGGCCGCGCCCGTGCCACGCGTATGATGATGCTGGGGGAAAAGATCGGCGCAAGCGAGGCCGAGGAATGGGGACTGATCTACAAATGCGTTGAGGATTCCGACCTGATGGCCGAAGCGCGCGCGCTGGCGGAAAAGCTCGCGAACGGTCCGACCGTTTCCTATCGCCATATCAAGCGCAATCTTGCCGCTGCGCTGGATGGCACCATGCAGGACGTACTGCTGGCCGAGGCCGAAGCGCAACGGATCGCCGGTGCAACTGCGGATGCGCGCGAGGGCGGAATGGCCTTCCTGCAAAAGCGCAAGGCAGCGTTTAAGGGAGCGTGATTGCGGTGCTCATTCGCCCTGAGCTTGTCGACGGGCGATAGTTTCCTTTAACGCCGAACCGAAAGTGATGGGCGGGGCTTCGACAGGCTCTGCCCGAACGGATATGGTAATGAAATGACCCAGAAACCTACACCCGCCGACTGGAAAGCCCTCGCCGACAAGGAATCGAAGGGCCGCGACCTCACATGGCAAACGCCGGAAGGGATCGCGATCAAGCCGCTTTACACGGCGGAGGATCATGCGGATTTCGACCCCGGCCTGCCCGGATTCGCGCCGTTTACACGCGGTGTGAAAGCCAGCATGTACGCAGGCCGTCCGTGGACGATCCGGCAATATGCGGGCTTTTCCACCGCCGAGGAATCCAACGCATTCTATCGCCGCAACCTTGCCGCCGGGCAAAAGGGGCTGTCGGTCGCCTTCGATCTGGCGACGCACCGGGGCTACGATTCCGATCACCCGCGAGTGGTTGGCGATGTGGGCAAGGCGGGCGTGGCAATCGACACCGTGGCCGATATGGAGGTGCTGTTCGACCAGATCCCGCTCGATACGATGTCCGTGTCCATGACGATGAACGGCGCGGTGATCCCGGTGATGGCGTTCTATATCGTCGCGGGAGAGCGGCAGGGCGTGGCCGCAGAGAAGCTGTCGGGCACGATCCAGAACGATATTCTCAAGGAGTTCATGGTCCGCAACACGTATATTTATCCGCCTGAACCAAGTATGCGGATTGTTTCGGACATTATCGCATATACTTCTGCCAACATGCCGAAATTCAACAGTATTTCGATCAGCGGCTATCACATGCACGAGGCCGGGGCGACGGCGGTGCAGGAACTCGCCTTCACCATTGCCGATGGCAAGGAATACGCCCGGCGCGCGATGGACACGGGTCTGGATATCGATGCGTTTGCCGGGCGTTTGAGCTTCTTCTTCGGCATCGGCATGAACTTCTTCATGGAAATTGCCAAGCTGCGCGCCGCGCGCACGCTGTGGTACAAGGTGATGGACGATCTGGGGGCGCAGGACGAACGCTCCAAGATGCTGCGCACCCATTGCCAGACCTCGGGCGTCTCGTTGCAGGAGCAGGACCCGTACAACAACGTCATCCGCACCACCGTGGAGGCCTTGGCCGCGACGCTCGGCGGTACGCAATCGCTCCACACCAACGCGCTGGACGAGGCGATTGCGCTCCCCACGGACTTTTCCGCCCGCATCGCGCGCAATACGCAGCTGGTACTGCAAGAGGAAAGCGGGATCACCAACGTCGTCGATCCGCTGGGCGGCTCGCATTATATCGAGGCGTTGACCGCAAAGCTGGTTGCTGAGGCCGAGGCGATGATGGCCGAAGTCGACGCAGCGGGCGGTATGACCGCCTATGTCGCCACCGGCGCGCCCAAGGCCGCGATAGAGCGCGCTGCGGCGGAAAAGCAGACCAGCGTGGACAAGGGCGAGACGGTGATCGTCGGCGTTAACAAGTATCGCAAAGCGACCGAAGACCCGATTGAAACGCTCGACATCGATAACGCGGCCGTGCGCAAGGGCCAGATCGAGCGGCTAGCCAAGGTGCGCGCTGGCCGCGACGAAACGGCCTGCCGCGCTGCGCTGGCGGCGTTGACTGCGGGTTGCAAGAATGGTGGCAATGTCCTTGAACTTGCAGTGGAAGCTGCGCGTCACGATGCGACGCTGGGCGAGATTTCCTCTGCGATGGAAGAGGTGTTTGGCCGTCACGATGCGACGCCAAAGCCGGTGAGCGGTGTCTATTCCAGTGCGTATGAATTTGACCGGCGCTGGGCACAGGTGACCGATGGCGTGGAGGCGGTGGAGCGGCGACTTGGCCGCAAGCCGCGCATCATGGTCGCCAAGATGGGGCAGGACGGGCACGATCGCGGCGCGAACGTGATCGCGTCGGCCTTTGCCGACATGGGCTTCGAGGTGATTTCCGGCCCGCTGTTCCAGACACCGGAGGAAACGCGCGACATGGCCTTGGAAAAGGACGTCGACGTGATCGGCGCAAGCAGCCTTGCCGCGGGCCACAAGACGCTGATCCCCGAACTGATCCGCTTGCTGAAGGAAGCGGGCCGCGCCGATATCAAGGTGACGGCGGGCGGTGTGATTCCGGCGACCGATTACGACTTTCTGCGCGATGCCGGGGTGCAGGGCATCTACGGCCCCGGCACCAACGTGGTGGAAGCGGGCGCGGATATCCTGAGGCTGCTGGGGCACAACATGCCGCCGCCCGGAGACTTGGTGGGCGAGGGGCTGGACGAGGCGGCGGAGTAGAGTATCGCCTCGTCATCGCGCTTGCCGTAAGCGACCCCGAACTGGCTCGCCAAGGGCTGCGAGCCGGATGCGCCGATCCGCGATCCGGCCGTGTGCGAGCCACTGTATGCTGAAACAAGTTCGACTATGTGATCCAGAATATGGAGAGCGTTGCTGTTGGCTCGACTGACGAAATGCAGCGCAGTCTCGCGGAAATGACGCGGCATGTGCGGCCTGGACAATCGGATCGACGGTGTTGGCGCAGTCGATGTTGCGGTTTACGTATTGTAAATGCGGACGAACATTCGAGAGCTGTGTGATCAAATGGATTAGTGAGAATGCGCCGAACCTTGCCTTCTCGGAGGAGAAGTTTGACCAAAGGTTCGAAGACGCGCCCCTGATTGACAAAGACGAGTAGCCTTGATGACCCACCCCCGCACCGACTGGACCCGCACCGAAATCGCAGGGCTCTTCGACCTCCCCTTCACTGAGCTGCTGTTTCAGGCCGCCAGCGTCCACCGCGAATATCACCCGCCCACGCAGGTGCAGCTGTGCACCCTGCTCAGTATCAAGACCGGTGGCTGCCCCGAAGATTGCGGCTATTGCTCGCAGTCCGTGAAGGCTGACAGCGGCGTGGAAGCCACCAAGCTGATGGATGTGCAGGCCGTGCTCCAGCGTGCCGCGCAGGCAAAAGACCAGGGCTCGCAGCGTTTCTGCATGGGCGCAGCGTGGCGCAACCCCAAGGACCGCGACATGCCCGCGATCGTCGAGATCGTGAAGGGCGTCTCCGCGATGGGCCTCGAGACCTGCATGACGCTGGGAATGCTCGAGCCGCATCAGGCCGAGATGCTCAGCGAGGCGGGCCTCGATTACTACAACCACAATATCGACAGCTCGCCTGAGTATTACGAGCGCGTCATCTCCACCCGTGATTTCCAGTGCCGGCTCGATACGCTGGACCACGTGCGCAAGGCCGGGATCAACGTATGCAGCGGCGGAATCGTGGGCATGGGCGAGACGCGCGAGGATCGTGTGGGCTTCATCCACACGCTCGCCACTCTGCCGCAGCATCCCGAAAGCGTTCCGGTCAATGCGCTGGTGCCGGTGAAGGGCACGGTGCTCGGCAATATGCTGGCCGACACCCCGCTCGCCAAGATCGACGATATCGAGTTCGTCCGCACGGTCGCGGTCGCCCGCATCACCATGCCGCGCTCGATGGTGCGGCTGTCGGCTGGGCGCGAATCCATGTCCGAAGCCACGCAGGCGCTGTGCTTACTGGCGGGCGCGAATTCGATCTTCACCGGCGATAAGCTGCTGACTGCGCCCAATGCTGGCGATGACAGCGACGGCGCGTTGTTTGCCAAGCTGGGCTTGACCGCGCTCAAGGGGGAAGAGCCAGCTCGCGCGTGCACGAAAAAGGCTTTGGCGGGCTGACCCGCGCGGGCGCATGACCCTCGGCTTTTGCGTCGACGAACTCTTGCCCAAGGCGCGAGGTGGCGGGCAGCTTCGCATGGGGCTGGTCCGGCTGGAGGAGAGCGAATGGTTGCAGCCCACGCCCGACCTTGCGGCCCGGTCAATGGCGTTTGCGCAGTTTCCCGCAGGCGTTCAGCTGACCGAAAAAGCCGCCGCGCCGGGGCGTGAACTCGCCGCGATGCTCGGGCAGTCCGGTGAGTTACCCGAAGCAGCCCGCGCGCATCACGAGGATATGTGCCTGCTGACCCGCGCTGATGGCGAGGACCAGTATCGCCTGATCGGAGCCGCCGTGGCCTGGCCGACCGATTGGCACCCCAGTGACAAGATCGGTCTGCCTCTGCGCGCCCTGCACGCGCCCATTGCCGGGTATGAGGAGCAATTGGCGACTGGTGTTGACCGCTTTATGGACACGCTCAAGCCCGGCGCGATTTATGGCCGCTGCAACTGGTTCATTGCGCCAACCGGACAACCCCGCTGGATCGCAGATACATTGCCAGAGCAGGCGTTTGCCCATGTCACACGGGAGAACGCGGGCGAGGTGTTGTTCGTGCGATCCGAACGCCAGACGCTGCGAAGGCTCCCGCAAACTGGCGCGATCGTGTTCACCATTGGCGTGTATGTTAAACCGCTCCGAACACTCAGCGCGCCCAACATCGCGATGCTCGCCGGGGCAGTGCAGACGCTGTTGAGTGGCGAGGGCGACCGTCGCGGCGCGCCCGTCTATGCTCGGGCGCTCATCGCCTACGCCGCGCAAAGGACTGCGTTATGATACAATTCCTCGCTCCCATCCTCGTCATGTTGCAAGCAGAACCTGGCACGCAGCAACCAAATCCGGACTGGAATTGTGACGATCCGATCCGCCAGCAGGAAATGAACTGGTGCGCCGCGCGCGAGTATGCGGTGGCCGACGCCGCGTTGAACGTTCAATGGGGCATCACGTCGCAGACCATGAAGAGACGCGACGAGAGCCAGAAACGTTATGACCCGGATGGCGATGGCAGGCCCGGCTATTTCCAAACTCTGCTGGAAGCACAGCGAGCGTGGATCGAATACCGCGATGCCCATTGCCGTTCCGATGGATATTACGCGCGGGGCGGCAGCATGGAGCCGCTGCTGGTGTCCACCTGCAAGACCGCATTGACCAAGGAGCGCACCCGCCAGCTTGCAGAGCTTGCAGGCGACCCAGATTGAGTGCCCCTCGCGCCAGCTTGCCCCTGCGACAGCAAGGCGGCATAGGCGGTGGCGCACCCAAGCGCTTATGAGACCGGAAGGGACGGCTTTGTTTTCCAAGATTCTGATTGCCAATCGCGGCGAAATTGCCTGCCGCGTGATCCAAACCGCGCAGAAAATGGGGATAGCAACGGTTGCCGTCTACTCCGATGCAGATCGCAATGCGCCGTTCGTTCTTATGGCAGACGAGGCAGTGCATATCGGTCCCGCACCGGCGGCTGAAAGCTATCTGCTTCAAGAAAAGATTATCGCCGCGTGCAAGGAGACTGGCGCTGAGGCCGTGCATCCGGGCTATGGTTTCCTGTCCGAGCGCGCCAGTTTCGTCGAGGCTCTGGCGGCGGAAAACATCGCTTTCATCGGACCGCCTGCCAACGCCATCGCGGCGATGGGGGACAAGATCGAATCGAAAAAACTCGCGAAGAAGGCGGGCGTCAATGTCGTGCCCGGCTTTGTCGGAGAAATCCGCGATACCGAACACGCGGTCGAGATCGCGCAAGACATCGGCTATCCCGTGATGATGAAGGCCAGCGCCGGTGGCGGGGGCAAGGGGATGCGCCTTGCATGGTCTGAAAAGGACGTGCGCGAAGGCTTCGAGGCGACCAAGCGCGAGGGGCTGAGTTCCTTTGGCGACGACCGCGTTTTCATCGAGAAATTCATCGAGAACCCGCGCCATATCGAGATCCAGATCCTCGGCGATAAGCAAGGCACCATCCTTTATCTGAACGAGCGCGAATGCTCGATCCAGCGACGCCATCAAAAGGTTGTCGAGGAAGCGCCGTCGCCGTTCGTCACGCCAAAGATGCGAAAGGCGATGGGCGAACAATGTGTCGCGCTGGCACGTGCGGTGAATTATCATTCCGCAGGCACTGTCGAACTGATCGTCAGCGGCGCGGATACGTCGGGCGAAAGCTTCTATTTCCTAGAAATGAACACCCGGCTTCAGGTCGAACACCCGGTGACAGAGGCGATCACCGGCATTGACCTGGTCGAACAGATGATCCGCATTGCAGCTGGTGAGAAACTGGCGATGACGCAGGACGATATCGGGATTGACGGCTGGGCGATTGAAAATCGCGTCTATGCCGAAGACCCCTATCGCGGCTTCCTGCCGTCGACCGGTCGGTTGATCCATTATTCGCCGACCATCCCCGGCTGGAGCGAAGACGCGCAAGTCGCAGGCAAGCCACGGCGCGGCGTTGCACACGGCGCAGGTGGCGTGCGTGTGGACGATGGCGTATTCGAAGGGGGCGAGGTCAGCATTTTCTACGATCCAATGATCGCCAAGCTGATTACCTGGGCACCTACACGAGACGAGGCCGCCGATTTGCAGATCGAGGCGCTGGATACCTTCAGGATTAAAGGGGTCGGTCACAACGTCGATTTCCTGTCCGCGATCATGCAACACCCGCGCTTTCGTTCTGGCGAGTTGACCACAGGCTTTATCGCGGAGGAATACCCCGACGGGTTTGACGGAGCGCCTGTCGATGCGGAAATGCAGCGGATGTTGGCCGCGATCTGTGCGGGCAATGAATTTACCTGGCAAAGTCGGGCGCGCAGCATTTCAGGCCAGTTGGGCGGTACGGATTTTGTGGGAAGTGCGCCGCGTGTCACTTCTGACTGGATGGTCCGCATCGGTGACACTCGGCACGAAGTGGTGCTTGGCGATGGCCATGCCATGGTCGACGGCAGCCGGGTTGAGGGGAATTGCGACTGGCTGCCCGGTATGTCTCAGGCCACCGCGACCACAGCCACGGGCCAGACGTATGGCCTGATTGTGGAGCGCGATGGCTCGCACTGGATTATCACCACGCGCGGGGCCGCAACGCGGGCGCTGGCCTTGCCGCTGCGGCTTGCCACGCATGAAAGCCTGATGATCGACAAGGCGCCACCCGATCTATCGCGGATGCTGATCTGTCCGATGCCCGGAATGCTGATGAAACTGCACGTGGCCGAGGGTGATGCGGTGCAGCCCGGTCAGCCGCTTGCCACGGTGGAGGCGATGAAGATGGAAAACATCCTGCGCGCCGAAAAGGAAGGCGTCATTGCGCAGATCAACGTCAAAGAGGGTGAAAGCCTGGCGGTGGATGCGGTGATTTTGGAGCTTGAGTGATTCGCGGTTGAGCGAATCGTTTACTTTTGCCGCCGCAAGTGTCCCGCCGCGGTTGACCAGAAATTCTCGTTCACTGTTTTCCTTGGAAAACTGTTCACAGGCGATGGCGCTTATGCACAATCTGTCTGGTCAATTTCCCGGTAATTTATGATCCTTGGCAATCTGGACCGGCGCGATTCGTCTTGTGATGCACCCGCCCAGACAAATCGGGCTCGCCTGTGTTTAGGAGAATGAATCATGGCAAGAAGTGGTACAGGCTATTTCGATCGCCGGGGGCATTTTGTCAAGCAGCGAGGCTGGCCGACGATAAGCAACTGCTCTCGACATCGCATGGCTCCTGATCTCGCACAGATCGGCGACAGGAGACTAACCGTGCTCAGACGGTTGTCGCGCACAAGACTGCCGACCTGCGCGATCGCCCGGCAGACACAGGCCTTCAGTCTAGGGGAGCGCGATGCGATGAAGGCGGACCTGGACGACCGAGCCATGCCACGGTGAAATCGGCGGCAGCATCTCGACAGTGCGAACATTCCGCACCTGCCTAGGCGTAACGATAAATTTGTCAAACGGTTGCGTGCATGCAAATCGCATGGCTTTTCAAGTGCCAGCGCGTTCGCACCGGGATCGAGTCGGAAGAATGACGCGTTCAAAACGCCTGCAGCTGCTGATCGAGAAACGCCTCGACATCGCGCAGGTCCAGATCGCGGCGCAGGTACGCCGCCCCGATGCCACGCATCAGTAAAAATGGAAGGGTTCGCGCCTTCGGCTTTCTTGTCATGGCGCATGTGGATCGACTACCGCGCCCCGTCACAATCCAGACCCAGATCGGCAATTTCGCAAGGCAGCCCTGTGGCGGCGAATTGCGCGCGCTGCCCGCTCTGCATCCCGATGGGCATCTCTCCGCGTCGCGCCGAATATCGCGCCGCCAGCACCATGCCCAGCGCCACTCCCTCGCCGTGCAGTCGCCGATCGCCAAAGCCGGTTTCCGCCTCCAACGCGTGTCCGAATGTTGCCCAGATTGAGCGATGCGCGAACGCCGGTGGTCTCGCGTTCATCCTCGGCGACAATCCGCGCCTTTGCCCTGATACTGGTTGCGATACGCGTGGGCGCGCGCACCCGGATCATGCGCGAGCACGGCGGAGCCATTGACCTCCAGCCAGTCAAAGAATGCAGCATCGCCCAGCAACCCGTATTTGAGCACCTCGGCAAAGCCTGCGCGCATTTCCCGGTCCGGCAGCGTAATCAGCACCAGCGGATGGATGAACACAGCAGCGGGTTGATGAAATGCGCCGATGAGGTTCTTCCCGCACGCGTGTTTATCGCGGTTTTACCTGCCGACTGAGCTATCGACTTGCGCGAGCAGCGTCGTGGGGAAGCTGGATGAACCCGCAGCCGCGTTGTAGCGGCGCACGCGAATCCGGTGAGATCGCCAACTACCCCGCCGCCCAGCGCGAAAACATGGTCCGAACGGGTGATGCCCAGTGCGAGCAGCCGATGAGTAAACTTTCTAGTACACCCCAGCTCTTGGCATCCTCCCCCGGTTCGACGATAAACCATTCAGGCGAAAAGCCTGCGTCTTCCAAAGTCGCGCCAATCTGCTCGCCAAACAGGCGATGCGTGTTCGTATGAGCCACGAACGGCACCTTGCGACCCGCCCGATACGATGCGAGCCACTCGGCTGCGACTTGCGCAAGCGAACCGAGCAACCCCGGCTCGATCACGACATCGTAACTGCGCCCAGCGAGGTTGACCGCGATTCTCGCGCACTTATGTCAGCCAATTGTCTATTCCTGAAAGTATTGCCCGCACCGTTTCGGTATGGGGGCCATCGTCGCTGCGTACGCGGATCGGAGCCTGCATATAGGAAGGCTCGCGTTCGGTGTAGAGGCGCATCAATATCTCGCGCGGATCACCGGTCTTCAATAGCGGTCGATGATCACGGCGCGAAGTTCTCTCAACCAGTGTTTCAATGTCGCAATCGATCCACACCGCGATCCCTCGTTCCAGAATTAGCGCGCGCGTATACTGATCTACAAACGCGCCGCCACCTGTGGCGATGACGCCGCTTTGCTCTTCCATCAGGCGTGCGATCACGCGCCTTTCTCCATCGCGGAAATAAGAAACTCGCCAAATTCCGCAAAGATCTCTGCGACCGTTCGTTGAGCGGCATCTTCTATCGCATCGTCCGCGTCGACAAACCCGCAACCCAGCACCGAGGCGAGCCTTCGCCCGACGGTCGATTTGCCCACGCCCATCAGGCCGACCAGCACAATCGGACGATTAATGCGTGCGTTCAGGCACGCAATATCGATCGCTGTGCGCAGTGCCGCTTGCGGGCGGGTTCGACCGCGTCGGTCATTGCGAAACGGCCTATAGATGGGGTAAGGCGCGCGCAACATGCAGCGAGGGTCTCGGGTCATTTCATCATTGTATTCCAAACCGCGCCGCTCTGGCTTTGCAAAGCCCCGCTACGCCAAGCGTCGGTGGGGCCTGCTCGCACTTGCTGTGATCGCGGTGGTGCTGGGACTGGCATGGGTAGACGGCGGCGAAGAGCCGATCCATTCAATCGTCCAACCGGTTGCAACGCCGGGCGCGGCGACAGGATCAAGTCCATCACGAATCGGCTGTCGAATACTGTTTTGAGCCAGGCCGGAACAGGCGCTGGCTTAGAGACCTTGGCGGACTTGAGGATTCGTCTCAATCGGGATGAAACGATGCGCGTCGATTCGACCCAAATGGAGAAGGCTCTTCAGGAACAACCGGACGCGTTCAAGAAGGTGCTGGCCGGTGACGAAACCAATGACGGCCTCATGGACATGATGAGTGACCTGATCAAGAGCTTCACCGAAGTCGGAACAGGCATGCTCGATATCCGCAAAGAGGGCCTGAAAAGCACAATGAAGATCTTTGAGTCGAGCGCTGCCAGAGAGCAGAAACGCCTCGACTTTATGGAAGTAAGGCTGCGTTCCACATTCTCGGCGATGGACGCAGCGATCCGGAGCAGAACAATATTTCAATGTCCTATCTAGCAAGATTGTAGTGGTCTTTGGGTTTCGGTCTCGGGCGAAACATCTCTCAACGTTTATTACCGTGACGCAAGGAAGCGGCACACAGGAAAGAGGAGGCACGGATGCTTCAAACAGCGGCGGCAGAACTCGATCGAGCAAGTCAAGATACAGACAACGAGCAAAGGGGAACTTCTCCTCGCTCTCTATGATGGGCTCTTTCGATTCTTGCGTGGTGCGCGCATCTGCTTTGAACAGAAGCAGACTCCGCGTGCTCGCGAACTTACCTCGAAGGCACACGCCATCATCAGTGAGCTGCAGATTGCGCTTGACCCGTCGGTTTCTCCAGACCTGTGTGCACAACTTGGTGGTATCTACGGTTTCTGTCTTGATTGCTTACGTAGCGCCAATGCGAACGCGAATCCCCAACAGATCGATGATGTGCTTCGCGTTCTCACCCCGCTGAAAGAAGCATGGGAGCAGGCAGTTCCAGAAGCAGCCCGTCAAGGGATTTGCAATAGGGCGGAGTAAGCACATGCCACAAGCAACAGCTCTTGCCGGACACGAGTCCGAACGATTCAGTCGGCGTGCTCCGATTGTTCCGAAGTATGTCGACGTCGGCGGTGGTCGAGTCTTGGCGCAGTTCGGAAAAGAACTTTCTTCCAGTTTGGAAATTCGATGTGACCGTGGGCGTGCCTACCCCGGGCTCATCACTCAAGCGCCGAGGACTGACGCGGTTTGTCGAGTATTTTGCCAAAGTGGTCGCAGGCAAGTCAGTCATTGACGTCGGATGTGGTGCCGGCGCTGGCTTGGCTCATCTGAGCGGTGCCTCGGCAGTGATTGCAATCGATCACGCGGAAGAAGCTGTCTGGTTCGCCAGCCATGCTCAGCCGAATGTTCGTGTCGAACGAGCTGATGCTACGCGGGATGTACTGCCGACTGCGGACGTAGCCATTTTGGTGGATGTTCTCGGTGAGGTGCACCAGCCACGAGACGTTCTACGTCGAGTCGGAATAGCCGTTGGTGAGGGTGGACTCATCTGCATCGCGGAACCTCATGCTTCAATTGCTCAAGAACTGACGCCTCCCATGCGGCGAGCATTTTCTGGCCCGGCTCGAGACTTTGCTTGCTGACAGTGGGTACACGATGGACGAAATGGATGTCCGAAAAGGGGTTTCTCGCCGTCATCGCCCGTCGGGCATCGACAGATTGGACGCGCGGCATTGAAGCTGCGGATCAGCTTTGTTTCGAGGGACTCCAGACGGAAGCTCTCGAGCTGCTCAGAGATCCACCTTCTAGCGATTCGGCAGGAACTGCTCCGGCCTGGTATCTCCGTATTGCCGAAATCTCTATCGATCGTCGAGAAGGGGACAGTGCTCTGAAGGCTTTGATGGATGTTCAGGAGCTTGCTCCGGGGGATGCGCGCGTTCTTGCCAGCTTGGCGGAACTGAGTCTTGGGATGGGGGCGCTCGAGGACGCTGCTCGTTTCTCGGTTGCAGCGGCTCAACGTGATCCGGCTAATCCTAATGTGGCTTTGTCTCTCGCTGCGTCGGTCGGAAGAATCTTACCCCTGCGGAATCGATCGCGCTTTGGTCGAATGCTGCGCGTCTGGCTCCTGCCGCAGTTGACGTGGCGGTCAGTCTGGCGAGAACGGCTGCGGCGCATGATGCGTACCATGTAGGGATTACTGCGCTTGAGCGGGTTCGAGAGTACCACCCATGCCTTCCCGCTGACTTTCACCTGACCTTCGGGCTGGGATGTTACCTCATGTCGAATCGACTCGAGGACGCTCAGATGCAGTGCCGGATGGCGGCCATCGTGGAGCCAGAGAACCCTGCAACGGCTGATTTGATGGTTGCTCTGGGGGACGTTCGTCCCCACGCGCTTGGCCAGGCTTAGAACACGGTAGGGGCGGGAGGGTCAGCAGTGGATCGCTGGCTTTACCGCCCACAATGTTCGGCTACTCTTGGGCATGACTTGCTTTTCGAAGTTGAGATGTACCTCATCTATCTTGTTCGGAGCAGCTGCCTTGTCGATCGGCGGCTGTGGCGGAGAGGATGACTTCGAAACGCCTGAGGACGTCTCGGGAAACTATACTCTGTCTTTCTCGAATGGTGCCAATGGCTGCGAATTCGAGGACTACCAAGAAGGCGAGACTGCCAAGAATATCGAGCTCTCGATCAATCAAGATGGCGCGGATATTACGGGCGAATTTGAAGGGCTCGTCGGGGTCTATCTTGAACTTGTATTTGGCTCTCGCATCATGAGTGGGACCGTTACGGGCGATACGCTCTCGATGAAAGTGTCCTCGAAGAGCGTGACTGAAGGAGACTGTAAGTCTTCATTGAACGTCAAGTTAAACGCAACGATTGACG
>CAWFFX010000007.1:0-362500 GCA_963815315.1 uncultured Alphaproteobacteria bacterium
CGGGCTGAGGCAACCAGCCCGGTCATGCGTTCATCATAACGCAGCGCGGATACATCGTTCGCCATGTGCGCGCCCGCTTTCAGCGCCGGCTCCAGCACGCCAGCGCGGCGGGTGTCCACGCTGATCGCGGCACCCATCGCGGCGCAGTATTCGACAGCAGGCAGGACGCGCTCCTGTTCGTCGCCCTCCCATGTGGCGGCGGCACCGGGGCGGGTGCTTTCGCCGCCAATGTCGATAATCGCCGCGCCCGCTTCCAGCATGGCGGCGGCATGCGCGCGGCCGGCATCGGCCTTGTCGAGGAATTCGCCCCCGTCCGAAAAACTGTCGGGCGTCACATTTAGGACACCCATGATCTGCGGCTGATCGAGCCGGATCATCCGCGCCCCAAGCTGCATCGGCGCATGGACCTTCGTCAGGTTCTCCCACTGCTGCACCGCATCCTCGCCCAGCCGCCCGTCAAGCGAGCCAAGAACTGCCATCGCATCGCGCACGCCAAAGATATGCCGCCGGACAACGCGGCCATTCTCGCGCACCACCAGCGCAAAGCGGCTGGCATAGGCAAGCCCCCCCGCCAGCCGGATTGCCGCAGGACCATTTCCCGCAGCCTCGGACTGCGGCCCCAGCGCGAGGCCGATTGGGTGGAGATAGACGGACCGTGTCATCCGGGCCTCCTGGGGTGATCGGCGACCATCAATCCTCGTTCGCCAGCAGATACAGCTGGCGCGCGGCGTCGATGGGCAGCACTTCCCCGCCCTTTTCATAATGCCAGAATGTCCAGCCATTGCAGCTTGGCGCCCCTTGCAGGTCTTTGCCAAGGCCGTGGATAGAGCCAGTCTGCCCATCAAGCTCCAATGAGCCATCAGCGCGCACCTCTGCGATCCAGCGGCGTTTCTTGTCGAACACCTGCGTACCCGGCGGGATCAGCGCACTTTCGACCAGCGCACCAAAGGCGACGCGCGGGGCGGATTTCTTGCTCTGCATTGTCTGGATTGCGCTTTCATCGAGCGGCAATTCCTTCGCGATACGTTTTTCTGCGACACCGCGATAGAACTCCTCGCGCTCGCACCCGATCCACTCTCGGCCAAGTCGCTTCGCGACAGCGCCCGTCGTCCCGGTGCCAAAGAACGGATCGAGCACCACGTCGCCCGCCTCGGTCGTGGCCAGCAGCACGCGGTACAGCAGAGCTTCGGGTTTTTGCGTCGGGTGAGCCTTGCGACCGTTTTCCTTCAACCGTTCCCCGCCCGAACAGATCGGCATGACCCAGTCAGAACGCATCTGAAGTTCGTCGTTCAAGGTCTTCATCGCGCGGTAATTAAATTGATAGCGCGCCTTTTCCCCCATGCTCGCCCAGATCAGTGTTTCGTGCGCGTTGGTAAAGCGGGTGCCCTTGAAATTGGGCATCGGATTGGTCTTGCGCCAGATGATGTCGTTGAGGATCCAGAAGCCGAGATCCTGCAGGATCGCGCCCACCCGAAAGATGTTGTGATAGCTGCCGATCACCCACAATGCGCCATCGGGTTTCAGCACGCGTCGCGCCTCTGTGAGCCACGCCTTGGTGAAATCGTCGTATGCGCGAAAGCTTTCGAACTGATCCCAGTGATCGGTCACCGCGTCGACTTCGCTGCCATCGGGTCGGTTGAGATTGCCACCAAGCTGCAGATTATAGGGCGGATCGGCGAACACGCAGTCGATCGAATTATCGGGCAAGGATTGCATCGCCGCGATGCAATCGCCGCTAAGGATTTGTCCGGTGGGCAACAGCGCACGGGTTTCCATCGCCACCTCGGCGGCGGTTTTCCGGCGGGTTGTTTCCACCGCTCTTGTTGTCTCGATCACACCCACTTCATGTCCCCGCAAATACGCCAGCTCAAACTTATCCACAGGGCATGAGTCCTCGCGCTTGCCCCGTCAAGCATCGATTCTGCGACTTACTTGGTTAACGAAGGGTAAGCGCGCGGCTACTTAAGGCAGAACGAAAGGAGACCAGCACAAGATGTTGAGTCCTCTGCATTTCGCCAGACTCCACATGGGGTGGTGTGGCGCTGAAGACTCGGTTTTTCGCTATTCGCTCAGAGAAAAACCAGCACGACATTGCCCGCGAACACTGCGACCAGCGATGCGCCAAGCAGCCGCCCGATGTGCTTTGCTTTCCATAACAGCACCAGCAGCATGACCGCGCTGACCGTCAGCAGCGCCATCTGCACGCCTGCAAGAGTTTGCGGAATCGGCAGCGGAGCGATGACCATTGTTGTCCCGCCAATGAGCAGGATGTTATAGATGTTGGACCCGACCACGTTGCCAAGAGCCAGACCGGATTTCCCGCGCAGCGCAGCTGCAACGGAGGCCGCAAGTTCGGGCAGCGACGTGCCCACCGCCACCACTGTCAGGCCGATCACCGTTTCGCTCACGCCGAAAATAGTCGCCATTGCAATCGCGCCAGTCACCAGCGCCTGCCCGCCACCGATCAGCACTACCAGCCCGGCAATAAACAGTCCGGTCGCGATCAGCCCGTTGACATTTTCGCCTTCAAAATCCTCTTCAAGCGCCGCCCCGCCGGGGTGCCTGTATCGCCAGATGACATAGGCGACGATCCCCGCCAGCAACGCAACCCCGATCCAGCGCGCGCCCAGGCCCGACAGCGCCAGCGCCCACAGGATCACCGTGACGCCCAATGCCACCACCGCATCGCGCCGCCCCACACCCGTCAGAACAATCGGAGTGACCAGTGCAGAAACGCCGAGGATAAGCAGCGTGTTGGCGATGTTCGATCCCACCACGTTGCCCCATGCAATTTCGGGCGACCCGGCCAGCGCTGCCTGCACGCTGGCGACCATTTCCGGCATAGAGGTTGCAGCGCCAACGATCACAAGCCCTGTGACAAGTGTAGACACACCCAACTTCTGAGCGATGCCCACAGCTCCGCGCACCAGAAGTTCGCCGCCAAGGGCAAGGCCGACCAGCCCGACAAGGCTCAATAGAATCGCGTTCAGCATGATGATCGTGCGTTTAGTGCAGCGACACACTCAGGGTAAAGGTTTTGCCCAATGCCTCAGAGCAGGCTGGCCTGGGCAACGGGCGCGAAGGACTGGCGATGCAGAGAGGTAGGCCCATGCACGCGTAACGCCTCCATATGTTCGGCCGTGCCATATCCCTTGTTGCGTTCCCACCCGTACTGCGGATGCGCCTTTGCCGCGGCTATCATCATTCGGTCGCGGTGTTCCTTGGCGAGGATCGACGCCGCGCTGATCGCGGGCTCGATACCGTCACCGCCAACAATTGCCTGCGCGCTCCAGCGCCAATCGGCGCAGCGCCCGTGCGGGGTCTGATTGCCGTCAATCAGGACAACATCGGGTTCGCGGCCCAATTGCGCACACAGATCGGCGACGCAGGCTGTCATCGCCATCATGGTCGCCTGAAAGATATTCACCCGGTCGATTGCGGCCGGATCGATCACGGCGATGGCAAAGCTGTGCCCACCATCACGCAGCGCGATATCGAGGATAGCGCGCCGCCGCGCGGTTAATTTCTTGGAATCGTTCAGTCCTGCCGGTATCGAGGGTCCTAATACGCAGGCAGCGGCCACCACCGGCCCGGCCAGCGGCCCGCGCCCGGCTTCATCCACTCCGATGATTAGCCGGTTGGCACCATTTCTGTAACCGGGAGTTACCCCTGACATGAACACATTTTCCAGATCCTCGCGCATGATGCTTGCTGCACTGTTCCTCCCCACGTTCGCACTCGCAAGCTGCGTCAATGCACAAACCGGGGAAAGCGCATCCAACAATGCGCAGACAGCCGAAGCGGCAGCGCCTTACACCGTTACCGAAATGGGCAAATTCGACCAGCCGTGGGCAATCGAATTTGCGCCGGGTACCGACATGCTTTTCGTGACAGAAAAGGCTGGCACGATGAAGATCATGAACACGCAGACCGGCGATGTCAGCCCGCTTTCAGGCATACCCAAGGTAGATTTTGGTGGTCAGGGCGGGCTTGGCGATATCGCGTTTCTACCTTCCGAAACGGGCACGATGATTGCGGGCCGCACGATTTTCCTCAGCTGGGTAGAGGCGGGCGAGAAAAACACGAGAGGCGCAGTTGTCGGGCGCGGTACCATCGCGTGCAGCGACGGTGCCGATTGCGCAATCCGCGATCTTGAGGTGATCTGGCGGCAAACTCCGAAAGTAGAAGGCCGCGGACACTATTCGCACCGCATCGCAATTTCGCCAGACGAGCAGTACCTCTTCATTGCCAGCGGTGAACGACAGAAAGGGACACCCGCACAGGATCGGTCCAACACTCTTGGCACCATCGTTCGCCTTAACATGGATGGCACCCCGGCCGAGGGCAATCCGTTCGCCGATGAAGGCGGCGTAACCCGCGAGATCTGGTCGTATGGCCACCGCAACATCCTGGGCATGGACTGGGACGCACAGGGTCGCCTGTGGGAAGTGGAGCACGGACCCGCAGGTGGAGACGAGCTGAACCTCGTTGAAAAGGCCGCCAATTACGGCTGGCCCGTGCGCTCGTATGGTGACGATTACAACGGTGACCTCATCCCCGATCACACCGCCGACGATGGTTTTGCCAAGCCTGCGATCTATTGGACGCCGGTTATCGCGCCGGGCGACATGATCATTTATTCGGGCGATATGTTTACCCCATGGAAGGGGCAGGCGCTGATCACCGGCCTTGCAACGCAGGCCCTGATCCGGGTCGGGCTTGAGGACAAAAACGCCACGGAACTGGCGCGCTATGATTTCGGCAATCGCCTGCGCTCAATCGAGCAAGGCCCCGATGGCGCCATCTGGGTGGCAGAGGACGGCAAAGGTGGCCGGATACTGCGCCTGAGCATGTGATTGATATTGTCTGCTGCGGCGAGGCGGGGCTTTTGCGTGACAATCGCCCCGCCCGCCCCTAAGCCGCCGCGCCATGCCGACAACCCCCAAAACGCATTCTCCCGATAACGATAACAGCGCCAGTCTGGTGCCTCTGTCTGCCGTGCCCGAGGCGATGATCGAGCAAGTGCTGGACCGCGCTTTCGGGCCGGATCGCCACGCGCGCACCGCCTATCGCATCCGCGAAGGGACGGACTGGCTTCCTGCATTGAGTTTTGCCGCGCTGGATGCAGACGAGATGCTGGTGGCAACAATCCAGTGTTGGCCAATCGCCCTCAGCACTCCCGACGGACGAAGTGTGCCGCTGGTCATGGTTGGCCCGGTCGCGGTTCTGCCCGAACGTCAGGGAGAAGGCTTCGGTATCGGGCTTATGGCAGCGATGCTGGACGCGGAAATGCGACTGGCTGCCGACGGACAGATGCCGTTCGCGCAGGTCCTCATCGGAGACATCGGCTATTATGGCCGCTGGGGTTATTCCGCTGCGGCGACGGGTGGATGGCGCTGTCCCGGCCCCTATCAGGCAGATCGTCTGCTGGCGCGCGGCGCGGCGTTGGCGGCCATGCCACATGAGGGGATGCTCGGGCCGTGGGCGGGGTAAAGCGCAAGCGCCGCCCTCAATAATCCTTGCCCCACCTTAATTCCCCTTCCCCGGAACCTGTCATTCTGGCACCGCGTTGATCGGATATGCCCTATGAACCCCCTCCCTACCTCGCAGAGCTGACGCTCACCCAGATTGCAGAGCAGGTCGCGCAGCGCAAACTGCCGCCGGTCGAACACTGGGCACCCCAGACCATCGGCGAGAGCGATATGCGCATCGCCGCCGATGGCACGTGGTATCACGAAGGCGGGGTAATCCGCCGCCCCGCGATGGTGCGCGCATTTTCCGGCCTCCTGACCCGTGATCAAACCGGCGCGCACTGGCTGCTGAGTCCGTTTGAAAAACTGCATATCGAGGTGGACGACGCCGCCTTCATCGCCACTGATTGCCAATTGAAGGGTTCCGACATCGCCTTCCGGCTCAACACCGATGAACTGGTGGTCGCCGGGCCTGACAACGCGATCCGCGCAGCTGGCGATCCTGAAACCCCCGCAATTTATCTGCACGTGCGGCGCGGTTGCGAGGCGCGGCTGAACCGTTCGACCTACAATCAGCTCGCCGAAATCGCGATGGCAACCAGCGGCGATGACTGGCTGGTGACAAGCCAGGGAGCGATATTCTCGCTCATCGCGGCGGGCTGATCGATAGCAGCGCGCGAATGGGGGAATTGTTCGACCGGCTTTCTATGCTGTATTCTGCGGGTCACTCGCGCGATGTTTCCGGGCTGCTGACAGATGCACATCTGGCCGATGGCCGCGCAACTGCGGCGGCAGTGCTGATCGCAGTAACCGACCGCGCCCGACCTGGAGTGCTGCTGACGCAGCGACCGCGCGGAATGCGCGATCACCCGGGACAGGTTGCTTTCCCTGGCGGAAAAATTGATCCTGGCGAGGATCCCATCGCCGCTGCCCTTCGTGAAGCGAACGAGGAACTTGCCTTGCCGCCAGAGGCTGCGCAGGTCATCGGCACCAGCGACATTTATCACACCGGCACCGGATTTATCGTCACGCCCGTTCTCGCAGTTGTTCCTCCCGATCTGCCACTGGTCCCAAGCCCATCTGAAGTGGAGGCATGGTTCGAGGCACCCCTCGACCTGCTACTCGATCCTGCAAACTGGACCGCCAATGAAGTGCATTGGCGCGGGGCGCTCAGGAAGTATTACGAAATGGAATATGAGGGCTTTCGCATCTGGGGGGTGACGGCAGCAATCATCCTCAATCTGGCGCGGCGGATTGAAGTTGCGCGGATCGCCGATTAAGCGAGCGTTGAAACGGGCCATAGATGACACATACACTTCCCAAAGCTGACTGGACCGCGCGCAGGGGCCTCGCAGTACTTTACCAGACGCTAGGTGCCGAAAACATCCGCTGGGTCGGCGGGGCGGTGCGCGATACATTGTTGAACGTGGCTGTCAGCGACGTAGATTGTGCAACACTGCATTTGCCCGATCGCGTGATCGATCTGTGTCGCGAGGCGGGCATCCGGACCGTTCCCACCGGCATCGATCATGGGACAATCACCGCAATACTTGAAGATGGCCCGGTCGAAATCACCACGCTGCGCCGCGATGTCGCCACCGATGGCAGGCGCGCGACCATCGCTTATGCAACAGACTGGCGAGACGATGCCGCGCGGCGCGATTTTACGATCAATGCTCTGTATGCGCATCCAGAAACACTCGCGATTGCGGACTATTTCGGCGGGTTGGACGATTTGGCGGCGCGCCGGGTGCGGTTTATCGGCAACCCGCGCGAACGCATCGCCGAGGACCATCTGCGCATCCTGCGATATTTTCGCTTTCAGGCCCGGTTCGGCGCGGCGCTGGATGATGCGGCAGAGGCTGCGTGCGCGGATCTGGCAGGCACGCTGAAAGGTCTGAGCCGCGAACGCATTGCCGATGAATTGCTGAAATTGCTGAGCCTGCCCGATCCCCATCCGACCGTGGCCCGGATGCGCACGCTGGGAGTGCTTGGTGTGATCCTGCCGGAAACATGCGCGGTGCACGTCGATGCGCTGGCGGCGTTGATCGCGGCGGAGGCTGCACAGGGTATCGCCCGCGATCCCATCCGGCGGCTGGCGGCGCTGTTGCCGCCCTCCCCCGATATTGCAGAAACTTGCGCAGCCCGGCTGCGATTGTCACGCACGCAACGCGCGCGGCTGGTGACAGCGGCGGAACGGCGCGATCAGGATGCGGGCAATCCGCAGGCGCTTGCATACGATGTCGGCGTTTCCAGCGCGCAGGATCGGTTGTTGTTGCTCGGCATGGACGCTGCGCAAATCACCGGCTTTGCCCCGCCCGTTTTCCCGTTGAAGGGTGGCCAGATCATCGCGCGTGGAGTCGCCGCCGGTCCGCAGGTGGCACGCACATTGCAGGCGATCGAGCGGCGCTGGGTCGACGAAGGTTTCCCCGACGAGGCGCGCGTCGAGCAGTTGCTGGACGAGGAATTATCCGGCCTTTGATCGCCTTTATTGCAGCGTCCCGCCCTTGCGCCAGCTGATCCAATGCGTTCAGCCGGTCTTCAGACGGGACCGGCTATTTCGTCGGTGGTGAGATCGACTTGTATACCCGCGACAATTTTCGTTAGGGAACTCGTGTGTGTTTCACACATTTATAAGACGCGCGCACCTCTCGGCATTTTGGCGTCGCTGATCGGCTTGGCTAGATCCTTAAGTTGGTCACGTTGCTTATTCCACCGGCGTGTCATCCGCGCGTTGCATTTCGCGTATCGGCGGCCTTCGGGTGCCGACTGATCCTTGTGATCGGGAGAAACGCAGCGTTTCCGAAGGTTCTGATGAACGGAGTGACAAATCAATGAAATTCGCAAAAATGGCTTTTCTCGCCACCGCTCTTGCAGCTGCCCCGTTTGCGGCCAACGCACAGGATGCCGGCACGACCGTTTACGGCAATGACGACGCGCCAATCGGCACTGTTGAAAGCAATGCGGACGGCATCGTCACCGTTGACACCGGCGCTCACAAGGCACCGCTTCCCGCCGACCTGCTGGCCGAACGTGAAGGCAAATGGTCAGTCAACGCGACCAAGGCTCAGATTGACGGCATGATGGCCGCGCAAATCGCCGAAGCCGAAGCAAAGCGGGACGCCGCTCTGGTAGTGGGGACCTCAGTCAATACCGCAAATGGCAATCCGGCTGGCACACTTACCAAGGTCGATATGGAGGCTGACGCCATCATACTCGAAGGTGAAAATGGCCCGGTTGCCATGAAGAAAGAGCATTTTGCCGTAAACGCAGATGGCGCACTTGTTGCCCTGTTTACTGCCGACCAACTGGCTTCGGCAGCCGCAAGCGCGCAAGCCAGCGGCGGCGCTTCGGAATAATTTTCAAGGCAAAAATTTGTATGCAAGAGCCGCGCGGGTCAAATGTGATCCGCGCGGCTTTTTTCGTGTTTCCCCGGCGCCCCACCGTTCGAACCGGGCGCCCGCGCTAATCGAACTTGTTGTCTTTCGGGAAACCTGTCGGTGGCATCCGACCCGCAGCGCCCCGCGCAACCTTCCACATGCCGATCTCATTTTCCGTCCGCGTACGCTCCCCGCTGCCGCCCATCTGCCAGCTCAACCCGTCCGCCAGCGTGAAGGTGATCGCATCGGACAATCCTCCATCGCGGTAACGCTGCAATTGCACCCCCTGCCCGCGCGACATGATCGGCATTTCCTGCAGGTGGAACACGATCAGTTTGCGATTGTCGCCCACCGCCGCGATGTGATCGTGCGCCGCTTCGATCTCGCGGATCACGCGCAGGGTTGCCGTCCCTTTGAGGTTGACGACCTGTCGCCCCTTTCGCGTTTCGGCGAGCAGTTCGCCCGTCTCCGCAACGAAGCCCTTGCCGATGCTGGAGGCGAGCAGCAGCCGTCCGCCTTCACGGTGGACCAGCATCTTGGCGATCGAGGTATCGCTTTCGAGATCGATCATGGTGCGCACCGGCTCGCCAAACCCGCGCGCGCCGGGCAGTTTGTCGCATCCCAGCGTGAAGAACCGCCCGTTCGCCGCCGCGATCAGCAGCTTGTCCGTCGTCTGCGCGTGCAGGATAAAGGCGAGCGCATCGCCCTCCTTGTACTTGAATTCCTGATCCAGCGGCACATGCCCGCTCGCCGCGCGAATCCAGCCTTTTTGCGAAAGGATTACCGTGATCGGCGCTTTCTCGATCATCGCATCCATGCTGAATTCCACCGCCGGTGCGGCCTCTTCGATGCGGGTGCGGCGCGCGCCGATCTTGGTATCCTCGGCATAATCCTTGCGCAGGGTGCGCAGGTCTTTTTTCAGACGAGTGCGCTGGCGGGCCGGACTTTCAAGCAGTTTGGCAAGATCGTCCTGTTCCTCCAGCAGCGCATCCTTTTCACGGCGCAACTCCATCTCTTCCAGCTTGCGCAGCGACCGCAGCCGCATGTTCAGGATCGCCTCGGCCTGCCGGTCGTTAAGGCCAAATTCCGCCATCATCACCGGCTTTGGCTCGTCCTGGGTCCGGATAATCTCGATCACGCGATCCAGGTTGAGGAACGCGATGATATAGCCTTCGACCAGCTCCAGCCGGTTGGCGATCTGGTCCAGCCGGTGCTGTGTGCGGCGTTGCAATATCTCGATCTGGGCGCGCACCCAATTTTCGAGCAGCTCCTTCAGCCCCATCACCATCGGCGTGCGCGTGGCGTCCAGCACATTCATGTTCAGGCCAAACCGGGTTTCCATATCGGTCAGCTTGAAAATGCTTTCCTTCAGCAGTTCCGGATCGACATTGCGACTGCGCGGGATCAGCACAATGCGGATCGCCTCATCGCTTTCGTCGCGAACGTCCTCGAGTATGGGCAGTTTCTTGTCACTGATCGCCTGGGCGATCTGCTCAATCAGTTTGCCCTTTTGCACCTGATACGGGATTTGCGTGATGACCAGCTGCCATTGACCGCCGCCCAGCCGCTCTATGCCTGCGGCCCGGTCGTCCGCCGCATCAGCCTCGGGCGCTTCGAATACGCCGCGCAGACGGAAACTGCCGCGCCCGGTTTCGTAGGCCTTTGAGATCACTTCCGCGCTGTCGATCACTTGCCCGCCGGTGGCAAAATCCGGCCCGTGGACCAGCTCCATCAGACGTGCGTGTTCGACATGGGGGTTGTCGATCAGTTCGAGTGTCGCGTCGATCACCTCGGCAACGTTGTGGCTGGGAATGTTGGTCGCCATGCCCACCGCAATCCCGCTGGCGCCATTGCCCAGCAGATTGGGGAACAGCCCCGGCATCAATTCGGGCTCGCGCTCTTCGCCATTATAGGTCGGGATGAAATCGACGGTCCCGGCGTCCAGCCCTTCCATAAGCTGGATCGCGGTTTTCGTCAGTCGCGCCTCGGTATAGCGATAGGCCGCCGCGTTATCGCCGTCGATATTGCCGAAATTGCCCTGCCCTTCGACCAGCGGGTATCGCAGCGAAAAATCCTGCGCCAATCGCACCATGGCATCATAGGCAGCTGTGTCGCCATGCGGGTGATATTTACCGATCACCTCACCCACGACACGCGCCGATTTCTTGAATGTGCTGGAGGGATCCAGTTTCAACTGGCGCATAGTCCACAACAGCCGACGGTGCACGGGTTTCAGCCCATCGCGCAAATCCGGCAGCGAACGCGCCGTGATGGTCGAAAGCGCATAGACCAGATACCGCTCCGACAGGGCGGCATCGAAGGGCGCATCGACAATTGCGTCGAACGGATCGGAATCATCTGTAGTGTCAGGATCAGCCATGCCACCCGCTTAGCAAGTGCGCACCCGCACCGGGAGGGGCGTTTCCACAGGGAAAGCAATTAGCGGACGCAGCAGGCGGATCAGTCGGTGAATTTCGTGTGTGGCAACGCTCACCGTCTTCAAGCCACAGCCTGCCGGAGATGCCGGAACGCAAACGTGTTTTCACCGTTGATTTGGTAACTGACAAACAAGGAGACAAACATGAAACGCGTACTGATTATTGCGACCGATGGATTTGAACAATCGGAGCTGATGAAGCCGAAATCGCTGCTTGAAGAAGCTGGCGCCGAAACCACGGTAGCCAGCCTTGAAACAGGCGAAATCATGGGCTGGAACGATGGCGATTGGGGCGAAAGCGTCAAGGTCGATATGACTGTGGACGAGGTCAAGGTTGCAGACTTCGACGCACTGATGCTGCCCGGTGGCCAGATCAATCCCGACATCCTGCGCATGAACGACACCGTGATCGGCCTGATCCGTGAATTCAATTCCCAGAACAAGCCAATCGCCGCGATCTGTCACGCGCCCTGGTTGCTTGCCGAAGCTGACATCATCGCGGGCAAGGTCGTGACCAGCTGGCCTTCACTGCGCACCGATTTGCGCAATGCTGGCGGAGAGGTGGTCGACCGCGAAGTGGCAGTAGATGGTACGATCATCACCAGCCGCAATCCGGACGACATCCCCGCCTTCACCAATGCGCTGAAGGACGCGCTCCAGATGGACCGGGTGGCCGAAACTGCCTGATAATTCAGGGCATTGCCGACACGTGCGGTATAAGTCCGGGTAATTCAAAACCCCGCTACTCACTATGAGTGGCGGGGTTTTTGATGTGCCAAACTGCGGTTGCGGGGGCCGGTCGATTTGCCATCACTCCGCCCGCAGAAGCATCGCAAATCCGGAGAGGTGCCTCACATCTTACGCGCGTCGGCGCTTTGCGAGGGTACGCTGACCGTGAGGCCATCCAGATTTCCATCCAGTTCGATCTGGCACGATAGCCTGCTGGTGCGACGCACGCCTGCGGCAAAATCCAACATGTCTTCCTCTTCCTCGCTGGCAGGCGACAGTTTATCGAACCATTCGGGCGCGACGATCACGTGGCAGGTGGAACACGCCATTTGTCCCTCGCACGTCCCTTCGAGAGGGAGGCCTGCGACCTGACCTGCGCGCAACAGATTGTCGCCCGGCTCGCTCGTGGCCTCCACCCTGTTGCCGCGTGGATCGATGAAGGTAATCTTAAGCCCCATTCTGCCCGCTAACCCCACTTCGCCTGTTCGGTTGCAGCTTTATTGATGGACTTTGCCGCCTGTTCAAGCTCTTCCATGCTCGTGTAGCGACCCCAGCCCAGCCGGATCGAGCTTTTGGCCTGTTTGTCGTTCAGACCGATTGCTCTTAGAACGTGGCTTGGTCGGCCCGATCCACTGGCACAGGCACTGCCGGCAGAAAACATCACATCGCGGCAGTCCGACATCAGCCGGTTCACGTCCAGCCCGCGCTGGCGGATGTTGAGATTGCCCAGCCAGCGAGCATCGGTCGATCCGTTGATTTCCCATCCGTCGAACAATTCGAGTGCGCGGGCCCACAATTGGCCGACATGCTCCGCATCCTCCGCCATGCGTTCGCGCGCCAATTCTGCCGCTGCGCCCATTCCTGCGATCAGCGCAGGGCTGAGTGTGCCGGAACGCATGCCACTCTCCTGGCCGCCGCCGGTTTGCTGTTCCTGAAGTTCCACCCCGTCGCGCACCCACAATGCGCCGATACCCTTGGGGCCGTGGAATTTGTGCGCCGATATCGCGATCATATCCGCAGAGGTGATCTCGATCCGGCCATAGGCCTGCACCGCATCGATCAGGAACAGGGCGTTGTTTTCCTTGGCCTTGCGATGCCAGTCTATGGTGGGCTGGATAGTGCCGATTTCATTGTTGACCGCCATCACCGCGATCAGGCGCGTGTCGGCGGGGACATCCTGCGCGGTGTTGCACTGCCCTTCCTTTGAGACATTCAGGATATGCGCGGCGTGGATCGCCTGCGCTGTGTCCAGCACAGCGGCATGTTCGATGGCGGAGACTGAAACAGAACCTTTTGCCCCGCTGCCTCGGATCGCGAGATTCAGCGCTTCCGTCGCGCCGCTGGTAAAGATCACTTGCCCGCCCGGTGGGAAAAGCGCGGCGACCCGATCGCGCGCCAGCTCAATTGCGGCGGCGGCCTGCCTGCCCATGCGGTGCGGGGAATGCGGATTGCCGAACCCGGTTCCCTCTGGCCCATCAAGCCAGCGCAGCATCGCATCGCGCGCTTCGGGAGCAAGGGGGGTGGTCGCCTGATAGTCGAGATAGATCATGTCAATGAAGCCCATGCGCTCGCGAATTGTTCCAATTCGTCTGCCGTGGTGCTCCAGCCCAGACTGACGCGGATCGTCCGCGCCGCGACGTCATCGGCCACGCCGAAGGCATCGAGCACCCTGCTCTTTTTCAGCGTACCGGAAGAACAGGCGCTTCCCGCCGACACCGCAAAGCCCATTGCATCGAGCCTGATCAGCAGGGCCTGGGCGCTCATCGTGGGGTGGGTGAGCGCATGAATATAATCCACCCGATCGCCGATCCCGATAGCGCTCTTACCAAATCCTTCAGCAAAGTTCATGCGCGCATCGGGCGAAGTGGCCCATTCCTCAGCCTCAAGCGCGGCGGCCATCCCCATCGCGCCCGGCAGATTCTCGGTCCCCTGACGATATCCGCGCTCATGGCCGCCGACAGGATCGAGCAGCTTGAAATCGCGCACCAGCAAGGCACCGATACCAATCGGACCACCGAATTTGTGCGCAGAGATCACCAGCATATCGGCATCGGGCAGATCCATCTTTCCCGCGCTTTGCGAACAATCGGACAGGATGACAGCGCCGGACGGTCGGATCGTCTCCGCCATCCGGTTCACTGGATTGATCGTCCCGGTTTCAGAATTGACGTGCTGGACGGCCAGCAAGGTGCGATCGTCGAACGAGCAATCGTCGCTGAAAATCTCCGCATCTGGCGCTGCCCGAAACACCGCGTCATGCTCGACCGCGCTCACGATCCGCCGGGTCGCCTTGGCGCGGTTCATTGCAATCGACAGCGCCTCGCTCGCGCCGCTGGTGAAGATAAGCTCTCCATCCCATTTCAGCGCGCGTTTCACCCGCTCGCGCGCATCCTCCAACGCGGCTTTCGCGCGGCGGCCTTCGGCGTGCGGGCTGGAGGGATTGGCCCACAGCGCTAACCCCTCTTCCATCGCGGCGCGGGCTTCCGGGCGCAGGGGCGATGTCGCGGCATGATCGAGATAGATGCGCTCCACTCAGGGGCACCCGACAAAAAATTGCGCATTTTGCATCCAACACTATATAGAGCGCGCTTTCGCAGGCCGCCACCCGGTGCTCTGCGGTTTCTCAGTTTCTTGCAAGGTAGCCGATGCCCTCAGTCATCTTTCCCGGTCCCGAAGGCCGCCTCGAAGGTCGTTTCTCTCCGCCGCCGCGCCCGCGCGCGCCTGTCGCGATGATTCTCCACCCGCATCCCGAAGGCGGGGGCACCATGAACGATCGGATCGTGCAGCGGATGTACAAGACATTTGTGGATCGCGGATTTGCTGTGCTGCGCTTCAACTTTCGCGGAGTGGGTCGCAGCCAGGGCAGTTTTGACAGCGGGATCGGTGAACTTTCCGACGCGGCCAGCGCACTCGACTGGGTGCAATCCATGCACCCTGAGGCGCAGACGACCTGGGTTGCGGGCTATTCGTTCGGGGCGTTGATCGGGATGCAATTGCTGATGCGTCGGCCCGAAGTGCGCGGCTTTATTTCTGTCGCGCCGCCTGCGAACATGTACGATTTCAGCTTCCTGGCTCCGTGCCCGGCAAGCGGAATTTTCGTGCAGGGCGCAGCTGATACCGTGGTCCAGCCCAGCGCCGTGCAAAAGCTGGTCGACAAGCTGCGCACGCAAAAGCACATTACGATCCATCACGAGGAAATCCCGCGCGCCAACCACTTCTTCGAAAACGAGATCGAGGAATTGATGGGGTCGGTCGACAACTACCTTGATTTCCGCCTGTCGCCGGATTGCCCGATCAAGTAAATCGCCGCGGTTGCCAGCCGCTGCTTTTTCGAGCGCGAACTCCCCGTTGTAAGGTGGGTGTTCACCTGTTTAGCCTGAGTGAATTCTCGGCGCATTCGCGCGCGCACAATTAAATTACAAAAACCACACCAGTTGCAATGCGCGACGGGTCTCAAAGCGCAACTCGAAACAATTTGCTATCTAAAGGTTACGTTGTAACATTGCAGCTGAGGCGCTTAATCTCGGTTGGCTGCCTCGCCTTAAGATGAGCAATGAGGATACGCCCTATGAGTTATGCATCACACGCGAACACCACCCGACCCGCGGCACTGATCGGCGCACTGACCGTACCTCTGGGGTTTGGCGCATTGCTGGCCACGGGATTAGCCATCACGGCGACGATCTCGGAACCGGACAAGCCCCTAACGGGGGTGCTGATCGAGCCAAAGCCTGTTGAGCCGCTGCCGCCCCCGCCCAAACCAGCCGACCCGAAGATCACTCCCAAACAGGTTGATCCGACGACCAAATCGCCGAACTTGGTCATCCCAAAGCCGGATATTCGTTTTACCACTGGCCCGCAGATCCCCGTTGATCTTTTCGACGGAACCATCAACGACGTTGTCGAGTTTCCCTTGCCCACCGGTCCGGGCAAGGGCGCTTCCAATCCCGCCCCGTCACCGATGGCTGATGCGGTCGGCGCGGTGCCGCGCGGCAATCCGGGAGGATGGATCACGACCAGCGATTATCGCACGCGCTGGATCAACGAAGGCCTGTCGGGCACCGCGAGTTTCACACTGAAAATTGACGCAAGCGGGCGAGTGACCAATTGCTCGATCACCAAATCGACCGGACACGATGTGCTGGACGGCGCCACTTGCCGGCTGCTGGAACGCCGCGCGCGTTTCACCCCCGCTCGCAACGGCAACGGTGACAAGGTTGCGGGCAGCTATTCCAGCTCGATCAATTGGCAAATACCCTGAAGTTTGCGCAACATGTGCGAGGGCGCGCCCGAAAGCCTTGGCTCACTGCGCGGCAACTTCTCCAACCTGCTCGATCGGGGCGGTGCCATCGGTTGTCGGCACCGTCCAGATCAGCACATTTATGAGCGCGATACCCGCGAGAACCAACATCAGCGCAGGCTGTTTTAGTTCGCCGGTTCGCCGCCACATGGCATACGCGCCCGCTACCAGAGCAAGCGCGGCCAGCATCACCAGCGAGAGTACAATATCTGTCATCGTTTTATTTGCTTCCCTAACCCTTGCAGCGTGTACTCGATGCCTCATTGTGCTGGCGCATCAGCAACCCATGCCCTAGCTTTGGTCATCACTAAAACAAGGAAGTATATCATGGGAATTTTCAGCTCTATCAAGAATGCAATCTGGGGCGATGACGAGGAGAAGGCGAAAGCTGCCATTCCGAAAGCGGCAACTGCTCCCAAACCTGCAACCGCACCAGCCGCCGCACCAAAGCGCGCTCCTATCGCGCAGGTCGATGTGGTGCAGCGCGTGGGTAACATTCCGGGTGCAGACAAGCTCAACTGGAAAACATCCATCGTCGACCTGCTGAAGCTGCTGAACCTCGATTCCAGCTATGAAAATCGCAAGGAACTGGCTGGTGAAGTCGGCATAGCGGGGTATTCGGGATCGGCTGAAGATAATATCGCGCTGCACCGGGCAGTAATGCGCAAACTTGCAGAGGCTGGCGGAATTGTTCCCCCCGAACTCAAGGACTGATTGATCCCGCAATGTCTGCGCGTTAGGCAATGCGGATGAACCATACGAAAAGTAACTTCACACGCCGTCAGGCCCTTATGGGGCTTGGCGGCGTTTCCGCGTTGGCGCTCATCCCCGGATGCGCTGGGGCCGCGTATCTTGCAGACGGCGCGTCACCTGATCCACTGACACCTGTCGGTCTGTCGCCTGATACCATGCTTGACCGGATTGCCTACGCCATGCTGGCGCATGAGCCTGGCCGCGCGACGGCGCTGGGCGTGGATATGGGCGAAAATGCGGCGTGGCGCGGCACGTGGGGAACTCCCGGGCCGGCCGGGCGCGAGGCGTATGAGGCAACGCTCACACGGCTGCTTGCCGAAGCGCGAGCCTATCCCAAGCAAGGTTGCACCCCTGATCAGCTGATCGGTTTCGAAGTCGTCGAAAGCGCATTTTCAAAGGCGCTGGAAGGGATGGCCCTGCCCTATGGCGACGTCGCGGTCGGCAGCTGGCGCAACGCGCCGTATCTCATCATTCAGAACGTCGGCGGATATCTCGATTATCCGCGCGCAATGGGCTCTGGCCAGCCGCTCGAAAATGCACAGGATGCCCAATATTACCTCAGCCGGCTGCAAGAGATACCCGCCCAGCTTTCGGGTGAGCTGGAACGGGTTAGGCAAGCGCGCGCCCTGGGCGTCGTGCCGCCAGATTTCCTCATCGAAAAGGCGACCGCCCAGCTGCGCAACACGCTTTCCGCGGCAGGCGACGGCACGCTGTTCGTCGACGATCTGAAGCCTCTGCTGAAAAAGGCCGGATTGCCGGAAACCATTGCCGTGCAAGCTGAGACGATTGTCAGGGGCCCAATTGCAGCAGCGCTTGAGGCGCAGCTTGCCGAACTCAGCTCGCAAGGCAAGGTCGCAAAGAGCGATGCGGGCATGTGGGCACAGCCCGACGGCGAGGCGTGGTACAGCTGGGCAACCAGCGCATCGACCACAACGTCGCTCAGCCCGGATGAAATCCATCGTCAGGGGCTGGAGGAGCTCGACGAACTGCATCGGCGCATGGACCCCATCCTGAAAGAGATCGGATACACCAAGGGGACCGTTGGCGACCGGATGCAGGCGCTCTCGCAGGATCCGCGCTACCAGTTCGCGCCAGGCGATCCGGGGCGCGAGGAAATCTTCGCCTTCATCGATGACCGCGTTGAATGGATCAAGGCGCAGATGCCGCGTGCGTTCAACACTCTGGTCGATCCGCCGCTTGAAATACGTCGCCTGCCGCTGGCTGAGGAGCCGGGTGCGCCGGGTGCCTATGGCGGCGCGGGCAGCAAGGATGGATCGATACCGGGCCGGTTCTGGATCAACCTGCGCACCACCGACCTTCATCGCAAATACGATCTGGCCGATCTTACCTTCCACGAAAGCATTCCCGGCCATGTGTGGGAGGGCGAATTCTCCAACCGCCTGCCGCTGATCCGTTCAGTCCTCGCGTTTGGCGCGTTTTCCGAAGGCTGGGCGCTGTATGCAGAACAGCTGGCCGATGAACTGGGTGCTTATGACGATTTCAAAGTCGGCAGGTTGGGATATCTGCAAAGCCTCGCCTTTCGCGCGTGCCGTCTGGTGGTGGACACCGGCCTGCACGACAAACGCTGGACGCGCGAGCAGGCCAACCGGTTCTTCGTCGAACGCAACGGATCAAAAGCGGAAGAAGTCGCGGGCGAAGTGGACCGGTATTGCAGCTGGCCCGGACAGGCGTGCTCTTACAAGATCGGTCATTCCGAAATCGTGCGTCAACGCGCGCGGGCCGAGGCGGAATTGGGCGGCACGTATGATTTCAAGGCGTTCAACACCGCCGTCATCCTTGGCGGCAATGCACCGCTGGACGTAGTGGGCAATACTGTCAGCAGATATATCGCGGGGGCCAAGGGGTAATTCTGGTATCCCGTGTGTTGCGCCCCATCTAGCGCAATACACGCAAACGCTGGAGGCAGGCGATGGAGCAACTGGGTCAGGATCTAGAGACGATGCGGCGCGTGCCTTTGGCGCAGGCACACGTCGATGCGATCTGTGAAATCGGAAGCGAACGCAACTATGCCAAAGGCGACGTTGTCTCGGAAATTGGCGATCCGATGGACACGTTCGTCTATGTGATCGAAGGCGAAATCGAAGTCGTGAATCCCTACACCGGGGAGCGCCTGCTCGAAAGCGCACTTGGGCCTACGCAATTCATGGGCGAAATCGGGTTTCTCAATCGCGGAACCAATTACCTGCGAATGCGGGCCGCTCAGGACACTCGCGTTGTCGAGGCCCCGCGCGAGGCGATGCTGGACCTGATGAGCCGCGTGCCCGAATTGTCCGACCACATCATCACGGTTTTTGCCGCCCGGCGACGCGCTCAGTTCGAAATGAGCAATGGATCGGTGAAGGTGATCGGCGCAGATCGCGATGCAGCGGTGCAGGCGGTGGAGCGATTTTTGTCACGTAATCGCATTCCCTTCCAGAGCTATGATCTGGACGCGACCGACCGCGATACAATGCAGGTGTGCGATGTTTCCGGGCACGAACCATCGGTTATACTGGGCACGGATACGCGGTTGGAAAATCCGACCCCGCGCAAGGTTGCGAAGTTTCTCAATCTCGATCTCGACATCAATTCGCAGCGCACGTTCGATCTGCTGATCGTGGGCGGCGGACCTGCTGGCGTGGCGGCGGCGGTTTATGCCGGGTCCGAAGGGCTGGATGCTCTGGTAATAGAGGATACTGCCATCGGCGGACAGGCGGGTACATCCAGCCGGATCGAAAACTACATGGGCTTTCCCACCGGGATCAGCGGCACCGACCTTACCTATCGCGGGCAGATACAGGCGCTGAAATTCGGCACCAGTTTTGCCATGCCACGGCGGGTGGAATTGCTGGAACGGCGCGCCGACGGCACATTCTGCGCAACGTTGGATGCCGATGAGAATGGCGCAGATCACGTCTGCGCCCGCGCCGTTCTTGTCTCTACCGGGGTGCAGTATAATCGCCTGCCACTTGAAAACCTGCGTGAGCTGGAAGGGTCAGGCGTATTCTATTCCGCCACGGAAATGGAGGCGCGTTTCTGCAGAAAGACGCAAGCGGTGGTGATCGGTGGTGGTAATTCGGCAGGGCAGGCCGCGATGTATCTCTCACGCAGTGCCAAACACGTGCACCTCGTCGTTCGGTCGGACAGTCTCGCGTCATCCATGTCAAGCTATCTCAGCAGCAGGCTGGAAGCCGATCCGGCCATAACCATACACTACAATACCAAGGTTACCGCCCTGCATGGTGATGACTGGTTGACCGGCGTCACCTTCACCACGCCCGAAGGATCGACGCGCGTCGATACGACCGCACTTTTCATCATGATTGGTGCGGCCCCCAATACCGATTGGCTATCGGGCCTGGTCAAGACCGACGCCAAGGGATTCGTCCTGAGCGGCAGCGATGTGGGAAGGTCGAGCCCGTTCGAGACTGGCACCGACGGCATCTTTGCCGTGGGCGACGTGCGATCGGGTTCGGTCAAACGAGTGGCAAGCGCCGTGGGCGAAGGATCAGTCGTGGTCAGCCAGATATGGTCATATCTCGACAAACTGAAGCAGCAAAGCTGAGTGGACAAATTTTTTTCGATTCTCTCTGGCCAAGCCGGTGTTCGTGAAATATAGTATCGTTCCAACAGCGTAATCGCAGGCGCTGTGAAAGGAACTGTTCTTTGACGATACATCGGCTGTTCGCCGCCATCGCGCTGCTTGGTGCTCTGGCATTCTCTCCGGCAATGGCGCGTGCTGAATGGTACGAAGCTTCGAGCGATCACTTTGTCATCTATGCCGATGACAAGGAAAGCGACATCGTGCGGTATGCCGAAAACCTTGAACGTTATCATTCCGCGATGAAGTATCTGACCGGCGCCGAGTTCGAAAAGCCCAGCCCATCCAATCGGGTGGTAATATTCGTCGTTGGCAGCGGACGCGAATTGCGCAAGGTTGCAGGAACCAAAAGTCGCACGCTTGCTGGCTTCTACGTCCCCAGAGCCGGCGCATCGCGCGCGTTCGTGCAGGATATCCGTAACAAGGATGGTTATCCCGATTTCTCAACAATAGTCCTGCTGCACGAATACGCGCATCACTTCCTCATTTCCGGCCAGCGGTTCGAAATGCCGCGTTGGGTTAGCGAAGGGGCGGCGGAATTTTTTGCAGCAGCGACCTTCGAGAGGGATGGCGGCGTTCTGATAGGCCGTGTTGCTCGCCACCGCGCGGGCGAACTTGTCTATGCGCAGGATGTTTCGGTGCGAGAACTTCTTGACCATGAATTGTATGAAAAGACACGCGGCAAGCGATACGACGCATTCTATGGTCGCAGCTGGTTGCTGTATCACTATCTGACTTTCAATCCGGAACGCAGATCCCAGTTGCGCGACTATCAGATCGCTGTCGTCGAAGGCAAATCACCGGTCGAAGCAGGTGAGACTGTCTTTGGCGACCTCGATCAACTTCAACGGGAAGTCGATCAGTATATGCGCGGGAAGCGTTTCATGATGCTGACCCTTCCACCGGAGGATTTGCCCGTCGGCGATATCGCTGTGCGTGAACTTCCAGAAGGTGAGGCGAAAATGATGCCCCTGCGCATCCGCTCGCAACGCGGTGTCAATGCGCAGGAGGCCGCCGATCTGGTCGTCGAAGTGCGCGAAGTAGCCGCGCAATATCCGAACGATCCCGGCGTGCTTTCCGCGCTGGCAGAGGCTGAATTTGACGCTGGCAACGATGCTGCAGCCATCGCCGCAGCGGACCGGGCAATTGCGCTCGATCCAAGGCGTACCAACCCTTACGTTCAGAAAGGATTCGCGATGTTTCGCGTCGCAGGCGATGCCCAGGATACGGCAGCTAAAACAGCCGCGTATGAAGCGGCGATGGAGCCTTTCTCCACGCTCAATGCACTCGAAAATGATCACCCTCTGCCGCTGATGTATTACTATCGCAGCTTCGCCGAACGCGGCATATCACCGCCCGAAAACGCGCGACATGCGCTGGAACGGGCTGCCGAACTGGCACCTTTCGATCAGTCCTTGTGGTTCAATGTTGCCATGATGCAAATGGAAGAAGGCAAGATCGCATTGGCGATGGAAGCGCTGCAACCCATCGCCAACGATCCGCATGGCAGAGGACGCTCAGCAGGAGCAAAATCGATGATCGCAATGCTTCAGAAAACTGAAGAAGGCACACGGATAAACGTTGGTGAAGTGCTTGCGCAGCAGGCAGTGCTGGCCACCCAACAAGGCATTGACGTAACCGATGACGAAGACGACGATACCGGCGAGGAATAGCATTGCGGACCAAAAGCTCGAGTGCAATTGTTCCGGCACCCATAACAATCGCGCCGTCGACCAGTCCAATCAAGGCAAGCTGATCAAGCCGACTTTCCATTTGCGCATCGTATGCACGGCGGCCGCGTGATAACCAATCTGACCCTTGTGACTTTTCAGGCAGATTTTCCTACAGGCACCAATCTTGCTACGGATCGGTGTATCTTTTGTACAAATCCGGTCTGCATTTTCCTCGAAATTCCCCCAATGTGTCAACTTCGCAATGTGTCGTATTTTTGCTATTTAATCAGATAGGTAGGCAACGCAATCATGGGTGGGATGGTGTCAATTGTGTCAACTTTGCTGAGGCCGGAATGCCTGTTTCCCAACCCGTTCAAAAATTGATCGGCCCGCTCCTTGAGGTTCAGATAAGCTCTCAGACCATGATCTTTCGAATTTTGTCACCCCTGTTTCTGGCAGTAACGCTGCTCACCTCAGGCGCGCCCGCGCGCGCTGAATGGTTTGAGGCGTCCAGCGATCACTTCGTCATTTATGCCGATGACAACGAGGCTGACATTCGCGCCTTTGCCGAGAATCTGGAGCGGTACCACGGAGCGATGGAGGAATTCACCGGCCGGGTGGTCGAAAAACCCAGCCCGTCCAATCGCATTACCGTGTTTGTTACGGGATCGGCTGCGCAGGTGCGAAAGCTGGCGGGCACTTCTTCCATCGCAGGGTTTTACATTCCGCGCGCCAGCGGCAGCGTCGCGTTCGTTCAGGATATCGGCAACAGCGATGGGTATCCGGACTTGCCGACGGTAGTTTTGCTGCACGAATATGCTCACCATTTTCTGACTTCGACCGAGCGGTTCGCCATGCCGCTATGGATGAGCGAAGGCGCAGCCGAATTCTTCTCGGCCGCCTATTTCCACGCTGACGGTTCTGTGTTCCTGGGACAGCCTGCCCGGCATCGATTCCTTGATCTGTACATGGAAAAAGAGCGCAAGATTTCGATCCCCCAATTGCTGCAGGTCGAGGACAACTCACGGCTGACCAGCGGCGGAAATGACTTTTTTTACGGGCAAAGCTGGCTGCTCTACAGCTATCTTTCGATGACCCCGGATCGCAGTGGCCAGTTGAAGGAATACTGGATCGACGTGTTGAAGGGCACGCCTTCTCTTGAAGCGGGGAGGAAGTCCTTTGGCGAACTCGGCGTGCTGGAACGGCAAATCGACCGGTACCTGCGTGATCGCAATCGGAAATCGCTGAGAATTGAGCCGGAAAAAATTGCTCTCAGCGAAATCTCTTTGCGGCCACTGTCGGCGGGGGAGTCAGCAATAATGGAGACCCGTATGCAGTTGCAGCGCGGGGTGGACGCTCAACAGGCAGCGGATCTCGCCGCGTCGGCTCGCGAACTGGCAAGACTGTATGCCGACGACGCCGCAGTGCTTACAGCGTTGGCTCATGCGGAATATGCGGCGGGCAATGATAATGCTGCCATTTCGGCAGCGGACCGTGCGCTCGCGATCGATGCTGGGATAGCCGATGCCTATGTGTACAAGGGCCGGGCCATGTTTCGAAAAGCGCGCGCGGTTTCCGCAGGCGCCGAAAGAGACGCAGCCTATGAAGCGGCGATGACGCCCTTTACCGCCCTCAATGGGCTGGAAAACAACCACACCGCTCCGCTGATCTACAGCTTTCGTTCTTATCTGGAGCGCGGCGTGGAGCCGACACCATCAGCGCGGGATGCGTTCGTGCGCGCCGCCCGGCTTGCGCCCTTTGATCGCGATCTGTGGCTGATCGTGGGGATGACACACATGAATTACGGCGAAATTGCCGCAGCGCGCAATGCGCTGCAGCCGTTGGCCAGCGCACCGCATGGCGACGAAAAATCGGATCAGGTGAAGGGCCTGCTGACCTTCCTGGCGAGTAAACAGGAAGGCGAACAGGTGCCCGTGCTCGAAGCGATCACTGCGCACTTCAGGACCGAATAGCCCGCCTGATTGAACTCAGCGTTTCATCATCCCGCTGACTATCGATCCCAGAATGCCGCCAAGTGGACCTTGCGCAGCGCTGCTGCCCCCCGCAGGGGCACCGCTGCCCATGGCCTGTTTTGCCAGATACCCCGCCACCGCCATTGCAAGCATGGGGAGCATCTTTTTCAGCAAGCCTTCGTCCAGGCCCGTTGCGCCGGCCACTTCGCCTGCGACAGATCTGCTCACATCCTTGCTGCCGAAAATCGTGCCGAGAATGTCGTTGCCAGGTTGCGTCGGCGTCGGCTGCTTGCCCAGAACGGCATCCAGCAGACCGCCGCCCAGTCCTCCGGCCAATGCGCCACCCAGTGCGCCACCCAATCCGCCACCGGCACCGCCGCCCGATCCGCCCAGTATCGCGCCCGCCAGATTGCCGAGCCCGCCCATTGCATCAGGCGTAGTCGATCCTCCAGTTGCGCTGCGGCCCATTCCAGCGACAATTGCGGGTAACAGCGCGCCGGCCGCCGTTTTCGCCGTGCCTTCATCGACACCCAGTTCTTTTGCGATCGAGGTGATTGCCCCGGTCTGCTGCAACATTTGTGCTAGACTTATTGCTCTGCCCTTTTCCTGGTGTGTTGTTATTGTTTCACACGCAGCACCTTGCTGCATCGATAAATTTCACGCCAGATCAAGCGGAGCGCGCGATTGTGCGCCTGAACCGGACAAAAGAAAAGGCCCAGTTCCGCACCGAAACGAGGCCCCTTCCAAACAATTACGGGTGCTGCTTCAGGCGGCGACCGGTGCCGCCTGCCGCACGCCTTCATCGACATGCGCAGCGAACTCGGCGAAATTATCGATGAACAACTGCACCAGTTTCTGCGCTGTCCTGTCATATTCGCTCTTGTCCGCCCAAGTGTTGCGCGGATCGAGGATCGACTGATCAATGCCAGCCTGCGCCAGAACGGGCACATCCACCGGGACATCGAAACCGAAATTGGGGTCGACGCGATATTCGACGTCGTCCAGATCACCGTCCAGCGCCGCATTTAGCAGCGCGCGCGTTGCCTTGATCGGCATTCGGCTGCCGATTTCGTACTTGCCGCCAGTCCAGCCGGTGTTGAGCAACCAGCATTGCACCCCGCCCTTGGCGATGCGCTCTTTCAGCAGATTGCCATAAACGCTGGGATGGCGCGGCATGAATGGCGCACCAAAACAGGTGGAAAACGTCGCCTCGGGCTCGGTTACGCCGATTTCGGTACCCGCCACTTTTGCGGTGTAGCCGGAAAGAAAGTGATACATCGCCTGTTCGGGCGTCAACCGCGCAATCGGAGGCAAGACGCCGAACGCATCGGCGGTCAACATCACGACATTGCTTGGCACCGGGCCAAGGTTTTTCTCGGAAGTGTTGGGGATGAATTCAATCGGATAGGCCCCGCGCGTGTTCTCTGCGAGGCTGCTGTCATCGAAATCGAGCTCACGGGTCTCCGGGTCCATCACCACGTTTTCAAGGACAGTCCCAAACCGCCGCGTCGTGGCGAAAATTTCAGGTTCGGCCTCTTCGGAAAGGCGGATCATCTTGGCATAGCAGCCGCCTTCGAAGTTAAAGACCGCCGTATCGGACCAGCCATGTTCATCGTCGCCGATCAGAGTGCGGCTGGCATCGGCGGACAGCGTCGTCTTGCCCGTGCCCGAAAGGCCGAAGAATACAGCCGTTTTGCCATCGGCGCTGATGTTCGCCGAACAGTGCATTGGCATGACGCCCTGCGCTGGCAGCAGGTAGTTGAGGATGCCGAACACGCTTTTCTTCATTTCACCAGCGTATCTGGTACCACCGATCAGGATCAGTTTTTCGGCAAGGTTCACCGCAATCACTGTCTCGCTGCGCGTTCCGTGGCGGACGGGATCGGCGCGGAAGCTGGGAAGATCAATGATCGTGTATTCGGGCGCAAAGTCCCCCAATTCTTCCACGGTGGGGCGCACCAGCAGAGTGCGGATAAACAGGTTGTGCCATGCCAGCTCGTTGATAACGCGCACATTCACGCGATGTTCGCTTTGCGATCCGCCAAACAGATCGGCGACATACAGCGTGTCCTTCTCGCCCAATGCAGCAAGAAAATCCTCTTTCAGCGCGGCGAAATGTTCAGGCGCCATTTCGGCATTTACCTTGCCCCACCACACGGTGTCCTCAGTCGTCGCGTCGCGGACGATAAACTTGTCCTTTGCACTGCGCCCGGTGTGTGCACCGGTCTGCACGACGAGTGCCCCGTCCTTTGACAGCGCGCCTTCACCCGCTGCAAGCGCTGCCTCAACCAAGGCCGCCGTGCCGAGGTTTGTGCGAACTTTTGCCGACGTATCAATGCCCTGTGATCCGAGCGAGTGGGCTAGCGGGGTCAACGGTCGATCCTTTCGAAATGTGTAATTTTCAGCGTTTGTCAGGACGCATGGCGCAAAAGACGGCAATTGATTCGCCGCCTTCGCCCGATCCCGCATGCAAATCGGCATAGGCGGGCGGTATGACATCGTCAAACGCGTGGGTTGCAACAGGTGTCTCACCCGCGTTGAGCGGTTTGTGAGTGGGTGAATGGAGCGCTCCGATTGTCTTGCGCGGTCGATCGGGCTAGACCTGAAAGCCGGAGGAACCCCGGTAAATGGTAAGCGCCACCCCTTCAGGTGAAAACCCAGTCGATGATGATGTTGTTATGCCTCAGACCGCGCCGGACAGCGCGCCCCAACCTGACGTTGAAGAGGCCGCATACCCCGCCCCGGCTCCCCGACGCGAGGAAGCAGGCGTGATCGCGCTGGTTGACGATGATCGCAACATCCTCGCTACAGTTTCCATCGCGCTGCAGGCAGAAGGGTTTGTGACGCGGCTGTATTCCGATGGCGAAACCGCGTTGAAAGCGCTGATTGAAAATCCGCCGGATCTCGCCGTCTTCGACATCAAGATGCCCAACATGGACGGGATGGAATTGCTGCGCCGCGTGCGGGCACATTCCGCGCTGCCGGTCATCTTCCTCACCAGCAAGGACGATGAAGCGGACGAGGAAGCCGGATTGGAATTGGGCGCAGACGATTACATCGCCAAACCGTTCAGCCAGCGACTTTTGATCGCCCGCATCCGCGCTATCCTGCGGCGGTCTGAACCTGAGCGTGATTTCGACAGCGAACATTACGCGAGGGAACCGATCAACCCTGTGATCGCCCGCGGTCGTTTGTATATGGACCCGGCACGCCATTACGTGACGTGGAATGATCTCCCCGTAAGCCTAACGGTGACCGAATTCCTGATTCTGGAGGCGTTGGCCGCGCGCCCGGGCGTCATAAAAAGCCGGAACCAGTTGATGGATGCAGCCTACCCAGACGATGTATTTGTCGATGATCGCACCGTGGACAGCCACATAAAGCGGATGCGGCGCAAATTTCGCGTTGTCGACAATACCTTCGCTGCGATCGATACGCTGTATGGTGCGGGATACAGTTTCAACGATGTGTGACCGAGGATGAACGCATATCCCGATCCGGATCAGTTGCGTTACGACACTCAGAACGCTGATGCCGTGGCGCAAGTAGCGAGCGGAAAGGATCGCCTGAAAACCGCCGGTCGTATAACCCTGACCGCGCGCATACTGATCGTGAACATCATGCCGCTGGCGCTGCTGGGTGGCGGGCTGTTCTATCTCGACAGCTATCGAACCCAATTGATCAACGAACGCTTCAAACTGGCCCGCATCGAAGCGCAAATAACCGCCGAAGCGCTGGCCGGAGCGAGCCGCGAGAGGCAGGAAGCCTTGCTTGTCCAGATCGGCAAGGAACAGCGTATGCGTCTCAGGATGTTCGATGCAGAAGGGCGGCTTTGGGCCGACAGTTTTGCGCTGGCAGAGCCGGCTTTCGAGTTCGAGAATATCGAGGATGACAGCTGGGATCAGCGCTTTGCCCGCTGGCTGGACCGGACGGTGGATACTATTGTCAGTGCCGAACCGGTCACCGATTACGTGGAGCCGCCCCCTGAAAAGGCGATGTTCGCAGATGCCTGGCCCGAACTGGCGCGCGCGAGAGAGGAGGGCGTCAGCCAGATCAGCCTGTATGACTGGCGAGACGGATCGCCGGTAATAACTGCCGCCGCGCCGGTCGGATTGAACGGCGCGTCGCTGCTGACAGTGCGCAATGCGGTGGATATCACCCAGAATGTGCGGGAAGCGCGCACCACGCTGGGCATTGCGGTGCTGATGGTGCTGGCCGCGTCGGCACTGCTTTCGCTGTTTCTGGCGCGCACGATCGTAACCCCCTTGCGCGAACTGGCGCGCGCCGCCTTGCGGGTCAGGCAAGGCCGGTCGCGTGAGGTAAAGGTGCCGCGCCTGCCGCAACGCTCGGACGAGATCGGCCAGTTGGCGCGTGCGGTCTCCGACATGACCGGCGCGCTTCGCCACCGGATCGATGCGGTCGACAGTTTCGCCGCCGATGTCGCTCACGAGATCAAGAACCCGCTGGCCAGTCTGCGCAGCGCGATCGAATTGCTTCCTCGCGTCAAGGATGCTGACCTGCGCGAAAAACTCATCGCCATCGCTACGCATGACGTGCGCCGGATTGATCGGTTGGTGAGCGAGATTTCCGATGCCAGCCGGATCGATGCAGAGATGTCGCGCGCGACGCTGGAACGGATCGACATGGCCGATCTGGTGCGAGCCATCATCGGCAGCCGCGAACATCGGGCAGAAAACCACAACCACCGCATAGAGCTGCAGGCGCGCGGATTTGCCGCCACCGTTATGGGCGTTGGCGCGCGGTTGGAGCGCGTAATTGAAAATCTGCTCGACAATGCGGCCTCATTCTCCCCACCGGATGCCCCCATCGAAGTCCTGATCGACAATGACGGAACCTGCGTCACTCTGACGGTGTGCGATTCAGGTCCGGGTATCCCGGAGGATGCGCGCGAAAAAGTGTTCCACCGGTTTCACTCAGTCCGGCCGGTCGAAGAGGATTTCGGCAACCATTCCGGTCTGGGTCTGGCGATTGCGCGCGCCATTGCAGAGGCGCACGACGGCACGCTGACGGCGGAGGGGCGACCTGATGGCGCACCGGGTGCGTGCCTGCGCCTGCGCCTGCCGCAGGGTTGATCGGGCATCGAGTTGGTCGATCCGCAAGAATCCATGGTGATCCAGGCCACTGCGGTCGCAGTTGGAGGACGGGCGCTGCTGATTGAAGGGCCGCCGGGTGCAGGCAAGTCCAGCCTGGCGCTGGCATTGATTGATCGCGGTGCGCAATTGATTGGCGATGATGCAGTTACTTTGACGCGTGACAATTCGGGCCAGACCCCACACCTTCTCGCTAGCGCGCCACCCAACATTGCGGGCCTGATGGAAGTGCGCGGCGTCGGCATCACACGCTTGCCCTTCGCGGACCCCACACCTGTTGCCCTCATCCTGACGCTCGGCGGTAAAGGCGAGCGCTTGCCCGAAGCGACAACCGCGCGTGAAATGCTGGGTTGCATGGTACCCGCAATTTCGTTCGTGCCTGGTTCCATCGCCCCGGCGTATCGCGCCGAAATTGCGCTGAACATTTACGGTCTGACCTTCGTGTAGATAAAGCACGATCTCTCCCGCGCTGATAGTTGCCGACTTGTAGCCATCCCGCGCCGGGTGATATCAAAAAATCTCTTCCCCAAACGCACCGTTGCCGCAAAAAGGACACGCGATGGACAATCAGGGCACGCCCACATCCCCCACCTCCGCCGATCCGTCGGGCGAAGAGCCGCTTCGCCTGTTGTTGGTAACGGGGGTGTCGGGAGCGGGTAAAACCACCGCGCTTGCCGTGCTGGAGGATATGGGGTGGGAGACGATCGACAACCTGCCGGTCCGCTTGCTCGAAGGGTTGGTCGATTCCTCCATGCAGAAATCCGGCAATTCGCAGGTGCCTCTGGCAATCGGGTTCGATTCGCGCACGCGCGGTTTTGTGCCTTCGGACATCATCGAACTGGTGAAAAACCTGTCTGCCCGCCCCCACCTTTCGATCACCTTCATGTTCATTGATTGTGGCAGTGCCGAGCTTGAAAGGCGCTACAACGAAACTCGCCGGCGGCATCCGATGGCACATGGTCGCCCGGTTTTCGACGGGATTTCCGCAGAGCGCGAATTGCTCGAACCGCTGAGACGATGGGCGGATATCGTAATCGATACAACGGCGCTCTCCAGCAATGAACTGCAGGCTCATATGCGCGAGCAATTTGCCCCTGCCGAGGAAAACTCGGTTACGCTGACGCTTTCGAGCTTCGGGTTCGCACGCGGGATGCCACCGCTGGCCGATCTGGTGTTCGATATGCGGTTTCTGGATAATCCTCATTGGGTGGATGATTTGCGCGAACTGACCGGGCAGGATCCTGCTGTGGGCGAGCATATCGAGCGTGATCCGGGCTTCGAACCTGCGTTTGTGCAAATCCGGGATCTGATCGTGATGTTGCTGCCCCGGTATGGCGCGCAGGGGAAATCGTATGTCCATGTGGCCTTTGGTTGTACCGGAGGGAGACACCGTTCGGTGTTCACCGCAGAACGCATGGCCCAGCACTTGCGCATGGCGGGTTTTTCGCCCACTGTCCGGCACCGCAATCTCGGATCGCGCGCGACTGACGACATTGAACGCCAGACGCGGCCATAACGGGATGCCCACAGGTAAAGCGCAATCGGCCATAACGCCGATCAGAAAGACGGACCACACCTCACACATGACTGGCCAAGCATGATTGGACTGATTCTGGTCACCCATGGCCACCTTGCCGACCAGTTTGTGCAGGCCATGGAACACGTTGTCGGCGAACAGTCGGCAATCGCGACCGTATGTATCGAAGCGAACGATGACATGGAGCAGCGCCGCACCGAAATCGCCGATGCGATCGGTGCCGTTGATACCGGTTCGGGCGCGATCATCCTAACCGATCTGTTTGGCGGCACTCCCTCCAATCTCGCCATCTCTCTGCTCGACCCAGGCCGGGTGGAAGTCATTGCGGGGATAAACCTGCCAATGCTCATAAGGCTTGCCGGGGTGCGCAAGACGATGCCTGTCAACGAGGCGGTGGAAGCGGCAAGCCATGCTGGGCGCAACTACATAACCGTGGCAAGCGAGCTGCTGGCAAGGGATGCGAAGCGTCCTGACCCCGCGCGAGCGGATTGAGGGGGCGACAAAGACAATGACCCAGCACCGCCAGACAGTGACGATCGTCAACCAGCGCGGCCTGCACGCAAGGGCCAGCGCCAAGTTTGTCGGCGCAGTCGCCGCGATCGAACACGAAGTCGACGTTCGTGTGGCCAAGGACGCAAACAGCGCAGCGGGGGGATCGATCCTCGGGCTAATGATGCTGGGCGCGGCACGGGGCGATACCGTGGAAGTGATCGTCGAAGGAGACAGCGCGGATAGTGTGCTGGCCGAGCTGGTCGCGCTGATAGAAAACGGGTTTGGCGAGGAATGAAACGCATCCCTGTCACTGCTGCGCGGCTGGTTGCTGTCTGAGGCAGGCTGATGCGCAAACACATCAGCGGTTATTCCAACCCTACCGTCAAATATGTGCGTTCTTTGCGAGACAAGAAGTATCGCAAGCGTTCCGGCCAGTTTCTGGTCGAGGGGCTGCGCCTGCTGGAAGATGCGCGTGTCTCGGGTCGCTTGCCGTCCCAGATCATCATGGCCGAAGGGCGCGACGAACACGCACTGCTCGATCAACTGGAACAGGCGGTCGTGCTGGCTGGCGGCGAAATCATCACCACGACGCCCGATATTCTGTCGAAGATCACGGGAAAATCCAACGCACAAAGCGTGATCGGCGTGTTCGATGAATTCGACACTGCGCTTTCCCGGCTGGATCGCGGCACCGCTTCGATCTGGCTGGTGGCGCAGGAATTGCGCGATCCGGGCAACCTTGGAACCATGTTGCGCACCTGCGATGCGGTGGGCGCTGGCGGGCTGATCCTGATCGACGATTGCGCCGATCCCTTTAGCGCAGAAGCGGTGCGGGCGAGCATGGGCGCGGTCTTCACGCAATCGCTGGCGCAGGCGCGGTGGGATGAATTTGTCCCGTGGCTGCGCGCCGGGTCAGGGCAATTGGTCGCGGCGTCTTTGCGCGAAGCGGTGCCGTATCGCGGTGCGCCCTACGCCGCGCCGTGCTTTATTCTGGTCGGCAACGAATTGCAGGGTCTGCCCGAGTCTTACGAGCAGGAGTGCGACCTGCGCGTGACCATGCCGATGAAGGGCCGCGCGGACAGTCTGAACGCGGCCGTGGCGGGCGCGGTGCTGGCCTATGAGGTGCTGGCGAGTCTGGGTGGGCAAAGTTGACACAATTGACACCATGTCAGGCGTAATTCTCGACAGTTTATCTCATGAAAACAGCTCGTTACACGCGCTAGTCAAACTTGACACCTACGCAAATTGCTTTCGCCTGCCAAAACCGCGCGGAAAATCATCACAGGTGGTCCAACGATTTGAAAGAACGCGCAAAGCCTAGGCGTTCTGTCCAGATGTAGGAAAGCGTTTTGACCTCAGGCCGCCCTCAGCCTGTGCCCCTTGCGCTGGCGCGTTCATTCCGCTGCATCCTTGCGCTGCTCGCTGTCGTCAACCGGCGCTGCCCCGATTGCGGGATAATCGGCTTGCACACCCTCGGCGTCGGCCACATTGTATCGCGGCGCGCTTTCGACCAGCGGCACATCCTCGATCTCGCGCTTGCCGATCTCGATGCCCTTCTCGGCCAGCCGTTTGCCCGAGGACAGGACGTTGCGTTCAAAGCTGCCGACGAAGCTGTTGTAATTCTTGACCGCGCTTTCGAGGCCCCCGCCCATGCGTTTCAGATGCTGCGCTGCGACACTCAGCCGCTCGTACAATTCCGCGCCCATCCGGCCGATTTCCTGCGCTTCCTTTGCCAGCCCGTCCTGCCGCCACACCTGTGCAACGGTGCGGGCGATGGCAACCAGATTTGTCGGAGTGGCGAGCAGCACCCGGCGCTCGAACGCGAAATCCCACAAGGTTGGATCGGATTCCAGCGCGGCAGTCACGAAATGTTCGCCGGGCACGAACATGATGACGTAGTCGGGCGCTTCCTCGAACTGGCTCTGATAGCTTTTCGCGCCGAGCGTCTGCACATGGTTGCGCATACTCTTGGCATGGGCTGCCAATTGCGCATCACGGGTCGCATCGTCGTCCGCCTCGAACGCGGCCTGATAGGCGTTGAGCGATACCTTGGAATCGATCACCAGCTTTTTCTGGCCCGGCACATTGATGATCGCATCGGGACGCAGGCGACCTTCGTCGGTGTCGATCGAGTGTTCCATGATGAAATCGGTGTGCTGCGCCAGCCCGCACTGTTCGAGCAGGTTCTGCAACGCGCGTTCACCCCAGCGCCCCCGCGCCTTTGGCGCGTTGGTCAGCGAGTTGCCCAGCCGCTGCGCCTCGCGCCGGACCTCTTCCTGCCCCTCGCGCATGGACTGGATGACGCCGTTCAACTGCCCGAACGCATCGACGCGCTGTTTCTCCAGCGTCTCGACCTGCTTTTCGTATTTCTCCAACCGTTCCCCCACGGGAGACAGCAGCGCCCTGATCTTTGCCTCGCCGGTCGCCTCGGATTCCTTGAAGCGGGCATCTGCGCGCTTCAGAAATTCGTCCTGATTGGCCTTTAGCACCTCCGCCCCGGTCGCACGAAATTCGTTCAACATCGCCTCACGCGCTTCGATCAGCGCGCGTTTCTGTTCGGCGTGCGCTTTTTCACGTTCCCTTGCAGAAGCTTCGACATCGGCCAGTCTTTCAGACAAAACATCGCGCCTTTTGCGCATCTCCTCCAGCTCCGTGGCCAGAGTCTCCGCACGGGCGGCGCGCTCTCCCGTGGCCGACAGGTCGACCCGCAAATCGCCCAACCGTTGTTCCGAATCGCGGCCCGCGCGCTCAGCCTCGGCAAGCTTCTCGCGCAATTGCGCCGACGGCTTACCGCCCAGAAAATACCCCAGAGCCGCGCCGGCCAGCAAGGCGAGGATTGCGACGATTCCAATGATCAGACCTGATTCCATTGTGGGAACATACATGGAACACTTGCGCTCGCCAAGCATGATTTCGGAACCTTTCCCCCGCCCCGTTCGCTAGGCTGGAAAGAGGAGACAAATTCATGTCGATCAAGGAAATGATTCAGGACCACCCGCAAGTTGGTGACGACTACAACGATGCTTTGGGAGAGGCGGTGAAGCACGCCATGTATGGCGCCGCGATCATCAATTCATGCGCTGACGCGTGCCTTGCCGAAGCTAACGTAAAAGAGCGCACAGAATGTATCCGCCGATGCCTGGACGCATCCGATGCGTGCACTGCATTCTACCGTATGGCATCGCGCCGCACGGGCGGGAATGTGATTGCAATCAAGGCGATGGGGATGGCAACGATCGTTGCGTGCGAACAATGCCTTGAACATTGTTCCATGCACGACGATGCCCATTGCAAACGGTGCACGCGCATGTGCCACGAGATTATCCGCGATCTGAAAGCGGCGCTCGATACGATGAAACGCGACGGCTGATCAGCCGAACACGCAAAGACAGCGCACCGGGCAATACGCCCCGGTGCGCCTGATCCTTACGCAGCCTGCCGCAGTTTCTTGAGCTTTTTCAAAGCCATTCCGCGTTTCAAACGCGACAGGTGATCAATGAACAAGATTCCTTCAAGATGGTCCATCTCATGCTGGAGGCAGGTTGCCAGCAGCCCTTCGAGCTTTTCCTCATGCGCGGTGCCATCGAGGTCCTGATACCGCACGGTGCAGGTCGCCGGGCGATCCACATCGGCATAGATTTCCGGCACGGAGAGGCAGCCTTCCTGATAGGTCGACAGTTCCTGCGCCGGATCGACGATCACCGGATTGATGAAGATGCGCGGTTCGTTCTTCGTCGGCTGGTGGTGATGGTGGTGTCCATCGTGCCCATGATCGTGATCACAGGGAACAGGCTCTGCATCGGGATCGTCGGGTTGCAGATCGATAACCAGCACCCGTTTCGGCACGCCAACCTGAATGGCGGCGAGGCCGATGCCAGGCGCATCGTACATCGTCTCGAACATGTCCTCGACAAGCTGCTTGAGATCGTCGTTGAACTCGTCCGCCGCAACGGGCGTGGACACGGTTTTGAGCCGGGGGTCCGGCACTTCTAGGATTTCACGGATAGCCATGCGACGCAAAATAGTGCGAGTGGCACAAAACGGCAAGGGAAGAGGTGTGCTCTACTCCACTGGCCTCCTCGCCCGCAGCGCCTGTGCCAGCGTCCCCTCATCGAGATAATCCAGTTCCCCGCCGACCGGCAGGCCGTGGGCAAGCTGGGTGATGCGCAGGGCATGGGGTTGCAACCGTTCGGCAAGGTAATGTGCGGTCGTCTGCCCTTCCAGCGTGGCGTTCATCGCGAGCACGACTTCATCGACCGCGCCGCCTGCCACCCGGTCGATCAGGCTGGCAATGTTGAGATCCTGCGGTCCGATGCCGTCGAGCGCGGAAAGCCGCCCGCCCAGCACGTGATACCGGCCGCGAAACAGGCGCGCACGGTCAAGCGCCCACACGTCCGCCACATCCTCCACCACGCAAAGCGCGCGCGCATCCCGCTTGGGATCGGCACAGATGCCGCACGGGTCGCGCGTGTCGACATTGCCGCAGGTGCCGCATTCCACCAGCGTTTCTGACACCATCGCCAGCGCCTCCAGCAGCGCGGGCAGCGCATTCTCGCGGTTCTTCACCAGCCACAGCACCGCGCGCCGGGCCGATCGCGGGCCAAGGCCGGGCAGCCGGGCCAGAGTGCTGGAGAGCGCTTCGATCTCTTGCGATGCCATGGGGGGAGAGATAGGGGCTGGCGCATATCAGAGGAAGGGCAACGCAAAAATCATGCGCATCATTTTCATGGGAACGCCCGATTTCGCGGTGCCGGCGCTGGTGGCGCTGTATGGTGCGGGGCACGATATCGCCTGCGTTTATACTCAGCCGCCGCGCCCAGCGGGACGGGGCAAGAAACTGCGGCCCTCCCCCGTGCAGGCAAAGGCGCAGGAGCTGGGGCTTGAGGTGCGGCATCCCGCATCGCTGAAGGGCGCGCAAGAGCAGGCCGAGTTTGCGGCGTTGAATGCCGATGTCGCGGTGGTTGCGGCCTATGGCCTGATCCTGCCGCGCGCGGTGCTGGATGCGCCGGTTCACGGGTGCCTCAACATCCACGCCTCGATCCTGCCGCGCTGGCGCGGGGCCGCTCCGATCCATCGCGCGGTGATGGCGGGCGACGCGGAGACGGGGGTTACGATCATGGAGATGGAGGCGGGGCTGGATACAGGCGACATGCGGCACGTGGTGCGCACACCAATCGCGCACAAGACCACGGGCGAGCTGACGGAAGAACTGGCGGTAATGGGCGCAGCGGCGATGGTGGAGGTGCTGGCCGATCTGCCCGCCTTCGCGCCTATTCCACAGGACGACGCGCAGGCGATATACGCACCCAAGATCGACAAGGCGGAAGCCCGCATCGACTGGACCCAATCTGCCGAGGTAATCGAGCGGACGGTGCGCGGCCTTGCCCCCTTCCCCGGAGCATGGTTCGAGATCGCCAATGGCGCTGACAGCGAGCGGGTGAAGCTGTTGCTGGCGGAAGTTGTCGCGGGTTCAGGCGCGCCGGGCGAGGTGATCGACGCTGATCTCACCATCGCCTGCGGCACCGGGGCAATTCGCCCACTCCGCCTGCAACGCGCCGGAAAGCCCGCGTTGGGTCGGGGCGATTTCCTGCGCGGGCGCGCGGTCGATGCAGGGGCGATGTTCGCTTGACCCGGTTCGCGCTCACCATCGAGTTTGACGGCACTGCTTTTCACGGCCTGCAACGCCAGAATCATGGACCCAGCGTGCAGGGTGCCATCGAGGACGCGATCACCCGCGCCACCGGGCAGGAGGTGACGCTGCATAGCGCGGGGCGCACCGACGCCGGCGTCCACGCAATCGCGATGCGCAGCCACATCGATCTGGACACCAGCCTCACCCCGTTTCGGCTGGCGGGCGCGCTTAACGCTCACCTGCGACCTTTGCCCGTGTCGATCACCCGGTTCGAAGTGGTGCCGGACGATTGGCACGCGCGCTTTTCGTGCATCGGGCGACGCTATGTCTATCGCATCCTGAATCGGCGCGCACCGCTGGCTTTGCTCAGGGACAGGGTGTGGCAAGTCGTTCCCGAGCTCGATGCCAAAGCCATGCACAGCGCTGCGCAAAACCTGCTCGGGCAGCACGATTTCACCACCTTTCGATCCGTAAAATGTCAGGCAAAAGACCCGGTCAAGACGCTCGACCGGCTGGACGTTGAGACCCGCGACACTGAATTCGGACCCGAAATCCGCATTCATGCCGAGGCGCGCAGTTTCCTGCACCATCAGGTCCGCTCGATGGTCGGCTGTCTCAAACTGGTCGGACAGGGCACATGGACGCAAGGGCAGATCGTCGAGGCGCTCGCCGCCAGAGACCGCGCAGCCCTTGGCTTCAACGCGCCGCCTCAGGGGCTGTATTTCGCGCAGGCCATTTATCCAGATGCACCCTAGCCAGCACGGCACGGCGGGCGTAGCAACGCGGCAACACACATGAACGAGAGGACCACAACCATGACCACCACCGGAAAACAGCTTTTCACCACACTTACCGCTGACGGCAAACTGACGCTGGAAGTGAGCGAGGAAACCTTTGCCGATCCCACAGGCAATCAGGTGCTGGTCAAGATGGAGGCCGCGCCGATCAACCCCAGCGATCTCGCGATCCTCACCAGTGCCGCCGATTTCGACAACGCGGAATATTCCGCTGGCAAGGTCGTCGCGCAAATGCCCGAACCCTTCCTTTCGGGTCAGAAAGCTCGCCATGGCCAGCGCCTGCCTGCCGGTAATGAGGGCGCGGGAACAGTTATCGCCACCGGCGACAGCGACATGGCGAAAGCCCTGATGGGCAAACGGGTCGCCTGTGTGCCCGGCAATGCCTTTTCGCAATACGCCATTGCGGACGCGATGATGTGCCTGCCGCTGGGCGATCATTCTTCCGAAACCGGCGCGTCGAGCTTCGTCAATCCGATGACCGCGCTGGGATTTGTCGAAAACGCCAAGATGGATGGGCAAAAAGCCATCGTCCACACCGCTGCGGCGTCCAATCTTGGCCAGATGCTGATCCGTATTTGCGAAGAGGACGGGATCGAGCTCGTCAACATCGTGCGCAAGGCCGAACACGCCGAAATGCTGAAAGGCATGGGCGCAAAACACGTCGTCAATTCCTCAGACGATGATTTCATGAAGCAGCTGCGCACCGCGATCGACGCAACCGATGCTTTCTACGGGTTCGACCCGATCGGCGGCGGTCAGGCGACCGACAACGTCTTCAAGGCGATGGAGCAGGTCGCCGTTTCGAAGATGAGCGAATATTCGCGCTATGGCTCCAACCAGCAAAAGCGCATGTTCATTTACGGTCGGCTGGACATGAGCCCGACCATTCTGACGCCCAGCTATGGTTTTGGCTGGACGCTTTCAGGCTGGCTGCTGACGCCGTTTCTGCAGAATGCCGGCATGGAAACCGTGGGCCGGATGCGCACCCGCGTGCAACAAAACCTGACGACCACCTTTGCCAGCTCCTACAAGGCGAAGGTCGATCTGGAAGGGATGCTGACCAAAGAAGCGATCACCGATTATCGCCAGATGAAAACCGGCGAGAAATATCTGGTCACACCCTGGGGCTGAGACGCTGGGCGAGTCCCCGCGCAGGCGGGGACTCGTGCGCTCACGGGAAGTGCGCCAATGTCAGCTTTCGGGGAACGGCGCACTTGGCTGGAATGTCGGCTGATGGGTGGGTTCCCGCCATCCCGCCGCCCCGGACTTGATTCGGGGGATAAGGCGATAAGTGCGCCGGGGCGATGGATTGACCACACCGAACAGCGTGGTTGCTCCAAACCCTTCTCCTTAGCCTATGGTCAAACGGGCCGCTTTTCGGAATTGCTGCGTTCGGCTGGAATTTCTAATTTTGCGAAATTGTCGGGGGAGGTCGCAGGGCGATTCTGCGCAAGGCTGGCGAGCGCACCGTCTGCGGCCTCTTGGACGTGATCGGCAGGCTCTCGACACCTTCCAGCCAGGCAAATGCGCCAATCACTTCAGGCGATGCGGCTACGATCCAGAGAAATCGGACCACGCTCTAGGCGCGAATGGTCCGAAATGCAGGTCGCAGAGCAGGAAGACGACGTATATTTTCTCATCGCGGACTTTCAGAAACAGTCGTTCTTGGACGATCAGGATCAAACTTTTTAAAAATCAATGAAAGGAGCACACCATACCACGTTGGAGTGTCGCATGTTTTAAAAAGTGCCTCATCTAAATCTTTTGCTGAGTGGGAGCCTCCTGCTAAATCCACTTTTCGATAGGCGTGAAGCTCTGTGCCTAAATCGGTGACATAATATCTCGCTAGCGAGCCAGATTCGTTTCGAGCTTCTATAACCGTCGGATTACCTTGGTTTACCTTGAGATCTACATCGGTTTCGTAACCCTCCAGAATTAAACGAAATTCGCTTCCTGTGATCTTATATACCGGCATTGCATCGAGGCAGCCTGGCGTGCCGTTCGCTTGATAGTACCAATACCCATCGAGGGGAGTGTTGGCACCTCGGCGTTCCTCCCAGCCCATATCGCTCGGGATAAGGTAGCTATTGGTCACGAGATAGCCGAACGCAGCTATAAGGATGGCATATCCAAAAAAAGGCCTCATCTTCCACCTGAAAATCATAAATTCCAAATCCAGTCTTTAATCATGACGCTTTAAATTCAATTTTCAGTTAGGATAGTTCCCACGATCCAACTCGGACTGGATTCCTTTGGCCGCGCGGTTCTGATTCAACCTCCATGCTGGAGGTAGATTGAAGATCAACGATGGCTGGTTCGGGGCGACCCTCCTTTCGGGAGGCAAAATCTCAAGTGAGATCGCCAGTCCGGAAGCTGCGAACCTCGTTGTGGGCCCCTGCCATGCCCAGTTGATAGCTCACGTAGTCCGCGTGAAGGTTGGTGGCCGCCGTCGAAGCGCGAACTGAGATAATTCGTCGATCACTCGCACGTCGACTTGCGGGTCAAGGAATGCGAATTGAACGAACTAACGGAACGACCGCTTCTGGGTCGCTAGCTGAATGGTAGCTTTTGGAATGGGTGAGCGCAAAAAACTGGACATTTTCTCCGAGAATAGCCGATGACTTCATGCTGATCCCGGCCTGTGCGATGGCGGTAGCGTTGGCGAAATCGGCGCGAGGCGTCAGCTATCCGGGCCAGTGCCAGACCAGCGCGGACAGGCCGAGCCAAGCGGTGAACATCAGCAGGTAAGGCCAGCGTCGTGGCAACAGACGGGCAACCAACAGCGTCGATGCTGCTGTGCCTGCAAGGGCGATCAGGACCGCGATTGCCGCGCGTGCGCCTGCCCCGGCAAGCGCGCTCTGGATCGCAACGCTGGCCCACTGCGCGGGCAGCAGGACGAGCAGCCAATCCGGAAGCGATCCCGGCATGGCCAAGGCCGTCAACAAAATGGCGGCTTCCCCGGCGACCACGAATACGGCGATCATCCAACCTTTATCCAATGCGCTGCGGGCAAACAGAGCGCCTCGCGCGGCGAAGCTGATGCTGGCGATGATAAAGGCCAGTGCGGTCGATGCCGGGTCCGCCAGAGACGGCATTCCCAGCGCCCGCGCCAACAATATCAGGACTGCTCCATTCAGCAGCGCCAGAAGCACACCTGTCAAAAAACTCCCCGAAATGGCCGCCGCAATCATGCCGACAGCCATCAGGCCCAGAGCCAGAATCGGGCCGCCGAGTGCGGCAAGTGGTGCCGCCGCCTGCGCATCCATCAGCATCAGCAGCGCAAGCGTTGGTGCCGCAACCCCGGCCAATGCTGCGCACGACCAGGCCAGGAAAGTCCGGTCCATCAGCCTCAGGATCGCGGCGCCAGCAACCGGTCAAACGCCTGCTCACCCTCGCCACTCGGCTCCAGCCAGGGATAACGCAGGCCACCGTCATATTTTATCGTGATCATGTCGAAACGCTCGCCGCGCTTTACAAGCAGCTGGACCGGATCTCCGCCATCCTCAGCGGCAGATGTGATGGCGGCGGTGATGATATCCTTCGAATAGCTATCGCCGTTCACCGCGATAATCTCTGCCCCGTTGACGATACCGGCATCAAACGCCGGTCCGTCCCAGCGGGTGGCCGTAACCTTGCCCTTGTCATTGAGATTGATCCCGAGAGAATAGAACAGATCGAGATATTTCTGACCGGCCATGCGCCCTTTGACATAGGGGTTCGGGGTGTCTTTCCAGACCAGTTTGTACCCGGCCATCTCGGTTCCCATGATCGGTGCGGGCTGGCCCGGCTGACGCAGGCGGGTATCGAGGAAACCGGCCCAGTCATAGGCGTAAACCCCGTTCAGGGTTTGCACGATCTCATCGAAATCATAGGTCAGCTGGCCAAGATCGCCCGGCTTCGCCCCAAAGAAGACGCGCGCGAAATCGTCAAGTCCCTTTTCCCCACCGGTGCCCTTCCGGATGATCTGGTCCGCTTCCAGCCAGGTGAGCGCACCCTCGACATAATAATCTTCGGATCGGTTGAGCGAGGAATAGGGCACCGGACGCCGCGCATTGATGATCGGATCGTTCGTTGTATCCGCAACGGATCGCCATTGGCGACCGGGCTGCCCTTCGGAATAATTGGCCACCGCGTTGGCGAACTGGCCCAGCACCGTCTCCTTCGTTTGCAGACCTGATCGCGCTGCAAGCACCCAGCCCCAGAACTGCGTCTGGCCTTCATACATCCACAGCAGCGAATCCTGCATGGGGGTGCGATAATCCGGCGTCCACAGATCGTCGGGCCTGCGGTATTTGCCGTTCCAGCTGTGCACCAGCTCATGCGCGACGACGTTGTGATCCCAGTCCATCTCTTCCCATTTGACGAAACTGTCGGGCTCATACTGGTTTTCGGCAGAGCGTTGATGTTCAAGACCGATGCCGCCCATCCTGTCCGTCAGCGCCAGCAGGATATCGTAATGGTCGAAGTGGCGATTGCCGAACAACGCATCGGCCTCGTCGATCAACCGTTCAAAAGTGGCGAGATTTTGAGGGGCGATTTCCAGCAGCGATGGCTTGTCCGCAATCACATCGAGCCGGACGGCAGGATCAAGCGACCATTGCTGAGCGTACTTTCCGGCAAAGATCGGGGAATCGACCAGCGTTTCGTAATCGGTCCGCTGCCATCGCACCGTGTTGCCGGTGCGGGCCATGCCGTCCAGCGCGGTGAACACCTGCCATCCCTTGGGAAAGGTGACGCTCGGCTCGACACTGATCTGACGGGTGTAGTGACCGGCGGGATAAAAGCTCATTTTTTCCCATTGGAGATTGAGCATCTCCTGCGTCATCGTGATGCGGCCCTCGCTGCCGGTGACAGGGCTGGTGTGGACGAACCGCGCGATCACCTCGCGTGTGCCCTTGGGCACCGTCACGTCGATCTGATACACGTCGAGCGGATTGCGCGTCCATGCAAGCGTCTGCCCGTTGGCGGTGAAATCGAATCGGGAGACAAGATTGATCGGCCCGCGCGCGGCGTGGTTGCCGGGTAGCCATTCGGGAAACAGCAAGGTGAGCTTTTCCATCCCGGATGGCACAGGAATGGTCTGTTTGACGCACATAGACGCCTCGCTGGGTGTCGGTGGCGTCTATCTCCAGCTTGATCGGGCCACCCGGCCACGGTGTGTCAGCGGGCAGCGGCGGCGTGCGATCAATCTGTGTCTGGACCGGCGCGGACTGCTGTGTCTGGGCGAGCGAGGGTTGGGAGAGCGCAAGAGCACCCAATGCGACAAACGCGATCTGTTTTTTCATGATCGCGCTTTTGGCGGGAGAGCATTTGCTTGGCAAGTTGGACTTCGGGCGTCGTTGCGCGTTACCGGCGCTGGCCGGATGATCCGGTCGCCTTGAAGCCGTTGGGACAAACGTCACATTTGCTGCACTTTATCGCGCTGCAAATGGGTTAAGCCATCGCCGGGGTCAGTTGTTGCATTCTCTAACGGAACCCGGCGCACAAAAAAGATCAGGATCACCGCCATCGCCGTCAGCACTCCGATCAGCAGCCAGGCATCGTTGATCGCCTCGACCAAGGCCTGTTTTTCCACCAGAGGGCGGATCAGTTCCTCGGTGAATTCGTCTGGCGGTGTGCCGATCTGTTCGATGAAGGCATCGCGGGGAATGCCGATCCGCACAGCCGTTTCGATGTTGCCCGCAGTCAATTCTTTCACGATTTGCGCGCCATAGGTCGCCGCGCGGCTGAAAATGGTCGTGTCGATCAGCGCAAGGCCAATCGCGCCGCCCAGATTGCGCATCAGATTGAACAGCCCGCTGCCATCCGCCACCAGTTCCGGTGACAACCGCCCCAGTGCCATGCGCGTGGGAGGGAGCAGACAGAACATGGTCGCCACGCCCCGCAACACCTGCGGTAAAAACATCTCGGCAAAATCGGTTTCGGCTGTCTGCGTGGTGCTCATCAACAAACCGACCGCAAACAGCGCAAAGCCGAAGAATGTCAGCGAGCGAGCGCCGACGCGCTGCTCCAGATAAACGGCAACCGGCGCTGCGATCAGCTGGGCGATGCCGGTGACCAGCATGATCTCGCCAATCCGAAGCGAATTGTGTTCGCGCACCAGTCCAAGGAAGAACGGCATCAGATAGGTCGAGCCGAACAGGCCCACGCCCAGAATGAAGCTCAGGGCGCAACCGATGGCAAAGTTGCGATCCTTGAAACAGCGCAGTTCGACCAGTGGCCCGGATGATCGCACGGTGCGCCAGATGAACCACGCCGAACACAAGGCAAACCCCAGCAATAAAGAGGCCACCATCGGAGACAGCCACCCCACCGTCGGCGCATCTTTCAGGCCGATCTGGAGCGCAGTCAGCCCGACTGCCAACAGGGTCAGCGCGATGGTGTCAATCGACCTCGCAGAGCGCATGTTGCTGGCCGGGCCGCGAAGGGTGATTGCCGCACCCACCGCCGCCAGAATGCCGGGAACGATGTTGATCCGGAACAGCCAGTGCCACGAATAGGTTTCCGTTATCCAGCCGCCCACGATCGGTCCAACCGTCGGTGCAAAGACTGCGGCAACACCTGCAATGGTGGTGGCAATTCCTTGCGAACGCACCGGAAACAGCAGGAATACGGCGGAAAACACAGCCGGAATCAATGTGCCCCCGGCGAAACCCTGGATAATGCGCCAGACGATCAGCGAAGTGAAAGTCTGGCTTTCCGAACATCCGATCGAGGCGACCGTGAACACCGAAACAGCTGTGACAAACAGCCAGCGCATACCCAGCTTTGCAGTCAGAAAACCTGTCAGCGGTATCGCGACGATCTCTGCGGTGAGATAGGCGGTCTGGATCCAGATCATCTGGTCGGTGCCGATATTTATCGCGCTCTGGATCGTTGGCAGGGACGTCGCCACGATTTGTATGTCCAGGATCGCCATAAACATGCCGATGCACATGAATATGAAGCCAGCCCAGGTTCGCATGGTTGCTTCGGGTATATCGGTTGCGTTCATGGGATGGCCGGTAGCGCAAGACATTGCCGCTGACTAAAGGAAACTGATTTCGGCTCCCAGACCCACTTCGCCTTGTATGGCGGAACCATGCTTCTATGATATCGTTTCATTCAAAATGCAGATTAAATCGCCGGCCAGACGGCCGATGTGAGGCTCCCTTAATGAATCCGGTAAGCATCCTGGCGCTCGCTACGGCGACCCCGCCATATATTCTTGATCAAACCACAGGCGCGCAGGTTGCGGAACAATTGCTGGGCGGAGCTTTCGCGGATTTCGGCAGGTTGCGTTCAATTTACGATAACGCCGGGATTGAATTTCGTCAGCTGGCCCGCCCGGTCGACTGGTACACGCAGCCGCGCAGCATCGTTGAACGCACAGAGGTTTATCTGGAGGTCGCGCTGGATCTGTTTGTCGAAGCGGCTGAGAAAGCTTTGGCTGAGGCAGGAATTGCCGCAGAGGATGTCGATACAATCGTAACCGTGTCATCGACAGGAATTGCCACGCCGAGCCTGGAGGCACGCGCGATGGGCCGGATGGGATTTCGCAGCGACGTGTCGAGAGTTCCCGTGTTCGGCCTCGGTTGTGCCGGTGGGGTTTCGGGACTGGGTCTAGCCGCAAAACTTGCCAATGTGGGCACAGGCGCAACGGTTTTGTTCGTCACGGTCGAGCTTTGCAGCCTTGCGCTGCGGACGGAAAATGTGGGCAAGGCGGACATCGTTTCGACCGCGCTGTTTGGTGACGGTGCGGCAGCCTGCGTGATCCGTCGCGGAGACGAAGGTTTCACGCAAATTGCAGGCAGCGCCGAACACACGTGGTCCGATACGCTCGACATCATGGGCTGGCAGATGGAACCTGCGGGGTTGGGCGTCATCCTGAACCGGGCCATTCCCACCTTTGCTCGAAAGGAATTCCGCGGAGCTATCGAGGCGATGCTGACCCCACAGGATATACAGATCGACGAAGTGGATCGCTTCATCTGTCATCCCGGCGGTGCGAAAGTCGTCGATGCGATCGAGACGGCATTGTCGCTGCAGCAGGGAAGCCTGAATGACGAGCGCGAGGTTTTGCGCTCGCACGGCAACATGTCAGCTCCGACCGCTCTTTTCGTGCTGGATCGGGTGCGCAAACGCGAATTGCCGCCGTTATCGGTGATGACAGCGCTTGGTCCGGGATTCACCGCCAGCACCGTAACCTTGCGGAGCGCGGCATGACCTTACCCTATGCGATAATGCTGTTTGTCACGCTGCAACGGATTTCCGAGTTGGTGATCGCGCAAATCAACACAAAAGCGCTTATCGCGAAGGGTGCCGTAGAATACGGGCGATCGCATTATCCTGTGATGATCCTGCTGCACGCGTCCTGGCTCGCGGTGTTGTGGGCGCTGGTTGGCGGTGCGATGGTCAATATGACGCTGCTCGCAGTCTTCGCGGTTTTGCAGGTCTTGCGCGTCTGGGTGTTGGCGACATTGGGGCGGCGCTGGACAACGCGCATCATCGTTCCGCAAGATGAACCGATGGTCCTGAACGGACCATTTCGTTTTATGAGGCACCCCAATTATTTCGTGGTGATCGCCGAAATTGCCATATTGCCGCTGGTCTTTGGCCTCGTCTGGGTGGCGGTGCTGTACTCCGCGCTGAATGCCGCAATGTTGTGGGTGCGCATCGGCGCGGAAAATGCCGCCTATTCCGGCATCCGAACCTAACTCAGCGCTTAACCTTCGCCTCGCGCTCGGCCTTGATCTTCAGCATCGCTGCCTTGCACGTGGGCGAGGTCTTTTCAATATTCCTGATCATGCACGCTTCAACCTTTTTGCGGCTCAGCGATTTCATTTCCGCCGGGCAAAGGGTGCGCGCTTCTTTCACGCAGGCTTTCTTGCCGGGGTCGGAAGCTGCCAGGGCTGAACCGGTAACGCCAATTGACATACACAGTGCGCCGATGCCCAAAGCTATACCACCTATTCCATGCCGTCTCATGCTGCGAATTTCCCTCAAATCGTTGATATCTTGCCCACTGGATGGGGTGAACAGCTTGAACCATCGGTGAATATGCACGTGATCACACTAGTGAATAGCAGAAGGCTGCTCGATCGCCCGATGAGCCTGAAGCCATTTGGCTGCCAACGAACACAAGGCCGCCCAAGAAGCGCCGATCACCCAGCCAGCAAGGACATCGCTGGGCCAGTGCACACCAAGGAGCACGCGCGTGGTTCCGACAAGCAGCGTCAGAAAGATCGCCGCCCCAATGAGGTAAAACTGTATCTGGCGATTGGCCTCGCTTCGGGCGAGCAGCACCGCGAGCGTCAAATACACTATCGCGGAATTCATCGCATGGCCGCTGGGAAAGCTGGTCGATGTCGCCTCCACAAGGTGCGGAACGATCTCCGGTCGAGGTCGGACAAAAATACCCTTGATTACGAAGCTCAAAATCGCGCCGCAGGACACCGACAATACGACGAAGCCAGCGGTGCTATACCTTCGCATCGCGATCAGCGATCCAGTGGCCAGGACCGTTACAAGAGTGAGAACGGGGGCACCGCCCAGCGCGGTCAAATCGATCACTGCCAGCTTTAGCCAGGCAGGGCCAATCAACTCTGACGCATCTGCGGCGGTACGAAGGCCCCGCACAATCGCTTTGTCGATTGCGAAGGTATCGCCTTCGATGACTTCTGAGGCGAGCTTGGCCATTGCGAAAAGTGTCGCCGCGCCAAAGAGAAAAGCGATCAAGAGACGGCTATCTTGCCGGAGCGACTGCGCTAACTTGATGATGGCATTAGCCATTGTCACTCCACACTGATTTTGTGGGCTGAGCCGTAGCAGTGTCTTGCGCGCTGGCCAGAAAATTCAAAGATTGCTGCGTTGATATGGCCAAGAGTTTGGCGGCGAAGCCCGCCTTGTCTCAGCGACCGTCAAACGCCGCCTGAATGCGGTCGGGATCGGTGATCCCGCCCGCTATGAGCGTCATTAACAGGATGCGCGCCTTTGCCGGACCCAGTGCGCGCGCCGCGATGAAGCGATCGGCATCGTCGCGCGTCTCACGGTCGACCAGCCCTTCTTCCAAGCGACTTGAACGGACCACAAGCATTCCCGCCTCGGCAAGCGTGGTCAGAGCCTTTCGCACCGGATCGGGCATATTCCCCTCCCCCACCCCGGCCACCACGATCCCGCGTGTTTCGGGCACCACCATTCGCGCGACGTAATCGGGGGTAATCCCGGCGTGAATAAACAGGATCGGCACATCAGGCAGCACATCGGGAAAGGCAAAGCGCGCGCACTCATTCACCCGCCACGGCGCGCCGAACCATTCGAGCGCGGAAGGCGTCACCAGCCCAACCGACATTCGCGGAAAGCCCGCAAACGCATCGGACCCGCGCGTGCGCGCCTTGCGAATGTCTCGGGCAGAAAACACCCGGTCACCCATCACCACCAGCACACCGCGCCCGTGCGCATCCGGATCACCTGCCACCTGCACCGCATTGGCAAAATTTCTGAGGCCATCGGATCCCACCGCATCGGCAGGTCGCATGGCGCCCACCAGCACCACCGGTTTTGTCGTCGGCAGCGTCAGGTCCAGCAAAAAAGCCGTCTCCTCAACCGTATCGGTACCGTGCGTGATGATGATCCCGTCACAATCCGGATCAGCGATGGCATCCAGCGTCTGCACATGCAGGCTAGACCAGATTGCCGGAGTGATATCTTCGGAACCGATATTCGCGATCTGTCTGCCAGTCAGCTGCGCATCAAGCCCCAAAGCGCGAGCGGCCTTCAGCAGCTCCTCGATCCCTATCTGGCCAGGCTGATAATCGTGACGGGTTGCATCGCCCGCTGTTCCGGCGATCGTGCCGCCGGTGGCGAGGACAAAAAGGTTGGGTGCGCGCATTGGGCGTGCCGTAACGTTACTGTCCACGTATCGCCAGTATTACAGAAATATTTCGCTCTGCCGCACGTGAAGCACGCTTCGCAGGCATAATTGGCAGAAGCGCGGAACAGCCGGCTCTGCGGAACGGTGATGTACCATACAGAACGTTAAGGGAGTTTAGATATGATCGGCTGGGCAATTACATTCCTCATCATCGCGCTGGTCGCGGCGGTACTCGGATTCGGCGGCATCGCAGGTGCGGCGACCAACATCGCCTACATCGTTTTCGTCGTGGCTCTGATTTTTGCTGTCATCGCATTTTTGCGTCGCACAGTAAGCTGAGTGAGCGAAAACCATGATCACGGCGATTGAACTTTAACAATTTGCCGTTAAAGGACGGGACCGGTCGCAGCGATGTGGCCGGTCTTTTCCTTTCGGACCCCGCATTCAAGGGGTAGCCGCAAGGGGCGATTAGCTCAGTTGGTAGAGCATCTCGTTTACACCGAGAGGGTCGGCGGTTCGAGCCCGTCATCGCCCACCATTCCCTGTTTCGCATTACAATCCAAAGCAACGACTGGGCGCCAGAGTTTGCAGGCGGCGCGGCACGCGCAGGCCTATTACTCAGCCAGAGCCTCGCGAATTTGCGCGATCGCTTCTTCGCTGTCCCAGGCGTAATCACCCGCAACCCGGAATACTTCCTTGCCGCTGGCATCGTAAAGGATCGTGGTCGGCAAAACCCCGCCTTCGGCCAATGTCACGCCCAGCTCAGCTTTTTCATCCAGCCACGGCTCGAGATTGGCAAAACCCTGCTGTTTGAAATACGGGACCACTTTTTCCGCGCCTTGCATGTCCTGACTGACGGTGATGACGCGCACTTCGCCATTCATCTCTCCCGCCAGCCGATCCAGCAGCGGCATTTCTACCTTGCACGGCGCGCACCATGTCGCCCACAGGTTCAGCAAAACCGGCTGACCGACTGTTGCGAGGTTCAATGTCTTGCCATCAGGATCGGTTAAAGTCAGCGTGGGGATAGCCTCACCAGCCTTGGTCCGCAAAATCTCTCCGGATGTGGTTCCGGCCTCGGGAGCGCCTGCATTGGCTTGGGATCCCTCATTTTCGCTTTGCGCGCTCTGCGGTTGCGTGTCCGCAGTGGGCGCACTATCGCAGGCAGCCAGCAAGACAGCGGGTGCAAGCAGGACGGACATTAAGCGGGACATGGCAGACTCCATCAAGACTCAGTCCAACCAGATGTGGGGCGGACGGTTCGCCGGTGGGCCTAGCGCGATCATGCGCGAAATCAATGCCTCGATCCCGTTTGACAAGGCGCTGTGGCGTCACGACATCCTGGCGAGCGAGGCGCATGTCGCAATGCTTTCAGCGCAAGGTATCGTCAGCGCCGAAGATGCCGACGCGATAACGCGCGGACTTGCGCAAATCTCAGACGAGTACGAGGCCGATGGCGTGCCCGAGGACTGGGATCTCGAAGACATTCACATGACCACCGAAAGCCGCCTGACCGAACTCATCGGCCCGGCGGCAGGGCGTCTGCACACAGCGCGCAGTCGCAACGATCAGGTCGCGACCGATTTCCGCCTGTGGGTGCGCGATGCGATGGAGCAGATGGACGAAGGCCTTGCCGGTCTGCAACGCGCGCTGGTCATGCGCGCTGGTGAACATGCCGATGCGATCATGCCCGGCTTTACCCATTTGCAAACCGCACAGCCAGTGACCCTGGGCCACCACCTGATGGCATATTACGAAATGTTCGCGCGCGACCGCTCGCGGTTGATTGACGCGCGCGAACGGCTGAACGAATGCCCGCTGGGCGCGGCTGCGCTGGCAGGCACCGGCTTTCCCATAGACCGCGACATGACGGCGCAGGCGCTGGGTTTTGCGCGCCCCTGCGCCAATTCGCTTGATGCGGTGTCGGACCGCGACTTTGCGATCGATTTCCTGCACGCGGCCAGCATCGCCGCGATCCACCTGTCGCGTCTGGCGGAGGAATTGATCATCTGGGCCAGCCAGCCCTTCGGCTTTGTGCGGATGCCAGACAGTCTTTCCACCGGATCGTCCATAATGCCGCAGAAAAAGAATCCCGACGCCGCTGAATTGGTGCGCGGCCATGCCGGGCGGGTAATCGGCTGCGCCACCGCGCTGACAGTGACGATGAAGGGTCTGCCGCTCGCCTATTCCAAGGATATGCAGGACGACAAGCCGCCGGTGTTCGAGGCAGCCGGTCTTATGGCGCTCAGCATAGCAGCGGCAACCGGCATGATTGCCGAGGCGACTTTCAACACCGCCCGGATGCGTGAGGCAGCCGAACTCGGCTATGCCACCGCGACCGATCTGGCCGATTGGCTGGTGCGCACGGTGGACATCCCGTTTCGAGAGGCTCACCACATCACTGGCGCGGCGGTGAAGTTGGCGGAAAGCCGCGGCTGCGCGCTGGATGCGCTGCCGTTGGCGGATCTTCAGGCAATCGATGCGCGGATTGACGAGCGGGTTTTCGACGCATTGAGCGTGGATGCCTCCGTCGCCAGCCGCGCTTCGTATGGTGGAACAGCGCCTGCACAGGTGCGTAACCAGGTGACAAGCGCGATGCACGCGCTGGGAATGGACGGGTGATGCGGCCTTCAAACTGTCTTGTTGCGGGAATTATGATTGCGCTGTCCCTTTCCGCCTGCGGGTCGCGCGCGGCCCTGACCCCTCCCGAAGGCGCAAGCCTGCCGGTCGCACCCTATGGCGCCGCCATCGGCGGGCAATCGGGTGAGGCTGCCAAGCCAACTGCCGAGCAATTGCTCGAACTTGATGCCCTCGCAGCGCCGCAACGCAGCGTGGAACTGCGGCGTCGATCCGAAGAACGCGAAGACGACCCCTTCGACCTCCCCCCGGAATAGAACGGAATCATGGACCATTTTGCTTTCAAGAATGGCGTAATGCACGCCGAAGACATCCCTTTGTCGCGCATCGCGGAGGAAGTGGGCACGCCTGTATATGTCTATTCGCGCGCCACGCTGGAACGCCACGCTGCGGTTTTTCGCGAAGGGCTGGCCGATGTACCGGACAAACTGATCGCCTTTGCGGTGAAGGCCAACCCCAACCTTGCCGTGCTCAAGGTTTTGCAGCGTCAGGGATATGGCGCGGATTGTGTTTCCATCGGTGAGGTGCGCCGCGCGCTTGCCGCGGGGATGGCCCCTGAAACAATCGTGTTCTCTGGCGTCGGGAAAACCCGCGCTGAACTCATCGCGGCGCTGGGCGCAGGCATCGGTCAGTTCAACATCGAAAGCGAAGAAGAAGGGCTGGAACTCGCTGAAATCGCTGCTGATATGGGTCTGACGGCCCAATGTGCGCTGCGCATCAATCCCGATGTCGATGCCGGAACGCATGACAAGATTTCAACCGGCAAGGCGGACAACAAGTTCGGCGTGCCCATCGACCAGGCGGGCCAGATCTTTGGCAAGCTCGCCAGCCTGCCTGGCATCAATTTGCGCGGGGTTGCGGTGCATATCGGATCGCAACTGGCCGATCTTGCCCCGCTGGAAAACGCCTTTGGCAAACTTGAAGCTTTGGTGAAATCGCTGCGCGGCGCTGGCCATACCATCACCCATGTCGATCTGGGTGGAGGGCTTGGCGTGCCGTATCGCGCCGGTGAGGTCTTCCCCAGCCCTGCTGAATATGGCGCGATGGTGGCGCGCGTGACAAAGGATTGGGGTGTCAAACTGATATTCGAGCCGGGCCGCGTGATCGCAGGCAATGCGGGCATTCTTTTGACACGGGTGGTGCGGGTAAAGCGCGGGATCAACGATCCGTTCGTCATCGTCGATGCGGCGATGAACGATCTTGCTCGTCCTGCGCTGTATGGCGCGTACCACGATTTTCAGGCGGTACAACCAGACGGAGACCGGTGGACCGCCAATATCGTCGGGCCGATTTGCGAGACCGGGGATACATTTGCAATGGGGCGCGAATGCGACCGGCTGGTATCGGGTGATCTTGCCGTGTTCCGGACCGCAGGAGCGTATGGCGCGACAATGGCTTCCAGCTACAATTCTCGCGGCTTCGTGCCTGAAGTGCTCGCTGATGGGGATCGGTTTGCCGTGGTTGCAGACAGGCTGGATGCCGCCGCCATCATGGATGCGGAACGCGTGCCCGAATGGCTGGAGTAAGACTTTAGCCATGGCGGGTTCCAACAGCGAGATTGGCAGCCTCCCGCTGTTTCACCAGATCACAGGGCAAAGCGTGCTGGTGTTGGGAGAAGGCGCAACCGCAGAGCCCAAGCGGCGACTGGTTGAGCGTGCCGGCGGCATTGTCATCGACGATGCTGCTCGCGCTGTGGATGAAGGCGTGCGGATTGCATTTGTCGCATTTGAAGATGCAAGGGCGTGCGAAATTGCCGCGATCAACCTGCGCTGTGCCGGGATGCTGGTGAATGTCGTGGACCGGCCAGACCTGTGCGATTTCACCACGCCAAGCCTGCTGGATCGTCATCCGCTGCTGATCGCGATTGGAACTGGCGGCGCGTCTGCCGGGCTTGCCAAGCACATTCGGCTGCGGTTGGAGAGAATTTTACCGCAGTCGCTTGGGCGCCTTGCAGATGCGCTTTACCGCGTCCGTCCGACCTTGCGCAAGCGATTGCCCGATGGCGCTGATCGGCGGCGCGCGATCGATGCCGCGCTGGAAGAAGGCAGCGTGCTGGACCCAATGGATGCACATTCGCATGGACGGGTCGAGGAATGGGCGCGTGGCAGTTTCGCGGGGGGTGAGGCCTCGACAGTGGCCTTTGTCCTGACGAGCGCCGATCCCGAAGACTTGACCGTGCGCCAGGCGCGAATGCTGGGCATAGCGGATGCGGTGTGCGCGCAAGGTCCGGTGCCACCCGCGATCCTGTCGCGCGCCAGAGCGGACGCCGCGCGCTTCGTTTGCGACATTGCAGAGTGTCCGTCCGCAACGCGCATGGCCGCAGTTTTCGGCGGCGATCAACCAGTGCACTGCCCAAAAGCCGCAACCGCAGTGGGCAATGGGCAAAGCAGGTTGACGGTTATTCTGCGTTATCAGCCTGATCGCTGAACCCGCTCAACTCACGCCGCGTGCGCCAGCGGGATTTCAACTTCGGCGAAATAACGCGCCATTGCCGAAACACTTCCATCGCTTAGTTCGATAAAAGCACGGCGCCGATCCATGTCATCGGCAACGCGATTGAATATGCCGCTGTCGACCATCTGGTTCAGCCAGCGCAGCGCCGTGGTGGCGGGCACGCCTGCCGCGATGCACAGCGAAGTCACCGAGACACGCGCGCCTTCGGCATGGGCCGCCGTCAGGTCGAGCAGCATGTCCCACGCTGGATCGGCGAACAAATCCGAATCAAAAAAGCGCGCACGCGCCTGCCGCGCCGCAATCAGGCGGCGCACCATCCGGGCATCGGGCAGGCTCGGGGTGTTTGCTTTCCTCGCGTGATCCGAGAAGGAGAATGCGGGGCCTGCATCGCCATCAAACCCGATCTTTGAATCGCTCAGTCGTTTTGCGTTGTCGCTATCCAGTGCCGAAATCCGGTCAAGTTCCTGCGCAATAGCGTCAACCTGCTCTGCCAGGCGGATCAGCGCGGTGCGATCGTGTTCGCGCATCTCGCGCACGCGCCTGCCGCCTGAATTCGCGACCAGGGTCATCACCCTGCCCACGGCAACAATGCGTTCCGCGCGGCTGGGCTGTACGAGAATCTGCGCGCCTGATTGATCCAGCGCAGCAAACACATCGTCCAGCGCTTCCATCGTGGTGGAGATGATCAGTTGCGCCCCCGCCCGCGCAATCCGCATATCGAGCCGCGCCAGTGCCGCCATCGTTCGAACGTCCAGCCCGCCGTTTCCGAATGGAACGCAATCGACCATCACCACATCGCCAAGCATGGTGATCGGCCCGTCCAGCAGAACGCCAATCGCCCCGCCATCGACCGGACGAAAGCCCGCGCCTTCCAGATCATCCGTGATTTGTGCGCGAACGCGCGAATTGTCGGCGAAAACAGCCACCCGTGCAGGCATCCCGGCAGCATCGCAGGCTGACTCATAGGAGAAATCGGAAACTTTTTCACGCGCCTGAACCATACGATTCGCCTCCATCAAGAATGGAACGAGAGTAGAACAAAGCATGTCTAAGTCAAGAATGGATCAGATTGCTGGCGGTCTCAGGGGCGAATTTCGATCGGAGTGCCATCGGGCACGATTCGCCATAATTCCTCAATCTCGGCGTTGGTCAGCGCAATGCAGCCATCTGTCCAGTCGTGACTGATCGGCGGTCCGCTGTATCCGGTTGGCTGCCCGTGGATGAAGATATCGCCACCGGGTGATCGCCCATTTTGCGCGGCAAAAGCGCGGTCGCGCTCGTTGGGATAGGATATGCGCAGCGACAGGTGAAACCGGCTTTGTGGATTGCGCGTGTCGATATAGTATCGCCCTTCCGGCGTGCGTTCATCGCCCTCGAACCGCTTGTGCCCGTTTGGCGCATTGCCAAAGCGGATGCTGCGAAAGGCTCGGATCGGCTGCCCCGCGCGGTAGGCGATCAACAGCCGGTCGGATTTGTCGACGAGCAGGAAATCGGCAACCGATATGTTCGCACTCGGTCGCGCACGCGCCGCCCGTTGCGCGGGTGTTGTCGTAACCGGCGCAGGTACGCTTAATATATCAGATGCGGTGGCCTTGCCCTCGCCGCGTGGCGCGACGCATCCGGATAAGAGAAGCATCGCAGCTAGCGCGGCAAGGGGGGTGACCAGGAAACGCATCACAATTGGAAGGATACGCATGCCCGCGCGTCTTGCCAATCGGCGTGTTTGCGAATGTGCCGCGCAACGACCTGGTCAGCATGAATCGACCGCTGACTTCTGTGCATCGACACCTCGCTGGATTATTCGCGTCGTATACCGATCAGCGTGCCTTTTGCGCCGCCTACGTTGGTCCAGCTGAAGTCGGGCCAGTCGCGCCGCCATCGGCTTGCGACCACTCGTTCCCCCGGCCGGGCCGCATCATCGAGCAGCACCATTCCGCCGGGTCGGATGCGGTTGAACAGGCATTCCGCCTGCCCGCGGCCAAACGGATTGAGCGCCCATGGGGGGCCGTCGATCACCAACAGGTCGATTTCTGCCGGGACGCCGGACAGATCATACCAGCAATGCGACCAGCGGGTCGGACTGGCGACGATCGGCGCGTGCCGCATTGTGGCGCCAAGGCCGTGGCTTTCCAGCCAGTCTCCTGTCTGGATCACGAAATCGGAATGCTGATCAAAGCTGACCAGTTCTCCCGGTCCGTCAGGCCCGGCGCAGCGCTGCATCGCGCGCGACAGCACCAGCGTCGACGCCCCACAACCCAGTTCCACCACGTGCTGCGGGCGAAGCGTTTCGACCGCGTTCACGATGTGCCACAGGAACCACGTGTCCGCCTTCCAGCTTCCCAGATTGGGCAGCGCATCATGCGGCAGGTCGAGATGGTCGAGCAGCGCCTGCTTGTCCGCCAGCCGCCCTCCCCACAGACTGCGTAGCAACCAGGGCCATTGCACCGCCCCCCACGCAATTGTGAGTAGCTTTTCTGCGAGGGGGCGATCGACTGCGTCTGACTGTCTGGCCAGAAAGTCGGTCTTTTCACGGGATGTCATCTGATTCGCCGTTAGGCGCTTAAACTGATGCCCGCCAGCCACATTCGGCAGTCCGCCCTAATCCACAAACGGATCGCGCATGAGGATGGTATCGTCGCGTTCCGGACTGGTCGATACCAGCGCCACCGGGCATTCGATAAGCTCCTGAACACGCTGGATATACTTGATAGCATTGGCGGGCAGATCGGCATAGCTGCGCGCGCCTGCGGTCGATTGGTCCCAGCCTTCCATCTCTTCATAAATCGGTTCCACCGCGGCCTGATCGGCGGCGTGCGCTGGCAGGTAGTCATACACCTTACCGCGCAGCCGATACCCGGTGCAGATCTTCACGGTTTCAAGACCATCCAGCACGTCAATCTTGGTAAAAGCGATGCCGGTCACACCCGAAATCGAGCAGGTCTGGCGCACCAGCACCGCATCGAACCAGCCCACGCGCCGTTTGCGACCCGTCACGGTGCCAAACTCATGCCCGCGCTCGCCCAGTCGCTGCCCTACCTCATCGTCCAGTTCGGTCGGGAACGGGCCGGAGCCAACGCGTGTCGTGTACGCCTTGACGATGCCGAGCACAAAACCGGTCGAATTGGGTCCAAGCCCGCTGCCGCCTGCCGCCGCGCCGCTGACCGTGTTGGAGCTGGTGACGAATGGATAGGTGCCGTGATCCACGTCCAGCAGCACGCCCTGCGCGCCTTCGAACAGGATCTTCGCGCCTGCCCGGCGCACCTTTTTCAGGCGTTTCCACACCGGCTGCGCAAACCGGAGCACGAAATCGGCGACATCGCGCAGTTCATCCAGCAACGCCTCGCGATCCACCGGCGGCTGATCGAACCCTGCGCGCAGGGCATCGTGGTGCGCGCACAGGCGATCGAGCTGCGGATCGAGGCTGTCGAGATGCGCCAGATCGCACACCCGGATTGCGCGGCGGCCCACCTTGTCTTCGTAAGCAGGGCCGATGCCGCGCCCGGTCGTGCCGATCTTGCCCTGTCCCGCAGCGGTTTCGCGCAGACCGTCGAGATCGCGGTGGACCGGCAGGATCAGCGCGCAATTGTCGGCAATCGCGAAGTTATCGTCGGTGATGACAACCCCCTGCCCTTCCAGCTTCGTCACCTCGTCGCGCAGCGCCCACGGGTCCAGCACCACGCCATTGCCGATAATGCTGAGTGTGCCCGACACGATGCCCGATGGCAGCAGGCTGAGTTTGAACACCTTGCCATCGATCACCAGAGTGTGTCCGGCGTTGTGCCCGCCCTGAAAGCGGACGACAGCATCGGCCCGGCTGGCGAGCCAGTCGACGATCTTGCCCTTGCCCTCATCGCCCCACTGGGCGCCGATTACCGTGACGTTGGCCATTGTGTGCTTTCTGCTTGAATCGAGTGAACCGCGCGCGGGGTAGGCGCTTGACGCGGTTCGGGCAAGCACCGCCAGGCGTTGTCCGCAGTAACCGGTTTGTCGCGCAGGCAGCACGGCTGATACAACTGGCACAGTGTCCTGACGGTGAAAAGCGCTCGATCACAGCGGCGCTATTTGATCGCGTGAGGCGATCAGGGGACCGGGCGTTGGGTGTCATGCAGGGCATCCGGACTATCATGCTCGATCCATGACGATGTAGGAAAGTTCAAACGCCCACCCGATCAAGTGGTCGCGATCACGTCAATCTCGATCATCAGTTCGGGCAAGGCGAGCCCCTTCACCTCAACCGTGGTGTCTGCGGGATATGGCGCGGTGAAATAACGCTGACGCGCCGCGACGATTTTCGGGAAATGCGCCATATCAGTGAGGTAGATCGTAACCTTGACGATGCGCGACATATCGCTGCCCGCCGCCGCCAGAACGCGGTCGATATTGGCGAAGGTCTGCACCAGCTGGTCATCAAAGTCGCTCTCGTTCCCCGATGCGCCGACAATCGCGCCGCTTTCATCAATCGCCGCCTGACCGGACAGGAAAACCAGATCGCCCACCCGCCACGCAGGCGCAATACAATATGGCGCAAGTGGATCGGGATCGAGCGTGATCGGCTGGGGTTTCGTGGGCGCTTTATCGGGCATCATGCGGCTCCTTGTGCGGATAATCGCCCCGGTTACAGCGCCTTTGGCTCGCCCGCGTCAAGCGTGTGGGTGCAGCCCAGCGCGCGGGCATCCTCGCCCTGCGCAAGGCCCGCGCGGGTTCGCCATCCTTGCGCGCGCAAGGCGGCGGCGCGGGCAGGATCGTGACCCAGCGGCAGATATAGCGTGCGCCGGGGTTCGGGCTGCGGCGCGGCATCGGCCACGCGGTCGATGTAGAGGGTAAAGCCGCTCGCGGCCTCTTCGCTGCCCGCGATGCGTGTAGGTGCCGCCTCGCCCTGCCGAACCGCGCACGCCGGTGGCATACAGGGTAAAGCCGAACCAGGTCTGGTATTCGAAGCCGTGCCGTTCGGTCGGATCTAGCGTGATGCGCACGTCCTCTCCGGCGAGCGCTTGAATGCGCGAAGCAATCGCTTCCAGCCCATCCAGCCGCGTCGCCAGCACTCCTCCTGCGTCGATCCCGCGCAGCCGGGCGACGGCGTTTTCAAATGGTCCGGCGGCGTACAGCAGGGGCAGATAGGCCTCCCCGCCAACGCTGCGCAGGCCGCCTGCATCCTTGGTATCCAGTTCGCGCCGGATCGCTTCGGTCGTTTCCGCGCTGAGGGCCGGATCGCGCTCCGCCAGCGTATCGACCAGATCGGGCAGCGTGAAATCGACTGAGATGCCGGTCAGGCCCGCCGCCTGCAACGCCTCTATCGCGACGCATACGATCTCGCTCGCCGCCTCGGCGGTGTCTGCGCCGATCAGTTCCGCGCCCAGTTGCAACCGCTCGCGCGCCGGGTCCAGCTGGCTCGCCTGTATCAGCGCGGTGTCTCCGCAATACGCCAGTCGCAACGGGCGCGGCGCGGCGGCAAGGCTGGTCGCGGCGATGCGCCCGATCTGCGGGGTGATGTCACTGCGCAGGGCCAGCGTGCCAAGGCTTGCCGGATCGACAAAGCGGAACATGCGGCGGGTCTGCACCCCCTTCATCCGGGCGGCGAGTGACGCCTCGAATTCGAGCAACGGCGGGCGCACCCGGTCATATCCGTGTGCGTCCAGCCGATCGAGCGCGGCGCGCATCGCCAGCGTGATGGCCCTCGCGGATGCGGGCAGGCGATCTTCCAGCCCGATGGGCAGCAGGTCTGTCGATTTGGTCATCGGCGGTTGGGTCACGAGCGGTCCATTTTCATTGTCACCGCGGCGCAGGCCGGAATCCAGCCTGCGCCGCGCTCTTGGGCACCGGCCTTCGCCGGGGTGACATTGAATTGCAAGAGTGCTCTAGAACACCAGTGCCTTTACCGTGTTAACGCCTTCGACCTTTTCAGCTTCGGCCAGCACATCGGCGCCGGGTGCCTCATCGACCGACAGCAGCAGCACTGCTTCTCCGCCTGCATCGCGGCGACCAAGGTTGAAGGTGCCGATATTGATGCCGTGTTCGCCCATCAACGTGCCGATGCGGCCAATAAAGCCCGGTTTATCGTCATTGACGACATACAGCATGTTGCCCGCCAGATCGGCTTCGATCCCGATGCCGAAGATTTCTACCAGCCGCGGCGCATCCTTGCCAAACAGCGTACCTGCAACCGAGCGCGGACCCTGATCGGTCTCTACCGAAACGCGGATCAGGGTGTTGAACGCGCCGTCGCGGGTCTGGCGGATTTCTGCAACTTCCAGCCCGCGCTCCTTGGCGAGATAGGGCGCGTTGACCATGTTCACGGTGTCGGAATACCTGCCGCATCAGCCCGGCCAGCACCGCGCCGGTGATCGGCTTTCCGTTGAGTTCCGCTGCCGCGCCCTCGCGCTCGATGCTGATCTTGGTCAGGTTGCCGTGCGCCAACTGCCCGACCAGACTGCCCAGCTTTTCAGCGAGCGCCATGTAGGGCTTCAACTTGGGCGCTTCCTCGGCGGAAAGGCTGGGCATGTTGAGCGCGTTGGTGACGCCGCCATTGACCAGAAAATCGGCCATCTGTTCGGCCACCTGCAGCGCGACATTGACCTGCGCCTCGGTGGTGGATGCGCCCAGATGCGGCGTGCAGATGAAGCCCGGTACACCGAACAGCGGGCTGTCCTTGGCCGGTTCCACGGCAAACACATCGAGCGCGGCGCCTGCCACCTGTCCGCTTTCGAGGCAGTCCTTCAGCGCGACCTCGTCGATCAGCCCGCCGCGCGCGCAGTTGACGATGCGGATGCCGGGTTTCGCATTCTCCAGCCGCTCGCGGCTCAGGATGTTGCGCGTCTCATCGGTCAGCGGGGTGTGCAGCGACACGAAATCGGCGCGGCTCAGCAGTGTATCGAGATCGACCTTCTCGATGCCGAGTTCGATCGCGCGGTCCTCTGTCAGGAACGGATCGTAGGCGACTACCTTCATCTTGAGACCAAGCGCGCGGCTGGCGACGATAGAGCCGATGTTGCCCGCGCCGATCAGACCCAGTGTCTTGCCCGTCACCTCGATCCCCATGAACGCGCTTTTGGGCCATTCACCCGCCTGCGTGCGCTGGTTAGCCTCGGGAATTTGCCGGGCGAGCGCCATGATAAGCGCAATCGCGTGTTCGGCGGTGGTGATCGAATTGCCGAACGGGGTGTTCATCACCACCACGCCCTTGCCCGATGCGTAAGGGATATCGACATTGTCGACGCCGATCCCGGCGCGGCCGATAACTTTCAGATTGGTCGCCGCATCCAGGATCGCGGGCGTCACCGTGGTGGACGAACGGATGGCAAGGCCATGATATTCGCCAATGCGCGCGGCGAGTTCCTCAGGCGTCTCGCCGGTGATTACGTCAACATCGCAGCCGCGTTCTTCAAAAATGCGCGCGGCGTTGGGGTCCATCTTGTCGGAGATGAGTACTTTGGGTCGGTTCATGGTCGGTATCCTGTGCGAGCCTCCGCGCAGGCGGAGACGTCAATCGGAAGAGCGTTGAGAAGGTTTGAGGGAAGCCCCCGCCTGCGCGGGGGCTCGCACCTTTACATGATCAGCCGTTCTTGACGGTTTCGTAGGCCCATTCGATCCACGGCAGCAGGCGTTCGATATCCTCGGCCTCCACCGTTCCGCCGCACCAGATGCGCAGCGAGGGCGGTGCGTCGCGATAGCCGTTGAAGTCGTAGCCGACGTTGCGGTCTTCCAGCAGCTTGACGATCTTCTTGGGCACCGCGGCCTGATCTTCGGCCGACAGGCTTTCATACCAGTCGCCCTGAAACATCATGCAGACGCCGGTGTTGGTGCGCTGCGCCGGGTTGGGCACCATGTTGCGCAGCCACGGCTTCATCTCGATCCAGTCGCGCACGATCTTCGCATTGGCATCAGCGCGTTCGAACAAGGCCTTGCGCCCGCCGATCGACTTGCCCCATTCCAGCGCGGCGATGTAATCCTCGGTCGCCAGCATGGAGGGAGTGTTTATCGTTTCACCGACGAAAATGCCGGGATTGATCTTGTCACCCTTTTTCATGCGGAACAGTTTGGGCATGGGCCACGGCGGATCGTAGCTTTCGATGCGCTCCACCGCCTTGGGGCTTAGGATCAGCATTCCGTGCTGCGCCTCGGAACCCATGACCTTCTGCCAGCTGTAGGTGGTGGCATCGAGCTTGGCCCAGTCCATCTCCTGAGCAAACACGGCGCTGGTCGCGTCGTTGATCGTGATGCCTTCGCGGCCCGGCTCCAGCCAGTCGGTGTCGGCGATCATCGCGCCCGAAGTGGTTCCGTTCCAGGTGAAGACAACATCGTTGCGCTGCGGAATGGTGGAAAGATCGGGAATCTCGCCATAATCGGCGGTCAGAACCTGCAGGTTGGGCAGTTTCAGCTGCTTCACCGCATCCTGAATCCAGATATTGCCAAAACTTTCCCACGCCGCGACCGTCACCGGGCGCGCAGGGTCGAGCATCGCCCACATCGCCGCCTCAAGCGCGCCGGTATCGGACGCGGGCATGATGCCGACCAGGTAATCGTCGGGAATGCCGAGCAATTCTTTCGACAGATCGATCGCGTATTTCAGCCGCGACTTGCCCAGCGCGGACCGGTGCGAGCGGCCCAGCGATGCGGTTTTCAACTTGTCGAGGGACCAGCCGGGGAACTTTGCCGTCGGACCGGAAGAAAAAAACGGACGCTCAGGTTTGAGCGGCGGCTCATGCGAGAGCCCACGTGCGTAGTCAGTCATTGTATTCTCTCCTTGCAGAGAGCTCGCGCGGCGTTGGGACCGCGTGGCCCGCTCGCCGCAATAGTGAGCGCGCATGACAAGTCAATGAAGTTTGGACGCAATACCTGTTGGCAACAGGTGGAGTGTGGAAACCCAAAGCTGTTTGCACTAGACGGATGGGCAATGGAAATATCGCAACTTCGCATTGCCCTGTTCAGCGGCAATTACAATTACACCCGCGACGGCGCCAATCAGGCGCTGAACCGGCTTGTCGGCTCCTTGTTGGGGCTGGGGGCGAGCGTGCGCGTGTATTCGCCCACCGTCGCGCAGCCCGCGTTTGCGCCCACCGGCGACCTCATCGGCACCCCTTCTGTGGGCATGCCATTTGGACGCGGGGAATATCGCATTCCCACGGGGCTGGGCACAAAGGTGCGGCGCGATCTTGAAAAATTCGCGCCCAATATCGTCCACCTGTCGTCCCCCGATCCATCGGGCCATGCCGCATTGCGATGGGCGCAGGACAACGACGTGCCGGTCCTCGCATCGGTTCACACCCGGTTTGAAACCTATCCGCGATATTACAACATGGCGTTTCTCGAACCGATCATCGTGCGGCTGCTGCGGCGGTTCTACAATCGCTGCGATGCGCTGGTCGCCCCGTCGCAAAGCATGATCGACGAATTGCTTGATCAGGATATGCACGACGACATCAGCCTGTGGTCGCGCGGGGTGGATCGCACGATCTTCGCCAGTGAAAAGCGCGATCTGAATTGGCGGCGCAGCCTTGGGCTGGCTGATGACGATGTCGCCATCGTGTTCCTTGGCCGACTGGTCATGGAAAAGGGTCTGGACGTCTTTGCCGAAACCATCGTCCAGCTGCGCAAGCGGCAAGTCCCGCACAAGGTGCTGGTGATCGGCGATGGCCCGGCGCGCGGATGGTTCGAGGACGCGCTGCCCGGCGGCATCTTTGCCGGGTTCAAGACGGGCGCGGACCTAGGCTGTGCGCTGGCGAGCGGCGATCTTTTCTTCAATCCCTCCATCACCGAGACATTCGGCAACGTCACGCTGGAGGCTATGGCCTGCGGTTTGCCCGTGATTGCCGCCGGAGCGACAGGCGCGGCCAGCCTGGTAGTGGACGGCGCAACCGGACAGCTCGTGCCTCCGGGCAAGGCGACGGCAGAAACCGCACAACGCTTTGCCGAGGCAATCGCGCCCTATTGCACCGACACCGCCTTGCGGCGCGCCCACGGCGATGCGGGCGAGGCGCGCAGCCTTGAATACAGTTGGGAGGCGATCAACCGGGTCGTGGCCGATACCTATGTGCGTCTGATCGAAGATCGGCGCGCGCTGCAGGAAGCCGAAGCTGCGCAGGCAAAGCGCGCGTCCGCTTGAAAACTATCGCAGCACCGCGGCGCGTGCCATGCGGCTTGCATACCAGAACAGGCCAATGGTGATAATCCAGATCGCGCCTGCAAACATATTCTGCCCGCTAGTCTGCATGGACACTGGCAGATCGGCTACAAAGCGTTCAAATACGGTCACGCCGACCAGCCCTACGATGGAAATACCAAACAGCCACACCGCAAACTGGCTGCGGAACAGCAACGCCAGCGATCCCAGAAAACAGCCCCACACGCCCAGCGCCCAGAACGCCACCGCCCATGCGGGAAAGCCATAGAAATAGGCGAGCTGTTCGGGCGGCATACCCAGCCCTTCAAGCATTCCCAGCTCCGTCATCGTATAGCTGGCGGCGCCGCCAGCATTCCACAGCAGGCTGACGATGCCGATAACCCACAGATGCCAAGGCGCTTTTGTGTGTGCCCCGGAGCGCATTCCTTCGATGGAAGCCATATCTCCCTCCCTCGCGGCGCGACCCGTCAAGGGAGGAGAATACTCTGTGTCTTGTCCTGCCACAAGGTTGGAACCTTTGATGTCAGTCTATCACAACCTCTCGATGCGCTTTGCCAGGTCGTCGATGATATCGACGATTTCGTCCATCGCAGCCTTGTCGACGCCGCCCTTGCGCGCGCGGTTGCCGATCGCCGTCCCAAGGTTGCTCATTGCGCGCAACAGATCGGGCGAACGCACATCGCGACTGCGCTTGCCATGAATGGCTAGCCGACTCATCAGACGCTGCACCTCATCCTTGCGCTCATCGAGTTCGGCGCGCCCCTCGTCCGTTGCCTGAAACGGCTTTTTCGCGCCCTCGGCCTCGGCCTCCTCGATCTTGCCCTCATCGGCAAGCAACTGGAGCGTCGGATAGACCGCACCGGGACTGGGCGTGTAATCGCCAGAGGTAAGCTCCTCAATATCCTTGATCAGCTCATAGCCGTGACGCGGCCGGTCCGCGATCAGCAGCAGCAAGGTCAGGCGGAGCTCGCCTTGGGCGAACATCCGTTTGCCTGCCGGGGTCCGCCGCGGGCCAGAGCGCCTGCGAGCACCACGCTCGAAAGATCGGCCATCTCCAAACATTCCGCGCGGCCCAAACGGGCCATCCGGTCCGAACGGGCCCTCGCTGCCGAAGGGGCCTTCGTTTCCAAAAGGTCCGTTGCGGCCAAAAATTCCGCCATCGCCGAACATGTCCGACCAGCCAGACCGACGCCTGCCCGAACGGCGTTGATCGCGCTCTTGCTCAACACCGTCTTCGGCGTCGGCATCCACGTCAACATCGACATCCACGTCGAAATCGTCACCTTCGGGGTGATCGGGAATGAACCCTTCAATTGGCTCGATCTCGCCTGATTTCTTGTCTTTGCGCTTCTTCGACATGATGAACTCCTCGTGCTTTCGATATATCGAAGTTGTATCGGAAAGATCGCGAGGCAAGTGGTCGTTGGCAATTTTCCGATGAGCGCCCTATCTCGAACGACCAATGGCTGACCTCTTTGCAGATGACACCCCGCCCCCGCGCGCGCCGGACCGACAGCGAGACGATGCGCCGCTTGCCGATCGGCTGCGCCCGCGCAATCTGGGCGAGGTCATCGGGCAGGAACATCTGACCGGCGCGAAGGGTGCAATCGGGCGCATGGTCGCGGCGGGCAGGCTCTCCAGCATGATCCTGTGGGGGCCGCCGGGCACGGGAAAGACCAGCATCGCACGCCTGCTGGCCGATGCGGTGGGAATGCGCTTCGTTTCAATCAGCGCGGTTTTTTCAGGCGTCGCCGATCTCAAGAAAGCCTTTGCCGAGGCGGACCGCATGGCAGACGCCGGGCAAAAAACGCTGTTGTTCGTGGATGAGATCCATCGGTTCAACCGCGCACAACAGGACGGCTTTCTCCCTTTCGTTGAACGCGGCACGATAACGCTGGTCGGCGCGACCACGGAGAACCCCAGCTTTGCCTTGAACGCCGCCTTGCTCAGCCGGGCGCAGGTGCTGATCCTTCAGCGGCTGGACCACGCCGCGCTGGACGCCCTGGTTAACCGGGCGGAGGCGCTGGAAGGCGCCCTGCCCCTGACCAACGATGCCCGCGCCGCCCTGATCGCCAGCGCCGATGGGGACGGGCGGTTTCTGCTGGGACAGGCGGAGACCCTCTATAACGCAGCTCTTACAGAGCCCCTCGATCCCGCAGCGCTGGGTGCGTTTCTGCAACGCCGCGTCGCGGTGTACGACAAGGATCGCGATGGGCATTACAACCTAATCAGCGCGCTGCACAAATCCTTGCGCGGCAGCGATCCGCAGGCCTCACTCTATTATCTGGCGCGGATGCTGACCGCGGGGGAGGAACCTTTATATGTGTTGCGCCGGCTGGTCCGATTCGCGTCGGAGGATATCGGTCTGGCGGATCCCGCGGCGCTGACCCAGTGCCTCGCAGCGAAAGACGCCTACCAGTTCCTTGGCAGTCCCGAAGGCGAGCTGGCGATCGTTCAGGCGTGTTTGTATCTCGCCACTGCGCCCAAATCGAATGCCGCCTATGCCGCGCAGAAATCGGCCTTCAAGGCCGCTCGCGAAACCGGCAGCCTGATGCCCCCCGCCAACATCCTGAACGCGCCGACAAAGCTGATGAAGGATATCGGCTATGGCGCTGGCTATGCCTACGATCACAATACTGATGAAGGCTTTTCCGGCGACAATTACTGGCCCGAGGAAATGGAGCCGCAGACCTTCTACGAGCCGGTCGAACGCGGGTTTGAACGCAAGGTGCGCGAGCGGATGGAATATTGGCACCGCCTGCGCAACGAGCGTCAGGGCCAGTGATAGCCGTGCCTCAGTTCGATCATTACCTCGCGATCGATTGGTCGGGCGCGAAAGGTGAACGGCACAAGGGGATCGCGCTGGCCATTGCCGATGCGCGGGGCGGGCCGCCGGTGCTGGTCGATCCACCACGTGGCGGGTGGTCGCGAACAGATGTGATGGCGTTGCTGCGCGACGATCTGCCGCCGCGCACCCTGGTGGGCGCTGATCTCGGCATCAGCCTGCCCTATCACGATGCTGGCGCGTTTTTTCCCGGCTGGGATCGATCACCTCGCAGCGCAAAGAAACTCTGGGCGCTGATCGACGAAATTTGCGCAGACGATCCCCATCTGGGCGCGCACAGCTTTGTCCATCACACTGATGCTGCACGTTATTTTCGTCATGGAAAGGACCGCGAGGGCGACCGCTTTCTGCTGCCCGGAGCTGCCACGCGCGAAGGCCGCTTTCGCGTGGCCGAAGGGGCGCAGCGCGCGCAGAAATGCCGCCCGGTCAGCAATTTCAATCTGGTCGGCGCGGCGCAAGTGGGCAAAAGCTCGCTGACAGGGATGCGGATGCTGCATCAGTTGCGCGGGCGCCTCAATGTCTGGCCGATGGACCCGGTGCCCGACGCATCTGGCTCCCTGCGCGGATCGGTGCTGGTCGAAATTTATACTGGCCTCGCCTCGCGCGAGAGTGCGGATCTGGGTGCCCGTACCAAATTGCTGACCTATGCCGATCTTAATTGCGCGCTGGATGCGCTGCAATCGCTGCCGGTTGATGCGAGCGGCGAGATTGACGATCATTCATCCGATGCCCTGCTGACTGCAGCGTGGCTGCGAAAGGTCGCGCCAGAACAGCGCCGCTGGAACCCGCGCTTTCTCACCGCAGAGATCGCCTGGACCGAAGGCTGGACGTTCGGCGCGCTTTAGACCCAAGTCATCGGAATTGCGGCAATTACGCAATTGACCGGTGTTTTCCTGAAAACTAATCGTCAGGCAAATCACATGATAGCCTGAAGCGCAGAGGTTGTGAAAATCGGTGCATTGATACAATAGCGCCGATGTGATTGGACGTAATTTACTGCGCCTACTGCACTGTACACATCGACTAATCATCAAATAAGGGTCGCACCTTTTGAACACTATTTTAACGTCAGCGCGCTGGCTGCTGGGCGCCGCGTCGATTTCGGCGCTCGCCGCGTGTGGTGGAGGTGGCAGTAGCTCCGCTCCCACAGGCGGAACCGCAATCCTCTCGTCACCAACGCCAACGCCGGCCCCTTCGCCCACGCCTTCGCCAAGCCCGGCGCCAGTGACCTGCGCTTCGGGGCCGGTCGAGGCGCAGCTGGGCTGTCTCGACATAAGCGATGCGCCCGAACCACTCACTGCCAACCTTGCGGCAGCCCCAGCGGGGCCGATCCGCTTCACCGCGCGAACCATCCTTACCGGGATGACCTATTCCTACGGCTTCGCGGTGGCCGACTTCAATCGCGACGGCCGGCCCGATATCAGCTTTTTCGATTCTTATACCGGCGCATCCAGCCGAACGCCGGCCGGCGTGATCGGCTATGTGCAGTATAACGGAGGATCGCTCACGACGATCGTCGATAACGATCCGATGCCGGAACTGCCGTTCACCGGCCTGTTGCTGCTGGAGCGGCAGATCGCGGTCGACATAAACGGCGATTCATACCCCGACATTGTCGGCGTGCTCAACTCGCACGAACACGTGATGGCCTTTATCAATCCTGGTCGCGGCCGGGGGCCAGTGGGCTCGGCGCACGCTGGCAAGCGGCCTGCCCAACCCGATCAACATCGCAAGCGGCGATATCGACGGCGACGGCGATCGCGACATCGCGATCAACATGCGGGTAAACTCCGATTCCACCAGTTCCGCACCGCGCGGGATCGTCTGGCTGGAAAATCCCGGCGGCGGCAGCGGCGCATGGACCGCCCGCCGAATCACACAGGATAGCTATTCGCGTTCGTTGGTTCTGGCCGATATCGATGGCGACGGCATCCTCGATGTGATTGCGTCCGACAACCAGAGCGGCGCGGTCAGCGCATTCGTTGGCAATGGCGGCGCGGCATGGACCGAAATCGCGCTGTCGAACAACGCCTTACACGGACATTTCGGGTCGGCGGCGGATATCGATGGGGATGGTCGGGACGAAATCTTTCAGCCCAAATACCATGCGATCGATACGTTGTTCCTGGATTCGGCCACCGGTGCAGCGGTCACCCAGTCGCTGGCCCGGTTTGAATTGGAAGACGTCAATCTGATCGTCAGTTCCGTCAAGGCGGGCGACATCGATGGAGACGGGCTGACCGATATCGTGTTCACCATCGGATCGAGCGTGAGTACCACCACTGGAGCCGTGCGAGGGGGACTCTATTACCTGCGTCAGACCGCAACGTCCTGGGAAGTTGGCCTGATCGATGACAGCCAGGGATCAATGGTAGGCGTGCAGGTCTTCGATTACGATGGTGACGGCGATCTCGATATAGTGGCGAACACCGAATATCCCGCGCAGGCGATAACTCTCTACCTCCAGCAGTAGGGCGCTGGACGCTCACCGCGCCGGGATGCGAGGGCGATTTGCGAGTTGCAGGCCAGAGAAGGGCTGGACATTCTCGCCGCTATGAAGCATCGGCGCACTCTCGCTTTAGGGCGGGCAAACGTTCGCATGGATTGTATCCTTTGGCCTGCCAAGGGATCAGCGGACCAGATACGCGCAGTGCCGGCTTAGCTCAGTTGGTAGAGCAGTTGATTTGTAATCATCAGGCCAGGGGTTCGAACTCCTCTAGCCGGCACCAGCGCTTTCCTTTCACCAACATCTGAATTGCCGCTGCGCGCACCGCAGCGCAGCTTTTTACGTCAGCAGCTGTCTTTGCTGAATAAGAAAAGGGGCCGACCACTTGCGTGGCCGACCCCTTTTGGTGTCGCTTTCAGTAAAGCTTAAAACGCTACGCGGACGGTCGCCCGTGCAGAGTGAGCCTTATAACCGTCGTTGAAGTCGCCGAGGTAGCCAAGGTCGATGGCGAAGGTTTCGCTCACATCGATAGAGGCACCTGCGGCCAGTTCGAAACGATCCTGTTCGCGTTGCGGCAGGACCAGGTCGAAGGGACGCAGTTCGCTCGAGCTCAGGCGGAACGAGCGGGTCGAACCGACGAGGTCGCGAATGACCGTACCCGAAACGAAACCGCTGACCTTTTCGGATACCTGCGCACCCAACTGGGCACCGACGCGAGCTTCGATGAATTCCGCATCGCCACGTTCAACCGTGAAGCCGAAGCCGCCCGATTCCGTGGTGTCATCAAAATTGATACGAGCCGCGTTGATACCGAGTGTCGGCGTGAGCGAGATGTTCTCGTCCGCAAGCAGATCGTATCCGATGGTAGCGCGAGTGGCGATGCCGTCAAAGTCGTAGCTGCTCGAGATCGGGCCGCCGAAACCGCCGCGAGCTGCATCGACATTACCTGTAAGGTACGAAACCTCGGTGTTGACGAAGCCGCGCTCAAGGAAGTTGACTGCGACATAGGCGCCCAAACGGATGCTTTCGACATCCGCCGCAGTGCCAAGTACCCCGGTCGACAATTCGTCATCGATATCGATATCGGCATAACTTGCCAGAAGGCCGATGCGGATATTGTCACCCAGAGCAAAGTCGCCGCCCGCCGTGAACACCAGCTGATCGCTTTCGTATCCGAATGCCGAGGTTGACAGAGCATCCTGATCGGCGCCGCGAACCGCAATCTGACCCCAGATGCCCGAGCTGCCACCATCGAGGTGACGTTCAAGCGCCTGCGTTGCGAGACTGCCGCTTTCGAACACTTCACGACCCACGCCATCGCTGAGCGAAGGCAGCGCACTTACCAGCGCCGCAGTGTACGCCGCCGCATTGGGTTGCGCATTCAACGCCGCGAAATTCGCGGAGCTGATCGTGCGGTTGGTGATCGCAGCATTCACGGCATTTCCGATGGCCACGATGTTGGGATCCGAATTACCCACGATCGGATTGACCGCGCTCACCAGAACCCGAAGCCCGCCAACCGGCGTGTAATCGAGCAGCAGGTCATCATCGAGGATGTTGAGCGTCGCACCATTGTTGGTGAAGGTACCTCCCGGTGCGAACACCAGCACCGACTGGCCGACCAACTGTTCGTTGAGCGGGGTACCGATGGTGAGCGTTCCGGTCGATTCCAGCGTGATCGAACCTGCCGTTCTGAGCGCATCAACACCCAGATCGAGGCGTACGTTGCCGATGTGGAAGACATCGCCCGAAACGGTTTGATCGCCCGAGATGCGCAGATCAAACAGCGTGCCAAGTTCGGTGCGCTCGAAGTCGATCATGTTGCTGGCATCGAGCGTCCCGCCGAGGATCGCGACGTCGGTTCCCGCACCGCCAACAATCCGCCCGGAGACGGTAGAGTTTGCACCTTCGAGAATGAAGGTGTCGTCGCCGTCGCCAAGCTGGATGTTGCCGGTAACGCTGGCGCCGGTCCACTGCTGGAACGTATCGTTGCCTGCGCCCAGCTCAACAGCGTTGGTGGTGCCGACGATCGAGCCGAAGTTGACGATCGTGTCATCCCCGCTGCTGCCCTGGACGCCGCGGAAGCCCGAAACGGTGCCACGGTTAGTCAGCGTCGATCCCGAGTTGAAGCGGATGGCATCGCGAATGTTCGAAGTGATCGAGCCGCCCACCGCGTTGGTGATCGTCGCAACTCCTGCAACATCGACGGCGCGACCATCGCGGCCAGAGATGCTGCCCGAGTTGGTCAGAACAAGATCGCCAGTGACGGTAATCGCCTGGGCATCATCGCCGGTAGCCGAGATGACTGCCTCGTTGGTGATCGTGCCATCGCCGTTTATCACGATCGTCGGCGCATCACGGCCAGTTGTCGTGATTGATCCGCCAGCGATGTTGAGGATGGAACTGCCATCACCCAGCGCGATGGCGAGACCCATCGGTCCGCTCGATGAAATCGTGCCCCGGTTGTTCACTACCGAGTTCGCGCCCAACAGGATGCCTGCCGTGCTCATACCCGAAGTGGTGATGGAGCCCGAGTTGTTGACCGTCGAACCATCCGGACCAAGTATGGCGAAATTGCCGTCACCAGTCGTCAGGATCGAGCCCGCGTTGGAAACGGTCGAGCCGCCAGCATTCAATCGGATCGCTTCGCCGCCCGAAGAGGCGATCACACCGCCTTGAGCGTTGGCGATTGTCGAGGCAAGAGCCACGTCGATCGCACGTCCGCCCGATGCAGCGATCGTGCCGCTGTTGACGACGAGAGCCTCACCCGTGATCGTTACCGCCTGCGCGTCTGCACCGCTGGTTGCGATGATCCCGCTGTTGGTCAGCGTACCGTCACCGGTGATGATCAGACCAAATCCGTTATCGCCCGTGGTCGTGATCGTCGCACCGGTTGCGTTGGTGACGGTGGAGCCATCGCCAACGATAACGCCAACGCCGCTCATACCGGTGGAACGCACCGATCCGCTGTTGTTGACGGTCGATGCGGCGCCCAGCAGGATACCAGCGGTCGACATGCCATCGGTAGTGATCGAACCGGAGTTCGTGACCGTGTTCATATCAACGCCGTTGATGCCGAAATTGCCATCGCCCAGCGCCGTGATCGTGCCAGCATTCGTGACAGTCGAATTAGCCGCATTCAGACGGATCGCATCGCCACCCGAAGAGCCGATGCTGCCACCTGTGTTGTTGGTGATGGTCGAAGCCAGCGCCACGTCGATTGCACGGCCACCAGCAGCAGCGATTGTGCCGCCGTTTACGATGGTCGCCTCACCCGTGATCGTGACCGCCTGCGCAGTTGCACCGCTGGTTGCGATGATCCCGTTGTTGGTCAGCGTACCGTCACCGGTGATGATCAGACCAAATCCGTTATCGCCCGTGGTCGTGATCGTCGCACCGGTTGCGTTGGTGACGGTGGAGCCATCGCCAACGATAACGCCAACGCCGCTCATACCGGTGGAACGCACCGATCCGCTGTTGTTGACGGTCGATGCGGCGCCCAGCAGGATACCAGCGGTCGACATGCCATCGGTAGTGATCGAACCGGAGTTCGTGACCGTGTTCATATCAACGCCGTTGATGCCGAAATTGCCATCGCCCAGCGCCGTGATCGTGCCAGCATTCGTGACAGTCGAATTAGCCGCATTCAGACGGATCGCATCGCCACCCGAAGAGCCGATGCTGCCACCTGTGTTGTTGGTGATGGTCGAAGCCAGCGCCACGTCGATTGCACGGCCACCAGCAGCAGCAATGGTGCCGCTGTTCACGATGGTTGCCTCACCCGTGATCGTTACCGCCTGCGCAGTTGCACCGCCGGTCGCGATGACGCCATCATTTGTCAGCGTGCCATCACCGTTGACGATCAGGCCAAAGCCGTTGTCGCCCGTCGTGGTGATCGTGGCACCGGCCGCATTGGTGATGGTGGACCCATCGCCAAGCACGACACCAACGCCGCTCATGCCGGTAGAAAGCACCGAACCGGTGTTCGTGAACAGCGAATTGTCGCCCATCAGCACGCCAACCGTATTCATGCCCGAAGTGCTGATATCGCCAGCATTGTCGAGGAACGTGTCGTCACCCGCAGTGTAGGCGAACTCTCCATCTGCAGTGGTGGCGATCGCACCGTTGCTGGTGATCGTCACGCCGGGATCGATACCGTCATTCGCGCCCACGATCAGATCGACCGCGCCATTGATGGTGCCATCGATGATCGCCGTGTTGACGATGGTGATACCCTGAGCCGATGTGCCGGTCAGAGTCACCACGCCCGTTGCCGGGGTGGTACCGGGAGTGCCGGCCAGAAGGTCAAACGTTTGCGAGCCGACGCGGATATCTTCGAAATTGGTGATCGGAGCGCTGAGGTCGAAAGTACGATCGGTCTGGTCGGTGACGATGAAGGCATAAAGATCGTTGCCAGCGCCGCCATCGACTGCGCCTGTCACTTGCCCATCATTGACCCCAATATAGACGTCGTCGCCGTCGGCAAATGCAATTGCGGTGCCTCCTGTCCCGGTGATCGAGCCATAGTTGATGACCGTCTTGGCGGTGCCGTCCGCGTCCATCGCGATACCGGTATCACCGCTGATCACGCCGCCGGTGAGGTTGGTGACACTGGAGTCTATGGTGCCAGTGCCAAAGTTGATCGCGGCATCGCCGCCATCCACTGCGATCGTGCCCGAGTTGAGGATCGAACCGCTGCTGATGTTGATTGCATTCGCCGCCTGGGCCTGGATCAGGCCGGCATTCTCGATAGTAGCATTGTCGCCGCCCGAAACCGTGTCGCCTGCGCCAGTGATCTGACCAGATGCTGCGTTTGTCAGGACAAGATCATCGCCTGCATCAATCGCATTTGCGTTGAGGGAACTAATTTCTCCAGTGTTTTCAACGCTGAGATTGTTTGCCGCAACAATGCCGCCATCGCCATTGATTGTGGCGCGAACAATGCCGTTGTTGACCACGCTGATATCGTTGAAGCCGTCCGCATCGATCGCTTCGTCGGCGTCGCTTTCGATTACGCCATCATTGCGGATCGTTGAGCCGTCTCCGCCAACGCGCAGGCCATCATCGCCCTTCGACGAAATGATGCCGCCGGTGAAGTTTGTGACTGTGGCCACGCCGTCAATGGCGACTGCCGTGCCAAGCGCCGAGGTGATCCTGCCAGAGTTCTGGAGGTTGCCGTCACCCTGAATGGTAACGCCTGTGGAGCCCGCACCGGTTGCCTGAACCAATCCGCCTGCATTAACGAGCGTTCCGGCGCCCGTGATGAGGATGGCATCAGAATTGGCACCGATCGTGCCGATCTGGCCCGAGGGGTTGTTGTTGATGATCGATCCGTCGTCGGCCAGAATGGCGATTGCGTCGTCACCCTGCGTCGTGATGATGCCGTTGTTCTGAACGAATGAGTCTGCGCCGACACTGATAGCGGACATGTTGCTGCCGCCAGTGAAAATGGCACCGCCACCGGTATTGATGACAGTCGCGTTGTCGCCCGCCCGGATTGCGTTTGAGATATTGCCAGCCGTAACAATAAAACCATTGTTAGTGATAGTGGCGTTGTCACCAGCGTTAATTCCGTCGCTTTCCGCTGCAAAAGTCTGGATAAGACCATCATTCACAACGACAACATTGTCGCTGTTTGCCAAAGCGATCGCGGAACTTCTGAATCCGGTGGTAAAAATCGACCCAGTGCTCGAATTGGTTACAGAATGACCATCGGTCCCGGTCGAAGAAAACACGCCAAAGTCAGCCCCACCACTGGTTCGAATCAGACCATTGTTAACGACCGTACCATCACTTCCACGCAGCGAAATACCGTACCCAGGACCACTGGACCCTGCGCCGTTGATCGTTCCGTTATTTGTAACCGTCGATTCCGCCCCAACTCGGATCGCATCACCACTTACAGGGCCAACCTGAATAAAGCCGTTGTTAACGACGGTGGCAGCATCTCCCAAGAAAAGCGCTGGCCCAGTCGAGGTAACAATCGAGCCATCGACGGTCGCATTAACACCCACAAGAAGGTTGATCTCACCCTGCACCTGCGACCCGGCCTGAACCGTTACGCTGATGCTGTTATTGGGCTGCTGAAAACCATCGGGATCAGTTCCCGGCTCGCAGACAATCGTCTGCGGCACGCCATTTTGGAACGCGCACTCTTCGATATTGCCGGGAGCGGTAGGCGCAACCGGGTTGGGAGCAGCCGATACCGGAGCCGGGGCGGCCTGGGCGCCGGTCACGCCAGCAAAGCCAGCGGTCAGCGCGATTACCGAAGCGCCACCAATGGCGCGAATTTTGGTCGAAGCGGAAATGGTCATGAATTGCCTCTCAAAAGCCGTTTAAAGGGCCATGCAAAATGTAACTTTATATCACAGAGAGACAGTTTGGCGCGATTCATTGCGCAAGCACCCCCCTGGATGTAGCGCGATATCCATACACTATGACGTATGGATTAAAAGCCCAACAATACAAAAATACGCAGGTTTAGTGTTGCAGTAGTGCTACATAGGTTCTTGATTACCAAATGGTAAAGCAGTTAACCTCGGCCTCTGTAGGGTTGCACCCCCTGATCCGGTAACCACAGGTCCGCAGGGGGGGCGCCGCTTTGCCAGAATACGTCAATCGGTATCCCCCCACGCGGATACCAGTATCCGCCAATTCTCAACCATTTCGGTTGCATCTCTTCGAATAGTCGCTGGCCAATGCCAACAGTCACATCTTCGTGAAAGCCGTTGTGATTGCGAAAACTGCCCAAAAACAGTTTCAGGCTCTTTGATTCAACGATTGTCTCGCCCGGCGCATAGTCAATCACCAGATGAGCAAAGTCGGGCTGATCAGTTACCGGGCATAGCGAAGTAAACTCCGGCGCGACAAACCGCACCATAAACAGCGCCCCGGCACGCGGGTTGGGTACATAGTCCAGCACCGCCTGTTCGGGCGATTGGGGCAGCGGGGTATCCTTGCCCAGAAAAGCAGGTTTGCGGGTGCCGGTTTCGGGGTCGCGATCCGGGGATGAGGCAGACGGTGTGGTTTCCATGACGCGCTGTTGCCGCGAAAGCGTGTTTTTCGCAAGCAGGCAGGTGCGCGCCGGTCGCACGTTGACTATGTTGCGTTGCAAGGATGGTGTTCAGGCTCGATGCCTGCGGTTCGACACACGTTCATCCAGCCGCCGCCAATTACACCCGGCCATCGCCCGAGCTGAAACCGTTAGAAAAGCAGATGCTAAACCGCCCTATGTCATCGCACCCGATGTTGATTGCCCATTATCGCCCGGAATCTTTCGATAGGGCAGGCGATGCCATGCGCGCAGGAAGCGGGCAATGGCGCGCGGGCAGCAGGCACGCTTGTGGCAAAGCCGCCGCGATTGCTGCGTGCGCGCTGGCGTTTGCGGGCGTTCCCGTATCGGTTGCGGCGCAAAGCAATCCTTCTGACTTTTCCCTTCCAACTCCTTCGCCATCGGCCACTCCCGCAGTGCAAGGTCCGGCAGACGAGCGCGCCGGGGTGCCCATCGCCCCGCGTGTGATTCAGCCAGAGCGCAGGGTTACCGTGCCCAACCCCACGCCAACACCTCGCCCGACCTCCACACCCACTCCGGCGCCAATCCAAACGCCCGCGCGGACGCAGACCACCACGCCAGCGCCCTCCCCGTCCGCAACGTCGCGCGCGCCAGCAGCCACCCCTGCTGCGACCACCGCCGCGACGCGCACTCCACCCCGAGATACAGCCGCAACCGACAGAATCGACCCAGCGAACGCAGCATCGAGCGCGCCGGGCATTTCGAGCGAATTGCCTTTGCCGGACGAAACAGTCGCCGACGGCGGCAGCGGTTTCCTCGTTGGCGAAGGTGAGTGGGTAGACGATGCGCCCGGTCCATCCATTGATCTAGGACCGCCCATAACCGCACCCGGCGCAATGGAGACGGACCCCATCCTCGATCCGGCATCGACATCCCTCTGGATGTGGGCCGCGCTTATACTTGGCTTGCTCGCGCTTGGTTTCGTGGGCTGGCGCATCTGGATGGCCAGGCGATCGGCGATACCGCAGATCGAAAGCAATCTGGCATCAGACCTGCGTCGCCACATGATGGGCCAAATGAACGGCCAAATGGACGGGCGCCAAGAGGAAAACGCGCACAGGGAGCGTGGGCCGCAGCCGCAGGCGACACCCGCGCCAGAGCATACGCGTTCACCAATGCCGGAAGCACACGCGCAATCCAATCCGGCACCCGCCGAGCCCGCACCTGCCAAGCCCTCTACTCAAGCTCCGCTCGAACTCGAACTTGCCGACGAAATGCCCCGGCTCCATATCTCGCTCGCGATCACAAGCGCCACGCGAAGCGTCATGATGTTCACCATCATGTACCGCGTGACGCTGGCCAACCGATCGGACAAGGCAGTGCGCGACATCACATTGTCGGCCAAACTTGCAAGCGCGCAGAAAGGCATCTCCAACGGGGCTTCGCTGGCCGCTGCACTGCCCATCGGCACTATCGACCGGATCGGCCCTCAACAAAGCCATACGATTACCGCGACCATGCAATTGCCGATGGTGGAGGTGCGCGCGATACGGCAGGGTTCCACGCCCGTGTTCATCCCGCTGCTGCACATCACGATCGAAGGCGCGGGTCAGCGAGCGACCTCGGCCAGCTTTGTTATCGGCACTCCGAGCGAGGCAAGCCAGTTGCGACTGCATCCTATTGCGCTGGACACGCCGCCGGGCAGCATCCGCGGGTTGCGCGCGAACGAAATTCGAGCGCCGTTGGTTGGCGAGAACGCCTGACTTCGCCTTTACGCCCATCGAAATCCCGCATCATCGCCTGACAGGTCATGGCAAGCCTTGGCTTGCCGCGGCAGCGCGGCTAGTCCTGCGGAATGACCGAAACCTTCCCTGCACTTGTCACGACCGATTGGCTTGACGCACACCTTGGCCACGGCGCTGATGACGACATCTTCATCCTGGACGCGACGAAGCATCTGCCAAACGCGGGACGCGATGCCAAAGCGGAGTTTGCCGAGGGGCACATTCCCGGTGCTCGCTTTCTTGACCTTGCCAGCCTCACCGACCGTACATCCCCGGTTCCCGATGCGCTTCCTACTGCGGCACAGGTTGCGCAGAGGCTGGCCGATCTGGGCGTGAGCGCCAGCGACCGGATCGTGCTGTATGATGACAGCGCAGTAAAAACGAGCGCGCGGGCGTGGTTCACCCTGACCGCTCATGGTATCGAGAAGGTCGCGATCCTTGATGGCGGTCTGGACAAATGGCGCAGCGAAGGCCGCCCGCTTGAACCAGGCGGAGCGCCTGTCGATCCTGCACCGCCCGCAAGCCTCCAAGATGCCAAAGGCGTGCGGTTCAAGGCGGATATGATCGCCAATCTGGATACAGGTGCGCAGCAGGTGCTCGACGCGCGCAGTGCAGATCGGGTGTACGGCACTGGCATCGATCCGGTGCATGGCGGGCAAAACGGCCGGATTCCCGGCGCGCTGAACCTGCCGTTTGGCGCGCTGTATACCGAGGACGGCACCTTCAAATCTCCCGATGCCCTGCGCGCAGCCTTCCTCGGGGCGGGTGTCGATCTGGATCGCCCGGTCATCACCACCTGCGGCAGCGGTGTCACCGCATCGGTTTTGCTGTTCGCCCTGCATTTGATCGGAAAGCGCGACACTGCGCTGTATGATGGAAGCTGGGCGGAATGGAGTGCGGATCCCACCACTTTGAAAGTCCAGGGGCCTGTGGGAGAGAGTGCCGCCTCATGAGCAAGGATGATCGCACGCTCGATCCCGCAACCCGTATCGCTCATGCTGGCCGGCGACCCGAATGGACCGGACGTGTCGTCAATCCGCCGGTCTGGCGAGCATCCACTCACCTTTATGACACCGAGGCGCAGCGCAAGGCCGCGACCGGGGCCGACCGCGACGGCGAATTCTTCTATGGTCGCCGCGGCGCCCCGACGCAGTGGGCGCTGGCCGATGCGCTGACACAGCTGGAGCCGGGCGCGGCGGGCACGGTTCTGTATCCAAGCGGCGTCGCCGCGATTGCGGGCGCGCTGCTGGCGGTGCTGAAACCGGGCGATACATTGTTGATGAGCGACAATGCCTACGATCCTTCGCGCAGCATGGCGACCGGGCTGCTGGCGCGGCTGGGTATCGACCACGCTTTTTTCGACCCGCTCGACATTCCCGCGTTCGAGGCGAAGGTCGCGCAGCACTCTCCCCGCGCGGTGTGGCTGGAAAGCCCCGGCAGCCTGACGATGGAGGTGTGCGATGTGCCCGCCCTCACCGCGATTGCGCGCGCGGCGGGCGCGGTCAGCCTGATCGACAATACCTGGGCCAGCGCGCTCGGCTTTGGGGCGCTGGAAACGGGTGGCTGCGACATCGCTATGATGAGCCTGTCCAAGCATGTCGGCGGGCATTCCGACCTGATGATGGGATCGGCGAGCGCGGGTGAACACTGGTACAAGCGCCTGCGCCGCACTGCGCAGGATCTGGGTCATGTCGTCTCCCCCGATGACGCGGCGCTGGCGGCGCGCGGGCTGCGCACGATGGGCCTGCGGCTGGAACGCGGCACGGCGAGCGCGCTAGAAATCGCGCGCTGGCTGTCGGATCAGCCGCAGGTCGCGCGTGTGATGTGCCCGATGCTGCCCGAAGATCCGGGCCATGCGTTGTGGATCCGCGACTTTACCGGCGGCTGCGGTCTGTTCAGCTTTGTTCTCGATACCCACGATACAGCCGCTTCGGGCAAGGTCGTCGATGCACTGGAGTTGTTCGGCATCGGATACAGCTGGGGCGGGTTTGAAAGCCTCGCTCTGCCGATCTATCCGCACACACACCGCAACGCGATGGCATCGCCGACGCAGGATAAAGGTGACACAAGGCCCGCCATTCGCCTATCTATCGGCTTGGAACACCCCGGAGACCTGATCGCGGACCTCGCACAGGCACTGGCCAGACTGGATTGATGTGAGCTTACCCGGCGCGCCCGCCTCTGCAACTGCCACTGCAACGCCTGCCCCGGACCCGGCGGCAAGCGACGCAGCGCCTACCCCTCAATCCCTGCAACCGGGCGTCGAAACGGTTCCCTCACCCACTCCCACGCCTTCGCCATCCCCCACCGAACCCGTAGAGGTGGTCGGTGGATCGGGTGATCTGGTGAACGATGTTTCGGAGAAGAACGAAACCGCCGGCGCATTCCTGGGCTACCTCGATAATCTCGCCATCGAGACAAGCCAGTTCCGGTTCTCTGTCCTGGATGCGGTGTTTGTCGTTGCGGTCATTCTGCTGGTGCTGAGCGCCGCGTGGCTCGTCAGCCGGGCCAGCCGCTCCGCCATCTCGCGGGTCAACCGGTTCGACGATGCACAAAAACTGCTCGCGGAAAAACTCACCACCATCCTGATCTGGGGCGCGGCGTTCTTTGTCGGCATCGATATGCTCGGCATCGACCTGACTGCGCTCGCGTTTTTCGGCGGCGCTTTCGGGCTTGCCATCGGTTTCGGCCTGCAAAAGACATTCGGCAACCTGATCGCCGGGATCATCCTGCTGATGGACAAGTCGATCAAGCCGGGCGACGTGATCGCGGTGGCGGATATGGCGGGCAACGAAACGTTCGGCCAAATCCGCAAGATCGGCATTCGCGCGGTATCGGTCACCACCCGCGATCAGCGCGAATATCTCATCCCGAATGAAAACCTGATGATCAACCAGGTGGAAAACTGGTCCTATTCATCGCGGCAGGTGCGGATGCAGATTTATGTCGGGGTGAGCTACAACGCAGACATGAAGCTTGCCGAGGAATTGATGCTGAAGGCGGCCAAATCAGCCAAGCGGGTGCTGACCACGCCCCCGCCCATTGTGTGGATGACTGAATACGGCGACAGTTCGGTCAATTTCGCGATCCATTGCTGGATCGTCGATCCCGAAGAAGGCGTCGGCAATGTCCGCAGCGACGTGCTGAAAAACCTGTGGTGGTTGTTCAAGGAGAACGACATCGAAATTCCCTTCCCGCAACGCGACATCAATCTGCGCGACAATGACCAGATGCAGGCGTTGATCGAGGCCATCGGTGGCAGCGCCAAAGCCGGTGGCAGCGCCGGAGGGGGCTCGTGACCGCCCCCACGGCGGCAGCGCCATCGACGCCCGCAGACTCCGCCACGCCCGCTCCATCCGTCGATCCGTACGCGGGACAAGCATGGAACCTCGCCGAGGAAGCCCCGGCCCAGAACGTAATCGGTGTGGGTGAAGATGCGAAGGAAAGCATCGCATCGCAGGGCGAAACGATCGGCGCGGTGGTGGGAAAACTCGATAGCTGGGCGCTGACGATCGGCACGGTCAGGATTTCGCTGTTCGATGTGATGTTCCTGGTCGCTGCTGTGCTGCTGGTTATTACCGCTGCGTGGTTCGCATCGCGCATGGCGCGCAATCTGGTGCGCCGCATCAACGGGCTGGATGCGACGCAGAAACTGCTCACGGAAAAGCTGGTGACCGTCGCAATATGGACGCTGGCATTCTTCGTTGCGATCGACGTGATCGGCATTGATCTGACCGCGCTCGCATTCTTTGGCGGCGCATTCGGGCTTGCCATCGGTTTTGGCCTGCAAAAGACATTCGGCAACCTGATTTCGGGCATCCTGCTGCTGCTGGACAAGTCGATCAAGCCGGGTGACGTGATCTCCGTGTCGGATCAGGCCGGAAACGAAGCGGTTGGGCAAATCCGGAAAATCGGCATTCGCGCGATATCGGTCGTCACCCGCGATCAGACCGAACACCTGATCCCGAATGAAAACCTGATGGTCAATCAGGTGGTGAACTGGTCCTATTCATCCAAGGATGTTCGGGTGAAGGCGCCCGTCGGCGTGTCATATGACAGCGATCTGAAATTGGTGACACGGCTGCTGTATCAGGCTGCCGACGAAACCAGCCGCGTGCTCAAAACGCCCAAACCGCGCGTCAACATCATGGAATTTGGCGACAATTCGGTGAATTTCGAACTGCGGTTCTGGATTCACGATCCCGAAGCGGGCATCGCGAACATCCGGTCCGATGTGTATATGCGCATCTGGGAATTGCTGAAGGAGAACGAGGTCGAGATCCCGTTCCCGCAGCGCGATCTGCATCTGCGGTCTTCCAAACAGCTCGATCAGCTGGTGGAGCTGATGAGCGCGGGCCAGATTACGGCGAAAAGAAATCCGCCGGATTGAGATTGGCCTGGCAATAGCTTTGCTTCAGTCGCTTAAAACCATTCTCACTGGCGCGCGATCGAACGCTCTACCATCTGGATGCACATGACCCACACAGGAACCATCTTTCTCGTTGGCGCAGGTCCGGGCGATCCCGATCTGTTGACGGTACGCGCCGCCCGCCTGATCGCGGACGCGCAGGTGATCGTGCACGATGGGTTGGTCAGCGACGGGATACTCGCTCTGGCCGCGCCCGATGCGCGTCTCATAAGCGTGGCAAAGCAACGCGCGCGCCACACGCTGCCACAGGATGATATCAACGCGCTGCTGATCCGAGAGGCGCGGGCCGGGCGCGATGTAGTGCGGTTGAAAGGCGGCGATCCGCTGATCTTCGGTCGCGGCGGCGAAGAGGCCGAAGATGCGCGTGCCGCCGGTATCAGCGTGGAGATCGTGCCCGGAATTTCGGCTGCGAACGGTGCGGCGGCGGCGGCGCAGATTGCCCTCACCCACCGTGACGCCGCCAGCATCGTCAGCTTTGTTGCAGGCCAGTGCAAGGGCTTGTCCGATCAGGACTGGTCCGGCCTTGCCGGCAAGGGCCGCACTCTGGTGATCTACATGGGCGTATCGACCGCCGCGCAGATCGCGGAAAAGCTGATGGCGGATGGGCTGGCGCCCGATGTGCCGCTGGCCGTGATCGAGAACGGTGCGCGTCCCGAAATGCGCGTGGTGCGCGGGCTTTTGGCGGGCCTGCCCGATCTGGTCCAAACCCATGCGATCAAAAGCCCGGCGCTGATCGTGATCGGGGATGTTACGGCACGAAGGGACGCGGATCTCGCCCGGACTGCACGGGCAGCACAGACAAGACAGGCGGCGCAATGAAAGTCCTTACCGGAAACGATCTGAAAACCGGCGACGTAATCTGGTGGACCGGTCAGGGCTGGTCCCGCCATGTCGACGATGCTGGCGATGTCGGTGAACATGGCGAGGAAATACTCGCTGCCGAGGAAGGCGCGCGACGTGTCAATGTGTCTTACATCATCGACGCCGCGCGCGATGCGGATGGCCGGGTGCGCCCTGCCCATATCAAGGATCGCGTGCGCGCCCTTGGCCCCACCGTGCGCCCCGATCTGACTCTCAAGCCCAAAGACCCCGATGCGCTGAACTGGATTATCTGATGTACGCCTATGACCACTACGATCAGGCCATGGTCGATGCCCGCGTTGCCGAGTTTCGCGATCAGGCCCGCCGCCGCCTTGAAGGGAAACTGACCGAGGACCAGTTCAAGCCGCTGCGCCTGATGAACGGGCTGTATCTGCAATTGCACGCTTACATGCTGCGCGTCGCGGTGCCTTACGGCACGCTCAACAGTCGCCAGATGCACGCGCTGGGCGATATCGCTGACAAGTATGATCGCGGCTATGGCCACTTCACCACGCGTCAGAACCTGCAATACAACTGGATCAAGCTGGAGGATGCAGCCGATATCCTTGAAGACCTGTCGAAGGTTGAAATGCACGCGATCCAGACCAGCGGAAACTGCATTCGCAATATCTCGTCCGATCATTTTGCCGGAGCCGCGCAGGATGAACTGGTCGATCCGCGCCCCTATGCCGAATTGCTGCGTCAGTGGTCCAGCTTCCACCCGGAATTCACCTATCTGCCGCGCAAGTTCAAGATTTGCGTGATCGCGGCGGAAAAGGATCGCGCGGCCATGCGGCTGCACGATATCGGCATCCGCATTGTGCAGCGCGCCACAACCTCAGGGGCAGCATTGGGCGCAGCATTCTACGTGGGCGGCGGCATGGGTCGCACCCCGATGATCGCGCCGCTGATCCGAGACTTCGTGCCGCTTGATCAGCTGGTCACCTATGCCGAGGCGTGCTTACGCGTCTACAATCGCCACGGTCGGCGCGACAACAAGTACAAGGCGCGGATCAAGATACTGGTGCATGAACTGGGCGCGCAGGAATACACGCGCCAGGTAGAAGAGGAGTTTGCGCACCTGCTTGGCGTGGGCGTTGAGCCCCCGCGCGAGGAATTGGAGCGGATCAAGCCTTTCTTCGCCGATCCCGTGTTCGTGGATGGGCCCAAGAACGTGGACCGGTCGGACCCCGATTTCGCGCTGTGGGTGGATCGCAACACGCACCGGCACAAGCATGATAGCTACGCCAGCGCGGTCATTTCGCTCAAACCCGTTGGCGGCATCCCCGGCGATGCGACTGGTGAACAGATGCGGCTGATGGCGGCGCTCGCCAAGAAATACAGCTTTGACGAGCTTCGCGTCATGCACACCCAGAACATCGTGCTGCCGCATGTGCGGATCGCAGATCTGCATACGCTGTGGACACTGCTGGACGAAGCGGGGCTCGGCTCGCCCAACATGGACACGATCGAGGACATGATCGCGTGCCCCGGCCTCGATTATTGCGCGCTCGCCAATGCGCGCTCGATCCCGCTGGCGCAGCGCATTTCCGAACGCTTCGATGCAAGCGGCAAGACCGCGAAACTGGGTGAGCTGAAGCTGAAGATTTCGGGCTGCATCAATGCCTGCGGCCACCACCACGCAGGGCACATCGGCATCCTTGGGGTCGATAAGAAGGGCGTTGAGAACTATCAGCTGTCGCTCGGCGGAAGCGAGGCGGAGGATGTCTCCCTCGCCAAGATTACCGGCCCCGGCTTTACCGAAGATGGCGTGATCGAAGCGGTCGAGAAGGTGACCGACGTATACCTCGATGAGCGCGAGGAGGGCGAACGCTTCCTCGATACCTATCGTCGCATCGGGATGGAGCCATTCAAGGAGGCATTGTATGACCGATAATCTCGGCACCAGCCCCGACGAGGTGCAATTCCGGTTCCGCGAAGACGAGGTGGTCGATCACGCCGCCGTCACCGTCGATGCGTGCTGCGATCAGACCAACGCCACTGCCGTACGGATAGAACCCGGCGATGATGCGCGCCTGTTGCTGCCGTATCTGGACCGGCTGGCTCTGGTTGAGGTCAACTTCCCGACCTTTGGCGATGGGCGCGGCTATTCCGCCGCCCGTATCCTGCGCGAAGCGGGCTATACCGGCGAATTGCGCGCGGTGGGCGATGTGGGCGTGGACCAACTTTCGCACATGCGCCGCTGCGGTTTCGATGCGTTCGCGCCCGACCGGCCTCTGGACGAGGAAGACGCCGCGCGCGCCTTTGCCACTTGGGAAAATGTCTATCAGCACGCGGCCGATACGCGCGGTGCAGCCCGACGCACGATTGCGGAGCTGCGCCATGAATAAGCCGCTCAACAAGGAGCAAGTTTTTTCCCGCGCCGCCCGAACCGCTGATCGCATCGACGCAGGCCCGCGCTTTACCGACCATGATGCGGTGCGATTGAACCGCATGTTTCGCGGATCTTCCACCACCGAAATGCTCGAAGCAGTGATACGCGATAGCCTTGCAGCCGATGTCACAACCGTTTCCAGTTTTGGCGCAGAAAGCGCGGTTTTGCTGCACCTTCTGGCGCAGATCGAACCAAACCTGCCAGTCCTGTTCCTGGATACAGGCAAGCATTTTCCGGAAACGATCGCCTATCGCGATGCGCTGGTCGAAAGACTGGGCCTGACCAATCTGGTGGTGCTGACACCCGATCCCGAAGAACTCGCCGCGAAGGATGAAACGGGTCTTCGCTGGTCATACGATCCCGATGGCTGCTGCGAAATCCGCAAGGTGCGCCCGCTTGCACGAGAGCTGGCCAAATATGATGCCAGCTTCACCGGGCGAAAGGCGTTTCAGTCACAGACCCGCGCGAACCTCCCACGCTTTGAAATCGACACCTCGGACGTGCACGGCCGGCTGAAAATCAATCCGCTGATCGATTGGTCGGCACAGGACATTTCGGCCTATTTTGCCGAGCATGATCTGCCTGCACATCCGCTGGTGGCGCAAGGGTACCCCTCCATCGGCTGCGCCCCTTGCACAAAACAGGTCGCGCCGGGCGAAGACCCGCGCTCTGGCCGGTGGAGCGGCTGGGACAAGACCGAATGCGGCATCCACAAACCGGGCGAGGAACCGTTTTTATAGGGCAATGTCTGGGGCGCATGTCAGGCCAACTACAGCCAGCCTTGCGCCCGATACCACTCAGCGGTTGATTTCAGCCCGATCTCACCGCCGATCTTCGGCTGCCATATGTCGCTTGGCACCGCGCGATCAAATCGCGATACCCAATTGGGATGGACCATGTAACCCACGCGGTCGGGCGTCAATTTCGCACCGTCGCCGCGCAGCAGCCTGTCCGCCTTTGCAGCAAGCTTAAGCGCGGCGGTGGGCAGGTGCGGCGCGAACACGGCGTTGCGCCCAACCGCCCGACCAATCGCCTGCGCCAGTTCCTTGTGGCTCCACCCGCCTTCGCGCCCGTCATCAGGTTCATAAATCATTCTGAGACCGGTTTCGCACGCCAGCCGCACGAGCAAGTCTGCCAGATCGTGCACGTGGATGATTGAGCTTGCCCCGCCCGGTGGCAGCGGCACGAACCCCAACTTTGCCGTGCGGAACATCTCCAGATAATCGACATCGCGCGGGCCATAGACGCCTGGCGGGCGCACGATCGTCCAGTCAAGGCCACTTCCCTCGACCAGTGTTTCAGCCAGCGCCTTTGACGCGCCATAAGCAGAAAGATCCGGCTCGCGCGCAGACAGCGATGAGACAAAAACGAACCGCGATACGCCGACGGACTTGGCTGCCGCGATCATGCGCGCGGTGCCATTCACATTGGCGGTCTCGAATGCAGCAGGATCGGGCGCATTGGTAAGGCCCGCCACATGGATCACCGCATCGGCACCCCGGCACAATTGGTTCAGCGCGCCCTCATCCTCCAGCGAGCCGCGCACCCACATCACTCCATCGCGATGGGGTTGATCGTGCCGGGTGAGAGCGCAAACGCTGTGTCCTGCCTCCAGCGCGGCGTCCAACACCGCCGACCCGACGAAGCCGGTCGCCCCGGTAATCGCCAGTATCAAGTCCGCACCATGTGATCGCGATGCACTACGGCGGCGCGCGGGGCATATCCCAGCCGAGCCTCTTGATCCGGCTCACGCAGACCAATGATCGCGCGGCATTCGGCGGCGCTGTATTCGACCAGCCCCTGCCCCAGTCGCTCTCCCTTCGGGCCGTGCAGGCTGACCAGCGCGCCGCGCGAGAATTCGCCCTCGACGTCGGTCAATCCCGCAGCCAGCAGGCTCGCGCCCTTGCCCAACGCCTCGACGCAGCCTGCATCGACGCTCAGGACACCTTCGGGTGCCAGACGTCCGCCGAGCCACGCCTTGCGTGCGCCATCTGCGCGCACCGGCACGAACACCGTGCCGCGATTGGCCGCGATCGCATGGACAATAGCGGATTCGGGCGTGCCGTTGATGATCGCCAGCATGACTCCCGCACGCTCTGCGATACGGGCCGCCTGTAATTTGGAGGTCATCCCGCCCGATCCCAAACCGGAACCTGATGTGTCGCTTGCCATCGCGATGATTTCGGGTGTTACCCCTTCAACCCGGTCGATCAATTGCGCGCCGGATTGTCCCGGTGGCCGATCATAGAGGCCATCCACATCGGACAATAGCAGCACCGCCTCTGCGCCCGCCGCCTGCGCCACGCGCGCAGCCAGCCGGTCATTGTCGCCAAAGCGGATTTCCTCGGTCGCAACGCTGTCGTTTTCATTGACGACGGGGATCGCGCCTGCCTCGATCAGGCGTTCCAGTGTGGCTGCCGCGTTGAGATACCGCCTCCGATCCTCCAGATCGCCCAGCGTCACCAGCATCTGCGCGGCGGTCAGATCGTGCCGCCCCAGCGCCTCTGCCCACAACTGCGCCAGCGTTACCTGTCCGACAGAGGCCGCAGCCTGCGCATCGGCAAGGCTGGCACGCCCGCCTTTGGGCAGGCCCAACTGCGCCGCACCAAGCGCAATCGCGCCGGAACTCACAACGATAATCTCGACCCCCTGACCGCGCAGCACCGAGATATCATGGGCTAGCGACCGGAGCCGATGCAGCGCAGGCTTGCCCTGTTCGACGAGCAGGGCGCTGCCAATCTTCACCACAATCCGGCGAGCCTCGGCGATATCGCTGATCGCAGTGATGGTCATCGTGTCAGATTGGCGACCAGTCGCCGCCATCCTCCTCCACATCCTCGATTTCGACCGCCTTGGTCTCGGTCGAGGTGCGGTCGGGCAAATGACCGAGCACGGCGTCGAGTAATTGTTCGATCCCCTGCCCTGTCGCGCCCGATACGGCGAACACCTGCTCGGCGCCCGCCGCCTTCAGTTCTTCTGCGAATGCTGCAACCAGTTCGTCATCGGCAAGATCGCGCTTGTTGAGCGCGACAAGACGCGGCTTTTCTTCCAGACCCGCGCCATAGGCCGCCAGCTCGTCCTCCACGACGCGCAACGCCTCAGCAGGATCCTGATCTTCGGTTCCGGTGATGTCGATCAGGTGGATCAGCACCCTGCATCTTTCGATATGGCCAAGAAACCGGTCACCGATCCCGGCGCCATCTGCTGCGCCTTCGATCAGGCCGGGAATATCGGCCAGCACGAATTCGCGGCCCTTGTGATGGACCACACCCAGTTTCGGCACCAAGGTCGTGAAGGCATAATGCCCGACCTTGGCCCGCGCGTTCGATACCGCATTGATGAATGTCGATTTGCCCGCATTGGGAAGGCCGACCAGACCCGCATCGGCGAGCAGTTTCAGCCGCAGCCAGACCCACATTTCCTCACCCGGTGTCCCCGGCTGATGCTGACGCGGGGCGCGATTGGTGGAAGTTTTGTAGGACGCGTTGCCACGGCCGCCCATGCCCCCTTCGAGGAACAGGACGCGCTGGCCGACTTCGGTAAAATCGGCGAGCACCTCCTCCTTGTCTTCCGACAGGACCTGCGTTCCGACGGGCACCTTGATCACCAGATCGGGCGCGCCTCCGCCGGTGCGGTCGCGACCCTGCCCGTGATTGCCGCGCTTCGCCTTGAAATGCTGCGAATAACGAAAGTCGATGAGGGTGTTGAGACCCGCAACCGCTTCAAAGATTATGTCGCCGCCCTTGCCGCCGTTGGCGCCATCGGGCCCGCCGTATTCGACGTACTTTTCACGCCGGAAAGAGACCGCGCCTGGGCCGCCTCCGCCGGATTTCAGATAGATTTTGGCTTGATCGAGGAAATGCATGGGCTGCACCTATGCATTTCCTCGATAAATTGCGAGTATATTAGAAGGTTGCGGTCACCCCGGCGGTCATGCTGCGCCCCGCAGAGACGAAGCTGAACACCTGTTCGTAGGTTTCATTCAGCAGGTTATCGACCCGCGCGAATGCCTCGATCCCGTCCGACAGTTTCACCACCGCGTTGAAATTCACCAGAGTGAAATCGTCCAGAATCACGCGAACCGGCACGAAGCTGGGATCGGTGAACGCCAGGTCGCGCGTCTGCCCATTGTGCCGAATGACTAGCGTGGCAGACGCCGCATCGGCCGGAGCCGTCCACGTCAGCGCCGCACTGGCGATGTTTTTCGGGCGGCGCACTTCGGTCACGCCGTTTTCCTCCGCATCAATGTAAGTGTACGCTGCGTTCAGGCTGAATTGCGGCCCAATCTGCGCAGCCAGCGCAACTTCGACGCCCTGCTGATCGCTTTTCGTGGTGCGATTGGCGGGGGTCGCGATAAAGGTTGGCGCAGGAAAGGTCGTAAAGATTTCCCGGTCCAGCGTCGCGTTGAAATACGTCACCGAAAGCGTCGCCGCATTGTCCGCAAAGCTCTGATCCGCGCCAATTTCCCAGCTGGTCGACTTTTCGGGCGTGAGATCGGCATTGCCGAGGAAGCGCCCGTCGACAAATCCGAACAGCTCGAAAAAGCCGGGGTTCTTGATGCCCGATCCGGCGGCAGCGCGCAGGCGTGTGCTGTCGGTTACACGATATCCTGCGCCCGCCCGGAACGTGGTTTCATCGGCAAACCGGTCGTTGAAATCCTGGCGGATTGCGGCGGATAAATCCATGCGCTCACCGTTGTAGCGATATTCGCCCACGATCCCTGCGTTCTCGATCTGGCGCCTCCCGGTAAAGGCAAATCCGCCGGGTGTGGCATTGCGAAACCGCTCACGCTCCCAATCGGCCCCAAGGATCAGGAAGTGATCGGCAACGAGCTCGAATGTGCTGATATACGACGCCTTCAAGCGATCGCCTTTGCTGGAATTGGATGGGCCAAAAGCGCCGAAAGTGTCGCGGTCTATATCGGCAATCTGGGCAGACAGATCGTGGGTCCAGCGGCCATCCAGCGCATTAAGCCGCGCGCCGATCAGCGCGTACAGCGCCTCGTTTACAAAGCGCGTGCCGGGGCTGTCGATCACGAAGCCGAATGTCGGGCTGGCCGGGTCGAAATCCTGATCGTTGAACTGCCCTTGGGTGCGGATAAATCGACTGGCGGCACGCAAAGCGAAACCATCTGCAATCTCGACCGATCCCTTGCCTGAAACAGTGTAGCTGTCGCGTCCGATGTCGCGGGTGCCATTTCGCGCGTTGGGCTGTCCGTCAGTGCTGACAACGGTGGCGGACAACGCCGCGTCCCAAGTTTGCCCGGCAAACCCGGCACGCGCCGCGCCGTTGATGGTGTTGTCCAGTCCGCCTTCCAATCGCGCGGCAAAGCCTGGCCGATCGCGCCCACTGGCGCTTTCATAGGCCACTACACCGCCGATGGCATCGTTGCCGTACAGCGCCGATTGCGGGCCGCGCACCACCTCGACACGGGCGCCGATTTCGGCCTGCAGGGTTCCGATGTCGAACTCTCCGGCAAACGGATCGGACACCTCTATCCCGTCGACCAGAACAAGCACGTGGTTCGCTTCTGAACCGCGCAGGCGAATTGGGGTCTGTCCTGCCACGCTGCTGACCGCGACGCCGGGAACATCGCGCAGGACATCGCCAATGTCGCGGACCTGACGGTCTTCAAGCTGCCGGGCGGTAAGGATCGTGACCGAGCCGGTGTAATCGCCAAGCATTACAGAGGGATCGCGACTTGCGCTTACCAGGATCGGTTCCACAGTGCCTTGATGGGCTTCCCCGTCTTCACCTTTTTGCTGCGCCGCGACAGGCACGCTCCATACCAGCGCAGCCAAAGCTGCGCTGCACAACAATCTCACACTTTTCATCTCGCGGGGTTTCCTTCGACACGAGCAACACCAATGGCTCGCCGGGGGAACCCGACGAACCGTCAAATCGTCGCTCGAGACGAAAGTTCTTTCGCGCCGGATCAATCCCTGAACCAGGCAACAAGCGACACTCGCCGGTCGGTCTCCTGGCTTGCGGGTCGATGCGGCTGGATCGCCTTCCCAGAGTAATGAAACCCCAGTGGCTGCGGCCTATCCCGTATAATGGAAGCCCGCGTGAACCAGTCGCTCACCGCTTACAGTTGCAGGGACAGCCGCGGAATTGAACCGCGTTCCCGTTACCGATGAGTGCTGATGCGGTTAGACAGCCGCGTCGCACATGGCAAGATGCCAAGTGCGCCGAGCTCGCAGCAATAAGATAAGTGCGAAGTGAAGAACGCCACACTGGTGGAGCCGAGCGGGATCGAACCGCTGACCTCGTCATTGCGAACGACGCGCTCTCCCAACTGAGCTACGGCCCCGTTCCAGTGTCGGCGATCGAACGCAATGTTCGATCAGGACGCGCGCATTAGCGCGGGCGCGGCAGGCTTGCAAGCGGCGAAACCATGCCGATTGTAAGCCTGCCCGCGGCGCGCACGGCGCCGGATGGCTATTTGCCGGGGTTGCCCGCCGTCGGCTCGATAACCGGCTGCGAAATCACGTTCTCATCCACCGGGATCACCGGCACGCTCGCGCCGGTTTCAACATCGGTCACCGTTCCCGCAGAGCGCGCTGGCACAGCCAGGGTCAAGACGGGATCTGAAAGCTCGAAGCTGGGGACCGGCACACCGTTGGCGCGCGCTTCCTGAACCGCCACCCACCCCGGCTGGGATGCGCCATAGCGATTGCCATATTTGACGTCCCATGCAGCGGAATCGCGCTGATACCCTTCGTAATCGGTGAAGAAATTATCGAACGGCACTTCAATGACCGGCAGGTTGACCAAAGCAAATTCGGCCGCATCCTTCGGCGGTTCGGCCAGCGCCAGATTGGCAATATTCAACATGGTGCGGCAAAAACCACTGCGTGCAGGTGGCAGAGTGAAGAAATTATAGACCCGCGTCATTTTCTCCTCACGTGTCAGCAAAGCTGCTCGCTGGCTGCCTTCACGCTTGCGATAGGCCTGATCGATACGATCGTTGATACGTTTGAGCGTCCGCTCATTATCGCCGATGAAGGCCTTGTATCCTGTGAGGATCGGTTCGTATTGCGGATCAAGGCAATTGAGCGCGGCCACGTTCCAGGCGGACCGGAAATGCCAGACGCGTTCATCGTCGCTCAGACCCTGATTGATGGTCTGGCGCACGCCTGCCTCGTTGCGGATCGGCACCTGCATAACATAGGCCGCGCCTGCGGGTGGCAGCGGACGATATGGCACCACTTCGACAGGTGGAGGAGGTGGCGGCGGTGGAGGTGGCGGTGGGGGCGGCAGCGGCGGTGATGCACACGCAGCAAGGGCGGCCAGACCTGCGGCAACCACGGTGATGCGCAAGCCAGCAGGACGCGATTGCGTGGCGGGCCACACCGCCGACATTGCATCGTCACCCGTCGCCGAAGGGCGTGTATTCGTCAGCAGGGATTTAACGTTCTTCATACCAGTCATATGCGGCTGATGCCTCTTTCGAAAATCTGTGTCAGAAAACTACCGCACCGCGCCTTGCGCTGCGCTGAAGCCCGCTTCATTTCTCAATGCGTTAGATGAGCAGCCTGACAAAGAAAATGCCCGGAACCCCATAAAAGGCTCCGGGCATCGATATTGCACAGTTCTGACGCAGATCAGGTCCCGCCAGCGCCGTTTGTTCTGATTATTCGCGGCTGCCGAGGAAGTTCAGCAGGAACATGAACATGTTCACGAAGTCGAGATAAAGGTTCAACGCGCCCATGATGACCGCCTTGCCGATGAACTCGGTTCCGCGCAGGTGCGCGTACTGATCCTTCAGGCGCTGCGTATCGTAAGCAGTCAGGCCTGCGAAGATCAGGACGCCAGCGGCACTGATCACAAAGGCCAGCGTGCCGGACTGCAGGAAGAAGTTGAGCACCATTGCGATGATCAGGCCGATAACGCCCATGACGAGGAACGTGCCAAAACCCGACAGATCCTTTTTCGTGGTGTAGCCAAACAGGCTTAGACCCGCGAATGCACCAGCGGTCGCAAAGAAGGTGAGCGCGATGGATTGCTGCGTGTAGACCAGGAAAATGGTCGACATCGAAAGGCCCATGACGGTCGCATAAGCCCAGAACAGCACGTTAAGCGTACCCTTGCTCATGCGGTTGAGGCCAAAGCTCATAGCCAGCACAAAGCCGAGCGGAGCCAGCATGACAACCCATTGCAACGGCGTACCGGCGATCGCGAGCGTGATGCCGCTCTGCGCCGCGACCAGCGCAACGATGCCGGTCAGCAAAACTGCCGAGCACATATAGTTGTAGATCGAGAGCATGTAGGAACGCAGGCCCTCATCGTAAGAAACGCCAGCGACATCGCCGCCAGCGCGCGGCACTGAGCCAAAGCCTTGGCGAGTTCCGCTCAGTTTCATTCCAGTTAGCCATTGTGGATCCCTTGTCTCCAAATGCGGCGGACACTCTTGCCGCCGTTGTCAGTGCAATATCGGCGTATCGCGTAAGTTTTTCAAGTGAAACTCGCGTGATTGCAATGCAACCTGTTCATTAATTCTTTCCAAAATATTAACAAACACCTCCGCCAATTTACCCACTCGCTGCGCTGAGTTCCGCCCCGCGCCTCGCAGTTGCCTCTAGCGTCGCTGTCATCAACGCAATCAGCGCGTTGTCGGCATCAAGCACATTCATGCCCTCCCGCGTCATTCCGCCGGGGCTGGCGACGCGGTCGGCCAGATCGCCCGGCGACATTTTCGCCTGCGCCGCCAGCGATGCCGCGCCATCGACCATTGCGGTGGAAAGAAGGGTCGCTTGGCTCTCCGCCAGCCCCAGATCGCGCGCGGCGACCGTCAACGCGTCGATGAACCGATACACGAAGCCCGGACCGGACCCGGCCAGTGCCGTCACCAGATCGAACTTGCTCTCATCCTCCAGCCACATGGCCGAACCAAGCTGGTCAAACAACGCAAACGCAGCCTCTCGCGATGCATCATCGAGGCCGCTTTCCAACAGGATGATGGGCGATTTGTTGATGCGCGCGGCAAGGTTGGGCATCACCCGAACATGCGCCGCAGCGTGCGGGAATGCGCTTTGCAACTGAGCCAGCGTCAATCCCGCGAGCAGCGAATACACCGCCACGTCCGCATCGGTCAGCGATTGCAGACCGGGAGATAATTGCATCAATTGCTGCGGTTTGAAACCCAGCAGCACCGCATCGTGAACCGAGGGCACGTCCTCAGCGTTGCGATACAGCACGACGCCGTCGGGCGCAGCGTCCAGCGCGGGATCGAGGATCGCAAAGCGAGCGGGATCGGTGCCTGCGGCCAGCCAGCCGGCCAGCATTGCGCCGCCCATGTTGCCGCAACCAATAATAAGCAGGTGATTTATCCGGGACATTCGCAGACCGCCTTTCAGCGGCTCACATGGCTATGCCTCACCCGCCGCGTCAACCATTGACGCCTCCAACGCCTCTCGCGGGGTCTTGTCGCCCCACAGCACAAACTGAAACGCAGGATAGAACCGGTCGCATTCATCAATGGCGGTTTCCACCAGCGCCTGGGCCTGATCGAGGCTCAACATCCCGTCATCGCCTAGCAATGCGCCATGGCGATACAGCAGCACATCGCCGTTCGACCAGATATCGAAATGGCCCAGCCACATCTGTTCATTGACCAGACTTAGCAATTCGTAGGCCCGCTGGCGCTTTTCCTCGGTCACACGAATATCCGGCAGGCACAGGAATTGCAGGACGTTATCGGTACTGCGCCAGATTTCGCGTAGCTGATATTTAGCCCAGCTGCCCTGGACTTCGCCGGTCATTTCGTCGTCAGAGACTATTTCGCATGCCCAGCCGCGCGCCTCGAACAGCGCGGCCAGCATTTCAACCGGAGCGGCATCGTTGTCGGATCGGTAATCCTGTTCGCGCGCAATCATCGGGAAAGCCTCGGTTGATGGGTCATTGCAGGGACAATCGAAAAGGGAAAGATGAGGTTAATCATATCCCGCATCAATGCGCCCGGTGCGATACAATTGGCAATGCGCGCGACGAGCGCTTTTGGGGAAAGCCGATTTGCCCTGTTCAAAGCCTGTGAACAGAAAGCCGGGGAAAGCGCTCGATAAGAGCGCTTGTCACTTGCCAAGTTGTTGGATTTCCGTGCCTTCAGGGCTGGTGTAGGAAAACGAGTTCGAGCCCTTTTTCCTTCAACGCGCCAACCAGCTTTCGCGCCTGCGCATCCGATGCAATCGGCCCCACCAGCAAACGGTTGGCCTGGCCCCAGGGGGTCGTGTGCGCCTTCATATCCCCGAGCAGGTCAGGAGCCTTTCGTTCCAGACGACGCCAGTCAAACGCCAGCGCCTTCAGGTCACGGCCAGTTGCCAACTGCACCCAGATGCGGCGCGGCTGAGCGGGCTTGGCCGGCTCGGCCTTTACCGCAGCCGCTGATGTAGACGCGGGTTTCGCAGCCGGTGGCGCTTCGCGCGGGATTTCGATTCTGGCGAGATCGACCGCACCCGATGCCCTTGTCCCAGTTGCGGTGGCGCGTGGGGCCGGATCGCTCAACAAATCGTCAAAAGCGTCGGCAACCCTTGCAGGTTTCGGTTCGGGTTGCGGTGGGGGTTGATTCGCGGGCTGCGACACAGTCGCGGGGGCAGGATCAGACTGCGCAAGCACCACAGGCGCCGAAACCTCAGCCGGAGCCGACGTCGCCATCGCCGCAGCATTCGTCTCGGCGCTCAAATCGTACGATATCGCAGATGATGCGGGAATTGACACAGTCTGCGGGGCAATAACGGGCGTTGGTGTTGGTGTTGGCGTCGGCGCTGGCTTTGGCGCGGCGAGCAACGGCTCAGCCGCAGCCACTCGAACAGGAGAATCGGCAGGCTTTTCGATGGTTCGCGCGCCGCCCAGCGGTTCGCCAACTGGCTCAAGCATCTGGCCTGCATCCATCACGGGTGCGGCGGCAATGCGCGGTGTAGTCGATGCTGCTGTTATGCCGGACTGACCACTGCGATAGGCCGCGATTTCGGGTGAATTGCGACCGATGTCAGCTGCACGCGGAAAAATACCCAGATTGGCCGCAGCAGCCTGTTGCGAGGGGGTCAGGCGCGGCATGAACTCCAGATAGGGCGACACCCTGCCCGCCAGATCGCGCGGCATCACCGCATCGACAATTGCAGCCGCGCGCGCCTGTTCGCCCATGATCGCCAAGCCGAAGGCGCGGGTGCGAAACGCCGCAAAATCGCGCCGCTCCACAAGTGGCCGCAGCGTGGATTCGAAGCCTTCCGAATTCCCGCTGATTGCATAGCTGAGCGCCAGGCGGCGCTGTGCCTCGGTATTGTCGGGCTGCGATTTGATAACGCGGGCATAGGCATCCTGCGCTGCCGCCTGTTCGCCTACCATATCGAGCGCGAGCGCTTCTTCGAGTAGGATTGTAAAATCCTGCGTCCTGGTCGCACGCGCCGATCGAAGCAAAGACAGCGCCGACACGGGGCGTCCTGACCGCAGGTAAACCGATGCCAGCCCGAACGCGACTTTCGCGTTGTCTGGCTCAAGTTCTCGCGCCCGCCCGAAAAAGCCGAGGGCCGCATCCAGATCGCCCACCGCGACGGCGGAATCGCCTGCCTCCAGCAAGGCGCTCATGTCACGCGGACGCTTTGCCAGCTGCAACAACGCCCGGTTGAGCCGCTGCGCTTCCTGAGAGGGGAGCGGCTGCACAACGGGACGCGAAGTCACCTCCTGCGCCTGCGAAGGCGAGGCGGAAAACATAGTGAGCGCGGCCAGCCCTGCGCTGAGAGCAGCTGTTCGAGCAAGATAGAGACGATTGTACATTCGGGGCATGGAATAACAGAAGATCAAGTGGCAGGACATCGAAAGCATGCGTTAGCGCAAGCCGCGCATGCTTCCAGTGTCGCACCGCGTCAGGCAAGGCAGGGCGAGCGTTGCCCCGGCTGAATGGTGGGCTGCGACCTCGCGTCGCCGTGACAGAGTGTCCTCGCGGGCGTGCGTCAACCGGCAGCGTAATTGCCACACCAGCCAGTCGGAATGCCCGGAAGCGCTGCCGAGGCAGGAGCCAAGCCTACTGGTTGTTCTGACGTCCAAGGAACCGTGGAATGCTAAGCGCGGGGGCATCATCATCGCCGCCGTCGTCGTCATCCTGATCCTCATCGGAGCTGGAGCTGCGCGATAGATTGGCCATCCGCTCAAACAGGGTGCTGGCCCCGCCACTTGCAGCCGCACCACTTGTCGAACCGCCGCTTCCGCCAGACGATCCCCGGCCTCCGCCGAGACGCACTTCGACCGGGTCGGAGTCTTCGCCCGTCTCATCGGGGCCGTCATCGAGGTCGGAATATTCGGCATCCAGCGTCACCGGGCTGCGCGCATCACCGTCTCCGCTTGCAGCGCCGCCAAAACCTCCATTCTGTGCAGGATCGGGCATCCCATCGTCACCATCTGCGTCGGTCTCTGCGCCAGTCAGATCGAACGGATCATCTTCTGCACCCCGCAATCCGGCGAGGGGATCGACGATGCCATCGACATCATCGGCTTCCTCTCCCATGTAATCGCCAGCCTGCATTCCTGACAGATCGAATGGCTTGGCCTTGTCCGAGTATTCATCCTCGTCGGCTTCTTGCGCCTCTGCGACCGGATCGGCGAAGAGCGTTGGTTTTTTCACCAGAGGCGAGGGTTCAGACTCTGGCTCCGGATCAGAGACGGCTTCCGTTTCCGCATCATCTTCCAATTCGATTTCGGGTTCTGCCTGGGAGCCGTAATCCGGGGGCGTGAGCGTGAAAGACGCGCGCGTTGTAGTGGGCGAAGCGGCAGCGGCGGCGGCGGGCACCGCTTCGGGTTGCTCGGGTTCGTCGAGCGTCTCTGCATCATCCATCAAATCGAGCACTGGGCGCTGAGGCGCGCGCGTGCTGGACATGGAACTCGTCGGTCTCGCAGCCGGGACATAATCGTCGTCCTGCTCGATCCCGGTGGCGACCACGGAAACCCTGATCTTGCCTTGCAAATCGGGATTGAACGCACTGCCCCAGATGATGTTGGCATCCTCATCGACCAGTTGGCGAATGTGGTTTGCTGCGCCGTCCACCTCGAACAGCTTCATATCCTCGCCGCCGATGATGGAGATGATGACGCCCTTTGCGCCCTGCATGGACACGCCATCCAGCAGCGGGTTGGCGATTGCCTGTTCGGCGGCATCCTTGGCGCGGTTCTCACCCTCGCCCTCGCCTGTGCCCATCATCGCCTTGCCCATCTCGCTCATGACGGAGCGAACATCGGCGAAATCGAGGTTGATCAGGCCTGGCATGACCATCAGATCGGTGATCGAACGCACGCCCTGCTGCAACACTTCATCGGCAAGTTCGAATGCCTGTTTGAACGTGGTGTCCGGGCTGGCAATCAGAAACAGGTTCTGGTTCGGAATCACGATCAGCGTATCGACATGATCCTGCAATTCGCGAATGCCGGATTCTGCCGCGCGCATCCGGCGTGTGCCTTCGAACAGGAACGGCTTTGTCACGACGCCCACGGTCAGCACACCCATGCGACGCGCAGCCTCGGCGATGACCGGGGCAGCACCAGTGCCGGTGCCGCCGCCCATACCCGCAGCGATGAACACCATGTTCACGCCTTCGAGCGCCTCTTCGATCTCGGCAACGGTCTCTTCAGCGGCCGCCTTGCCCACTTCGGGGCGCGCCCCTGCACCAAGGCCATTGGTGATATCCGGGCCAAGCTGGATGCGCTTTTCTGCGGGAGACGTGCTCAGCGCCTGCGCATCGGTGTTGGCGACGATGAACTCCACGCCCTCGATTTCCGAGGCGATCATGTTGGCAATCGCATTGCCACCCGCTCCGCCGATACCGATTACGGTGATCTTGGGGCGCAGGTCATCACTTGCTGCCGGTCCAATATTGATGCTCATCCGCTGATCCTCCAGACGTCGACAGTTCTTATTGCGACGGCTCTATTTATCTGTGACACATTCGTGAAGCGCCCGTTATACCGCTCAAACCCTTATCCACAGTGGGTCTTTACAATCCATATACCATTGCGGCGCCGCTTGAAAATGCGCCGTTTCAACATTCAGGCGCAAATTCGGGGCGATCCCGGCGATTTACCACTCTCATCCCAGCAAACTGGATCAAAAGGTATCGCGCGAAGTCCTCCACAACCGCGTGATGGCCGCCCACGCGCTCAGCCCTCCACCAGCATTGCGCGTATCTGAAAAGCGCGGCTTTAACGACTGAATATCGGGCGGCGTCTCCGCCGCATACAGGCACAGGCCCGCCAGCGTTGCGAATCCAGGCGTCGAATGCGCTTCGGGAAGGCCCTTTAACGAAGGGGTGCGGCCAACACGCACCGGCATACCCAGCGCGCTTTGCATGAATTCCGCCAGCCCCGCGAGCTCCGACCCGCCGCCTGTCAAGACGACTTGCCCCGCGCCCGGCCCTGTAAAGCCTTCTGCTTTCAAAGCAGCGCCGATTGCCTGCGTCATCTGGGACAATCTCTGGTTGATGACCGCGATCAGATCGGCGCGTGAAATGCGGTTCTTTTCATCGGCACCGCGCGCCATCGGGCCGGGTGATCTGCCGTCGAGGCCATCGTTCGGCCCGTTGACCGGGATCATCTCGCGATGATCGTGCAGACTGGAGATAGCCGATCCAGCCACACATTTGAGCCGTTCGGCCTGCATCCGCTTGATCCCGAAACTGCTGGCAATTGCATCGGTAATGGCGCCAGAGCCCATGTCGATGGATCGCAGACCAACGAGCATTCCGGCGGCGAACACCGATACATTGGTCACATCGCTGCCGATTTCGACCAGCGCGACGCCAAGATCGCGCTCTTCCGGCGACAGGCAGGCATAGGCGGACGCCAGAGGCGCAGCGACAACTCCATCAACTTTCAGATGGGCGTTGTTTACGGCCTCTTTCAGATTACGCAGCGGCGCTCCCTCGGCCAGCGTTACATGGACATGTACACCCAACCGTTCGGCGTGAAGTCCGCGCGGATCGACAACACCGTGTGCACCGTCCAGCGTATACAGCGCGGGCTGCGCATGCAGCACCTCGCGACCGTCGGGCCGCACGCCGGTGCGTGCCTGCGTCAACAGATGGTCGATATCTTCCTCTTCGATGCGGCGACCGCCGATTTCAATGTCGGTGGGAAAGACATAGCTTTCCAGGCCCGCGCCCGAACACGCGACCCATACGCTGGTAACCGCTGTTTGCGCGTTCTGTTCTGCGCGCTCAACCGCGTCCCCGATGGCGTGGGTCGCGGCCTTCATTTCGGTGATGTAGCCGCGCTTTACCCCCGCACTGGCCCGGTGGCCCGAACCCAGCACCAGCAACTCGCCCGTCTCCGTCTCGCCCATGATCATCGCAGAAATGCGAAAAGATCCAATGTTAACCGCGCCGAAGGTGCGCACCAGCCGCGCCTTGCCGTTTACCGATCTGGAGGGCATCGATTTTGTGGGCAGCTTTGCCAACGCCGGCGGCGGCGCGGTCTTTTGCGGCGCGGGGCTTTGCCCGGTAGTGGCGGTCCGAGACGCAGCCTTGCCCGGCCCCCTGCCAGACAAGCCTTTGCGTATGTCGATCATGATCCGCCCTTTGCAAGTTCGATACGTTCAGCGCGCCCCGGCTCTCGCATGTAAATCCGCGGCGGGTTGCGCATGTCAAAGCTGGTTACCTTACCTCCGATGAGCCGGTATTGACCATCGAGATTGGCGAATTTGCCCAGCGCGCTGACGGACGTCTGCTTGCCTTCGGGAAGGGCCAGTACTTGTCCTGTCTTGAACATCAGGTTCCAGCGGCGATTACCAACCCATTCGGCCGACTGCACTTGCGCCTCGATTGCCGGGACAGCCGCGAACAGGGTGTTGAGCGAGGCAACCTGCCGCGCAGCCCCCGGCCCGGAAAGCAGCATCATCCGTGCAGCCTCCTTGGCGGTGACGGGCGCGAGTTCGTGCCCTTCCATATCAATGAGCACCTGATGGTCGGGCTTTTGCAGCACCGCGTGCGGCTTTCGCTCAACGATGTCGATGGCCAGAGTATCAGGCAACTGGATCGAAACGCGCGCATCCTTTACCCACGAAAGTTCCATCAGGCGGGCGCGCAATTGTTCGATATCGACTTGCGGTATCGCCCGATCCTTCTCGCCCATGGCAAGGGCATAGACCACGTTTTCATCCAACCGATTAGTCCCAGATACGCGAACCGTGCGCACCGCAAACCCGGTATCCTGCGCCATTCGCGTCAGTTCGGCGTGGGCAATCGCGGGCACCCCGACAAGGTTGGCGATGGTCGCAACCAGCAGCGCCCCTGCACCGATGATCAACACCATGAACACCCGGCTCCACTGTTCTTCTGTGAGCGGCAGCAGGCCCATTGCGCTGTCGAGATAGCCGGTGGTTCTCGCCTTCGCCCGGCGCGCGCCAGCCGCACGGCTTTGCGATTGCCCTGCGCGGCGCACGCCCTTGCTGCCTGAACGGGTGATCCTAGCCATCGGCGCCGCCTTGGGCCTGCCGCGCTGAATTGCGCCTGAGCGCATCCTTGACCAGCATATCGACCAGATCGGTGTAGGGGATGCCGGCGTTGAGTGCCTGTTCCGGCACCAGACTAAGCGGGGTCATGCCCGGCTGCGTGTTGGTTTCCAGAACGAACAAGCCATCCTCGCCCGCTTCATCGTCCCAGCGAAAATCGGTGCGACTGGTTCCGTGGCAACCAAGCGCGGTATGCGCGCGGATCGCATATTGTTCGCACAGCGCCGCGATTTCAGGCGGGATCTTCGCGGGGCAGACGTGCTGTGTGCGCCCTTCGGTGTATTTGTGCTCGTAGTCGTAAAAGCCGCCCTCGATGATGAGTTCGGTGACGCCCAGCGCGCGAGGGCCATCCGCACCATCCAGCACAGCGGTGGTCAGCTCGCGTCCCTTGATAAAGGGTTCGGCGAGCAATTGTGCAAATTCCTGCCATGGTCCCACTGCATCGCGGGCGATGGGATTTCCGACATTGCTATCCTGCGTGACGATAGCGACCCCGACGGATGATCCTTCGTTCACGGGTTTCAGGACATAGGGGCGCGGAAGCGGATCGCGCTCGAACAGTTCTTCGCGCGAAACAATGCGCCCGCCGGGCATCGGGATGCCATGCGGCAACAGCGCCTGCTTCGTCAGCTGCTTGTCAATCGCGATCACCGACGTGGCGAGGCCCGAATGGGTATAGGGCAGGCCCATCAGATCGAGCATACCCTGAACACTGCCATCCTCGCCGGGAACGCCGTGCAGCGCGTTGAACACGACATCGGGCGCGGCCTCGCTCAAACGCGCGGCAACATCGCGGCCCATATCGATGGCCGTGACACGATAGCCCTTCATTTCCAGCGCATCGGCGACGCCATTGCCGCTCATCAACGAAACTTCGCGTTCGTTCGCCCAGCCGCCCATCAGGACCGCGACATGGATATTGCTGTTTGCGGAATCGCTCATGGCCGCCCTACCCGCTGAATTTCCCATTCGAGACTGACACCTGAATGCGCATAGACCTTCTCGCGCACGAGTTCGCCCAACGCCTCGATATTGGCGCTGGTAGCAGTGCCGGTGTTGATGAGGAAATTGGTGTGCTTTTCCGAAACCTGCGCGCCGCCCACCATCAGCCCGCGACAGCCCGCTTCATCCACCAATTGCCATGCCCTTCGGCCTTCGGGGTTCTTGAAAGTCGATCCGCCAGTCTTGGTGCGAAGCGGCTGCGATGCCTCGCGCGCGGCGGCAATGCGGTCCATCTCCGCGCCGATTTCGGCAGGATCGCCGGGCGTGCCACGGAACCGCGCCGACACCACAATTGCGCCATCGGGCAATGCGGAGTGGCGATAGGTGTAATGCAGGTCTGCCGGGGTCAGGGTGACCATCGCGCCGTTGGGCAGCAGCACTTGGCAATCGACCAGAATATCGGCCACCTCGCGCCCGTACGCCCCGCCGTTCATGCGAACAAAGCCGCCGACCGTGCCGGGGATGCCGCGCAGAAATTCCAGCCCCGCAATTCCGGCGTCGCGCGCGGTGGAGGCGACCAGAATGCCACTCGCTCCGCCGCCGCAGGTCAGCACGTTTTCGCCAACCAGATCGTCCTGGTTTACTTCCACCGCAGAGAACGGTTTACCCAGCCGCACGACCACGCCCGGCACACCGCCATCGCGGATGATGAGGTTCGATCCGAGCCCCAGCGCCATCACGGGCAGGCTGGCATCCATGCGCTCCATGAACAGTTTGAGATCGTCCAGATCGGCGGGCTCGAACAGCCAGTCCGCCGTACCCCCGGTCTTGAACCATACGAGCTTGGCCAGCGCAGCATTGGCAACTACACTGCCACGTATACCCGCCAGCGGAACGGGCGAACTTACGGCGCCCTCAACCGCGCAAGTAGGCGCCGCGCCGCTATCGCGCAATGCGCCCTCACCCAGTTGTGGGGTGCGAAATTGCGGCGCCTGGGTCATGCCGCGCCCGCCGCGTGCGCATCGATTGCATCGGCCAGATCGGCAGCCCAGCGAGTGATGTCGCCCGCGCCAAGGCACACGATGTAGTCGCCGGCCTCGATCGTACCTGCCAGCGTTTGGGCGAGCGCGTCGCGATCTGCGATCTCTTGCGCAGAACGGTGCCCGCGCGATTTCATCCCCGCAACCAGCGCCGCACTGTCAACACCGGGGATCGGCGTTTCGCCCGCTTCGTAAACGGGGGCGACAAACACCATGTCCGCTTCGTTGAAGCAGGTCTGGAAATCTTCCATCAGATCGTTGAGCCGCGAATACCGATGCGGCTGGGCGACAGCAATCACCCGGCCATCGGTGCCCGATACCGCCTCGCGCGCGGCGCTGAGCACGGCGCGAATTTCCACCGGGTGGTGGGCGTAATCGTCGATCACCGTCACAACGCCTCCGCCGCGCGCAATCGTGCCGACCTTGGTGAAGCGGCGACGCACTCCGCCAAACGCGGCAAAGCCCTTGCGGATGACTTCGTCCGGGCAGCCCATCTCGATCGCCACCGCAATCGCGGCGAGCGCATTTTGCACGTTGTGACGACCGGGCATGGGCAAATGCACGCCTTCGATACGGCGATCTTCCTCACCGCGCTGGCGCACCATCACGTCGAACGTGTTTCCGCCATCGCTGGGGCGGATATTGACCCCGCAAATGTCCGCCTGAAGCGAAAAGCCGTAAGTCACGACCTTTCGATCGCGCACCGCACCGATAACTGCCTGCACTTCCGGATGATCGACGCACAGGATTGCCGCACCATAGAACGGCACGTTGTGGATGAATTCCAGAAATGCGCGCCGCACCCCGTCAAAATCGCCATAATGATCGAGGTGTTCGGGATCGATATTGGTGACGACCGCGATCGTCCCGTCCAGCCGCAGGAAACTGCCGTCGCTCTCGTCCGCCTCCACGACCATCCAGTCGCTGTCGCCCAGACGCGCGTTGGAGCCGTATTGCTCGATGATCCCGCCATTGATGACAGTTGGATCGATATTACCGCAATCGAGCAGGCTGGCGATCATGCTGGTGGTCGTGGTCTTGCCATGCGTGCCCGCGACAGCGACGGTCGATTTGAGGCGCATCAATTCGGCCAGCATCTCTGCGCGGCGGACCACGGGAATGCGTGCTTCAAGCGCGGCGGCAACCTCGGGATTGGTGCGGCGTACTGCGGTCGAGGTGACGACGACTGCGACCCCTTCGACATTTTCCTTGGCATGGCCGATATGCACCGGGATGCCACGCGCGCGCAGCCGTTCGACACTGGGGCCTTCGGAAATGTCGGAGCCCTGCACGGTATATCCCAGGTTGCGCATCACCTCGGCAATGCCCGACATGCCGATCCCGCCGATGCCGACAAAGTGGATGGTGCCAATATCTGTGCCGACGCCCTTCATTTCAGGGGTGCATCCTCTGCCACGTCGCGCGTCGCCGCCTGCGGATTGGTCGCCGTCTGCGCACCGCGCGGCGCGGTTTCGCCCACGCGGATGACGTCCATCAGATCAATGCCGCCAAGGCTTTCGACCAGATCGGCCAGTTCTTTTGCCGCATCGGGCCGTCCACAATTCCATGCCCCGTGGGCTGCATTGGCTAGCGTTTCAGGCTTTTGCGCCAGCGCCTGAATCTGTTTCGCCAGTTCCTTGGGCGCGAAATTGTCCTGCCGGATCATGCGCGCGCCGCCCGCCTTTGCCATTTCGCGCGTGTTCGCGGCCTGATGATCGTCCGTCGCGATCGGCAAAGGGATCAGGATCGCCGGGCGGCCAACGGCGGTCAGTTCGGCGATGGTCGAAGCGCCCGCGCGCCCAATGAAGAGATGCGCATCAGCCAGCCGCTCGTGCATGTCCTCAAAATAGGTGCCGAGTTCAGCGGGAATGTCGTGTTCGGCATACCGTTCGCGCACGCTGTCGAGGTCTTCGGGTCGGCATTGCTGCGTCACCTGAAGCCGTCGGCGGAAGGGCGGCGGCAGCATCGCAAGCCCATCGGGCACCACTTCGGAAAGGACGCGCGCACCCTGCGATCCTCCGGTCACCAGCACGCGCAGCAGGCTATCAGCAGTCAGCGCGGGGAAATCCTGATCGCGCAAGGCCAGCACCTCTTCGCGCACCGGATTGCCGATGAGGTGGACCTTCGCCGAATATTTCGACTTCAACCGCTCGACCGCAGGATAGGAGGTCGCAATCGCATCCACCTTTCCGGCAAGCAGACGGTTGACCCGGCCCAGCACCGCATTCTGTTCATGAATGACGCAGGGAATATCCGCCGCCAGCGCGCCCAAAAGTGCAGGTAGTGCGGGATACCCGCCAAAGCCGACTACCGCACTTGGTTCGAACGTTTCGAACAGGCGCAGCGCCATCTGCCGCCCTTCCAGCACCGCACCGATCCCGGTGGGCCATTGCAGCGGGTTCTTGCCGAACCGACCGGCGGGCAGGACGTGCGCTGTCAGGCCATCGGGTTTGCCAGGAATGTTTGCGCCGCGCGCATCGGTGATCAATGCCACGTGATGCCCGCGGGCCTGCAGTTCGCTCGCCAGCGCAAATGCCGGGATCAGGTGCCCGCCCGTTCCCCCTGCGGCCAGCACGAAATGCCGACTTGCGCCCCCGGCGAGGTTCTGGGGTGTCTGGCTATTCATGCCGCACTCTCCTTGCGCTCGAACGGGTTTCTCAATCCGGGCACTTCGCGTTCCAGAAACGGATTGCGCCGCGTGATTGCGAGCAACAGTCCGAGGGTCAAACAGATTGCCCACATGGATGATCCACCGTAACTGATCAACGGCAAGGTTGTACCCTTGGCCGGCGCAAGTTTCAGATTCACCGCCATGTTGAGGAACGCCTGCCCGCCGAATTGGGCGACCAATCCTGTCCCTGCAAGCACCGCAAACAGATTATCCTCATTCGCGAGGCGCACCAGCACCCGGGCGATGATCGCCAGATACAAGATCACGATGAGCCCGCAAACGATTAGCCCGCCCTCTTCGCCGATGACCGAGAAGATGTAATCGGTATGCGCCTCTGGCAGGTTGTATTTGCGCGTGCCCAGCCACAGCCCGCTGCCGGCCCACCCGCCATTTACCAGCGTCCGGTTTGCAAGATCGACCTGATCGAAAGCAGTCCCGCCGCCCAAAAAGGCATCGATCCGATTGCGGCCGTTTTCATAGGTCAGATACATGATCGCAAAGCCCAGCGCGCCCAGACCGGCGAGCGCGGCGATGCGCTGCATCGGGATGCCAGACAGGAAAATCAGCACGCAAAACGTGCCGACAAACAGCATCGTCTCGCCCAGATTGGGTTGCAGCATCAGCAGTGATCCGACTGCCAGCGTCAGGCCCGTTGCGAGCCACATCACCGGCAGGGACGGATCGCGTGCTCGCCAGCTGAATATCCACGCCAGCGCGACTGCAAATCCGGGCTTCAGAAATTCGCTGGGTTGCAGGCTCATCCCCATATTGAGCCAACGTGTCGCGCCGTTCTTTTCCACGCCGATGATCGGCACAAGGATCAGCAGGAAGAACGTAAACAGAGCCACCCGAATGGCCAGCCGCCGCGCATCGTCGCGGCTGAGCAGCGAGATCCCGAGCATTCCGGTAAAGCCGGTAATCAGAAACAGCATGTGCCGTTTGAAGAACCGGAACGGGTCAACAGTCTCAGCTGCGGTGGACAATTGATCGGCGCTTGCCGGCGATGCGGCCAGCACTGCGGCAATGCCAACCCCCATCAACAGCACGATAAGGCACAGCAGCACCCGGTCCACTTCGCCCCACCACACACGCAGGGCCGCGCGCCAACCACGCCGCAGCGGGACTGGCGCGTGATAGGCAGCGGGCGAATTGCTGGCATCATCAGCCGATATCGCGGTGCGCGCTATAGCATTAAAGCCAGGTCGCGATGACTTATACCCGTTCATCGCGCGCTCCCCGGTGCAGGAGGATCGATTGCGCAGGGATCGTTGCCCTCTTGATCGCCCATGATGCTGACAAGCTGGCGAAAATGTTCGCCGCGTTTTTCATAATCGCGAAACTGATCGTAACTGGCGCAAGCGGGGGAGAACAACACCACATCACCCGGCTGGGCGCTGGATTGCGCGCGTCGCACCGCTTCTGACACCAGTTCGCAGCGTTCCACGCAGGCGACCCTGCCTGTCAGTAATTCTGCAAAGCGAGGTCCGGCCTCACCCACGGTGTAGGCGGCAGCAACGTTGCCAAGATGCGCGGCGCATTCGCCAAGCCCCTCTTCCTTGGCCAGCCCGCCGACGATCCAATGAATGCGCGGGGCGCCATCGTGGATCGAGTGATCGGGCGGATACGCCGCCAGTGCAGGCGCGGTCGAAGCGGTATTGGTCGCCTTGCTGTCGTTGATGAAGATCACTCCGTCGCGCTCGCACACAATCTCCATCCGGTGCGGCAGATTGTGGAAATTCGTCAGCGCACGCCGCCATTCGGCCTCATCAACGCCCAGCTCTTCGACCAGTGCAACCGCGATTGCGACATTCTGCAGATTGTGCGGGCCTTGCAACGTCGGCCATTCGGCCTGCAATTGGGCCAGCGCGGCGAGATCGGCGGCGATGGCGCGGTCTGCCGGGCGACGAGCCTGCTCGCTGGCGAAGATTGCATCGCACGGGGGCGCAAGCGTGCCGAACGCCGCCAAGCTTTCGGAAGATTGCATCGCGAACAGCCGCGCCTTTGACGCGACATAGGCGGCAAAACCTTCGTATCGGTCCAGATGATCTGGAGTAATGTTGGTCAGCGCTGCAACCTCGCAATCGAGGGTGAATGTCAGGTCCAACTGAAAGCTCGACAGCTCAAGCACATAGACGCCGCCTTCGTTCAGCGGTGCCTGCGCCATGATTGGCTCACCAATGTTTCCGCCAAGCAGGCTGGGCCTGCCCGCCGATTGGAGGATGTGATGGATCAGCGCGACTGTGGTCGATTTGCCATTGGTGCCGGTGATGCCCGCGACCTTGTGCGCTGGCAGACTGGCACGGGCCTGCGCAAACAGTTCGACATCGCCGATGATCGGAACGCAGCAGCGGCTGGCATGGGGCGCTATTGGATGCGTATTAAGCGGCACGCCGGGGGATACCACCACCGCGTCCATTCCCGTCAGGTCCATTTCCAGCGGATCGGCGACGGAGCAGCGCCCTTCAAATGGTTCGCGTGCCACGTCCTGCCGATCCCACACGGTCACCTGCGCCCCGCTTGCCAGCAGCGCCTCGGCCGCAGCCGCGCCCGACCGGGCAAGGCCCAGCACGGCGTAGCGTTTTTCGGCAAAGGCGGGGGAGGTAATCATCGCACTTTCAACGTCGCCAGTCCTGCCAGCGCCAGGACGATGGCGATAATCCAGAACCGGATCACAACCTTCGTCTCGCTCCAGCCCAGTTGCTCGAAATGGTGGTGGATGGGCGCCATGCGGAACACGCGCCTGCCCGTCCGCTTGAACCAGACCACCTGAATTATGACCGACAGCGCCTCGAACACGAACAATCCGCCCACGATGGCCAGCACGACTTCATGATGGGACGCGACCGCTATCGCGCCCAGTGCACCACCCAGCGCTAGGCTGCCGGTGTCACCCATGAACACTGCCGCAGGCGGCGCGTTAAACCACAGGAACGCAAGGCCACCGCCCATGATCGCTGCGCAGAATATAGCCAGCTCCCCCGCACCCGGCACATGCGGAATTCCCAGATAATCGCTGAAGTCCGCCCGCCCGACCAGATAGGCAATGATCGCGAAGGTGCCGCTGGCAATGATGACCGGCATGATCGCAAGCCCATCCAGCCCGTCTGTCAGGTTTACCGCATTGCCTGCGCCAACCATTACGACGGCGGCAAACACATAATAGGCCGGACCCAGCGGGATCGAGACATCAGAGAAGAACGGGATGTAGAGATTGGTGTTGATCTGACTGACGATAATGTAGCTCGCCACGCCAGCGACCGCGAATTCCATGCCAAGGCGCACCTTGCCCGATACGCCCTTGTGCGAATTCTTCGTCACCTTGTCGTAATCGTCAAGAAAACCGATCAGCCCGAACCCGATGGTGACAGCAATGCACGCCCACACGAGTGGGCTGCGCGGGTCCATCCAGATTGTCAGCGATGCAATCAGGGCGATCAGGATCATCAGGCCGCCCATGGTCGGAGTACCAACCTTGGCGAGGTGAGTTTGCGGCCCGTCTTCCCGGATCGGCTGCCCCTTGCCCTGGCGCACGCGCAACAAGTTGATAAACCGCGGCCCGATGAGAAGACCGATGATCAGCGCGGTGACCAGCGTCGCCCCGCTGCGGAACGTCTGGTATCGCACCAGATTGAAGATGCCTTCGAATTCCAGCCATTCCGCAAGAAGGTAAAGCATTAACGGTCCCTCGCGCGCATCACTCCGGCGCGCTTGTAAAATGTGTCACAAGCTTTCCGAGGCCAACCGAGTTGGACCCTTTCACCAGCACCGCATCGCCATGCGTCAGGGGATACTCGGAAAGCGCTGCGATCGCCTCGTCAGGCCCCTTGCAATGGGCGAAGCTGGGTAACTTGCCAAGCGGATCGTTACCCGCTTTCCCCAATTCGACCTCGAGCGCCCGCATTTCGTCGCCCACCAGAATGACGTGATCGACGCGCGCCTCGACCAGCGGTTCGACCAGGGCAGCGTGAAATTTGGCCGAGAAATCACCCAGTTCCTTCATCGAACCGAGCACAGCAATGCGGCGAAGGGCCGGGGTCTGACCAAGGCTGCGCAGGGTGGCGCGCATCGATGCCGGGTTGGCGTTATAGCTTTCATCGATCATCAGTGCCTTGCCGCCATCGATCCCGCCAGCGGCGGGTACCTGAAAGCGGGCACCACGCCCCTTCAATCCGCCCATTTCGGCCAGCGCCAGTCCGGCGCTTGCCAGATCACCGCCTGCCGCGCGCACTGCCGCCATTACGGCGAGCGAATTGGCAATCCAGTGATCGCCCGGCTCGGCCACGGTATAGCAGACGCGCTGATCTCCCATGTCCGCGGTAATCAGCGACCCGCCGTTGGCATTGGGTATCGCATCCAGCAGGCGCACATCGGCATCTGCACTGCGCCCGAAGGTGACGATCCGGACGCCCAGCGACCGGGCATGTTCCATCAGGCGCGGTGCATATTCGCTGTCAGCCGGGATCACGGCGGTGCCGCCGGGCATCAGTCCGGTGAATATCTGCGCCTTCTCATCCGCAATCGCCTCGATCGAACCGAGGTTTTCGATGTGAGCGGGCGCGATGGTCGTGATGACAGCCACGTGCGGGCGCACATGCGCTGACAGCGGGGCGATTTCTCCAGCGTGGTTCATTCCCATCTCGAACACGCCGAACCGCGCGCGTGCAGGCAGACGTGCCAAGCTGAGGGGAACGCCGACATGGTTGTTATAACTGCGAACGCTGCGATGCGCGCCGCCCCGGCTGGCCCGGTCAAGCGCGGCGAAGATAGCCTCTTTCACCCCGGTCTTTCCCACCGAACCGGTAACACCAATACGCTTTGCGCCACTGCGTTCGCGCGCTGCATGAGCGATCGCGTGCAGCGCGGCGGTCGTATCCTCGACCAGCACATGCGGATACTCGACCGGGCGATCGACGATTGCCGCAACTGCGCCTCTTTCAAAGGCCATCGACAAAAACCGGTGCCCGTCCATCGCCTCGCCTTTCAGCGCGACGAACAGATCGCCGGGACGCACATCGCGGCTGTCCATTTCCACACCGGATGCCTGAAACGGCTCGCTCGCGGTGCCGCCGGTCGCTTGCGCAATAGCCTGCGCATCCCACAGTGCCAGCGGGAGTGTGTCGCGCGGTGCGACCGGCCATGCGCGCAAGAGCGGGTGTTGCTGTGCCGCAGAAGCGCTCATTTCGCAGCCCCTTTTGCCAAGGCGGCGGCGCATTCGCGCGCGACTTCCACGTCGTCAAACGGCAAGACCTGCATAGTTTCCCCTGACCCGATTATCTGTCCTTGCTCATGGCCTTTCCCGGCGATGAGGATGATGTCGTTTGCACCCGCTGCACCTATCGCGGCGGTGATGGCCGCCCGGCGGTCGGCAACTTCGCGCACGGTCGCAGCGCCCTGTGCCTCGGTCGCGCCGCGCAGAATTGCGGCGCGGATCGCGCCCGGCTCCTCCCCGCGTGGATTGTCATCGGTGACGATTATCGCTTCGGCCGAGCGCGCGGCAACTTCGCCCATGGCCGGGCGTTTGCCCGTATCGCGATCCCCGCCCGCGCCGAACACAGCAATCAGCTTTCCAGCCTTTGCAGCGTCGACATGCGGGCGCAGCGCGGCAATCGCAGCCTCCAGCGCATCGGGCGTGTGCGCGTAATCGACATAGACAGGCGCACCAGCCGGCGTAAGGCACGCGCGCTCCAGCCGGCCGCGCACCGGTTGCAACCGCGCCATCGCATCGAACACCTGCGATGCTGGCGATCCGGTCGATAGCGCAAGCGCGCCTGCGACCAGTGCATTTGCTGCTTGATATTCCCCGATGAGAGGCAATTTGATCGTGCGCGCCTCACCCTCGAATTCGACGGTGAGCGTCTGGCCCAGCTGGCTTGCGTCGCGTGCGATCAGGCGAAGGAATTCGCCGCCCTCGCCCACGGTCCTGACGGTCAGTCCGCGTGACTTTGCACGGGCGATGGCCTTTTGCGTCCAGTCATTGCCAGCCGCATCGACATGGATGACAGCCACGGCGCCGGGTTCGAGCACTTCGTCGAACAGCCGCATCTTGGCCTCAAAATAGCCTTCCATCGTGCCATGATAATCCAGATGGTCACGGCTGAAATTGGTGAAAGCGGCAGCGTTAACCCGCAGACCCTCGTTGCGATATTGCGACAGGCCGTGGCTGGATGCTTCGTAGGCAACATGGGTCACGCCCTCGCGCGCCAGCCCGCTCATATTGCTTAGGAAGGTGACGATATCGGGCGTGGTCAGCCCCGTCGACAGGCTGCCATCGGGTGTCGTTACCCCCAAAGTGCCGATGCTGGCCGCGCGTTCCCCGCACATGCGCCAGATCTGACGCGTCATCTCGGCGCACGATGTCTTGCCATTGGTGCCGGTGATGGCGACGATGGTTTCGGACACCGGCGAAAAGAAGCCCGCAGCCAGTTGCGCGAACACCTGACGGGGTTCCTCGCTGACGATATGCACTGCTCCTTCCACCTTTGTCTCGGCCCGTGCGACGATTGCGATCGCGCCCGCTTCGATCGCGGCAGGGATGAAGTCCTCGGCGTTGAATTTGGCACCGCGAAACGCGCCGAACACGGTGCCCGGCGCAACCTTGCGATGGTCGATGGCAAAGCCTGTCACGCGCGCATCTGCGCCGCTGACAAGGCTCATTCCAATCCGGTCTGCCAGCGCCCCCAGCTTCACTTGCGGCCCTCCACCAGATAGCGCAGATCGCTAATATCCACATCGCGGGTGTTGTCCGGCCGCACGCCCAGCATCGGTCCTGCACGGCGGATCAGATTGCCAACAATCGGCGCCGCATTATAGGCCGCTGTGCGCCCCGGTATGGCCTGCGTGATCTTTGGCTCGTCCAATGTCACCACCACCACATAGCGCGGGCGATCCATTGGAAAAGCAGAGGCAAAGGTCGTAATGAGCTTGCTTTTCACGTAGCGGCCATTGACCAGCTTTTCCGCAGAGCCGGTCTTTCCGCCGACGCGAAAACCGTCTGCGTTTGCTTTTCTGCCGGTGCCATATATCGCCACCATCCGCAGCAGCTGGCGCATCCGGTGCGAGGTCGAAGCCTTGAACACTCGTTTGCCCGGATTGGCCTTGCCCGGCTCTGCCTTCAGCAGCGTTGCCTGACGAAAAATGCCACCATTCACCATCGCGGCATAGGCGTTGGCCAGATGCATTGGCGTTACGGAAAGGCCGTGACCGTATCCCACCGTCATGGTCGTGAGTTTAGACCATTTGCCGCGCGGCCAATACGGTTGCCCGCGTGCCTGCAATTCGATCTCTGGCGCGTGGTCCATCCCCAGGTCCATCATCACCCGGCGCAGCTTTTCCCCGCCCAGCGTATCTGCCACGCGCATCGTCACGGTGTTGGAGGAATAGGCCAGCGTTTGCGGAATATTCAGCCGCGCGCCTTTATCGTCATGGTCCTTGAAACTGCGCTTGGCGACCTGGACGGGGCTGGCGTCCCAGTTCTTGCTCAGATCGTTCACCACTCCCGCATCCAGCGCGGCGGCAACGGTCAACGGCTTGAACACCGATCCCAGTTCGCCGGTAACGTAAGTGGCGCGGTTATTGGTGTTGTCCTTGTCCTGCGGAGAGATACGGTTGGGGTCGAAATCGGGCAACGATGCCATCGCCAGAACTTCTCCGGTATCCACGTCCAGCACGATGCCCGCTGCGCCGTTAGCCTGCGCGGCTTTCATCCCGCGGCCCATCTCGTCTTCCAGCGCGCCCTGCACGCGCACATCAATGGATAGCGCGACGGGCTGCGCGCGCTTGGCCTCATCGCTCAGCCTTGCATTAAGCGTCTGCTCCATCCCGAACGCGCCCACGCTGACGCCGCGATCATCCTCGATCACTCGGCCAAGAACGTGCGCTGCCAGTTTGCCCTGCGGATAGTGACGATCGGGAAACTCCGGCGTCTGCACCGCAGGCTCGCCCAAACTCCAGACCTTGTTTGCATCTTCAGGCAGCACGCGGCGGCGCAGAAAGGTCGGCTTGCCATTGGCCAGCAGCCGGGCGGTCTTTGCCTCGTTCAGATCGGGGAAAATCGCCTTCAGATCGCGCGCAACCTCGGCCGGGGTCCGGACCAGTGCCGATCCACCATCGTCTCCCATCGCATCGGGATAGAAATACAGCGAGAGCGCCGGATATCCCAATGCCAGCGGGGCGCCATTGCGATCGGTGATTTCCCCGCGCGGCGGCACCAGATCGGTCGAGACCGGACCGCGCGAAGAGCTCCGACCCTCAATCCCGAACCAGGTGATCTGCACCAGCGCGACCAGAGCCAGTGCAGAAAAGATCAGGATCAGCCAGAAAATGCGTTTTTGCGCGCAGAGTAGCAGGCGCAGCCGCATTTCCATCAGGTTGATGCGGCCCGCCGGTGAATGCGCAGGTGTGGAGGAGCGCGGGCCAGCCGGCTGCACAAACGGATTGGTTACGCCAATACCGCCGGAATTGGGCGCGGGCACAATTGCGCCACGTTTGCCAGACTTGCCCGAAAGATCGGGCAGCCGGTCAAACAGCCCCGGCTGCGCGGGACCGAGGGTTCGCGCGCTGGCGCTCATTCCTGGCTCTCGGCAGCAAAGCGGCGGGTGCCGGTTCCAGTCTGCGCCTTGGCCTGGCGGATCGGTGACGCCTCTATCAGGATATCGCCAAACGCTTCGGCAAAGGCACTGCCGGGCACTTCATCGGTGTTGGCAGCAGCCAACGTTACGCGTGCGCCGGATACCGGAGAGGTCATCTCACGGGTCGCACGGTCGCGCGCATCTCTGGCATCGGCGAATGCCGCTTTCGCCCGAGCCACGCGGATCGGAGAAGGTGCGCCGGGTCCGACAGGCTGACCAAGTGCTGCGATGTCGCGACGGCTTTCCAGATATTGATCGGCGCGCGGTGCCTCGTATCCCAGGTCCACCCTGTTCCAGTGGGCCAGCTGGTGCTGATTGGCACGCGCCTGAAATTCGGTTTCCAGCCGCTGTTTCCTGATCTTCAGTCGGACGATCTCGCGTTCGGCCAGAACCACTTCGTTGCGCACTGCATGCACGGTTACGCTGAACACCACGAACATCGCGATGCACACGGCCAGCACTACAGTCCAACCCACCTGACGGCGGCGCGATCCTGTCATCGTCATCACATGATCCTTGTCTGGCTGGAGTTGGCGGGGGCGGCGGTGCGAACGGCGTATCGCAGCACCGATGATCGGCTGCGCGGATTGCGATCGATTTCAGCCGGGGACGGGCGGATCGCCTTGGAAAGCTTCGCGAAGGTCGGGGGCGGACCCGCGATTTCTCCGGGAAGATGGCGCGACACGGTGCGGCCACCTCCGGATGCATCGCGCAGGAAACGTTTGACGATGCGGTCTTCAAGACTGTGGAAGCTGACCACGGCCAGAACCCCGCCCTCGCGCAGCAATGCCTGCGCCGCGATCAGCCCTTCGCGCAATTCGCCCAGTTCGTCGTTCACGTGGATACGCACCGCCTGAAAGCTGCGGGTGGCGGGGTCTTTCTTGTCATGCGGGCGGTATCCCAGCGCGCGGCGCACCACGCGGGCAAGATCGCCAGTCGTCTCAAGCGGACGCGCGGCAACGATGGCGCGCGCAACGCGGCGTGACTGGCGCTCCTCCCCATATTCGTAAAGCACATCTGCAATTGCCGCTTCATCGGCGGTGTTGAGGAAATCCGCCGCGCTTTCTCCGGCTTGGCTCATCCGCATGTCCAGCGGGCCATCCTGAGAGAATGCAAACCCGCGTGATCCCTGATCGAGCTGCATCGAGGAAACGCCGATATCCATCACCACCGCGTCCACTTCGGGCACGCCAAGCCGCGTCATCTCTTCGCGCATGGCTGAAAACCGGTGCGGATGCAGCGACAGCATCCCGTCAAATTCCGCCACCATCGCGGCGGCGTCGCGCACGGCATCGGGATCACGATCAAACGCATGGACGCGCGCGCCTGCATTCAGCAGCGCGCGCGAATATCCGCCTGCGCCAAACGTCGCATCGACCACGATCATCCCCGGTGCAGGCCGGACAGCGGCGACAACCTCATCCAGCAGGACGGGGATATGGGGCGCGCTCATGACTTGGCGCCTTTCGACTTGCCCTTAGCGTCAGCCTCGGCGATCAGGCTGGCGCAGGCGGCCTTCGCGCTTTCCCAGCCATCGCCCATTTTTTCCAGCTGAGCGGGGTTCCAGATCGAGAAGAAGCGTCCAGCGCCCTGAAAATACAGACCATCGTCGATATCGGCGAGATCGCGCAGATATTCCGGCATGATGAAACGGCCACTGTCATCGAAGGGCACTTCGACAAAGCCGAAAAGCTGGGAGGAGCGTTCGTCCCAGTCAAAATCGCGGCCCAGCCGCATTGCGCGCTCTTCTTCTTTTTCGAGCTGCGCGTCGAGTTCGTCCTTGCGCGACAGGCCAAAGCCGATGAGGCAATCCCAGCGCTCATGCTTGGCAAGGCACAGGATCTTGGAGCCCTCGCCGCTTTCTTTCACAGCCTTGCGGAACAGCGGCGGCAAGACAAAGCGGCCCTTATCGCCAGCAGGCGAAAAGGCTTGACCGCTATATCCTCCAAAAGCCGACACGCTGGCCGCTCCCCTTCCCATTCTCCCCCGGATCGGTCCCCAGTGATCGACCCGGCGATCAAACCTGCCAGTGCGAGGGCGCGAGGCCCCGGAACACAGCTCTCCCGTCGCCACCCGCGCGGTAAAGCGAGAGCGGCGCGTCAATCGAAACGACGACGCGAGGCATGCAGTCAGGTTTGATGCAGTCCCGGTGATATCCGGGAACTATCGGGGTTTCTAGGTAAAATTTGGGGATTTTTGGGGATGAAGCGGTAAAGTTATGTTTTGATTAAGTTTATTTGCGCCGTAAATCGTTAACCATCGCCTCCGCTACCTTGGCTACCCCGCAGGTATGTGCCCTAAATGCCTCTCTTCATGGCGGTTTCCCGCCTGATTCCCAATTCGGCGACTCCGCTGCTGGCAATCCTAGCGAGATTTCCCGTGCCATCCCCAACGCAGCCGTGTGCGCGGCAATCAGCGATCATCTTCCGGGAATGCAAACCGCAACAGCGTAAGGATCGCCGCACCGTTTTCGCCTGCCAGTTCGCGATCTTCGAATACCGCCGCATCAGCCAGCAAGGTGACGGTGCCCTTGCCCACTTTGCATTTCATGATCGGGGTTGGCGCTGTTTGCGAACAATAGGGTCCGCTCGATCCGATTTCGCCTGCCAATTGAACCGGGATTTCCCCGATATCCACTGCCGCAGCCTTCAGAACTCACTGGGCGCGGAGCATCACTCTGCCCCTCGTCAAAGCTGACCTCCAGACCCCAGCGAGCGACAATCGGCGGGATCAGCGCGCTGTCCGTCGGCCTTCGCGGATCACCCAGAGCGAAATCATATTGCCCGGTCAGCGCGGGATCGAGCACCAGCAGCAATTGCCCGCCCTTGCGCACCCAATCATCCAGTGCGACATTGTCTGCAGGCGACAGCCCGCGCGGCTGGATTACTGCGATGTGGCTCAGCCTTTGAAGCGGATCGATTTCAGCATCGCCCTCACCAATCGGCGCAATCGGCGACAGCGTATCGAGCGGAGAGATGACAAAGCGCCGCTCGATCACGGTTCGACCCCACGGCGATGGAATGTTGCCCGAAGCGATCTGGGCAAAATCGGCGTCCAGCGGCCAGTAAAGCGGGAGGCTGGTCATCAGACCCAGCGTTTGCCGATCGTTCGTGTGACTGGTGGCATCGGATACTGGCGCGTCAGCGCCCTTTCCGCCTGCAGGATCGGCCCCGCACCCGGCCAGCAAAAGGCTTGCGAAAAGCACCGCGACGCGGGCTAGACGCCTAATCGTCATCCCGGTCCGTGCGCGGTCTGGTTGGCGGGGTGTCAGGCACGGTGAGCCGTCGCTGCGATCGTGGCTGGTTTGCCCGTCCGCCTGCATTTCCCTGACCCCCAATGGTTTGGGCTCCATTCGGCTGGTCCGCATTCGTCGGGTCGGTTTCGTTCGTGATATCTGGCACGACGCCCGCATCGGCCAGCGGATCGCGCTGCGCAGGCGCGTCGGTAGGCTCCGTGGTAGGCGCCGCATCCGGCACGGCATCCAGTTCCGCCTTGCTCGCCTGACCGCCAATGGCATCGGCCAGTCCAACCAGCAGGATCATCGCAAAAACACCCGTGATGCCGATCTGCAACCGCTGTACTGCTTGGGCCCGCGTCCCGCCGAGCGGTGCGGCATCGGGGGCAGCATCAGGCGTCTTTGGGCCATGATCGGTGCTGGTGCCGGAACGCTGCCACGCACCGGGCACCTTGTTACCGAACCTTCCGAAAAGATCGCGCGCTACCATTGGTTTGACCTATCAGCCCTCAGGCGAATGCGCCAGCATCTGGTCTGGGTTCCGATCCAGCCAATCGAATACCGGCAGACCCTTCGCCTCCAGCCAATCCGCATTGTAGAGCGTGGAGAGATAGCGAAAACCGGTGTCGCACAGGATCGTTGCGACTTGCGGCACAGGCTCACGTCGCTCGGCCACCAATTGCTGCCCCAGCGCCACCGCTCCCGCCACGTTGATGCCGGACGAAAGGCCAAGACACAGCCCTTCCTCGCGCAGCAGTCGGCGCACCCATTCCAGCCCTTCCTCGTCCGAGATGCGGAACTGCGTATCGATCAGTGCACCTTCGAGATTGCCGGTGATGCGGCCCTGACCGATCCCCTCGGCAACCGAAGACCCTTCGGCCTTCAACTCTCCGTGGGCGTAGTAATTATAAAGCGCCGCCCCATGCGGATCGGTCAGCGCGATGCGGATATCGGGGTTCTTTTCCTTCAGCCCCAGACCGACGCCCGCAATCGTGCCGCCAGTGCCCGCCGCGCAGGTAAACCCGGTGATGGTGCCGCCGGTCTGTTCCCACAGTTCGCGCGCTGTGCCCTCGATATGGGCGCGGCGATTGGCGACATTGTCGAATTGACCGGCCCAAACCGCGCCTTCGGTTTCCTCTGCCATCCGGCGCGAAACGTGCTGAAAATGCGCAGGGTCGGAATACTTCGTCGGCGGAACCAGAACCAGATGCGCACCCAGCGCCCGCAGCGTATCCATCTTCTCGCGCGACTGGTTATCGGGCATGACGATGATCGTCTTGTACCCCAGCGCATTGGCGACCAGCGCGATGCCAATACCGGTGTTACCCGCCGTCCCCTCGATCACGGTGCCGCCGGGCTGCAATTCGCCGCGCGCCTCTGCATCGCGGATCATATACAGCGCCGCGCGGTCCTTCACGCTGGAGCCGGGGTTGGCGAATTCGCACTTGCCCCAGATATCGCAGCCCGCAGCCGCGCTGGGCCCGGCAAGACGCACGAGTGGCGTGTTGCCGATCAGGGACAGGGTATCGCCGAAAGGTTTGGTGATATTCATGGGGCGCGATTTAGGTGCGCCCTGCTCCCTGCGCAATCAACATTAATCTTCAGGAGCGATAGTCACCTTCATCCCGTCGAGCTCGGCGGTGAATGCCACTTGGCACGAAAGGCGGGAGTTTTCCTGTCGATGATCGCTCGATTCCAGCAGGTCGTCCTCGTCCTCGCTAACCGCCGAAGTCTTGTCCATGAATGCCGGATCGACATAGACGTGGCACGTCGCACAAGAACAGCACCCGCCGCACAGCGCCAGAAGCTCATCAAACCCGTTGTCGCGGATCGCTTCCATCACGGTGAGTCCGTTTTCGACGTCGATCTCGCTTGTCTCACCATCGCGATTGGTAACGATCAGCTTGGGCATGGGCGTCTCTTCCTTTGTTTCCGGGTTGGATATGTTGGGCGCAATTGACGCGCTATCGGACAAACAGGCAGGCTGCTAGGATGTTCTGGCGGGCAGCGCAACTGCCTGCGCGCTCGCAATCGTGCGGGCAACCGATCAGCATTTACAAGGCAAAGTCGATGGGATTGACTGCAGCGCGGATAAAGGAAGGGCTCGACACTCTGGCGCAAACCGATGCGCGGGTCGCACAGCAGCTGGACCGGGTGGGCTATCCCGCAGCACGCCTGCGCGATCCCGGTTTCAAGACGCTGCTGCGCACGATTGTGGGTCAGCAAGTCAGCGTCGCGGCGGCGTCTTCGATGTGGAACAAGCTGGAGGCGGAACTGGGCGCTGATTTCACCCCCGCCTGCCTGCTTGAACGCGATTTCGACAGTTTGCGCGCCTGCGGGCTTTCGCGGCAGAAACAGGGCTATGCCCGGTCGCTGAGCGAGCTCGTGCAAGCAGGCGCAATCGATTTCGGCGCCATGCCACAGGACGATGAAGAGGCCATCGCACTGCTGACGCAGATCAAGGGGATCGGGCGGTGGTCAGCGGAGATATATCTGCTGTTTGCCGAGGGCCGCGCCGACATCTGGCCAGCGGGCGATCTGGCAGTGCAGGAAGGCGTGAGGCGGCTGCTGGAACTGGACGAGCGCCCTGGAGAAAAGGAAACGCGCGAACTGGGCGCACAATGGTCCCCCCACCGCGGTCCGATGGCAATTTTCACCTGGCATTATTATGCCAACCCCGCGCTTTGACCCGATTGAAACACCTCCCTCCTGCGTCTTTGGCGCTTCACAGGTTGGGCAGGCTGAATCACCCTCTTGCCTCAGTGAGCAATAGGCGTATTGTCTGACCAACACACCCTTCCATGATGGTTGAAATCGAGAGGAGCCCCCACCCATGTTTACCCGATCACTCACCACTCGCCTGCTGGCTGCAACTGCCGCATTCGCGACGCTTGCTTTTCCGGGCGCTGCCCTTGCTGACCATCACAAAGACACTTCAACCACCGGAGCATCAATGACGAAAACTGCTGAAGCCGCCCCTCTGATCCCGCGCGATGCGCTGTTCGGCAATCCGACCCGCGCTCAAGGAATGCTGAGCCCTGATGGCAAATGGCTCAGCTGGCTCGCGCCCAAGGATGGCGTGCTCAACATCTGGATCGCTCCGCGTAACGATCAGAGCGCGGCAAAGGCCGTCACCAGCGCCACCGATCGACCGATCCGCAGCCATTTCTGGTCACCCGACAGCAAGAGCGTGGGATACATCCAGGACAAGGGCGGCGATGAGAATTTCCTGCTGTACAAGATCGATGTGGCAACCGGCGAGGAAACCACGCTCACCCCGTTCGAGAACACCCGTGTCGAGATTGTCGGAGCGTCCGAGACGATCAAGGATAAACTCCTGATCGGCGTCAACAATCGCGATCCGCAGTTCCACGACGTGCACATGCTGGACATCAACACCGGCGAGCTGGAGCTTGTGTATCAGAACGACGGTTATGCCGGATTCATGGCCGATGACACGCTCACCCTGCGAATGGCGTATCGCCAGAACGAGGCGGGCGGAACCGACTATTTCGAAGTGACCGATGATGTCGTCGCCGCTGAACCGTTCGAGACGACCGCGATGGAAGATTCGCTCACCACCTCGCCGGCCGGATACAACACTGATGGATCGGTGCTGTACTGGATCGACAGCCGGGGCCGCAACACGGCGGCGCTGTATGCGCAGGACACGGCGACAGGCGAGAAGACCCTGATTGCGCAGGATGACAAGGCCGATATCGGTGGCACGATCCGCGATACAAAAACCGGCGAAGTGGAGGCGTATTCCGTAAACTACCTCAAGACCGAATGGACTGCGATTGATCCGGGCATAAAGGCCTCGCTCGACTGGCTGCGAGAACGGCTGGATGGGGAATACGGCATATCCAGCCGCACCGATGACGATACGACATGGATCGTGTCCAACGATCCGCTGACCGCGCCCACGCGCACATTCATCTACGATCGCACAGCGCAGACGCTGACGCCGTTCTATGTCACGCGACCGGAACTGGAAGGCGCGCCGCTGCAACCCATGCACCCGGTCGAAATCGCCAGCCGTGATGGGCTGACGCTACCGTCCTACCTCACTTTGCCACCGGGCAGTGACAGCGATGGCGACGGACGGCCCGATGCCGCCGTGCCGATGGTGCTGCTGGTGCATGGCGGACCATGGGCGCGCGATGGATATGGATTTTCAAGCGGTGTCCAGTGGCTCGCCAATCGCGGCTATGCGGTACTGCAGGTCAATTTCCGGGGCAGCACCGGGTTCGGCAAGGATTTCCTCAACGCGGCCAACCTGCAATGGGGGCTGAAAATGCACGACGATCTGATCGATGCGACCGACTGGGCAATCAGCGAAGGCATCACCAGCGCAGACAAGGTGGCGATCATGGGCGGATCGTACGGCGGCTATGCGACGCTGGCGGGCCTCGCCTTCACGCCCGAAAAATTCGCCTGCGGGGTCGATATCGTCGGTCCGTCCAACCTTGAAACGCTGCTGTCGACGATCCCGCCTTACTGGGCGCCTCTGGTCAAGACCTTCCATGAACGCATGGGCAATCCCAACACCGAAGAAGGGTTGGCCATGCTGAAAGCCGCCAGCCCGCTGTACAAGGCAGACCAGATCGAAAAGCCGCTGCTCATCCTGCAGGGGGCCAATGATCCGCGCGTAAAGCAGGCTGAAAGCGACCAGATCGTCTCCGCTATGAAGTCTGCGGGCATCCCCGTCACCTATGTGCTGTATCCGGATGAGGGCCACGGGTTTGCAAAGCCGGTAAACAACATCGCCTACACCGCGATTACCGAGAATTTCCTGTCGACCTGCCTTGGCGGGCGCAGCGAACCGATCGGCGATGCGGTGGCTAACAGCACGGCGCAAATCCTTGATGGGCAGGAATTTGTCGCCGGTCTGCAGGAGGCATTGAGCGATTGATATGCCGGGCGAGACCCCGCGCCAATGCGGGGTCTCGCAACCGACTTGCAATCGGACATGACAAGCCGGTTCACCTCACCTAATCAGGTTGCAAACTGCAATTCATGGGAGAGGGATAATGGGCGAGGCACCCAAGCGGGCAATTTTCATCACTGGCGGCGGATCGGGCATCGGCCGCGCCACTGCACGTTATTTCGGGGAGCGCGGCTGGTTTGTCGGGATTTCCGATATCGACGTGCCGGGTATGGAAGAGACGCTGGCGCTGATCCCCGGCGGTTTCAAATACATGCATCAGCACGATGTGCGCGACCGCGCCGGCTGGGACGTTGCGCTCAATTCATTCTCCACCGCTGCGGGCGGGCGCATTGATGCGTTGGTCAACAATGCCGGAATCGGCTCAGGCGGCGCGCTGGCGGAAATGGACCCCGACGAGATCGACCGTTGCCTCGACATCAATCTGAAAGGCGTGCTGTATGGCGCGCAGGCGGCATATCCGCACCTCCTGAAAACAGCGCCCGGATCAGCGCTGGTCAATATCGCCAGCGCCGCCGGGATCAATGGCAACAGCGGAATGAGCGTCTATTGCGCGACCAAGTTTGGCGTGCGCGCTGTCAGCGAAAGCCTCGATGCCGAATGGGCGGCGGATGGGATCAAGGTCGCCTCGATCTGTCCCAGCTTCATCGACACCCCGCTGCTCGATGGCACAGGCAATCGTCGATCGAATGAACGGGTGCGCGATGTCGTCATCGCCGCCGGACTTGAAATCACCCCGGTGGAGGAAGTAGCCGCTGCAATCTGGAACGCTGTGCACGGCGACAAATTGCATTATCTCGTTGGCAAGACTGCGCGGCAGCTGAATTTTGCGAAACGCTGGATGCCGGGCAAGGTGCGCAAGCAGGGCCGCAGCTCCGCAACGCTGTTGGGTCGGTGATGGGCGGGCTGCGTGTGCGGGCGATTGTCGCCCTGACCCTCGCCTTGTCGTGTCTGACTGTGCCTGCTGCGGCACAACTGATTGAGGCGCAGCCTGTCACCATCGCGCAGAGCTACACACTCGCGTCCAAAACGCTGGGCAGCGACCGAGTTATCTCGATCCGCTTGCCGGCTGAATATGATGCCGAGCCGACGCGCAGGTTTCCGGTGGTCTATCTGCTCGATGGCGGGCCGGATCAGGATTTCATCCACATCGCCGGGATCGCTCAGAGCCGGGAGATGAATTACAGTTTCGAACCCTTTATCCTCGTCGGCATACAGAGCGTGGACCGGCGGCGCATGTTCACGCCCCCGGTCGCAGATCCGCAACCCTACATCGAAATGCTCAAGGCAACGCCCGGAGGCAGTGCGCAATACCGCAATTTCCTGCGCACCGAGCTAAAGCCTCTGATCGAGGGGAAGCTGCGCACCAACGGTGATGATGCGATAATCGGGGAATCGCTGGGCGGGCTGTTCATCATCGAAACCCTGCTTACAGAGCCGGGCCTGTTTGACGATTACATCGCCATATCGCCCTCCCTATGGTGGGAAGAGATGAGCCTTGCCAAGCGCGCGCAGGACTATCTCGCTGTTGCACCGGCGGGCAAGCACAGGCTGTATCTGACCACTGCGAATGAAGGTGACTGGCATCGCGAAGGCACCGAGCGGCTGGTTGCGGCCCTGCGCGAACACGCGCCGCAGGAGCTCGAATGGAGTTTCGTAGACGCCGGTGCGCGCGAGACGCACGGCACGCTGTATCACCCCATGGCGCTTGATGCGTTTCGCGCGCTGTACGGTTCACCGACGCGCGAATATGGCAATTATCCGCTGGTCGGCGGTCCATCCGATCTTGAACCCACCCCCGAGGAACAGGCGCGCATAGACACACCCTGCACCCGCGAAAGCGCGCTTACGATTACGCCTGACGTGGCAGAGCGTATCCGCGATGCGTTCGAATACGCTTGCGTGCTCCACCAGCTTGGCCCGTTGCCGCGCGAAGGCAATTTGCCGGGCTGAAATTCCAGTTTGGCCGGCCTTTACGCCAGTTGGTCAATGGCGCGCGCCATTGCTGCATCGCGAGAGGATAGCCCGCCTGCGTCGTGCGTGGTCAGCGTGATTTCGACCTTCGCGTAAACATTGAACCATTCGGGATGGTGATCCTGACTGTCTGCCAGCAGGGCAACGCGGCTCATGAAGCCCCATGCCTGTGAGAAATCGTCAAACTGGAACGTGCGTTTGATTGCCTTGCCATCGCGCACCAGTTCCCAGTCGGGACGGTCGGCCAGCAGGCGGGCGCGATCTTCTTCGGAAAGTTCGGGGATAGTGGTCATAGTCTGGGCCTTCTGTGTGGCAAATGTTGTGAGCGCGGTTGCTTTTCCCTAACGCTCCAACCGATGCAAGGTTCTGACACCCCTTCGATAATCGCAACCGATCTCGCCTGCGCGCGGGGGGACAGACTGCTGTTCCGGCGCCTTTCGCTGGAATTGCGCAGTGGTGATGCGTGCCATGTGACCGGTGCGAATGGCGCAGGCAAGACCACGCTGATCCGAACGCTGGCTGGCCTTTCGCCGGCCTTTGCAGGCGATCGCCGCGTGCACGGCACAATCGCCCTGCTGGACGAACGGATGGCGCTGGACCCGGATTTACCTCTGGCGCGTGCACTGGATTTCTGGTTCGCACTGGATGGCTTGGCGGATCGGGCGGCGGTGCTGGCGCGCCTGCACCTGACCGGGATTGCGCAGGTGCCGGTGCGTTATCTCTCCACCGGCCAGAGGAAGCGCGCAGGCCTCGCGCGGCTGATTGGGCAAGGCGCGCAGGTCTGGCTGCTGGATGAGCCGTTGTCCGGGCTGGACACTGCCTCGCAGGTTCTGGTTGAAGCACTGATCGTAGAACATCTGGCAGGCGGCGGGGTGGCGCTGATCGCATCGCACCAGCCGCTTGATATCGCCGGACTGCGGACGCTCGCGCTCGAGGATTACGCGCCCACAGCCGAGGCAGAGCCAGCGTGATCGCGAGGCTGCTGATGCGCGATCTGGCGCAATTTTTCCCGTTTTCCGGAGGCGGGGCGGCGCTGCCCGTGATCTTTTTTGTCGCAGTGGCGATGCTGTATCCCTTCGCCGTCGGGCCGGACCCGGCCATGCTGGCGCGCACGGGCGGCGGGGTGATCTGGATCGCCGCGCTGCTGGCCGCGATCCTGCCGCTGGACCGGTTGGTGGCGCGCGATATCGATCTTGGCCATTTTGACCAGTTGCGCCTGCGCGGTGTCAGCGAAGAGGCGATGATGGCGGTGCGTTGGCTGGCGCACTGGCTGAGTTTTGGGCCGCCGCTGATCCTTGCCGCCTTCCCCGCTGCTGCGCTGCTGGGACTAGACGGGCCGACATTGCATCTGGTGCTGATCGGTTTGCTGGCGGGCACCCCGGGGCTGGCGGCGATCGGCCTGATGATCGCGGCGTTGACGGCATCGGTGCGCGCGGGCGCGGCATTATCGGGGCTGCTGCTGATCCCGCTTGCCCTGCCGATCCTGATCTTTGGCGCAGGCGCGCTCGCGCGGCAGGACGCGGCCAGCATCGGCTTTGTTGCGGCGATCAGTCTGGGGCTTGTCGCGATTGCGCCCTTCGCCGCCGGAGCCGCCATCCGGGCGGTGCGTTGAGGCTGGTATGCACGGGACGCTCGACTATTTCTTCGCCGCTGGCCGCACCCCGATGCTGGATCACCGGCGCAGCCAATCGCTGGCTCGGGCATATTGCGCTGGCACTGCTGGTGTTCACGCTGTTGGCGTTTGGCGTGAAGGCTGTGGTCCATACGCAGGTTCAGGCGCGTTACACCGCGCTGGTGATCGTGCACGCGGTGAGCATGATCGCATGGCTCGGCTTGCTGGCCGGGCAGGCCTATCTGATCGGACGCGGAACGTTTGCTGTTCACCGGGCGATGGGCCGTGCCTCCATCGCGCTGGTGGCGGTGATGATGGTTTCGGGCGGGATCATATCGGTCAATATCGGACGGGAACTGGGTCGGCCCGAAGTGACCATAGTGAACCTTGCCGCATTCGTGACATTCATCCCGCTGTATTTCGCCGCGCTGGTGTTTGCCCGCCGGCGCCATGTGCATGCGCACCGTCAGGCCATGCTGATTGCGACACTGGCGCTGATGACGCCTGCCTATGCGCGCGTGGTGCAGGTGCTGGGCCTGCCCGATCCGGTCGCGATTGCGGTGCAGGTGCCGATCACGGTTGCAATTGCCATCGGCTATGACTGGGCCACACACAGCCGACTGACCAGGGTGACGCTGGCGATGCTGGCGTTCTCGATCGCAATTGTCGCGATCATGGTGGCGGTGCTGGCGGTGTGGTTCCTGTAAACGCGCAGTCTAACCGTCGGTGTTTTCGCGATGCTTGCCCAGAAACACGACGCTGCCCAGATCTGCCCGAAACTCTTTCAACCGGGCGGTGACGATCATCGATTCAAGGTTTGCCAGCAAGCCGACGCCCAGCAGGGCGATCAGGAATATCCGCGAATAATCGAAGGCGTAGAGCCAGACAACGAACACTCCGGAAAGGATCGCGCCCAGTTTCGACAGGTAGAGGTGATAGGCCGGGAGCCTGCCGAACTTTACCAGACAGACGATGGCGGCGCCCGCATAAGTCGCCAGAAAGGCGATGAGCCACGCCAGCTCCGGTCGCAGCGTCTGGCTTTCAAACAGGGCGATCCCCAGCAATCCGGCCAGCGTCGTCGCGCCATCCGCAATCGTATCCAGCCGCGCACCGCGTTCGGATGCCGTGCCCATCCAGCGCGAAATCGGTCCATCGACCAGATCGGTCCCAAGGCTGATGATAAGCCCGACAAAGAACGCATCGCGCAGGCCTGCAAGCGCCAGTCCGGCGATAACCGGAGCGGCGATAATGCGATAGATTGTCAGCGGATCGGCGAGTGAGCGCATCGGACCGTCAATCGCGCCTTAACGTGGCGGAGGCGTCACGAATAAGGCGGCTTGTCCCGCCCGGTCGGGCTCTTGGTGAAGATCTCGACGCCGTCATCGGTAATGGCAAGACTATGTTCGAACTGCGCAGACAGCGACTTGTCGCGGGTCACTGCGGTCCAGCCGTCTCCCAGCACTTTCGCCCACGGTTTGCCCAGATTGATCATCGGTTCGATGGTGAAGAACATGCCCGGTTTCAGCTCCGGCCCCGTCCCTGCCTTTGCCGCATGGACCACTTCGGGCGCGTCGTGGAACAGGCGGCCAAGGCCATGCCCGCAAAATTCGCGCACCACGCCGTAGCGGAACTGGCGCGCGTGCGCCTCGATCGCGGCGCCGATATCGCCCAGCCGCGCGCCGGGTCTGCGCCGCAGCCTCGATGCCCAGCATCAGGCATTCATAGGTCACATCGACCAGTCGCTTTGCCTTGATCGGCGGTTCGCCCGCAAAATACATGCGGCTGGTATCGCCATGCCAGCCATCCAGCAGCGGCGTCACGTCGATGTTGAGGATATCGCCATCTTTCAGCACCTTTGGCCCCGGAATGCCGTGGCAGATCACGTGATTGATCGAGATACAGCAGGAATGCGTGTAGCCGCGATAGCCCAGCGTCGCAGGCACCGCGCCCGCATCCAGCATCATTTCGCGGATGGCAGTGTCGATGCTTTCGGTGGTGACACCAGGTTCCACCAGTCTGGCTGTTTCATCAAGAATGGTCGCGGCCAGATGACCGGCGCGGCGCATCCCCTCGAACCCTTCTTCGGTGTGCAGTTTGATCGTCCCGTCGCGGTAGACGGTCTGATCGCTATCGATAAGCTGATATTCTGTCATGCGCGCCGATATAGCCAATCACCTGCCCAATTGCGAGCGCTACTCGCCCTGCGCGAAGGCTTCGCGGTAATCGGGCTTTACCGCCTTCAGCATGGCGGGGCTGACTGGCAGGGTGAATTCAAAGTCGCCCTCTGCGTATGCGCCCGCGACATAGGGCGCGTAATAGATGCCGATCCGGTCGAACTTTTTCCCGTCCGAAGATCCCAGGAACACCACTGTTTCATCCAGCTCCGGGCATTGATCGGGCCACTGCGTCGCCCCCTTCGGCACCGGCTGGCCCCGGCGTTTTGAACGTTCCTTGTTAAGCGCCGCGCAGGCCGCTGGCCGGATCGCGGTGCCCAGCGCTTGGCGGCTGACGAACAGATCGACCGGTTGGAGCAGGCGCTCGGACGTTCGATCCCACACCACACCGTCACGTCCGTAGTTTCCGTGAGCACCACCAGAATAAACGTAAAGGCTGTTCGACAGGCTCAGAAAACGCGGGGTATCGGCGACCACCTGCCAGATCAGCTCGAATGCGTTGGTGCGACATGAAATGGCATCGGGCGGACAGTCCTCGACCAACTCGGTCCAGGATCGCTTCTGTTCGGCAAGCGCTTTCGCTCGCCTCTTTTCAAGGTCGGCGGCGAGCTTTGGAATTGCCGAGACCTCGCGCGGCCATGCATAGGTGAATGTGCGCTCTGACCCATCCTTTTTGGTGTCATCCTTGAATTCGTAGGCTCCAGCCGGGCCGGAAGTCTGCGTGGTAGCCGTCGCGGTGGCAGTGGTGGCGGTAGCGGAGCCGCTGTCCGCCTGAGCGCGGGCCTCCACTGCTGCGGTCTGATCGACCATCTCTTCCGGCGCGGAGCAGGCCGTGACGGCAGCTGCCAGAATGGCACTTGCCAGAATACGGGCGTTTGCACGTTTTAACACAGTCGAACTCCGCGAAAGACCAATTGGGGCGTGACAACCATAATAGCAGGCTTACTTACACGGGCATGACTGATATTTCCGATCTGATCCAGCCCGACCGCGGGCAAGACGCCATCGCCATCCAACTTGTGAACAAGGCGGGTTTTGAAGAATTCGCCAAAACACTGAGCGCGGCCCAGCGCGCGCAGCTTGCCGCGCAGAAATTTGACGGCAGTGGCTATCAGGTCGGCATCGTGCCTGTGGGCGAAACTTTCTTTGCGGTCGGCGGGGTCGCCGACCCTGAAAGCCTTTCCAGCTGGTGCCTTGCCAAATTGGCTGAGGAATTGCCCGGCGGCACCTATCGCCTTGAAACGGGTGATGCGGGCGCGGCGATGTTCGGATGGCTGACGGCGCAATATCGCTTCACCCGTTACAAGAAGGATGAAAACGCTACCGGACCGCGCGTGTTGCTGACCGCGCAACCGGGCCGGATCGATGCCGCCGTGGCCGAAGCGCGGGCGGAAATGCTGGTGCGCGATCTCGTCAACACGCCGGCAGAGGATATGGGGCCAGCCGCGCTGGAGGCGGAATGCGAACGCCTTGCCAAGCGATACGGCGCGCAATTGCAGGTGACGAAGGGTGATGCGCTGGAAACAGGCTATCCGATGGTTCACGCCGTCGGCCGCGCCGCGACGCGCCACCACGCGCCGCGCATCATGCATCTGACATGGTCCGCGCCGGGGGGGTCGGCGCCGGGGGGGTCCGCGCTGGGGGGCAAATCGGATCTTCCGGTGCTGGCAATCGTCGGCAAGGGCGTAACCTTCGATTCGGGCGGGCTGGATATCAAGCCGGGCACCGGAATGCGTCTGATGAAAAAGGATATGGGCGGGGCGGCGCATGCAATTGCGCTGGCAGGCCTGATCATGGAAGCAGGGCTGAAAGTGCGCCTGCATGTGCTGGTTCCAGCTGTGGAGAACGCGATTTCCGGTGCGTCCTTCCGTCCCGGCGATGTGCTGTCCAGCCGCAAGGGGCTGAGCGTGGAGATCCATAACACCGACGCCGAAGGGCGACTGATTCTCGGCGATGCGCTGACCCGTGCGAGCGAGGAGGAGCCGGACCTGCTGATCGATTTTGCCACGCTGACAGGTGCGGCGCGCGTCGCGCTTGGCCCGGATTATGCCGCGATGATGGCTCGGCGCGATGACACCGCGCAGGCGATGATCGATGCTGGCCGCGCGCATGACGATGAACCTTGGCGGCTGCCCCTGCCAGAGGCCTATCGCGAATACCTCGCCTCCGACATTGCCGATCTCGCGAATGCGCACTCCAATCCTTATGCCGGGGCCAGCGTCGCGGGCCTGTTTCTTGACAGGTTTGTCGCAGAAGGCATCGACTGGGTGCACTTCGATACCTTTGCATGGTGTCCCTTCCCCAAACCGGGCCGGACAAAGGGCGGGCGCGGCTGTGGCCTGCGCGCAGCGTGGCACATGCTCAAAGGCCGCTATTCCGGGTGATCTGCCGCGCGGGCAGCTTGCCGCCAAGTCCAAGTGCCGCTAATCGCGTCGCCAATCGGGGGCGATTACAGGATTGAACGTTCATGAGCAGCGCAGGCGGCGATGCACCCAGTTACAGCATTCCGACGGGAATTCTCGGGCTGAAAGGGCCGGTGGCAAAACCTGCGCCCGGCACCCTGCCGTTGCGCGGTGACCTTGCGCATATTGCGCTCGCGGGCACGCATCTGGCCGCGCATTACGTTATCCCCACCGGCGCCAGCGTGGCGGCTGAAACCACCAACATGCGCGCGCTGGCCCGCGATGATTCCGATGTGATGCACGTGCTGGAACGCGGGCAGTCGCTCGAAGTTCTGGATATCGGCATGGACTGGGTCTGGTGTTGCATCGGGCCGCAGGGACCAAGCGGCTATGTTCATACCAAATGCCTGACGCTGGATGCCGAGCCTGACTGAAGGGCATGGCGACGCGGATCTTCATCGACGGTGCTGCGGGCACCACCGGGCTGGAAATCCGTGACCGACTGGCAGGGCGCAGCGAATTTGAGCTGCTGGTCCTGGACGATACGCAGCGCAAGGACGATGCCGCGCGCCGCGATGCGCTGCACGCTGCCGATGTGGCGATCCTGTGCCTGCCCGATGAGGCTGCGATTGCAGCGGTGGCGATGGCCGAAGGGTCCGACACGCGGATCATCGACGCATCCAGCGCGCATCGCGTGGCGGATGGTTGGACCTATGGCTTTCCGGAGATCATCGGCCACGGCGCAATTGCCAATGCGCAGTTCGTCAGCAATCCGGGGTGCTATCCAACCGGTTTCCTCGCGCTGGTCGCACCGCTGGTTGAGGCTGGCCTGATCGCGCCCGATTACCCTTTCACCGTTAACGCGGTCAGCGGGTATTCGGGCGGCGGAAACGCGCTGATAGACCGGTTCGCAGCCGAGCCTGAAATCGCCTTTCGCGCCTATGGTCTTGCTCCGGGGCACAAGCATCTGCCCGAAATGCAGACCTATGCCGGGCTTGCGCGCGCGCCCGTGTTCTCGCCCGCCGTCATCGCAGGCCATCGCGGTATGGTGGTGGATGTGCCGCTGGCGCTGACGCCGGGCGGTGCATCGGCCGGCGACCTACGCGCGCTTCTCGCAAGGCAATATGGCGGCAGTCAAATCGTGCGGGTCGCAACGGGCGCCGATCTGCCCGGAGAAATCCTGCTGAAAGCGGATGCCGCACCGTGGGACTCGATCGACCTGTTCGTTTTCGGCGATAAGGTGCAGGCCCGCCTTGTCGCCGTGCTCGACAATCTGGGCAAAGGCGCGAGCGGCGCGGCGATCCAGAACCTCAACATCATGTGCGGCCTGCCTGAAACCGCGGGTCTGCGGCTCTGAAACGGCAGGCGTGCTCAAAATTTGGGCAAATCACACCATTCACCAAGAACGGTTGCGTTGCACCGCACAATATTGCTACTTCCTTGGGCAGACCGGATGTTCCTTGCGCCAATGCGCGGATTCGCTACCCGGACTACGCATCCTTGGCCTCGTTCAGAGGCTGAAAAATACGCATTGAACACGAACTAACAGCGAAGAGCAGGCGGGGACCAACCTACGTGAAGAAGATCGAAGCGATCATCAAACCCTTCAAGCTCGATGAGGTAAAGGAGGCGCTGCACGAAATCGGCGTTTCCGGCATTACCGTATTGGAAGCGCGCGGATTTGGCCGTCAAAAGGGCCACACCGAACTGTATCGCGGCGCGGAATACGTCGTCGATTTTCTGCCCAAGGTAAAACTCGAAGTGGTGGTCGAGGACGATCAGGCGCCGCGCGTGGTCGAGGCGATCGCCGCCGCCGCGCAGACGGGCCGGATCGGCGATGGCAAGATCTTCGTTACCGCCATTGAAAGCGCGTTGCGCATCCGTACCGGCGAAACCGATGGAGACGCGGTGTAATCCGTGCCCGAATACCCAATCTGGCCCGCGCCAAGTGCGCCGGGCGAAGAACAAATCAACCAAGGAGCTAGGCGAACATGGCAAAGACGAAAGACGTTCTGAAACGCATCAAGGACGAGGAAATCGAGTGGGTCGATCTGCGTTTCACCGATCCCAAGGGCAAATGGCAGCACCTCACCATGGCGGCCTGCGTCATGGACGAGGACGCGCTTGAAGATGGCCTGATGTTTGACGGTTCCTCGATCGAAGGGTGGAAAGCCATCAACGAAAGCGACATGATCCTGAAGCCGGACATGGACGCAGCCTATATCGATCCGTTCAGCGCCACCCCGATGCTGACGCTGTTCTGCGACATCGTGGAACCGTCCGACGGCCAGCTTTACTCTCGCGATCCCCGCTCCACCGCCAAGCGCGCCGAGGCCTATCTCACCTCCACCGGGATCGGCGACACGATCTATGTCGGGCCGGAGCCTGAGTTCTTCATGTTCGACGATGTCCGCTTCGAAGACGGATACGCGGGCAGCGGATACACCATCGACGATATCGAACTGCCGACCAATACCGGCCGCGAATACGAGATGGGCAACATGGGCCACCGTCCGCGCGCGAAAGGCGGATACTTCCCAGTCGCGCCGGTCGATGCCTGCATGGACATTCGCGGCGAAATGGTTTCGACCATGCTCGAAATGGGCCTCAACATGGACAAGCACCACCACGAAGTGGCCGCTGCCCAGCACGAACTCGGCATCACCTATTCATCGCTGACGACCGCTGCCGATCAGGTGCAGATCTACAAGTATGTGGTGCAGCAGGTTGCGCACGCATACGGCAAGACCGCGACTTTCATGCCAAAGCCGATCAAGGACGATAACGGATCGGGCATGCACAGCCACATGTCGATCTGGAAGGACGGCGCGCCGACCTTTGCGGGCAACGAATACGCCGGCCTGTCGGAAACCTGCCTGCACTACATCGGCGGGGTGATCAAACATGCCAAGGCTATCAACGCCTTCACCAACCCGACCACCAACAGCTACAAACGACTGGTCCCCGGCTTTGAAGCGCCCGTGCTGCTCGCCTATTCCGCGCGCAACCGTTCGGCATCGTGCCGCATTCCATATGGTGCAGGCGACAAGGCAAAGCGCGTCGAATTCCGCTTCCCCGATCCGCTCGCGAACCCGTATCTGGCGTTCTCGGCGCTGCTGATGGCGGGCCTCGACGGGATCGAGAACAAGATCCACCCCGGCGAGGCGATGGACAAGAACCTGTACGACCTGCCGCCCGCAGAACTGGCTGAAGTGCCGACCGTTTGCGGCAGCCTGCGCGAGGCGCTCAACAGTCTGGAGGCCGATCACGACTTCCTGCTGAAGGGCGACGTGTTCTCGGTCGATCAGATCGAAGCCTACACCGAACTGAAGTGGGAAGAGGTAATCCGCACCGAAACCACCCCGTGCCCGGTCGAATTCGACATGTATTACAGCAGCTAAGCTGCGCGATATATGCGCAAGACACAACCCGCCCGGAGCGATCCGGGCGGGTTTTTTGCGCCGCGCAAGCCTTCCGATAGGAGATGTCCAGCCGCGCCGCCTGGCGGATCCGGCTCAATTGGCATCACCGCAATGCGGCGACCAGTTCGCGTTCGAAACGGGCCGCGTCGCCCTGCCCGGCCCGCAGGGTTTTGGCGTCCAGTGGCAGACTTACACGCCCCTTCGCCATCACGATGGCGCTGTCGCAAAACCCGCATAATGTGGTGAGATCATGCAGGGCCGTGACAAGCGTTAGCCCTCCTGCCACAAGCCGGGCGAGAGCGGCGCGTGTATCGAAAGCTGCCACAGGGTCCAGCCAGTTGAAGGGTTCATCCAAAATGACGATGCGGGCAGGCAGGGCAAAGGCAATCGCCAGCGACGCGCGCTGACGCATCCCGGATGAACATTCTCCCACGCGCACATGCAGCAGCTCATCCAGACCAAGCGCTTTCCACAGGTCACAATGGCGCTGGCGCTGAACCTCGACGGGATCACCCGCTAATTCAAGCACCTCACGCACCGGCAACACCGCAGGCAGTTTTTCGATCGGCGGGGCAAACCCGATCGCATTTGCGCGGCCACTGCGGTCGTGCGCACAGGGCGTGCCGAACACCTCGCAACTGCCACCGGCAATAGGCAATCGCCCGGCTATCGCCCGCAGTAGCGTGGTCTTGCCCGAACCATTCGCGCCGATCACGCCGAACCATTCCCCCGGTGCGATGGTCGCGGTCACATCGTGAATAATTGGCCTACCGCCCCGCCTGACGGTCAATTGGCTGACAGCAATAGCTGCGGTCATGTCAGCAGCCATCGTGATCCCAATCCCTTGCGGAGCAGCCAGAACATCGCAGAGACAACCACAATTGCGCCAAGCGGCGGAAATGCGAGACCAACGAGGCCCGCTGCAAGGATCACGATTGCAACCATCCACTGCGCAATCAGGCGGCTGAACGCGCGATAGGCCAACACTTGCAGCACCGTCATCACGGTCAGTCCGATGACGCTGAGGGCACCAACACTGGCGGCAATCCAGTCCTGCGCCATCATCAGGATTGCAGTGGTGGGCACGAGCAGGGCGAACTGCATCGATACCCAATTTCGCAAAAGCGAGCCTGTCGAATGGCCCACCAGTGTCATGTAGCGCACCGACGCCCGCGTCCACCCGGCCTGTCAGTACAATTACGACCAGTGCGAAAGCGCCTGTGGAAAGGGCATCGATATTGCGATCATCCGGCATCTGCGCGCACACAATCCCGGCGGCGGCCGATATGGCCGCGCCAATCATAAGCGCGTGCGGATGATGATGGAAGAGACGGCCCTTCCCCGGCACCACCTGCCGCCACCAGCGCCCAATTCTCTCGCGCACGAAGGGTAGCGCGAAGCCGGTCAACAACCCGCCGACCAATCCACCCAGCGCGGCCACCCATTGCAGGACACCTATCGCCGCCATAGCGATGAAGCCCACCGCCATACCTGACACCAGCAAAGGCAGTGTATAGCCGATCCACTCGGCGGGGCGTTGGGCAAACCGGGCCAGCGGGCCTTCGGTGCGATGGAACCGCACACGTTCGAGCGTGGTCTTTGCCAGCAACGATGCGATCAGCAGACTGACACCGTAAGCGAGGATCTCGCGATAGATGCCGGGCAGTCCGCTCAACCATGCTCGGCCCCCTGCAACCAGTAACGGCACGATAACCACAAGGGTCGCTGCGTCGCGAGGTCGCGTCTTTAGCTGCGATAAGGCCGCCTTGGCGATGGCAAAATCGTATCGGAGAAGAGCATGGCGCAAAGGCGGTTCAACCGGGGGTAAGCGTTACGTTTGCGTGGTCACTCTTTTCCTAGCAACTGTTTGGTCGCTGGCAATGGTCTCGCCCGCATGAAAGCGGCGTGCCGCGTTGTCGTTGTCGGCTTCCTGCCGATCAGGCCGGAGATCGCCAAACCATTTTCCTACACGCTGGATATCTGCCTAATTGCCCGGCCCCTTATTGAAATCAGAGGCCACCCCCAATGTCCGATCGCATCCCTTCACCGCGCAAACCGATTTTCGATACCCTTCGCACGATAATGCAGCGCGGGTTTCGGCAACGAGAAGTGGATGTCATCGACGGGGCTATCGATGGGGCCATCGAGCGAGCGCTTGAACGGGCGGGCGTCCCGCATGCAGGCCTCTGCGATGAAGCGCAGCCGTTCGGAGAGGATTCCTCCCAGAACACTGTGTCACCTGTTTCAGGCGTGCCGTACATCCGACGAACCGATCGGTCTGCCCCGCACCATAACCAGCCTGCGCAAACGGCCGCGCCAACCTCCATCGGCGCATCGGGCATCGCGCTTATCAAGCAATTCGAAGGCTGTGCCCGGCTGCGGCGCGATGGGCTGGTGGAAGCCTATCCCGATCCGGGTACCGGCGCGGAGCCGTGGACGATTGGCTGGGGCGCAACGCGCGGCGGGCTGCATGGCTTTGTCGGGCGCGATACGGTCTGGACGCAGGCCCAGTGCGACGAGCGACTGGCCCAGGACTTGCGGCGTTATGCCAGCGACGTCGCCCGCGCCATCGGCAATACGCCGACAACGCAGGCGCAATTCGATGCGATGGTCAGCTTTCACTACAACACCGGCGCGATTGCGCGCGCCACCCTTACGAGACGGCATATAGCGCGCGATTACGAAGGCGCCGCGGAAGAGTTCAGGCGTTGGAACATGGCGGGCGGGCGCGTGCTGAAAGGGCTGGTGCGGCGACGCGCGGCGGAGGAACGGCTGTACCGAGACAGGTGATGGCATTCAGATGTCGCCCCCTATGGGACAGCACTGCCAGAGCGATCAGTAATCCTTGCTTATCTCTGCCCCGATCCGGTCGCGCCCGATGGTCGTCACCGTACCCAGCAGCGCCAGCCAGCGCGTGATCCGGTATTCGACCTGCGTTGCGGAATAACCGCGCCCGTCGGTGATGATTTCGACATAGAACTTGCGTCCCAGGTTCTTGCCCAGCGCAACGCCGGTGCTGCGACCGAGCGCCGGATCGGCAGAGACGATGCGCAGCTGATCGAGGCCGATGGATTCGCGCAGCTTGCCGATCGGGTCCAGCCCGCCGCCTCCGCCGCGCAGCGATGCAAGCGCGGCGCCCAGTTGTACCGCATCGGTTGCGGAAAGCGAGGTGACAGAGCCGCCAAACAGCAATTGCGCGAGGATTTCCTCTTCGGGCAATCCCGGTTCGGAAGAGAAGTTGATTTCAGGTGCCTGACTGTTGCCGGTGATCGCGATATTGACATTGTAATCGCCGGTGTCGGTCTCAGCCAGAATGTCCAGACGCGGATCGATAGGCTGGTCCCCGTCAAACCGGATGCGGCCCCGCGTCAGCTCGAACCGGGTTCCGGCAAAACTGTAGGCGCCGCGTACGAGGTTTGCCTGACCGCCAATGCGCGGATCGCTGACAGTGCCGCGCAGGGCGATGTTGATGCCCCATTCGCTATCCAGCCCAAGCCCGTCCACGGCAACCCGGCTGGGCGCGGTGGCATCGACAAGATAGCGCCACGATCCTGCGGCGGCGCTGCTGCGGCTTGGTCCGTTTTGATCGGGAAGGTTGATCTCGCGAGTGGCGATCTGGGGCAGCGCCATGTCCTCTGCGGCATAGCCCAGTTTCCAGCTGGCGCGGTCTATCGTCACGCGCCCGGCGATAGTTCCACCCACGCCATTGGATACGATGCGCAAGGGGCCGGTCAATGTCGCATCCAGCCCGGCGGCGTTGATGAGGCGCGCATCCTTTGCTGCGGCACGAAGATCGATGCGCGGGCCGCGCTCGGCGCTCATGGAGGCGAGGTCGACTGTGCCACTGCCACTGATCGTGCCGCCACCGCGCGTCGCCCCGGCAAACCGGGTGATCTCAAGCCGTGAACCGGCAAAGCGGCCGCGCGCGGTGACATTGGTGATGTCGGTGCCCGAAACCGCGCTCTGCAGGCGTAAGTCGTCGCTGGCCAGTTGGCCGACAATGCGCGGATTTGCGAGCGTTCCGGTGGCGCTGGCGGAGACGGTAAGCGGTCCTGTAAGATCGAAGGTCTCGATCGCGGCGAGCCGCCACAGCGACTGCGCCGGACCGTCATACGCAAACTTGGCGGCCAGAGACCCGCGTTGAATGCGATCCGCCAACGCAGCCGATCCGCCGATGCCGGTGATGCGCGCGTCCAGCCGGCCCAGCCGCGCACCGTCACTTTGGAAACTGGCCGCCGCGCGCAGACGATCAGCGCCAAGGTCGAACCCGCCGATCAGATCGATTGGCCTTGAGGAAAGGACAAGTCCCGATCGCGCGAAGTCATCTACCTTGAACCTGCCGCTCGCGACCGGCGATCCGCCGCCACTCTCGCGATAATCGAGCTTGCCCGAAAGCCTCCCGCTCAGGCCCAATTCCGCCCCGGCCAGATCGACCAGTCGCAACGGCATTTGTGCAAGGCTGGCGCTGAGGCGTGTATCCCGGCCGCCGAGTTCGCCTTCCAGAATGGCATAGCCTCTCGCGTAACCGATCTGCGTGGGCGCGAGACGATAGCCGCCATCTTCCTGCGCGGTCAGCACGGCGCGGCGAGGCATGGTGATGGCGCGCCCGGCATACTCGCCGCGCGCCAGTACCGCGATCCGGCGGGGCGCGATATCGCCATCGAACTTGAGCACGAACCGATCGGACCGGCGTCCGGCGATCGAGGCGGTCACATCGCCTGTGCCGTCGACCACGTTTGCCTTGGCCGCAAATCGTGCGACGCGCAACGCGCCGTATTGAAAACCCGAGCCTGTAACATCAGCGCTTATCCGGACGGGTCCGGTGCCGCCAAAGCTGCCGCGAGCATCGATATCGGCGCTGGCAATCGCAATGTCCGTCTCGCCGCCAAAGCGCGCGTTGTCAGCCTTGAGATCAACATCGAAACCGGTCGCCCCGCCCGATGCCGGAACGATCGCGACATTGCCGTTCAACCCGCCGCCAGCCAGCGCAAGGGTGCCAGTAATCCCCGCATCGCCCAGCGTCACCGCGCCTGTAACATTGGTCCGATAAACGCGCAGACTTTCAATATCGATGCGCGTGGGACCATTGGCTGGCAACACAAGTCCCAGATTGCCCGCGAATTCTCCCAGCAGCGATCCACCCGCGACATCGAGAGCAAATCCATCGTCGCTGGGCGCAATGCCAATCCGCACATCGGAAAGGCCAGCGGCGGGCAGTGGATCGGCCAGCACCAGCTGCGCGTTCAAGCCGTCGCCTGCGATATTGGCATCCACGGTAAACGGACCGTATTCAACATGGCGGCCAGATCCGGTCAGCGTGGTGCGGCCTCCTGCCAGACGGCTGTCGAACCGCGCATTCAGCCGCTCACTATCCAGAACGAAATCGCGCAGGATTATCGGCTGGTCTTGCCCCAGCCCCACCTGCCCCCGGAACTGCACTTCATTGCCGGCAACATTGGCGACGCTTGCATTCGTCACGTTGCGCAACCGCCCATTCACGTTCGCGCGCACGTTCCAGGGCGTATCTGTCCCGAACGTGACCATCAGCTTCGCCGCACCGCCGAGTGTGCCAACATCGGGCAAGGTTATGCCGCTGGCCTGAACGGGACCGGCAATAGCATAGGCACCGGTGCGTACGTCACCGCGCAAGGAGAGATCTGCGGAAAGACCGGGGAAGGCAATGCGCGTATTGTCCGCGATCAGCCTGCCTGCATCATAGATCAATTCCCCGCGCAAAGTCCCGCCCAAAAGGCGCGGGTCAACGAAGTCGGTGCCGGTCACGACGCGCGCGGCAGTCAGATCGAGGGGCAGAGTAAACGCGCCATCTTCCAACCGTGCGCGGCCAGCCTGCCTCAGTCCTTCGAGACGGGCGGTGCCAACATCCAGAGCGCCAACCCTTAGCTGGTGGCTGATCGTGAGATCACGAAACCGGCCATCAAGCGTGCCGGTCAACAAAGTGTTCTCCAGTCGTGCAACAGCGCCCAGCAGTTCGGGGTCCAGCAATTGCGCACTGAAAGTGAAATCCTGCGCGCTGTTATCCGCCAGATCGAGTGCACCCTTCCCGCGCAAATCCAACGCATCGGAGAGCGCGGCAACCCGCCCTTCAAAAGTGCTGTCCTCCAGCGTCCCCATCAGCGCCAGTGCGACAACATCGCCTGCGGCACGATCGAGAATGCTGTCGTCCGACAACAGTGGATTGACTTCACCCAGCAGGCTGTACCTGCCTGCATCGTTGGTGAGCTGGAACGCGGCCACGCGCTGCTTGGGGGCATCGGGTTCTGCCTCCTGCCGCTTCACGACGCCATGACCCAACCACTTGGTCCACGTGCCCTTGCCCTTGATCCGGGCTTCATAGGCGGCGCCAAGGCCCGCCATCATCGCAATCGGCCCGTCGGCAGCGGCGCGATAGTCCAGTGCAAGGTCGAACCGATCGCCATCCGGCTCTGCATCCAGCAACAAGTCGATCTTGTCTTCAGCGCCAAAGACACCGTTAGCATCGACAAATGTTCGGCCGCTGCGGATGTCGATCTGCGCGGTCAGATTGATGAGTTGTTCAACGTCACCGGCGATACCGGGGGCAAGTTTAAGATCATCAATCTCGAAGGTATCCACCCGGATATCAAAATCCGGCAACAGCGGTGCGTCTGGATCGCCCGGCAGCAATTCGGGCAGACGTGACATTCGACCGCGACGGGCCGTAAGTTCGCGCACATCCAGCCCGCTCCACAGCCAATTGAGCGGTCGCCAGTCCAGTGCGACCTCGGGGATGGTCAGGAACGCGCCCTTGGGATCGAACAGCGTTACATCGTGAAGGACCGCAGTATTGTACAAATCGCCCTCAATCCGGCCTACAGTGAAACGCAGGCCCGATGCGGGGGCGACCTGCGCGATCTGATCCGCAACGAAGCGTTTGCCGATGGGCGACGCCAGAAACGCCGCTGCGAGGATCAGCGGCGCAAGCAGGATCGCAATGGTCCAGCCCAGTCGTTTGGCCCAGCGCCGCTTGCGCTTGACCTTTGGCTGGTCTGCAGCCTCAAAATCGTCAGGTGCATCGAAGGTGGCGGGATCGTCCATCAGAAAGCCTGGCCCAGACTAATGTACACTGCCAGCGGCGAATCGAATTCATCCGGGTTGAGCGGCACACCGACATCAACGCGGATCGGGCCAAAGCTTGTCTTGTACCTTACGCCCAGACCTGCTCCAATTCGGATGACGCCGAAATCGGGCGTCGTCGCACGCGATACCGACCCTGCATCGACAAATGGCACAATCTCGATGGCACCATCGAGGAAACCGGTTTGTATGCGCGCCTCAAGATTGATTTCCACCAGCGAACGCCCCCCGGTGGGATTGCCGAATTCATCGCGCGGTCCAATCGCCTGGAATGCATATCCACGCACCGACCCGCCGCCGCCTGCGTACAGGCGCCGGGTTGGTGCGATATCAAAAGTGCCTGCGCCATTGATCGATTGCAGGTGTGCGCGACCGGCCAGCACGGTGGACCCCACCGATTGATAATAGGCGGCATCCACGCCGGTGCGGACATAGAAGCTCGTTTGCCCTTGTGTCTGGCTGACATCGGGGGCGACCTCTCCGGTTACGCGGAACCCCTTTGTCGGGTCGAGCAAATCGTCGCTGCCATCGATTGTCGCCCGCGCAAAAAGACCCCCGATCAGATATTCCTGGCGCGGCTGCGTGGTTTCGAAAAAAGTAGTGTTGCGAGCATCGGTTAACAGCACTTCGGCACCCGCAGCCCAGCTGAATTCTTTCTGGAACAGCAGGTTGGATACACGTTCAAACGTTCCACGCAGCGCTATCGTGCGCGCGTCAATCGCATCGGTGTCAATATCGCTGGCATAGGCATCGATAGTCAGAATCTGATCGCGCGCACGGAAATTGGAACGCTGGAAACTGATGCTGGCAAGCTGTTCCTGCGTGCCCACGATACCGCGCAGACGCAACGCGCCTTCTGGCGGGAACAGATTGCGGTGCTCCCACCCTGCCTCCAGCCGGATGCCCTCTTCGGTGCCGTATCCGATGGCCCCCGAAATGGTACGAAGCGGCGCGCGTTCAAGGTTCACATCGAGCACCACCTCGCCCGGCTCACTGCCGGATGGGGGGCGCACTTCGCGCGGTGATACCGCCGCGCTCGATACAAGCCCCGTTGCCAGTACTGCCCGGCGCAGATCCGCCTGAAGGCTGGCCTGATACAACTCACCCGGATCAAAACGTGCAATCCGTTCAAGGTGGCGGCTGGAAAGAAATGCCGGATCACTGCTAATGACGTTGCCGAACACATACTTGCCACCGGTTTTGACCGGTACAGTCAGGTCGCCTTCGAGGCGCGCGTGGTCAATCAACAGGGAAGGTTCGGCAATCGAGGCGAATGGATAGCCGGACTCGCCCATCTTTACGCGAAAATCACCGATTTCACGCGGGATGGCGTCTGCGTATAACGGATCGCCCGACGCGATTTCGAACGCGGCGACAAGTTCACCGCCTTCGGGCAATGGGACGTTATCGATCTCTCCGAGTTCGATCCTGCCAAACCGGTACAACTCGCCCGGCAAGATATCGAAGCGAACCTGCGGCTCTTGTGCAGCGGTGTCGACTTCGGCTTCGGGCGAAGCACCGCGTCTGCCGCCGGAAAGCTGGCGAATAACCTCGGCATTGTAATAGCCATAGGTGCGAAGCACTTCGACCAGCAATTGCTCATCCGCACGCGCCCGTGCGGCAAGTTGCGGCACGGTTTCGACCCCGGTGTCGAGCGCCTCGATCGTCGAGAGCGCCTTGAACCGTTCGAGGAAATCGGTGCGTTCAGGAAATTGATCGCTATCCGCCGGGAATGCGAGGACAAGCTCATCGCTAAGCCGGAATTGTTCCAGTTCGGGTAGCTCGATGAGGTCTGGCGCATCAATCGCTGCCAGCGCCTCAACCTCCGGATCGGGAGACAACGGTTCTGGCAACGAATCTTCGGAAAGAGCGACCAGATCGGCATCCTCCCCGAAAAAGTCAGGGGCGTTCAGGTCTTCAGCGGTCAGTTCCGGAGCGGGAGCAGGAGCGTCTGGCACGAGTTCACCATCAACGCCTTGACCCGCCCATGCTGCGCTGTTTTCAACCGCGCTGTCAGGTATCAGGTCGGACAGGTTGCTAGGTGGAGGGGGCGGTTCCGGTTGGGGTTCAGGTTGTTGCTCGGCCTGCGTATCCTGCGATCTCTCATCATCTGCAGCTGTAGCCGGGCGACCCTGAGCATCGCCGTCCTGAACTTTCAGCGCCGCATACACCGGAGATGTCGATGCGCTTAGCCCGAGCACGAGGGCTAGAGTCAGTCGGGAAATTCGCAAAAAGATCAGCTCGCGGTAAACTTGACGGGTTGTCCGTCTTTACCCCTCGCGCCGGTAATCGTTCCATCCGCCTTGTCGCGCGGGGCGGTCGCCTCGGCGATAAGTCGGGCCTGTCGATCCTCTTCCATGCGTTGCCAGCCTTCGCGGGAGAGAGTTTCGAGCGGTCGATAGCGCACCTTGTACGCCATGCGCGGGCTGCCATCGACCCAGTATCCCAGATAGACGAACGGCAACCGGTCCATCACTGCGCGGCGAATGTGATCGAGGATGATAAAGTTGCCCAGGCCCACACGGCTTTCGTGTTCTGGATCGTAGAACGAATATATCATCGACAGTCCATCGCCCTGTCTATCGGTAAGGCACGCACCGACAAGCCTGCCGGGCGTTCCATCGCTGGTAGGTTCGCGATATTCGACCAGATGGCTGGTGACCGGCGTGTGCTCCACCATGTCGGCGTAATCGAGCTCATCCATGGCTGACATTCCGCCATCGGGGTGGCGCACGCCAAGGTATTTGCTCAACAGTTCGAACTGTTCTTCAGTGGCCCACGGGCGACATTCGGTGACGACGAGATCGCCATTGCGTTTCAGCTCACGCTTTTGCGTGCCCGATGGCTTGAATTCAGAGGCGACGACGCGCACCGAAACGCAGGCTTGGCAATCCAGGCAGCTGGGGCGGTATGCGACGGTCTGGCTGCGGCGAAAACCGATCCGGCCCAGCGCCTCGTTCAGCTGATCCGCATGCGCACCCTTCAGCTCCGTGAACACCTTTCGCTCCATCCGGCCTGGAAGATACGGGCACGGCGCGGGGCTGGTCACGAAAAAGCGGGGGAAGCGTATCGGCGCCGTCACGGGTTTGGCTGAGTCCTTCGGATCAAGGTGCCCCGGCTGAGGCTTGGTGGAATCGGGAGTGTGATTGTTAAGACGATGTTATGCCTCTTCAGCTTCGCCGGTAAAAGAGCTTTAACCACAAAACAGGGTTAACAAGGCCTTACTTTGCACATTTTACGCAATTTTGGCAGGGATTTCCGGTACATTGCAGGCACAAGCTTTTTTGCAAGACCGCGAGCGCGCCTCAGTTCAGCTCTACGACCTGCACGGTGTAATTCGCCTCGCGCAAGGCGTCGACGAGCCGTTCGACCTGCGCTGCATCGCGCGCCTCACATTCGATATCAGTGATCAGCCCCTTGGCAGGCAGGGTCGTAAAGATGCGCTGGTGGTAAATCTCGATGATATTGACGTTGTGCGCATCGAACAACCGCATCACCTTGAACAAGGCGCCGGGGCGATCCTGCAAGGTCACCCGCAGCCGCGCCAGCCGCCCCTGACGCGCTAGATCGCGCAACAGAACATTCGCCAGCAGCCGAGTGTCGATGTTGCCGCCGCACAGGACCAGACCGATCGTCTTGCCTTCGAACCGCTCCTTGTTCGCCAGCACTGCGGCAAGTCCTGCTGCACCGGCGCCTTCAACCACGGTCTTTTCGATCTGGAGCAGCAACGCCACCGCCTTTTCCAGATCGGGTTCGTCCACCAGCAAGATATCGTCCACCCGTTCCTTTATGACCCGCGCAGTGAAGGCTCCAGGCCGCTTGACCGCGATACCTTCAGCCAGCGTATCGCCGCCGCAATCAAGGTTTTGCCCCTTGATCCGGGCAAACATGCTGGGGAACAGCGCCGCCTGCACGCCGACCACTTCGATGTCGGGATTGATCGATTTGGCAACCGTTGCCATGCCGGAAATCAGCCCGCCCCCGCCTATCGGCGTCACCAGACAATCCAGATCGGGCTTCACCTCCAGCATTTCTAGCGCGACGGTGCCCTGCCCCGCAGCAATCAACGGATCGTCGAACGGGTGAACGAAAGTCAGCCCGCGCTCTATTTCAAGCTCTCGCGCATGGGCGCTCGCATCGTCAAACGTCTCGCCGTGGAGCACGACATTGCCGCCTACACTTTCGGTCTGCATCACCTTAACCGTGGGCGTGGTCTTCGGCATGACGATGGTGACTGGCACGCCCAACCGGGTTCCGTGATACGACAACCCCTGCGAATGATTGCCCGCCGATGCGGCGATAACGCCGCGCTCCCTTTGCGCCTGCGTCAAATGCAGCAGTGCGTTCAACGCGCCGCGCTCCTTGTAAGCAGCGGTGAATTGCAGGTTTTCGAACTTGAGCCAGATTTGCGCCCCGGTAATTTCCGACAGCGTGATCGAATGCATCATCGGCGTCTTGACGACAGCGCCTTCAATCCGTGCGGCGGCAGCGCGGACATCTTCGATGGTGAGATCGGCCGGGGTGGCTGTGCTCTCTTTGGGCTTGATGGGGGCTGGCGTGTGCATGGCGCACGGACCTAGGCTGTGCCCGCCGCAAGGGCAATCGCAATTCCAGTGCCAAAGGGAAGCGCCCGAGGATTGCAAGCGCGATTGGCAATCGCGGCATTAGCCACTAGTCGTGCGAGGCATGACTGATCCTGAATCGATTGCCTTTATCGGCCTTGGCGTAATGGGCGGGCCAATGGCCGGGCATCTCGCACGGGCTGGCCACCGGGTTACCGCTTATAACCGTTCGCCGCAGCGTGCTGCACAATGGCGCGATAAATGGACTGCCGAAGGGCTGGAGATAGGCTTTGCCGAAACCCCCGCAGATGCAGCGATCAGGGCAGACGTGGTTTTTACCTGCGTGGGCAACGATGATGATCTTGAGCAGGTGACTCTTGGCGATGCCGGCGTAGTCGCAGCGATGGCACCTGGCAGCCTGCTGGTCGATCACACCACTGTTTCCGCCACTATGGCGCGGCGGCTGGCAGACGAATGCATGGAGCGTTCCATCGCTTGCGTCGATGCTCCGGTCAGCGGCGGTCAGGCGGGCGCGGAAAACGGCCAGCTCGCAATCATGTGCGGCGGCAGCGCGGAGGCGATGGCGCGCGCGCAGCCTGTGATGCAGGCCTATGCCAAGGCCATCGTTCACGTAGGCGACGCAGGAGCAGGCCAGACTGCCAAGATGGCTAACCAGATGTGTATCGCGGGCATTCTGGGCGGCCTTTCCGAAGCGATCCGATTGGCGCAAGGTGCAGGGATTGACCTTCAAAAAACCTATGAGGCGATCTCGGGCGGCGCCGCGCAAAGCTGGCAGATGGACAATCGCTGGGCGACAATGACCGCCGACAAATTTGATTTCGGCTTTGCCATAGACTGGATGCGCAAGGATCTGGGCTATGCCCTTGATGAGGCAAAGCGGCTTGGCCTGTCATCACCCATCACCGCGCTGGTCGATCAATTCTATGCCGATGTTCAGGCGCGCGGGGACGGCAGGCACGATACCAGTGCGCTGATCACCCGGCTCGCCAAATCTCCTTCCTGACAGGGACTACCGATGAAAAATCTGTTTGCCGCCGCCCTTCCCTCGCTTGGCGCAATCCTGTTCGCCAGCGCTGCATTTCCGGCCTTGGCCGATACGCTGGTCCATAATGTGGATGGGGTGACGATAGATGAAAAGGGCGAGGTAAAGCGCTTTACCGCGCTGGTCTTCGACGACGAAGGCCGGGTCACACAGGTGCTGGAGCGCGGGGACAAGCGCCCGAAAACGGATTACGGCGTTGACGGGGAAGGCCGCGTGATGCTGCCCGGCATGATCGATGCGCACGTTCATGTCATGGATATCGGTTTCGCCGGGCTTACGCTCGACCTATCGGACACCACCAGCCTCGAAGACGCGCTCGATAAGATTTCGAAATTTGCTCAGGACAACCCAGGCCGTCCGTGGATTTTGGGACGCGGCTGGAATCAGGAAAAATGGGGTCTGGGCCGCTTTCCCACCGCCGCAGAGCTGGACGCGGTGGTGTCGGATCGCCCGGTATGGCTCGAACGCGCGGATAATCACGCAAACTGGGCCAATTCTCTCACGATGGAGCGAGCCGGGATTTCGGCAGCGACGAAAGATCCTGTTGGCGGGCAAGTAATCCGCGATGCCACTGGCGCGCCTACAGGCGTATTCGTCGACAACGCGATCAGCCTGGTAAACGCGGTCGTACCTGCGCCGCGTCCAAAGGAACTGGACGCTGCCTTTGCCAAGGCTCAGGAACGCCTGATTGCCAATGGCATCACTGCCGTTGCCGACATGGGCACCACGATTGAAGATTGGCAGACCTTTCGTCGCGCAGGTGACCGCGGCGCGTTGAAAGTGCGCATCATCGCCTATGCCGATAGCGTGGATAGCATGGGGCTGATTGCAGGACCGGAGCCAACGCCGTGGTTATACGATGACAAATTGCGGCTGGCCGGGGTCAAGCTGTATCTGGATGGCGCATTGGGTTCGCGCGGGGCGAGCCTGATCGAACCCTACGCCGATATGCGCAACACGCGGGGTCTTCCGCTGCTGACCCCGGCGCAATTGCGCAATCTGATGAGCCGCGCGGCGCTGGATGATTTCCAGACCGCCGTTCACGCCATCGGTGATGCCGCGAATCAGGACGCGCTGCTGGCGATCGAGGAATTGTCCGAAAGCTATACCGGAGACCGGCGCTGGCGAATCGAACATGCACAGATTGTGGACCCGTCGGACCTGAAGCGATTTGGTGAACATGGCACCATCGCTTCAATGCAACCGCTGCACCAGACCAGCGACAGGACCATGGCCGAAGCGCGGCTGGGCGAAGGGCGGCTAGGCGGCGCGTACGCCTGGCGCAGCATTCTGGAGGCTGGTGGGAAATTGGCATTCGGTTCGGACGCGCCGGTTGAGCCTGCCGATGCGTTTGCGGGCATCGCCGTGGCGATCAGCCGGACAGACAGCAATGGTGAACCCTTTGGCGGCTGGCGCGCGCAGGAAACGATCAGCCGCGAGGCCGCACTGAAAGCGTATACATCCGATGCAGCCTACGCCGGTTTTGCCGATGGCCGATACGGACGGCTGATACCGGGGGAGCGCGCCGATTTCCTGCTGGTGGACCGCGATCCGTTGCTGGCATCGCCTTTGGATATTCGCGAAACCCGAATTTTCGAAGTCTGGATTGGCGGACAAAAGGTGCTCGACAAGTGAATATATTCAATCGGGTTCGCATCCTCGATTCGTCTACGCAGTGACACCTAATGGCGTGAATTGAGGCGCTGGTTCATGATTAGGTCACACGATTGCTGCAGAACAACAACATCTTGAGCCGTGACCTGGAGAGGTTTCTCTACATGGTCGCGGGTCGAAATGGCGTTGTCGGACATAGGGTTATCCCGGCAACGGTTTAATTGACCGCATGGTAGGCGATGCAAAGTTGCCACAGGGTGGTTAGTTATTGAATGCAAACTGTTCTTTTGGCGGCCCCGGCGCGGTTTGTAACACTAAATGGGTTGCCAGAATGATTTGGCTGTCCTATTAAGACACCGAATTTGTATGAAATAAGAAGATCTCACAGGAGGCTACTAATGAAGTTCCGTAATATCGCACTGGCAACTGCTGCTCTGTCGCTCGCGACTGCACCTGCCATCGCCCAAGCCAATTTCGAGCGCAACAGCGCTCCGGTCGAAGGCGAAAGCGAATTTGAAGGCAATGGCATCATCCTTGGTGTTCTTGCTGCTGCCGCAATCATTGCCGGCATCGTGATTGCCGCTGACGGTGGTGACGACGATTCGGTCAGCGGCTAAGCGCCAGTTTGACACGAATTAGAAAGGGCCTCCTTGTGGGGCCCTTTTTTTGTGTCTCGTTCAGATTGTCCTGAGTCTGATCAAAGTCAGGCGGCGACGGTCTCTTTCGCGCTGAGTATCTGTGGTCACAGGGAAGTGCGGGCTCCAGCGAGTTACACTTATCTGCGGATACCGCGTGATTTGAACTGCTCAGCTATTCGATCCGCAGTGCAGCAGTTGTGCAGTATTCAGGCCTGTTCCGCGCCCGTGTCTGGCTTCGCTTCGGCACCCACTACATCAGCGGCCGCATCTTCCCCTACATCCTTGCCCGCCAAGTCCGTGTCACCCTTCTTGTTGCGATCCTGAAAACGCATGAGCAGCAACGATCCCTCGAACAGCAGCAGAAGCGGAATTGCGAGCGCAATCTGGCTACCCGGATCGGGCGGCGTAACCACCGCTGCCAGCACAAACACGCCGACAATAACATAGCGCCGGGCGCCTACCAGTTGTTCGCGCGTCACGATACCTGCACGGTGCAGCAGCATCAGCAGAACCGGGAGCAGAAAAGTCAGCCCGAATGCCAGAATGAATTGCATCACAAGGTTAAGGTAGTCGCCCGCCGAGGGCAGCGCCTTGATATCAAGGCCACCGGTTTGCCCGCCGAATCCCAGAAACCAAACGAACGCGGTAGGCATAACGACATAATAGGCAAGCGCCGCGCCGCTTGCGAACAGCACCGGGGTTGCGAGCAGAAACGGCAGAAACGCTTTCTTCTCACTTGCATACAAACCCGGCGCGACAAACGCCCACAATTGGTTCGCGATTACGGGAAAGCTGATCATGAACCCGGCGAACAGTGCAACTTTCAACTCCACAAAGAACACTTCGGGAAGTTTCGTGAAGATCAGTTGCCCCTCACCTTGGGGGAAAGCATCGCGCAGCGGCTGAACCAGAAATCCCAGTATCGAATCGGCGAAATACAGACACACACCAAACGCTATGACGAGCGCGATAATCGCCCTGACCAGTCGTGTCCGAAGTTCGATCAGATGTTCGAGCAGCGGGGCGCGGGTCTCGTCGATATCCTTGATTTCAAAAGCCATGAGCCGCGCCTTAGGCCTTTTCGCCAGGAGCAGGCGTCGCATCTTTTGCAGCGTCTGAGGCGGCGCGCTCAGCAGCGCTTTCGGCACTGACCCCCGCTGATGAAGCAAGCTCAGGTTCGCTTGGCAAAGTGTCTGTTGGCATTGGCGGTGGCCCCGTCATTGGTGGACCTGCCATGTCGGGAATATCATCCGTTCCCAAAGAAGAAGGCGCGCTTTTGCGCATGATTTCCTCGTTGCGGGCCTTCCATTCTTTTTCCATGTCTTCCAGCTCAGCCTCGCGCACCATCGCATCGACCCCGGTGCGAAAGTGAGCGGAGATGCGCCGCACCTTGCCGATCCAGCGGCCAGCCGTGCGCATCGCGAGCGGCATATCCTTTGGACCGATCACAACCACCGCAACGATCACGATGACAAACAGTTCAAGCGCGCCGATATCGAACATGGTCAGAGCGCCTCAGCGCACCTCCAGAAATGTGGGCCTCATCGAAGTGCTGAGGCAAAAGATTTTTCTCAGGATCCGGCGGTGTCGCTGGGTTCCTTGGTCGCCGGCTCGGCGGGTGTGACATCCTTGGCCGGCGCTTCGATGCGCGCTTTGGAGGCAGGCGTATCGCTCACATCTTCGTTCATGCCCTTTTTGAAGCTTGAGATGCCCTTGCCAAAATCGCCCATCATTTCAGAAATCCGACCACGCCCGAACAGAACGAGGACGACAATCGCGATGAGAAGTAGCTGAGGCCAACCGATACCCATGGGGACATTCTTTCCTAGAATTGTCTGCACAAAACTGCAGTCACTACCCTATTATAGGGTGTGAACGCTCAGTGCGCCAGTGGTGGCTTTCATGCGTCGGTATCGGGCCCGTCGTCTTCGGTCTGATCCGCAACAGAGCCGGTGGCGCCATCCATCACCTCATCGAACGCATCGTCTACCGGATCGAGCAGGCCAGAAGCGCGCAATTCGTCAATGCCGGGCAGATCCCGGCGTGAGCCAAGCCCGAAGTGATCGAGAAATTCGGGCGTCGTGGCGTAGATGACGGGGCGCCCCGGCACCTCGCGTCGTCCGGCGAGCCTGATCCAGCCCGCCTCCATCAACACATCCAGTGTGCCTGCACTGGTCTGCACACCGCGGATCGATTCGATATCGGCGCGGCTTACCGGTTCGTGGTAGGCGACGATTGCCAGCACCTCGGTCGCTGCGCGGCTCAAGCGGCGCACCTGCTCGCGTTCGCGCCGAAGCAGATGTGCAAGGTCGGGCGCGGTTTGAAAGTGCCAGCGCTTGCCCCGTTCCACCAGCCGCACGCCGCGATCTGCGTAATGATCCGCAAGCGCCCTGAGGCCATCGCGCACAGCCCCGGCCTCCAACCCGCCAAGATGCGTGCCCAGCGCCTCCACGCTCAACGGCTCCTCCGATGCAAACAGCGTGGCCTCTATCGCGCGCTGCACCTCATCAGGCGCTGTTTTGACAAACGGGCCTGGCGTCACATCGTCGCTGGGAACCGGGCCATCATTCACATCTGCACGCCTTCTTTCAGCCGCCTGATGCGCAGCGGTGCAAAGGCATCGTCTTGCGCCAGTTCCGCCCGGCCCAACCGCGCCAGTTCCAGCGCTGCAACAAAGCTGGAGGCAAGCGCCGAGCGGCGCAGTTCGCGATCGGCATGCGGCGGCAGAAAGTCGCGGATATCCATCCAGTCCAGTGTCACGCCCAGCATCGCTGAAACCCGATCCAGTGCGCTGTCCAGCGTCATCACTGCGCGATTGGCGACATGGTAGATGCGCGGTGCGGTGCGCGCCTTGACCTGACCATAGGCCTGCATCAACGAAAAGGCATCGCACTTCCACAAGGTCTTGCGGTCAATCCGCAAACCCTCTGGCGCGCCGCGTTCAAAGATATCGCGACCAATCCGGTCCCTCGCCATAAGCCGGGCCGCGGCCTCTCGCATTGCGCCCAATCGTGCCAACCGCAATTGCAGGCGCAGCGCCAGTTCTTCCGGACTGGGATCTTCCTGCTCGTCTTTGGGCAGCAGCATCGCCGATTTGAGATAGGCGAGCCATGCGGCCATCACGAGGTAATCGGCAGCCAGTTCCAGCCGAAGATCGACCGCGCGTTCGATGTAATCGAGATATTGATCCACAAGAGCGAGGATGGAAATCTGGCGCAGGTCGACCTTTTGTCGCCTCGCCAGATCGAGCAGCAGATCCAGCGGCCCTTCCCACCCATCGAGTTCGAGATAGAGCTTTTCGTCGTCGGCCGGTTTGCCCTGTGGCGCGCGCGCCTGATCCTGCCAGTCATGGGGGATGAGCGCGCCCGGTTCCATCTTGCCCGCCGCATCGCCGGTCAGCATGAAGCCGGGATCATCGCTCGTAAACCGTTCTGGCTCCGTCACGCAGGCTCCCCCGTCAACGCCAGCAGCGCGTCGCGCTTAGCCAGCAATTCGGCCTGGCGAGCGGGTATTGTATCGGCGATGCGCGTCGGCTCCAGCGCACGGTCAAGACGCGCGGCGGCCGCCTCGGTTATGCTAGGCAGCTTTTCGCATATGCCGATCATATCGTCCATCTTGGCCCAGCAATTCAGGATAATATCGCACCCTGCCGCATGAGCGCGGGCGGCGCGCATGGGGATGGTATCAGCGAGCGCCTCCATATCGATGTCATCGGTCAGCAGCAGCCCGGCAAACCCGATTTTTCCGCGGATGACTTCCCTGATGATGGTGGATGAAAGCGTTGCCGGGTTTTCCGCGTCCCATGCAGGGAAAATCAGGTGCCCGGTCATGCCGATAAGCGCGGAATTCAGCGTGCGGAACGGGGCAATGTCCTGCTCAAGCTCATCAGCGGCCGCGTGTACAGTCGGCACTTCCTTGTGACTGTCCACCATGCTGCGCCCATGGCCGGGCATGTGTTTGATACAGCCGGTAACTCCGCCGCTGGCCAGCCCTTGCAACTGGGCGCGACCAATTGCTGCGACCTGCATCGGGTCCGATCCCAGCGAACGGTCCCCGATCACGTCGTGCGCACCGGGCTGGCGCAGATCCAGCGGCGGGTGAAACGTGACCGTGATGCCCATCGCAGACAGTTCCAGCGCCATCGCGTGTGCATTGGCGCGCGCGGCCTCTATCGCGCTGGCAGGTGCAAGGGAATACAGCCGGTCAAATACCTCTCCCGGCGGATAGGATGACCAATGCGGCGGGCGCAGGCGAGCCACACGCCCCCCTTCCTGATCGATCGAAATCAGCAACTGGTCGCGTCCCTGGATCGCGCGCAATTCGTCCGTCAGCGCGCGCAGCTGATCCGGGGTCTCGCAATTGCGGCCAAACAGGATGTAGCCCGCTGGGTCTGCCTCGCGAAAGAATGCGTGCTCATCATCAGTCAGATGTGGTCCGCTGCAGCCAAAGATTGCCGGTGTCATGGCGCAAGCGTTGCACCAGCGGCGCTTTCAGGCAAGCGCGGTAACCATTCAGCGTTGTAAAAATGCGGGGCTATCCCCGGCCAAAAGGCCTCAGGGTTTAACCTGACAGTCCATGCCTTCGCTCTTCAGGCCACGGCACAACTGGTCGGCGGCAGCACGGTTGGCCGTCACCGCTTGCAAGCGATAAACGGTGCCCATCGCGATTTTTCCCTGCACCACACGGTGATTTAGCCCAGAAAGCAATTGTGACCGCCGCGCCAGTTCAGTCCAGCCCTCTTCAGCGCGCGCTTTGGATGTGTAGGCGGCAAGCTGCACGCCGACGCCGCCAGTCGCCCCGCTTTGTGTAGCGGCTGCATCGGACCCGGAAGCAGACGCAGAGCCGCTCGCAGCCTTGCTGCCGCTACCCGTCTCAGCCTTTACCGTCTTGCTGCCCGCAGCGCCATTTTCGCCGGCGATGGGCGGCATTGCGACGTTCAGATCCTCAGCGCCCGCATTGGCGCTGGTCGAAGATGCCAGCTGGCCTTCGGGTGCAAGCCCTTCGCCCACACCGGGGGCGACATCGCCGGTTCCGGGAAATTCCTTACCCCCGGCATCCTCCGGGCGCTCCTTGTAGGGGCCGTCGGGCGCCTCTATCGTACTGCCATCGGCAATCATGGCCGGGCCATCTGCGCGGCTGGAAACATACCAGATCAGGCCCACTACAACGAGCAGCACTGCCGCCAGCAGAGACAGGAACCCGACCAGTTGCGCGGTGTCAACACCTCCGCCCTGATCTTCCGCCTCGTCGGCTTCGAGCCAGGGCAGGCTGTCCTCTTCGGCAAGATTCAGCTCGCTCCTGCTGCTATCGCTGGCATCGTTATTGCCGCCGTCGACTTCTTCGAATTCCGCCTCGATAATCACGGGATCAGCCCCTTCGCTTCGCCCGTCAATTACCCGGTCTTGTGACCTGGCGGGGCGTTTACATCGATTCCACAGCCTCAACGCCTAACACGCGAAGTCCATTGCGAATGACCTGCCCGATTGCATCGGCAAGGAAAAGCCTCGCTTGGGACAAACCCTTGTCGTGTTCCACGATGAAGCGCTTTTGTATGTCTTTGTTGCCTGCCGTATACAACGCATGGAGATCGGACGCGAGATCATACAGATAGAACGCTATTCGATGGGGTTCGCGCGCTTTTGCCGCGGCTTCGATTTCGCGCGGAAATTGCGCGGCGCGCTGGATTAGCGCGATCTCGTCCGCCTCCAGCTGCTCAATCCCGGTTGGATCGGGGGCAAAGCCGTGGTCATCTGCCGCCTTGCGCAGCGTGCGGCGTATTCTGGCATGGGCGTATTGCACGTAATAGACCGGGTTGTCCTTTGACGCCTCCACAACCTTGGCAAAGTCAAATTCCATTTGCGCTTCGGGTTTTCGGGTCAGCATCGTGAAGCGCACCACGTCCACGCCCACTTCATCGACCATGTCGGCAATAGTGATGAAATTGCCCGACCGTTTGGACATCTTCACGGGCTCGCCCGCCCGCATCAACTGGACCATCTGCACCAGTTTGACATCGAACGGGATTGGCTTGCCCTCACCCTCGGAAAGCGCGGCGACAGCGGCCTTTATCCGCTTTACCGTGCCGGCATGGTCCGCGCCCCAGATATCTATCAGGGCATCGGCATGCGCGGCTTTCTGCATATGATAGGCCAGATCTGCGCCGAAATAGGTCCACGCACCGTTCGATTTTTTAATCGGGCGGTCCTGATCATCGCCGTACTTCGTCGATCGGAACAGCGGCAGTTCCACTGGCTCCCAATCCTCTGGCGGAGCCTTGCCCTTGGGCGCCTCCAGCACGCCGTCGTAGACCAGATCGTGCGCACGCAGCCACGCCTCGGCCTCATCAGGCTTACCGGCGGCATGGAGAGCGGCCTCGGAAGAGAACACATCGTGATGGATGCCCAGCTGGGCGAGATCGGCCTTGATGACGTTCATCATCTGCTCGACCGCCTCGGCGCGGAAATAGGGCAGCCATTCCGATTCCGGCTGATCCTTGTGCTTGTCGCCCAGTTCCCGTGCGAGATATTCACCGACGGGTTTGAGGTATTCGCCGGGATAAAGACCTTCGGGAATTTCGCCGATATCCTCGCCCAGCGCCTCACGATACCGCAGATGCGCGGACCGGGCCAGCGTATCAACCTGTCCGCCTGCATCGTTGATGTAATATTCGCGCGTGACATCGTGGCCTGCATATTCGAGCAGGCTGGCCAGCGCATCACCGACAACTGCGCCCCGGCAATGGCCCATATGCATTGGGCCGGTGGGATTGGCAGAGACATATTCGACGTTGACCGTGGTCCCCGCACCAATGGTCGACCGGCCGTATTCATCGCCCAGCGCTACAATGCTCGAAAGCTCGGCCAGCCATGCCTTGGGATCGAGGCGCAGGTTGATGAAACCCGGCCCGGCAATTTCAGCCTCCGTAATATCGGGATGCTCTAACAGCTTTGCTGCGATTAGTTCGGCCAGCGCACGCGGGTTCGTGCGGGCTGGTTTTGCCAACACCATTGCCGCGTTGGTCGCCAGATCGCCATGCGAAGGATCGCGTGGCGGCTCCAGCGTGACGTTGGCGAATTCTGTGCCTTCGGGCAGTGCGCCTTCATCGACCAGTTGCGAAAGCGCCGCATTGAGCGTGCCAGTAAACGCGTTGTAGAGGGTTTGTTGATCGGACATAATTTTGTGCGCACGCCCATCGGCGCGCGATCTCCTCGCTCATGCGACCCGAAGGTCGCGTCGCTGCGGGCGCCCGGTCGGGCCTACGGCTACGTCGCAGCCGATCAGCGCTTCGGGGCGCCAGCAAGTTTATCTGGTAGCGTTATAAGCTAATTGCTGTTCAGTCAGTTGAAAACCGACCAGCATTTCAAAGCGTGAACGCGCAATCGCCGCCTTCACATCGGCATCGGCCAGCGGATCAAGCGCGGCATCGACATCGCCCGCTCGTCGTTTGCGCGTGATCTTTTCGCGAATGTCCTGCGGCAGACTCGCTGACGCGCGGTCAACGAAACTGCCTGCCTTGCCCTTTGCGCTCGCGCGGCTGGCACCGTCGGCAAAATTCAGCGTCACTTGCCCGACCCGCTTTGTCACCACAGCGTTGCCGCCGCGCAGAACCGTTACGAAATATGGAAGTGTGACGGTGCGCGCGCCGCGCGGATCGGTGCGCTGAGCAACAATATCGAACGTCGCCTCGGAATACACTTTCTCGCCGGTTTCATTACAGGTTGAGCGCAAATTGGTCATTGCAGCCGACAAATCGAGATTGCCCGAAGTGGCGCCGCCATTTGCCCCAAACGTCGTAACATCGCCGGTGTAGTCGGGAATACCGACCGTCGGGCAGGTCGACAGGACCGCCGTCACGCCGACGCCCTGATCAACCACCAGGTCGCCTTCGCGGGCGCATCCCGCCAGTGCGATGGCAACAGCGACAAAAGGAAGCGCTCGGGTGCGAAACATCATGCGAAAAACCGTCCCTGAAAATTCGTGGTTCAAATCTTTGGTCAAAATCTTGATTCTGCCGGTCACGGCTGTTGCTTGCCCTAGCGGGGGCGTCGCGAAAGCGCTAGAGGGAGGAGCATGAACGCGCCCTTTCCAGACTCGACCGGCCTTGCAGTGGCCTCAACCGACCTTGGCGACAATGCCGCCGACTTGTCGCAAAAGCCGCCGCTCAAACTGTTGATCGCCGCGCCGCGCGGTTTTTGCGCGGGCGTGGACCGCGCGATCGAGATCGTGGAAAAGGCGCTCGAACGCTATGGCGCGCCAGTCTACGTCCGACACGAAATCGTCCATAACAAATACGTGGTCGAGGAATTGAAGGCCAAGGGCGCAATCTTCGTCAAGGAGTTGGACGAGGTGCCCGACGATGCGCCGGTGGTGTTCAGCGCGCACGGCGTGCCCAAATCGGTTCCGGCAGAGGCACAGCGGCGCAAGTTGCTGTATGTCGATGCAACCTGTCCGCTGGTTTCCAAGGTGCACCGTCAGGCTGAACGGCTGATCGAAAAGGACATGCACATCGTCTTCATCGGCCACGAAGGCCATCCCGAAGTGATTGGCACGATGGGGCAGGTCCGCCCCGGTCAGATGACGCTGGTCGAAAATATCGAGGATGTGGACAAGCTCCCCTTCGATAGCGACATGCCGCTGGCCTATCTCACGCAGACCACGCTGAGCGTGGATGACACGCGCGAGGTGATCGAGGCGCTGGAATGGCGATATCCCAATATTCACGGGCCCAAGGCGGAGGATATCTGCTATGCCACGTCCAACCGGCAGGCAGCGGTGAAGGAACTGGCGCAGGATTGCGATCTCGTGCTGGTGGTGGGTGCGCCCAATTCCTCCAATTCGCTCCGCTTGGTCGAAGTGGCGGAGCGACTGGGCACTCCGGGCAAACTCATCCAGCGCGCTTCTGAAATCGATCCGGCCTGGCTTGAAGGCGTTGAGACCGTGGGATTGACCGCCGGTGCCTCCGCACCCGAAGTGCTGGTGCGCGAAGTGGTGGATGCGCTGGCCAAAATGCGGCCGGTGACCGAAGAAACGATCATGCACACCGAAGAGACCATGATCTTCAAACTGCCGCGCCAGCTCACCGAGTAGGCGCACGCGCGAGAATGGCGGTTTATACGCATCTCGGGGCCGAAGAGCTTGCGCGCCTGATCGCACATTATGACGTGGGCGAACTTGTATCTGCCAAGGGCATCGCCGAAGGCGTGTCGAATTCCAACTGGCTGATCGAGACGACCGCCGGGCGATATATCCTGACAATGTACGAACGCCGGATCGAGCTGTCCGATCTGCCCTATTTCCTTGGCCTGCTGGATCACCTTTCGGCGCGAGGATGCCCGGTGCCGCGTACAATCCACGATTTGCACGGTGCGGCGTTTCGTATGGAGCAGGGCAAGGCTGTGGCCCTGATCGAATTTCTGCCCGGCGTATCCCCGACCCTGCCCACGCCCGAACAGGCGCACAATGTCGGCACCGTGCTGGCGCGAATGCATCTGGCGAGCGCGGATTTCGCGCTGGATCGCGCCAACACGATGGGCTTTGCTGATAATTGCGCCGTGCTGGAGCGGTGTGGTCCAACAGGCCTCGCCTCTATCGATGAACGCCTGCCCGCCATCCTGCAACCTGCGCGCGCCGCTGCGGCACTGAACCTTTCCGAATTGCCACTGGCCCAGATTCACGCCGATCTGTTCCCCGATAACGTTCTGATGCTGGGCAGCAGGGTTACGGGCCTCATCGATTTCTATTTCGCCTGCACCGGGCCAATGGCGCTTGATCTGGCGGTCACCCATGCGGCGTGGTGTTTCGACAGATTGAATGTGTACCTGCCCGATCTGGGCGCCGCACTGGTCGCTGGATACGAAACTGTACGCCCGCTCGAACCTGCCGAACGCGCATTGTTGCCCGATATCGCCAAAGGAGCAGCGCTGCGATTTGTTGCCAGCCGTGCCGAGGATTGGCTGGATACGCCCGACGATGCGCTGGTCACGCGCAAGGATCCGATGCAGTTCGTCTCACGCTGGCACTTTTATAACGAAAACGGCTCCACGGTATTTGCCTGAGGCGCACGTCGGGGCAATAGGACCGTGAAAAGAGGGATAAGTCGATGAAACAGGTTTCCATCTTCACCGATGGCGCGTGCAAGGGCAATCCCGGTCCCGGCGGTTGGGGCGTACTGCTGCGCATGGGCGCGCACGAAAAAGAACTGTCGGGCGCAGACCCCGATACGACCAACAACCGGATGGAAATGACCGCAGTGATTCGCGGCCTTTCCGCCTTGATAGAGCCGTGCAAGGTCGATCTGTATTCCGACAGCAAATACGTGCTCGACGGGATCACAAAGTGGGTGGAGGGCTGGAAACGCAACGGCTGGATGACCGCAAGCAAAAAGCCGGTGCGCAATTCCGAACTGTGGCACGACCTGATCGAAGCCGCAGCGCGCCACGAAATCGAATGGCACTGGGTAAAGGGGCACTCGGGCCATCCCGAAAACGACCGCGTCGATGAACTCGCCACTGCCGAGGCGGAACGGATCGCGGCGGGCAGCTGATCGTTTCCAAGCACGCGAGCCGAACAACAGCTGGGCAGGCCTCACGAAAGGCCCGCCCAGTCCCGGATCAGCAAAAAGTTCGCCTAGCTGTTGTCTTCGATGTCCGCTCCGGGGCCGTTTTTCTGGATCGATTCGATCGCGGCCTTGGCACTCGCCTTGCTGGAATATCCCTCGGTCGAGAACATCGTTTCCGAATTGTATTTGAAACGCACGCGGAACTCGCCCGCCTTGTCCTTATAAATCTCGAATTTGTGAGCCATGTTCACTCCCCCTTTCGTGTGGTGTTGAAAAGCAGAGGCAACCTTACTGATTTGTTTCGGCTTGGCCACCCGGCTGGCGAAAGCGACACATCATGATACCAATTCGTGAAACCGAGCCGCACTGTATGCTGCCGGATCTATGCCCGCAGTCATGGTATCGGGCGGATGGCCGAGCATGATCTGCGCGCCAAGTCTAGCGGCGGCAGGCGCGGTCTGGATGCCAAAGCCACCCTGCCCAGCGAACCAGTAAAACCCATCGACCAGGGGATCAGGGCCGTAAACGGGCAGCCTGTCCGGCGTGAAGCTTCTGAGACCGGCCCAGCGGCGCTCTACCGCTTCTATGTGCCAGTCGGTCGCGTTCTGAAACCGGTCAATGGCATGGGCCACGTCGATTTCTTCGGGCGCTGCATCGCACGGCGCGCTGGGAATTTCGTCATGCGGGCTGAGCCACAGGCGACCGTTATCGGGCTTGAAATAAAATCCGCCATTGATGTCGAGCACCAATGGCAAATCATCAGGGACTACGGGCGAGACGCGCAACTGCGCCACCGTGCGCCTCAGCGGAGCAATGCCCAGGGCACGCGCTCCCGCAAGCTGCGCGACCGGATCGGCCCACGCGCCAGCGGCATTGACGATCGCCTTTGCCTGCCACGTATCGCCGCGCTCGCTGGTGATGCACCAGCCGCTCTGCTCGGCCTGCAGAGCGGCCACCCGCGCACGGCACACCAGATCGCCGCCCGTGCGTTTCAATGCGCTCAGATAATGCTGATGCAGGCCCGCAACATCAATGTCGGCACAGGCCGGTTCCCAGATTGCATCGCACCATTCCTCGCGCAGATGCGGCAGGCGCGCAGCGATCCCGGCACGGTCCAGCCGCTCGATAGTGACGCCGGTCCCGGCAAAGGTCGCGACGAATTCGTCCATCGCACCTGCATCACCATCGCGGCCAATATACAGTGCACCACGACCGCATAAAAACCCGTTTTCGCGCAGATATTTGCCCGATGCCAAGGTCAACGGGACCACGCCCGGCCCGCCATAGCATTCCTCCCAGAATGCCGCCGAACGCCCGGTCGCGTGGTATCCGGGGGCATCCTCCGCCTCCAGCAAAAGCACCCGCACATGCGGGCTGAGTTCCGCAGCGATGCTGGCCCCGGCCATACCTGCGCCGATGATTGCGAAATCGTACACGGCGGTGCTCATGCGGTCTGGGGGGCGACCCGATCGAGGAATTGCGCGATAGCCTGCATCGCGCGCCCACGTACCACATCCACCTCACGCAGGATTTCGTGGTGGGCTTCCTTGCCGAACTCAACCAGCTCACCGTTAGGCAGGCGCTGCGCCGCGCGGACATTGGCGGCATGGCTCACCAGCTTGTCGATGGCGGTGGACAGGATCAGGATCGGCACCGTCACGCTTTCGAGGGCGCCCGGCGCCTCAAGTATACGCAGCGAGGCGTAGCCGCGTTCGACCCAACGCCAGCTTGCCGGGCCCATGATCAGTTCCGGGCGGTTGTCACGCCAGAATTGTTCATCGTCATAGCGGTCGCGATCGTGGGTCAGCAGGTCCACGCGGGCGGCGGGCATTTCGCCGGGTTTTTCGCTCCATTTCCACGCCTGTCGCATGGGATCGCCGACCCTGTTCATGATCTGCGCAACCCCATGCAACACGGGCAACGGCAGAGGCGGGGCTTGAAAGCCGAGCATCGGTGCGGACAGCACGGCCGCATCGGGCAAAACCCGGCGTTCCACCAGCGCGCGAAGCACCAGATGCCCGCCCATTGAATGCCCCATCAGGATATGTGGCCCCGGCGTATGCGTGATCCAGTCAGCCCAGAAATGCGCCAGATCATCGATCCAGACCGCATAATCCTCTATGTGTCCGGTAACCTTATCCTTGCCCAGCCGCCCGCTGCCGGCTTGCCCGCGCCAGTCGGCAGCCGTCACGCGCCAGCCAGCCCGATGCCATTCTTCGCACGATTCCAGGTATTTTTCGTAATTGTCGCCGCGCCCCGGAAAAAAAAGGATCGAACCGCGCAAACGAGAGGCGTCACCGGTCGCTCCGGGCCAGTCGATCCGCCGCAAAGCATGGCCATCGGCAAGTGTATGCACGCTTTCGCGGGCTGCTGCGGGTATGGCGCGCCGGTCGATTGGCGCAGTCGCCGCGATCAGGGCATCTGTATCGTTGCTAATTTGATCACTCCGAGCTTGGTTACTTTTTAGTAAGCAGTCCCCTGTAGCACATCCCCCAAGATGCCATTCCGACCATTTCGGTGTGGCAATCCTTCGGGGGCGACAGACGATGGAATACCTCAAATACGGATTGCTGATTGCCTTGGCAATCGCACTGGTATTCGCCGCGATCAGCGATATCCGCGAACGCAAGATCAGCAATGTGCTGAACGGCACAATCGCGCTGGGTGCGCCATTGTTCTGGATCGCATCCGGCATGGCGTTCTGGCCGGATATCGTGATCCAGCTTGGTCTGGCCGTGGTCGTGTTCGCCGCATTCGCAGGATTGTTTGCGCTGGGCTGGCTGGGCGGCGGCGATGTTAAGCTGTTGGGCGCGCTCGCGCTGTGGCTGACCCCGGGCACCTTTCTCGATTTGCTGTTGGCCATGGCATTTGCCGGTGGCGCAATCGCAGTCATCTTCATCATTCGCCGATCCATCGGACGGACCAAAGCTGCGACCAGCCTGCCCTACGGCGTGGCGATCACCGCAGGCGGGCTGTGGGTGCTTGGCTGGACATATCTTCCCGCTGCTGCGCTCGCGGCAATTCCGGGGTGAACCTGATCTTAACCAATTCAAACGTAAGTGTCGAAACCATACCCGCCCAGAAACCACTTTGGGCCGTAAACGAGGGGGCTTGAGAAGCCATGGATAGGAAGAAACTGGTTCTGTTGCTTGGCGCGCTGATCATTGCGGTCGGCACTGCTTTTGCCGCGCGCAGCATGTTCATGGGGAGCAGTGCACCACAAGCCGTTGCCGCGCAAGCGGCGCCGGTCGGCCCGAAAGTTCTGGTCGCGAAACGCGCACTGCCTGCCGGCACGATCATCACCGCAGATGCGATGGGTTTCCAGCAATGGCCAGATGAACTGGTGCAGGATGCCTATTACATCGAAGGTGAATCCGACATGGAAAAGCTGCTCGGCACTGTCGTGCGCTTCCCCATCACCGCGGGTGAGCCTGTAACGCAAGGCTCGCTTGTCGCGCCGGGCGACCGAGGCTTCCTCGCTGCGGCTCTCTCGCCAGGCATGCGCGCTGTTACCGTGCCGGTTTCGGCCCGTACCGGTGTTGCCGGCTTCGTCTTTCCGGGCGACCGTGTCGACCTGGTGCTGACGCAAACCGTCGAGGGTGAAGGACGCCCGCTTCAGACTGCGGAAACCGTCATGAGCAACCTTCGCGTTCTTGCGACCGACCAATCGACCGAACAGGTCACCAACGAAGAAGGCAAGACCGTGGTCACCGCCTTCCGCACGGTAACCCTCGAAGTGACGCCCAAGCTCGCTGAGAAGGTATCGGTTGCCCAGTCCATCGGCACGCTCAGCCTCGTGCTGCGGTCGATCGCGGACAATCAGGCAGAACTCGAACGTGCGCTGGCATCGGGCGATATCAAGATCCCCGCCAACGCAACACCCGAAGAAGAAGAACGCATCCTGCGTGCAGCGATGAGCAAGCCTGTCGATCAGGGGACAACCTTCCAGACCGGTGGCGATGTCTCACGCTTTCAGCGTCGGACTGTGCCTGAGGACGAAGGTGCAGCAGATGCCCGCCGTGAAGCCCAGGAACGCGCCGCCGCACTCGCCCAACAGCGTGCCATGGCTGCCGCTCAGGCCGCTGGTCGCACCCTTACCGGGGGAAGCGGTGGTCCGGTGGTCCGTGTGATCCGCGGTAAGCAGGCAAGCGAAGTGGCTGTCGATGGCGCAGCAGGCGTCCGCAAAGCTGGCGAAGCCAGTGGCTCGGTCATCAGCTCAGGCATAGTCAATTAAGGGGACTGGACGATGGCAAAGACATTTCACTGCCTGGCTTCTGGTCAGGGCAAACCAGCGGCGGACCCGCTGACGGCAATCTCGGGGAAACCCATTGAGGGGCGGAAAATGAAACGCAAATCTCGACTTCGTATGTTGATGGCTGGCCTCGCGCTTGCGCCGCTTGCCGCAACGGCCACCACCACCGCGATCGCACAACAGGTTGTCAGCCCGTCGCAAAGCATCGTTCTGTCGATCGGTCGCGGCGAATTGGTCAGCATCCCCGGCTCGATGACCGACGTTTTCGTTGCGAACGAAGCGGTTGCGGACGTTCAGATCAAATCGCAGCGTCAGCTGTATGTCTTTGCCCGCGCTGGCGGCGAGACTACGATCTACGCCAGCAATTCTCGCGGCGATATCATCTGGTCCGCCAACGTGCGGGTCGGGAATAACATCGACAGCATCGATCAGATGTTGGCGTTGGCTATGCCCGAAGCCAGCATTGCGGTCGCGACGATGGGCACAAACACCGTGCTGCTGACCGGGACCGTATCAAATCCAGAAGACGCCGCCGAGGCAGAGCGTCTCGTACAGGCTTTCGTCGGCGAAAAAGCCAACGTCATTACCCGGCTGAAAACGGCAACCCCGCTGCAGATCAATCTGCAGGTGAAGTTCGCCGAGGTCAGCCGCAGCCTGGTGCGCGAGATCGGCGGCAACCTTGCCACCTATGATTTCTCGCAGGGCGGTTTTCGCGGCGGTGTCGGCTCCGGGCGTCTGCTCGGCAGCACGGCTTCCACGATCGGGCCACAAGGTGCGCTCGCAGTGGGCAACCAGGTGGGCAATCCGCTGCTTCAGATCGGAACCAATCCCGATGGATCGCCGATCGCTGTTCCGGGTGTCGGCGTCAATTCCAACGATGTCACCACGCTTGCAGGCCTTGGTCGCCTGTTCGGCCTTGACGTTGCAGGCGCGCTTGACCTGTCAGAAAGCATTGGCCTGATCACCACGCTGTCACAACCCAACCTGACCGCGCTTTCCGGTGAAACAGCCACATTCCTTGCGGGTGGTGAATTCCCGATCCCGATCAGTCAGGGGCTTGGTAACGTCGCCATCCAGTTCAAGCAGTTTGGTGTCAGCCTGTCTACACCCCGACGGTGCTGGCCAACGGCCGCATATCTCTTGCGGGTCAGGCCGGAAGTTTCCGAACTGTCGAGCCAGGGCGCAATCATCCTGAACGGCTTTCAGGTACCCGCTCTCACTACCCGTCGCACTGAAACGACGGTCGAGCTTGGTTCGGGACAAAGCTTCATGATCGCCGGTCTGATGAGCAACAACTCGCAGAACAGCATCGACAAGGCACCTGGTCTGGGTGACATGCCGATCCTGGGCAATCTGTTCCGCTCACGCTCTTTCCGTCGCGGAGAGACAGAGCTTGTCATCGTGGTCACGCCGTTCCTGGTCAAGCCGGTCGATGCCCGAGATATCAAGCTGCCGACCGATGGCTTCCACACGGCGAACGAATTTGAGCAATTGCTCGGATACCGGGATCATAACGGCAAATCGGGCGAGGAACGCCCCGGCCCGCGCGCTGCCGATGAACAGGCGCCCGCGCCCGACATCAGCGCGGTCATCGATCCTGCGGCCACCGTACCGGGCGGTTCGTCCAGCACGCAACGCCGTGCGGACAAGCGGTCCGACGACAAGCCGGATGGAAAACCGGGCAAGAAATCCCGCCAGGCCGAAGCGGCCGCCCCCGGCTTCAGCCTCTGAGCCCGAGAAACCTAGGAAAGGTGACGACGATGCAACGCGCAACGAAAAGCAATTCAAACGGGCGGGCGCCATTGCCCTCGCAACAGCGCTTGGCGCTGGTCTGGCAGGGTGCGGCGGAATGGCCGACAACAACTCGCTCTACAGCGTCCATCAGCCAGTGGTGGAGCGCCAGAACTTCACGCTTGACGTGGCGACGAGCCCCGGTGGCCTGGCGGTGGCCGAACAGGCGCGCCTCAACGGCTGGTTCGAAACGATGGACCTGCGGTACGGAGATCGCATCGCGATCGAAAATCCCGGCGCAAACCCGGCGGTCACCAATGCGGTGAGCGAACTGGCTGCGCGATACGGTCTCATCATCAGCGAGACCGCACCAACCACCTCCGGCTTTGTCCAGCCCGGACAGGCACGGGTGGTGCTCACCCGATCCGACCGCCGAGGTACCCGGTTGCCCCGACTGGTCGAAAAAGTCCGACATGAACTACCTCAACGCGACCAGCTCCAATTATGGTTGCGCGAACAACAGCAATCTGGCCGTCATGGTCGCTGATCCCGAGGATCTGCTGACCGGCAAGACCGGGTCCAGCGAAACCGTCGTTTCAACTGGAACCAAGGCAATCAAGACATTCCGCGAGGCGCCACCGACCGGTGCTGCTGGCCTCGACGAAGCAACCGCAACCGGGGGGAACTGATCGATGAACGCTCCATGGAAATCCGGCTTGCCCGGCAATCGCGATCCGTTCGCGGCCTATATCTGCGATGACAATGCGCTGGACGTTCTGCGTCCCGTGATCATCGAGATGGGTTGGCAGCCGGAAAAGTGCAACAAGGGCGGCCTTCGTAATGCGATCCAGTCGCTTTCGGTCAGCGCCAGTCCGGCCATCCTGCTGGTCGACCTTTCGGAAAGCGGAGATCCGCTGAACGATATCAACGCGCTGGCAGAAGTCTGCGAGCCCGGCACGGTCGTGATTGCGATCGGGCAGGTCAACGACGTGCGCCTCTATCGCGATCTGCTGTCGAGCGGCATCCACGACTATCTGCTAAAACCGCTTTCGGCGCAGCAGGTTCATGATGCTCTCAATCAGGCGCTGGCGGTGTTTACCTCGCCCAAGGGCGGTGATGAGAGTTCGGTCAAACGCCATATCTCGACCGCAGTGGTCGGGACGCGTGGCGGGGTTGGCGCCTCGACGCTGGCAACATCGCTCGCATGGCTTTTCAGCCAGCAGCACAGCTCGCCGACCGCGCTGCTAGACCTCGATGTTCACTTCGGCACCGGCGCGCTGGCGCTAGACCTGGAGCCGGGCCGCGGTCTGACCGACGCGATCGACAATCCCAGCCGTATCGACGGACTGTTCATCGAACGCGCCATGATCCGCGCCAACGATAATCTTTCGATTCTGTCGGCCGAAGCTCCGATCAACCAGCCGCTGATGACCGATGGATCGGCATTCGTGCAGTTGGAAGAGGAATTCCGGCAGGCGTTCGAAATGACTGTCATCGACATGCCGCGCAACATGCTGATCAACTTCCCCCAATTGCTGGCGGATGTGAACCTCGTTCTGCTGGCAAGCGAACTGACGCTGGCTTCGGCACGCGATACGATCCGCATCCTCTCGTGGCTGAAAACGAATGCGCCGCACGCGCATCCGATGATTGTCGCGAACAAGGTGCAGCCCGGCATGGCCGAGATCAGCAAGGGCGATTTCGAAGCCTCGATCGAACGCAAGATCGACTTCATGGTGCCCTATGACATCAAGGCTGCATCCAACGCTGCCAAACTGGGCCAGGTGTTCGTGGATGCCAACCGTTCGAGCAAGGCGACGGCCGTGATCAAACAGATCGCAGATCGCGTGCTTGGGGCATCCGAGGAAGACCTCGAAAACGCACCGGAAGAGAAAAAATCGCTGCTTGGCGGGTTCGATCTGAAGTCGCTGTTGGCGAAGAAAGACAAGGCCAAGGAAGCGGAGCCGGCTGAATAAGCGGCAGAGACAACCGGGAGGTTGGGATGCGGTCAACGCAACATGAGCCATCCCCACCCCCGGTGACCCTTCCGTTCAATCGGCCACCGCGCCACGCAAAGGAAAAGGCAGGACGCATACTATGGACATCATCCAGACCCTGCTGATCACGTTGGTGATCTTCGGTATCCTCGTCGGCGGCTATTATCTCGTCGAAAATTCGGGCGTCAGCCAAACTCAGAAACGCCGAATGCAGGCGTTGCGGTACCGCCACTCGGACAATCTTGATGCCAAGGTGGAATCGCAGTTCAAGAAAGCGATCGCGGCACGCAAACCCAAGACCTACAAGGTCAAGGGATCAGGCTCACGGCTTGAGGCGCTGGAAATGCGCCTGGACCGGACCGGCAAGAAAATAACGGTTGCACAATATGTGTATGCCTCGCTCGGGATTGCACTGGTGGTCGCAGTGCTGATCTTCATCAAATCTGGCGCAGCTGTACTTGCCGCGGGCGTCGGGCTGCTGATCGGCGCGGGCATTCCGCACATGGCAATCAACATGCTCATCAAGAAGCGTACGGCTGCCTTCAACTCCAAATTCCCGGACGGTATCGAGCTGCTGGTGCGTGGTCTTCGATCGGGCCTGCCCGTGACGGAAACGCTGGGCGTGGTTGCAACGGAAGTCCCCGGCCCGGTCGGGCTGGAATTCAAGGGCATCACCGAACGGATCAGGATCGGCAAGACGATGGAGGATTCGCTTCAGGACACAGCCGACAGGCTGGGCATCCCCGAATTCAACTTCTTCTGCATCACTTTGGCGATCCAGCGGGAAACCGGCGGTAACCTTGCCGAAACTCTCTCCAACCTTGCTGACGTGCTGCGCAAGCGCGCACAGATGAAGCTCAAAATCAAGGCGATGAGTTCTGAAATCCAAGGCTTCGGCTTACATCGTTGGTTCTCTCCCGTTCATCGTGTTCGGCATGGTTTACTGGATCAGCCCCGATTATCTCGGCGGGTTCTTTACCGACGACCGACTGATCGTGACCGGGCTTGGCGGACTGACCTGGATGGGCATCGGCGTCTTTATCATGGCCAAGATGGTCAGCTTTGAAATCTGACGGGGGGCAAGCAGGCACATGATTATGGAACAACCCACAGGACCCAACCTCCTCGGCTTTGATGTCGTCTTTGTCGGCACCGTGCTGGCTGGCCTTGCTGCCTTTGCCGTGCTGTTCGCGATCTACACCGCGATCACGATCCGGGATCCGATGGCGAAGCGCGTCAAGGCTCTCAATTCCCGACGGGAGGAATTGAAGGCTGGCATCGTCACCTCCGGGGTCAAGAAACGCGCCAGCCTGGCGCGCAAATCCGATGCGACCAACAAGGTCAAGGATTCGCTCGGCAGGCTCAACATCCTTCAGCAAAGCCAGCTGGTCGCGGTGCAGCAAAAGCTGGCCTATGCTGGTTATCGCAACAAGGAACTGGCCGTCTTCGTCATCGGCATACGTGCAATCCTTCCGATGGTGCTGGGCCTGATCGGTTTTCTGGCGATCTACGTCTTCGAGCTTTACCCCGACTGGGGCCCGATGAAGCAGGTTGGCGCGATGGGTGCCCTGCTGTTCGGCGGGTACAAGGGGCCAGAGCTGTTCCTTTCCAACAAGGCGAACAAGCGCACCAAGGAAATCCAGAAGGGTCTGCCGGACGCGCTCGATCTGCTGGTGATCTGCGCCGAGGCCGGTCTGACCGTCGACAGCGCATTCAACCGCGTCGCAAAGGAACTGGGCCGCGCCTATCCGGAACTGGGTGACGAATTCGCCCTCACCGCGATCGAGATGTCGTTCCTAAACGAGCGCAGGATGGCTTTCGATAACCTCGCCTATCGCGTCAATCTGGATGCGGTCAAGGGTGTGGTGACCACCATGATCCAGACCGAACGATACGGGACGCCGCTTGCAAGTGCGCTGCGCGTTCTATCGGCCGAATTCCGGAACGAGCGCATGATGCGCGCCGAGGAAAAGGCCGCGCGTCTGCCTGCGATCATGACCATCCCACTCATCCTGTTCATTCTCCCGGTGCTGTTCATCGTGATCCTGGGTCCGGCGTCCTGCTCGATCAAGGATGCTCTGATCGACAAGTAAGGCAACGGGCTACTGATGCTTTGACAACTGGTGCGGCTCGCAAGGGGAATACCTCTTGCGGGCCGCGCTGCGTCAGGCCGCTCAGATGTCAGCCGCGCGCTTTAGCCAACTGCCCTGCCCGTGCGCGCAACTGTTCCAACATGGCGCGCAGGCGTTTGCGATCGGGCTCGCTCAGGCCAGCGAACAGCTCGCACTCAGTCTCCAGCGCCAGCGGCATCACCTCTTTGTGGATCGCCCGCCCCTCATCTGTCAGCACCAGCAGGTGCGAGCGGCCATCGGCATCGTTGGGCGCGCGTGCCAGCAGACCGCGTTCCTCCAGCACCTTGCACGCGCGATTGACTGCGACCTTGTCCATCAGCGTCGCCTCGGTCAGGGCACGCTGCGTCAGCGCCGGATCGCCTGATCCTTGCGCATCGGCCAGATCGCCCAGGACCGCAATCACCCGCCATTCCGGGATCTTGAGTGCGAACCGCTTGCGATAACGTTCCGCGATCAGCGCGCTGACCGCGTTGGACGCGACAGAAAGCTGATAGGGCAGGAAATCGGACAGACGGCCGCTGGCAGGCGCCCCGTTTGCAGGCCCATTGCTGCCCGGCCCGCTGCCTTGGGGTTTTCCCTTGGGATCATCCTTTTGAAAAGTCATTGCGCGCGGTTTGTCATGCTTGGACCGGGATTTGCAAGGAAGGCGTCATTCGTATTTGCGCGCCTCCCACCACGGGTAGAAATCGGGCATATCCTCGCTCACCTTTCCTGGATAACGAGGTGCGCGTTTTTCCAGGAAACTGGCGATCCCTTCCTGCGCATCGGCGCCGCGCGACAGACGATAGATGGCGCGGCTGTCGATCTTGTGCGCTTCCATCGGATGATCGGCGCTCATCAGCCGCCACATCATCGCCCGCGTCATGGCGACCGATATCGCCGAGGTGTTCTGCGCAATCTCACGCGCCATTCCGCGCGCCTGCATCATCAACGCGCCGGGCGCGTGGACCGATCGCACAAGCCCACCGGCGTGTGCCTCGGCTGCATCGAACACCCTGCCCGAATAACACCATTCCAGCGCCTGACTGATGCCGACCAGACGCGGCAGGAACCAAGCCGATGCGGCTTCGGGCACGATCCCACGCCGCGCAAACACGAAGCCATAGCGCGCAGTCTCGCTCGCCAACCGTATGTCCATCGCCAACTGCATCGTCGCGCCCACGCCCACAGCCACACCGTTGCAGGCGCAGATCAGCGGCTTTGTGCTTTCAAACAGGCGCAGCGTGAGCAATCCGCCGCCATCGCGCACACGTTCATCGGAAAGGTCGTCCACCTGTGTGGGGTCCGAGAATACGTGACCGCCACCCTCCGGCGTCAGATCCGCACCCGCGCAAAATGCCCGGTCCCCTGCCCCGGTGAAGATTACGGCACGCACACCGTCGTCTGCATCGATATCGTCCATCGCGGCAATGATCTCTGCCCCCATGGTGCGCGTGTACGCGTTCATCTTTTCGGGCCTGTTCAGCGTTATGGTGGCCACGCCATCGGCCTTTTCAACCAGGATCTGGGTGTAGGTGGTCATAGGCTTCCTCTCTCACTTCACCGCGCGTGCGGAACGGTTGATACACCTGGCACAATGTCCAGAGACAACAAACCGGGGGTGCGCAAACAACCCTTGTTCATCAGCATAACCGGCAGTCCGCGCGACGCAATGGGGCCAAGTCATCATGGCACCATCGTTAGGTCGCTGGAGACAAGTAGGAAAGTCTCGTCTCGAGGCAAAAACGACAATGCTGGAACGTCAAAGCGCTCTTGCCGTTGAGAGGTCAAACACCAACGAAACGTGCCGACCACTGGCCGCGACTGGAACTGCACCTTCGCCGTGCAATGCCCCCGGACCCGCCCACGGCGACACGCCTCACAATCAAAAAGGCTTACCATGTCCAAGATCCAGACCCGCAATCCCGCCACCCGCGAAGCCATCGAAACCTATGACCTGATGAGCAAGGACGAAGCCTTTGCCAAGGTTGAAGCCGCACATGAGGCTTTTGAGGATTGGCGGATGCGCAGCCTGGAAGAACGGGCAAAGGTTCTGCGCAAGATTGCCGAAGTCCTGCGCGCCAATTCAGACAAGTTCAGCGATCTGATGACACGCGAAATGGGCAAGCTGCTGCGCGATGGCAAAACCGAGGTGGAATTGTGTGCGCGGCTGTTTGAGTATTCCGCTGATAACGGCCCCAAAGAGCTTGCTGATGAAGAGCGGACCCATTCGGGCGGCAAGAAACGCGGCATCGTCACCTATTCACCCATCGGCGTTATCTATTCGATCCAGCCATGGAATTTCCCGCTGTATCAACCCGCCCGCGTGCTGGCGGCCAATTTGATCGCGGGCAATGCCTGCATCCTTAAACACGCATCCATCTGCACCGGCAGCGGACTGCTGTTGCGCGATCTGTGTCTGGAAGCGGGTCTGCCCAAAGGATTGTTCGACGTCATCATCGTTGGCCATGATGTGTCGGACGAGATCATCGCACATGACAAGGTTCGCGCTGTCACCATGACGGGCAGCGACGGTGCGGGCGCGCACATCGGCAAGACCGCCGCCGAGGCGCTCAAGAAAACCGTGCTCGAACTGGGATCGAACGATGCCTACCTCGTGCTCGAAGATGCCGATATCGACCTTGCGGTCAAAACCTGCGTGGCGGGCCGCCTGTACAACAACGGCGAAACCTGCGTTTCGGCAAAGCGGTTCGTGGTGACCGACGCGGTTTACGACCAGTTTACCGAGGCGTTCGTCGAGCAGATGAAAGCCACTCGCATGGGCGATCCGAAGGATGACGATACCCAGCTTGGCCCGCTGTCGAGCGAAGACCAGTTCGACACCGTGTCAGAGCAGGTTTCCAAAAGCATCGAAGGCGGCGCAAAACTGCTCTGCGGCGGCGATCCGGAAGAGCGATCCCGATGGCTGGTATTACCCTGCGACCGTTCTGGCCGATTGCCCTGTCGGGAACGCCCGCCCGTGACGACGAAATCTTTGGCCCGGTGGCGCTGTGATTCGGGCGAAGGACGATGAAGATGCAATGCGGATCGCCAATGACAGCCGCTACGGTCTTGGCGGCGGTATCTTCACCAAGGACGAGGACAAGGCCATCCGACTGGCGCGCGATCATTTCGACACCGGTATGGTGCGGATCAATTCATTCGGCGCGGCAGACCCCAACATGCCCTTTGGCGGGGTCAAGAACTCCGGTTATGGCCGCGAACATGGCGGGTTTGGCATGAAGGAATTCGTCAACGCCAAGGCGATCTTCCTGCCTTCGTAATGCGCGACGCTCAATCCTCTTACTCTGGAGAAATTCCATGAAAATTCTCGTCGCCGGGGCCACCGGGAACACAGGGCTTCGGCTGGTCAGGGAACTGGCCGAGCGCGGGCATGATCCCATCGCACTCGTCCGCGGATCTTCCGACACAGGCGATCTTGCAGACTCGGTGGAAACACGGCTGGGCGATCTGACCGAACTGCAAGACGGCGTGACGAACGGTTGCGAAGTCGTAATCTTTGCAGCCGGTTCGGGCGGAGGAACGAGCGAGGAAATGACCGACAAGATTGATCGCGACGGCGCTATTCGCCTGATTGAGCTTGCCGAAAAGTCCGGAGTGCGCCGGTTCGTGATGCTGAGCAGCGTCGGGGCGGACGATCCCGATCCCGACAGCGAGCTTGCGCATTATCTTCAGGCAAAGCACGACGCCGACGCGCGGTTGCAGAAAAGCGATATGGAAATCGCAATTCTGCGTCCCGTCAGCCTGACCGATGAGGGCGCAACCGGCAATGTGCGTTTGGGTGACGATGTCGATCCATCGGGCGAAGCGGCGCGCGGCGATGTCGCCGTGCTGCTGGCCGATGCTGCGGTTCAACCTGAATGGGCGGGCCGGGTGACACTGATGGAAACCGCCGCCTGAATTCAGGCGCGAATGAGAATAAAGCAAAAGCCGCCCGTGCCATATTGGCGCGGGCGGCTTTCTTTTGAAATGTTGCCAATGCTTCCCCGGCAGGCCGAGGCGGATTATTGGCTTAGCGCGGGGCCATCCGGATCGCGCCGTCCAACCGCACATCCTCGCCGTTAAAGTAACCGGTTTCGATCATGCACATTGCAAGATTGGCGTATTCCTCAGGATAGCCAAGCCGCTTGGGAAACGGAACCGATGCGGCCAGCGCTTCCTTCACCTGCGGCGGCGCAGCATTCATCAGCGGCGTGTTGAAGATGCCCGGCAGGATGGTGTTCACCCGGATGCCTTCGCGCATCAGATCGCGTGCGATGGGCAGCGTCATGCCAACCACTCCGCCCTTCGATGCCGAATAGGCCGCTTGGCCCATCTGACCGTCTTCGGCAGCGACAGATGCGGTGTTTACGATCGCGCCGCGCGCGCCGTCTTCGTTGATCGGGTCTAGGCTCATCATACCCGCCGCCGATTTGGCGATGCAGCGGAAAGTGCCGATCAGGTTGACCTGAATGACGAATTCGAATGCGGACAGCGGGTAATGCTTGATCTCGCCGGTCTGCTTGTCGCGGCTGGCGGTCTTGATCGCGTTGCCGATACCGGCGCAGTTCACAAGAATGCGCTCCTGTCCGTGGGCCTCGCGCGCCTTGGCAAAGCCTGCGTCGACCTCCTCCTCGCTGGTTACGTTCACCTTGCAGAATATGCCGCCGATTTCCGCGGCCATCGCCTCGCCCTTCTCCTCGTTCATGTCGAAGATAGCGACCTTTACGCCCTTTGCCGCAAGGGCGCGGGCAGTCGCCGCTCCAAGGCCGGATGCGCCGCCAGTGATGACTGCCGGGGTGTTTGCAGATACTTCCATAGTGAATTTCCTCTCAAAATTTTCGATTAAACAGTCTCGATAATGGTCACGTTGGCGACGCCGCCGCCTTCGCACATGGTTTGCAGACCGTACTTCTTGCCGTGCCGCCTCAGCGCGTGGACCAACGTGGCCATCAGCTTGGTGCCCGATGCGCCCAGCGGATGGCCCAGCGCAATCGCGCCGCCATGGACATTGAGCTTTTCCGGATCCGCGCCAGTATGCTTGAGCCAGGCAAGCGGGACAGAGGCAAACGCTTCGTTGACTTCATACAAGTCGATATCGCCTATGCTCAGCCCGGCCCGCTGCAGTGCCTTGTCGGTCGCGAACAGCGGTTCTTCCAGCATGATCACCGGATCGCCCGCCGTCACGGTAAGAGTGTGGATGCGCGCCATCGGGGTGAGGCCATACTGCTTCAATGCGGCTTCGGACACGATCAGAACCGCGCTCGATCCGTCGCAGATCTGGCTGGCGGAAGCGGCGGTCAACTTACCATCGGGGCTGATCAGCTTGACCCCAGCGATGCTTTCCATCGTCGCGTCAAACCGTATGCCTTCGTCCACAGTGTGCATTTGCGCGCCGTCAGGGGTTTCGATCTCAACCCCCACGATCTCGTTTTCAAACGCCCCTCCCTGCGTCGCGGCAATGGCGCGCCGGTGGCTCTCAAGAGCGAACGCATCGAGGTCATCCTTGGAAAAGCCGTGCTTGTTCGCGATCATTTCCGCGCCCATGAACTGGCTGAACTGGATGCCGGGAAATTTCTCATCAAGGCCGGGCGACTTGTAATGGCCCAGCCCCTCTTTCATGTGCAGCGTCGCATTCGATCCCATCGGCACGCGGCTCATGCTTTCGACGCCGCTGGCAATGACCACATCCTGCGTCCCGCTCATCACGGCCTGCGCGGCAAACTGGATCGCCTGCTGCGATGAACCGCACTGGCGGTCAATTGTCACAGCAGGAGTGCTCTGGGGCAACAGTCTGGAGGCGAGCACGCCCATGCGCCCCACCTGCATCGCCTGTTCGCCTGCCTGTGTAACGCAACCGGTGATGACATCGTCAATTGCGGATGGATCGATCCCGCTGCGCTCCACCACCGCATCCAGCGATCGGGCGAGCAGGTCGACCGGATGCACCCCGGCGAGGCGGCCACCGCGGCGCCCTCCGGCGGTGCGAACGGCGTCTACGATATAGGCTGCGGTCATGATCCTCTCCGATTCAATGTTATCAAAGCCCGGTTTTCAGGCGTTTTTATAAGATGCTGCCGGTATGCGAGCGGCTCACCGGAAAAACGTTGCGATTTGCCACTCGCCCGCCTTTGATATTGGACTATTGGAGCGCAGGGCCGGAATCAACTGCGCAAATCGCTACTTTGCATCCGATCCTGTTTCCACGGCGTCGAAACCGTTTCCCGGTCGCGATCCGACAGCCATTTTCCAGTGTTGCAATATGGCGACAGCGCGCTGGCATTTTTGCGAAATTCGCCAGCTTTGCTTTCCTTGCAAGAGGGAACCGTTCATCTGGCTCCATGAGGCTTTGTCTCACGCGTTGACGTTCGCCCCTAGGCGATCACCGTATGAGAAGATGGTCCAAAGAACGGGCGGAAGCCGGGAAACTGCATGATTGCGCAGGCCCGGTTTCATCCAGAAACAGGTCTGGTGGATCGCCTCCCGACCTAAAACAAGGGTAAGTAACCTATGAAGAAGTCAACACTATTGCGACTGAGCGCTGGCTCGTTTGCGGTCGGCCTTGCGCTGGCAGCGACGCCGTCCTTCGCTCAGGATGCAGACACCACGGAAAACGTCGGCGCCGCAGAAGACGCCGGTATCACGCCGGAAGCACCGCGCAACGCCATCGTCGTTACCGGATCGCGCGTGACCGATCCCAACCTGCGCCTGTCGACTCCGGTTGCCGCGGTTGGTGAAGAAGAACTGACGCTTCGCCAGACCACGGTTGCTGAACAATTCCTGCGCGAACTGCCGGGCGCTGTCCCCAGCATCGGCGCACAGGTTAACAACGGCAACGGCGGCGCATCGTTCGTCAACCTTCGCGGCATCGGCTCGCAGCGTAACCTCGTCCTGCTGGACGGTCGCCGCTTCGTTCCCGCCGATGAAACTGGCCGGGTCGATCTTAACAACATCCCGCTCGCCGTGATTGAGCGTACCGACATCCTGACCGGTGGTGCTACCACCACCTATGGTGCTGACGCGGTTTCGGGCGTTATCAACTTCATCACCAAGCGTGATTTTGCAGGTGTCCAGCTGGACGCCGCAACCGGCATCACCGAACAGGGCGATGGCGAATTCTTCCGCACGGAACTGACCATCGGTGCCAATTTCGATGATGGTCGCGGTAACGCCGTCTTCAGCCTGGGTTATCAGGATCAGAAGCAGGTGCTCCAGGGCGCGCGTGACTTCTCGATCTTCAACGTCGGTTCGTTCAACGGTGCTGCGGGTGGTTCATCCGCTGCTGTTCCGGCGAACATCATCTTCACCGGCCCGACCAACCCGGCAACGATTTGCGATGCAACGCTGGTTCCTGTTCTGGCGAACTGCCCCACTGGTCACGAGCCGTGCCGGTAGCGTCCGTTCGGCACTGTTCACACGGTCAGATCAACGATGCGCGGCACGGACATCATTTCGAGTCCCGCGGGTGTGAACTCGAGCAGCTGGCTCCGTTCAACTTCAACCCGTTCAACATCTTCCAGACGCCGTTTGAACGCTTCAACATGTTCGGTTCGGCAAATTACGAAATCTCGCCTTCGGTTGAGCTGTATTCGCAGGCCGTGTTCTCCAAGAACACCGTGTCGACGATCATCGCTCCGGGTGGTTCGTTCTTCAACACCTATCAGGTGAACCTGAACAACCCCTTCATCCCCGATGCGATCGCTCAGCGTTTCGGTACGCTCTGGGTCTTACGCCTGCGCAGTTTACCGCATCGCGTAACACGCAGTTCGGCCCGACGCTTGCCGACGGTTCCGCAAACCCCGATTACGTTCAGTTCGGCACGCAGGTGCGTCGTCGTACGATCGAAGCGGGTACGCGCGATTCGGACTTCACCACGACCCTGTTCAACATGGTCGTTGGCGCCCGTGGCGGTATCACTGACAACATCGAATACGATCTGTTCGCCACCTACGGCGAATCCGAGCGTATTCAGCGTCAGTCCGGCTTTGCCCGTCTCGATCGTCTGCAGCAGTCGCTGCTCGCCATCCCTGATGGCGCTGGCGGCGTTGCATGTATCGACGCATCGCGTGGTTGTGCTCCGATCAATCTTTTCGGCCCCGCAGGCAATCTTGGCTCGCAGGCCGCGCAGGACTTCGCGTTCAGCCTGACCCAGCAGATTATCGACCAGTCGAGCATCGGCACGGTTCAGGGTTCGGTGTTTGGCGATCTGCCAATCACGCTGCTCGCAGATACACCGGTGAATTTCGCTGTTGGTGCGGAATATCGTGAGTTCACCACTAGCCAGGTTTCGGATGAAGCTTCGCAGACCCCCGGCGCGGTTGTCGGCGGCGGCGGTGCCGATCCGAACTTCTCTGGTTCGTACGACGTGTTCGACGTTTACGGCGAACTCGTCGTTCCCATTATCGAGAACCGTCCGTTCTTCGAAAGCCTGACGCTTGAACTTGGCGGCCGTTACTCGAACTATGAACTTTCGAGCAACGAGTTCACCTGGAAGGTCGGCGGCACCTGGGAACCGGTTAACGGTCTCGCAATCCGCGGTAACTTCCAGAAGGCAGCCCGCGCACCGAACATCGGCGAGTTGTTCTTCCCGCAGGTAACTGTTCTGGACAACCTCTCGGTCGATCCGTGCGCCGGCACCAACCCCGTTGGTAACGCCGCTCTTTCGGCAGTTTGCGTCGCTCAGGGTGCTCCGGCAGGCAGTTGTTGCTGCCGGCCTGATCAATCAGCCTCCTGCAGGCCAGATTAATGTCACGAGGAGTGGCAACCTTAACCTCGATACCGAAAAGGCCGAGACTTGGACCCTTGGCTTCATCGCACAGCCGGCGGCAATTCCAGGTTTGGCTCTCACGGTTGATTACTTCAATATCAGCATTGACGACGCGATTAGCGTGCCTGCCATTGGCGACATCATCAATGGCTGCTATTTTGGCGCAAATCTCGACTTCGCCACAAATCCTGTCTGCCAGCTCGTGTCGCGAAGCGCCACAACCGGTGAGATTTCGGGTTCGCCAGACGAAGTTCAGGGACTGATCCAGAACCTCACTAACAGAGGGGCCATCAGGACCGATGGTATCGACGTTCGTGCTGAACTACGGCACTGACATCACCGACAACATCGGCCTCGCGCTCAGCTTTGAAGGTACGTGGACCCGCGAAAACCGGTTCAAGTCCATCGCCGCCAGCGATGAATTGATCGACCGTGACTGCGTCGGGTTCTACTCGGTCAACTGCAACCCGCAGCCCGAGTTCGTGTTCAACCAGCGCACGACGCTCAACTTCATGGACGATTACTCATTGTCCCTGCGTTGGCGTTACCTGAGCGGTATCGAGCAAGAACCGCTCGACATCCTCGATCAGGGTCCGGCCTTCATCGGCACCTCGCCGCTGTTTGGCGATGTGGACTTCACGAAGATCCCGTCCGAGAGCTATTTCGACCTGACGTTCCAGTGGGATGTGATTGAAAACGTGCTGTTCACGTTTACGGTCGTCAACCTGCTCGACAACCAGCCCACCATCGTGGGTTCGGACATCGGTTCGACATCGTTCAACAGCGGTAACGTCTTCCCGTCGACCTACGATCCGCTGGGTCGTCGTTACGCGGCAAGCCTCCGGTTCAGCTTCTAAGCAGCAACCGGTCGCAAGTGACCAACAAAGAGGGGGCGGGCCGAAAGGCTCGCCCCTTTTTTCATGCCTGCCGTTGCCTCTTCAATCCCTAACCCGATTGTGGTAATCTTGGATTGGACAAACAGGAGGTTTTCCGTGAGCTTTACTTTTATCGCCGCTGGTTTTTTCGCGCTTCAGGCTGCCACCCCTGCCACCACGGCGCAGAACAATGACGCCGCAAAAGCGGAAACAGAAATTGAAGTGGTCGACCAAAAGCCCACCAAAATCACAGACAAATCCCATCCCGATTATGTGCGTTGCAAAAGCCAGTCGGTCATCGGTTCGCGGGCCAAGCGCACGCGCGTCTGCATTACAAACAAGGAATGGGCGCTTGCGGCGCGGCGCGGAAACGAAGGTGCGCGTGATATTGTCGGCGCCAACCAGCCGGGCTTCCTTGGCGAGGGCAATTAACTCTCGCGGGCGAAATCAAGCGCATTGGCAGCCTTTGCTAGCCGTGCTTTCTATTTTCCAGCTTTGCCCGACAAGATCCTTGTAATAATATTGTCAGCGGACCGAATGGCACTGTAAACGCGCTGTGCAGGTGCAGGTTACTATGGCGATGGCTCGACCGCCCCTGTCTGCAACCAATTATCTTTAATCCGAACGGGATTTACATGAAAACGCACACGATCATCGGTTTGACGCTCGCTTGCCTGACCGCCTCGCTGATGACTGTCAGCCCGGCCGTCGCGCAGGAACAGCGTCAAAAGGGGGCCTCTATCCAGAATAGCCCTCTGATCGGAAAGCTGGAAACCTGTACTGCGATCATGGACAATGCATCGATCGTCTTGCGTGCTTCGACAGGGAAGTCGGCGCGCTTGTCGGTGCGACGAACGAAGGCGATGTCAAGGTGGTGCAAACCGAGGACATCACGCAGGCTCGTCGTCGTCTGTTCGGATTTTCGCTGCCCAAGGTCGGCCTCTTTGGCGATGCGTCAGGAAGACGAGATCACGCTCCTGCAATCGACCATCACCAAGGTTCAAGAGGTGGGCCCACACGAATGGCATATCTGGATCGAGGAGGGCAACGCGCAGTGGCAGATGAAGGGCACCTCGGTCCGCACGCGCGCACCCAAGGTCGGCGATCCGGTGGAGTTCAAGCCGGCAACGATGGGAACATACTGGATCCGCGTTGACGGACGCAACGGCGTGCGCGGCAATCGGATCGGGTAATGCGCTGCTCTGCCTGATTACGCCCGCCCCGCGCCTTTCACGCGCGCTACCGTCTAACAAGCGTTTGCTCGATAGCAAAAAGGCCCGGTCTGCATCCGTTGCAGACCGGGCCTTTTATGGTGCGGTTATGCCGCTCAGCCGATCAGAGCCCGCCCGGCCCGCAATCGTTGGCCAGGAAGTCCAGCATCTTGGTGTAGAATTGCTGCTGATGGTTGAACATCAGGGTTCTGTAGAAGTGGTCGGCGTTTTCAAGCGTCAGGAATTGGCCTTCCTTGCCAGCAGCCTCAAACGCTTTCTTGTAGTCGGCAAAGTGGTAATACAGCACGCGGCTGTCGTCTTCACCGTGTACCATCAGCAGGGGAATGTTGACCTTCGCAACATCGGCATAAGGATTGACGCCGTAATCGACACCGCGACCCTTGAACCATTCGTCGATCGCTTTGGGAAAAGGATTGCGGCTGATGTCGCGATACCAGATTTCCGGACGTGAAACCGCCGCCCCGGCTATGGCGCACTGGTAAATGTTGTTCTCGCGCGCGGCCGCCACCAGCGCTGCATACCCGCCATAAGACCAGCCAAACATTGCCATCCGGTCTGGATCGACCATGCCCTGCTCAACGAGATAGAGCGCGCCATCATCTTTATCGTCCTGCATGGTCAGACCATGCTGCTTGAATGCGAGGTCGAAGTGCTTCTTGCCCCATCCAACCGTCTGGCGATACTCCGGCTGCAGCACCATATACCCCGCGCTTGCGAGCAACTGGCCCCATTCATCGAAATTCACCACCTCAGCCACAGCCGGACCACCGTGCGGCAGCACAACAAGCGGAAACGGACCCTCGCCCTTTGGAACGGTGACGTAGCCGGGGATCATGAGACCGTCACGCGCCGGATATTTGATGAACTTCACATCAGCCAGTTGTTCAGGATCAAGCAGCGGATTGCGGCTGCCCAGCTTTGCCAATTGCCCTTCCTTCACAAGCCAGAATGAGCCGGGATCGCGCGGTCCGACATTCGACACGACCATATTGCGGCCATCGTAGGACCGGCTGGTGATGCGCAACTGATGGGCGTAGGGGATCTGCGCCTCAAGCGCCTCGTAAAGCGCTTTTTCGTCTTCGTCGAACCAGTGACGCTCCATCTTCGCACCCGGATAGGATGCGAAGGCGAGTTTGTCGTTACCGGGGATCGAATGAAGTCCGATGCCCATCACATCGGAATCTTCGCTCTGGAACATTTTCTCTACGAATTCGCCGGTTTCAAAATTGAACAGCCAGAGCGCAGCCTTGTCTTCGCCATTGCGCGCATCGATGATGTAGCCAAGATTGGGGTCTTCGGCGCTGAAACCGGCAATACCCTGAAAACCGCCGAGGAACCGGTAGAGATTGTCCGGATCATCCTGATCGAGAACCTCACCGAATTGCTTCCACGATCCGTCACCTGGCTTGCGATAAAACGTCTTGATCGTGTTGTCCGAGTCCTGCCCGATCGCGTAGCGCGGATTACCTTTGTTATCGAAGGTTACCTGCGCATATTTGCTGGTCCCGCGCAGAACCAGTTCGCGTGCGCCGGTTTTCAGATTGAGCTTGTAATAGGAGCGCGGACGAAACGCGGCAGCGGGATCGTTACCCGGCCCGCCTTCTACAGCCGCACCGGTCGCAATAAGGATCCTGTCCGGCTCATCAGGCAATTCGTTGGCAATGGAAAAACTGCCTTCGATCTGCTGAAATTTGTTCGCGTTGAGATCGTAAAAATAAGACGCGTAATTGCGGACGTCCTGTTCCTGGGATTTGACCTTGGCACGCTTGATTTGCCATGCGCCGCCGAAGATGATGCTGTTCGATACCCAACGGGCGTTGGTGATTTCCATCGGATCTGCGTTCAATCGACGAAACGGTTTTGAAAGATCATCTGTCTTATAGATTTCAAGCAGATAATCGCCTTCGCGCGATTCAACCTTGTGAACCAGCAGATGCTTGCCATCGGGCGACAGATCGACCGCGTTCACAACATCGCGCAGCGCCCAGACGTCGATGGGGGTGGAGGTAGCGGCGGTCTGGGCCTGCGTCTGTGTCGGCGCTGCAACGCTGAGTCCCAAGATAGAAACGCCGACCATAACGGCTGTGGCGGATGCTTTAAGAAATTTCATCGAGATCGACCCTCTGTGCATTATCAATGAGTAGTTGTGGAAACAGACCAGCCTCCATTCCAGCCCATTTTCAGACCCGTAGTAAAACAAAAAAGCGGCTCCTCATCAAGTGTGAGAAGCCGCCTTTTTTGGCTCAGTCAGAGCGGATTACGCCTTAGAAACGGTAAAGAATCTGGGCAAAGAACTCGCGACCGTCAAAGTTATATCCGTTGCCGATCGGGACGTTTGAGATGCTGAACACTTCACTGCCGTCAACCTGCGGCGGCGCGTTATCGAAAATGTTCGTGACCCCTGCGATGACTCTTATTACGTCATTATCCCAGCGAATAGATGCAGTGTGTTCAAACCATTCTTCGGCAAAGCCGACGTCGCGGCAGAAACGTCCATCACCCGCCACGTTGGCCGTTCCATCACCAAGGCAGGTATCGGAAAAGAACCCCGTTCCGCGGTTGCCGAACGCATCATCGAATTCGTCAATACCATCGGCGTCCTGCTCTACATCACCAATATAACGGGTCTGCCAAACAAAGCGGAAGTCATTCCAATCGGCCGAGAACGTTGCGCGGCCTGTCCAGCTTGGGAAGCCAAATTCGCCAGCGAAATTTTCTTCAGTCAGGTTACCCTGCGCGTCGATAAACTGGATCGAACGCTCAATCAGGTGGTTTGCTTGCAATTCCAGCGAAAGATCAAAAAGCTCTCCACCGATTGTCACATCTTTGCCGAAAGAGGTGTTCAGATCAATGCCACGGACTGCTTCTTGGTTAAAGTTGAGGAAGCCCTGGAACACGTCAGTAATCAAAGCGCGGCCAGAGTTTGCGAAAGTAATGCGTTCACAAAATGGGCTACGTGTTCCATCTTCTCGAGTGAAGCAGTCATTAACAATGAATTGCACACCTGGTTCAACAATCGCATCTCTGATCTGAATATCGAAATAGTTGAAGTTGAATGAGAAATCGAAACCGCTCGGGAAGATTTCTTCAAAAGCGAAACCGGTGGTTATTGAAGTCGATGTTTCGGGATTGAGTTCCAGAGTTCCGCCTGAAATGACTTCAGGACTTGGCTGGTTAAATGTCCCAAGACCTTGCTCATCAATGCCAACAGTCGTTGGATCGCGTCCCTCACGAAGGCAGTTCGAAAGTGTCTGCGGATCCCGCGTGTCGAGATTTGCCTGGTACGAGGGAAGCGTGCCAGCAGGCGCGCCCGGTGCCGTTATGAATGCAGCCGTTGGAACAGCGCAGGGGTCATTGATGGTCACGAACCCCGTCTGATTGGCGAGGAAGTTCTCACGCAGGTTAGGGGCGCGGAACGACGTGCCGTAGCTGAATTTCAGCAGTAGGGGGCTGACCGGGCGCCAACCACCCTTAATTGCAAAAGTACCATTCGTACCATAGAACTCCTGATCCGTAAGACGCCCCGAGAAGTTCACGTTCAGCTCTTCAACCAGGGTTTCCCCAGCGATCAGCGGAAGGTCAATTTCCCCGAAGAGCTCCCGGATCCAAGCCGAACCCTGCGCCCCGGCATCAGAGGAACGTGCGAAGAACAATCCATTCGAACTAATAAAGTCCGGAGTTGAATCAATCGAGTCTTCACGCCATTCAGCGCCAAGCACGACACCAACCGAACCAGCAGGTAGCTCAAACAGATCGCCGGTAACAAATGCGTTAATGAACACCTGCTCATATGTGGTGTCGAAATTACTGGTGGCGAAGACGTAGTCGCGTTCTGCGGCAGTCGCGAAGTCGCCAACTGGTGCGCCGAGAACGCTCCCGTTGAAAAGATCGACAGGGACACATCCGGCCAGCAGATCAGGCGCAGCTAGACCTGGATTGGCAAGAGCGGCTCCGTTGCAAGGAGTGATAACGCCCGCAGCGCCTGCACCAAACTGAACGTCTTGGTTGTAATCATCTGCAATGCCGTCACCAGTATTATCGACGACGCCGTCACCGTCAAAATCGAAGGTGGGATCGATACCCAGTGACAGAGCGAGCCGGTCTTCTCTGATTCCGTTGACCTTCAGGTTGCCGCTGGCACGCGAATAGGCGCCCGCGACTTCGAAACTCCATGAGGATCCGATGAACGGAAGATCACCACGCGCTCCAAGTACGCCGCGATACTGCTCTTGCGTCACGTCGAAGTTGTTCCTGTCACCCCGTATTGAGGCGATTGGAAGAACAGGCAGACTGCCCGAACCGGGGTTGAACACTCCACCCAGCAACGCGTTATCGGCGGCAAAGCAGTCTGTCCCGTTGGGACTGTTGACGTTACACGGATTGAAAGAGTTATCAGCTGGCACATATGGGAAGATCTGTGGGATGCCGCTATTCGGGTTAACGATTTCCGCGCGCGTGTACTGAGCTTCGAAGAATGGAGTGATGTTGGCTTCGCCAGGGAATGTATATTCACCATAGGCGAAGACGTTGATCAAATCCTGTTGGGAACTGAAAGTTTGATTGAGGTCAGCGCCATTCGTGTTGACGTTTTGGAAATCGACGTCGCGAATGCCATCGCCGTTTGTGTCAAGATCAACGCCGAATGCATTTGTCGAGTCGCCGAAATTCAACCCTGGAATGTTGGCGATGTTACCGTTCGCGGGGAAATAGACCGAACCGAGGAAAGTTCGCGGAATGAAAATACGACCCGAAATTCCGCCGATGATCGCATCACGTTCGGAAACGGTTACGCCGGGCGTCCGGTTGCGGACAATTGCGTTGTCGCGAAGGCCCGTCGTGAAAATGTTGCCATCTTCGTCGATTTCCACGTTGGTTTCATCGTCGGCAAAAAAATCACGATCGCGCAGCCTAATAATATCACGATGCGAGTATTCAGCACCGATGCCGAACACGGCCCGGTCGGTGTTGAAACCCCAAGCCCCGCTGATGATGTAGTCTTCACCGCTTCCCTGAGGGTTTATATTGCCATTTACCTGTAACTCGAGCCCGTCGAAATCTTTACGCAGAATGACGTTCGCGACACCGGCAACCGCGTCCGAGCCGTAGACCGAGGAGGCGCCATCAAGCAAAAGATCATAGCGGTCGACAAGCGTCGATGGGATCAAATTAATTGACGGTGCTGTTGGAGCCCCACCGACCCCGCCTGGTGCTAAACGGCGACCATTAACGAGCACTAGTGTACGTTCCGCACCAAGACCACGAAGGTTGATCGTCTGCGCGCCGGGGCCATTATCAAGAACAAAACCAAGGAAAGTTGCATCGATCTGCTGGCCCGACGCGGCTTCGGAACGCTGGAGGATCTGCGCGGGATCGAACGCGCCGACTGACTGCTGGTTTTCGGTACTAAGCACCTGCAGCGGCGAAATCGACGAATAGGTGTCGCGCACGATGCGCGAACCGGTGACGGTGATGCCCCCGCCCTGAGGCGTCTCGCCCGCAGCGCCGGTGGAGATGTCGACATCTTCGCCCTGACCCGTGGTGGCGCCGGTCGGCCCCTCGCCGGTCGAAACACACTCGCCGTCGGCGTCAACAACGCCCGCTGCATTGGCGCCGGTGATGCATTCGTCACCCGGTTCTGCGTCCTGAGCATATGCAGGGGCGGCGATCGCGAATGCGATAGCCGATGCCGAGAAGGCCAGTGCCTTCAGCGAATTGGTATGAAACTTTTTCATGTCTACTCCAGTTGAAACAACCGAAGCCGTAGTCGCGAACCCGATCTCGCCCCCAAACCGAAGTATGAAGGTGAGTCGCCCTTGTGGTCTATCGCGATTTAGCCCCTGCGATGACGGTTTTGTGCAATAGCGACTATTTGAAGTCAAAGCGGCTGACAGGATTACGCCAATTTTTGCCAGGCTGTTGCGTTAATCCCACAGCAAGAATTGCGTATCGTAACTATCGTAATGCTGCCTGCGACATTGCGCAACAAAAGGTGCCTCGCGCGTAACAAGGCACCTTTTGCGTTACAAGGTTACATCGGGCCATTGACACGAACAATGTCGTGCCGAGGCGAAGAATCGCTATTCGTCGATCAGAATATGCAGTTCGCCATCACCTTCGTCGATGCGCACCGTCGATCCGTCGGCCACCTTGCCTTCCAGCAACATCTCGGCGAGCGGATCCTGCAGGTAACGCTGCACCGCGCGTTTCAGCGGGCGTGCGCCATAGACCGGGTCGTATCCGACCCGCCCCAGCCAACGCAGCGCCGCCTCGGTCAGGTCGAGCGTGATCTTGCGATCGTCCAGCAGCTTTTGCACGCGCTTTACCTGGATCGCGACAATCGGGGCCATGTGCTCCATCGCCAGTCGGTGGAACAGGATGATCTCATCCAGCCGGTTCAGGAATTCGGGCCGGAAATGTCCGCGCACCACATCCATCACCTGATCCTCGACATCGGCTACCTTGCCATCGTCACCCAGATTGGAGAGATACTGGCTGCCGAGGTTCGAGGTCAGGATGATCAGCGTGTTCGAAAAATCGACCACCCTGCCCTGCCCGTCGGTCAGCCGCCCGTCGTCAAGCACCTGCAACAGCACGTTGAAGACATCGGAGTGCGCCTTTTCCACCTCATCGAACAGCACAACCTGATAGGGGCGTCGCCGGACGGCTTCGGTCAGCACGCCGCCCTCGTCATAGCCGACATAGCCCGGAGGCGCGCCGATCAGGCGGGCGACCGCGTGCTTTTCCATGAATTCGCTCATGTCGATACGGACCATCGCGCTGTCATCGTCGAACAGGAAGCCGGCCAGCGCCTTTGTCAGCTCGGTCTTGCCCACGCCGGTGGGGCCCAGGAACAGAAAACTGCCGAGCGGACGATTGGGGTCCTGGAGTCCGGCGCGCGCGCGGCGCACGGCCTTTGACACCGCAGTGATCGCTTCGCTCTTGCCCGATCACGCGTTTGCCAAGGATGCTCTCCATATCGAGCAGCTTTTCGCGCTCGCCCTCCATCATCTTGTCGATGGGGATGCCGGTCCAACGGCTGACGATGCCGGCAATGTCCTCTTCGGTCACTTCCTCGCGCAGCAGCGCGTTGTCCGTCAGCCCCTCTGCCTCGGCCAGCTGCTTTTCAAGATCCGGGATGCGCCCGTAGGACAGCTCGCCCGCCTTGGCGAGATCGCCGGTGCGCTGCGCCTGTTCCAGTTCCAGCCGCGCGTGATCCAGCTGCTCCTTGATCTTGCCCTCGGCGTCGATCTTGTCGCGCTCATTCTGCCAGCGTGTGGTAAGTTCGGAGGATTGCTGCTCAAGCTCAGACAATTCCTTGCGCAGATTGACCAGCCGGTCGCGGCTGGCATCGTCGGTTTCCTTGCCGAGCGCGCTCTCCTCGATCTTGAGCTGGATGATCCGCCGGTCGAGCGCCTCGATCTCTTCGGGCTTCGATTCCACTTCCATGCGGATGCGGCTTGCGGCCTCGTCCATCAGATCGATGGCCTTGTCCGGCAGAAACCGGTTCTGGATATACCGGTCGGAAAGTTTCGCTGCGGCCACGATCGAGGCATCGGTGATGCGCACTCCATGGTGGAGTTCATACTTGTCCTTGATCCCGCGCAGGATGCTGATCGTGTCCTCGACGCTGGGCTCCTCGATATAGACCGGCTGGAACCGGCGCTGGAGCGCGGGGTCTTTTTCGACGTATTTCTGATATTCATCGAGCGTCGTCGCACCGATGCAGTGCAGTTCGCCGCGGCTCAGCGCAGGTTTGAGCAGGTTGGAGGCATCCATACTGCCCTCGCTTGCGCCCGCGCCGATCAACGTGTGCATCTCGTCGATGAACAGGATGATGTTGCCATCGGCGTTCTTCACTTCGTCGAGCACGGCTTTCAGCCGCTCTTCGAATTCGCCGCGATATTTCGCGCCTGCAATCAGCGACCCCAGATCGAGGCTCATCAGCGTGCGGCCCTTCAGGCTATCGGGCACGTCGCCATTGGCGATGCGCAGCGCCAGCCCTTCGGCTATTGCGGTCTTGCCGGTGCCGGGTTCGCCGATCAGGGCGGGGTTGTTCTTGGTTCGCCGGGCAAGAATCTGGACAGTGCGGCGGATTTCCTCGTCGCGGCCGATCACCGGATCGAGTTTTCCGTCGCGCGCCGCCTGCGTCAGATCGCGGGCGTATTTCTCCATCGCATCATAAGCGTTTTCGGCGCTGGCGCTGTCGGCTTTCTTTCCGCCGCGCAGGTCTTCGATGGCGGCGTTCAAGGATTGCGGGGTGATGCTGGCGGCCTTCATCGCCTCACCTGCGGCACCGGGTGCCAGCGCAAGCGCGGTCAACAGCCGCTCAACGGTGACATAGCCATCGCCCGCCTTCTCCGCGAGTGTCTCCGCGCTATCGAGTACGCGCACGGCATCGTTATCCAGACCCGGCTGCGATTGCGCCCCGCCCCCGGTAACGACCGGGATTTTCGCAAGGCTTGCGTCCACCGAACTGACCGCCAGCGCAGCCTCGCCCCCGGCACGCTGGATCAGCCCGGCGGCCATGCCCTCGCTGTCTTCCAGCAGCGCCTTGAGCAGGTGAACGGGCGTGATCCGCTGATGGTTCATGCGGATGGCGATGGTCAGCGCGCTTTGCAGGAAACCCTTGGCGCGATCGGTGAATTTTTCGAGATTCATGGGTGGACACCCCTCCTTGGATAACCCGTCCTAGATAGTGTTGCGTTTTTGCAACACAAGTGTTTTCGGCAATCATCCCTCCGCGCGTATCCCATCAACGTGGCCGCGCGTAGTGTGTTAGCGCACTACGTGGGTTCCCGCAGGGCATTTGCAAGCACCTTGCGTGACCGCTTGACCTGCCCTGCCCGCACCGCAATGGTTTGTTCGGGAATAAGGGAGAGACGGCCTGATGAAATGGCTCAAGGGGATTGGCATCGGCGCAGCGGCGCTGTTGGTGCTGGCATTCGTTGCACTGGCCACGTGGGAGCCGCTATACGCGGACGCAGCAAGCGCGCCTGCGCAGCGCCAGTATCGGGCAGAGATCATCCGCGATGAATACGGCGTCCCGCATATTTCAGGAAAGACCGATGCCGATGTCGCATTCGGCGTTGCCATCGCCCATGCAGAGGACGATTTCTTCACCCTGCAAGACGTGGCTGCCATGTCAAAGGGACGCTATGGCGCGATAGCGGGTGAGGAAGGCGCGCAGTTCGATTACGTCTATCACCTGCTCGACGCGCGCGGCACGGCGCGAAGGAATATCCAAACCTTCCCGCAGACACGCGCGCCCTGTTCGATGCCTACGCCGCCGGGCTGAACCAGTATGCGAACGACCACCCCGATGAAGTAAAGCTGTCGGGCCTGTTTCCGGTAAACGGAGAGGATGTGGCCGCCGGTTTCGTGTTGCGCCAGCCGTTCTTCTTCGGCCTTTCAGATGTGATCGGCCCACTGGTCGCAGGCGAGCCGCTGCGCCGTGAATACGGCCCGGACATTCCCGGCTTCCCGCGTTCCCCGAACAAACGGATGCACCCGCCAATCGCGATGCAGGGCACACATCCGCTGCCTTGGGGCGATGATGCCGCCTTGCTCGGATCGAATGCATGGGCGGTCGCGCCCGAAAAGTCAGGCGGGCCAACCACGCTCATTTCCAATTCGCACCAGCCCCTGCGTGGCGGGGTCGCGTGGTACGAATTGACCGTCGAAAGCGAGGAAGGCTGGCACTTTACCGGTGCGAACTTCCCCGGATCGCCCTTCCCCTTCCTCGGCCATAACGAACATCTGGGCTGGACCAACACGGTCAACCGGCCCGACATGATCGACATCTACAAACTGGAAATGGACGACACCGGCACCCGCTATCGTCTGGATGGAGAATGGCGCGAACTGGAAAGCCGCGATGTCATTCTGCCGGTGCGCTATGGCCCGATCACGTTGCCGGTGCCGCGCACCGTCCATCGCAGCGTTCATGGTCCGGTGATCCAGAATGAAAACGGCTTTTTCGCGATCCGATACGGTGCGATTGGAGAAATGCAGCAGCTCGATGCGTATTACCGTCTAAACAAGGCGACCACGCTGGCGCAATGGGAGGCGCAGATCGCACGCATGGCGATCCCGTCGACTAACTTCATCTACGCCGACACCCAGGGCAACATCGCCTATATCTACAACGCGGCGATTCCCGACCGACCAGAGGATGTGAAGGCCGACTGGAGATCGATTCTCCCCGGCGATCGGTCGGACCTTATCTGGGATGGCTCTGTCGGATACGATCGCATCCCCAAGGTCATCAATCCTGCGTCGGGATGGGTCTATAATTCCAACAACGAACCCTTCACCGCGGCCGGCGCAGGCAGCGATCTGGACCCCGAAGATTTCTCGCCCGTGCTGGGGATCGAGCGCAAGCAGACCAACCGCAGCTGGCGCGCCTACAAATTGATGAGCGAGGCCAGCGTGCTCGACCGCGCCACGCTGGAACGGATCAAGTACGACACCGCCTATGAACGCAAGGGTTATGTCGATGTGATGATGACCGCGCTGGAAGGGCTGAGGGTGGAGGGCGAGTTGGCACGCGCGCGCGACCTGTTGCTGGGGTGGGATTACACCGCCGACAATCAGGGACCGGCAGACGCGCTTGCATATCTGATGATCCGCGATTTCATGTCGGCGGAATACCAGAACAAGGGCGAATACCCCGATATCCGCGAGCACCTGAAACAGGCGGTGGACCACCTGAACACCCATTTCGGGCGGATCGACCCGCCGATGTCGGACCTCGTAAGGCTGCGGCAGGGGGATGTTGATCTGCCGCTGGATGGCGGATCTGATACGCTGCGTGCGGCGACCACGTGGGAAGTGGACGATGATGGGCGTTTGAGCCTGGTTCACGGCGACAGTTTCATCCAGTGGGTTGAATGGCCCGCGCCGGGCAAACCGGGCCGCGTCACCTCCCGCTCGATCCAGCCGTTCGGCGCGGCCAGCACCCGCCCTGGCAGCCCCCACTACACCGATCAGATGCAGCTTTATGTCGACCACAAGCTGAAGCCCGTGCGGTTCTGGCGCAACGATGTGGAGGCGCATGCAAAGCGGCGATATGTGGTTGAGTCGAACTGACACACGTGTAAATACCACTGCCAAGAGAGCCGGGCGACCGGCGCTCGCGAATACAAGCAAAAACCAAATTTCATGGAGACCAAGAATGTCTGTTGCAGGAACCTATAAAACCGTCGTCAAAAGCCCGATGGGTGACCAGACCGGCACTTTCACCGTGGTGCCCGATGGTGACACCTTTACCGGCACGATGGCCGGCGGAATGGGCCAGATGGATGTCGAAAACGGCAAGATCGACGGCAACACCCTGACATGGGACATGAACATGGTTGTGCCGATGCCGATGAAGCTCGAATGCGAAGCCACCGTCGATGGCGACCAGCTGACCGGCAATGTCAACGCCGGTGCATTCGGCGCGATGCCGCTGACCGGTGAGCGCGAAGGCTAAGCCTTTCTCGCCAAGCAAATACGAAAGCCGTCGGGAGCGATCCCGGCGGCTTTTTTGATGGCGCTGCACAAGGTCCGGATCGCCCCAGCCGATTGTCACAGCATTGTCTCCAAATCGAAACACGTCTGACGCTCATTTCATCGAACCGACGCAGACCCGCCGCGAACGTGTCACGCGCCAGCCCTAACGCAGCGAGGATATTTCAACCTCTCACGTCAAGGGCACTCTCGCATATGAACTCCACCCTCCATCGCAAGCGGCTGCTTGCGTCCATCGCCATGCCTGCAATCTGTGCCGTCTTTGCCCAGCCCGCATTTGCGCAAGTTGCGCCCGATGCCGATACCGAAGAGCAGGCGCAGGAAAGCGGATCTTCGGGCAACACCATTATCGTCACCGCGCAAAAGATCGAACAGCGTGCACAGGACGTGCCGATCACCATTTCAGCTGTCACCGGTGAGCGGATCAGGGAACTGGGCGTAAGCGATCTGGATGAGCTGTCCAATTACGTTCCCGGCCTCAACATTCAGGAACAGAGCGCCAACAACCCCGGCGTCGTGATCCGCGGGATCACCTCGGATTCGGGATCGTCACAACAGGGTCCGCGCGTCACGCTGTATTACAACGGCGTCGATATATCGCGTTCGCGCGGCAGCTATCAGGCGATCTACGATCTGGATCGCGTCGAGGTTATCAAAGGCCCGCAGGCGACGCTGTTTGGCACCGCTTCGGCAATCGGCGCGATCAGCCTCGTGTCCGCGCGCCCGCGCGAAGGGTTCTCGGGCGAGTTGACGGGCGGATACGGCAATTTCGACCAGACACTTCTCGGCGGGTTTCTGAATGCCGGGTCCGATGTGCTGGCGGGTCGCGTCGCCTTTGAATGGCGCACGCGCGATGGCTATGTCGAAAATCTCAATCCCGCGCAGGAAAAGGAATTGTACGCGCAGGATCAGCTCGGCGTGCGGGCATCGCTGCGTTACACCCCCAGCGCCGATCTGACCGTCGATCTGATCGGCACCTTCGATCGTCAGCGCAATGGCGGCACCCCGTTTATCTCGGGCAGGTTCCCGGCATTTGCCGGTGCGCCCGGCGGCGCGGCCAACGCCTTTGAACCCGCCAATCTGGGCGGATCGCCGTTTTCTGCCGAACATCTGGGCAATGACCAGCTGGGCCTTGATCGTGAGGTTTACGACATCAACCTGTCGCTCGATTACCAGCTTTCCGATGACTGGGTGTTCACCACCGTTAACGGTTACCGCGAATTCGACAGCGCCGAAGTGTTCGACGCAGATGGCACCGCCGCGCCATTCCTGGAATTTGCCGAAATCGCGACTGGCCGCCAGTTCAGCCACGAAGGGCGCTTCTCCTACAACAGCGCCAATCTGCGCGCCTCATTCGGCTACAACCTGTTTTTCGAGGACGGGCGCCAGAACGTGCCGTTCTCCACCGAGGAAGGGCTGTTCCTGCAATGCCTGACCGGACTGTTCGGCGCAGCCTTGGTCCCCGGCATTCCCTGCGTTGCAGCCGATGGCAGCGTCCCGGCGAACGGGGTCACAGCATTGCTCACCGGCGGGGCCGTCACCAGCATTCCCTACACTTCCGTGTTTGAGAACCAGGGCGATAACGATGCCTATTCGGTGTTTGCCGATGCGACCTGGCTGGCGACCGATCGGCTGGAACTGACCGGCGGGGTGCGCGTGCTGCTGGAAAACCGGCAGTCGGGCTATTTCGCCGATGTTCCGCGTTCGGCGATCAGCGGCGGCGCCTCGCTCATCCCCGGCCAGATCGACACCAACGGGCAGACATACCGGGCGGAGGAAAACTTCTCCGCGATCCTGCCGCGTTTCAACGCGCTGTATCGCATCAGCGACGATGTAAACGTGTTTGCGACAATATCGCGCGGGCGTCGCTCACCCGTGGTGCAGCTGAACGCACGGCGCGATGCGGCGGGCAATGCGGTGCCCAACCCGCAGACCGTGGCCGAGGAAACCGTCTGGAACTTCGAAGGCGGGATCAAGCTGGCAAGTGGGATCGTATCCGGTGCGCTCGGCGTATATTATCAGAAATACGACGGGTTTCAGGTGACGGTCCAGGAACTGGACCAGAACGGCCAGCCGACAGGCGCTTCACGTACCGAAAGCGCCGGGACCGCCAGCAATCTGGGCGTCGAGGCGGAAGTGTTCATCGATCCGACCGACTGGCTGCAAGTGTTCGGCAATGTGGGATATATCGACGGCGGAATTGATGAAAACAACGCCTTTGCCCCGCAGTTTTCGGGCGCACGGTTCCGCCTTCAGCCGGAATGGCAGGCCGCAGCCGGCTTCACCATCAATGCCCCGATCAGCGATGGCGTGCGCTTCTTCGCGACGCCCAGCGTGACACATCGCAGCAGCATCTTTTTCGAAGTGCCCAACAATCCCGTCACTTCGCAAGGTGCGGTAACGCTGGTGAACGCGCGCGCCGGGGTCAGCTTTGCCGATGATCGGTTTGAAATTGCAGGCTTCATCCGCAACGCTCTAGATGAAGACTACTTGCTGGATGCGGGCAACACCGGCGGCGCGTTCGGCATTCCCACCTTCATCCCGGCAGAGCCGCAGTTTTATGGCGTGCAGTTGACGGCAAAGTTCGGCAACTGAACGGGCGACGCTGAAACAGAAAAGCCCGCCGGATTTTGCGCTCTGGCGGGCTTTTTGTATTAGATCATGGCTTCTTTCGACCCAATTGCTGATGGCAGTAAGATTTGCGACTAGCGTTCGCCTGGCTTATAGCGATAATCAGCTATGGGATAAGTTCGAGTGACTATAATCGCTGGCGTTGCCACGCTCGGATTTGGCTATCTCGCCATAAATCCCGTTCGATTTGATTGGCAGCGAAATAAGACCGATCTGCAATTTCAAGGCTTTACTCTACATTCCCACGACGAGGTGAGAGACTGCTTAAAGTCTGGAAATGGAAGCCACTTATTTGCTAGCTATAAGTATATCTCAAATTTCAACGTCCGTGGGCAGTCGATCCCGCTGGCTTCGACCTATCTAGACGAAAGCGGTTCTCGATTGACTATAAAGCGTAGCAGCGAACTGACTTCGATTACCGTGAGAGCCGCACATCCCCTATCGGAAGACAGGCTGGATTTACTTGAATGGTGCATTCAAGATCCCCGGGTAACATGGATCCCTCGTCAATATCGCGGAGATTAGGGCATTTCGACACAGCCTGGATGAGTGGGCCTACGTTGTATTAATGTCCGCTCCCCACCCAATCTCGAAGGCAACAGGTCACCCCAGCTTGCTCTTGAGAATCTCGTTCACCACGCCCGGATTGGCTTTGCCCTGCATCGCCTTCATCGTCTGACCGACGAAAAATCCGAACAGCTTGTCCTTGCCGCCGCGATATTCCTCCACCTTGTCGGTATTGGCGGCGATGATCGCGTCGATGGCGGCTTCGATTGCGCCGGTGTCACTGACCTGCTTCAGCCCCTCGGCGTCGGCAATCTCGGCAGGTTCACGGCCCTGTCGCAGCACGATCTCGAAGATCTCCTTGGCCTGACCGCCGCTGATCTCGCCTGCGTCCTGCATCGCGAGGATGCTCGCCTGACGCTCGGCGGTGGCGTGGGCCATGTCGCCCTCATCACCCACCGACTTCATCACGCCCGGTGCGACCGAAAGCGCCCAGTTGGCGACCTGCGTGGCCACCTGCAGTTTCGGGCTTGCCGATGGTCTTCGCCGTTGCCGCCAGCAGCGTCTCGAACCGTGCGAAGGTTTCGACCTCGGCGGTCAGTTCGCGCGCGTTGTAGGGTGTGAGGCCCAGCTCGGTTTCATACCGCGTGCGCTTGGCATCGGGCAGTTCGGGCAGGCTGGCGCGGCATTCGGAAAGGAAATCATCGTCCAGCACCAGCGGCAGCAAATCGGGATCGGGGAAATAGCGGTAATCGTGCGCGTCTTCCTTGCTTCGCATGGTACGCGTGGTGCCGGTCGGCACGTCGAACAGGCGCGTTTCCTGAACGATGGAACCGCCGCTTTCCAGCACATCGACCTGCCGGCTTGCCTCATATTCGATGACCTGCATCACAAACCGGACCGAGTTCACGTTCTTCGTCTCGGTGCGGGTGCCCAGTTCTTCGCCCGCGCCTGCGCACCGATACGTTCACGTCCGCGCGCATCGATCCTTCTTCCATGTTGCCATCGCAACTGCCGACATAGCGCAGGATGCTGCGCAGTTTGCGCACGTATGCGCCGGCCTCAGCGGGGGAGGTCATATCGGGGCGGCTGACGATTTCCATCAGCGCGACGCCGCTGCGGTTGAGATCGACATAGGACATGGTCGGGTGCTGATCGTGCATCAGTTTACCTGCGTCCTGCTCAACGTGAATACGCTCGATCCCGATGATCTTGTCTTCGGGTATGCCCGCCTTTTCATCGGCTTCGATCAACAGCTGTCCCTCGCCCACCAGCGGGTGATACAACTGGCTGATCTGATAGCCCTGCGGCAGATCGGCATAGAAGTAATTCTTGCGATCAAACCGGCTCCAGGCATTGATCTGCGCCTCGATCGCCATGCCGGTGCGCACCGCCTGACGGATGCATTCGCGGTTGGGCACGGGCAGCATTCCCGGCATCGCCGCATCGACAAGGGAGACCTGCGAGTTCGGCTCGGCGCCAAACGTGGTGGAGGCCCCCGAAAACAGCTTGGAATGCGATGTGACCTGCGCATGGACTTCAAGGCCGATCACGACCTCCCATTCGCCGGTTGCGCCCTGAATGCGGTAATTGCTCATCACTTCGTTTCCTCGTCATCACCCGGCTTTTGGCGGGTGTCAAAACGCGCCTCGCCGTGGTCGACATGCTTGCGCACGTAATTCGCGACCATGAAAGTCAGCGGCACCGCGAGCGCGATTGCCACTCCGGCAATCCACAACGCGGGATCGGCGTTCACCACCACTTCTCCGGCGCATGGTCGAACCCGCTGCGCTGCTGGATCGCCAGCCCTGCGTTCAGCACGCCCTGTTCATCGAACGGGCGGCCCACCAGTTGCAGGCCGAGCGGCAAACCCTCAGGGTTAAGGCCAGCCGGAACAGACATGGCAGGCAAACCGGCAAGCGAGGCTGGCACGGCGAACACATCGTTGAGATACATCGTCAGCGGGTCTTCGTTGAGGCTACCCAGCGGGAACGAAGCCGTGGGCGTGGTCGGGGCAAGGATCACGTCGCACTGTTCAAACGCGCGCTCGAAATCGCGGGCGACCAATGCGCGCACCTTTTGCGCCTGAGTGTAGTATGCGTCGTAGAAGCCTGCCGAGAGCACATAGGTGCCGATGAGGATGCGGCGCTTCACCTCATCCCCGAACCCGGCGGCGCGGGTGGCGGCGTACATGTCCTGAAGGCCGGAGCCTTCCGGCAGATCGCGCAGGCCGTATCGCACGCCGTCATAGCGGGCGAGGTTCGAGGACGCTTCGGCAGGCGCAATGATGTAATAGGCGGGCAGCGCGTATTTGGTGTGCGGCAGCGAGATATCGACGATTTCCGCCCCGGCATCCTTGAGCCACGCCTTGCCCTGTTCCCAGCTGTCCAGGATCGCCTGATCGGTGCCCTCCATGCGGTATTCGCGCGGTATGCCGACCTTCTTGCCCTTGAGATCGGCGTTCAGCGCGCCTTCCCAATCGGGCACCGGCATGTTGAGGCTGGTCGCGTCCTTCGGATCGAAGCCCGCCATCGCGCCCAGCATGATCGCGCAATCTTCCACGCTGCGCGCCATCGGCCCGGCCTGATCGAGGCTTGAGGCAAACGCCACAACGCCCCAGCGCGAACAGCGGCCATAGGTCGGCTTTATCCCGGTGATCCCGGCAAAGGCTGCGGGCTGGCGGATCGAACCGCCGGTATCGGTGCCTGTCGCTGCCGGAGCGATCCGCGCGGCGACCGCACTGGACGATCCGCCCGATGATCCGCCGGGCGACATGCTGGCATTGCTGCCCGCTTTCTTCCATGGGGAGATGACGTTGCCGAAATAGCTGGTTTCGTTGGAAGAACCCATCGCAAACTGATCAAGGTTCAGCTTCCCCAGCATCCCCGCGCCCGCATTCCACAGGTTCTGGCTGACGGTGGATTCATACCGGGGGATGAACCCTTCGAGAATGTGGCTGGCTGCGGTCGTCTGCACGCCATCGGTGGCGAACAGATCCTTCATCCCGATCGGCACGCCCGCCATCACGCCCAGCGTTTCGCCTGCAGCGCGTGCCTTGTCCGCGGCATCTGCCGCGGCCAGCGCATGATCCGGGGTGGTGACGATAAAAGCGTTGAGGCTGGCGGCCTCTGCGACGGCTGTGTTGAAACCCTCGGCCACTTCGCGAGCGGTGAAATCGCCGCCCGCCACGCCATCGCGGATAGCCTTTACGCCAAGTCTGGTCAGGTCAGTCATTTATTCGATCACCTTTGGCACGCCAAAGAACCCGTGTTCGGCAGCGGGCGCGTTGGCAAGCACGTCTTCGCGCCTGCCCCCGCCAGTCAATTCATCGGCATCCACCACATCATCGCGCAGGCGCAGCGTGTTGGGGATGACCGCGCTCATGGGCTCGATCCCGGTCACATCGACCTCGCCCAGCTGCTCGACCCAATTGAGGATGCCGTTCAGTTCCGGCACCATGCGTTCGAGCGCGGCATCGTCCATCTTGATGCGCGCAAGGCTGGCGATCTTGGCAACCGTCTGTTTGTCTACGGACATGGCTTGAGGCCCTTCGCGTTACTGGCCGGGAGCCGGAATTGAAACCGGCGGCGGCGTAGGCGCACCCTGCGGCGCTTCGCCCGGAGGCGGTCCAGCCTGACCGCCGGGTCCACCGGAGCCACCGGCACCGCTCTGGATCATCTGCTGAAGAATCGCGAGGTTCCGCTCATAGGTTTCCTGGCTCATGATATCGACAACTTCGACCTCGAAAATCAGGTCGGCATCGGGCGGGATCGGCGCACCGGGAGGCGGCTCTGATCCGTATGCCTGATCGGACGGGATATACAGTTCGTACTTCCCGCCTTTCTGCATTTCCTGCAGCCCGTTGAAGAACCCGGGAATCATGCGCCCTTCGACCATTTCCCACGGCGAACCATCGGGAAACAGGCCGCGTACCAATTCAACAACCTGCGGCGGCAATTGCGGCGTTTCGTCAAACACCTCGCCGGTCGATGCCAGTTTCCCGGTGTATTTCACCCACGCCACATCGCCCACGGCGATCTTGGGCCCGGTTCCCTCAACCAGAGTAGTGACGTCAAGCTTGGCCGGGCCGGATTCGCTGGCAGCCCATGCCAAACCCCCGCCCAGCAGCACCGCAAGAAAGACACCCAGCCACAGTTTGGTGAGCGAACCCTTGGCAACGGGCTTCAATGGAACACGGGTGATTTCGGTCATTTTCGATTCCTGAAAGTGGCGCGCCAGCCAAAAGAATTACCACCGGCCAGCGTCAAGCCCATAAAAGTAGGCCCATAAACAAAAGACCCGCAAGCAAAGGGGCGCGAGAGAATTTCCCTCGCGCCCCTTTGGCGTATCCAATTTATCGTTTCAAGCGGTTCGCGCAGACGATCCACCCGAAACCGGAGTTTATTTCACCCCGTCACGCTCCATGCGCTTACGCTCCAGCTTACGGGCGCGGCGAACGGCAGCAGCCTTTTCACGGGCGCGCTTTTCACTGGGCTTTTCGTAGTGACGACGCAGTTTCATTTCGCGATAGACGCCCTCACGCTGCAGCTTCTTCTTGAGCGCGCGCAGAGCTTGATCGACGTTGTTATCGCGAACCATGATTTGCATAAACTGACACTACCTCGTTCAAAAATACACAGAGCCCGCCGGTGCAAAAGCGCGGGATTGCGCAGAAAGTTGATGTTAGAAAGGGCGCGATTCTCCGGGGGTTTAAGCCCGGATCGCGCTCTGATGGGTGTTGGAATAGAGGAAAACCGTCGATTTGGCAAGCACACTCGCGCAAGACTGGTAATCGGGCGGACTTTGATCACAGCTCCACCACAGCTAGGCAGAACGGCGCGCCCGCGCTAGGGGCGAATGCATGATATCTCTTGCCCCCTCTCTCAATGCCTCCTTGCTGGTGGCCGCTGGCGGCGCAATCGGCGCTGTAGGCCGGTACCAGCTTGGGCGCATCATCACCGTCTGGACCGGCCCCGGCCCGATCGCAGGCGCAGCTTTTCCATGGCCAACCTTCACCGTCAACGTGATCGGCAGCCTTGCAATGGGCCTTTTGGTCGGCTGGCTGGCGCGGTATGAAACGGGCGCGGAAAACATGCGCCTGCTGCTGGGTGTCGGGCTGCTGGGCGGGTTCACCACCTTCAGCGCCTTCAGCCTTGAGATGGTGCTGATGATCCAGCGCGGCTCCATCGGGCTGGCCGGCGCCTATGCCGCAGCATCGGTGGTCGCAGCTGTCGCAGCGCTGTATCTTGGCCTGATCGTAATGCGGGGTGCAGCGTGACCGACGAACTGAAATCCGAGCCGACGTCCGACACCGTACGCCAGTTCACCGTCAGCGATGACGATGACGGCATCCGGATGGACCGCTGGTTCAAACGCAATCTGCCCCAGATCGGCTTTGCCACGGTGTCGCGCTGGGCGCGCACGGGCCAGGTGCGAGCCGATGGCAAGCGCGTGAAGCCGGAGGATCGCCTTACCGCCGGACAGGTGTTGCGCGTCCCACCGGGCGGCGAGACGCCAAAGAGCGCGGGTAAGCGCGAACGCCCCGCCCTCTCTCCCGAAGACATTGCCGAAGCGCGCGCCATGGTGATCCGCGAGACCGCCAGCGCAATCGTGCTGAACAAGCCGCCGGGCCTCGCGACGCAGGGCGGGTCCAAGACAACGCGCCATGTCGACGGGCTGCTGGACGCCTTTATCCCGGAAGAGGGCATGCCCAATGCCGGTGTGCGTCCGCGTCTGGTTCACCGGCTGGACAAGGATACCTCGGGCGTCCTGCTGATTGCGCGGACGCCGGGCGCGGCGGCGAGCTTTTCCAAACGGTTTGCCGGGCGCAGCGCGCGCAAAGTGTACTGGGCGCTGATCATGGGCAGGCCAGACGTATCCGAAGGCACTATCGATGCTCCGCTGGCCAAGCAGCCGGGTTCGGGCGGCGAGAAGATGCATGTGGACGAGGAGAACGGTCAACCGGCCAAGACCCGATATCGCGTGATCGACCGCGTATCGGACCGCGCAAGCTGGGTCGAGCTGGAGCCGCTGACAGGGCGCACTCACCAATTGCGCGTGCACATGGCGGCAATCGGCCACCCGATTGTGGGCGATGGCAAATACGGCGGACGCGATGCGTTTCTGACGGGCGCGATCAGCCGCAAGATGCACCTGCACGCGCGCCGCCTGATTATCGCAGAGCCGTCCAACACCGCCTCCAAGGGCACTGCCGGGGGCAAGCTTGATGTGACCGCCGAACTGCCCGAGCATTTCGCCGCAACTCTTGAGGCGCTGGGTTTTGACCAGAACATGAGCGATGCCGCCCCACTGCGCGATGAGCCGACCGAGCGGACCCCGGCGGAAAAGAAGCAGGCCGCGCGCCGCCATGCCAAGCAATATCGCAAGGAGGCCCGCAGCCCCCGCCGCGCCCGCAGCACCATCGCAGCGAAGGCCACGGCCAAAGGCAAGGACAAGCCGAAGGACAAACCCAAGGGCGCACCGAAAGGACGGCCAAAGGGACCGCGCCGCTGATGCATCCCAACCCGCTCTTCCGGTCCGAAGATCACGCCGCTTTCGAGCAGCTGATCGCACAGGCAGGGTTCGGGATGGTGTTCATGACCACTCCCGCTGGCCCGCGCGTTGCCCATGTACCGCTGCTTTCGGACGGCAACGGAGCGATCCGGTTCCACCTTGCACGCAGCAACGCGCTGACCGCTCATCTCACGGGCGCGACCGCGCTTATCACAGTCAACGGGCCGGACGGTTATATCAGTCCGCGCTGGTACGATAGTCGCGATACCGTGCCGACATGGGATTACGCGACCCTCGAAATGGAAGGGACCGTGCGGCAAATCGACGATGCGGAACTGGAAAATCTGCTGCACGCCGTGATCGAGACGTTCGAGCACCGGATCGACGGCCCGCCCTGGCACGCAAGCGAATTGAGCGAGCGCACGTGGTCAGCGCTGTTCAAAGGGATCGTGGGGTTCGAGCTGACCGTAAAGGAATGGCGCCCGTCCTTCAAATTGTCGCAGAAACGCACGCCTGATGAACGCGCGCGGATTGCCGCCGGGCTCAGGACTTCAGGCAGACCCGCACTGGCCGATATGATCGCGCAGGTCGGACAATGAGGCTCGCGGTGTTCGATTGCGACGGCACTCTGGTTGATGGACAGGCCGACGTGTGCTGGTCAATGCGCCGCGCTTTTGAGCGGGCCGGTCTGTCCGCCCCGCCCGATGAAGTGGTGCGACGGCGCGTGGGCCTCAGCCTGCCTGTCGCCATCCGCGAACTTGCGCCCGATGCGGGTGAGGATCAGCAGCGCGGGTTGGTCGAATACTACAAATCCAGCTTTCGCGCACGCCGAGAGGAAGGCTTGCTGGACGAGCCGCTGTACGATGGCATCGCGGACCTTTTGCACACTCTGAACGCGGATGGCTGGCTGCTGGCGGTTGCGACCGGTAAATCGGACCGGGGGCTGACGGCCTGCCTCGATGCGCACGGTTTGACCGATCTGTTCGTATCGCTCCAGACCGCAGACCGGCATCCATCCAAACCGCACCCGGCCATGCTGGAGGCCGCGCTGTTCGAGGCGGGCGCACAGCCCGCGCAGGCGGTGATGATCGGCGACACCACATTCGACATCGATATGGGACGCGCCGGGCGAGTGCCCACCATCGGGGTTTCGTGGGGATACCATTCACCACGCGACCTGCGCAACGCGGGCGCAGATGCAATCGCCGCCAGCGTGAGCGAATTGGCCACCCTGTTGGAGCGCGGCGTATGAGCACCCCGCCGGTCGACTTGCAAAATGATCCAGCAGAAGCGCGCGCCCGGCAACGCTATATGCTGATGAATGCAGCGCGCATCCTCTCGCTTGGTGCGGTAATTGTCGGGATCGCGGGTGCCCGCGCGGCCATTGCCATGCCCTATCCGGTTGGCGTGGTGCTGGCAGTGGGCGGAATGCTCAGCTTTTTCTTCACTCCGACCCTGCTGGCAAAGCGTTGGAAAGCACAGGATCGGGCACAGGAAACGAGTAGGTGAAGCGGTTTTACAAGACGGTAGATGTGCAGCCGGTTGCGCCAGAGTCCGGTGCGAAGGGCTGGCAGGTGATGCTGGACAACCGCGCGATCAGAACCGTGAAAGGCAGCGCGCAGATCGTCCCCCATGAACATCTGGCGCATGAACTCGCGCGCGAATGGCGCGATCAGGGCGAGGTGATCGACGCTGCAACCCTGCCGATGCGCGATATGGTCGATTACACCATCGATGTGGTGGCGCCGCAGCCCTCAGCCGTCGTCGATGGCCTGATCGCCTATGCCGACACCGACACCTTGCTGTATCGCGCCAACCCGGAAGAGGCACTGTTCAAGCGCCAGCTGGAAATGTGGGAACCCATCGTCACCGCATTCGAGGCGCGCGAGGGTGTTTCATTCAAACGGGCGAGCGGGATCATGCATGTTCGCCAGGAAAGTGCTGCACTCGCGCGAATTCGCGATTTGCTAGGCGCGTTTGATCCCTTCGTGCTGACAGGGGTGGAAGCGATGACAAACCTTGCTGCCTCGCTCATCACCGGGCTGACTGCCATTCGCGCCGATGCCGATCCGCTGGCGCTGTGGCGTGCGGCCAGTCTTGAGGAGGAATGGCAGGCGGAACAATGGGGTCTCGACGAAGAGGCGGAGGCGCGCCGTATCAAGCGTGAGAGTGATTTTCTGAAAGCTCGCCAGCTTGTGCGGGTTTCGCTGGGTGAGCCGACTGCCGAATAAACGGACGCGTTACTGCGACATCCACTGGGCAACTTCGACCGCGACGGTGTTGGCCGCACGGTTCAGCGCCGGGCCAACCGATGCCGCATCTGCCATGACATTGGCCTCGCGAGCTTCAAACCGGCGCGTAGTCGCATTGCCCTGCCCATCGGTGCGCACGGCATCGTATCGCACCACAACCGATGAAGTGGGCACATCATAGCCCATTTCGATCAGGGTGCCGCGCAGGAATGTGCCTGCGCGCAGAGGCGTATCGTCATTGTCGATGATGAAGGCACCGGCCTCAGCCCGCAACGTTTCACCCAGCAAACGGCGGAACAGCCGCGCGGGCTTTTCCACCCAGAATGCGTCTGCCAGATAGGCGATCTGCGTGTCCGAGACGGTTACCGGAACGCGCACCACATCCAGCTTTGCCGGAACCTCTGGCGTCAGCACCGCGATCGCATCATCGGCATTCTCACCGGTTGCAGCCGCGCTCATGCCCACAGGGGCGACGGTGGTCGACGTGAGCGTCAGCAGGCTTTCGGGCGTTTCAGCGCCCAGACTGATGCAGCCGGACAAGCCGAACGAAAGCCCGGCGGCCACAATCATCGCCAGTCCAGCCTTCAAGGGCCGCTGTTTGGATTTCATCGCGTCAATTCCCACCGTGCCTGTTTTTGCAGCGATCATTTCTTTTGGTACTCCGGCAAATCCTGCTGCCCAACAAGCGATCCGATGCCCTGATTTTCCAGCTTTTCGGTGATGTTGCGCAGGGCGCGGCTGGTGGACCGCAGATCTTGCAAGGTTGCGTTGGCCGCGGGCAGCGTTTCTTCCTGCAACTGGCGCGTCGCGGGGCGCGCTTCTTCCAGCGTCACCGCCAGCGCATCGGCCGCGCTGCTCGCAGATTTCAGCGTCTTTCTCAGTTCATCCGCCAGCGCGCCACCTTCGCCACTGACCATCTGTTCGGTCGTAAGCGTCAGTTTCTGCACTGCCTGCAATGTCTTGTTGAGCTCAGCCATAGTGGTCCGAAACTCAATCAGATCCTGCTTCAATTCAGGTGTTGCATCGGCAAAGCCCCCGATCAGCCGATTGCTGTTTTCAAGGATGCCAGAAATCTGTTGCTGATTTTCCGGACCAAGCACCGTGTTGAGATTTTCGGTCAGCGTCGCCAGCCGTTCCAGCAGCAGCGGGGCGGAATTGAGCAGCGCGTTGATGCCGCCATCCTTGGGCGGGATTACCGGGCGCCCTTCGGGGCAGGCCGTCGTCTCGCAGGTGATCGCCGGTGCGTTCTTGCGCGCGCCATCCAGCAGGATCGTGGCAACGCCGGTAAAGCTGGACTGGATGGTGGCCGTGGTGCCCACCAGAATGGGCACGGTTTTCTTCACCTTTACCCGCACGCGCACAAACTCGGGATCGTCTTCGGACAAGGAGATTTCGGAAACCTGCCCAACCGGGACACCGGCGAACGAAACCTGACTGCCTGTGGCGAGACCGGTCACGGACTGCTTGTAGAAGATATCGTATTCGTTCTGATCGCCCTGGCCCAGCTGCGCGATCCAGACGATCGCCGCCGCCATCGCGACAAGCAATGCGAGCGTCACCGCGCCAACCCAGAGATGATTTGCTCTGGTTTCCATCAGTCCACTTCCATCACTGTGTCTTTGCCCTCATTCGGCCTGTCTATGGACGCTAAGCCCGGCGGCTGTCCATGACCTTGTAATTCATCCGGGAAGAGTGCGCGCATTTTCATGCGTTCTGCGAGCGTTGATGCGATGCGTGCGCGGCGCGCCCACGCGGCCCGTTGAAATAGCTTTCGATCCACGGATGGCCGGTTTCGATCAATTCCGGGATCGTACCCACCGCGATCACCTTCTTGTCGGCCAGCACCGCCACACGGTCGCAGCTTTCGTACAGTGTATCCAGATCGTGGGTGATCAGGAAAACGGTAAGGCCCAACGTCTCTTTCAGTTCAACTGTCAGCCGGTCAAACTTGGCCGCGCCGATGGGGTCAAGCCCGGCGGTCGGTTCATCCAGAAACAGCAATTCCGGATCAAGCGCGAGTGCGCGGGCGAGGCCTGCGCGTTTTTTCATACCGCCCGAAAGCTCAGATGGGTATTTCGCAATCGCATCTTCGGGCAGGCCCGACAGCAGCACCTTGTAACGCGCGATTTCGCGGCGCAGATTGCGGTCGATTTCGGGATAGAACTGCTTCAGCGGCACCTCGACGTTTTCGCCCACGGTGAGCGTTGAGAACAACGCGCCGCCCTGAAACAGCACGCCCCAGCGGCTGCGCACTCCGATATTCTGATCGGGATCGATCCCGGTGATGGTGCGCCCCAGCACATCGATCCGCCCCTCGGAAGGGGTTTGCAGTCCGATTATGGAGCGCATCAGCACGGATTTGCCTGTGCCAGACCCGCCCACAACCCCCAGAATTTCTCCGCGCCTAACCGTCAGATCAAGCCCGTCGTGCACCCGGTAATCGCCAAACTGATTAACCAGTCCTTCGATCACTATGGGAAAGTCGCCGCCAGAATCGGAGAAATCGCGCTCCTGTTCCTCGCGCACGTATCCACCGGTAACCGCGGTCTCGATGATGCTTTCCTCGGCCATCGGTCAGCCCCACCCGATCTCTGTGAAGAACACCGCGAAAAATGCATCAAGCACGATCACCGCAAAGATCGCAGAGACTACTGCCAACGTGGTGCGTTTGCCCACTTCTTCTGAATTACCCTGGACCCGCATCCCGTGATAACAGCCCGCCAGCGCGACGATCAGGCCGAAAACCGGCGCCTTGATCAGGCCAACCCAGACATCGTGCAGCGGCACCACTTCCTGAATGCGCTGGAGAAAGGTGAAGAACGGGATGCCGAGCGCAAACTGCCCGACGACGGCGCCGCCGATGATCGCAACGACCGACGCGTAAAAGCCCAGCAGCACCATCATGAATGTGGACGCGAGGACACGCGGAATGATCAGCCTTTCTGTCGGAGACAGGCCGATGGTGCGCATCGCGTCGACTTCCTCGGTCAGCTTCATCGTGCCCAGCTGCGCGGCAAACGCGCTGCCCGATCGGCCCGCGACCATGATCGCGGTCATCAGCACGCCCAGTTCGCGCAAGGTTATGCGCCCGACAAGGTTCACTGTCAGCGATTCTGCCCCGAATTGTTCCAGCTGAACCGCGCCCTGCTGTGCAATGACAACCCCGATAAGGAAACTCATCAGCCCGATGATCGGCAGCGCGGCGACACCCACCTGTTCCATCTGTGCGACCAGCGCCCGAAACGGGAATTGCGATGGGTGGCGGAACATCCGCCCAAGCGCGATCACGATCTGACCGATCGAACCGATGACGCCTGCCGCACCTGCGCGCGCTTCGAACACCCGATCGCCCAGTGCCATTGGCACGCGTTCCCACACGGGATCGCGTTCCGGCCTCAAATTGACGTTGGTGCTCGCCCCTTCAACCGCATGAAGCAGCCGCTCGGCCCGCTTGCTCGCGCCGGTAATGTGCGCCTCGTGCGATGCGGCCAGGCGAAAGGCGACCCACGCACCCACCGTATCGATCGCTTCCACCCGCGACAGGTCGACAGCGCTGAGGGGCTGGGAAATACGGCTCAATTCGCGTTCGAGCGGGCCGACGGTTGAAATCAGCAACGGCCCCGCCAGCATCAGCCGCGTTGCCCCGGAACCATCGTCTTCGAGGGAAAATTCTGCATCACCGTTCATCTCAGGGCGGTATGCGAGCAAACGCCCGATATCACAAGTGGGAGCATCACAGATGTGCCGGGTGTTGCACGGTATCGGGCGCGGTGTAAGGGGTGCAAGCGAACCTTTCTACACATGCCGGGCCGCGCGCGCCCGGACGACGAGCATCAGTGAGCCGAAACGCATGACCCTACCCACGACATTCGACCCCGCCGCAATCGAGGCGCGCTGGTACAGACACTGGGAAGAAACCGGCGGTTTCCGGCCAGAGCGGCCAAATGCGGAAGCCTTCACGATCGTCAACCCGCCGCCCAACGTGACCGGATCGCTGCACATCGGCCACGCACTCGACAACACCTTGCAGGATATCGTGATCCGGTATGAACGCCTGCGAGGCAAGGATGCGCTGTGGGTTGTCGGCACCGACCACGCCGGGATCGCGACGCAGATGGTGGTTGAACGCCAGCTGGAGGCAAAACAGGACAAGCGGACCAATTACAGCCGTGAGGATTTCGTCGACAAGGTGTGGGAATGGAAGGCCGAATCCGGCGGCACCATCACGCATCAATTGCGCCGGCTTGGCTGTTCAATGGACTGGAGCCGTGAGCAGTTCACGATGGACCCGCATTTCACCGATGCGGTGACAAAGACGTTCGTCGATCTCTACAACGATGGCCTGATTTACCGCGATAAACGGCTGGTGAACTGGGATCCCAAGCTGAAAACCGCGATTTCCGACCTTGAGGTCGAGACGCAGACGATTGCGGGCAGTTTCTGGCATTTCCGGTATCCGCTGGCGGATGGTGTGAAATTGGCGGACGGGCGCGATTATATAGAGGTCGCCACCACCCGGCCCGAAACGATGCTGGCCGATATGGCGGTGGCGGTGCACCCCACCGATGAACGCTATGCCAGCGTCGTGGGCAGCCACGTGATCCTGCCGATCACCGGGCGGCGCATCCCAATCATCGCGGACGAACATGCCGACCCGGAACTGGGCAGCGGCGCGGTGAAGATCACGCCGGGCCACGATTTCAACGATTTCGAGGTGGGCAAGCGCGCCGGCTTTGCGCCTGCGGACATGCTCAACATGCTCGATGCCGAGGCGAATGTCTGTCAGGTCGCCGATGGACTGGTTCCGGAGGAATTCCTTGGCCTGCACCGTTTCAAGCGGGATGGCGTGGACGGCGCCCGCGAAGCCGTGGTCGCCCGCCTGAAAGCCGACGGCTACCTCATCCCGCACATCGCCAAGACCAAGAAAGGCGAGGAAGTCGAACACGACGCCGAACCGCGCCAGATCGCCACCCCCTTTGGTGATCGTGGCGGCGTGGTGATCGAACCGTGGCTGACCGATCAATGGTATGTCGACGCGGCAAAGCTGGCCGCAAAAGCCGATCGAACAGGTGCGTTCGGGCGAAGTCGAGATCGTCCCCAAGTCATGGGAAAAGACGTTCTTCAACTGGATGGAGAACATCCAGCCGTGGTGCGTCAGCCGCCAGTTGTGGTGGGGGCACCGGATTCCGGTTTGGGCGACCTATGGTTGATCTGAAAATACGATGGACTTGAGCGCCAGAGTCCAGATTGATGATGGCCATAATCGACTTGAGCGAAGTTTGAGGCGGTGAGAAAGGCTGAGGTTCTTCGCCAAAACCGGATCGAACTTGTGAAGAGGCGGCAGGCAATCGAGAGCCAGGTCGCGGCGATTTAGCTGAACCGCAAGACCCGGACGTCCTCGACACGTGGTTCTCCTCCGCGCTGTGGCCCTTTGCTACGTTGGGTTGGCCTGAAGACGCGCCCACCCCCAACCCCTCCCGCGAGCGGGAGGGGAGCGAGACTTACCAAGCCGCGAGCGAAGCGAGTGGTGCGGTTAGTCGCAGCGGGGTGGGCCAGTCCGGCGCCTCGCTCCTCGCCAAACACTTCCCCAACAGCCTCCTCATCTCCGGGTTCGACATCCTGTTCTTCTGGGATGCGCGGATGATGATGATGGGGAATTACAACATGGGGCAGGCCCCGTGGCCGCGCCTGTATCTGCATGGGCTGGTGCGCGCCGCCGATGGCTCAAAGATGTCCAAGTCCAAGGGCAATGTCGTCGATCCGCTGGGCCTGATCGACCAGTATGGCGCGGACGCGCTGCGGTTCTTCATGGCGGCAATGGAAAGCCAGGGCCGCGACATCAAGATGGATGAACGCCGGGTCGAGGGATACCGCAACTTCGCAACGAAGCTGTGGAACGCCACCCGCTTTTGCCAGACCAACGGCATCGGCGCGTCCTCCACATTGAAGGCACCGCCCGCGCGCCTTGCCGCCAACCAGTGGATCATCGGCGAGGTGCAGCAGGTGTGCGCGGAGCTGGAAAAGGCGATGGCAGACCTGCGCTTCGACGCGGCGGCCAATGCGATCTACCAGTTCACGTGGAGCAAGTTCTGCGACTGGTATCTGGAGCTTATCAAGCCGGTGTTCGCTGGCGATCCCGATGCAATGCCCGCGGTCGAAACCCGCGAAGTTGCCGGGTGGGCGCTCGACCAGATTCTCGTCATGCTGCACCCCTTCATGCCCTTCATCACCGAAGAATTGTGGCATGCGCAGGCGCAATTTCAGGGGGGCGAGCGCGCTTACGATCTGATCGTCGCAAAGTGGCCCGATCCGCGCGCCGAAGTCAGCAAGCAGGCGACCGATGCAATCGACTGGGTGATCGACCTCACCACCAATGTCCGCAGCGCCAAAAACGAGCTTGGCATACCACCGGGCGCAAAACTGGCGGCGTTCCTGCCCAATGCTTCACCGCTGGCTGTCAGCACGATCGAGCGCAGCAGCGCCGCAATCGAACGGCTGGCGCGCCTTACCCCCGTCACCGTGGGCGAACCGCCCGCGGGCGCGGCGATGCAGGTGACGGCAAAGGCGGGCAGCACCACCGATGCCTTCGTCATCCCGCTTGAAGGGATCATCGACATCGAGGCGGAAAAGGCCCGGCTGCAAAAGGCGCTCGAAGTCTCGCAAAAAGAGGCGGCATCGCTCGAAGGGCGATTGTCGAACGCGAACTTCGTCGACCGCGCCAAGCCGGAGGCGGTGGAAAAGGCGCGCGAGGATTTTGCGCACCACTCTGCCGAGGTCGAGCGGCTGAAAGGGGCGCTGGCGCGATTGGGATAGGCCTTGCTCACTCTCCCTGTGGTGAGGGTCAGCTGCGCCATTTCCTACACGCGCCAATCGTGGCATGACCTGCGCATGATCCACGGCGGTATTTTCTCTGGCGTTTCGCCAATGTGTCAACTTCGGTTTGCCGGTCGATTTACACGGTTTTTCAAAGCGATAAGCGCGCAAATGGGAGCTTGTCCGGTGTCAATTGTGTCAACTTTATTCGCAGGTGCAACATCGACCTGATCCTCGCCACCGATGACACCGGCGGGCCGGAAATCTTCGCTTCCCTACAAGGCGAAGGGCCGAGCGCGGGCGTTCCGGTCGCATTCGTGCGGCTGTCGCGCTGCAATCTCGCATGTGTGTGGTGCGACACCGCCTACACGTGGCGCTTTACCAATGAACGGGAGCAGGGCGATGCCGGTGCGTCCGGGCGCCCTCACCGCGAAGGCGTGACGTTTGATCGACGCTCCAATCAGGTGAAGCTGACCCCCGCCGAGGCAGCGGAGCGAATCGCTGCGCTGGGGCAGAACCGCCTCGTCATCACTGGTGGGGAGCCATTATTGCAGGCGGGCGGATTGGCGCAGATGCTGGAACACCTGCCCGACATCTCGGTCGAGATCGAGACGAACGGCACCACCACCGCCCCGCCCCGGCTCGATATCCGGGTGGATCAGTACAATGTCAGCCCGAAACTGGAGCATTCGGGCAATGACGCTGCGCTGGCGCTGATCCCCGAGCGGCTCGATGCCTATGCGACCGATGCCCGCGCGTTCTTCAAATTCGTGATCGCCCAGCCCGGTGACGTGGACGAGGTGCTGGCGCTGCAACGCGCCTATGCCATTCCCGCCGCGCGAATTTTTCTGATGGCGGAAGGGACCACGAGCGAGGCTCAGCGCGCGCGGCAGGCATGGCTAAGCGGCCTGTGCCTGAAACACGGGTTTCGCATGAGCGACCGGCTTCACATCCACCTGTACGGCGATACGCGCGGAACCTAGCCTTGGCTTCTCCAGCGCAGGACGACCCGTTCAACCATTTCTTCCTCGTCTCCGTCGGCGTTCCACAACTCGACAAAGCTGGGGTCGGCAGAGGCGGGGCGCTTGTGTTCCTCTAGCGTGTCGAAGGTGACGCGGATCGGAATGGCGACACCCTCGCCGCAGACGATGCATTCGCGGTTGCGCAGGGCCGGGATGGAATCGAGGAACCCGCGCGATCCTTCGGGCATGGCGGAACGGACAAAGGCCTGATCGCGATCGTTGTTGAGGCGCATCGCGATGATCGTGCCGCACTGCGACAAAACGCCTTCGGCAAGGTCGGAGGGGCGCTGGGTGATAAGGCCGAGGCTGATGCCGTATTTACGGCCTTCCTTGGCGATCCGGCTGAGGATGCGGCCAACGGACGACCCGTCGGAGTTCCGCTCGTTGGGGACGTACCGGTGCGCTTCCTCGCATACCAGAAGGATCGGGCGCGTCGCTTCCTCACGCCCCCAGATGGCAAAGTCGAACACCAGTCGGCTGAGCACGGCGACCACGGTGGACGTGATGTCGGACGGGACGCCAGACACGTCGATGATGCTGATTGGTTTGCCGTTACCCGGCATCCGGAAAATCTTGGAAATGAAGTTGGTCATCGTATCGCCGACCAGCATGCCAGAAAACATGAACTGGTATCGCGGATCGCCCTTGATCTCCTCCAGCTTGCCCTTGATCCGCATGTACGGCGCAGAAGAGGTCGCCTTGTCCAACCGGCCCATTTCATCCTGGAGGATGTTGGAGAGGTCGGACAGAAGATACGGGATCGGCGAATCCACGGTAATCTTGCCCAGTGTTTCGGCAAGGCGATTTTTCTGGCGCGCGCCAAGCACGCACTTGGCCAGGATGTCCATATCGACCTGGCGTTCATTGCCCCCGCTGGTCAACAGCACTTCGCAGTGCTCTTCGAAATTCATCAGCCAGTACGGCATCTGGAGATTCGATACGTCGAGGATCTGGCCGGTCTGGCGGAAGGCCGCCGCATATTCGCCGTGCGGATCAATCATCACCACGTGGCCCTTGGGCGCGGCCTCGCATATGCGGTGCAGGATCAGTGCGGCGCTGGTCGATTTCCCCGTGCCGGTCGATCCGAGCAGCGCAAAGTGCTTGCCCAGCATGGCGTCGATGTACAGACCTGCGCGGATGTCCTTTGTCGGGAAGACCTTGCCGATGGTGATGTTGGCGCGGCCATCGCTGGCGTAAATCTGTTCAAGATCGCGGGTGGTCGCGGGATACACCATCGCGCCAGGCACCGGATAGCGGGTCACACCACGTTTGAAACCGTGGATGCGTCCGGTCAGCTTTTCTTCGGACCCCTCGCCCAGGAAATCGATGTTGGCTATAATGCCGCCCTCTGTGCGGCGGTCCTTGCGCTGGTCGCGCACGTTGGCGAGCAGCCACGCATCGCCGACGCGGATTTTGATCTGGCTGCCGACCTGACCGGCCAGCCCGATGGAGGGATCGGCATCGGCCATGCATTCATTCAGCCGCTGAAGATCAAACGCGACCTGCGAGCCCGCGCCAGAGATTTCCAGCACCACTCCGATTGGCATCGCGGCGTTGGTCGCCGAAATCTCTTCGGGACTACCGACATGCGGTGCCGAATCGTCCAGCCCGGATGGCCCGGTGAAGCGCTCGAAGTTTTCGTGGCTCATATCGTCCATTTTTTCCCGTTCGTTGCGCGCCCAACCATCGGGCAGCCCTCAACTTTTGCGTAGCCTTGTCATAGGGAAAACGGAGTTAAGATCGCGTCAATATCGGAAAATGCCGCGGGTAATCCCCACTACTGCGACCTTGCACCTATCAACGGCGTGCGAAAAACCGCCCGGCCAGCAGGCCCATACTGACCGACAGGAAAATCGCGAACGTGCCGTAGTAGAACGAGTTGCGGTTCGCTTGGCGCACAACAGTCCCTTCAAGGCCCGCCTTCACGACCTCGATTTTAGCCGTCGCGCTCGCCAACACGCGCCCGCCCGCTATCGCAAAGGTTTCTGCGGTGTAGGGGCCGGTTGTCACGTTTGAGGGTAAATCGATGCGCGCCTGATACAACACGCCCTCGCTGATGCGCACACCCTGCGGGTTTTCGATGAAGAGCCCCTGACGCTGGCGCATGTCCACCAGACCGCGCGCGAAGCGGGCCTGTTCCTCGGGTTCAATCTGACCCACGGGGCTCAACTGGATGAAGCGGGTGCCGAATTCGAAAATTGCAGCCGTGCGTTCATCGACCAGTTGATCGACCGGACGCGAGGACGCTACCGCAAAGAACGAAGGTGCAGAGCGAAAATCGCTCGACCCGGCATTCATCCAGATGCCCGCAATGCGGGATTTTTCGCGCAGGCGAATAGGTTCGGCAGGCCCTTTCAACACTACGACGATGTCATAATCGGTGGATTGGCCTGCGGGTGCAATCACCGCGCCGTACAGCAGCAGGTTCGCGCCGGTAAAGCCCTGGCGCACCTCGATCCGGGACTGGCTGACTTCGGGCACAAGGATCGGTTCGCGCTGCGCGGACAAAAACAACGCAACGGCTATCAAGAACACAGCGCGCGCGGCATTGCCGCGGGTCACAGCGGGCTCACGGTATAGATTTCGTCCGGCTGCACTCCCAGCCCGTATAGCATTCGCAGCGCCACCGCGATCACAATGGCCGCGAGCACCAGACGCAGCACTTCGGGCCGGGCGCGCATGGCGATCTGCGTGCCGAATTGCGCGCCCAGCACCGATCCCACCAGCAACAGCCCGGCAAGCACGATGTCGACCGCCTTGGTCGTCAACGCGTGCGTCATCGTGGTCACCATGGTCACGAACAAAATCTGGAACAGCGAGGTGCCAACCACCACATTCCCGCTCATACCGAGGATATACAGCATCGCCGGGATCAACATGAACCCGCCACCGACCCCCATCAGCATGGTCAGGATGCCCACCAGCGTGCCCAAAATCAGCGGCGCCAGCGGCGAGATATACAAGCCAGAGGCATAGAATCTCCAGCGAAACGGCAGGCCGGCAACAAGTGGATGGTGGCGGCGTTTGCGCGCCTGCGTGGTTTTGTTGCTGCCAACCTTGGGCATAAGAGCGGCCAGCGCCTCCTGCATCATCAGCGCGCCGATCGTGCCCAGCATCACCACGTAAAGGATGCTGATGACAACATCGATCTGCCCCCAGGTCTGCAGCACCCGGAACAGCACTGCTCCAATCAGCGCACCCACGATTCCGCCGGCGACCATCACACCGCCCATTCGATAATCGACGCCCTTGGTTCGAGAGTGGGCGACCACGCCCGAAACGCTGGCCCCGGTCACCTGTGTTGCAGCAGATGCGGCGGCGACGGTGGGCGGAATGCCATAGAAAATCAGCAGCGGAGTGGTCAAAAATCCGCCGCCCACCCCGAACAGGCCCGACAGCACGCCGGTCAGGACGCCCAAAAGGACGATATAGAGGCCGTTGACCGAAAGGTTGGCGATGGGGAGATAGACATCCATGGTGGCAATCCCGATTACCGCAGCAATTGCCCGCTTGGAAGCCGCGGTTTGCACCGCGTCCCCGCCTGTTGCGAATAATCGCAGGTCAAAAGGGCTAGATCAGGACCGAAACCGCCATCAAAATCGGGTTGAAAGGGTCGCCGCTATGCCGGAAACAGGATTCGCATCGCCGCCCACGCGCTCACGCCAGTCAACCGATACTCGCGCCGGCAAATCCCCCAATGCAAAGTCCATCCGAATGGTTGGCCCCACATCCAGACGGCTCGCATCGCGCTGCGCGCCGCCCCATGCGCCTGCTCCCACACTTAAACGAACGCCATTGCGGCGCTGCGGGCCGATGCGCACGACTTCGCGGGTAATGGCGGCCTGCCCATCGACAAAGGCCGTGTCCGCATCACCGCCGACATAGCCTGCACCTGCATAAACCTCTGCGGCAAGACCGGCGGGCAAGGCAATGGGGGGAATTTCGGTGACGGCATAGGCTGCCGGGCGGATATCGTTGCGGAAGCGGTCGTCGGTCGCCCGCACTTCGGCAGCGATCCGCACTGGAACGCGGGCCAGCGGGCGGGCCGATACGCCGGCGGCCAGTTCGCTTTCGGGGCGGTCGATCAGCGCGCGATACGCCCGCACAAACACGCGCGGATCGTGCGCGCTGGCAGGCGCGGCGCGGTATTGCAGGATCGCGCCAGCCTGCGATGCGCCATATACGGGTACACGACCCTGAGAGATCGGCGCCGCGCCAGAGCCTTCGCGCGCGAACAGCCACGCATCCAGCGACCAGCGCTTTGCAGTCGGCTGATCCTTGGCGACGGGCGGAAAGACCGGAGAAAACGCCGTATCCGAGCCTTGCACCAGAACTGAGGCATAATCGCGACCCTTGCCCGAGCGCAGCGATGCGAACCGCCGATCGCTTGCCATCGCCAGGCCCCACAGAGTGTTGTGCGCATTCTCAAAAAGGGCACGGCTGAAACCGCCGGGTATTGCGCCGCCCGTGGTTTGGGATTGGCCAGCAAAATTGCCAGCCGTTGGCATGGCAAGCCGCCGGGAGGCGCGCTTGCGGGCAATGGCACTGACGCTGCGCGGCGCGCCGCCTGTAACGAGCGCCCTGACCTCGCCTTCGCCTTCCGACAGGTTGTCAGCGTCGGATTCTGCGAACAATTCTTGGGCCTGCGATATCAGCGATTGTGAGGCGAAAGGGCTTTCCCAATACACTGCGCGCCCGCTGACCCATACCACGCACAGCAGGCCAAGCATGGCAACAGGGCCACCGCGCCGCCGCTTGCCTTCGCCTTGTGCGCCCGGATCATTTAGCGCTGCGCGTTCGGATCCGATCATGTGCGGCCCTGCGCCGGCACGCTGAAGGCATGGTCATCGGCGCGATCGGCGGTGTGCGATGCAGCAGGGTGCGAATGATGCGCCGTTTTTTCCCACACGATCGCGCGCCCCATCAAAGTGCGGATATACGCCACCAACGCGCGCCGACCGGCCATGATTGCGATCACGTTGGTCAGCGGAATTCGTGCCAAGGCGCGCGCGCCCTCCGCCGGTCCGTATGCCTGCGCGGTAAACATGAAACGCCACGCCGCGCGCCAGACGAATGCGGCGAAGTTTGCGATCAGCAGCACAGTCAGCAATGGCGACAGCGGCAAGGGCTGTGCCACGCCTGCCTCAACCGCGAACCACAGTGATGCGGTCAGCGCCAGCAAGGTATATCCCACCAACAGCACCAGCGCGGTCAACGGCCCGCGTCGGTCACGCGCACGCATCCACGCCTCCACCACGCCGCCGCGCCAGCCCATCCGGTCCCAACCCTGCAAGGCGATGCCATGGACCCATCGGGTTTTTTGACGGACGACCGAGCCGAGTTCAGAAGGAAAATAGGCACGCGTTGCGATCAGACGACCGTCTTCACCGCGCACCCGCACAAACCGGCATACACCGCCCATTTCAGCCACCGCCAGGCCAAGCTCGTAATCCTCTGTCAGCGAAATCGCGTCAAACGGCGATCCATCGATCCGGCGACGTGAGAGTTTATGCAGCGCCCGGCGCGAAATTGCGCAGCCGACACCCGCTGCCGGCAGTGCCGCGCCCACTCCGCCGCGCACGACCATTGCCTTGCCATGCGCCTCGGCAAATTCCTCGCAGTAATGGCTGCCGAGCCATCGGCTGTCGGGCTGAGCCAGCGGCTCTACCGGCAATTGTACAAAATCCGCACCTGCCGCGATCCCTGCATCCAGCAAACCCAGCGCGCCCGGATCGACCATATCTTCGGCATCGTGAAAAACGATGCAGCCAAACAGCGTGCCGCTGCGTCGTTCATCGTCACGCAGCGCGCGATGCAGCCGGTTGAGGCAGTCCGCCTTTGTGCTTGGCCCCGCCCGGTCGTGGATTACAATGCGAAGCCGATGGTCGCCGGAATTCGCGGCGATCGCTGCCGCAGTCATCGCCGCGTCAATTGTCTGGGGATCGTTGCGATAGCAACCCACATACAGCCGCAATTGCGCCTGCGGCCACGAAGTGAGCGCGTGGCGGATCGTGTCGGTAATAACCAAGGCCTCTTGCCATGCAGGTATCAGCACTGCGACCGGCGCATTCAGATCGCCTGAGCGCAAGGCCTCTCGATCGAGAGTGGGCGTCGTCGCCTTACCGGTAAATTTCAGCCACAGCCAAGCAATGTCAATTGCGACATCATCCAGCGCACCGATAAGGAAGAACACCCCGGCGAACAGGAGCAATTCGTGCTGAACCAACGCCAGCCATTGCCATATATCCAATTCTGTTGACCCCAAGGTAGTCCCAAGCCCCGTTAGAAAAACAGCCTATCGCGCCGCGATTGCACTTGCAACACGCTCGACATTTCTCAAAGGGGGGAGCCAATATGTCCAATACCCAACCATCTTCTCCCACGCCGCTCCGCTCTCTTTTTGCACCGGTGCGTTCACTGTTCGTCAGCGATGCCTCAGCCGGGGTGTTGCTGATCCTGGTGGCTGCGGCTGCCATGTTGGCAGCAAATTCGCCCTTTTCGTCTGAATACAAACAATTGTTCTATGGCGATCTGCCTTGGACGCCGATTGCGAAACTGGATGATCTGCACCTGTGGATCAACGACGGCCTGATGGCAGTGTTTTTCTTCGTGGTCGGGCTGGAGGTGAAACGCGAGGTTGTGTCTGGCTCACTTTCTGACCCCGCGGCGCGGCGATTGCCGATGATCGCAGCGCTGGCTGGGATGATTGCGCCTGCGATCGTTTACATGACAGTCTCGGGCGGCGGCGAATATGCCAGCGGCTGGGCCATCCCGGCGGCGACCGATATTGCGTTTGCAATGGGTGTGCTGGGCCTACTGGGTAATCGGGTGCCTGCATCGCTGCGATTGTTCCTGCTGACCGTGGCGATTGTTGACGATATTGGTGCGGTGTTGGTGATTGCTGTGTTCTACACTCCGACCATCTATTTTGCATGGCTGGTCGCATCCATCGTGGTTTTCGGCCTGATGTTTGCTCTCAATCGGATGAAGGTTGGCGCATTCTGGCCCTATATCCTGCTGGCGGTGGTGTTGTGGTATTGTGTACTGAACACCGGGGTCCACGCGACGATTGCAGGCGTGCTGGCCGCATTCACCATTCCGCTGCGCCGCCGCGATGGCAATTCCATGCTCGAACGGCTCGAACACGGGCTTGCCCCGTGGAGTTCCTATCTGATCGTGCCTATCTTTGGCTTTGCCAATGCAGGCGTTGCAATGAAAGGTCTGGGCATTGGTGCACTGATCGATCCGCTTCCCGTCGCCATTGCCGCAGGGCTGGTCATCGGGAAACAGCTCGGCATTTTCTCCACCGTATTTCTCGCTGACAAGGTCGGATTTGCTCCGCGTCCAGCAAACGCCAACTGGCCGGAGATCTGGGGGATATCCATCCTGTGCGGAATCGGCTTTACGATGAGCCTGTTTATCGGCGGTCTGGCGTTTCCGAATCAGCCCATGCTGGTCGAAGAGTCCAAGATTGGCATCCTGCTGGGATCAGCCATTTCGGCAATCATCGGATTCATCGTCTTGCGGCTGACTACGACCCACCCCGAAGCGGACTGCGACGATCAGGGCAATCAGCCAACCGGGGCCTGATTGCAGGCGCCGGTCGGCGCATTACCAGCTGCCGACATTTTCCATGCTAGCCCACGGTTCCTGCGGTTCCAGATTGCCATCCTGAAGCAATTCGATGGAAATCCCGTCAGGCGTCTTCACAAATGCCATGTGGCCATCGCGCGGTGGGCGATGCACGGTTAGTCCGGCATCGACGATGCGCTGACACGTCTCGTAGATATTCTCCACCCTGAAGGCCATGTGCCCGAAATTGCGTCCGCCGTCATAGCTCTCAGATTCGGACCCGTCCTCGGGTGGCCAATTGTATGTCAGCTCAACCTCAGCGATTCCCTCTTGTCCCGGAGCAGCGAGGAAGATCAGGGTAAAGCGCCCCGCCTCGACATCGAAACGGCGGACCTCTTCGAGCCCGATAAGTCTGAAGAAATCGACCGTCGCCTTTGGATCGGTAATCCGGATCATGGTGTGGAGGAATTTCGTCATCGCGCTGTCTCACTCTTTATAATCTGACCTCCCCTTAGGCCAAAGCGACCATGCGCAAAAGCATGTCTGTTCAAAAACAGTTCATCGTATGCAGGCCACGGTTCGTCGTATGAATAGCAGGAGGACCCAATGAGCGATGCTGTAGATCCAACAACCACACCTACGCGCGAAGATGCCATGAGCCGCGCAACAACGATGCGCTGGTTCGGTACCGCCACCATCGCGGCGATAGGGATGATTGCAGGCGGGTACCTTCTGGGTGATGGTCTGCTGCGCGCCAAGGAAGCGGAACGATCAGTGACTGTGCGCGGCCTTGCCGAACGCGATGTCACCGCCGATCTCGCCACCTGGACGATATCCTATTCAGCGAGCGCCACCGATCTGGCGCAGGCACAGGGCAAGGTGCGCACCGACACGCAGGCGATTCAGAGCTTTTTCGATGAGCTTGGCTTTCCCGCCGCTGCGCTCCAGCCAACCGGAGCCAATGTCTCCAGCTTTTCCGACCGCGGCGTCACAACCTACACCGTGCGTCAGCGACTTTCCCTGCGCACCGACGACATAGAGCGGGCGCAAAAAGCGGTAGCACGGCAGTTCGATCTGGTCGGGCGCGGCGTCCTGCTCGAAGAAGGCTCCGGCATGAGCTACACCTTCACTCGCCTCAACGAAATCAAGCCCGAAATGGTCGCTGAGGCGACCCGTGATGCGCGCGCATCGGCGCAGCAATTCGCTGAAGATTCAGGTGCAGGCGTGGGCGCGATCAAAGACGCAACACAAGGATATTTCACCATCGAGGCGCGCGATGGCGAGGCCGCAGGCTGGGGGACGTCCGACAGCCCCTATAAAAAGGTGCGCGTGGTCACCACGGTCAATTTCCTGTTAGAGTAGGAAACGCAAAAAAGGGGCGCCGCGCAAAACCCGCGACGCCCCTTTTTATGTATCAGACCGCGATCAGAACGATGCGGTCAGCGTTGCAACGATCGTTGATCCGGCAATCGATCCGACGCCGTCTAGCCCGCGCGAGAAGTTGGGCTGCAAATACGCCGAATTCAGCAACCGAGATATCGGTGTCGACATAGGCAACGCCGAAAGTCAGACCTTCGATCGGGGCCAGCTGGGCACCCAGCGACCAGTCGAAATACGTGCCGGTCGGCGCGATGCTCGTGCCGTTCGGGCCAAGTCCGGGGTTGCCATCCGAATAACCAAGGTGCGCGGTGAATGTGAGCGGCGTATTGGCCACCCCATAGGATGCATCGGCCGCGAGGTAGATGTTGTCTTCCTTGTCACCCGGATCCGTCGGAATGCCTGCGGCCGCCGCTGCTCCAGTGGCGAAAACATTACCCAATGCCTCTTGCGACGGGGCGTAAAACACTCCGGCGGTCAGCGATACCGGGCCGATATCACCCGACAGCTTGGCATAAAGTTCCGCGAAATCGGTCGTGTCCGCACCGCCTGGATACATGAACCAGGTGACGCCGGTGTCGAGCGTGCCCTGCCCCACCGGGAAAGTGACGCCCGCATAGATATCAAGCTCCATGTTCGCGCCGCCAAACGTGCCCCAGCCTGAAAGGTTGGATGCCCAGGTGCCCACGTAAAAACCACTGTCGTGAGTAACAGAAAAGCCGCCCTGGATTGCCATATCACGGTCGGTTTGCGAGACGCCACGGAACCGGTAATCTGACGCCAATGTGGCACTGCCCGATACGGTCAGGCCATTGCCGGCTTCCTGCGAGCTGGCTTTGGAATAGTCGACCGGTTGGAGCGCGCGATCGGAAGCCAGCGCGGCGAGCGCGATAGCATCAGCTTTGGACTTCGCATCGGAGACGGTGTCTTCAGTGTCAATCGAGGTGCTTACGGTTGTGACCGAATCTTCCGGGATTGGTCTCGCCCGCCAGAACAGGGTTGGCAGTAATAAGGCAGGCAACGGAAACGGAAGCAGCCAACAGGCCGCGAGTAGGAGTATGCATAACGATCCCTTTGGTTGGAAAGGTGTTTCGGTCTCGTGCCCTACCGCTCCCCATAACGCTTCTTTGAGCGATCTCTGGTCCCGTTAACCCGGCAAGGCGACACGTTCTTGCCCTCAGAGGCTTCCAAGGGCAAGAAAGCTGCATGAAAAAGCGGATAGTTTGCGTCATATTACAGTAATAGTGTGCGAAAATTGCAACAATTGCCGTTACGGCATGCCGTTCGGTTGCGGTTCATGGTCGACGCGCATAAGCGCGGTCCCTTGATTTGACCTTCCCTCATCACGAATTTGAATGACAATGTTATCCGCTCTGCGAAACCTGTTCCGATCCAGCACTCAATCCCACACACGGTTGCCAGCCGTGCCAGAAGGCGAGCGCTACTATGTGATCGGCGACATTCACGGACGGCTGGACCTGTACAACGCCTTGATCGCAGCAGTTGAGGAAGACGACGCGGCACAACCGCAGGCCCAAACGCACATTGTCCTGCTTGGCGATCTGGTTGATCGCGGCCCCGACAGTGCCGGCGTACTTGCCCGTACACGCCAATGGCAAGCCCGTCGAAGCGTCAGGGTTTTGGCCGGAAACCATGAGGAGATGTTCCTGACATCCTTCGAAAAGCCGGAAATCCTGCGCCATTTCCTGAAGCATGGTGGGCGCGAGACCATCCTTTCGTATGGACTGTCAAAAAAGCAGTTCAACACAATGACGCTGGATGAATTGTTCGAAGCCCTTCCAAAAGTCGTGCCTCAGTCGGACCTAGATTACATGGCGAGTTTTGAGGAATGCATCGTCGCAGGGGATTATCTGTTCGTGCACGCCGGGATCGATCCGAGCGTCGCCATCGCAGACCAGCAGCGCAAGGATATGCTGTGGATCCGTGACCGCTTCCTCAGCCATGAAGGGCCGCTCGAAAAAGTGGTGGTGCATGGGCATACGATCTTTGATCGGGTAATGGACTGCGGCAACCGGATCGGCATTGATACTGGCGCTTTTCGCTCCGGTGTGCTTACAGCGCTGGTGCTTGAAGGAGATCAGCGTCGCAGCCTTCAGGCTATCGAAGACAATGGGCATATTGGGGTATTTCATGGAGACCGCGCCCGTTAGCAGAGGCATAACCAGCATCTGGGGCTAAGGCTTGCGTGCAAAGGTTTCCAAACCAGTCCTTGATACTAGGGACTTTTTCTCCGGGAGCCAGATGCACGCAGAATATCAAGGGGGGACAGGCCAATGAAGATTGCAATGGTGGGTTCGGGTTACGTCGGGCTTGTATCTGGCGCTTGCTTTGCGGATTTCGGCCATGAGGTCGTCTGCATCGACAAGGATGACAGCAAGATCGCGGCGCTGCTGGATGGGGTGATGCCGATTTACGAGCCGGGCCTTGATGCGCTGGTCGCCAGCAATGTCGCTGCCGGGCGGCTCAGTTTCACGACCGATCTGGCCTCCGGGATCGATGGCGCAAGCGCGATTTTCATCGCAGTCGGAACTCCAAGCCGGCGCGGCGATGGCCATGCCGACCTTACCTTCGTCCACGCGGTTGCGCGCGAAGTGGGCGAAAACCTCTCCGGTCCGGCTGTCATCGTCACCAAATCAACCGTTCCTGTGGGCACCGGGGATGAGGTGGAACGGATCATCGGTGACAGCCCAAACACGCACCAATTTGCCGTCGTCTCCAACCCCGAATTCCTGCGCGAAGGCGCAGCAATCTCCGATTTCAAGCGTCCCGACCGCATCGTAATAGGTGCCGAGGACGAATTTGGGCGTGACGTCATGCGTGAGGTTTATCGCCCGCTGTTCCTCAACGAATCGCCGATCCTGTTCACATCGCGCCGCACCAGCGAGCTGATCAAATACGCTGCCAATGCGTTTCTTGCGACCAAGATCACCTTCATCAATGAGATGGCCGATCTGTGCGAAAAGGTCGGCGCAAATGTGCAGGACGTGGCGCGCGGCATCGGTATGGACAATCGCATTGGGTCGAAATTCCTCAATGCCGGCCCCGGCTATGGCGGTTCGTGCTTTCCCAAGGATACGCTCGCGCTGCTGAAAACCGCCGAGGATTACGATAGTCCCACCCGCATCGTTGAAGCGGTGGTGAAAACCAACGAAAGCCGCAAGCGCGCCATGGGTCGCAAGGTGTTGAACGCGCTTGGCGGACAGGACAAGGCGCGCGGCAAGAAGGCGGCCCTGCTTGGCCTGACATTCAAGCCCAACACCGATGATATGCGCGATTCGCCATCGATCGCCATTGCCCGGACACTAAGCGATGCGGGCGTCGCCATCAGCGCCTACGATCCCGAAGGGATGGAGCAGGCGCAACCGATCATGCCCGAAGTGACCATGTGCTCTGATCCGTATGAAGCAATCACGGGCGCGGATGTCGTGGTGATCGTGACGGAGTGGGATGCGTTCCGCGCGCTTGACCTTGGGCGGGTGATGGAACTTGCCAATGCGCCGGTTCTGGTGGACCTGCGCAATATATATTCCCCCGAAGACGTGCGGGGGCGCGGATTTGAATATGAAAGCGTCGGGCGGGCCTGAGCTGGCCTCTAAATGGTCAGCCAGTGTCGCCGGTTATCCGGGTTGGTGAGGCCGACAAGTGCCGCCAGTGCCACCACGACAGCTGAAAAGCCACAGGCGACCGCGATGGAGGCCGCCTCCTGTCCGCCGCGGAAATAGATCGCCGTCAGCGCCCACACGAACACCAGCGCATACCACGGATTGCCGCGCGATCGCACCACCGCCATCGCCGCGATGATACCGCCAATTGTCACCATTGCCGCTGCCGCAAGCGGATAGGCAAACCCGCCGCCGATGCCGTAATAGACCAGCGTGGCGGATACATTGACGATGCTGGCCGCAGTAAGCCATGCCGCCAGCGCGCTGAAGACCAGCCCCACGAACCACCGTTCCTGTCCGGTCAGGCGCGGCTGCTCCACCAGTGCTCGCAGCACGATCAGCAGTCCGGCGAGCGAGACCAGAATGATGACCACAGATATCGCGGTAAGATTGGCAAACTGGGTATACGCCGCCCAAACGCCCTGCGCCGCCAGAGCAATTGCGACGGGCCATGCGATCCTGCCGACCAGCGCATTGTCGCGCTGCGCCGGAAGCGCTTGCCAGATTGCGAACAGCGCCGATCCCAGAAACAGCGGACCCCAGATTGCAAACGCCCAGCCCGATGGCGTGATGAGCGTGCGGATCGCATCGGAACGGGTTCCGATCGGCTCTCCCAGTCCGAGCGAGGGCAGGAATGTCGCGCCGATCTGGATGACCACGGCGATGATGATGGCAACGCGCTGAAGAACGCTGCGGCGATGTGCGGTCGGTGATCTCATAATCGGTCCAACAAGGCCTTTCGCGCTGGGTTGCGGTAGCAGGGTTTCGAATACGGAATTCGGTATATCAGGGGGCATCATAAGCCGGGTTCTGTATCCGCAACCGGTTTCCGCGAACGGACCAGCGCTGCGGTGGCAGCCATTCATCTGCGCCGCCTGTTGCCAGACGGCTGTAGCAGCCAACCCGGGTCTCTCGCGGCGAAGCGCCACTGCCCTGCCCCCGAAGGAGCGGGCGCGAGACCCCTATTTGGCCTTGCTCCGGGTGGGGTTTGCCATGCGGGCCTTGTTGCCAAGCCCCCGGTGCGCTTTTACCGCACCCTTTCACCCTTGCCTGTGCCCGAAACCGAAATCGCGGGCCATCGGCGGTTTGCTCTCTGTGGCACTTTCCCTAATCTGCCTTGCGGCAAGATCGGCGGGCGTTACCCGCCACCCTTGCTTCGTGGAGCCCGGACTTTCCTCGCAACCCCGAAAGGGATAACGCGGCTGCCTCAGCCCCCTGATGCCAGTATCTTTACAGCAGCGCATTCTCCAAACAAGCAAATCCGACCGCTCGGCCCTTTATCGCGTCCGCCCGGCATCGCGGTCCAGTAGCAGCTGGAACAGGATCGCGCCCAGTTGTGCATCGGGCAGACCGCTGATCAATTCCGGGCGCCAGCGTCGCTCGAACGCCTCGATCGCCTTGCGCCCTTCGGTGATATCATACCCATACCGCTCCAGTGCGAGGTAGAATGCGCCTTCGTTGTGGAAGGGATCGCCCAGGTCCAGCTTTGTGGGGCGTGGCAGGCACAAGCCATACTCGGCCAACCTCTCCCAAGGGAAAAGTTCGCCCGGATCGGTCTTTCGCGCCGGGGCGACATCGGAATGCCCCACCACATTGGCACGCGGAATATCGTGCGTTTTGACGATCCGCGCGATCAGCGGCACCAGCGCCTCGAATTGTGCATCGGAAAATTCCCGATACCCGCCTGCGTGCCCTGGATGATCCAGTTCTATCCCGATGCTGGCGGAATTCACGTCCTTGTTGCCGCGCCAGTACGATACGCCCGCGTGCCATGCCCGTTTTTCCTCCGGCACAAGCTGGGTGACGACGCCTTCTTCGCTGATGAGGTAATGCGCGCTGACCTTGGCCTCGGGATTGGTCAGCTTGTCCAGCGCCGTCTCCACGGGCTGCATTTCGGTGTAGTGCAGCACCAGCATCGTGATCGGCAGCGCCCGATCATCGAAATTGGGCGATTGGACTACCGCGTGGACAAGCTCGTCTGTTTTCATGCAATTACCCGATCATCCCTGCGGGCCGGGGCAAAACCGCGCCCAGTACCAGCGAATTGTCCGTTCGCGCGTATTGCAAACCGCCGCCCAGTTCATCTGCCAGCAGCGCGATCATGTGCGCAGCAGCGGTGCGGCTGGTAATTTCGCCAGGAGCGATCTCGTTTTGCAGCGCGCGGCCGATCGTTTCATCGAAGGCGATGCGATCGCCCGTGGCGCGCGCAACAATTTCGAAATTTCCATCCCGCTTCTCCGCTCCGATATCGAGCGTACCGCCACGCACCAGTGCGTCGAGCGCGATCTGGGATAGGTTCAACAGCACCTTTACCGCCGGTTTGGGCAGGCTGGGTTCGGAAATCGCCCAATTCAGCGTCACCCGCTTTGCATCGGAGGCCAGTGCCTCCATCACGTCCTTCGCCTCGTCCACTGGCACCGCCTCGCCAAAACCGCCCGCCGCGCCAAAAGCGAGGCGAAAGAATTTCAGCTTGTCCGCGCTGATCCGCGCCGATTGTTCGAGCAATTCCATACAGCGCGCGCGCATTTCCGGATCACGCTCATCGCTGAGCAGTTCCAGTCCGTTGGAAAGCGCGCCCACGGGTGAAAGCATATCGTGGCACAACCGCGAACACAGCATGGCGGCAAGATCGGTGGGGGAAGTCATTGAAAGGGTCCGTGATTTGCAGGTTTGGGCAAAGTTGACATGATTGACAGGGGTGTCAACTTCGGGTTCTATCGGTAACTAGCTGTCATAAAACGAAATATCTTGGTATTCGGGAATGAAATTGACACGTTTGCAATAGGAGGACGCCGCGAAACCACCACTGCGATATCCTCCATTGACGCGCGTGCATTAACCCTATGGGCAAACTCCTACCCGCTTGCAATGCAGTAGGAAAGCGGACTGAATCCGCCGGGCCGATCCTGCCAGAACATCACTTCGCCCGACGCGATAATCGCCCATACCCTGCCATCGCCCGCCGCCATGCGCGTGTCCGTTTGCGAAGGGTGCGCCGGGCCAGCGGGGTGGGAGTGGTAATAGCCGATGATCTGCAATCCTCCCGCGCGCTCTGCCCGGTGAGCGTCGATCAATGCCTGCGGGTCGATTTCAAAATGGGTTGCGGGCGCCGGGTGCACGTTGGACGCGGGGCGGACCTGCGTGATCGCGCCACCCCTTCCCAGCAGGATGCCGCAGCATTCGTGCGGGTGGGCCTCAGCGGCCTCGGAAAGCAAACAGCCGAACAAGGACCGAATGATCGGCAGATCACCGTTCGGGTTGAGAGACAGATGCATCGGTGCCCATTAATCGTTCGCCCTGATCTTGTCGAAGGCAACGGTGCGGCGATGGATCAGAAAATTCCATCATGATATTCACTTGGCAAACGAGAAGGGTAGGCCTTCGACAAGATCGGGACAGATGGATATGGGAATGCGATGTCCAATGCTCCTACCAATCTGACAGGCACCACCCTCGCCCCGGCCCGCCTCGACAAGGCGCTGGCCGATGCGACCAATCTCAGCCGGGCGCGGGTGCAGGCGCTGATCGCGCAAGGGGCGGTGGAGGTGGCTGGTGCGCTGGCCACATCGCCATCGGCAAGGGTGGCGGGCGACACACCGTTTCGCATTCATGTGCCCGCGGCGACGCCGGCGCAGGCCGCGCCGCAGCACATCCCGCTCGACATCGCGTTCGAGGATGAACACCTGATCGTGGTGAACAAACCGGCGGGCATGGTGGTGCATCCGGCGGCGGGCAATTTCGACGGAACGCTGGTCAACGCGCTGCTGCACCACTGTCGCGGCCAGCTCTCGGGCATTGGCGGGGTCGCGCGGCCCGGTATCGTTCACCGCATTGACAAGGATACCTCCGGCCTGCTGGTCGTCGCCAAATCGGACGCCGCGCACGAAGGGCTGGCCGCGCAGTTTGCAGCACACACCGTCCACCGCCGTTATATCGCCGTGTGCGGCGGGCATCCGAACCCTTCATCCGGGACGATCGACGCGCGACTCGGGCGATCCGACGCCAATCGAAAGAAAATGGCGGTGCTGGACAACAATTCCTCGCGCGGGAAAAATGCTGTCACGCATTATAAGCTGATGGAACGGCTGGCCGACGCGGCATTGATCGAATGCCGGCTGGAGACCGGGCGCACCCACCAGGTGCGCGTTCACTGCGCGTCAATCGGCCATGCGCTATTGGGGGATCAACTCTATGGAAAGACGCCAAAACCGCTTAAACCCCTGCTGTTGCGGCTGGGCTTTGCCCGGCAGGCGCTACACGCGGCCGAACTGGGGTTTTTGCATCCGTTGACCGGGCACCACGTATCTTATTCCGCAATCGTGCCACGCGATATGCAGGAACTGATCGACGAACTCGGTCGTTTTAATCGATGAAATGCGCGGGCAAATCCGCATTACTCGTTTATATGTAACCGCGTGGCCCGAACAGTCGGATGCCCATGAGGGGTCCGGCGAAGCGAGGTCGACACAGAAAGGTTAGGGAAGAAGTGAGCAAAGCAAGATCAGTCTCCGTCCCCGCTCTTAGTGGTGAGCAGAGCCTCAACCGCTATCTGTCGGAGATCAAGAAGTACCCGGTGCTGACCGCCGAGCAGGAATATATGCTCGCCAAACGGTATGAAGAGCACGAAGACCCCGATGCCGCCGCGCAGATGGTGTCGAGCCACCTGCGGCTCGTCGCGAAAATCGCGATGGGTTATCGCGGATATGGCCTGCCCGTCAGCGACCTCATTTCAGAGGGCAATGTCGGCCTGATGCAGGGCGTCAAGAAATTCGAACCCGATCGCGGTTTCCGCCTCGCCACCTATGCGATGTGGTGGATCAAGGCGAGCATTCAGGAATACATCCTGCGTTCGTGGAGCCTTGTGAAGATGGGCACCACGGCGGCGCAAAAGAAACTTTTCTTCAACCTGCGCCGGATGAAGAAGCAGCTTGAAGCGTATGAAGACAGCGACCTGCACCCCGATGACGTGACCAAGATCGCAACCGATCTGGGCGTTCCGGAACAGGAAGTCGTCAACATGAACCGCCGGATGATGATGGGCGGCGACGGTTCGCTCAACACGCCGATGCGCGGTGGCGAGGAAGGTTCTGGCGAATGGCAGGACTGGCTGACGGACGACCGCCCGTTGCAGGACGAGACGGTGGCCGATGCTGAGGAAGCGCAGATCCGCAGCGAAATGCTGATGGAAGCGATGGGATCGCTCAACGAGCGTGAACAGCATATCCTTACCGAACGCCGCCTGACGGAAAAGCCGCAGACTCTGGAGGAACTGTCGCAGGTTTACGACGTAAGCCGCGAACGCATCCGCCAGATCGAGGTGCGCGCTTTCGAAAAGCTGCAAAAAGCGATGCAGCGGATCGCCGGAGACCGGTTGCTTCCGGGCATCGCGTAACCCGCCAGCACGCTGACACAACAAAGCCGCCGCGAGCCCTGGGTTTCGCGGCGGCTTTTGTTTATGCGGGCTGCGTTACTTCTTGCCAGCCAGATCCAGCACTGCGGCGATCATTGCGTGCGTTCCCAGTGTCACGCTTTCCTTGGGCGCAATCTTGAACAGGGGGGAGTGGTGTGATGGCACGGCGGGGCCGCCATTTTTTTCGGCCTCAAACGCGGCTGCCGGGGTGCCCCCTACCGCGAAATAATATCCGGGCACGCCGTATTCGTCAGCGACGAAATAGGCGAAATCTTCCGCGCCCATGCCGGTCTGCTCCCACGGCTCGATTGCCGCCTCGCCAAGATCGCGTTTCATGACTGCGTTCAGCCGCCGGGCGAGTGCGGGATCGTTGTTCGTCACCGGCGTCCCCTCGCTCACAGTGACCTGCACGGGCAATTCATCGGGCAAACCGTGGACCTTGCCCATGTTGACCGCGATGCGCTTGATCGCAGCGAGCGTTTGCGCGCGCGTTTCCTCGTCATTGGCACGCACTGTCAGTTGCAGGTCCGCCCGGTCAGAGATGATATTGTGCTTCGTGCCCGCATGGAACGCGCCCACCGTCACCACCACCGGCTTCAACGGCTGAACCTCGCGGCTGTCGATGCTCTGGAGCGCGGTGACGATCTGCGAGGCGATGTACACCGGATCGCGGCCCATGTGGGGGCTGGCCCCGTGCGCGCCCACGCCAGGCACCATGATATCGACCGAATCCGCGCTGGAATACTGGATGCCTTCGGATGCGGAAATCTTGCCCGTCTCCAGCACCGATGCAACGTGGAACGCCAGCGCATAATCAGGCTTGCCAAAGCGATCGTACAGCCCGTCTTCCAGCATCGCCTTTGCCCCGCCAACGCGCTCTTCTGCAGGCTGCACAATGAACATCAGCGTGCCGCTCCACTTGTCCTTCATCGCCATCAGCCGCCGCGCGGTGCCCACCATCGAAGTGATGTGCACATCATGGCCGCAGGCATGCATCACCGGATATTCCGCCCCGTCCTGCCCGGTCTGCATCGCAGTGGATGCATAATCGAGGCCCGATTTTTCCACCACCGGCAGACCGTCCATATCCGCACGCATCAGGATGAGCGGGCCATCGCCGTTGCGCACCATCCCGACAACACCCGTGCCGCCCACACCCGTGGTCACTTCAACTCCGGCATCGCTCAGCTCGCTCGCCATGCGCGCTGCGGTGGCGTTTTCGAGAAAGGATAGCTCCGGGTTCTTGTGGAAGTGCAGAAACAGCGGGGCCAGATAGCTGTCGTAATCCGCCTCTATCGCCGCCGCCAGATCGTGATCGTCAGCCATGGCGGGCGCGGCAATCATGGCGCTGGCAAGAGCAATGGCAGTGGCAATACGGGAAGACGCGGAACGAGCAATGCGCATGGGTTTCTCCTGACAGGTCTGTTACCGCAAAGAGACAAGCACGCCCGCGCTGCGTGCGCAAGCGGCTGCGGATTGCGCCGCGGATAAACCCTCCCTACACACTGTGCTGAAATGCCAATCTTGATTGCCCTCATCTTCCGAATCCTGGCCAAGTCCATCGCGTGGTTTATCGGCATCAGCCTGTTGCTGGTTATCGCGTTCAAATGGCTGCCGGTTCCCTACACCGCGACCATGGCGATGGATGGGAACGGCGCGGTGAAGGAATGGGAGCCAATCGAGAACATCGATCCCAATCTGGTGGCCGCGATCATCGCTGCCGAGGATTCCAAGTTTTGCGAACACTGGGGCTTTGACGCCGAAGCCATCGAGCAGGCGATTGAGGAGAATGCCGAGGGCAAACGCCTGCGCGGCGGGTCCACCGTCTCGCAGCAAACTGCAAAGAACGTGTTCCTGTGGCAGGGCGGAGGCTTTTTTCGCAAGGGGCTGGAGGCGTGGTTTACCTTCCTGATTGAAGCGATCTGGGGGAAGAAGCGGATTATGGAGGTCTATCTCAACGTCGCGGAAACCGGCATCGGCACCTATGGCGTGACCGCCGGCGCAGAACGGTATTTTGGCAAATCGGCCGCGCGCCTGACCCCCAGCGAAGCTGCGCGCATGGCGGCAGCCCTGCCCAGCCCCAAAAAACGTTCGGTCAAGAACCCCGGCGGCTGGCTTGGCCGGCATTCGCGCAGCATCGAACGCCGCATCGGCATCGTCAGGCGTGACGGCCTCGCCGCATGCGTCTATGACTGATCGCAATGGGAGCGGGTCACAATCACAAACCGAAGTTGAAGAAGCCATCGGCGCAGTCTGCCGATGGAACTGATTGTCATGGCCTGCACAATCACCACGGGCACCACCACGCGCCGGGCGATTTTGGCAATGCATTCCTGATCGGGATCGTGCTCAACACCGTGTTTGTGGTGGTAGAGGCGACTTACGGGTTCCTTTACGGGTCGATGGCGCTGGTGGCCGATGCGGGGCACAACCTGTCTGATGTTCTCGCCCTGATCCTTGCATGGGCGGCGAGTGCTGCGGCCCGGCGCCCGCCATCGGCGCGGTTCACCTATGGCTTCAAAAGCTCCACTATCCTTGCTGCTCTGGGCAATGCCCTGCTGTTGGCGGTCGCGGTTGGCGCGATATTGATCGAGACCGCGCGCCGCCTGTTCGAACCGGCAGAACCGCAGGGCATGGTGATGGTGATCGTTGCCGGAATCGGCATCGCCATCAATACGGCCACTGCGCTGATGTTCTTGCGCGGACAGGAAGACCTAAATATCCGTGGCGCGTATCTGCACATGGCCGCCGATGCGCTGGTATCGGTGGGTGTGGTGATCGCGGGGTTGGCCATCCTTTACACCGGGCTGTGGTGGATCGATCCGCTCGTCAGTTTTGCCATTGTCGCGATGATCGCATGGGGCACCTGGGGGCTTGCCCGTGACAGCCTGAAAATGGGACTGCTCGGCGTGCCTGAAAACATTGACGAAACCGCCGTACGCGCCCATCTGGCGGGGCTTGAAGGGGTGGAAGGCGTGCACGATCTGCATATCTGGCCAATATCGACGACGGAGACGGCGCTGACCGCGCACCTCGTCATGCCCGGATCGCCGTGCACCGACGATTTCCTGCACGATATCGCTCATTCTCTCGAAGATGCGTTCAATATTGGCCACGCCACCATTCAGGTTGAACGCGGCGAATATCCTTGCGTCGGAAACGGCTGCTGATGGCGCCGCAGGGCACTTCAGGCCCGCAAGGGGCCGGCACGCGGTCCAGCACGCGGTCCAGCACTCAGGCGCGCGAGGAATTGCGCGCCGCGATGGTGCGCCTTGCCGAAGGGGACAGCACGGCACTCGAACAGATTTACACTGCAACGCGGGTGAAACTGTTTGGAATATGCTTGCGTATCTTGGGCGACAGGAAGGAGGCCGAGGACGCCTTGCAAGACGTCTATGTGAATCTCTGGCAGCGCGCGGACCGTTACGATCCGCAGCGCGCAAGCCCGATTTCGTGGCTCGCAACGTTTGCGCGTAATCGCGCGATTGACCGTTTGCGCACGGGCAAGGTGCGCAGCGGAGCCGTTTCTGTGGACGAAGCCATGCCGCTGCCTGATGAATCTCCGTTGGCCGATGCGCTGCTGGTGGATGCACAGCGCGATGCACAAATTCACGTCTGTCTGAAAACTCTGGACGACAAGGCGCAAAAATACATCCGCGCCGCCTTTTTCGAAGGGCACACCTATGCCGAACTGGCGGATGCCGCCGAAGTGCCGTTGGGCACGATGAAAAGCTGGATCAGGCGCGGATTGCTGAGACTTCGCGCCTGTCTCGAAGCGAGCGAAAAGGAAGGGGGCGAACTATGAACAGCGAACCTCCCGTAACGCCGCCCCCGATGGACGATAGCGATCCGATGCGTGAACGTGTGCTGGCGGCTGAATATTCGCTCGGCCTGCTGGAGGGCGAGGAATTGCTCGCCGCGCGTGGTCGCCAATCGACCGATCCCGACTTTGCTGCCCGCCGCGAATGGTGGGATGACTGGTTTGTCCCGCTGTCCGATGATGTCGCGGGCGCGCAGCCTGGCGCTTATGTGTGGGATGCGATTTTGGCGCAGGTCGGTGCGACTGCTGCCCCTGTGGATGGCACCGTCGGCGCAAATGTCGTGTTGCTGGATATGGAGCGCCGCGTGCGCCGCTGGCAGTGGACCGCGGGCATCGCGTCTGCCGCCGCCGCGCTGGCACTGGCGCTGTTTATTACTGCGCCCGGTTACGGCCCGATCACACCAAACGAACCAGCGTCGTCGCAGGCACCCCCGTTGGCAAACGCCCAGGCCGCGCCGCTTATGGCCTCGATCCCGATTGGCGACACCGCTCTGCGTTTGGGTGTGACTTTCCTGCCGGATACCGGTGAAATGCTGGTGTCCGCTGCGGGCCTGAGTGCGGATGGCGTGCACGATCATGAACTGTGGCTTGTCCCCGCCGATGGCAGCGCGTTGCAATCGTTGGGCGTGGTCACTCCGGGTGAGGAACGGCGCATGGCGCTGCCATCGGACATTTCGCAGAACATGGGCACAGGTGTTCGCCTAGTTCTGACGCGTGAGCCGCTGGGCGGCAAACCCGAAGGACAGGATGCAGGCCCGGTGGTGGCCGAGGGCGCGTTCCAACAGGTGTAGTCCGACGCGGCCGAGGCGATCCACTCATCGCATGAACTGCACCGGCCAACGTACTTTTCTTCTTTCCAACCAATTAGTTGCCGGTTTCGCGCAACCCTTGGCATTGCTGATACGTATCTCCCACACAAGGACGGAAAAACTCGTTCAACCAAGGAGATACAAGATGAAGACGATAACCAGCCGAATTAAGGCGCACGCTTTCGCCGCTATCGCAGCCACCACGGGACTCGCCGCATTTGGTGCGTCACCCGCTCTGGCCGACCACCACATGGAAAAAGCCGCTGAAACGCCCGACATCGTCGCCACCGCGATGAGCACCGGGATGCACGAGACCCTCGTCACCGCTGTAAAGGCCGCTGGCCTGGTTGAAACGCTGCAGGGCGCTGGCCCCTTCACCGTTTTTGCTCCAACCGATGCCGCGTTCGCGAAACTGCCCGATGGCACTGTCGCCACCCTCGTGAAGCCTGAGAACAAGGCTACGCTGACCAAGATTCTCACGTATCACGTGCTTCCCGGCAAGGTTACCGCCGAACAGCTCATTGCGCTCATCAATGAAAATGATGGTACTGCGGTGGTGAAGACCGTTGAAGGCAGCCGTCTGGACGCCAGCATCGTCGACGGCAATGTCGTGCTGACCGATGCCATGGGCGGAACCGCGACTGTGGTTAAGGCTGATGTGATGACCTCGAACGGTGTAATTCACGTGACCGATGGCGTCTTTCTGCCGGGCTGATCCGTAGCTCGAATTCAAGTTAGCGCTGCCCCTCTGTTCCCCTCCCACACGGGGTAGCGCGTACCAAGGCCCCGTCCGGTCATCCTCCATGGCCGGGCGGGGTTCTTCTTTGTCGGGGTCAATCCGCCAACGCGAAATCGACCGCAGCGCGCGCGTGCAGCGCAGTGGTGTCGAACAGCGGCAATGCGCTGTGGCACGGTTCCACCAGCAGCATGATTTCCGTGCAGGCAAGCGCGATGGAGGTTGCCCCGCGCGCCTGCAGATCGGCAATCACATCGCAATAGAATTGGCGCGAAGGCTCCAGTATCTGCCCTGCGCACAATTCCTCGAAAATAACGCGGTGGATTTCCCCGCGATGCCCGGCGTCGGGCACCAGCACTTCCAGCCCGTGCGATGCCAGCCGGTCGGCATAAAACGCTTCTTCCATCGTGAACCGCGTGGCGAGCAGACCGACATTGGTGTGCCCTGCCGCTTTCAGCGTCTGGCCAAGCGGATCGGCGATGTGGATCAGCGGGCAGCCAATCGCCGCTTCAACCTGCGGCGCAACCAGATGCATGGTGTTGGTCGCAATCAGGATACAATCGGCACCTGCGCGTTCCAACCCGGCGGCCGCCTTGCCAAGCATATCGCCCAGGCGATCCCACTCGCCTGCGCGCTGCAACGCGGCCACTGCATCGAAATCGAAGCTGTGCATGATGATCGGAGCTGACACGATACCGCCGCGCGCCTCGCGCACCAGCCGGTTGATGATGGCGTAATATTGGGCCGAACTTTCCCAGCTCATCCCGCCCAGAATACCTATCGTGCGCATAGTCATTTTGTGTGAAATTGCCCCCGCGACATGGACTTGCCCGCCATGCCTACAGGGCACTTAACCGCTGGTCAGCCATGCGGCAAGGTACGTGTCCGGGCCAATGGCAAGGCCACCTTGCTTCGGGCAGATCAGCTCCTTCCTTCGTTTCTCGCCCATCTGGTGATAAGCCAGAGAATGAAGAATTGAGCGGCGACTACCACCACGCTCGATACGATGACCGCCGTCTCGGGATCGCCGTTGATATATTCAGGCGGAAAAACGCGTACCGACCACACAAGCAGACCGATCAAAGCAACAAAAATTGCCGGGGTCAGCCAGATCACAAAACTGCGCGGAGCAAATCGCGTGGCACGGCCTGCGAAATTGAAATGCGCCGGTAGTTTTGCGTGACGGCTGAAACGCAATTCTGCCCACAGAGCAGATGCGATGAGCACCATCACTGCGACGGCAGCGCCGATATGGGCGCTGCCGGACACCATCAAGCCGCCGCTTCCTTCTTGTCCTCATCATCGTTGGAGACGACCTGGATCGGGTCTTTCTTGCCCGCGACCACGTCATCATCAATCACGATTTCGCTGACATTTTCCATATCCGGCAAGTCGAACATCGTATCGAGCAGGATGCCTTCGACGATGGATCGCAGGCCGCGCGCACCGGTCTTGCGCAGGATCGCGCGCTCTGCAATCGCCCGCAGCGCCTCGTCCGTAAACGTCAGCTGCACGTCTTCAAGTTCGAACAGCTTGCCATATTGCTTGACGATGGCGTTCTTGGGTTCGGTCAGGATCGTCACCAGCGCATCGACGTCGAGGTCATGCAGGGTCGCAATAACCGGCAGACGACCGACGAACTCGGGGATGAGACCGAATTTGAGCAGATCTTCCGGTTCACTCTTTTCCAGAAGCTCGCCAACCTTGCGCTTGTCCGGGTCGGCGACATGCGCGCCGAACCCGATGGAACGCTTCTGCAGGCGGTCCGCGATAATCTTGTCCAGCCCGGCAAACGCTCCACCACAGATGAACAGGATGTTCGTGGTGTCGACCTGCAGAAATTCCTGCTGCGGATGCTTGCGCCCGCCCTGCGGCGGAACGGAGGCGGTGGTGCCTTCCATCAGTTTCAGCAGCGCCTGCTGCACGCCTTCACCCGATACGTCGCGCGTGATCGAGGGATTTTCGGCCTTGCGCGTGATCTTGTCGATCTCGTCGATGTAAACGATCCCGTGCTGCGCTTTCTCGACATTGTAATCGGATGATTGCAGCAACTTGAGGATGATGTTCTCGACATCCTCGCCCACATAGCCTGCTTCGGTAAGGGTGGTCGCATCGGCCATCGTGAACGGCACATCGAACGTGCGCGCCAGCGTCTGGGCCAGCAGCGTCTTGCCCGTGCCCGTCGGCCCGACCAGAAGGATGTTCGATTTCGCAAGTTCGACCCCATCGGCCTTACCCGAATGCTTCAGCCGCTTGTAATGGTTGTGCACCGCGACCGAAAGATTGCGCTTGGCCGAATTCTGACCGATCACGTAATCGTTCAAGGTGGTATAGATATCGCGAGGCGTAGGGATCTCGCCCTCTTTCTTGCCCGCGATGCCCGCTTTGGTTTCTTCGCGAATGATGTCGTTGCACAGTTCCACGCACTCATCACAGATGAACACGGTGGGGCCAGCGATGAGCTTGCGCACTTCGTGCTGCGATTTGCCGCAGAAGCTGCAGTAAAGGGTGCTCTTGCTGTCAGATCCGCTCAATTTGGTCATTCCTGCTTCCCTCGAATCCTTACCCGATGGTCAGTCCATCCTAACGCGGATTCGCAAACAATATCTAGCACACCATACGAATCAACGTCTGGCGAGCCTTTTTCGGTCCATTCAGCTACGCTTTTAACGCAATGCGATGCGCAAAAGCCGCGCAGCAGGCGGCGCCGGTGTTCTTATTCCGGCGCGCCGCCCGAACCCTTTTCGTTATCTTCAGGCTCATTTTCCGGACGTGTCTCGAACACTTTGTCGACAAGACCGAACTTCTTGGCTTCATCCGCTTCCAGGAAGGTATCGCGGTCCATTGCCTTTTCGATCTCTTCCAGCGTGCGGCCAGTGTATTTCACATAGAGATCGTTCATCCGCTTACGAATGCGCAGGATTTCGCGTGCCTGGATTTCGATGTCCGATGCCATACCACGCGCCCCACCCGAAGGCTGGTGAACCATGATCCGCGCATTGGGCAGCGCCACCCGCATCCCCGGCTCGCCTGCGGCAAGCAGGAAACTGCCCATCGATGCGGCCTGGCCCATGCAAACGGTCGAAACGCGCGGTTTGATATATTGCATTGTGTCGTGGATCGCCATGCCGGCAGTCACCACACCACCGGGCGAATTGATATACATGCTGATCGGCTTGGACGGGTTTTCGCTTTCGAGGAAGAGCAGCTGCGCTGTGATGAGCGATGCCATGCCGTCTTCGACCTGTCCTGTCACGAACACGATTCGCTCCCGCAGCAGGCGCGAGAAGATGTCGAAGCTGCGCTCACCCCGGCTGGTCTGCTCCACCACCATCGGCACCAGTGCGCCGGTGACGGGATCGCGGGTGAACTGGCCCTGAGTGCCATAGGTTTCGCCGGAATTGCCGAACAGATCGATCATGTAAAATTGGTCCTTGCTGGGTCTGAAGGGGCTATGTCGGATGGTAGAGCGCATTGTTCAAGTGCCTTAACCATTGGCTTGCCCGATCCCATACTAAGCCCCCGCTTTAACGCAGCGGGTTTCCGCGAAAAACCGCCTGTGCGCAATATCACATGCAAGTACACAACTCGTCTTAGGTGGCGATGGTGGCAAATGGTAAACGCGTCGTGGCCGATTCCCCGGTGAATATGGCGGAAGCGCGCGAACGGCAAAGCGCACTATGGTTAAGCCAGCTTGACTAAGATACATCCTGATTCCAGAATTAACCGCACAATAACCATGTAATGGTCGCAAATGGAGTTTCGGGATGAGCGCAGTCGGGGCAAGCGAACGCGTAAAATCGGGCAAAACCGCAGAATCACGCGCGCAGGCCAGAATAAACAGCATCCCGTTCTGGCATCCGGACCGCAAGCCTTACCAGCGCGATCTGCGCAAGGCGTGGCATCACTTCTTCGAGTTCAAGAAGGACAAGGAAGATACCAGCGAAGTCTTCCGGTTCTTTGATCATCTTCCATGGGTCGATGTGGACAAACGCGTTGCCGGTTTCCTGTCTACCGATGAAGGCAGACGCATATTCGAAACCGAACCGTTCCTGCCCGATATCCTCGACGATCATGACGCCCTGCGCCGCGACTACCCCGCAGGCAGCCTTGCCCATGCCTATTGCGAATACATGGAGACAGAGGGACTATCGGCAGCAGGACTGGTGGCGGAGTTCGAGGAATTCCGCCTCGAAGGCGGGCGGCCGGACGACCAGATCGAATGGTATAATGATCGCCTGCGCGACACCCACGACCTGCTGCATCTGTTATCGGGCATCGGCCGGGATACGCTGGGCGAGGCAACGCTGGGCGCCTATGTCTTTGGCCAGCGCCCCAGCCACGGGCACCTGATTCTGGGCATTGCCGGATCGCTGGTGATGAAGGCCAGCGTGACAACCAAGGCGCCGGTGCTGCGCGCGATCTGGGATGCGAAGAAGGCTGGCCGGGATTGCAAGCCTATCGCCGAGCAATCGATCCGCGACCTGCTGGCTTTGACACCGGATCAGGCGCGCGCCCGGCTGAACATGCGCCCGGCGCGCGCATACGAGGAATGTCAGCGGATCTGGCAACAGGAAGGTATCGATCCGCTCGCCATCCTTTCGAAGGAAGACCCAAGCGCGGGGACCAGGCCTGCGAAATCCTCTGGACGCTCCGGTGTTCAGAACGCCTAGGCGGAGCGCATAGGCAAAACGCATGGGTGCTCTTGCTTTGCGACGCTGGAGCGGCAATCACCCCTTGCATGAAAAAACCGCACCGGCTCTCCCGCCTTATCGCTGCCACTTCCCTCATCGCGCTTGCGATGGGCGGTGGCCTTGCAACAGCATCGGCACGTGCGCAGTCCAACGGCACTGACGCGGCAACTTCCGAGCCCGGCGCCGCGTTGGATGCCGAGGGTGACATCGCCATGCGGGTCGACCGGATAGAGCGACTGGACGATGGGCCGGACGGGGTGAACGCGGTAATCGTGCATTCGCGCACAGCCGGGGCCGATGCACGCGGGTTGCGAGACACTGCGATGCAGGGCCGCAGCGTGCTGGTGAAGGACAACATCGAAACCGCCGAATGGGCAACGACAGCGGGCAGTCTGGCGCTCGCGGAGAATTTTACCCGTCGCGATGCCCCCCTGATCGCCAATCTGCGCCGCGCAGGAGGCGTGGTTTTGGGCAAGACCAACCTTTCCGAATGGGCCAATATTCGCTCCGACAATTCGACAAGCGGGTGGAGCGCGGTGGGTGGTCTCACCCGCAATCCGCACGCGATTGACCGCAACACCTGCGGATCGTCATCGGGCAGCGGAGCGGCGGTTGCGGCGGGCTTTGCCTGGGGCGCCATCGGGACAGAGACCAACGGCTCGATCATCTGCCCTGCCTCCATCAACGGAGTAGTGGGCTTCAAACCCAGCGTCGGCATCGTCAGCCGCACGCATGTCATCCCGATTTCCAGCACGCAGGACACCGCCGGGCCGATGACGCGCACGGTTTACGATGCCGCGCTGTTGCTGGGCGCAATTGCCGGCGAAGATCCTGCTGACAGCGCCACTGTAGGAGTGCCGCGCATTGCGGATTACACCGCCGGGCTGGCCGATGCCTCGCTTCGCGGAGTGCGGATCGGGGTCATGCGCAACCAGATCGGCAATCGCGCCGATGTGGCGGGCCTGTTTGATACGGCTCTGGCCGATCTGACGCGCGCGGGCGCTGTTCTGGTCGATATCGAGTTCGAACCCAATGATGCGATGTATTCCGACAGCTTTGCCGTGCTGATGTTCGAGCTGCGCGAAGGGATGGACACCTATCTCGCCTCTATTCCGGCCATCGGCGGCGATGAGGCCGCGACGCCGCGCACCCTTGCCGACCTGATCGCCTTTAACGAGGCGAACAAGGCGCGCGAGATGCGCTGGTTCGGACAGGAATTGTTTGTGCAGGCGGTGGGTACGACCGACCGCGAGGCGTACGAGACCGCGCGCGCGAACGCGGTCAGGATTGCGGGGACTGAGACGCTGGACAAGCTGCTGGCCGATAACGACGTTCAGTTTCTCATCGCTCCATCGCGTGGGCCGTCATGGACCAGCGATCTGGTGAACGGAGACAATTACAACGGCTCTATTGGATTTGGATCACCATCAGCGATTGCGGGCTATCCGCATCTCACCGTGCCCATGGGCGCGGTTGAGGGGCTGCCGGTGGGCATAAGCATTATGGGGGCGAAATGGGCCGATCACGAGGTGCTGAAAGCGGGTGCGGCCTATGAAAAGGCACGTACGGCTACCCTGCCCACACCTTCGTTCCAGCGCTGGAACCCGCAGCCATAATTGCCGCGTATCGCGCATGAAAAAGGCGCGAGACAGCCATGCTGCTCGCGCCTTTTCAAAGTGTAAGCAAACCCCCCGCGCGCTTGCGCCGCGCGTTGGTCTGAACCTTATTTGTCAGCCTTTTTGGCCGCACCCTTTGCTGCGGGCGCCTTCTTGGCCGGAGCCTTTGCCTCGGTTGCCTTTGCAGCGGGTGCCTTTTTCGCAGGCGCCTTTTTAGCTTCCGGCTTCTTGGCTTCCGCTTTCTTGGCTGGAGCCTTTGCAGCGGACTTCTCTTCAGACTTCTCAGCTGTCTTGGCCGGTGCCGCCTTCTTTGCCGGAGCCTTCTTCGCAGCAGGCTTTTCAGCTTCCCCAGCTTCAGCCTTTTTCGCCGGAGCCTTCTTGGCGGCCGGCTTCTTGGCTGCGGCCTTCTTCTTCGGGGCCGCCTTCTGAACTTCGGCGTCCTCTTCGGCCTCGATCGCGGCCTGGAGCTCTTCCATGGTCACGTCGCGCTCGGTGATCTCTGCCTTGTCGAACAGGAAGTCGACGACCTTGTCTTCATACAACGGTGCGCGCAGCTGGGCGGCGGCCATCGGGTCGGACTGGATGTACTGCACGAAACGCTCGCGATCCGCCTCGCGATATTGCTGCGCTGCCTGCTGAATCAGCATCGACATTTCCTGCGCGCTCACTTCGACGCCGTTGGACTGACCGACTTCGGACAGCAGCAAGCCAAGCCGCACGCGGCGTTCCGCAATGGACTTGTAATCGTCTTTCTCTTCCTCGATCTGCGCCAGCGCAGCCTTGGGATCGTCTTCCTTGGCCGCTTCCTGCTGAAGCTGGGCCCAGATCTGCTCGAACTCGGCTTCGACCATGGTTTCAGGCACAGCGAAATCGTGACCTTGCGCCAACTGATCGAGCAGCGACCGCTTCATCTGGGTGCGCGTGAGGCCAGCGGTTTGCTGCTCCAGCTGCGCCTTCATGATCTCTTTCAGCTTGTCGAGGCTGTCGAGTCCCAGATTGGTCGCGAATTCGTCGTCGATCTTCGTTTCGGTTTCGACCTTCACCTGTTTTACGGTGATATCGAAAGTCGCTTCCTGACCGGCGAGTTGCGCGGCCTGATAATCGGCGGGGAATGTGACGGTAATGGTCTTTTCATCGCCGGTCTTGACCCCAACCAGCTGCTCTTCAAAGCCGGGAATGAACTGCCCTGAACCGATAACCAGCGGGGCGTCTTCGGCTTTGCCACCTTCGAATTCAACGCCGTCCAGCTTGCCGACGAAATCGATGATGATCTGATCGCCCTCGCCCGCCTTCTTGGTCTTGGCCGCGTCCTTGTAGCTCTTGTTCTGGCCAGCGATTCCGGACAACGCTTCGTTGATCTGTTCATCGGTGACAGGAACCGTCAGCTTTTCCAGCTTGAGACCGTCAATGCTCGGCGCTTCAATTACCGGCAGCACTTCGAGTTCAACGGTGATCGCCGCGTCCTTGCCTTCCTCATAGCCTTCATCCAGAGCGATGGCTGGCTGCATGGCGGGGCGCAATTCTTCCTTGCGGATCAGCTGATCGACCGAATCGCGAATCATGTCGTTCAGCGTCTGCGCGTGCAGCTGTTCGCCGTGCATCTTCTTCACGAGGTTTGCGGGCACCTTGCCGGGGCGAAAGCCGGGCATCTTGACCTGCGGCGCGATCTTCTTGATCTCCGCATCGATGCTGGCGTTCAGCTCAGCGGAGGTGATGGTGATCTGATAGGCGCGCTTGAGGCCTTCGTTTACGGTCTGCTTGGTCTGCATGGGGTGAGTACTTTGTGCCTTTTTGAGCGAACTTGGTAAGCGGCGATAGGGTCAGCGCCGGGGCGAAAACTGGTGCGGGCGAAGGGACTCGAACCCCCACATCTTGCGATACTGGTACCTAAAACCAGCGCGTCTACCAATTCCGCCACGCCCGCATCCCGGAACGAAGCCGCGCGGGAAACCCGTTGGCCTCCCGCGCGATTTAGCGAGCGCCTCTATCGGTTGCCAAGCAAAAGGGCAAGCGCAACACGCTTGTTTACCGGGCATCACCCGATTATGGGCCGGATCATGTCTGAAAACGAAACACCCGAAACCGCCCAGAATGCCTCCACAGGAAACGATGTTCCCCCCGATCATCTGGCGGTGAACCCGTCCAGCCCGCAGTTCAACGCCGATGTGTTGCAGCGCGGCGTGGGCATCCGGTTCAAGGGTCGGACCCGGACCGATATCGAAGAATATTCGATTTCCGAAGGCTGGGTGCGGGTCCAGGCGGGCAAGACGCTCGACCGGAACGGCCGCCCGCTGTTGCTGAAACTGTCCGGCGAAGTTGAAGCGTGGTTCGAGGATCTGGGTGACAATCCCCCGGTCGCCAAGAAGGGCTGATTCGCCACCGCGCTTGCCAAGCTGGCCGGCAAGGGCCAACTGAGACAGGCATCATGAAACCTCAAGTCATCATTATCGGCCGTCCCAATGTCGGCAAGTCCACCCTGTTCAACCGGCTGGTGGGCAAAAAGCTCGCGCTGGTAGACGATCAGCCCGGTGTCACCCGCGATCGACGGATGGGCGATGCAAATATCGCCGGACTGGAATTCACAATCGTCGATACCGCCGGGTGGGAGGACGAGGACGCGACCACCCTTCCTGGCCGGATGCGGATGCAGACCGAAGCCAGCATCGAAGGGGCGGACGTTGCGCTGTTCGTGGTGGACGCCCGCGCCGGGCTGACCCCGCTCGACAACGAAATCGCCAGATATTTGCGCGAACATGACGTGCCGATCGTGCTGGTCGCCAACAAGGCCGAAGGGTCGGCAGGCGAAGCAGGCGTGCTGGAAAGCTATTCGCTTGGCTTTGGCGATCCGGTCGCGCTGTCCGCTGAACACGGCGAAGGTATTGCAGACCTGTTCGCTGCCCTGTTCCCGCTTATCGGTGAACAGGCCGATGCGGCAGGAGAGGCGGCGGAAACGACCGCGCTTGCAATTGCCGAAGGGGATGAGGATGCGCCCCTTGGTCCGCTCAAACTCGCGATCGTCGGGCGGCCCAATGCGGGCAAATCCACGCTCATCAACCGCCTGCTGGGCGAGGATCGCCTGCTGACTGGGCCTGAAGCCGGGATTACTCGCGATTCGATTGCGGTCGACTGGAAGTGGACCGATCCCAAGTCGGGAGAGGTGCGCGACATCCGCCTGATCGATACCGCAGGTATGCGCAAAAAACGCAATGTTGTCGAAAAGCTGGAGAAGCTGTCGGTCGCCGATGCCAGGCGCGCAGTCGATTTTGCCGAGGTGGTCGTGCTGTTGCTGGATGCGACCCAGGGTCTGGAGCATCAGGATCTGAAGATCGCCGCGCACGTCATCGAAGAAGGTCGCGCCCTGATGATTGCGATCAACAAATGGGACGTTGCAGGTTCAAACACCGCCGAAACGCCCAGCGGAATATTCAACGGCATCCGCGGTGCGTTGGAGGATGGGCTGTCGCAGGTGCGCGGGTTGCCGCTGTTCGCCGTCAGCGCAAAGACGGGCAAGGGATTGGACACGATGCTGGGCGCGGCGTTCGAAATCCGCGAAAGCTGGTCCAAGCGGGTCTCTACCGCCGCGCTCAACCGCTGGTTTGACGACGCGCTGGAAGCGAACCCTCCGCCCGCACCCGGTGGGCGGCGGATCAAGCTGCGGTATATCACGCAGGCGAGCACGCGTCCGCCACGGTTCGTTATTTTCGGTACGCGGCTGGACGATCTGCCCAAGAGTTACGAGCGGTATCTCGTCAATGGCATCCGCGCCAAGCTGGGATTTGAGGCCGTGCCGGTGCGCGTTGTCCTGAAAAGCCCGAAAAATCCGTTCAACGCAAATCGCGGAGGCGGCGGAAATTACAGCGGGGGATCGAAGAAGTCGTGACTGTCGACTGGCTCGCCTCCCTTTTGCTTGGCTCTTCCAATCTCGCGCTCGACATTATCGAGCAAACATCGAGCACGCCTGACACCCTTCGCGCTGTGCAACTGAGCCTTGCGCCTGCATTTTTGCTTGTGGGCATTGGTAGCATCCTCAACGTCATGGTCTCGCGGGTGACCTGGATCGCCGGGCGAATTGAACGCCTGTGCGACGAGCATGGCGACGAAGTGACGAATGCAAAGGCGCGGATGGAACTGAACTGGCTGGATCAGCGCCGCATTCTGGGGCGACGCGCCATCATGTTCGCGACCGCAGCAGCGGTCACGATCAGCGTTGTAATCGCCGTGTTGTTCTCATCGGTTTACATCGAAGCGCGTTTGGGAACGGTGGTGGCGGTGCTGTGGGTGCTGACGATGGGCCTATTGATCACCGCACTCAGCTATTTCCTGCGCGAAACACTGCTCGCTGCGAATGGTACGAGAGAGCAAAGGCGCAAGAACCACAAGCGATAGCGGCGTATGAGGACAATAAAAAAAGGCGGGGTGCCCGATGCACCCCGCCCCAGCCATTTCAGTAATGACAATTACTTCATCATTTTGACTTCGCGCAGCATATAAGTCGCCTGAATCGTGCGGATCTTGTTGTAGAGATCGAGCACGGTCTTGTTGTTCTGGTCGAGGTTGGCTTTGCCATACGCGTCGAGGAACTTCATGTAGCGGGCCTTGCTTGGCCCCATCATTTCGCTGCTGGGAAAAGTCACCCGTAGCACCAGATTGAAATCGTTCTCTCCATACGGCACACCATAAATCCCGTAGCTTGAGATATAGCCGAGCTGTTTCTGGATTTCGTTGGCCGCAACCCAGGTGCTTTTGAGCCCTTCAAGATAAGTTTCGAACTGGCCTTCGTCGACCTTGACCATGGTTAGTTCGATCACTTCTGTGGCCGGTTCGTAATCCTCGTAAACTTCCATTTGCGCAGCCACAGGGCTGGCCACGGCCAGAGTAGCGGCGACGATGCCACCGGCGATGGTTTTGGAAAAAATGTTCATTGTATGCCTCCAAATTCGGTTGGACTTGCGACCCAATCGACTTGGAAGGAGCATGGCATGACCCTGAGGAAATGCGCCTGATGCGGCGGTTCCTCCATACCACTCCCTGTGGCAGATTGTGGACTTGGCAGCGATGCAAGTCAACGCCACCGGCTAACTCATGCAACCCGGCAGCAAAACGGCCCGAAAGCCATGCTATCGAGCCGTCTTGGCAAAATTCAGAATGGTCGGGTCTATTTCACACCGGCCTGGGTTTCGCCTTCTCCGGCAGCATTGCTTTGCAACTGCACGTAATTCTGAAGGCCCATGCGCTCGATCATGTCGAACTGCGTTTCGAGGAAGTCGACATGTTCTTCTTCGTTGGCGAGAATATCTTCGAAAATCTTTTCCGAGGTGTAGTCCTTCACGCTCTTGGCATGTTCGGCCGCGTCTTTCAGCAGGGGAATCGCTTCCATCTCCAATGCCATGTCAGCCTTCAGGATTTCCTCGACCGTTTCGCCGACCTTGAGTTTGTGAATGGCCTGGAAATTGGGCAATGCATCAAGAAACAGGATGCGTTCTGCCAGCCGGTCTGCGTGCTGCATTTCCTCGATCAATTCGTGCCGTTCGTAATCGGCGAGTTTGGTCACGCCCCAATCGGCGAGCACGCGATAATGCAGCCAGTACTGGTTGATGGCGGTCAGCTCATTCGTGAGCGCCTTGTTGAGGTATTCGATAACTCCGGGATCGCCCTTCATGGCGTGGCTCCTGCGTTGAATGTAAATTCTTCATGGGCAGGGCATCGCCGCTGCATTGTCGGCATTATGCGCCCAAAGGCGCATGAAAGACAAGAGCACTTACCAAATCTGTATGGAAATTCAGAAGGTTGCGATCAACTCGCAATAGCCGGTTCGCAGGTTATACAGCGAGACCTTCGCACATCGACAGTGCCCGTTCCTGATCGAGAATTCTTCCCGCTTCTCCAAGGCATTGGCCACAATTGGGACGTTTCCCCAGCGAAGCATAGGCAGCTTCTGCGTCGCCTGCGCAGCTGCGCGCGGTGGCGCGAAGATCGGTTTCCCGGATTGCGTTGCAAATGCAGATATACATGGGCCGCCGATTTCCTCCTGCGAAGCGTTAGCAAAAAGAGAGTTATGCGAATTATTCTCAATTGCAAGCGAAATGCGTACAGGTCGCAACCTAAAGCCCGCTATCGCCGGATCGCAAACAGCTGACGATAGGTCAGACACCGCCACAGCCATTCAAGCGGACCAAACCGGAAACGCTCAAGCCACCAGAGCGACCAAGCCAGCATCACGATCCACACAGCCCCGCACACCAGATACAATTGCGGCCGGTTCAACTCCCCGAACAATCCCAGCGCCCAGCCATGAAACACGAACAGCATGATGATCGAAGTGCCGAGGTAATTGGTGAAGGCCACTCGCCCCGCAGCCGAAATGCGCCGCCCCAGCCAGCCGGTTGCTGCCGGTGAGTATTCGACCATCAGTGCAGCCATGCCCAGCACCATCGGCAGGCGTGGCAGGACGCTCCACCCCATGAACGCCGCGCTGCCTGCGTAAAACGTGAAGCCCGACTGCTTGACCAGCAATCCGATGGCGAGATGCGCCAGTCCGCCCCCGATCAATCCGATCCAGCCCCATCGCCGCATCTTTGCCGAATCGTATTCGCCATTGAAAAAGCCGGTGCGATACAGCGCCATGCCAATCAGCATCAGCGGCAGGGTCTCAAGCACGAAGAACATCCAATTGGTGAAGGGTGCCGACCATTCCTGCACAACGCGTTGCTGCACCAGGCCACCGTAATCGCCCGACTGTATGAGCGAGGTGGTGATCGCATCGCTCGCCCGGCCAGTGTCAATCCCCCCGGCGAAATCGACGCGCAAGTTCGCCATTGGTCCGCTATCGCCAAAGGACGTGTCCACGATCAACCACGGGAAGGTCATCACCCCGCCAAACAAAATGCCTCCCAAGACGAAGCCGAACAGCCCGACACGCATCTGCGTGGCCGCCGCCCATCGCATGCAGGCAACCGCGATGAAGCCGTTCAGCGCATACATCGCCAGAATATCGCCAAACCAAATGAAGAAGAAGTGGATCAGGCCAAAACCCAGCAGCAGAAAAAGCCTCCAGATCTGAAGCCAGCGGGTGCTGCCGCGCGCCCACGCGCGCTCCATGAACAAATACATGCCCGCGCCAAACAGCAGGGTAAACAGGCCGCGCATCTTGCCATCGATCAGGATGAATTGCGCGATCCACTGCCACCCGCCCGGATCGGCCGGATCGACCAGAAATCCACCCGGATAGAAATACGCAAAAGAGGGCTGACCAAAGGCAACGATATTTGCCGCAACGATTCCCATCACTGCAACACCGCGAATGAAATCGAGGCTGGAGATGCGATCTTTGCCGCTCACGGGAGCGGCTTCGATCACGCTGTCCTCAGCCGCAATTATTGAACCCGGTTCTGCCGATCCGGTTACGGTTTGCTCGACTGCGCTCATTCCCGACATCCCCTTTATCCTGAACCTAGCAGGCGCGAGATCAAGGGGAAGCGGTTATCTGGCTGTAGGTGAGCGGTTCTGCCCCGCTTCAGGCCCGTGTGGTTGCAGCTGAGCGCCTCAGGGCGCGGTCACCATGCACGCCTGCCCTTCGCGTTTGAGCTGGTCGCAGGCGCTTTGCGCTTCTGCACGGCTGGCAAAGCCGATTGCGCGCAGCCGGGTCACGCTGCCCGCAGACACCAGAGACTTGCTGGTTCCGGCAAGGGCGGATTTGCCCGACAGTTTGCTCCACATACGTTCGGCATTGGCGGCAACGCCAAACGCGCCCAGTTGCAAGCCCCATCCGCCGGTCTTGCGGGCAGTAGCGCGCTGAGAGCGCGCCGCGACGCGCACGGCCTGAGCCGGGCTGGACGCATCGGTGGGCACGGGTGCCGCAGCGAGAGTTATGGGCGAAGGAGCAGGCGCCAGCGCAGGAACGGGCGCAAGCGCTGCATTTGCCGGATCGCGCGTGCCCAGATCGGCCGCTGCCAGATCCGCAGCGCGACGATTACCAGCCGCAGCTTCGATTTCGCGAGCTACCAATTGCGCTTCCTGTCGCTGTGCCAGCGGAATGTAATCATCCATTTGTTTCAGCGCAGCCGCCGCCTGAGGCAGGCCAGCACCCTGAGCCAAAGTCATCAGGGCGTAGGCGCGGACCCAATCCTTGCGCGCGTAATCCGCATTGAAATGCGCCAGACCCAGAACGTATTGCGCGCGCGGATCGCCGCGTCCGGCCGCTGCCACGATCAGCGGCATGGCGACATTCTGCTCACCCTGCTGAAACAACAGCAGTCCATAATTATCGGCGGCCTTCACATGGCCTTTCTGCGCGGCCTCGGCATACAATTCGCGGGCGCGGCTGATGTCGGCAGTCACGCCACGGCCCAGACGATACGCCTGTGCCAGATTGAACAGGGCATCGGCATCGCCAGCCTGCGCGGGGCTGCGCCATTCCGTAACGGCGCGATCGAAATCACCTGAACTCCAGGCCTCCACACCGGTTTTGACATCAGCCGCCAGAGGCGAGGCCAACAGGGCTGCCGTGGCTGCCAGTGCGATTGTGCAGTTACGATGAGCCATCGCTATGTGCGCTCCTTGCTATCGACCGTGTTACCGGTCTTGCTGGTTGCGGGCGCCCCTTATCCAGATGCGCCCTGTCAGATTTCGGCGCCGTTTTTAAGACGCGGTCTTTGCGTTTGGTTGTGCGTTCATTCGTTCAGTGCCCTTCATAGTGAACAACCCGTTAGCAAATCGTTGCAGCCTTCATTTCCCGCGACCTGCCTTTGCGACAGCGCGCGCCATGTCCTGCAAATATGCTGGAAAGATTGAATGGACTTTCGGAAAGGCCGAGCTGCCACCTGACAAGTCACGATCAAATTGATGTGTCCCGGTCCCATCGTTGTTAACCCAAAATTAGGGGTAGTCTGCGATCCAATAGATGAACGCGCCGCAATCGAGCGGTGTGTATTGGACTTAATCCAGGGGGACTAAGGCGTTGCGTGTACTCGCTTTGGCATCGCAGAAAGGCGGATCGGGCAAGACGACCCTATCCGGACATCTCGCCGTCCAGGCTCAGCGCGCTGGCGCTGGTCCGGTCGTGCTGATCGACATCGACCCGCAGGGATCGCTGGCCGACTGGTGGAACGAGCGGGAGGCGGAATACCCCGCCTTTGCGCAAACCACCGTGTCGCGACTGGCGAATGACTTGATGGTGTTGCGTCAGCAAGGCTTCAAACTGGCTGTGATCGATACACCTCCCGCCATCACCATGGCGATCCAGTCGGTGATCAGCGTTGCGGAACTTATCGTCGTTCCGACCCGCCCCAGCCCGCACGATCTGCGCGCTGTCGGCGCCACGGTCGACCTGTGCGAACGCGCCGGAAAACCGCTGGTGTTTGTCGTCAACGCGGCAACTCCCAAGGCAAAGATCACTTCCGAAGCCGCCGTTGCGCTGTCGCAGCATGGCACGGTAGCGCCGATCACGCTGCATCACCGCACTGATTTCGCGGCGTCGATGATCGACGGGCGCACCGTTATGGAAGTTGATCCGGAAAGCCGCTCCGCTGCTGAAATGACAGCGCTGTGGAAGTATATTTCCGACCGGCTCGAAAAGAATTTCCGCCGCACCGTGTTTGCCACGCCCAATGGCCAGGCTGCTGCTGCCGGGGGCGTTCCGCGTCCTGCTGGCGGATTTGGCCGCCGGGTGGCCCAGTAACAGGAATCAGAGCGATGTCCGAAGCCAGCTACGCCTCGCTTGGGCCGACATTGCTTGCTCGCAAGGGCGGTGCAAAACCGGCCATGCGCCCGCAGCTTGCGCCGCTGCCCGCGAATTCGGCGGAGATCGCGGCGCTGGCCGATGAACAGCTAGAGGATCTCGGCTGGAACGACATGGGCGGGGACACGGACGAAGCTGAATCAGATTGGTTCGACCCCGACAGCTCCGAAAACGATCTGATAATCGATCCGCTGCGCGGTCCGGTTTCAGGGGGTGAGGTCGTGTCGATAACATCACGCACTGCCATGCCCGCTCCGGCAAACGAGGATACTCTTGCCGCGGACGCTTCCAATGTGAAGCGCCTGCAAAAACGTCTCGCGCTGGAATTGCCGTCTCAAAGTAGCGATCTCGCAACCGGCGACTGGGCCCAGATTGGCGACATGGAACAGGTGGACAAAAGCGCCCCATTGCTTCGCAAAAAGGACGCCGCGCAGTTCGCGGACGATTCCACACTTCATGCCAAGGCACGCCCCGCCGCAAAGGACAGCGCCGGGCGCCGCGCAGCATTTACGCTGCGATTGGATGCCGACCGCCACATGAAACTGCGCCTCGCATCGACGATGCAAGGAGTCAGCGCACAGGCGCTGGTCACCCAAGCGCTGGATCAACTGCTGGAAGAATTTCACGATCTCGACGCGATTGTCGCCAGAATGCGACGCGACTGAGCAAGCGAGACGCAACACTTTTGCAAATCCACCTTTTCAACCAAGCCAACGATTGAACGAACACCAGGGGAATTATCATGGATCGGAACATTATGAGCCGCCGCAGCGGTCCGGAACTGGCACCGAAGCTTGCCCTGCTCGCAACGGCAGCGTTTGCCAGTGTCGCGCTGACCGGCTGTGCCACCGCATCCGCGCCGCGGGCAAACGTATCGTTCTCGAGCGCGCAAGTTGCGCTGGAAAAGGGGCAGGTCACAAAGGCGATTGCCCACGGTGAAGCCGCAGTGCTCGCGGAACCGCGCAACCCCGCATATCGCGCCCTGCTTGGTGCGGCCTATCTTGAAGCTGGACGATTCCAGTCAGCCGCCACCAGTTTTGGTGAGGCTCTGGATTTGGGCGATACCGATCCGCGCACCGTGCTGAGCTATGCCCTCGCCCAGACAGCAGTGGGTGAAGGCAAACAGGCGCTCCAGACCCTTTCCGAATGGGAAAGCGCGCTCGATCCTGCTGATGCCGGGCTTGCAATTGCACTCGCCGGCAATCCGGAACGCGGCGTACACGTTCTGGTCAACGCGCTGCGATCGGGTGCAAGCGACCCTAAGACGCGCCAGAACCTTGCTTACACCTATGCACTTTCGGGCAATTGGCGTGCGGCACGCGTGATGGCGGCAGAAGATGTACCCGCCGACCAGCTCGACGCGCGCCTGTCGCTGTGGGCAGCCAATTCCGCGCCAGAAAACTACATGGTGCGCGTTTCCAACCTGCTCGGCGTTACCCCGGTGAACGATAACGGAATGCCCGCACAGCTCGCTCTTGCCAACTTCCCAAGCCAGGAACAGATGGTCGCAGAGGCTGATGCAAACACGCCGATGGACGCAGCTCCGGTACAGGTTGCGATGGCTCCAGGCTCCGCCGAAAGCAAACTGTCGCAGACCGAAGCGCTAACTTTCGCCCGCGATACCGGCACCGACAGTGACAGTGTCGAATCCATCGATCCCACCGTCGCCCGGATCATGGCCGCGACGGCATCGGCCCCACAACGCGTGGCGGCATCGAACGTTGAATCGAATGGGTCTGCTCCGGTCGCCACTTCGGGTGCGCGATATGTTTCGAAGCCGGTTGTGCAATCGCTCCCCGCGCCCTCCGTTCAATCGCGCCCCACTCGCGTCGCTTCGGCTGCGCCGGCCCCGCGGCCCGTAGCCGCGCCTCAGCGCGTGGCGACATCGGCGCCTCAGGCCGATACCCACCTCGTGCAGCTTGGCAGCTATGTCAGCGAAATAGAGGCCAAGCGCGGCTGGAACATGCTCAAGGGCAAGTTTGCGCAGCTTCGCGATCACGACGTTGTAATCACCAAGGCTGAAGTGAACGGCAAGATCTTCTACCGCGTCGCAGCCGCTGGATTTGGCCGTTCTTCTGCCGCCAGCATGTGCGGCACCGTCAAATCGGCGGGCCGCGGTTGCTTTGCCTATGCCAAGACGAACCCGCCCAAAGGCGCGATCGACAATGGCGTGCGGATTGCAGCGAGATAATCCTATCGCCCTCCTCTCAAACCAGGAGGAGGGCGATTTTTCTGCTTGTCGGGATTAAGGCCGCGGCCTGACCGATACCGATGATGCCGCGCTGACATTCCCCGCCGGTTCAAGGGGCGATCTCTACTCCGCCCTTCACCAATGCGCGCACACGGCCCTGTGCGCCCTGCCGGTCAAACGGGGTGTTATCAGCTGTTGCCTCCATCTTCGCCCGGTCGATGATCCACGGCGCTTCGGGGTCGATCACCGCCACGTCCGCTTCCAGCCCGACCGCCAGCGCACCTGCCGGAACACCCAGAATGCGCGCAGGTGCCGTCGCCAGCAGATCGAATGCGCGGGCCATATCGATCACTCCGTCGCGCACCAGATTCAGCGTCATCGCCAGCAGCGTTTCCGCCCCGGCCATGCCCGGTTCTGCATCGGCAAACGGCAGGCGTTTGTCCTCCGGCCTGCGCGGATCATGACCGCTCGCGATCACATCCACCACGCCTTCACCAATAGCCGCGCGCGCGGCCTGCCGGTCCGCCTCGCAGCGCAAGGGTGGTGAGAGCCGAGTGAAGGTGCGAAAATCGGCGGTGGCCAGATCGGACAGCATGAAGTGCGCAGGAGTGATCCCGCACGTCACCGCAATCCCGCGCGTCTTTGCCTGTCGGACAAGATCGAAGCCAGCGGCGGTCGTCACCTGCCGGAAATGCACCCGCGCACCGCTCATTTCGGCCAGCGCAATGTCACGCGCCAACGCCAGCGCCTCAGCCTCAGCCGGCGCGGCTGGCAGACCCAGCCGGGTGGCAATTTCACCAGCGGTGGCTGCTGCATCACCTGCCAGTCCACCGTCTTCGGGATGGGCCACCACCACCAGATCGAGCATGGCGGCATATTGCATGAGTCTCAGCATCACGGCGGAATCCGCGATCCAGCGCCGCCCCGTGGCAACACCGCGCGCGCCAGCCTCTTTCATAAGCGCAATTTCCGCCAGTTCGCGCCCTTCCAGCGCGCGCGTTGCGGCAGCGAGCGGATGCACCCACAGATCGGGCTTGCCGCTCTTGGCGATGTAATTGACGCGGCTGGGGTAATCGAGCGGCGGGGACTGATCGGGCATCAGCGCGGCACGGGTGATCCCACCAAAATGAAACGCAGGCTTGTCCACCGCGAACACGCCCAGATCGACAAGGCCCGGCGCGATCAGCTTCCCACGCGCATGTATAACTGTGTTGTCGTCACCAGCCATCACATCGGGCCCGATGGCGGCGATCAGGCCGTTTTCCAGCCGGACCGCGCCCTCTATCAGGCCGTCTGGCGTGACCAGTGTACCGCCGGTGATGACGAGGGGCTGCATCTGTCTCATGCCCAGCCCTCCACGCCGCGCCGCTTTCGCGTCAGCACATCGAGGCAGGCCATGCGGATCGCAACCCCCATTTCCACCTGCTGAGTGATGATCGAACGGTCGATCATGTCGGCCACTTCGCTATCGATCTCGACGCCCCGGTTCATCGGCCCCGGATGCATCACAAGAGCATCGGGAGCAGCCCGTGCCAGCCGCGCTTTCGTCAGCCCGTAAAGGTGATGATATTCGCGCGCCGACGGGATGAATTGCCCCGCCATGCGCTCTGATTGCAGGCGGAGCATCATCACCACATCCGCCCCGTCCAGCGCGGCATCAAAATCGGTGAAGGTATCGACGCCCATGGCTGCAATCCCGGCAGGCATCAGCGCCGGGGGCGCACACAGCCGCACGCTCGCGCCCAGCGCCTGAAGGCAAAGAATGTTCGACCGCGCGACCCGGCTGTGCAGGATATCGCCGCAGATAGTAACGGTCAGGCCGGTCAGATCCTCGGAGCCGTCGCCGCGCCGCTCGAGCGCCTCTCTCAAGGCCAATGCATCAAGCAGCGCCTGCGTGGGATGTTCGTGGCTGCCATCGCCAGCATTCAGGACCGGACAATCGACCTTGTCCGCGATCAGCTGTGTCGCCCCGCTGGATCCGTGGCGGATGACGATGGCATCGGGCCGCATCGCATTCAGCGTAATCGCGGTATCGATCAGCGTTTCGCCCTTTTTCAGGCTGGAGGTCGCAGCCGCCATGTTGACCACATCGGCGCCGAGCCGCTTTCCCGCGATTTCAAAGCTGAGCAGAGTCCGCGTTGAATTTTCGAAGAAAGCGTTGATGATGGTTCGCCCGGCCAGCAACCCCTCATGCTTTTCACCTCGGCGGTTCAATTCTACCCACTGCCGCGCCGATGCCAGCAGGAACAGGATTTCATGACGCTCAAGATGACCGATGCCGGTCAGATGCGCGTGCGGGAACGCAAGGCGACCGGCGGGAAACCGTCCGGGCTCGATGCTGAAGGATTGCGTTGTCATTAAAGCGATGCCTTTAGTCGAGCGTTGTCACACGCTCAACCCATCGCGCAAAAGGTTTTGCATGGAGTTTGGCACCAACCATCCCTAGATCGGTCACACAATGGCGCAGTGATCGCGCACAATTCCACCGCAAAGGCGCAAAAATGAGTTTCGTAGGCAAGGTCTGGAAAGTTCTCGTGGGGATCAAGGACGGCTTGGTCCTGCTCTTCATGCTGCTGTTTTTTGTGGCACTGTTCAGCCTGCTTTCCGCTGGTCCCAGCCCGGCGCAGGTGCGCGATGGCGCACTTTACATCGACCTCACCGGGTTTGTGGTGGAGGAACAATCGGGCATCGACCCGATCGGTGCGCTGATCAGCGGCGATGCGCCCGCAACCGAACATCAGGCGCGCGATATCGTGCGCGCACTGGATGCCGCGGCTGGTGATGACCGGATCAAGTCCGTGGTCCTCGATCTCAGGACGTTCGTCGGCGGCGGTCAGGTCCATCTGCAGGAAATCGCCGATGCGATGGACCGGGTGCGCAAGGCCGATAAACCTGTGCTGACCTATGGCCTGGTCTATGCCGACGATCACATGCTCCTGGCCAGCCATGCGAGCGAAGTCTGGCTCGATCCGCTGGGCGGCACCATGGTAACCGGGCCCGGTGGCACCATACTGTTCTATGCCGATCTGCTCGACAAGCTGAACATCAACGCCCGCGTTTACCGCGTGGGCGAATTCAAATCGGCGGTGGAACCCTATCTGCTTACCAAAATGTCTCCCGAAGCGCGGGAGAACCTTGAAGGGTTATACGGCGCGCTGTGGGCGGAATGGCAGGCCAACGTGAAGAAGGCCCGTCCCAAGGCGGATCTGGCAAAGGTAACCGGCAATCCCGTCGAATGGGTCGAAGCGAACAAGGGCAACCTTGCAAAAGCGGCCTTGTCTGCCGGATTGGTCGATAGGCTGGGCGACAGTGTCGCCTTCGGCAAGCGTGTGGCTGAGCTTTCGGGCGAAGATAAATGGGACGAAAAGCCCGGCACCTATGCCAAGACCGATCTGGCCACCTTCCTTGCAGACAATCCCCCCGCCACCGATGGCAAGGCAATCGCCGTGGTAACTGTTGCAGGCAACATCATAGACGGTGAAGCCGGACCAGGCACTGCGGGTGGCACGCGCATCGCCAACCTGCTGGACGAGGCACTGTCGGACGATATCGCAGGATTGGTCGTGCGCGTGGATTCACCGGGTGGCTCGGTGCTGGCTTCCGAGGAAATCCGTCGGGCGATTGAGCGTTACCGGGCCAAGGATATTCCGGTAGCAGTCTCGTTTGCCAATGTCGCGGCCAGCGGCGGATACTGGGTGGCAACCGCAGGCGATCGCATCTTCGCCCAGCCTGAGACGATCACCGGCTCGATTGGAGTGTTCGCCGTGATTCCGACATTCGAAGGTGCAGCCGGCGATATCGGGGTAAGCGTCGATGGTTTGCGCACTACGCCGTTATCGGGTCAGCCCGACATCATCGGCGGGTTGACGCCCGAATTCGATGCCATTCTGCAGGCATCGGTGGGCAACACCTACGCCGATTTCCTCAGCCGGGTGGCCAAATCGCGCGGAATGTCAGTCGATCAGGTAGACCGCATTGCGCAGGGGCGCGTGTGGGACGGCGGAACAGCGCGTCAGATCAATCTGGTCGATCAGTTTGGCGGCCTGTCCGATGCGCTGGAATGGGTGGCTGGCAAGGCAAAGCTGAAAGAAGGCGACTGGCACCCGCGTTTCCTGAGCGGACCGGTCGAAGGCTTTGACGCGTTCGTGGGGCAATTTCTGGCAAGTGCTGCCGGACCTGTAGCATCCGCTCCACCAGCGGACATGTTTGCCCTCACGGCGCAGCGCCGCGAGCAGGTGCTTTCGCGCGTTGTTGCCGACGTAGAGCGGTTGAACGGGCGCGCAGGCGTTCAGGCATATTGTCTGGAATGCCCTGCGCAGAACCGGCCTGTTCCAAGGGGCCTGTCACGCTCGCTGAGCGCGACGGAACTGAGGGGCGCCCCGGCGCTCTTGCACATCTTGCTGAACAAGTAACGGTCATGGCGCTGGAGCCCAAACGGGGCTTGCCACAGCCGCCAGAGCGCAGTAAGTGCCCGCCCCTGCCTGCGGGACCCATCCCGCCCGGCGGGCGCGTAGCTCAGTGGTAGAGCACACCCTTCACACGGGTGGGGTCGCAAGTTCAATCCTTGCCGCGCCCACCATCTTTTCAAAGACTTAGAAGAGATGGGCAGCGTTTCCATGAAAAAAACATGAAAGACGCGGTGTGCGAAGGCTTGCGTTGGCAAGCTGCCGCGTGATCCACCAAGAGCGCTCGCAAAAGCCCCCCTCCCCTGTTTCCGCCCGCTGCCGAAACATGGCCGCGAACGGTGTTGCTGTCGATCATTTGCTGCCAGTCTTCGGTAAGACCCAAGTCGACCAGCGTTTGCAGGAGGGCGGGCATCCCAGGCGCCCTGTTCGGCCCAGCGCCGGGCCCGGACATAGACCCAGTTCCACTTACCATATCGCTCGTGCATGTCGCGCGATGGTCAGCCAGTCCGCAGCACGTGGAGGATGTCATTGAGAAAGCGACGATTATCCTTGGCGGGACGCGCCCGACGACCCCGTTCAGATGGAGCCAGCAGACCGGTCAATTCCCCATCGACATCGGACAAATCTCCACGACGCGTGACTGCTCGTTAAAAAGTAGTCTTGAATCATAAGTCGGGGCAAATGGTAATTCCTTTTGTCAACACGGCCTGAGCACCGTTAATCCCTTTCCGGGCCCGCTTCGCAGCGTCCGAGCCTTAAGAATGCGGATGAGCGTGTGCCAAACCTTTCTTAAGGCACCGCGTTATATGGACAAAAGGCTGGAGGAAAGAGAAATGCAGTCAGGTTCTGGAAAGCTTTGGCTGCACACATTTCGCCCTTACTTGGTCATCCTAGTTGTGGCGGTCATCCTCACCATGCCCGCAGGTTTGTCGACGTTGAGACTGCATGACTCTTTTTGGATTGACTGGGTCTGGGCTGATCAATTCACCGACCAGCTCCGGAGAGGATATCTATATCCTCGATGGCTCCCGAAGTCGCACAATGGCCTCGGGTCTCCAGTGTTTTACTACTACCCGCCAATTGCCTTTTATATCACTAGTATTTTTAGTTTGATTGGATTGTCTACGTATTGGAGCATTATTTATGCATTCGGCGCAGGATTTACGCTATCCGGCATATCGATGTTCCTTTGGTTGAAAGATTGGGCAAAACGGCCGCTGCTGGGTGCGCTCATGTTTATGGGAGCGCCTTATCACCTCCTAGATTTGTATGCCCGTGGCGCGCTGGCCGAATTCATTGGTATTGCTATAATTCCTCTGGTTGCCTTAGGTCTTCGTCGCATATGGGATGGGCAGGGTATCGGCGTGCTAGCGATTGCCTATGCTGGGTTGATTGCTACCCACCTTCCGTTGGCGTTACTGACAAGCCTGCTGCTGGTTGCGCCCTACGCCCTAATTCTTGGACGAAACCGAGGTAAAACTCTGTTTACGATTGGAGCGGCGTTAGGGTTTGGAATTGCTTTAGCCTCCATCTACTTACTGCCAGCATTATCTTTGGACGTATTTCGCGACTCCGACAAACTGTGGGCGTCCCCAGAATATAAGCCAGGGAATTGGACATTTCTAACTGACGATTGGTCAAACAGGATGAAATTTCTTGTAGCCATGTTGACTGCAACAATCGCGCTCCCTGCCTTGGCTCTGGCCATTTTTCATCGATCCGGATGGGCACTGTACTCTGCGATGATCTGCTTCGTTGTTGCGGGCGGCATTCCATTCTTCTGGAGCTTGCCAATTATTGAAGCAGTCCAGTTTCCCTTCCGCACTCTACCGCTGGCAGAGTTTGGACTGGCAACTGCGTTCGCTTGCCTTAAGGGGCGGATGCCGCTGCCAGCGATTGTGGCGGCACCAGCCGTGCTACTTTCAATATTGTTTCTCTTGGTGCCTCCCCCGGACGGGCCCGGCTTCACGTTCGCCTGGGTAACCAGCCATTATCCGGATGTTCCGGAATATTTGCCCCGCGGCGAGCGCCCTTATGGTATGCCTTCCATATGGGCCATTGAAATCGGTTCTAACCAGCGCGTCGCCACGCGGCAGAACGGTGTCACCGTGGAACCGGTGTTCTACTTCCCTTCTTGGCGTGTTGAGTGCGAGGGCCGGATCGTGCAGACTTTTCCCGCCGAAGAAACCAAATTGTTGGCCTTCCGGGGTGACGAATGCTCACTGTCGCTTGGCTTCACCAACGCCGAGATAATCGGAGCCTTGCTTAGTTCGGCAGCCCTACTGGCCTTAATGGTCGTGTGCCTAATGGATGGCCGGTGGCGACGGCGCAGGCGACAGAAGTGCTGCTAGGGTCAGGACTCGTTAAATCGCTTGCGCCGAAGGCAAGTCGCCATGAATAGACTTGCGAAGCGAAGGCAATGAGGAGCGAGAATTTTTCGGGGTGTGCCGCACCCATCAGGATTCGGACCGACGGCCTTCACCCCAAGTAAAAAGGTGTCGGAGCTTCCACGTAAGCAGCGCGTAAGTACTGTTTCTGAGTGTGGCTAGCGAGGTAGAATATTGATTTATAAAGAGAAATGGTGCACCCGACATGAAAGCAATGGGCACTCAAATCATTGGGAAATATCGGTCCCGTTGTAACTAGGCTTCAGGACTCATTGAGGCAGCCAGAAGATGACGGTTGCGGCGATGCAGATCGCGGACATGAACGTGTGGGCGCATCGGTCATAACGCGTGTGGATGCGTCGCCAGTCCTTGAGCTTGCCGAACATGTTTTCGACCTTGTGGCGCTGGCGGTAGAGGGCGGTGTCGTGCGGGATGGGCACCTTCCGGTTGGTCTTTGACGGGATGCAGGCGGTGATGCCACGCCCGGCCTGGGCAAGGCAGAACCAGTCGGCATCATAGCCTCGGTCGGTGAGCAACGCCTTGGCCTTTGGGAAGGCATCGATCATCAGCGCAGCTCCCTTGTAGTCGCTCATCTGGCCTTCGGTGAGCAGCATGATCAACGAGCGATACGTGCCATCGCAGACCGCATGCAGCTTGGAGTTCAGGCCGCCTTTGGTGCGCCTGATAAGTCTGGGTAGAACCCCTTTTTTAGCAGGCTTGCTGGAAACCGGCGGGCCTTCAGGTGAGTGGCGTCGATCATCAGCCGATTGGGTATACCGCCCTTGGCTGCTTACTCGGCGAAAATGCGGTTAAACACGCCGGGACGGCTCAAGCGAATGAACTTGTTGTAGATCGTCTTATGCGGACCATAACCGACCGGAGCGTCACGCCAGCGCAGCCCATTCCTGATCACGAAAATGGTCCCACTCACGATCCGCCGATCATCGACCCATGGGATGCCGTGCGATCGTGAGAAATAGAGCTCAATCCGGCCTATCTGCGGCTCGCTCAATAACCACAACTCGGACATCGGCAGCACCCCTCTGGTGCCGCTATTAAATCAACCGATTGCCTTCAGGGCAAGCAATCTAATGGGTCCTGAGTTTAGGTGTTTGCCTCTGCAATTTCGCCAGTTTGCAAAACAGCCTGTGCGACAATTTTTGCCAGGTTTGAACATTCAACCAGACCTTGCGAAAATGGATGGCGTTCTAAGATTTGTGGAAGCGCGAGACAAAAAATTTGGGGGCTGCGAACACCATCGGCTTGCAACACGAAAGGCTCAGTCAACGGCGCCTCTTGGTTGCAAATAGCATTTACGAGACTTGGAAACGACAATTCTTTTAATCCAGCGGCGCCTTGACCTCGTGCATCGAGCACCACGTCAAATTGCGCACGACCGTCTTCTGTGTCCACTTCAATCTGTCCGCCCCCAGTCTGAGAAAATGCGGCACCTTCCAAGGTCGCCACAAGGTTCAGCACGCCGGCATCATAAAGCGCCACAATCCGCGCGAGCGATAAATGGGGAACTGCGGCGTAACAATCCGCAAAAACTGGCATGAGATGATCAAGAAATTGCTTGTAGTCAGCGTCCGTCAACTTTCGAAGGACCTGATCAAACGCTTCATGAGCACGCAGCAACGCATAACGGTGTGGGATTGTTTCCTTGCGCCGTAAACTTTCGCGCGCCTCTTTCAGATCGCGTTTCACGGCGCGAAGTCCGCCCATTTCCTGGCGGTGCGAGAAATAGGCCGGGGCAAAACCCTCAAGCGTCCGCGAAGGCTGATCCAAACTATCCAGATAATTTGGATCGGCGACATCGAGTTCCTGACACAGCAATTCGAAGGTTCGTTCAAGCAAGCCTTCAGGGCCTCCAGCGATTGCCTTCTCGATGGCATCTTGTGTCATTACTTTGAGTGGCTCGTAGGGAAAGGGATAGTAGAAATCTCCTTCCGGCATTATTCCCATGTGAGACACCATGGTTATGTGAAGTTTATCCTCGTTTTCATTCGCAAACCATCTGACGTGATCGCTCGTTTCTTCGAACCTTCCGCGCGAGTGGCCGAGTGCTACGACGATATCGATTGCAGAAAGCGAAGAACCTAGAATGCCCAATCGCTCTTCTTTCAATGCGGTGATATTGGTATACGGCCAAGGCGAGATCAGCTTCACGCCATCTATCTCAGGAGCATCAGACCAGGAATGCCCCGTGGCAATGATAACAGCGTCAAATGGAGTAGGTTTGGCCGAGCCTTCGCTGAAGAGGTGGACGACAGACTTAGAGGTTTCGTCGATAGAAATATCGAGAACGCGGGATGACAAATTCACTCTGATCCGGTGACCGGCGTTTCTGGCTTTCTCACACAGTTCCCCAAATTGGGCCTTGAGGTATTCGCCTATCAGAACGCGTGGATAAAACGCTCTGGCCGTAAGGTCATGAGCAGACAACTCCCAATCGCTCAATTCCCGCTTTGGGCGATGTCTTAACCAATCTATCAGCGGCTCGTCCAGCGCGGGTATCTCGCGACTGAAAGCGTTGCAGAGCATGTAATCAGCGTTGAGCATGGGATCATAAGGCATCCCGATGCCTGCGGTGTCAGATGCCTCGAAGAACGTGATTGCGAGCTTCTCATCACCGGCAGCGAGATTTTTCAAAGTATAAATGCCCATGGGACCGGTGCCCAAAATCGCTATCTGTCGCATACGCATCTCCAGCCCGCAGCTTTACGCTAAATCGCGCACCGCCGGCTCACGGTCATAGAAACGCAACGATGCCTGCCTCACGAAATCTGAACCGAGGTCACAGACCCCAGCCGCATTACGCGGAACATTGCAATGGTCGAGCAAGTGTGAGGCACCCTGGCTGTGTCCAATCGCTTTCAGATGCGCCCATGCATCGCTGACAAACGCGATCGCCGCACTGTCCTTGGTAAGCTTACTCGCTGCCTCATCTGTAAGGACAAGCGCAACCGCATCAAACAGCACCGACGGCGATCCTGCGAGCTGCCCATCAGCCTCAAGCGTTCCGCCTTCCACACTGATTCCCCCCACCTTCGGCGCGATTAAAAACGCTGAACCGTCCTTACCTTCTATGGATTTTTTTAATGCGTCGATTGCGTGTTTGTCCGACCCTTCGGCGAACAGGATCGCGACTTTGCGACCCTCTAACACGTCTTTAGCGTTCTTCTGTATAGATAAAGCGTCAGACGTGCCGAGATCGACGGGTTTGCGCGCCACTTTTGCTGCCTTAGGCAAATCGATAGCGAGGCCCGCCGCCACACGTTTGCCCAAATCCGCGTCGATATTCCTGAGCTGTGCGACAACTCTTTCCCGAACATGCGACAGCGTGACTTTCGACAATTCAAAGACGATTGCTGACGCAATGTGTGCCTGTTCGTTTTGGGTTTGGGAAAGGTAGAACATCCGGGCTTGGCTGAAATGATCGGCAAATAACTCCCCGCGGGCGCGCACCTTGGCCGTCGGATCATTGCGTTCGCCATTCTCTTCAAAGGTGGTGAACCCGGTCTCAGGGCATTCGCGAGGACCGCCATCTTCTCCAGCTTCAGCCAAGCTGTTGGGTTCATAGTTCGCTCGCCCGGTCGGGACCAACGTTTGCATTAGGCCGTCGCGCTGGAAATTGTGCATCGGGCACTTTGGAGCATTGATCGGAATTTGATGGAAATTGGTCGTTCCGAGGCGTGATTTCTGGGTATCGAGATAACTGAACAGACGACCTTGCAGCAAAGGATCGTTTGAAAAATCGATGCCGGGAATGACATTTGTAGGCAAAAATGCAGACTGCTCGGTTTCCGCAAAAAAATTGTCAACATTACGGTTAAGCGTCATTTTACCAATTATCCGAACCGGAATTACCTCCTCTGGTATCAACTTGGTCGCATCGAGCACATCATAAGGTTGCTTTGCCGCCCATTTCTCGTCGAAAGTCTGAATGCCCAGCTCCCACTCGGGAAAGTCTCCTTTTTCTATCGCCTCATAAAGATCGCGGCGATGATAATCAGGGTCCGCACCGGAAATTTTAACGGCTTCATCCCAGGTCGTGGACTGCATTCCGAGCGCCGGTTTCCAATGAAATTTCACGAAAGTGCCTTTGCCGTCTGCATTGACGAAACGGAAAGTGTGGACCCCAAAGCCCTCCATCATGCGCAAGCTACGCGGCAGACCTCGGTCAGACATTGCCCACATCACCATGTGCATGGTCTCGGGCATCAGACTGATGAAATCCCAGAAAGTATCATGGGCAGAGGCAGCCTGAGGATATCCTCGATCCGCCTCTGGTTTGACGCTGTGTATGAGATCAGGAAACTTGATTGCATCCTGAATGAAGAACGGAGCCATGTTGTTGCCAACAAGGTCCCAGTTCCCTGCTTGCGTATACATCTTGACGGCAAAACCGCGCACGTCGCGTGGCGTGTCTTTTGATCCCTTGGAACCCGCTACGGTCGAGAAGCGCGTGAATACAGGGCAGCTGTTGCCCTTTTCCTGAAACAGTTCCGCTTTGGTGAGCTCAGGAATGGCCTCAGTGACTTCAAAGACCCCGTGAGCACCCGAACCCCGTGCGTGCACAATCCGCTCCGGAATTCGTTCATGGTCAAAGTGAAAGATCTTCTCACGCAATACGAAATCTTCGAGCAACGTAGGGCCGCGCACCCCTGCCTTCAGGCTGTTCTGGTCGTCCGATATCCTGTGGCCATGATTGTCGGTAAGATGCCCTCTTCCTCCGTGATTACCGCTACCTGTCGCGATCTGCTGGTGCGTTTCTCCGCTTGTCTTACGCTGCTTTTGAACGACGTTCGCGTTGCCGCTACCTTGCCGAATATCGCCGAGCAAGTTATCCAAGGCCGGGCTGGTCTTCGCTGGCTTCGCCTTACTTTTCGAAACCTTGGCTCCTTTAGCCATTTGGACATTCCTTTATAGGAGAGGGCAATACCGAACAGGAATTGTTCGACGGTTGGGATGATGCCCAGAAAACCTGTTCCTTGTCATCTTAACAAATGCGGCCCTTCGCGCATGGATATGCCAGATCACATGGGTTTCTTAATCGGGAGACGGAGTAGTAAAAGTTAGCTCTCGACACAGTGGCGTCGCGGCGCAGTCCGTTTTCATTGTTGTTTTCCACGCTTCAATTTTGCGGCGAATATTTACGATCATTCGAATGCAGCAAACGTCTCAAATATGGGCGTCAAGCCTCTGGCCGCGGATTGATTTTCTCGGTCCTCGAAGGACTTGCTAACTCACGGGTTAGACTTGCGGTTTCGGTCAATCAAATCTGGAATTTTGGCGTTCAACTTGGTTCGGACAATCCGAGAAGACGTTCGTCTTCATGAAATAGTAAGCCAATAAGCAATTGATCAACACCTCAGCACCGAGCATCTAATTCATATTATATAGCGTTCTGAATTACTCGAAGTGGATGCCTTGATTTCAATGATGTCTTGATAACTGCCAAACCCCTTGAATAACCGAAATATTCGGCGCGGCCGCATTGCTCATCGTTCATAGAAGCACATCCAATATAATTTTCATTTCCATTTCGAATGGATATCGAGCGCTGATGGTTTTCCAGAGCTAGAAAGTTATCAATCCGAGCTGTTGTTTTGTGCACGTCGGCGACGAGATCCTCGTATCTGACGAAAAGGATTGCATGCAGAAATTCGCAATCTCGTCGAGCAAGTTCATAAGCTGCCAAGCCGTATTCAATCAGTTCGCTAGTGGACTGTTCAGTCCACTTCGCAAGAGCTGCCGCCATCGCCTCTGGATGGCGCAATACGACCACAAATTGCGCCATCGGGAAAAGCTGCTGATAGAGCCGCATTCGCGTCAAATTAACAGGCGATTTTTCGATCCGCCACCGTCCGGTTGGTTCAAACCAACGCTCCCAGTCAGATACAAGACGTTTTTGCACTTCCAGCGTATCATATTGCGATCCTTCGATGTGACGCTGATCAGGATCGATAGCGAACTGGCCCGGGACGCCGTGAGCAGCTGTGTGCGGAATTGCGCCTTGCAGATAGCAGCCCTCATTCTCTGGCGCAGGAGAATTCTCGATGGCGGCCACTTGCGGATGCTGGCTATCAGGTTTGCCACCAGGCTGGTGCCTGTGCGGTGTAGACCTGCCACAAATACATATCGCCCTAAAAAAGTGCTCACTGTGGTGACAGGCTCTCTAGCGCATCAATGTTTAGGGCATCACCAACTTCAAGACCACCTTCGCCATAGAGGTAAGCAGGATTGAACTTTCCGAGAGCCTTCAGCTTGTCACCATCCAAAATAGTGATGTGACCGCGATTGAATTCGGCGGCGCCGCCTTCTCGCAAATCGCGCAAACTGCGGCTCATGTGAATTGTCGACATCCCGCACATTTTTGAAAGGTGTATTTGAGTGAAAGGAGTGTCGAAACCTTTGGAATTCCCCAGCCCCACCATCCGCAAACGATACCAAAGTTCGGTCAACAAGTGGGCGACACGACCAGCCGCCCGCAATTGATTGGCCTTCATGATCCATTCGCGGTGGATCGAGGCGTCCAACAATGTGCTGAACCAGAACAGGCGTGCCAAGATGCGGTTGGTTATGCAGGACACGTTTCAGATCCTCGTGTTGCACATAACCCACCTTTACCTCACCAATCACCACCAGATCATGGTCGAGACGCTTCAGAGCAAAAGCGTGCATGTCTACAAAATCACCAGGCACCTGCATGCCGACAATATGCTCCTCGCCGTCTCCGGATGGTTCGCAGCATGTATCCTTCGATCAGCATTGTGCTGAAGTCGCAAAAGTTGACCTCGTTCCAAGAGGAACTGTTTCGCCGCGGATGGTTTCGGTTTTCGATATCAGGCCTTCCAGCAGATCCTGCTCTTCATCGGTCATTGCGTGACGCAGCCGACTCAACAAAAAGCGTCCGGTATTAGGATGCTGCAATTTAGTCCTCATTGGTATGCCCTTCGCTCGGGTTCGCGTGACGTATCGGCGAAATCTGGCATGAAGATCAATGTCGGGTCCTAAGCTGCCACCCTCGCATAACATTTGTTTCTTCGCGACGTGCATTGGTGTGCGAGGCAGATAGACTAAGATAAAAGCGGACCTCGATCCAGTTAGAGGTATTCTCTATTCGTATCGGCCTCATCGCGCACATTCGGCACCCAATTTCTGCTCCTTTCATGGGAGGCATGGAATCGCACTTTCATGGCCTTGCTCACGCTCTGCGTGGCGCAGGTCATGAGGTAGTCTCTTTTGCAGCAAGCGGATCCGATTTGCCGAATTTGCAAGCGATTTGCCATCAACCTTGTGAGAGTATCTATCCCCGTGAACAGTTTGCAGGGACAGATGTGCTGAAAGACTATCAGCGGGATGCATTCCTCAATGCATGGACTTGCATCTCGGCGATCGGTTTGATGCGTCCACAACAATTCGCTGTTTCCCGGACTTGATTGATTGGTGCTCCGCGATGGCATTCCAATGGTCACGTCACAGCATGTTCCGCCATTCGGGTCCATGCGGGAAAAAGTTGGGGCGTCCCTGAATGATAGTCGCCAGCAATTCACTGTCACCTCGCAGCATCAAAAGGATTTTTGGTCGAAGGATGACCCCTCGAACCTGTCCGTGGTTCACAACGGGATTGACCTCGCGAACTGGAAGCCTGCCATGATGCGGCATGACAAGTTGGTCTGGTATGGCAGATTAACTGACAACAAAGGTCCAGCATTGGCTGCTCAAGCAGCGGCAATAGCGGGCTGTTCGCTCGATATTGTCGGAGCCATCGAAGACCCGCATTATTTCGACGCTGAGGTTGCACCATATTTAACACGAAGATTCGATACAGGGGCCATCTGGCAGGCACGGAGTTGACCCAAGCCGTCGCCTCTGCACGCGCAGTCGTTGTCACGCCGATGTGGGACGAACCGTTTGGGCTTGTCGCAGCAGAGGCTCTTTCATGCGGGGTCCCTGTTCTTGCGTTTGACCGCGGCGCGCTTCGCGAAATAGTTGGACCGTGTGGAGTGATCGTGCCTCCCGCAGATATCGAGGCACTTGCCGAGGCAATGTTGGCGCGAGATTTGCCGGCTTCTCAATCTTGCAGAGAGCGGGCAGCACGCTGTTTTTCGTTGGATCAAATGATCACCGGTTATGAACGGTGTTATGCAGCTGCGATCACAGCTCATACCAAGGATTTCTGCGATCGCTCAGCTTCAAGCGCGTCCAATACCACGCTACTGCTTGCGTAAGGTTGGTCAGACTGCTGCCGGGTGATCGCAAGATCGTTATCATTGGGTTCGCGTAACTTGACCCAGCGCCCGTTGCGTTTCTCGGCCAGGCCCATCAGCACAAATGCGCGCAGCCAGTGCTGCATCGTTGGCTCGCCCCATTTGTCCAAGAAGCGATGAGCATTGGCGATAACACTGTCGACGTGGTGCACAGGCGGCATGTGATGAGGGTGATACTGATGATACGCCTTCGCACCGCGCACCCACCAAAGGTTCAGACCCGCGGTATTCGCCTTGCGAGCGAAATCGGTGTCTTCACCCCCATAGCCAACAAATCCCTCATCAAATCCTCCAATCGACGCAAAATCGTGCGCCGGCATGGCAAAGTTCAGAGACCAGAACTGACGATAATCCTTGCACGCGCCGATTAGGGTCTCGGGCGGGCCAGCCCGCTCGCTGTGTTTGCATCCAACAACGTCAAAGGCCGACCAATCTAGTGAATTAGCTTTCGTAGCAGCGGGGAGATAGGTGACCTCCCCCATCAGTATACCCGGGCTGGCCCTACGCGCTCTTACATATTCATCCACCAATTCGGGATGGGGGATACAATCGACATCCAAAAAGATGAGCATGTCGCCCTTAGCCTCGCGAGCCGCACGGTTACGCGCCGCGGCGAGGGGAATTCCGCGACTGCCTAGCAGGATCTGGCGGACAGGAAATTGTGCATCGGGTAAATCATAAAGCAGAATCCTGCATGACTGAAATAATCAGCTCATCCGGCATTCGCCTACTTGCGTTCAGACCATGCACGAGGTTGCACAAATGTCCTTCACGTCCACGAGCGAGCGTGCAAACTGAGATCGTCATGCTGCGGTGGCATTTATTGAAATGGCGCAGGGCTGCGGCACCCAAAGTCGCTTTATTAGGCTATCGATCGAACGCGCTGTCGTCACTGAAACCTTTTCGTTCAACAGGCCGCGCTGGGTATCTGCGTCCAATTGATGAGCCACCTGCCACAGCTGTGTCCAGTCCGCGCCACTTCCGGGCCAGGTTCTGGCAAAGGCGGCAATGCCAGCATTGTCGAGCGCCTCTGCCTTTCGCAGTTGCTCTGAAAAATACCTCCATTCGGGCACAACAATCCACGGTTTGCCGGTCGCAGCAATCATGTGAATGGTGGTATTCCCACAACTTGAAACCAAGCGATCGGCTGCCGAAATCCAATCTTCCGGATTATCTACCCAGCCCAGATGTTTCAAATTCCCAGGAGGTGTTTCATGCCATTCGGTCTGTATCTCACCCAATGTTATCCATTGGCTGGCTGGTTGTGCGCGCGCACCCAGCGTCAGCGGCGCCGACGGTAATCCGGTCCCGCCGCCGCCACCAACGACGACGACTAAATCCAAATCATTGTGGAGACCCAATTTTGAGCGAGCGCTTTCCCGTGATGTGATATTCGACACATTCACTCCGATACCCGGTGCATATATGGTCTTGTCTTTCATCCACTTCGGACGATCGGGCTGCTCCAACTCGCTTGAATAAGGCGCGAGCAATGCTGCTGCACCTTGATAAGCAGATAGGTGCCCGGCATCGTTTCTGTCACCGTGCTGCAGAACACAAACATGTGGTATCGATGCTATCCGGGCGAGTTGTGCTAACTCTGCCGACACATCGGTGATGAAAAGGCTCGGTTCGCGCTCTGCGAACCAACCGGTGATAGCTGCAATCGCCTGCGTCACCGTCGACCAACCCAACGGGGCACAATGCAGTGTATCGGGCAAGGGATGTGCGTCGAGTGCTGGAGCGTTCGTATCGTAAGGCTCGAACAGTGACGGAATTTTGATAACCGACACTCCAGTGCTCAATCCTGGAAAGATGTCATCGCGTGCGCAAAACAGCACAACCTCACGCTTGCCGTGCAAAGCGTTGGCGATCGCTGCTGCGCGCTCAGCATGACCACGCCCCTGATGATGAACGAAATAACCAATTGGATTGGACGCGCGACTCATGCAGCCTGCTCCATTCCAGCGGAGCCGCTTTCTGCAAAAACTTTATTAGAGCACACAGCCGCTTCGATCCCCTCTATAACACCGTCGGCAAAAGGGGCGCGCGCAATATATACGTGGGGGTGAGTCCCAAGCGCCAGAACTTCTGGCTCAGCGTTTGCCACCACAATTGAGACTGCATTGTGTTTGAGCATTTCCAGATCATTGCCGCTATCGCCCGCCACAATTAATGCTTCAGGTGGGATACCCATTTTGCAAGCAATATGCCGAACTGCATCAGCCTTGCCCGCCCGGTAAGGCAAAATGTCCAAAAATCTGGCGTGACTATAAACGGTTTTGCATTGCATTCCCGCATTCTGCAGATGCGCGCGCGCGTTTTTCGCGCCCTCATAGCAACCGATGTAGCTGCGTTTGAACCGGCGTTGCTCAATCGGCAATTGTGGAGTTAGAGTATCAATGCCGGAAAGGCAGTCGCAAATGGCAGCGGCGTTCCATCCTCCTGGATATGATGATCAAATGCAATATCACGAGTGAGGCCGCTTCTGTCCTGCCAGTAGATTTCGGACCCTACCGAAGTTATGTAGACTGACGGTTCGGGCAGACTCCACTCTCGCATGATGCGTTGAGCTTCGACCAACGAGCGACCAGTGGCTACAGCAAATGCCATATCTGACTGAGTGGCCAGAAAATTTACGAAACGGGCTGCAGCCTCTCGGCACCCCGTCAAAGTGTTATCGATATCGCAAACGAGCAGCCGCGTCGGGTTGACTGTCAACTGCCTAATTGGTTTGGTTGAGACAGCCTTTTTGACAAGAATTGTAAAATTGGCAGCATAATCTTGCCAATTGATGTGCGCGATCCTCGCTTTGGCATTCTGCGACAGCTCTTGCCAAAGCTGGTCGTTCGACAGCACCCGCTCGATGGCGAACCGATGTTGGGTATGTCGAGAGGATCGACCAGTAGGCCATGCTCAACCTCTGCGATAATATCCGCCGGGCCGCCGTTGCTGGTAGCGACCACCGGCAGGCCGTGAACAGCCGCTTCCAGAATGGTGAGCCCGAATGGCTCGACCAGCGCCGGATTCACAAACACGCCGCGCAAATGGCGGGAAAGGCCATAGAGGCCTCGCACATCAATTTGGGTGTGCTGGCGCGGATAGGCGACACGGCCGTGCAAATCATGGGTGTCGATAAGATCAGTGATCTCTCGCATGACCGCAACCTGTTCAGCTTCCCCCGTTCCGATCGATTGTCTTTGACCGGGGAGGATGACCAGATTGGCATTGGCTGACAAGGCGGGGTTCGCCGCGAAAGCTTTCACTAAAGCCGAAAGGTTCTTTTTCCTGACAGGCCGGGCGATCGCTAAAATTATAGGTTTGCTCGGCTCACGAAGAAACGGCGCTATGAGTGATTGAGCCGCTTCCAGATCGGCTGACGAGGCAGGCGCTTGATCGATACCGGGCCTGATCAGCTGGACCTTCCCCGCGCCCATTGATCCATAGGCCGGTATCTGCCGTTCGCACTCGTCCCGGGACGATCCGATGATGCAGTCCGCTGCCATCATCGCGTCACGCTCCAGCGTTATTCGACGATCATATGCAACGTTTTCGTTCGCACACATCTCTGCCTTGTCTTTTGCCAACGAATGAGCGGTGTAAAAAAAGGGTATGCCAAATTCGTCACGCAGGGCCATTGCAACCTGGGCGGCGTCAGCAAAATGAGCGTGAATCAGGTCCGGCAAAACGTCGCGCTGCCGAAGTTGAGCTATGAGTGCCCTTGTGAAGCTTAGGCGGTCAGCCGCCAAGAGTTCCTTTGAAAGATATTTCCGGTTCCCACTGTCGATGCGAGTTATGGTGAGCTTCGGCCCGAGGTTCTCAATAGCCTCAGCATGGATCTCGCCAAGTGAGGGGTCATCAAACAAGCGGGTTACGATTTCTGCATGCCATGACGTCATGGCGGTCAGCCAAGGCACGCATGGCGCCGAGAATGTAGGTGATATGACCACCAGTGTCCTCGGTAATCCCATAAGCGGGTCTTGCAGTCAGGCACCCACCCAGCGCCAAAGCCATAACCCGCATCTGTCACCCTTTTCGTCGAATCGGAACAAGGAGAACAAAATGGCACCCAGTCACAGGCTCGCAAAGGCAACTTTTGTTATGGGAGAGCTGTGTAGCCTGTTAGATCGTTGTTTTGGTGAAACAAAAACTTTCTATAACGCCAAGGCCTGTTCGTTTCTTAACCTTTGTTTGGTGGCGGTTCACGAGGCGAACCACTATCTTGATCAGGATGACAAATGAAACGCAGCCGATTTCCACCGATATTTTGATGTCAGATGAGCATGAGGATGTTCGACTGGCCAGTGCGTTCACGACTCACGTGAGGGAGAAAAATTTTCCGTGTGTGGGCGCCAAATCGCCCTTGCAAGGGGCAGTTTGAAGACTGTCATATGCCACGATATCGCCAGTGGATGGAACGACCTGCTTATTCATCGCGAATTGCTGTTGTGGTCGATGGCCTATGACGAGAAGGCTGAAGGGTTGCGGTCCCTGGCTTTCATATTTCGTTCCTCGCGAACGATGTCGGAAAAACTTTTCGAACGATATATGTGGGAGCGTATCCAGTCACTTTCGGACAAGGACAATTGGCTGGGCCAAACCGCCGATAGTGAAGTCAGCGGCGATCCGGATGACCCGCATTTCGCCTTGAGTTTTGGTGGGCGTGCTTACTTCGTGGTCGGCTTGCACCCTTCGGCATCACGCCCGGCGCGTCGGTTCGAACGACCAGTCCTGGTGTTCAATTTGCACGATCAGTTCGAACGGTTGAGGTCGGAGCAGCGATACGAGCGCATGCGCCTGACAATCATGGAGCGTGATCGCAAATTGGCCGGAGATGTAAATCCGATGTTGATGCGTCACGGGGAGAAAAGCGCGGCCGCACAATACAGTGGACGTTTGGTCGGTGAAGATTGGGTTTGCCCATTTAATGATCCGCGCGAACGGCCAAAGTGATGGATCTTTTTTCCGAAGCGGCCAGATTGTGGTCAATCTTCGTTTCGGCGATCTTTTTTTTCGTATTCATCGTCATTCTGGTGCAGATAGTCGGTAAACGCACCACCAGTCAGCTCAACAATTTCGATTGGATTATTAACATCACCGTGGGCAGCCTCGCGGCCAGCGGAATTCTTTTGCGCGACGTCCACTTGTTCGATGCAGGCTTGGCAATTGTGGTGCTGGCTTCATTGCAAATGCTGACAACGTGGTCGGTCATGCGAAGCGAATTGGCGAGCAAAATTGTGAAAGCACAACCGGTGCTTCTGACACACAAAGGTGAGTTTCTCAGAGAGGCCATGCTGAAAGAGCGGATATCTGAGGAAGAGATCTTCAGCGCACTTAGGTCGCATGGAATGAATGAAGCAGCCGACGCAAACTGGATCATTTTGGAGACGAACGGCGAACTCACCGTAATACCACGCGACGATGCTACTATTGCGGAGGTTGGCACAATGAAATCCGTCCTTCAGCCCGACACCTTGCCAAAAGGGTGATATCTTTGTGAATTCTTGTATTGCCAGTTTGAAGCTATCGCATCCGACAGGATCACCGACGCAAGGAGCCGGCTTATCGTGCTCATAATTCATCGTGCGCACGAGCACGGTTCCGGTTTGGCTGTGGATGCAGCCGAAACTCTCGACATGCGATGTTTGCCCAAATCGTTGGTGTGTTGGGATGTCGTTCGGATTATAAACTGGTTTGCCATTTGCTGTGTGGAGACCGCATGAGCATTAATGAGATAGCAGCGTGGATCGCCCCCGCTGCCACTATGATTGCTGCCTGCATGACGGCATCAAATCTTGGGTCCCGTGTCACCGGCTGGGGTTTTGTAATCTTCGCCATGGGCTCGATTTTCTGGAGCGTGGTTGGCTTTACGTCGAACCAGCAGAACATTGTCGTCACGAATTGCTTTTTGACGCTCGTAAACTTTGTCGGAGTATGGCGCTGGTTGGGCCGGCAGGCGAAGTTCGAACAAGGTAGCAAGAAAGCATCTGACGCAAGTGGTTGGCAAAATGCACCGACACTTTTTTCTGCCGCTGGCCTGATAGGCAAATCCGTCGTTACAAGTTCTGGTGAGTTGCTGGGAACCGTGGTGGACGTGATGATGCAATGTCAAGATAAGACGATCTGTTATGTCGTAATCACAGACGGTGAGAACGGCGGTCTTACCGAGCACTTGCGCGCGATCGCACCGGATCTGCTCGAGTTCGGCGCGAAAGAGGTTACGTTCGTCCGCGACACCTCAAACTTTCGCGCGCACCGCAAATTTGAAAAAGACAATTGGCCTGTGACCAATTCTCTTTGATTGGCGATGCAGTATTTTTGATCTGTGGGACAAATGGGACCAGACGTGCCCGCGCGCGCAGCCGCAATTCCTTATCGAACATGAATGCGTGGCCCCAAGTTTCCTCCTCAAAGCCGGAACATATATGTGTCAAACTTCGTTGCTACATCAATCGGTCAACTCAATGTCTTTCTTCGAATGAGACGCATTGCAGGGGCCGGATTTCAACAGCGAAGAAGGATCTACTATCATGGCTACTACTCATGCCTTGCTCGAGACATTAATCGACACGACATTTGATTCAGTTGAAGGATATCGCAAAGCTGCCGATATCGCCACTACGCCGCAACTGAAATCGATACTGAACTCACAGGCCGCGAAACGTCAGACCACGCTTGATACACTTACTGCTGAGCTTACGCGTCTGGGCGGAGACCTGATAACGAAGGGCACAGCCACGGGTGAACTTCATCAGCTTTGGCTGAAACTTACAGCCATGTTCGAAAGCGGTGATGAAGCTGCTGTCGAGCGAGTGGAAGAAGGCGAGGAATATCTCGCCGGAAAGTTTGAAAAGGCTCTCGAAACAGACTCGTTCGATGCAGCGACTGCCTCCGTTGTAAGGGCAGCACTGGCCCAAATTCGCGAAGGAAAGAGGCTCGCTGACCAGCTCGAAGAGCAATACGACGACTAAAGCCCAAAACGCGAGGCGAGTGTGACCAATCTATCGATCGCACTCGCCTTGCAATATGGCTTTCAGGATCCGCGCACCAACGGCTCAGAACTCTTCTATCGCAAGCGTGTTGTCGTTGGAAATTTTTCGCCGTGTGCTTTTGCGAAGTCAGCGCCGGATCGGGTAATGATGGCGCGACGCTCTTGTATAGCAGCCTAGCGATCGCCATCTGAGGTGCACGCCGCGCCGCTTATTTCAGCGCAATTCTGTCGGGCTGTGTCTCTTTACAATCAGAACTTCCTTTGATTGGCTTTCCTGAGACAGGAAACGCAATTGTCGTGCGCGGGCAAAAAGGCAGCCGAGCACAGATGATCACTGAAAGTTTGGCAGATGATTGCATATTTTCTTCTTGTTCACCGATATCCCAAGCAATTTAAACGTCTTTTTCGGGCGATTTACGCACCCGGCAATCAATACGTTATTCATATCGACAAAGGTTCCGGCGCGGCACTGGCAGATGATATCGCAGCTTTTGCGAACCCATATCAAGGCGTCGATATCATTGAATCCAAGGGAGCATCGTGGGGCGGATATAGCTTGGTCGACGCTGAACTGCGCGGAATGGCGCGGTTGCTGGAAATGGACAATCATTGGACGCACTACATCAATCTTTCAGGCCAGGATTTTCCGCTCAAGAGTCAGGCGTATATCCGTGAATTTTTTGCAGCCAACCCAGGCAAACAGTTTATTCGCGTTCTCAATCAGGCAATTGATCGGCCCGACACGATGAACCGGATCAGTCATCTCTTTGTTGAAAAGGGCGGCAAGATGAACGCAACCGGCTTGGCTCGGCCATTCCTGACCGGGGAGACGCCCTTCATTGGCACACAATGGAAGGCTGTCACTCGCAGTTTCTGCGAGCTTGTTTGCCACGCTCCCAGTTCTGATCGGTTCAAGGACTTTTATCGCAACAGCTTCATCGCAGACGAATCCTTCTTCCAAACCGTTATGATGAACAGCGGCGATCAAGGCATCGTAATGAATGACGACTTGCGAATGATCGACTGGGTGCCGGACGGTCATATCAAGCTGCGCCCGCGCAACTATGTCACTAGTGATCTGAGGGAATTGAAGAGCAGCCGCGACCTGTTTGCCCGCAAGTTCGACGCTGAAGACAACGACGACATCATCACGTCGCTGGAACGCCATCTCCAAACGCCAGAAGCGTGCGTTTACACACAGGCGCTCCGACCAATAGCAGCGATTTCAGGCGCTCCTGGCTCCATGCTTGCAGCAGCATGATCAGCTGAATACTTTGTCCGCTTTGGAGTTGTTTTCATTCAGCGGTCCTTAGAACGAAAGTCTCTGCACGAGTGCCGCTCGCGTATCATGCGGGTCCCTTGTCACGGGGAATGACTGAGAATGGGTGCAAAGCAGGCGATTGACTGCAAGAGCTCGATCGTGAAGAGCATCCGAACAATCACCTGCGCAACGTCTGGCCCTATCCTATATCTTTCACGATAGTGAGTAGGACGCGAACCTCAGGATGGAGAGGTGCGGAAGGTGTCAGCGCTGCGATTTTTGTTAGAAGGGAAACTTAATCTCAGGAGCCGCATTGGGGATGGAGACGGGTTGATCTCGATGGCGATTGCGGGAACCTATTCTGCGGGGTAATCACGCGTTGGAATTTGGGGACTAAATCAACATGCCTCTTGCGCAGAAAATGTCTACTGCACGGCTGGGTGAAATCGTTGAGGACGCAGCGGCCGAGATTTTCATTTTTGACAAAGACACCTTTCGGTTTCTTCTGGTCAACAAGGGTGCGCGGAATAACCTTGGCTACACCAAGGACGAATTGTCCTACTTGCACCCATGGGATCTTAAGCCAGAATATAACGAGAAGCAATTCAGAACCTTTGTGCAGCCGTTGATCAATGGTGAATTGAACCAGCTACGTTTTGGGACGATTTACGAGAAAAAAGACGGTTCGACGTATGATGTAGACATTCGTCTTCAGCTGATCACAACTGGCGAACAATCGGTCTTCTATGCAGCGATCCAAGACGTAACCGAACAAAAGAAAACACAGCTCGAGCTGGAAGAGGTCACTCGGAGGCTTGATGCCATCTTGAACAATACCACCATGGCTGTGTTCATGATGGACGAACGGCAGCACTGCTCGTTCATGAACAGGGCCGCTGAAGAGCTGACCGGTTACAGCTTCGAAGAGACACAGGGCCGGCCCCTTCATGACGTCATTCATCACACCCATCCCGATGGCAACCCCTTCCCAATTGAGGAATGTGCCATTGACCGTGCGTTTCCCGAGAACAGTCAATCGCAGGGAGAAGAGATCTTCGTCCACAAGGATGGGAGCTTCTACAACGTCGCTTATACTGCTTCACCTATGATCAATGACAAAAGCAAGACCATCGGCACGGTGATCGAAGCTCACAATATTGATGAAGAGCTAAAAGCCAGAGCGGCATTGAATTCGTTCAATGAAGCACTGAGGAACCGGGTCGATGAAGCGATTGCCGAGAGAAAGACTCTGGAAGAGCAACTTCTTCAGGCACAGAAAATGGAAGCCATTGGCCAGCTTACGGGAGGGGTTGCCCACGACTTCAACAACCTGCTTCAGGTGATCGGCGGGAATCTGCAGCTTCTCAAACAGGACCCAGTTCTCGATAGTCGGAACATAGCCCGCATTAATAACGCGATTTCCGGAGTGGAGCGCGGTGCGAAGCTTGCGTCCCAATTGCTTGCGTTTGGACGCCAGCAACCGTTGAAACCCAAGCCAACCGATGCAGCCCGGATCATCCGCGGTATGGATGATATGTTCCGGCGCACCTTGGGAGAAACCGTTGAAATAGAGACGATCGTATCTGCGGGCCTTTGGAATTGTCTTGTCGATCCCAGACAGCTCGAAAACGTTCTGCTCAATCTCGCGATTAATGCTCGTGACGCCATGAAAGGTCACGGAAAGCTTACGATCGAAGCTGGCAACGGCTCGCTCGATGACGACTATGTTGCGGAACATCCAGACGCTGTTGAGGGCCAATATGTGGTTCTCGCTGTGACAGATACGGGATGTGGGATATCTCCTGACGACCTGTCCAAGGTGTTCGAGCCCTTTTTTACGACCAAAGCTCCGGGCGAAGGAACAGGGTTGGGCTTGTCCATGGTTTTTGGCTTCGTGAAGCAGTCAGGCGGGCACGTTACAATTTACAGTGAAGTGGATGAGGGCACTACTGTCCGTATCTATCTACCGCGAACCCGGAAGGCCGAGATGGCCAACCGTCCCGAGGGGGATCTGGTCAGCGAACCAGGGAATAACGAAGTTATTCTAGTCGTCGAAGACGACGATGCTGTCCGTGCCACAGCCGTCGAGCTACTAACGATTCTTGGCTATAAAGTCATTGAGGCACCAAATGCAGACAGCGCGCTCGCAATTATCCAATGCGGCATCTCGATCGACCTTCTATTTACAGACGTCATCATGCCGGGCAAACTGCGGTCGCCCGAATTAGCCCGTTTGGCCAAAGAAAAATTACCGAACCTCGCAGTGCTGTTCACGTCAGGCTACACCCAAAATGCTATCGTCCATGCCGGAAAGCTCGATGATGGTGTTGAGCTCATCAGCAAGCCCTATTCTTCAGAGCGTCTGAGTCAGAAAATAGGGAAGGTCTTAAGGAAAAATGCTAGATATCAGACCGCACGCTTGGATAGTGCTGCTGGGAAAAGTGAAGCCACAGATAACGCTGTAGAGACCGATGCGGCTCTCCGCGTCCTTGTCATTGAAGATGAACCTCTGATCAGGATGACGATGGTTGAAGTTTTAGAAGGAATGGGTTGCCTGCCATACGAGGCCAATTCGCTCAAGGAAGCGAAAGAGCTAATTGCCGCCAAAGACCTAGATATTGTCATCTCTGACATGAGCCTCCCAGACGGGAAAGCTACGCCATTACTGTTGGAAGTGCTGGCAACCAAGCCGCAGATGAAGGTAGTCTTGTCAACCGGAGGACCAGTCCCGGAGGAATTGGAAAAGCAGGGGGTTGCTGTTTTGTCGAAGCCCTTCGCCGATAGCGAATTACGAGATGTGCTGAAACTCTGAAGTAATCAGACAACTAAAGCTGTTTCTACTGAACTATGTGTCTAAAGCGTGCGATGTAGACGCGCCTGCCAGCCGTCTAATTAGAATCATAATAAGCTTGCGGTAGGGATTAAGAAGTTCTCTCCTCCAACTCCTATCCTCGACTGCCAGAAATTCAATCGAGTAGAGATCGACGTATGAGCCGATGCGTTCAGAAAGTGCTTCGGCAATTTCGAGCGCGCCAATTCGATTAGATGAGAGCATTCGAGATCAATCCATGAGGGGCCAATATCTGCAACGGGTCGCTTCCCGCACGGCAGGAATTTTTCAGAAGCGTGGCAAAGCCGCAAGACCGCTTTAAGGATCGCGCATCAGCCCTGCTCACGGCCGGTCGTGGGTGGTTTTCAGACCGTCTGCTTTCCAAAAGCGAACTCCAGCCAATAGTCGTTCATCCAGTCTGCGTAACCAAGTAGCTCGCCTTGTCGGCGCTCAAGCTCGGGCGACCACAATTCGTCACCCGTCATTAGATCAATCATGGCCTGCATTCGCCATTCCTGTCCCGGTAAAGCGAACAATATCCGGTGAGCAACGTAGGCTCGCCTCCCAATAGCTTCAGAAAAATGGTCCATGCGCACGATCCGACCCTCCGCGACATGGCGATCGAAAAGTCTCAGGTATCGTTCAACGACCTCGGGAAAGCAGTCCTTGCCATCGACGAATGATGCCAATGGCTTCTCACCCGCAAGCATCAAACCAAGCTCTCGGTTTGTATGAACTAAGTATGGCAGATAACGCAGAAAGCTCGACAACATGGCCCAACCTACCTTCGCTTCACAATGACTGCAAAGGGGTCGACTGCTGAATGGCAGCTTCTGGCGAGAAACGCGCAGAAGCTGACTGGCAGGTTCCGACCCCAATCCTGACATTGAGCGCATTGGCGTTGCAAACTTGGGCCCCACACGATTAGACACGGCTGAGGACTGATCAGTAAGGGTAAAACATGCGGACATACCTTATACTTTGCGTTGCGACATTTTTGGGTGCGGGGTGCTCTACAGAACCAGAGACCATTACAGCCCAACAAATTGCTTCTAGCGTAAAGGTGGGCAAGGATGTCGATCAGACTGCACCTTATCGGCTCCCCGTATATCCAGGGGCGAAAATTGAGGTTAAAATCCTCTCGGGTTTGGGCATGCTTATTGAAGTGGACTCCACTGTCGGCGAAATCGCTGACTTCTATTCACAAGAATTAGAGAAGTTCGGATACCAAGTTGTTAGCTCCACCAAAAAAGGGGCGAAAATTTCTATCTCCGGAGTAAGCTCGGAAGATCCGGATTGGCGCTTGAATGTAAGCGTTCAGCCGAGACAAGATAGCGAGAATGTCAATTCATCCTTATCTTTGCAAAAGTAGGGACTTTGTAGAGTCTAATGCCCACCCCACTTTGCGTCACTGGCGGCGCTCAGGCTCGATCCCGAAATTGGCTTGTCGGCTTCAACGGGTTTTTCGCCGGAAACGGGAGTTCTCAAAGCGACCCAATTGCTGCCGTTCATTTTCAATGCGATAATGGGGGAATGAGGAAGTGGCTCAGTCTCGTTGGCGCGCTCTGCGTGATTGGGTGCAGCAATAACGATGGCGCAGCAGGTGTTGCCGCTACAGTTCAGCACTGCGGGGGCGAGGCACTTGCTCCTGAGCTATGGACAAGGGTCGGCAAACGAACGCGTATCAGGTCGGTGATGACGCTATGTCGTAGGGTGTAGGCGGCCACGGTACCGGGCAGGCCAGCCGCCAGCGACTGCGTCTTTGATCGGATGCTTCCAAGTGTCCTTGTTCCAAGCCTCGCCGCCGGCGCGGGTAAAGATCGACGCGGCTGGCAGTTTATCCTTCACCTGCAGTCCAAAGAAGCCGGCAGTATTCGGCGGGATGGTGAGTTGGCGCGGCTTGCCGTTCTTGTCCTTGCCGATGGTAAGAGCGCGGGTGCGCTTGTCAAAGTCACTTACCTTTAGGCCTGCCAACGCACCCGGGCGCAGCGGCAAGAAGCACAGCGCCGTCATGAAGGGGCGCGCCTCGTCGCACGTGGCATCGATCAGCTTCTTGCGCTCATCGCGGTCCAGATACAGTTCCCGGCGCTTGTCTGCGCCTTTAAAGGGGCGAAGCGCCTCTTGCCATGCTGCATCCGTATTCGGAACACCCGGCTTCAGTACCAGCCCTAAGGCCGCACGTAGCGGCACCATGTCGCGGTTTACGGTCGATTGAGATCGTTGCTTTATCCGCTTTTTCTCTGCATCTTTCGTGCGCGTCACCAGCGCCGGGGCTTGCTCCAGCCGCTTGCGCCACGCCTTCAGATGGTGTCGCCGAAGCTTGTCGAGCTTCACCTTGGCAACGGCATCGTCATAGACGTGCCGCCGGAATACGCCCTCAGCAATCGAACCGGGCTTATGCTCAAATAAGCTTCGCAGGCATCCTTCACCGTCACCATGTCGCGGGCACGCTCGCCTCCGCTTTCGACCGTCTCGGCCCATGTTTCGGCATCAGCCTTGGCCTGCTTATACACCTCGTGACCTGACAGAGTGCCGTAATCCCCCAGCTGCCTGCGAGCGTTCCGGTTCGCGTCCGCATCATAAAAGCGGGCAAACCATGTGCCCCCCGGCCTTCTTCTTGGAAGGCCGATGACCGAGGTAGACGCCTTGCCGAAGACGATGCCAATGCGGCTCGTCGCCCGCCTTCGGCTTCAACTTTTCACGCTCTCCAATGCGGCTCAGATCTGGCATCTGACATCACTATCAAAAAATCCATGAAAAAAACATGAAAAAGATGGGCGGACAACGGCGAACAACAACTGCCCTCGGAGATTGTTTTTATTATGTTTTCTCTACATCTCAAAGCCGCAGTTTTCCGTTTTTCCCACCCTTCACACGGGTGGGGTCGCAAGTTCAATCCTTGCCGCGCCCACCATCTTTTCAGGTCGTTGTCAGCGCAAATCGCATGCGGCCGTCCTTCGCGACAGTCTTCGGGGATATTCGACACTCGCTTGCGAGGATGCGGTCTCTTTTATCGACTGAGACAGGGTTGGTGAATCTAAATCCCCTGATGCACTTTGCCAAAGCGCCCTGGCTACCATTTCGAACAAGGGCTCGGATTGCGAAGTGAGGATTACAGCACACGGTGATTTTTGCCCTTTTCTCGCGGCCCCGTGAGTGATGTGTAAACCGAGAAAAACAGCAATCCCCCACGAACAACAGAATAAGAGGTGAGGGCCGTGCGCGGCCAACTGCTTCACTCAGCATTCCTCACTCATCCAGCAGAGCATTTACAAGCAGGTCTGCGGGCATGTCCTGATAGGCGACCGGGCGCAGGAAGCGGTCCATTGCCAGCGTACCGACCGAAGTGCTGCGGCCATCGGAGGTCGCCGGGAACGGTCCGCCATGGACCATGGCATGGGCAACCTCAACGCCGGTGGGCCAGCCATTGGCGATAATTCGTCCGGCCAGTCGCTCGAGCACGGGCAACAATCGGCGCGCGGTGGGGTAATCGTGGGCATTCAGGTGCAAGCGTTGCGGTAAGCTGCCCCTCCATCGCCCGCAATAATTTCTCCATCTGGGCTGTATCGGCGCACCGTACAACGATCGAGCTTGGTCCGAAGTTTTCATGCCTGACCAGCGTGTTGGCGAGAAACGAGGCCGCATCCACAGTATATACGCGCGCCTGCCCATCGCCCCCGATACCCGCCTGTTCAACACCTTCGCACGCTGCGATCCGCTCCAGTCCCGCTTCGTAATTCGCCCGGATCGCGGGGGTCAGCATGGTTTGCGCAGGAACATCGCCCAACGCGGCAACGGCGGCGGATACGAAACGGTCACATGCCGAACCACAAGGCGCCAGAACGATGCCTGGGCTGGTGCAAAACTGCCCCGCCCCGAGTGTGAGCGACGCGGCATAGCCCTGGCCTAGTTGTTCGGCGGCTTCCTCCAGCCGGTGAGGTAGCAGGATGACGGGGTTAACACTGCTCATCTCGGCATAGACAGGGATCGGCACGGGCCGGTTGGCGGCATGCTGCATCAGGGCAAGCCCGCCTGCGCGTGAGCCGGTGAAGCCGACGGCGGCGATGTGCGGATCTTTGACCAGCGCCTCCCCCAGCGAATTAGGTGCGCCCTGCAATAGTGAGAACACCCCGCCAGGCAGCCCGCTTTCGACCACGGCTTCGGTGATCGCGCGGGCGACCAATTCCGATGTGCCAGGATGCGCCGGATGCCCCTTCACCACAACGCAGCATCCAGCGGCAAAAGCTGCGGCAGTGTCACCGCCCGCAACCGAGAAGGCGAGCGGAAAATTGCTCGCGCCAAACACCGCAATCGGGCCTAGAGGAATCATCCTCAACCTGAGATCGGGCTTTGGCGGAATGCGCGCCGGATTTGCGTGATCAATGCGCACGCGCTGCCAGCGGCCCGATTCCACTTCGTCCGCAAACAGTCTGAGCTGCCCGACCGTTCGCCCACGCTCGCCATCGAGGCGGTTCTGCGGCAGGCCGCTTTCGACCATCGCGCGATCGGTCAAGGCAGCGCCGAGTGTGTCGATCTTTTCCGCACACAGACGCAGAAAGGCCGCCCTTTCGGCAGGTTCCAACGCGCCGAATACTGGCTGAGCTGCGGCCGCGGCGGCGCAGGCATCGGCGATATCGGCTTCGCTCGCTTCGCAAAATGGCGGGTCGATGGGAATTCCCTTGGCGGCGTCCAGCGCACGAAAGGTGGCGTCGACCCCGATACGTTCTTCCGCGGCGATAAACTGATTACCCCTGAGCATCGTGCGTGCTTCCCCTTTGATGGCTGTTCGATTGTCAGTGTCGGCGCGAATATGCCGCTTGCCAAGCGCCGCCCTTCGGCTTTAGGTAGCGCTAACATAAAGGGCGTGCAATCCAAGATGCGCCGCTGGGGAGATATCGATGGATAACGCGCGTGGCGGCGTCAATATGACGTTGATTTGTGCGATTGTCGCCGTCGCGACGATCGGGGGTCTGCTGTTTGGGTACGACAGCGGTGCTGTCAACGGGACGCAACCCGGATTGAAGGCGGCCTTTGCGCTGAGCGAGGCGGGGCTTGGCTTTACGGTCGGATCACTGCTGATCGGATGCTTTATCGGGGCATTCTTTGCCGGGACGCTCGCCGATAAACTGGGACGCCGCAATGTCATGCGGGTCGCTGCTGTGCTGTTCCTGCTCGCCGCGCTCGCTCAGGGTCTGACGGCAGATCACGCCATTTTCGTGGCTGCGCGCATCGCAGGAGGAATGGCGGTGGGCGCGGCCAGCGTGCTTTCACCCGCCTATATCGCCGAAGTGGCACCCGCGAACATTCGCGGGCGAATGACGACGGTTCAGCAGGTGATGATCATCATCGGTCTGACGGCAGCGTTTCTTGTGAACTATGCGCTGGCTGCCGCGGCTGGGGATTTCGACCTCTTCGTTCTGGGCCGGGATCGAGGCATGGCGCTGGATGTATCTGATGCAAGCCCTGCCCGCCGCAGTGTTTCTCATCGCGCTCTTCTTCATCCCAGAAAGCCCACGTTTCCTGGTGTCGAAAGGACGCAATAACGAGGCAACAGCGGTCCTGACGCGACTGTTCGGCGCAGGCGAGGCAAGCATCAAGATCGATGAAATCCGCGCGAGCTTTTCCGCTGACCACCGCCCGCGGCTGCGCGACGTGCTTGCCCCTGCGGGTACCAGAGGCTTTTTGGGCATGCGTCCGATCATTTGGACCGGGATAATGCTAGCGGTGTTTCAGCAACTCGTCGGGATCAATGTCATATTCTATTACGGCGCGACACTGTGGCAGCTCGCCGGATTTAATGAAACGGACGCGCTGCTCATCAATATCGTCTCCGGGATCGTTTCAATCGCGGCATGTCTGGTCACGATTGCAGTGATCGACAGAATCGGGCGCAAACCGTTGTTGCTGATCGGGTCCGCGGGAATGGCGTTTGCCCTTTTCATAATGGTGTATGTGTTCAGCAATGGGGGGCTGGATGCCGATGGCAACCTAGTGCTCTCGGCCGGGCTTGGCACGACAGCGGTGATTGCAGCGAACCTCTATGTGATCTTTTTCAACGTCAGCTGGGGACCTGTGATGTGGGTCATGTTGGCCGAAATGTTCCCCAACCAGATCCGGGGATCAGCGCTGGCTGTGGCCGGGTTCTTTCAGTGGTTCGCCAATTACCTGATCGCGCAGACTTTCCCGCTGATGGCAGTCGGCCTGGGGCTGGCGGCAAGTTACAGCTTTTACGCCGTTTGCGCGGTCATCAGCTTCTTCCTGGTGCAGCGCTTCGTCGTCGAGACGAAGGGGAAAGAACTGGAGCAGATGGAGGGTTGATGGGGCATCGGTTGACTTTGGCCAACCGAATGTAATTCTGATGGACGCAAGGACGGGAGAATAGCTTGGCCACGCACACAGGCTCCAGACGGATCGATAAGGTGGTTGTCGTGGGCGGCGGCACCGCCGGCTGGATGACGGCGGCGGGACTTGCCAGCATGCTTGGCCCGACCGGCCTCGACATTACACTGATCGAATCCGATGCCATCGGAGTTATCGGCGTGGGCGAGGCGACGCTGCCGCATATCAAGCGGTTCAATGACACGATTGGCGTCGACGAGGCTGAATTCATGGCGGCCACTTCGGCCACGTTCAAGCTGGGGATCGAATTCGTCAACTGGGGGCGAATTGGCGACAGCTACATCCATCCCTTTGGCGAATTCGGCCTGCCAAACGAAGGTGTGGCGTTTCACCAATACTGGCGCAAATTCGCGACGCACCCCGATGTCGGCCCGCTGGATAATTATTCACTGCCGGTGGTCGCCTGTCGCAAAGGCAGGTTTCAGCCGCCAAGCGATGATCCGCGCTCCGTCCTTTCAACCTATCGTTACGCCTACCAGTTTGATGCGCTGCAATACGCGCCGTTCATGCGCACCCACGCGGAAAAACGTGGGGTGACCCGGCTGGAGGGCAAGGTTGTCGAGGTTACGCAGCATGGGGAAAGCGGGCGCATCGCATCGGTAAAACTGGGCGACGGACGCGAGGTACACGGTGATCTGTTTATCGATTGCACCGGCTTTTTCGGATTGCTGATCGAACAGCAATTGGGCGCAGGCTATGACGACTGGAGCAATTGGCTGCCCGCTGATCGCGCAGTTGCCGTGGCGTGCGAGAGCGCCGGGCAATTGCTACCCTACACCCGTGCAACCGCACACGCATCCGGCTGGAGCTGGCGCATCCCGTTGCAACACCGCACCGGAAATGGCCACGTGTATTCCAGCCAGTTCTTGTCCGATGACGAGGCTGCCGGCACTCTATTGGACGGACTGGATGGAAACCCGCTGGCGGACCCACGTTTCCTCAAATTCGTCACCGGTAAACGGCGCAAACTGTGGGACCGGAATGTCGTTGCCATCGGGCTATCGGGCGGGTTTCTGGAGCCGCTGGAGTCGACCAGCATCTATCTCATTCAGGAAGGTATTTCAAAACTGCTGGAGCTGTTTCCTCAGGACCATGATTGCGCGGTGGAGACTGCCGAATACAACCGCTGGATGGACCTGCAATTTGAACGGGTGCGCGATTTCCTGATCCTGCATTACCATGCGACGCAGCGCGACGACTCAGATTTCTGGAACCACATGCGCACTATGCAGGTGCCCGAAAGCCTGCGCGAACGGCTCGATCTGTTTCGCGCGCACGGTCATGTCTCCGCCTATGAACACGGCCTGTTTCTTGTCCCCAGCTGGGTCGCGGTGCTGATCGGCCAGCGGGTCTTGCCAGGCGCTGTTGACAGTCGCGTAGGCCAGGTGCCGGACGAACACGTGCTGCGCCATCTCTCCGGGCTGAAGGCGCATATGCAGCAGGCAGCTGGTACAATGGAGGACCACAACGCATATCTGAGTCGTTTCACTGGCAGGAGGGCGGCTGCGTAAAGGCATGGGCGCTGAACGCATCATCGTGTCAGGACCGTTGCATCGGGCAAGCCTGATTGGCGCTGTGCTGACCGCCCGCTGGGCAGGAGCGGGACGCGAAGTGGTGATCGCAACGGATGATGAACTCGCAACCGGGGCCAAAATCTTGGCGCGGCCCGGCCACCAGCGCCTGCATGCAGAAATCGGCCTGCCAGAAGAGGCTGTGATGAAACAGTGCGCGGCGCAGCCTGTGTTTGCCATCGAAGTTGCAACGGCGGAGGGAAGCGCGACACTTCCCTTCTCCCCCATTGGCATAGCGAGGGGTGGCGTTGAATTTCATCATTTCTGGGCCCGCGCGAACGCACTTGGCCTGCAACCCGATCTCTTCGAGTTCTCGCCAGCCGTGTCCTTGAATGCGGTCGCTGCGCAAGTCGCCCCGGCGATGCTCGCAAGGCTGCAACTTCCTTTTGGACTGGCGCTGGATGCGGTGGCCTATTGCGACCTTCTAATCAGGCTGGTCAGAAGCAGTGGGGGCCTCATTGTCGCGCCCGCGGAAGCGATGGAGGCCGATCTGATCGTCGATTGCGGCCTTGTCGAAGGGTCTGCCGGATGGTCCGGGCGCACTCTGAAGGTTGCGACTGATCGCGACCTGCCCGCGCTCGAATGGCAAATCTGCGCCAACGCCGTGCGCCGCCTTCTCGGTCTGACAAGCGAGCTCAAAACCAGCGAACACGAACAGCGCGAATACACCCGGCTGGCGCTGGCAGAGGCGGAACGGATCGCGGATATGCGCGCGCTGCTGCAAACGGCTGACCCACGCGAAACCACGCGCCCCGCGCTGCGCCGCAAGGTCGATCTGTTTACCGCCTGCGGACGGATTACGTGCGAGGATTTCGAATTTTTCACCCCGCCCGAATGGCTCGCCGCCCTGTGGGCGCGGGGCATGCGTCCGCGCCGGTTTGATCGCATGGCTCAGGCCATGCCCGCACACCAGCTACAGCAATGGATGGCAACCGTGCACGGGCAGGTCCGGCAATTGTCATCAGCAGGAGCCGTTGCATGAGAGGCAACCCCGTCAAACGCATCGTGATCGCTGGAGGTGGCACCGCTGGCTGGATGACAGCGGCGGCCCTTTCCAGATTGCTCAGCGCGGCAGGCATCGCAGTGACTTTGATCGAATCCGAAGCAATCGGGACGGTCGGAGTGGGTGAGGCCACGATCCCTCCAATCATCAAGTTCAACGCGCAGCTCGGCATTGATGAACATGAATTTGTGCGCGCCACGCAGGCAACCTATAAGCTGGGGATCGAGTTCAACGATTGGGGCGGTCTGGGCGAAAGCTATTTCCACCCGTTCGGTCGATATGGCTTCGATCTGGATGGGCTGGACTTTCACCAGTTCTGGGCGCGGCTGCGATCGCTGGGCGATGGCCATGGGCTAGCGCATTACTCGATCAACGCACAGGCCGCCTATGCTGGCAAGTTTGTGCGCCCTCAGCCCGATCACGGGGCTGTGATCGGTCAGCTCGGCTATGCCTATCACTTCGATGCCGGGCTGTACGCCGCGTTCCTGCGCCAATTCGCCGAAGCACGCGGCGTCACGCGCATCGAGGGGCGGATCGAGCAGGTCGAACAGGATGGCGAAAGCGGACTGATCACCGCTCTGGCGCTGGATGGCGAGCGCAGGATCGAAGGAGATCTTTTCATCGATTGTACCGGGTTTCGCGGCCTGTTGATCGGCGCGGCGATGGGCGCCGCCTATCACGATTGGAGCCACTGGCTGCCGTGCAACCGAGCGGTCGCAATTGCCTGCGAGAAGGCGGGCGATCCGGTACCCTACACCCGGTCCTCCGCGCGCAAGGCGGGTTGGCAATGGCGTATTCCGCTGCAACACCGCACCGGAAACGGCCACGTCTACTGCGACGCGTTTCTATGCGCTGAAGAGGCTGAGGAGATATTGCTCGCCAACCTCGATGCTCAGCCCGTTAACTCCCCAAATCACCTGCGTTTCCAGACCGGCCATCGTGACCGTTTCTGGTCGGGTAATTGCGTCGCAATCGGGCTATCATCCGGCTTTCTGGAACCCTTGGAATCGACCAGCATCCACCTGATCCAGATGGGCATTGCAAAGCTGGTTGCGCTGTTTCCAGCCCGTGTCGATGCCCCGGTCGAGCGCAGCGAATATAACCGACTGATGGCCGACGATTTCACCCATATCCGCGATTTCCTGATCCTGCATTACAAGGCGACCGCACGCGGCGATGCTCCGTTCTGGGACCACGTGCGCACCATGACGATCCCTGATAGCCTGACGCAAAAGATGGACCTGATGAAATCGCACGGGCGGTTTTTCAAATACGATGCAGAGCTGTTTGACCTCACCAGCTGGCTGGCGGTTGCGCAGGGGCAAGGTTGGGGGCCGCAGGGGCACAACCCAACGGCGGACGCTTTGCCCACAGCCAACCTCACCCAAAGCCTTGGCAATATGCGTGAAGCCTATTCCAAGGCGGTGGCCGCCATGCCCACCCATCAGGCCTATCTGACGCGCTATTGCAAAGCGCCGGGCGAACCAGTGAAGGCGGACGCAGCGTGAATACACATCTGCTCGACCGGGTCGTTATCGTCGGTGGCGGAACAGCCGGCTGGATGACAGCCGCAGCGCTTGGCCATTTACTCGAAGGATCGCCCACAAAGGTGGCGCTAATCGAATCCGAACAGATCGGCACGGTTGGCGTGGGTGAGGCCACGATTCCGCCAATCATCGCGTTCAACACAATGCTGGGCATCCACGAGGACGAATTCGTCCGAGAGACAAACGCCACCTTCAAACTCGGCATCGAATTTGTCGACTGGCTCGAGGTTGGTCACAGTTACATTCACCCGTTCGGCGATTTCGGGCGTGATTTCGATGCAATCCCGTTTTACCAATACTGGCTGCACCGCAATCTGGCGGGCGAAAAGGATGATCTGTTCTCCTATTCGCTAATGGTCGAAGCGTGTCGGCGTGAAAAATTCATGCGCCCTGTCAGCAATCGCCCGCAATCTGCCTATGCCGGGATCAATTACGCATTCCAGTTCGACGCCTCTCTCTATGCCGCCTTCCTGCGCCGATTTGCCGAATCCAAAGGCGTTGATCGAATTGAGGGGCGGATTGATGAGGTTCGGCAGAACCCGCAGAACGGCCATGTCACCACTGTCACCCTGCAATCGGGGCAACAGGTTGCGGGCGATTTCTTCATTGATTGTTCGGGCTTTCGCGGGCTGCTGATCGAACAGACGCTAAAGACCGGATACGAGGACTGGCGCAAATGGCTGCCATGTGACCGCGCTGTCGCAATCCCTTGCGAAAGATCGGCATTCCCCGTCCCTTACACGCGCGCCACCGCGCGCGATGCGGGATGGCAGTGGCGCATCCCGTTGCAGCATCGCACCGGCAACGGCTATGTGTATTGCAGCGAATTCATGGACGATGACACCGCCGAGGCGGTGCTGCGCGCTAATCTGGATGGCGCGCCCATCGCTGATGCGAACCGCATCCGTTTCACCACTGGCCATCGCAAGCAGTTCTGGAACGGCAATGTGCTGGCACTAGGCTTGGCGGCGGGGTTCATGGAGCCGCTGGAATCGACGAGCATCCATCTGGTCCAGACCAGTCTGGCACGGCTTTTAACGCACTTTCCAGACAAACGCTTTAACCCGGCCGATATCCACGCCTTCAACCAGCGCACGTTGAAGGAATACGAACGCGTTCGCGATTTCCTCGTACTGCACTACACCGCCACCCGCCGGGACGACACGCCGTTCTGGCGCCATTGCCAGACCATCCAACAGCCCCACGGCTTGGCCGGAAGAATCGCGCAATTTCGCGACAGCGGGCGCATCTTCGAAGAGCCAAATGACGTGTTTGGTACCGCCAGTTGGTTGGCCGTCATGTATGGCCAGGGGATCGAGCCGGAAGGCTCCAACCCGCTGATTGCCAAGATGCCGATGGCAAGAATTGATAGCGTTATCCGCAAAATTGGAGCGACGATCGCCAGCGCGGCAATGGATATGCCGAGTCACGAGCAATTTATTGATAAGCATTGTAGAGCCAAATCAGTGCCCTAGAGCATCAGTGAGGAAGTTTTGCATCAAGGCGCAATAATTCGCGCGCCCAGTTGACAATACTGCCTGCTTGGTATCATTCTGCGAAACCATAAAAAGGTAGCGCTACCTCCAAAAACTGAGGGGCGGATATGAGGGGAGATGATGATGGGAATTCGCACACGCGACGGGGGTAAGGTCTTTTCGATGTCTCTGTTCTGCGGAGTTTCGACGCTTGGCCTGCTGGCCGCGAGTCCGGCGCTGGCTCAGGTTCAGTCTGAAGAGGACGAAACTGAAACCACCGCGCAGGCCGATAGTGAAAACCAGATCATCGTTTCAGGCCTGCGGGAATCGCTCGCCACCTCGCAGGCGCAAAAGCGCAATGCAGATACCGTGGTCGATGTTATAACTGCGTCCGATATCAACGCCCTGCCCGACCGTTCCGTGTCAGAAGTGCTTCAGCGCGTCCCCGGTGTCAGTATCTTGCGGTTCGCGGGTCCAAACGATCCAGATCACTTCGCCGTCGAAGGCAGCGGCGTGGTTATTCGCGGGCTGCCCTTCGTCCGTTCCGAATTGAATGGCCGCGACGTATTCGGCGCCAACAGCGGCGGCATTCTGGGGTTTGAGGATGTCTCGCCCGAATTGCTGGGCAGTGTTGTCGTGTTCAAGAACTCCACCGCCGATCTCATTGAAGGTGGCGTCGCTGGCACGATAGACCTGCGCACCCGTCTCCCCTTCGATAGCAAGGGACAGGTTATCGCAGCGTCGGTAGAGGCCAACTATGGCGATTTTCGCGAGGAATTCTCGCCGAGCGCTTCTCTGCTTTATTCCAACACATGGGATACCGGCGCGGGCACATTCGGGCTGCTCGGTAATGTCGCATACAGCGAGCTGCTATCGCGCGCCGATGGCACCGGGATCGCGGATTACGTCGAGACGGCCAATGGCTTCGTCCCTTCGGGCGGGAGCATCCGCACCCAGAATTTTGACCGCGAGCGCCTGACGATTGCAGGCGCCGCGCAGTTTGAAAGCAACGATGGTCGCTGGCTGGCGACAGCTCAGTTCCTGCGTTCCGATTCAGATTTGATCTGGGGCGAAAATGCTATCGAAACCGCTGCCGATGGCGCCGGCCCTCGTTCAAGCCTCAATTCCAGCGACTTCACCTTTGATGAAGACGGCATCTTCACCAGCGGCACGATTACGGACAACTCCCAGTGGCGCGGCCCCAATGCGACAGCGGGCCTGTTGGCTTCGACTGGCGGGCAGCAGCTGAACCTGACACGCGAACGCTCCGAGAAAGATATCACCACCGATTACGGTTTCAATCTGCGCTTCGCACCGACCGACCGTCTGCGGCTCAACTTTGATGCGCAGTACATCACGGCGAAAACCGACATCGTCGATCTGACCGTACATCGCTCGTTCTTCTCGCCAGTGTTCATTGACACGACGCAAGGCGAAGTTCCGGTTGTGCAGTTTCTGGTCCCGGCGGGTGAAAGCCCCAACTTCTTCCAAGACCCGAGCAATTATTTCATCCGTTCGGCCCTCGACCAAACCAGCCAGAACGAAGCGGACTCGCTCGCCTTCCGTGGCGATATCGAATACGATTTTGCAGGCGATGGCTGGCTGAAATCGGTCCGTGTCGGTGCCCGGTACTCAGAGCAGGATCTGTTGCTGCGCCAGTCGGACTTCAACTGGGGCAACATTTCGGAAGTCTGGACCGGAGCCGATATTCAGGGCCAGTCCGGTGGTAACTTCGACAACACCCAATCGCTGCTGTTGGTGGGAGGCAACCCCAACCCCGCGCTCGATCAACTGACTTCCGGCCTGTTTGGCACGGTCGACTTCGCGAATTACCAGCGCGGCTTGCCGACTGGTCTGGGCGGGCCGATCCCCGCCTATAACGGCCCATCGGTTACCGATTTCCAGGGTTTTCAGGATACGTTCAACGGGATCATCGATACGCTTTACGGGCCGGGGAACCTGGGCCCTTCCGGCTGGCGTCCGCTGACTTCACGCCCCGGCGTGATTGCGGGCACACCGTTCCTGCCGAGCGAGATCGGATCGATCCAGCGCGATAGTTTTGCGGCGTACGTTCGTTTCGATTTCGAGACAAAACCGGCCAATGACGTATCGCTCAGCGGCAATGTCGGTCTGCGCTATGTGCGCACCGATCGCAGCGTCGACACCTCGATCACGGTCCGCCCGTTCGATCAGATCTTTCCGCCCGGTCTCGTCGCCCTGTGCGATCCGGCCAACCGGCCCAACACGCCCAACTTTATCGTCCCCAGCATCTGTTCTCTGGATCTGGATGCATTCCGGAGCGTGTTTCCGGCAGGCAACGAAAACCGTTTGATCTTTGATCAGGTGAACCGCACCTACGACGAATTCTTGCCGAGCCTGAACCTCAAGCTTGATATTCCAGGCGGGCATGTCATCCGCACGGCAATCTCGCGCACCTTGTCGCGGCCAGAGGTCGATCAACTGAACGAGAGGATCAATATTCAGACCGAGCCGGGCGATGTAATTTCCGATGGCATGGGCGGCGCCATCCAGAACTTTGGCCGGTTTGTGGGCAATGCGACCGGCAATGCCTCGCTGCTGCCGCAGACAGCGTGGAATTTCGATGTATCCTGGGAATGGTATTTCGATACCGCAGGCTCGATCACGGTTTCCGGCTTCCACAAGGAAATCGACAATTTCATCGCCTTTGCACCCGTTCCTGTTCCGCTCGCACTGGAAGGTATCGACCTCACGATTGCACGCAACACGCAGGTAAACACCGATCAGAACGGTTCGGTCTCAGGCTTTGAGGTTGCTTATCAGCAATTCTTCGACTTTCTGCCCGGCTTCCTGAGCGGTCTGGGAACGCAGTTAACCTACACCTATATCGACAGCCGGGGTGTGGCGAACCAGATTGACCCGGCGCTGGCTGCGGATGATCCGCCAACAGCCCGGTTCGATATTGATGCAGATGTGTTCCCGCGAATTTCCCGGCATAATGTAAACGCGATCGCTCTGTATGAAAAAGGCCCGATCCAGGCCCGTCTCGCTTACAACTGGCGCAGCGCATTTCAGCTGACACCGCGCGATGTGATCTTTCCGTTCGCCTCGATCTATCAGCCGGCCACAGGCCAGCTGGATGCATCGTTGTTCTTCAAGCTGACCGACAACATCACATTCGGCGTTCAGGGTGTGAACCTGACCGACGATATCACCGTGACCGAACAATCGATCAATGCCGATGGCTTGCGTGCGCCGCGCAACTTCTTCCGCAACGATCGGCGATACACCGCAATAATCCGGGCTAACTTCTAGGCACCCTCTCCCACTCATACCGCCATGCCGCGCATGGCGGTAAAAGTGCCCACACTGGCTCGGATCTAAGGGACCGGCGGCTAATTGCCTCCGGTCCCTTTCATTGTCCGGCAGGATCAACCACGCTGGCGGACCAAAGCTTCGGCGATTGCGGCGCGCATCAACTTTGGTTGATAATTGCTGTCATACGGGCACCCGCGCACTTCGAGACTATCGGCCCGGCGGGCGTTGTCGAAATATTGCAGCCAATTAAATCGATCGACCATGCCCCAAGCCACGATATCATCCAGGTAGTCGGCGTAATCAAAAAGCACGTCGAAATACCGGCGGATGAATTCGGCGACAGCCCGGTCGCGACTGGCGAAATCTGCGGGGAGCCCAGCGTCCTTCACGTCGAGTTCGGTCACGATCAGGCGATAGCCCATGCCCGTCACCTCATCAAGAAATCGCCGCCAGCCAGCCTCGTCATAAGGGCCAACCCGCGTGGCCGGGTCGATTTCAAGTATCTCGATATGTGACTGGATCCCCAGCGCATCGCAGGGAACGCCGCGCGCCTTCATCCCTTCAAGCAGGCGCAGCACCGCATCACAATGCCCTGCATGCGCGGGTTCCCAGCTCATGTAATCGTTATAGACCAGTTGCGCACCAGGCAGCCGTTCGCGGGCGGTATGAAAGGCGAGGTCTATCACTGCCTCCGCGCTGCCCATCGCGCGGCTGAGACTGGTCTTGATCGGCGCGTTGGTCGCGTGGTCTATCGCCTCGTTCACCACATCCCAGCTGCGGATCTGAGCGCCATAACGCTGCGTGACTGTATCGATATGATCCACCAGCAGACGGCCCGCCTCGCTCGCAGGGCGGTTGCCGAAATCGTAGGTGTTGAGCCATTGCGGAAACCATTCGGGCCGGTGCCACAACAGCACATGCGCGCGCAGATCCATCGAATTTGCCTGCGCCCACCCGGCAATCGCGTCCATCGCTGCAAAGTCATAGGTGGTGGCCGATGGCCGCAGCGCCTGCCACTTCATTTCGTTTTCAGGCACGATCACCCCGCATTCGGCCCGCAGCACTTCGGCATAAAGCGGATTGGTCACCGCCATGCCGGTCCCCTGCGGGTTCCAGGCAACCGCACTGCCAAAGCGGCGACCGCCAGATTGCGCAATCTGGTCAAGCCCCGAAGAGCCGGTTTCGCGCATCGCGGTTTTCAGCAGCCCTTCTGCCGGCGTCGCACAGCCCACCAGCGGCGCGGCGGCAAGGCCTGTTATTGCATCACGTCGCGTCAGGCGCATCGGACCTACTGCTTAACCGTCAGCGTAACCGAGACCAGATCGCGCGAATTGGGACCGACCATGATTTCGAATGTGCCCGGCTCCACCACACGTTTCATTTCCCGGTTCCACAGCGCAAATGCGTCCGGGCGGATCACAAGAGCCACGGTTTCGGTTGCACCGGGCGCGATGGTTACGCGCTGGAACCCGGCCAATTCCTTTACGGGGCGGGTGACACTGCTGACGGTGTCGCGCAGATACACCTGCACGACTTCATCACCTGCAACAGTGCCGGTGTTGGTCACTGGCACGCGGACCGTGATTGGTTGGCCGGCCCCGATGACATCGCGGGAAAGCACCGGCTGGCCAAAGATGAAGGTGGAATAGGAAAGCCCATAGCCGAAAGGATAAAGCGGCTCAGCACTGTCAAACAGGTACCCGCGCCGCGCGCTTGGTTTGTGATTGTAGAAGTTGGGAAGCTGCCCGGCATTGCGCGCCACCGTCACTGGCAGCTTGCCGCCAGGGTTGACGGTGCCAAACAGCGCGCCTGCGATCGCAGTGCCCTGCTGTTCGCCTGCATACCAGGTTTCAAGCACGGCATCGGAGTGCTCTGCCACGCTCAGATAGCTGGGCGGGCGACCATTGATGAGTACAGAAACAATCGGTTTGCCCAGCGCCCGCAGCGCGGCGAAAAGTTCGCCCTGTTCACCCACCAGATCCAGGCTGGTGCGGTCGCCGAGGTGATTATCGCCCCATCCTTCGCGGCTGGTCTGTTCGGTATCACCGATGAACAGGATTATAGTGTCCGCATCGCGAGCCACCTCAACCGCCTCTGCAATCAAGACGCGGTTTTGCGCCGGATCGGCGAGCGTTACCTGATCTTCCCACCAATCATCATCAAGGGTTATGCGAACGCCCGGAGCGTGCATGATCTGCGCACGATCCCCCACCAGATCGCGGATGCCCTCAAGCGGGCTGACTGTGTTGCGTGGGATCCCGTAATATCCGCCTAGTCGGGCGACGTCCGCATTCGGCCCGATCACTGCAATCACAGATTTTTTCGAACCGCTATGGGGCAGGGCCAGCGGCAACACACCGTCATTCTTGAGCAGGATCAGCGATTGCTGCGCCGCCTTGAGCGCCAACGCGACGCCTTCCGGTCCGTTGGAGCCAAGCGCAGGCGCCATATCGGTCACGAAGGGCTGTTCGAATAAGCCGGCGTTGAACTTCATCGTCAGGATGCGTGCGACTGCGGTATCGATCTGTTGCTGGCTGATCCGCCCCTGCGCCAGCAATGCCTGAAGGTTTCTGTACGAAGCGCCATCGGGGAAATCGATGTCCACCCCGGCGTCCAGCGCAAGCTTTGCTGCATCGGGGATAGCCTCGGCGATTTTGTGGCGCGAGACCATCTCCTCAACGGCGAAGTAATCGGACACAACCGCGCCGCCAAAACCCCATTCATCGCGCAGAATATCGCCCAGCAACCACTTGTTTGAATGGCTGGGAATGCCGTCAATCTCGTTGTAGCTCGCCATGACCGAAGCGATTGCGGTGCGATCCACCACTTCCTTGAACGGCGGGAAGAACATTTCGCGCAAAGTCCGCTCGGATATCTGCGCAGGCCCGATATTGGTGCCTGCTTCGGGCTGCCCGTGACCGGTCATGTGTTTGAGAGTGGCAAGAACCTGCCCTTTGCCAAGGCGCGGGCTTTTGCCCCTGCCCTGCAACCCCTCAACCGCGGCAACCCCCATCTCGCCGACCAGATACGGGTCTTCGCCAAAGGTCTCCTCTATCCGGCCCCAGCGCGGATCGCGCGCCACATCCACCACCGGCGACAGCACCTGATGCACGCCGCGCGCCCGCACCTCCCCAGCAATATAATCGTTCACATCGCGCACCAGATGGGGGTTCCACGTCGATGCAAGACCGATTGCCTGCGGAAAGCTGGTTGCGTTGAGTGCGGCCAGGCCGTGAAGCGATTCTTCATGCGCCAAAACCGGAATGCCCAGCCGCGTTCTCTCGCGCGCCCACGCCTGCAACGCGTTCACATAAACGATACTTTGTTCAATGGAGCGGGGCGTGCTCTTGCGAGGGCTGCCGGGTCCTTTGAGATCGGAGGGACGGGTGAAAAAACCGAGCCCGTGAGGATATTTCGCAGTCGCCTTTGCCGGGTCGAAGAAATCCGCATCGTTCTGGATTGCCGCCTTGTCAGTCCAGGTTGCGACCATCTGAGCGAGCTTTTCCTCCAGCGTCATGCGAGCCAGCAGGTCTGCCACGCGCCTTTCGACCGGCAGATCGGCATTCCAGTATGGTGCGTCGGGAAAGGGCCGCTCGCTGGAAATCGTGATCGCACCGGCAGCAGCGCGTTCGGTCCTCTCCTGCGCCAGCGCCAAGGGCACAGGCTGCATCGCGAGGCCGGCGATTGCGATGCAGGTGGCTGCAAATACGCTGCCTGGCAAACCAAGCTTCCTGTTAGACATCGCCTTCCCCTTCCAATGCGGAACTCTTGACGGTTTCGCCTTTTATGTTAGCGCTACCATGCGTCATCGCACAAACCCTTGTCAATGCCGCATCGCCGCAGGGCGAAAGTGCCTGATAGCCGCGCGCTTGTCGCAGAACACGACAGGGTGGCAAAACGTTGTTAGCGTGATAACCGGGATTGACTGTGACGAATTACGAGGTGGAGATGACTGGTCAGTCCCCAAAAGCGCAGGAGGGGCGCAAGCGCAATTCGCGGCGCAGCAATTTTGCGCCCACCATCGCCGATGTCGCGCGTGAGGCGCGGTGTTCACCGATGACTGTCAGCCGGGTCATCAACGGCGAGGGCAACGTGAAGCCCAACACGCGTGATCAGGTAAAAGCAGCCATCCGCAAACTGAATTACGCCCCCAACCGGGCCGCGAGATCGCTGGCAGGCGGCGTGCAATTGCGCATCGGACTGCTGTTCGACAACCCGTCATCCTCCTATCTCGCCGAATTTTTAATGGGAGCTCTCGAAGAGGCAACCCGGCGCGACGTCCATCTGGAGGTACAAAGCTGTGACAACGCGCCGGACAACGCCCTGCTGGTCGATAAGATGCACAAGGGTGGCATTACCGGCTTCATCCTTCCGCCGCCGCTGTGCGACGATAGCCGCGTGCTGGATCTGATCGTCAGCAAGGGGTGTTTCGCCATCGCCGTGGGTCCGGGCAAGGCGAGCGGCGCCCATGGGGCGGTCATGATCGACGAATATCAGGCCGCTTATGACATGACCCGCCACATCATCAATCTGGGTCACAGGCAAATCGGCTTTATCATCGGCAATCCCGAACAGGTCGCCAGCGGGCAGCGCCTTGCCGGCTATCGTGCCGCGTTGGAAGAGGCAGGCCTGCCGATAAATGAAAGCCTGATCGCGCAGGGCCAGTTCACTTATCGGTCGGGGATGATCGCGGCTGAAAAACTGTTGTCGGGGGACGCAGTGCCGACCGCGATCTTTGCCTCAAACGACGATATGGCCGCCGCCACCGTCGCAGTCGCACACCGCTACAAGCTGGATGTACCCAGCGATATCACCGTGTGCGGGTTCGACGATACCGATCTGGCAAGCTCGATCTGGCCAGAACTTACCACCATTCGCCAACCAATCCGCGAAATGACGGCAAAAGCGGTGGAGATGATCGCCAACCTGACCCGCGCGAGGAAAATGGGCGAGAAAACCAGGCACAATCACCTGATGCTGCCGTATGAACTGGTCCGCCGCAATTCCGATGCTGCGCCCAGCCTGGCGCGCATTGGCAGGTCTGTCGCAAAAGACTGACCGTGACGGACAGCCCAGAACCCCAAGGCCAGCGTCGCCTTCGTTCGCGCGAGTGGTTCGACAATCCCGATCGCATGGATATGACCGCGCTCTATCTGGAGCGGTTCATGAATTACGGGACAACGCCCGAAGAATTGCGCAGCGGCAAGCCGATAATCGGCATCGCACAATCGGGCAGCGACCTTAGCCCGTGCAACCGTATCCATGTCGATCTGGCAAAGCGGGTGCGCGACGGAATCCGGGATGCGGGCGGCATTCCCATCGAATTTCCGGTCCACCCGATATTCGAAAACTGCCGCCGTCCCACTGCGGCGCTAGACCGCAATCTGTTGTATCTGGGACTGGTCGAATTGCTCAATGGTTATCCGCTCGACGGCGTTGTGCTGACCACCGGCTGCGACAAGACCACGCCAAGCCAGATCATGGCGGCCAGCACGGTAGACATCCCTGCAATCGTCCTGTCGGGCGGGCCTATGCTGGATGGCTGGCACGACGGCGAACTGGTCGGAAGCGGAACGGTGATCTGGCGCAGCCGCCGAAAGCTGGCGGCGGGCGAGATCGACGAGGAAGAATTCCTTAATCGCGCAACCTCGAGCGCGCCCAGCGCCGGGCACTGCAATTCGATGGGCACTGCGAGCACGATGAACGCTGTTGCCGAAGCTCTCGGCCTGAGCCTTACGGGTTGCGCCGCAATCCCCGCGCCTTATCGCGAGCGCGGGCAGATGGCCTATCGTACCGGTCAGCGGATCGTCGCCATGGTCAACGAAGACCTGAAGCCGTCTGACATCCTGACGCGCGAGGCATTCCTCAACGCTATCGCCACTGTCAGCGTAATCGGCGGATCTTCCAACGCCCAGCCGCACATTCAGGCGATGGCCGCCCACGCCGGCGTGCCGCTGGAACCGACTATCTGGCAGCAGCACGGCTATGACCTGCCGCTGCTTGTCAACATGCAGCCCGCGGGCGCGTATCTGGGGGAGCGATTCCACCGCGCAGGCGGCGTTCCGGCTGCCATGTGGGAATTGCTGGAAGCAGGAAGGCTGGCCCACAACGTTCTCACCTGCACCGGCTCAAGCATGGCGGAAAATCTGGCAGGCTGCGAAAGCAATGACCGCGAAATGATCCGCCCGTTTGCTGATCCGCTGATGGAGAAGGCGGGCTTCCTGGTGCTCTGCGGCAATCTGTTCGACTTCGCGATACTGAAGACGTCGGTGATTTCTCCCGAATTTCGCGCGCGCTACCTGTCTGATTCCGACACTCCAGGTGTGTTTGAAGCGCGCGCGGTGGTATTTGACGGGTCGGACGATTACCACCATCGGATTAACGATCCCACGCTGGATATCGATGATAATTGCATTCTCGTCATCCGGGGTTCGGGGATAATTGGCTGGCCCGGCAGCGCGGAAGTCGTCAACATGCAGCCGCCCGACGCGCTGATCCGGCAAGGCACGCAATGGCTGCCAACGATGGGCGATGGCCGGCAATCAGGAACCAGCGACAGCCCCTCGATCCTCAACATATCACCCGAAAGCGCGGCAGGCGGCGGTCTTGCCTGGCTCCGCACCGATGATGTGATCCGTGTCGATCTGAACGCGGCACGGTGCGATGCGCTGGTGGATGAGGCCGAAATCGCCCGCCGTCTGTCAGAATATCCCGTCCCGTCTGTGCCCCCCAGTCAGACACCGTGGGAGGAGTTGTTCCGTGAAAAGACAGGCCAGCTTGGCGAAGGCGGAGTGATGGAATTCGCGCTCAAATATCGCGGCACGGCCCGCAAATTGCCGCGCCACAATCACTAGGCTGGCTATTCAACCCAATTTCGCCCGCACGGGAGCGAACCCGGCAACTGGCGCAACGAAGGCCAGAAGGCTACCTGACAGCGGCAAGCGCGCCATCTCTGCCGGTTCCATGTTCTTGGTCGCAGTGGTGACAAATGCCGTGCGCAGATCCGCACCGCCAAACGCCATCTTGGTAATATCGCGCGCGGGCATTTCGATCTGATCGACCAGTTTGCCGTCGGGCGAATAACGCGCAACGCGGCTGCCCAGATACAGCCCGGTCCAAACATGATCCTGCGCATCGATCACCGGGCCATCAGGATATGCATCGGGAAAAGCATCAGCCGTTTGCACAAGCGCGCGCGCCTCTCCCACCCCGGACACGCTAAGAGGAGCGACCATAATCAACTTTGCGGTGGTATCGGTGAAGTAAATCCGGTCCCCTTGCGCATTGACTGCCGGGCCATTGGTGATTGCAATCCCCATGGGGCCAGCGGGCGTAATCGCACCCTTGTCGAATACATAAAAGCGCCCCGATACGGCCCGCTCGCTATCGTCCATCGAACCGAACCACACCCGCCCCCACGGATCGGTGCAGGCATCGTTGAGCCGGTTGGTCGATGGTTCGCCCGGCACGTCCATCAGCTTTTCGAAAGCCCCCGCTTCGGGGTCGAAGGTATAAAGCCCGTCCTTCAGCCCGCACAACAGCAATCCACCCTCCGCAGGCAACGCCCAGCCGATCTGCTCGGGAGCCTGCGCGTAGGAGTTGCTGCCTGTCGCCGGGTCATAATGCCACAGTCGGTGCCGCTTGATATCGACGAACCACGCGACCGCTCGCTCGCTGTCCCACACGATACCCTCGCCCAGTTTACTGTGCGCATCGACGCATTGCCTGACCTCAACCATTATCGCCAACCCGCATCGATCCAATAATTGTGCGCGGTGCAGAACCGCGCGTCGTCCGACGCCAGAAACAGCGCGAGCGCCGCCACGTCATCTGGCTGGATGCGCCCCTTCAGACATTGCGCGGCAACGATTTCCGCCTCACCTTCGGGGGTGTACCATTGGGCTTGGCGCGGGGTCTGGATATTGCCCGGCACGATTGTATTTACACGGATATTGTCGCGTCCCATTTCCCGCGCGAGACTGCGCGTAAGTCCTTCGACCGCGGCCTTGGCGGTCTGATAAAGGGTGAGCTTCTCCATTCCCAGATGCCAGCTGATCGAACCGAGATTGATGATGCTGCCCCCACCGGCCAGCTTCATCGCAGGGGCGACGGCTTGCGATGCGAAAAAGCTGTGTTTCAGATTGACCGCCATCCGATCATCCCAGTAAGCCGGGGTTACGTCCGTCAGCGCATGGCGATCATCATTCGCCGCGTTATTGATCAGGATATTGCAGCCGTCCAAGGCCTGAATCAATTCGCCAATACATGCGGTGAATGCATCAAGATCGGTGATGTCGCATTGGCGAAAGATCGGAGCGATTGCAGCATCGCCTCCAGCTCTCGCCAACTGCGCGCAAAGAGCCTCGCTCGCGTCAGTTTGGATATCGACAAAGGCGACCTTTGCCCCCTGTTGGCAGAACCCTTCGACCAGCCCGGCCCCGATGCCGGACCCACCGCCGGTGATAATCACCCTCTTTCCCGCAAGGCTGGGATAGCGCGCGCGTTTATCGTTCGCCTCAATCATGGTTTATGCTGCCTCTAAATCCTGTCGATCAATCCGCGCGATGCAAGGTTGCGCATGAGCGCGCCGACCCCGGTTGTCCATGGCGGCGCTTCGCTGGAAAAGGTGACCGTGTTGATCAGCGATCCGATTCGATCCGAACAGATTTCTACGATATCACCCAGCTTGTGGGTAAAGCCAGCACCAGGTTCATCGCGGTCCTGCGTCGGTGCAAACAACGTGCCGCACAGCAGCACGAACCCGTCAGGATAGTCGTGTTGCGACAGGCACTGGCTGATCAGCTCATCGGGATCGCGGCTGATTTGCGACATATCGTTGCGCCCTTCGAGCAAATATCCATCCTCGCCCTCGATCCGCAAATGGACCACCGCGCTGCGCACATCGGCCATGCTGAACTCGGCATCGAACAGCCGGATAAACGGGCCGAGCGCACAGCTGCCGCGATTGTCCTTCGCCTTTGACAAAAGGAGCGCAGATCGACCCTCAAAATCGCGCAGATTCACATCGTTACCGAGCAGCGCACCCACCGGCACGCCCGCCGATGTGCAGGCAAGCGCCAATTCGGGTTCGGGGTTGTTCCAGACCGAATCCGACCGCACGCCGATTTGAGCGCCGCCGCCAACCGAAGACAGGACGGGGGACTTGGTAAAAATCTCGGCATCTGGGCCGATGGCAACCTCAAGATATTGTGACCACATTCCCTGCGCAATCAGCGCAGATTTCAGATCATGCGCCGCTTCGCTTCCGGGAATTACGGTACGAATTCCCGACCCGACCGACTGTTCCAGCTCGTTGCGAATTTGCGAAGCGGTGGCTGCATTGCCCCGCGCGCGTTCCTCGATCACGCGTTCGATCGCGGACAGGGCAAAGGTGACGCCCGCTGCCTTGATGCATTGCAGGTCAATCGGAGATGCCAACGTCCACCCATCGGGCAATCCGTTCTCGACAGGACCGATCCGTTTGCCGCCTTCGGTCCGGCCGCGCTCCAGCGCACCTGAAACTGTCGCCGCTTCGCCCGTCAAGTCAAACAGTTCTTTGTCTCTGATCGCAATTACGCAAGGCCCGTCGGGTGACAGCGCCCGGCCGATGAAATGGCCTGTGGCGTAGTCACCGGGCAGGATTTCAATGAGGCCGCTCATACCTCAGATCGGATCAAGAAAGGATGATGCATCGGTGATGACGATTGTCTGGCCGATTTCGACCACCTGCTTGTGCGCGCCGACCTGAAACAGCGCGAGCGCTTCCTTGCGGCTGACCGCCTGATCGGCCAGCGCCGATACTTCGTGAAATTGCCATTCGCTCCCAACAGTCACCAACTTATCGCCAAAACCGGGATAGGGTGCTGCGTTACGCTGAAAGCGCACATTTACTTGCGCAGTCCCATCGCCTGTATCGCTGGCGAGGGTTCGTGCCCAGAAACCTATAGTATAGCGGCGCCCCGCCTCAATATCGGCGATCAACGGCACCAGCACCCCCGCGTCGTAGATATTGCCTGGTTTGACCGTCTCCAGCTTCATCGCGGCTCCGCCGCCGGGTATCACGGAATCCACCACCGCCTTGCTGCGCAGCCTTGCGCCGTAGGTCACCCAGTCGAGCGAACGTGGATCGTTAACGAGGAAGCCAGGCAGCAGGGCATCCAGTTCGGACAGCTCGCCGGGCAGATCACGATTTTGCGGCGGGCCGGATGGTGAGGTGCCGGCGGCAGGTGTCGGCGCTGCTTGCGCCGGAGCACCGGGCTCATCCAGCCCCATGGCGGAGAGCATTCCGGGCAGCCAGTTGCCCGACTTTCGATCCCAGATCGGGAAGGTGTTGGCATAACCCCATAGACAGATGCCCATCCCGGATGGAGCAAAGGCATCGTGAACCGCCCGGTGATAGGCAACCCGTTCGCCGGTCGGGCTGTGCAGATCATATGCGCCGGTTTCGCCCATGAAAGGTACCTTGCCGGTGCGAGCCACATAGGCCTCGATTTTGGCGACGTCGGCCTTCAGCAGCGCCTGATCGGCTTGCGTCCCGTAACGGCGTCCGGGCTTTGGCGGACTTGGTTCGACCCAGTCAGCGCCCTGATGGGTGTAATCGAACGGCTCATAATAATGGAACGTGGGGTAGGCGTGGGGATCTTCGGGCAATGGGAGCGTTGCGAGCGAGTCAATCCCGCTCCAGTTCCCGCCGCCATAGATTACGGGCCGGTTCGGATGCAGCGCACGCACGGCATCATAGGCCGGTCGCAATGTTTCGAGCAGGTTGGAATTGTCGAATTCATTATGCGGCTCGTTTTCCAGCTCAAACCACAGTTTCTCATCGGGATAGCCTGCAAACCGCGCGGATATCTGTTGCCACACCGCGCCATGCCATTGCGAAATCCCCTTGGGATCATCGTGAATAGGGTCGAAGTGGTGGCTGTTGAGTATTACGTTCAACCCGGCGGCCAGAGCCTGATCCACGGCCAGCGCGACCCGGTCCATCCACGCAGGGTCGATGGTGTAGGGCGGCTCTGAGCTGCTTTTGTTATGCCATCGCACTGGCAGCCGGATGGTCTGGAAACCAGCCTGTTTGATCCGCAAGAAATCTTCTGCACTAACCGGCGTGCCGCCCCAGGCTGACTCCTGCGGCGGTTCAAGTGAATTGCCGATGTTCATGCACGCACCGACAGGCAGGTTTGCAGGGGTATTCCCTACCCTGAGCTGCCGCAGGCGCAGTCCCCAAAGCGGCGACAATCACCGCGAAAGTCGTGATGTTGGACAGGACAGTTTTGGCATTCATCTGAAATCTCCCGACAACTACAAGAGGACAGGGATGGATTGGCGGCGCCCCTCAGGTGCAGGGCACCACGACCTGCGCATCGGTGCCCAGACGCACCTCGCCGATAGCGAAATCGGCCTTCCCACTGGTGCGCAGCACAAACGGTTCGGTCAGGCTGGTTACGTTGGCGCCCTTGCGCCGCAGGCATTTAAGCGGAATGCCGTAACGAACGTAGTCGTCCCCTTCTGGCAGGGAGAAGCTGGCAAATCCCTTGCTGTCCGTGCCGATCGCCCCCAGCATCGCGCTGTCTGGCGCATCCCAGACCTTAAGGGTAACCAACAGCAGTATGTCGGCGTTCGTTTCCTTGTCGATATCGACCGGCTCGAAATTGCGCAGGCTGACACTGGCATTCCCACCTGAGATGGCAAACCGACGCGCACCTTCCTGAACCCTGAAGTTTTCGGCTGTGATCCGCACTCGGTTGCCAAGCGCCTCTGCCGGAACGGTGGTGATACGGGTCTGATCGGCGGTCCCGGTATCCTGCACCAGCAACGACCACCGGGCGGCGGGCGCACCGATGGCGAACCACAGGCGGCTGTCCCCTGCTCCGGCACCCAGATCAATCTCTGGCAGGGCGACCCATTGCGTTGCTGGCGTGGCATAGGTCATACCATATCCGAAATCGAACAGCGCCCCGTCATTAAGATCAGCGGTCTGCGGCCATGCGGCAGGTAGTATGCCGATGAAGTCATTGCGCGGTAATCTGTCAGTGCCTGCAACCAGCACGTCGGCGATCCCCCCGCCCTCGCTACCCGGCAGCCATGCGACGACGAATGCATCGGCGGTGTTGAGCGCGGGGTTCACATACAGCGGGCGGCCTGTGATCATCAGCGCCACGACAGGAATGCCTTGCGCCTTCAGCTTGCGCATCGTTTCGTAAGGTCCGGTCAGTTCCTCATCGAGTGTCAGCAACGCACGGTCGCCCTGAAATTCGGCATAGGGCGTCTCCCCAAACACGACGATTGCGGCGTCGGGACGCGCGTCAAAGCTGCCATCGGGAGACAGCACAGCGCTTCCTCCGCCGGCCTCGACCGCCTGTTTCAGTCCGGTAAAGACCGAGGTTGCGCCAGGGAAGTGGCTGTTGTCGATGCCAGTGCCCTGCCATGTCAGTGTCCACCCGCCAGATTGGCGCGCGATATCGTCTGCTCCCTCTCCCGCAACCAGCAACCGGCCGCCCGGCGCAATCGGCAAAACGCCTTGATTCTTTAACAGGACCAGCGATTTGCGCACCGCTTCACGCGCAAGAGACCGGTGCTCGGGCGAACCAAGCAGTTCGTACTGTCCGGAATATGGGCGATCCGAAGGCTTGCCGGCCGAGAACAGCCCAACCCGCATCTTCACCCGCAGTATGCGTGCGATCGCGTCATCCACGCGCGACATTGGCAATTCGCCAGTCTGCGCGCGGGTCAGCAGGTCTGAATACACCGCTTTCCACGTGTCGGGGGCCATATACATGTCGATCCCCGCTAGCAGTGCCTGCGGGCAGCTTTCATTGGTACAGCCTGCAACCTGACCGTGCGCGTTCCAATCGGACACGACAAAGCCGCCGAAATCCATCCGCTCCTTCAGCACGTCGGTCAAAAGCGAGCGGTTGCCGGTCATCTTTTTGCCCTGCCAGCCTGAAAAACTGGCCATGACAGTGGCAACGCCTTCGCTGATGGCAGGTCCATAGGGCCGCCCGTGAATATCGCGCAGTTCCTCTTCCGAAATCGAGCTGTCGCCCTGATCGACGCCCTGATCGGTGCCGCCATCGGCAAGGTAATGCTTGGTCGAGGCGATGACGTGAGGCCCTGCCAGCAGATTGTCGTTATCGCGCCCGCCCTGCAATCCGCGCACCATCGCACCGACATAGCTGGCGACGAGTTCGGGATCGGACGAATACCCTTCGTACGCGCGGCCCCAGCGAAAATCCTGCGGCACGGCGACGGTCGGGGCAAAGGTCCATTCCTGCCCGGTAACACGAATTTCCTTTGCGGTGACTGCGCCAATCCGTTCGATCAGTTCAATATCGCGCATCGCGCCAAGGCCGATGTTGTGCGGAAAGATCGTGGCGCCAATAATGTTGGAATGGCCGTGGACGGCATCAGTGCCCCAGATCATCGGAATGCCCACGCCGCCGTCGCTGATATCAACCGAGGCTTCGTAGAAATCGTCCGCCGCCTTCAGCCAGTCGGGCGCAGGCGAAAGATCGTTGCCGTTGGGACCGCTGTTACCGCCCACAAGGATCGAGCCAAGATTGTATTCGCGCATATCCTCTGGCGCGACGCAGCACAGATCAGCCTGAATCAACTGGCCGATCTTTTCAGGCAGGGTCATGCGAGCGATCAACGCCGCGATCCGGGCCTCGCGTTCGGCTGTCTGTGCGACGGGATAGGTGTAGGCAGGCCACTTTTCGGGATTGGCAACGCCCGGCGCGCTGGTCGCGGAAGCCGCGACCTCCGATGCGGATCTTACAGAGGCCAGTTCATCAGTGGGGCTGCACGCGGCCACTAGGATCAGTGCGACAGCGGCGCCCGCCCGGCCAGAATGCCAAATCTTCATTTCCCCTCCTGTCTCTCGCAGTATTTTGCAAGGTTGTATCCCCGCGATTATGGTAACGCTACCATTTTCTGCGTCTGGCTCATTTTTTGCGGATGTACCGAGTAAGCGAGCAGATCGTGCCGTCGCAACTCGTCCTGCTTCTTGATGGTAATCGTATCGCAATAGACGTCACGCCGGAGGCCGTTTTTGGCAATCGGCCTTGCGCGGGCCTAAGGCGAAGCTATATCCAAAATGATATTGCAAACCTATATCAAAAACAGCGGCGGAGATTCGCTCATGAAAATCGAAGTGACAACACTGCCGCTCAGAACATGGACGACATTGGGGCTAGCCACGGCTCTGGTTGGTGCCGGTCTTTCCGGATGCGCTGGAGAAGATGGTCAGCCTGGCGAAAGCGGCGAAACAGCCCAGACGGCGCAGGCTGGCGACGCGGGAGAAGGCGGCGAAGGTGAAGGTGGCGAGAAAGATGGCGCTGTTGCCATGTCGCTTGAACAGCGGCTTGTCTTCATGTCGGGCCACACCGAAGCGGGACTGGCGCTGTATCGCGCGGGCAAGCCTGAGATGGCTGCCCGGCACCTTATGCATCCGGTTTCCGAAACACATGCGAGCGAGCGCGCGGGGCTGGATGCCCTCGGTTTCGACCCCGAGATCTTCAAAGCGGTGTCGGCTGCGCTGGAAGCGGGCAAACCCGCTGCCGAGATCGAGCCACAGCTGAAAGCTGCCGAAGCCAACCTTGCCGCGATGCGCAAGTCGGCAGGTGGCGATCCATCCGCGCAAATGCGCTTTCTGATGGATAAAGCCTCAGCAGAATACGCGGTTGCCGTGCCTGCCGATAAGGTTGTTGATCCTGCAGAATATCAGGACGCCTGGGGTTTTGTCACCGTTGCCCGGCAAATCGCCGAAAACATAGATACGCCCAAGTCGGCTGAAATTCGCAAAACGCTCGACACGATGCTGGCCTTGTGGCCATCAGAAGGGCCGATCCCGCCAGAAAAACCCGCAGCTGCCGGAAAGATTTCAGCGCTCGCATCGCGCGTGCAGCTCGATTTGACGCAATAGCCGCGAGGCGCCTGTGCATAGTCGGACAAGATCGTGGGGTCGCCAAAAAACCAGACAGCGATCTACCAAGGTTACGGGCAGGGCTTAGCTTCTTTGATCGCTGAAATCTGGGCCAGCCGCCATGGCCGATCCCGGGGGCTGAACCTCTCAACCTCGGGGATAGGCAGGGCACCATGGCCTCCGACCTCTGCAATCATATAACGACCGGATTCGCGTAGGCGTATATTGAGCGATGGATACGCATCCTGAAGTCGATCCATCACCTCCTGTGCGTCTCCGGCAATTTTTTCGCTCGAAAGGTCGCGGGGTGCACCGTCGGCAAGTTCAGCTGCCGCTTTCTTAATGCTCTGCCAACCGTCGCGCAGAATGCTGAGCGATATGAACAGTGCAGCCACGGCATCGGCCCACCAAAACCCAAGTCCGATACCGACCACCCCGACAATGCCCGCAAGGGCGGTTTGCCAATCAGCTTTTTGCGTCTGGGCATCGGTGAAAAGCACCTTGTCCTCTATCCGCTCTGCCACGGGTTTTTTCATACGGCCCAGAATAACGGGCGGGATGGCGGAGTAAAGCAGAGCGCCAATCATCAGCCAGCCAAGCCAGAACTCCTGCCCAAAAAGGCGGATCGCGCCGATTGTGGGATGCTCCATCTTTAAAAGGGCAATGATCGCCCCGTAAGCCATGAAAGCGCCGATGGAGAGCAACGCAGTGGCCGAGATCAGAAAAGCTATGCTGTTGAAGCGTTTGAAACCGAACGGAAAGCGATGCGACGCTGGTTTTCCTTCCAGCGCAGCGGCGATGAGAAATGTGATGGAAGGGACCAAGCTGAGCACATCCTCGACAAAGGCTGTCTTCATCGCCTGGCTTTGCCCCATCACCAGATACATCAAGATGGAGATATTGCCGATCCAGAACAGCGTCCACAGACTCAGCTTGCGACCCTGTTTTAGCCCTTCGCGAACTGGATCAGGCACATGGCCACTGGCAATCATGGCATCACCATCTTGTCGGTGACAGTAATCAGGCGATTTTCGCCATGTGCGCGCGCCAGTCTCAGCACCGGTATGTCGCCATCTTCAGGTTCGGGTCGATCCACCGACTTTGACAAGCTCACATCCTCTTTCAATGGCGAGGAACGCGCGAATTCGCCGATGACGAGGTCGATCTCCCCCTTCTCCAACCTGTCCAGAAGTATGGAAGCGGGCGCGGTGTCCCATTCCACCCGTGCGCCCAAACTGTAAGCGAGCCTTGCTGTGATCCGCTGACCAGCCGCTGGGTCGCGCGTTCCTGTAACGATGCCAACTCGCAGGACATGCTCGCTCTGGATTCTCTCGACTGTACCGCTCGCATCTTGCGGGATGGAGCCACATGCGCTCATAAGCAGACCAGCCAGTAACAGCGTTGTTCGATGAGCCATACGCGCTTTAACGCGGCAATAATTTTCGAGTTCCCCGGGTGGCCGGGCCAATTCCAGCCATCGCGGCAGTCCTCACAACTTGGGAGACGGCAAGGCTGTCCGTGTGAGGGATATGCGGTTTTTTAAACCGGACATCACCGTCAGCCGTCGCCCGCCGGAAAAGACGCGCGGCAGATTATTTTGTGACGACACCGTGTGCCAGCAGGCGATTGACGGCCTCGGCAACCGTCTCGGGCGACAATCGCTCGCGCTCGTCCGCCCACACGGCATAGCGAAGGCCGATAAACACGTTCATGCCCATAATCGCCCAAGCCTCGATTTCCCCAAGGTCATCGCGAAATTCGCCGGTTCGCGCAGCTGCGTGCAGTCGTTCGGTTATACGCTGGGCGATGGTTTCGTAATGCGTGCGATAGCTGGCCGGATCGACAAATTCCGCCTCATCGATGATGCGGTAGATTTCCTTGTGCTCACGCGCGAAATTGAGAAACGCCGTCAATGCTGCGCGCTCAATTTCCAGCGCGTCCATATCCTTGGATATCGCGGCGCGGGCGCTGGTTTGCACATTGTCGCTCATATCGGCGACCAGCGCGCGGAAGATCGCATCTTTGCTGTCAAAGTAAGTATAGAAGCTGCCCAGCGCCACGCCTGCCCGCCGGGTGATCGAACTGACCGACGCTTCGTGGAAGCCCTTTTCGCCAAATTCAATGGCCGACGCATCCAGCAGTTTGCGCAAGGTTCTGCGTCCGCGATCGGTGCGCGGAACCTTTGTGTCGGAAGGGATTACAACGGCTTCGGGCGACTGAGCAGATGCAGCCCCATCGCCTGCAATCTTCGCCTTGCTGGTGCCCTGATCCGCCATGTCCTACCCCCTTTCAGCCCATGGCCTAAGGCGCAAGGCGGTGCATCACAAGTCTAAACTTGAAAGTCGGTTCAACTTTCAATATCAAGGGGTCAAACCGCTTTATGACGGGAGAGGGGAATTATGAAAAAACGGATCTTGACAAGTCGCGCGCTGTTGTTGGCCGGCTGCACTGGACTTGCGGCGATGGCTGCACCTGCCTCAGCGCAAACAGTTTCGGACAGCGATATCGACGCTGAGGAAACGGTTGAAGACAACACCGGCATTATCGTGACGGCCCGCCGGCGAGAGGAGCGCATTGGCGATGTTCCGCTTTCAATTACCGCGCTTTCCGGCGATGCACTGGTTAAGCAGGGCATTCAGGACATCACCCAGATCGCCCAGCAGGTGCCCAATATCACGCTGGAGGTCAGCCGCGGCACGAACACCACCCTTACCGCCTTTATCCGCGGCGTTGGCCAACAGGATCCGGTCGCCGGGTTCGAGGCAGGGGTCGGCCTATATATCGACGATGTGTATCTCAATCGCCCTCAGGCGGCCGTGCTCGATATCTACGATGTTGAGCGGATCGAGGTACTGCGTGGTCCTCAAGGGACGCTGTATGGCCGCAACACAATCGGCGGCGCGATCAAGTATGTAACGGCGCAGTTGCCGGACGAAACCAGCCTGATGGTGCGCGGTACGTATGGGTCGTATGATCAGGCGGACCTGATTGTCTCCGGCTCCACCCCGCTTACAGAGTCGCTCACCATCGGCGCGAGCGGCGCGCGGCTTTCGCGCGGCGGGTTTGGTGACAACCTCAATCTGGGCACCGAGAATTACAACAAGGATGTGTGGGGCGCACGTGGAACGATCGAATTCGACAGCGGACCGGTGTTCGCGCGGCTTTCGGGCGATTACATCAAAGACAATAGCGAAGCGCGGCAGGGCCACCGGCTGATCCCGGGTCTGCTCACTGGCGCTCCAGTGCTGGACAGTGTGTTCGACACGCGCGCAGGGCTGAATGTTGTCGATCAGGAGGTCGAAGCATATGGCGGCGCGCTCAATATCGCCATCGAGGTGTCTGATACGGTTACACTGAAATCGATCACCGGCTACCGCGAGGACAAATCGACTACGCCGATTGATTTCGACAGCCTGCCCGCTGCCGATCTGGATGTGCCTGCGATCTACGAAAATGATCAATTCAGCCAGGAATTGCAGGTGCTGTACGAGGGCGAACGGCTTTCAGGCGTGCTGGGTGCCTATTACCTCAACGCCAACGCATTTACCGCGTTCGATGTGGCGCTGTTCAACACGGGTGCGCTGATTGGCCTGCCCGGTCTGAATGCGCAGACGCTGGGCGATGTGAAAACTGAAACATGGTCGATTTTCGGCGATTTCACCTATGACCTGACCGATACGATCAGCGTTTCGCTGGGCGGTCGCTACACCAGCGATAAACGCTCCAGCCGGGTATTGCGCACCACATTCATAGGTGGATTCTCTGACCTGTTCGTGCCCAATGGCCCTGCCATTCCCATAGCTGTGACAAGCGATTTCGAGGGCAGCGATACTTTCAAGGATTTCAACCCGCGCGCTTCGATCAGTTGGCAACCGACGCCCGATCACAATCTCTATTTCACTTATTCGCAAGGCTTCAAGGGCGGCGGGTTCGATCCACGCGGCCAGACCAGCGCTGCGCCCGATCTGGACGGTGACGGGGATCGCGATTTCGACGATCAATTTGAATTCCTGCGCTTCGCCCCGGAGACCGTCGACAGCTATGAGATCGGTTACAAGGCATCATTGCTCGACAACCGGCTGAATATTTCGATTGCAGCATTTCTGGGTCAGTACAGCGACGTGCAGATCCCTGGCTCTGTTGGCCTGGACACCAATGGCGACGGGGTGAACGACAGCTTCATCGGGATTACCTCCAACGCAGCCGACGCAGACGTCAATGGGTTTGAGTTCGAAGGTAACGCGTTGGTCGGCAGGAACTTCGCCGGCAATGGCAGCCGGTTCAATGTGAACTGGTCGGTCGGTTATCTCGACGCAGGCTTCAACACCTTCATCGACGCATTCGGAAACGATGTCGCGGACCAGCGAGTGTTTCAGAACACCCCGGAATTTACCGGGCATATGGGATTTGTACTGGGCCTTCCAGCGGCCGATGGCATGGTCGATTTCATCGGCCTTGCATCACTTCGCGGCGATGCGAGCCAGTTTGAGGCGCCCAACCCCTTCCTTGATCAGGACGGGTTCGTTCTGGTGGATGCCAGCGTCGTTTATACCAGCGACAGCGGACTGTTTTCCATCGGTGGTCATGTGAAAAACCTGTTCGACAAGGAATACATCGTCGCAGGCTACAATTTCGTGGCGGGTGGAACTCCGCCGGGCACTCCGTTCGTGCCGACATTGGGCCGCGAAGGAACGCTGACCGGATTTTATGGCGATCCACGCCGGTTCTTTGTCACTGCTCAGGTCAACTTCTGACCCGGCAATTCTTTTACGATCTCTCCAGATCGGCGGGCGCTGCGTGCAAACAGCGCCCGCCGAATTCTGTGCGCCCCGCTTAGTTGGTGATGCTTGCCGGGGGAGGATTGATGATCGATCCAGTCTCGAAGCTGGGAGCCTCGCCGGGTGTCTTCAATGCAACGCCGCTGACCTGTCGGGCCTGCTGGGTCGCTTCTTCAGACTTCTTCCGGTCGAAATACCGCTTGGCGACATAACCGCCTGCGCCCATCACGACCATCGCCGGGATGCTGAGCCGCGAGATGATGAACGGCACCGCTGCGCCCAGTGCCGCGCCTGTGGCGCCACCAATTGCGGGAGTTTGCTTTGCAACTTTCGAGCCGATTGCGGCTCCGATTACTTGTTTGATCATGTGTGGTTCTCCTTTACCCGAACCAATCGCTGGGGATGCCAACAGGTTCCGCAAATTCGCATGAACTCGTTCGCGGCGAGCCGTCGCGCGTTCGCCCCTTCCCTTCTGGCGGATGAGCGGGCATAGGCGCGGCCATGCATGATATCCGCTTGATCCGAGACGATCCCGAGGGTTTTGACACAGCGCTTGCCCGGCGCGGTGAAGGTCCTGTGGCAAAGGCCATAGTCGCGCTGGATGAAGAACGCCGCGCGTTGACGACGCAGCTGCAGGAATCGCAATCGCGCCGCAACGAGGCGTCAAAGGCCATCGGCGCTGCGATGGGCAAAGGCGACAGCGAAACGGCTGAGGCGCTGAAGGCCGAAGTGGCACTGCTAAAGCAGACCATGCCCCTGCTCGAAGAGCGCGAGCGCACGCTGGGCGCCGCGCTGCACGATGCACTGGCCGTGATCCCGAACCTGCCGTTCGACGATGTGCCAGAGGGCGCGGACGAGGCGGACAATATCGAGGTTTCGAGCTGGGGCGAAAAGCCCACCTTCAATTTCGAGCCACGGGAGCACGCCGACATCGCGCCCGCACTGGGCATGGACTTTGAAACCGGCGCACGCATTTCCGGCGCGCGCTTTACCTTCTTGCGCGGCGGGATGGCGCGGCTGCACCGGGCACTGGGCCAGTTCATGCTCGATCATCAGGTGAGCGCAAACGGATACACCGAATGCAACCCGCCCCTGCTGGTCCGCGACGAGGCGATGTACGGCACCGACAAACTGCCCAAGTTCGCCGAAGATAGCTTTGCAACAGCTTGGAAAGTACACCGCGAGACGATCGACAGGATTATCGAAGATACCGCCCGTAAATCATCCGAAGGACCGTGGTCGGAAGAAACTCTCACGCGCGTCAAAGATGTGTCTTGGGAGGCCGTCAATGATCCGACAATCGGCGTCTCTGGCTGATCCCCACTGCCGAGGTTTCCCTAACCGCCAGCGTCATGGGCGAGTTGCTCGATGCGAGCGACCTTCCGCTGCGGCTTACCGCTCTTACCCCGTGCTTCCGTTCCGAAGCGGGCGCTGCGGGGCGCGATACGCGCGGGTTCATCCGCCAGCACCAGTTCGAGAAATGCGAGCTGGTCAGCATCGTCGCGCCGCAAGAGAGCGAGGCCGAACACGATCGTATGCTGAAAGCGGCGCAAGGCGTGCTCGAAGCGCTCGGCCTGCCCTATCGCACAATGCTGCTGTGCACCGGCGACATGGGCTTTGGCGCGCGCAAGACGTTCGACATCGAGGTTTGGCTTCCGGGACAGAGCGCATATCGCGAGATCAGTTCCTGCTCCAACACCGGCGATTTCCAGGCGCGGCGGATGAACACCCGATACCGCCCGCAAGGTGAGGCGAAGAAGACCGAATTCGTCCACACGCTGAACGGTTCGGGCCTTGCGGTGGGTCGCACGCTGGTTGCAATCATCGAGAATTATCAGCAGGCTGACGGCAGCGTGATAGTGCCTGAAGTGCTGCACCCCTACATGGGCGGGTTGACCCGGTTGGAGCCTCATTCCTGATGCGCATTCTCGTGACCAATGACGATGGCTATCACGCCCCCGGCCTTGCCGTGCTGGAGGAGATTGCCGCGCAGTTTTCGGACGACGTATGGGTTTGCGCCCCTTCGGAGGAGCAATCGGGCGCTGGCCACTCGCTCACCCTAAATCGTCCGGTGCGCCTGCAACGCTTTACCGATCGGCGCTTTGCCGTCACCGGCACGCCCACCGACAGCGTGATGATGGCCCTGCGTGAAGTGATGGACAGCCCACCCGACCTCATCCTTTCCGGTGTCAACCGCGGGGCCAATCTGGGCGATGACATCACCTATTCGGGCACCGTATCCGCCGCTGTCGAAGGGGCATTGGCAGGCATCCGATCAATCGCGCTGAGCCAGGTATACGGACCTGGAAACAGCACAGGCCAAACCAATGGCGGCGGCGATGCGGAACTGTTTGCCGCGGCCGCGCAATGGGGCCCAAAGGCGATTGCGCCACTGCTGAATACGCCGTTTGCGGATCGCACTTTAATCAACGTCAATTTTCCCGCTCTGCCCGCAGCCGATGTAAAAGGCATTCGCGTAGTGCGGCAGGGATTTCACGACTATTCGCGCGGCAGCATCGTCGAGGGGACCGATCCACGAGGGCACCGGTATTTCTGGTTTGGTCTGCACGCGATCGAGCATACGCTGGACAACGGCACCGATCTTGAAGCTGTTGATGAAGGATACGTCGCGGTGACGCCGCTGCAACTGGACCTGACGCATCACGCCTCGATCACTGACATTTCGCAGCGATACGAGAAATAGCGGGCACTCCACGCAGCATGGCAAGACAGACAATCACCGGCGAAGCGGCCGAACAACGCACCCGCAGTCTCGCCCGCAAGTCCAAACCGCTGCGCCGCAAGGTCAGACTGCCGCTTTGGGGCGATGTAACGCTTCGTCTGGGCGCGGCGGTACTGCTCATTTCCATCGTGGTACTGATCCATTGGTGGGACCGAGATGGGCTGGTCGACAATTACGACGGAAATGTCAGTTTCCTTGACGTGGTGTATTTCACCATGATCTCCATCACGACCACTGGGTTTGGCGATATCGCACCGATCAGCGACAAGGCGCGACTGGTCGAGGCAATCATAGTCACCCCGATCCGGTTCGCGGTGTTCTTCATCTTTGTGGGAACAGCCTACAATTTCATTATCAAGCGTAGCTGGGAGAAGTGGCGCATGGCGCGCATTCAGGAAAAACTCACCGGCCATGTCGTGGTCCTCGGCTTTGGCGTCTCTGGCTCCCAGAGCGTCGAAGAGCTGATTGAGCGTGGCACGGAACCCAGCAACATCGTGGTCGTCGAACCGAGCGAGGAGCGCCTTGCCGAGGCAGAGAAAATCGGTGTCAACGTCTTGGCTGGTGACGCGACCCGCGATGAAACGCTGCGAGCTGTACGGATCGAGCAGGCTAGCGCGGTGCTGGTTTCGGCGGGGCGCGACGATACATCGATCCTGATCGTATTGACGGTGCGTCATCTTGCGCCCGATGTGCCAATCAGCGTGGTAGTTCGCGCCGACGATAACGAGCTGCTGGCGCGGCAGGCAGGGGCTAACAACGTCATCAATCCGGTGCGGTTTACCGGTCTGCTTTTGGCGGGCAGCGCGCAAGGCGCTCATATCGCCGACTATCTTGCCGATCTCGCGTCTGTTTCAGGCAGGGTCCAACTGGTCGAACGGGTTGTGAAGGACAGCGAATGCGGCTGCTCGATCAGCGATCTCACGACCGGCGGGCGTGGCCTCAGGATTTATCGCAACGGACGGGCCATCGGGTTCTGGGAGGAAGAATGCCAGAACCTTCAGGAAGGCGATGTGATTGTCGAGATCGTGCCAACCGAAAACGGTTCGTCAAACGGTGATAGCCACTGATCCGCACGTCAACGAAACAGCACGAACACACCGCCCATCGCCGCCATCCCTAGGATGAAGTGGCCGGCATCAATCAGGAACAGCATCCCGCTTTTGCGTTGGTAAAGATAGTTGATGCCGATTGCTGGCACCATCACCCCTACTGCAAAACCAACCGCCATCATCATCACCACGAACGACGGGGGATCGGTGCGGGCGATAAGATGCCACAGCACCATCGCGATCAGCATTTCGAACAGGAATGTCAGGACAAATATCACCGCCATGTTGCCGCGCCGCATCTGCGCGTCTGTCAGCCCGGCGGCCTTTTGCCATACCTTGCCGAACAAAACGCCGTACCAGATCGCTCCGACTGCAAAGAATGCGGCGGAACCGGCCAGCACGGGTAGCAATGCAAAATCGTTCATGACATTTCCTCGTTTATCGGTTGGTCAGGCAATAGACCTGGTATCGCGCCCGCGAAAGCGTGTGAAAGCATACGGCGCTGGAAACCGCGGGGGAACAGGTGTAGGGGCGCAGCGCTTATGAACACCCCTGCAACCACTCTCCCCGACCAGAAACGCATCGGCATGGTCAGTCTCGGCTGCCCCAAGGCGCTGGTCGATAGCGAACGCATCCTCACCCGGCTGCGTGCCGATGGCTATGCCATGTCGCCTGATTATGCCGGGGCAGACATCGTGCTGGTCAACACCTGCGGGTTCCTCGACAGCGCAAAGGAAGAAAGCCTTGCCGCGATTGGGGAGGCGATTGCCGAAAACGGCCGCGTGATCGTGACGGGCTGCATGGGCGAAGAGGCCGACGCGATCCGCGCTGCGCATCCGCAAGTGCTCGCAGTGACGGGCGCGCATCAATACGAACAGGTGGTGGAGGCGGTCCACATTCACGCGCCGCCTTCGCAGGGGCCGTTCATCGATCTGATCCCGCAGCCCGACGTCAAGCTGACGCCGCGGCATTACAGTTATCTCAAGATTTCCGAGGGCTGCAACCATTCCTGCGCGTTCTGCATCATCCCGCAATTGCGCGGGAAACTTGCCAGCCGCCGGATCGACGCAGTGCTGCGCGAGGCGGAAAAACTGGTCGCGGCGGGGACACGCGAATTGCTCGTCATCAGTCAGGATACCAGCGCCTATGGCGTCGATATCCGCCATGAACCGCGCGACTGGAAGGGCAGTCCGGTTCGCGCCCACATGACCGATATGGCGCGCGAACTGGGCGGTTTGCGTACGCCCGATGGCGCTGTGCCGTGGGTGCGCCTGCATTATGTCTATCCCTATCCGCATGTCGACAATGTCATCCCTCTGATGGCTGAGGGGCTGCTGACCCCATACCTCGATATTCCGTTTCAGCACGCCAGCCCGCATGTCCTCAAACTGATGCGCCGCCCCGCGAATGAGGCGAAGGTGCTCGGTCGGCTGAAAAGCTGGCGCGAAACCTGCCCTGATATTGCCATTCGATCTTCCTTCGTCGTCGGCTTCCCCGGAGAGCGCGAGGAAGATTTCGAATACCTCCTCGAATGGCTCGAAGAAGCGCAGCTGGACCGCGTCGGTGCATTCCGCTTCGAACCGGTTGAAGGCGCGGCGGCCAATGACCTGCCCGATCCCGTGCCCGAAGCCATCAAGGAAGAGCGATATGCCCGCCTGATGGAAGTTACGGAACGGATCAGCGCCGCCAAACTCACCGCCAAGGTGGGCCGCATCCTGCCCGTCATCATCGACGAGGTTGGCGAACCCGATGAGGATGGCGACATTGGTGCCACCGGGCGATCGCAGGCCGATGCCCCCGAAATCGACGGCGCAGTGTATCTGCGTAACGTCCCCGCTACGCTCGCACCGGGCGATTTCGTCGATGCGAGGATCGAGGATGCCGACGCGCACGATCTGTTCGGCGTGATAGCCAGACCGTAACCGGCGGCGAAGCGCAGCCTTGGCGAAGTTGACATATTTGACACCGTGTCACGCCTTTCTACGGCCAATTATCTTCTCTTAATCATACACTTGCACCGATTTGGCGAAGTTGACACTCTGCGAAAATTTTTTCGCCGCACTCGCTCCGCACCTCCACTTCGCTTCCTATCCAGCGGAGCGCTTGTAGGAAATGGCGGCTTTGACCCTTGGCTCGCAGCAGGGAATTGACGGAAATATCTCTGCACTCATGGAACCGCCTTGCAGCGCAGCGTTGAGCCTGCATGACCATCAACATCACTTCACGTTTTGCGTTTGAATATTACACGCAAGCCAGCGCCCTTTTGCAGTTCGAGGCTGCCGCCCTGCCGCAACAAATGCTGATCGAAAGCGCCACCACCATCAGCCCGCATGCGCAATGTATGCGCGTGGCGGCGCAGGACGATATCGGCGAACGGATATGGCTGCACGGAACGGGCCGGATCGAGGTGGAATATTCGGCCAAGGTCGCACCGTCACGCACGCTGCTGCCGCTGGAAACGCTGGCCGCGCTAGAACCCCATCAATTGCCGGGCGAGGCGGTGCAATATCTTCTCGACTCGCGATATTGCCGCGCCGACACCTTTCAAAGCCTGGTGGCATCCGAATTTGGCGACACCACCGGCGGCGCGCGCATTGCCGCCATCCGCGACTGGATGGATGGCCATATGGAGTATGTGCCCGGTGCCAGCGACCCCACCACCGACGCCTCTGCCACCTTCATCAAACGCCAGGGTATCTGCCGCGATTACGCGCACGTTCTGGTAACGCTGGCGCGGGCATCGACAATCCCTGCGCGCTATGTCGCGTGTTATGCGCCCGGCGTCACTCCGCAGGATTTTCACGCCGTGGCCGAGGTGTTCCTGGCCGATCCTTCCGTGCCGGGCGGTGGCACCTGGCAACTGGTGGATGCGACCGGCATGGCCGACCTTGAAAGCACCGCGATTATCGGCGTGGGCCGCGATGCCGCCGATGTCAGCTTTCTGACCAGCTTTGCGCCGATGGGCTTCCTCTACAGTGAGGTAAACGTAACAGCCGCTTGATTATTGGCGCTATCGCGCCCTGCCTTGCGCAATTGCGAGGCTCGACCCAGACCGCTAAGGAAGCTGCGGAAGGGATCATATATGAGCGAATTCGTAGCCGACCGATTGCTTTTGTTCGGGGCGACCGGCGATCTTTCACGGCGCAAATTGCTGCCGTCGTTGTGCGCGCTGGACGCCGATGGGCTGCTGCCGCCCGAACTCGCCATCATCGGTACAGCGCGCAGCGAATTGAGCGACGCGGAATTTCGCGACATGGCCCGCGCTGCATTGGAGGAATTCCTGGAGCCGGACCGGCGCGGGGGCATGGCGCAATTCCTCAACCGGCTGAGTTATCAGGGGCTGGATGCGACCACGCTGGACGGCTTTACCGAACTTGCGCAAAAAGTGGGTGAGCCAAAACACGGACTCGCAATCTTCCTGTCGACCGCGCCAAAGCTGTTCGGACCCACGATTGCCGGTCTTGAACATGCCGGATTGACAGGCGAAAATGTCCGGATGTGCCTTGAAAAGCCGCTGGGCGATGACCTTGCGTCCAGCTGCGTGATCAACGATGCGGTCGCCGCGGCCTTCCCGGAAAAACGGATTTTCCGGATCGACCATTATCTGGGCAAGGAGACGGTGCAGAACCTGCTGGCGCTGCGCTTTGCCAATATCCTGTTCGAACCGATCTGGAACGCGACCTATATCGACCACGTGCAGATCACCGTTGCCGAAACGGTCGGGCTGGAAGGGCGCGTGGGTTTTTACGATGATGCAGGCGCACTGCGCGATATGGTGCAGAACCACATGCTGCAATTGCTGAGCCTTGTCGCGATGGAGCCGCCCACCAGTTTTGACGCTGCACCCGTACGCGATGAAAAGGTGAAGGTGCTGCGCGCGCTGCGGCCTGCTTCTGCCAGCGACACGGTGACCGGGCAGTACCGCGCAGGCGCGATCAACGGCAAGGCCGTGCCCGGCTATGACGAGGAACTGGCGGCGGCAGACATGCCCGCATCCACGCACCGAAACATTCACCGCGATAAAGGCGCATGTCGATAACTGGCGCTGGAAAGGCGTGCCGTTCTATCTGCGCACCGGAAAGCGGCTGCCCGAACGGGTGACCGAAATCCTCGTGCAGTTTCGCTGTGTGCCGCACTCGATCTTCGAAGGCACCGGGGCAATGATGCAGCCCAACAGCCTGCTGATCGGTATTCAGCCAGAAGAAAATATCACTTTGTCGCTGATGGCAAAGGTGCCGGGTCTCGATGAAAACGGCGTCAGCCTGCGCGAGGTTCCGCTGGAAATCGCGATGCCCGATGCGTTTGTCGGCCAGCATCGTCGCATCGCCTATGAGCGGCTGCTGATGGATCTGGTAAAAGGCGATCAGACATTGTTCGTGCGACGTGACGAGGTTGAGGCACAATGGCACTGGATCGACGCAATCCGCGCCGAATGGGAGGCGAATGGCGTAACGCCCAAAACCTACACTTCGGGCAGCTGGGGGCCAAGCGCATCCATCGCCCTGACCGAACGCGACGGGGTGAGCTGGCATGAGTGACCTGAACGATACGATTCACCGCGTAACGCAGCGCATTATCGAACGCTCGCGACCCGGACGCACCGCCTATCTGGAACTGATGCGGCGCGAGGGTGACCGCCGCCCCGAACACAAGGATGTCGCCTGCTCCAACCTCGCCCACGCCTTTGCCGGGGCGCTGGAGGATCAGGATGCGATGAAGAACGGGCGCGGCCCCAACATCGGGATCGTCACCGCCTACAACGATATGCTGAGCGCGCATCAGCCCTATGGCCGATACCCGGACCGGATGAAGATCTATGCCCGCGAAGTAGGCGCCACTGCTCAGGTTGCGGGCGGCACACCGGCGATGTGCGATGGCGTAACGCAGGGCGAGGACGGGATGGAGCTGTCGCTGTTCAGCCGCGACAACATCGCGATGGCGACCACCATCGCGCTGAGCCACCAGATGTACGATGGCATCGCGTGTCTGGGCATTTGCGACAAGATCGTGCCCGGTCTGATGATCGGAGCGCTGCGGTTTGGCCATCTGCCAGCCGTATTCGTCCCCTCTGGCCCGATGCCCAGCGGCATTTCCAACAAGGCGAAGCAGGAAACCCGCCAGAAATACGCCGCCGGAGAGATCGGGCGCGATGCGCTGCTGGAAAGCGAGCTTGGCTCCTACCATTCTCCGGGCACCTGCACGTTCTATGGCACGGCCAATTCCAATCAGATGATGATGGAAATGATGGGCCTGCACGTGCCGGGCGCGGCATTCGTGCAGCCCGGCACGCAATTGCGCCAGGCGCTGGACCGCGCGGCGGTGCACCGGCTGGCCGAGCTGTCCGGCACGCAGGAGCGCACGCTGGCGCAGGTCGTGGATGAAAAGGCGATCGTCAACGCGGCCATCGGCCTGCTGGCAACCGGCGGATCGACCAACCACGCAATCCACATTCCCGCCATGGCGCGCGCCGCAGGGATTGCGATCAACTGGACGGACCTTGCTGAATTATCCAGCATCGTGCCGATGCTTGCGCGGGTCTATCCGAATGGATCGGGCGACGTGAATCAGTTCCACAGCGCGGGAGGCATGGGTTATGTCATTGGCGAACTGCTGGATGCTGGCCTGGCCCATGCCGATATTCTGACGGTCTGGGACGAAGGATTTGACGCCTATCGCGCAGAGCCAGTTTGGGCCGACGATGCGCTTGCCTGGGAGCGTGCAACAACCACTCGCGACGATACCATGCTGCGCCCGGCCTCTGACCCGTTCCAGCCCGATGGCGGGATGCGATTGGTGACCGGCAATCTGGGTCGCGCCTGCTTCAAATCCTCCTCCGTCGCACGCGAACGCTGGACCATAGAGGCGCCGTGCCGCGTGTTCGAAACGCAAGGCGCCGTGATAGACGCGTTCAAGGCGGGCGAGCTTGATCGCGATGTGGTGGTCGTCGTGCGGTTTCAGGGGCCGCGCGCCAACGGGATGCCCGAACTCCATTCTCTCACCCCGACGCTGGGCCTGTTGCAGGATCGCGGCCACCGCGTCGCGCTGGTCACCGATGGCCGCATGTCGGGCGCGAGCGGCAAGGTACCCGCTGCAATCCACTGTACGCCAGAGGCATTTGCCGGCGTCGGAGGCGACAGCGGCCCGCTCAGCCGCCTGCGCGATGGCGATGTGGTGCGGGTGTGCGCCGAGACGGGCGAGCTATCCACTTCTGCCGACCTTTCCAGCCGAAGCCCTGCCCCCGACCCCCAGATCGAGTGGGGCGTCGGGCGCGAGCTGTTCCGCATGATGCAGGCCCACGCCGATGGCGCGGAACAGGGCGCATCCGCGATGCTGGCCAGCGCGGGTCTGTGAGTTTGCCGGGTGCCAGACAGGTCGTTGCGGTCGATGTCGGCGGCACTCACGCCCGCTTTGCCATTGCCACCATCGCCGCCGATGGCCGCGTGGAACTCAGCGATCCGGTAACGCTGCACACGCAGCAGCACGCCAGTTTCCAAACCGCGTGGGAGGATTATCGCGATCAGATGGGCGGCACGTTGCCCGATGGCGTTGCGATGGCGGTGGCGGGGCCTGTGAACGGCGAACTCATTCGCTTTACCAACAATCCATGGATCATCCGCCCGCCTCTGATAAAGGCGAAGCTGGGCTGTGCGCGCCACACCATCGTCAACGATTTCGAAGCGGTCGCCCATGCCGCGGCGCGTGTGCCCGATGATCAGTTCGTGCATCTCGCAGGGCCGGACCTGCCTTTGCCTGCAACCGGCACGATCAGTGTCCTGGGGCCAGGCACCGGTCTTGGCGTGGCGCATTTCTGGCGCGACGGAGCTGGAGGCTATCGCGTGCAGGCGACCGAGGGCGGGCACGGCGATTTCGCTCCGGTGGATGCCATCGAGGACGCAATCCTTGCCCGCCTGCGCAAACGCCACAATCGCGTTTCGGATGAGCGCGTGGTTTGCGGTCCGGCAATCGTCGACATCTACGAAACGCTCGCCGCGATGGAGGGCCGCGCCGAGGTTGAGCGCGACGATGTGGCGATCTGGACCGCCGGGATTTCCGGCGAAGACAGCCTCGCCGCCGCCGCCGTTGACAGGTTCTGCATGGCGCTCGGATCGGTGGCGGGCAATATCGCGCTGATTCAGGGTGCGAGCGGCGTCGTGATCGCCGGCGGGCTTGGCTTTCGTATTCGTGAGACGCTGCTCAACTCCGGTTTCGCCTCGCGCTTTTCAGCAAAGGGCCGGTTTGCAGGTCTCATGGCGGGCCTGCCGGTCAAACTCATTACCCATCCGCAACCCGGCCTGCTGGGCGCGGCTGCGGCCTTTGCTCAGGAACACCATCTCCAGGCTGAGGGTTAAGCAGTTAGCTTAACAAACTGATTCGCGTAACGGGAGCACCGGTATCGGCCAAAAACACAGACAAGTGCCAGTCTTTCTCGCGACAAGCGTATTTGCCTGTAATAGCTGATCTTTTTCACGTTAACACTTTGTCCTCGCGCGTCCCTTGAAGGGACGGGGACAGCCATTGTGCTGGCGAATATGGACAGATCACTGCATAACAGCGCCCTATGATACACAACCTCAAGATCGTGCGATCCTCACTTCGGCTTGCCGCCACTCTTGCGATAGCTTCGCTCGGTGGGAGCTCGGCCATGGCCACGCAACCGGCTTCGGAAAACGAGATGACCAGCGCGGCCGATGCCGCGCAGCAGGTCGCCAATGAAGCTGAGAACGCTATCCGAGGACTGGATCCCGTCACCGGCGATGCCTCAACAGCGGATACTCTGGCCACCGAGGAACCAGGCGATCCGTTGGCGTATGATGCCGGTGTCGTCCCGATCGAGGTACTGGTGGTTGCCGATGAAGCACCCACCGCACCACGCGGACCGGCAACCCGAATGATCTCCAACCCTGTCGTGCAGGCTGTTCCCGCGCCCGCTTCGATTGCTCCGCCTGCCACTGCACGGACGGCTCAGGCGGGCAAAGATCCGTTTACGATCAAGACTGTCATGTCGATCCCCGAGGGCCCGTTCCGCTATGGCGACTGGTACTGGGATGAAAGCGCCGCCCCCGCAAAGGGCAAACTGGTGGTCACGGTGGACCTCGAAGCCCGCGTGATCAGCGCGTTTCGCGACGGTCACGAAATCGGCACCGCAGTGGCGCTTGTCGGCACACAAAAGCATCCAACCCCGCTTGGCAGTTTCCCGATCCTGACCAAGGAGAAGGACAACGTATCCGAGAAATACGACAACGCCCCGATGCCCTGGACCTTGCGCCTGACGTGGGACGGCATTGCAATCCACGGTTCCCCGGTCATCAACGGTTACGCCAGCCACGGCTGCATCGGAGTGCCGGATGAATTCGCACAAAAGCTGTTTGCCGCCTCCCGGCGCGGCGACAGAGTGCTCATCACGCGCGGAAAAATGGTGGGCGTGGGCGACAAGATAAGCTGATCGCACCGCCGGTCAAATACCCTAGTGCGGGTTGCGCGGTGGTTCTGCAGTGAACCGCCAGACCCGCATTTCCACCCCGATGCGTTCCACATGCTCTACCGTTGGTACCGCCAGCACCCCGCCCAGAGACGCATTGGCGCCGCGCCACAGGCGGTCGGCGGCGCGTCCTGCTTCTGCGCGCGACACCACCCCGCCCAGCTCGCGCACGATACGCCGCACGGTTTCGATCTGAATGATCCGCGGCACATTGGCCAGATACCGGAAACCGCTGCCGTCGTCCTCGTGGTGGACCATTTCATCCCAGTCGATGCCGGCATACCATTCAATCGCACGCCATGCTTCTGCCAGATGCCCGGCACTCGTCGCGATCGCTTGCGGATCGAGCCAGTCATGCGCCGCCAAATGATCGCGCACGCGCACCCGGTCAAACTGTCGTTGCAGATTTGACGGATCGCGCACTGCGGCCAGCCCGCTTGCTGCGACCAGCGCCTCCAGTTCGGCCTTGCGCCAGCCGAGGAGGGGACGAAGCAGGGTGAAGGGATCCGCGCCGTCATCAGCTTCGAACATCGAGGCTGCCCGCACTCCGGAAAGGCCCGACAGGCCGCTGCCTCGCACCAGCCGCATCAGCAGCGTTTCCGCCTGATCGTCGGCGTGATGCGCGGTGGCGAGCGCGCCGAGCTGCTCAGCGCGCACCCAGTCGGCAAGCGCGGCATAGCGCGCCTGACGCGCGCGGGCCTGCAGGTTCCCGCCGCGCACCATGATGCGCAAGGGGGTGAAGGGGATATCCAGATCGGCGCAGATACCTTCGACCAGCGCGACCTCGCCTGCAGCTTCGGGCCGCAGTCCGTGATCGACGCTGGCGACGGCGATTTCGCCCGGCAAGGCGGCATTGGCGAGCAGCAACAGCGCCAGCGAATCCGGGCCACCCGATACTGCCAGCCCCAGCATGGCCGATGCGCCATCAGGCGTCTCGCGATCCTCAATCGGCCACAACCGATCAAGCCGGGCGATAAAGCGTGAAACCTGTTCTGGATCAGGCGGTCGTGGTTGCGCGGCCCTGCCCATCACAATCCTCCCGACGCGTCGCCTCTACTGCGGGAGAGAGCGCCCTATCCCTCGCAGGTAACGCGGCCACGATTGACCTTGTACTGATCGCTCAACCGTCCTGTCGCGACAACAGGATAGGTTTCGGCAAATTCCGCCAGCGCGATGCAGGCACGACGCGTGTCGCCCAGCGCTATCATGCTCTGTGCCAGATACAGCAGACTGTCGGGCGCGCGCGCGGCGGTGCGGTCGCTCTGATAATTCTTGAGGAACCAGCGCGCAGCCTCTTCGGTCATGCCATCGTCAAGGTAAGCCCGGCCCAGCAGGTTCATCGCATAGGACTGGCGCCAGTGGCCCGAATAGCTCTCAACGAAGCTGGTGAGTTGCTGGCGCGATTCCGGGTAGAAACCCGCATCCCACAGGCGAAAGCCATAGGAATATTCATCATCGCCCGCATCATCGGTCTGCGGCTTGGCAATCGCCTTTACTGCCGCGAGCCGCGCTGGCGTCGGAGCAGCAGCGGAGGTGGAAGTTGACGGCGTTGCAGCGGTTGCGCCCTGACCCGCTGTGACGGGGGTGCTGCGCGAAGTGCCGCTCATGGCGGCAAGGTTGCTGTCCGTGACACTGGTGTCGGCGGCGGCGGCGGGCGAATTGACCGCGGCCGCGCCCAGTGCGGACCCGCCCAGTGCGGACCCGCCACGTGCCTCCAGCGCGGCGATCCGGCTGTCAAGCATCGCCATCGAATTGGTGGATTCCTCCGCCCGCGCGGTGAGCGATTGCAATTGCAGCTCCAGCGCATCAAGCCGGGCGAGAATATCGGTTACGGCCGTGGTGGAAGGAGCGTTGCTGCGCGCCGGAACCGAGGTGTCGCCGGGCGTGATCTGCGGTTCGAAGTAACGCCCGTCTCCGCCGGGAAAAACGCTGCGCTGAAGAGCCCGGACCTCTGCCTCGACCTTGCGCAGGCGTGCTTCTGCATTGGCGTCCTGCGCGCTGGCGGGGTAGGTCATCAGCATCGCCGCAGCGATCGCTGCAAATCCTGCGCGCGCAGCGAAGGCCTTGATCACGGGATTGCGAGAGTTGTGGCTGGTTTGCGGCGGAAGGATGGTCTGCATCATCGATCGGTTTTCCCTCTTTCGTCGTGTCGGCGCGCCGGTTTTTGTCTCGGGCGGTTTTGCATCAGGCGGTCTTGTATCAGGCGTGCTGCCTGCGTCACGCAACCCATTGATCTGTGCGTCTGAACGTGAGCCGAATCTGTGCCGGTTGCAGCACGCCAAGTCGACCCCGAACCTGCACTAAAACGTGGGAAACGGACGCGAAACTGCGCATCTACGTGGTTAAGTCGAGCTATGGCCCACCTGTGTCAATCGCATGTGCGATTGCGGCAGCGCAGATCCGAAAGTCCAATCAAGTGGCCGGCTGTGTCGATACCTGTGCCTGTGGTGCTGGCTGAGTGATCCCCTGTGTTGCCGGTTGTGTCGATGGCTGGGCCGCCGTGTTCCCGCGCGCCAGCAGGGCCGCGGCAGAGATCGGCGTATCGCCCAGTGCAACCGGCTCTTCGGCCAACTTCGGCACTCCGCGCCCGTCTATGGTGATGTCCAGTGCATCGGGGCGGCCGGTATTGATCAACGGCGCGGTGGCGATTTTGGGCACTTCGTAAGTCTCACCGCTAGTCAGGGTTCCCTGAAACAGGCGATCGCCATCCTTTTCATATATCCGCAGCCACACATCCTCTCGCGCGGTAAGGATCACCTGCCCATCGACGAGCGCTGTCGCCGGTGCCGGCGCGGGCGTTGCGGCGGGCTGCGGGTCGGCGCCAGCGGCCCGGTTTGCCGCTTCTTCCTGCGCCAGAAGCGATTGCGGCCCCTCGCCCGCACCGAAATATGTGGCTGCAAAGACGATGATGCCGATGATCAGAACCAGCGCCGCAAAACCACCGAACCATGCAAGACCCGAAGACGGCAGCTTTGCCGGATCGCCCGGCTCCATGCCCTGCCCGACCGCGGAATACCGCGTCCCACGCACGCCCATTTCATCGCGCACCTGATCGGCGATTACGCGTTCGTCCAGACCGACTGCCCGCGCATAGGAGCGCGAAAAGCCGATAGCATAGGTGCGCGCCGGCAATTCTTCGTAATGGCCCGATTCGATGGTTTCGAGATGGCGCACCGGAATGCGTGTTTCCGCCGCGACATTATCCAGGCTGAGGCCTTTCGCCTCGCGCGAAAGGCGTAAACGTTCGCCCGCGCTGACATGCACGTCATTTGTGTCGGGAGTATCCTCGACGGTGGTGTCGTTTTCGCTGTCCATTACCCGTTTGCGTCCCGGTGGGATGGTTATCAATTGATGTTCTATGCCCACAAAGCGGGGGTCGCGCAATCAAGTCAAGTGTTCGCTCGATTTTGCACGATTTGAATGGCCGCCAAGCCGGATTGGCGCCGATTTTATCGAAAGCCCGATGATTGCGGGCCCGCATGGGACCAATGGCCCCATCTCAATCGACCTCGATATCGCGATCCTGTGCCCATTGGCTCAACGCGGTGCGCAGATTTATCGCAGGGTCCGTCAGCCAACCTGTCATCGCAGGTTCCAACTCGGTCAGGTCGATGCGCCGCACCAGCTCCTTTATCGGGCCAACGGCTGCAGGCGTGATTGACAGACGGCGGAACCCGATGCCCATCAGTGCCAGCGCCTCCAGCCGCCGCCCGCCCATTTCACCGCACACGCCAAGGTCCACGCCGCTGCCCAGCGTCCCTTGCACCAGACGGCGCAAAAACCGGATGATCGCGGGGCTGAGCCAGTCGTATCGCTGCGCCAGTTTGGGGTTTGCCCGGTCGGCGGCAAACAGGAATTGCGTCAGATCATTGGTGCCGACCGAAAGAAAGCTGAGCTTTGGCAACAGCAGGTCGAGCATTTCGGCAAGCGCCGGGACTTCAAGCATCGCACCAAAATGGATTTCCTTTGGCAGCACCGCCTTTTTGCCGCGCAGATACGCGAGCTGATCGTCGAACACGGCCTTGGACGCGTCGAATTCCCACGGTTCGGAAACCATCGGGAACATGACATAGAGCGACCGGCCAGCCGACGCCTCAAGCAAGGCGCGCGCCTGCACTTTCATCAAGCCTTCGCGTTCCAGCGCCAATCGCAGGGCACGCCAGCCCATCGCAGGGTTTTCGTCAGCCTCTGAGCTGGCCGAGCCGAGATAGGGCACGCTTTTATCGCCGCCGATATCGACCGTGCGGAAGATGACCGGCTTTTCGCCTGCCGCCTCCAGCACATCACGATAGAGCCGCGTCTGCCGCTCTCTCTGCGGGAATGTAGCGGAGACGAGGAACTGAAATTCGGTGCGGAACAGGCCCACCCCGTCTGCCCCCGTCATGGCCAGCGCGCTCATGTCATCTCGCAGGCCAGCGTTCATCATGACCTGAATGCGTGTTCCGTCGCGGGTGAAGGGTTCGACATCGCGCAGGCTGGCATAGGCGGCCTGGCGTTCGCGCGATTTGGCAAAGCGCGCGGCAAACGCCTCGGCGATCTGCGCGCTGGGCCGCAGCGTGGCCACGCCCGCCGTCGCGTCCAGCAGCACCTCATCGCCATCGCGCAAATTACCGCGAATGCCCGCCGCCCGGCCCAGCACCGGCACACCCATGGCGCGCGCGACTATAACGACATGCGCAGTCAGCGATCCTTCTTCCAGGATCACGCCCTTCAATCGGCGGCGATCGTATTCGAGCAGTTCTGCAGGGCCAAGATTGCGGGCGATCAGGATCGTATCGCGCGGCAACGCCTGCGTCGCGGCGGTGCCAAGCTGGCCGGATACGATCCGCAGCAGCCGGTTGGCGAGATCTTCCAGATCGTGCATCCGGTCCGCCAACAACGGATCGTCAATCTCGCGCATACGCATCCGGGTGTGTTGCTGCACCCGTTCAATCGCTGCCTCGGCGGTGAGGCCTGAATCAATTGCCTCGTTGATGCGGCGCGCCCAGCCTTCATCATAGGCGAACATCTTGTAGGTTTCGAGCACCTCGTCATGCTCGCCCCCGCCGCCGAATTCGGCCTGTCCGGCAAGGCTGTCTATCTGTTCGCGCATCTTGTCGAACGCACGATAGACGCGCTGACGTTCGGCTTCGGTATCTTCGGCCATGACCTGCGTGATCTGCACGCGCGGCTGGTGATACACCGCCTGCCCCACACCCAGCCCCGCCACCAGCGTAAGCCCCGGTACGGTCTGTGATGCAGTCTGTTGCTCGGTCAGGCCGCGCGCCTGTTCTTCATCGACGAGGTCGGCATTGGCGATCATTTCGCTCAGCACCATCGCTGTGGTCTGCAGCGCTTCGATCTCGATTTCCTCATATCGACGCGGATCAACGTGCTGCACGCACAGCACGCCCACGGCGCGTTCGCGATAAACGATCGGCACTCCGGCAAACGAGTGGAATTTCTCCTCACCTGTTTCGGGGCGATACTGAAAATCGGGATGCGCCTTTGCCTGAGCCAGGTTCAATGTCTCGACATTGTCGGCAATTACGCCGGTCAGCCCTTCGCCAATGGCCATGCGGGTAACGTGGACGGCAGCCTTGTTCAGCCCGCGCGTCGCGAAGAGTTCCAGCATTCCTTCGCGCAGCAGGTAGATCGAGCAGACCTCGCTCGACAAGCTTTCGCCGATGATATCAACCACTCGGTCCAGCTTCGCCTGCGCGCGCATGCGCGATGCCATCACCTCGTGCAGGCGGGTAAGTATCTGTCGGGCGGATGCAGCGGCGGTCATGAGAGCTTAATGCCTACGCGCACGCAGGGAATAAAGCAAAAGCTCGAATGAGTGAGAATGAGGCTGAAAATTTTCAGCTAGACAGCCTGAAATCGGCCGTGTCGGTAACGGGGAAACCCATGCGTGGCGCGCAATTACCTTATGAAGGAAGAAACAGGCGCGCCCGCATGTGGAAGCCGTGAAATTACGCGATCAATGTCGCGCGATTTCTTCCTTGAGCGCCAGCTTTCGCTTTTTGAGCAGCTGAATTGTCGCTGCATCGGGAACGGGCCGATTCATTTCGTCGTGCAATTTGGCCTCGAGGGTCGCGTGCTTGGACTGGAGTGCATGGATATGAGACGTGGTTGCTGTCGAAACTGCGGAATTGCCACGCGAAAGAGCCATATTTGTTCTCCTATACAAGTTGGGGTTTGCCCCTTGGAGCGAACTCGGCACAGGGGCGGCCGGGCCGCAGTCAGGATCAAACCACACACAGTCTCACTTGCAAAGCGCTACAATCTCTTAAATCGACGCTACGGTATGCAGCACACGATGAAATGAAGCTGCCAAGGCTGGCGAAATCGGTTAGGGGCCGATGCGAAATCACTCGGGCTGATCGGCCCGGTGCATGTGTATGGGGCTGCAGGAAATAGCGATGAACGACGCTGAGCTTGAAAAGCGGCTGGAATTGCTGCGATCGGAACATCGCGACCTCGATGCAGCCATTGCGGCGCTGACCGATGCCGGATCGAGTGATCAGTTGCAGATCGCCCGCCTGAAAAAGCGCAAATTGCGACTGCGGGATCAGATCGCCGTTATTGCCGATACACTGGTGCCCGATATCATCGCCTGATGGCCACATTGATGGCGGTCTCGGGTCGGGAGTAAGCTCTGTGAGCTAACCCACGCGAATTGTATCACGCAGGGACGATCGGCCAGTTTCAATCTGAAAGTAACCAAGATGCGATGGCGATTTGCCCCTCGCAGGCGTAGCGTTCCGATGATCAACGCACCTTCATTACCGGCCCCATCACCCATGAACCGCACGACATCCCTGTCCCGCCCGATCATTGAGGCATTGTATACCGAGGCACTGGTCCTTGCCGATGAGGTGCGCGGGGTGTTTGCCCACGGTACAGCCACCTCCAGCGCGGTGATGACCCGCCCGGAGGATGCAATGATGCGCCTTGCCCTTTCCACGGAGGGGCTGAAAACCACCACGCGAATGATGCATATTCTGGCATGGCTACTGAACCAACGCGCTTATTTCTCAGGGGAGCTGAGCGAACAGCAGGTGCGAAAGCACGGCACGCTGCCCGGCGATCGCCCGTCGGATCTGACGCAGCTCGCCTTGCTGGAGTCGGAAACTCGTGTGCTGATTGGTGAGACGGAGCGCCTGCACGAACGGATTGCAAGACTGGACGCGGCATGGCGCGGAGATTTCGAGATGGCATCTCCCGTGCGCGCATTTCAGGACCGGATCGGGCGCGAAATCGGCCGGATGTAGGCAAAGCGCACCTTTCGCGCCCTGAACAGACGCGCGAACGTTTCATCCTTCGTCAAATGTTACGCGGCGTTCAACGCTTTTTGCCAGCGCCCAAGTCGTTCCCTGCGTGTTGCGGCGTCCATTCCCGGCTCGAACCGGGTCAGCTTGCCGCGCATTCTTTCCGCCGCGCTGGCTAGATCGGGATACAGCCCCGCACCCGCTGCCGCCAGCATCGCCGCGCCCAGCGCGGTCGTCTCCACGAATGCGGGCCGTTCCACCGGTATCTCGAGCATGTCGGCCAGATCCTGAGCCATCCAGTCATTGGAAGACATGCCCCCGTCGATCCGCAGCGTCTCCCAACGTGTGCCGTCGGCGGCAAAAGCGTTTGCAAGGTCGTGGGTCTGATGCGCCATAGCCTCCAGCGCGGCGCGGGCCAGCTGCGCCTTTCCGCTGGCAAAGCTCAGCCCGCTGATAAGCCCGCGCGCCTCGGCCCGCCAATGCGGCGCGCCCAGCCCGGCGAGCGCGGGCACGATCGTGACCCCGCCGCTGTCGGGAATGGAGCGGGCCAGTGCCTCCGTCTCACCCGCCACATCGACGATCCCCAGCGAATCGCGCAGCCATTGCACCAGACTGCCCGCGACAAACACCGATCCTTCGATGGCGTAAGTGCGCTGCCCGTCGAGCTGCGTCAGCACCGTACCCAGCAGGCGATGGGTCGAGCGCGGTATGACCTTTCCCTGATTGGTCAGTACGAATGCGCCGGTGCCATAGGTCGCCTTGGTCTGGCCGGGTGCGAGGCAGGCCTGCCCGATGGTCGCCGCCTGCTGATCGCCCGCCAGCCCCGTGATCGGGATTGCGCTGCCGAACAGGCGCGCATCCGCCTGCGCCAGCTGGCCGGACATATCGGTGACGCGGGGCAAGGCGGCGATTGGCACGCCGAACAGTTCGCACAAGGCTGCATCGAATTGCGCGCCCTCGAGCTCCATGAGCAAGGTACGGCTGGCGTTGCTGGCATCGGTGATGTGCACGCCCTCCCCATCCGGGCCACCGGTCAGTTTATACACCAGCCAGCTTTCCACTGTGCCAAATGCCAGCGTGCCCGCATCCGCCGCGGCACGCACGGCGGGCACGTTATCCAGCATCCAGCGCATCTTGGTGCCGGAGAAATAGGGATCGAGCAGCAGACCGGTGCGGCGCTGTACCTCATCTTCGTGCCCGGTCTGCCGCATTTGCAGGCACAGCGGTTCGGTCCTGCGATCCTGCCACACGATTGCACGCGTCAGCGGCTGTCCGGTAGCCCTATCCCACGCCACCACGGTTTCGCGCTGGTTGGTGATGCCGATGCCAGCGATCATCGCAGCGCCGCCCGCTTTGGGGATGACATCCGCCGCGCAAGACAGCGTCTTGACCCAGATTTCCTCGGCATCGTGCTCCACCCAGCCGGCCTGCGGATAATGTTGCGTCAGCTCCGCCTGCGCGCTGGCGATCAGCACGCCGTCGCTCGCAAACAGCATGGCGCGGGTAGACGTGGTGCCTTCGTCAAGGACGAGGATGTGGTCGCTCATCGGGTTCCTCTTAACTCTCCCCCGTGACATGGCGCACGCGCACCCCCATATGCAACCCCATGGCAGGACTACCCCCCAAACCATGGCCGACCGGCGCGGCTGAACAACTGGAACCGCTGGTGCGTCGCGTACTGGCGCCCAACCCATCCCCCTATACGTATACTGGCACACAGACTTATGTGGTCGGTCCAGTGGGCGGGCCGGATTGCGCGGTGATCGATCCCGGACCGGACGATCCGGCGCATATTCAGGCGATCCTGGACGCGGTAGGCGATGCCACGATCACGGCAATAATGTGCACCCATACCCACCGCGATCATTCGCCCGCCGCCGCGCCGCTGTCCGCGATCACGGGCGCACCGATCGTCGGATGTGCGCCGCTGGTTCTGGAAAGCGACCACCCGCGCGCAGACGAGGCTTTCGACAAGACCTATGCGCCCGATCGCGTGATGCAGGACGGGGAGCAGATGGCTGGCACCGGCTGGACGCTCACCGCTGTCGCCACGCCGGGGCACACGTCAAACCACCTGTGTTTTGCGCTGGAACAATCAGGCGCGCTGTTCACCGGCGATCACGTAATGGGCTGGTCGACCAGCGTTGTGATCCCGCCAGATGGCGACATGGGCGATTACATGGCGAGCCTTGAAAAGCTGATGGCGCGCGAAGACACCGTGTATCATTCGGCGCACGGCGCTGCGATCACGAAACCGCGCCAATTGGTGCGCGGCATGATCGGGCACCGCCGCCAGCGCGAAAACCAGATTCTGCGCCTGATGACCGAGACCCCGCGATCCGTGCCCGATTTCATCCCGGCGATGTATAAAGGGCTGGATGAAAGACTTATCCCCGCTGCCGAGATGAGCGTTACTGCACATCTGATCGATCTTGAGCGGCGCGGTCTGGCCAGAAAAGAAGGAATAATATGGCGGGCGGACTGAAACCGGCAGAGGGACAACTGCCCGATGGTATAGCTATAACGCGAGAAAACAGATCTCGGCAGCCCGGCTTTGTCGATGCGCGCGCAGAAGTGGCCGATGGCGGCTCATTGTCAGCCCGCAGTGAGCGCTGGCTGATTGCGCTGATAGTCGCCCTGACGGCTGCCGCGCTGTTTCTGGGCTGGCGCGCCTATATCTATCAGGAAGAAGGCGATCCCGTCGCCAGCGCCATGCTGGCCTTCGAGAAACAGAATTCGCTGGTGGTTTTCGCCAGCCGGTTCGAAGTCGTTGCGGAAAGCGAATATGCGCAAAAGGTCGGCCCCGTCGTGGTGCGCCGCGTGCGGCAGGCCGCGATCATCCCGGCCAGCATCGATTATCGGCTGGATCTGTCGGGCATGGGTCCGGATGATTTCGCGTGGGACGAAACCGCATCCACGCTGACCGTCACCCTGCCGCAATTGCAGACTTCTCGCCCCAATCTGGACGAGGGCAAGGCGCGAATTTTCACCGAGGGCCTGTTGAATACCGGCGGATCGCAACAATTGCTTTCGGAAAAGAATTCCGAAATCGCGGAAGAGCAGGCGCAGGCATTCGCCAAGAATGAAGAGATTTTGACCCTTGCGCGCAATTCGGCAAAGGACGCGGTGCGTCAGAACCTGGCTGTGCCCTTGCAGATCGCCGGGTTCGAAGGTGCACAGGTACAAGTGCGGTTCGAGGGTGAGCCGGCGCGCTGAAACCGCTCGAAAGCGGGGCAGTTATCGCTATATCACACGAAACTATTCCAGCGGGGATCCGACATGACCATCACCACCAAAGTTCCGAGCGGCGCCGATTTGCTGACTGAGATCGACCGGCTGCGCAAAGACCGCAACGCGGTGATCCTCGCGCATTATTACCAAACGCCCGATATTCAGGACATCGCCGATTTCGTCGGAGATTTGCTTGAGCTGTCGCGCAAGGCGGCGGATACCGATGCCGATGTGATCGCGTTCTGCGGGGTCAAGTTCATGGCCGATACGGCCAAGATCCTCTCACCCCAGAAAACCGTGATCCTGCCAGACATGGACGCGGGATGCAGCCTTGAGGATTCATGCCCGCCCGAAAAATTCCGCGCCTTCCGAGAGGCGCATCCCGATCACATTGCGCTGACCTACATCAATTGCTCGACCGAGGTGAAGGCGCTGTCCGATATCATCGTCACGTCATCCAGCGCAGAGACAATCCTTGAACAGATACCCAAGGATCAGAAGATCATATTTGGCCCCGACCGTCACCTTGGCGGCTGGCTGAGCCGCAAGTTTGACCGCGAGATGCTGCTGTGGCCGGGCGTCTGCATCGTCCACGAAGCCTTCAGCGAGACCGAGTTGCTGAAACTAAAGGAACAATATCCCGGCGCGCCCGTCGCCGCTCATCCCGAATGCCCGCCATCAATTATCGACCATGCCGATCATGTCGGCTCGACCAGTTCGATCCTCACCTTTGCAAAGAATTTCGAAGGCGACACGCTGATCGTCGCGACCGAACCGCACATCATGCACCAGATGGAAAAGGCGCTGCCGGAAAAAACCTTCATCGGTGCGCCGGGTGCAGACGGGAACTGTTCGTGCAACATCTGCCCCTACATGGCGCTCAACACGATGGAGAAACTTTACACCGCCCTGCGCGACCTGACCCCGCAGATCGAGATCGAGGAAGACATTCGCCTGAAAGCGAAGCGCAGCCTTGACCGGATGCTGGGAATGGCTGGCGGGACCGTGGGGCTGGGAGATCTGGGCAAGGTGCCGTTTTCGGGGGATTGATGCGGTGCGTGATTGACGCGGCACCCCTTTCGTCGTTTCGTGTGCCGCGATGCAAATGACCGCCAAACTCCGCTTTTTGTGGGCACGCCTCCACGCCAATTACTGGTTTTTTCCCGCGCTGTTCGTGGTGATTGCGGCCGCGCTTGCGTTCGGGATGGTCGCCCTTGACCGCGCAGGCGCGGCGGAATTGCTCAGCGATCAGGTCTGGCTGGTGCCGGTTCGGCCCACGGGCGCCTCGGACATTCTTACCGTCATGGCCGGTTCGATGATCGGCATCGCGTCCACCGTCTTTTCGATTACCATCGTTGCGGTTTCCTATGCCAGCGGCACCTATGGCCCGCGCCTGCTTACCAATTTTCTGGAGGACCGGGGAAATCAGCTAAGCCTTGCGACATTCATCGGCAGTTTTGTCTACGCATTGATCGTGTTGCGCAGCGTGCGCGCCGAAAGCGAGACGCCAAACCCCGGTGCCATTGGCGAAACGATGACCGCCCTGCCGGGTTTTTCACCGCAATTGTCGCTGCTGGTCGCCTATATCCTCATGGCAATGTGCGTGGGGGTGCTGGTTTTTTTCCTCAACCATGTGCCAACATCAATCCGGATCAATTCGGTTTTGCAAGGGGTCGGGCAACGTCTGATAGAGCTGATTTGCGAAACCTATCCCAACGAAAAAAGCTATTCCGATACGCGTGAGCCGGTGAAGGGGAAACCGCTGCTGGCGAGCAGCACCGGCTATGTCCAGATGATCGATTTCGTTGATCTGGCCAAGGCGGCGCGTGAACATTCCGCAATCCTTTCGTTGCATGTCCGCACAGGCGATTTCGTTCATCCCGGATTGCCGCTGGCCGATGTTTCCGGGTGCGATCCCGATGATCTGGTCGATGCAGTCAGCAAACGCCTCACCATCGGGCCCACGCGCACCCCGGAACAGGATGGGCAGTTCCTCATCGACGAGCTGGTGGAAATCGGCCTCCGCGCCCTATCGCCGGGTATCAACGATCCCTTCACCGCGGTCACCGCCCTGCACTGGCTGGGCGCAGCGACAGCGCAGCTTGGCCGGCGCGATCTGCGCAAGGATGTGTTCGAGGACGATGCGCCCGATTTTCCGGTGATCCCGCGCGCAGACGATTTTGACCACTTCCTGCGACGCGGCTTCGGGTCAATGCGCAGCGCGGCGGCTGCCAGCCCCGTGGCCGCGCTGGTGATGTTCGACGTTTTGCTGAACGCAGCGCTGCCGATCGAGGATCAGACGAGGCGTGCAGCCTTGCGCAATCAGGCTCGCCTGTTGATAGAACAGGTGCGGTGCGAACTGGCCGGACCCGATCTGGACATGGTCGAAGAACGCTTCGCCGAAGTCTATCCGCAATTCTGCGACTAGTTTTTGCCAGCCGCCATGCCGGGACCAGCGGCGGTCCTCTTCTGCGTGCCTCGCGCCACCACCAGAGCACCTCCCAGCAACACCATGCCGACGATGTCGAGCCCGCTCAGCACTTCGCCAAACACACTGTAGCCGATGACCGCCGCAATCGCCGGCTGCGTCAGCAGCGCCAGCCCGATTACCAGAGGGGAGAAGTGGCCCAGTGAATACACCATCAGCCCCTGCCCGATCAGCTGGCTGGTTACGAACAGGATCAGCACCGGCGTCCAGTTGGTGGGCCACACCGGTTCCCCCAATGCCAGCGCAATCGCCAGCAGCACGGGACACGCAAACACACTGACCCAGACCAGCAGTCCCCAGGATCCAAAGCGTGACCGCTCCCCCTGCAAGGTCAGCAGATAGACCGCATAGGTCAGCCCTGCGGCGACGCAGAACAGATCGCCCGCAAACGACTGTGCCGAAATTTCAAGGCTGCGCCCCAGCAATATCGCAGCCCCTGCCAGCGCGCAGGCAATCGCCAGCCATTCCGGCCCGCGCGGCAGGGTGCGCGCGACGATAAATCCCCAGAACAGAAGGATGATCGATCCCGCATTGCCGAACAGGGTCGCATTGCCCAGCCGCGTCATGCCGATGCCGATGTGCCAGCTGGCTAGATCGAGAGCGAAAGAAACTGCGCCAATCGCGACCAGCACCAAAGAGCGGCGCGGCATCCCGCCGATGCGCTGACCGGCGATGCGCGCGAACACCACCAGAAACGGCAATGCCAGAAACAACCGCCAGAACGCTGCGCTGACCGGGCCTGTATCCGCCTCACGCACCAACCACGGCCCTATTGCCAGCGCGACATTGCCGCCCAGCAGCGCCGCCAGCAGCAGGCCCGCCCGCAGGTCGACAAGCTGTGCTTTCGGCGGCCGCGCTTTTTCCATGCTTGCGCCCTAGCGCCATCGTCTGCAAGTGAACAGCCAAGCAGAAACAACCCGAGGAAATTCTCAAGATGCACCACGAAGCCCTGTTCAAGCCGCTCAAGATGGGCGCGCTGACTGCGAAAAACCGTATCTTCATGGCCCCGCTCACCCGTGGGCGCGCAGCCGAACCGATGTTCGTGCCCAACGCCCTGATGGGCACCTATTATCGCCAGCGCGCAGGCGCAGGCATGATCCTGACCGAAGCGACCGGCATCAGCCGCGAAGGGCTCGGCTGGCCCAGCGCGCCGGGCATCTGGTCGGATGAACAGGTCGAAGCGTGGAAGCCGATTGTCAAAGGCGTGCAGGACGAAGGCGGTCTGATCGTCATGCAGCTGTGGCACATGGGCCGGATCGTCCATCCCGTGTTCCTTGATGGAAACCCGCCCGTATCCGCCAGCGCCACGACTGCCCCCGGCGAAGCGCACACGCCGACCGGCAAACAGCCTTACGTCGAAGCGCGCGCCATGACGCATGAGGATATCGCGCGCACGGTCGCGGATTATCGCCATGCTGCTGAAAATGCGAAGAAAGCAGGCTTTGACGGGGTGCAATTGCACGGCGCGAACGGCTATCTGGTCGACCAGTTCCTGCGCGATAAAACCAATCTGCGCACCGATGAATATGGCGGCAGCCCGGAGAACCGCACCCGCTTCATGCGCGAAGTGCTCGAAGCCCTGATCGATGTGTGGGGCGTGGACCGCGTTGGCATCCGCCTGTCGCCCAATGGCGATTCGCAGGGCACCGACGACAGCAATCCCGCAGCCACATTCGGCGCAGCAGCCAAGGTGTGCGAGGAATTGGGCCTGGCCTTTGTCGAACTGCGTGAACCCGGACCCGACGGCACATTTGGCAGCACCGAAGTGCCCAAGCAAAGCCCGATGATCCGCGACATTTATTCAGGTCCGCTGATCCTCAATTCCGATTACGGTGCACAGGAAGCCGACGATGATGTGTCGAGCGGCAGGTGCGATGCGGTCAGCTTTGGCCGGCCATATATCTCCAACCCCGATCTGGAAAAGCGGATTGCTGCGGGCGCGCATTTCAATCCCAATAAGGACGTGCCCAGAAGCTGGTATTTCCCGATTGCCGAAGGGTACGTCGACTACCCGACGCTGGAAGAGGAAAAGCAGACCGCAGCCTGATCGCGCGAGGTTAGGGAAAGGTCGGGGGCACCGCTGCTTATCGCGCTGTGCCCTCGGCCCCTTCCTCTTGCGATGCGCTGCCCTCGACCGGCTGCGCGGGTTCGTCGCCCGCACCCTCTTCAGCGCCTGTTCCAGCGCTCTCATCAATCGCCGGTCCGCCTTCTTCGGGCGACAGTTTTGCGGGGGGCGATTGCGAGGTCAGGGTATCGAGCGGCAGCATATCATCGCTGATCGTGCCGCCCAGCACCTCTCCTGCGGCCTTGCCGCCTTGCGCAACCGTCTGATCGACTTGCGCAGCGTCATCACCGCAGGCGGAAAGCGCGAATGTGCCCGCCAATATCAAACCTGCCATTATCCGCATGTGTTGCGTCCCGCCTTGTCCAGCGCCTGAAAGAAACCGGGCGCGCGCGCGCGCAGCGCCGCATCCCATTGCGCGGTGGAGACGCCCTTGCCAAGCCGCGCGAGGCTCGTCACGCCGAATTCGTCTATACCGCACGGCACGATGCCGCCGAAATGCGACAGGTCAGGATCGAGGTTGACGGAAAATCCGTGCATCGTAATCCAGCGCCGCACACGTACGCCAATCGCGCCAATCTTTGCCTCGCGCCCGTCGATGTCGTGCGTCCAGATGCCAACCCGGCCTTCGGCCCGCCACGCATCGACGCCAAAATCGGTCAGGGTCGCTATCACCCAGCCCTCTATCGCATGGACGAAACAACGCACGTCCTTGCCGCGTTTTCCCAGGTTCAGCATCAGATACGCCACGCGCTGTCCCGGCCCGTGGTAGGTGTAGCGCCCACCCCGCCCGGCCTCGACCACCTCAAATCGGGGATCGATCAATTCGGCGGGATCGGCACTGGTCCCGGCGGTGTAGACCGGCGGGTGTTCCAGCAGCCATATCTGTTCGCGCGCTTCGCCCGTTGCAATCGCTGCATTTCGCGCTTCCATAACCTTGAGCGCTTCGCCGTATGGCACAGGCGCGATCGCGCACAGCCATTCAACCGTGCGATCCGTCTCAGGGATTTGGGCTAAGCTTGCCATGGAGTGTTGGTGGGAGCATTGCGGTGGGATATCAAGCCGAAAGGCAACAGGCGATCGCGCGACGCGCATTGGGGGTCCGGTGAAACTCGATTTGAATGCAATCTGGTCGCGCAGCATGGTGCTGTTGCGAGAGAATTTCCAGCTTCTGGCGGTGATCGCCGGGGTGTTCCTGCTGTTGCCGGCAGTGGCGATCTATTTCCTCATTCCAGGGATGGATGAATTCCTGGTCCCCGGCGCCGATCCGGAAGTCATGCAGGAGCGCGTGATGGAAATCATCGGGCCAGTGCTGACTTACGGTTTTATCAACAGCATCATTCAGTTTGTAGGTTACGGCGCGATGGTTGCGTTGATGGGTACGAGCCGCCCGACGGTGGGTGAAGCGCTGGGCATCGGGGCAAAGTCTGTGCCAAGCGTACTTGCCGCACTGGTGATTTTTCTGGTGCTTTACATGCTGGCCGCCATTGTCATCGTGGTTCCCATCACAATGCTGGCAACCGCAGGCGGGGTGCCTGGACTGGCCCTGACCGGCCCGATCTTTGTTGTTGCAGTTGCAATTTTCCTGATGGCGCGCCTGTCGATGAGCCTGCCTGTGATCGTGATCGACCGCGTTCTCAATCCGATCAAGGCGGTGAAGCGTTCGTGGGATCTTACCGGTCAGGCCCAATGGCGCGTCCTGATTTTCTGGCTGATCCTGGGTGTCGCCTATCTCGTCATTTCGTTGCTGGTGTTCGGTGTGTTCGGGGCAATTGCGGGCCTCGCAGGGGGCGGGAGCGCGGTCACGCTGATCCTTGGCCTTGTCAACGGGCTGGCCTCGATGACTGTGGGCATGGTGCTTTGCGGTCTGGCCGTGGCGATGCATAGCCAGCTATCCGGCCCCACCGATACGGAGATTTCGGCCACTTTCGACTGATGCAGGCCAACGCCACGCGTCAGTCTTTTGCCTTCCACGCCCAGTACAATTTGCACGGCAACACATTAAGCCATTCAAACCCGGCATCGATGCGTTCGAAAAACGGCGCTGATTCGTCGCGCACGGCAGAGGTGAACTGATAGGCGAGAAACCCGCCGCCGGGGCTCAACACTGAATGCGTCGCCTTGGCGATGGCCGTCGCCACGCCGGGCGGGAGGGTGGAGAATGGCAGACCCGACAGCACGTAATCAGCATGATCGAGGCCAAGTTCAGACAGTATCTCTTCGACATTCTCGGCCGAGCCGTGAACCGCTTGGAAACGCTTGTCGCGAATGGAGCGGTTCAGATAATCGATGTAAAGCGGATTGGTATCGATCACCACCAGCGTTGCATCGCCACGCATACGTTGCAGTACCGGGCGGCAAAAAGTCCCCACGCCCGGACCATATTCGACGAATACGCCGCATTTTCCCCAATTCACCGGCTCCAGCATCTTGCGGATTGTGAAGCGCGAAGACGGGATAATCGAGCCGACCATGCGCGGATGTTCAAGAAACCCCTTGAAAAAGACCGCCCATTGCTCCGCATAATCGCGCCAGCCCGAACGCGATGCGCCGCGCTTGGCGATTGCCGAAATGTTACCACTCATTGCCTGTGTCTCCGATGATCCAGCGCGGTTGCACTGCGATCAAGCTATGCCATCAGGTCGCAGAGTGGTTATCCGATTGCAAGTGCTCTGGTGCTGGATTAGCCCATGCGGGCCATGGCAGACGTCGACCCCCTGACACTTGAGGCTAGCGCGCCGCTGCCCAAATCCCGCCCGATTTCGAACGGGCGCATGGCGCTGCTTTTCACCGTCATGCTGGTGACAGCGGCGGGCAACACGGCGATGCAATCAGTGATGCCGTCCATCGGCACCGCGCTGAAGGTCAACGATGTCTGGATCAGCCTCGCGTACAGCTGGTCGGCGCTTTTGTGGGTGGTATGCGCACCGATATGGGCGCGCCGCTCTGATCGGCGCGGGCGCAAGGCGATGATGGCGCTGGGACTGACCGGATTCATCACATCCATGGCGCTGTGCGGGATCGTGCTTTGGGCAGGCCTTGCCGGGTGGCTTACTGCGACAGCCGCGCTGATCGCCTTTGCCGCCGCGCGCAGCCTGTATGGCGGGTTTGGCAGCGCCGCGCCGCCCGCCGTTCAGGCCTATGTTGCATCGCGCACCCCGCGCTCTGAGCGCACTCAGGCGCTGTCGCTGATCGCTTCCAGTTTCGGCCTGGGGACTGTGATTGGCCCAGCGCTCGCACCCCTGATGGTCTTGCCATTCCTGGGGCTGGGGCTGACCGGGCCATTCATCTGCTTTGCGCTTATCGGACTGGCGGCGCTGATCCTGCTGCGCTGGCGGCTTCCCAATGATGAGCCGCAGTTCGCGACGCGCGCACGAGTGCAGCACGCCCCCTATGCCAGTGGATCGGGCGGCGCGCCGGACGAATCCCCGCCGCAGGAGGATGATGATGAGGAAGGCGATGACGAGAAGGCCGCGCTTGGCCGACCGCCTGAAGCCAACCTTGGCTGGTTCGATCCGCGACTGCGGCCGTGGGTGATTTCCGGATTGGTGGGCGGCCATGCGCAGGCGATGATCCTTGGCATATCGGGCTTCCTCGTGCTTGATCGGCTGGGCCTTCGCGATACCCCGGCAGAGGGCGCGGGGCCAGTGGGTCTGGTTTTGATGAGCGGCGCGGTCGCGACCCTGCTGGCGCAATGGGGTCTGATCCCGCGCTTTGATCTGGGGCCGCGCGCGGCAACACTGTCCGGTATTCTGGTTGCGGCCTGCGGCACCGCATTGCTGGGCGCGGCGGGCGACCTGCACACCATCGCGCTGGGCTATGCCATCGCATCGCTGGGGTTTGGCCTGTTTCGCCCTGGCACCACGGCTGGCACGTCTCTCGCAGTCAGCAGGGCGGAACAGGGGCAGGCATCGGGCATCGTCGCCAGCGTTGCCGGGGCCAGCTTCATCTACGCGCCCGCACTGGGCGTGTGGCTGTACAATACGCACGAATTCATGGCGTTCAGCCTTATTGTAATGCTGTGCCTTTCGGTCGCGCTGTTCGGTTGGCGCGGTTTGCAGGCCGATGCCGTGCTCGCCACGGATTACGATTGAAGAATCGTCAGCACACGGTCCTGTGGACGACACAGCGCCACGCCTTTTTCAGTTTCGACCAGCGGACGCTCGATCAGGATCGGGTCTGCGACCATCGCATCCAGCACGGTATCCGCATCCGCTTCGGGCAGACCGCGCTCCGCCGCATCGGTGCCGCGCACGCGCAGGCCTTCGTGCGGAGTGATCCCGGCATCGGCATATAGCTGCGCCAGCTTCTCTCGCGTCGGCGGCGTCTTGAGGTATTCGATAACCGTCAGATCAACCTTTGACAGGTTTTCAAGTATGGCCAGCGTCTTGCGCGAGGTGCCGCATTTGGGATTGTGCCAGATCGTCGCTTTCATTGTTTGCTTCTCCGGTGCTTGCGAGGCTTATACCGCGCTTTTTCAGGGCTGCGGCGATAGGTCATCAGCGGCAGATGTGCCACAGCGAGATGTTTTGCGAATAATTCTCAAAAAGCCTGTTGCATATGCGAGTGGTTTTCAATAGCGGTTCCGCCAGACACGGAAGGAACCCCATGATTACGACGTTTTCCAGCATTGGTGCCCGCATTGCTGCCCGTACCGGCCTGCTGATCGGCTGTGCAGCGATTGCATTTCCCGCTGCTGCCGAAACTGCTGCTGAAAATACCGCCGAAGCCCAATCCACTCAGAATCTTTCCGCTCAGGCGCTCTCCGTGCAGGGCGCGAATATCCTGTCAGAACCCGGTCCGCTGATGGAAACCGCAGAGGACGGCATCATCGTGTTGGGCGACGTTCTTTATTCCAACGAGATCAACGCGGTAAAGACACCCACACCGATCATCGACGTGCCGCAATCGGTTTCGATTACCACCGCCGATCAGATCGTGCGACAGGGTTTCGACAGCATCGCCGATATCGTGCTCTACACCCCCGGCGTCACCAATTCGCAGGGCGAAGGGCACCGCGATTCGGTGGTGTTCCGCGGCGTGCGCTCAACCGCCGATTTCTTTGTCGACGGCATCCGTGACGATGTGGAATATTATCGCGGGTTATATAACCTTGAACAGGTCGAAATCCTGCGCGGACCCAACGCCCTGCTGTTCGGGCGCGGCGGCACTGGCGGCATCGTCAACCGAGTGACGAAAAAAGGCGTGATCGGCGATCAGTTCGTAGGATATCGTGCCAGCGTGGACACGTTTGGCGCGTTCGATATCTGGGCGGATGTCAACATTGCGACGGGCGACACATCGGCACTGCGGATCAATGCAGCTTATGAAAATCTCAACAATCACCGCGATTTCTTCGACGGCGAACAGATTAGCATTAATCCCACTTTCCGCCTCGCAGTGGGCGATGCGACCACGATTGATCTGTCGTATGAGTTCATCGATCACGATCGTTTCATCGATCGCGGCATCCCGACAGGCAGCGATGGCCGCCCACAGCGCGAATTGCGCAATATCACGTTTGGCGACCCGCAGAACAATTACACCACGTTTCAGGCCCACGTGCTGCGCGCGGCGATCCAGCATAATTTCACCGACAGCCTGAAGGGCAACCTATCCGCATCATACGGTGATTATGACAAGCTCTACTCCAACTTCTTCCCCGTTGGCTTCAACGAGGCGACAAACGTCGTCGCGCTGGATGGCTATGTTGACACCACCCACCGTGAAAATCTGATCGTTTCGGGCAATCTGATCGGGGAATTCGACACCGGCGGGATCGGCCATACGCTGATCGTCGGTGGCGAATTGATCGACACCGCCAATAACAACGACCGGTTCAATTCGTTCTTCGACACCGCCGCTGCCGATGGCCGCCGCACCGATGTGGAGTTCTTCGCCGTCACTCGCCCGCTGGCGCTGCGCGGCAATGTCGGCACGTTGGCGGACGGGCGCACCACCACCAACAGATTCACCACGGCGCTTAATGACGATACGCAGGCGGAACTCTCGGTGTTCTCGGCCTATATTCAGGATGAGGTTCGCGTGACCGATTGGCTGCGGCTGGTGCTGGGTGCGCGGTTCGACCGGTTCGAGATCGATGCGCTCGATCTGCGCACCGGCAACGCCCGCACTCGCACCGACGAGGAAGTCACTCCGCGCCTTGGTCTTATTCTGAAGCCGCAGGGAAATATCTCGGTATATGGCAGCTATTCGGAAAGCTTTCTGCCGCGCTCGGGCGATCAGTTTGCGGACATCAATCCGCCCGCCGATGCGCTGGCACCAGATACTTTTTCCAACCTTGAGCTGGGCATCAAGTGGGATATCCGCCCCGGCCTCGCCTTCACCGCCGCCGCATTCGAGATCGAACAATCATCGCCGCAGGTATCGGACAACAATCCCGGCACTCTGGATGTGATCGATTCGAAAATTCAGGGATTTGAGCTGCAATTGCAGGGGCAGGTCACTGACTGGTGGTTCCTCAACGCCGGTTACAGCTACCTCGACGGGGAACAGGTGAACCGCGCCGGACCAACCGGCCTGCGGCTGCGCGAACTGCCGGAAAACACGTTTTCGATCTGGAACAATTTTCAGGTGAACGATCGACTGGGATTTGGTGCGGGTCTGACCGCGCAGGACGAAAGCTTTGCCGATAACGCCAACACCGCCACCCTGCCATCCTACGCGCGCGTCGATATGGCCGCATTCTACGATGTGTCTGAAAACGTGCGCCTGCAGGTAAACGTCGAAAACCTGTTCGACGCATTGTATTTCCCCAACGCTCACAGCGCGAATGAATTGACCGTGGCCCCGCCGTTGAACGCCCGGTTCACGGTCACGGGCCGGTTCTAGGCTATTCCTGTGGCTCTGCGTCGGCCTTGGCCGGCGCGCGCAGAGCCGGCACGCTGATAGCGGCATCGGCGGTGCTGATGCCGGGGGCGGGGGCGGCGCTGATGCTTTCGCGGCGCTGTTTTACACGGCCCGCCTGTTCAATCGCGGTGATCAGCCGGGGGTAGACCCCGCAGCGGCACAGATTGGGCACTGCGGCCTCGATCTCCGCGCGGGTAGGCGCGGGATTGCGTTCGATCAGGGCAGCGGCGGAAATCACCATGCCCGGCGTGCAATATCCGCACTGGATCGCCTGCTGCGCTACCATCGCCTGTTGCACCGGATGCGACCGGTCGCGGCTCAACCCCTCGATCGTGGTGATGAACCGCCCCTCCGCCTCTGCCAGCGTGATCTGGCACGATCGCAGCGCGACTCCATCCACCAGAACCATGCATGCGCCAACGCAATCACCCCCGCCGCAGCTTTTGGTGCCAGTCAGGTTTGCAGCCTCGCGCAAGGCATAGAGCAGCGGCATTCGCGGATCGAGATCGAACTCGACCGGGCGATCATTGACTGTCATGCGCGACATCAGCGCACCTTATCGTATGAGAACAGCCGAATCAGCTGCGCCAGCTATCGTCGATCTTGCTGACGCGGCGTTTCCACGCTTCGAAATCGAACACGCCCGCGCCGCCCTGCGATTGCATCACGGAAAGATCGCGCTGGTGTACATCGACCACCTCCTGCGACACGACCAGCGGATCGCCCATGCCCAGCGTCGCGACCTGAATTTCGCACGCGCGCTGCAGGGCCCACATTTTCACAAACATGCCCTGGATCGTCTTGTCCATTACCACGGGCCCATGATTTCGCAGCATCAGGATTGATTTGTTGCCGAGGTTTTCAACCAGCCGCTCGCCCTCTTCGCTGCGCACGGTCACGCCTTCGAAATCGTGATAGCCGATCTGGTTCTGGAAATTGCAGGCATAGAAATTGGTTGGCATCAGGCCATGCCGGTGACTGCAAACCGCCATCGTCGCAGTCGTGTGGACGTGGCAGATTGCGTGCGCACGCTCTCCCAGATGTTCGTGGAAATAGGCGTGCTGGGTAAACCCGGCCTTGTTGACCATGTATTGCGACTGGCCGACGTTGTTGCCTTCCACATCGATCTTCACCAGATTGCTGGCGGTCACCTCGTCATACAGCAGGCCGAACGGGTTGATAAGGAAGGTGTCCTCTTCTCCGGGCACTTTCACTGATATGTGGTTGTAGATCGATTCGCCCCACCCAAGGTGATCGAAAATGCGATAGCACGCCGCCAGATCGAGGCGCGCCTGCCATTCTTCCTTGCTGCATTCGATGCCGGGTTTGAGCTGGGTCGCCATGTGCCTGTCCGTCCTGTCCGTATCCCTGATAAGCATTGAGTATCGCATGGGATGGGCCGTGGTTTCAAGCGTTCCTGCGCAATTGCTTTGCGCCAACTCCCAGCAGCCGTTAGGCGCGAGGTCACATGAGCGATCCAACCCTGCCCGAAAACGAGCGCAAAGCAGCCAAGTTGACGACAGGGCCAATTACCCGGCACCTGATCGAACAGACCCTGCCCGCCATTATCGGGGTGGCTGCGATCATGTCGATCGGGCTGGTCGATGCCTATTTCATCGGCAAACTGGGCAGCCAGGAACTGGCGGCAATATCCTTCATCTTCCCCATCTCGGTCGCGCTGTCATCGCTGGGTGTGGGCGTGATGGTCGGCATCAATTCCATCGTCAGCCGCGCGCTGGGCGAAGGGGACGAAGAAAAGGCCGCGCGCCGCGCCGTTTTCGGGATCGCATTTGCCGCAGCGACCGGGCTTGTGCTGGCATTGAGCATTTATCTGCTGCTGGATCCGCTGTTCGCACTGATGAATGCGAGCGATGATCTGTTGCCGCTGATCCGCGCCTACATGGTGCCCTATGCCTGCGGTTTTCCCCTGCTGCTGCTGATCATGGGCATGAGCGGAGTTCTGCGTGCGCAAGGCGAGGCACGCAAGGCGAGCTATATCAATATATCCTATGCCGTCGCCAACTGGATACTCGACCCGATCCTGATCACCGGCGCGTTTGGATTTGAAGGATTGGGGATTGTCGGCGCTGCCTATGCCACGGGGGCTGGCTGGGCCATCGGCGTGGGCGTTGCCATATGGCTGGTGCGGCGCGCCGAAATCACGCTCGATCCAGGATTGCTGAAACGATGCAATCTCCTCGATCCGGCAGTCGCCATTCTGAAAGTTGCCGGGCCTGCAGCCTTTTCAAACGCGATCAATCCCATCGGTCTATCCATTCTGACAGCATTGATTGCGGTGGAGGGGCAGGATGCGGTCGCCGGATTTGGCGCTGCTGGACGGCTGCAAAGCTTCGCTACGGTTCCGCTGCTTGCCCTGTCGGGCTCCATCGGCGCAATCGTGGGTCAGAATTGGGGCGCCAACGAATATGGGCGCGCACGCGAAGCTGCCATCTGGGCAGGCGGGTTCTGCGTGGCATGGGGCCTTGCCACCGCAATCGTGCTGTTCGCTGCGGGGGAATGGTTTGCAGGGTTCTTTACCGAGGAACCCGCCGTGGTGCGGGAATTTGCACTTTATCTCAGCATTGCTGCATGGGGATATGCAGGATTTGGACTGCTGATCGTCGCCAACGGTATTCTCAACGCGGTGGACAAGGCCGCGTTCGCACTGGGTCAGTCGATGGCGCGCGTTTTCCTGGTGATGCTGCCATTTTCGTGGCTGTTCCTGCAGCCATGGGGATCTGCGGCAATTTATGGCGCGGAGTTGGCCGCCAACATTTTTGGCGCAGGCACGGGGGTTGCGCTGGTGTGGTGGGTGCTGGGTCGCCGGACAAATCGCACCGCATCGGCCTGATCACGCAGGCCGCAGTAGGCCTTCATTAACCAACCGCCTCCATAGCAGTTGCAACCATCTATAAGGGGGCGATCTGGCCATGGACGACCTGCTGGCGGATTTCGTCGCAGAAACACGCGAGATGCTGGAGGCAAGCGCTGGCGCAATCGTCGCGTGGGAAGCTGATCCGGCAGATCGTTCGCGTCTTGATGCGATCTTCCGCTTTGTCCACACGGTAAAGGGCAATTGCGGCTTTTTCGATTTTCCCCGTCTCGCCAATCTTAGCCATGCCGCCGAAGACGTGCTGGCCGATGTGCGCGCTGGGCGGCGCGATCCCGACGTCGCGCTGGTTTCCGCCGTGCTCGCCGTGATCGACCGGATCGGGCAGATGAACGATGCGATCGAGGCGAACGAGGAATTCCCCGCTGGTGGCGACGATGAACTGATCGCCGCATTGCAACCCGGTGCTGCCGCCGCGCAGATCGATTCCCCCGTTGAAACCGACGCGGAAACTGGCGCAGAAGGTGGAATCGCCCCTGCCCACGGCGCATTGCGCACCATCCGCCTTCCCGTTGAACTGCTCGACCGGGTGATGAGCGGCGTTTCCGATATGGTGCTGGCCCGCAACGATCTGGCGCACCGGCTGCGTCAGGCGGGCAACCAGCCGACCATCGACGGCCCGTTCGAACGGCTCACCAGCATCCTTACCGATGTCCGCGATGCGATCACGCGAATGCGGATGCAGCGCATAGAGACGCTGTTTGCCACGCTGCCCCGGCTGGTGCGCGATCTTTCGGGAGAACTGGGCAAGCAGGTGATGCTCGAACTTGAAGGCGGTGATGTCGAACTCGACCGTGAAATGATCGAGATGATCCGTGATCCGCTGACGCATATATTGCGCAACGCCATTGATCACGGGATCGAACCGCCACAGGACCGCGCCGCCATGGGCAAGCGCGAGGCAGCGTACATAACCATCGCGGCGCGCCAATCAGGCAATACGATCTCCATCGTCGTAAGCGATGACGGGCGCGGGATCGACGAAGAAAAGGTCGCGGCCAAGGCCATCGAAACTGGGCTGATTTCAGCCAGTGATCGCAAGGCGATGAGCCGCGATAAAATTCTGCAGCTCATTTTCGAACCGGGCTTTTCCACCGCCGACGCCGTCAGCACGGTTTCTGGACGCGGGGTGGGTCTGGATGTGGTGCGGCAGAACCTTGAAAAGGTCGGCGGCACCATCGCGGTAACCAGCACGCGCGGGCTTGGTACGCTGTTCACGCTGCAGATACCGCTGACGTTGAGCATCATTGCCGGGCTTACGGTGGTAGTGGGCGAACAACGCTTTGCCATTCCGCAAAGCTATATAGAGGAAATTATCCACGCCTCGGCCACGGCGCTCGATTTCACGCGTGTAGGCGAAACCGCGCTGGTGACGTTTCGCGGCCAGCGAGTGCCGTGTCTTGCGCTGGCCGATGTCCTCGGCTTGAGCGAGAACGCAGGACCAGAGCAGGATCGCACCATGGTACTACTGCGTCTTGCCAGTGGAGATCTGCTGGCGATTGCGGTCGACAACATCCACAGCCACGGTGACATCGTGGTCAAACCGCTGGCGCCTGCCGTGATGAAAAGCGGGCTTTATGCAGGCTCCACCCTGCTGGACGATGGTCAGCCTGTGTTACTGCTGGACGTGAGCAACATTGCCGCGCAGCATGGTCTAGTCTCGCCCGCCCGCACACGCGTGCATCACGACACGGATGAGAGCGCGCGCAACGCCGAAAAGACAGTGCAGCGGGCAATGCTTTTCACCGATTTCGGAGGGCGCAGACGCGCCGTGCGGCTGGAACTGGTGCAGCGAATAGAAACAGCGCCAGCGCACACGATCGACCGGTCAAGCAACAGCGCACGGGTCGTAATCGAAGGGCTGATCCTGCCCTTGATCGGCCTGCCTGACGGGCCCCTGCCGGCCGACAAGATCCGGCTGCTGCGATTGTCTGACGGGACCAGCGAACTGCTTTATGCCGTGCGCGAAATCGACGACGCGGTGGCGCTGACCAATCCTCTCAAACCCTTCGCGGACGATCCGCTGGTCGAAGCGGTGACCTTGATTGAGGACAATCCGGTCGCGTTGCTGGACGGTCATGAAATATTTGCGCGTTACGGCGAAGCCCCCGGCGAAGTTGCCCGGCCGCAATGCCGCCTGCCCGACAGCGATTGGGCGCGCTCTATCCTGCTGCCGCTGGTCACCGCTGCCGGGTACGACGTGATCGAAACGGCCGAACAGGGCGCGGACAATGCGCTCGTCATCTGGTTCGAGGATGAATACGAATCCGCTGCCGCGCTCGAATTGCCGATGACCGGCCCCATCATCCGGCTGCGCGATCATCCCGATGCACCCAGGGGCAGTCCCACCATCTATCGCTACGACCGCGATGGATTGCTCACCGCCCTCAATGACGCCCGCCAGCACCGCCTGAAAATATCCTCAGAAGCACCGAACGGGACCGTGAATAACGCAGGAGAGGCAGCATGAACGATCTGCTTGTCATGGCTCAGATTGCCGGACGGCGTTGCGCCTTGCACGCGCATGATGTGAAATCCGTCATCGAACTTGGCACCATCACCCCTGTACCGCGCAGCCCCGATTTCATCGCCGGGATCACGGCGCTGCGCAGCCAGGCGCTGACAGTGATCGATTGCCGTCGCGCACTTGGCCTGTCGGCTTCGGAATGGTCCACCGATCACCGCGCCGCCGTGGTTGCTGTCGGTGGGCATTCCTATGCGCTGATAGTGGATGCGATCGAGGACATCGCCACCGGGCAGTCTTCTCCTGACTCCATTCCGGGCGGATTTGGGCCGGAATGGACGCGGATCGCGATTGGAATGATCGAAACCGCCATTGGACCTGCCCTGCTGATCGATTTGCCAGCGCTGATCGCCGGCCCCGATACACACGCAGTCGCAGCTTAATCCCTTGGTTACCCCGCGGCCCTAGATTCAGGCTGCAACTGGAAGAGTAATTTATGAAAACCTGCCTGATCGTCGATGATTCTCGCGTCATCCGCAAGGTTTCGAGACATATCCTCGAAACGCTTGGCTTCACGGTGGATGAGGCTGAAAACGGACAACTCGGACTGGAAGCGTGCGAAGCCTCTATGCCCGATGTCGTGCTGCTGGACTGGAACATGCCGGTCATGACGGGAATCGAATTTATCATCCAACTGCGCAAACGCCCCGGCGGCGATAAGCCGAAGGTCGTATTCTGCACCACCGAAAACGACGTTGCGCACATTCGCGAGGCTATCTCTGCGGGCGCTGACGAATACGTAATGAAGCCGTTCGACCACGAGACGCTGCAAATCAAATTGCAGCTGGTGGGCTTTGCATGAACGCGCCGATACCTCTGCCACAGGCGACATCATCGCAATCGCCGGGAGACCGGCTGCGCCGCATCGCCACGCCCAAAGATGGCGCGAGCAATACGTCTGCCGCTCAAAGTGCAGATGCCGCGATCAGGGTGATGATCGTCGACAATTCGCTGACTGTGCGCACCATCCTCAAACGAATGGTCGAAAGCGATCCGGCGATGATGGTCGCAGACACGGCTAGCAGCGGTGAACGCGCCATTGCCCAGTTGGGCGATGCCAGAGTCGATGTGATTCTTTTGGATCTGGAAATGCCGGGTATGGGCGGGCTTCAGGCCCTGCCCACAATCCTTGAAACCGGCGGCCACGCGAAGGTTCTGGTCGTTTCATCACTGACGCAGGACGGTGCCGAACATACAGTATCGGCACTGTCGATGGGCGCAGCAGATACAATGCTGAAACCGCGACCGGGCGGCTTTAACGAGGATTATCGCAGTCAGCTGCTTGGCAAGATACGCGCTCTGGGCGAAACAGCCCCGGCGCAAGACAGCACGCAGAAAATCTCCACAGACCCAGCGGATGATCGGGAGCCTGTTCCAGAGCGCCCCGCAATCACCGCGCATCCCAAACCGGATCGCAAACCGACAAAGCGGCCCGAAGTGATGGCGATCGGCGCTTCCACCGGCGGCATCCACGCCCTTAACATCCTGTTACGCGCACTACCTCCCGAATTCGACCTGCCGATCCTCATCACCCAGCATTTGCCCGCATCCTTCATCCCGGTATTTGCCCGCCAGATCGAAGTCGCGTGCGGACGCCGCGCAGTCATCGCGGAAGAGGGCACGGAGATTCGCCCGGGCGAAGTGACTATTGCGACCGGCCACGGACACATGATGATCCGCCGCATGGGTGACAGGCTGATCGCCCGCACCAGCATCCAACCCACACGCAGCGGCTGTATGCCGTCGGTAGATCCGATGTTTGCCAGCCTTGCCGAGGCATGCGACGGGCGCGTTCTTGGCGTGGTGCTGTCGGGCATGGGCCGTGATGGGCTCGAAGGCGCGCAAGCGATTGTCGATGCTGGTGGAACGATGATCGCGCAGGATGCCGATACCAGCGCCGTATGGGGAATGCCCGGCGCGGTTGCGAAGGCGGGATTGGCCAGCTTGATCGCCCCACCCCAATCATTGGCCCTTGCAGCCATGGCGGCTGCTGCACCTGTGCCCGCCCGTACCAAGGCGGATCATAGCCACGCCAAAGAGCGGGGCTGATTTCCGATCATCATGAATGTCAGTTCCTCCTTTGGTGATGCCAGTGACGCATCTCACCAGATCATTGCCGATCTCCTGTCTGAACACACTGGCCAGCAACTGACCGAAAGTCGCCGCTGGCGCGTCAGCACCGCGCTTGCCGGGGTGTTTCGCGAACACGGGATCAGCAATGTCGATCAGCTGGTCTGCCTGCTGGAAGAACAACAGGATCGCATTGCAACGCGTGCGCTGGCGGAACGCATTGTCGAGGCGTTGCTGAATAACGAAACCTATTTTTACCGCGACAAGCCAACATTCGACCAATTGCCCGACACCGTCCTGCCGGAGATTGCCAGTCGCCGCGCCGACAGTCGCCGGATTTCGATCTGGTGCGCAGGCTGTTCGACCGGACAGGAGGTTCACAGCATCGCCATGATGTTTGCGGATCAACCGGATCGCTGGGCGGGCTGGTCGATCGACGTTCTTGGCACGGACATATCGGGGCGCGCAATCGATGCAGCCCGCAGCGGTCTATACAGTCAGTTTGAAATCCAGCGTGGTCTGGGCGTTGTGGAAATGCTGCGCCATTTCGATGAAACGCGCGCGGGTTGGCAAATCAAAAGCGAATCTCGCAAACACACCCGCTTCATCCGGCACAACGTGTTGGCAGAACCGCCCGCACGCCGCCGGTTCGATCTGGTTCTGTGCCGCAACGTATTGCTTTATTTCGATCAGCAAACCCGCGAGCGCGCATTTGCCCGGCTTGCCAGTGCAATGACGAGCGATGGATATCTGATGCTGGGTTCCGGTGAAACCGTGGTCGGCCAGACAAATACCTTTCGACCCTGTCCGGGCCGTTCCAGCATGTACCAATTATCCGCCGCCAGCGGGACCGGTGCAGAACGAAAGCAACTGGTCCAGCATCTGCGGTAAGTCGCCAGACAAAACCGTGTTTACTGCCCTCGCTTTACCCTTCCTTATCCATTGCTCTTTAGCAATTGGGCAGACAAACCCGCGCCGGACGTTCCGTCATTTACCGGATAAGCTGAGCAGCGGGTATCTATTGGGGACGTGCGCGCGTGATTGAGATCGGCAAACCATTACGCTTGACCCCAGCTGGGCTTGTTGGTGTGCCGCTTGCCGTCATGAGTTTCGTTTTCGGGCTGATCACACTTGCTGCGATCGCCAGCGATCAACTTACCCTTGTTTCCCCCGCAGAGCTGTTGATCGCCGGTCTGGTGGTTTACGCGGCGACCCTGTTTCTGCTCGCCCGCAGCGGCATCGCCAGCGTGCGCGAACTGGAATCGCTGGGCACCACCGATCAGCTCAGCCGCCTGCCCAACCGCCGGTCGCTCCACATTGATATCGACGCGCTGGAAGCGAGGCACGACGAGGTGGCAATCGCCATCGTCGATCTCGACAGCTTCAAACAGGTGAACGACCACTACGGACACGCAGTGGGCGACATGCTGATCCAGGCGTGTGCGGCAAAGCTGCGCGAGGCGTGCGGCAAAGAGGCTCAATGCTATCGTTTGGGCGGCGATGAATTCGCCGTTCTGATGGGAGGAAGGGCATCGGGCAACATCCTCGAAGGGATATGCCGCGGCTTGCTCGAAAAACTGGAAAATCCCTTTTACGTCGGCGGGCACAACATTACCGTCGGAGCCAGCATCGGTCTGGCATGTTCACGGCGCGGCGAAAAAGTGGCCTCGTCGGAAATGCTGCGGCGCAGCGACGTCGCCATGTACATGTCTAAACGCGGTGGCAAAATGCGCTGCACCTGGTTCAACGCAACGTTCGACCAGCGCCGCGAGGCAGTGCGAGAAATTGAAAGCGAATTGCGCGCAGCCCTGGGAAATGAGGAACTGGCAATCGTCTATCAGCCGCTGGTTGATGCAAATCATGGCCAGATTGTCGCTGTAGAAGCGCTGCTGCGCTGGAACCGCGCTGATGGCACGCAGATCAGCCCCAACGTATTCATTCCGGTGGCCGAAGAATCGGGCATTATCAATTCAATCGGCGTGTGGGTGTTGCGGCGCGCGATGGAAGATGCGGCGGCATGGGGTGACATCACCTTGTCGGTCAACATATCGGCAGCGCAACTTCGCAACCCGGAATTTCCGTTCAAGTTGGGCGAATTGCTGGAATTGACGCAATTCCCTCCACATCGGCTCGAGCTGGAAATAACCGAAACCTGCCTCGTCCTCGATCCCGTCGTGGCGGAGCGCAGCCTCGCCGTCATTCGCGATTTTGGCGTCAATATCTCGCTTGATGATTTTGGCACCGGCTATGCCTCGATCGGCTTTTTGCGGCAATTCCGCTTTGAAAAGCTCAAACTGGACCGCAGCCTTGTGATTCAGGCTGGCAAGGATGACGGTAGCCGCGCGATGATGCTTTCCAGCATAGCGATGGCGCGCGCACTTAACATGAGAGTGACCGCCGAGGGCGTGGAAACGCAGGAACAGGCGGACATGGTTCGTCTTGCCGGTGCCGATCAGCTGCAAGGCTGGCTGTATTACAGGGCCATGCCTGCCGCACAGGTGGACACGCACTATCGGGCACAGATCGCCAATAACGCTGCACTTGCCGCCACCAGTGACCGCGCAGGCGACGTGCGGCAAACGGGAGAGCAGGCAGCATGAGCGCGCTTCAGGAAATCGCAGTCGATCTGGCCGCACAAAGTGCCGCCGACAAAGCCCATCGCAAGGATCGCTCCGAAAACCCGGCCGCATCCGGTGCCATTCGCCACTGGTTCGAAGGCCTGACGGTGGGCGGCAAGATCAAGGCGTTCTATTTCTTCAACCTCACATTTGCCCTTGCCGCCGGACTGGTTGTTATCGCGGGTTACATACACCTTGGCGACCGCGCAGAACGGATTGCCGCCGATCATACCTATGCGATGGATGCCGAGCGACTTGTCACCGTGATGAGCGAGGCGCAACGCCATGCCGAGATGCTGATTGCCAGCAGGGAAGGCGTGCGGGCCAGCGCTGCGCTTGAAGAACTTGAGATTGCCGATGCAAAGATCGCAGGCCTGCGCGAAAATGCCACTGGCCTCAGCGATGATGCGCGGATCAATCTCGCCCGCATTGAACAGGGTATAGACGATTTCCGCCGTCAGATTGACGGGTTCAATGCAAACAACGCCAACGAAGAAGAGCGTGGCCGCAAGGGCGGAGAAGTGCAGGCAACAGGCAGCATCGTGCTGGAGGCCAGCCGCGAACTCGCCGACAGTCTGAGCGCGCGAGCGACCGCGACCGCATCGGCTGGAGCTGCAATGATTTCCACTCTGATGCTCGCGTGGATATTCTTCGCCGCGATTCTCACCGTCCTGACCCTCATCGCACTGCGGTATTTCGACAAGAATGTGAGCGGCAGCCTGCAGGACATGACTGCGGAAATGAGCAAGCTGGCTGCGGGTGACAGCGACGTGACCATTTCCGGAAAGCAGCGCCGCGACGAAATCGGCGCGATGGCGCGGGCAATGGAAATTTTCCTGCGGGCTGGCAAACGACTTGAGCAGCTGAGCAAGGAGCGCGCGGAAAAGGCCAAGGTCGCGCTGGAGGAACAAAGCCAGCTGGAAACGCAACGCGAAGAGGCACGGCTCGAACGCGACCGGATGCTGCGCGATGTCGCCGACCAGTTCGAGCGCACCGTTGGCGACGTGGTTAGCGGCGTTGCCGAAGCATCCTCGCAGTTGCAGACCACTTCGAAAATGATGGCGGGCACAGCGGAAGAATCGAGCCGGCGGGCTGGCCAGGTCAGTGCGTCAATGGAAGATGCCAACGCCGGCGCAACCGCCGCAGCCGCCGCCAGTGATGAGTTTGCCATGTCAATCGGTGAAATCAGCCGCCAGGCGGCATCTTCGGCGGAGTTGGCGCGGCGTGCGACCAATTCCGCTAGCGAAGCCGATTCCACTATCTCGGCACTGGCCGAAAGCGCGCAGCAGGTAGGCCAGATCGTCCAGCTGATCCAGACCATTGCGCAGCGCACCAACCTACTCGCGCTTAACGCTTCGATCGAGGCGGCACGCGGGGGTGAGGCCGGTCGCGGGTTTGCCGTAGTGGCAAGCGAAGTGAAGGAACTGGCCATGCAGACCAGCCGCGCTACCGATCAGGTGGCACAGCAGATCAGCGCGATGCAGGATACCACCGGTGCCAGCGTTTCCGCATTGCGCTCCATAGCTGCCCAAGTGCAGGAACTGGAAACCACCGCCGTCTCCATCGCCAGTGCTGTAGACCAGCAATCGGTCGCCGGACAGGATCTTGCGCGCAGCATCGATCTTGCCGCGCGTGGAACCGAACAGGTGGCAGTCCACATAGAAGACGTGCGGGATCTGGCACTGTCCACCGGATCCGCCGCCAGTCAGGTGCTTACCAGCGCGACCAATCTTGAAAGCCAGGCATCAATCCTGCGTGTTCAGGTTAACACATTCCTCGCGAAAGTGCGGGCGACCTGATCGACCCTGCCTGGCTTTCGATGAGATGGCGAAAACTGTTGTTAACGATTTTCATTCAGGGATTCAGTTGAATTCGCACGCGACGGGGACCGCAAATGGATATGACGAAAGTGCTGGACGAACGCGAGGAATACGCCGTTCCCGCTTTCTCACCGGGCGATGAACTCGCCTTTGACACCCCCGATGACGGTTTCGATACGAACGCTGACTTTGGCGGGAGAAAAGACGGGACCAGCGGCATGTTCAACCGGATCGCCTGGTTCCGCAATCAGGGCATCGCCGCGAAGGTCAACACGATCTTCGGCAGCTTTCTTGCGCTGGGCCTAGCCATGTGTCTCGTTGCCGCTTTCGGCACGACAGAAATATGGCTGCGCTTCAACACTTCCGATCAGATACAGCGCGCCACCATCACCGCCAGCGATCTGCGCGGGACGATTGGCGATCTGCGATACAGCACGTCGCGCTTTCTGTTCGCACAAGAGGCATCTGTGCTGGACCGTCAGCGAAAGGCCTATTTCAAGGCGCTGGCTCAGATCGAGGAAATCGACCGAACTGTCGCCCAAAATGCGCCTTTGCTGGAGCCGGGCGCCGATCGTCTGCGCACCGAAATTGAAGGATACAAT
>CAWFFX010000007.1:367500-690047 GCA_963815315.1 uncultured Alphaproteobacteria bacterium
CTAACGGAATCTCGGTTGATGTCTTTTCCTCCAGGTACTGAGATGTTTCAGTTCCCCGGGTTTGCTTCACCAAAGCTATATATTCACTAAGGTGATACCTTATCCACCTCGCCCGGCCTTCCCGAAGGAAGACTGGAAGAAATGGTGAAGGTGGGTTTCCCCATTCGGAAATCGCCGGATCAAAGTTTGCTCACAACTCCCCGACGCTTATCGCAGCGTGCCACGTCCTTCTTCGCCTGTACATGCCAAGGCATCCACCAAATGCTCTTACCTCACGCTTGAGAATCCACACCATCAACGAGAGGCCTGCATAGAGCCCGTCGTCATGCGATGATGCAGAGGAATTATCTCAGCCAGATAATCATTTTGATTGATTTTGTGATGATATCGATCGCAATGGAACTATAACCCGAAGGTCACAATCCTTGCGACGATACCGCCACGGCATCGATTTAAAAACCCATTCACAATGTCAAATTTCGGCGGCAAACCCGCCTGACCGGTGCCTGTGGTAAACCACGGACCGGATCTCTTTCGTTTCATCTCTGGAGTGTTTGATCAGCGTTCGCGCGGCATTGCCGCAGCGCGCATGATTGGTGGAGCCTATCGGGATCGAACCGATGACCCCCTGCTTGCAAAGCAGGTGCTCTCCCAGCTGAGCTAAGGCCCCTAACCATCAAAAACTGGTAGGTCCGAGTGGATTCGAACCACCGACCTCACCCTTATCAGGGGTGCGCTCTAACCAACTGAGCTACGGACCTGCACAGCGAACCGACCCGCATTTCTCACAAAGAGAAAGCATGGCCGATAGCGGCGCGAGCCAGCTCAGGCGTTCACACTGCACCACTTACGCGGTGAGCGTGATCTCCAGATGATGAAAGGACATGAGGACGACGGCAATGTTCTTTGGAACTTGCGAAGCACTTCCGATGACTAGCACCGGCGCTTTCGCAAAAATCCTTAGAAAGGAGGTGATCCAGCCGCAGGTTCCCCTACGGCTACCTTGTTACGACTTCACCCCAGTCGCTAAACCCACTGTGGTCGCCTGCCTCCCTTGCGGGTTAGCTCAACGCCTTCGAGTGAATCCAACTCCCATGGTGTGACGGGCGGTGTGTACAAGGCCTGGGAACGTATTCACCGCGGCATGCTGATCCGCGATTACTAGCAATTCCGCCTTCATGTTCTCGAGTTGCAGAGAACAATCCGAACTGAGACATCTTTTGGAGATTAGCTAACCCTCGCGGGATCGCTGCTCACTGTAGATGCCATTGTAGCACGTGTGTAGCCCAGCCTGTAAGGGCCATGAGGACTTGACGTCATCCCCACCTTCCTCCGGCTTATCACCGGCAGTTTCCTTAAAGTGCCCAACTAAATGATGGCAACTAAGGATGAGGGTTGCGCTCGTTGCGGGACTTAACCCAACATCTCACGACACGAGCTGACGACAGCCATGCAGCACCTGTCACTAGGTCCCCGAAGGGAAGAAATCTGTCTCCAGAAGTCGTCCTAGGATGTCAAAGGCTGGTAAGGTTCTGCGCGTTGCTTCGAATTAAACCACATGCTCCACCGCTTGTGCAGGCCCCCGTCAATTCCTTTGAGTTTTAATCTTGCGACCGTACTCCCCAGGCGGATAACTTAATGCGTTAGCTGCGCCACCCAAGCTCTATGAGCCCGGACAGCTAGTTATCATCGTTTACGGCGTGGACTACCAGGGTATCTAATCCTGTTTGCTCCCCACGCTTTCGCACCTCAGCGTCAATGACTGTCCAGTGAGTCGCCTTCGCCACTGGTGTTCTTCCGAATATCTACGAATTTCACCTCTACACTCGGAATTCCACTCACCTCTCCAGTATTCTAGCTCTCCAGTTTCAAAGGCAGTTCCAGGGTTGAGCCCTGGGATTTCACCTCTGACTTAAAAAGCCGCCTACGCGCGCTTTACGCCCAGTAATTCCGAACAACGCTAGCTCCCTCCGTATTACCGCGGCTGCTGGCACGGAGTTAGCCGGAGCTTATTCTCCAGGTACTGTCATTATCATCCCTGGTAAAAGAGCTTTACAACCCTAAGGCCTTCATCACTCACGCGGCATTGCTGGATCAGGCTTTCGCCCATTGTCCAATATTCCCCACTGCTGCCTCCCGTAGGAGTCTGGGCCGTGTCTCAGTCCCAGTGTGGCTGATCATCCTCTCAGACCAGCTATAGATCGTCGACTTGGTAGGCCATTACCCCACCAACTATCTAATCTAACGCGGGCCCATCTAAAGGCGATAAATCTTTGGTCCGAAGACATTATCCGGTATTAGCTCAAATTTCTCTGAGTTATTCCGAACCTAAAGGCAGGTTCCCACGCGTTACGCACCCGTGCGCCACTCACCCCGAAGGGTTCGTTCGACTTGCATGTGTTAGGCATGCCGCCAGCGTTCGTTCTGAGCCAGGATCAAACTCTCAAGTTTGTGAGACTAACCAATCAAGCACAGGGCAAGCCCTGCCATCTCGAGAAGCCAGAATATCAAGGAGCCGATACCTGCACATCAAACGTAATGGATACGAATGAACATGCATCACCCAAGCCAAGCGTGGTGCTCGGCAAGGATGTGGCAATCGGCTTGTATTAACCGGTATCCAGAGCCTTAACGTCTCCGGACCGGGCGCCGTCGCCCACATGTCCCTTCATCATAAACCAACAATGTCAAAGAGCCGCCAGACAGTAATAGCGGACAGCGATGGTTTCCCCGATTTACACCGGGGGACCGGCTATCCGATTATGTTGGCGACCAACGCTTGCGGAGCCGGTTGAAACCGTCAGCGCCGCGTCGGTGGAGCCCATCTATGCGGGCTTCGGGATTCGGTCAACGCCTTTTTGCAATTTTATTTCACAAATGCGCACAAATCGCAGAATTCTGCGGTTTTGCAGATTTCGCCTGATCCCAAGATCGGGGGCCCTTCCCCCTTTTGAAAGCCGGGCACCTTCAAAATCAGCTATTATCAGGCGACTCGTGACTGCCTAACGGCCGATTCAGCACACCGATTCACATCAGATTCTTCATGTTTTGGCGCTAGAGGCCGTCTTCGCATGGATATTCAGCCACCGACTCTGTCTTCTCAACCCGATTCTGTCGGTGATTCTGCTTTCGGAGAATCGCTTACGCCTCCCATTCGTGATGATTCGGGCTTTAACAGCAGGGTGCGCAGCGCAGTTGCGTGGCGATGGGGCACGCAGTTCGGGGCTCAGATGATTACCTGGGCATCTACCTTCCTTGTAGTGCGACTGCTGGAGCCGACTGATTATGGTCTGTTTGCGATGAGTCAGGTCGTCATCACAGCTCTCGCATTCCTTAATGGGCAAAGCTTTGCGACCTCGCTGGTCCAGACCGACCGTGTCGACGATCGCCGCATCGGGCAGATCTTCGGCCTGCTTCTGGTGTTCAACGTGACGCTTGCCATCATGCAGTTTGCCTCTGCCCCATTTGCAGCGTCTTATTTCCGTGAACCCATGGTGGCAGATATGCTGCGGGTGCAGGCGCTGATCTTTCTCACCGTACCTTTCTCCGCCCTCCCTTCCGAATTGCTCGCCCGGCGACTGGAGTTTCGCAGGCAGGGCCAGATCAATCTGGTCACCGCCATCGTGGGCGCCGCGCTGGCACTGTTGCTGGCGTGGCTGGGTTTTGGAGTTTGGGCGCTGGTCTATGCGCCGGTTGCGATGTTTGCGACCCGTGCCATCGGCCTGTCGATTGCTGCACGTCTGCTGGTAAAGCCGGTGTTCGATCCGCGCGGAGCGTGGGATCTGGTGACGTTCGGCGGGACGCTCACGCTGTGCCAGCTGTTCTGGATCATCCAGAGTCAGAGCGACATCGTGATCGCGGGTCGCCTGCTGCCGACCTATGACCTTGGCCTGTATAGTCAGGCGCTGTTCTTTACCCTGATCGTGACCGGACGCTTTATACCGCCGATCAACGAAGTGGCGCTCGCCGCGTATTCCGAGCTGCACCGTGATGGCCGCTCTCTCGCGCCCTATTTCCTCAAGACCGCTCGCATGGTGATGATTGTGACCGCTCCGATCTATATCGGCATAGCGCTCACCAGCGAGGCGGCGGTGCTCACCATCTTTGGCCCGAAGTGGGCGGGCATCATCCCGATAGTAGGCGGGCTGGCGCTGGTGATGCCGGTTTTTGCGCTACATCTGGTGTGTTCGCCTGTTACCAACGCGATGGGCCGTCCGCGCGTCTATCTATTTACCAGCGTGTGCGGCGCGGTGATCATGCCGGTCGCTTATTTGTGGGGCGCTGGCTTGATTGGCTCGGCGCCCGCCAATGCCGCGATGGGTCTTGTCCATGCGTGGTGGATCGCCGCGCCAGTCCTGTGCGCCATCACGCTGAGCGTTACGCTGCCGCGCATCGGACTGGGCCTGCTGACGCTGGCGCGCGAACTTGCACCGATCGCGCTTGCGTGTGCCGCGATGACCCTGGCTGTGCTGGCGGCGCAGCATTATGCCAGCATCGGGTTGCCCGCGCTCGATCTGGCGTGGAATGCAGCGGTCGGCGCAGGGGTGTATGGCGCGACCTTCTGGTTCGTATGGCCTGATATCGTGAAGGATGCCTGGCGGATGCTGCGCCCTACGCCAGAAGTCATACCGCTGGCGGTGAACCTTACAGCGCCCGCACCGCCATCCGTCTGAGCGCCTGCCGGTCGATCCACCACCACAACGGATGTCGGCGCGGGGTAAAGCGCGGCAGCCATTCGCGATATCGGCTCCCCATGGTGCGTGGGAGGGCATCCGGTCCCGGTCCGCGCATGATATCCGTGATGATGCGGTTTTGATGGTGCCGCACCGAATAATTGATCATCCGCGCATATTGCCCCCGAATAGAGGCGAGCGAGAGGCGCATCGGTTCACAAAGAAAACCTGCCTTCTCGCACGGCATGACGCGATCATCGCGCCAGTCGTCCTCGTTACCAAGATCGGTCTTCGCCAGTGCGCCGATCAGGCTGTCATCGCCGATCAGATCTTCCGGAAGTCGGATGCCGGTCTCGCGCATCCGGTCCACAAAGCTACCGCGCAGCGCATACAGATCGCCGAACAGGCCGTGATCGCGGATCATGGCGGCGCGATATTGCTCCGCCCCGCGCCCATTTTGCGGCAGGCCAGCAGCGGCATTGGCAAGAGGGTGATCGGCCAGGGTCGCCAGCAACGCAGCAATTGATCCGGGAGTTATCTGCGCATCGCCATCCACAAAGACGAAGGCCTGTGCCGGAGCGGCCTCGTCCAGCACAAAGCGGTTCCAGCTGCGCGATTTGCCGCCCTGTTTGTATTCATGCACCTGTACCCCGACAAAGCCGCGGGCTATTTCAGCGGTGCGATCGGCACTGCCATTGACGATGACGTGGGTTTCGAACCCCGGCTCATCCAGTGGCAGGCTGCCGAGGCAGGCCGCGATCCGACGTTGTTCATTGTGCGCGAGCACGACGATACGTGCCTTTGGCCGCGCATCTTCGCCCTGCATCACGCGGGCTTTCGCGCGATCGCCCAGACGGTGACGGGAAAGTCCGGCTCATTGGGAAGGCGCCTTTGCCAGCCGGTGCGCGCCCAGCGATTGAAATTCGCCTTTACCGCCGCGCGATTGCCCCAGCTGCCGGTTTCGACCGTATCGGGATCGAAGCCGACATCCCCCAGAAAGTGCCGCATCCCCAGTTCGGTCCAGCGCGTGCAATCGTGCGGGATCGGGTGACGGCGGATCAGGAACGGCGTGATGTTGACGAATATCCCGCCCGGTTTCAGCATTTGCAGCACGTGGGTGGCGGCACGATAGGGATGCAGCAGGTGCTCCCACACATTGTCCGCAATCGCGATATCGAATTGGCGGTCCAGCACATCTTCGCAAATGTCGTGGGCAGGCCAGTTCATCTCGGTGTAGTTCGCCCAGCCTCGGCTGCGCCATTTCCAACCCGCCGCAATTTCCAGCGCGTCCATCTGGTCAACTGGCAGCGTATCCAGAAAGGCATCGACGGCGCGATAGGCGACAGTGCGCGTGACATGCGTCTTGTCATAGCCGACGCCGGCGGCAACCTTCTCGGCGATCTTGATAGCAGTCTGTTTCATACCCTTCGCGCCTTATCGCATTACCGTTAAGCATTCCTGTGCGTGCGGATGGTGCCAAACGGGACGGGATTAGGGAGGGATCGGATCGTCTGGTAGTATACAGCTTCAACCGCGCGGATGCGAACCACGCGCATATAATCGGAACGGGATCGAGACATGCTTACACATCTCTTCAATCTGGCGGGGGCAATTGGCGTCCCACTGGCCGCGCTTTCGCCAGGCATTTCGCCCGCAATTGCGGGTGACAGTGCGGCAGCGGTGCTGGTTGAACCGGTTCCCGATGCAAGCGAACAAGCCATCGCCCCCAGTCTTTCCGACCCGGCGACGGAGATCCTGACGCTGGATGAAGAACGCAACAATCGCCTGACCGTCCCCGTGATGATCCACGGGACCGGACCCTATAATTTCATGATCGATACCGGCAGCCAGGCCACCGCCGTCACGCACGAGATCAACAATTCACTGGGCTTTACCTCGCTCGGCACAGCCATGCTGGTGGGGATGGCGAGCCGCCGCCCGGTCGACATCGTCGAGGTGGAACAGCTGACCATGGGCAGCCACGATATCTACGATCTGGTCGCCCCGGTCCTCAGCCGCACGAATGTGGGCGCCGACGGGATCATCGGACTCGATTCGCTGCAGGATTTTCGCGTGCTTCTCGATTTTCGCGAGGGCAGCATCGCGGTTGAGGATGTCAGCAACAAGAAGCCTTCCAATCGCGGGTTCGAAATCATCGTGCGCGCGCGGCAGGAACTGGGCCAACTGCTGATCACCGATGCGATGGTCGAAGGCGTGCGTGCAACCGTCATCATCGATACCGGCGCACAAGCCAGTCTTGCCAATTTCGCTCTGCGGGACAAACTGCGGGCAAAGCGCGCGCAGGAAGTCACGACGACCGATGTGAACGGCGTCAGCATGATCGGTCAGCTATCCATTGTGCGCGATCTCACAATTCAGGGGCTGTCGCTGCGCGATGTTCCGCTTACATTCGCCGATGCCCCCGCATTCGAGGCGTTGGGATTGCAGGATCAACCGGTGCTTGCATTGGGGATGCAGCATCTCAAGATGTTTGACCGGGTTGCCATCGACTTTTCCAATCAGCGCATCCTGTTCGATGTGCCGCGCGATGTGGCGCGTGAATTGCGCCGATCGCGCCAGTCGGGGCGTCGCATCCCGATGCAATGAAGGCTGGGCGGGGATCAGGCACCACACATAGCCTGCGCCGCTTGCCATAATGCCTGCGCGCGCCCACATGGCAGGGCGTAATGCCTCCCGATACAGCCACTTCCGCCGATAAACCCCTCGCCGATGCGGAAGGGTGGGCAACGCTGCGCCGCTTTCTGCCGTATCTGTGGCCTGAAGGGAACTGGCCCCTGCGCCGCCGGATAGTGCTGGCGATGGTGTTCGTGCTGCTGGCCAAGGCGGTGACGCTCGCCCTGCCCTTTGCCTATAGCCAGGCGGTCGACGCCATGTCGCAAAGCGGGGTTGTCGCGGAGAGCGCGCTGGTCGCCTTTGCCCTCGTCGCGGCTTATGGGCTGGGCCGGTTTGGCAGCGTGGTATTCGACAATCTGCGCAACATGGCGTTTGAGCGCGTGGAACAGCACGCAACGCTGAGCCTTGCCGAAAGCGTGTTTCACCACCTCCATCGCCTGTCGCTGAGATTCCACCTCTCGCGCCGCACGGGCGAGGTGACCAAGGTGATCGAACGCGGCACGAAAAGCATCGGCATGATGCTGTATTTCCTGCTGTTCAACATCGCCCCGACTATCATCGAACTGATTGCGGTGGGCGTGATCTTCTATCTGAAGTTCGGGATCGGGCTGGTGATTGCGACCGCCATCACGGTGGTTTCCTATATCGCGGTCACCCGCTGGATGACGGAATGGCGCACGCAGCTGCGCCGCCGGATGAATGATCTGGACGGTCAGGCGCTGCATCGCGCGGTGGATTCGCTGCTGAATTACGAGACGGTGAAGTATTTCGGAGCCGAAACGCGAGAGGAAGAGCGCTATTCCCGCTCCGCGCGCGCCTATGCCGAGGCTGCGATCAAGTCCGAAAACTCGCTTGGTCTGCTCAACATCGCCCAATCCGCAATCACCAATCTGCTGATGGCGGGCGCAATGGCCTACACTGTATGGGGCTGGAGCCGCGGGCTGCTGAGCGTTGGCGATCTTGTGCTGGTGAACACGTTCCTGATGCAGCTGTTCCGCCCGCTGGATCTGCTGGGCTGGGTGTATCGTTCCATCCGGCAGGGGCTGGTCGACATGGCCGAAATGTTCCGCATGATCGATACCGATGTCGAGGTGCGCGACATTTCAGGCGCGCCCGCGCTCGATATCGCTGAACCTTCGATCGTGTTCGACAATGTAACCTTTGGGTACGAGCCAGACCGCACTATTCTGCGCGGCCTCAGCTTTACCGTAGCCGCCGGGGAAACCGTGGCAATCGTCGGCCCTTCTGGCGCGGGCAAAAGCACGATCGGGCGGTTGCTGTTCCGGTTTTACGATCCCGGTTCAGGGCGCATCCTGATCGACGGGCAGGATATCGCGCGCGTCGCGCAGGACAGTGTGCGCGCCGCGATCGGTATCGTGCCTCAGGACAGCGTGCTGTTCAACGATACGCTGGGCTACAACATCGCCTATGGCGCGCCCGATGCCGTCACCGCAGACACCGCGATGATCCAGCAGGCGGCGCGCGATGCCGCGCTGATGCCGCTTATTGAACGCCTGCCCGACGGGTTTGATACGATGGTGGGCGAACGCGGGCTGAAACTTTCAGGTGGCGAGAAACAGCGCGTCGCAATCGCCCGCACGCTGGTGAAAGACCCGCCGATCCTGTTGCTGGACGAGGCGACGAGCGCGTTGGACACCCGCACCGAGCAGGAAATTCTCGATACGCTGAAACGGCTGGAACGCGGGCGCACCACGATTGCGATTGCGCACCGCCTGTCGACGATTGCCGACGCGGACCGCATTCTGGTGCTGGATCAGGGCACGCTGGTCGAACAGGGCACTCACACCGCGCTGCTCGCAAAGCGTGGGCTATATGCCGAAATGTGGGCGCGTCAGGCGAGCGAGGAAAATCGCGAGCAGGTGGAGGCGGCGGAGTAATACACGCCCGCCGCCCCATCCCGTTTCCCGCCCCGTTTATTCAGCACCACCATCTGCATCGGCATCAGCGCCACCGCTAACACGGCGCAGATCGCTGGCCGCCAGATCGAGGTCGCTTGCCGCGATCACCTCGACATCGCCGCGCATCGTCCTCAGATCGTCGATGAACTGCTTTGCATCGCCTACAATCACCAGCGAGGCCCGGTCGGCGGCAAGATATTTCTGCGCCATCTGCACTGTGTCATCGGAAGAGACATCCGCCAGTCGATCCGCAATGGCAAAGGCCTCTCCCGGCTCGATTCCGCGCAGCATCAGGTTCGCGACCTGCCCGTTGAACCCGCCGCTCGTCTCCAGACTGCGCGCAATCGCGCCGGACAGGAACAGGCGGCGCTTTTGCAGCAATTCCTCGTCCAGCGGCTGATCCGCCAGCAGCTTGAACTGCTCAAAGAATACGCCTGCAACCTCATCTGCGGTTTCATTTTTGGTCTGCGCATTGGCGGTCAGCAGGCTTGCATCGAGGCTCTGTTCAAGCTGCGAATACGCACCATAGGAAAGGCCACGCTTGGTCCGCACCTCTTCGAACAGCCGTCCGTTGGACCCCGACCCCAGCACCGTATTGGTCAGCCACAGGCGGTAAAAATCCTCGTCGGAGCGCGACAGCGCGCGAACCCCGGCCACCACCGCAGCCTGCCCTGCATCGGGCATGTCGATCACCAGAGTGCGGGGCGCAACGCCGTTACCCGCCGGATTTCCAATGGCGGGCGGCGCAGGCTGATCGCTGGTCCAGTCGCCAAACAGGTTTTCGACCAGTTCGCTTGCCAAATCGGGCGCGATCCCGCCGCTCACCACCAGTTTTGCGCGGGCGGGGTGCCACCACGCCTGCCGGTGCGCCAACAGATCGTCGCGCGTAATCGCGGCAAGGCTGGTGAGGTTACCGACCCGTCCATAGGGCGCATCGCCATACATCACCCGCGTCGACACCAGATCGGCAAGCGCGCCGGGATCTTTCAGCGTCGATGCGAACCCGTCCAGCGTGCGCTTGCGCTCGCGCTCAACCTCGTCTTCGGGATAATTGGCGTTGCGGATCACATCAACCAGCACGGCGCCAGCTGCCGCCAGATTGACATCGGGCGCGGTTATGCTGGCATAGGTGCCATCGCGCCCGCTGTTCAGGCTGATGCTTGCGCCCAGCGACTCCAGCGTCGCGGCGATCTGGCTGGCGGAGCGGCTTGTCGTCCCGTTATCCGCAAGGCTTGCGGCCATCTGCGCCAGCCCTGCCTTCGCCATGCTGTCCGTCGCATCGCCGCCGGGCATCACCAGAGTGATGGTGGAAATCGGCACATTGCTGGTTTGCGCACTGACAAGCGGGATGCCGTTGGAAAGCTGCGTCTGGACAAAGTCCGATCGCATTACCGCAGGCGCATCGCCCGGCGGGGGCGGAGCCATGCGCGCGTCTTCGGGCAGAACCTCGCGCGGCTGCCCGGTGGCGGGCGGCACGGAACCGTATTCGGGCCGCTCATAGGGGTTGGCGTAGGCGGCGGGATCGTCCTCTCCCGCGATATAGCTCATCGTGACCACCCCGCGCGGGGCCATCCATTTGGCCGCGACACGCTGTATGTCCTGGGCAGTGACCGCCGCGATCCGTTCCAGCCGGATGTCCGCAGCATCAGGATCGCCGGTCGACATCAACGCCTCGCCCAGCTCAAATGCGCGCCCACGCACCGTCTGGCGTTCCGAAAGGGCGCTTGAGAAAATCTCGTTCTTGGCTTCGATCAGTTCGGCCTCGGTCACAGGTTCGCTGCGCACCTTGGCAATCTGCGCATCCAGTATGGCGCGCGCCTCTTGCGCATCGGCCACCGGGCTGAGCACGGCGTAATTCGCAATGTAGCCGCCATCCATCGTCATCGATGCGAAATGCGAAGCGTTCACCGCCTTGCCACTGCGCACCAGCGCTTCGTTGAGGCGGCTGTTTTCGCCTCCCGACATGATCGTGGAAAGCACTTCCAGCGCCGCCCCGTCGGGATCGGTCACACCGGGCGCCTTCCAGATATTACCCACCACCGGCAGCGGCACGTTGGGCGCACTGGCGGTGACGGCACGCGGCTCAGTGCGCTCAGGTTCTTCAAGTGTGATTTTCAGACTGATCGGGTTTTCGCGCGGCGCGATATCGGAAAAATACTGGTCCACCAGCGCACGCAGATTCGCCATCTCGAAATTGCCCGCCACGATCAGCGTCGCGGTATCCGGCCCGTAAAACGCCTGATGAAAGGCGCGCGCGTCATCCAGCGTGGCCGAATCCAGATCCTCGATCGAACCGATCCCCGGCCTGCGCATCGGCAGCACATCGAAGGCGTTTTCGGGAATCACGAACCGTTGAAACCGGCCATAGGGCGGCGCGAGCACGCGCTGGCGCAATTCCTCTTTCACGACAGAGCGTTCCTTTTCGAACACTTCGGCATCGACCACCGGGAACGCCATGCGCTCACGATGGGTCCACAGCATCGTTTCGAGATATTCCGCCGGAACCGTCTCGTAATAATTGGTGCGGTCGACCCAGTTTGAGGCGTTGCGCTGACCGCCCACGTCCTCCGTCAGCCGGTTGATCATGTTGTAGGGCATATTCACCGTCTTGCGGCTGAGGATGTGTTCGAACAGATGGCTGAAGCCTGAGCGCCCCTCGGGATCATGTTTCGACCCGACATTGTACCACAGCGATGTGGTGACGTTGGCAGTCGTGTTGTCGGGCAGCGCGATCACGGTAAGGCCATTATCCAGTTGCCATCGCGTGTATTCGATCCTGGGCGCGGACAGCGTCGGCGGCGTCGCCTCGGGCGCGCTTTCGCCCGCGACGTGGTGATCGGCCAGCGCCGGTGCGCTGACGACAAGACTGGCTGCGGCCGTGCCGGCGAGCAAGATGGTGCGGATCATGATTGGATAGTCCCCGTTGGATGCGCCCGAGAGCAGAAATACCGCACGAGTAAAGCGGGCAAACCCGCTCACCTCAAGGGTGAACTTGCCCGATCCCTTAATAAACGGCAGATTTTATCGATGAGCATCGATGCTGAGCTTTTTGAGAACGCGCAGTGCATCTTCGCGCCGGTCCCACGGCACGAACAGGTGATCGTGGTGCAACCCGGCCACGATGTTGCACGCCACGCCCGACGTTGCGAGCGCGGTCGCCACCGCCGCGGTGAGGCCCACTGCGTCCAGATCGGAATGGACCTGCAAGGTAATGCAGGCGAATTTGCGCGGGGCCTCTGAACTGCCATCCTGCGGACCAGCGGTCGCGGGAAGGATGACGCACGGCCCCTCCTCCTCGCGGATCATGGCAAACGCAGTCGCCGGGATCAGCGATCCTTCGGCGATGGGGGCAAACACCCACGCCCGATCCCCAAGTTTGGGATCGAGGCCAAGCATCAACGCCTTCAGATCGCGGATCGCGCCTGGTTTCATAAATCACCCCTCAAAGCGTCCGCATTGATAGGGTAACGGCATCAAATATCAAAGAATGTATTTAGACAGATCGGTGTTGCCAGCCAATCCCGCAAGCTTTTCCCGAACATAGTCTGCGTCGATCGTGATGGTCTGATCTGCATATTCCTCCGCTTCGAAGCTGATTTCTTCGAGCAGTTTTTCCATGACTGTCTGCAAACGCCGGGCACCGATATTCTCGACGCTGTCGTTCACTTGCGCCGCAATGCGGGCAATTTCCGCGATGGCATCGGTCGTGATGTCCAGTTCCACTTTTTCGGTTCCCAGCAACGCCTTGTACTGGGCCACCAGATTGGCTCTGGTTTCGGAAAGAATGCGCACGAAATCCTCTTCGGTCAGGGCGCGCAGGCTTACCCGGATCGGCAGGCGGCCCTGCAGTTCGGGCAGCATGTCCGATGGCTTCGCCACGTGGAACGCGCCGCTGGCGATGAACAGCACGTGGTCTGTTTTCATCGGCCCATATTTCGTCGCAACCGTCGTCCCCTCGATCAACGGCAGCAGATCGCGCTGCACGCCCTCGCGGCTGACACTGCCGCCGCGCACATCGGAAACCGCGATCTTGTCGATTTCGTCAAGGAACACGATGCCGTTGGTTTCCGCATTGCGCAAAGCGGTCTGGGCGACATCTTCATCGTCCAGCCGCTTGTCCGCTTCCTCGTCGACCAGCTTGTCCCATGCATCGGGCACTTTCAGCTTGCGCCGTTTGGTCGGTTGTTTGCCAAGCGCCTTGCCCATCATGTCGCCAAGATCGATCATGCCCATGTTGCCACCCATGTTTCCCATGTCGAAAGGCATGGAGCGTTCTTCGGCAATCTCGATCTCGACTTCGGTATCATTCATGGAATTATCGGTGATGCGATTGCGAAATGACTGGCGCGTTGCCTCGCTCGCGCTTTGGCCGACCAGTGCATCGAGCAGGCGTTCCATCGCGGCTTCGGAAGCGGCCTCGCGCACAGATTCGCGGCGGCGCTCTTTTTCCAGCCGGATCGCTTCTTCGACCAGATCGCGCGCGATCTGTTCCACATCGCGCCCGACATAGCCGACCTCGGTGAACTTGGTCGCCTCGATCTTGATGAAGGGCGCCTCTGCCAGTTTGGCGAGGCGACGGCTGATCTCCGTCTTGCCGCAGCCCGTCGGCCCGATCATCAGGATGTTCTTGGGCGTCACCTCGTCGCGCAGCTCCGGTCCCAGCCGCTGACGCCGCCAGCGGTTGCGCAGGGCGACAGCAACCGCGCGCTTTGCGTCCTGCTGGCCGATAATATGCTCATCAAGAGCGGCGACAATCGCCTTTGGCGTAAGGTTATCGATCATAATTTCCTGAATTCTGTCTGGGTGACGCGAAACTAGACGGTTTCCAGCGTCACATTGCCATTGGTGAAAACACAGATTTCCGCCGCGACCGCCATCGCCTTGCGCGCGATCTGTTCGGCATCGTCTTCATAGTCTGAAAGAGCGCGCGCCGCTGCGAGCGCATAATTTCCGCCCGATCCGATTGCAGTGATCCCGCCTTCGGGTTCCAGCACATCGCCATTGCCGGTCAGCACCAGCAGCGTATCCTGATCTGCAACGATCATCAGCGCTTCGAGATTGCGCAGATATTTGTCGGTGCGCCAGTCCTTGGCCAGTTCCACCGCCGCGCGCATCAACTGGCCGGAAAACTGTTCCAGCTTGGCCTCCAGCCGTTCAAACAGGGTGAAGGCATCGGCTGTCGCTCCGGCAAATCCGGCGACCACTTTTGGCTGCCCGTCCGGCCCGGCCGCGCCGATCCGGCGCACCTTGCGGGCATTGGGCTTCATAACGGTATTGCCCATGGAAACCTGCCCATCGCCCGCGATTACGGTTTTGGAGCCGCGCTTCACGCCGATGATGGTGGTGCCGTGCCACTGGATAAGGCCGTGGCTGGCCTGTTCGCTGTTCATGAACGGGAATATGGCACGCGCGCCCGCGGGTTCAAGCCGCGCCGGTCAGGCAATTGCGTGAGATGCAAAGCGCGCGCCCATAAAAGGGCTCGCACGCAGAACGATCAGATTCCGCCCGGACCGGGGCCAGCAGGACCGCCGCCCGCGCCAACCTGTCCGATATTGCCGAACAGGTCTTCAAGGAAGCCGCGTTCACGGCCCAGCGTCGGCGTCTTGTCGCCTTCGGGTTGCAGATACACGACCTTGTCCACCCCGGTACGATCGACCGTCGCGACATTGCCCGCATCATCGAACGTCACTGCCAGCACGCCGTGCGTTTCAATGCGCGGGCGCACGAACGGTTTGCGACCCGTGATGCTGGAGACGTAATACCACGTCGGTTCGCCGTACTGGCTGGCAAAGGTCGGGCGACCCAGCGTCGCCTCCACGCTGCGCTGATTGTCGATCCCCGGCTGAACGGTGTTGAGCAGGGTCTGATCGATGACGTACCCACGCGATTCGCGAATGGAGGTACACGCGCCCAGCGCCGCCACGGCGACTGCCAGCAGCGCCACCCTGCCTGCGCGGGATATCCCCGTCCGCTGTGCGCTCGAACCCGTCATGTGCATCCTACCTGTCAATCTGTGTGTCCTCGGTCCCGCTGTGTCACGCGCCTGCCCGTGTTTGCAGGCGGCGCAACAGCGGTATCAATTCAGGCGCTGCCTTACGACCATGCCCTGCACCTTGCAATGTTGCATCGCCCAGCTGACCGGGGATGAGCGCCGCGCTGCGGCATTGCGCTTGAATTGAAAATGAACCGCCTGAACTTGGCTGCGACTGCGTTGCATATTCACATCCATACAGGAACGAGCGTCGTAACTGGGGGTTGAATACTTGCAGCGTCACGCGCATCGAAATCAGCGCAAACGAAAGAACCTGTCCATCATGTCATTCCTGTCCCGCCTGCTAGGCACCGCGCCTGATCCGCGAGAGACGATCCGCCCGTTGTGGCATCGCGTGGTCGAACTCGCCCGCGAACCCTCGTTCTACAAAGATTGCAACGTTGCGGACACGGTCGGCGGGCGCTTTGACCTGATCACCGCTGTTCTGTGCACCGTCATGGTCCGCATCGAGGCGAGCGAGATGCGCGCCGAAAGCGCGCTGCTGGCCGAACTGTTTGTCGAGGACATGGATGGGCAATTGCGCGAATTTGGCGTAAATGACGTGGTCGTGGGAAAACGGATGGGCAAATTGATGAGCGTGCTGGGCGGCAGGCTGGGCGCCTATCGCGGCGCATTGGTCGCCAGGGATCGCGACCGTCTGATCGGGGCAGTCACGCGCAACGTGACTTTCGCAGAAGGCGCGGACGAGGCTGCATCGGCGGCGGGGGTGGCCGACAAATTGCTCGCGCTCAGTCAAAGGCTAGCCGGACGCAGCGACGAAGACCTCATGAAAGCAAGCGGGATCTGGTGAATACAATGTCGGGATCAGAGCGGGGAGCGAAGAACGACGGGATCGAACTGACCCGCGTGGTCAAAACCCGGATGCTGCCCGCCAGCGCCGTGGTGATCGAAGCGGACGAGCGCGAACGCAAGGCTCTGGCTGAACGGTTTGGCATCGTATCGGTCGAAGAACTGCACGCATCTGTCGCACTGGATCAATGCCAAAAGGGGGTCCGCGCTGAGGGTGCCCTTCGCGCCCGCATCACGCAGGTGTGTGCCATTTCAGGCGAGAACTTTCAGGTGCAGATCGAAGAGCCAGTGATCTTGCGCTTCATCGAGGAAGGCAGCGCCAGCCTGCAACCGAGCGAGGATGACAACATCGATTTTGATCTCACGGCAGAGGATTGCGACGAGATCGAGTATTCCGGCGACACCATCGATCTGGGTGAAGCGGTGGCGCAGACGCTGGGCCTCGCAATCGACCCCTATGCCGAAGGGCCCAACGCCGATGAAGTGCGCCGCAAGGCCGGCATTGTCGCGGAAGGCGAACAGGAAGGCCCACTGGCCGCAGCTCTGAGCGCGTTGAAAAAGAGGTGAGCGCGGCGTCCGCTTGCGAGCGGAAGGCGAGCGAATGGGATTGGCGGGAAATGGGTGGTTTGCTGCCTTGGCCTCTATCGCAGATCTGGGAGGTCGCCGAACCTGAAGCAATGCTACTCGGCATTGAGGAACGCGAGGTGACCCGCGACGGTAATAAGCGACGATTACCGTCAGCCAAATCTTCCCGTCGGTTTTCTCCCACCTTTTGAATGGGGGCGTGAACGTCTATGGGTTTGGGCAGTGCCAAATAGCTGACAAACATAAGCAACGCCCAATTGAGCAATAAAATTGGACCAATGGGAAAGGCGGGCGCGAAGAACGGCAGCATTGCCAAAGTGAACGAGGCAGCAACGGACAGCCGTGCTGTTACGAGCAGTTTCGAGCGATCATTCTCCATCGATGTTGTAATCAACACCACTGCCTTGACATGTCCATATTGGAGTCGTTAGCCGCCCGACGCCCCTTCCCCTCCGATGCTTGGGGTGCCGACATTAAGCGAAGCGGCATCCGATCAGAACGGGATGTCGTCGTCCAGATCGTCATAGCCGCCGGAGCCACCGCCCGAACCGCCGCCGGTGTCGCCGCCACCCTGATTCCAGCCGCCGCCTGAACCGCCGCCCTGATTGCCGCCGCCGGAACCGCCACCATAACCACCGCCGCGCTGGCCACCTCCGCCGCCGCCGCCACTACCGCCGCCCTGCGCGCCATCAAGCATCGTCAGCGTGCCGCCGAGGCCTTGAATTACGATTTCGGTGCTGTAGCGATCCTGGCCCTGCTGGTCCTGCCACTTGCGGGTTTGCAGTTTGCCTTCGACGAAGACCTTGCTGCCCTTCTTCAGATAGCGTTCGACCACGCCGACCAGCCCTTCGGAAAAGATCGCGACCGTGTGCCATTCGGTCTTTTCCTTGCGCTCCCCGGTGGCCTTGTCCTTCCACGTCTCGCTTGTCGCGATGCGCAGGTTGGCAACCTTGCCGCCGTTCTGAAAGCTGCGAATTTCAGGGTCTGCCCCGAGATTGCCGATCAGCATGACCTTGTTGAGCGAACCCGCCATCGAATTATCCTTCCTGAATCAATGCATCAGCCGGGCGATCTTTCGCACAGCGAATCTGTTACGCAGGACTTTAGGACAAATTGGCGCCTCTAAGCGAGGGCTGCATCACCGTTTTTGCACGTTGGTGACGCGCACTACCGGCTGGGATAGCGCAAGCGGCCAAGGAAACGAGTGAGGCTGGGCATCTCGCGATTACCGCCGGTCAGTTTCGCCTTCGCCTTTTCAAACCGCATCACCCCATCGATCCGGCGGTTGAGGAATGCGTAGGTCGCTTCCTTGCCGTCGCTGTCATCGTTGATGAAATAGGCAAGCGTCGCCGAGTAAATCCCCGAGAGGATCGCGCGTTTGGTATAATGGTTGTAATCGGTCGAGGTATCGCCCGCCAGCCGCCACATGATATCGGCAGAACGCCAGCCAAGTTGCAGGGATCGCGGAGCATTCTGCGGCATCGCCATGATGGACAGCGCGCGGCGAACCGCCTCATCGATGTCCTCCACCGCCTTCAGCCGGAAAGTGACAAGAACGCGGATGCGTTCGCGGATTTTCAGCTCGGCAAGGCGTTCGGGCGGCCATTCCGCCTCCATCGCCTGATCGACGGATGTGACCCACGCCTCGATCATGTCCATCGCGCGGCCACCCAGCGGCTTTGCCGGGAACGCCAGTTTCGCAACATCCACGTCTACTCCGGCCATTTCGGCGGCGGCTTCCAACGCTGTCTCGTTCCACCCGTCGAATATCGCGGATGCAGCGATATCGGGAGCCAGCGCAACGCGCAGCTCGTCCAGGGTCATGTCGGCGAAGTCGGGGGCGTTATCGGTCATATCAGAGAGAAGGTCCGTAATTCTTTGTGGTTCCCTTGTTTTTGCGATCCGCGTCGGCAGCCCTGAATTCATCCATGATCTGATCGTTGGCACTCATCAGTTCAGCGTAATCGCGCGCTGACCGGCCCGAATTGTCATTGCGATCAGGATTGGAGCCCTGTTTCAGCAATCGCGAGATCAGGGGAATGTTGCGTTGATGCACCGCGGTGATCAGCGGGGTTTCCCCCTGTGCATCGGAAACCTCGATATCGGCCCCGCCCTTGATCAGTTCCTCCACCCCATCGACAAAGCCCAGCGTCGTCGCCAGCTGGAGCGGGGTGATGCCCCGCTTGTTGCGGATATTCGGATTGGCCCCGCGTTGCAGCAGGAACCGTATCCACAGTACATCGCGCCGTTCCGCGACGACGTGAAGGCCGGTATCGCCGCTGGAGATATCGCGTGTGTTGACAACCTGCGTGCCCGGCTGATTGAGCATTTGCGTGGCCGCATCGCCGTCGCGATCCTTGACCGCCTTCAGGAATTCGAACCCGTCGGAACGCAATTGAGCAGCGACGGGCGCGGCGGTGACCGCAGCAAGGGCGCCAAATACAGGCAGGCCCACCAAAACCGCACTGGCAATCGCGCCGCCAACCCCTAATTTGCGAACAACGAAACCCGACACGCTTTGATCCTTCCGCATTTGCTGTCACATAGACTTTTCAAGGAAGCCCCTTACGCAAGCCCCCTACAAGGGCACTGCCTCCATCTCAGTTAGCAGAGCATGAATACGAACGCCAACACCACCTTGAGTTTTCGCACCCGTATGCTGGCAATGGCCATTGCATTGGGCCTGATGCTGCCCGGCTGCACCTCCGAACCCGAGGCGCCTGTCGAACCACCGCTGGCCGGCGCAACGATCGGCGGCGAATTCGATCTGGTGAACACGCAGGGGCAACCGGTGCACTGGGCCGATTTCGATGGCAAATATCGCATCGTCTATTTCGGCTATGCCTATTGCCCCGATGTTTGCCCCACAGATGTGCAGCGCACGATCCAGGGGCTGGAGCAGTTTGCCGCGGCGGAGCCGGAACTGGCGGCGAAGGTGCAGCCGATCTTCATCTCGGTCGATCCCGAACGCGATACGCCAGAAGTCATCGACGAATTCACCAGCGCCTTTTCCGACGATCTGATCGGGCTGACCGGGACGCCGGATCAACTCGCCGCTGCGGCCAAGACCTTTGCGGTGTATTACAAGAAACTGGAAGAGACCGCGCCCGGCACGTATCTGATGGATCATGCGCGCACCGTGATCCTGTTCGGGCCAAAGGGTGAGCCGATTGCGCTGCTGCCCGCCGATCAGGGCGCAGACCCCGTCGCTCAAGAGCTGGCAAAGTGGGTTCGATAGAGCCTCGCGACAGGTTCTGGGAGCTTCCCCTTGCCCAGCTCAACCGAGCGGAATGGGAGGCGCTGTGCGATGGGTGTGGCCGGTGTTGCACGCACAAGATCGAGGATGCCGACACCGGAGAAATTGAACACACCAATGTCGCATGCATGTTGCTGGATACCGGCACCGCGCAATGCAGCAACTATCGCAACCGCAAGGCATTCGTCCCCGATTGCATGCGGCTGACGCTGCAAATCGTGGAGGATGTGGCGTGGCTGCCTGCGACCTGTGCCTATCGCATTCGTGCGGCCGGTCGCCCCCTGCCATCGTGGCATTACCTCATCTGTGGCGATCGCGGCGCGGTAGAGCGGGTCGGGGTTTCCGTGGCCGGCCGCGTGGTCAGCGAAACGATTGCCGGGCCGATCGAACACCATATCGTCGAATGGGGTCCGCCCCGGCTGGATTACCTCGCAGCACCGCAAGTCGCCATACGCGACGCCTGCTCTCCGGACGAAGCAGCGGGACGCGACGCGACGTGATCGAGTGGCTAACAAGAGGCAGCGGCAAGGCTGCGACCCCGTCTACAAAACGCGCTGCAAAAGTGCCGATTGCCGCGCCCCAAATGGATCTCAACGGCGAAGTCGTGCCGATCGTCCTGCGCCGACACCCCACGGCAAAGCGGCTGACCCTGCGGCTTGCCCCCGATGGCAGCGCGGTGCGGATCACCCTGCCCGCCTGGGCGCCCGCGCGCGAAGCGATTGCTTTTGCCCACGCGCGCGCCGGATGGCTGGCCGGACAGCACGCGCGGATCCCGCGCCGGATCACGCCGGGACCGGGTGAGCCCCTGCTGTATCGCGGTTCGCCGGTCGCAATCGAATGGAGCGAGCGCCACCCCCGCCGCCCGGATCTTGTTCACGCGCAGGACGGCGACCGCGGCGCAAACGCGCTGCGCATCGGCGGCGCTGCAGAGGGCTTGCAAAACCGCCTCAAGCGCTGGCTGGAGCGAGAGGCGCTGGCCCTGTTCGAGGCGGACACTGCCGATTATTGCGCCGCCGCCCGGCTCGATCCGGTGCCGGTCGCGTTAAGCCGGGCGCAGAAACGCTGGGGGAGCTGTTCCGACCAGCGCCGCATCCGCATCAACTGGCGACTGGTTCAGGCGCCCGATGTGGTTCGCCGTTCGGTGGTCGCCCACGAGGTCGCGCATCTGGTCCACTTTGATCACAGCCCGGCGTTCCACGCGCTGCTGAGCGATATCTTCGAAGGCGAGATCGCGGAGGCCGACCGCTGGCTGAAGGTCAACGGGCGCTCACTTTACTGCGCGTTTGGCTGAAAACCGGCGGCCACAACCCCTCCCTTGCCTCGCGCCAACTACGTAGGCGTTCGTTAACCGTATCCGGCTAAGATATGGTCATGTTCAAAGCCGCAAGCCTGTTTGTGGCCGCACTTGGCCTTGCCCTCCCCACTGCACCGATGGCGGCGTGGGCGCAGGGGAATTGCGACCAGTGCTATCTGCCGCCGGGCTGCCGCGGCGTTGGCAATCAGAAACCCAAGAGCAACAACAGGCGCAATTGCCAAACGCTCAATATCGCGATTGAAAGCGACGTCGATTTCGGGCGCGTGGTGGTGCTGCAACGCGGCGATGGACGCGTGCTGCTCGATCTGGAGACGGGCGAGAAACGGCTGATCGGCGATCTGGAGGATTTGGGCGGGATGCCGATCACGGGCCGTGCCAATGTAACCGGCGCCCCGTTCGAACCCTTGCGCATCATCCTGCCCGGCACGGTCAGTATGCGCGATGCAACCGGCGGACAGGCGATGCTGCGCGATTTCGTTACCAATCTGCCCGCGCTGCCCACGCTGGATGCGAACGGGCAATTGAGCTTCAAATTTTCCGGCACGCTGGTGCTGAATGCCCAGACTGAGGCTTCGGGTCTGCTGCGCGGGCGCGTGCCGATCACGGTAGAATATCAATAGTTCGCGCGCCGGGGAGTGGCAGTTCCTCTGCACTTCCTCTGGCACTAGCCCGCCTGCTGCCCTATATCTGCCCTCATGTCTTTCGTTTCACGCTTCAATCCCAAGACCGGCATTGCCGATTTCTGGACCGAATTTCGCAAGCCCAATCCGCTGCGCTGGCCGATCCTGATCGCCTCCACCATGCCGTTGATGGTGATCGTCTACTGGCTTTCGGGGGAGGTGTATTATCGCGCGCCTGAAAGCCCGACGATCACCTATATCACCACCCTCGACGATGCGCGGTCCGATGCGGAAATCGCTGCCTCCAACGCCGCCAATCAGGAGGTCACCGAACTGCGCAAGGCCGCAAGGGAAGATCTCGCCGAACGCAAGAGGGAAATCTACAAGGCGCTGGGCAAGGGCATTGGTATGGATGTCGAGAAGATCGACGCCGAAGCCGAAGCGCGCCGAGCCGCAGAGGCAGCAGCCGAGGAAGAGCGCCGAGCGAAGATTTTCGGTTCGCGTGATAGTGCCCCGGACGCTCAATCTGCCGCCCCCTCCAGACAGACCAGAGACGCGCCATAACAACCCGGTTGCCCGGCGATGCCGACTGGATGGCGGCCGTCGCCCGGCTTGCCGCCCGCGCTCGCCCTGTCAGCCGTCCCAATCCCGGCGTCGCAGCGCTGTTGGTCGAGGGATCGCGCGTCATCGCGCGCGGGTGGACGCAAAGCGGGGGACGCCCCCACGCAGAGGCCGTCGCGCTTGAAGGAATAGCGCCCGGCGCAGCCCATGCGGCCACGCTTTACGTCACATTGGAGCCTTGCGCGCATCTCTCAGCGCGGGCCGGCCTGTGCCGATCTTGTCGTACAGGCCGGCCCGGCGCGCGTCGTCATCGGTCAACGCGATCCAGACCCGCGCACCGCCGGGGCCGGGATCGCGCGACTAGAGGATGCTGGCATCGCCGTCACCGTGCTGGAGGATGCAGCATCTGCTCGCAGTCTTGCCGGATACCTTTCGACCATGCGCGCAGGGCGGCCCCATGTGACGCTGAAGCTGGCGCAATCGCTCGACGGGTGCATCGCGCTGGCCGATGGGACCAGCCAGTGGATCACAGGCGAGGAGGCGCGGGCACATTGCCATACGGTGCGCGCGCAAAACGATGCAATTCTGGTGGGCGGTGGCACATGGCGCACGGATCGCCCCCGGCTGGATGTGCGGTTGCCCGGTCTTGCCGCGCGCAGTCCGGACAGGCTGGTGTTGACGCGCGGTGTCGCACCCGATGGCGTGCGCACAATCGGCGCGCCTGCGCAAATCGCCGCGCTTTCGGGCATCTTGCACCTGTATATCGAGGGCGGCGCAGCCACCGCCGCCAGCTTCCTAGCCGATGATCTGGTGGACGAATTGCACCTGTACCGCGCACCGATCGTTATCGGGGATGGGCTGCGCAGCGTCGGCGCGCTCGGCCTTGGTGATCTTTGCGCGGCGCATGGCCGTTGGCGCGAAGTCGATCACCGCCAGCTTGGCAGTGACACCTTCACCGCCTATTGGCGCACCCGCGACTGATTTCACCGATCAAGGATACAGGAACCATGTTCACCGGCATCGTCACCGCCATCGGCACCATTACACAGGCGCAGCAGCGCGGCGATCTGCGCGCGCGCATTGCCGCTCCGCTGGACCCGGCACGCATCGATATCGGTGCCTCGATCGCCTGTTCCGGCGTATGCCTGACAGTGGTGGATCGCGGCGGCACTGCCGGAGATGCGTGGTTCGATGTCGATGTTTCCGCCGAAAGCGTCTCGCGCACGCGCCGGGGCATGTGGGACGAAGGCGCAAGGCTGAATATTGAACCTTCGCTGCGCATGGGCGATGAGCTGGGCGGGCACATCGTCACCGGCCACGTGGACAGCGTGGGGCAGGTGATGAAAGCGGAGCGGCGCGGCGACAGCTGGTTCGTCGCGGTGCGCGCAATCCGGGACATGGCCCCCTTCATCGCGGAAAAAGGCTCGATCACAATCGACGGCGTGTCCCTGACCGTCAACGACGTGCGCGACCAGATCGATGGAAATTGCGACTTTGCGCTAAATATCATTCCGCACACTGGCGCGGTCACGACGCTGGGCGATCTGACTGAGGGCGATGAGGTCAATCTGGAAATTGACGTGCTGGCCCGCTACCTGAAGCGGATGCAGGGGTTGGCCGCAGGCTGAAATAGGGGCGTTGCAGGAACTGTCTTGCCCGTGTCTCATTGTGGAGAGGAAGCCGAACTCAAGCCCGCGTAAGAGATCATGCCCAGCACCATTCTTATAGTCGAAGACGAGATTTTCATCGCCGCGGAGATGGAGGAGGTCATCCGTGACCTCGGGCATCAGTCTGCGGGCATCGCTGATGACATGGATTCGGCCATGGAAAAGGCCTCAGGTAACGTCGATATCGCTTTGGTCGACGTCAATCTCGCTGATGGCGCCACAGGCCCGCTGATCGCTCGCAATCTCTCCACCCAGTTCGGTATCGAGATCGTTTTCGTGACTGCGAACCCGGCACAGATTGGCGAAGGAGCGAGCGGCGCAATCGGAGCGCTCGAAAAACCGGTGGATGTCACCAGTCTGAAGGAAGTCCTCGATTATGTGATCGGACTGCGAAAGGGAGAAGACCCAGTGCCTCCCGCTCGGCTGCGGCTTTTCGAGGATTAAACTCCCGAAATCCGCTTTCGCTGCACCTGCATCATCAGTTCCATTCCGTCTGAATTCCAGGTTCTTTCATAAGACCCGCCAAGCTGCTGCTTGATCGAAAGATCGATCAACCGTGTGCCAAACCCGGACTCTATCTCCTCGGGATTTATGCGCGGCGCGCCATGCTCGGTCCATCGGAACCCAACGCTTTCTCCGTCTTCCGTAATTTCAAGGTCGATGCTTCCGGCATCGTCAATTAACGCCCCATACTTCATTGCGTTTGTGGCAAGCTCATGGAAAACCATGGCGACCGGTGTCGCCGCCCCGCTCTTTATCGTGATCGACGGGCCCGCGATCCTGATCCTGCCGTCCGTATAGGCCGGATAGGATTCCAGTATCGTCGCGAGCAGTGTTGTCAGGGTCACATCCTTTATTTCCGGCTGCGACTTTTCACTGTGCGGTCGCACGAACTCATGCGCCCTGCCCAGCGCCGATATCCGGCCAAGCAAATCGCGTGCAGGCCCGGCAAACGCATCATTCGCGCGCGCGGTGAGACTGATCAACCCGGTCACGATCGCGAAAATGTTCTTGATCCGATGGCTCAGTTCCTGGCTGAGGATTTCATTTTGCAGGACGCTCTGCTTCTGCTCCTCTACATCGGTGCAGGTGCCGATCCAGCGCAGGATTTTCCCATCCTCGTCAAGAATGGGAAGCGCGCGCCCGATCATCCAGCGATACTCGCCCGAATTGTGGCGCAGCCTGTATTCCACCTGATACGGCTCGCCAGTGGCCAGACTGTTGCGCCACTGCTCCCACGCGGCAGGCTGATCGTCCTCGTGGAACATACCTGCCCAGCCTTCGCCATCGGTCGAACCGACGGGTGCGCCGGTAAATTCGTACCAGCGCGCATTGTAGAAATCGTGCGAACCATCGGGCAGGGTTGACCATACCAGTTGCGGCATCGTGTCGGCGAGCGCGTGAAAGGCGGGTCCGGCAGATTGCAGCGCGTTCGGTTCGGCCAGATGAAGCACGTCATGTGTCTGCACGTCTTTGGATTTGACCCGGTAATTCGATATCGTTTCTGTCTTCATAATCTGGCCCTAAAATGGGAAATATGAACGGGAACGGACCGCTATACCGGCCGGGATCAAATCGTATTGAAAGTGATGGATCGGTCTGGCCTTTCCGATTCATCGTCGCCCTTTTGCGGCCAAACGACAGGCTGCGCAATTGGGAAACTGCGGCTCAGCGCGCGATTGCGCGGCATGCCCATGGCAACCAGGATGGAGCAGATCTGGCTAAGATGGTCACACGCTGATGGCGCCCGCCCCCTGCAGGCGGCAGCCCGCTGTTTCCTACACCGATCTGCTCGATTATGGTGCCCCCTCGCTCTTTCCCATCGTCGCCAGCTATCCGCGTGCCTGCGCCTCCGCCTTGTTCGCAGCGCAACCCGGCAAAGTGTCAACTTCGCTCGATTGCCAAATTGTCCATTAATATCAGATTTTTGCTTGATCAGTATGCGGCGCGTACAGTGTCAATTGTGTCAACTTTGCCCCCACCCGTTTATCGGCCACCCATCAGCGGGCCGGTCGCAAACTCTTCCACCGTGATCGCATAAACAAGGTGCAACACCCGCTTGCCCTGATACCGGTCCAGCTCGGTGCGGTTGGTGCGTTGTGCGCCAATGTTTTCAAGCGCGATGCGCGAACGGTAATTGGTGTCTCCGACGCGGAAATCGACGCGCGCAACGCTTTGAAAAGCGTGGGCGAGCATCAACCGCTTCATTTCGCGATTGACGCCCTTGCCCCAGCAACGCGGAGCGAGAAACGTCCAGCCGATTTCGACAGACCCACCATCGTCCGGGTCGTGGGCCCGAAACCGGCTCGAACCAATTACCGCACCAGACGCGCGTTCGATCACCGCCAGCGCGCCGCCTTTTGCCAGCGCATCATCGAAAAAGGCGCGAAAAACATCCTCACGCCAGCGGTCATGCATCGGGTGCTGTTCCCAGACTGCCGGATCGCGAGCGATGGCGTACAGCGCGTCCCAATCATCCTCGCGCAAGGGGCGCAGTCCAATGATCTCGCCTTCCAGGTTGGGCTGGCGATCCATCCCCGGCCTCGACAACGCTTAGCCGGTGACCTGCGCCAGCGCGTCGATGAACTTGTCGATATTGTCCATCGTCAGCCCGGCGATATTGATGCGACCTGATCCAGCCATGTAAATTGCGTGGTCCTCGCGCATGGTGGCCACCTGCTCCTTGCTGATCGGGAGCATGGAGAAAAGACCGTTCTGCGTTCCCAGCGGCGTCAGATCCACGCTGCCGACGGTGCCTGCCGCGGCCAAGCGATCACGTACCTGCCGCATACGGGCGCGCATCTGGTCCAGTTCATCTGTCCAGACCTTCGTCATGTCGCTATCACGCAGGATCAGACGAACAGCTGCCGCGCCGTGATCGGGCGGCATCGACCAACTGGCGCGGGCCAGTGCATTGGCGTTGGAGAATGGCGTGTCGAGGGCACCGGCGTTCTCGGCAAGGATGTAGAATGCGCCAACACGATCGCGGTACATTCCGAAATTCTTGTCGCAGCTATACGCGACGAACGCCTCCGGCACCTTGTCCAGCACGCTGCGCATACCGGCGGCGTCTTCCTCCAGCCCGTGGCCAAGGCCCTGATAAGCAGTGTCTATGATCGGGAATATTCCGGTTTGCGCAATCGCATCACCGATGGCGGCCCAGTCATCCGTGCTGTAATCAATGCCAGTCGGGTTGTGACAGCAGCCGTGCAACAGCACCGCCTCGCCCGGCGCCGCCCCGCGAATGGCGGCAAGGACCGCATCCAGATTAGCGGTGCCATCGGGATTGGCATGGTCAAACGGCATCAGCTCCAGCCCAAGGTCAGCAATGATCTGCGCGTGGTTGGGCCAGCTCGGCACGCCCATGTGCAGCCGTCGCAGCCCGGCTTTCTGCGCCAGCGCCAGCGCCAGCCGAACCGCGCCCGTGCCGCCGGGGGTCTGCATCCCGGAAATGCGCCCGCCCATCGTCGCATCTTGCCCGAAAACATACGGCATCAGCGCGTTGACAAAGCCCATATCCCCTTCCGGGCCGAGATAGCTTTTGGAATCCTGCGTATCGACCAGCGCCCGCTCCGCGTGCTTTATCGCGGCGAAAACCGGTGTTGCGCCCTCCCCGGTGCGATACACTCCGACACCAAGGTCGATCTTGTCCGCGCGTTCATCGGCAGCGTGAAGCTTGATCAAAGCAAGCAGGGCATCGGGCGATTGAGGTTCGAGTCGGTTCAGCATGGGATCAGCGAATGCCGCGCCCGCGCCCGCGCTGCAACCGTCAAATGCGCAGACTGTGCGTAACCCGGATCAGAACGGCAACCAGCGCTGCTCTTTGGAAAACTTCATATAGCCCGCATTGATCCCCAGCCGCACGCCCGCGCCCAGCCGGATGGGGATCAGCACCACATCGCCGCGGCGCATGTAGCTCGCATTCAGACCACCGATAAAATAGGCCTGACCCTCACCTGCCGGATAGCGTTTGAACAGGTCTTCGCTGTCGTATAGATTATAGACGAGCACAAAGGTGTTGGCAGCGTTTGCCCCCGCATCGAACCCGACCGAAGGGCCGGTCCAGTAAACCTTGCGCTTCCCCTCAACCTTGTGATGCAAAGTGCCAGAGCCATAGCGCGCGCCGACGATGAATGCTCCGCCAGCCTCGCGCCCGACGATATAGCCGTTGGGCTTGCCTTCCTTTTTCAGCAGATCCTCGATCATCCGCGCGAGCCCTTCGGCACCCTTTCCAAATACGCCCTCGGCTGCGCCGATCAGGTCGTCCTCGCCATAGGTGTCGCTATCGACATTGGCGAATGAAGGGCCCGCATCGCCGGGCGCTGCATCGACGCTGGCTCCGTTCGCAGGGTCGCTCCAGCCGACCGATGCATCGCCACCTTCGACGGGCGGAGCGGAATAAACCGAGAAATCTTCGTTGAAGCCAGTATCGGCACCATTTGCCAGATCGGCCCCCGCATCACGATCAATCGGCGCGAGTGGAGGCAGCGGCTGAGGCTCGGCGCGTTGCGGCTTGCCAAGTCGGGGATCGGCCAGATCCGCATCAATCGCACCGCCTGCCCCGGACTCCTGAGAAAAGGCCTCATCCGGGTCGAAAGTCTCAACACTTTGCGAAAGCGCCGGCGATGCGCCAAGCAACAGAACCGCGAGGGCGAGGAGCGCAGTGGTAATCAGGTGCAAGGCGCTGTTGGCGGCGCGAAATATGGCGGCCCCGTTAGGATCGGCGAGCCGGGCGGTCCGGGCGGTGTTGGTCATTTTGCGGCCTTTCAATGCAAACGGAACTCGCGCTGCGCGAGCAGAGTCGCCTCACCGGCGCCCGACAAGAGTTCGGCGGCGAAGCGAATTGAAAACGCGATGAGCCGTTAGGGTTACCCAGCCCCATCTGAACGCTGTTCGAACTGGCCATGAGGTTTTTCAGAAAAGCCACGCATTGCTTGTGGTCAGTCCAATAGAAATGCCCGACATTTCGCCTCGCGCAAAAAATTGGCTATCGCGCTTGCCGCTACCGCGCTCCCCGACTATAGCGCGCGGCTCGCGACCGTTGTTGTGTTGCGGAGACGTGGGTGAGTGGCTGAAACCAGTTCCCTGCTAAGGAACCGTACCCGAACTGGGTACCGAGGGTTCGAATCCCTCCGTCTCCGCCATTTTCCTTTTCCCAAGAAATTCCAGAATGTCCTCCACACTCTGAGTGCACCATTGTGAGGGCAAAGAGGAAAGGATGGCTATTCGAAAGCTCACTCAGGGCCGGATTGGGCAGCTCAATGAATCTGGCAGCTACAGACATGGAGACGGCTTGTTTCTTCAAATAAGCAGGCCTCCTAAAAGCAATTGGCAACTCCGGGCCAACGTGGATGGCCACGACGCGATATCAAACTTAAGTCCGATCCGATCAAACAGCATAAGCGGAATAAGATCGAAGTTTTTACGCGAAGGAGCCCTTCACGGTGCACGGCTTTAGGTCTGCATTTCGGAATTGGGGCGCCGAGACAAGCAGGTAGTCCGGCGAGGTGGCGAAGTGGCGCTAGCGCACACGGTCGCCACGAGGGTGAAGGCAGCCTATCGGCATACCAAGTATCTGGACGAGCGGTGTGATCTGATCCGCAGGTGGGCAAACTTTTGCGTTGGGCGGTGAAGAAGCACGCTCGTCAGCACGAATGCTTTGCGCTTCAAATTTGGCCAATACGCATCAATGCTGAGTTCCCGAAAGCTGACATCGGACCGGCAGGATTGAAACAGCTGCGATGAGGCGTGTGCAAGGGCGCTGTCAGAGCAAATTCACCCGCTTGAGGAACGCGTGTGATCAGGTAGCGGGTCGCAATGCCCAACGAACAAATGGTTTTTCGTCGCTGCTATCCAAATTTATTGCGCCCGCGAATGTCGCGAATATAAAGATTGGTTCTACATGATTAGCCCACGAGCCACACTCAAAGACGTGCAGCGCAGTTTGATTTGCTGGGCCGGGTTGTGTGTCGCAATGATGCCGGCATACGTGATGGTGTTTTGGCTGGATATGGGCTCAGTCAATGCTCAAAGTGCGCTTGATGCGTTGATCAGCGTGGTGACGCTCTTTGTCTTGGGCCTCGCATTTTCTGGTCCGATCAAGAAGACCTTTGGAGCGTCAGCGTCAAAACCTATGCTGCTGGGCATGCTATTTGCGCAGGGCATAGCTTTCGCTTTTGCGTGGTATGTTGCCGTTGCCTCAACCTATGGTTGGGTCAACGCAGGATTCAGTGGTGGTGGAGCGATTCCCAGCTTTGCAGGCCCGGCGTTCCGCTGGCAAATCTTTCAGGGCTTGATCGCGGTTGCGGCCTTGATGGCGATGATCGATGCACAGTTGGCTCGCGAACAGAGCGCTATAAATCGCGGCGCTGGCTGGGCTAAGGAGGCGGCGCCGCTGCTCTTGCGAGATGGCGATGAAATGGTTCGGATCGATCCGGCGCAAATTATCTCAATCACAGCGGAAAACGACGAAGCATCGGTGAACATCGGAACCCGCGTCTTTCCGGTGCGCCGTACACTTAAGGAATTCGAAGCCGAGCTTACCGAGAATTTCCTGCGAATTCACCGATCGACCATCATCAACTTTTCGAAGATCGAACGAATCGAGCCTGCCGGTGGAGGCCGTCTGACAGTGCATCTGGCTGACGGATCGTCGCCAACTGCCAGTAAGGCTGGGGCGCGATTGCTGAGAGCGCGCGCCGTTTAACCGCTCAGGCTGATCATTGGCACCGCGATTGCGGCCATTCACCAGAAAATGCCGGGGGTCGCCCACTCGCTGACTATTATCTGCAGCATGATAAAGCGAACACAAATCAGACGCCAAACCCTGGCGCTGGCAGGGCTCGTGGCAGCTCTGACCACGGGATGCACCACCGGCGCACAGGTCGACACGATTGCATCCGCGCCTAACCCGGAAATATCGGCCTCTCGCACCGAACCCTTGTCCGAAGCCAAGGCGAAAGGGGCACTCGATGCCTATGTCAGGATTGATCGCGAAGAGCTTGTCGGGATGGCAGCCAAAAACCCAATGGCGGCGGCTTTCATCGCCGTCCTTGATCGCGTCAACGATGGTCCAGACCGCGTGATTGAAGCAGCCCGGTCAATGGCTGCAGGAGATCTGCGAAACCGCCTCGTTGATATTGCGGCGGACCAGATGGTTGCGCAATATCGCTGGCAGGATGCGATCGACGTCACCCGCGAATTGCACCCAGAAAGCGGCATCATACCGTTTGCGAAGCGTTACGCAAAATGGCCCGACGCGGGCGTGAACTTTGCGGGACAGAACGTTGTCGAGGTGCCGTTTGATGGATTGCGAATGCCCGCAAAGATCGGCGGCGAGGACATCGAGATCGCCTTTGATACAGGGGCACCCAGCGTCGGCGTAGACCGCCGCTTTGCCAAATATGTCGAGATGGATCGCAGCGTTCCGCAGAACTTCGCGTATCCAGCCTTCAACGTTCGGCTAACGCGGTATCAGGCTGTGATTGGGGAGCTGGAAATTGGCGGTATGAAGCTCACCAATGTTCCAGCGACAATCGGCGGCGAGGTCGCTGAAGACCAGCGCGAAGCCGTGGCCGAGATGGAGCGGATCGTTGGGCGTTATGACATCATCATGGGTCTGGATGCGTTACGGCCGTTCTTCGACGTGGTCGAGTTTGACTATGATCGCAATGTGGTGCGCCTGATCCGAAATGACGATCAGCCCGCTTCGATTGCCAACATGATAATGGGCGGAGGCCGAAAGCCGATCATCCGAGCGGCCACGCAGAACCGCGAAAGTGGCCTCTATATCGACACCGGCTCGTATGGCCATTTGTTTGGGGAGGGTGCTTTCGAGACACCCGATTGCCTCGCACGCAGAGTTATGAAGGCACCTTGGCGCGAGATTACCGAGCACCGTGTCAATCTTGCTCTTGTCGGCGGAGATGCGGTGCAGGTCTGGGCTCAACCCCGCAGCCTTGTCGATGAACCTGAATGGGATACCAAAGGCTATATCGGCAATCCGCGCGATGGCGTCTATCGGCTCGATCTGGAAGACGGCAATTTCCAGTTCCGCGACTATGACAGCGACAATCTCGACAGCCTGTATCCCATTATCGACGAGAAGCCCGGCACCTGCTCACCCGCAGGCGTCGCGAGCGAACCTCGGGCGATCGAGCCGACCGGAGCACTGGCTCCTTCGCCGCCGGATCGAACGCGCGCTGCACGCCAGCCGCGCACCAATACCGCTGCGGTGGCGACCGAGTACCGCAATGGCCTTTGGTGGAGCGAGCGTGACGGGGCTCAGATATTCGCAAGGGGCACTCGATACGCGGTCGATGGTGTTTTCGTTAAGGAGCGCCCTGCCGGTTCGGTGCGCATTGTCGATCTGAACGGCGCGCACATTATCCCGCCGCTTGCCGAAGCACACGAGCATCAGCTGGAGGGTCCGTGGGCCTTGCCCATGATGATCGACCTGCTTGAAGCGGGCGTGTTCTACTACAAGAACCCTTCGTCCTTCGGGCCAGTGGTTCGGCAGCATCTTGGGTTGTTCAACCGACCCGATGCGATCGACGCGACGTGGTCGCACGGATCACTCACCACCGCCGGTAGCCATCCGGTCCCGCTCTATGCCCGCTTGGCGAGCCTTTATCGCACCGCACCCGGAGACATGGATGGCAGAGCCTATTTCCTGATATCCGATACCGACCAGCTTGATGCGCGCTGGCCAGAGGTGCTCGGTGGACAGCCCGATTTTATCAAGGTGTTGTTCGTCAATCGGGGCGGGACCAGCGATCTCACAGGAACGCCCCCCGAAGTCGCGGCGCGGACAGTGCAACTCGCCCACGCTGCCGGCATTCACGTAACCGCTCATGTTGTCAGCGCGGTCGATCTGGCCGCCGCCATAGATGCAAAAGTGGATGAAGTGACGCATCTGCCTGGCTGGACCTGGCAGAACATGCCGCGCTCGCAGAACGTCATCACGCCAGAGCTCGCTGTGCGAATGGCCGAGGCCGGGATCAGCCTGGTAACCACCGCGGGCATTGCTGCCAGCGAAGGCTGGGAAGAACCCGAATGGAATCCCAACCCCCTACAACAACTGCAGGGTCAGAATCTGCGCCAATTGATCCGTGCTGGCGTTGCAGTGCATATCGGCACCGATGGTGTCCTGTCCCCGCGCATGGAGGTCGAATATCTCCGGCGCTTGCAGGTTATGGACGATTCCGAGTGGCTCTTGGCATGGATGCGCACTGGGCCCGACGCGATCTTTCCAGAACGCGCAATTGGGAGGCTTAGGCCCGGATATGAGGCGAACTTTATCGCGCTGGCTTGCAATCCGCTCGACACGTTCGAATGCGTTGATCGCATAACCCACCGCGAAAAGCAGGGGCAGGAACTCTTGATCGAGCGAGACGGCCAATGATTGCGCGTAAACTCATCCTCGCGCTTGGCAGTGTTTTGCTGGCGCTGTCCGGCTGCGCCACCGTGATGCCTGATCGGGCGAAACCGACCGTCCGATACTCAGATGGGCTGTGGTGGAACGGGACGGGTTTCGAGCGCGGGGACCGGTATGTTCGCGCGGGGATCTTCGTCGACGCGAGCGACGATGCAGAAGTGATCGATCTGGAGGGAGCCTACATCGTGCCCCCACTGGTCGATGCTCATGTGCACGATTTTGACACTGCACAACTGGTAGCCGAAAGCCACAACACCTTTCTCGAGGACGGCATCTTCACGGTCCTACAAATGGGCGGGCCGATAAGCGAAATGCCCGCAGCCCGCGCGGCTCTGCAAGACTCGCCGCTGGAGGTGCGCTTCGCCGGGCTTTCGCTCACGTCGCCGGGCGGCCACCCGATCACCTATGTCGAAGCGCAGTTTTTAGGCGTCAGCTGGTGGTCACTCTCGCCAGAGAAGCAGGCCGAAGTGCGAGCGTCACGAACGCGCGAAGGCATCAGCTACTTCGCTCCGTCAAATGCGAAGGATTTGCTTGCGATCTGGCCACAGGTTCTGGCGTCTCAACCTGATCATCTGAAGATCATCTTGTGGGGCGATAACGGTCTTTCTCCTGAATTGGCGATTAAAGCCACGCAATTGGCGCATGCAGCCGGGATCAAGGTCGCAGCGCATGTGCATGATAGCGATGACGTCGAGGTCGCCCTGCGAGCCGGAATCGATCTTCTGGCCCATGCACCCGGTTACAATGAAGTGACTGATTTATCCGAAGGACTTGTCGCTCGAATGGCAGCGGCGAGTGTGGCTGTGGTGCCGACATTCGCGCGTGAACTCGCTATGGAGAAATGGGCACCGCCATCTGCGCAAAGGGACGCGGCCCAAGTCTCAGCGCTGGAAGCCTCGCATGCTGTTCAACTGCGACAATTTCATTCCGCTGGTATTCACCTGTTGGCGGGCGCCGATCTCGGCGGTCTTACGGCGCTGGACGAACTGGGCTATTGGCAGAAAATCGGGGCGTTTTCAGGCGAGAACCTGCTGAGGATTGCGACTGCAGGGCTACCGGAAGGTTGGCGCAATGGCTCTCGCGCACCTTGCCTATCTTCGGGTTGCGACGCCAGCTTTGTTGCGATTCGTGACGATCCCCGGAAAGACATCATGTCATACCGTGACGCTATCCTGAGAATCAGAGCGGGCGATTATGTGACGATTGTCGCCAAATGATAGATGGCTCGCCGGGGCGAAGGATCGCAATGCCTCCGTCGGTAGCAAACACCACGGGTAGTTTGAGCATTACTTCTCCCGAGCGGGAAATTAATATTTGTAACTCCTCAAGTGCAAGGAAATTGTCCCGAACGAACGGGATATTCTAATCTTGAAGTACAACTTTGAGGCCAAGACTTTCCTCAATGTGAAAGTTTTCCATGTCTCTGCAACATCGTAGGATTGGGCCCTGTAATTCCGAAAGGTGGATATGAAACAATTCGTTGCATCAGCCCACCTGCCACCTCCGGTTCCGCCACCTTGCAATTTGACCTATGGCCTGATCGCCACTTTCAACACTCCGTCTCGCTGGTGGGAAAAGAGCTGATAGGCGTCTTCGATGGAATCGAGCGGAAAGTGGTGCGTGACCAGCTTTGCCGCATCGACCCGGCCCGATGCGATGACATTCATAAGACGGCGCATCCGCTCCTTACCACCGGGGCAAAGGGTAGTGCGGATGGTATGATCGCCCAGTCCCGAGGCAATCGCATCCAGCGGAAGCGTCAGATCCGCGGAATACACACCCAGCGACGAAAGTGTGCCGCCCGGCCTCAAGACGCGCAATGCGCTTTCGAAAGTCTGCTGCTGGCCCAACGCCTCGATTGCGACATCAACACCGCGATCGTCGGTAATTTTCATGATCTCGTCGACCGGATCGACCTTATTGAAATCGACGACGTGGGTGGCGCCCATCTGGCGGGCCATCGCCTGCCTTTCCGGCACGGTTTCCACCCCGATGATCGTCGTCGCGCCCATCATGTGTGCACCCGCTGTTGCGCACAGTCCAATCGGACCCTGCGCGAACACGGCAACCGTATCACCGATCCTGACCTTGCCGGATTCCGCGCCGCTGAACCCGGTCGACATGATGTCTGGGCACATCAACACCTGCTCGTCTGTCAAACCATCGGGTATTGGGGCAAGATTGGCCATCGCATCGGGTACCAGCAGATATTCAGCCTGTGCGCCGTCAATCGTATTGCCGAACCGCCAGCCGCCGACCGCCTTGAACCCGTGTTTGCCCTGCCCGCCGCATTGCGAGTGGCACCCGCACATTGAGGCGTAAGAGGTTCCCGACGGCGTAATCGCTCCGGCAATCACGCGCTGACCTTCGTTGTAACCCACAACTGCCGAGCCGAGTTTTTCGATCATGCCGACCGGTTCGTGGCCTATGGTAAGGCCACTCTCAACGGGATATTCTCCTTTGAGGATATGCACATCCGTTCCGCAGATGGTCGTCGTGGTTATGCGGAGCAGGGCATCAAGCGGGCCGACATCAGGTATCGGCTTTTCGCCAAGGATGATCCTGCCCGGTTCGATGAAAATCGCAGCCTTCATAAGGTCTGGCATGGTGGAATTCCTCGATTCTGAATGCCTAAACCCAAATCATGGAACGCCGCGAGTTTGCGGTAATTACGCAGATGTTCGTATGTGCTGAGCCATGTGCTGCGCGATGGCCTCCGAATATGGCCGCTCGATATCGTCTGCTCGGGCCAAATCGGTTCCCGGCGTCAGCAGCGCCGCTGTACCTGCACCGTTGTCCTGGCGGTTCCGGTGGCTGCTGCGGACGCTCTCAATGATCTAGAGCATTTGTGCGAGCAGATTGTCTGCCTGCATACGCCCAAGGATTTTGTAGCCGTTGGCGCTCATTATGTTGTGTTCGACCAGACGAGCGACGACGAAGTCAGCAGACTGTTGCGCGAGGCGTATCGCATTTCGACTTGCTAGGCGGCTGGGGCGATTTCACATTGCACATCAGCGAACAGCGCGTTCAGCCGCGCGCTGCAATTCGGGCTTCGGCCTTCGCCACATGTTGTTTTACAGCGACAAAGCTGTCCGGCGTGACCGAGATTGAATCGATACCGCATTCGACCAGAAACTGGGCGAAATCAGGATGATCGCTTGGCGCCTGTCCACATAACCCGACTGGAACGCCGTGCGCGTGCGCTTCTTCGATGACATGGGCGATCATCCATTTGACCGCTGGATCGCGGGCGTCGAATTGGTCTGCGAGCACTTCGGAATCGCGATCAATCCCCAACACAAGTTGCGTGAGATCGTTCGTTCCGATGGAAAACCCGTCGAACCGTTTTGCAAACTCACCGGCGAGCACGACATTGCTGGGAAGTTCGCACATCACCAGCACCTTCAGGCCATTCTGACCCCGCTCAAGGCCATTGTGTGCCATTTCCGCCAGCACCCCGTCCGCTTCCTTAAGTGTGCGGCAAAATGGTACCATCACGGCAACATTTTCGAAACCAAACTCCTCGCGCAGGTGTCGGATCGCCCGGCATTCCAGCGCAAACGCCTCGCGGAACATTGGTGAGATATAGCGTGAGGCCCCGCGGAACCCCAACATCGGATTTTCCTCGGCCGGCTCGAAAAACTGGCCGCCGATCAGATCGGCATATTCGTTGCTCTTGAAATCACTGAAGCGGACGATGACTGGTCTTGGGTGCAGTACAGCGGCAATCCGGGCGAGCCCGCGCGCAAGCGTCTCTTGGAAATAGTCGGCATTGCTTCTGTACCCTTGCGTCAGCCGTTCAATCGTCTGCCGAGCGCTGCGAAGCCTGACCCGGTCGGGATAGATCAACGCCAGCGGATGCACTTTGATAAGGTGGGAGATGACAAATTCGATCCGCGTCAGGCCCACCCCATCGGCGGGCAACATCCACCAGCGATAGGCAGCGGCAGGATCGGCAAGGTTCAGCATGATCTGCGTGTCGGTTGGCGGCACATTGGTCAGATCGACATGCGCTTGGGTTATTTGGGCAAGTCCCTCATAAACGAAGCCGCGATCTCCTTCCGCGCAACTGACCGTGACAGACTCGATGTCTTGCAGTTTTCGCGTCGCATCTCCGCAGCCGACGATGGCAGGAAGACCCATTTCACGGCTGACGATGGCGGCGTGAGACGTTCGTCCACCGTGGTCGGTTACGATGGCTGCGGCGCGCTTCATCACGGGTAGCCAATCGGGATCGGTGTTGCCGGTGACCAGTACGGATCCTGGCAGGAAACGGTCAATTTCGCTCGCGCTCTCGATAATGCAGACGCGCCCAGCGGCGATGCGTGATCCGATTGCGGCGCCTTCCAGCAGCCGACGCCCCTTTTTCGCCAGCGTGTAGGATCGCAGCGTGGTTGCATCGCGCTGGCTTTGGATCGTCTCGGGTCGGGCCTGCACTATAAACAGTGCGCCTTTCGGGCCGTCTTTTGCCCACTCCATATCCATCGGGCAGCCGTAATGCCGCTCGATCACCTGCGCCCATCGGGCAAGTTTCAGAATTTCGTCATCGTCCAAAACATGGCCCGATCGTTCTGCTTGCGTGGTTGCGATATTGCGGGTGCGCTTTTTGTCGTCGGAATAGACAAGCTTGTACTGCTTTGCCCCCACACGTTTTTCGATGATCGGTATGAGCGAGCTATCGTCCAGCAGCGGCTTGAACACCTGATATTCATCCGGCTCGATGGAGCCCTGCACGATATTTTCGCCCAGACCCCACCCGGCATTGATCAAGACAACCTTGTCAAAACCGGTCTCCGTATCGATCGAGAACATCACGCCCGATCCGGCGAGATCGGACCGGATCATGGTCTGAACACCAACTGAGAGCGCCACGGCCTGATGATCGAAGCCTTTGGCCGCGCGATACGCAATCGCGCGGTTGGTAAAGAGCGAGGCGAAGCAGCGCTTGCATGCGTTCAGCAGCGCATCCTCTCCCGATACATTGAGGAATGTCTCCTGTTGCCCGGCAAAGCTGGCATCGGGCAGGTCTTCGGCAGTTGCGCTGGACCGAACCGCGACGCTCATCTCATCGCTGGCGTTTCGCGTCTTCAATTCCCGATAGGCGGCGACAATTTCCGTCACAGTTTCTTGCGGCCAGTCCCCCGACAGGATCAGGGCGCGAATGGCCTCTCCGGTGCGGGAAAGTGTCTCGTCCCCATTCGCCAACTGGTTCAGACGGTCAGCGATCGGTTGGTCAAGACCATTATGGGTCAGATATTCGCGATAGGCAGAAGCGGTAGTGGCAAAGCCTGGCGGCACCGCCACACCCTTACCCGCAAGTGCATCGATCATCTCTCCCAAAGAGGCGTTCTTGCCGCCGACCAGTCCAACATCGCCGCGTGTCAGCTCTTCGAACCATCGGATCGTTTCATGCCCAGTCATCGGATCGTGTCTCCCGCGGTTTCTGCAGGCTTTCGTGCATGGGCAGCCGCCGCCTCGCCCACCCACGCAATGACGTGGCGCGTTTTTCCCGACGGCGGAAACTCGATCACATCGCGATCTGACGTCACGCCATCCACTTCGAGACGCGCTTTTTGGCGCTGCGGCGTTTTGCCTGATCTGATCACGCGCAACTCTATCGTGCCGCCGCCGCGTTTCAGTCGCGCCTCAAAACCGTCCCAGTCATCGGGCAGGGTCGGGGCAATCTGAAGCTTCCCGTCGACGAGGGTTAGGCCCAGTATCCCCTCTACCGCCAGTCGCCATGTCCACGCAGCCGCGCCAGTGTACCAACTCCACCCGCCCCGCCCGCGAAGCGGCCCGGAAGAGCAGATATCGGCGACGAGAGCATAGGGCTCCGTGCGATAGAGATCCGCCTGCCCGTGATCCAGGGCGTGGCAAATCGGGTTGAGCATATCGAAAATGCGTTTTGCCTGATCGCCTCCACCCGTGCGAGCCAGCGACAGGCCAAGCCATGCGGCGGCGTGCGAATATTGACCGCCGTTTTCGCGCACGCCGGGGGGATAGGCCATGATGTAGCCGGGATCATGATGCGCCTTGTCGAAAGGCGGCCACAGCAGGCGCATTATGCCGGCATCCTCATCCGCCAGCTCATGCATAGCGGATTGCAGTGCGTTGCGATTTCGCGCCGACAGGGGACCTGCAAAAACCGACCACGATTGCGAGATTGAATCGATCTTGCACTCGGAATTGGCCTCCGATCCAAGCGCGGCTCCCTCATCGTCGAAGGCGCGCCTATACCACTCGCCATCCCACCCTTGCGCCTCGGTATTACGCCGCCATGTTGCCGCGCGATCCGCCCAGTCCCGCGCTTCCATCATCCGGCCCAGCTTGCGTTCGCAATGGGTGAGCGATGCCGCGCAGACAGCAGCAAACCAGCCCAGCCAAACGCTTTCGCCGCGCCCCTTGTCGCCCACGCGGTCCATCCCGTCATTCCAGTCACCCGCCCCGATCAGCGGCAGCCCATGACGACCCAACGTGACGCATTCGAGCGCGCGCTCGCAATGCTCGATCAGCTTTCGCGGGCTCGATCTTGCGTCAAACAGCGCATATCGATCATGCTCTTCGGGGGTGAGCGGCGGTGCCTGGAGAAATGCGACCTCCTCATTCAGGATCGAAATGTCGCCAGTGGCATGGACATAGTGCGCTGCGGCGTAAGGCAACCACAAAAGATCATCGGAACACCGCGTGCGCACTCCGCGTCCCAGCGGCGGGTGCCACCAGTGCAGCACGTCCCCTTCCTCGAATTGGTGCGCGGCGCATTCCAGAATGTGGGCACGGGCGCGTTCGGGGTCTGCGTGCAGGAATGCGAGCACATCCTGCAGCTGATCGCGAAATCCGATCGCGCCGCTCGCCTGATAGAAACCGCTGCGCGCGTTGATGCGTGACGACATGCTCTGATAGAGCAGCCATCGATTGACCATGATATCCATCGCCCGGTCCGGCGTCGTGACTTCGATGGCTCCCAACAGATCATCCCAATAGCTTTCGATTTCGTGCTTGCTGGCAGCAGCGCGTTCGGGACGGCGCCATTCGTGCGCGAGCTGGATCGCAGCCTCTTCGCCATCGGCCTCACCCAATACGAACGTCACTTCGACGGTATCGCCCGGTGGCAGGTCGACATGCACCTGATAGGCCGCGCAGGCATCGCCTCCGGCAGTTTCCGCACCGCTCAAACCCCAGCGAGTCATGGCTGCGGGAAGCGCGATATCGCCCCACTTGCCGAGGAACTCCTCCCTGTCTGTGGTGAACCCATGCGCGGGAAGAGTGGCTGTCAGAAACGCTGCACGGCCTGCAAATTCCAGAGACCATGGGCTCGTCGCAAGGATGACCTGCGCATCGTGATTGAAGCGGGTATTAACGTGACGCCGAGCGATGCTGGCGAGCGATCCCAGCAACCACTCCGCGTAATATGTCGCGGTAATCCGGCGCGCCCTTCTGCCGACATTGCAAAGCGTAAGGGTGGCGATCTTAATGGACGCAGTGCGTGCCACCGAAACTGTCAGTGTCTGTTCAATACCCCGGCTGGACTGGAGCCATTGCGTATAGCCCGCGCCGTGCCTGATTTGGCAGGCTGCATCTCTGCCCGCGGGGTCAGGCGTTACGGACCAGACCTGCGCGGTTTCCTCGTCGCGCAAATAGACGATCTCCGTCTGGCGATCGGACACCGGATCGTTGGTCCATGGCGTGAGGCGATATTCGCCGCTGTTCTGCGACCAGGAAAAACCGCCGCCGCCTTCGGTCACCAGAGTGCCGAAGTTTTCGTTTGCGAGCACGTTGATCCACGGCGCAGGCGTTGATTGCTCCGGCTCCAGATGGATCACGTATTCCCGGCCGTCCTGCAAGAACCCTCCATATCCGTTATCAAACAGCAGGTTGGCGGGTCGAGGCAGGGAATGCTCGGGTTCGGGTTCAAAGTCGAGCAAGGGGATGATCGGCGGTGCGGGCAGGTGATCATTACCATGACCGGCAAGCTGGTCTGCAAGCGACCCTGCCGAGCTGTCGAGGATGACCCACGCCATCGCTTCGAGCAGGCGGACCTGTTCGCTTCCGATCTGGTCGACAAACGCGAGGTGGAACCCGCCTTTGCGCCCCAGCATTTCGGTCGCGCCTATTTCCTGCAGCAGTTCGTTCATTTCGTCGCGCAGTGGCTCGACATAGGCGGATCCAAGCGATTGCATGATCACGATATCGACTTGCAATCCCGCCCTGCGCCACAGCTGATGTGCCCCGATTACCGTACTCAGCAGGGTGTTTTCACCCAGTTCACGCCGGATGAGAAGGATCGGCAGGTCGCCGGACAGTGCAAGTCCCCACAGGTTCGACTGCCCCAGCCGATTGGCTCGGATCACCTCCGGTGCAGCGCGCAGGGCGCGATTGGGATAGACCAGCAGCGAACCCAGCGATTGTATGTCGGACAATCGAGCCGGGTCGATCCGCGCCCGCCGGATAGCCCGCGATGCATCGCCTTCCGCGTCCTCGATCAGCCACTGGATCGAAGAGGCTGTTGCGTAACGATCAAGCACTGAAAGAGCCGCCTCTCGCGATGCAGCAACGATAGTGACCAGCGACAGATCGAACGTTTCACCCGGCTCAAGTTCCAGCATCAGCTGAAACGCGCAAATCGGATCGAGCGTCCAGCCCTGACTGTTGGAGAGCGGACGCGATGCGCCAAGCGGACTGCGGGTCGATCGATTTCGCCCGATAAAACTACGCCGATCCGTCTCGAATGCGAAATCCGTTACGACGCCGTTCGGACCGACCAAGGCCTGCAGCATCACTGGCGGCTTGTCATCCGGTTTGCGCGCGCGGCGTTCAAACAGCACTGCGCCGGGATATTGCAGGTGTTCGCTGCCGACAAACAGCTTGCTGAAGGCGGGGTGACGCTCATCCTCCAGTGCGGGTGCCAGCACGATCTCTGCATAGGTTGTCAGCCGCAGGATGCGACTGCGATCGCTTTGATTGACGATTGTCAGCGTGCGAACCTCAATATCGTCGTTCGCACCCACGATTACCTGAACATCGGTATGAACCTCGTGGTATCGGCGATGGATCTGGGCCTTGTGAGTATGGAAAGTGACCAGTTCCTCGTCCGCGTCGATCCCGACCGGTTGATGAGTGGCAGACCACAGACGCTCGCTTCGCTCATCGCGAATGTAAAACCACACGCCTTGTGCATCCAGCGTGGCATCGGGATTGAAGCGAGTGATGGCCTGATCGTTCCAAGCGATCCCCCCACCGCCGCCCGAAGAAAGGCAGGTCGACATCCGCCCATTGCCCAGCATATGCGTCTGCAGATAAGCCGAGGTGCCCGGCGACCAGCTATTGCGAATACGCGGCAGCAACACGCGGTCGTCGATCTGGTCGACAGGTTCCAGCCGTCTCATTTCCGAAGGCAGTTCGTGCGGTATCCGCTCAGCCAGCAGCAGTTTGGTCATCTCGATACGTGGGTCGCGAGTGAACCGCCGGACCAGAATATCGTCAGTCAGGAGATTGGTTATCGCACACATTATCATCCCCTGATGGTGGGCCATGAACGCATTGACAGGCGCGAATGGGCGATCAGACCCAGTCCGGTCGGGGGTGAAATCGATTGCTTCCCACAAACCGTATCGGCCTGCTGCGCCCAGCTTTTCCAGCCTTTTCAAGTTCGCCTGTGCGGCGACAGGATCAATCGCCAGTGCCAGGGCCGACGCATAGGGAGCGATTACAAGATCGCGCGTCAGCCCTCGGCGCAGGCCAAGTCCAGGGACGCCAAATGCCTGATAGCGAAACCGAAATTCGGGATCCCTTGCAGCAAAGGCTGACTCCGAAACACCCCATGGCGTGCCGGCGCGCCGAGCGCTGTGGCGTTGCATCGCCACTGCTGACCGATCGCTTTCGCCCAGCAGGGTTTCCGGATCGCCCGGCAACAGCAACCGCGGCATCAGATACTCGAACATCGAGCCATTCCATGAAACGAGCGCGACGCCGCCATTGGCCCGTGTGATCGGGCGGCCGAGATGAAACCAGTGCGCCATCGGCACATCCCGCTTTGCTATGGCAAAGAAACTGGCGATCCGGGCCTCAGACGCGATCAGATCGTAGTGATGCAAATCTATCTTGGCAGTGCTGACGTTGTACCCGATTGAAAATAGCTTGCGTTCCGGATTGTAAAGCCAGGAAAAATCCATTTCCCATGCGATCTGCCCCGTTTCCCCTGCCAGCTGACGCAAGGCCTCGGTACATGGCGTGGGCGTGTCAATATCGCGCACCATGGATTGCAACTGATGATGCAGTCGGTCCATCCAGACGTTGAAATCGCGCACCTCATCTGCTTGTTGCGCGGTCGAGTGCAGCATGACAACTGCACTTTCCTGCTCGAGGGGAGGCCAGTGCTCCTGCAAAAGGTCGCGAACCACACCCGGCCCCGCTTCACGATCATCGGCACCGGATTGCGCGCGCTCGACAATTCCTGAAAGCATCTGAAGAAAACGCGCGTTTTCGGGCCATACTTGTGCGATTTCTGCGATCAGTTCGACCACGACCTGCAAACCGTCCCAGCGCTGCGCCTCGAACTCTTCGCTGGACCCTGCGTCCAAAAGGCTCTCGGCATAGGCGATCATCGACGCGGCAAGATTGCCGCTGTCGACAGTGGAGACATAGCGCGGCTCCAACGGCCCCAGATGGTGCGTTTCGTACCAATTCAGAAAATGGCCTCGATACCGCTCCAGTCGCTGAAGGCTTTCGAGAACAGTGCGGGTCCGCGCGACCAGCTCGGTACGGCCGATAAAACCCAGATCCCAGGCACTGGCGGTCGACAACAACAGCATACCGATATTTGTGGGCGAGGTTCGGTGCCCGATCTCTTCATGCGGTGGCCCCTGATAATTGTCCGGGGGCAGCCAGTTATCGCCGGGCCCTGCAAAGGTTTCGAAATAGAGCCACGTCTTGCGCGCAAGTCTGCGTAGATGCGCAATGTCCAGATCATTCGGGTTGTAGGATTTCCTGCGCGCGGGCCGCTCAATCCACAGCGTAATTTCCGGTGCCAGTATCCACGGCAAAAGCAGCAAAGCGGCCGGAGCAAGCGCTTCGGGCCGGATCAGTGTAATGCAGGCACCAATCGCAATTGCAAGACCTGATGCCGGTGCCATTTCACTCCAGATGCGGCTGCGCCTGTCCGTGCGCCGGTCCTGCACCGCAATCTGTGCCGCCGGCGTCCATTCCAGCAATCGCTGTCTGCTCACGTTGAGCCGCCAAAGGGTCTTGCTTATCGCTGCAAGCGCCAGCCACGCTTCGTGCAGCATATATGTGACGGCCAGCAACCAGCGCCCAGCCTGATCAGACAGGCGGCGGCCAAATCCGATCGCGGCACCCATCCGCCTGCCTCGGGAAAGCCCGGTTGCAAGATCGATGAACAACTGTCCGGCAGGCGCGAGCAATACCAGCGCAGTCCAGAACCACGAATTTCCGGGAAGGATCAGCCATCCGGCCAGCGCCATCAGAACCAGTCCGGGCGCGACCAGACTTCGCCGCAGGTTATCGAATATCTGCCAACGCCCCAGCAAGCCTATCGGAGAGCGTATTTTTCCAACTTTGGCTCCGGGCACACGGTGCCACAGCCACGGGAGCAATTGCCAGTCACCCCTCACCCAGCGCCGCAAACGCTTTGCGTATTGGGAGTAGGTTTCGGGAAAGCTTTCATAGAGGACTATATCGGTGGCCAGCGCCGCACGGCCAAGGACGCCTTCGAACAGGTCATGACTGAGAATGGCATTTTCAGGGACCCGGCCGTCTATGCTGCGGTGGAATGCTGCCAGATCATAAATCCCCTTGCCGACGAACACGCCTTTGCCGAACAAGTCCTGATACACATCCGAAACCGCACGGCTGTATATGTCGATCGCCGTTTCTCCGGTGAACAGCCGAGCGAACAGGGATCGCTCTCCACTGGTCGGAGAGACCTCCACGCGCGGTTGCACGATTGTATACCCGCGCGACACCCGTTCATCGGCGTCGAAATGCGGACGGTTGAGAGGATGCGCCAATGTTCCCGCAAGTTTCGCAACCGAACCGGGCGGCAGGATCGTATCGCCATCCACTGTCACGACCATGCGCGTGCGTTCAAGCGCCCTCATATCGCCACAAAGGATGGAAAACGGTGCTCTATCGCCTTTGAGGATCAGGCGATTGAATTGCTCGATCTTTCCCCGCTTGCGCTCCCACGCCATCCAGCAACCTTGTTGTTGATTGAACAGGCGTGGCCGCATCAACAGATGAAACGGTCCGGTCGCGCCCTGCCCGCCGCTTGGGCCATTGCGGGCGTTCAAGTCTGCAACTGCAGACTTGAGAGCGTCTGAAATCTGCGGATCGCGGGGTTCGTGTTCGTTTGGCGCATCGGTGGGGTCAGCCAACAACGCAACCTGAAGCTGCACGTCGCTGTTTGCCAGCCAATGCATTTCAAGGCGCGCCGTGAGCGCAGGGATTTCCTCGATCGACCCGATCACCACCGGCACGATAATCGCCACGGGGGTATCGGAGGGCAGGCCCTGCTTGCTGTCCAGCTTCGGTAGCACCCGTGGGTGGGAAAATTTCGTGATAATCCAATGCACGATTGTTATCGCAAGGATCGAGGCTGGTATCTGGCTGATGGCAAGCACAGCGATCCAAGTGGGCCAGCGCGCCTCGATCTGGCTTAGATAGGCAATCGGCAGGGCAGCGCAGGCGACACCGGACAGCGCCATCAGGGCGGCAAAAACGTTGCCGGGATGATCGAGCAGGAAACGCGCAATTCTGCGTACGGGACCAGGCTGTGCTGCAAACTGCCATTCCAGGCTTCTGCGGCCTTCGTCGATCAGCCAGAACCCAACGTGGCGGCCGACATCTTCGGCTCCGTGCTCACTCGCCTTGGCAATTGCCTCGCGCGCCACCGCGACTTCATCGGTTTGCGCCCAATCGGCAATTTCCTCAACAGCGGCGCGATAAGACTCGCGCGTCTGGAAATCCATTGCGCAATAGACGTCGCAAGGATCTTGTCTCAGAATGCTTTCGACCAGACTGGTGTTCTCGAAAAACTCGTTCCAGGGAATTGCCGCGATTTCAGCAAGATCCGCGATTGAACGCGCGACGCGTTCGGTCGGGTCGAGAGCGCGGTTATCCTGCGCAAACTCCGAAACGCTGAAGTTGGGGCTCAAGCGATCGCCGAATAGCGAATTGAGCGCGGCGATCAAAATCTCGATGCACGCAATCCGCAGCATGGTCGGAAATGCCCAAAGCTCGGCGATCGACAGAGGTTGATGGCATTGATAGCCGTTCACGAAACGTTGAGCGTTGGATAGCGACACCTGCAAATGGGTCGCTCTGAGGAATTCATAGGCCAGCAGAAAGACGCGCGGACCAAAATCTTCCTTCCCTGCCATGGCAGGCAGACGGGAATAGAAATCGGTCGGTAGGTCGTTGGCGATCTGGCGCAAGGCGCGGTTGACGTGATAATCGTTATCGAGCAGCCATTCTGCGGCCTTGGCCGCGTGCGGTTCTGGCCTCTGGCAAGCGATTCGAGCTCTCTTGAGCCAGCTTTCGACCGCTCCCGCATCGCGGACAAAGCCAATCAGGTTGGCGCGCTGGCGCGATACGCCGTGGCTTAGAGCAAGCTCCTCTCCCGCCCGCTCAAGGGACGATACGAGATCGATCGGATCCCTCACTAACCGAAACTGAAGGCGGATTGGCCGTTCTTGTCGAACACGCCGGCACCAAAATCGGTAACAAGGTTTGGCCGGAGCATCAGCACCGGCATCGAGGAATGGGTCGCCAGATACTCGGCAACGCTGCCGCAAGGCACATCATTGAGAGCCGTCACGCCGTGCGATGACATGACGATCAGATCGACCGAAAGATCGCTGGCTAATTTGCATGCGGCCTGCCGGGGATCTGCCGGGCCCAGCAGGCGCACCTGCACGTCTAATCCGTCCTCCTCGATGCGCGCGCTAAGGAGATCGAGATGGGATTTGGCATTGCGATAGTTCTGGCGTTCGATCTGGTCTTTCAGAGGGCCGATTGCCCGCTGGGTAAACCCATCTGAGGTTCCCGTTTTCGGAAGAACGTGCACCAGCACCAATTGCGCGCCGTGTGTCCGCGCTATGCGGCGTGCGATCGGCAGCACGCTTTCCGCCCGCGCCGAACCGTCGATTGGAACCATGATGCGGCGGTATTTTGGCTCGACAGCCCCACCTTTCGGCGGCACCAGCAGCAGCGAAGTCGCACCACGTTGCAGCACCCGCAAAGCCGTGGAACCCATCGCGTATGGATCCCCGGCCGCTGCGGTCGACAGCGCCAGCAGGCTTGCACCATGGGCCTCGCCCCATGCGATGAGTTCTTGCGGCGCATCCCCAACGAGCAGGACGCCCGAGGTTTGCGTGCAGCCATGATGCCCTTGATCAAGCGCGTCCAGCAAGGCGCGCTGGCGTTCCAGATGAAGCTGCCATTCGATAGGGTCAGCTGGCATCGCAGGGTGGGCCGGGTGGTACGGCTGTTCGATCACGCGAGCAAAGGTAACTTCCAAGCCCAGGCTGCGAGCGATTGCGAGCGCATAATTGGCAACTGCATCGGCGCGGGGACTGTCATCAACGCAGACTAGGATATGTGGGCGTTTGGGGGCATGATTTGATTTGTTGGCAGGAGGCGTAAGCAAGGAACGGAAAACCGGTGGCGGGCCTTCTTCGGTTGCCTGCAATCGCTGCGGGCTGGTCTGCATGAGAATCTCCGGGATGGTAGGGGCTGGAGCAATTCAGCATGCTTTGACGGTCACCTCGCAGATATAGGGAACCTTCCTTAGCCGGCGTTGCAGAGAGTGCGAAAAGTCAGTTTTCGGTGAATTCTACCGCAGTCTGAAAATCACGAATTCCGGGTAGGTTGTTCCCGGTGAATCTGACTCAATAAAAAAGCCATCCCGGCCACTGGGGGTTTCATAAAAGCCGGGATGGCACGCCGGGCAGTCGGGTCGCAGGTCCCGCCCGGTTGTTCGTTTGCGCTAATCCGCTGGTACCGCGCCGCCATGCTGAGTGAATTTTCATTCACCGACGATGGCGAGGCGCGCGGGGAAAGCGCTGACAATCCTTTCAAATCCGTCGCGCAACCAGATCAACAGGTCACGCTGGCACGCAAAGAGTTCAGTAGGCTTCAGGGATCGTGTTGCGAGGACCGGTCCGTCTGCCACCATCCAAATCTCCAGCAGGGTTTATGAGCCACTGATCTATTCCCGTTGAGATGAGTGCGGCATAAGGAAACATCCCTAAATACCGGGCATCGAGGTGACGGCTGCAAGGTTAGGTCGAATGAAAGTTAAATGCTGCAGCGACCAAATATATGACACATTCGGGCGCGTAGACGTGATCTCGATTCTGGCATCAGCTGTTGGCCACGCGAACTGCGTCATGTTTTCGGCATATGTCACTGGGGGAGAGGCAGTAGCAAAGGTCAGCAATGCTCTAGCCACCAGCACAAACTGCGTCATTTCTCCAAAATCCAAATCCAATTACCGCAAATATTGACACGAAATCAGTGCTTTCATGATCTTATGAACGCCCGCAAACCGATATTATCGATCGACCGCACAGTCCGCGCATCATGAAGTAAATGCCGGAATCAGAAGGAGCCTTGGTTGATTGCAATTTATGCATCAATGTTAATTGGCCAGAGGGCCTAAACATGGTAAATCCGTAAATGACCGTATACCTTTTGCATCCGACTTTAGTCAGGGTAGTTTTGAGGGGTTCTAATCACAAATAATTCATCCTTGACGCCCGAGGCGCAGGCGCTTCCACGGTTTGGAACACAGAGCGATCTGCACGCGGTGATCGACACTGTGCCAGATGCAATGGTCATATCGGACAAACATGGCCGAATCCGATCATTCAGCAAAGGTGCCGAGCATATGTTCGGCTATCGCGAAGAGGAAGTGCTGGGCGAGAATGTGAGTTTGCTGATGCCCTCGCCCGATCGTGAGAACCACGACAAACACATTCATCGCTATCTCGACACAGGCATCAAGCATGTGTTGGGTCGCGGGCGAGTAACGACTGCGCGACATCGGGATGGCACCACCTTCCCCATAAATATCGCCCTTGGCCAGATGAATATCGACGGTGTGGTGGGATTTGTCGGCTTCATCCGGGACTTGACCGAGAGCAGGGCGACCCAGCGCGAATTGCACACGCTGCAAAACGAGCTGGCCCACGTATCCCGATTAACCGCCATGGGAAGCCTTGCCACATCGCTCGCACACGAACTCAACCAGCCGCTTACCGCCGTCGCGAACTACGCGAATTCGGCCAGTGATCTGCTTGCCAATGCCACAGAAGAAAACCTCGCTCTTGTCCGGGAGGCTCTCGACGAGTGCGCTAGCGAGGCTTTGCGCGCCGGACAGATCGTGCACCGGTTGCGTGACTTCATCTCACGTGGCGTGACAGAACGACAGATCGCAAGCCTTAAACAGCTGGTGCAGGAGGCATCCGCGCTGGCCCTGATGAATGGAGATGGAAAGGGGGTCGATTTTACGACCGCTCTTGATCCCGGACTCGACTCCGTTCTGGTCGATCCAATCCAGATCCAGCAGGTCGTCTTGAATTTGCTTCGAAATGCGCTGGAGGCGATGCTGGATTCCCCGCGAAAAAATCTGAAGGTTAGCTCGATTCGCGGTAAGTCAGGATTTGTAGAACTGATCGTATCCGACAGTGGACCGGGAATAGATTCTGAAATAGCCGAACGTCTTTTTCACCCATTCAACACGAGCAAATCAGCCGGTTTAGGCCTCGGTTTGTCGATTTGTCATACCATTATCAACTCACATAAAGGAAAGTTATGGTGCACGCGCTCGGAATTTGGTGGAACAAACTTTCACTTTACTTTGCCACTGGCTTGCGAGGGGGGCGAAGATGGATAATTTCCCAGTTTATCTGATAGATGACGATGACTCAGTACGTCGATCGATTGGCTTCATGCTGAAAACTTCCGGACTAAAGGTCGAGTCGTGGCTCAACGGCGAGCATTTCCTCAAGGAAACGCAGGCGCTGGAGCCGGGCTGCGTTCTGCTGGATGTGCAGATGCCCGACATGAGCGGCCTTGAAGTGCAGCAAGAACTCAAGAAGCGTGGAATACCCTTTCCGATTGTAGTGATGACGGGCCACGGAGATGTCGATGTCGCGGTCAAGGCGATGAAGGCAGGTGCGATCGATTTCATCGAAAAGCCGTTCGCAAAATCGGTGATGCTCGAAGCGTTGCAGGAAGGTTTCGGCCGGCTCAGCCAGTCAAAAACCGGAAGCGCCCGGCAAGAAGCGGCGAAAGTGATGCTTAACCGTCTGACTGCGCGCGAACGCGATGTGCTGGATGGTCTGGCGCAAGGATATCCCAACAAAACAATCGGCTATGACCTGGGGATCAGTGCCCGCACGGTAGAGATCCACCGCGCCAATCTCATGCGAAAACTCGAAGTGAACAATCTGTCGGATTTGCTCAGAATTGCTTTTGCGGCCGGTATCGGGGAGCCGGTTGGATAGAGCATGCAGATCGACGGATGGCTGCCCGCGAAACTCATCGAGCGGATAACCCTGCCCTCAAGCCACATCAATATGACCCAACCTTTCAGCGCTGATTGGTGCAGGTAACCCAGACTACCAGATCCTTTCCGGGGGATCGTTCGTCAGGATATGTGCGTAATGCCATCGGTGATTGCGTCCTTCATAGCTGTAGTCAGCACAGCCATGAGGACCACGCCATGAAATCCATCTTGCACCATGTCACCGACGATGCGTGTCTTGAGGCCCGCATTCAGGTCGCGCTGGATCTGGGGCGGACGCTGGGCGCTCATGTCACTTTCATGCAGACCCTTCCGTTTATCAACATGATCCCAACCGACGTTTACGGCATGGCGTTTGCCAACGTCATGCCTGAAATACGCGAAATGGGCACGCAACTGCGCGAGGAAACCGAAAAGCATCTCCTCGAAGAGGATGTCGCATGGGACTGGATGACGCTTGAAGGACCGGCGGATGCCCGAATCCTGGCGATGGTCAATGCATATGACCTGCTCATCATGGGCGCATGCGACCCGTTTGCGCCGAGCCAGCTGCGCTCAGACTTGGCGGCAGACATGGCGGTGACTTCGCACGCCCCGGTGATGATCGTTCCGCAGGATCGCAAAGGGCTGGATTGCAGCGCGCCCATGATTGCCGCCTGGGATGGCTCGGCACAGGCTTCCCGCGCGTTGCGCGCTGCTGTGCCGTTGCTGAAACACGCCCGTACGGTGCACCTTATAAGCGTCGAGGAGAACCGGACCGACCAGGCGCATGACCTGCCTGCAACCACCGGGGCGGAATATCTTTCGCGGCACGGCATAAAGAGCGAAATCGTCCAAGTCAGGAAGAACCATCTGAGCATATCCGATTGCATTCGGACCGCTGCGCGCGAACGCGAGGCTAGCGTCATCATCATGGGCGCATATGGGCATTCTCGACTGCGCGAAAATCTGCTGGGCGGGGTTACCCGAGAAATGATGACCGATCCCCCGCTGCCACTTTTCATGCACCACTGAAGGGAGTTGTCTGATGGATGAAACCACGAAAGCGTCGCGCCTCGGCATTATCATCACTGCGCTTGTCTCAGTTGCCATCGTCGCAGCCCTGGTGGTGGTCTTTCAGCCTGGAGACAACCAACCGGCGCCCGTCCCGCCCTCAACCGAGTGGACGACGGCACCAGAAGACGGAGTGCAGGTCGAACTGCCGGGCCCGGCAATGCAAACGATTCCCGTCGCGACACCGGATGGCCAGACCCCACCAAGTGAAGAAACCCCTGCGGCAACAGTGACACAAAAGGGCCAGAGGTGACCTGATCCGCCCAGGGGAGGGTTATCGAGCGATTGCATCACCGGTCGCGGGCGCGCGCCTGCCCAGATAGTGCTCGATCACCGCGTCATCCTCCAACATTGCAGATGGACTGCCTGCAAAAATCATCGAACCTGCGTCAATAACGTAGGCGCGGTCGATCACGTCCATCATCTCGTGCACGTTTTGGTCGGTCAGCAACACGCCAATACCCCTCGCCTTCATATCGAGTATCATTTCCCTGATGCTTTTGATCGTCAGCGGATCGATGCCGGCGAATGGTTCATCAGAAAATCATTATCGACGGTTCCAACGCCAGTGCCCGCGCAACCTCGCACCGTCGCCGCTCTCCACCGGAAAGCGAATTGGCCGAAGCATGGCGCAAATGGGTGATGCGCAGATCGGATAGCAGACGGTCCAGGCGATCCTGGCGAATTGCGGTATCCGGTTCGATAGTCTCCAGCATCGATGAGATATTTTGCGCCACCGTCATCCCGCGAAAGATCGAGGTCTGTTCAGGCAGATATCCAAGGCCAAGGATCGCCCGCCTGTAAAAGGGCAACCGCGTCACATTGGCGCCGCGCCACATGATACGCCCGCTATCGGGCTTCATCAGACCCAGAATGCAATACAAAGTTATCGTCTTCCCAGCCCCGTCCGGACCGAACAGCCCCACCACCTCACCCTGTTCAACTCGCAGGGACAAGCCATTGAGCACGATGCGCCGGCCCAGCGATTTGTGGATGTCGACCACGTCGATCTCCACCTTTTTGCTGATCTCCAAGGCTTGCTCCTGACTGCAACGCCGGTCCTGAGCCGAACATCGACCAAGCCCCATTTGTGGACGACGCGAACGCCGACGCGCGCCACGACTACCGCAGAAACAGCCCCGTCTCGCTAAGGAAGTTTACGGGTGTTGGCCTGTCCGGCAATCCATCACTGTCTGGCATTGATGCAGTGCGGGAGCTTGGGAATGGGCGACGATTCAACTGGAGTGCGGTCACGGCGTGCAACTGCCACGGCGGCGGCAATTCTTCTCGCCTTGGGCGCGACCACCTCAGCGCAGCAACCGGGCGTTCAGGATGGAAACGCGCAGTCGCCACAAATCGAGCAGGACATGGTGTTTGCGTCCGGAGAAAACCTGCGGCTTGCGGCCACTACTACCGACGATGTATTCGCCGCGGGCAATATCGTTCTGGTAGAAGGCGCCATAGCCGATCACCTGTTTGTTGCAGGAAGCGAAGTTACAGTAAGCGATGCCGCCGCAAACGATCTGATCATCGCCGCGAGCGAGATCGACCTTCGTCGCGGTACGATCGCCGATGATATCATAATCGCGGGCTCGGATATTGTGATCGGTCCTGCTTTCAGGATCGGCGATTCCGCTGTCCTGGCCGCCGGAACCATGCACATCAACGCACCGATACCCGGCAATCTGCGGGCAGGCGGCGGAAAAGTGATCCTGAATTCGACCGTTTCGGGCAATGCCAGGCTGACCGCCGATGAAATCGAGATTGGGCCGCAGGCGGTCATCACCGGGGATTTGAATTATCGCAGCGAAAACCTGATCATGCGGCCCGGCGCCGTAGTCAAAGGCGATACGCGCATCCTGCCGGTGAGCGACACGTCGGGCGCGGAAGTTTTCGGACAGGGCGCAGGCAGCTTTCTGCTGATGATTGGCGTCTCGATCCTCCTCAGTTACTTCATCGTGGTCGTGTTGCTGACCTTTGCCGTACCCGGCCTGATGCAGGCGACATCGGACAGGATGCGCCATCGTCCCTGGCAGAGTTTGGGCATAGGCACCCTGATCGCTGTCATCGTCCCGATTGCAGGGATGCTGTTGGTATGGTCGGTGGTGGCAGCCCCTGTCGCGCTGTTGTTGTTCGCGATGAGCATTGCGATGACCCCACTCGCGCTGGCTGTATCCGCCTATTTCACCGGCCGCAGCGCGCGCTCGCTTATCACCGGAAAGGTCGACGGACCAACCGGTATTGGCGCGCGATTGCTGTGGCCGGGTCTGGGTGCAATCGTGATATTCGCCCTGACCCTTGTTCCCTTCGCCGGGCTTGCAGTCTGGTTGGTTGCCATGCTGTTTGGTCTTGGCGCGTTGGCAGGCAGCGCGATGAAGGCTTTTGCAGCTGTGTCCGACAATGCCGAGGATACAGGCTGGCTAAAACGCCATGGCGACAGCACCGAAACGGTTTCCGCGCGACCGCCAATCCCGCAATAGATAAAGTTCCGCAGCGCTTATCTCGCGTTGCAGGAAACTCCCGTCATAACGGCGGTCCAACGGCGGCGGCGTCTCATCCGGCGGCAAGTCCGGCTGTTCTATATCGGGCGGATACGGCGGTGTTTCCTGTGGGCTTGATGGCGCTTCGTCCGGCTGCGCGGGAGGGATAATCTCTGGTGGGGAGACGGGTTCAATCGTATCAGGTTGCTCAGGTGGTTCGCTGGCCATTTGATATGCCCTTTCAGTAAGGATGCGCACCCTAATCCCAATGGGAACGCATCTTCACTACGCAATTTTCCTTGGCTACGTTCCCATGCTCTGCGAACTTTCGGCCATCCGGCACTGCTGCTGGCAGCCAATATTGGCTGGAATGGCTCGGCGCGCCGTCTATCACCGATAGGCTATGCGGATATTCACGGCAAAATCGGTGGCGGTGTTTAACCGACATCGCTCGCTAACTGAGGAAGAATGTGAATTTTCCTCGATATACTGCCCCTGCGCACTCGCGGGGCCTTTCTTTTAGGCTGGTTGCAACTCGATATCTTGAGGTGGGAAGCGCCCTGCCCCAGCCTACCCGCTGTTGCGCAGCGCCGTGGCAATCGCGTTGATCGATAGCTGGATACCTTCGGCGATCCGTTCATCGCTTTCACCGCTGCGATGCCGGCGCAGCAATTCCAGCTGCAACAGGTTGAGAGGCTCGATGTAAGGAAGGCGCAGCCGGATCGAGGCATCGAGATTGGGCGAATTTTCCAGCAAGAATGATTGCTGCGTCGCATCCAGCAACGCAGATTGTGTCATCTGCCAGCCGCTCTCAATCTCGTCGAATACTCGCGCGGCCAGCGCTGTATCCTTGATCAGCCCGGAATATTCCCGCGCGATCGCCATGTCGGATTTGGCGAGAACCATCTCCAGATTGCCCAGCACATTACGGAAAAACGGCCATTGCTGCGCCATCGCGCGCAGCAGTCCCTTGTCCTCGAAGGCCGAGAATGCATGGCCCACGCCGTACCAACCCGGCAGCATCACGCGCGCCTGGCTCCATGAAAACACCCACGGAATGGCTCGAAGATCCTCAATCCGGTCGGTTGCCTTTCGGCTGGCCGGGCGCGATCCGATTTTCAGCGTTGCGATCTCGGCGATCGGTGTCATCTGGCGGAATGCCTCAACAAAACCGGGCGTGCCATAAACAAGATCACGATAGGCTCTGAATGCGGTGGCCGAAATTTTCTCCATCGCGGCGGTAAAGCGTTGGTGGTCGATGAGGTCGATGCGTTCGGGTTCAAGTGTGGCTAGCAGGGTTGCGCTCGCCATTGCTTCCAGGTTGGTGGCCGCTGTTTCAATGCTGCCGAATTTGGCTGCGATAACCTCGCCCTGTTCGGTAATACGGATACGCCCGTTGACCGTCCCGCGCGGCTGACCGCGGATCGCATCAAAGGCGGAGCCGCCGCCGCGCCCGACCGATCCGCCGCGTCCGTGAAACAATTGCATCGTCACCCCCGCCTGCGCGAACACCGGGGCCAGAGCGTCGCTGGCGCGCGCCAGCATCCAGCTGGAGGTGAGATAGCCGCCATCCTTGTTGGAATCGGAATAGCCGATCATGACTTCCTGATGCCCGCGCCGGGTGGAAAGGGCTGCTATTTCAGGCAGGGCGAAATATGCGCGCATCACATCGGGCGCATTTTCAAGATCGCCGATCGTCTCGAACAGGGGAACGGGCATGATCGGGCATTGCGGTGTTTCGCCGGGTCGATACAGGCCAACCTCGCGCAACAGCACGAACACTTCGAGCAAGTCGGAAACAGTCTCTGCCATGGATACGACGTATTGCGTGATGCAATTGGGGCCGAACCGGGCGTGAGCGCTGGCCGCCGCTGTGACGATGGCAAGCTCTCCTTCGGTTTCGTCCGAATACCTGTCCCACGGAGCGCGCAGCGGGCGGCCACCGCGCAACTCGGCGCGCAGTATTTCTACCCGCTCAGCCTCGGTGCGGGCCAGATAATCGGAATCGACCCCGGCTGTCTTGAGCAGTTCGGCGACCACACGTTCATGAACCGCGCTGTTCTGGCGCAGGTCGAGCGTGGCGAGATGAAAGCCGAAGGTGCGCACGGAGCGAATAAGCCGGCCTAGCGCACCGCTGGTAGAAAGCGTCTCTCCACCAACCGCTTCGAGCGAACGCGCAACGACGCGCAGATCGTCCTGAAATTCGCGCGGCTGCGAATAAGCGGGCATAGCCGACAGCGCCGGACGGGCCGGATCCTTGCCAGTCAGTTCGCGATAGGTCGCGGCAACGCGGCCATAAATCCCGATCAGAGCGCGTCGATAGGGCTCATCCTGCCGGTGCGTAGAGGTATCACCGCTGGCATCGGCCAGAGCGATTATTCCGGGCTCTATCGCCGCCAGTTCGCTTGATATGGAAAGCTCTGCACCCAGTGCGTGCAAGGCATCGAGGTAATGGCCAAGTACAACCTCAGCGCCGTGGCCCAGCGCATATTCGAGCGAGGCATCGGTCACATACGGGTTGCCATCGCGATCACCGCCGATCCAGCTGCCCAGCCTCAGAAAGCTGGCGGGACGCTGGCCAAGCGCTTTTTCCCATTGCTGGTACAGGACAGGCAGGACCGGCAGAAAAACGGTGCGCATGATGTCGAGAGCATTGTCCACTTCATCCGTCACATACAGCCGGTCGCGGCGCAGGGTGCGGGTGCGCCACAGCAGCGCGATCTGGCGCGCGATGGCCTCTTCGATACCGTCGCCCTGATCCGTCTGCGTTGCCCCGGTGTCGCGCAATTTCATCAGGTCGGCGATGCGAGTGCGATGATCGATCACGCTTTTACGGCGCACTTCGGTCGGGTGTGCGGTCAAAACAGGGACGATCAGAGCCTCGTCCAGCAAATGCATGATTTCGGCCTTTTCAACGCCATGCTCCTCGAGCCGGGCAATCGCGCTTGCCAGATCGGTTCCGGCGCTGACCATAATGCCATCGCGATCCTCAGCGAGGTTGGCGAGCATCGAGAACAGCCCGAAACCGCGCACGAAGGCCAGGGTTTCATCAAGAGAAAGCTGGTCCAGCTCCAGATCAACCAGTTCGCCGCCGCGATGCCGGTTGATGCTGGCCTGACGTATATGCTCGGTCCGCTCAAACAGACGGTCGCCCCCATGATCGCGAATCACATCGCCAAGCAACCGCCCAAGAAACCGGATGTCTTCATTTTGCTGAACTGGAGGGCGAGCGGCCACGGGTGGCTCCTTGTTATTGGGTTGAAGGGGCAAATCCCTGTTTAAGCATCATTTGACGGGCGCATGCAGATAAACGGCCATGATTGATCGGCTACAGGACAGGTGCGTTGTTCTGTGTAAGCCTGCCAAGGCGATCCCCGCAACCCGCACATGGATGCGGCCGGGCACCAGATGTCCGGACCGCACGAGCCGATAGCGCGATCTTCAAGCCGGGAGACTGAGATGCTTTGAACCGAACACCGCCTGCCAGCCCTCGATTTCGCTGACGACGATCTCTTCCACCGTGCGCACCAGCTCTCTGGCAGCATCATAGGTCAGCCGCTCAGGATCGCCTGAAAGCAGCAGCTCAATCCGTGTCTCGACATTGCGCAATTGGCTGGCGGTGACACGCGATATCGCGGCAAACCGATCAAAATCCCCAAAGTACCGCAGACCAGCCAGGTTCGCGCCCAAAGTGGGAAACGCAACTCCTAGAAATGTGAAGGTTTTTGCCACGGCATAGGGCAGACCCTGCGGCACGATACCCGCCAGCGCGCCGACCTCCAGAACCAGATACGCCAACACCGACACGATTGCGGCGATGAAACACACTTCTGCCGACAAATCGATCCGGTGGTGGGCGGTTTCCAACTGTCCCGCCTTTGCCTCATGATAGCGGCGCTGACCCCGGACATGCGGCAGGATCACGTCGTTCAGCACACGCCGCATATACGGTCTGTCTACGGCAACGTTCGGCAATCCTGCATCGCGCAGCGCATCTCGCGCAAATCGCTCCGGCCACTCTGCGCGGTCACTTCGCGGCCAGCGACCGATCGGGCGCGCCACCCCAATCAGCAGCATTCCCGGCGCAAAGCGCAGATATTCCGCCAGCCGCCGCGTTTCGAACCAACGGCGGTGCCATGCGCGGCGATACCCGGCATAGGTGATCACCAGGATCGCCAGCAGCAGCAGGAATTCGAGCGAGGCGAAAACCCATTTGTACTTCGACAGGTCTAGCGGCAGATATGCCGCACCAGCGATAATCGCGAGCGCTGACAGCAGGAAATTCAGTGACATACCGCTGCGATAGGCATCGGCAAGACGGCTGGAAACTCCATCTGCCCAAGCAAAGGTCGGCAAGATGCGCTGGCGCAGCGCCATGCGAAGCTGCGCCGTATCAGCTGCCCCGTCCGCTCCAGCGCCGGCTATCGTGCCAATTCCCTGCTTGGCCTGCGATATCGCCGCCTGCGCCGCTTCAAGAGTGCTGGCAGCACTGCCCTGCGCGATCGCTTCAGGCGCCTCATAGCTGGCCGAAACCGTACCAGAACGGTTCGAACGCCCGCCAAACAGCCGCTCAAGCCGGCGATAAAATCCCAGGCCAATGCCCGCTTTCGCCCGCCACTGTTCACGCTCTATCACGCGCCGATCCTGATCCATCGAAGCAAGCGCGCCTTTCGCCAAAGTGGCGAGGCGTTCGCGCGGCAAGTCCGGATCTGCGATATTTGCCGGATGCGCTAGTTCTTCGGGAAGGGTGCAGACTGTCCACTCTTCGGGGCTGGCCGGATCCATGATCAGCACCGGCGTGCCCATCTCCAGCGCAGTCTTGATCGTATGCCCCGTCCCGCCCGCGAAATCGGTCGTCGCGCCATCCCACACTGCGATCAGCAGGTCGCAGCGCTCCAGCATCACCCGCCCCGCAAGAGCGGTGTTGATGGCATACAGGGCGGTCAGACGCGCACCGACCTGTTCGTCCGCAGGATCGGCCAGTTTCGCCAGAGCAAGTTTGCGAATGGCATCGTCACGATCAGCAATGGCAAAGACGCTGGCCCTGTTTTCGAGGGTTCGAATGGCCGTCGCACGTGCTGCCGTTTGCGGATCGCTGGCGGTTCGTCCTTCGCAAACGGCATTGAAATCATCAATCGTGTTGGCGCCAGAATTGATCGCGCAATTGAGATCGGGCCCGAACGGCAATGGCGCGACCAGCGACCAGCCGCGTTCCAGCGCCGCGTCCGCCGCAATTTCATCCACCCCATTGGCCAATAGATTGTGCAGGCGCACCCGCGCCTCGCCCCCCGCGTTGTTTGCGCAGAGCCTGTCGATTTCGTCGAACAGTCCGGATAGTGCGATCGTCACAGCAGAAACATTGCCCGTAAACGCCGCGTTATTGATGCGGTGGCCGGTGATCCCCAACGCAAAGTGCGGGCACCAGTGCATAATCGGGCTTGCGCTCATTTCGCTTTGTCTTTTGCCCCCCATCCAGCTTTCGCGCGCGGCGGCGAAACCAGCGCTTCGCCAACCCGCGCAGCCATCCTTAATCACGTGTGCATTCGCGGCACAAGCCATCGCAGCGATTGCCGCCTCTTGCTTGACACCGCAGCTACGCGTGAGGCAGGCTTGTGAGAGGGTCGTGGTGCGAGGGGATGGTTATGCGCAACGCGAGGCTTTTTCTATCGGTATTCCTGCTCCTTTCGCTTGGCATTTCCGCGCTCGGCAGACCTGCAGCGGCGCAGGCACAAGTGCAGGCCGATCCCGCCTCGGATTATCGCAGATATCCCTCTGGTGCCACTCGCAGAGCCGATCCCGACAAGCCGTTTGGTAAGCGCCAGGCGGAAGAGGCCGAGGCCCAGACAGCCGAAACCGCCTGTGAGGCGGGTGATCTGTCGGGCTGCGTAAATCTTGGCAAGGCATACGAGTTTGGCGCGGGCAGAGAACAGAACCGCCCGATCGCCGCCGTGCTTTATACCCAGGCCTGTGATGGCGGACTTGGCGATGGCTGCGCCCGTCTGGGGATGTTGACCAGTATCGCCACAGATGCCGCTGCACAAACCGATGCGATTGCACTATATGAAAAGGCGTGCACGATGGGGTCGCTCGAAGGGTGCACGCAAGTGGCGCTGGGAATTTTAGTCGCCCGTGACGATCGGGCTGATCAGGCCCGCGCCGAGGCGCTGTTACGCGATGTTTGCGACAAGGGCGGGCAGTCCGCCTGCCGCGAACTAGGCCGGATGCTGCTGCCCGAAGAGCGTGGCGAGGCCAGCCGGAGCGAGGGATTACGGTTGCTGGATCGTGCCTGCAAGGCGGGCGATCTGGAATCCTGCGAGGCCTTGTTGCGCTTCTATCCCGGTCCGCAGCCGCATCCAGACCAGCCGCCGCGCGCGCAGACAATGTACGATGCGTGCACCATCGGGAGTGGATGGCATTGCGAGCAGGTCGCACAGATGGCGCTGGCGGGGGTGGAAATGGCCCAGGATATCGCCTTTGCACAGGCCGCGTTCGATCGGGCGTGCGCAGTATCGGTGGCCTGCGATGAGGCCGAAATCCTGCGCGCGGCACCCGCCCTGAACGATCGCTGTCAGGCAGGCGACATGGCGGCTTGCGCGACGCTTGGCATCAACCACCACCGCAGACTGCCCTCGCTCATAGATGACCGCCGCGCGACGCAATTGCTCGAAATGGCCTGCCTCGCCAATCAAGGGCACGTATGCCCCACAGCCGCTGACCGCCTGCAATCAGGCCCGACAGGCGGCGATCGGTCGGATGCAGCCATCGAACAGCGCAGCCTGCGTCTGATCGAGCGTGGGTGTGATCTGCGCGACGTAACGTCCTGCTATCGGCTGGCGGAGGAGTTGCTGTATGGCGAGGCGATCACGCAGGACAAACCGCGCGCTTACGCGATCTACGCAGATCAATGCGAGGTTAACTGGCAAGCGGGCTGCGAGCGGATTTCCCACCTGAGCGCGCAAGATCCCGATGCCCCCATCCTTACGGCAGATGCAGGGTTCCTCCCGCCGCTGGAAGAAGACGGTAGCCTGCCTGATGAATTTGCGCAGGCGCCCCAAGATGTTCCGGATTCCTGCACCGCCAGCACGCTGATGTTCAGGGGAAAGGAATACACCGACCTCGTCTGTTCGCCGGTCGCGATTGTCGGCAACGGAACTACGGTGCAGTTCGGAGAGGCTCCGTGGCAGGCCCTGCTGTGGCGCCCCGAAAAAATCGGCACCGCCACGCTCAGCGCCGCAGATCGGGTTCTGTGCGGCGGATCGCTGATACAGACGGGCTGGATTCTTACGGCCGCACACTGCCTGATTGACGAAGGCCGAAAGCTCGAAAGTTATCCCGGCTATCGCGTGCGCCTGGGTGTGCTTAATGCGCGCAAGGACGAAGGGGTGAGTTATCCCATCATGCGGGTGTTTCAACATCCCTTCTATTCGCTGCGCGGATATGTGTTCGATGTGGCTTTGGTGAAATACGACACCACGAAGCCGGTCCGGGCGCGCACATTCCAGCCGTTCAGGAAAATCGAGATCGATCCGCTATCCGTGACGCAGCGAAAGATCACGAACGGAATGCCCGCCTACACCTACGGCTGGGGCTGGACGAAGGCCAACAACAGCACTTCATCCGACGCATTGCTGAGCGGGAAGCTCACCTTGCAAGACCTCGACACGTGCACGGGCATTACCGGGCTGGAGGGATCGCTTCTGCATGCGCAATTGTGCGGTGTTGGTGTCAATGGCCAGCAGGCGTGCGACGGGGACAGTGGCGGGCCGCTGATCTATTACAACGATACCGACCGACGGCCCAAGGTCATCGGCGTGGTCAGTGCCGGGCCGAAAGCCGCAGATCGCAAATGCGGTGGCAAGGGCGATCCGAGCCGATACACCCGCGTGGGCCGTGTGCGCGACTGGATCGATCAGACAATCCGGTCCAATCGTTGAGCGGGAAATCCGCTGAGCAGGCGCTTCTCTGACCGATATGAAAACACCGGTCTCGCCGTTAAATGGCGAAACCGGTGTTCCACATAACTTCTGGCCTGATTTATTCGGCCACTTCTTCGGGCGCGTTGGGTCCGATGGGGTTGCTGGTGCCGCCCAGTTCATCGGCGCCATCGGTGGCGGCTTCGGCACCGGCTTCTGGGGTTGCGTCGGTGCCCATCATCGCGCCGTCTTCGCCCTCTTCGCCCATATCACCTGCGGGGGCGACTGTGGTTGTTTCCTCAGCTGCCGGGGGTTTTGTTTCGCCGCAAGCGGTCAAAGCGAGCGCGGCGCTGCCCATCATCAGAATGGTTGCTGTGGTTTTCATAAAAATTTCCCCTTAAATTTGGCGGGCGTCCAAATGCCCCCGGTTGCGGAGCTATCATGAGGCAAACCGCAAAAGCAAACTATCAAGCGCCGGTTCGCCCCGCAGCGGATCGAGCAGCGGATCAACAGGAGCCAGCAGTACGCCCGGATCGCCTTCGTCAAATGCGCGAGCGAGAAGCTCCAGCGACTTTTTCGGCTGGTTCCATTGTGCAAAAACCTGCGCCTGCTGATAAAGGGTGGTTTCACCATACTCGCTCTGGAGCGCATCGAGCGCATCTTTTGCGGCGGCATCATTACCCAGTTTTTGCTGACAGATCGCGATTCCGACCAGGCTGAAAATTCTGACGGGCTCCGCCTCGAAGGCCGCCAGCGCACTGGCAGCGTCACCCTGCATAAGTTGGGCATTAGCGATTACGTATTGCGCGCTGACCAGTTCCTCATTCAGCTTCAGCGCCTCGCGCATCCGGGCGATCGCGGCCGGGTAATCGCGCGCGAACAGGGCGACAAACCCCGCCGTGCGAAACGCGCGGGCATTCAGCGGATCCAGCGCCAGCACCTTGTTGATCATCTGCGTCGCCAGCGCCTGTTGCGGACCATAGGCATAGAACACCGCTACCGACCGAAGGATATCAGCATCGCCCGGCGCAAGCTGTTCTGCCTTCCTGTATGAAGGATAGGCGCCCGCCCGGTCGAACCGGCCATTGTACAGCGCAAATCCCAGCGCAATGTGTCCCTTTGCCAATGTCGGGGCTAGCTCGATCGCGCGCTTCGCCGATGCGATCGATTGCGTGTAGAATTGCGCGACTTCGGCCTTGTCGGATGTGGCATTGGCAATTCCTGCCAGCATGGCTGCTCGCATGGCGTGGGCTGCCGCGTATCCGGGGTCTACCTTGATCGCGGCGTCGAACTGGTTGAGCCCGGCGCGGTCACTGTCGATCCCGGCGGCAAGATCGGCAAAGGCGAGACCACGCAAATAGGCTTCGTAGGCGAGCACGTTTTCGGTACCGCCCACACCCTGCTGCGCCTCAATACTCTGGCGCACTTCCCTTTCGGGGACAATCTGCGAAACCAGCGAAACCGCCACTTTCTCCGCGATCTCGGATTGCAGCGCCAGAATGTCTCCGAACTTTCGGTCGAACCGCTCCAGCCAGTCGATCACGCCGTTATCGACCTCAACCAGCTCTGCTGAAATACGCACGGTTTCGGCCACACGCTGGACGCTGCCGCGCAGGACATAGCGCACGCCCAACCTTCGCCCGATGTCCACATCGTCGCCATCGTCTACCGCCCGCGAAGATGTTGGCGCACTGACCTGAAGGCGCGGATTGCGGGCCAGCGCAAGGCGCACTTCGTTGGACAGGCCATCGGAAAACCAGCCCTGCTCCTCGTCCCCGGTCAGATTGGCAAACGGCAGCACCGCCATTGAGACAACATCACCCGAATGTGACCCGAACAGACCTGCCTGCCAGGATCCGATCGCTGCCACGCCGCCAAGAACGGCAATCCCGCCCAGTGCAAGCGCACGCCGCGAAATACCCGTGGCGGGCAGCGCATTTGGCAACGTGGGGGTTGAGGGAAGGCTTGCAGGCACGGGGGGCGCCATTGCAATGCCGCCGGCCTGCCTCCGTACCGCTGCGACTATCTTCCCCGCTTCGATGGCGCCGGGCGTGCCGTCCCATCCGCTTATATCGAGCAACTGGATCTGCCTGAAGCCGAGCGGAGCCATCGTCCCGTCCAGCGACAACGGGACCAAACACCCGCGTTCCCGCCCGCGTTGCGCCTCATCGCGCACCCACGCCGAAGCGACTGCGGTTTTCGACCACAGCACAACCACGCAATCGGCGGTCTCCAAGGCATTTTCAGTGGTGGCGAGATAGTTCGCGCCGCCCTCCAGCAGGCCGTCCCACCACACCTCGAACCCCGCATTCTCCAGCAGGTCGATGATGCGGCGGGCCGGTTCGATCTCCGCGCGGGTGTAACTGAAAAACACTCGCGGCCGCTCCGACGCCGCAATCGGGTCTATGCCTGTGTCATCTGCCATAGCGAAATTACCACTGCCCCCACCAAACGTCTTCACTATCGCGCCCGGATACAGGAGTAACCAGCAATTGCCTGACTTGCCAGCGACTCCTGCGTTCGGCCTGATCGCGGTGAAGCGTCGCAATATGCTGGCACTTCAGATTAATTGTCGTTGGCGGCCACAGGCGGTTTGATCTGCGGGCGCGTCCTGATCTCGCTCAGCGACCAAAATGCGCTGATCGGCTGCGGGTCTTCTGCGTGGTCCAGTTCAATCCCCATCCCCCGACGGGCACCGAAGTTCTGGAGGCATCTCATGAATTCGGGATTGAACATTTCGTCGTTCTTCACGCATGGCTTGCGCGCAATTCCGAGCTTTCCGTTGGCCGGAGCCTCCCTATTCTCGGAGCCGTCCGCAGTGCTGATTACGATCGGTCCATAAGGGTTGGCGAGCCGCAGCGCAGCGATGGAGCCGACCTCCAGTTCGTTCACCAGCAAGGTGTAGGCGCGCATTGCCTGATCTCTGGCGTTTCTGACAATGTCCACATTCCCACTGGGTTTGCTGCCGGTGGGTCCGTTGCGCAGCACGTACACCTTGGGCAGGGTGTCGGATCGCATGGCTGCGCGAAACGCTCCCTCGCTCATCACTCCGGCCAGCGCAGCATAGCCAGTGGCAAATGCATTGCCGATCTCGGAAACGAACACTGACCGTCGCACCCCGCCATCGAATAGTGTTTTTGGGGTGACTTTTTTTGCCTCACCGCTGCCATCATCGCCGGCTGCGGTTAGCACGCGCAATTGCTGATGGAATACAGGCATCGCAGACGAGGCCAGCGTCGCTGCCAGCACGCAATCGGTCATTTCGTCCCGGCTCGCACCTTTGGCGGAAAGTTCTGTCACCATGCGTTTCAGATTGACGGATTTGAATTCGCCATCCGCTCCTCCGACTACGCCCACCAGTGTCCTGATCGGAGATTTGCCGACGTGTTCGACAAGGCTGCGCTCGACTATGGCAGAGCCGCCGGGCTCTCCAGCTTCGTCAACATCGTCCGAACGCAGTGTAAATGAATGGTTTAACACCTTGCGCACCTCGTTGCGGAGCGGCGACGTCCCTGCGACCGAACCTTTGAAGATGACCGCGCGAAACCCGTCATAGTCCACAAGATCGCTCTCCTGTCGCGGCGCATAGCTATCCAGCAATTGCTGAAGCGACGCGATGCGACCGGACCTTGGTTGGGTTTGGTCCAGCACCACTGCCAGCAACAGCGATTGCAGGCTGCCGGTGCTGACTCCGGTAATCATCCCGATGTTCATCGCATCGAGACGGTCGAAACTGATCAACCGATCATCGATCCGTCGCGTGCCATCCGCATCGCTCGTCATGCAGGGCATTTCGTTGCGATCATCCTGAGGAGACGGGCGTTGTTGACATGCCAGCCCCAGAAACAGGCCCGCGCCATACGCGCCCCACTGGCCACCGCCTGATAACAGCAAGATGTTGTGCGTGGGCAAACTGGACTGGACGATAATCTGGTTCTCGTCGGTAATTGCGCCAGCCGGGGTTTCGGGCCGGCTCTCTGGCACCAGGCTTTCCGGGCCGACCAGCCTCGCATTCTCCTGCGCTGCCACTTGGCGGGTATATTCGCGCTCCAGCCGTGCACCTTCGCGTTTCAGCGCAGCCTCGCCAATGCCAAACGCGGTCTGTGAAACAAGTTCAGCAACGCTTTGTTGCGATGCTGCTGGCAATGCAGCGGGCTCACCCAGACTTTCCGGTTGCGCCAAACTTTCCATAAAAGCTGTTTGGGCTGCGGAAACATCCTTGTCGTAAACGACGTAGCGCTGAATATCCGCCACAAAGGCATTTGGCTTGGGCGCAATGGCGAAATCGTCAAAGCGAGCGCAGGAAACGTCTTGAGGCCCGCGTGTAGAGGCGCAGCCTGAAACCAGAAGACCGGCCACCAGGATCGCAATTCCTGTTCTTTTCCTCATGCACAAATCCCCCGATCGTGCCCAATCCAACGGCTGAAACATCGCTGCTGCATTTCTATACAGCATTTGGTGGCATCGGGCGATATGCTGTAATTGGGTCGAGTCTGGGGGGAACGGACAATGACGCAAATAATCGAACTGGATGGATGCGACTGGCTGGATGAACATCGCACGTGCGATCGAACCGCCCTAAAAATTCTGAAGGTTGTGGCTCAGCCGACCGGAGACCTGGCAGCGGACCTTGCCGAACGCAGCGCCACGATCGGCGCGATGATGGATGATCTTGCAGCGCAGCCCAATCCAATTGCGATCACTGGGTCGGGTTGGTCGCAAAGCGATCTGTTTCCCTCTCCGGCGATCCGCGTGGATACCGCACAGGACCGGGCGATCTGGTCTGTCCCTTTACCAGCCCTTTCACCCGATTGTTCCCCCGATCCGGCCCGGCTGGTGATGGTGACGGGCGGCGCCAAGATGACCGACGTCATGCAATTCCTGGATACTCGCGGCCTTTCCATGCGCACTGCCGGCACGCACAAGGGACAATCAATCGCCGGTGCCATCGCAACCGGCACGCATGGATCGCTGCTCGGCGAAAGTGGGATCGAAACGCATGTGCGCGGCCTGTTGTTCATCAACGGCAGCGGTTCCTCGCATTGGATTGCGGACCCTGATTGCCCGGTCTTGCGCGAAGATTTCGTGCAGACCTTCGCAACGCCATCGGACCCGGCAATGTTCTGCGACGCGCTGATTCATCTGGGCGGAATGGGGTATTGCGGTGCTGTCCTGATCGAGGCGGTGCCGCGGTTCGAGCTTTCATGGGCGAAATGCGTCACACCGCTGCCCGATGGCTGGTGGGATGCCGTGCACGCAGGAGATTTCGACAGCGCCACGGCGGATTTGTGCGGGGGCCACTGTCCCGCGTTTTACGAACTCACCTTCGATCCTAACGCATCGCTGGATGATGACGTGATGCAGACGGTCTACTGGCGCGAACAGTGCCCCGAAGATCCCGAAATCGCCGCGCAGGCACAGGCAGAGCGGTGTCCGCGCGATGCTCACGATATCCTGATGGACCGGCTGAATGCATTTTCGGACGATCTGATGCGGACGCGGCACGAAAGCTCGACCGGTGCGGCAGACGATGCAGGATTTGAGCCTTGGGACTTTTTGGACCTTGGCGGGCCGATCCGCCTGCTCAACATACCGGACATGATCTTCGATGATTTTCGCCGGTCGATTGGGGATCAGCCCTGCTCGAATGTTCCGCAAAGCCTGATGGCTCTCACCCATGACTGGAAACCGCGCAGCGTGCTGGGCATTCGGATCGACACGTTCAACGCGGCGTTCTGCGTGCCACGGGCGCTGGTGCGAGAAGCGTTGGAGATCGGCCTTGCCATCGCACCACGCTTTCGCAGGCATTTCGTCTACACTGTGCGCTTCGCCACAAGGAGCCGCGGTGCCATGAGCTTTCTGCGGTTCGACGAATGCGCGGTCATCAATGTCGACGGGTTGACCCGCGCGGGAATGGCGGGCTGGATATCGCACAGCGATGAAGCCGCGAGCGCCTTTGCCGAGGCGCTGCAACAGGCAGATGTGCCTTTCGCGATGCACTGGGGCAAAGACATTCCCAGCGATGCCGCCAAGATCGCCGCCGATTTCGGCCCCGCCGCTGACCGGTGGAAAGCCGCGCGCGCCGCGCTGGTCCCAGCGGCCCTGTGCGACCGGCTTGCATCCCCCATGCTGAAGCACTGGGGCCTTGCCTGATCCGCCCAATCAGCTTGCCACCACTGTTCATGCTGGCAATTTTGCAACATTCTTCTGCAGAACGATAGCGCGCGATTACTTTGTGTCGAAACCGCCTTGACACTATGTTGCAATGCAGCAAGCCATAGAGCTCCATCGCGAGGAGAACGGGCGGCACGCGTTCCACGCCTTGCGCACACAAGATAACTGATCAGGGAACGCACATGCATCATCTCAAATTTTCTCGTCACGCCCTCCTTCTGGCTGCCGCCAGCACATTTGCTACCGCAGCCCATGCGCAGAGTGCACCCGCGCAGGATGCGGCGGCCCAGACGGGGGACGACGAAATCATTATCGTTACCGGGTCGCGCATCGGTCGCGATCCCAATATCGGCGCTCCGGCACCAATTATCTCGATCACGGAAGAAGAGCTGAAACGTGCGGGCACGGTCGATGTCGTGGACACCCTGCGCGACATCCCCGCCCTGTCGACCTCGACCTCGACCGAAGGATCAATTGACGGTATCTTTTCCGGGTCGCTTGGCGTGGGGCAGTCCACGCTGAACCTGCGCGGTCTTGGCGCCAACCGAACTCTTGTGCTGGTGAATGGCCGGCGTCACGTCTCGGGCGTTCCGGGTGAGCAGGCGGTTGACATCAACTCGATTCCGACAGCCCTAATCGAACGTGTCGAGACGCTGACCGGCGGTGCATCGTCAATCTATGGCGCTGACGCGGTTACGGGGGTCGTCAACTTCGTGCTGAAGGACGATTTCGAAGGAATTGAAGGCAATATCCAGTCAGGAATCAGCGCCGATGGCGACGCCTTCCGTATCAATGGCGATCTGACCTGGGGCACCAACTTTGCCGACGGGCGCGGCAATTTCGTCGTGACCGGCGAATATGCCAAATCGGACGAGATCCTTATCGGCGACCGCAAATTTTCCCGCAATAACGGCAATTTCGACGATCAGCCCAATCCGGCCCTGCGCTTGCAAACCGCCGATTTTGGCCCGGATACGCCCAATTTCAACAGCCTGCCGCCGGGCACCTCGCTGCTCAATCCTGAGCGCTTCACATTCACGCCAACAGCGGCAGAACAGGCGCTTATTGATCGGGCAGCAGGCTCCACCACCCGTTTCTTCGCCGCCGATCCGCGCTTTTCGCTGTCATCGGCTGGCGGCGTCGTCGCACCCGGCGACATTGGCCTCAGCGATGGACCAGACATCAACAATAACGGCATTGCCGACTGTCTCGAAAGCTCTGTCGGGTACAATTCCACCTTTAACCCCGAAGCATTCGGCCTTGCCGGCGGGTGCGCCGTCATCAATGCCGACGGTTCGCTCAGCGTGTATCGCGACGGCCTCATCACCGGGGTTTTCAACCAGTTCGGCGGCGATGGCATACCCAATGAATTCAACAGCAACTCGCTGATCCCGGAAACGGAGCGGTGGTCGGTAAACGCCAATTTCACCTACGAATTCTCGTCCGAGGCGGAGTTTTTCTTCGAAGGCAAATATGTCTCCAGCTCGGCCGAATTCCAGACGCAACCCGATACGTTTTACGATCTGCTGACAATCCGCGCGGACAACCCGTTCATCACCGGCGCGCTTCAGGATTTCGTTGCTCCGTTGTTCTTTGGCGATGGTGTCCAAGAAGGGCTCTACCTCACCCGCGACCCTGCTGACCTTGGCCCCAACCGCGACCGCGAGGAATACGAGACCTACCGTTTCGTAGCGGGTCTGCGCGGCGATATCACGCCGCACTTCAACTACGAGATTTCGGCCAATTACGGCACTTCGAACCGCACCTCGATCGATAACAACAGCGTAATCACCGATCGCTGGTTCGCTGCAATCGACGTGACAAGCGATCCTGCGACCGGCCAGCCGATCTGCCGTTCGGATATTGATCCGACGCCACCGGCGACCACGCCTTTTGGCATCCCCGTGGGCGATCCGGGCTTCTTCACTTTCAACCCCGGCGATGGTCAGTGCCGACCCGCCAATGTGCTGGGCGGAGTGGGCGCGATCAGTCAGGAAGCGATCGACTTCATTACAGCCACTACCGTGGATCGGTTCGAGCTTGAACAGATGGTGTTCAGTGCGATTTTCGCCGGTGACACCGGTGCGTTCCTGGAATTGCCCGGTGGCCCGATCGGTTTTGTGGCCGGGTTTGAATTCCGCGAGGAAATCAGCCGCTCCAGCTTCGATCCACTGGTCCGCGGGGTGATCCCGGTGACTACGCCTGACGCCAACGAGGGCGATCTTATCCGCGACCTGCCGACCGCTGCGAACTCTCTGGTGTTCGACCCCGATCAGACGGTCGATAACGAAGGCGGAGAATTTACCGTCTATGAGCTGTTCGGCGAAATCCGACTGCCGCTGCTGGCCGACGTTCCGTTTGCCAAGACACTCGAACTCGAAGCCGCAGCGCGCTATTCCGATTACACCACCGTGGGCACCACCTTCACCTGGAATGTCGGCGGCATCTGGGCGCCCAGCGACGACATCCTGTTTCGCGGTACTTATGCCCGCGCGATCCGTGCTCCGAACATCTCGGAACTGTTCAGCCCCGCGCAGGGCACGACGTTCCGCCCGGTCGATCCGTGCGATGTTTCCGAACTCGCCACCGCGGCTGACCCGGCCTCGCGGCAAAGAAATTGTGAGGCGATCTTTGCCCAGACTTGGCGTGGATCCCACACTTGGGCACCAACGATTATGCCTATGTCGACCCGCTCACCGCGCGCTTCTCCGGCTCGATTTCGGGCAATCCGGACTTGCAGGAAGAAACCGCGACCACGTGGACGGTTGGCACGCAGATCACGCCGACCTTTCTGCCGGGCCTCGTGCTCAGCGTCGACTATTACAACATCGAGCTTGAGGATGCGATCAACGCGGTTGGCGCGCAGGACATCGTCGACAATTGCGTCGATTCATCCAGCATCGACAACGCGTTCTGCTCTGCCGTGGATCGTCGGACGGACAATGGCGGCTTCCGCTTCCTGCGTCAGACCACGCTCAATTTCGCACGCAGGGAAACGGCCGGCGTCGAGGCATCGGCCGCTTACCGTTTTGATCTGGGCGATCACCGTTCACGCTGCAGGGCACCGGAACCTGGGTAGAAAAGCTGGATGATTTCTTTGATCCCAGCGACATCACCCTCGTCGATCCCGAGCTTGGCGAATTGCAGCGTCCCGAATGGGCAGGTCGCGGCTCGTTGACATGGGACTGGAAGGGGCTGAGCGTCACTTATGGCGTGACTTATCTTGATGCGATGGCGTTGCGCTCGGCAGAGATTGAGGCAATCGGCGATGGTCCCTCTTTCCAATTCACCCGCGAAAACGGCATCGCCAGCGACGTGTTCATCCATGACATCTCGTTCGCTTACGAAGTGAACGACAGTTTCGATGTCTATGGCGGCGTGAACAACATATTTGATCGTCAGCCATTCGTCACCGAACAGGCATATCCGGTCAGCCCGGTGGGAACCTATTTCTTCCTTGGCCTGACAGCACGGATGTAAGCACCACGCACTTCGGAAGATTGCGACAGATAAAGGACGCGGGGGAGGCTACACTGGCCACCCTCGCGTTCTTTTTTGAATTAATTGAATTACCCGGCGGTACGCCGGTCAATCAGGCTGCTTTTTCCGTGCGTGCCTGCTCGGATGGCGTGGCCGAATTCTTGTCCAGCACTGCAACGAACTCCTCCCACGCCACCGGCCTGCCGATATGCCAGCCCTGAGCGTAATCACAGCCAAGCCTTGTCAGCACATCGAGAGTTTCGCGCGTCTCAACGCCTTCGGCCACGATTTCGAAGCCAAGTGCGTGCGCCAGATCGATGGTAGATTGCACCATTATCTGATCCTTGCGATCATCGACCAGATCGCGAATGAAGCTCTGATCCAGCTTGATCTCCTGCGCGGGGAAGCCCTGAAGATAGTTCAGCGTGGCCTGCCCGGTGCCGTAATCGTCGATAGAGATACGCGCCCCCACTTCGCGCATCCGTGTCAAGGCTTCCTTGGCCGAGGCTGAATCCTGCAGCGGCGCGCTTTCGGTAACTTCCAGCGTAATGCCGCCCGCTTCAGGCTGGCCGAACTGCTCGAATGCGGTGACAAGATTGGCGACGAAATCCTCGTCGCTCAGCAGCTGCGCCGAAATATTGACCGCCAGATTTACCGGGTAGCCTGTGGCGGCGGCCTGCCGTTGCCGCGCCATCGCTTCCCGCAAAACGAACAGCGTCAGATCGCTGATGCGGTTCTTTTCTTCGAGGATCGGAATGAAGTCAGCTGGCGAAATAATGCCGAGCTGCGGACTGTTCCAGCGCACCAGGCACTCCCCGCCCCGGATCGTTCCGCTTGCCATGGCTAATTTGGGCTGAAACACGACCGTTATCGCGCCATTTTCCAACGCGTCGTCCAGTTCGCCCAGCAAACGCTGGCGATATTGCGTCTCCTCATGCAGCGCACTCGCATTCGCAGACCAGCTCAGGCCGCGCTTGCGCGCCAGTTCAGAGGCATCGATGGCGTGTTCGATGCTGGCATGGGCAGTGCCAAAATGGGTGACGACCCGCAGGCGTTCCGCGCCGACTTCGATCGGAGCATTGAACAGCGCGCGCGCAGTCGCAAAAGCCTCCTGTGCACCATCGAGCCCTCCGGCCACCATTGCATCGCTGATAAACCATGCAAACACGCCTGCGTTGATACGATACACCTCGCCCTGACCGACGCCTTCGCCAGCCAGCACGGATAGCCGCCGTGCAATCGCCCGGTCCATTTCTGCCTGTTCGGTAGCCACCAACATGGCGGTGAGTTCAGCGAAATCGGCGATCCGGGCAGCGGCGATGTGCACATCGGGTTTGCGGTGCAGAACCCTTTGCATTGCGCGCAGATTGGGCAGACCCGAAGCCGTGTTGGTAAGCCGCTCTTCCTGAAGGTTGGCTATCGTTCCAAGTGCGCTTCGTGCTGCCACAAATACTCCGAGGAAAACCAGCGGCACGGCAAGTGGCAAATAAATCGACGAAGACTGGTCCAGCACCAGCGCAATTGCCACCAGCAGGATGGCGATGATGCTGGCAATCTCGCTCGGTTTCATCCACGGGCGGGCAATATTTGGGCGATCGCGGGCGAGCAGGATAATCCCAAGAAACAGAGCGGCGAGCGTCAGCAGCATTTCTTCAGGAATGTCGATGCGGATCCGCGACTGCATCAGCGTTTCGGCGGCCTGTACATGCACGATAACGCCGGGTTGCACGCCGAACAGGGCGGTCGGATAGCGATCACCCAACTCGATCGCAGTGTTGCCAAAAACCACCTGCTTGCCCTCGACTTGCTCGCGAGAAACCCGGCCTTTGACCAGATCGACAAACGAGATCCGCGGAATGGTGGCGGGATTGATCGCTGGATCGATGCGAAAGGCAGTGTCGACCTCGCCTCCCGTGCGCGCGAGCATGTTCGCGAGCGATGGGCGCGGCGTGCCATTGGTCGTTTCGCCATAGGAATAGTGCTTTATCTGCCCGTCGGATGCGGCCTGCACATTAACCGATGCAAGAAAGGCATTCTGGCGGAATTCCTCCAACGGTAGGGATTCGCTGATCACGGTCCTTTGGCCAGCCTGATTTTGCTGGCGAAAGGTCGGCAGAATGGTCGGCTGGCCAATCGCGGCGAGTGCCTCTGCCATGCGCGCATCCTGGGCCGGCGTGGATCGTGCAGAAAATTCGACATCGAAGGCGATCTGAGCGGCACCGAGGCGATCAAGCTCTGTTATGGCATCAGCGTAAAGTCCGCGCGGCCAGGGCCATTGCGGCAGTGCCTGAAGCGAGCGACCATCGATTTCGGCAATCACGATCTCGCCGGATGCAGAGGTCACGCGCAGTGTATCGCGCGCATCGCGCAAGCCACGCTCCAGCCCTGCGGCGATACCGGAGATGTTGAACAGGACGGCTAGAATAAGCGCCACAAGAAACGCGGCGCCAGCAATCTGGGTGTCTCGCGTGGCGCGGGAAACCTTGGTGAACCACACGGGCGCTGCTCCTCCTGCTTTTATAGCCGAAACCGTCAGCGAATGCTGACGATGGCATCAGCCCTAATGGAAAAGACTTAACCCGAGGTTTGCCATGGACACGCGTTGGCGACAGGCAGTGCTACTTTGGTCCCTTGCCGCCGCCTTTTCCGGGGTTGCTGTCGTCGTCTCCGTCGTCCTCGTCCCCGTTGCCGTTGTTGCCGTCATCGCCCTTGTCGCCCTTGTCGCCTTTGTCGCCTTTGTCGCCTTTGTCGCCTTTGTCGCCTTTGTCGCCTTTGTCGCCCTTGTCGCCTTTTTCTCCATCGCCGTCCTCACCTTCTTCACCACCTGGTTCGGTAAGTTCCAGATCAGAACCGACGTCGATTTCCATTTCACCATCGTCTTCACCTGATGGAATCACGGCCTCTTCAGGCTGTTCCTGATCTTCCGGTTCTCCCTGATCTTCAGGTTGGCCCGATTCGGGATAGGCTGGCTCGCCCTGCTCTCCCTGTTCACCTGAACCATCATCGTCGGGCTCTGCACGGCTAAAGTCAGCATCATCCGGATTGGCGATGATTTCGGGCTGCGGGTCGAGTTCGATCACGGGATCGGGCTGCGGCTGATTTTCAATTTCTGCCGTGGCTCCCACTGGATCCTTGCCCTCGTCACCGGTGCTTTCGTCAGCATCATTGGTTCGGGAATCCAGTCCATCAAGGCTTTCGCCGCCAAACACCGCCTCAACGGATGAGCCGCCTGCATCCAGTAAATCGCCGGTTCCGGAAACGCCTGTGACATATCCGTTATCGCCGTTCGAAACCTCGTCACCCATCAGGCTGAGCGGCGTGATCGAGGACGCTTGTGTGCGTCCCTTGTTGTCGCGCTTCGAAAGGTCGGGTGCCCCATCGGTGGTGGATGGATTGGAACGACGTGCCGGAGCGGGCGCTTCTTTTACGAATTGCGGCGTCCCGCGCACTACGGACTTGGAGAGATCCTGAGTGCTGCCATCGGCGATGATAAGCAGTTCGTCGATCTGTCCTGCATCGACGATCCCGATCATGCCCGGTGTCAAAAGGGCCGCCTCAAGATCGTCGCCGGTCGCTACCTCCACCGCGCCCTCGGTAACCTGTACGCTGGATCGCTCTTCAGTTACCGCTACATTGAAGGTCGTCCCTTTCACCACAGCAGCCAGATAGGGCGTCTGGACGCCAAAGTGCGGCGTCGATTTCTTCTCGATCCGGAACAGCGCGTTACCGACTGACTGAATGAACTGGATCACCCCTCCGGTTTCCTCCGGTCGTGCGATCGTCAGCATGGCTTTGGGCGAGATGACGACGAATTCCTTACCCCGCACCAAAACAGCGCGCGCCTGATCGCCCGTCCGCACAATATCGCCGGGCATCAAAGTGCTGTCCTTGGTAATCGCAGTCGTGCGACCCTTGCGCTCAACAGTCACGGTGCCGCGTGCTTCGGATACCTGCCACGCAGGCGTCTGCGCAATCGCGCTGGTGCTGGCCAGCAGCGCGGCCATTGCCAGGCTCCTGCGTACCATCCTGAAGTTTGCGTTGGGCATTGAATAGTTCCTGACTGAATATTTTTCTGAATGCCCGTCTCTCACAATGCCTTCAAGAAACGGTGAATTGCAATGCTTCGCAAATCCTTAACAGCGCTCCTGCGGTAAGAGATTCTTAGCGCCCAAGTCCTAATCGATCGGTTCGATGACCACTCGACAGAATCATTCAAGGCACGGCCTCCTCGCCGGAATTGCGCCCGCTGTGCTATTGGGCGCACCGTGCACCGCTGCATTCGCGCAAGAGCCGAAAACCAGTGGCTCGCCCGACGCAGTGTCGGCAGCGCCCCGTATCGCCTTCAACGATGTACTCGCGATGCAGCGTCAACCAATCGACGGGCGGGAAGACGAAGATGCCGGCGGAGATGTCTCCCAAGATGGAAACCAGATCGGTGCGATTGTTATTCGCGGAAACCAGGCGATTGCAGAAGACCGCTATCAGGCGGCTGTGGAGCCCTTTTTCGGGCAAGAGCTCACCGATGACGTGATCGAGCGGTTGACCGATCAGTTGGTCCAGATCGCGAAGGAGCAGGGATACTCCTATGCGCGCGTAGAGATCGACAGCACCGCCGCAGAGCTTGGTATCGTTCAGGCAGCCATCGACGAGGGTCGCATCGATGCGGTCGAAATCGAAGGCAGCGATAATGCCCTGGCTCGGCGCATTCTCGACCAGCTGGTCGGTCGGCCCGCCAATCGCGGCGAATTGGAACGCGCGCTGCTGCTTGTCACCGACATGCCGGCCCTGAGTTTTAAAGCCGCGCGGTTCAAGCGCGAGGGCGATGGCGCGGCAAAGCGCGGTATCCTTGTGGTGGAATTGATCGAGCGTGACCCTGCATTCCGTGTGGAAGCCGACAATTACGGCAGCAAGAATTTTGGTCCTGTTCGCGCCCGCGTATCGGCCCGAACCACCGATGTGCTAAATGCGGGCGACGAACTGCGCGGATCAATACGCGCCAATCCGCTGGAACCGGATGAGTTGGTGTTTGCCTCTGCCGTGTATGCATCTCAGATCGGGACAGGTGGAGCGGTAGTCAGCATTGATGGTTCGCTTGGGCACACATCGCCCGGAGAAATACAGGGTGCGGGCGATATAACGGGCGATACCGTGCGCGCTGGCGCTTCGCTGAGCGTGCCAGTAAAGCGCACCCGCGATGCGAGCGCATGGGTCGAAGCCGGATTGGGTTATATTTCCATCAGTCAGGATAGTGCTGGCGATCTGCTGCGCGACGATACGGTTGTGACTGCCAGCGTCGGTCTGCGTACCCGGTTCGCGCTGGCGGGTGGCACCGCCTCTACTGGCGTCACCATCGAACGCGGTCTGGGCATATTGGGGGCGACCCGGCTGGGAGACCCGCTGGCATCACGCCGCGACGGGGACGGTGTCTTCACGAAAGTCCGGTTTAGCGCAGATTACCGCCTATCTCTGGCGAAGCGGTTGAGCGTCTATCTTGCCACCGCAGGGCAGATCGCGGATCGTCCCTTACTCGGGTCCGAGGAAATCGCACTGGGCGGCCCTTATCGTGGGCGCGGTTACAATTTTGCCGAGGTGCTGGGCGATGAAGGCATCTTTGGTCTTGCCGAATTGCGATACGATGTGCCGACCGGAAAACTGCCCCTGCGCTATCTGCGATTGTACGGATTTATCGACGGGGGCTATGTCTCCGATATCGATTTGACGGGCGGCGAAGGTTCGTTGTTTTCCGCCGGGCCGGGGCTGCGCACGCGACTTGGTCCGATCGACCTTGAACTGGAAGGCGGCTTTCCCCTCGGCGGAAGCGGCGAACGCACAGTCAATCCCAAGCCACAGGTTAACGTGAGAGCAGGACTGAATTTCTGACAGGCAGCCTATCAGATGACAGGAATTGCTTTGAAAACTACCGCTTTGCTGCTTCGGCGCGGGCAATTTCATGCAGCCAATCGGCGTGGCGCGGAGCTTTCTTCGTTTCGCTCCATTCGTCCAGCATCAGCGGGGCGACGCGCGCCAGTTCGGCGTATTGCTCGTCAGTGCCGATATCGGCAGCCAGTTCAACACGGTGGCCGTTGGGATCGAAGAAATAGATCGATTTGAAGATCCCGTGATGCGTCGGTCCGAGCACGTCGATACCTTGCGCCTCAACATGCTCCTTCGCCGCCATCAGTGCCGCCTCATCCGGCACGCGCAAAGCGAGGTGCTGCACCCATTGCGGCGTGTTCTCATCCCGGCCCATATCGGGCTGATTCGGCAGCTCGAAAAATGCCAGGATATTGCCGTTCCCCGCATCCAGGAACACGTGCATGTACGGGTCGTACGCGCCGGTAGAGGGTACGTGATCCTCGGCAAAGGCGGTGGTGTAACCCATGCCCAGAACGCGGCCGTACCATTCGACCGTCTCCTTGGCATCGCGGCAACGGTATGCAACGTGATGGACGCCTGCGAGATTGACGGGGTGAGCGGTATCCTGCGCCATTATCAGCTCCGTTCACCCTCGACATTCAACGCGCCGCGACGGATCTGGTCGCGTTCCATGCTTTCGAACAGGGCCTTGAAATTCCCCTCGCCAAAGCCGTCATCGCCTTTGCGCTGGATAAACTCGAAGAACAGCGGACCAACCTTCGCCTCGGCAAAGATCTGTAACAGCAGGCGAGGTTCGCCCCCCTCGGTTGTCCCGTCCATCAGGATGCCGCGCCTTTGCAGCTCACTGACATCCTCGCCGTGAGCGGGAAGGCGTTCATCCAGCATCTCGTAATAGGTTGCGGGCGGCGCGGTCATGAACGGCACGCCCAGCTTTTTCAGCCGGTCCCAGCACGCAGGCAGGTCGTCACAGATCAGCGCGATATGCTGAATACCCTCGCCGTTGTAATGGCGCAGGAACTCTTCGATCTGGCCTTTGCCGCTTTCACCTTCTTCGTTCAGCGGGATGCGGATCTTGCCATCGGGCGCGGTCAGAGCCTTTGATGTAAGGCCAGTGTATTCGCCCTTGATATCGAAGAAACGGATTTCCTGAAAGTTGAACAGCCGCTCGTAATAGTCGGCCCAATAGGCCATGCGCCCGGTGTAGACGTTGTGCGTCAGGTGGTCGATCGTGTGGAAGCCTGCGCCCTCGGGATAAGGATCAACGTCGGGCAGGTAATCGAAATCGATATCATAGATCGTCAGGCTTTTGTCCTGTGCCCCTGCATACCGATCGACCAGATAGACGATTGCCCCACCGATCCCGCGAATGGCGGGAATGCGCAATTCCATCGGGCCGGGCTCATTCGCAACCGGCTCTGCGCCCTGTTTCAGCAGATATTCGTAAGCCTTGGCGGCGTCACGCACGCGAAACGCCATGCCGCACGCGCTTGGCCCGTGCTCACGCGCGAAAAACCACGCGGCACTGCGCGGTTCGTAATTGACAACAAGATTGATACCGCCCTGCCGCCACAGATCGACATCTTTCGACCGGTGCTTTGCCACGAGGGTGAAGCCCATCGTTTCGAACACAGGTTCCAACACGCCCTTTTCCGGAGCGCAGAATTCAATGAATTCAAATCCGTCGAGCCCGACCGGATTTTCGAACAGGTCACCGGGATGGGAAGGGGCATTGAGAGTGGAATGGGTGTTCATGAAAAAGGGGGCCTTATTGAGTCTCTGCGGGGGATCGTCGTGCCGGATCGCCACCGCGGTGCAAACTGGTTACTATTGAAACTATTTAGCGCAAATGGCGAATTTTGGCAATGCTTCGAAATGCCGTGGTGAACTGCTGATTTTCCTCTTGGCACTTTGCGCATCTCATCGGCTAGACCGGTCAGATTGCTCTCTCATGACAATTGCAACCCGGATCGCATGGGAGCAGGTTGAACTGCGGTGAAGAGGGCCGCACGGTGAGCCAGACCAGAGGCATAAATCACATCGCACTGGTTTGTCGCGATATGCGTGAAACGGTGCGGTTCTACACGCAAGTGCTGCACATGCCCTTGTTCAAGAGGGAGGATTTGCCCGATGGCGGTCAGCATTTCTTTTTCGATTGCGGCGGGGGCAACGCGGTTTCGTTTTTTTGATGGGAAAATGCGCCGCCGCCTGCGCCGGGGATCGCATCCGTCGCAAAGTTTCCGTTCGATGCGAAGACTGAATTGTGCAGGTGCGAAAGAAAGTGACAAAGGTGACACCGTCGCAACTGTCACTTCGCTATCAAGTCAATGATATAACACGATAATCAGCCATAGAGGGAAGTTGACACTTCTTCAAAACAAAACAACGACGATTTCAAAGAGCATCCTTCGCCTGCCATGATCCTGCCCTTGTAGGAAAGCTTCTTACGCCAGCGTCGCAATGTTTCGGCCGTCGCCATCTTTCATCACGCGCAGCGCCACGCCGAACGGCTCGCCCCCTTCAAAAACTGCGCGAGTGGCCTCATGCGAGAGATCGGCATTCCCCACCACGCGCCCGCCACCCTCGTCGCGCCCGATCCACACCGCCACATCGCCGGTCTTGCTGCGGTTGATGGTGTAGCTTTCGACCGTCGCGAGCGTGACATCAGGAGCACCAGCGGGAACGCCATTGTCCGCCATCGGCAATTTCTCGAACCGGTCGTTCCCCGACCAGTCGGCGGGCGTGGCAGAATAGATGCCGGTCGCATATTTGCTCATCCAGCCGCCATTTGCGCCCACCAGAGCAAAGCTTGTGCGGTCGCCGCGCACCCGCTGTACGGCCTCTGCGATGGCATGGGCGGAATAATTGTTTCCCGCGCCGCCGAAAAACGGCAGCCCCCCTGTAAGAGTCAGTCCACGCGGATCATCAACCGGAATGCCGAAATGGTCGATCTGGTTGAACACCGGGATGGCGAAGCACGAATAGAAATCGAGATAGCGCATGTCCGCCATACCCTTTTTCGCGCGCGACAGAGCCGCCTCGACGCTGGCGATGCTGGCGGGATTGGCGGCAAGATCGGGGCGCTGCGACAGCGGCAGTTCCGTGGCGGCAGCAACCGCGTGGATATGCACCCACCTGCCCTCGGGCACGCCCAGCGCACGCGCCGTTCCTGCGCTGGCAATGATGATCGCGGCGGACTGGTTCACCTGATCGCGCGCCACCGTCATCCGGGCATAGGGTTCTGCCACAATGCGGTTGCGGTCGGTGACGCGCGCCAGTTCTTCAGCGGAGCGTTCTACCGGCGCGGCGGCGTGGGGATTGGCGGCAACGATGCGGGTAAACGGCGCGAACAGTTCGCCAATGTCACGGCGATATTCGTTCAGGCTCTTGCCCAGCTTTGCGCGCCGGGCATTCTCAGCCAGCGCATAGAGCGGGATCGCGCCAGTCGCCCCGTGCGCAAATAGGGCGGGTTCCAACAATCCCTCTATTCCAAAGCCCCGATCCTCCAGATCGCCATCCACATCCTCGGACCAGTCAGGCGCCTCGCCTTTTGCGGTGAGCGCCAGCACGGTGGATATGGCCTCTGCCCCGACGATTGCCGCACACTGGCTATCTCCGGCGGCTATGGCAGCGGCAAACTCGCCCACCATCTGCTGATTGGTCTGCCCACCCGTAGGGCTCAGGATTGCGCGCGCCGGGTTCGCGCCAACCCGCGTTGCCATCGCGCGCGGTATATTGCTCGCCGTGCCGAAGGGTGGAACCCTGCCGGGCCGCGACATTTCGAATGCGCGGATCGTGGCGAGCGTATCGATGGCGCCCGCGACAGACCCGCTTGCACCCGAGTCCGCAATTGCGGCGGCCAGTGCCCGCCCGCCCAGATCCATGTAATTTAGCGCTTCGTAACCCGGCTCGCCCACCCTTTCGGAATATTGGCCCACGCCAATGATAATTGGCGTGTTGTCAGCGATTTCAGAAGCCCTTTCAGTCAACGAAATCGTCCACCCGCTCCACGATGATCGCCGGTGCCATGCCGCCTGCTGCACACATTGTAACCAGCCCGGTTTTCAGGTCGCGCCGCTCCAGCTCATCAATAATGGTGCCGATCAGGATTGATCCGGTCGCGCCGATGGGGTGACCCAGTGCGATCGAGCCGCCGTTTACGTTCACCTTGTCCCAATCCAGCCCCAGATCGCGAACGAACTTGGCCGCCACCACGGCAAAGGCTTCGTTGATTTCGAACAGATCGATATCGTCGAGGCTCATTTTCGCCTTTTCCAGCACCTTCTTCGCCGCCGGAACCGGTGCATTCAGCATCAGCGTGGGATCATCGCCCATGTTCGCGGTCGCAACGATGCGCGCGCGCGGCTTAAGGCCATGCTTCTGCGCATATTCCTTGCTGCACACCAGCACCGCCGCCGCGCCATCGACCACGCCAGAACTGTTCCCGGCATGGTGGAAATGCTGGATGTCGAGGTCGGGATATTTCTGGTTGATGAGCCCGCGAAAGGTCGTGCCTTTCTGGTCCAGCGGCACGTCTGCGATGCGGGTAAAGGCTGGCTCCAGCTTGCCCAGATCCTCCATCGTCGTCTGCGGGCGGGGATATTCGTCACGGTCGAGCACCACCGTCCCATCGTCCAGCGTAACCGGCACCAGCGACTTTTCGAACCGGCCCTCGCCAATCGCTTCGGCGGCGCGCTGTTGAGAGCGATAGCCAACCTCGTCCAGTTCTTCGCGCGTAAAGCCTTCCATTGTCGCAATCGCATCGCCGCAAATGCCCTGATGGCTTTGCGGATGAACGCTTTGCAGCCGCTCGTTATAGCTGCCCATCATCGCAGGCTTGATCCCGGCCTTCATCTTCTCGTTCATCATCGCGGAGGTCAGGCTCATCATCTCGGTGCCGCCCGCGACGACGCAATCCTCCATCCCGCTCATCACTTGCGCTGCGGCCAGGCTGACCGAGGTGATCCCACCGCCGCAGAACCGGTCCAGCGTGGTGCCTGACGAAGTGATGTCATAACCCGCATCCAGCGCCGCCATGCGACCCAGATCGCCGGCCTGCATCCCGTCCTGTGTCGAAACGGACCAGATCACGTCGTCGATCGTGCTGGTATCCAGCTTGTTGCGCTCTGCAATTGCGCGAAGCACGGTCGCGGCCAAATGCTGTGGGTGCTGTTCTGCCAGCGCGCCCTTGCCCTGCTTGCCGATCCCGCGCGGGGTGCGGACTGTGTCGATGATGTAGGCTTCGGCCATTGGGGAATTCCTCTCTCGTTTTCGTGTTATTGCAGTTGACGCATTGGTAAAGCGCCTTCACCACTCGCACAAGAATTCAGTTGCGATTGAAAATGCTAATTCGGGAGAGAGCACCATGAGCGAGACACAAGAAGTCCTGACGCAAGTCGACGGCAATGTCCTGATCGTCACCATCAACCGGCCAGAGGCCAAGAACGCCATGACCAAGGCTGCGGCGGAAGGAATTGCGGCAGCGATGGACCGGCTCGATAGCGAGGACGATCTGCGCGTCGGCATCATCACCGGCGCAGGCGGCACGTTCTGTTCGGGCATGGACCTTAAAGGTTTCCTGCGCGGTGAGACGCCCTCGGTTGAAGGGCGCGGGTTTGGCGGGGTGGTTCAGGCTCCTCCGGCCAAGCCGTTGATAGCTGCGGTAGAAGGGTATGCGCTTGCCGGCGGGCTGGAACTGATGATCGCGTGCGATCTGGTTGTCGCTCATGCGGGCGCGAAATTCGGCATTCCCGAAGCCAAGCGCGGGCTGGTCGCTGCCGCGGGCGGCGTGATGATGCTGCCCGATCAGATTCCTGAACGCATCGCGATGGAGCTGGCCCTGACGGGTGATTTCATCGACGCTGCGCGCGCGTATGAGCTGGGCCTCATCAACACCGTGACAGAAGGGTCTGCGCTGGAGGCGGCAAAGACGCTGGCGGCAAAGATCGCGGCGAACGGCCCGCTGGCGGTGAAGGTGTCCAAACAGATTATCAAGCAATCGCGCGGGTGGGCGATGGAAGACCGATATACAAAACAGGCGCAACTGATCGCACCGGTATTCGTATCGCAAGACGCCCGCGAAGGCGCCGCAGCCTTCGCCGAAAAGCGCGCCCCGAACTGGAAAGGCAAATAATATGCCCGTCATCAACATACCGCAGCCCGAATTCATGAACGACGAGGAAATCTCGATCTTCGCCGATGCCGTGGGTAAGTTCTATCAGGACAAGGCTCCGCAGAAACGGATCGAGAAATGGCGCGAGGACGGTCAGGTCGAACGCGAATTCTGGCGCGAGGCAGGCGCCGCCGGTCTGCTGGGAGTATCCGTGCCTGAAGAATATGGGGGCCACGGTGGCGATTTCCGGCACGACATGGTGGTGATCGACCAACAATCCAAACACGGCGTTGATGGCTTTGCCGCCAGCCTGCACAACACCATCATCCTGCCCTATCTGGTGCGCCACGGGACCGAGGAGCAAAAGCAGAAATACCTGCCGCGCCTCGTCGCCGGCGATCTCGTCAGCGCTATCGCCATGAGCGAGCCTGATGTGGGTTCCGACCTTCAGGCGATCACCACAACTGCTCTCAAAGACGGCAACGGATATCGCCTCAACGGCTCGAAAACGTGGATCTCAAACGGTCAAATCGCCGATTTCATCATCGTCGTGGCCAAGACCGATCCTAAAGAGGGGCACAAGGGCATCTCGCTCCTGCTGCTGGAAACCGATGGCGCCGAGGGGTTCCAGCGCGGTAAGAAGCTCGACAAGATCGGGCTGGATGCGCAGGACACCTCAGAATTGTTCTTCGATAACGTGTTCATTCCCGGCGACAATGTGCTGGGCGGGGTCGAGGGCAAGGGCTTTTACCAGCTGATGGGCGAGCTGCCGCAGGAACGGCTTGTTATCGCGATGGGCGCGATGACCGGGATCGAGAAAGCGCTCGATGTGACGGTCGAATACGTCAAGGGCCGCAAAGCGTTCGGGCAGACGATCTGGGATTTCCAGAACACCCAGTTTACTCTCGCCGACCTCAAGGCGCGCGGCACGGCGGCGCGGGTGTTCGTCAACGATTGCATTGCCAAACTGCTGAAAGGCGAACTGGACGTGGCGACCGCCAGCATGGCGAAATACTGGGTGACAGAGCTGCAAAGCGAAGTCGTCGATAAATGCCTGCAATTCCACGGCGGCGCTGGCTACATCAATGATTACCCCATCGCCCGGATGTATCGCGACACGCGCATTGCCCGGATTTATGGCGGGTCAAATGAGATCATGAAAATGCTGATCGCCAGATCGATGTAAGGTGTGCCCCCATCCGGGGGCACATCCTCGGCGCTGTTCCCGCCAGCCAATCCTGGCCTGCGAGGCACCTGCGGGGCCGCGCTCCGGACTTGGTCCCGGGGTAGGCCGTTTAGCGAGGACGCAGTCCCGGAGGGGGCTGCGTAAAAAAAGGCGCCCCGGTTTCCCGAGCCGCCCTTTTTTGTGTCCAGTCTCGAAAAAGATCAGAACTTGGCGCGGACGACCACACCATAAGTGCGCGGTTGCAACGAGAACGCCGAGCGCGAGTTTGCCGCGCCGCTGCCACGCAGGGTGGTGTTGAAGGTAACCCCGCGAACCACGTTGTCGGTCAGGTTGTTGACGAAGCCTTCAATCGAGTAGGCGCCATCGGCAAACCGCAGACCGGCGCGCAGGTTGATGAATTCCTTGCCGTCTTGCACGTCCGCAATGATGAGCGGAGCGGCATCGACCAGCGCCTGCACCTGCGCCTGAGTTGCACCCGGAGGAGCGGCGGGTGGTACAATGCCTTGCGTGGAGGTGCGCTGGTCGCCTTCGATCCGGATCTGGCCCGAAGCGAAGAAGTCCATCCCATTGCCGATAGGCTTGTCATAATTCGCCCCGAATATAGCCACGTAGCGCGGAGCATTGGTCAGATCGAAGCCGCACAGCGACACCACCTGAGGGGCAGTCTGGTCGCCTGCACAATCATCGGGGTAAGACGCTTCAAGGATTGTCCCCGACACGTTGAACGACAATGAGTCGGTGGGCCGGATCAGGGTTTCGATTTCGATGCCCTTTGAGATCGCCTTTGGCACGTTGAACGTCTCGAACGCCGTCCCTGTGAATTCCAGCACCTGGAAGTTCTGGAACTCTTCGTGGAACAGGGCGAGGTTGAAAGTTACCGCGTCATTGATGAGACGGGTTTTCAAACCGATTTCATAGGCGTCAACTTCTTCCGAGAGGAAGGTCGGGCTGCGTCCACCCACAGCCGCTGTGGTATCCAGGTTGATCCCGCCCGATTTGTAGCCGTGCGTAAAGCTGGCGTAGACGTTTACAGGAGCTGCAAAGCTGTAGGCCAACTGCGCGGTATAGATCAGTTCCTCATCGCTGAAGTTTGACTGGAACGTGCGAACCAAGGGAAGCACCGCGGCCTGAGGCAGGTCGGCCGGGGCCGTGAAGCCAAAGCAGCCGAGTGCAAACACGCCATTGGCCAATACCGGAGGCACGTTTCCTGCGGCCAGTGAGCCAAGTATTGCAGGGCAAATCTGGTTCTGCGCGTCAGTCTGAGTGAACCCGCCCTCTTTTTCTTCCCAGGAATATCGCGCGCCCAGCGTCAGGTTAAGCCCGTCGACGATCTCCAGCGTGTTGTTGGTGAATATAGAATAGCTTTGCGCGCTCTGCTGGAACCGGTTGGTGACATTCGTTCCTGCCGGATTCACGCCGCCGCTGAACAATTGCAGCGGGGCAGGCCCAGCGGCACCGCCGAACAATGCGCCGACGTTACGGTCGTAATCGGTGCCGAGCGCGAAATTCGCAGTCTGATCGATGCTCTCGTCCGAAAAATAGCCGCCCAGAACATAGTTCAGCTTCCCACCGAACGTCTCACCTTGAATGCGCAATTCCGCAGTGTAAGTTTCCAGCGCAAGCTGAAGGTTCACATTGAAAAGGTCATTTGCTGTGAAGTCGGAATCGTAGATCTCGGTTGAATCATATTTGCGATACGAGCCGATGAAAATGATGTCTGCGTTGTCGGAGAGTGGAAATTCGACCTCGCCCGTAACGCCGTAATTCTCAACATCCGCGACAGGAGCAAAATTCAGCGAGACGACGCGATTGTCGAGCGCCTCTTCGAATTCGGACTGTCCAAACGGATTGTTCGATACCGAAGGCTGGCCGTTTCCGCCATTCGCGCCCAGTCCGACTGCCTGATAGGCACCCGCGGGGACCAGCGGCGTTTCATAAAGCTCGATCGCGCCGCAGCAGCTTGAAGTGCTGTTTGAATAATCGACGATCACGCGGCCTCGAAGGCCGCTCTCCGTGTCCCAGCCGATCTGGCCGCGCACGAGGTACTGATCCACGTTATTCGTATCATCAAACGCTGTGCCGTTTTCATCGACGACGGTCAGGAATCCATCGCGCTGGCGAAACGCGCCAGTGAGCCGCACGCCAAGCGTGTCCTGAATAAGCGGAACGTTGACGGCACCCTGCAGGCTGATCTCGTCGAAATTGCCGTAGCCCGCATTCACGAAACCGCCGACTTCGCTCAAGTCAGGACGTTTGGTGGTGATGTTGAGGGCACCTGCCGAAGTGTTGCGGCCAAACAGCGTACCTTGCGGGCCGCGCAGAACCTCGACCCGTTCGATATCGACGAATTCGTTCAGCGCAACGCCGGGGCGCGACTGGTAAGCGCCATCGATGAAGATGCCGGTAGCGCTTTCAAATCCGATGTTGTTCGAAGTGGTGCCGACGCCGCGAATACGCAGCACGACAGATCCTGATGCGAGCTGAGCCTGGCTGGAGGAAAAGCTGGGTGCGACCGAAGTCACCTCCTGGATATTGTCGACGCCCTGCGCTTCGAGCTGTGCGGGGGAGACCGCAGTCACAGCGATCGGGATTTCTTGCACGTCCTGCGCACGCCGCGTTGCAGTGACGATGATGACATCATCAGAGGTCACCTGCGGCTGACTGGCCTCGGCGTCGGTGTCTTGGGCAAAGGCAGGGACGGTGAACGAACTGCAGGCCATGAGGCCAGCAGCATAGGCTGCAAGCTTGCGTGTCATTGATTTTCCTCTCCACGTTCATGGTCGTCCGCTTTCGGACTTTTACCAATCGGATAGAGGCAGACTATCAGCGCGGGACGCGTGAGCAAGAGTCACAATGTATATATTCCACGCTTGTAGTAAAAATACCACAACCGTTGTTGCAACGCACCATTGTTGCGCACATGCAGCACGCAGAAGCACAGAGCAGTGTTGCCCTTATCCCTCAAAAACCGATGCGAATGCCGCCCCACACGGTTCGCGGCACGCCAAGGTCCAGGTCGCCGCCCGAATTGCGCGTGACGATGTCCTCGTCCAGCAGATTTTCCACCCGCACGATCAGGGACGTGTTTGCGATAATCGGGACGCTCGCAAACAGGTCTATCGTGGTTGCGGGTGCAAGGCGGTCGGTTTGCAGGTCATCCTCGAACTGCGCGCTCACATGGCGAAGCGTGCCAGAGAATTGCCAGCCTGCCGCCGGGCGCCAGCCAAGCGTGGCGGAAGCCGAAAATTCCGGCGATTGCGGCGGGCGATTGCCATTCAGCGCCAGCGAGGCGCCCTCCCCCGTAATCCGCGCGTCGGTGTAGGCGAGCGATGCATCGATGCTGATCCTGCCCAGCACCACCGCGCCATTGGCCTCGATCCCCTGCGCATTGATGGCGGGCAGGTTCTGGCGCTGGCGCAGGTTGGGCGCCAGAGTGACGTTAGCGATGGCATTTTCCACCCGGTTGTCGAACGCGGTAAGCGACAGGGCGACGGCGCTGACAGGGTACCAGTCCAGACCGACTTCAAAGCCCTGCAACCGCTCATTTTCCAGCGCGGCATTTGCCTGCGTCACCACGGGAAACACCACAAAAGGCCGGTAAAGCTCGTTGAGTGTCGGCAGGCGCAGCCCGGTGTAGGCTGCGGCGCGCAATTCCAGTCTGCGGGTGGCGTAAAATAGCACCCCGCCGCGCCAGTTCAGCGCCCAATTCGAGCGGTCGGGAGCGAGCATCTCCTCCACAACCGCACCGCCAGCATTGCGAGCGCGGAAAAATCCGTCGGTTATGCGCGTGTGGTCCGCGCGGACGCCAGCGGTCAACAGCAATGGCCCAATCTGCCAGTCATCCTCCACGAACAGTCCAAGGTTTGAGGTGCTGCCCCCGGCGGCGCGGGTCTGCGTCAATTGGCCGGAAAACGCGCTGAAGGCATCTTCTGCAAGTTCACCGTCGTTCTCGCGATAGTCGATGCCGATGCGCACATCGTGCGCTTCGCTGATCGGCGGGCGCACTTCCAGCTTGCCACCGATCCCGGTCGCGGGAGTGTTGCGCTGATCGAGCACGGGGACGAACCGTGTCGAGGAGACAACCACATTGCTGAAATTGCGCGCCTGAACATAGGCGAGCGCATCGAAGGCCCAGTCTCCACGCCCAACCACGCGCAGGCTCGCATCCTGCCCTTCTATCCTCGAATCCGCACCATCGAAACGCAGCGTGCGCGCATCCTCGAACAGACTGACGCGGGCCTGCACCTCGATATCGGGATTGATCGGCGCTACCCCGCGCAAGCCCACCTGCCAGCTGTCGAAGGCTGCACGCGCGGTGGCAGGCACGCGCTGGCTTTGGGGTGTGGTGAAGAAACCCTGGCCGCGATCCCAACGCCCGCTGACCACGGCAAATCCGCTTCCAAGTCGCTGAGTTATGGCACCGCTTGCCTCGGTTTCGGCCCGGTCATTCACGGCCACGCTGGCAATCAGCGGATCAAGGGTGCCCGGCCCTGCGCTCTCAAGCTCTATCGTTCCGGCAAGCGCACCAGATCCAAATGGCCCTGACCCGCCGCCACGCGTGACCCGGATGCGCTCCAGCGTTTCAGGCTGGAGCGAGGACAACGCAATATATCCAAAGAACGGATCGGCCACCGGAACCCCGTCCAGCAGGACCAGCGCACGACTTGTCGCGTTGCCTCCCAGCGCGCGCAAAGTAACACCTTGCGCAGTCGGGTTGGAGGAGCGGCTATCGGACCTGCGAAACTGCTGAAAGCCCGCGACATTGCGCAAGACGTCGTCGATGCGGCCCGATGCGCTGGAGACAATTTGTTCTCGCGGCACAATGGTGGTGGCGTACACCCCGGTCGATAGTGCCGGTTCCAGTCCCTCGCCCGTCACGACGATTTCGGGCACCTCTTCAGCTCCGTCATCAACAGCGATTTCAGAGGAGCTTTCGGAATTGTCCTGCGCAGCAACGGGGGTGGCAAGGATCAGCGGCACGGTGATGGCGGAAGATACGAGAAAGTAGTGCATGATGCGCGCGCGTAATGGCTCGCAATCGCCGCGTCACCCCTTTCCGCGCGCCTGACATTACAACCCATCCCGACAGACCAGTTTCATTTTGCTATCAAGACTCGCCATGCCGATGCATTCCATATACGTTCGAGCGACGCAGAGATGAGAGAAGGCCACCCGACTATGCTCGCAACCCCACCCGATATCGACGTGCTCATTGTTGGCGCTGGCATCTCAGGCATCGGTATGGCCGCGCACATGGAGATGAAGGCGCCGCACCATTCCTATACCATCGTGGAACGGCGCGAAAATCTGGGCGGTACGTGGGATCTGTTCCGCTATCCCGGCATCCGTTCGGACAGCGACATGCACACACTTGGTTTCGATTTCGAACCGTGGCGGCACGAAAAAAGCATCGCCGATGCGCCCGCAATCCTCGATTATCTGAACACAATTGTCGATGAACGTGGCATTCGCGATCACATCCGGTTCGGTCACAAGGTCATCAGCGCCGATTTCCGCAGGGATGAGGCGCGCTGGCATGTCGAGATGGAGTTGGCCGACGGATCGACCACCCGCATGACGGCGAATTTCCTGTATCTGGGCTCTGGTTATTACGATTACGATGAGCCGTACGATGCCGGATTTGAACTGGGTAATTTCAAGGGGCAGGTATTGCACCCGCAATTCTGGCCCACTGATCTGGACTACACTGGCAAACGCATCGTCGTGATCGGATCGGGCGCAACCGCCGTCACCATCGTTCCGGCGATGGCGCAAAAGGCTGAGCACGTCACCATGCTCCAGCGCACACCCACATGGATGTGGGGGCGCCCGGCCAAGGATGGCTTTGCCAATTTCCTGCGCCGGTTTCTGCCGGAAACCCTCGCCTACAGGATCACCCGGTTCAAGAACATCAAGATGCAGGACCTCGCTTTCAAGACGGCTCGAAACAAGCCGCAGAAGGTCAAGGATGCGCTTACCAACGGAATCAAGAAGGCGCTGGGCGATACCTTTGATGCTGCAACCTTCACCCCGCCCTACGATCCGTGGGATCAACGCGTGTGTCTGGTGCCCGACGATGACCTGTTTCAGGCGATGAAGGCGGAAAAGGCGTCCATCGTCACCGCCCAGATCGAAGCATTCGAGGAAGGCGGCATCCGCCTGAAATCGGGCGATCTGCTGGAGGCGGATATCATCGTGACGGCCACTGGCCTGAAAATGGCGGTCGCGGGCAAGATCGCGATCAGCGTTGGCGGAGAACCGATCGATTTTGCGCAGCGGTTTTATTACAAGGGCTGCATGTTCTCCAACCTGCCCAATCTGGCGGTGGTTTTCGGGTATCTCAACGCCAGTTGGACGCTGCGCGCGGATATAAATTCGGATTACGTCTGCCGGGTGCTCAATCACATGCGCGCAGGCGGTCTCAACATCGCAGAACCGGTTCTGACCTCTGAGGCAGAAGCGCGGATCGAAGAAGACGATGTGTTCGATTTTTCCAGCGGGTATATCCAGCGCGCCAAACACATCATGCCGCGCAATTCGATCAACTATCCCTGGCGGCTCAATCAGGAATATGTTCTCGACCGCAAACGAATGGCCAAAGATCCGGTCGATGACGGACTGTTGACTTTCTCCACCGTCAGCGGTGCAGCGAGCAATCAGTCAGAACAGCTGGAAGCGGCGGAATAGTTTCTCGAAAAGGGCTTGGGGACGGGGCGCTTTACCCCTACCTGATGGCAATGACTTCTCCCGAAAAGATCTGGACCGCCGGCCTCGTAATTATCGGGGACGAAATCCTATCAGGCCGCACCCATGACAAGAATATTGCGCAGGTCGCCAGCTGGCTTCAGGTGCAGGGCATACGCCTTGCCGAGGTGCGCGTCGTGCCGGATGTGGAGGCGCGGATCGTCGATGCGGTAAACGCCCTGCGTGCCGCCAACGATTACCTGTTCACCACGGGTGGGATCGGCCCGACGCATGACGATATCACGGTCGATGCTATCGCCGCCGCACTGGGAGTACCGGTGGTTATACATCCCGAAGCCCGCGCCCTGCTGGAGCGATATTATGCGGACAAGGGCGGCATCAACGAAGGCCGCCTGCGTATGGCCCGTGTGCCCGAAGGATCGGAATTGATCCCCAACCGCATGTCCGGTGCGCCAGGTATCCGTCGGGGCAATGTTTTCCTGATGGCGGGTGTTCCCCACATCACTGCCGGGATGCTGGATGCGCTGACTGGGACACTGGAAGGCGGCGCGCCATTGTTATCCGAAACAATCGGCGGCTGGATCCCAGAAAGCGAAGTCGCAGATGTGCTGCGCACGGCCGAGGCCGCGCATGAAAATTGCCAGATCGGATCGTATCCGTTTTTCCGCGATGGCCGGGTGGGCGCGAATTTCGTGGTCCGGTCAACCAGTGCGGAAGATCTCGCCGCCTGTGTCGAAACGCTGTGCGAAGGGCTGACCGCTCACGGGTTCGATTTCACGCGCGGCGGGATCTGAAAGCGCAGCATCCCTGATGCGCGCGATGGCGCGATAAATCTTTGCCTTTCCATGGACATGCAGCCATGTTTGCATTCGTGGGATCGGGAAAATCATGTTTGAGCTGATTTGCATCGCACTGGTGGTGGCGGTCGGGTTGCTTTGGTCTAGGCTCGACCGGGCCGAAAAACGGATCGCGGTGCTGATGCAATGGGCGGCCGATGCCCGGGTCGCTGCCAGCGGGGCGGGCGGAGCCGACCGCACGGAGCCTGTATCCGACATCGCTCCGGCGCCCGAGGCAAACTTTGCCTCGGATCTCGTGGCCCCGGCCCAAGGTGCGATCGTCGCGGAACCCGCGGCAGAACCTGCAACAATTGCCTATACCGCTCCGATCGATCCCGCGCTGACTGCACCGCCATCGCCAGACGAACCGATTGAGGACGCACCGCCAAAACCTGCCCGCTTCAATTTCGATTTCGAGGATATTTTCGGGCGACGCCTGCCGATCTGGGCCGGAGGTATCGCGCTTGCCGTCGCCGGGATTTTCCTTGTGCGGTATTCGATAGAGGCCGGGCTGGTCACACCCGCCGTGCGCGTGATTGTCAGCTTCGCCTTTGGCATTGCCCTGATAATCGGGGCAGAGGCAGCGTATCGGCTAGAAGAGCGGCTGCGCGATCCGCGCGTTCGTCAGGCGCTGGCCGGTGCGGGGATTGCGACGCTGTTCGGCGCATTCTACCTCGCGGGCACGAGTTATGGCCTGATCGGGCCGACATTTGCGTTTGTCGGCCTGGCAGCAGTGACCGCGGGCGCGATTGCGCTGTCATTCCGGTTTGGCCTGCCGTGCGCAGTGCTCGGTTTGGTCGGCGGCTTTGCGGCCCCGATGATGGTCGACAGCGACAGCGCGAATGTGCCCTTGCTGGCGCTGTATCTGGCGCTGGTTACCGGGGGGCTGGCGTGGACCGGGCAGAAACAAGGGCAGCGCTGGCTGGGCTACGTGGCACTGGCTGTGGGACTTGGCTGGGGCGTCCTGATGCAGGTTACGGGCCTTGGCGGCAGCGGCGACTTGATTGCGGTGGGCGGGTATCTGATTGTGCTCGGTACGGTTCTTCCCGCCTTCCTGTACGACCGCAAAGGGCCAGGGGCTATCCAGATCGCTGCCGCTGGCGCAGCAACGCTACAAATGGCGGTTCTGGTCGGCAATGCCGGCTTCGCGCCGCTGGTGTGGGCGCTGTATCTGCTGATCGCCGCGGCGCTGGCTGCACTTGGCTGGCGATTTCCCGCCCTGCGCGCGGGCAGCGCGATTGCCGCATTCGTCGGGTTCTGGCTGCTGTCACTATGGCCCGCCCCGGCGCCCGCCGCAGTTCTGGCAGTGGTCGGCGCAATGGCGGCGATTTTCCTTGTCGTTCCGCTCGTCCATCAACGGCGTGACAAGGCCGGACTGATCGATATCGGCCAATTGGCGCTGGGCGCGCTGGGACTGGGTCTGGCGTTGGGCTATCAATACGGACTCGCCCCGATCGAGCGAGCTGTCAGCGATACGCAACTGGCGCTTTGTCTGTTTGCCCTCGCGGTGTTGCCCTCCGCCAGCTTTGCGCTGTTGTGGCGCTGCGAAGGCAAATTGCCGGTGCGCGGATCGCTGCTCACACTGGGTTCGGCATACCTGCTCATCCTGACCGGGCTGTTCTTGCTCACACCAAGCTGGCTTGCGCCGGTGATGGCCGGGGCGCTTGCTCTCCTCGTGACGGCCCTGCTCTGGCGGCGTGAGGCAGAAGCGCTGTCCATCGCAGCCTGGGCTACCATCTTCGTCACCGCGATTGGCCTCATTACTACGCCCGCATTCGAAAGCGAGGCGCAGCGGCTGGCTGACATCGGTGGGGTCGATGATCCGATGCGAGCAGCGATCCGCTGGTCAGCGCTGCTGGTCGCATTGGGCTTCATGGCTGTCACCCGGCCCAAAGGTAGTTCCCGCTATTTCGCAGACGGGCTGGCGGCGCTGGCAGCCTATGGCTTTCTTGCGCAAGTGGTGCCGGGCGCGGCGCTGGCGTGGGTGGCGGCTGCGGGCGGCGCCGCGGTGCTGCTGTGGAATCCGGGACGCGCAGCTGGATGGGGCGTGGCGCTGGCGATTGCATTGGCTTGGGCGCTGGCTCCGGTGCTGGACTGGGGTGCGGCGGGTCTGCTTTCCATAATCGGCGATCCATTCTTCGCAAACGAGGCCTTCAAGCCGCTCGAAATGGCTCTGCGCCTCGCTCCGGCGGCAGCCTTGGCCTTGCTGATAGCCTTTCGCGCTGCTCAGTTGCCGACTCTGGCGCGTGGAGCAATTGCCGCAATCCCCGCGATCCTTGCCCTGCTGTCCGTACATAGCGGCTACAAACAAATCTTTGCCATCACCTCGCGCTTTGAGTTTGAGGCATTCGGCATGGCTGAACGCACGCTGTGGCAGGCCCTGTTGCTTGCCATCGGCATCGGCTTTGCGCGCGTTGCCCTGCCGCGACTTGCAACACGATATGGCAATATCACCGCCATTTGCCTGATCACGGCCAGCCTTGCGCATTTCGTGTGGTTCACGCTGCTGTTGCACAACCCGCTGTTGACGGCGCAGAGCGTGGGCGCGACGCCGATCGCCAACTTGTTGTCGCTGGCCTATGGCTGCGCCGTCGTTGCCATCATCCAGTTGCAGCCAAATCTCAGCGCGCTGTGGAAGCACGCCCGAATTGCCTGCGATATCACCATCATGGCGCTCATCAGTTTGCTCGCCATATCGCTGCTGCGACAGGTTTTCGCCGGATCGGTTCTGACCTCGACCGCCATCGGTTCGACTGAAAGCCTATTGCTTTCGCTGCTCGGCATCGCGCTGGCGCTGGGTTTCCTCGCTTGGGGATCACGCACCGGACAGCGCAGCTGGCGTATAGGTTCGCTCGCAGCGATGCTGATCGCAGTGATCAAGGTTTTCCTGATCGACGCTGCCGGGCTGGAAGGACTGCTGCGGATCGCAAGTTTCATGGCCTTGGGCTTCAGCCTGATCGGAATCGGCTGGCTATACAGTCGTCAATTGGCGCGCAGACCCGAAACACCGCCCGAACCGGATCTGGCCTGAACACCTGTCTATTCGGGTCGCTTTTGATTGCGAGAGGCGGTTTCACGGGCCTCTGCCGCGCGTCGATTACGACCAAGGCTCAGGAAACGGGTCGATAGCACCGCGCGGCTCGCGCCCGATTGCGCGCCTTCCGAAGCAAAGCGCACTCGAACCCACAGATAAATCGATGCGATCACCGCCAGCACCACGCCGGCCGCCAGCCCCAGTTGCGCATCATAGCTCGCCGCGAGCGCGAATACGCCCAGCGCGACGGCAATGATCGCCCATTTAGGGTCCAGCATGGTGTTATCCTTGAAAAAAATTTCCGACATCGCGCCCGATGGAAATACCTGCGAGCAAGCGGCCGGCGTGTTAAAGATGTGGATTGCGGGCTCGCAAAACAAGGTGCGATCACAGCGAACGCCGCCGCCTAACCGATTGTTTTTGCATTTCGTCGACAAAGGCTGAGGAGTTACCTCTGCTGGCTAAAATGTGGGACAAGGCAGATGACGAGAAAAAGGGAGCCGGAAGCTCATTGCTTCCGACCCCCTTTTGCATTTCATCCAGCCTGTAGGAAAACGGTTTTCCGTCAGGCAAAAAGGCTCAGGCGCCTTCAACCTCGGACAGATCAACCTTGAGGCCGGGGCCCATCGTCGACGTGAGCGAGATCTTCTGGACATACTTGCCCTTGGCACCTGCCGGACGGGCTTTCACAATCGCCTCCGTGATCGCCTTGAAGTTGGCCTTCAACGCATCGTCAGAGAACGACAGCTTGCCAATCCCGGAATGAATGATGCCCTGCTTTTCAACACGGAATTCGACCTGGCCGCCCTTGGCGTCCTTCACGGCCTGTTCCACGTTCGGGGTCACGGTGCCCAGCTTGGGGTTCGGCATCAGTCCTTTTGGACCCAGCGTCTTACCCAGACGACCGACCACACCCATCATGTCAGGTGAGGCAATGACGCGGTCGTAATCGAGATTGCCGGCCAGCATATCTTCCATCAGGTCTTCGGCACCAACCTTGTCGGCACCGGCGGCCAGCGCCTTGTCGGCGTTTTCGCCGCGCGCAAACACTGCAACCTTCACGTCCTTGCCCGTGCCCGAAGGCAGCGAGACCATACCGCGCACCATCTGATCTGCGTGACGCGGATCGACGCCCAAGTTCAGCGCGACCTCAACGGTTTCGTCAAACTTGGTCTTGTGCTCACGCAGCGTCGCGATTGCATCGTCGACGGTGTAGAACTTTTCACGGTCGAGCTTCGCTACAACCTGCTGCTTTTTCGTAATTTTTGCCATTGGTTCAGCCCTCCACCACTTCGAGACCCATCGAGCGCGCGGAGCCTTCGATGATCTTCATGGCCTGGTCGATATCGTTCGCATTGAGATCGGCCATCTTGGTTTCCGCGATTTCCTTGATCGCGCTCTGCTTGATGGTTCCGGCTGAAACCTTGCCCGGCTCTTTCGAACCCGATTTCAGCTTGGCAGCCTTCTTCAGCAGGAACGACGCCGGCGGCGTCTTGGTGATGAAGGTGAAAGAACGGTCGGCATAGACGGTGATCGTCGTCGGGATCGGCATACCCTTTTCAAGGCTGTCAGTCGCTGCGTTGAACGCCTTGCAGAATTCCATGATGTTCACGCCGCGCTGACCCAGCGCGGGGCCGATCGGGGGTGAGGGGTTTGCAGTGCCGGCGGGCACCTGCAACTTGATATAGCCTTCGATTTTCTTGGCCATGGGGCCTTTTCCTTTCGCACTGTCGGGCACACGCCTTTCGGCTCATACCCTCATGTTAAGCGGTCCGGCGAACGGCCCTGCAGTGCAAAGGCCGCTCTCCCGCGTGGAGACACGTCGATTTGACGAGAGCGCGCGCATTAATCGGCGCGCCGACAAAAGGCAACCAAAACCTGTCCTTCGCGCGCGCCTGAGCGAAGTTGACACAATTGACACCCTGTCACCCGGAAAATTTCGGCCCATACAACTGTAAAATAGCACGAATTATCCATTTTACCCTGCTTGACACTTCGCCAAATCTTTTTCGCGAGCCGGATTGGGGCCGACGTTCCCCGGACGCAGCGTTTGTGGCACGAAACAGGACCAGTAGGAAAACGCCTAAAAGACGCACGCTCGAATGAGAGATTGCGCGTCAGGTAAAGTCATTGTTAAATCCGGCGAACTATTCGATGGTTCTCGATGCTGAAGGAGTATTCATGCTGCGCGTTGCAATTCAGATCAAAGAACTCATCTCCAGCAATGTGACGAGCGCCATCGACGCGGCCACGAACCCTGCAAAGATGTTGCGCAACCTGCAGCGCGAAATCGAAGACGCTATCGTCTCGCTCGAGCGCGAACATACCCTGACCAATCGCCAAATGGACCGACTGAAGACGCAGCTTGCGCAGACAGCGTCGCACGAGGCCGACTGGAGCGCCAAGGCGAAAACCGCGATGGACCACGGACGCGAGGATCTTGCCCGGCAGGCTTTGCTGGCGCGCGAGGAAAGCCGCAGTCTCGTCGCCACCCTTCAGCTGGATATCGCGACGGCCCAGGCCGAATGCGATGAGATCGCCACGACTATTGCCGAACTCGAAGGCAAGCGCGAAGACATCCGCGAAAAGGCGTTGCAACAGGCCGCAGCTGATGGTGAACATGGATCAGCAGGCGCTCCTCACCATGCCTCAGGCGCGGCTGACCGGCACCGTGGGCGCATTTCCGGCCTGGAGAAGCGCACACAATTCGCCATCGAGGATTCGGCAAACCTGCGCGCAAACGCGAGTATCGATCATGAGATCGAGAAATTGCGCCGCGCCAGCGACATCGAGGCGGAGCTGAACGGGATGAAGCAGCCCGCAACCGCACGTACGGTCGGAAAATCAGCCGCGAAGAAAGCGACCCGCAAAAAAGCTTGAGAGAAGGGTGCGCGGACGACACTGGCCGCCCGCCGATCGCTTGCTTACTTGACCAGTTCGACCTGTTCGAAATCGAGTTCGACCGGGGTCGCGCGACCAAAGATCGAAACGCTGACCTTGACCTTCGCCTTGTCGAAATCCAGCTCTTCGACCACGCCGTTGAAGCTGGCGAAGGGTCCGTCGAGCACCTTGACCGAATCGCCGATCTCGTAATCCACGCTGACCTGCGTCTTGGGCGCGGACTTGGCTTCCTCGACACCGCCGAAATACCGGGCGGCCTCTTTTTCGCTGATCGGCTGAGGCTTGTTGTTGTTGCCCAGAAATCCGGTCACTTTCGGCGTATTCTTGACGAGGTGATAGATGTCGTCGTTCATCCGCAACTTTGCCAGGACATAGCCGGGCATGAACTTGCGCTCGGTCTGAACCTTCTTGCCGCGCTTGATCTCGGTGATGGTTTCGGTCGGAACTTCGACCTCTTCCACGCCTTCGGACAGGCCCAGCCGCTCGGCTTCGGCGAGGATTGCTTCCTTCACCTTGTTTTCGAAACCGGAATAGGCGTGGATGATATACCAGCGAGACATGCAGTATCCTTGAAGGTCAGATGTAAGGTGAGCCCGCTCAGCCTCAGGCGAGCGTCAGCAGGAATTTGACGAGAGCATTGAACATGCTGTCCACGCCAAGGAAGAACATCGACAGCATCACCATCATGATGAACACGAAGATCGCGGTTCGCACCGTCTCTTCGCGACTCGGCCACACGACCTTCTTCGTTTCTGCACGGACCTGATTCACGAATTCGGGAATGGAGGTCTTGGTCTGCTTTTGCGGTTCGGCCATGATGCGCGGCGCTTTCGTGATTGCTTTGTGCCCGTTGCGATGGGCTTTGAACATCCTTCACAGGTAGGTTTCTTCGCCGTCCGGAACAAGGTCCCGGAGGGGCGAAGCGTGCTACCGATTTCGGAATACGAGACATTCTTAATCGCGCTCGGTCGCAAATGCAAGCGGCGCAATCGCCACCCGCACGGCCCGGCCCGCAACGCGCCAATTGGGGCTAGCCTTGGCGGGCAAGCGTCTCTAGCGTTCCTCGACTTTCAGGGAATGAACAAGGGGAAATTCACCATGGCAACCAGCCAACCCGCAACGCTCGATGAGCAGCTGCTGGGTCCAGTTACCAACATCGCTGACTTCATCTGGGGCGGCACCTGGGATGGGGTACAGGTGATCCCGATCCCGCCGCTGGCCGTGCTGCTGCTGGGCGCGGGGCTGTGGTTCATGGTCGGCCTCAGGTTCTATCCGGTGGTGAAGCTGGGCAGCGCGATCAAGGGGCTGTTTGCCGGTCGCAAGGGCGAAGGCGCGGGCGAGATTTCTCCTTTTGCCGCACTTTCAACGGCCCTGTCCGGGCAAGTTGGCACCGGCAACCTTGCAGGGGTGGCGACCGCGATTGCACTGGGCGGACCCGGCGCGATCTTCTGGATGTGGATTACCGCCCTGTTCGGCATGGCGCTGGGCTTCGCCGAAGGGGCGCTGGCCATCAGGTTCCGTGAAACCACCAGCGACGGGACAAAGCGTGGCGGCCCGATGAGCTACATCATGCTGGGTCTTGGCCCCAAATGGACTTGGCTGGCGATATTCTTCTGCGTCGGCACACTGATTTCGGCGCTGGTGACGGGCAACGGCATTCAGGCAAACGCCGTGGCTGATAGCTTCAACGAATTGTTCGGACTGGAAGAATCGGTGTCCGGCCTGATCGTGGCAGTGGCTGTGTTCATCGTCATCATCGGCGGGATCAAGTCCATCGGCAAGGTCGCAGAGAGCGTCGTGCCATTCATGGCTGTGGCCTATATCGTGATGGCCGTGGTTGCCATCGCGCTCAACATTCAGGACATTCCCGAAACTTTCAGCCGCATCTTTGCAGGTGCCTTCAGCCCGCAGGCAGCAAGCGGTGGCTTTGTTGGCGCGGCGTTGATCCTGGCGATTCGTGCCGGCGTGGCGCGCGGGCTGTTCTCGAACGAGGCGGGTCAGGGTTCGACCCCGATTGCGCACGCAGTCGCGCAGACCGACGATCCTGAACAGCAGGGCCGCATGGCAATGCTGGGCACGTTCATCGATACCATTGTGATCTGCACCATGACAGCGCTGGTGATCCTGACGGTAGAGGGCCAATTCACCGGCGCAGGGCAAGCGGTGAAGCACGCCTGGCAATCCGATCTTCAGGGCTTTGCGATGACCAGCGGCGCATTTGCGGCGGCATTCCCGGTGACGATCGGATCAATCCCGCTGGGCACGCTGATCGCTTCGATCGCCCTGATCCTCTTTGTGTTCACCACCCTGCTCACCTGGAGCTACTATGGGGAGCGCGCGATCACCTTCATCTACGATCGCATTCCGGGCTCGACGCTGGGCGGGGAAAAGGCGCTGCACATGGCGTGGCGGGTGTTGTGGTGCATCGGCATCTATATCGGCGCCAGCCGCGAATCCGATCTGATCTGGCGGATGGGCGATATCGCCAATGCATTGATGGTGCTGCCAAACCTGCTGGCGCTGCTGTTGCTTTCCGGTGTTGTGTTCAAACTTGCCCGGGGCGACCGCACGGCGGGCAAGGATTTCAAGGCCAACACTCCCGAAGAGCCAGAGGAGTACTGATCGGCCAGATCAGTTCGCGACAAAACAAAACGCGCCCGACCGCAAGGCTGGGCGCGTTTTTCGTTATCGGGTTGTCAGTCGGTCGGCCCGGCGGCGCCGATCAATAATTGCCGAACCAGCGGGCCAGAAAACCCGGCTCTTCCATCGGACGGACGCGGCCGTACTTGATCTGCCGGAGAGTAGCATCGGTGTGAGGGCGCGGAAGTGTCCAGCGATCAGGCGCGCTGGAATGAATCGGTGCGTGGCTCATGTCCCTGTTGTCCTTAAACTTTAGCGTTGCGTGTGCTTGCAAATACAACCCTCCGCCGCCTGATCGGTTCCCCAGGGGCGTAAAGTTCAGTGCCGCCCGAATATCCGCTCAAGCCATGTTGGCTCGTACATTGAACGCACCGGCCCATACGCCATCGCGCGCAGCGAAGGGTCAAGATTGGGACGCGGGCTGACCCATTGATCAGGCCGGGAGCTGCGGAAAGTATAGTGGCTCATCATCGTGCTCCTTGAAATTGCGCCATGACCGGACCAGCCAATGCGCTTCCGTTCGTCGACGATATTGCACGGCTCATCTATCGCACACCTGACTGCGACGTTTCGCCTGTGTTCATCCACCGGGGCGACTCGCAGCGCCGGGCGCACATGACTTGCATGGCGAAAACAAATTTTGGGAGGAAATGGCAGGGGTGTGCGGACTCGAACCGCAGGCCCTCGGTTTTGGAGACCGATGCTCTACCAACTGAGCTACACCCCTGCAGGGAGGCCGCGCTTTATCGGAGGTCGCAGCGGTAGGCAACCCAAGATCGCCATTCCCGCTGCCTTCCGTGTCACCGGAAATTTCACACGGCAAACACGCAGGTATGCACGTGCCACTGGAACCTGCGTGCCAAGTTGCTAGTTTGATCGCCATGCACTCGCCCCTGCGCAGCACAATTCCGATCGAAACGCTTCTGCTCGCCTATCGCAGCGGAATTTTTCCGATGGCCGACAAACGCGAGGATGAAGACATCTTCTGGGTCGAGCCGCGTGATCGTGCGATCCTGCCGCTCGATCTGTTTCACCTGTCCAGATCCCTGCGCAAGGCGGTGCGTTCGGATCGCTATATCGTCACGATCAATACAGCATTCGAACAGGTCATCCGGACCTGTGCCGAGCCGCGTCCGGGACACCCCGAGACATGGATAAACGAGCGCATCGTGCGAAGCTATGTCGACCTGTTCAAGGCTGGACACGCGCATTCGATCGAATGCTGGCAATCGGGGCCGGATGATCCCGATGGTCCGGTGCTGGTCGGCGGTCTTTATGGCGTATGTTTCGACCGGGTGTTCTGCGGCGAAAGCATGTTCGCGCGGGCCGACAACGCCAGCAAGGTTGCGCTGGCGTGGTTGGTGGCGCTGATGCGGCGGGCGCGGTTCCGGCTGCTCGATTGTCAGTTCATGACCGATCATCTCGGCACGCTGGGCGCAATGGAAATGCCGCAAAAGATGTATTTGCAGGCGCTGGAACGGGCGCGGGGCGCGCCGGCGATGACACTGCCGCAGGCCTACGCGTCGTTTACGCGTAATGCGGTCGAAGGCGGGGAGCCCTACTCCGCAGGCGGAGCTGCAGACGGTGATGCAGCGGGCGCAGGTGCGCCATTCTCGTCACCTGGAAAACTCATCGCGCAGTCTTTCACCCAGACATCATAGATCGGGTGTTCGACCACGTTGAGGCCGGGCGATTCCTTGAACAGCCAGCCGGAAAAGACGCGGCGATGCTCACTTTTTCCGCGTTCCAGCACGTCCATCTGAACAAAAGCGCCAGTTTCCTGCGGCAGTTCCCACGGCGCAGTGCGTTCGCAGCTGGCAAGACGCAGGATGAGCGGACCTTCCTCATGCACCTCGCCGGGGCGCATTTCGATATCCTTGCTCACATTGTTGCGCTTGTTCAGCAGGCCGATGGTTGCCACGCGCTCTGCCAGCGGGGTTGCCCCCTCTGCGGCGCTCAAAGCATCGGCTTCAGCATTGCTGGCGATTGTCGCAGGCGCGGGCTTTGCGCTCTGGCTTTGAGGCGGCTGATCCAGTTCGACGACCGTTTCGGGACCGTCGGCGGCACCATCGCACGCGCCAAGGGCAAGCACGGCCACCCCGGCAAGGATTGGAGCAAAGGCGCGCATCGCGTTGTCGATCAGCCTTCGGGCGACCATGCTTCGTAATCGCCATCAGCGCGCGCGCGCTTGCCCCCGCGTTCCAGCGCGCCCTGCGGCAAATATGCCTGCGGCGTTCCGGTGGCGTTGGGGGTATAATCCACTTCCCAGATCTTTGCGGGCGGCAAGTGACTTTCAGGCACGCCGTCAAACGATCCGTGCAGCCAGCCATGCCATTCGGGCGGCACCCGGCTGGCATCGTTCACGCCGTCATAGATGACCCAGCGCATTTCACGCTGCGTGTACGATCCGGTGGGCGCAGCGCCACCCTTGCGCGCCTTGCGGTAGTATTTGTTGCCCTGCGCATCGGTGCCGACATGCTCGGCGCGCTGGCGCCCCGCCCACAGCTGGGTGCCAAGCGTTGCACCATCCCACCAGGTGAAGATTTTTCCGAAGATTCCCATGGTCGGTGCCGTTAGCCCAATTGATTGCGGAGTGAAAGATGCGAGTGCCGGGTGGCGCGCGCAAATCAGGGCAGCGTGTATTCCACCTTGTCACCCGGCACGATGCCGAGTTCCTGCGCCAGCCCGCCGCGAATTTCCAGCACCGAACTTGCCGCACCAACCGATGGCACGGAATCGAGCGAGTAAGGCACGGCAGTCTCGATGTTGTTGATCCGACCATCCACTCCGATAAAGATGATATCGAGGCTGATCGGGGTGTTCTTCATCCAGAAACTGCGTTGCGCGGGCACATCGGATGGGAACAGCATCGCCTCGTCATCGGCCATTTCGGTGCGGAACATCATGCCGCGCGCCTGCGCCTGCGGGGTATTGGCGTGCTCGGTCTTGAACACGATGCGCCGATCCCCGCGCAGCACCGCAACGTCGATGATCTCAAGGCCAGATGTGGGATGGCGCGACTGAGCGGCGGCGCCCACCGGAGCGGCCGCTTCCGGGGATTTGGTGGTTTCGGCAGCGGTATTGGCCGAACACGCGGAGGCCACCATCAACAACATCGCAGCGGGAATTTTCAGCCACGAATGCCTGCCCGTCAGGGTGGCTGTGCGGCTCGATTGCTTGCTACCAGTCATTGGCTCTCTCATCATCCTCTGCCTCGATCACCCAGTCCTCTACTTCCTGCCGGTTTGCCGCGGCGAGGATGAACTGGACGTGTTCATACACGTGGCCTGCACGCAGCATGGCGGCAACCTGTTTTTCGCGAGCCTTGTGCGCCAGCGCGCGATCTTCCGGGCTCTGGTTGCTTTCTGGCGATTCCTCGTGCGCGTCGATGGCGTGCGCGTCCATGGCAAACGGGCCGACCTTGCGCTTTTGCGCCAGCAGCATCGCAGCACGGCGGCTGGCTCCCTCACCCGGAGCGTGCGTGGCGCGTGTTTCTTCTTCCACACCCGCAGCCCACAAAGCCTGTTCGACCCGCCGTTTTCCGTATCCGCGTGCGGTCAGATCGCGTGACCGGCTGCGCGCAAAGGCATCGTCATCGACATAGCCGAGTTCGACAAGACGGGTGATCAGCCCGGTAACGTCCAGCTCGCGCGTGCGGCCCTCGTATTCCTGCTCGTCATCCTGCGCCACGCCGCGCTCCCTGATCTTGCGCGCAAGATAGCCTTCGAGCTTTGCCGCGGTGGTGGCGAACCGCGCGGCATAGGACAGCGCCAGATCGCGCAAGCCTGTTTCATCGAGCGGTGGAGCCTTCCTGCGCTCCTTTTTGTGAAAGCGCGAACCCTTGCCGCGCGCACGGTTCTTGCCGGGCGAATCGCCTGATGATGCGTCCTGCGCGCTCATCTCATCGTTACCACACGATGACGTTTTGCTTTCCCGTGAAACCATTTTGCCTTATTCGTGCCACAGTCATTATCAAATGGACTATACCGGGAGGGTTCCGGCAGACTTTGGCCAGATCCTCATGGGTATGATAGCGCGCAGCCAGCGTGTTAAGCAAATGACGGGTATCGCGAGAAAATATGACCGACGCCGTATTGACGCCGACGCCGAACGATTGCGATCTGCCGCGCATCCGTGCGCAGTTTTCGACCTTCAACGAGGCGATCGACTACGCTGCCCGCAGCGAAAAGGGCCTGAATTTTCACGATATGCGTGGACAACTCGAACGGGTTTATACCTTTCGGGAAATGCGCGAGGATGCCCTGGCAATGGCCCGCCGCCTGATTGCCGCGGGGATCAAGCCGCGCGATCGGGTCGCGCTGATCGCTGAAACCGGGCCTGATTTTGCCGCACTGTTCTGCGCCTGCATCTATACCGGCGCGTGGCCGGTTCCATTGCCCCTGCCCACCACCTTTGGCGGCAAGGGCAGCTATATCGATCAGCTTGCCGTGCAATTGCAAAGCTCGGACCCGGTGATGCTGCTGTATCCCGAGGAAATCGCCGAAATGGCTCAGGCCGCCGCGCAGATCCAGGGTTGCGAAGCGCAAAGCTGGCAGGATTTCGAGCAGCGCGAAGCCCCCGAATGCGAACTGCCGCAGGCCGACACGCAAGACATCTGCTATCTGCAATATTCCAGCGGCTCCACCCGGTTTCCTACCGGCGTTGCGGTGACTCACAAGGCGTTACTGCACAATCTGTATGGTCATTCCACCAGTATGCAATTGCGCGACAATGAACGCTGCGTCAGCTGGCTGCCGTGGTATCACGACATGGGGCTGGTCGGTTGCTTCCTGTCGCTGATCGCCAATCAGGTTTCGGGCGATTATCTCAAGCCCGATGCGTTTGCCCGCCGCCCACTTGCATGGCTGGACATGATCAGCGCGAACAAGGGCAGCACGATCTCGTATTCGCCCACGTTTGGATATGACATTTGCGCGCGCCGCATTTCCAGCCAGTCCAACGTGGCTGAACGGTTCGATCTTTCGCGCTGGCGGCTGGCGGGCAATGGCGCGGACATGATCCGCCCAGACGTCATGCAGAATTTCGTCAACGCCTTCACCGATGCAGGCTTCAGGGCGAGCGCATTTACCCCGTCCTATGGCCTCGCAGAGGCAGTGCTGGGCGTAACCGTGATGCCTCCGGGCGAAGGCATCAGGGTCGAACTGGTCGAAGAAGAGCGCCTGTCAGGCACGCCGCGCGACATCCGCCGCCCGGCCCGCTATCGCGCGATCGTCAATTGCGGCAAGCCGATGCCCGATATGGTCGTGGAAATTCGCGGAGAGGATGGCCATGCGCGCGGCGATCACCAGATCGGCAAGGTTTGGTGCAATGGCCCCAGCGTCATGCATTCTTATTTCCGCAACGAGGAAGCGACCGCCGAGGCGATCGTCGACGGCTGGCTTGATACCGGAGACATGGGCTACATGGCCGATGGCTATCTGTTCATCGTTGGCCGGGCGAAGGACATGATCATCATCAACGGAAAGAACCACTGGCCGCAGGATATCGAGTGGGCGGTGGAACAGCTGCCCGGCTTCAATCATGGCGATATCGCAGCATTCGCGGTTGAAACCGAGGGTGGCGGTGAAGCGCCAGCCGTGCTGGTTCATTGCCGCGTTGCCGATCCGATCGAACGCATGAAGCTGCGCGAACAGATCGCGGACAAGGTGCGTTCCGTTACCGGGATGAGCTGCGTGGTCGAGCTTGTTCCGCCCCGCACACTGCCGCGCACCAGTTCTGGCAAATTGAGCCGGGCCAAGGCGCGCAAGATGTATCTGGCCGGCGAAATCGTGCCGCTGGAAATGGCGGCCTGAACTTCGCCCGCGCGAATTCAGCCGAACAGCAGAACGCCCAGCGCAAATATCAGCGCCAGCATGGAAACAGCCCAGATCAGAGTGCGGATTTTCTCGATCCCCGCCCAGTAGATCGGCAGATAGACAATCCGCGCGCCCAGCCACACCATCGCCGCGATGGCTGTCAGGTCGCTGGTCTTGTCGGCCAGCGTCAACCCTGCCAACGCAACGATTGCCACGGGAAAGCTTTCCTTGAAGTTTTCCGAGGCACGATCCAACCGGCCTGCGATATCATTGAGCTCACCGGTAGTGCCGTCGCGCGCGCCCATGTTCCATTCGACGCCGAATTGCTTCGTCTTGTATTGAACCGCCAGCAGCACGTGCACGATGAGCAGCACCGCGCCCAGCCCCAGAATGTACAGTTCTGTCGTCATTCAATTCTCCCCTATTGCCCCGCCGGTGCCCATTGCGCGCGCAGTGGGCCAGGGCCGTTGCGCGTTGTAACTTTCACGCCGCGTTTTGCCAGAATGTTTGCGGCCAGATCGGCCTGCTGTGGTGGCCCCACCAGCACGATCGGCAAATCGACGCGCGCGGCGGCCCATTCGATCACCGCAAGGGCGCGCGCGCCCTCGGCCGTCGGACCGGGCGCTGCGGGCGTACCCTCATCCTCGCCGTCGCCCTCCACATTGCTGTCGCTGGCACTTTCGAACGCGATCACGCTCGGCAGATCGGCCAGCGGGGGCAGCAATTCCACCGTCCATTCCGGCTCGGTCGCCGAAATCCGCCGCTCCAGCGCCGCGTAAGTGGCGATCGTCGCCCCCGCCAGCCGCTCGGCCCGCACCGTCGCCCGGCGGCGAGTGCGGTCTACCGTCACGTCAGCCTCCAGAACGCCCGCCGCCAACGCCAGACGGCTCGCCAGATCATCTGCACGCGCGACCGCGATCTGTTCCTCGTTCGCTCGCGTGGCGGAAAGTTGCGCCTGCTCGGCCGCGCTCGATCCCGTGGCGACCTGATATTGCAGCAGCGACAGCTCCACCGGTTCTCCCAGCCGATCGGCTAGGGCGCGTTCGATCTCGGTTTCGGCCAAGGGTCGGGGTTGCGGCGTCCAGACAGTCGCACTGACAACTACTGGACTTGTCCCGAAATCAATCTCAAGCCCGTCAACCTGCGAAAGGGCATCGAATTTCTCCGTTATTTCCGAGCGAACGATGCGCTGCGCGTTGGTTTCCCAGGCAATCTGTTGCAACGAGTATCCAAGCGGAAGCGCGAGCGCGACGAACACGACGGCAACGGCGATGTTCTGGAATTGCGTGTTGCGCGCGCTCAGCGAGGTTTTGAAGCCGTACAGTCGCGCCATCGCCCACGCTGTCAGCGCGATGGTGATAAGGTTGGTGACATACAGGAGCAGCGCACCTGAAAACACCGTCCAGTTCCAGGTCGCCAGGCCAAATCCGACTGTAGCCAACGGAGGCATCAAGGCGGTGGCGATGGCCACGCCCACAATCGTACCCTCACGCCCGCGGATCATCGCATACGCACCCGCGAGCGCGGAAAACAGTGCGACGAACAGATCAAACAGATTTGGCTGCGTGCGCGAGGCGATTTCAGGAGTGATTGTCTGAATAGGTGAGAGATATACCAGCAAGCTGGTCAGCGCGATTGCCATGATCGTGCCCCAGGCAAGCGAACGCGCCGATTGTTTCAGCCATTGATAGTCGCCAATCGCCAGCGCAAAGCCGAGGCCCATGATCGGGTCCATCAGCGGCGACAAAAGCATCGCCCCGATCACCACGGCAGGCGAGGAAAGCAGCAGGCCCAGCACGGCGATCCCGCCGCTCATCGCGGTCATGAAAAGATATCTTTCCGTGATTGCGCATTCTGCACGGCGTTTTTCGATGACTTCGGGCTGGTTGACGGTTCCCACCACATCCTGCCGCCAGTATCGCCGAAAACTCAGGACAATGCGTGCGAGGGACTGCGAGGGAGTGCCTTTTGTCGCAGGCGGTTCGTTGGAGACGCCGCTGGCCGCACCCGATGAAGTGGCGGAGGTAGCAGAGCTGGTGCCCATGCCGCCCGGTCCGTGCGATGCGTCATCCGGCACCCCATCACCAGCACCGTCGTTATGCGAATTTGTCAAACCGAAGCCTCCAGCAGCGTGTCCGGTTACAGCCATTCCCCGACGAACGGAAGATGCCATTGCCGACCAGCGCGTGGGGCGGCGCCCCAATGCCGGCAATGCGAAAACGTGGTGTAATATCGTGGACGCCACCGGTTCTATCGGGCATTCTTGAAATCTGTGTTTTATGTGCCTAATACAGTTGATAGATCAGCGAACGCGCCACGATTGCCGCGCGGATCGCCATAGGGAGCCAGATCGCCGCATGAGCACCGAAGAACAGGCCGCCAACAGAACCGCAACCGCGACGAAAACCGCCACTGCGTTTGAACTGACGCCGCCCGATCCTGTACCCATGGTAGAGCCGGAGGATGCCGCCGGGCTGGTGCCGGTTTCCAGCGAGCAAAAATCGAAGCTCGACAGCAAGGTCGATGCGTTTGTCGCCGATCTGGTCGCCGCGGATTCAAATTCCCCCGCATTCGGCGAGAAGGTCGACCAGATTACGCGCATGGGGCAGGAACAGATCCGCGCCGCTGCGGGCCATTCCAACCGTTTCCTGGACCGCCCGGTGCGCGCGATGGACGCTGACAGCAGCGTCGGCAGCGATCTGGCCGAACTGCGCCGCACGGTCGAGGAACTCGATCCGGGCCGCAAGGGCAAGCTGTTGGAGCCGCGCAAGCTGTTCGGTATCATCCCGTTCGGCAGCAAGTTGCAGAATTATTTCGATAGCTACACATCCTCGCAAGGACACATTCAGGCGATTCTGACCCGGCTCGAAAGCGGCAAGAAAGAACTGCACCTCGATAATGCCGCGATCGATCAGGAGCGGCAGAAGCTGTGGGAGGCGATGGGCGAACTGGAACAGATGATCCACATCGCCAAGGCGCTCGATGCGAAGCTTGAATCAAAGGCGCTGGAACTGGATTCGTCAGACCCGTCCAAAGCCAAGGCATTGCGTGAAAGCGCGCTGTTCTACGTCCGTCAGCGCACACAGGATCTGCTCACGCAAATGGCGGTCAGCGTGCAGGGGTATCTCGCACTCGATCTGGTGAAGAAGAACAACGTCGAACTGGTAAAAGGCGTGGACCGTGCCAGCACCACTACGGTTGGCGCGCTGCGTACGGCGGTGACGGTGGCGCAGGCGATGACCAACCAGAAACTGGTGCTGCAACAGATCACATCTCTGAACAAGACGACGGCCGACATCATCGATTCCACCAGCACCCTGCTGCGCGAACAGACCGGCCAGATCCACGAACAGGCCGCCGCCAGCACGATCCCGCTGGAAACGCTGCAGCGCGCTTTCCAGAACATCTACGACACGATGGACGAGGTCGACGAATTCAAGGTGCGCGCGCTTGCATCGATGAAACAGACCGTGGGCGTACTGTCGCAAGAGGTTGAGAAATCGAAGGGATATATTGCCCGCGCCGAAGGGCAGGCCCAGGCCCAGTCCAAGGTAGCGAGCGAACCTTCGCTGTTGTCGCTCGATAAATGATGGCTGATACGACCCGCGAGTCCGATCAGATACTGGGTGCCGCGCGCACCTCGTTGACTGTGCAGCGCGCTGGCGGAACGCACCGCCCTGCCCGCAGTATCGGAGCCGGATCTGCGCGCGAAAAGTCGAAGGTCTGGATGAACCGGGCCAAGCTGTTTGCGGGCGCAGTGCTGGCCATTCTGGTGACTGCCGGCGTGGCGGGCATCGTGTTGAATGGCATCGGCTTTATCGGTGTGATGATGGTCGCGCTGGCTATGATGGCGGCGGCGTTCGTGTTTGCCAACTATCCCAAGGTCAAGGTGCCCAAGCGCGCGGAACTGAAAAAAGGCAACCCACAGCAAATGGTCGCGCAGACCGAGTTGTGGCTGGAGGCGCAGCGCCCCGCCCTGCCTCCGCCGGCGGTGCAGGTGGTGGAGCAGCTGGGCGTACAGCTGGATGCGCTTGGCCTGCAGCTGGAAACCATCGATGCCGATCACCCCGCGATGAATGAAGTGCGCGAGCTGGTGGGTGAATACATCCCCGAGACCATCGACAATTATCGCAAGATACCGGCGCACCTGCGACAGGAAGCGCATACCGGCAAAACTGCGGATGAGCGCTTGACGCACAGTCTGGGGAAGCTGTCGGGTGAGATCGACCGGGTAACGCGGCAACTGGCCGAAGGCGCATTGGACGAACTGGCCATAAAAGATCGCTATCTGCAATATCGCTATGGCGGGGCAGAAGCTCTAGAAGACAAAAGCGGAGGCGAAAGTTAGATCGCGATGCGAATTTCCCTGCCGCACAGCCATGAAAAAGCCGAAATCCGTCGCCGTCTCGAAGCGCGCAATGGAGAGATCGTTGACTATTTTCCGGCCGGAATGGCCGATCTGGAAACTCGATGGAGCGGCGATGATCGCATGGATTTCACCATCGCCGTTGCCGGACAGCGGATTGGCGGCGCGGTCGATATCGGCGATGATACGGTGGTGATCGAAGTGAAACTGCCCCTCATCCTAAGCTTTCTGAACGGCACAATCGAATCGTCCGTGCGTAAGGAAGGCGCGCGTTTGCTCGCGTAACGGGCCGTTTTTCCGCGCGCGCGGCGCGCAGTCGGAAACTTCCATCTCAAATCCTGCACCCGACATGTCATTTGTAGTGGACAGTCGAAACGGCAAACTGGCAATACGTAATGTGTTGCGCAGCCAGCGTGCCGATGCGCGTTATCGCGTCGGTCGAAAGCGGCATTGACGCCCCATATGCGAGAACCCCACCTAATGCCTCAATCCGTATTGCCCGACACAGTTCTCGTGGTTGAAGACAGCATCATCATCGCGCTCGACACCGAAGAGATACTTACGCGCATTGGCATCGCCAATGTCGATGTCGCCAGCAGCGTAAACGGCGCAATGGATGCCATTGCAAAGCGCCAGCCGAACTTTGCGATCGTCGATTTCAATCTCGGCGCGGAATCAAGCGTCCCGGTTACGGAGGAATTGGTACGGCGCGGCGTGCCTTTCGTGCTTGCGACCGGTTACACCGGAATGGAAGAAAAAGCAGAGGAAATCGGTGCCTTCGCGGTACTGTCCAAGCCGTATGGTCAGACCGAGATCGAGGGCCTGCTGAACGCGTTTCCAGACAGGCAAACCATGCCACCAGCCAGCGAATCGATCAGCACGAACGAGTCAGCAGGGTCACCTTCGCCCCGGTAAAATCCAACGCATCGAGCGACGGGGCATACACGCACTCCCCCGGTCCGGCGACGGCGCAGACGTTCGCATCGCGGTCCATGCAGAGCACCTCGCCCGCCAACGGCAGCGCCAGCACACCGCCGCGATAATGCGCGTGCATGGCATCGCTCGGCGGCCCCTCGATCCGGTCGAGCCGGAAATATTGCCCGTCGACCAACGTTTCGCCGCGCTGCGCCACACTGCCAGCGTGGTGCGCGCTGTAAGGTCCGGCATCCGCCACCGCCATCGCGCGCGGGAGATGCAATTCGCGCGGGCGACCGTAATCGTAAAGCCGGAAAGTCGTGTCGCTGTTCTGCTGAACCTCGACCAGTGAAAGGCCGGGTCCGATAGCGTGGACGGTGCCTGCGGGCAGGTAAAATACATCACCCGCCGCCACGTCGTGCCAAGTCAACAGTTCTTCGATCGAACCGTCCCGTGCCGCCGCTTCTATTCGTTCGGGTACCAATGCCTCCTTGAAACCAATTGCCAGTTTTGCGCCAGGCTCGGCTTCGAGCACCAGCCAGCACTCCTCCTTGCCCGCCTCGTGTGGCAGCGCACTGTCATTGGAAGGGTGCACCTGGACCGACAATTTTTCGCTGGTGAACAGATATTTGACCAGCAAACCGTGCATTTCGGGCGGTGGCTCGAACCATATTTCACCGATCTGCGCACCCGCAGGTGCCGCAAACGGGGCGGGCAGGACAGTGCGGCCCCACACCTTTTCGACCATTCGGGTTGGCAATTTGCGCGCCCCCGCAACATCAGCTTTTGCAGTCACTGATTGGCCGCTCCGGGCAATTTGCCCACCGCCTGCGCCCCATCGCGGGTCGTCACCAGCACTTCATCGCCCGATACCACGATGCAGACATCCTCCAGTCCGATCGCCGAAATGCGCGGTCCGTCGCTGATCGCCAGCACGTTGCGGCACCGGTCCAGATCTGCCTTGCCCCGAACCACATTTCCCGCTTCGTTTTCTGCGCCAATAGCATCGTGCAGCGAGGCCCAGTTGCCGATATCGGACCACCCCATGTCGACCGGCACCATCGCAGCGCGCCGCGTGTTTTCCATCACGGCATAGTCGATGGAATCGCCTTCTATTTCGCCAAAGGAATCGGCGTGCGGGTGGAACCGTGCGCCCTCGGTGCGACCGGCGGCAACCGCCACTGCAACTGCCTGAGCCATTGCCGGGCGATGAGCGTTGAGTTCATTCAGCAATGCGCCCGCGCGAAAGGCGAAGATTCCCCCATTCCAGCTGTATTCGCCGCTCTCCAGATAGGATTTCGCAGTGGCGAGGTCTGGCTTTTCGACGAACTTGGCGATCTGGTATCCGCCGGGCAAAGGCGCTCCGCGACGGAGATAGCCGTATCCGGTCTCTGCACGTTCTGGCGCAATGCCGAACGACACCAGCCAATCTTCACGGGCCAGATCGGCAGCGGCAAAGGCGGCGGCGCGAAAGGCGGCTTGATCAGAGATATGATGGTCGCTGGGGCATACCAGCATGATCGCATCTGCGGGGAGCATTGCTGCGGCCAGCGCAATCGCAGGGGCAGTGTTGCGGCCCATCGGCTCAACGATCAGGCGATACCCTGCTGTGTCGCCGACACCGCGCATCTGCTCCTCAATCAGGTCGCAATGCTGCGCGCCAGCCACAACGATCGGCGCGGCGAAACCGCGGTCACCCGCAACCCGGCCCACAGCCTGTTCAAAAAGGGTCGTCTCTCCGATAAGTGGCAGAAAAGGCTTTGGCTTTTGCTGCCGGCTCACAGGCCACAGGCGCGTGCCGCTGCCACCGCACAGGATGACGGGATGAATTTGTGCCACACTGGTCATAATCGGCGGGGGTATAGCAGGCGTTGGGGGCGTTACCAGAGCGATATGGGGCACGGGGTCGCCTGTATTGCCCGGCCCACCGATTGCCCGATCAGAACCAGCGTTGACGCCAATAAAAAGGTGCACCGACCGGATTGCCATTGGCATCGCGCGCAGGGCGAAAGCCCAGTCGCTGTTCAACCAGTTGGCAGGTAATTCGATCTGCCTGTGGATCAGGACTGGCGCGATAGACCGAACAATCGCGTGCGCGCCCATCCACTCCCACGATCACGCGCACGATCACCTCGGTGCCGCGCCGCGCTTCTCGCCCACCTTCGGGTACGGGGTAATCGCGGGCATTGTCGATCGAGCCAGAGATGTGTTGAGGCGCAGACGCTGCAATCCCGCCGCGCCCACTGCCAGAATTGCCGCTGCCAGTGCCCTCGCCCGATCCGGCCGCACCCGTCCCTTCGCCCGCGTCGCGTGCGCCCGAACGATTTTGCGTACCGGTGGACGATGCGCGCGGGGCTGGCGGGGAAATCGGCAATATTGCAGGCGGCGCGGTCACAGGGCGAGGCACTGCCTCCCTTCCGGGATCGCCTTGAGCGCCCTCATCGGGCTGGGGCTGGCTTTGAGGTGGCGGCGGAGTGGGATCAGGCGGCGGGGTCGTCACGTCGAATGCGGCTATCACATCGCGCTCTATCGAGCGGGTGAAATCAGGCGCGAGAGCCAGCGCCAGCCCATACAGAACCGCCAGATGGATCACCGCGATCAAAAGGATTACCGGCCAGCGCACCCGGCGGCGACGCGCGGAATACCGCGTCATCTGATCCTGCTCGACCCGCTGGCTCACCGCGTGGTTGCGATGGGTCTCAATCGCAGGCCCCGCATCTGACTGTTGCTGCACGCTATCGCTCAATTTGCACCATTTTGGAGCGGATCGCCCCCGTTTCGAGTGTCCGTTCTCTATACCAACACATTCGGCTTTTTCGATGGAGAAGACCATCTTTCCCAATCCTGATCACCAGCGCACGGTGCAGCAGCAATCCGGACCTGAAACTCATCAGCGTCTGAACAGGCGCGCCAGCGACAAGGTTCGCCCGAAACCAGTGATAACGCCCCAACCGTTGGCGTACGTTGCGATGGGGCCGCTCGACGCGCGCAGCCTGATGGGCATCGTGATCGGTGGAACGCTGTTCTTCTCGCTCGCCTATCTCAGCCTCGCCCTGTCGCGGTTCGACAGCACGCTGGCAGCGATCTGGCTGCCGAGTGCCAGTTCCGTTGCTTTCCTGATAAGAGCGCGTCTGTCCAACGAGGCAGGCTTTTATGCCACGATGTTCTGCGGAAGCCTGCTCGCCAACTGGGTCAGCGGCAATGCGCTGGAAATGTCGCTCGTGTTCTCCATCGCAAACGTCGTCAATGTGTCGCTCGTGACCTTCTTGACCAGGCGGACCTGCGGCATTGAACCCGATATGACCGACCTAACCAGCCTTTTGCGGTTCATCATCGCGGGCGGATTGATCGGTCCGTTCATCTCTGGCCTCATTGCCGCGATCGGAATGTCGCAAATACTATCGCCAGCAACAACCGGGCCTCAGTGGGAAATGGTCTGGAGCGGCGGGCTGGAGTGGTTCCTGACCGACAGCATGGGAATGATCCTCATCGTGCCGACTGTGCTGCTTATCGGCGAATCGCCGCTGCGCTGGCGGCTTCCGCGTGTGAGAGCCTTTGGCGAGGGGTTGGCGCTGTTGACTACCAGCATTGTCTGCGTGTTCGCGGTTTTCAGCCAGAACGTTTACCCGCTGTTGTTCCTGATCCCCCCCATCACAGTTCTGCACGCGTTTCGTCTGGGCAGCATGGGCACCGCCCTGCATGTCGCGCTGGTGGCAGTGGGCGCAACGGCGATGACGTGGGCAGGGTATGGTCCGATTTCCGCCGCAAATGTGTCTCCCACCGTACGGCTGCATCTGATCGAGGCCTTTATCGTAGCCAATTTTCTCAGTGGTCTTCCGGTTGCGGCCATGCTGGCCCGGCGCGATCGGCTGACAGAGGAACTGGCTGTCGGCAAAAGCCAGCTGGCGTTGCTGGCCAACAGCATCACGGATGCGGTGCTCAAACTCGATAAAACCGGCGTGTGCACCTATGCATCACCTTCGGTGCGTGCTGTGCTGGGCCGTGAACCCGAGGACTTTGTTGGTCGACTGATCACCCAACGCACGCACAGCGACGCCAATGACAGGATCGCAGATGTGTTGGAACGCCTGTTAAACGGCGGCTCCGAAAAAGAGCGTCTGACCTACCGCCGATTGCTTGATAACGCAGACGGAATGCCAGTGTTTATCGAGGCGGATTGCGCAATCGCCCTGGACCCCAATACCGGGGAACGCGAAGGCGTTGTCGTTTCGGCGCGCGATGTGACCGCGCGCGTCGAACTCGAATTGCTGCTCACCCGTGCGCGGCGTCACGCGGAAAATGCCGCCAACGCAAAGTCGGACTTCCTTGCCAATATGAGCCATGAAATCCGCACACCGATGAATGGGGTTCTGGGTTTTGCAGAGCTGATGTTGCAGGGCGAGCTTGATCCGGAACAGCGCCGTAACGCCGAAATGATTGTCGTATCCGGACGATCTATGATGCTGCTGTTGAACGATGTACTCGACCTGTCGAAAATCGAGGCAGGACAGATCTCCATCGACACTGGCCCGGTAGACCTGCACGCGACGCTGGACCAATGCGTTGCGCTGCATCGGCCCACTGCCGTGAAAAAGGGACTAAATCTGACGCTTGCGCGCGATTGCGGTGATTATGGCAACGCCGGAACGTCGGATGGTGCGGATGATGGGGCCGACACGAATATCATCACCGATGGGCTGCGACTGCGCCAGATTATGCTCAACCTTGTCGCCAATGCAGTGAAGTTTACCGAAAGTGGATCGATCCGCGTCACGTATCATCTCAGTGCCGGTCAGTTGCGGATCGATGTAAGCGACACCGGCATCGGCATCAGCGAATCCCGACTGGAAAAGGTGTTCCAGCCATTCACGCAAGGGGAAAACGACACATCCCGCCGGTTTGGCGGAACGGGCCTTGGGCTGTCGATCAGTCGCCAACTGGCCGAACTGCTGGGCGGCATGATCCTGATCGAAAGTGAGCCGGGCGTCGGGTCCACCTTTACCCTGATATTGCCGACAGAAATCGTGTCGGGTGAACAGGCAACGAGCCGCGATGATGGCGTGAGCCTGCCACCGCCACATTCCCAAGCGCTCAAGGCTGCCCCGCCCCAAAGCCTTCCCGCCGAAATGCCCAAGCAGGCGCGTATTCTGTTGGTAGAGGATCATGACATCAATCGCCTTCTGGCCACCGAAATGCTTAAACGCTGCGGACAGAGCGTGGCCATCGCGCATGACGGCAACGAGGCGATTTCGATGGTGATCGACCGCATGTTGCGCGGGCAACCGTATGATCTGGTGCTGATGGATGTGCAGATGCCCGGCTGCGATGGCTATGCGGCGACCCGTGCAATCCGCGAAGAAGGGATCGGCCCCGATGTTCTGCCGATCATCGCATTGACGGCAAATGCCTTTCCCGAAGATGTGGCCGCCGCGCGCAAGGCGGGAATGCAGGCGCATCTGGCCAAGCCCTTGGTATTTTCAAATCTCGCTCAGGCTTTACAGCGGTGGTTGCCCACTGAAATTGTCGAGGGTCCGATGGACCATGACGTGCCATCAGGCCCGGTGGCTCCAAGCCGCGCTGCCAATCGAGAATTCGGTGCCGTGAACAGCCGCGAGCCGGATGGCCGACAACGCCCGCAAGCCGATCGGCGAGGCGCGGATGTGGTGAGGATAGCCAGCGGCAGCTCGCCAGACCCAGAACTCAAGCGAGAATGGAGCGGATCGGCCGATGACGCTGCAGGATCGCTGGCTGGCCCGGCGCAGCGAAACGATCGAAGCGGTGCGCGAGGCATTGGCCAGCGGAAAACTGGGCGCGGATTTCGCCGCAGATGACGAAGCGCGCGAAGCCCGTGATGCCTTGATAACATTGATCCACAAACTGGCCGGAACAGCGGGCACATTTGGTGAGCCTGAACTGGGCGAGCAGGCAAGCGAGCTGGAGCGGACATTACGAAACAGTGTGGACGCGCACGAATGCGAAACACTGGCCTTCGGACTGCTGGCGCTGGCCGATGAACCGGCCGACAGCGTAGCGCAAGTGACGCCATCGGTGCGATAGACTTAGGTGGCGGCGAGGCTTCACCGCCTCCCGTGGCCACGCTCGCCCCTCTTCATCGCGCAAACAAAAACGGCGGAGCCCGAAGGCCCCGCCGCTGTTGTTCGATTGGTCAAGTCCGTCGAGATTAGAACTCGTAGCGCGCACCGATCTGGATACGCCATGCCGACTGGTTGATATTCAGAATGTTCTGATCGTCCGGGTTGAAGTCGGAAATGACATAACGGCCTTGTGCATCGACGCCGCCATCGACCAGATCGGTGAAGTCACCGCGTGCACGCGACACGTTCCAGCTGCCATCCAGCATGTTGAGGAAGTTGGCGAAGTCCGCAAACAGCGTAATCCGATCTTCCTTGATACCGGTCAGCGAACCCAGGAACGGCAGTTCCTGGCTGAAACGCAGATCAAGGTCGAACTGCCAGTCGTTCGTGCAGGTGTTACGCGCAGATCGACTGCCCCGGGTGAAATCGCACTGACGACCAACTTCGCTGTTGCTCAGATAGTCATCGAGACGAGCCGCAGCTGAGCCGCAGTCTGTACTACCGTTCGCACACCATTGCATCGTGCGAACAGTATCGATGAACGACCACGTTCGGATCGTTCACGCCGGTCGGGATGTACAGCAGCGCGTTGTCCGTACCCGAGGCGCTGTCGTTGAACACCGCACCACCATCGAAGGTCAGGCTGTAAGGCAGGCCCGAATTTGCCCGGAAGAAGAACCCGAGGCTGGTGTCGTAACCATCGACGAACTGTTCACGGAAGTTCATCGCTGCCGTGATGTTGTGACGCGTTTCGAAGTTGGAGCGTCGAGACAGCCGGGTTCTGACGATCGAACGCCGCAGTGACGTCGTACGACGACGTTGCGGTGGACGAACCGTTGTTGCGGTTGTTGCTGGAGTCGGTGAACGCATAGCCCAGCGAGATAACCGTACCGCCGCCATCGGTGAACAGGCCGCTCTGGAACGACTTTGTAAGACCGATCGAGGCAACGTGGCTTTCGTAGCTTGGGCCATTGGTCAGCTGGATGAAGTCATCCACGCCCGCACTGCGCCCGTTGGCCGTGTTGCGGAAGCACGCTGCCGTGACGTTGTCGTACACCGGCGGAGTCCCACCCGTTCCCTGAAGTGTGGCGTTGCAGCCCGGGAAGGTGGTGTCGATTGCCGCGTAGATCGGGCGACCGTCGACCGTGAACCCGCCATTGGTGCGGATGTCAGGCGTCTGCACCAGATCGACGAAGTTCAGCGTGTCGTTGAACCGTGAGTAGATGTAGCCAAGGTTCAGGTTCCAGTTGCTGAAGAACCCGGTGTCGGTGCCAAAAGTGGTCTCAAAGCTCGCGCTTGCGCGGACCACCGTGGGAACCTGATAGTTGGGATCGGTCGACTGGGTGTCGGCACCGCCGCCTGCGGCCTGGGCCGAACCTGCCGCCGCCGCACATGCGGGGAAGCCGGTGAAGTTGCCGCCGGTCACAACGTCGATCTGGCCGGTCACCGGATCGATCGGCAATTGAGCAGCAGCGCACTGGAATGTGCTGCCTTCGCCGGTCGAAAAGCCGTTGTTGGAAAACGCGTTGGAGAAATAGACCACCGGGTCACCGCCCGAAAACACGCCGACGCCAGCGGTGAAGCGGCTTTCGGAGAAGAAGCCGGCGTTGTCGAATTCATAGGTTGCCGAAACCCGCGGCAGGACCACAGGCTCAAGCGTTCCGAAAGACACGGCGTTGGTGAAGCCGGTCCGGTCAAGGAAGGCCGGGTTCGCGCGCGGGGCATCGCCATCATACAACTGGACGCGAACGCCCGCATTGATCGAAAGCTGATCGGTCGCCTGCCATTCGTCCTGCGCATAGACCGAATAGATGCGGCGGCTGAACAGGGCGGCTGCTTCGTTGATGTCGCCGCTGGGGGTCGCCTGAATCGTACCGCCGCCCAGGAATTGGCGAGTGCCGTTATTCTGGACGACGCCTTCGACCAGGGGATCAGCAATGTCGCCAAAGACGCTGGAGAAGTTACCGCGCGCAACCAGACCCTGCTCGAAATCCGCAAGGTTCTGGAAATACAGCGTGCCGGTCGCGTTCACAGCGAACAGGTTGAACACTTCCAGATCGTTGATTTCAGCACCGAACTTCAGGAAGTGGCCGTTGCCCGCATCCACGTTCATCTGGAAACGAGCCTGATCGATTTTCGTGTCGAGCTGGTTGGCCGAACGGAAAATCCCCGGCCCGGTGCTGAGCGCACCGTTTTCGCCATTGGGGATCAGGCCGCTGGTCGCGTTCGGCAGGCCGACGACAAGGCGCACGGTCGGATTGTCCGACTGCGCTTCGCCAAAGCCCACCGGACCCTGCACGTCGCCCACTTCAGACGCGGCTGACGCGCAGTTCGGTCGAGATCGTGTCGCTCCACGTCGAATACAGACGGACCGAGTAATTGTCCGAGATCGTGCCTTCGTCTTCAAAGCTGTTGAAGCCGGTCAGCTGCGCCGTTGAAATCGGATTCGACGTTGGTTTCTTCGAGGCGCTGGTAGGTGGCCTCGATACGGTGATCCTGATTGATGATTGCGTCGAGACGGCCAAAGTAACGCACCGAGCTTTCAGCCAGCGTGGTCGGGTAACCGCCGATATCCTGACCATACACATCGCGGGCGATACGTTCGAATTCGTTGAATTGTGCCTGCGTCACGCCGTGCGATTCGTTGGCGAAACCGCCGCCGAACGGGCCGAAATCGTTGCCGTCACCCAGATCGGTTTCTTCGTAACCGAAGGTGAAGAACAGGCGATCGGGGATGATCGGGCCGGAGAGCGTCGCGCCCCAGCGCTTTTCACTGCCGGCCTGCAGCGGCAGACCGTCGACTTCGTTGGCGAGCATGCCTTCGTCGAAATAAGTGATGAAGGCCGAGCCATGAAACTCGTTGCTGCCGGCCTTCGTCACAACGTTCACGAGGCAGCCGGTGAAGTCCGAATACTCAACGTCGTAAGGGGCAAACTCGATCGAGGTCTGCTCGATCACGTCGAACGGGATCGGCTGCGCGTTACGGGCGGCGAACGGTGTGCCGTTCAGGCCGAAGACGTCCGCCTGCACGATACCGTCAATGGTCAGCGTGTTCGAACGGTCGTTGCCGCCAAGGCAGGAAATCCGGTCGACATCGTTGGCGTTGTTCAGCGAGACGCGCGGGTCGATGCGGATGATGTCGCGAATGTCGCGGGTGATCGACGGGAATGCTTCGAGCGTTTCGGTGCCGAATGCGGTGCCCGGTCCGACCGCAACCTGCTTGACGCGGGCGCGTGAGCCGGAAACGACGATGGTGGTGTCAGAACCGCCCGCAGCGGTCGATGCCAGCGCGAAGTCGAAGCTGGTGTTGCCGCCAAGGTTGGTGAAGACGTTTTCGATCGTCTGGCCTTCGTAACCCGGCGCAGTGACTGTCACGGTGTAGGGGCCGCCCGGCGGGAGCGACTGAACGCGGAAATCGCCGCCGGCACCGGTGGTCACCGTGCGCGAGGCATTGGTCCGAGTGTCCGTGATCGTGACTTCGGCAGCGGCAAGAGCATTGCCATCGGCATCGGTAACGGCGCCCTCGACACCCGAGGTGATCTGCTGCGCATGCACCGGCGTCGTAAACGTAGCTGCCGCAGAAAGGCTGACGACGCTCGCTGCGAGGAGATATTTAAGCTTCATGGTTGTGGCCCCTGGTCACGATGGATTTAGGTGGATCGAAAGTCTGAACTGGAATGATGTGGCCCCTACGGGCGTTGCGCGTCCGCAAAGCGACCGTTTTGTGACGGTTTTGTGAATTTCGAACTCAGCTGAGCGGCTGCGCGCATCAATCCGAGCGCGTTAAACCTGCGCAACCCCGCACAAACTCGTCCTTTTGATCGTTTGTGTTGCTGCAATGCAACGAGACAGGAGTTTTGCACCTGCGAAGGCGCGGTGGCTGGATGACCTCAGGCCAGATTGATTTCGCGCAGGCGCTGCATCAGAAAATCATGCGCGGTGATGGGCGACTCGGCCTTTTCCGCACCCATCCGGGCAACACACGAATCAAGCGGCTCGATCATGTAATCCGGGCGGAAATGAAGGAAGAACGGCATCGAATATCGCGATCGCCGCGCGGCCTCGCCCGCCGGGTTGACGACGCGGTGCTTGGTGGAAACCAGCTGCCCTGCGGTCAATCGCTCCAGCATATCGCCAACATTGATGACGAGTGCGCCTTGCTGCGCCTTTACCGGGTGCCAGGTGCCGCCTCTGGTCAGCAGTTCCAGCCCCGCTTCCTCTGCGCCCAGCAAGAGGGTGATCGTGTTGATGTCGCCATGCGCCGCCGCCCGGATCGCGCCTTCGGGTGCGTCAGGCCCGAGCGGGGGGTAATGCAGCAGCCGCATCACCGAATTGCCATCGGCGACGGTGGGCACGAAGAAATCGCGATCAAGCCCCAAGTGCAACGCAATCGCTTCAAGCACTCGTCCGCCTGCGACCTCGAATGCGGTGAAGAGTTGCGAGAATGTCGCTTTGAAATCAGGCACTTCTGCGGGCCACACGTTTGGCGCCATATATTCGCTCAAATCGTGGCCTTCGGGCAGGCTGCGCCCAACGTGCCAGAATTCCTTGAGGTCGAAGATCGATGCGTCCTTGGCCTTTTCAGTGCCAAATGGCGTGTATCCGCGCGCCCCGCCCGCGCCCGGCTTGTGATAAGCGCGCTTTACCTCTTCCGGCAGAGCGAAAAAGGCCTTCGACATCGCCTCGGCGCGGTCGATCAAATCCTGTGGGATGCCATGATCGCGCACCACCGCAAAGCCGTTTTCGGCAAAGCTGCGGCCCAGCTCATCGGCAATTTCCCCAAGCGGCTTTGCCAGCGAAACGGAGGCGATATCGACGGTATTATCGGTCATGCGTGTATCCTTACACGTCTTCGAAAGACAGAAACAGGCGGTTTGAGAGGGGTTCAGATTACAGCGGTAGAAAAACGCTGGCGAGCGCAGCGCTCATCAGATTGGCGAGGCTGCCCGCCGCCAGCGCCTTCAACCCCAGCCGCGCGATCACCGGGCGCTGGTTGGGGGCAAGTCCGCCCGTCACCGCCATCTGGATCGCGATGGAGGAAAAGTTCGCAAAACCGCACAGCGCAAAGGTTACGATGGCACGGCTGCGCTCAGTCAGTTCGCCCGCTGGCATCGCGCCCAGTTCAATGAACGCGACAAATTCGTTGAGCACGATCTTGGTCCCGAACAGCCCACCTGCGACCTGCGCCTGCTGCCAATCGGGAATGCCGATCAGGAACATCACCGGCGCGAAGATATAGCCGAGCAGCCGCTGGAAGCTGATGGTTTCCAGCCATTGCGTGGTTTCGGCGCTGAACGGTGCGCCGAGCCATTCGCCTGCATTCGCAATTCCGCCGCCAATGCCGCCCAGCAAGCCATTGGCAAGCGCGACCAGCGCCACGAACACCATCACCATCGCACCCACCGCGACCGCCAGTTTTACCCCGGTTTGTGTGCCTTGCGCGGCGGCTTCGATGATATTGGCGGGGCGTTGCCCTTCCTCAAAGGTTTCGGCCATTTCGACCTCGACTGGTTTGCCACTCTCAACGATCGCCGCAGGCCCGGCAGAACTGATGCGCGATTGCGGCAGTTCAACCTCTTCGCCGTTGCGGTCGATCATCATGACGCGCGCAACGCCGGTTGCCGGCGGATCGCCCTGTGCAGCGCGCAATGCCGCGGCCTGCGCCACACTTGCCGGGGTAACGCTGTGTGCGTGATCGGCGGCGGGATCATCGGGCATGATGATCTTTGCCATCAGGATGCCACCGGGCGCGGACATGAACGCTGCCGCCAGCAGGTACGGCACCGCATCCGTCCCGATGAAGCTTGCATAGGCGGCAAGGATGGTCCCGGCGACCCCGGCCATGCCGACCACCATCAGCGTGAACAGGCGCGATGGAGTAAGCGCGGCCAGATAAGGGCGCACGACCAGCGGGCTTTCAGACTGGCCGACAAAGATATTAGCCGCAGCGCCCAGCGCCTCAACTTTGCTGACGCCGGTAATCCAGCCGATTGCGCCGCCAACCCAGCGCACCAGCCGCTGCATGATACCGAGGTGATAGAGGATCGAGACGATCGCGGCGAAGAAGACGATCACCGGCAACGCGGCAATCACGAAGGTGTTTGCAAACGGATTGACTGCCATCGGTCCAAACAGCGTTTCGATCCCCGCTACAGAATATTCGAGAAGCGCGATCACGCCAGTGGACAGAAATCCGATCAGCGTCACTCCGAAATCGGTGCGCAGAACCAGCAGTGCCATGAATATCTGCAACGCGAATGCAGCCCCGACCACGCGAAAATTGATAAGCCGCTTGCCCGAGGACAATGCGAAGGCAATCGCCAGGATTGCGCAAATACCCAGCAGGCTGGATGCGACAGACGCGAAATTTTCATTCACAGCGGCGGATAGATCCCGATTGGTGCCCCGATTGACACGGCAGATGCCGCGCCCCCGTCGCGTGTTGGCAGGACAGGCGCGACTGCGCAACCGGCAAGCGCAACTCGCGCCATCCAGATCAACTACGGGCTGACGCGCAAACCGGGATAGTCGGGGCCGGGCCGCTTTCCTTTTGCCGGGCCGCGCGATAACCCTCCCCCGCATGACCGAACCCGAACTGTTCCCAAAGGCAACCGCCGCCAGCCCACCGTCCTCCGCCGCGATCAACATGCCGCTGGGCCTGTTCGTTTCCACCTTGCTGTATGGCGGCATGACGGTGCTGGCAGGTGTGCTCGCATACAAGCAGGTGCAATTGTGGCCGACCGATCTGGCGGTCGAATCGGGGATTTTCGCGTTCCTGCTGCTGGTAGTTATCTCCAGCACGATTTCGCAATTGTATGGTCGCGAACTGGCCACCCGGATCGTGTGGTGGGGGTTTTTGCCACTGCTTTTGTCGTCTTTACTGATGCAACTGGTGCTGAACCTGCCCGCGTCCACAGAAATGCTGGCAGGCCGCGCGGACGATCTTGCCGCGTTCGAGCGGGTGCACGGGACCGTGTGGCGCGTGTGGGCGGCGGGGCCTGCGGCCTACATCGTATCGCTGTTGCTGAATGTGTGGATTTTCGATCGGCTGAAGGGCGCCGATGGTGAAAGCTCCACTTTCAGCCTGATGGTGCGCGGCGCGATTGCCTCAGCGCTTAGCCAGGCGCTCGATTCGGTGATTTTCATCACGCTGGCATTTTATGGCCTGTTCCCCATCACAAACCTGATGATCGGGCAGATCATCGCCAAAGTGACGCTGAGTATCGTGCTGGTGCCGTTCCTGATCACGTTCGGCGTGCGCACAGCCAAATGGCTCGACACGCGGCACGGGTGAACCCGCTAATGCTGTGTGAAGGAACCGGTGGGCCCCGCGCTCAAGCAGCGAAGCGGTAGCGCGCAAAAAAGCGCTCAAGCAGCGGAGCGGTAGCGCGCAAAAAAGTGGTGAGTCCTGCTGGGTTCGAACCAGCGACCTACTGATTAAAAGTCAGTTGCTCTACCGACTGAGCTAAGGACCCCCGAGGGCGTGGCGGCACGCGTTGGTGACGCAAGCCGGAGCGCTCCGATAGAAAGGGTGCTGGCCCGGGTCAAGGCTGCGATGCCTTCGGGCGCAAATTCAACACCGCGTTATTGGCTTTCTATGGGTTGGCGCTCAGGATTTTGCATGGGCAATCATCCAGTGCCGGGCAATTTCAGCGTTACCCGGTGCGGCATCGCGCGCTTTTGTAAGAAATGTGCGGGCCTCGGCGATGTTTCTGCCTTCCTGCCACAGCGCCCATCCCAACGTATCGAGAACCTGAGGGCTTTGCGGTGCAAGTGTGTGCGCCCGCCGGGCCAGCGCGACGGCAGCAGAATGTTTGCCCAGACGCGATTTTACGGCAGCGGCATTGTTCAACAGGCGCGGATCGGCCTTGCCTGCGCCGTCGACCAGCGGAGTGTAGATAGAATCCGCCTTGGCCCAGTCGCCTGCGCGGATCGCGGCTCCAGCGGTGCGCATCTGGTCGCTGATGTCAGGCGCATTGCGGCGCTGTCCGATCATCTGGCGAATAGCTGCGGGATTGCCCCGCCCGGTCTTTTCCGAAAGCTGCAGCGCGAAAACCAGCGCCTCTCCATCGACCTGTGGATCGCGCAGCGCTGGCTCGATAGTGGCCCATGCGTTATCAAGCTCACCGGTCTCGGCATAGCTTTGGGCCAGGACACGGCGGGCAAGATAATCCTCGCCCGATTGCTCGACATAGGATTTGAGCGGCAGGATCGCCGCGCCATACTGCCCGCGGGCGGCATCGATGAAACCGCGCAGGCGTGCAAAGCTTGGATCCCCGGCAAGGGTTGTCGGCACCCCTTCGATCAATTCAAAGGCGCGGTCGATATCGCCCGCATCGTATGCCATCTGCGCGGCAAACAGCAATCCGATGGGGTGCGGCGGTCCAGCCTGATTGGCCTTGTTTATCCAGTTGGCAGCCTCTCCCTCATCACCGCCGTCGCGCGCGATTGCGGCCATGGCGAGCATGGCGGTCTGATCGTTGGGCCGCGCTTTCAAAGCAGAGCCAAAGCTTGCCTTTGCCGCGCCCAGATCGCGTTGCGCCAGCGCAAGCTGACCGGCCAGCATGTGCGCCTGCGAAACGGCTGGTTGCAGCTTCAGTATGGGCGCAACCCGCTGGGCGGCACGTTTCGGCTGCGCGTTCAGCATCATGCGTTCGGCATCAATGGTGACAAGGCGCGGATCGGCGGGGTATTTGGAAAGCCCTTCCTCCAGCCGCGCATAAGCCGCATCGTAATCGCCCTTTGCCAGGGAAAGCGCGATCGCAGCGGTGTATGCGAGCGGCACATCATAGGTCAGTTTGGCGACCGCCTCCTGTGCAGCGCCCATGTAATTGGCCATCACGCTCGCTTCGGCCAGTTTCGCCCTTGCCATGCTGGACGTCGCCGAACCTTCGACGACGCGTTTGTACTGCGTCACCGCAAGATCCGCATTACCCAGCGCCATCGCAATGTCGCCCGCCAGCATCTGAACTTCGGGATCGTCGGGCCGATCTTCGAGCGCGGCGGATACATGCTCCATCGCCGTGCGAGGGGCGTCCTGCGCCAGTGCTTCCTGCGCTGCGAGAAACGGGTCGGAGGGGCCGCTGTCACAACCTGCAAGAACCGGCGACAGGAACAACGCAGCCGCAATTGCCGGCCTCCGAACGATGAGCGTCAAGGTATGATGAATGGTCATGCACTGAGCGAATAGCGCAAGATGTTTAACAGCCGGTGTTGCGCAGGTTGCGGCCCTCGCACTGTCGGTAAGATTTACATCCCGCTGCGTCCGCGGCGTGGCATTAACCTTTTGCATTCCCGGAAATGCTGCAATTCGAGGTTACTGGCACGCAAATTGCATCGATCTGTTTACCACCGCCAATGCACTTTCTGGCGGGCTCAGAATCACTGGACGAAACAGGGGAATGACTATGGCTAAATGGACGAAAAAGGCAGCGATCGCGCTGGCCGCGTCGAGCATGATTGCTGCCGCTCCGGCGTCTGCAAACATCTTTGAATACACGATGACAAATGGCGACATCCTGACCATCAATACCGCCAGCGGTGCGGGCACGTGGAAGGGTTCGAAGATTGACACCAGCTTCACCGGCGATTTCAGCACGTTTCAGGGCGGGGCGACCCCCAGCTTCATGGGCGAACTGGCAACGCTGACAGGCACCCGCGTAATCAGCGGGCAGACCTACACCCCGACCACACAGAACGGCAATCGCTCGCACCCCTTCATGCTGAAGACGAAGGACCGCCACGCGTTCAACCTTTGGGCATGGTGGGGTAATCCGGTGGTTTCGGGTGACTACGTCCAGAAGATTAAATCATACAGCGCCAAACCGCCCGTAGATGTGCCTGCACCGGGTGCTCTGGGCCTGTTCGGTCTCGCTCTGGTCGCGCTTGGCTTTGGCCGTCGCCGTCGCAGCAAGCTTGCCACCGTCTGATCGGCCAACATTTCGTCACGCACAAAAGGGCGTTCAACCTCTGGTCCGGTTGGGCGCCCTTTTTTATCAATGAGCGTGTTGCAGTCGCGCGGCCAATTGCCTGATAGTCAGTCCGCTGACCGGATCACGCCAGTCCCCCGCGATCACGCTTGCTGGGCGAAGCACGAAATCGCGCCCGCGCATTCCGGGGTGGGGAATAGTGAGCGCGCTGCTGTGCCACGGTCCGCCACTCCACAGCACAATGTCGAGGTCCAGAGCGCGGGCACGCCACCGCTGGCCCCGGCGTTGAGCGCGGGTGCGCCCGAAACTGCGCTCGATCGACTGAAGCAAGTCGAGCATTGCGGGCGGGGATAGCGCGGTCTCCACCACCGCTGCGCCATTGGCGTAACGCCGCAGCGAGGGGCCAACAGGCGCGCTTTCGATCACCGGGGCATTTTTGGACACACGCGCGCCATGGCCCTCTATCGCACGGATAGCCGCTGCCAGCACCGCTCTGGGGGAGCCGATCCCCGGCACCCGCATATTGGAGCCGAGCGCGATGAGATATTGCCCGCTCAAATGTCCTGAGCGATCCGGCCATAAAGCTGCGGGCGGCGATCCCGGAAAAAGCCCATGCCCGCGCGGTGCGTGGCCGCGCGCGCCAGATCCAACGTTGCCACCAATACGCCTTCGTCGGCTGTGCCAAACTCCTCGATCAGATCGCCCCATTCATCCGTAATGAAGGAATGGCCGTAGAATTTCTGCGCGCGATCCGGCGGTCCTTCGGCGCCAATGCGGTTGCTGGCAATCACGGGCATGCAGTTGGAAACCGCGTGCCCGATCATGGCGCGCCGCCACATCCGGCTCGTATCGAGATCGGCGTCGTAGGGCTCCGATCCGATTGCCGTGGGATACAGCAACACCTCTGCCCCCATTAATGCCATCACCCGCGCGCATTCGGGATACCACTGATCCCAGCAGATGCCGACGCCGATGCGTATGGTGGAGCCGTCGTCATCGAAGGTGTCCGATGCCACGTTCCACACCTTGAACCCGTCGTTGCCGGGACGGAAATAATACTTTTCCTGATAGCCCGGACCATCTGGAATATGGCTTTTGCGGTAAGTGCCCATCACTGCGCCATCCGGGCCGATCATGGCGAGCGTGTTGTAGTAATGGTGCCCGTCGCGTTCAAAGAAGCTTGTCGGGATTGTCACTTTCAGCCGCGCAGCCAGCACCTGCATCGCAACCACACTGGGATGGTCCGCGGTTGGCCGGGCGAGCGCGAACAGCGCCTCATCCTCTTCGCGGCAAAAATACGGTCCGGAAAACAGCTCTGGCGGCAGGATCAGGCGTGCGCCCTTTGACGCGGCCTCCTCCACCAGAGCCGACACGGCGGCGATATTTTCGGCCTCATCATCGCAGGCAAGCGCGAGCTGCAGGGCGGCTACAGTGAGTTTCGTCATGCGATTGCGATTACTTCTCCCGCAACGCGAAGTCCACTTGCACGCTAACGCTACTGGTTGTTTGGCCGGGCATTATGGCGCTGCCGGATTCGGTGCGGATCACGGCTTGTGGCGGGGGAGGTGCTACGGGCGGTGGCGGAGGCGCGCTGAATTCGGCAGCGTCCATGGCAGTCGCTTGGGCGCCAGCGAAATAGCGGTTGCCCTGCGATCCCCCGGCATCGCGGATATACAGCACCCTGCTCACTTCCAATCCTGCGGCTTCGGCATAGGCGTCTGCGCGCTTCTTCGCATTGCCATAAGCGTTCGCGTAGGCGGTGTTTGCCGCAGCTTCCGGGTCCGAGATGCGCAGTTCGGGGCCGGAAACGATGTTCGCACCGACCCCGGTCACGGCGGTCACGGCCTTGCCCGCCAATTCGATATCGCGCACCCGAACCGTCAGCGTATTGTAAGCTTGAAATTGCCCGCGCCGGTCGCCGTAGTCGATCCGCTGGACGTTCACCGCGCTGGTCTGGATATCCTTCTCGGCGATTCCCAGTTTGAGCAACGCGGCCACGATCTCGTCCATCTCGTCCTGCGTTTCCTTCGAGGCTACCTCGGCGCTGCGGCCCCAGTTTTGCACGCCTGCCTGAAAGCGCGCTTCGTCGGGGCGCATATCGGCCTCTCCGGTAGCACTCACCGACAGCAGGGTTTCGGCCCGGTCGACACCGCGCTGATCGTTTACTTCGCCACCGCACGCCGTCAGGGCGAGCGGTGCGGATCCAGTCAACAGAATGGCAAAAATTCGTGGCATATCGGCTCTCCCGCACGGGGCCGTACTGGCCCCGCATAAGATCGCCCTATTTCGGCCACAAAGTGAACGCTGCGTGAATGTTACATTATATCACGCAGGCGCATCAGTCCGCCTTTTTGAACAGCAGGGTCATCCGGTCACTCTCTCCCACGGCGAGGTATTGAGAGCGCTTGGCATCGGCTTCTCCGGTGGCAAGCGTGGGCGGCAGTGTCCACACGCCGTTTTCCCAGTTTGCCGGGTCTTTGGGATTGGCGTTGATCTCGCTTTGCGCTGCAAGTTCGAAACCGTTGGCCTCGAAAATCGCGATCACATCCTGTGTGCGCATGTAACCGCGCTGGCGTGCGCCATAATCGTCATAGCTCGCACCCTTGGGCGCGCGGTGCTGGACCACGCCGACCATGCCATCGTCTTTGAGCATGGTGCGCGCCGCCTTGAGCACCTCGTCTGCGTTGTTGCCGATGTTGAGGCCATGCATCGAACGGAAGATCAGGACGCGATCGACCGTTCCGGCCATCCCTTCGGGCATTTCATCGACTTCGAAGGCAACGACCTCTGCCGGTTTCACACCCATATCGGTGGCGAGTTCGGCCTTGATCGCTTCGGTCCAGCCTTTCGCCCGCACTTCCTGCGCGCGGTCGCGATAGGTGCGCCCGCTGCTGTCGTTGTTGAAAGCGATGTATTTGCCCTGTCCCATCATCCAAGGCGCCAGGACGCGGGTGTACCAGCCGCCACCGGGACTAAATTCAGCTACGGTCATGGTCGGTTCGACCTTGAAGAATGCGAGCGTTTCGGCCGGGTGGCGATACTGATCGCGCGCGCGATCATCGGCGCGGCGTTCATGCGCCAGCACCTCTGTCAGCGTCGGCGCTGCGGCCTCTTTGTGGTGATCGGCAATCGCCGGGGAAACAAACGCAGCGCTGGCAGCAAGCGCGGCCAGCGGAGCAAGCAGAAGCGATTTTCTCATGGGGTGGTCCTCTCGCATGGGCAGATCAGGTGAATATCTATCGCGTGTCCTGACGCAGTGACGCCAGAATGACAAGCGTGTGCGTCAACGAACCCTAGCCGTGGCGTCAGGAATACCTATTTCCTTGCTCAAAGGAGAACAAGCATATGGAACAGGCCATTATTGCAGGCGGGTGCTTCTGGTGCACCGAAGCGGTCTTTCGCGATGTCGTGGGCGTGACAGAGGTTGAAAGTGGTTACATCGGCGGTGACAAGGCTGACCCGACATACAAGGAAGTGTGTTCAGGCAATACCGGCCATGCAGAGGGCATCCGCATCACGTTCGATCCCGACGAGATCACGTTGCCCGAAATCTTTGACGTGTTTCTTGGCACGCATGATCCGAGCCAGCTGAACCGGCAGGGCAACGATGTCGGTACACAATATCGCAGCGCCATCTTCCCGCTCTCCGCTGAGCAAGGGGAGGAAGCGAAGGCTGCAATCGGGCGCTGGAACGCCGAACACGGTGGCACTGCAGTCACCACGATCGAAGGGCTGGAAGGCGATGCCCAGACGATGCATTGGTATCCGGCAGAGGACTACCATCAGGAATACTGGGACGGCGAAGGCCAGCGAAACCCATATTGCCTGGCAGTGATCCCGCCCAAGATTATGAAGCTGCGCAAGAGTTTTCAAAAATACGTGAAGGCGTAGCGTTAGGCCAGAAGTCTAACGCTTTACCCACCGCGCAACGAAAAACCCGTCCAGCCCGCCTGCCTCGGCGAGCTGGCCGGGGTGCGTGCGCAGCCAGCCTTCGGATGTGGGGGTGATGCCCGCTGGCAGTTCATCCACCGCAATCGGCATACGCTGAAGATCGAAATTCTGCTCAATCCACGCGGCCTGATCCTCGCCCTCTTCGCGCTCAAGCGAGCAGACCGCGTAAACCAGCACGGTGCCACTCTGCATCCACTCCACCGCCCTTTTGATCAGCGATCGCTGGACCTCGATCATCTCATCGATCTGACGCAGCCCGATCCGGTGCAGCACATCGGGGTGACGGCGGCAGGTGCCGGTCGCCGTGCAGGGCGCATCGAGCAGGATCGCATCGAACAGCTTGGCCGGCGTGTAGGTGAGCGCATTGGCCTCGACTATCTCGGCCTCCAGCGACGTGCGAGCGAGGTTTTCGCGCAGGCGCTCCAACCGTTTTGCGCTAATGTCGAGCGCGGTCACCTGCCATCCGCGCGCCGCCAGCGCCAACGTCTTGCCGCCAGGCGCAGCGCACAGATCGAGCGCCCGCCGGCCCTTGCCCGCATCCGCTCCGGTACCCAACAGGTGTGCGGGGATTTGCGCGGCGAGATCCTGCACCCACCATGCGCCTTCGGCAAAGCTGGGCAATTGGTCGATCGGCGTGCCTCGCGGCAGGCGAATATGGCCGGGCGCGAGGCTGATGCCGCCCATTGCAACGGTGCGTGCATGCGTTTGCGGCATGTCCTTCACAGCTAGATCAACTTCGGGCGGGTCGACCAAGCCGGGGGCAATCGCATTGGCCAAGGCGCCCCATCGCTGGGCAACTTCATCAGGCAATGTGGGCACTTCCGGCAAAGAAACCTCACGCTTCATCAGTGTTGAGAACACACCGTGAGCCAGTCTGCGTGGCCCGCCCGTCAGCAGCGGCAGGCAGGTCGCGATCACCGCGTGGGGCGGTGTGCCCAGCCGCAGCGCCTGCGCCAGCATCATGCGCAGCACGGCGCGCGGCTTTGCATCGTTGGCCACTGGTTTCTTCATTGCGCTGTCGATCAGCGCATCCAGATCGGTCAGCCATCGCAGTGTCTCACCCGCTATTGCGCGGGCCAGCGCCTGATCGGCAGGACTGCCCACCCCCTTGAGCGCGCCCACCGCCGCCTGCTCGAGCGTTTCCCCCCGGCGCAGTACTGCGTCGAGCAGTTTGAGCGCGGCGCGGCGCGCGGTTGTGCCGGTGGTCGAATTCTGGGGGGTTTGAGCCATAGGCGAGTGCCCTTAGCGCGCCGGGAAACCAAGCGCCAGCGCGCGCGTTGAGCCATCATGACCAAACAGAAATCCGACGCAGCCCGCAATTTCCAGAAGCCCGCGCACTGGACCAACGATCCTCCACCGGAGCCCAAGGCGGTCGACCCGCTGAAGGATGAACCGCGCGAGCTTTCCCCCACTCGCTATGGCGACTGGGAACGCGAAGGCATCGCGTGGGATTTCTGAAGACCAGAATATCTCGCGCCCCAGCTGGGGCGGCTCACATCACAGTTTCTTGAAAGAGACTTTCAATCCGTCCTTGGGTTGCGGGATCGGCCAGGCCTGCCAATCAGGTTTGTATCCCGGCGCCGCCTCGATCCGGTATTGCTGCAACAGCTGCGCCAGCAACACCTTCACCTGCATGTAGGCAAAATGCAGTCCCAAGCACATGTGCGCCCCTCCGCCAAAGGGAACCCATGCATATTTGTGCCGTGCTTTCACCTTATCAGGCGTAAAGCGCATCGGATCGAAGGTGTACGGATCGTCCCAGTAATCGGTCGAATGGTGCGTCCAGTGGATGTTGATACCGACCGTCTGACCCGCAGGAATTTTGTATCCGCCGTATTCAAACGCCTTTAGCGCGCGGCGCGGCATGGATGGCACGGGCGGCATCATGCGCATCGCTTCCTTGAACGCCATTTCCGTCAGCACAAGCTTGCCCAGATCATCGTAATCAAGCGGACGCGGCTGGCCTGCCCCATCGACCCCGCCGGTAACCGCAATGATCTCCTCGCGCAGTTTTTCCTGCCATGCAGGATTGGTCGCAAGGTAATAAATCAGTGATGTCGCCGACGATGTGATGGTGTCGTGCGCGGCCATCATCAGGAAGTTCATGTGATCGGCCACCTGATCCACCGGCAATAGCGATCCATCCTCGCGGGTGGCCGTGGCAAATTGGCTGAACATGTCCTGCCCGCCTCCTTCGGCACGGCGGCGCAGGGTTTCGGCGCTGAAATAGTCGACCAGAAAGGCGCGACCATCGACGCCTTTTTTCATCTTGGTGAAGGGCAGCGGCTTGCGAATGGGCGCGACCGACGCCTGCACCATGTCGACAAAGGCTGTGTTGATACGGTCCGCCTCAGGTCCCCACGGTATGCCGATAAAGCTGTCAGCTGCCAGATCGAGGGTCAGCTTCTTGATCGCGGGATAGAATTCCAGCGGCCCTTCCCACTTGGCAACCTCGCGCGCGATGCCTGAATTGAGCGCGCCTGAATAGTGGCGCATCGGCTCTGGCTTGAACGCGATGGAAAGCGCGCGCCGATCGATCCTGTGGTGATCGAAATCCATCAGCATCAATCCACGCGGGAAAAGCTGGTCAAGCACCGGCCCCCAGCCCTGTTTGCTGGAGAAAATCTTGTCCTTGTTGAACAGCAACAACTCGTTCGCATCGGCCCCGACCAGCGCGACGTTCCAGCCGCCAAAGGCATGGGTTTTGTAGACCCGGCCATATGTATCGATCATGCGGGCGGCAAACCCGTGTGGATCAGCCAACATTTTGAATGTGTTGCCGAAAAACGGCAGACCCTTTTCGCCAGGAATGTGCGCAATTGCATCGTCGCCGGGCACGCCCTGGCTCCAGTGCGAAAATTTCTGATCGCTCGCCGCGCTACCGGACTTAGCATCAGAATGTGCATCGGATTGGGCGAGAGTGGCCATGTTCTATGCGCCTTCTTTTCTGGTTACGCTCCCCTGAAAGGGCTTGCGCCTGATTGGATCACGGCAAATTGGGTTCGCGATCGCAACTTAATATTGATGTAAATAGCTGTGCGCGTCAAATCCAGCCGGAAAGTTCGCGCCGTACCATCGCCTCAAGCATAGTAAGACCGCTTTTGCTGATATTCAGGCAATCGAGCACTGCGTATTGCTCCCCCCCTGCTTCGATAAATTCGTCGCGCCCCTCCAGCGCGAGTTCTTCCAGCGTCTCCACGCAATCGGCGGAAAATCCCGGCGCGGCGACGACAAGGCGCTTTGTGCCCTTCTGCCCCTCCGCGATCAGCGTGTCGTCAGTTGCGGGTTCCAGCCATTTGGCCTGGCCGAACCGCGACTGAAACGACATTTCGAACCGCACGCCTTCAAATTCGGGTCGCAGAATCAACCGCTCGCGCAGCAGGCGGGCGGTCTTGTGGCAGTGGCAATGATACGGATCGCCCTTTTCCAGCGTGCGTTGCGGCATTCCATGGAAGGAATGCAGCATCACTTCGGGACGAAAATCGAGCGCACCGACCTGTCTCGCCAGATCATCGGCCAAGGCGTCCAGATACAGCGCATCGTCGTGATAAGGCGGCAGGAAACGCAGCGCAGGTTGCCAGCGCATCTCGCCCAGCACGCGCGCAACCTCGTCAAAAACGGTCGCGGTCGTCGCCGCGCAATATTGGGGATACAGAGGCGCGATAAGGATGCGATCGCAGCCCTTTGCAGTCAATTCGGTCAGCCGCTGTTCGATTGACGGCGAGCCATAGCGCATCGCGTAGTCAACCACGATTTCCTCGCCCAGCTCAGCGCCAATCGCCTCTGCCTGACTGGCCGTGATGTCCGCCAGCGGGGAACCACGCTTGGTCCAGATTTTGGTGTATGCCTTGGAGCTTTTTTGCGGGCGGGTGTTGAGGATGATGCCGCGCAGGATCGGTTGCCACGCAATCGGCGGGATTTCAATCACGCGCCGATCAGACAGGAATTGTTTCAGATACCGCTTAACCGATGCAGGATCAGGCCCATCGGGCGTCCCCAGATTGATCAGGATTACGCCTACGGTCCCGCTTTTCACCGGCGGGTGATCGTTGGGCAGGTGCTGCTTTTGCCAGGTCATCTAGGCTCCAACGCGTTGGCGAGGCTGGGTTTCCGCACGCAATGCGACGGAGCGTTTGCAATGATCCCACGCGGCATATGGGCAACAGTGCGGCGGTTTACAATCCGTCCGAAAGCAAAGGCAGACGGCGCATGCGCAACCCGGTAGCCGAAAACAGCGCGTTGGCAATGGCGGGCGCAGTAACAACAGCGCCCAATTCGCCCGGATCGACCGGCGCTTCTTCGCTCGCGATGAAGGCGACTTCGATCTCGGGGCAATCGGGCAAGGCGGGCAATCCCAGCGACGCGTAATCGAAACTGGCAGGCAGCCCGGCCCGCCAGCGCGGGGCATTGCCAAGCGCGGTGCCCATGCCAAAGATCAGACCGCCCTCGATCTGCTGGCGCGCAATATCGAGATTGACGATCCGGCCGATATCTACCGCCACAGACAAGCGCGTGACCCGCACACCACCTTCGCCCGCCCGTGCCGTGGCGACGCAGGCGATCCGCCCGCCCGTCTGCGCATCGCCGATCCGGTGGCAGGCGATGCCCTGCCCGCTTTGATCCGCGCCGCCGTTCCATTGCGCCATTTGCGCGGCGCGTTGAAGACACGCTGCCATGCGGATATCATCGCCGAGCATGGAGATGCGGAAGGACAGCGGCTCACGCTCGTTTGCCGCCGCGACCTCATCGATGAAGCTTTCTATCGCAAAGGCGGTGTAACTGTGCGCATTGCCGCGACCGCGTCCGGTCGGGAGGCCGATTTCGACCGGCACATGATCGACCACCACGCTGGGAATCTTGTACGGCGGCACCGCCCCTTCGCACGCGAGTGCATCCTTTCGCCCCGCGCTTTCACGGATTGCCGCCCAGCTGGTGCGATCACGAAACAGACGCTCACCGAATTCCAGCGAGGTTGAAGGGCACGCAATGCGCACCTGCAATGCGTCTATATTTCCGGCAAGACCCCCGCTGCCCGATTGCGCAAGTTGCGCGCCGAGCAGCATGTAAGCAGGCGGGCGCGGACGGGCGTGGACCATCTCGTCGCGGCGCGACCAGGTAAGCTGCACCGGCAGTTCCAACTGACGCGCGACTTGAGCGATTTCGATCGCGTGATCGTGCTCCAGCCGGGCATCGAAACTGCCGCCTGCCGACATCGGATACAGCACCACATCATCCACCGCGATACCGAGCGCGCGCGCGGCCGCGGTGCGCGCCTGTTCGGGCGCCTGTGCCGCGATCCACAGTTCCAACCGACCATTGTTGTACCGCGCCGTTGCGCTTGCTGTCTCCAGCGGGGCGGCGGGCGCTGGCTCAACCTCGTATCTCCGCGCGAAATCCACGCGCTGCATCCCCTCTGGGCCAAATCCGGTTTCGGCAATGCGGAACGCATCGCCGCCCCTCAGATAGGTGTCGAGCCGCCCGGCGATCTCGTCGCTTTCGACCGGATAGGCGACCTTGAATTGCGGCTGCATCGCTTCAAGAGCCTGCTGAGCGGTCCACCACGTGGTCGCCGCAACGCACAGCCAGCGCTTCGATTTGACGATGCCTTTGATCCCGGAAATGCTCGCAAGCGCCTCGGGTTTGAAGTCCGTCAGTTCCGCGCCGTTGTTGGGGCCGTGCCAGATCGCTGCATAGACCATGCCGGGCAAGCGAATGTCGCCTGCAAACTGGTGGCTGCCATCGACCTTTGAGGGCATGTCGATCCGCGGAAAGGCTGGTGCCTGGCGCTCTTCGCCCGGCCCCGATGAAAGACCAGCCAGCACATCTTCGGTCGGCGGTTCGGGCCGGATGGGGGCAGGATCGGGCGGCGTTTGCGACGCGGCGCCCGCAGGCAAGTTCACCGAAACTCGCGCGGTTTGCACCCAGAGTGACAAACCCGTTGGCGACCTCGCATTCCTCCCACGTCGCGTCCCAGCGATCCGCTGCCTCCATCGCGAGCATCGCGCGTGCAGCAGCAGCAGCATTACGGCACGGATCTTCGTAAGCCGCGACCGAAGTGCCATCTGCGGTCGCGGTAAAGCGCTGCGCGCGCGCAAACCTTTCGGTCATTGTATCGTCAAGCTCGTCCGAAAGACCGGGGGCCAGTGGCTCCCACATCGGTGCCCAGCGCTTCGCCAGGACGATATTGGGGTATGCACCCGAAATCGGGGCCGGTTCCACCGCGATCTGGCGCCAGTCCGCGCCCAGTTCCTGCGCGACGATCTGAGGCAGGACGCTGGTGATGCCCTGCCCCATTTCCAGCTGCGGGACCGCGACGGTGACAATCCCGTCCTCGCCAATTTTCAGCCACGCATCAAAGACATGCTCGCCTGCGGCCGGGCTGAGAGGGTTGGGATAGCTGCGCGGAAGCCACCACCACGCGACCAGCAATCCCCCACCGACCGCAGCCCCCGCGACCAGCCCGCGCCGGGTGATCTGCATCGCTTAGACAGTCCCTGTGTCGAGCCAGCGGCCAAGCTTTGCCGCGATATCATGGAACGGTGCGGCGATGTCATCATCCCCGATGGCCGGCGGTTTTCCGGCATCGCCTGCAATGCGCGTCTCCAGCGTTAAAGGTATCCTGCCCAGAAACGGTATTTCGAGCGCGGTCGCAAACTTCTCGACACCGCCCTGCCCGAATGGATCGCTGATTTCTCCGCAATGTGGGCACGCATATCCCGCCATATTCTCTATCAGACCAATAATCGTCACTTCCCCCTGTTCGAACAGTTGGCCAGCGCGTGCCGCATCCAGCAATGCCAGATCCTGCGGAGTGGATACCAGTATCGCGCCATCCGGCTTGCTGTCAGCCATCATCGATAATTGCACATCGCCCGTGCCCGGCGGCAAATCAATTAGCAACAGATCGGTATCGTCCCATTCGGCATCGACCAGCTGGGCCAGCGCCTTGCCCGCCATTGGCCCCCGCCAAGCAAGCGCCTTTCCCGGAGCTACGATGTGCCCCATCGACAGCACCTTGACACCATGAGGGCTGTCCAGCGGGACCAGCTTGTCCCCTTGGGTGGCGGGTCTTTGCCCCTCGGTTGCCAGCAATCTGGGCTGCGAGGGACCATAAATATCGCCATCAATTACGCCGACCTTGCGTCCGGCCCGGGCCAGCGCGACCGCCAGATTGGTCGTCAGCGTCGATTTGCCTACGCCGCCCTTGCCCGATCCCACCGCGATAATGCGCCGACGTCGACGTTCTGCGGTCAGCGCAACGTGCACCTCGGTAACGTTAGAAAGCCGCGTCACCGCCAGTTTTATCGCCGCTTCGAATTCCGCCCGCGCACCTACCGACAGGTCGCCAGCCTCCGCGACAATAATCGCCCGGCCATCCTTGATCCGTGCAGACCGCACGCGGTGCTGCATCTCGGGTGCAAGGCAGCTTCTGACAAGCGCTTCTGCCTCGGCGGCGCTTGGTAGTTGATTGTCGCTGGGTGTCGAAGAATTGGTCATCGCGCGATGCCCCTAACATCAATTGCGCCTGCCCCCACCTGTTAAAATCCACCGGTCAAAAAATTCCTGGCGTCTAAAATTCACGGACCGCCCCCTGTATTTCCAACATTTGCGTTCCTATAAGGGTAGGATGCGAATGATGGACGGAATTCAGAAATTGCTTGGCGGCTTCTCCGGAGGCTTTGCCATGGCTGGTAAAAAGAACCCCTGGGGATCGGGCGGCGGATCGGGTGACGATGACACTCCGACAGGCGACAAACCCGGTCGCGGACCGGACGAAGGCCCGCGCAATCCCTGGCTTCCCGGCGGCGGGACAGGCGGGGGCAAGCGGCCATCCAACATTGAGGATATCTTCCGCAATCGCGGACCAGAAGGTCCGCGTCGCGGTGGCGGCCCCGGCGGACCAGGCTTCCGTCTGCCAGAACGTCCCGGCGGCAAAAGCTGGGTGCCGGTGATAGCGATCGTCGCAATTCTCGCTTGGGCCCTGTTCACCAGCGTTCATTTTGTCCAGGCGCGCGAACAGGCCGTGGTGACATGGTTTGGTGGCAAGTTTTCCAAGACGCTCAACCCCGGGACCAACTGGACTCTGCCCTGGCCAATTCAGCAGGTGACTGCGACCGATGTGAGCGAGATCCGCTCCATCGAAGTGCCGAAAAAGCTGATCCTGACAGGCGATCAGAATCTGGTCGACCTGAGCTATCTCATCCGTTGGAACATCAAGGATCTGCCGCGCTTCCAGTTCCAGCTCAACGATCCCATCGATACAGTGCAGGAAGCAGCTGAAACCGCGATGCGCAGCTCGGTTGCGGAAAAAACGCTGGATTCGGTGATCGGTGGTGAAGGCCGCGCAGATATCGAACAGAACGTGCTGACGCGTATGCAGCGCATCCTTGACGCCTATGGCTCTGGGATCAATGTGCAAGGCATCGAAATCGACAAATCCGATCCGCCTGAGCAGGTGATCGAGGCGTTCAACGATGTCCTTGCATCGCAGCAGGATGCCGAGCGCGAACTTAACCAGTCGCGCCGCTTTGCCCAACAGTTGCTGGCCAAGGCAGAGGGTGAGGCTGCGGAGTTCAACGAAATTTACGAGCAATATCGCCTCGCCCCCGAAGTGACCCGTCGTCGTCTCTATTACGAGACAATGGAAGCGGTTCTGTCCAAAACCGACAAGACCGTGATCGGGGCTGATGGAGTGACGCCATACCTACCGCTGCCGGAAGTGAAGCGGCGCAGTACGCCTGCCCCCGTAGCACCCCAACAGGGAGGCCAGTGAAATGGACCAGATCTGGAACAATTTTCGCTATCCGATCATCGCAATTGCTGCGCTGATTGCGGTGCTGGCAGCAACCCTGTTCGTCGTGCCTGAAACGAAACAAGCGGTGATCGTTCGCGCGGGTGAGCCGCAAACAATCGTCAACATGTACAATCCGAATGTCCCCTTTGGTGAGACCGGGGCAGGGTTCTACTGGCGCATCCCGCTGTATGACCGGGTGCAGATGGTGGAACGCCGCATACTTGCTCTCGATATGGACAATCAGCAGGTGCTGACCAGCGATCAGCAGCGGTTGAAGGTCAATGCCTATGCCCGTTTCCGGATCATTCAGCCGGTAACGATGGTCCAACGTGCCGGTGACGAAGATCGCCTGCGTTCGCAGTTATCGCCGATCCTTACATCGGTGCTGCGTCAGGAACTGGGTCGTCGTACCTTTGCCAGCCTGCTGACGGCTGAGCGCGGTAATGCGATGACCAACATCCGCGACAAACTTGACGAGCAAGCACGCGAATATGGCGCCCAAATCCTCGATGTGCGGATCAAGTCAGCGGATCTGCCTGAAGGCACGCCATTGCAGGCGGCCTTTGCCCGGATGCAGTCCGACCGGCAGGAAGAGGCCGCCACGATCCGTGCCCAAGGGCGCAAGAACGCGCAGATTATCCGCGCCGAAGCGCAGGCACGGGCCGCGGAAACATATGCTGACGCGTTTGGGAAGGACCCCCAGTTCTACGACTTCTATCGCGCAATGGAGAGCTATCGTCAGACCTTCCTCGAAGGCGCCGGCGAGAGCTCGATGGTGCTTGATCAGGACAGTGAGTATTTCCGCCAGTTCCAGGGACAGCGTTAAACTGGCCCGCGGTTACCGCCTCCCGACGAACAACCAACGCCGCCCGTTGAACAGCGGCAGTGTTCAAACAGCGTTCAGTGCACAGAGGTGCATTGTAGGCCCGAACTGATCAACCCTTGAGGCGTTCAAGCTAACGAGCGCCCGCCCGTGATTTGGGCTATGCTAAGAAGGAACGAGAGGACGTGAAGAACGTGCGGTATGTTTATGGATTGACGAGCGTGCTTCTGGTTGGAGGCGCTGCTGTTTCGCTTATCACCGGCCAGCCCGTCGGTGCGCAGGTTGCTCAGAACAACGACGCGGTGATGAACCGGATCGTACCGCAAGCGGCGCTCCGGCCAGCTTTGCCGACCTCACCGAACAGCTACAGCCGGCGGTGGTAAACATCGCAACGCGCCAACGGGTCGAAGTCAACCGGAACCCGTTTGCGGGCACTCCCTTTGCGGAGCTGTTCAATCGCCGCCGCGGCGGTGGACCGGCTCAGCCGCAAACGCGTGAGGCGCAGTCGCTGGGTTCGGGCTTCATCATCTCGGCTGACGGTTTCATCGTGACCAACAACCACGTGGTATCGCCCGATAACCGGGCCACGCTGGAAGAAATTACCGTCACCATGACCGACGGCACCGAATACGAGGCGGAACTGATCGGCGCCGACGCGGCATCCGACCTTGCCGTGCTCAAGATCAAATCGGACCGCACGTTCCCCTTCGTCACTTTCGGCGATTCCAGCAAATCGCGCGTGGGTGAATGGGTGGTCGCCATCGGCAACCCGTTCGGCCTGAGCGGAACGGTCACGTCCGGCATAATTTCGGCCGTTTACCGCAATACCGGGCAGGGTGGCGCTTACGACCGCTACATCCAGACCGATGCCAGCATCAATCGGGGTAATTCGGGCGGCCCGTTGTTCGACATGCGCGGCAATGTGATCGGTATCAACAATGCGATCTTCTCGCCTTCTGGCGGCAGTGTCGGCATCGGTTTCGCGATCCCCGCCGAAATCGCCTCGCCAATTGTCCAGCAATTGATGAAGGGTCAGGAAATCGAGCGCGGGTTCCTAGGCGTCGGGCTTGCACCGGTCAGCGACGATATCGCCAATTCGCTGGGTCTTCCCACCAAGCGCGGCGAAATCGTACAGACCGTGCAGGATGACAGCGCAGCATCAAAGGCCGGGCTGCAGCCGGGCGATATTATCACCCGCATCAACGGTCAGGAAGTGACGTCGGATCAAACCGTCATCTACCTCATCGCCAATATCCAGCCGGGTCAGACTGTACCGATCGAATTGCTGCGCAATGGCAAGGCTGTGTCGACCAAGGCTACCTTGGCCAAGCGTCCCAGCGAGCAGCAATTGCAGGAGCAGGCGCAAACTTTCGATCCAGACTCCGAAGAGCCAATGAACCCGGACGAGATGGACGATGTAGTCGCTGAAAGCCTGGGTTTGCAGGTGATCGAATTGACACCGCAGGTTGCCCGCAGCCTTGGCGCGCGCGAAGACACTGTAGGTGTTGTGGTCGGCGCGGTCGATCCGGGTTCTGATGCCGGCCAGAAAGGTCTGCGTCGCGGGGACATTATCCTCTCGGCCAATTACAAGGCGACCGGAACGGTTGAGGCACTGCGCGAACAGATCAACGCCGCCAAGGCAGATGGGCGCGAATCCTTGCTGCTGCGGATCCAACGGCGCGGCATTCCGCCCCGTTTCCTCGCTGTGCGCCTTAACTGAGCTGAGCCTCAATACGCGCTAAGCCACACGAATAAGGGCGCCGAAGCATATCGCTTCGGCGCCCTTTTCGCTGCCAGACCTCAATACAGGTGCCAGTGAAGCCCGCCCCAGCCCTGGCCTGCTTTCAGTTTTGCTGACCGCTGTTCGGCGGTGAAGGTTCAGGCCGCGGACGTGCGTTGATGTCACGCTGCGGCGGCGCTGTCGCCGGGGAGCGCGGACGCGGTGGCGGGTTGTCAGGCGGGAGCCGCTGACCAGTGGCCCGCTCCAGGAAATCCTGACTTGCGGCGGGCGGAGGCTCCGGCGCACGAACACCGCCTGCGCCATCGGAAATGCTGCCGGGTCGCTCGCCTTCGGGATCAAAGCCGCCTTGGCCCGGACCACGCCGCCCCGGTTCGATCAGATTGCCCTGCTCGTCGATGAAGTAATATTCATCCGGATCACCATAGAGAAATTCGTCATCCGGCTCCAACTGCCAGTCAGGCAGGTTGAGTTCGGTATCGAATTCCTCGACCGGACGATCCTTGACCGCAAACCGCATATACGCCGCAAACGCCTGCGCTGGGGCGCGCCCGCCCTGAAGACCCGGCACGGCCTTTGCGTCGTCTCGGCCCATCCAGACGCCGGTGGTAATTCCGGAGGAAAACCCGACGAACCAGCCGTCCTTGTTTGAACTGGTCGTGCCAGTCTTGCCGGCCACAGGCCGTCCGATCTGTGCGGCTTTGCCGGTCCCTGTGTTGACCGCGGTCTGCAGCAAATCGGTGATGCCAGCAGCGACATAGTCCGGGACCAGCGCGCGCTCTGGCGGTTGGCGATGCTGATACAGCAGCTCTCCATCGGAGGTCGTAACTTTGGTGATTCCGTAGGGCTCAACCCCCTGCCCCTTGGCAGAGACGATGGCGAAGGCACGCGTCATTTCAATCAAGCGCACCTCGGATGATCCGAGCACCATCGAGGGATAGGTCGAAATCGGCGAAGTGATGCCAAACCGTTTTGCCATCGACGCGACTGTTCCAAATCCGACTTCGTTGCCCAATTGCGCCGCAACCGTGTTGATCGAATAGGCGAACGCCGTTCGCAAATTGGTCTCGCCGATATTTCGGCCGCTGGAGTTGCGCGGGCTCCAACCGTCGAACTGGACCGGAACGTCCTTTACGGTGCTGTCGGGTTTATACCCGGCCTCCAGCGCCGCGAGATAGACGAACAGTTTCCATGAGGAGCCCGGCTGGCGCATCGCATTGGTGGCGCGGTTAAAGTTCGTTTCGACATAATCGGTACCGCCCACGAGTGCGAGGATGGCTCCATCGCGATCCAGACTGACCAGCGCGCCCTGCGATCCCTTAGGCACGTTGGAGGCGATGGCGGCGGTGGCCGCACGCTGCATCCCCACGTCCAGCGTGGTCCACACCTCTATCGGGGCAAAGGTTTCCGGCAGCAGTATATCGAGCTGCGGCAGCGCCCAATCGGTGAAATACCGGACCGAATTCTGGCCCGATTGCTCCTTCAATTCGACCGTATCGACATCGACATTGGCCTCGCTTGCGGAGATATAGCCCTGTTCGCGCATCAGTCGCAGGACGACTCTTGGCGCGGTCCACTGCGGCCTGCACGTCTGCCGTCGGCGAATAACGGCTTGGCGCCTTCACCAATCCGGCAATTATGGACGCCTCGGCAACTGACAACTCGTTTGCTGGATGGCTGAAAAATTTGCGGCTGGCGCTGTCGATACCGTATGCGCCGCCGCCGAAATACACCTTGTTGAGATACAGTTCGAGAATCTGCTCTTTTGAGAACTTCCATTCCAGCGCCATCGCCAGCACCGCCTCGCGCGCTTTTCGGTCAAAGGTGCGGTTGGTGTTGAGGAAGACATTGCGCGCCAGCTGCTGCGTTATCGTGGACGTGCCGCCAACGCGCTCGCGATCGCCGTTTATCCCTTCGACAATCGCGCCCGTCAGACGGATCGGATCGACGCCATAATGATCGTAGAACCGCTTGTCCTCGACCGCGACCATCGCGTTTTTCATCGTCTCCGGGATATCGGAGTGGTCGATCCATTCGCCAAAGCTGGGTCCGAGCTCAACGATTTCAGTGCCATCGCGCGCGCGCACGAGGATCGTCTGCGCATTCTGGGTGGCCTTCAGCTGATAAAAGCTCGGAATTTCCCGCGCGGCAAACCCGACCGCAAAGGCCAGGAAAATCGCACCCAGCACACCAACGGCAAGACCCGCGAGCACCAGTCGCTTGGTCCATTTCCAGACTGCCGAAGGCGGCCTGTCGCCGTTGCGTTTTAGCTTGCTCGACCCGCCCGACCGCTCACGCTCGCTCGCAGCGCGCGACTTCCGCGCGCATCCTTGTTTGCCATTTGCCTACCGCGTTTGGACATTGCGCGCGCACTGCCTGATCGTGTTGTTCATCGGGAACTGCCTGCATAGGGGAGTTGTAACCCCGAGTGAACATGCACGGCAGGCTGCGTCCCCGACAAGGGTGATCGCAGTTCGATCAGGCCCAGCGGATCAATCCTTGCCGTCAGGCGCGAAATCGAGCGCGGCGGAATTGATGCAATAGCGCAAGCCCCCCTGATCGCGTGGTCCGTCCGGGAACACATGACCCAGATGCCCGCCGCAATTGGAGCAGGTCGCTTCGGTGCGAACCATGCCGAACGATGTGTCGCTGTGTTCGTCCACGTTCTCGCCATCGGCCGGGCGCGTGAATGCGGGCCAGCCGCAACCGCTGTTGTATTTCGCGTCGCTGGCAAACAGCACGGTACCGCACCCGGCACACACATATTCGCCTTCGTCGTAGTGCTTGTCATACTCGCCGGTAAAGGCGCGCTCCGTCCCCGCTTCGCGCAGGACGTGATATTGTTCGGGCGACAATTTCTGACGCCAGTCCTCATTGGTCAGGGTCTTGGGATCATCGGACATTCTGTTCTCCTCTGGCACCAGCGTGCGACTTCGCCCTTCATATGGGGCTACAGTCCGGAAAAATCACCCGTCCACCTTGCCGTAATGATCGGGCGGCCGGATCCCGTCCATCCGCTCTGTCAGAAGCGGTTGAAAGCTGGGCCGGCTCTTGAACACGGCATACCATCCACGCGTCTGTTCGTGATCGCGCCAGTCGATCCCGCCAAGATAATCCGCAACACTGATCTGCGCTGCGGCGGCAAGATCGGCCATGCTCATGGTCGATCCCGCCAGCCACGGGCGGTTGTCGATCAGCCAGTCCATGTAATCGAGATGCCCGTGCGCCATCCGCATTGCCTCGGAAAGAACGGTGCTGTCGGGCGGCTGCTTGAAAATAAGGCGCTTTTTCATGCGCTCGTTGAGCAGAGGCTCGGTAACGTCATGAAAAAAACTCTCGTCGAACAACGCCGTCAGCCGCCGGATCTCCGCGCGCCCGGCGGCGGTGCCGCTGATCATCGGCAGCCGATCAACCGTCTCTTCGAGATATTCCCCGATGGCACGGCTATCCGCCAGTGCGATGCCGCGTTCCTCATCGACCAGCACCGGCGTACGCCCTGCGGGATTGAGATTGTAGAACGCATCGGACGCATTCCATGGGTCTTCGCGCAAGGGATCATAGGGAATGTTCTTCTCCCCCATGAGCAGGCGAATCTTGCGGCTGAACGGGCACAGCGGAAATTGATAGAGTGACCACATATTGCGGTGGACCTTTAGCGTGCGTTGCTGCGTGGTGCCAGCGTCGTCAGGCGATTTAGCGGCGGAGAACTAAACCCCGGACGTCTCCAGCATCAGCAGGCAGGCCGGCATGACCGCGTCAACCTGTTGGCTTTCGGTCAGCCGCACAGCTTCGTCTCGCACTAGGTTGGTAATCTGTTCGCGACCCAGCCGGTGTTCGTCCATGACGCCCGCCAGCGCCACCACGAAGAATTCGCGCCCGCGCGCATTCAGTTCAGGCCAATCGCTTTTCCCGCCGTCGCGAGCCTGGCGCGCGCCGACAAGGGCGAAGGCCGCCGAACACCGGATGACCGCGCGGTTCTCCATTGTGAGAGGTGGCGCGAGAGTGGGCGTGAGAGCCTGCACGGCAGCGGGCGGCGTTTGCACCGGCTCCTGGGCAATCAACATAAGGCTGGTCAGGAAAAAGCTTATCATCATGCCAAAGCCGCTATACCACGCTGTCTTAACCCCCGGCTACGGTGCCGGGATAATTGAGAGAGGATATTTTGCGCCATGCTGAACCACGTGATGATCGGGACCAACGATGTCGAAAAGTCCAAGGCATTCTACACCGCCGTACTGGGTGTGCTGGGCGCTGGCGAACCGATGGTGCATGTCAACGATACCGGGCAGACACGGTTGTTCTTCATGCATGGCGGAAGCACCTTTTCGGTCAGCGAGCCGATCAACGGCGAACCCGCAAATTGCGCCAACGGCTTCACCATCGGGTTCAAGTGCAATTCGCTGGAACAGGTCCAGGAACTGCATGATGTTGCAGTCGCCAATGGCGGAACCACTGCCGAAGACCCTCCTGGCCCGCGCACCGGCAGCATGGGTGTGATGAACCTGTCCTATTTCCTCGATCCCGATGGCCACAAGCTGTGCGGCATCCATCGTCCGGGCTGATTGTAGCTACCGGCTAAGTTCGAACATTGCGAATTCGGCACGCCAGTTTGCCCCTGGCGTGCTGATTTCGCGACTATTGGCGAAAAACCAGCGGCGCTCGATCCGGGCGCCTTTTTCGTGGGCCAGCGCGCGGAAATCCTCAACCGTCACGTGGTGGATGTTCTGCGTCGCATACCAGCTGACCGGCAACGCCTGCGTCACCGGCATCCGCCCGCCCAGCAACAATGCTGTCCGCGTGCGCCAGTGCGCGAAATTGGGAAAGCTGACAAAGGCGCGCGTGCTTACCCGCAGCAATTCCTCCAGCATGCGATCTGGGCGCGCGCTGGTTTGCAGGGTCTGGCCAAGGATGGTGTAATCGAACGCATTGTCGGGATAATCGGCAAGGTCGCGGTTGGCATCGCCCTGCACCACCGAAAGCCCGCGCGAAACGCACTTCTCCACCAGTTCCGGGTCGATTTCGATACCGCGCGCATCGATCCCGCAATCGTCGCGCAGCGCCGCCATCAACGCCCCGTCGCCGCAGCCGACATCCAGCACGCGCGCATGGGGTTGCGCGCGCAACTCACGCGCGATCACGCGAAGATCGAAACGCAACAATTCTCTCGCCTCAGCCATTCAGGAAGCCCCGCACCACGCGGTCCAACTGATCGTGTGGCAACAGGAAACTGTCGTGCCCGGCGGCCGCGCTCAATTCGACAAAGCTGACCTTGGCGCGCGTTGCATTGAGAGCGTGGACCACGTGGCGGCTTTCAGCGGTTGGATAGAGCCAGTCTGTGTCAAAACTGACAAGACAGAACCGCGCGGTGGATTGGGCAAAGGCATCCGCGAGCTTTCCCCCATGCTCCTCCGACAGGTCGAAATAATCCATCGCGCGGGTGATATAGAGGTAGCTGTTGGCGTCAAATCGCTGGGTAAAGCCGGTGCCCTGATACCGCAGATAACTCTCGATCTGGAAATCGGCGTCAAAACCAAAGCTTTTGCTCCCCTTCGTCCCATCGGGCCGATCCTGCAGACGGCGACCGAACTTTTGCGTCAGCCCCTCTTCGGAAAGATAGGTGATGTGCGCTGCCATGCGCGCAACCGCCAGCCCCGCTTCGGGTCCGTTGCCCTCGCCTGCGTAGTAATCGCCGCCTGCCCAGGCCGGATCAGCCATGATCGCCTGCCGTCCGACCTCGTGAAAGGCGATATTCTGCGCGGAATGGCGCGCGGTCGATGCGATAACCAGCACGCGGGCAGCGCGTTCGGGCCAGTTCGACGCAAGGCTCAGGGCCTGCATCCCGCCCATCGACCCGCCGACCACGCCGTGCAATTGTTCGATACCCAGCCCATCGAGCAAGGCGACCAGACCGCGCACCATGTCGCGAATGGTGATGACGGGAAAGCGCATGGCATAGGGCAGCCCATCAGGGGCAAGGCTTTTGGGCCCGGTCGATCCCATGCAACTGCCGATGACATTGGCGCAGATCACGTAAAACCGATCCGTGTCGATGGGTTTGCCCGGCCCCACCATCCGTTCCCACCAACCCGGCTTTCCGGTGATCGGATGCGCGCTGGCAACATACTGATCGCCGGTCAGCGCATGGCAGATCAGGATCGCGTTGGAGCGTGCATCATCCAGCGTGCCATAGGCCTGATACGCGATATCGACGCAAGACAGCACCTCCCCGCTATCCAGCGGCAGGTCGTGCGGGATCGGGAAAAGGCTAGGCGCGTCGGCAGCGTTCATGTGCGGCGGGATTTGGGCGAGGCGCCCGCTGGTGTCAATTGCACTGTTTTTACGTGGGCAAAGCCGTTATCGCGCGACGCTGTATGACCCAACGCCCAACTCCCAAACCGTGGATAGAGCAAATCCACGCCTATGTGCCCGGCAAATCGACCGCGCAGGATGGCCGCGCGCTGATAAAGCTGTCGGCCAACGAAAATCCGCTCGGCACCAGCGCTGCGGCGCTGGCCGCGCTGGAGGCGGAGCGCCACGAGGCAGCAACCTATCCCGATCCCGACGCGCGAGAATTGCGGAAAAAGATCGCAGAGCTTCATGGCCTCGATCCGCTTCGCATCGTATGCGGCACCGGATCAGGAGAATTGCTGAATTGCGCGGTTCAGGCATTGGCCGGACCGGGCGATGAAGTGGTCTTTTCGCGCTATTCGTTCTCGCTCTATCCCTTGCTCGCATACAAGGTCGGCGCGACGGCGGTGTTTGCCGAGGACGATGATCTGGCCGCGGCTGTCGATAAGCTGCTGGCTGCGGTTACGCCTGCGACAAAGGTGGTGTTGCTGGACAATCCCAACAATCCAATCGGCAGTTTCCTGCCCGAGAGCGAGGTGCGGCAGGCTGCATGCAGGCTTGCCCCGCGATGTGCTACTGGTGGTGGATCAGGCCTATGCCGAATACCTCGATCCGGGCGTCGACGACGGCGGGTTTGCACTGGCGCTGGCGCATGAAAACGTGCTGGTCAGCCGCACTCTTTCCAAAGCATACGGGCTGGCTGCCGAACGGATCGGCTGGGCCACCGGAGCGCCGCATCTGATCGACCTCATCAATCGGCTGCGCGGACCATTCAACGTCACCGCCAGCGGTCAGGCGGCTGCCATTGCAGCGTTGGGCGATCAGGCATTCGTCGAGGCGAGCCGCGCGCACAACACCGCCCAGCGTGCCCGCTTTGCCGAAGCGATCGCAGCCTTGGGCAATCACGGCCTGCGCGCCGTGCCGAGCGAGGCGAATTTCTTGCTCGTCTTGTTTGAAGGGAAGCTATCCGCGCAGACCGCGCTTACCGCGCTCAATGATGCAGGCTATGCCGTGCGCCATCTGCCGGGACAAGGGCTGCCAAACGCACTTCGCATAACCATCGGCACAGCCACCGATATGGACGTGGTCGCCAGCACGCTTGCACAGCTTGCGCGAGATGCCGCATGACCATCCAGTCGGTTGCAGTGATCGGGCTTGGCTTGCTGGGGGGCTCTATCGGCCTCGCGATACGCGAACGCGCGCCCGATATCGTCACGACCGGCTTTGATGCCGATCCGGCCGTACGCGATGCGGCTATGCGGCGCGGTCTTGTCGGGACGGTCTGCGACACCGGACCGCAAGCAGTTCTGAATGCCGATCTGATCATCCTGTGTGTCCCTGTGGGTGCGATGGAGGCCGCCGCACGCGATCTGGCCGATGCCATTCCCGCCAATGCCATCATCAGCGATGTCGGATCATCCAAGCAAAGCGTGCTCGAAGCCCTGACTGCTGCCCTGCCGGGCCGCATCGTGATCCCCGCGCACCCGGTCGCCGGGACCGAACAAAGCGGGCCGGATGCTGGCTTTTCCACCCTGTTTGCCGGACGCTGGTGCATTCTCACCCCGCCTTCCTGTGCCGATGCCGGGGCTGTCGGGTCGCTCAGCGATTTCTGGACACGATTGGGCGCCAGGGTTGAATTGATGGAGGCCGCGCATCACGATCTGGTGCTGGCCGTGACCAGCCACATTCCGCACCTCATCGCCTATACAATCGTGGGCACCGCATCCGATCTGGAAGACGTTACCCGCAGCGAAGTGATAAAGTATTCCGCTGGCGGCTTTCGTGATTTCACTCGCATCGCGGCAAGCGATCCGGTCATGTGGCGCGACGTGTTTCTCAGCAATAAAGGTGCCGTGCTGGAGATGCTGGGACGTTTTACAGAGGATCTTACCGCCATGCAGCGCGCGATCCGATCAGGCGATGGCGAGGCGCTGCACGATTTGTTCACCCGCACTCGCGCGATCCGCCGCGAGGTGATCGATCAGGGGCAAGACGATGAAAAGCCCGACTTTGGCCGGGAGCACTGAAACTTTTGGCGTTGCGCCTCAATTGTTCAGCGCATTGATCGCAGCATGCACGCGCCGTTCGATCTCGGCGCGATCAAGACCGGCCGGGATGGCTTCGCCAACGCGATAGGTGATGGTGCCGGGCTGCTTCACAAACTGATGATAGATGCGCCCGCTGTTCACCGCGATGGGAACAACCGGCAGACCAAGCAACTTGTACATCCCGGCAAACCCGGATTGCAGCGGTGGGGTCGATCCGTGCTTCACCCGTGTGCCTTCGGGGAAGATCACCAGCGGGCGACCCTCGGCCACTCTAAGCTTTGCCGTACGAACCATTTCGCGCAGCGCGCGTGCGCCCTTGTCGCGGGCCACCGGGATCAGTCCGTATACCCGCGCCGAGACGCCCCAGCCGGGTATCAAGAACAACTCACGCTTGGCAAATACCGTGGGAAAGGTGAACAGGCGCGGCATGTCGATAGCCTCGAAATAGCTTTCGTGCTTGGCAGCGATCAACACCGGCCCTTGCGGCAGCGCGCCCTCAACCTCGACATGAATTCCCAGCAGCACCCCAAGACACCAGCGGTGCCAGCGCCCCCAGCTCGCAACCACTGCGCGCAACGCCTCGCGGCCCAACGGAATAGCGATAACGGAGGCGACCACCAGAACCGCGCTGAATCCGTAGAAAAGCAGATAGAATACAAGGCTGCGCAGGATCGCCATCGGATCGACTTGCCGCCCCCTAAAAACCGAACAGGCCAGCAAGGCGGCTCGCGATCAGCTTGTGATATTCAAGAAACAGCGTCGCGAGGCTGGGCGAGGACGGCACGGCATCAATCACGACACGCACCGTGTCCGGCAATTGCCGGTCAAGTTCCCCTGCCGCACGGCGCATGTGCCAGTCTGTGGTCACGATCCGCAACGATGTGATCTTGTTCTGCGCCACCCATTCGGCCGTTTCGAATGCGTTGCTGCGCGTGTCGACCGCCATGAAGCCGAGCGTGACGCAGCAATCCATTTGCTCCATTGGAACCTTGAACTGGGCAGCGAATTCAGCAGGCTTCACTTCGGGATCGACGCCGGTCACCAGCATCCTTTCAGCCAGTCCGCGGTCAAGCACTTCGAGCCCGCGTTCAATTCTGCCGGCGGCGCCCGTCGGTACGATTACGGCATCGGTTTCAAGCCGGTCCGCCGGTTGCGGCAAGGCCACCGCGAACCACAGAAAACCAAGCGACCAGAGTAAAAATGCAGCCGAGACAATGTAGCGGATCATCAGCAATGCCTCTTCACAGCATCGCTCTTAACGCAAGCGAAATGGTGATCCGCCCGGTCAATATTGCAAGCAACACGCCCGCAACCGGGATCGCGGCAATCGCGAGCCAGTCAGCCCAATCCAGCCGCGCACCGCCAACCATGCCGCTATCGAGCGCGGCAAATTGCTGGCCCAGCAACCACACTGCCGCAGCCCCCAGCACAATTCCTACCAATCCACCAAACGCCGCATCGCGCACGACGGAGCGCAGAAACACCTGCGTGATCTGTTCATCGGTGCCGCCCAGCAGGTGAATGATCTCCACGGTTTCGCGATGATTGGAAAAGGCACTACGCGCCGCCAGCCAAACCGCCGCTGCGGTGGCGAAAGCGACCAGCGCGATCAGTGCCAAGGCCAGCATTTGCAGCGCCGCCAATGCATCATAGACCGGGCCCAGCCACGATGATTGCGCATCCACCTTTGTTCCCGGCACCGAACGATCCAGCGCCGCCTGCAATTGCGCCAGCTGATCTGCGCCTGCGCTATCCGCCAGTTCCACGTCGATCAAGGCGGGAATGGGTATGTCTTCGCTGCCCGCGCTCGCGCCCAACCAGGGTTCAAGCAGCGCGTTCAGTTCGGCTTCGGGCACGATCCGCACCGAAGTCACAATCTGCAGGCTGGAGAGCGCCGCCGCCGCCGCCTGTGTGCGCTGCGATCGGGTTTCGGCGTTTGCCTCGATTATCTGGACCGTCACCGCGCCCGACAAATCGGCGCGTGCGTTTCGCGCCAAGTTGTTAAGCGCGAGGCCACCGGCCGCCGCAATCACCACAAGTGCGATGAGGATCGCGATAACCCAGGGAATCGGCCCGCCAAACCGGGTTTGCGGCAACAGCCGGGCAGCCTGCCTGCGGTTTATCGCGGCAACGCCCTGTTCCAGCGACGCGGTGTTCATACCGCGTTCTCCGGCGGAAACGGCTTGGCCTGCGAGACCGGCACGGATGTCCGGCTGCGTGCCGGGGGGTACCGTAGCGCTCCTGTCGGATCGGAGAGCTGCCCTTTATTCAACCGCATAATCAGCGAATCCGGCACTTTTTGCAGCAATTGCAGATCGTGGGTTGCCACCACCACCGTGGTGCCGACGCGGTTGTTCAAAGCTTCGAACAGGCGCAGCAGCTTTAGCGCCATCTCCGGGTCGACGTTGCCGGTCGGCTCATCCGCAATCAGCAATTGCGGACGGGCAATTACTGCGCGCGCAATCGCAACGCGTTGCTGTTCACCGCCCGAAAGTGTCGTCGGGATCGCCGCCGCTCGATCCGCCAGACCCACCCATTCGAGCATATCAGTGACCGCTTTCAGCACCTTTGCCTCCTGCGTTCCGGCAAGTCGCAGTGGCAGCGCGACATTGTCGAACGCGGACAGGTGCTGGACCAGGCGGAAATCCTGAAAGACCACGCCCAGCCTGCGGCGAAAATCGGGCAGCTCTCCACGAGGCAAGGTAATCATATCGCGCCCGAACATACGGACACCGCCGCGCGATGGGCGCTGCGCAAGATAGAGAAGTTTCAGCAGACTGGTCTTGCCCGCACCGCTGGCCCCGGTGAGAAAGTAGAAGCTGCCCGGAAACAGGGTGAAGCTGAGATTGCTCAGCACCTCCTGATCGGTGCCGTACCGAAGCCCGACATTGTCGAATTTCACAATCTCGGTTGCGCGCTCAGTCATGGCGCGGCCCTATCAGCGCGTCTGGCACGGGGGAAGCCCAACAAGACGCAGATTCAGGCAATCCGGCGCGGCTAACCCGGCAAACATGGTTATCAATGTGGAAAAACCACCCGATTCGCAGGTTGAGAGAGGCATTGCCCTTGTGCAAGGGAGGCTCGCGCGTATTGCAATAGACACAATGATTATTTCATGCCCCGATTGCGGGACGCGTTACGCGGTCCCCGATACGGCCATCGGCAATGAAGGCCGCACTGTGCGCTGCGCGAAATGCAAGCATAGTTGGTTCCAGGCCGCTTCTTCGTCCGCGACGGTGGATCGCGCGGCGCCTGCCTCGCTAAAGTCCGAACCTGCCGGGGCGACCGCACAACGGCAATCCGAGGGCCAGCCTGAAAGCGAACCCCGGCGCGAAGCTGCGCGTGAGCCGACGCCAGACCATACGGCTGAGCGCGCGACCGAGCCTACCTCTGAGCGCACCGCTGAGCCGCCGCCGCGCCAGCCTGCCCCTTCACAACCCTCCCCGCCCCGCGTGCCCACCGCGACCACGGCCACCACGCGCGAAGGCGATGCTGGCACGGTTGCCGCCGGCCCTTCCATCAATCACTGGAAGAGCAAGGACGCGCAAATGGAGTCGCTCGCGGCGCGCGCGCTTGGCAGAGCGTCGGACATCGGATCTGATGACAGCGACAGCCAATCAGTCACATCTCCTGTGCCGCACGAGAACCGTGCCACACTAAACGCAAAACGCGATCCGTTGGCACCAGCCATCGCCGACCCGTTGCGTTCCGGAAGGGCGGGCGCGCAAGCGACCACCGAGGAACGAGCGGAATATGCAGAAGAGGACGCCTTCTTCGACGATGATTTTGGTGAAGCGTTCGACGAAGATACCGAAGAAGAGGACGGCGTATCCCAGTTTGAATATCGCGCGCCTTTCACCGCTCGGCGCAATCCGGCCAAAATGTGGACGGCGGCAGCGGCGATTTTCGCGTTGCTGGCAACTGGCAGTGTCGTTGCTGTGAATTATTATGGCCTTCCATTGCCCGAATGGCTGCCATTCAGCCGCCCCACTTATGGTCTTGGCAAACCGGGTCTGGAACTCGATTTTCCCAAAGCGGAGCAGCGAAAAGAGCCATTGGAAAGTGGCGAGGAAATCTTTCGTGTACGTGGCGCGATCAACAATGTGTCCTCCGAGACCCTTTCAGTGCCGGGGCTGGTGGTCGTGTTCGTCGATGAGCGCGGCCGCGAAGTTTACAGCAAGGTTATCACCCCGGCCAAAAGCAAACTCGCACCCGGTGAGAGCCTGAAAGTCATGGAAGGGATTTCGGACATCCCCGCCAATGCCAATGAAGTAGGGCTAGGCTGGGCACCTGGCTGATAGATCTCAACTGAATTCGATCCATACCGTGCCGTCTTTGTCACGCTCGTTCTGCGGCTGCTGAGCCCGAGCGACATCGACCATGATTGCGTTCGTATCGTGATCGATCGTAACTTTGACCGAACGAACAATCCGGGCGCTCGCGGCCGAAGAAGCTGTCGCAAATGACATTGCTGAAGCCGGGGATTGTGGCCGACCATCCACCACACCTCCTGCTGCGATCTGGGCTATCAAAAGGAATGCGGGACCGATGCTCATGCCACATGGTTGACGCCTGTTTAACCATGCTTTCAAGCAAGCTGATCTGACGGTCCCGCGCTGGAACGATTGTTCAGCGGTTTCTACTTTGCTGCTCGTACTTCGTTGGTGGCCGATGAGCAGCTATCAGGAGGATCGCAGATCGCTTCAAAAGGCTTGCGCGTCATCGGGGTGCTTGCTATCGGCCCGCTCCTACCACGGGGCTGCAATGGCAGGTCCCGGTTTGCGAGTGCGGTCGTGGCGGAACTGGTAGACGCGCAACGTTGAGGTCGTTGTGGGCTAACGCCCGTGGAAGTTCGAGTCTTCTCGACCGCACCACACAGTCCATATCTCCTGACCAAATTCCATTTGAGGGTGAACTGCTCGCCAGAAATGGCGCAGTTCTGCGCCATTCGCATCCATGCTCCATATGGACTGCAGTCAGAGACCGGCAGTATTCATCAGCTTTTGACGCAAAAAAAGGCGCCTAGTCTCAGGCGCCCGGTATTCTGACTGCAATCGGATTCGCGGCTTAGACGATCCTCAGCGACTTGCGCTGCGCGGCCCAGTCGATGGGCAGGATCTGTTCTCGTGAGCGTCCTGGCGCTGAGCGATGATGGTTGTCGTCCCTCGACGATCGACTGAACGATATCCGGTGCGAGACAAGAGATGCGAACCAGATTGCCAAGCCGCGTTCGGCAGCGACCATTTTCTTCAGCAATGCTGGCGATTGATCGTTCGGGGTTGTCCTCGATCAGTTTGCGAGCCGCCAGCGCCTCGGCGATTAGCGCAATGAGCTTCGGGTCACGCTGCACTGGCTTTATGCGCGCGGTGGCTTCGCCCGGGACAATCAGGCGAAGCTGAGGTCCGCGCCCGACCTTCATTGCTGGTAGTCCACATCATGGACCTTGAGGTTCACCAGCTCGGAGCGCCGGATCGCGGTGGCATAGAGCAGCTCGGGAATGGCCCGGTCGCGCAGGCCCAGCGGGGTGCCGGTATCGGGCATGGCTATGATCGCCTCAGCCTCGTCCGCCGTGAGCACGAGCGCGGGCAGGCGCTTTTCCGGGCGTGGAAGCTCGAGCTCGCTTGCCAAGTTCGAGAGGATATGATTCTCGCGCGCCAGCCATTTGAACCAGGCGCGGATTGGCACCAGGCGCTGCGCCTGCGTGCGGAACGACAGCGGCTCGCCGCTCGGTTTAGGGCGCACACCGAACACAGCGCCTGCTGTAGATGGAGTTGAGCGAGATCAGAAAGTTACGGCTGATTTTTGCTCCCGTCATCTTCTGTGTAAGTAGCGGGTCAGTGCTAAATCTGCGGCACAGAGTGGAACAGCGGCGATTTACGCCGTTGTGATTGCTGGCAAATCTTCCGCGCCTTGAGTGATTCACTTTGACCCGCAAGGTTGCGACCCGCTCCAGGCTATCGAGGGGCTGCAAAGCGGTATGGAGGAACTGACGCGGCGCGCGCGATAGGGGGACGGTTACCCGGCACACCCAACCCCGCGCTTTCGGGATGCATCCCTCTAATATGGTGTGGCAAATCGTTTTGGACGAAAGTGATCCGCCTGCGTTTGGAGCGGCTTTGCGCCGATCCGTGGGCCACTCACCTGCGCGTAAACCGTTGATCGGTCGCTGCAATCCTCGCGCTTGCCGCGAGTGGTCTGCGATCCATGGAGGCCGGTGTGGTCCGGCCCCGTCGCTGGTGCGACGAGGCCGGAAATCCGTGGTGCAGAAACGCTATTGGTACGATTGCATCAGAACGATGCGCGGACTCCGATATAATAGAAACGACCGACCGGGTTTACCGGATACGCCCGCTCGGTAACGAAAGGATTTTCGTCCGTCAGATTGTTTACGCCGCCGTAAAGTTCAAACCGGTCTTCGGCAAAACGATACGATGCAGTGATGTCGTGGATGAAATATTCGTCCGCAATTCCCGCCGGTCCAAACTGCGCGTCGACCGTTTCAATCTCGACATCGCCCAGCCCCATTTCGCTTAAATACTGCAGCGAATAGCCGAAGCTGAACGGGCCATTCTCGTATCCGATCGAGCCCCGCCCAGACCATTCCGGGCGGCCCACTTCACCCAGTTCGGGATCGATGGCACCCGGATCGGTCGGGTCGAAGAAGAAGTTCATCTTGTCGACCCACGAACCGTTCGCCGCCAGATTGAAACGGTGATCCCCAAATCCGAACCGGTAGGTGATGGAAGCATCGACCCCAGCGGTCTCAACACTGACAAAATTGATTGTCGTCAGATTGAGCGATGTAAAGCCGAGAAACTGCGCAGAGTTGGGATCTCTGTTGCGTGTAAAGCTGTTGCAGAAATCGTTTGGAAAAGAAGCGCTGTCATAGCAATTGTCGACCACATCCTGATCGTCGATCGTGCTAATCGCATCGTCTATGCGAATGTCGTAGTAATCGACGGTGATGCCCAGACCCGGAATGAAGCTGGGCTGAAAAACTGCGCCGACTGTAAATGTATCAGCCGTTTCCTCGCGCAGATCGGTGTTGCCCGCGATTGTGCCAGCGAAGCGGGCGCTGAGTGGGTCCGAAAACCCCTCCGGGATGCCATCGGCCCGACAATTTGCAATCCGGTTTGCGATAGCGGGAAAACCATCGGCTTGCAGCCGGTCGATTTCAGTTTGATCGCATGGATCGAACGGGCGGAAAAATGCTGCTTGTGGCGGGGCGAACAGCTCCGAGATGTTGGGTGCCCGCACCGCTCGCGAAAGAGTGCCGCGGAACCGGATATCGTCAATCGGTGCCCAGAAACCGTTGATTGCGTAGGTCGTAACAGTGCCGACCGTCGAATAATCGGAATACCGCCCGGCAAGCTCCAGCCGAAGTTCCTGAAAACCGGGCACGTCTTGGAGGAACGTGGTGCCAATCTCGCCGAAGATTTCGACGACATCATACGAGCCTCCCGAATTCTGCAGGAATTCATCAGGCGGCGTTGCCAGCGATGTCTGGGTGAAGCCCAGATCGCCAACGAAGTCGCCAGCATTTCCGTCGACCGTCGTCACTGGCAGAATTCCGCGCGTCAGCGCGTCGAACTGCGACGCACTGGATTCATCACGATATTCCACACCAAGCGCGAAATCGATTGCGTCATAAGGCAGGTTGAAAAACTCGCTGGTGTCGCCGCTGATCACGGCCTGCAGCACCAATTGTTCTGTTTCGAACCGGTTGGTCGTTGTCGTGGTGATAAAATCGATCGCCGCTTGGCTGATGCTGCCGATGCCAAACAGGTTTGCCGGCTGACATTGACCCTGGCCAGGCACAAAGGTGAGATAGCCGAATTCGCCCGCGGGGATCCCGAACACCGTCGAAGGCGATCTGACAGTGGGGTCAAGCTCGCTGCGGCAGATAGGATTGCCGGCGGCATCACTCGTCACATCAATCGCGGCGAAGAATCGATCCAGTAAGACGTTGTTGTTGTTCGTTTCGACCGTGGTGTAACGGCCCCAATTGGCGGAGACCGAAAAGTCGATCGTGTCGGTCAGAGATCCTGTGGCGCCGCCTACGAACCGCCATGTCTCGGCCAGATTGGTATCCTTGTTCGGGCCAAGATCGGTGGGGTCGCGGGTGATGAACAGGCCACCAGCGTTATTGGCAACGCCCTGCAATTCTGCCGGTATGAACGGATTGTCGGGTGCTACTGTCAACAGGTCGTAAAAACTGTTTTCCGCAGTGCCGAACTTTGTGTCCTGACGCACGTATTTGCCTTCGAAAAACACGTTCACATTATCGGTGATGTCGTAATCGGCTAGCAGATTGACGGAAAACCGCTCCACCTTCGGCACCAAAAAGGCGTTGTTATCAAAAATCAGGGTGTTGCCGCCAAACGCGTTGAAGTTACTGGCAATCAGGCCGTCTTCTACCACTTCCACGCCGTTGGCGGTGTTGAGCCAGCAGCCCCCGACGATTCCGAAAGCGTTGGAGAAATCGAACAGCCCGTTAAATCCTGTAAACGAATCAAGGCAATCGCTGGTGCCGTTGCCATTCAGGTCGATTCCGGGATCGGCGAAATCCGCAGGCAGGATAACGCCGCCAGCCGAAGTGATCTGGAACTGATATTGGGGCGCAATAAAGCGTGTGGGTGAACTGGCCGCCCGGTTGATCAACGCCTCCTCGGCAGCAGTCGGCGTCGTGCCGCCGGTGAATATTCGATCAAAGGTGGGGCTGCCGGGCGTCGGGATGGTGAAGCCGAAAGGATAGCGTCCATTCGCCGGGCTGAAAAAGCCGTTGAAGTTTGGCGTGTCGGCACCGCCCAGATCGCCCTGCTGGAATCGCAGGAAGGGGTTGGGGCCATCGGAGCTGATATTACCGTCGCGGTATTGCGCCCGGTCGCCAAACCTCAGTCCGGAATCGTTCGTGTAATCCCCTGCAATCACGATGTTGCCACGATCATCGGCAAAGTTCTTGCCGATCTTGCCATAGAAATCGAGGCGTTCGCCATCTCCTTTGCTGGATACGCCGGACCGCGCACCCACCTCGACGCCATCAAAATCGTCCTCCAGGATGAAGTTCACCACCCCAGTGACGGCATCAGCACCATAGACGGCGGATGCACCGCCGGTCAGCACCTCAACGCTCTTGATCAGCGATTGCGGGATTGAATTGATATCGACGATCGCGGTTTCCGCGACGCCTGCGACGTGACGCCTCCCGTTGACGAGAACAAGCGTTCGCTCAGCACCAAGGCCGCGCAGGTTGAGCGTGGCTGCACCCACCGATCCACCTGCGTCAAGTTCGCCTGCATCAAGGGTCTGAGCGCTGGTAACCGATGCTGCGAGGGCCGGAATTTCGCGTAGCGCCTCGGTTACGTCAGCTCCACCGCGGATCGATTCTGCGTCGATTGTAACGATTGGAGAGGGGGAGCCGAGATTTGAGTCTCTTCTCAGGCGGGAACCAGTGACGACAATATCTTCGGCATCAACTGCGGGGTCTGTGAGTTGCTCATCTGCAAGTTCTTGAGCGCTGGCAGGTGCCGCCATCAGTGCCACGATCGAAACCGACAGCAGAGCTGCAGAAGCAAGCGGTTTGTAAAACCGCGAATTCGTATTGTGGTTCATAATTACCCCCTTCGGTTGGTCATCTCATCACCTTTCTTCAGATCCTCTCAGGGGTGGCGCGATCCTATCGTTCGCTACCGGCTTGTCGCTCGTAGCCATGGCTGGGGAAAGCACACCTGTCAGGGCGCTGCGAAACGTGCGCTTGATAAGCCACGGCTCCAGAATTCTTCCAACCACATAAAGAACGGCAAAAATGCCCGCCAAGACATAGGCGGGCGTAGGCGAGTGCTTCTCTTCTTTTTCCTTTTCTTTTTCCTTGTCCTTCTTTTCATCCGGCTGTTCAGGCTCTGGCGCACCGAGCATCTGATCGATCCAGTTCAGACGGATTTCCTTGTCCTCGTCCTTGTTCTTCTTATCAACACCGCGCGCATCTTCAGTCAGCGGACCGTCCATCGCCGAAAGCGTCACTGCAAGCTGTGCAAAGGCGAGAAATAGCAGCGGTGCGAGAAAGCAAAGAAGCAGCGCAGTACTGCCCAGATCATAACTCAGGCGCGAACCCGTCCCCTGCTGCGATATGGTGAGAGTGCCACTGGTAAACGTCGCAAGTTTATCCTGGGCTGCCGGATTTTCCTTGCTGTAGGTAAGGGTATCCCCTGCAACTTCGTACTGCGTGCCCGCTGTCTGCAACAGCGGATCGAGCCGCGCGAACGCTTCATCGGGACTAAGGCTCTCGTCCAGCGCCAGGCTGCTGCGCACCCGCCAGATCCGGTCTAAAAATGGCACAGTGGCTTTCATTGTGTCAATTTGCCCCCCGGCAAAAGGCAAGCCAATCGCGATCCCATCAGCGCGGGCGCAGTTGACCAACCTTTTAAAAAATGATCCGACCTCGGAATGACGCCGGCAATTTACGAACGGTTATTCGGCCGGTTCGGTTTGTTGCGTGCCACCTATCGCCGTCGGGCTTCGAAGCCAGGATTTGATCGATTTGTATCCTTCGGTGAACGGAAAGATCATTGTCTCGCGAATGTCCATCCGGCGGCCGCCTTCCATTCCCAACAGTTCCGCCTCGCCATCGACGCAAGTGCCGAACATGCGATCCCAGATGATCCAGGTGCCCGAATAATTGCTGCGGGTAGCTTCATAGTCCTGCGAATGGTGGACGCTGTGGTGTTCGGTGGTGTTGAACAGGTAACGCCACCACGCTGGCGTGTTGAACCGCACATTGATGTGCTGGTAGATCGACACGGTCACACCGATAGCGCCTGCGATCAGGAAAGCGCGCGGCAGGAAATCGAAGAAGCCGCCTACGCCCAATCCGATCAGGAACAGTTCCACCGGATTGCCGACAGCGCCTTTATTGATGTTAAGCTGGGTAATGTAATGGTGCGGCGCATGGGTCAGCCACAGGGGGTGCCAGTTGTGCATCCCTCGGTGCATCCAGTACTGGCCAAAGTCGAAGATCATCGAGATGGCCAGCGCCTGAATGAGCAGCGGCAGTGCGGTGAACCATGAGAACTTGTCCCAATCGAACATGCCCTGGACCGCGCCGATGATGACCCCGTCACCGATGTAGGCATCCACCATTCGCAGAACGGTATAGCCGAGCCCGACGTAAAACAGGTCGGTCGCAAATTCCTTCCAAGTCAGCTTCCAGCTGTCATACCGCGGATTGACCCATTCGAGGATCAGCAACAGCGCCTTGAATGCGATGCCCATCATCAGGGCAGTGGACGCTACGGCAAGGGAATTGGGCGCGTAGTAAAAGAACGCGACGAAAAACAGGAGGAAGAAGGGCTGGAACCAGGTGAAAACGAATTGCTTGACCGGTCCGCCTTGGACCTTGCCAATGTTTTCCCACCCTACGGTGACCGGCGCATCTGCCCCGATAATTCTGTTCCCGACAAGCGTTCCGCTCATGTGAATCTTCCCCATTTCACGGCGAAGAACCGGGACGGCTCAACGCCGGGCCGGTCAAACCGGCTCGTACATTGCACAGACCCTCCCAAGAGCATTTATCTTTTGGATTGCCTGCCACACTATCGATATTACCCAACGGGTCAAGCGTAACATTACGACTTTCTTACAGGTGTTGCAATTTTGAACCGCCTAAAGCCATCCGCCTGAAATTTTCTATTCCTGCTTGAGGCCGCCAATAAATGCGCGCCATCCGCCAAGTTCGGTGATGTCCTGCGCTCCCTGTGTTGCGCGCGGCTCTGAAACGAACCCCTTTACGCTCGTTCCGTCCGACAGCATCACCGTGCCGATCGCGAGAGGCGCTGGCACTTCGGCGACAAAACTTCCGAATGCAGCCATTCCAAGCTCGTAGACCTCAACCTTTATCGCAGACCCATCGGTGCTGTGAACCAGAGCGGGTTTTGGAGGGACACTGTCAGCGATCGCATACAACCGATAGGTCGGGGCCGTCTCGAACGCGCCAACAAACCTGGCATCGCGCGAGGTCAGCTGCCAATGCAGCGGCATATCCTTGAGATGGGCGCCGACAACGGCGAGTTTTACGCTTTCCATTTTTCCCTCCAGATCGAGCGGTGGCGGAGCAGGGAAATCTGACTCCGCAAGGTACGTTTCGGCGGTGTCCATCAATGCAACGTCGCTGTGCGCCGGGCCAATCAGGGTGATGCCAAATCCTGTATCGTTGGGGCGCGCGCCCGCAGGCACGGCAATCGCCGCCATATCCAGCAGGTTCACGAAATTGGTGTAGCGGCCCAGATTGCTGTTGAGCGCAATTGGCGCGGCCAGCACTTCATTGACGCGATAGGTCGTGCCGGTGGTAGGAAAGGCGAGAAGGTCGACTTCGTCCCACATCCGATCCGCGGAACGCTTCAGTTCGGCAAGCCGATAAATGCCCTTGAAAGCCTCGACCGCGCTGATTGCGTGTCCGGGTTCGACCACGGCACGCACCGTCGCGTCGACGGCATCGGAACCACTCGCCAACAGTGCTTCGATCGCAGCTGTTCGTTCTGCCACCCATGGCCCATTATACAGGAGGCTCGCGGCCTCATTCAGCGGTTCGATATCAAGCTCGATAATCTGCGCTGTCTCTGCAAGCAGCGAAAGCGCGTGATCGTAGAGATATTCGGATCTCTCGTCGCCAAACCAGACGCGCTGATCGCGGCGCGGGACCCCGATGCGGCGCGGGGCGAGAGAGCGATCCTCTAGCTTGCGCGACCACGGATCGTCCGCGTCGAACCCGGCAAGCACCTGATCGACCAGACGAGAGTCGGACACATCATGCGCGAACACGGTTATGCAATCGATGGACCGGCAGGCTGGCACCAGCCCGGCCGTGCTCCATCGACCTTTTGTCGGTTTAAAGCCGATCAGGTGATTGAACGCTGCAGGCACCCTGCCCGAACCGGCTGTATCTGTGCCCAGCGCAAACCCGACCAGCCCGGCGGCGACCGCGACGGCAGAGCCAGAGCTTGATCCTCCGCTGATATAGTCGCGATTATAGGCATTGCGCGGGATTCCATAGGGGCTGCGCGTCCCCACCAGACCTGTGGCGAACTGATCGAGATTGGTCTTTCCCATGCAGATCGCGCCCGCCTCCATCAACAGCCGTGCGGCCGTAGAGGATCGTTCGGGGATGTATGCGAAGGCCGGGCATCCGGCAGTCGTTTCGAACCCGGCAACGTCGATATTGTCCTTTGCTGCAAATGGCACCCCTGCCAGCGGCAGTACTTCTCCGGCGGCAATACGCGCATCGACCGCTCTCGCCGCCGCAAGCACGACCGCCGCATCAGCGCGGGAAATCCAGACGTGCGGCTGGATCGCATCATAGGCTTCCATGCGCGACAGGGCATCGCGGGCCACAGCCTCGGCACTCGTGCTGCGCGCATTTACCTGCGCGGCGATATCGACGATGCAAAGACGACCGGACGCGCTCACGGCTGCCGCTCCAGCGCAAAGATAGGCGCGCCCGGTTCGATCGCCTGCCGCTCCTTGATATAAAGCGCCGCGATCCTGCCGCTGTTGGGGCTTTCCAATGGGCTTTCCATCTTCATCGCCTCGATCACTGCGATCACGTCTCCGGTGTTCACCATGTCGCCTTCTTTTGCGAGCAATTTCCAAACGCTGCCGCCGAACGGAGCCTCGATCAGGTCCGCGCCCTCAGGCACTTCGATGGCGGGGACGATCTCCGCTTGCGCCGCACCGTCCTCTGTCAATTCCGACAAGCGGTCGAATTCTCCGCTGCTTTCCCACAGGCTTCGTTCGGTATCGAATGCAATCTGCCTTCGCGCCTCGAAATCTGAAATGGATGCCGCATTGTCGCTCAGGAATGTGCGGTATTCCGCAAGGCTGAACTGCGATTGCTCAACTTTGATCGAGCGACGCCCGGTGGGGAAATCACGCCGCCATTCGGCCAGCTCCTCCGCGCTGACGGGGTAGAACCGGATCTGGTCGAAGAACCGCAGTAGCCAAGGCTTGCCATCGGTGAACGCGTCGGTCTGGCGATAGGTGTTCCAGACCTGCAAGGTGCGACCGAACAGCTGATATCCGCCCGGCCCTTCCATCCCGTAAATACACATATATGCGCCGCCGATGCCTACGACGTTCGGCGGGGTCCACGTGCGCGCAGGGTTGTATTTCGTAGTGACGAGGCGATGGCGCGGATCGACCGGGGTTGCGACCGGCGCGCCGAGATAGACATCGCCAAGCCCCATCACCAGATAGCTGGCATCGAACACGATATCCTCCACCGCGTCGGCATCGGTCAGACCATTGATGCGGCGGATAAATTCAATGTTGTCCGGGCACCAAGGCGCATCATCGCGCACCGCGCCCATGTATTTCTCGATCGTCTCGACAATGGCCGGGTCTCGCCAGCTCAGCGGCAGGTGGACGATGCGCGAAGGGATGGTAAAGTCGTTGAGGTCTCCCAGACGGTCCTCCGCCTTCATCAGCGCAGCCAGCGCCGCATGCTGATCCAGCGCCTCGCCATCGAAATGCAGCTGCAGCGAGCGGATGCCGGGCACGATGTCGATAACGCCGGGCAAGGCCAGCTCCTCCAGCGCGATCATCAGCGCGTGAGCGCGGATGCGCATCTCGATGTCGAGCACGATCGGCCCGTATTCGACGAGGATGTTGCGATCACCCTGCTGGCGATAGACCGTGCGCGGGCGCGACCCTTGCGCAGGAATATCGGCGAGGATGGGAGAGAGATCGGCGATGCTGCGCGGTGGTGAGGCAGGCTCACTTTCAGCCGTCTTTGCATCTGCCAGCGTCACCGGAGCGAACTTCACAATGTTCCCCGGCGCGAGCTGCCCCAACTTCCACCGGTCAGCCGCGATCACTACGAAAGGGCAGACAAATCCGCCAAGCGATGGCCCATCGGGACCAAGGATGATCGGCATATCCCCGGTGAAATCGACCGCGCCAATGGCATAGGGATTATCGTGGATGTTCGAGGGGTGCAGCCCGGCTTCACCCCCGTCGCTGCGCGCCCATTGCGGTTTTGGTCCCACCAGCCGAACGCCGGTGCGGTTGCTGTTATAGTGGACCTTCCATTCGGCATCGCAGATAGCGGCAATGCCGTCTTGAGTGAAGAAGTCGGGCGCGCCGTGCGGGCCGTACATCACCCGCAGAAGTCCATCTATCGGTGATCTGCGGAAGGTTTGCGGGGGAAAGCGGCTTTCCGGTGGCCTCCTGCCCCAGATGCAGCGTATCGCCCGCTACCAGCCGGCGTGCCGCATGGCCGCCGAACTGCCCCAGCTCGAATGTGGCGCGGCTGCCGAGATATTCCGGAATATCCAGCCCGCCCGCAAACAGGATATAGCCGCGCACCCCGCCGCCACGCACCGCGCCCAGAGATAGCGTCTGCCCCGCTGAAATGTTGAACGCCACGCCGCGCTCGACCGGCGTATCGTCCAGCGCCGCGCCGAAATCTGCGCCTGTCAGGCATATCTGTGCGGGCGCGTTGAAAACGATTGTTGGCCCTGTAAACGTGACCTCCAGCCCCGCCGTTCGTTCCGCATTGCCGAGCACGAGATTGCCGAGGCGGAACGACCGATCATCCATTGGCCCGGATGGTGGCACCCCGACCGACCACAGCCCTTGCCGCCCCGGCCAATCCTGAACCGTAGTGGCAGTGCCGCCTGAAAGGACACGGATGCTGCGCGGTGCATAGGCAACGGCATCCAGCAGCCTGGTATCCACCTCGCCCGATTCGAAGCGTTCATTGTGCACCACATCGCGCAGCCAACGCAGGTTCGTCTCGAACCCGTCCACTCGGCTTTCATCGAGTGCATCTTGCATCGCACCGATGGCGCCCTCGCGGGTGGGGGCGTGCGTAATCAGCTTGGCGATCATCGGATCATACCAGGCGCTGATCGTACTGCCCGGCGCGACCCAGGTATCGGCGCGGATGCGAGTGGGAAAGCTGAGCGCTGTCAGCGTGCCTGTCGTAGGGCGGTAGTCCATCGCCGGGTCTTCGGCATAAAGGCGCACCTGCACCGCATGGCCGCTAGGCACAGGCGGCTCACGGTCCATGAAAATATAATCGCCCGCCGCACCGCGCACCATCCACTCGACCAGATCGATGCCCATCACTTCTTCGGTGACGCCGTGTTCCACCTGAAGCCGGGTGTTCATTTCAAGGAAGAAAAACTCCTGCGTCATTGCATCGAACAGGAATTCGACCGTTCCGGCAGACCGGTAATTTGCCGCCTTGCCCAGACGCACCGCAGAGGCAATCAGATCGGCGCGTACAGCATCGGAAAGGCGGGGCGCAGGCGCTTCCTCGACCACTTTCTGATTGCGTCGCTGCAAGGAACAATCCCGCTCCCCCAGCGGCATTATGCGCCCTGCGCCATCTCCGAAAATCTGCACCTCGATGTGGCGCGCACGCGCGATATAGCGTTCCAGGAACACTCCTGCGTCGCCGAAATTGCCCTCGCCCAGCCGCACAACGCTGGCAAAATTTTCCCGCAGGGCGGCCTCGTCCTCGCAAATGCGCATGCCTATGCCGCCACCGCCGGCAGTCGCTTTCAGCATCACCGGATAGCCGATTTCATCCGCGGCGCGCGCCGCGGCGTCCTCATCGGTAAGCAGGCCAGTGCCGGGCGCCAGCGGGAGACCATTTTCTGCCGCCAGCGCACGGGCGCTGTGCTTCAGGCCGAAGGTGCGGATATTCTCCGGCGTCGGACCGATGAACACAATTCCCGCCGCTTCGCAGCTTTCGGCAAACCCCGCGTTCTCGGCCAGAAAGCCGTAACCCGGATGAATGAAGCCCGCCCCGGTTTCTTGCGCAGCGGCGATGATCCGTGCACCATCAAGATAGCTTTGCGCAGGCGCTGCCGGCCCGATGCAAACCGCCAAATCGGCCTGCGCCACATGCAGCGATTCAGCGTCGGCCTCCGAATAGACCGCAACTGATCGCAGACCCATTTTGCGCAAGGTCCGGATAATGCGGGTTGCGATTGCCCCGCGGTTCGCGACCAGAACCGTGCCAGCGCTCATGCCGAAACGATCATCCGAACCGGAGTCGGATTAAAGGCATTGCACGGATTGTTGATCTGCGGGCAGTTTGACACCACCACGATCACATCCATTTCCGCGCGCAGGTCGACACTCAGGCCAGGGGCGGAGATACCGTCAACGATGCCGAGCGTCCCGTCCGCTTCGACAGGCACATTCATGAAGAAATTTATGTTGGACACCATGTCGCGCTTGCCGCGTCCCTGGGTCAGATTGGCTTCCAGGAAATTTTCGACGCAGGCATGTTGGGAAAAGGTGTGATGACCATACCTCAGCGTGTTGGACTCGCAAGAGCACGCGCCACCGATCGTATCGTGATATTCGACCGATGTAGCGGTGATGGTCATCATCGCAGCGCCTTCATTTGATCGCAGCACGGCGCCTTTACGCAGGAAGATATTGCCCTGCCCCGCGACCGTGTCCTGCGCGCTGTATCTTTCGGCATCGTCGGCGGCGCTGTACATGAGGAAGTCGACCGCCTGATTGCCTTCGAGGTCGATCACCCGCAGCGTCTGTCCGGCGCGAACGAGATGCAGCCACGGGGCCCTTGCCGGGACGATCTCGTCATGTACGATCTCGCCGGGAGGATCCTCGGTTCGCTGATTGGCAGCCATCGCTTCATGCCTTCCTATCGCCGGAAATAATCTTCGACATTTATGAAGGCGCGCTGGCCTTCCGGGGTTGCGTTGCGCAGCGGATCGTCCTGCGGCGTGATTGCACCGCGCCACGCGGATACGCGCATGGGGGTGACGGTGTAATCCTCACGCGGGTCGAGCACGTGCGGGCAATTGGCGATGACCACGATCACATCCATCTCGGCGCGCAGCACCACGGTGCGCGCGGGATCATAGGGGCCGATCAACGGCGTGATCGTTCCGTCCGATTCGATCCGGGTGCCCTTGAACAGGTTGATGCAAGGGTGGACGTCGCGGCGGGAAAGCCCCTGTTTCGCGGCACCCAGCAGCAAACGGTCGCGACCACTGGGAGACGCTCCGCTGTTGCGGCCCTCGCCATATTTCGCCGCATTGGTGGCGGCGTTTGACGTTCCGCTGAAGGCATCATGCGTGCCCGCATCATCTTCTAGGATGGTCATCAGCACGCGGCCCATATCCGACAACAGCAGCTTGCCCTGGCCAAGATACGCATTCCATTGCACCTTCACGGTGTCTGCCACGTTCAGCCGCTCGGTCGGCATCTGCGCGTTAAAGATATTAAGCGAAGCGCAGGCATCGCCCTTGGTATCGATCAGTCGCAGTCGAGAGCCGCGTGAAAGTCTGCGAGAAGAATAGCCGCCGGGCGCAATCGTCTCTTCCCACACGTGATCTACAGCGGACACACCGGCGGGCAGATCGTTTGCGACCGGCGGTAAAATCGGCATCGCCTCCGCGATGGTGCCAGCCATTGCACGTGCATGTTCACGCGCGAGCATTGGATTGGACAGATCGCCTGTCACGCCGCCCTGCCCTTCGTCTGCGGCGTGCCAACCTCCAGCTCATCCTGTTCATGCAGCGGCGGCAATAGCGCGGTTGTCGTCACCAGTTTAAGCTGATGCACGCCTCGGATGGCGCGCAGGGAGTTGCAAAGAGCCTCCAGCCGCTCCGCCGGACCCTGCACCAGCAACACTTCGAGCGATTGATCATCTTCGAGAAAGACATGCTGCGAAGAAATCACTTCCTTCAGATACTGATGCTGGGTCGTCGCCAATTGCTGACGCACCGTGCCCTGATCCGCGCGGTAAACCAGCGTGATCGTACCCGACAGCGTCTCCTTTGGCCGGATCAGAGCCTCGTGTTCGGCAAGTGCATCGCGGATGAGCTGAGCAATAAGTTGCGACCGGGACGGCAGATCGCGTTCTTCAACCATGCGATCAAGGTTCTGCAACAGGTCTGCAGGCAGACTCATGCTGAGGCGCGCCAAGCTGGTTGGTTCAGAGGTCATGGTACTTCTCCTCTCTCAATTATTATCATTTCTGTCAATCGTAATACTGCCATCCGCGATTGCCTCGTCGCAGGGCTTTTCGGATGCATTTTTGCGGGTCAGCGGCAGATCATAAACCACTGTTGCCCCATAACGATGCGGGGCGTGCGGATCGACGCGCGACTTATCGAGAGTGAGCACCCGTGTGCCCAGCGAGAATGCCTCCTTGATGTCATGCGTCACCATGATCACCGTGAGCGAATAGTCGCGCCACAGCCGCGTGATAAGAGCGTGCATATCGCTTCTGATACCAGGATCGAGCGCGCCGAACGGTTCATCCAGCAGCAAAATCCGCGGCCGTTTTATCAGCGCCTGTGCGATGGCGAGGCGTTGCTGCATCCCGCCCGACATTTGCGCGGGGTAAAGATCCAGCGCGTGTTCCAGCCCCACCGCCTCCAGCATCTCCAGCGCTTGCCCCGCCGCAGCCCGCCGCCGGGTCCCAAACAGGCGCGAGGCAAACGGCGCCTCGGCGCATTCAAGGCCGAAGATCGTGTTGCCCAGCACTGTCAGATGCGGAAACACCGAATAACGTTGGAAAACAACACCGCGCTCTGGCGTACATTCCGCCTTCAACGGTTCGCCGTCCAGCAGGATCGCTCCGCGCGTGGGCGCATCCTGCCCCAGAACCAGCCGCAAAAAGCTGCTTTTGCCCGCGCCGGACGGCCCGACAACAGAGACAAACGCACCCTCTTCGATATCCAGATTGATCCGTTCGAGCACGACCTTGTCGCCATACTCGACCCACACATTCTCTAGGCGCAAAGCGGCGCTCAATGGCCTGCTCCATGTGCCCAGGGAAACGCGCGGCGGCTGGCAACGGCGAGCGTAAAATCGATCGTCGCCGCCAACAGCGCGATCCACGCAACATAGGGCAGGATTACATCCATCGCGAGATAGCGGCGAACCAGAAAGATGCGATAGCCAAGGCCGATGTCCGCCGCGATTGCCTCCGCCGAGATCAGGAACACCCATGCCGGGCCAAGCGACAGTCGCAGCGCCAGAATGAGGCGTGGCATCGCCTGTGGCAGGGCGACGCGCAGCAGCAATTGCCACGTATTCGCGCCCAGCGTCCGGGCTTTGACGATCTGCTCGCGCGGGAGGGCGGTGACGTGCGCGGCAATGTCGCGCACCATGAACGGCGCAATGCCGATTACGATCAGCGCTACTTTGGCCGTTTCGCCGAGCCCGAAAACGATGAAAAGGACGGGCAAAAGCGCAATCGGCGGGATCACCGCAATGCTCGTCACTAGCGCTCCAAACGTCGCCCGAAAAGTCGGCAAAACCCCCAGCATCAGTCCAACTATCAATGCACTAAGCGTTGAAATGGCAAGTCCGAGGAGAAGGCGCTGCAGGCTCGCAAAAGTGTCTGACCAGAACAGAAACCGGCCAGAGAGCTGATCCCGCTCGAAAACCAGCCCCCACATTGCCTCCACCATGGCAGCGGGCAGAGGCAGGATCTTCTCATTAGGATTAATCGCGTTTCGATCGGCCGCGACCACGAGATAGACTATCACCAGAACCACGATCGGGATCAGGGCTAATAGCGCACGGTTGCCCGTCACGTTGCCCATCACATTGCCGGGTTGTGTCTGGCGGTTCAGCCAGCCCATGATTCTCCGATCATAGAGGTTCTCCGAACTTGTTCGCGTTCAGCTCTGTCGAGACCGCTCACAGCTTTGCGTCGGCGGCCATCTGCATGTAGGTTTCATCGAAACGCAAAGTGATGTTGTCGGGATCGCCCAGCGTCTTGCCGCCCGGAAACGCCATGCCGACCGCATCGGCAGACCGCGCGCCCTGCCCGAACAGCCCCTGGGCAAAGCTGAAATCGCGCACCCGCGTCATCGTCTTGATCAGCGCCGCATCCGAAGTCGCAGCCACCGCCGCCTTGGGATCGACATAGAGATATGTGGTTGCCAGCTGCCCCTCGAATTCCTGCGGTGTGGTCCCGGCCAGCGCTGCCATAGCTGCGCGCGCCTTCGCCCCGGTTTCGTCCTGACGCTGCATCAGGCTGATCGTTTCGTACCATATGCCTGCCAGCGCCTTGCCTAGATTGGGGTTGGCTTTCAGCGTTTTTGTATCGACCACCATCAGATCCAGGATCTCTCCCGGAATGTCGGCCGATGTGAACACCGCGTTTGCACCGGGCACCTGCCGCATCGTTGTAAGCTGCGGGTTCCAGGCCACCGCCGCGGTTACATCGGGCGAAGTGAACGCCCCGGCGATATCAGCATCAGACGTGTTCACCGTGTTCACGTCGGTCATCTTCATTCCCGCCGTCTCCAGCGCACGGGCGAGCAGGTAATGCGACACAGACAGTTCGACCAGATTGACCTGGCGACCGCGCACCGCGCTCACCTCATTTGCGCCTTTCAACAGCAGGCCATCATTGCCGTTGGAATAGTCACCTATGATGATTGCACTGGTATCCTTGCCGCCGGCGGCCGGAATGGTGAGCGCATCCATGTTGGCAACGGTGACCCCGTCCAATTGGCCGGCAGTGTACTGATTTACTGATTCAACGTAATCGTTGACCTGCACGAATTTGATTTCGATGCCGTATTTATCCGCCCACTTTTTCACGATGCCGGATTGTTCGGCATAAGCCCACGGCATCCACCCGGCATAGATCGACCATCCGATATTGAACTGGGTCCGCTCGACTGCGCTTTCCTCAGAGGCTTGCGAGCATGAGGCGACCAGTAATGCACATGCAAGCAGCACGAGGGCGCCCGCTCGACGGAGTTCATTCACCATGAATCGGTTCCTTTCGCGGTTGCAGCATGGCTAGAAATCAGCACCTTGTCCATTGCTAAAATATTACCATTGTCATAAATTGTATTACGCATATGATCGGGTCCAATTGCTGGGCGTTGCGCCTCCGTAAAAACAGGCCGCAGTCGCAAGGTATCGTCTGGGAGGGCGTGCAACAAAGGTCCGCATCTTGCCGCTGCTGCGGCTTTCATGCCCGGAGTTTGCCAATGAACCGACTGCTGCCCGTCATCGCGCTGATGTCCTGCACCGCGTGTGTAAATGATCCAGCCGTTCAAGCTGGCAGCGGTCCAGCTCCGCTCGCCTTCGATGAAAAAATAATCGCGGTGCCCGGCTTCGTTGATTTCCTCACTGTCGATGATGACACGGTGTGGGCCACGAACCGGGGACGGGTAGAGCAGGTATCCAGCGATGGCGTCATTAAATCAGTCGCGATACCCAAGCCGTGCGGCACAATGGCGTTGCTTGCCGGATCGCTGTGGGTCGCCAATTGCGTGGACGCAAACCTCTACCGGGTCGATACCCAAACCGCCAATGTGCAGGCAGTGATAGAAACCGGCATCGCCGAACCGCGCGGCGAAACCAACGTGGTGGCGGGCGCGGGTTCGGTCTGGGTGCCCAGCGATGCAGCAGGCAAGATCGCCCGCGTTGACCCCGCAACCAATACGGTGATTGCCACCATCGATGTTGCGCCCAAGACGTTCTTTCTTGCCTACGGGCTCGATGTCCTGTGGGCTGTCAGCAGTGACGAACGCCTGCTCCAACGGATCGATCCGGCGACAAATACGGTGACCGGATCGGTTGAATTGGGCAATCAGCCGGGTTTCCTGACTGCGGGCGAAGGCGCGGTCTGGGTGCAGGAACAGGGCGATGGAACGGTGGCGCGCGTCGATCCCGAAACTGTAAAAGTTACCGGCCGGACCAAGGTAGGCGAAACCCTGCTGTATGGCGATATCGACGCAGCCGATGGCAAGGTGTGGCTGCGCACGACGCAAGACCAGACCTTTGTCGTGATCGACGCGCAGACGCTGGAAATTCTCGCTCGCGTGGGCCGTGCAGAAGGCAGCGGGGCGATCCGTTACACACCCGCCGGCATATGGACGTCTGCGCATGACGTGCTTTCCGTCAATTGGTGGACTAATGCGGAAAACAGCGGCGAATGAGACGCGCTTTGCAGCATTGGCATGGTGCGGTATCACTGGGCGGCATCGCCGTAACCGACCCGCTCAACCAGCCAGATAGGAGAGCACCATGTTCCTGCGCGATATCGGGGTAATTCCCGGAACCCGATCAGTCGGTCGCCGCGGTGACGCCGCCGCCTCCATCACCAATCTCAGCCGTCGCGGCTTTGTAGCCGGGTCTGGTTTGTTCGTAATCGGCATCGCGCTGGCGGGGTGCTCTACCTACATTGAGCCCGATATTGACGCCAACGCGTTCGATCTTGCCGCCTGCCGGGCCAAGTCCGCTGACCGAGGTTGCAGGCGGCGATGCCACCCCTGCGCTGTGGATCGCGATCCTTGAGGATGGCACGGTCGAAATCACGTGCCACCGATCCGAAATGGGTCAGCAGGTGTGGACCTCGATGGCGCAGATCGTCGCAGACGAGCTTGAGGCAGACTGGGAAAGCGTCAAGATCGTACAGGCCGAAGGGCATGAGCGGTATGGGGATCAGAACACCGACGGATCGCGATCGGTGCGCTACAATTTCCATCGCCTGCGCGTTGCCGGAGCAGCGATGCGGCAGATGCTGGTTGAGGCCGCGGCCCTTTACTGGAAACTGGAGCCAGCCGATTGCGCCGCGTCACAGGGCAAGGTCAGCAATTCGCAGAACAGCGATACCTTGTCATATGGCAATCTTGCAGAGCTGGCCGGGCGATTGCAGGTTCCTGCCGAGGATGATGTTACGCTGAAGACGCCAGAGGAATGGCGCCTGATCGGCAAGGAAATCCCATCCCTCACCATACCGCTTATCACGCAAGGAAAAGGCACGTTCGGCATCGATGTGGATGTGCCCGACATGGTTTATGCGGTGGTCGCGCGACCGCCGCAGGTGTTTGGCAGCGTTGGGCTGGTGGTGAATACAGCGGCGCTGGCCGTTCCGGGTGTGCTGCAAACGGTGATGCTGCCCGCACCAAAACCCCCGGCTGTGTTTCAGCCGCTGGGCGGGGTCGCGGTTGTCGCGAGCGATACGTGGGCGGCGATACAGGGGCGAAATGCGCTGGAAATAGAATGGGCGGACGGGCCCAATGCGGGCTACGATTCCGCAACCTTTGCTGAAACGATGAAGCAAACCGCCCGCCAGCCGGGTCAGGTCCGGCGCAATCGCGGCGATGTGCGCGGCGGACTGGCGAAGGCAGCCAGAACCGTTGAGGCGGAATATTACGCGCCCCATTACTCACAGTCCCCGATGGAGCCGCCATCTGCCACGGCGCGCTGGACGGGGGACAAGCTGGAATGCTGGGGCTGCGTGCAGGATCCGCAGGCCACCCGCCAGACACTCGCCGATCTACTGGGCATCGATAAGGAAAACATCACCGTCAAACCCACTTGGCTGGGCGGCGCATTCGGGCGCAAGTCAAAACCGGATTTCGTCGTGGAGGCTGCACTGATCGCCAAGGAGGTTGGCAAGCCGGTCAAGGTAACATGGACGCGCGAGGACGAGGTTCGCCACGGGTTCTACCACGCCGTCAGCGCACAGCGGATGGAAGCGGGTCTTGATAAGGGTGGCAAGTGCACCACCTGGTTGCACCGCACCGTATTTCCACCAATCTCATCGACTTTCGACAGCAGCGCCGCCACGCCCAGCGACGGAGAGGTCGGCATGGGAGCGACCGATGTGCCGTTTGCCATGCCCAATCTGCGGGTCGAATCCGGTGATGCAAGAGGGCATCTGCGCACCGGATGGTTGCGTTCTGTCTGCAATATCTTTCACGCCTTTGCGGTTCAGAGTTTTGCCGCCGAACTGGCACATGCGGCAGGCCGCGATCAGAAGGACTATCTGATCGAACTGATAGGGCCTTCTCGGGTGATCGACCCCGTGTCCGAAGGTGCGACTTATTCCAATTATGGCGGCACGCCGGAGGAATATCCAATCGAGACAGCGCGGCTAGTAAACGTAGCCGAGAAAGCCGCGGCCATGGCGAAGTGGGGGCGCAAACTGCCTGATGGTCATGGCCTCGGCATTGCCGTTCACCGGTCCTTCCTTTCCTATATCGCGACCGTGATCGAGGTGGCGGTTGGCAAGGACGGAAAGCTCACCATTCCCGGCATCTGGCTCAGCGTTGATGCGGGCACGGTCATCAATCCTCGCCACGTTCGCGCGCAAATGGAAGGGGGCACGATTTATGGTCTGTCCAACGCTCTTTACGGACAGATCACCGCCAAGAACGGCGCCGTGGTGGAGGACAATTTCCCGTCCTGGCGCGTGATGCGCATGGGAGAGGCGCCGCGCGCATTCGAGGTCGATATCGTGCAATCGAACCGCGCACCTGCAGGCATTGGTGAGCCGGCAACGCCGCCCGCTGCCCCGGCGCTGGCCAATGCGATTTTCGCTGCCACCGGGCACCGGATCAGGCAATTGCCGATGATCGGACCCGGCGGCAATCGCCTTGCGCTGCCACAAACTTCATCCAGAACCGCCTGAGCCGGGGAATGCACACATGGCCATCACTCTGAAAATCAACGGCAAGGACACCTCGGTCGATGCCGCGCCGGGCACCCCTCTGCTGTGGGTGCTGCGCGATCATCTCAAGATGACGGGCACCAAATTTGGCTGCGGGATCGCGCAATGCGGGGCCTGCACCGTGCATATCGACGGCGCTCCCACTCGCTCGTGCGTGCTGCCGCACGACTCGATCGGTGCATCGGCGATCACCACGATCGAGGGTGTTGAAAGCAATGCCGCAACCGCCATTCGCGAGGCGTGGATCGCGGACGATGTGCCGCAATGCGGATATTGCCAATCGGGCCAGATCATGGCGGCCACTGCATTGCTGGCTGAAAATGCCAGCCCGACCGACGCCGATATTGACGCCGCGATGAGCGGCAATCTGTGCCGCTGCGCAACCTATATGAGCATTCGCCGCGCCATCAAGAAAGCGTCTGAGAACCTGTAATGCCTACCCGGCGCGCCGGGTGTGGAATTGTAAGAATTCGTTTCTTGCCCTAGAGATGCCGCGGGGGAGACGGCTTTGCCGGACGCGACGGACAATCGGACATGCCCGGGGGTAGTGCAGGCAAGGGTATTCGGCAGTTTCGCGCTGCTGGACTCACAGCATTGTGCCATTCACCTGTCCAATCGCCGCGCCGCAGCGATTATTGCTATCCTGTGCCTTTCCAGCGACCGGCGCGTTGATCGAGACACGCTTAGTCGGTTGCTGTGGCCCGGGCGATTTACCGCTCAGGCCAAGGCAAGTCTGCGTCAGTGCCTGCACCAATTGGTCCGCCAACTGGAGGAACTTGACCTCGATATTCTTGAAGTAGAGCGATCACATATCACACTCAGGCGCGGTTTGCTGACCAGCGATCTCGACGCATTGCAATCCGCGCTGGCAGACGGTCGCGCTCGCGAGGCAGCCACTATCCTTGAAGCAATCGGATCGATGCCGCTGCTGGACGATCTTGCGTTGAATGGTGCGTTGCGGGAATGGCTGGATGCGCGCCGCGTCCATTTCGACGCGCAGATAAGGGCCGCGTTGCTGGCGATTGATACAAACCGGTCCGTTCCGGACCACACTCACCTGATCAATGCCGCACAGGCCCGCTTTCCCGCCTTGCAGCCTTTCAGAAATATCACGAACAAAGTCACTGTCGCAGTATTACCGTTTGACCAGATCGACGAGGTTGGCGGCAATTTTTTCCTGGCAGAAGGGGTGACAGACGAGCTTTCCTCACAATTGGGCAAGGTCGGTGCAATCGCGCTTGTCGGGCGAACATCGATTGCAGCGGTGGCGCAGCGGGGAGAAACGCTCACCCAGATGGCCACTTCCCTGCGTGCCTCCCATCTTGTCGAAGGCGATGTGCGCCGAACACCCGAACACATCGAAATCAGGATCGCTCTGATCGAAGGCGCGTCGGGGACTGAAGTCTGGGCCGATCGAATCACTGGCTCGATCGAGGATTTCTTCGATTCGCGCAAAGTGATCGGGGCAAACATAACCGCAGCCCTGTGCCGCGCGCTCGGGCTGCCAGTATCACCTGCACCAATGCGGCGAATGACCACCGACCGGGCGGCGTACTCCTTGTATTTGCAAGGTCGGTCCCTGATTCAGCGATCCATGAATGCAGGTGCACCGGCAAAGGCGGTGGAACTGCTGGAGGAAAGTCTGGCGCTGGATCCTGACTTCGCTGAATGCTGGACAGCATTGGCCGATGCGCAGATTCATAACGCAGTCTTCACCCCCTGCCTCGACCGGGTCGAGCGATCGGAAATGGCCGCTCATTATGCGCGCAAGGCTGTCGAACTGGATCCGGGACAAGGCCACGCACTTTCGATTCAGGGCATTCACGAATGGACGCGGAAAAACCCGGCGGGTGCGCTCGATCTCGCATTTGAAGGTTATGCGCGAGAGCCTGAAAATGCCGATGTCGCGGCGCGGCTTGGATCGTTCCTGCTCTATCTTGGTCGCACCCGCCAAGCGCTTCCGTTTGTGGAGGCGGCGGTGGAGCAGAACCCTGTGATCGGGCGCAATTACACAATGCTCACAACGGCGTATTTCAATCTCGGCGAATTTGAGAAGGCCGCTGCTGCCGGCCAGAGAATGGTGGATCTGGGTATACCGGGCATGTGGCTGGCCGTTTTGAAGGCGGCAGCGGGCGAACACGAAGCGGCAGTGGCTGATTATTACGCGTCGCGGTTGCTGATGAATTCGGTGATCCTGCCACCTGTCGGGACCGAACCGATGAACGATCAGGCGCGCGATGCCTACTGGATGATCGCAGCAAAAGGATGTTGCAGCGGGACGCCCGAAGATCGCGCGATGTATTGCCAGATGCTGACCGGGCTGCACGCGACCATGCCCGATCCATGCGATCCATCGATTGTATTTCCAGCGATCTGGATGGGGCATAGCGAGCTGGTAATGAAGGCTTATCGGGAATGCATCCATCCGGCCAACATGTTCGGCCTGATGAGCCTGTGGGCTGATGTGGAGCCCCTGCGCCGCACCCGCGATCACCCCGACTTCATGCAATTTGCCGATGATATGGGTCTGGTGGAGGCATGGAACCGTCACGGATGGCCGGATCTCATGCCATGCGATCCGCGGGCTGGCTGAACGTCAAAGCCGGCTGGAGACGTGATTTGCGCCGTGCCCCCCGGCTGAAACACCCCTTTCAGGAAACCACCGCAGATGCGCGCTCGACGATGTAGGACGGCAAGAGAACGCTATAAGCATCCCAGAGTTCGCCGCTTTTTCGCGCGGCGTCGCCCATGCCCTGCCCTGAGAACGCGCGGATCAGCTTTCGCGCTGATAATCGATCTCCATCCTGAGGCGCAGATCGACAATCGCCTCGTTCTCGGAAATGGGGGCAGGGCAATCATGAAATTGCGGCGCAGCGCCAGGGCGCGCGTCTGGGGATTGGGGACAAAGCCCAGATCCTTGATCGCCGCGGCAACCTTTGGGCGCGTCGCTTCGCTCATCAGGGGAGAATTGTTGATGAACCGACTGACCGCTTTCCTAAGAAACTCAGGCCTGCGCAGCAATATCGTTGATCGTGGTCGCGCTTTGCAGTCGCGTATGGTCGCCTTCACCCGGCATCGCAAAACCCTCCCCATCCTGAGCTGCCCGCGCCTGACGATGCCGAATGCTCACTGCTGTTAGCGAACGGCACTCAGCGCAATGTCCAAGATGAGGATTTCGCTGGCTATGACACCGGTTCCCCAGTGCCCGGACTCATGAAGAGCTGCAACTGCGACGCATCTGCTCAGGAAGGCGACGCAGCGTGAAGTAACGCGACGACCTTCAATCGCCTCAGTCGGGTTTGCTGACGCATCAGCGGTTGGTCCGGCATTTCCTGGTGTCGGTTGCCGATCAGTTCCGTCGTGTCGCCATACAGCGATTTAACCAGCGGCCCATCAGGGCAAAGACCGCCATTCGTCGGCACGCGATCACCACAACTCCACCCCTAGCCTCGCGGCTTTAGCCGTCGATCAAGCACATCTATTGACCTCAGATAATACCGGTATCAACGCTTGGTCGAAGGAAGGAGATTGGCGTTGGCAAATTATCACAAAACCCTGCCGCTGGACCGGCTGGAACGCGAAATTTCTGAAGCGCTTACTGCCGCCAGGCGCACAGCACGCGCATTACGTGGTTTTCCCGGCGATCTTCCGGCGGATCTTGCTGCCTGTTACCGAATTCAGTCGTATTCGATCGAGCAATGGCCGGACGAAGTCGTCGGCTGGAAAGTAGGTCGAGTGCCGCCTGCCTTTCGCGACCAATTCGACACTGCCCGCCTGACGGGTCCGATCTTTGCACGCTCATTCAAACGTGCGGTTCGTGACCAGCCGACGGAAATGCCCGTATTCGAAGGTGGTTTTGCCGCGATCGAGCCTGAGTTCATCATGCTGCTCGCCGAACAGCGCGAGGATGATCGACTGTTCATCGGGGCAGAGATAGCCAGCAGCCCGATCCCTGCTATCAGCGGATACGGCCCAAAGGCTGTCGTCTGCGATTTCGGCAACAACAACGGCCTGCTGATCGGTGACGAGATCGCAGACTGGCAGCAATTGCCAGGACCGCTGACCGTGCGCACATGGGTCGACGATGTCCTGATTGGCGAAAGATCGCTTGAAGTGCCGTTTCAAGATGCGTTGGCGGCTCGAGACTTTTTCCTCGCTCACGCGCAGAGCCACGGGCACGCGAACGTCGCAGGGATGCATATTGCAACGGGAGCGATCTCCGGCATTCACGAAGCAGCCATTGGTGCCAGATCGAAGGTATCTTTCGGCCCGCTTGGCGATCTTGCCCTCACGTTGGGCAGAATGCCCCCCATCATCTGATCCACTCGTCGATTTCCAACCGACCACCCAGAAAACGAAAACCATTTTCAAGCAAGTTTGGCACGCCACCCATCCCGACATGATGGCTGGCATTTCAAACGAAAAGCTCCAAGAACTCTGTTGTGTCCCCGATCTGTTCGCCGATGGGGAGATCAAGCTGGTGTATTCGCACTATGAACGGTTTGTTCTGGGAGGGTGCGTTTAGACCAGCGCCAGGATCGCTTCGCCGGTGCAGACCGTTCCTCGAAAGAAGAGAGTTGGCAGCGATCAATGTGGGCGCGAACTCCGGCACATTCACCGTTAATGGCGTCCAGACCACGCTCGATCAGCATGATTGCCCGTACATTCCGATGGGTTCGCAAACCGCGACTTTCGGGCCGCACGGTGATTGTCACAGGCGGCAAAGCGGTATCGGTCAGGGCATGGCGCTCGCCGCGCTGAAACATTATACACGCGACGATTTCGGCCTCGCGACGCGTGCGGAACTTGAAACAGCGATGAATTGTGTGGGCGATATAAGACCCTGTGAGGATCAATATCCAATCCGATACGGAGGCCCTTTCGGGCGGTACTCCGGCGGACGATCGGGTCGCAAAATCGCCCGCCGAAGTTCGCATCAGGTGCAGCGTGGTCGCGAGTTTACGCGTACTGACGATGCCCCGAAAACTGTATTGATCGGTCACGGATCACAGCAGTTTTCCTGCCAATCCGCGCCCAAAGAATTCGCCTATTTCCCCGTGTTTTCCTGAACTTGATAATGCGCTGCCGCCAGCAGCCCGTCAATCGGGGCAACCGTCAAAAAAGCGTCAATTCGATCTGATTTGCAGGAGCTACAGCACGCATCTGGCGCCCCGGCATGCGATCAGAGGCTACCGGCCGCAATCAGCCTGCGAGCCTGCGCTCGCAGTTCATCGGGATAGGAAGCGGCGATCCGCTGGTATTCTTCCTCGCCATACATCCGGCTGAGCGTAGGGCCCGAGATTGAGAAGTATTCGACAGCCGAAAGCATTTGATAGACGCTAGCGAATTTTCGGGAAAACGAGAGCGCAGCCAAACCATCAACACGATCCAGGGCGCCGACAATCTCATCCAGCACCGTTTTAAGATGCGAATTTTCGGGGCTGATGTCGCGGCGCTGATTGTCCATCAGTTCACGCATCAGCACCTTGGACACCATCGGATGCTCTTGCGCGGCGGCATGAATGCCAAGGATCATGTCCTCGAATTGTTGCGCGGCATCGCTCGCAGGATCACAATAGGTTCTCATCGCGGAAAGAAGGCCTTGGGATATGCGTTTTAGAACCTCATTATAAAGGTCTTCCTTGCGCCGGAAATAATACAGAAGCGCCTGTTTGGTCAGACCGAGTTCTCCCGCAATCTTTGCGATGCTGGCGCCATGAAATCCGCGATCAGCAAATTGGGAAAGTGCTGCATTAAGCAGGTTTTCCCGCGTATCGTCCTGCGTAACGTAAGGATTTTGCATGAACATATCAGTCGGCGATCCGGCAGAATTCGCCGCCAAAAAAGCCGAGCGGCCGCGCGTCTGACGCCTGATCGATCCCCATGACTTCGCCAAAGATCATCGTGTGGTCGCCCGCTGGATACAACGACCATTGCCGACATTCAAAATATCCCATGGCCCCGGCAATAACTGGCAGACCGCCCGGAGATTGTTCAAAATCGACATCGCGCAGCCCGCTGCTCCCGCGCGAGGCATAGCGCATGGCGATATCGCGCTGGTTTTCACCAAGGATGCTGACCGCGAAATTGCTTGCCTGCGTCCACAAATCAAACTGGCTGGCACTGTTCTGCACGCTCCAGCACACAAGCAGTGGCTCAAGCGATACCGAAACGAGCGAATTCACCGTGATGCCGCAATGCAATCCATCTGCATCGCAAGCGGAAACGACGCATACGCCGGTCGCAAACTGGCTCATCAGCTTGCGAAAGGCGGCAGTTTCAACCGGATTGGCCGGCAAGACATCGTGCAAGAGTAGCTCCGCGGTGTTGCGTCTGGTGTCTATTTCAGGCTGGACGCCCGGTCGACACCCGCATTATGGGTTTCAACCGCGCGTTCTGCCAACGCATTGCAATTGTCAATGAAACGGGCGAAATCGCCTACGGTGCCCGATCGGTAGGTTTTAAGCAGTTCGACAGCGGTTTCAGTGGGTTTCATTCGGCAAACCCGGCTTTGTGTTGCAATGTTACTCTTGAACCGCATAACCTGCCGACAACAGGACATAGGTCTGCGGCCTGCACGGTACCACGTGCGACGCAGGTATTAATCAGCAATACGGGACTGACAAATGATCAATCGGTTTGGGGACGCGCTCAGGGACTTCCTGAAGCAGGAAAGTGCGGGCGGCATCGTCCTGATCGCTTCTGCGCTGCTTGCTCTGATTGTGGCGAACAGCCCAGCAGCGCCCGCATATTTCGGCACCTTGGAGACAAAGCTGAATGTGTCTTTCGGCTCGTTTGCAATCGACAAGGCGTTGCTGCTGTGGATCAATGACGGTTTGATGGCGGTATTCTTCTTCCTCATCGGACTGGAAGTGAAGCGCGAGATTATCGACGGGCAACTGTCGAGCTGGGATAAGGCTTCGCTGCCGCTGATGGCCGCGATTGGCGGCATGGCGGTGCCCGCAGTGGTGTTTGTGGCATTCAACCTCAATGAACCTGCCAGCATCAACGGCTGGGCCATTCCAGCCGCGACAGACATTGCGTTCGCGTTAGGCATCCTCTCGTTGCTCGGCCCCAGAGTGCCGGTGGCGATGAAGGCGCTGCTGCTGGCGATTGCCGTGATTGACGATATCGGCGCAATCACCGTGATCGCGCTGTTCTATTCCGGGGAAATCGACACGAACATGCTGATCGGCGCGGCGGTTTGTCTGGCCGGGTTGATCGGGATCAACCGCCTGCGGATCGCATCGGGAATGCCATATGTCGTGCTGACTGTGATAATGTGGGTGTTCGTGCTGAAATCGGGTGTCCACGCGACGCTGGCCGGGGTGGCGGCGGGCATGACGATCCCCATGGTCGCGCGCGACGGAACGCACCTGCTGCACGAAATGGAGCACACGCTGCATAAATGGGTCGCGTTCTTGATCATCCCCATCTTTGGCTTTGCCAATGCGGGCGTCACGTTGATCGGCCTGTCGCCGACCGACCTGTTTGCTCCGTTGCCGCTGGGCATTGCGCTGGGTTTGCTGATCGGAAAGCAGGTGGGCATCGTGGGAATGGCATTTATCGGCGTGAAGGCAGGCATCGCCACACTCCCCGAAGGCGTGGGCTGGCGCAAGATCCACGGCCTTTCTCTGCTCGCCGCGATCGGTTTCACCATGAGCCTGTTCATCGGTAATCTCGCCTTTGCCGACCCTGCGCAGGTCGACGCCGTAAAGCTGGGCGTGCTGGCGGGATCTTTGATTGCAGCGTTTGGCGGATACTTCCTGCTGAGAACGGCCCTGCCCGAAGAAGTTTCCACGGAAGAAGCGGAGGATAATCGGGCAACCCTTCCCGGCTTCAACGATGGCGTAGAGGGGTTTGATTAAGTCTGTGGCTCCAATCCTTCAATCTGCCGATTTGAACGGTGTGCGGCTGTCCTATTGGGAATGGCGCGCGCAGGGAGAGCACGCCGAACCTCCGCTGTTTTTCGCCCACGCGACGGGATTCCACGCGCGGGTTTTCGATGCGGTGATCGAGCATTTCCCCGGTCGCCGCGTCATCAGCGTCGATCTGCGCGGCCATGGCCTCTCCGAAGGCGGGCCGATTGACGACTGGCGCACGGTGACAGACGATATTGCGGCGCTGCTCCAAAAATTGGAATTGCGCGGCGTTGTCGGCATCGGGCATTCCATGGGCGCGCATGTGCTGGCTCAGTGCGCGGCGGACCTGCCGGACGTGTTCACCAACCTCATCCTGTTCGATCCGGTAATACTTGCGCCCGATTATTATGCGGTCGATGCCCCACTGTTTACACCTGACAGTGCGCACCCCTCTATCCGGCGAAAGCGTGATTTTGCGTCGGTCGAGGCGATGATGACGCGATTTGCAGCGCGTGATCCCTATGCGCTGTTCGATGCCCGCGTATTCGCTGATTACTGTCGGTATGGACTGGTCGAAAATCCTGTGGGCGATGGCATGGTGCTCGCCTGTACGCCAGAGACGGAGGCCAGCATCTACGGATCCAGCCGCAGCAATGCCGGCATTCACGAGGCGGTAAAACGAATAACCGCCCCCACGGTGGTGGTGCGGGCCAAACAGACCGGGCTCCACGATTTCAAAAGCTCGCCAACCTGGCCATTGCTGGCGCAGCAAATTCCCAAAGGCATTGACATGCCGCGCCCGGATCGCACGCATTTCCATCCGTTTGAAGACCCGGCGGATGCGGCGGCAATCATCAGAAAAGCAATCGAGGGATAACGCTGCCGCTATACCTGCTTTGCCATGCCCAGCAGATCGGCAAAATCGTCGCGGGCCTGTCCGATTTCCTGAAGGCTCGCCGCGCGCATGTTGCGCCCGATGACCGCCGCCTGCCCGCCATAGAACTGCACCATTGCCGCGCGCATCGGGTTTTGCGGTGCAACGGAACGGGCCAGATACAGCGCGATGCCATGCGCACGCGCCAGGGTTACTCGTGGGGCGATATCGGGCGCCCGCTCCAGCGCGATCAGCGCCTGCGACAGGGCCGCCACCGCCTCTTCCAGACAGATCAAGGTCAGATCCGCGCTCGCCGATGCCTCGATCCGCGCATCGAGGTCCACCCTGCGATAGGCGGCGGCGGGGTTGGCAGACAGCATCTGCATCACTTGTCCGAATTATCGAATTGCGCGCGGAGAAAACCGAGCGTGGATTGCGCGGAGGCGATCCGGCTTTCGGCGGCGGAAAGATTGCGGGTGAGGCGCTGGCGCAGGCTTTCCTGCTGCTCCGCGATGCGCTGCAGGCGCTCGCCATTGCGCTCTACCTGAGCCTGGGCGCGCTTGACCGATCCGCTCAGCGAACTGGGATCGCCAACTGCACTGGTTGCCCGTGCAAGGCTGTCCATGGTCGCAAAGACACCGCGCGCACCAACGGTGAACATTGCCGCTGCTGCCTCCGGACGTTCGGCAAGCGTGCGGGTCAGCCTTTCGCTGTCCAGTCGGAAGTTGCCCTCTCGCGTCAGCGACAGGCCAAGATCGGCCAGTGTGCGCGGATCGCCCGCTGCTGCGCCGGGCATCACGATGTCATTCGTCAGCCGCGTCAGATCCCGCCGCAATTCGCGCGCGCCCGAATCGTTCGCGAGCGAAGTATCGCCGTCTTCTCCGCCATTCAACAACGCAACGACATCGTTCAAGGCTGCGGTGAAATCGGTCATCACCGCGCTGATCGCCGTGCTGTCCTGAGAGAATGAGAGTGTCGTGGGTGCGCCTTGATTAGTGCCCGTCAGGTTCAGCGTGATGCCTTCGGGCAGGCCGGTCACACGATTGCTGGCGCTGCGCATTGTGACCGTGTCGAGCGAGAACAGGGCATCCTGCGCGCCGGATCGCAATTGGCCGGCATCGGTGGCGGGCGACCAGTCAAGATAGCTGAGATCGCCTGGCGTGCTGGCAGGAGACGCGCTGGCGCTTTGCCCTTCGAGCGTAAACCCGTTCACCGCTCCATCGCGCCCCTTGATCACCAATTGCGCGCCCGATGATCCCTGCGCGACATAGGCGTTCAGAGCGCCATTGCTCTGCTTCGTTATCTTCGACGCCAGACTGGCCAGCGTATCGGTTGCGCCGATGGCAAGATCGAGCGCGGATTGCCCTGCGTCCTCGCTGAAGGTGGAACCGGAAACCGTGCCGAAGCGGATGCGCAGATTACCTTCACCCACCAGCGCATCCCCGCCGGTATAGGCTGGCGTCACCAGTTTCTGTGCTCCGGCCAGCTGGCTGACTTCGAGCGAATAGATGCCTTTTGGCGAGGTGCCCGGTGTAGTCGTGACCCGCGCAACGCCGGTGTTACCGATCGTCGCGCGCGAGGCAAGGTCGCCACTCCGGATACGATCGCCCAGCGCGCTGGCGAGTGAGTTGAGCGTGCTGCGTAGCACGGAAGCGGCGGAAATCCGCGCTTCGAGCGCAGAGTTTCTTTCTACAATGGTTTCGCGCTGAAATCCGAAACTCGCCTCTGACAGATCGCGTGCCAGTCTGCCAAAGTCGATGCCGGAACCTGCGCCAAGCGCGGAGATAATCGATGAGCCGGGGTTATCCATGAAAGGAAGAACGGATCGGCGCATCGGGGTTTAAGGGCGAAAATCTACCGGTGGCTGGCACGCTTGTCCGGACGGCCATCACCATCGAAGCGCAGAGCTTCGGGCACTTCGATGCGGGGCCGCTGGGGACGTTCCCCTCGCTTCAGCGACAAAATGAACGCGACCAGCGCGGCAACCGCCACGTACAGTTCTTCGCGCACCATCTGGTTCGCCTGTGTGGTGAAATACACCGCTCGCGCCAGCGCCGGATATTCGAGCACAGGCACGCCCTCCTCGCCTGCAATATCGCGCATCGCAAGCGCGGTTTCGCCGCGTCCCTTGATCAACAGAACTGGCGCAGGCGCGAGCGCTGGATCGTATTTCAGCGCGACGGCGAAATGCATCGGATTGACGATCACGAATTGCGCTTCCTGCATCGCCTTGGCCACGCCGCCGCGCGCCAGATCACGCTGACGCTGACGCCGTGCTCCCTTCATTTCCGGCGAACCTTCGGACTGCCTCGAACTCGTCGCGCAGATCCTTCATGCTCATCTTGAGGCGCTTGTCGCGCTGGAATTTCTGCAGCGGATAATCGACCATCGCAATTATCGCGAGCCCTAGAACCAGCATCCAGACAAGGCTCATCCCCGCGTCCCACGCATAGGCCAGCTGCGCCTCCAGCGTCCCGCGTCCGAGGCCCATCAGCGTGGCGAGATTGTCGGAAATCCACCACCACGCAATTCCTGCCATCAACACCAGTTTGAGCACGCTTTTGCCAAGTTCGATCAGCCCTTGCATACCGAAAATCCGCTTTAGCCCGCTCAGCGGATTGATCTTCGACCCCTTGAAACCCATTGCGCCGGGATTGAAGCGCGCACCCTCACCCAGCAGCAATTGCGACACCAGCGTCATGGCGATCACTGCGCTGCCGATCACGAAGATCGGGGGCAGGATTGCGCTCATCGCATTGCCGATGGCAGCGCCCGGCTCGGCATATTGCAGATCGGCGGCGTCGAACCGGAAACTGGCAAGCGCGATGCCTTCCAGCCCGCCGAACAGCCACGGCCCCACCATGCCTAGCGTCGCAACACCGGTTGCCACACCGGCAAGCGTTCCCAGCTCCTTTGACCGCAGGACATCGCCCTTCTTGGCGGCATCCTGCTTCTTTTTCGGGGTCGCATCGAAATTCTTTTCGCCAGTGTCGTCGCTCACCCGGCTGCTCCTGCGGTCTGTACGACCAGCGCAGCCTGGCTAATGGCGGCTTCCAGCAGGATGACGAACTGTTCCATCAAGATCGGCAGCACGATGATGAGCGCGACAATCCCCGCAAGCGTGCCCGCAGGCAGACCGAGCGCAAACAGGTTCAGCGCAGGGGCAGAGCGGGAGATCACTCCGGTGACGATTTGTACCAGTAATAACACCAGCACCACCGGCAGGGCGATGGCCGCAGCCGTGGCAAGGCCATATCCCATGAACAGCACGATGCCCTGCGCGGTTTGCGGACCAACGGCAAAAGAGCCCGCAGGCAGCACCCGATAGCTTTCCAGCAGCAGCTCGAACCACAACAGATGCGCTCCGATGGCATAGAACAGCAGCGTCAGCAGCAGGCCGAAATACGTGCCCAGCGCCCCCGATTGCGTGCCGCTGGCCGGGTCTATCGAGGTCGCGATGGCGAGGCCCATCGTGCCCGATATCTGCTCCGCCGCGATCAGCGGGACGGCAAACGCCACTTGCAACACCATGCCCAGCGCAGCGCCAATCACCACTTCCTGCACCACGGCAAGGATCGCGGCAAAGCTCATCATGTCAGGCAAGGACGAGGGCGGAAGCCAGATTGCAACGAACACGCCCAAAGTTATCGCCAGCATCGCACGCAAGGTGGGCGGCACGGCCATTACGCCGACCATGGGGGCTGCCAGCAGAGCCGCGCCCACGCGCACCGACAGGAACAGCAATTGCCACAATTGCTGATCGAGCGGACCGAATCCGAAATCGAGGACATTCATGGCCCGCGCCGGCCCGCCATCAGGCCGAAATTGCAGCGACCTGAGCGAAAATCTCGCGCAGGAAGTCTGCCAGCAGACCCATCATCGTACCGCCCAGCACCACGAAAACGATCGCCACCACAGCAAGTTTGGGCACGAAGGTGAGCGTCTGTTCATTGACTGAAGTTGCCGCCTGAATGATGCCTACAATGAGACCAACAACCAGCGCCGCAATCAGCACGGGGCCTACGATCAGTGCCGTCACCCACAAGGTCTGATCGGCCAGCGCCAGCAGCGCGGAATCGGCCTGCGATGCCCCGGCCGCGCTCATGAAAAGCTCATCGCAAGGCTACCCATCAACAGTGCCCAGCCATCGACGAGCACGAACAGCAACAGTTTGAACGGCAGGGATATAATGGTGGGAGACAGCATCATCATGCCAAGGCTCATCAGCACACTCGCGACGACAAGATCGATCACGAGGAAGGGCAGAAAAATCATGAAACCGATCTGAAACGCTGTCTCCAGTTCGCTGGTGACAAAGGCTGGCAGCAGGATCGAGAACGGCACTTCGGTCTCGTTCGCGAACGCGCCGACACCGGCGATATCGGAAAACATCAGCAGATTGTTCTCGCGCGTCTGGCGGATCATGAAAGCGTGGAACGCCTCTCCCGCGCTGGCGATCGCGACGTCTGCATCCATCGTTCCGGCGGCATAGGGCTCAATGGCGGCAGTGTTCACGGCATCGACGGTCGGGGCCATCACGAACATGGAGAGGAACAGTGACAGGCCGATCAGCACCTGTGTCGGCGGCGATCCCTGCAATCCCAGCGCCTGCCGCAGGATCGACAGCACCACCAGAATGCGCAGAAAGCTCGTCATCATCAGCACCAGTGCGGGCAGGATGGTGAGCAGTCCCATCACGATCAGCAGCTGGATCGAAGTGCTAAGGGGAGTGTTGCCCGTCGCATCGGCATCCGCACCCAGCGCACGTTCCAGCGCGGACCCTATCCCGGCGGCATCCGGCACTGCAGGGATGGCAGGCGATGCAGTCGGGGCAGCCAGAGCCGCATCCGGCATCGCAAACATGGTTAACGCGACCAGACATGCCGTCGCCATGATGAACAAGGAGCGGCGCATCAGGCTTCGCCCTTCGCAGACTGGATTTCGGGGTGCGAGCTGACAGCGATGCTGCAAGGCGCCTCTCCCAGCCGGACCAGACCGTTGCGAGAGCAACCGAGCAATATCTGTCGGTCGTGGAACCGCACCACAGCCAGCTTCATTCCGGGTGCAACCAGACTTGTCTCAATCAGCTCCAGCTGCCTTCCCGGCCCGCCACCCATCCCGATCATTCGGGTCTGGAGAAAGCGGGTGAGCTTCAGACTTCCCCAGATCATCAAACCCAACAGCGGCAACAGCAGTGCAAGGCGTGCGAAATATTCGAGCATCATGACAGTAGGCTATCATCGGCTGTGGGCGTGGATGCGGGGGCATCGGCTGCGGAGCCAAAGTCGGGGCTTGCCATCGGACCGGCGGTGTCGGCGTCATCGCCAGCAAGGCTTACGATCCTGAGCGCAAAGCGGCCATTTTCCGCGATCACCTCGCCACGCGCCACGATCTTGCCATTGGCCGTTACGTCAAGCAGTTCATCCGTCAGCCGGTTGAGGCCAACCACGCTGCCCTCTCCCAGTTGAAGCACATCGCGCAACGGCATATCCGTGCGGCCCAATTCAACTGAAAGGCGGACGCTCACGTCACCGAAACGGTGCAGAGCGGGACTGAACGCACTCATGCCGGTTTTCCTTCGAAAAAGACCGGGGTCGCACAGACATCTGTCAGGCGCAGCGCCATGCGATCCTCCATCGTACCAAGACTGCCGCGCGCCACGGTCTGCGCTCCGATCCGCAAGGGAATGTCGCGCGCCACGGACAACGCGATGCAATCACCCGGAGCAAGCCGTTCTAACCGGGCTAGCGGCAGATCGAATTCGGCCAGAACCGCTTCGAGCGGGAGCGGGATCGCGCCGAATGCAGCATCGCTCGCCTGCGCTGCCTGCGACGATCGCGGTCGCGGTCCTCCAGGGGAGCCAAGGCCGGGCAACAGGCCGTTCAGTCGTTCAGCAGGCATGGCCAGCGATGCAACCCAGCGGATTCCGTCATCGCCTCCAAAGTTCAGTTTGAAGAACACGCATTCGCAAGCGGGAGTGAAGGGTTTGAGGCGCGCTGCGCTTTCGCTGCGAACGATCACGTCCGCCATGGCGTTACCATTTGCGCTACGATCTGCAGCGTCCCCGCCCGCACTGGCGCGAGTGATCGCTTTTGCGATTGCGCGCGCCGCCTGTTCGACCAGCAGACCGGCAGAACGCGGAAGCCCGGTCCCGATGTCAGCGTCTTCACCCGTCGCGACTTCGCCCGTCCCGCCAAAACTGCGGTCGGTGAGAGCAATGGCGGTCGCAATGTCAAAACTGAGCAAGGCGCACCGATCATCGCCGCCGCAGCGCAGCAAACTGTTTGCGGCGACCATGCCGATGCGTTCAAAAACGGCTTTTCCGGTGAGCGTTTCGGGTTCGGAAATCTGCGCCTCCAGCTTGGTACCGGACAGCAGGTCGACAAGATCACTCGCCACGTTGCGCGCCACATCGCGGCGCCAGGAAGCCAGCAACTGCGCGCGCTCTTCGGGTCTTGGCCCACGGCGGGTCAATTCCTCGCAATGCTGCGCAACAGCGCGTGCGGGCGTAAAGGTCTGCGCGAGGTTCATTGCACCAGAAATCCCTTGAAGTGGACGGCATCCACCCCGCCAAAGCCTTCGTTCTTTTCCAGCACCTCGTTGATCGCTTTGGTCAGACGCTCGTTCAACCGCTCGCGCCCGGCGGGATCAAACACATCAGCCTCGGGCGTGTTGGCCAGTTGGACAAGGATTGCCGACCGGATCGCCAGTTCGTGGTTCTTCACCCAACCCAGCACCCGACCATCGCGCTGCGTGGATACGGCCAACTCGACCTGGATGAGCGAGGGGGAGTCGGACAGGTTTGATGTGAAGCTGTCATCAAAGCTGTAATAGGCGGTGCGATATTCGCTGCCGCCCTCGCCGTAGACTGCGCCGGCATCCTCCTTGTCGGTGGTCGGCAGCGCATAGGGATCGACATCTCCCTTTCGCACGAGTTTGGGCATATCGGGTTCGCTGGAATGTTCGCCGCCCAGCAGGCCTGCGGCAAAAGCTCCATAAGCACCGCCTGCGCCCACGCCGAGCAACAGCACCGCGCCAATCACGATTTTCATCACGCCGCGCTTGGGCTTTTTCTCGTCGGGTTTTTCGGCATCCTTCGCCATGGCGGCTCAGCTCCTGATTGGTCTGGTAACTTCGATTCCGGGCGTTCAGGCAAACAGCGATCCGTCGCGCGCATTGGTGGCGAGTGCGTCTTTGGCGTCGGCCTGATCCGTGACAGTTCCGGTTGAACCGCCATCACCTTCCTCGCCCATGTATGGTTTCCCGTTCCCTTGGCCCGACCCCGGGGAATACCCGTATCTCGGCTCTCCGCCCGAATGCGCGCTGCCGAATCCACCTTGAGAATTGTGTGCGAAGGATTGCGATTGGTGGTCATGCCCGCGCTGCGAAGTTCCGTTTTGAGTAGCCGCACCTTCGCTTGTCGCGGCAACGGCACGTTCGCCCAAGGCGGTCTGGATCGCCGGAATGAAGCCGGGATCGCGGGCGGAAAGAGTGACGCGCCAGTCAGCGTGGCCTCGCCAGCCTGCGGCCAAAGGTTCCAGCCGCATGGCAATTGCGCCAAATTCGCTGTGGCGAACGGTCATTTCGGGCCGCAGGCTGCGCCCTGCCTCGCGTGCTTCGGCAACCTGTTCGATCACCTGTTCGATGGTTGCAGTAGCGATAGGTTGCATCGCGTTTGTATTGGCGGGGGCGGTTGCTGAAGGAGCGGCGGCAAGCGTCGAGATACCGGGCGCGATAGGGGTTTGAGACAGCGGCGTCGCATCGGGCACGGAGTTCGACGCGGGGGGGCTCGCGGCAACAGCGACGTTTCCGCCGGCCTCATCAAGGAGCGCTGGTCGCTCCGCACCCGATCCGACCAATGCCGACAGCCCTGCCGCTGACGCGGGGACTGGACCAGGCGCTACACTGCGGCTGGCGGTGCCAGTTGCATTGACGCGAGCCGACAGATCCGACGCACGCGCAGTCACAGGTGAAGACACCGCACTGGCCGCAATCTCAGCCGCAACAGCAGGGGGTTGAGGCACTGTGGCGGGTGCAATCGGTGCGGTAGCGAGCGGCTCTGCTTCAACCGACGTGGATTGATCAACTGCCAATTCTTCTGCGGCCTGGTCTTCTGGCGGCTGCGACACAGCCTCATCAATTCCAGTCTGGTCAAACACAGGCTGCGCGGCTCCATCATCAGCGCTCGCCGCCGCAGTATCCTGTGCTGGCTGAAGGGTGATTGCAGAATCTGTGGCATGAGGGATTTCCGTCCCGCCTGAGGCCGCGCGCAGGCTCGGCAGAATCATGCCGGGCTGCGGCAAGGAATTGCCGGATGGCGCAGAGTCTGGGACAAAGCCCGGCGAATGCGATGGCTCGGCTTTCGGCCCGACAGATTGCGCGGACGTTTCGAGTGTTGTTCCGGTGCCAGAGGGACTGCCTTGAACGCGCGCAATCTGATGCAGCGACAGCGCCAGCGCACCTGAAAATCCCTGCGCCAAATGCGGCGATGACTCTGACTTTCCGGGGAATTCGGCCAATTTGTCTCCAGTCGATCCCGCAAACCCATTGGCCGGACGCGCAGACGCTCCAATCGGAAGTGCAAGCGCCGTGCCGGGGCTTGGAGCGGGTGGGGAAGGTGCAGGAAACATAGCGTTATCTTTCGTCATTCGGTCGGTTTATCGCCGGTCTTTGCTCAGCGTTGCAGTTTGCGTGCCAAGCCGCCGCCATCCGCTCCTCGATGGACAGTTCGGGCCTTCACCGGAATGTCGCCAGCGCGCTGCGCCTTGGCCGCCTGAAGTTCGGCATAGGCTGCCTCCACACGCTCTTTCTGGCGGTCTGCGCGCGTGCTTGCCTTGCCCAGCGCATCTGCCTGCCATTGCGCCTGCTGCTGTGCGTCGTCACGCGCCTGCTCAGCCTGCACCGAGAGGGTTCCTAGCGCGGCGGCAAACTGGCCCGATTGCGCCAGTCCGGCGCCATCGCGCGCGCGATTTATATTCGCATAATGGCGCAAAAGATCACGGCTGCGTTGCGCCAGTGCCTCGCTGCGGGCTTCTTCAGACAGCGCATCGGCCAGTGCCCGCATCGCTGTGCGCTGGCCGACCTGAGCGATCAGGCTTTGCCGCCGGGCAAGGCGCAGGCGGTGCTTCTCGCGCTTCATGCCAGATTGCCCAATTGGGCAAGGCTTTCGCTCAGCGGCACGCCCTCACCCCTGTGTTGGCGCAGGAATTGATCGAGGATTGCTGATTTTTCGAGCGCTTCGTCCAGCACCGCATCAGAGCCCGCGCGATAGGCGCCCATCAGCACGAGATCGCGGTTGTCCTCGCGCGCTGCGATCAGTGCGCGCACGTGGCGCGCGGCCTCGATCATGTCAGGCGCGATCAGGTCATCCATCACCCGGCTCAACGATGCAGGCACGTCGATTGCGGGATAATGGCCGCGCTGCGCCAGATCGCGCGAAAGCAGGATGTGACCGTCCAGGATCGCGCGCGCCGTATCGACCACCGGATCGTTTGCATCGTCGCCATCGGCCAACACCGTATAGAGGCCCGTGATCGCGCCGCCCGTGCGCGCCGAATTGCCCGCGCGCTCCACCAGTTTTGTTACCGCCGCAAGTGCGCTGGGCGGATAGCCGCGCGCTGCGCCTGGTTCGCCGAGCACCAGTGCCAGCTCGCGCGCGGCGTGCGCCACACGGGTCAGACTGTCGAGGATCAGAAGCACACGCTTGCCTTGAGCGCGGAAGTATTCGGCCATTGCCGTGGCGTATTGCGCGGCGCGCAGGCGCAAATTAGGTGCATGGTCGGCAGGCACGGCGACGATCACCATACGCCCGCGCCGTGGCCCCTGCATGTGCCGGGCAACGAAATCGGAAACCTCGCGTGCGCGCTCTCCGATCAATGCGACAATGGTGACATCGGCGCTGGAATGTTCGGTCATCGTGTCGATCAGCACCGATTTGCCGACCCCCGATCCCGCGATTACACCCAGCCTTTGCCCCACGCCCATAGTTGCCAGCGCGTTGATTGCGCGCACCCCGCAATCAAACGGTTCACGCACAGGCGCGCGCTCCAGCGCCCCTTCGCGCCGCCCGGCCAACGGCCAGCTTTGCGTGAGGCCCAGAGGCGGGCCGCCATCGATCGGCGCGCCAAGGCCATCGACCGCACGGCCCAACACTGCTTCGCCCACGCGCACCTCACCTGGCTGCCCGCAGGCACGAACGCAGGCTTCAGGATGCAGCAAAACGGTATCGCCCAGCAGCATCATCAGCGAATGTCCGGCGCGAAATCCGATCACTTCGGCAAGGCTGGCGGCCCCGTCTTCGCGCTCTATAGCGCCCAGCGATCCGATCGGCAGCGGCAACCCCGCGACCTCAACCAGTCCGCCATCGCAAGCAACCACGCGCCCGGTCAGCACTGGCCCCGCCTCAATTCGTGCCGCGCGCATACGCGCCAGATCCAGCTGCATTTCAGCAAGCATTGCCTAACCTCCCAACGCTTCGGCAATGGCGCGGGACCAGTCTTCCGGTCCCTCGCGCACTGATCCATCCGGGCCGGTAAGTCGCAGCGCACCGGGCGCCAGTGTCGCATCCTCGGCAAGGGTCCATCCCGCCAGTGCGGTGTCGTCAATCAATCCGCGTGTTTCAGGGTGCAGCGTAAGGGTAAGGCCGCCCGGACCGCCCCCAAGCCGCGCCGCCGCCGCATGACAACGGGCCAGCAAGGCATCACGATCAAGCGCATAATCGCCCAGTACCTGCCCACACAGCGCAAGCACTGTCGCGTTCAGATCGCCCGCCAGGGCATCGCGCGCGCCCGTGTCCAAGGTCTGGAAGGAGAGGCGCAGTCGGCGATATTGTTCCCGGCTTTCCGTAAGAGCGGCCTGCGCGGATTGCGTTGACTGTGCCGCGCCATCGGAAAACCCGCGTCGATAGGCCTGCGCCTCTGCATCCTGCTTCATTTCCCCCGATGCAGCTGCGGGCATGGGGGCACCGGGCAGCGAAAACGGAGAGATATCGCGAAACCCGCGGGACTGGCCATCGGACAGCGTCACCGCGGCAATCCAGCCAGAGCGCGCTGTATCGCCACCGACACCCGATCCATTGCCGACCTGCGCGATCCAGTCAGACGAATTCGCCATCGTCGGCTCCCATCACGATCTCGCCTTGTTCGGACAGCTCCTTGGCAACTTCGACAAGTTTGCGCTGCGCCGCCGCCACGTCGCTTTTGGCGAGGCGGCCACGCATTTCGATCTCGTCCCGGATGCCATCGGCAGCGCGGCTCGACATGGCGGCAAAGAACGGTGCGCGCTGCGCATCCGGCAACCCTTTCAGCGCGTCGATAAGCGCCTCGTTGTCGACATCGCGCAGCAGGCGACCCATGCTTTGCGGGTCCAGTTCCAGCAGCATCTCGAAGGTGAACAACTCATCTGCAATAGCTTCCGCCAGCGGACCATCGACTTGCGCGATGGCGGGCAACACGGTGTTGCGAAGATCGCCCTGGGCCAAATTGATGAGGTTGGCCGCATCGCGCGGGCCGCCCAGCATCAGTACACTTGCACCAAAGGTCGCGCCGATGCGCTGGGACAGCAAATTGTCGATCATTTCGATCGCCTGCGCTGAAACCGCGCCCATTTTGGCTACTCGCGCAACCACCTGCGATTGCGCGCGTTCAGGCAGCGCGGACAGCACTTCGGCGGCGGGTTCCGGCTCCAGCAAAAGCAGCAACGCCGCGATCACTTGCGGATGCTCCTCCTCTATCAGCTTGAACACCACCGACGGCGCGAGCCAGCGCGCCATTTCGATGCTGCGAGGTCGGGCTTCGGGGTCGATCCGCAACATCATGCTGGCGGCCTTTGTTTCACCCAAAGAACGTTCCATGAGCGCGCGCACCCGCGATGGACGGTCGCGCGCCGGCATGATGTTGCGTTCGGCCTCGGCGACGAAATCACCCAGTGCCTCCGCGATGTGAGGCGGCTCGATATCGCCGAGCCGGCACATCGCCGCGCCGAGTTTTTCAAGCTCGCCCGGTTCCATCCGGCCTATCAGCATCGCCGCCTCCTCATCGCTGAGCAGCGACAGAAACACAGCCGCACGTTCAACCCTGCTCATAAGTGGCTGCGGTAATGATTGCGCGGATGCGGCGGCGGCAATGGGTTCGGCAATTACAGTTTCGGCCATCAGATCGCAGCCTTTGCCGCATCGGGCGCAGGCGGCTCAAGCATCCGCTGCAACGCCTCGAGCGCGCGGTCGGGCTGCTGCGTCGCGAGTGTCCGGGCAAGTGTGACCTGTCCGGAAAGATCGACTGACACGTCCGCCGCAGCGCTTGCATCCATCGTCGCACTGCTCAGGCCCGCAGCGGAGGTTTCATCGGTAGCGGCATTACTTCCGCCCGACTTGGCATCCTTGCGGGAGCGCGCAATCAGCGGGCGTACTGCCAGCATCAGCACCATCAGCACCGCGATCAATGCGGTTCCATAACGCAGCACCTGGGCAAACCAAGATTGCTCATAAAAAGCAGGCTCGGCAATCTCGGCGGTGCCAAACGCGCTGACCACCACTTCCACCTTGTCGCCGCGCGCATTATCTGCGCCCACAGCCGCGCTTACCAAGGCCTGCAATTGCTGCGGCGTAAGCGGAGCGGCGGCGACCATTGCTTCCTGGCTGACGGCAACTGCGACCGATAGTTTGGTCAGCCCCCCAGCGCGCGTTGCGGTAACGGCGACTTCGCGATCAAGCTCGAAATTGCGCTGGACCGCCGTCTCCGTGTCGCCGGGGGTCGCCGGATCCGCGCCCTGCGCACCCTCTTCGCCGGGCGTGGGCGGACCATCGACCAGCGTTGCATCGGGTGGAGGGGTATTGGCGGTGACACCGGGCACACCGCCCACAGTGCTGCCTGCCATGCGCGTCGCGCTGCGGTCGCTTTCGGACCGCACCGCGCCATCCTTGTCATAGGTTTCGCGCGCGCTCGTGACCTCGCTATGATCAAGTTCGGCCTGAACCTGGCTCGAAAAATTGCCCTCTCCCAGCAACGGGGTAAGCAGCGATTCAAGCTGGCTTTGCAGTTTGGATTCAAATTCGCGCTGCATGACCAGCCCATCCATGTCGGCATCGCGTGCAGAGCTTAGCAGCTGGCCGTTCTGATCGACCACGCGCACCGTATCCGCCGTCATTCCGGGGACCGAGCCGGAGACAAGGTTCACGATCGCCTCGACCTGCGACTGACTTAACGATCGACCGCTGACCAGCCGCACCATGACCGATGCGGTAGGGGGATTGCTGTCTCTCACAAACACAGATCGTTCAGGTGTCGCCAAGTGAACGCGCACCGCTTCGATCCCGTCGATTTCACGGATCGTCAACATCAGTTCGCGCTCGCGTGCCAATCGCATCCGTTCGCCTTCAAGCGTGCGACTTGACCCCAAAGGGATCGCATCGAGCATTTCGCTCGCACCCTGCGGTGCTGCCAGGCCTGCATCGCTCGCAACCAGCATCCGCGCACGATAGACGTCGCCTTCCGCTACGGTGATCGCACCGGTTGCGTTGTCGATCGAATAGCCGATACCGCCCGTCTCCAACGCTTCCACCACTTCGGCGCGCTCACCATCGGAAAGGCTGGAATACAGCAGGCGCTGCGGATCTCCGGCGATGGCCAGATACAGCATTGCAACAATCGCCACCGCGCCAACACCCGTGATGGCGGGCATCGCGCGGCGCAAGGCTGGGTCGGCTGCAAGGCCACTTATTCGGGCGCGCCAGTCGGATGTGCCCACAGGGTCGGTCCGGATCAGTGTCGGTTCGGCGGGCACGGGAAGAGTTGTATCAACCACCGGTTATGCCCCCATCCGCATGATTTCCTGATAGGCGCTCAACAGTTTGTTGCGCACCTGCAAGGTCGCCTCGAACGCGACGCCCGCTTCTTGCCGCGCCAGCATCACCTGGGCGATATCTGTCACTTCGCCGCGCTCGTACCCGGCCTGCATATCTGACGATCGGTGCTGCACCGCGCTGACTTTTTGCAGGGCACCGTTCAATGTCTGCGCAAAGTCGACAGAAGGTGTGCCGGGGCCATCGCTGACCCCTGGCATGCCCAACGGATTGCTTTCGCTCGCAGCGCGCACATCGCGCAGCGCCTGACTACGCGAAAGCAGGTCGCGGCGCAGCGCAAGGACTTCAGTAACGCCGCTCACCCGATTGCTCCTGCGGCGATACGGCTTTCAGAAATAAGACCGGATTCGCGCATCGAGGCGAGGCGATATCGCAGCGTGCGCTCGGATATACCCAGCGCGGTGGCTGTACGGGAACGATGCCCGCCGTGGGTATCGAGCGCGCACAGGATCGCCCGCGCCTCTGAATGGAAAGCTATATCGGAAAGCGAGGCGGTGGGGCCCTGCGGTACCTTGTCTTGCGCAGCTGGGGGCTGCGTCACGATGGCGCGCACCGGCTGATCGAACACGATGTGCTCGGAGCCGATCCGCGGCTCTTCACCCGCCAGCAGGATTGCGCGGCGGATGACATTTTCCAGCTCGCGCACATTGCCGGGCCACGCATGGGTTTCCAGCAACGCCAGCGCCTGACCCGAAAGCCATCCCGGACCCGCACGCGAGCCACCCTCACCCAGTGCAGGACGGCACGAATGGCGCAGCAACATTCCAAATGCGAGCGGGGCGATGTCGCCGGGCCGGTCGCGCAGCGCGGAAATTTCAAGGGGGAAGACGTTGAGGCGATAAAGCAAGTCTTCACGGAATCGTCCTGCCTCAACCTCGGCAGCGAGTGTGCGATTGGTGCAGGCGATCACTCGCACATCGACTTCTACCGGGGTCGTCGCACCCAACGGCAAAACCTCGCCTTCCTGCAAGGCGCGCAACAGTTTCGCCTGAAGCGGCAGCGGCAATTCTCCGATCTCATCAAGCAGCAAGGTGCCGCCATGCGCAGCGCGGAACAGCCCTTCGCGGGTTTCTCCGGCGCCTGTGAACGCGCCCTTGCGATGACCAAACAACAGCCCTTCCAGCATGGTTTCGGGCATGGCCGCGCAATTGACGGCGACAAACGGCCCTTGTGACCGTGCGGAGCGGCGATGAATAAAGCGTGCCAGCACTTCCTTGCCGGTGCCAGTTGGCCCTTCGAGCAGGACCGGGATTTCGGCTCCCGCAATTCTTTCGGCCAGCGTCAAAAGCGCAAGACTGCGTTCGTCGCGCGCAATCGGCCAGCCGGTCTTCGATGCACCGGCGTGGGCCGCGAGCGCCGACAGGGCGGCGCGGGCCGGTTCCAGCGTGGCGGCACTGTAGGTCAGGGCGATGCGAGCCTGGCCCAGCATCCGGATAGACGCCGCCTCTCCATGTCGCAGATCCAGCTCCAGCCGCTCTTCGGGGCGACATCCGGGCGGGTTGGCAAACTCCCCCTGCTCTCCGATGGAAAGGCGCGCGCGCTGCCACTGCGTGCCCAGCAGCGGCAGGACGGGGTCCAGCAGCGCGCAATGGCGTTCAAAGACATCCCGGCCCGCCGCATTCTGCATTTGCCCTGTACCATTGTGGTCATTGCGAGAAAGCGCGGGCGGCGAGGAATTTTTGGCTGGCATGGGACGTTTCAAACCTTGTCGTTGCTCTGGAAGAGTGACGGATCACCAGCGCTGAAGCCAAAAGGTTCTTGCCGCCGGTGTGGCCAGTTTTTGCCGCCCGGACGTGCAACATGTCGCAAATTTAAGCCCCCGTACGATCCCTTAGGCGGGGTAGTGCGTAGTGTTTGGCATACTTGCGAAAATCGCAGCGCCCGGACCCGCGCGCCTATTAATAAGCAGGACAGGACAATGTTGGGACAGGTTCGTGGGGCGCCAAATTTTTTTACTTAAACATCCGGATTATCGGTCGCTCTTAGTCTCAGCAGCGGTGGACACCCTCGCAGCTTTATCGACCATCACGGGGATCAGCCCCCACCCCACGGGAGTAAGACCAAATGTCCGTAATCAACACCAACATTTCCGCACTGCGCGCCCAGAATTCCGGCATGCAGGCCAACAAGATGCTCGGCGATGCCATGGAGCGACTGTCGACCGGCCGCCGCCTCAATAGCGCTGCCGATGACGCTGCTGGCCTGTCCATCGCCACCGGCTTTACCAGCGACATCCGCGCCCTCAATCAGGGCATCCGCAACGCCAATGACGGCATCGCCCTTGCCCAGACCGCCGAAGGTGCGTTGGACGAGGTGACCAACATGCTGCAGCGTGTTCGCGAACTGGCAATCCAGTCGCAGAACGGCACGCTCGACGATACCGATCGCGGCTTTCTCAACACCGAAGTGACCGAGCTCGCCGCTCAGATTGATGACATCCTGTCGAACACGCAGTTCAACGGAGTGGCATTGTTCAGCACCACCAGTGGCACCGATGTGACCGTTTCCATCCAGATCGATGCAGGGCGTTCGGTTGACCTGACCAGCACCGGCATCGATGGAACGGCAATCACCGCCACCGCTCTGAGCGTCGCCAGTGTGACCGATGCGGCAGCGGCAGTGGGCAATGTCGACAATGCGCTGCAATCGGTGAACACTGCGCGATCATCGCTGGGTGCCGGTCAGAACCGGCTCGAAGTCCGCGATCAACAACCTGACGACGACATCGGCCAACCTGACCGACGCGCGTTCGCGGATCGAGGACACGGATTTCTCGGCGGAATCGACCGCTCTCGCCAAGGCCCAGATCCTTGGCCAAGCGTCCACCGCGATGCTGGCCCAGGCCAACCAGTCGCAACAAAACGTGCTGTCGCTACTGCGTTGATGGAGTAACGACACTTACACGCTCCCGCTGGGGCGGATCGGAAACCCGGAGCCGAAAGGCTTCCGGGTTTTTGTGTTTTTGTTGGGCATGCCATCAGGTGACAATTGTTCGTGAAGCTGCGACAAAAAAGTGGGTGCAATCTACGCCAACCGATCCTGCAAATCGATCACCTCCAGATAATTGCGCAGCCGATTTTCCTCCAGCTTCGCAATCAGCGGGTTGAGGTGAAATGGCAGCAGGAATTGCGCCAGCGCCTGTGACCATGCGGCCTGCGCATCGAACAAAACGCCAAGGCCGAATACCGCAGGCACATGCACATAATACAGCGGGCGATCCTGTGTGTCGGCCTGCGCGATGAAGTCTTCCACCGCGGTCAGCACGCCGTTGTGTTCGCCCCCGAACCGCAACGCGATGGCAAATTGCCCCATCCCGCGAAAGCCCCGGTCCATCGCGACATTGGTGGTATCCAGCGTCACCCCGGCATCATAGGAATGATCAAGCCGCCAATCCTCCGGGACGCGATCGGGCGAGTAATAGAAATCACGCCGCGCGCACGGCCAAGACACATCGTGCAGAAACGCAAGCAATGGCTTTTCCGCAGCCCGCTGAATTGCATCAATCTGCGTCAGCTCGTTCAGAACTGTATAGTAATTGTGATCACCATCGACGAACCACGCATCAGCTGCTGAGCAATCGGACAGGGCATCGAGACTGGGCAGGGGCCGATGATCGACATGCGCCAGATCGGTCGCCCAATCCGCAAATCCCGCTGCCGGTTCGGGATCGATGCAGGTGAGTGTGCCGCCCGCGCTTTCGCAATGATCGGCGAGCGTTCGCGACATGCCGCCAAATTCGCTGCCGATTTCCGTCACATTGCGGACCCCTGCGGTTTGCAGCGCTGGCAGTATCAAGCTGGAAAACTCGGCCATCGAATGAATGAGAAGGTTGCTCATGCTGCTGCCTCTGTGCGGGGGTTGGCCAATTGCGGCGTGGAACGGGTGCGGGCATCCTTGCCCGCCCTGTATCTGATTGGACGGAAAACGATTTCGATCATGTGCGGACCGGTGGGCCGATCCGCTGTGGGATCAGCTACGATCAGCATCAGCGCGGTTTGGGTGCAGCATTCGAAGATGCCGGGCGCGCGTTCCTCCATGTCATCATACCGCACAGTTCTGCATGGCTGTGCTGCGTGATCCTGAAACGTGCCTTTCAGCGATGCGATGGATGAACGGGTGACGCTGTCGATCTCAACCCACTCGCACACGGCACCGATCTGGAGCGCGACACCACCGCCTTTGGGCCCTAGCGGGATCCGCGCCACGTAGTACCCGTCATGCGTAGGCCGCGCGGCGATGGTGGTCGCGGCGTTGGCCGCAGCATCGATGTGGAATGCCGGTATTTCCAGCGTTCGGGGCGAACAATCGTCATAGGTCATGGCGATGCCGAAGCGTTGCTGCACAAGCAGCGAGAGGCGCGTATTCATATCTTCCGTCGCGAGATCGGCAGGCAGGAACATGCGCGACGATCCCTTTGTGTAAAACAGCCCGCGTCGCTTCATCTGCGCGGCGGCATCATCAGAATCGAACAGCGCGACCATTCGCGTGCTGCCCAGATTTACGTCATGTTCGAAGCTTTTCAGCACCGCGAGTTCATGGGGGGCGGGCAAGAACATGAACCGGGTCAGCACCTGCGCTGCGCATTCTCTCCAGCTGCGCGCTGGGCTTGCATCGACGGTGCGGATTACCGGGGGCTGCTGCGCTGCACAGGCGAAGCGCATTGCCCCTGCCTGCACGGCATCGCGCATTGCACTCTGTCCGCCCTTGACGGTGTTGTTGGTGCGGATGGGCGCTCCATCGGCCCGATATCCGATCACCGATCCGGTATCGCAGGTCGCGAGCTGCTCTATGACGGCCACAGTGCCGCACATCGCCTCGATGAGACCGGGATCGAAATGGCGCATGTCAATCAGACCGCGCTTGTCCAGTCCGGTCGCTGCACGCTCTCGGCATAGCAGATACCGGCCCGCCACATGCACGCCGAAAGCGTCACGCAACAGCGCATCCATTCCGTTCTGTGCCGAACCGTTATAGCCAAGGTCGATCAGCATCAGCGTGTCGCCCGGCTGCGGATCGACTGCCGCGCGCACATGCGCGACAAGCCGTTCCGCCATGTCCCGCGCGCGCCGGGCGGTGAGTTTTTCACGTTTGCCGGTGCGCAATTCCTTCAACAGTCGGCGGCTTGCCTCGGCCATGTCGCGATCGGTTTTCGGGTCACCGACAATTTGCGCAATCTCATCTTCATTCAGCAGCATCTGCCGCGCTAACGTCGCCGGGTTGAGCCCGAATTCGATCGCGAGGTGGCGGTGATATGCTTCGCTGGATGACAACGATGCAGCGGTCGCGACATAACGGCTGATCTCCACGCGGCCCGTGCTGTCCGCACGCTTACCCGTACCATGAACGCAATCGGGCAGATGCCCGTCGCGCAGCATGAACAGCCAGTGCACCTGGCCCCCTCGCGCGTTTTCAAGTGCTTCCGCCTCAGCTCGTAACCACTGGTCATAGGCATGGAATACCGGGCCCAGAACGCTGTAACCCAGCGCCTCACCCGCGCTGGCGATTTGCGGCTCGCCGTAGGCCAGCAGCGCGCGATGGGGTTGCAGACCAATAATCCGCGCAGCGGGGCCGCCCAGCTCATGCGCGTCCATCTGATGACAGCTGCGTTCAAACCGCAAACGTTGGCGGGTGGCTTCCTCAAACTGTTCAAGATGCAGCGCCGGAATGCCCAGCGCGCGGGCGCTTTCGTAATCGGCGCGGCGGTTATCACCGATATGCAGCACTTCGTGCGCGCGGTATTTCATCGCGGCAATGGCCTTGCCAAGCAACCCCTCACCCTTGGAAATTCCTGCATCGCTGGATGCGAACACCTTGTCGATCAGTCCGGCGACCTCGGGACCGGCGGCGTTTTCAATCAGGGCGCGCAATTGAGCCGCGTTCAGATATGTGTCGGAAACGATGATAACCGTTATGCCGCGCGCCTTTGCCGCCTGCATAAGTTGCACCGTCGGGGCAAAGGCGAAGCAGGCGCGTGCCTCCGCCTCCAGCTCAGCCGCAATCGCCGCATCGCGTGCGGCGGCATCGGCAAGCGGCATGACCTGCGTATAGATATCATCCAGCGTTACCTCACTGCGGTTCTTCAGTGTTCGCATCGCCTTGCGCGCGTTCGCCTCTCCCAAGGCGCGCTGGCCCACGGTCAAACCCGGCAGGTCGGCGAAAACATCGCTTGGTGCATGGCAATCGCGCCATAACAACGTGTCAAAGCAATCCAGCGAAAGAACGCGCATCCCGGCAGGCGCATGGTCGAGCGCGGTAGGCAGTTCATGCGGAAGGATCGTAGCGGGCATCGGCAGGTCCAATCGGTTTCAGGTGTTCGTGAACACCGCCGATGGCTAAGCCTTCATGGTTACCCTCCGCAAACCAGCTGGATCAGGAATAACCCTGAGTAATTGTCCGCATATCAGGGCTTTGGCGGGCTTTTGAGGGCAATACGACCAGATTTCGCCGGTCCCTGCGACGCTTTCGCAGGTGTTAATCGTGACCGCGTCCGCCCGCTGCCCTCCAGCAACAGAAGCGATATGCGCCGATTGCGCGGATCGGCGGGATCATCCGCAATCAGCGGTTCACGATCGGCCACCCCTTCGATCCGGGAAAAGCGATCGGCGGTGATACCATTCAGAATCAGCGCTTGGCGTGTCGCCTCGGCCCGCCCCGCCGACAGCGACCAGTTGTTCGCCACGATGCCCGATCGCCACGGCAGGGAATTTGTATGCCCGCGCAGGATCAGGGGATTTGGCCCATCGCTTAGCGTTTCGCCCATCACATCGAGCAATTGGCGCGCTTCGGAGGTCAGCACGGTGGTGCCCAGCGCGAACATGGAAAAATCGGCATCGTCCATCAGATCGATGCGGATGCCTTCGGGTGAACGCATGACGCGCACCTGCCGCGCCAGCTTGGCAAGATTGGGATTTTTGCTCAGTTTCTCGTCGATCTTGGCGCGCAGTTCGCTCATCTTCTGCCTGATCTGTTCGTCGCCCTTGCCGCCTTCCATCGGGCCACCCTTCGCGCCGCGCGGCACGGTGATGGAAAGCGTACCGGTTTGCCCCTGAGAATTGGGATATTTGTCGACATCGGTGATCGAATTCCCACCCAGCAAACCGTCCGACCCGGCGCCCTCCTGACGCATCTTGACCAGGGTCGGCGCGAAGTAATCCGCGATCCCCTTGCGCTGGTTTTCCTCGGTCGCGCCAAGCAGCCACAACAGCAGAAAAAACGCCATCATTGCAGTCACGAAATCGGCATAGGCCACCTTCCATGCGCCGCCATGATGGCCAGCAGCTTCGATGGTAACCTTCTTGACGATGATCGGCGCCAGGATAGGCGCAGGCAAGGTTGCGGCGGGATTGTCGGCCATCGCCTATCGGCCCCGCATTTTATCAAGCAGATCGGTTAGCTTGGGCCTGTGCGCAGGGGGCAGGCCGGATCGCGCTGCCTCCAGCACCATCGGCTGCGGATAGCCGTGCAGGCTGGCGATGATCACCTGTTTAATCGAATGGAATATCTGGCTGTCGTGCGCGTTTATCTGTTTCAGGCGGTTTGCCAGCGGCCCGGCAAAGCCATAGGCCAGCAACACGCCAAGAAACGTTCCCACCAGCGCGCTGCCGATCATCTTGCCCAGCACCTCTGGCGGCTTGTCTATTGAACCCATCGTCTTGATAATACCCAGAACGGCGGCGACGATGCCGAGCGCGGGCAAGCCGTCGGCGAGACCCTGGATCGCATGTTCGGGCTCCTGCAATTCATGCAACTGGGTCTTGATCGCGTTGTCGATTACCTCCTCGACCGCATGGGTATCCAGCGTGCCCGAAGACACCACCATCAGCGTCAACGGATCACAGATCAGGTTCATCACCACCGGATCTGCCTGCAACCGCGGATATTCGCTGAAAATCGCGGACGTGGCCGGTTCGGTCACATGGCTTTCCAGTGCAACCGCGCCTTCTGATCGCAGCAGTTTCATCAGTTTGCTGGTGAGGGCTATGGCATCGATGTGATCGGCATCGGTGAACTTCGGACCCTTGAACACCTTGGCGAGACCGCCGCCCAGCAGCTTTATCTCATGCATCGAATTGCCGATGATGGTCGCGCCCAGCGCAGCGCCGCCGATAATCATGAATTCAAGCGGAAGTGCGGCCAGGATCGGCCCCATGGCGCCGCCTGCCAGCATGAAACCGCCAAACACCATGACGATCAGGACAACGATGCCGATGGCGGCAAACATAGCGCGTAAACTCCGGTGTTACCGTCAGCGTCAGATGACGTTGAACAAGGTGAGGTTGCTGACGCGGGCAAAACTGGCCTGGCTGGCCTCCAGCGCAGTCAGGGTCTGCTGCAGGCGAGCAATTGCCTCGCCCAGATCGGTGTCACCGATGGCGGATTTGTTCTCCGCCACGCTCAGCGCGCGCTGATTCTGATTGTCCTGTATAACCTCGACCCAAGCCAGCCGTGTACCCAGTACGGTCTGGCTGCGGGTGGCGGTGTCGATGGCCGTATCCAGCCCCTCGATCGCAGCGCGCGCGGCGGCGGCAGGATCGGCGACACCTCCTTTGAGCGCGGCTGTCAGACCGGCCAGCACGGCAAAGGCGCTTGAAGGCGAACCGCCCAGATCGAATTCGAATATCTGTGCGCCGGTCAGCCCACGTTCCAACTCGGTGCCGGGGGCGACAGGCACGCTCGCAATATCGCCATTGCCATTGTAGGTGACAGAACCATCGGCGGCGCGGATGAAGGCGGGGCCGGCCGCGGTCCCGGCGAACAATGGCTCTCCGGTCAACGTCTGCGCATTAGCACGGTCAAACAGCTCCAGTTCCAACTGCGCGAGTTCCTCGGCGATAGCGGCGCGGCCATTGGCTCCGGTCGGATCGTTGCCCGCCGCAATCGCCAGTTCGCGCGCACGGGCCAACAGGTTCGCCAGTCCCAGCACTTCGTTACCGGCCTCGGTCAGGTCGCTCGCCAGCTTGCCCGCGTTATCAGCTTGCGCTTCTGACAGACGCTCGGTCCGGGCCAGTGTGCGAAGCCGCGATGCAGCGGCGGGGTCCTCGGACCCGCGAGAAATACGCACTCCGGTCGATATCTGCGTCTGGATCCGCTCCAGCGAACCGCGCAGGGTACCCATCTGTTCAAGCGATCGATCGTAGAACGCACTGGTTGCATTGCTGACAAAATTCATCGGATCATCCTTTCCTCGGCGGGTCGCTCAACGCAGCGCCAGCAGCGTATCGAAGATATCGGCAGCAACCTGCAGTACGCGGCCATTGGCCTCGAATGCCTGTTGCAGACGGATGAGATTGGCCGCTTCTGTGTCCAGATCGACGCCGGTTTGCGATATCAGCGTGGCCTGAGCATTCCCGGCTATCACCGCCAATCCGGACCGCGTGATCGCTTGCGATGCTATCCGGCTCGACAGGCTGAGCAGTAATTGATCGGTCCCCGCAATTGGCCCGCCTGCCGCGCCCAAAGAGGCAACGAGATTGGCAAGATTGGTGGTGTTGGTGCTGCCTGCGGGCGAACCGGCAGGCGCGGTGGCCAGCTGACCCGCATTTGTCAGCACCAGCGCGATATCGCCTGCATTGCTGCCAATGAACAGCGGTTGGCCCGCCGATCCATCCGCCGCGGCTCCACTGGCCTGCGCCGCGTTGACGCGCGCGATGGTGGATGCCGCAATCGCATCGAGCTGCGTTTTGTAATCGACCTGTGCATCCAGCGCTGCGGCATGCCCCGCAAGAGCGCCACTGGCAGGCGCAACGGCGACTGCGCCGACCGCGAATTCCAGCGTTCCGGTAGTGGTGTTGGTCGCGGTTATTGCGGTGGCAGTGACACCCGACACCAGCAACGGACCAGCGCCCGTGCCGCCTGATCCGGCAATCCGCACGTCCACAGCGCCGTTCGCGGCGAAGGTGGTGTCGATCCCGACCTGCTTTGACAGGTTCCTCAGTGCGGCATCGCGTGCGTCCAGCAGAGCAGCCTTTCCTGGCGTGCCATCTTGCGCATTCACAAGGTTCAGGTTGATCCGAGCCAGCTCCTGCGTTTGCAGGTTGGCATCGGCAATGCTGAAACCGGCCGCTTCACGCACCTGCGCACGCGCCGTTTCCAAAACCGTGTCGGCAAACTGGAATGTCGCTGCCAACTGACGCGCCGATTCCAGGGCGTTGGTGCGCAGCGCAGGCTCCAGTGGGTTGCTTTCAAGCTGGGTCAACGCGGCCTCGAACTCGACCAGCCCTTCGAACAGACCAGATTGTTCAAGCGCCAGTTCGGTATCGCGAAGCGCCGACAATTCAGCATCGGCGCGGGCCAGTGCGCCTGCGCTGGAGCGGGCCTGTTGCTGGATCAGCGCGCTGTCGTTGCGATTGATGGAATCGATCCGCACACCACTCAGCGTGCCGCGCGTCCCCGGCAACTGACCCACAACCTCGCTCGTTATGAGCGTGCGGCGCGAATAATCGGGATTATCGGCGTTGGCGATATTCTGCGCGGTCAGTTCGATACTGGCCCGCGCGGCGGCTGCGCCTGTGCGCGCGATCTGGAAGATGGCTCCTGGCATGACCTAGCCCTTATCCTGTGCAAGGTGTTGGGAAAGCTGATCCTCGATACTCCGTGCAAACCCGAAGGCGCCGGTTTTCGCCGCGATATCGGCGAAGTGTTCATCGCGCATCTGCGTGAACTGTTTCATGCCCCCGCCAGTCAGCGGCGTATCTTCGGCGAAACTGGACGCACGCCCGCTTTCCAGCATCTTGCGGATCATGATCGCTTCAAACCCTTGCGCCGCTTCGCGCAGGCGCAAGGTTTCGCGGTCGGGCATTTCAGGCCCCGATACAGGCGATACGGGCGACAGTGCGTTTATCACAGGACCACCATTTCAGCCTGCAAAGCGCCAGCCTGCTTGAGGCTTTCAAGAATGACGACGAGGTCCGCCGCCCCCACACCCAGCAGATTGAGCGCATCCACGATTTCCGAAAGATTCGCCGCGCCCGGCATCAGGGCAACGCGATCCGAACGTTCCTCGATCGAAATCTCACTCGATTGCTCCACCGCCGTCACCCCTCTGCCAAACGGTTCCGGCTGGACCACGCGCGGCGCTTCATCGATGCGGATTACCAGCTTTCCGTGGCTGATCGCTGCGGGGCTGAGACGCACCGACTGATTGATGACCACGGTGCCGGTGCGACTGTTGACGATCACCCGCGCGGCGACTGCCGCCGGGGTGACTGGCAGCATCTCGATCATGGCAAGCTGCGCGGAACGCACATCATTGCCAAACGGCAGGGTCAGTTCAATGCTAACCCCATCGGCAATCTGCGCAATGCCGGGAAATTGCGCGTTGATCGCATCGCGAACGCGCGACGCGGTAAGGAAATCGGCCTGGTGCAGGTTGAAACGCAAGGTTGATTGCCGGTCGAACCCGGTCGCCACTGCCCGCTCCACGCTGGCGCCATCTGCGATCCGGCCAACGGTTGCGACATTGACCGTCAGTTGCGATCCGTCGCGACCCGAAACGCCCAACCCGCCAACCGCGACATTGCCCTGTGCCATCGCATAGATCTGTCCGTCCGCCCCATACAGCGGCGCAAGGATCAAAGCCCCGCCACGAAGGCTGCGGGCCTGACCCAGCGTCGACACGGTAATGTCGATACGCTGGCCGGGCTTGGCAAAGGCGGGAAGCTCAGCGGTGATAATAACAGCGGCAGCATTGCGCAGATTTGGGTTGATACCTGCGGGCAATTGCAGCCCCAGCCGCCCGGAAATGCCTCGCATTGCCTCGGTCACGTATTGCAGGTTATCATCGCCAGTCCCTTGCAGGCCGACGACCACGCCGTATCCCGTCAATTGGTTGGCGCGCATCCCTTCGAACTGACCAAGGTCACGGATGCGCTCGGCCGACGCGCCCACCGGGGCAAGCAGGGCAAACAGCGAGAGCACGAGCGGAAAGATACGAGAAAGTTTCATTGGTCTGGTCCCCGATCAGAACGGCGAGACAAGGTTGAAGAAACGCGAGAGCCAGCCCGGCTTGCTTGCCTGCTGCACCGCACCCTTGCCTGAATAGATGATCCGCGCATTGGCGACCTGCGATGATCGCAGCCGGTTTTCGACATCGATATCGACCAGCCGCACGCGGCCCGCGAACTGCACCCACTCATCGCCCTGGCTCAGATTCATCAGCTTCTCTCCCACGACTTCGGCGGTTCCGTTGGGGTAGAGCGCGGCGATGGTCACAGCGATCTGTCCGTTCAGCTGGCTTTGCTGGGCGGCATTTCCCCCTCCATTGAACGACCCTTCGGCCCCGGCATTAAGGGCGTTGGGGTTGAGAAAGCCGAATGGGCCGGAGGTTGGCGGGGTGATGCCAAAGCTGCCCGAACGGTCAGTCTGGCCGGTCGTGCTCTTGTTGGTGGAAGTATTTTCCGTCAGCACGATGGTCACCATGTCGCCCAGCCGGCGTGCGCGCGTTCCGGTCACCAGACCGGCATAGCCTTGGCTTGTCTGAAAGATCGATCCAGCGCTTTCCTGCGGCGCGGAATAGGCATTGGCGACCTGTTCCGACAATTGCACGGGCGCATTGGCCGCGATCTGCACCGGACCGGGCGGCGGCGGCGCGGCAAAACCGGGGGGACGCTCGCCTCCGCCCATGCAAGCGGCAAGAGCCAGCATCAGCGGCGCAACAATCAAGCAGCGAGTTATAATCACGGTGCGCCTCACAATGTCTGGTTGGCGTTGCGCAGCATTTCGTCCACCGCGCTCACCATTTTGGAATTGATTTCGTAAGCGCGCTGGGCCTCGATCATTTCGACCAGCTCCTCCACCACATTGACGTTCGATCCTTCGAGCATCCCCTGCCGGATCTGCCCGCGCCCGAATTGTCCTGCGATGCCCAGTTCAACCGGACCGCTGGCGGCTGTTTCGACCAGGAAGTTGTCGCCAATCGCGCGCAGCCCTGCCGGGTTGACGAAGTGAGCAATCTGCAGTTGCCCCAATTGCACCGGCGCGGCCTGCCCCGGCTGGATCGCGCTGACTGTGCCATCGGGCGAGATCGTGATGCTTTGCGACCCTTGCGGGATCTGGATCGGCGGGGTCACGGCAAAGCCTTGCCCCGTGATGAGGTTGCCCTGCGGCGACAAGGTGAAGTTGCCCGCGCGGGTGAATGCAATCTGGCCGCCGGGTGGCAGCTCGATCTGGAAAAAGCCCGGACCATCCAGCGCGATATCGAACGTGTTGCCGGTCTGGCTCAGCGTCCCTTGCGTCTCGATCCGGCTGGTGCCGGTCACCTGCACGCCGGTGCCAAGGTTCAGGCCCACCGCATAGGCAGTCTGGTTGGTCGATTGCTGACCCGCGACGCGCTGTTCCTGATAAGCGAGCGTCGCGAAATCGGCGCGATCGCGCTTGAAGCCGGTGGTGCCGATATTGGCAAGGTTGTTGGCGATGACGCGCATTCGCGCATCCTGCGCCTCCAGCCCGGTGCGGGCGACGTGTAGGGCGGAATTCGGCATTGTTGAGTGTCCTTTTAGCTCATGCCCATCAGGCGGCTGGATGCTTCGTCCAGTTCGCCTGCGGTCTTGATGATGCGCGCACGCTGTTCAAAGGCGCGCTGGGCGTCGATCATGTCGACGAGCGTTTTGGCGGTTTCCACGTTCGATCCCTCCAGCGCGCCACTGATGACGCGCGCGGTGGGATCGGGCGGCAGCACGCCGTTTTCGCCATTGGCTCCGGGCACCTTGAGGAAGCTGTCGATCCCTTTGACCAGGCGCGATCCTTCGGCAGAGACGAGTTTGATCTGGTCGACCTGCTGTGCGGGCACTCCGGGTGCGGCAGGGTCGGTGGCCAGCACCGATCCGTCCGCCGCGATCGCGATGGCAAAGCCCTGCGGCACGGTAATCGGCCCACCGCCTGCGCCAAGGACTGGCAGCCCTTCGCCATTTTCCAGCACACCCGATACTCCCACGCGCAGATCGCCGCGGCGTGAATACAGCTCTCCACCGGCCGGGTTTTGATACGCGATGAGCGCCTTGCCCTGCACCGCCACATCCAGCGGCTGTCCGGTGGTGGTGACGCGCCCGGTCGCCATATCGGCCCCGCGCACATTGCCCCGTGCCATGGCACGCGCCTCGATACTGCCGTCCTTCAGCGTGGCCGCAGTCACGGCAAAGACTTCCCCGCGAAAGCCGGGGGTGGATGCGTTGGCGAGATTGTTCGCCACAGCGCGCTGCCGGTTCATCGCAGCGTTCATGCTGGTGAGCGCGGTGTAGATCAGGCGGTCCATCTCTCAGCCCGCCTTACGAACGCAGGTTCAGCACGGTCTGGGAAATCTGCGTCGCCGTATCGATTGCCCGGGCATTGGCCTGAAAATTGCGCTGCGCCGTCAATAGCGAGACCATTTCTTCTGCCAGGTCGACGTTGGAACGTTCCAGCGCCCCGCTGAAGATCGAACCGAACGCGCCAATGCCCGGATTGCCATAGCGCGGATTGCCGGAATCGCCGGTGGGCACCCATTTGGTCTGCCCGACAGAGCGCAACCCGTCATTGGCGGCAAACGTCGCGAGCGACAATTGCGCCACCGGTTCAACCGAACCGTCCGCATAGGACGCGCTGACGACGCCGCGCCGGTCGATCGTAAGATTGGTCAGCGTAGCGCCCCCGGCGTTGGTGGTCGGTACAACGATATTGGAAGGCGTTGTCGATGTGGGTGCACCTGTTGCATCCACCGTGAATCCCTGCACGATATCGCCGCGAGAATCCTGCAATTGGCCGGTTGCAACAACCCGCAAATTTCCGTTGCGGGTAAAACTGATGTCGCCGGACACCGGATTGCTGGTCGTCAGAAAGCCATCGCCGTTGATCGCCACATCCAGCCCACGCCCGGTCTGTTCGAATGTGCCAAGTGCGAAATCCTGCGTGATACCGGCAAGGGCAGAGCCGATGCCGGGAGAAAGTCGAGGGTCCGAGCCAGAGCCACTCGCGACCAGATCGAAGAAGTTCGCGTTGCTTTTCTTGAAGCCGATGCTTTCGGCGTTGGCGATGTTTTGCGAGATGACGCGAAGATCGGTTTCAGCGTTGCGCATACCGGACAGGGAAGTGAAGAAAGACATGGGCAATCCTTTGCTTGTTTAACCAGGGATAATTGGGTCGATCGGTTCAGGCCGCCAGCAATGGAGATGCCGAGCCGGAGGCGGGAGCCGTGGCGCGTTCTGCCGCTTCGGCGGCGCGCGTTGCGGCCTCAGCAGCGGAGACTGCCGCAGCAATGGCGGCTTCCTGCGTCGCGGTAAGCGCATCGAGCTTGGCCGAGATTTCCTTCAGCGTATCGCCCGATCGGGCCGTCGCATCGAGGGAGGAAAACTGCGCCAGTTGAGCCAGCATCTGTTCGTTATTGGTCGGTTCCAACGGGTCCTGATTGGCCAGTTGAGTGGTCAGCAGCCGCAGAAAATCAGCCTGATCCAGCGAACCGAGCCCACCCTCGCGCGACAGAACCGAAGGGGTATTGAGCCGGTCCAGCGTCTGTTCGACATTGCTTGCAGGGATACCGATAGGGGTAGTCATGGTCATTTGCTCCTCAGCGTTTCGAGCATCAATTGCTTGGCCGTCTGGAGCGCTTGCACCATGTTCTGATACTGGCGCGCGCTCTCCATGATCTCGACCATCTCGGCGCTTTCATCGACGGGGGCTTCCCATACGTTGCCGTCTGCATCGGCGAGCGGGTGGCCCGGGTCATGGCGTTTGGTCGCGGCCATATCGGACCGCACAAGCCCATCGCTGCGCACTCCGGAAAGGCCGGTCGCGCGGTCAAGTTCTGCGGTGAACACCGCGCGAATCGGGCGATAGGCATCGGCCTCGCTAGCAGCGACCGATCCTGCATTTGCAAGGTTCGACGTGGCCGCATTCATCCGCACCATCTGCGCGGACATCGCGCGCTCGGTCATGCTGAACAGGGTCATCGGGCGTGCATCAGGCATCGTTATTCTCCCGTCAGCGCGCGGGTGATGGTGTTGACCTTGCCCTGCACGAAACTGAGCGTTGCGCTGTAGGCGAGCGCGTTTTCCGCAAACGCGATCTGTTCGCGGCCCAGTTCGACCGTGTTGCCATCGAGGGTGGGCATGGTCGGGACGCGATAGACCACGCTGTCCTCGCCTGCGCCCGGTATCCCGCCATCACGCCCGCGCTCGAGCCGGGCGTTGAGCGCGGCGTTGAAATCAATGTCGCGCGCCTTGAAACCGGGCGTTGCGGCGTTCGCGATGTTGGACGCAAGCACGCCCATCCGCTTTGATCGCAGTTCCAGCGCGGCGCCGTGAATTCCGAAAAGGGTATCGCTCATGGGTCTGCTTCCTAGGTGATTATCAACCTGCCATCAGTTATGCAGGGGCCGTGCCAAACTGCGTTCAGCGATGCGTCACCGTTGATTTTGGCGGTGTAGGGCCGCCATGTGGCAATCCTTTGCCGGGGCGTGGCAAAACGCTGCCTGTCGTCGATGCCTGTCAGCATTAGCTGCTTAAAACAGCCACGCGCGATCCGTCCTTGGGATCATGGCACTTGATCCTTCCTCTTTCTTCGATCCCGTCGCACTTGTGATTGTGCTGGCCGGAACCGCGCTGGCAACGCTGGCACGTTCAGGCTGGCACGATGCGGTCGCGGCGATCCGTGCGGCATTTGCCCTTGTCCGACCCAACGTTGATGCAGATGCCAACCGCGCAGTTTTGGCTCGGGCCGTCAGTGAGGTGCGTCGCCACGGCGTGCTGCGGGCAGATGTGCCCACCCCGCCCGATGCAGCGTTGGCAGATGCACTTGATACGCTGATCCGCAGCGGATCGACGGGCGCGATGCAAACTGCCTTTTCCGCTGCCCGTGTGCACCGCACAAACATGCGCACGCGCACCGCCGCAGTATTCGAACAGGCGGGCGAACTCGCACCCGCTTTCGGATTGGTCGGAACGCTGTTTTCCATGACCCAGCTCGCCCCGATGGCGGGCAGCGATGCAGGCGCTGCGACTTTCGGGGCGATTGCGACAGCAGTGCTCTCCTCGCTTTATGGTGTGCTTGGCGCGCATCTGGTTTGCCTGCCGCTGGCCGAAGCGATCGTGCGGCGCGGTGAGCGCGCTGAGACCTTGCGCGAGAAACTGATCGACTGGCTCGCGCATGAGGTTATCTCGGCGCTTCCCCAGACCCGCTTCACTCTCAAACCCGCGGCCTGATACATGCGCGGTGTCATTCGCGGTCCTATGACGTGGCACCTGATCCTTGCTGATCTGGCGCTTATCCTTTTCCTGATAACCGCCGCCGCCCTGCAGAATGAAACGCTTTCGAGACCCGAAGCCTCCGTAACCGGCGAGGGTAGCGGCGCACTCGCGGTCCAGCCTTCACAGGCATTGTATCGCGCAGGCCCTGGACTGGTGACGCTGGAGCAATGGCTGGATGCTCAGCCGCGCGATCCGCGCGCTGGACTGACCATCGTGGCGCAGCACGCACCCGGCGAAGCGGATAAAGTCTGGAACGAAGCTCGCAAAATGTCACAGATGGCGATTGCGAAAGGAATACGGGCGCGGGTGATTATTCGCGAGGCCTCGCCAACCGATCTGTATGCCAGCATGGCCTACGATCAGCCTGTCGATTAAGGGATTTGGACCTCCACCCTCGCGCCAGTCACACCGCAAGGATGCGATTGCGACCTGCCTGTTTTGCCTGATAGAGCGCGGCATCGGCGCGTGAAAGCGCGCTGCGCGGATCGTCCTGTTCAGTGACTTCGGCAACCCCGCCGGAAAACGTGATCTTGCCGAATGGTCGCCCGGTTTCCCTGTTCATCAACTGTTTGACGGCCATCGCGCGGCGCACGCCATCCAGTTTCGTCAAGGCGGCGATCTTATGCAGACCATAAAACAGCAGCACAAATTCCTCACCGCCGTGGCGCGCGATAAAGCAATCGTCGCTGGCGATATCGCTCAACGTGCCCGCCACAGCGCACAGCACCCGGTCGCCTGCATCGTGGCCATGCGTATCGTTCACCGATTTAAAGTGGTCGATATCGCAAAACGCCACGCACAATGGTTCGCCCTTGGCGCGCGCTTCGATGTTGGCGGAGGCCAGCCGACGCTCGAACGCGCGGCGATTGGGCAGGCCGGTCAGATGATCGACATCTGCCTCCATGCGCGCTCTGGCAAGATTTTCGCGCAGAGACAGGGTTTCGGCCTGGCTGCGCTGCATCGCGCTTTCGATCTGCGCGATACGTTCCAGCATTGTGCGCGACATTCCGATAACGCGATCAACATCCCCGCCCCGGTCTGCATTCATTGCCGTGATCTGCGCGTCGATGGCGCCGCGGTGATCGCTCGTCTCATCAGCAGCGGACTTGGCAGTCTGGGCAAACCGGATCAGCGAATATTCCAGCTGGTCCATCAGCTTTTCCAGCTCCACCATGCGGTCGTTGGTTTCCGGGTCGAGCCGCACCAGAGTATCGAGCCAGCGCTGATCAATCGGATCGCCACTGATCTCGCGGGCCGCAAACGCGCGCGCCAGCTGCACGTTGGAGCCTGACAACGCAGCGCAGATCGTCGCGAGATTGACGCTGTTTACTTCCAGCGAATGTTTGGTTGCAAAGGCACTGATACGGTCGAGCAAATCGCGCCGCGCCTCAAACACACGCGGAGAAACAGTGAGGTCCGCTTGATCAGACTGGCTGGCACCGGGGCGATCGCAAACGATAGCCGAACCGGAACTGCGCGGCGGTTTGCGGGATAGAAACGACATTCGATCATCCTGACGACGTACAGACAGATTGTGATGCCACCTTACGTCGGGCGCGTTAGGCAACGGCTGTGCAGAGCCACCGGGTAATCGCGTATGGAGGCACTTTGGCACGCCATTTGCTGTGATGAGGGCATGAATACCTCGCCCTCACCTTCAGCAAGGAAACTCTGACCATGCCCCCTGCATCTCACCAAAGGCTCATCACAGCCCGAAAGCCGCTGTTTACCGCGCCGATTGTCGCATTGATGCTGATGTCACTGCACCAACCGCTGTTGGCTTCAGGCCCGGCATCAGCGCTGGCCATTACCGACCCGGCCCAGATCGATAGCGCGGTGATGAATTTTACTGGCGCAGCGCCCGGTGAGATCGGCGGCGCACGCACCCCAGCAGATCGCCGGTTGCGACTGGCGTCATGCGCATTGCCGCTGGCGACCGCATGGCATGGTACCAACCGATCCGCCGTGCGCGTGGAATGCCCTGTCACCATCTCTGGCAGCGCGCCGTGGGCCATCTTCGTTGCCACACGACCTGCAGCAGATCCCTACAGCACCAGCTCGGGGCAGGCATCGGCAGGTCCGCTGATAAAACGCGGCGACCCCATCACGGTGGTGGTACGCGGGCGCGGGTTTTCGGTACAGCAAGCGGGCGAGGCAATGGAAAACGGCCACGAAGGTGACTGGATCTCCATCCGTACCAATCGCAAGTCAGAGCCGGTACGCGCCCGCATCGAACGCCCCGGCCTAGCGGTGATCCCGGCGGATTAGAGCCGCCAGCCGTACCGCAGTACGGGAAAAACTCCCCCTCGCCCTTAATCCTGCGTCCCGCCCGCCGTTCTGCTGAACAATAGTCCACCGGAGTAGGTCCAATGCCCTCGTTCGAACTGAGCAAATTGCAGGGAATTTCCGCACCGCGCGCGCTTTCCGAAAGCGACCGGGCGCAGGTTGAGCCGCGCGCCAGCCGCGATGCCGCTCGCGCCGATACCCGGCCTACAAACGGCCCATCGCGCCCCGGCGTTGCGCTGGAAATTGGTGCGACTATCGATGTTGCCAGCGCCCCGGTCGATACCGATCGCGTCGATCAGATTCGCAAGGCCTTGCAGGATGGAACCTATCCCCTTGTCCCCGCTCGAATCGCCGATGCAATCATCGCGGCGCGGGTCAGCTTTGGCGTGGAGCCGAAATGATGGCGCACCCTGTCACCAGCATTACCGGCAATCTGCGGCAAATGATTGCCGTGCTGGAACGCGAACGGCAAGCGCTTGCCTCACTCGATGCGGATGAATTGTTCGAGGCAAGCCGGGAAAAGGACGCCTTGTGCGACACCCTCGCCCCGCTCACGCCTGAAATGGTCGATGAAAAGGCTCGCGCGCTGGTAGAAACCGCGCGCCAGCTTAACGAAGTAAACCGCCGCGTCCGCAATCTGCTGGCCGCGAATGTTGCCGCCCGTCTTGAGGCACTCGGCGCACCGCGCGCCGCCTACGGTGCGGGGCAATTTGCACAGGTCGCTGCGCGCCGCCGCTGATTTCCCGAGGTCTGCCTGCTACGTATAAGCCCTTGAAGCGCACGCCTCGTTGCGCACCCATGCCAGTCTGGCACACCCTTTGCATTGACATCTGCCGATAGCACACCGGTCCGCCGCAATCATCACGATGCATTGCGCGGTCCGGGAGACTGGAAAGGCAGAGCTCTTGAACGACCCCGCGTCGACATTTTCCGATCCCGCGCGCGCACCCCGCGCCTCCCGGCCACTCGCGCCGGTAGCCGGGACACAGCGGACCAGAACGGGCATTGAGGAGGCGATTGCAACCGCCGCACGTTCCACCAGCGTCGATTTCAACTATCTGGTCGCACAGGCGCAGGTCGAAAGCGCGATGGACCCCGATGCCCGCGCGCGCACCTCCACCGCCAGCGGGCTGTTCCAATTTATCGAAAGCACCTGGCTTGGCGCGATGAAGCGGCACGGGCCGCGCTTTGGCCTCGGCGACGTGTCCGCCCATATCCGCATGGGCAGCGGGGGCAGCGCGCATGTTGCCGATCCCGCACAGCGGCAAGCGATCCTCGCACTCAGAAACGATCCTCAGATCGCGTCGTTCATGGCGGCGGGTCTGGCGGAGGATAACCGCGCGCATCTGATGCCGATATTGGGCCGCCAGCCCGATCACAGCGAGCTGTATCTGGCGCATTTCCTGGGCGCTGGCGGTGCCGGGCGGTTTCTGTCGGCGATGCAGGACGACCCCGATCAAAGCGCCGCCGATCTGTTCCGCCGCCCCGCTGCCGCCAATCGCGCGGTGTTCTATGAGCCGAACGGCAGTCCGCGATCGCTTGCCGGGGTGATGGATTTTCTGGGAGCCAAGATGGCGCGCGCATCCAATGGCGGTCAGGGGGAGGCGGCATCCTTTAGGATCGCGGGTGGAGCAGGCTTTGCGCAACCACCCACTGGTTCGGGAGGCGGTTCTTCCTTCGGCCAGTCATCAGGCCTGTCGCTTGGCCGCCCGTCTGCGCTTCCGACGCTCGCCGCCGCACGCGCGCCGCGCAGCATGTCCAGCCTGCTGGGGTCCAGCATCGCCGCCACGGGCGCAAGCGAACGCTCCAGCCGCGAAGGCGCACAGCACGTTCGCCGCGCCTACGCGCAGTTGCGCGCACTCGGTTTGTAAGGGGATGATAAGATGACCGCCGCTTCCAACAAGACGCTGCTCGATCAGCTGCGTGCAGCGCCCGCCGCAATGGCCCTACCAGTCGGAATCTTTGCGCTGTTTGCGCTGATGGTGCTGCCGATCCCCACGCTGATGCTGGATATGTTTTTCGTCCTCAATATCGCCATTTCGGTGGCGGTGCTGATGGTGGCGCTGAACGTGCGCACCCCGCTCGATTTCTCATCCTTCCCCAGCGTCCTGCTGTTTGCGACGTTGCTGCGGCTTGCTCTCAATGTCGCCTCCACCCGCGTCGTGCTCGTCAGCGGGCATGAAGGCGGCGCTGCGGCGGGTGAGATAATCGAGGCGTTCGGCGAATTTCTGGTCGGTGGCAATTTTGCGGTCGGCCTGTTCGTGTTCTGCATCCTGCTGATCATCAACATGATCGTGATTACCAAGGGCGCGGGCCGCGTATCCGAGGTTTCCGCGCGGTTCGTGCTAGATGCGTTGCCGGGCAAGCAGATGGCGATCGACGCCGATATCGCCGCCGGACTGATCACCGCGACAGAAGCGCGCGAACGCCGCAGCCAGGTCACGATCGAGGCGGATTTCTATGGCTCGATGGATGGTGCGTCAAAATTCGTGAAGGGCGATGCGATCGCCGCCCTGCTGATCCTGGCGGTAAATGTCGTTGCAGGGCTGGCGCTGGGCATGATCAGCCACGGGATGAGCGCATCGGAAGCAGGCGCGCAATACATCACACTGGCCGTGGGCGATGCTCTGGTCGCGCAGGTGCCTGCGCTGTTGCTGTCGATTGCCGCCGCCGCCATCGTCACGCGCGTTTCCGACAAGCGCGACCTTGCCGGGCAGATCGGGGGTCAATTCGCCGATACGCGCACCTGGGCACCGGTCGCGGTGATCCTGTTCACCATCGGCATGGTGCCCGCAATGCCGCAGATGATCTTCCTGCCGGCCTCCGCGATTGCTGGAGGCATATGGTGGAATGTGCGCAAACGCGCGCTGCGCCCGCCAGAACCGGAAGCCGATTGCGCCCGAAGACGTATCACCCGACCGGATCGATCTGGCCGATGTTTGCGATCAGACGCTGGTGACGATCGAGCTGGGCTATTCGCTCATCAATCTGGTGGACAAGGATGCGGGCGCGCCGTTGCTGACCCGGATCACCGGCATTCGCAAGCAATTGAGCCGCGAGCTGGGCTTTGTTCTGCCGCAGTTTCGCATCCGCGATTCGCTGGAAGCGGGCGCGCAGGATTACTCCGTGACGATGGGCGGCGTGGCGATTGCCAGAGGATCGGTGCGTCCGGGAAAGCTGCTGGCTATCGACACCGGCGACGTGCGCAGCGCATCGCCGTGGCGCGACCTTGGCCTTACGGGAGAGGTCACGCGCGATCCCAGTTTCGATTGCCCGGCGATCTGGATAGACCCTGCCGCGCGCGATCACGCCATTGCAGAAGGGTTCATGGCGGTCGATCCCAGCACCGTCATCGCCACCCACGCCAATCAGGCGTTGCTGGCACAGGCGCACGAACTGCTCGGGCCAGAAGAAGTGCGTGAATTGCTCGACGCGCTCAAGGATAGTGCACCCAGTCTGGTGGAGGCAATCCATCCCGATCCGCTGTCACTGGCCGCGCTGACGCGCATTTTCCGCGCGCTGCTTGCCGATGGCATCGGGCTTGCCCATCCCCATCCGCTGTTCATCAGTCTGGCAATGGCGCTGCAAAAGTCGCAGGAATTCGACACGCTGATCGATGCGGTGCGCAGCGATCTGGGTGCGCGGCTGGTGGCACGGGTCTGCGCGCCGGGCGATACGCTGAAAGTCGTGACGCTGGATGCCGGGCTGGAATCCGCGATCCTTGGAGGGATGAGCGATCCGGCGACCGGCCAGCCACTCATCGAACCGGACTGCGGCGCAATGATCGTCGAGCGGGTGAACGCCCTCATCGCCGAGGTCGATACCGCGATTGCGCTGATCGTGCAGCCGCCCGCCCGCCGCGCGCTGGCTCGCCTGTTGAAACAACGCGCCAGCCGCTGCGCGGTGCTTTCGATCAATGAATTGCCCGCGACCCAGTCGGTCGAGGTGGTTGGCCTGATCGGTGGCGGTGGCGGCGTTGCTGACGATATTCCGGCGCTGGCCGCATGAAACACGATCAACGCGCATTCGCATCGGCCAGTGGCTATGGCGCGGCCTCGCGAGAGGTGGTGGAGGATCGCGTGCGCCGCTTTCTCCCGCTGGTGCGCCGTTCGGCATGGCATATCTATGGCCACGGCAATGGCAGCGGGCAGGAAGGACTGGAGATCGAGGATCTGATCCAGTGCGGCATCCTTGCCCTTACCGAATGCGCGCAGAAACACACCGGCCCGACCGAGGACGGCTTTGCTGCCTACGCCAAAATCCGCGTGCGCGGCGCGATGCTCGATCAGATCCGGCGGATGCTGAACGATACCCGCACCGCCCGCAAACGGCGATCCATCTATGACCGGACGCTGGACAAATTGCGCAGCCAGAGCGGGGGCGAGCCGACCCGCGCACAGATCGCCGAGGCTATGGGGATTGACGATGCCGAGCTGCTGGAGATTGAAAGCAGCGCGATCACCGTTACCTCCATCGCGGACGAATATGACGAGACCAGCACGGCCTTTGCCGCCGACGATCCCGATCCTTTTCAGGTTCTTTCCGATTTGGAGGATCGCGAGCGGCTGATCGCAGCCATGCAGCAATTGCCCCAGCGCGCGATGCTGGTGCTGCAATTGTTCTATGTCGAGGAATTAAACCTCACCGAAATCGCAGGCGTGCTGGAAGTCAGCGTCCCGCGCGTCCATCAGCTGCGCGCAAAGGCCCTTGTGGACCTGCGCGCGCTGATGGAGCGCGATGCGCTTGGCTAAAGCCTGCGGCTCGGCAATTACTGCGAGCCTGTATCACCGTCCGAATGCGCGCTCGCCGTGTTGCTGGCAGCCTGCGATCCGCCCGCCTCGCCCGACTGGCCAGCCTCCCACCAATAGGGGCGTCGGCGCGCATCGCCTGTCGACACCTCGTTCAGCGTTTTGGCATCATACAGGCGCCCGCCCAGCATCACGCTCTCGATCTTGTCGGTGTCGCGAATGTTGGCGGTGGGATCGGCGGTCAGGATCAGCAGATCGGCCAGCTTTCCGACCTCAAGGCTGCCGATATCCTTGGCCATGCCCAGCGATTGCGCGGGCGATATGGTGGCGGTCTTCAACGCTTCGACAGGGGTCATCCCGCCCCGCGCAAAGCTCCAGATTTCCCAGTGCGCGCCGATCCCCGCCTGCTGGCCATGCGCGCCGATCGAAACCTTGACCCCACGCTGTGTGAGCTTCCTTGCTTCGCGCGCGGAATCGTCATCCACGAACGCCCATTCGGGTGCCTTGGTGCGGCGGGCATTGTCCGCCAGCAATTGCCGCGACGGAGTGTGGATCATCAGCGGATGGTCATACACGTCCATCGCCTGACGCCAGTACGGATCACCCGCCAGCCCGCCATAGGTAACGACGAGCGTCGGGGTGTAGTTGGAGTTCGACTGACCAAAGAATTGCAGCACGTCCTCATAAAACACATCGCCAGGCACGTTGTGTTCGATGGTGGAATTGCCGTCCGCAACCAGGTTCATGTCCATACCGAACAGCGATCCACCCTCGGCGACGACGAGCATATCCTCCGCTGCCGCCGCACGCGCAACCATCTGGCGTTGTTCGCGCCGGGGCTGGTTGTAATTCTTGACCGAAATGCCGCCCTGCCGCTTGATCCGGCGCACGTGCGCCAGCGCATCGTCATAGGTATCGATCCGGGCATACACATCCGGAGCCTTCGCGCCGTAGATCACCTCTCCGGTAGAGAAGATCCGCGGGCCAAGCAGCTTACCTGCGCGCTGGCGTTCGGCTGCGGCAAACACCTGACTGGCCTGACTGGAGGGATTGTGGACGGTGGTGACGCCCATCGCCAGATCCTGCAGCAACGCCCAGTTCTGCTGAGGGATAAGATCGCCCGTGCCATATGGCCCATGGGCGTGTGCATCCACGAAACCGGGCAGGATCACCTTGCCACTGGCATCGATGAAGCGCGTGCCATCGGGAAAGGACATCTTCACGACGGTCGCATCGTGTACGCCTGTGATCCGGTCGCCCTCTATCACGATCATGCCGTTTTCGATGACGCCCGCATCATCGGCGGCAAGGCCCGCCTTCATCGTCAGCACGCGCGCTCCGGTGATCACGGTCGTGCCCGTCGGCTTGTCTGCGACGACCGTCATCGCCAGCGAAATCCCACTGCCGGTTCCGGGCGCGGCGTAAGACTTCGTCTTGTCGTCTTCATCTTTGGGCGCGAGGGCAAAGAAATCGCTGACCTTGGCGCTCTGCAATTCAGGGCCGATGGACCAGAACAGCGTTTCGCCGCCATTGGCCCAGCCAATATATTCCGCGCCCCCGGTCGAAACCTTTGTCACGGGCAGTGCACCGCCGCTCTCACCCACATCCACCGGCTTTCCTCCGGGGATCAGAGGCATGGCAAACACTTCGTAATTCTGGCGAAAAGCGATGGTTCGGCCATCGGGCGAAACCCGAAAATCGTTGGCAAGCGCGCCCTTCGCGTGCGTGCGCCGGTCACCGCCATCAAGGTCTGCTGACACCAGCGAGAGGTTGTCGCCATCGCCGGTCACCATGAATACGCGATCGCTGTCAGGGCCAAATTGCGGGCTGGAACCCTCGCGCGTGACCAGCTGCGGCTCGCCACCGGCAACATTGATTGTATAAACGCCGGTATTTTCCGAATATTCCGGTGCAGTCAGATACCCGCCGGAACGCTTTTCATAAGCGATCTGCGATCCGTCCGGCGAAAATGCGAGCGCGCCGTAATGACCCGGCTGGCTGGTGATGACGCGCGCGTTGGCACCGTTCGCGTCCGCGACAACGATGTTGCCCAGTTCCTCATCGCTCCACCGCACGAACGCCATCATGCTGCCGTCGCGACTGAACGCGGGGAACGCCTCTATCGTGTCGCTGGCATCACCTGTCAGGGGGCGGGGTGCATCGCGACCACGCGCGGATTTGGTGTAAAGCTTGCCCAGGCTTTCAAACACCACCCGCGTGCCATCGGGCGTAAGCTGCCCGAATTTGGGCATCGCGGTGGTGAACCGGTCAGGCGAAACCACGATTGCGGGATGCGGCGCGTCGGCGATGCCGCGCGTGTCGGAGACGGTGAACGGGATGGTCGCAAAATTACTGCCATCGCGGTTGATCCGGTTAAGCTTGCCGCCAGCCCAGAACACGATGCTGCCGCTGTCGGGGGTCCAGTCCATGTTGGGGTAAACCCCGGTCACGGCCCAAGTCTCCTGCACGTCCTTGTCGAGCTTGCCATAGATCATGCGCTCGCGCCCGCTGGCGATATCCTTCACCCACAGCTGGCTCTGATCCTTGTCGCGCCGCACGAACGCGATCTCCCGGCCATCGGGTGAAGGGGTCGGGCGCACCGCACCGCCATACCCGTCAATTGCGCGGGTTACTTCGCCGGTTTTGAGGTCGTGGCGTTCAATCGCAAATATTCCGGCGTTGGAATCCTGCGCATAGATGAACGTGTTACCCGGCGTCGTGTTGCGGGTGTAATAGATTGCCGATCCATCGGGCGCAAAGATCGGTTCGCCCAGTTCCTTTTGCAGCGCCTCGTTCGCGCGCTCCACCACCTGCACGCCGCCGCCGCCAGAGACGTGGTACAGCCAGATTTCTCCCGTGCCGAGCGAACGCTGCGTGGTAAAATGCTTCTTTGCCGCAATGAAGCGGCCGTCGGGCGACCAAGTGGGCTGGTTGAGCAGGCGGAAATCTTCCTTGGTCAGCTGCCGCTTGTCCGATCCGTCGGCGTTCATCAGCCAGATATTGTCCCCGCCGCCCCGGTCGGAGGTAAACGCGATGCGCGTACCGTCAGGCGAAAATCGCGGATGCACTTCCCACGCCATTCCTTCGGCAATGCGTTTTGGAGTGCCACCGGTGATCGGCATCGTGTAGATATCGCCCAGCAGCGTGAAGGCGATGGTGCGGCCATCGGGCGAGACATCGACATCCATCCACGTGCCTTCCTCCGTCCGGATCGGCACCTGTTTGACAGTTGCACCCTTGGGCGCCGCGATGTCCCACTTTTCATCCTTGCTCTTGTCCTGAGCGGCAAGTGGCGCGGCGGCGATGCAGGCGGCACCGGCCAGCAGGACGGCGGTAAAGTGGCGCATATAATTGTCTCCCTGAGTTGGGACGGGAGACTAGCGGCGCGAAAGGATATTTCCAGTGCACAAGCTGCGATCTAGTCGAATTGTCCGCGTTTCGGCCCAAGATAGCCGAACAGGTAGGCCCCCACCTTACGCATCTGGATTTCCTCGCTGCCTTCGGTGATCCGGTAGCGGCGGTGGTGGCGGTAGATGTGCTCGAACGGCTTGTGGCGCGAATAGCCGATGCCGCCGTGGACCTGCATCGCGCGGTCCGCCGCCTCGCACACCAGCCGGTTCGCCCAGTAATTGCACATCGAGACCTTGTCGGAGATGGTGCGCTCGATCTGTTCGTGGGGCATGTTGTCCATTTCCCACGCGGTCTTGAAGATCAGCAGCCGCAGCATTTCCGCCTGCGTCGCCAGCTCCACCAGCGGGAACTGGATCGCCTGATTGCGCGCCAGCTCTTCGCCGAAGGGCTTGCGTTCCCGCGCGTATTTCACGCTTTCATCGATGCAATAGAGCGCCGCGCCGCAGCTTGATGCCGCCTGCCGGATGCGGTTCTGGTGGACGAAGCTTTGCGCCAGCGCGAGGCCGCGGCCTTCGACGCCGAGGATCAGCGCTCGTCCGGCACCCAGACGTTGGTGACGCTGAGGCGCGGGTGATCGGTGGGCATGTTGAAGGTCCACATCCACTCCTCGATTTTGAGGCCCTCGGTGGGGTTGGGGACGAGGAAGCAGGTGATCCCGCTCGGCGTCGCCCGCCTTGCCCGCCGTGCGCGCGAACATCGCGCAGTGGGTGGCGACGTGCATCCCGGTGATCCACATCTTCTCGCCATCGATCCGCCAGCCGTCGACCCCGTCGCGGGTCTCGCGCACCGCGACGGTCTCCATGTGGGTGGCGTCCGAGCCGTGGTCGGGTTCGGTGAGGCCGAAGGCGACGCGGCGCGTGCGCTCGAACCCGCCGGTGATGAATTCCGGCCTTCTGTTCCTCGGTCCCCCACTGGTCGAACATGGCGACGAAGGGGAAGTTGCCGACGATGCGAGTGTTCGTTCTGCAGGTCGTTGTGCAGGCCGAGGCCCTGCGCGCGCAAAATGCTCGCGGATCACCGCCATCCAGAGGTTGCTGCCGTCCTTGCCGCCGTAGCGCTTGGGCGCGGAGAAGCGCCAATGGCCGGCCTTGTCGGCGCGGCGGGTGGCTTCCTTGAGCAGTTCCTCCCACTCGTGCCGGGGCAGCCCGCCCGCCTCGAAGTCCGTGCGCGCATATTCGCGGCGGTGGTCGAAGAAGCGGATGTTGTCGTCCTGCTGCTCCGAGCGGCTTGATCTCGGCGGCGATGAAGGCGTCGAGTTCGTCGAGATAGGCTTGCAGGTCGGCGGGGATGGCGAAGTCCATTAGTCGATCACCTCTGTTGATTCGCTCCACAAGGCCCGGGCCACTGCGAGCGCCGGATATTTCGGGAAGTCGACTTCGAGCTTGTCGAGCGCGTCGCGTCTGAGCGCGCGGGATAGTGGGGTCTGAGTCATCATTGACCGTTTGCCCGACAGGAAATCGTCGGCCAGTTCCTTGTCGGACACGCGCGGACAGATGGCATATTCGCGCGCCATCATTCCAAGCGCGTTGCGGGCGACAGCGAGCTGAAAGCGGTCATGCCCCTCAAGGCGATCCTTGATCGATGCGAGCCATTCGGAAACGGCGATCGCGATTTCTCCAGTCTGCGCCTCGCCGCAATACAGATATTCGTCGGGCATTCGCTCTTTTGGCGTGATGCCGTCGGCGAGCGCATCCTCCTCCAGCAGCAGCAGCAGGTCGAGTTCCTGCTCGCTGGTCCGGCGCGAGATCACCACGCGTTCGAGCATCCGGTCCGCGCCCGAGCGCCATTGCGCCGCCATCTTGAGGCATCCGAGCGCCCACCACACGGTGCGATAGATCGTCCAGAAGCGGAAGCGCGCCGGATCAACCTTGGCTGCCGCTCTCGGCCTCGTAGGCGGCGAAGTAGTCCGCGATGCTCCCCAGCCCCAGCGCCGGGCGGTCGTAGCGGGCGAAGCGCCATACGGCCATGCAGCCGAACGCCAGATCCTCGTGCCGGTCACCGAAATGGGCGATCTCCCAATCGAGCACCCCGGTGAGGGTGGAGCCTTCGACCAGCAGGTTGCCCATCCGGTAATCGCCGTGGTTGAGGACAGGTTCGACCGGCGCGGGGCAATTGTCCTCCAGCCACTTCAGGCCGAGCGCGATGATCGGGCGATCCCCGCCCGCATCGATGAACTGCGCTTTGAGGTCGGCAATCGCCGCGCGGTAGTCCATCACCGGCACGCCATCCGGCACGTCCGCCTGCCGCAGCGAGTGTATCCGCGCCAAGTCCCGCGCCGCTTGCCGCAGCAGCCCATCAGGATCGTCGCACCCGAGAATCACCTTGGGATCAGCCGTCCCCGGCAGGGCGTGCATGACGAAGCCGCTGCCAATACCGTCCGCTTCCTCCAGCACGGCCACCACTTCTGGCGCGGTCACTCCGGTGGCGCGGGCTGCGCGGATCACGCTGCCTCCACCTCGTGACCGAACGGGCGACCTTCCATGAATTGGAGGCTCGGCGCGCGGCGAAGCACGAATGCAGCATCGTCGGCGTCGAACCGCCAGCTTTCCATGGTCGCGCCGCCGGTCAGCCGCGACAGTCTCGAAGGCGCACCCAAACCCGCCCGCGCCATCACGCGGGCCAGTCCGGTGGCCAATGCTTCGGGGTCGATCATTCCCTACAGTTTAGAGGCATTCACCCGCCGATCTGTTTGCGCATCCGCTTTGCACGGCTTGCAGGATCGGGGTGAGTTTGCAGCAGCTTGATACCGCCACCCGCACCCTTTGCCGCCAGCTTGTCCATCGCCGTTGCGCAAGCCGCCTGATCGTAGCCATTGGCGGACATGAATTGCAGCGCATAGTCATCCGACTGCGTTTCGGCCTTCTGCGAATGCTGGGCATAGACGACGTCCTGAATCAGCCCGCCCAGTTCAGAATTGGCGATCCGCCGCACCCCGCTACTGGCGGTGCTGGCAACGCTCAGGGCGGCGTCTTGCTGCAACGCGCGTTTCATGCGCTTTTGCCCGTGCTCCAGCTTCACATGGCCGATTTCGTGCCCGATGACGCAGCGCACCTCATCATCGTTGAACTCGTCCATCAGACCGGCCATTACGCGCACGGTGCCATCGCCCATGGCAAAGGCGTTCACATCCTTCACAAGATACGCCTTGATATCGAGATCGAGGCCATCGTAGCTGTCCAGCCCCTGCGTCAGCGCCGCCAGACGCGCGCCATAGGGATCATCCGGGGTAGCGATGGGGTTCTGGTCATCCATCTGCTCGGCCATCTGGCCGTAATAGGCGACCAGTTGTTCATCAGAAACGCTCGCCGCTTCCGCCACTTTCTTGACCGATCCCACTATATTGCCAAGGCTTTGCGAATGGGCCGGAACGGCCGACACCGTCAGCGAAACCCCAATAAGCCCGCAAACGGCGACAGCGGATAAGAATTTGATCCGATTAAGCATTCAAGTCCTCCAGAATAGTCCATTCAACCTGTCATCACGCGACTTCGGCGTCTTTTTTGACCGTAATCACTTGCGGATAGGTAAATTCCTTGAGGCCTTCCTTGCCGTATTCCGCGCCAAAGCCCGATTGCTTGTGCCCTCCAAACGGCGCGAAGGGCGACAGGTGGAGGTATTCGTTGACCCACACGGTGCCGGTCTCCAGCTGTTCAGCGATCTCAACGCCCTTGTCCGGGTTGCCGGTCCACACTGCGCCTGCGAGCCCATATTCCGATGGCGTTGGCGCGTGCGATAACCTCTTCCTCGGTCGAGAATTTCATCAGCGGCATGACCGGGCCAAACTGCTCCTCGGCCACGATCCGCGCGTCTTCGGGCGGGTTGTCGAGGATGGTCAGCGGCACGAAATAGCCCGTGCCCGAAGGGTCGGTGTCGCCGCCGGTCAGGAATTTGTAGCCATTGTCCTTGGCATCCTGAATCAGTTCCAGCACGCGCTCATACTGCTTTTTGTTCTGGATCGGGCCGACGCCGGTGCCCTGCTGCGCACCGTCGCCAACTGTCACCGTCTTGGCATAATCGGCAAGCGCCTGGCTCAGTTCGTCATAGATATCTTCGTGGATATAAACCCGCTTTGCCGCGACGCAGATCTGGCCTGCGTTGGAGAAGCTGGACCAGAACAGCTGCTCGGCCACCTTCTTGGGATCGGCATCGGGCATGACGATAGAGGCATCGTTGCCGCCCAGTTCCAGCGTGATGCGTTTCAGGTCTGCGCTGGCGCCTTCCATGATTTTCTTGCCGGTCGCGGTGGAGCCGGTGAAGGTGATCTTGTCGATATCGGGATGCTGCGTGATCATCGGGCCAAGATCGTCAGTCCCGGTGATGATGTTGACGACGCCTGCGGGCACCAGCGGGGCGATCAGTTCGGCGATGCGCAACGTGGTCAGCGGCGTGAAGGGCGATGGCTTGAGGATGATGGTGCAGCCTGAGAGCATCGCAGGCACGATCTTCTGGATCGCCATCATCACCGGGAAATTCCACGGCACGATCCCGCCGACCACGCCCACGGGCACGCGGCGAGTGCGGCTGAGGCGCTGTTCCGAATCCTCGGTAATCTCGTCCGCCAGCTCGAGCGTCGATTGCGCAGCGGCCATGCCGGCGGCGCCGTAAATCTCACCCTTGGCCTGTGCGTGCGGTTTGCCCTGCTCACTGGTCAGCAGGCGATACAGTTCGTCCGCGTTTTCCTTGATCGCGCCGGAAATCGCCATAATCGCGGCACGGCGTTCCTCGATCGGAGTTTTCTTCCAGGTCTTGAACGCGGCGCGCGCGGCGGTGACGGCGCGATCGAGTTCATCCTTGCCGCAGGCGGGCACCTGGCCGATCACTTCCTCGGTTGCGGGGTTGACGACATCGAGCCAATCGCCGGTGTCGACCAGTTTGCCATCGATGAGGTTCTTGTACTGGGTGGCCATGATTTTGGTGTCCTCTCTCATGCAGGCAGCCTCGCGTCCCTTGCAGCAGGGCGGGCTGGGTTTCTGTGGGTGATCCTAGCCGTCTTGTGTTGCATTTCAAAACGCAAAAGCGATAGCGCAGGTTGTCCAACGTCGCCCTGTCGGTTGCACTGTGGCGCGACGGCATTATGGCGGTGGCACTCGCAACCCGTGGAGCGCCTTCGATGTCAGACACCCAGAACGACCTGCTGATCTATGGCAGTCCTGTCAGCCCTTTTGTGCGCAAGGTGATGGCGGTGGCGATGGAGAAGGGCGCTGGCGTCGATATCGAGGCGGTGAACATCATGGACCTGCCGGACTGGTTTGCCGAAATATCCCCGATGAAGCGTATTCCGGTGCTGCGCGACCGCTCCATCGCTGTGGAGGGGCCAGACGGCACGATCGCGGATTCGAGCGCGATCTGCGCCTATCTGGAGAAAAAGCAACCGTCGCCTGCGATGTATCCAGACCAACCCTACGCCCATGGTCGGGCCATGTTTATTGAGGAATACGCCGATACGGCGCTCGCGCCCGCCGGTGGTCTTGGCATCTTTCGCCCGGTCTTCTTTTCGATGATGCAGGGCAAAAAGCCCGATCTCGACACGGCGCGCGATGCGTGGGCGCAAAAAATGCCGCCGGTCCTCGATTATCTGGAAGGCGCACTGGGGGATGGCGAATGGTTTGCGGGCGATGCGTTCGGCATTGCGGACATATCGGTCACCTGCTGCTTCATGCAGATCGAGCTTGTGGCACACGCACCGCTGGACGCATGGCCCGCGTTGAAGGCGCATCATGGACGCTGCGTGGCGCGCAATTCAATCGCCGGACCGTTTGCCACTGCGCAACGCTTCATCCGCAAGGCCTTGCCGGAGCCGTTTGACCTGACCTAAGGCGTCAGGCCACGCGAATGACTCGTTAAACATGGCTCGGCAGACAGGGGCGCGAATTGAATGGCCAGCGAATGGTGCATCGGGATCATCGGTGGATCGGGGCTCTATGAGATAGAGGGCCTTGAAGATGCGCAGTGGATCGCGATCGATACGCCGTGGGGTGAGCCTTCTGATGAGGTGCTGTGCGGGACGCTATCGGGCGTAAAAGTGCGATTTCTGCCGCGTCATGGCCGGGGCCATCCAATCAGCCCCTCGGACCTCAACGCGCGCGCAAACATTGATGCTCTAAAGCGCGCAGGATGCACTGATCTGATCGGCATTTCCGCCGTCGGTTCCCTGCGCGAAGAGATCGAACCGGGACGCTTTGCCATCGTCGAACAATTCATCGATCGCACAGTCCACCGCCCCTCGACCTTCTATCCCAGCGGTTTTGTCACCCACGTATCAATGGCCGATCCTACCTGCCCGCGCCTGTCCGAAATGGCGGCAAAGGCTCTGACTGCTTGCAAGGGTAAGGTCGCCGTGGGCGCAACCTATCTCGCGATGGAAGGCCCACAATTTTCCACCCGCGCCGAAAGCCGGATGTACCGCCAGTGGGGCGCGGACATCATCGGTATGACAGCCATGCCCGAAGCAAAGCTCGCGCGCGAGGCGGAGCTGCCCTATGCGCTGGTCGGGATGGCGACCGATTACGATTGCTGGCGCGAAGGCGAAGCGGTCGATGTGCCTGAAGTCATCGCGCAGATGCAGGCCAATGGCGCACTTGCCCGCGAAATGGTGGTCAATCTGGTCGAGGCCCTGCCCAAAAAGCGCAAGGCCTCTCCGATCGACACAGTGCTCGATACAGCGGTGATCACCGCGCCCGAAGAGCAGGATCCGCTCGTCATGGCAAAGCTGGATGCCGTTGCAGGGCGATTGTTCGCAAAGAAATAGACAGACCCGCACAGCCTTGGCGTGGCGATAATGTCCGGACAGCTTTTCAAGCCGCACGCACTGTAATACACTGTCGCGATGCTGAAGTGCTTGATCCCCGTAGTGTTGCTTGTCGCCGCGCCTCTGGCTGCGCAGGGAGGTAGTGCGCAGATGGACGAACCGCCAAGGAAAGCGGACACCATCTCCAGCCTTGGCAGACAGGGCGAGGTGTGGCGGCAACATTATGAGGCAAGAGATTGGGACGCCCTGCGCGCGCTTTATGCCGACGATGCAGTGCTCATGACTCAGGGCCAATCGCGGATTGAAGGCGCGGACGCCATCGTCGCCTTCTTGCGGCGGGTTCCCGACAGCGGTGGCACGGCGCAATTCGTATTCGAGAATGAAGACATCAGCACCAACGCTGGTTGGTCAGAGGATAGCGGCGCTGATACGGGCTTCGTCACTGCGAAATACCGTATGACGATCAGTTATCCGGGACGCGATCCCATCGTCGTCGCCGGGCGGTCATTCCTCGTCTACAAATGGCAGGACGGGGAGTGGAGATTGTGGCGGGACATCGATAACCTTGCACCCGATGTCACGCCCAAGGGTTTTACCGACTGATCGGCAATCCTATTTCCACGTCACCCCGCCGACCCATTCACCCGCCACCGCGTTGAAGGGTGCGGTGTTGATCGATTGCCATACACCCGCAGTGAAATACGGGTCCGCTTCGAACTTTTTGCGCGCGCCTGTTTCATCGTCGGCTTTCAACACCAGCAGCGATCCGATGGTCAACTCTCCATGTTTCAGCGGTCCGGCGACGGCATAATCGTCAATATGCGCCTTGATATGGGCGAGGTGTTCGTGGAGAAATTTCGCCCGAAGCTCCGGCCCCGCTTCGCCATCGCGGCAATAGAATGCAAACAGCGCCATCAACCAATCTCCACCACTTCAACCAGTTCGCCGCCTGCACCGATTGCGCAGGCCGTGCGGCGACCCTCGTACAACGCTCCCTCGCGCGGCACCGGCGGCGCAATCCATTGCGCGCTGCAACCATTCAGGCTGGCGACGCCCAATGTGACGAGTGCATTGCCCGGCGGCAAGTGCCCCTGATGCCGCGCGCGGGGTTTGGCAGCGGAGGGGTAGTCGTCCACCTCGACAATTGGCATGCGGCCGTGGCTAACCATGGTGATCGTCGTCTGCGTTTCCGGCGGCAGGCCGAAGGCGTCGTTTATCATCGAATAAGGCAGGGTATAGTCCGCACCGCGCGCCAGACCCAGATTATCGGTATACCAAGCAATCGAGGCGTTGCGATCAGGCGTTGCCAGCACCACGATGAATATCTTGTCGACGGCGCTGCCTGCACGGGGAAGATCGGTATCGGGCAGATCGGCCAGCACCTGATTGAGATAGATCATCTCGCGCCCCGGACCCAGCGCCTGCATGGGGATAAAGGCAGGCTCCATGTTCTCCAGCAGCTTGGGCTGGCCGACGATTTCGAACAGGTCGGCGGGCAACGCATCGGGCCAGTGCCAGACATCCTCGACCGTGGTTTCGAACGCGGCCCAGCCATAACTGCGGGTCGGCACGAAATCGGTATGATCGCGCTGTTCGACCAGCCGGAACCAGCACGGCGCGCCGCTTTTCGGGCGCAGCACTGCATAAGGTGATCCTGCGTTGGCGGGTGCGCCCCAACTGGCGGCAAGATCTTCGGCGAGCGTGCCCTGCTCGATCAGAGCCAGCCCCAAGACATCGCGATAGGCCCTGAGCGCGGTGGCCAGATCGGGTACGGTCGAAAGCCCGCCCATGATGGTGCCGTGCGCGATCGTCATAACTCAGCTCTCCGATCCGAAATTCGGCTTCCGCTTCTCCACGAACGCCACGCTACCCTCGTGAAAATCCTCGCGGGTGAACGCGGCGGCGAACACCCGCAGCGTCTCTGCATCGTCCTCGCTCTGGCCATCCAGAACGCGGCGGACAAACCGCTTTGTGTGGCAGGCAGAATAGGAGGAGGCGGCGAGCAATTGGTCGATCAGGAAATCGCTGTCGCGCGCAATAAATTCTACCAGGCCGATTCGTTGCGCCTCAGTCGCGTCGATCAGTTCGCCAGTGTAGAGCATCCGTTTCGCCTGACCCGGTCCGACCAGATCGACCAGCAATTTCACATCGTGGAGTGGATAGACCAGGCCCAGCTTTGCAGGCGTTATGCCGAACCGTGCGTCAGGCGTTGCCACGCGCAAGTCGCACGCCATCGCGATTCCGCAGCCACCACCAACGCAGTCCCCTTCGACAAAGGCTATAGTGGGCAAATTCGCGCGTGCCAGATCGTGCTGCACCCGGTTGATCTCCGCCTGATTGGCTGCACGCCAACAGGAATCATCCTTGTTCGCTAGCAGTTCCGCAATATCAGCGCCTGCGCAAAATGCGGTGCCGGCAGCAGCCGATCGCACCTCCAACACACGGATTGCGGGATCGTCCACAGCATCGGCGAGCAACGCGGGAAACGCCTCCCACATCGCCATGTTGAAGGCGTTCCGTTTTTCAGTCCGGTCGATCATCAGACGCGCGACTGCGCCGTCTTTTTCCAGCCGCAGGTTTGAAGTCGTGGTGGTCATGCCGGGTTCCCTTGCATGAAATGATCGGCGATTGCCTTGCGCGACGCCACCCATACATCGCGATGGGCGCGCACGTGGCGGAAAAATTCCTCCAGCGCCCAGATGCGGCCCGGTCTGCCAATGATGCGCAGATGCAGGCCAAGGCTCATCATTTTCGGATTGCCCTCTTCCCCTTCGCGATACAGCTGATCGAAATTGGCGCGTGCGTAATCGAGCCATTGATCCGGGGTCAGCGCGGGATCGGTCCACATCTTCATATCGTTGCTATCGAGTTGATAGGGCACGATGCACATCGGTTTGCCGGGGATGGTGTCGCGATCCCAAAACGGCACGTCGCCCGAATAATCGTCCATGTGATAGGTGTAGCCTTCTTCGGAAAGCAGGCGGCGCGTGTTGTCGGTAAGCAGATAGCGTGACAGCCAGCCATAGGGGCGCACCCCGCAGGTCTTCTTGATGCTGGCGGTTGCCCTGCGGATGAAATCGCGCTCCTGATCCTCGTCCATCTTGAACTGGTGGACCCAACGCCACCCGTGGCTGATCGGCTCATGCCCCAGATCAACAATAGCCTCCGCGATCTCCGGATGGTTTTCAAGGCTCATCGCGGCGACCGTCCAGCTGGCTTTGATGTCGTAACGGCGGAGCAATTTGACGATTCGCGGAGCGCCCGCCTTGATCCCGTATAGATAGTTGGTTTCATTGGAATAATTGCGCATTTTCGACTTCACGAAGACGCCCAGCTCGTCCACCGGCTCCATCCCGCGATCGCCGCGCGCGATGGTCATTTCGCTGCCTTCCTCGACATTGACGACGACGCTCAGCGCCATCTTCGCGCCGGCAGGCCAGTCAATCCGTTCTTCATCAAGTGGCATCAGTGCATCTCCTCCCCGCCCGACACGTTGATAGCCTCACCGGTCACATAGAAGGCCGCTTCGCTCGCGAGCCAGAGACACGCGGCGGCGGTGTCCGAGGGCAGGCCGGGGCGGCCCATCGGGTTCTTTGCCGCCATATTCGTGAGGTAATCCTCAACCGTGTCAAACCCGAGCAGCTTGCTGAAATATTCGTTCTGCTGCGCGCCGAGGCCAGTGGTGACATGGTTGGGGCAGACCGCGTTCACCGTGATGCCGTGCGCGCCCAGTTCGACCGCGCTCGCGCGGGTCAGGCCAATCATGCCGTGTTTGGAGCTGACATAGGCGGGCAGATGCGGAAATCCGGTCTTGGCGGCTTGGCTGGCGATGTTGATGATCCGCCCGCCCTTGCCCCGTTCGACCATCGCGCGCGCCGCCGCCTGCGTGCCATAGAACGCTCCGGACAGGTTGACCGCAATCACCTGATCCCACTCGCTTTGAGTGTCTACCTCCAGCAACGGCTTCATCTTGAAGCCGATCCCGGCATTGTTGGCGAAAATATCGACGCCACCGAAGTGCTCGACCGTTCTGGACACCAGTTCCCGGCAGGATGCGGCATTCGAGACATCGCAGCGCAGAATCGCGACCTTCGCGCCACGCGATCGCAGTTCCTCGGCGACGTCTTCGGCCTCGGCATCGATGGCCAGATCGGAGACGACGCAGTTCGCGCCCTGATCGGCGAAGGCCTGAAGGATGCCCTGCCCCAGCCCCTTTTGCTTGCCCGACCCGGTGACGACGATGGTTTTTCCGCTGAAGTCACCCACGGCTTAAAGATCCTGCGTCAGGATGAATTGCGGCGCGTCGGCATAATCCTGAAACGGCGCGGCCTTCGCCTGAAATTCCGGGTCCGACACATCCTTCACAAAGGCGTCCATATCGGTGATATCGAGCACCTCGAAATAGGCGTAGGGCGGCGGCGTATCGGGATCGCCAAACAGGCTTGTCGCCTTGTGCACGGTAAAGCTTTTGACCGAAGGCAACGCGCTGGCGGTGGGGATGTCCTTTTCCTTCGCCCACGCCTCATATTCCGCGATATCGGTTCCCGGTTTGAGATTAAACGGCACGATTATGCGCATGTGTCAGGCTCCTTTGCTGGGCGCGCGATAGGCGCGAAGTGTGTCATCGAGCTGGCGGGCAAGAGCAAACAGACCGGTTTCCGCACCTGCCGGTCCGACGATCTGGACGCCAATCGGCAATCCGTCCGCGCTCCAACCGGCAGGAATGCTGATTGCGGGCAACCCGGCGATATTGGCGAGGCAGGTGAAGTCCGCCTGCGCGGTGGGTTCCGGATCGGCATGAGCAAAGGCCGTGTTGGGGACTGTCGGAAGGATCAGAAATCCATGCCTCGTAACGATCTGCCGGACTTCCAACCGAGCCTGATTCAGCACGTCCATATCAAGCGCCAGCATCTTTTCGGGCCGCGCCGGACCGTAGGTAAGCAGCTTTGCGAGGTGGGGCGAGGTCGCAACGCCAGCAAGGTCAGCCGCCATCGCACTCGAAACGCGAATAAAGCCTGCGAACCTTATGCGCGAGTTGCTCTCGCTCAAACGGGTGATTTTCGGCACGGTGCCTAGCGCGCAAACAGCCGTATCGAATACGCTTGCGACCTCGCGATCAACCTCGATTCCATGTTCGCAGAGCGTTGCGCCCGAACCAGCGATGTCTGCTTCACCCCAATCGCTGATGAGCCGCGCCGCCAGCTCAAGCGTATTGAGGTTCCGGGCCAGCGGGCCGATCGCGTCAAGCGTCGGATCGGCGGGGATCAGCCCGTCCTGGCTTACGCGGTCGGTCGCAGGCTTGAAACCATAGACACCGCAATGCGCCGCCGGGATACGCACCGATCCCATCGTGTCGCTGCCCAGCGCCACATCGCACAATCCGGCCGCCACTGCCGCGCCGCTGCCACCAGAAGAACCTCCGGGGGAATATCCGTGCCGGTGCGGATTGTGCGTCGGGCCGAAATGCGGGTTGTCAGTCTTTGCACCCAGCGCGCCCTCTTCCAAGTTGAGCATGCCAAGAATCGCCGCACCTGCGCCCCGCAGCTGCGCCACCACATCCGCATCGCGCTCCGCCAACCGCCCCTCGAACGCGGCGAGGCCAGCGTGCCATGGCATCCCGGCGACGGCGATATTGGCCTTCACGCCGACAGTGACGCCTGCCAACGGACCGTCGCCAAATTGCGCCTTGCGGTCGAAATCGGTGAAGGCGTTGAGAGGTGCGTTGCGCGTTTCAAGATCGTCAAAATCGATCATCACACCCCGCGCTCGTCGATCAGGCGCAGCGGCTTTTGGCGGGTGTCGATCTCGGTCGCTTTGGCCGTATCGCCCGGCTCCACCAACACCACTTCCACTTCCACGCCCAGCCCTTGTTTCAGCGTTTCTGCCAGCACGCCAGGATTTGTGCCGCCGCGACTTTCCAGCGTCACCGTCATGTGGTCCTTCTGGCTTGCATCGCGGCGCAGGTGGCAGACATATTCACCGGTGAGGTCCGGGCGGTTCTCGATAATGGCGCCGATGGCGTGCGGGAAAACGTTGATCCCGCGCAGCTTCACCATGTTGTCGCTGCGGCCCTTGAATCCGGCGATCCGCTTGAACGCGATCTCCCCGCGCCCGTCGAGTTCATGCGTAATGTCATGCGTGTTGAAGCGGATGCAGGGCGCAATATCGTCCTTGTAGAGGCAGGTGACGACCATGTCGCCCGTCTCCCCTTGGGCCACCGGTGCGCCGTCATCGACGCCCAGCAATTCAAGATATTGCGCGTCTTCCCAGACATACATGCCGTCGCGATCCGGCCCTTCGCCCGCGATGGTGCCGGTGTCGCCGACGCCGTACCAGTCATATGCCTTTGCGCCGTGCCATGCGGCCTCGGTGCTGGCGCGGTCTTCCGTGCCAAGATGGCCGATGATCATGCGGATGTTGATCTTGTCGAACAGCTCCTCCGCCTCGGCCGTCTCGGCGAGTTTGCGCACGTAATCGACGAAGCCGACAATGCAGGTGACGCCGAAATCGGCCATCAGGCGCACCTGATTGATGCTGCGCGTCTCAACGCCGGTGCCCGCCGAAAGAAACACGCTGTTGGTAAAGTGGGTCACGGCTTCGCGGATATAATGCCCGCCGTTGATCATGCCGTGGCCATACACCGAATGCACAACGTCCTCGCTGCCCAGACCCATCCAGCGATACATCCGCCCGACCAGCAGATTGCCGACTTCGCGCCCCTTTGGCCCGAACATCAGCACCTGCGGTTTACCGGTTGTTCCACTGGTGGTGTGAAAGATCGTGGGCGGGCGGGTTTCGGGCGCTCCCATACCGTGAAAATCGCCATAGGGGGGATGATCCGCGATCGAGGCCATCAGGTCGCTCTTGTCGTAAACCGGCAACCTGGTGATATCCTCCAGCCCGCGAATATCGCCCGGCTCGATACCCTTCTCGCCCCATAGCTTGCGGTAGAAAGGCACCTGCCAGCCGCGCATCATCAGCCGTTTGAATTGGGCATTCTGAATTGCGGACAATTCATCCCGGCTCATACTGGTATAGCGCTGGGTGAAGGCGTCCCCGATAGGATAATCGGCCAGCAATTGCCGGTGATCGAGCGCTTCGAAATAGGTTGGATAGGTCATGGCGCTTCCGTAAAATAGGCGAGGGGATCGGAAAACAGGCGCGGATCGTGGCCGAGCGGGGCAAGTTCGCGCGCAAGATCGGCCTTGGCGACGGTTTGCGCTTGCGAAAGCGGATTTGCCGGACTGCCAAGCGTGGCTTTGACAAGGTGCGTGCGCCTCTCACCACTCGTCAGGGAGACCGTGAGCGCTTGCGGGAACAGTGCGTTGGGATCGTCATTGCCGTCGGCCACCAGAGTAACCCTGGCCGCAAGCCGCACCAGCGCAGGATCGCCCATGTATTCAGGCGTAAAGCGGCGCGGATCGATGCGGCCATCGGTCAGCATCAGCGCGGTGAGGAACGGGAGGCACAGCCGCGCATAGGCGGGGGTCATGTCCGGACTACAGGGCCGAGCGACCAGCCGCCGGATCAGGGGCGGGCAAGCGATTTCAATTGCCTCCACCGAGCCGGGGTCGAGGCGCAATTGCTGCAATTTGCCCAAAGCAGCATGGCTTGCACGCCCGCTGGGGAAAGGCTTCACGCTCACCTCGCTGATGCGCCACACCTTGCCAAGGGTGTCAGTGTAGCGCGACAGTTCACCGGTATCGAACAGAGCGAAATATCCAGATCGCCCCTCCAGCGGGTCTTTTGGACCGGGAAAGCCAGCGAGCGCCAGATCGCTGGCGGTGACAGCGGCGCGTGCGGCGTTCGCGATCTGGAACGGCAGCGTCGCCAGCCCCTCGACATGCGCCTGCATTGTGCCCGCCGCGCTTGCGCAGGCAAGGCCCAGTGTATCGTCCGGAGGCGCGCCGTCGATCCGCGCTACTGCCAGCGCTGCGCCAATCACTCCCGCAGTGGCGGGCCGAAAGAATGTGAGCGGACTGTCCGCTGCAATCCCAAGGCCCGAGGCTATATCAACCCCGACGGCGAGCGCCGTGAGCGCTGCCTCCGGATCGCAGCCTCCCTTGCGATCGATTGCCGCGCCAAGGGCCGCAACCACGGTGCTAAGCGCGTGGACCACGGCAGGTTCGTGCACCGCATCCCATTCGAGGCAATGCACACGGTAACCGTTGACAAAAGCGGCGGCTGGTGCGGGCAGGCGATCCTGTGTCCCGATCAGGCGTGCCTGTGTCCCCGTTCCCATCGCGCGCGCAGCGGACAGGATCGCATCCGCGCCCGGTGCGCGCGCCCCGGCAGCGCCCACAGCCAGCGTATCGCCCAGCAATCGCACCGCATCATCGCGCACCTGCCTGGGCAGTGCGTGTTCACCGCCCGCAAAATCCAGCAAAGCCTGGGTAGCAGGGGGCACGGCGATCACCTGATCCAATCCTCCAACAGCGCGTCGATCGCTTCCGCATCGTCGCCCTCCAGCGCCAGTTTCACCGCGCGTTCGGCCTCGCTCGGCGGCAATTTGCCCCATCGGGCAAGGCTGTGCATCTTGGCGATGATATCGCCTTGTCCAACCGGCCGTTCGGGATCACCCAGCGTGTCCACCAGTTCCAGACCGTTCACACGCGCGCCAAAATGCGCGGGATACCGTGCCGTGATGGCAGTATCTTCAGCGACCGATACCTGCGCACGCAAATCTGCGAGCGCGGCGATCGCTTCGGGTGTGAAATCCTCAGGTTCCGCATTGCGTCCATCGGCGACCACCGCCACCGCGTGCTGAAGCGAGAATTTCGCTTCCAGCTCGGTTTTGGGGTCGGGGCGGTCACAAAAGGTCAGCGCATCGGCGAAAGTCTCGACTGCAAACGGTGCCTCCAGCCTGCCTTCCTTGCGCAATTCCATTGCCGCATCGATGGCGGGATGAGCATGGCGACAGGCGGCGAAGGGTTTGAAACTGACCGTATGGATCAGCCAGCCATCTGCGTTCTTTGTGAGCGATCCCGGCTGCTTGGTCATCGCCGCGAACAGCCCCTGCTCCCCTTCGAGCAGGCCGAGCGGCCCTGTCGCCCCATAATGCACGTGCAGCGCCGCATCGCGGCCGGTGCGGACCGCGTGGTAGACGTGCCACTGCTTCGTCAGGACATCGCCCGCATGGCGCATGTGCCACAGCCCGCCGGCAACCGACCCGGCATTGCCCATTGCGTTTGCGTATTCCACCGGCGCAAACCCGATCAGCGATCCGAACGCCGCGCACGCGCCGAATACGCCCATGGTCGCGGTGGGATGCCAATGCCCGTAATGGTGTGCATCCATCGCCCCCCCGACAGCGATCATCGCCTCGTATCCGCGCACGGCTGCGTCCAGTCGCGCGTCTAGGTTCGCACTCGCCATGCTCATCGCGGCGGGCCAGATTACCGGGCCGGGGTGGAGCAGCGCGGTGCGATGAACATCGTCCATCTCCAGCACATTGCCACAATAGGTCGCGCGCTCCCACCCGCGCAGCGCAATCGCGCCGCCCATGGCGCCCGCCTCGCTGGTACGCGCACCGGCAACGCAGGCCAGCCAGTCCAACAAATGCAGCCGCGCACGTCGACGCTCGCTTTTTCCCGGAGCGCGCGCTAGGCTCTTTGCCAATCCTGCAAGCAGCGGCTCGCTCATACGCCCCGCTCCGATTTGCCGGCGACATTCGGGAGTGCGCTTTGGCGGCTAAAGCCATCAACAAGAAAGCCATTGATGCAAAGGTGCCAAAGGTTCCGCGCTACCTGCAAATGGCGGGTGCGCTGCGCGAAGGCATTCTTTCGGGCAAATACAAACGCGGCGTGCAATTTCCGACCGAAACGCAACTTTGCGGCGAATTCGACGTATCGCGCTATACGGTGCGCGAAGCATTGCGCAGGCTGGAAAACGAAGGGCTGATTTCGCGCAAACGCGGATCGGGTACCACCGTACAGCCCGCCGCCGCGCGCGGAGGGGCGCTGCATCAGCCGCTCTCCAATGTCGGCGAACTGCTGCAATATGCGCAGGGCAGCAAGGTTACGTACGCTCCGCTTGGCACGTGCGAATTGCCCGGCACCGTGGCCGAACAGATCGCGACCCCGGTCGATGGACAATGGCACTGTTATTCGGGGGTGCGCCGTCATGCAGACGATGCCTTGCCGATCGCGTTCACTCACGCGTATTTCCATGAACGTCTTGGCAGCGCGCTGGACGCGCTGGATCTGGCCAAGGGAACGCTTTTCAGCCAGATCGAACAGCTTGCTGGAGTGCGGATCGGCACCATTACGCAGGACATCCAGGCGCTTGCCGCGGAGACGTCCATCGCGGCCGCGCTGGAAATCGACGAAGGCACTCCGGTTCTGCGCATCCTTCGCTGTTACTACGATCCGGCGGGCGCAATCTTCGAAATTTCCGTCAGCTATCATCCCGGAGACCGGTTCGCCTATGCCATGCATATCGACGTTGAAACCAAGGGCTAGGCGCACGTAAATGCCTTGAGAACGCGTGAATGAAGGCTGGGAAATGGTCATTCCTCACCCAGACCCGGAACGCGGCCCGGCGTCCAGTCCTCGCCTGCAAAACGGATTGCAGGAGCGATATGACGCCCACCGCCTGCCGCCTCAATCCACAGGCCCCTTTCGGTGATATGGGGCTGGTCCAGCGCCTCACGGAAATCGAGCACGGGGGCAAACGCCACATCCTTGTCAACGAACCAGTCCACCCATTCGTCGCGCGTGCGCGTGGCGAAGGTCTGCCTCAGGAATGCGATGAGTTCGCCCTGCTCGCCAGCGGATGCCTCGGCAATTGGCAGCAAGTCTTCGCGATCCAGCTCCGTCAGAAGGACACGTGCAAACTTTATCTCGCGCCCGCCCAGCACGATGTGGCGGGCATCGCTGGTCTTGTAGACCTGATAGAATGCGGCACCCCCCAGTGATCGCTGCGACGCGCTGACCGGGGCAGGGCCGCCCGCAATCGCACCGCCCGCAGTGTGGGCGCACCACGGCAGCAGACTGTCGAACATCGCGCAGTCGATATACGCGCCCTCCCCCGACCGCTCTCGCCCGACCAGCGCCATAAGTACGGCAGACAAGGCGGTTAGCCCGGCGGCAAGGTCCGCGCTCGGCGCGCCGGGGACCACCGGCATACCGTCCGCGCCATCGTTGACCGACAGGAACCCTGCCATCGCCTGCACCGCCATATCGTGTGCGGGGTGGTGCGCCAGAGCGCCTTCCTGTCCGAAGGCGGAGATCGAGCAATAGACGATGTCGGCCGGATCGCTTTTACGCTGTCATAGTCGAAGCCGAGCCGCTGCATCACGCCGGGGCGAAACCCCTCCACGAACACGTCTGCGCGCCTGATCAGATCGCGCAGGGCAGCCTTCCCCTCCGCGCTTTTGAGATCGAGCACCACGGAGCGTTTCCCGCGGTTGAGGTTGGCGAACCAGACCGAGTGATCGTGCCCGCCATATGTGTCGAAAGGGGCCTGATCGCGCGCCGGATCGCCCGTTGCCGGCTCCACCTTGATTACTTGTGCGCCCTGGTCGGCCATCATCACAGTCAGCATCGGTCCCGGCAGGAACACCGACAGATCGATGACCGTGAAGCCTGAAAGTTTACCCATGCGCGCTTGTCCCCCAGCCTGCGTGTATCAAACGATACCGCCAGCACGCATGGCCGCAATCGCTTGGTAATCATACCCCAGGTCGGAAAGGATCGCATCGCTGTCCGCCCCCAGCAGCGGGGCCGCTCGATTGGGAGGACGGTGCCCATCGAATTTCAGCGGGCTGGCAAGGATCTGAAGATCGGGCTTGTCAGGATGGGCAACGACGTCGCGCATTCCGATCGTCTCCAGCCAGGGATTATCAAGCGCGGCGCCCAGCTCATACACCGGCGCCACGGGCACAACCCCTGCCAGCAAGCCCTGCCAGTGCGCCATCGGTTTCTGCGAAAACTCGCCATCCAGCAGCGCAGTCAGTTCGTCGCGGTGCGCCAGCCGATCAGCGTTGGTGGCAAAGCGCGAATCGTTCTTCAGATCGTCGCGCCCCATACGGGTCACCATGATGTCCCAGAATTTCGGCAATTGGCACATCACGAACATCCACCCATCGGCGGCTCTGAACATCTGGCTGGGTGTCGCCGTGGGATGCGCGCTGCGCGGGGTGCGCTGCGTTTCGTCGTGATTGTTCATGTACCACAGGGCGGGATAGCTGGTCTGATGGATCGCCGCCGACAGCAGATCGGTATCGACATCGCATCCCTTGCCGGTGCGTTGTGCATCCACCAGCGCGCCAAGCAGCCCAACACAAAAGATCGTGCCGGTGATGAAATCAACCATCGACAGGCCCATTCGCTGTGGATCGCCTCCGGGTTCGCCGGTCATCTGGCAATACCCCGCTTCGGCCTGCATCAAATAATCGTATCCCGGCCATTTTGCTCTGTCGTTGTCACGGCCATAGGCAGACAGGTGTGCGCACACGAGCGCGGGATTGGTGTCTTTCAGCGATGCGTAATCCAGCCCCAGCCGCGCGGGCAGATCCCCGCGCATGTTATTGGCAACGACATCGCTTTTCGCGGCAAGGCGCCGCAGCACTTCCTGCCCTTCCATGGTGCGCAGATCGAGGGTGAGAGAGCGTTTGTTGAGATTGAAGGCGTTGAAATACACGCTCTCGTCCTCCCGCAGAAAATGCGGGCCGACATGCCGCGCGGTATCGCCCCCGCCGCGTCGTCTGCCATCTTCTCCCACAGTGCCCGGCGGCTCGATCTTGATAACCTCCGCACCCATCTGCGCCAGGAACATCGTGCCATACGGACCAGCGCCATATTGTTCGGCGCTGATGACCCGGAAACCGCTCAGGGGAAGGTGCATGCTCGCTCGCCCTCCCGAGTTCAGATCTGGTTTTCTTTGAGATGCTGCCGGGCGATAATCATGCGCTGCATTTCGTTGGTGCCCTCACCAATGCACATCAGCATGGAATCGCGGTAATATCGCTCGATATCGTATTCCTTGGAATAGGAATATCCGCCGTAAATGCGCATCGCTTCCTGGCTGTTTTCCACTGCGGCCTCAGATGCGAAATACTTGGCAATGCCCGCTTCCTTGTCGCAGCGTTCGCCTTTGTCATACGCTTCGGATGCATCCAGCGTCAGCAGGCGAGCGGCGCGCGCGCGGGTTACCATGTCGCCGAGCTTTAGCTGGATTGCCTGATGCTGGGCAATCGGCTTGCCCATGGTTTCGCGCTGTTGTGCATATTCCGTCGCCAGCCGCAGCGCACCCTCGGCCAGTCCCACGCCGCGAGCGGCCACATTGATACGTCCCAGTTCCAGCCCGCCGGTCGCCTGGAAAAATCCCTGTCCCTCGACACCGCCGATCAATTGGTCGGCGGGTACGACGTAGTCCTCCATAATGAGTTCTGCGCTGTCGATTGCCTTGTATCCCAGCTTGTCGAATTTCTTGCCGGTCGAAAGGCCGTCTCGCTTGTCGGCTATAAACAGGCTCATCCCCTTGTAGCGCGGATCGGCCTCCGGATCGGTCTTTGCAAGCAGCGCAAAGCAATGGCCATTGATCGCATTGGAAATCCAGGTCTTGGTTCCGTTCAGCACGTAATCGCCGTCTGCGTTTTTTCTGGCGATGGTGCGGATCGCCTGCAGATCGGTTCCCGCGTTGGGTTCTGTCAGGGCCAGCCCACCGCGTATTTCCCCGGTCGCCAACCGTGGCAGCCAGCGCATTTTCTGTTCCGGGGTACCAAACCGCTCCACCGCGGCGGCCATGATGAGGTGCGAGTTGAAAATGCCGGTGATGGCCATCCAATGGCTGGAAATTTGCATCACGATCCGGGCATAGGTGGTTGCCGGCAGCCCCAGGCCACCATATTCCTGGCCGATAGTCGCACCGAAAAGGCCCATCTCTGCCATCTGATCGACCAGTTTTTCGGGCCAGATGTCGCCATGATCGTGGTGTTTCACGACCGGGATGACCTCGCGTTCCAGCCACCGGTCGATGGCATCCATGAAGGCGCGCTCTTCATCAGGATCTATGGTGCGGATCTGGTTTTCAATTGCTGCGGCGGTGGCCATATCAAATGTCCCTTGAGGTAAAGTGTTCGCGCGGTTCAGTCGTCGAGCCCGCCAAAGCCGCGTTTCCATACCAGCACGGTGCGTTTGTAGTGGGCAACGATATCGCCGTGCTGATTTTTCGCGATGGTCTTGAACGTGACGATGCCCTGTTCGGGTCGGCTCTTGCTCTCGCGCTTTTCGAGGATTTCGCTTTCGCAATACAGCGTATCGCCGACGAACAGCGGTTTCACCATACGCACCTCGTCCCAACCCAAGTTTGCAATTGCCTTGCCGCTGGTGTCGGACACGCTCATTCCGGTCATCAGCGCGATGGTGAACGGGCTGACTACCAGTGGTTTTCCAAATTCGGTATCCTTGGACAGCTCATAGTCGAAATGCGCAGGGTGCGTATTCATCGTCAGCAGGGTGAACCACACATTGTCGGCATCGGTAATGGTGCGTCCGGGACGATGTTCATAGATGTGTCCGACGACGAAATCCTCAAAATATCGGCCCTGCACCTCGCGAAACCTTCCGGGTGCAACCTCGATAACTCCTTCACGCATGTCCCTGCTCCTGAGCCTGCGCGATCACGGCGCGGTATTTCTTTACAAAGGGGGCCTCCAGCATCCGGCCCTTGAACCGGATTGCGCGGCCACCGCCCGCCTCATAGGCGGCGATCGCTTCGCGCGCCTCGGCGACTTCCGCCTCGCTGGGGCCAAACGCAGCCCTGATTGCGGGCACCTGCCTGGGGTGGATCGCAGCCTTCGCAGCAAAGCCGATGGCGCGAGCGGCTGCGCATTCGGCGGCAAGACCGTCCTCGTCTTCAAGCTGTATGAAAGGTACGTCTATGGCGGGCTTTCTTGCCTCTGCGCACGCGAGAATCACTTGCTGGCGGGCGGCAAGCAGTGGCTCCCACGCCAGTGCCACGCCCAGCTCGCCAGAGAAATCACCGCCGCCAAACATCAGCGCAACAACCTTGGGGCACGACACTATCTCGAGCGCATGGCGCAGCCCGCGCGGCGTTTCGACTAGTGGGACCAGTGCGGGGCAGCGGTCAGCCAGCGCGCCGGTGATGACCTCGATCTCGCCTGATGTCTCGACCATCGGCACCAGCAACGTATCTGGCAGCACACCCGTATCGGCCAGTACCGCCAGATCGCGAATTCCCGCGGCGCTCGTCACTGCATTGATGCGGATCGCCCATCCAGCGCCACCTTGCGATACTTGAGCAAGCGCAGCGTCGCGAGCATCTGCCTTGTCCTTTTCGGCAACGGCATCTTCAAGATCAATCACGGTCAGATCCGCTCCGCCCGCGCGCGCCCTGGCAAAGCGGTCGGGCCGGGAGCCGGGAACAAACAGAAGACTGGCGGCTGAAAACAAGGGTTTTCCTTTGGCTGTGGCCTGTTGTGCAAGCGGCCATATGGACCGCAACCGGGATGGCAACGCTGCACTCGCCTGATTGGCCCTTCACAATTTGTCCGGACAAATATAAAGTCAAGAACGAAATGCGCTTGCACTCGGGCCTGTTCCCGAAAATCGGGCGGTAGCAGGAGGCGAATTGATGAAAGTTTCAAAACTGGTTCTGAGCGTTGCGGGCGTGTTTGGCGCAGGCCTGATGGGAACGGGGCTGATCGGTTCCGGTGCTTTGTCAGCGCAAATGCTTGACCCGGCCAAACCCGACGATGCGCTGGAAATATCGAAACGATTGCAATGCGGGGTGTCGGCGGGCGAGCCTGCGGTCTACCATTGGTCGGGGAACATCTACGGTCGCAGCCCCGGCGTGCGCGACAAGCTGTTGTTCCGGGGCGAGGGGATGAATATTCGCCGCTGCGTCGAGGTGGAAGATCCGGTGCGCGGCAAGGGCTGGCGCATGATCAGCCGCGAGATCATGCTGATGCTGGACCCGCAAACCGGCGAAGTCGTGGATAATTGGGAAAATCCGTACACTGGAGAGACGGTGGAGGTGATGCAGATTCACAATGACCCGGTAAACGGCCCGCCCAACTTCGCCAAAAACCGCGACGGATCGCCGCTGAAACTGTCGACCCTGCGCGATGCTGGACCGTATGTGCTCATCCCTTACGAAGTGCCGCTGTTTTATCCGAACCCGTTGGCGGGCGAGTATCAGGAGTTCATTGGCAATATGTATCACGCCATGGAGATATTCGATTTCGCGGCACTGAAATCCGATCTTTATGATGCTTCCCAACCCACCGCCTACCCAATGATCAGCTGGGTGCGAATTTCACCCTGGGCCCCGTGGATGAAGATGGGCGGACGCCCGGGAGAGATGGTGTTCAACGCAATGGGTCGCAAATTGCCCGGAGGATTTGATGAGTTGCCCGCGGTGCTGAAGGACGAGATCCGGAAGAACTACCCAATCTACGAAGACGCGCCGCCGGCTGACGATTCGCGCCCGAACGAGACGACCTGGACCAAGTTCAGAATGCTCACCGATCAGGCTCGCGAAAAGCAGCGCGGAAATGCGACCATGGACAGCAAGGAATAGCGCACGCTGTTAGCGCACAGGTGCACGAAAAAGGGCGGATGGCACAATGCCTCCCGCCCCTTTTTCCCGTGCTCACTTCAGGCAATCAGAACGTCGATACAACCAGCAATCCGATGCGTCGGCCGGGACGCAGCCCACCAACAAAGCTGCGGCGGAAATCGGCATTGCCATCGGCAAAGCGCAGCACCTGCTGCACCGCATCCTCATCAAAAAGATTGTCAGCATAGAGCTGGATGCGGAAATTGTCGTTCTGTAGTCCCAGCCGCGCATCCACTTCGGTCGCATCGCCGGTGCGGATCAGGTTGTGAACCTGCGCAAAACTGCTGGTGGTGTAGGTGATATTGGCCCCGGCGAAGAAAGCCCAGTCATCGTTTACCCCGATCCCGGTCGGCGTCAGATAAGCCACATCAGCAAATATCCTGTGGCGGGGCGCGCGCGGGATTGCCTGCCCTTCGATCGAGCCGAACAGGCTCTGGCATCCAGCGATATCGGGAAACTGATCCCCCGTCGAACAATTGACCAGCCGATCGTCAGCCACGTCGTTCAGCACGCCTTGTTGTTCGTCAACGCCGCTGGTGAAGCTGGTATCGGCAAACGCATAATTCGCAGTCAGCGTGACATCGCCCATGCGCCCGACCAGTTCTGCCTCGATCCCGAAAATTTCGGCGTTGCCGGCATTCACGACCGTACTGACCTGATTGGGCGGAACCGAGATATTCTGCGTCAGCTGATACCCTTCGATATCGGTGTAGAAAGCTGCAAGGTTGAACGTCACTGCGCCATCGGCAAATGTGTTCTTCAAACCGATTTCGTAAGCGGTATTCTCCTCTTCATCGAAGGTGGGCACGCCCGCCTGAATCGCCAGCACGCCATTGAAACCACCGGGCTTTTGCCCCTCGGCATATATCGCGTAAAGGAGGTTGTCGGGCGCAAACTGCCAGTCCAGCGTCACACGAGGGGTAAAAGCGGTGAACTTTGCCCGCGCATTCACCGGTGCAGGCCGGGCAGTGCCCTCATCGAAATCGAACGCGGCCTGAGTGATCGTTTCCTCGGCATAGCGCCCCTCGATCCCGAGGTTAAGCGTCGGAGTGATGTGCCAGTTAACCGCTCCGAACACCGCGATGTTCTCGATATCGAGCAGGTTCTCGCTGCGATCGTTGGGGGTGGCGACCGCGAACAGCGGTGCGGTGGTGAAGCAGATCGGGTTGGCTGCGCAGATCGCTGTGCGCCGGGCGGCGAGGTTTGCGTTTGCTCGCGTCAGCGCATCGGCCGGCACCTCGCGGATCGAAAAGCTGTCCTGGCTCTGGTCAAAATAATATCCACCGATAAGCAAATCGACCGCGTCGCTTTCATACGCGAGCCGCAATTCCTGCGACCAGTCGGAGGTCTCCAGCCGATTGGCGAAGGAAAAATCCACAACTGTCCCGACCAGCCCGATCACTCGGTTACGCGGCGGGGCGGCAGGTGGAAACGGAAGGGGCGCGCCAAGTGGAAACGAGGCGAACACTGCTGTCTGGAAACTCTCAGGACTGTAATCGCCGTCGGTCAGCTGTGTTTCGGTACGGTCATTGTACCCGGTCAACGACGTAAGCGTCAGTCCATCGGCCAGTTCATATTCCATGCGGAGCGATGTGTTGTAGGTGTCTGCTTCCAGACCGACTTCGCTCACATCGGTGAACTGGCGCGAGTAATCGGTGTCGACCTCACCGGGCTGAAGGACGCCGCAGAAATACCGCCCGCCCCCGCCATACAACGCTCCATCGTCAAAGAAGCAATTGTTGGCTTGCGTCCCCTGAGCAAACAGCGCGGGCTGCCCATCGTCGGTGCGATTGTAATACCCGCGCAGGGTCGCGGTAAACGGCCCGCCATTGTCCCAGTCCAGGACGCCAGATGCCGACCATGAAGACTGCTTTCCGACCTTGTCCCCATCGAAGGCGTTGGTGAATTCACCCCCGAAGTCGTAAAATCGTCCGTTCACGCCCGCGGACAGACCCTCTCCAATTGGGCCGCGTATACCAGCGGTCACCTCGTAACGGTCGTTCTCCCCCACATCGATGGCGAGCCTGCCCTCCCAGACGTCTGTCGGCAGTTTGGAGATGATGTTGATCGCGCCCGAATAGGTGTTGCGACCGTAAAGCGCGCTTTGCGGACCTTTGACCACTTCGATCCGTTCGATCGTGTCGACATCGTAATCGGCGATGCTGCCGGTGTAGTAGATCCCGTCGATGAAGAACGCGACGCCGGAATCGCCCAGAATGTTGGCCTGCCCGCGAATGACCGGGCGGTTGCTGTTGCGCCCGAAACTTTCATCGAAAAACAGACCGGGCGTGAGGTTGGCGATCTCTTCGAAACTGTCGAGGCCAAGGTTGGTGATCGTCTCCGATGTGACCACCGCGACCGATGTCGGCACCTCCTGCAAATCCTCGGAGCGTTTGCGCGCCGTTACGAGGATGCGGTTCTCCCCAGGCGCTTCTTCAGCTTCTTCGGATGCAATGACAGCCTGTGCCTGATCTTCATCGGCATTCTGAGCCATCAGCGCGCCCGGCGCGAGCAAGGCCGGGGTCAAGATTGTTGCTGCGAGCAACGCGCGACGCAAAAGCGTGGCCATACGATTTTCCTCCCTGATCGACCGCCTCCCACAGCAGTCCTCCTTCGTCCCTGCCTCAATACTGACGATGGTATAAAATTTGTCCAGACAAATTTTCAGGCCTGCTCCAAGCTCGCAGCGTATGACCGGACAGGTGCGTTTCAGTGCGCTCTCGATCCGCCCTACACCGGCTTTACGTTGCCCAGAAAGGCCGTGACCATCAGCAAAAGATACACCGCCCACACCCATATTCGTGTGCGGTCCATCGTGCGGCGCAGCGGTATTTCGGTGGCATCGCTCGATCCCTGCGCCAGCACCGCGCCCAGTTGTGCACCGACCGGTTTGAAGGTCACATCAATCATGATCGCCGCCACAAAGATCAGCCCGAACATCAGCGCCTTCCACGCCAGCCAATCTGGCTGGAGCGGGGCATTCGCGATCAGGCTCTGTCCGCCAAGCCACAAGTAAAAGCCGCCAATAATCCAGCGCAGCCAACCCTCAATCCGGCGGTTGCGCGCGGCGCGCGGCGTTTGGTCATGCCAGTGCGAATCCCACACCAGCGCCAGCCAGAACATCCCGACAATCCACGCCCCGATTACCAGCCACGTCGGCACATCCCACCAGCCGCCCAGATCCACCACGCTGAGCGACAGTGGCACCATCAGCGCCCATGCAGTGCGCGGGACCATGTCGATTTCTACCAGCAAGGTCAGCAAGGCGATGCGCTGATCCAGCGACCACCTGTCGCGCTTGCGAAAATGCTGGCCCAGCACAAACACGCCCACATCGGCGCCCAGCCACAGCACGAACATCAGCAGGTGCACGTACACCAGCGCAGGATAGGCATACGCGGAAAATAGCTCAGACAAATCCATAAGTGCCCTTTGCAAAAGTGTTGCGCCCGCACCACTCGACGCGACATTTTCGATTAGTTTGTCCGGACAATTTGCATTTCTGTGCTTGACAAGCAAGCGTTTGTCCGGACAACTTTGCAGAAAGCAGGGATCGCGGCTCTGACGCTATCAGGGGCAAAACGCGGCGATAACGAAAACGTGGAAGGAACTCGAAGCAATGAAATCCCTTTTCCTCGCCTATCCATTCCCTGCAAATGCACGACATCTGCGAATGGCCCTGATGGGTATGTCGTCGGCTATCGCGCTTGCCTCACTCGGCGCGATGCCATCAGCTGCATTGGCTCAGGATGCCGATACGCAAGAAACCGATCCAGAGGCAGAACAGCAGGGCGGCGTGGCCACGATCATCGTCACCGCCCAGCGCCGAGATGAAAGCGTCCAGGACGTGCCTATCGCCATCAGCGCCTTCAATCAGGAGGAACTGACGCGGCGCGGTGTTTCCAATGCGCTCGAGGTGGCGCAGTTCGTGCCCAACCTGGTCGGCTTGAACAACACCGGGCTGGGTACGGCAAATGCCTATTATCTTCGCGGGATCGGCAACACCGAAAGCATCGCCACCTTCGATCCGCCGATCGGCACCTATGTCGATGACATTTACCTGTCGCGCCAGAACGCCAACAACCTCTCGCTGTTCGACGTGAACCGGGTCGAAGTGCTACGCGGGCCGCAGGGCACCTTGTTCGGACGCAACACCACCGGTGGCGCAATCAACGTCTTTCTCAATGAGCCGGGGGATGAAGTAGCCGGTTATGCCGAGGTCGGATATGGCGCATACGAGCAGAAACTGGCGCGCGCATCCGTCGACATTCCGCTGGCCGACAGTTTCGCAATCAAGGTTTCCGGCTATTTTCAGGACGATGATGGCTACACGATCAACAACCTGACGGGTGAACGCACCAACGAAAACGATGGCTGGGGCGTGCGGCTGGGACTGCGCGGGGAACTGTCCGAAACCGCGCGCTGGACGGGCTCTTATATCAAGACATTCGCGGATTCGGGCAACGTGCTCAATTTCGATTGCGATCCGACCAATCCTGCCAATTGCGATGGCCGGTTCGCTGCCACCGGTCTTACCGAGGGCGGCAATTTCATCAGCCCGGTGTTCGGCCCGCTGCTGACAGGGGACAAGGCTAATTTCGGGCTGGGCAACGAAGCGACGATGGACTTCATCTCGTCCAATTTCAGGTTCGAGTTGGGCGATGACTGGTCGGTAAACATCATCACTGGCTTCGTCGATATCGGGCAGGACTTCGCGCTGGATTTTGCAGACGGACGCGCATTGCCATCGATCGCCAATCCAGTACCCGCTGTCACCGGGTTCACCTATGGCGGCTTTACCATCGCCAATGAAGGCGAACACACCCAGTTCACGCAGGAGATCAAGTTCAACGGTTCGCTCGCCGACGGACTGATCGATCTGGTGGGCGGCGTCTATTATTTCTACGAGGACAACCGCACCGATTTCGGCGATATCTTCTCGCTCAATCTGGGGCCCGGCGGACCGCCACCCGATGGTTTCCCGCTGGTGCTGGCAGATCGCACCATCACCAACACGGCAGAGGCGTGGGCAGGCTATTTGCAAGCCGACGTGAACCTGACAGAGCGACTGACGGTAACCGCCGGCATTCGATACACCGATGAAAAGAAGACCTTCGAAATCCGCGACAACCGCGCGCGGATTGGCGGCGGGCTGTGCCGCGCGGCGGCGCAGTTTGGGCCATCGCAATGCATCGACACTGCAAACCTGATCGCCACCAATGGCCGCGCCATTCCCAGCGAACAGTCAGTCGATTTGTTCACGCCGCGCTTTGCCGTGACGTATGACATGGACGACCTGCTGGTGTTCGCGTCCGCCACTCGCGGCTTCAAATCAGGCGGCTGGAACGCACGCGGGACATCGGCATCAGAGCTGTTGCCGTTCGGCCCGGAAATCGCATGGAGCTATGAAGCGGGCTTCAAATCGGACCTGTTCGACAATCTTGTGCGCCTGAATGTGACCGGTTTCTGGCTGGATGTGGAAGGACTGCAAACTCCGTCAGCCTTCATTCGCGATAACGGTTCGCTGGCATTCCTCACCCGCAACTTTGCCGACTACCGCAACCGCGGCGTCGAAGTGGAACTGACCACTGTTCCCATTGAAGGGCTGAACCTGTTCGCATCACTGGGGTATCAGGACGATGAATACCGCATCGATGCCAATGCCCCCGCGCTGGATGAATTCGGCGTGCAATCGGTCGCAGCGCAACAGGCCGCCTGTCTGGCGCAGCTTGCATCCGGGCGGATTCCCAATGCGACCGGCGCCGACAATGCGGCGGCCTGCGGGGTCGGTATCGTCGCCCCCGATGGCTCCATCGCTGAGCCGGTGCGCACACCGGAATTCACGGTCGCGCTGGGTGGCAGTTACGATATCGTGGCGGGTGATCTCACCTTCACCCCATTCGCCAACGCCAACTGGCGCAGCGAAAGCGAAGTGGGAACCAGCGAAGTTACGCTTTTCAATCAGGCGATCACCGGCCCATCGGGAACGGTGTTTCCGGCCAACACGCTGGGATTGGGCAATCCCATCGACCCGGCAACCGGATCGTTCAGCGGCTCGCGCTGGATTCTCAATGGAGGAATCACGTTGGCGCATTCCAACGGAATTTCGGTGACGGCGGAATGCCGCAACTGCCTCGATGAAGAGGCGGTCGAAAGCTCGCTGGCGAATTTCAGCTATCTGAACCCGCCGCGCACGTGGGTGGTGCGGGCCAAGATCGATTTCTAGGCCGAACGGGGAGGGAGCAGCATCGCCATTTTCATGGATCTGGTCCCTTCTGGTCCGATACGTGCGTTGATCGATCAGACGGTGGCGCTGTGCGCTGCCTCGGTCCTGCTGATAACTTCCGGGCAGGCATTGGCACAGACGCAGCCTGCCGCGCAGCAACACGGCATCGCACCCTGGACCGAGGCGGTGGTAAGTGTGGCCGATCTGGATGAAAGCTCCGCTTGGCTGATCGCGGATGGAGGATGGCGCGTTGTCGCGGGTGGAGCGCTGAGCCGGGAGGAGCTGGATTACTGGCAATTGCCAAGCGGCGTTTCAGCCGTGTTTCGCAAGGTCTGCGCGGCGCAGGCGGAAACAGGCTGCATCCGCTTTGTCCGGTTCGACGGAGCCGAAAACCAGCGACCAATCCGCCTCGCCGCGCGGCCTTGGGACACCGGCGGCATTTTTTCGATCATGCTGCGCACCGATGACGCGCACGCGCTGTTCGATGCCGCGATCGCGCGCGGATGGTGGGCAGAAAGCCAGCCTTACGCTTTCAGCTTTGGCGGATCGGATCTGGTCAACGTGGTCATCCGAGGGGCCGCATGGCGTGAATTACGCCCTGTACGAACGGCGCGCCCCGCCATTCAACGGTTTTCCGGTCGGGCCGCTCAGCCAGGCGTTCAACACCATGCGCATGGTGAGGGATCAGCCAGCCAGTCTCGCGTGGTATCGCGACGGCTGGGCCTGCAAACGTTGTTCGATGCGCCGTTCACCGATCCCGAGCCGCGCGCCAACAATTTTTCGGTCCCGGCCAATCTTGCCATGACGCTGGTGCGGCGCGCGGCGGTGGTGCAGCCGGTTTTGCCCGGTCCAATGGCGGCGGCGAGGATGGCCGGATCGAGCTGATGCAGTTCGAGGGGTTCGCCGGGCGCGATTATTCCGCGCACGCCTCGCCTCCCAACTTCGGGATCATTGTCTGTGCGGTATCCGGTGCGCGATCTGGCGGCTATCGTGCGATGCTGGCAGAGCAAGGGGGTACGCAGTCTACTACGGGCGCCGGCGTGCCCGGTCGCCGCGCTGGGTGAGGAGTTTACCAGCGATATGATCGCGGTGCGCGATGCCGACGGCAATCTGACGGAATTCTACGATGTCGATTGACGCTGCATCGGCGCTCTCGGGGTCGCCCGGTCCGGCCCGCCGCCGCGATATCGTGCTGGTCCATGGCGCATGGCACGGCGGTTGGTGCTGGGACCGGTGCGCGCCTTGCTCGAAAATGGCGGGTCACCGCGTCTTTGCTCCCGACCCTTGCAGGGCTGGCAGAGCGGGCGGACGAGCTGTCGGCACGGTATCGGGTTGGAGACACACGTGAGGATGTGCTGCAGGTCATAACTTCCAACGATCTGAACGATTTCGTGCTGTGCGGACATTCGTATGGCGGAATGGTGATAACCGGTGTCGCCGACCGCATGCAGACATCGGATCGCCCATATCGTCTATCTCGATGCGGCCCTGCCCCGTCACGGTGAAACCATGCTGAGCTATGGCGAACCGCGCCCTGCAGCCGCGATTGCGGCGTCACAGCAGCGATGCGCGCACTCGCCCCCGATGGCGATCGGCATAGCGCCATTTCCGCCTGCCGCGCTAGGCATCCCGGCAAGGCATCCCTCTGCACGATTGGGTTGCCGACCAGCTGACGCCGCACCCATTGCAAGACGTGGCTCGATCCGATCCGCCTCGCCAATGGCGGACCCGAAGGATTGCCGCGCACCTATGTGCTGTGCACTGATCCGCTCATGCCGCAGACCCAGTTTGCCTGGGTGGCCGCGCAGGTGAAGGACGATCCGACATGGCATTATGCCGAGCTTGAGCACCGGGCACGATGCGATGATCACCGACCCGGTCGGCGTAGCGAGGTCCTTGTCGCACGGCAGCTCCGGTGCGACAACCACCAGGCGCCGCATCGCGTGGGCGCGGCATGATCGCTTGCAAGGGTTACCGGGAGAGACGCATTGATCACCGCAACAGGCCAGCCGGCCACCAAGGCGGCGAATTTACCAGAGGGCTGGAAAGTCCTGCTCGCTGCCATGCTGGGTGTGATGTGCGGAGCATCCCCCATTCCCGTTCAACGTCATCGGCTTTACGCCCGATCCGCTGCGCGCGGAGTTCGGCTGGACCCAGACCGAGATTTTGCTGCCGATCACGCATTTTCGGTGTTATTGCTAGCCTGCTGGCGCCGGTATTCGGCTGGATGGCAGACCGGTATGGCGTGCGCCCGGTCGCGCTGTGGTCGCTGTTTGCTTTCGGAATTTCGTTCGCGGCGATTTCGCTGACACCGACCGCGAATGAGGCATCGACGCTATATATCTATTACGCTCTGTGGGTGGTGGTCGGCATTGTCGGCATCGGTTCCACCCCGGTCACGTGGAGCCGGGCGGTCAATCTCTGGTTCTTCAAGAACCGCGGTCTTGCGCTGGGTGTGCTATTGCTGGGCACCAGCTTTGCAGCGATTATCGTGCCAAAGGTCGCCGTGTGGGTTATCGCAGAATTACGGCTGGCGCTCGATGTTCGCCAGCGTTGCGATTGTTCCCCTTCGTCGCGCTGATCCTTGCCTATTTCCTGTTCCGCGAACCGCGCCCTGAAGAACGGCCGAGAGGCATCGAAGGGGAAAGTGGCAAGCTGACCGGCAAGACCCTGCGGCGAGGCTCTGACTGATTACCGGTTCTACGTCATCTGGTTGAGCATCGCGCTTATCGCCGGCGCGTTTGGCGGGGCGTTCATAAATCATGCCCACCATGCTGGGCCTGCGCGGAATCGACAGCGAAACCGCCGCCAGTGTCATGGGAATTCTGGGAATCGGTATCTTTACGGGGCGGCTGGTCACGGGCGCGCTGCTCGATCGGTTCTGGCAGGGCTTCGTCGCATTTCCGCTGCTGTGTCTGCCCGCAATTTCCGCCTGGCTGCTGCTCGGTCGATAGTCTTGCCTTCCCGGTGGCTGCGCTTGCCGGGTTTCTGCTGGGGTTTGCCGCCGGTGCAGAAAGCGATCTTATCGCCTATCTCACGGGCCGGTATTTCGGAATGGCGCATTACGGCAAGATCTACGGCATGCTGTACATGCCGTTCGGTCTGTTTTCAGCCGCATCGCCGGTCGTTTATGCGCAGGTATTTGATCGCACCGGCTCGTATGATGCGATTCTCGAAGTCGCGATCGTTCGCCTTTATCATTGGCGGCGCGCTGTTGTTGTTGCTGGGCCGATATCCCGACAGCTTTTCCCGAAGCCAGCCTCTCAAACCCCGAATTGGAGTTCGCGTGATGGCCACTCTCGTTTCCAGATAACCCGCTGGCCGCAGTGCGCAGTGCGGTTGCCGACTACCTCGCTTGTTGACCGACGCCGATAGCCTTGCGCTGTTCAGCCATGACGTGCTGCAATCGGGTGCGCTGCCGCTGGCGGTATTTCAGCCAGTCAGCGTCGATGAACTCGCCGCCGGCATCCGCGCCGCAACCGGCGCGGGCATCGCCATCGTCCCGCGCGGCGGAGGGATGAGTTACACCGGCGGATACCTGTACGATGGCGGACCGCACCTGCTTATCGACACGCGCTCGCTCGACTGCGTGCTGGACATCAACGAAACCGACATGACCGTGACGGTGGAGGCGGGGTGTAGTTGGGAAAAGCTGCTGCAAGAGCTGAAACCGCGCGGCTTGCGCGCGCTGGCATGGGGCACTTTGTCGGGCCTGCGCGCCAGCATCGGCGGGGGGATGAGCCAGAACGGCATTTTTTGGGGCGCACGTTACGGCAGCGCGGTGGACAGCGCGCTCAGTTTCGATGTGGTGCTAGCCGATGGCAGCGTGGTGTCGACTGGATCGGAGTTTTTCCGCCCGTTCGGCCCCGATCTCACCGGGCTGTTCGCCGCCGATTGCGGTGCGTTTGGCGTCAAGGCACGCGTGACAATGAAACTGGTGCGCGAGGCCTCCGCCTTCGCCTATGGATCGTTCAGCTTTGCCCGGCACGATCAGTTGCTGACCGCCATGAGCGCAATTGCGCGGGCCGAACTGGCAGCGGAAAGCTTCGCCTTCGATCCCTTCCTTCAGGCGCAGCGAATGAAGCGTGACAGCATCGTCAAGGATGCAAGGCAGTTTGGCAACATGGTGCGCGAACAGGCAAAATCGGGCGGCGTGTTCAAGGCGTTGAAGGAAGGCGCGAAGGTCGCGATGGCGGGGCGCGGGTTCCTCGACGACGTACCATTCAGCCTGCATTGCATCGCAGAGGGCCGTCATCTAAGTGCCGTCGATGCCGATATACAAGCGATCAAGGCAATCGTGCGCGATGCCGGTGGGACCGAGATTGAAAACTCGATCCCGAAGATCCTGCGCGCCAACCCGTTTCCGGCCCCCAATTCCATGCTAGGGCCCGACGGGGAGCGGTGGGTGCCGGTCCACGGGTTCCTGCCGCATTCAAAACTCATCGCGGTGTGGGATGCCCTTCAGGATCTTTATGCTCGAAACGCCGCAGAAATGGCGCGACTGAATGTCGAGACAGGCGCGCTCATCGCAGCGACCGGGCGGACTTCCTGCCTGATTGAGCCGGTTTTCTTCTGGCCGGGCGAACAAAACCCGCTGCACCGCGCGTCGCTGGAGGCGGATCATCTCGCGCGGCTGCCGAAAATGTCCGACAGTCCCGAAGCGACCGCGCTGGTAATGTCGCTGCGCCAGCAGGTGATCGATATCTTTGCATCAATGGATGCAGTGCACCTGCAGATTGCGCGATCCTATCCCCTGAAATCCAGTCACAGCCAGAACGGGTGGGATATCCTCACCGCCCTGAAAAGGCAGGTCGATCCGCGCGGCCTGATGAATCCGGGATCGCTGGGGCTATAGCGCCGCCGTGCCGTACCTTGACCGCAGGCGCGCCATCGCAGCAGGTGCGATAACGGCGCTGGCCGCGCGCGGCTCGCCGATCTTTGCCGAAGGAAACACCGTGACCGATACCGCCCATTATTCCGCAATCGCCATGCAATTGACCGCACGGTCGCTGGAGCAGCTGCCCGATACTGCCGCAGCCCGCACCGCAATGCTGGAACACATCGCCGGGATCGAAGGGCAGATCCGCACCTCCGCAATTTTCGTCGCGCAATATTCGGGCAAGCCGGTGAAGCTTATCGTGCTGCCCGAATATCTCTTCACTTCGTATCCGGGGCGCGTCTCTATCCCCGATTTCGCCGCCCGCGTCGGCTGGGCGGCGGATGGCCCCGAATACGAGGCACTGGGCGGCGTTGCACAGCGGCTGGGCATGTTCATCGCGGGCAATGCCTATGAAAGCGACGCAAGCTTCCCCGATTTCTATTTCCAGACGTGTTTCATCGTCGCGCCGAGCGGCGATGTGGTGCTGCGATACCGGCGGTTGCTATCCATGTTTGCGCCATCGCCGCATGATGTATGGGAGGCGTATCTGGACAAATACGGGCTCGAAGGGGTTTTCCCCGTCGCCCGCACGCAGATTGGCAATCTTGCTGCCATCGCTTCGGAAGAAGTGCTGTATCCAGAAATTGCGCGGGCGCTGGCGCTGCGCGGGGCTGAGGTGTTCTGCCATTCCTCCAGCGAGGTCGGATCGCCCATCGCCACCAACAAGGACATTGCCAAGCAGGCCCGAGCTTTCGAGAACCTCGCCTATGTCGTTTCTTCCAACACGGCTGGTATAGCGGGCACGCCAATGCCGCTGTCGAGCGCGGAGGGGAACAGCCAGGTGGTCGACTGGAAAGGCCGCGTGATCGCGCAGTCGGGCGATGGAGAAACCTTCACCGCCTTCGCCGGGATCGACCTTGGCGCGCTTCGCGAGGCGCGGCGCACCCCGGCAATGACGAACTATCTCGCCCGCCAGCGCCCAGCCCTGTTCGCCGCTGCCTATGGCGCCGCTGCGGAACCGTTCCAGGGGGCCGACGGCATGATGAAGGATGGCAGGCCGGCCATCCCCGACCGTGATTATTTCGCCCGCGCGCAGGCCGAAGTCATCGCGCGGCTCGATAAAGCAGGGGTAATCTGACTATGCAGCATCGCAACATCCGGGGGCGGATCAGCTACACCTCGACCAAGCTGGAATGGATGCAAAAGAACGGAGACCGCGAGCGCGGGCGCGAATGGTTCAACTTCTCTCACCATGCGGACGGATCGGTCATCATGAGCGCGCAATGCGAGATCGAGGAGCCGGAGCCGACCGTGCTGCGGAATATCGTGTGCCATATCGGCCCCGACCGTCGCCCACGCAACCTGCTGGTGCACCTGACATTGGGCGATGAATTTCTCGGATCGGGCTGGATGGCCTACCAGCCCGAAAACGATACGATCCTGTGCGAAAGCCACGGACCGTCCATCGGGCGCAATACTGAATTGCTTGAAAACGTCGGCGATTTCGACGGGTTCGGCACGCATCCGATTGTCGGCGACGGGTTTCTGACGCGGATCATGGATGTCTCGAAAGGCCCGCACAAACGCAAGCTGCGCGTCTTCCTGCCCTCACCCGACCATCGCGGCGCAACCCCGCCGCAGATCAGCGAAGTTTTCATCACGCTCGAATATGTGGGGGAGACGGAGAAAGACCGTTGCGGCAGGCACTTTCGCGTGCCGCCATTTCCGCTTCATCGACGATAGCGAGGAAGGCATGGGCGGCAAGTCTCACCCCGATTACGACATGTGGGTCACCGCCGATGACGACCATATTTTCGTCTGCGGAGCGATCGACGGGTATATGCAGAACCGATACGAACTGGTCGAACTGGATCGTTGAGGATCAGGTACGCGGTGTCGAGCGGCGTTCTTGCACCTGAATTCTGATCTTGCCCATGTGCGATCCGCCTTCGAGATGGGCGTAGGCCTTCTTCGCATCGTCAAAACCGAACGTGCTGTCGACCAGAGTTTCAACGCCCTTTTCCGCCATCAGAGCCAGTGCATCGGTGAGCATTCCGCGATGGCCGCTGGTTATGCCCTTGATGGTGATGTTCTTGCCCAGGATCGCGCCAAAGCCCAAGATCATCCGGCTCCTTTGCAGCGCCTGACAACGCGCCAATGGTGCCGATGCGTCCTTCAGGCCCGGTGGCCGCCAGCGTCTCACGCAAAGCGCCAACGCCGATTGTGTCCACCACAATATCGGCGCCGCGCCCATCGGTCGCCTCAAGCAGCGCAGCCGCCCAGTCGGGCCGTTCGCGGTAATTGACGGTGTAGTCCGCGCCCATTTTCCGCGCGCGGGCGAGCTTTTCATCGCTGGACGACGTGATCGCAAACTGCGCACCGATCGCCTTGGCCAGTTGCAGCGCGAATATCGAGACGCCTCCGGTGCCCTGCGCCAGCACCAGCTTGCCCGCAGCCACCGCCGCCGAACGCGACCATTGCGTGCCACACCGTACCCGCAGCCACGGCAAGCGGTCGCGGCGGTGGCATCACTTATCGCATCGGGCACCTTGATCGCAGCCTTTGCAGGCAGCACGATCTTTTGCGCCAGCCAGCCATCCATAGACACCCCGATGTCTCGGCCGAAGATGTGGAAGCCAAAGCCGCCTTCGGGATCCCAATCCACGAAGTTGGACGCCACAACGCGGTCGCCCACCACAAAATCGGTTACGCCCTCTCCCACTGCTTCCACCATGCCGACCCCGTCGGTCAGCGGGATGCGGGCTTCGGGCAGGTCGGTACCGTAGGTGCCGCGCAGGATCATCAGGTCGCGGTAATTGAGGCCAGCGGCGATGACGCCCACCAGAATCTCGCCCGGTCCTGCAACCGGATCGGATCGTTCGACCTGCCGCAAGGATTCAATGCCGCCCCTTGGCCCGATTTCCCATGCCTTCATCCGCGTCACGCCTCCCTGATCGGTGCAAACACCCGTTCGATAAATTCTTTCGCCTTCGCGTCACGATCAATTCCTGCGCCCGATTTCGCCTCTTCCAGCGCAAGCAGGCGTTCTTCCTGAACCCAGACTTCCTGTGCGAGGTTCATCACGACCGCTACGAAACGGTCCATCCCCGGATCGGCGAAGAAGCGAGGGTTTCCCTGATCGTCATACAGGTCTGGCGGCAAATCTTCGGGGCGCAGTCGGTCGCTCACTTCTTCCATGCTCCAAACCCGTACCACATAACCCCATCGGCAAGGCGCCCAGTCGTCTCCTGCCCGACACCTTCCGCGCGGTCGCCGCGCGCGGCATCTGCAACCGCCTGTTCGCCGTAAATACCGATGGAAGGCACTACGAAATCGAAGAATTCCGCATCGGGAAATCCGGCGCGCGCGCACAGATCGCGTGGCACTTCGTCACGGTAGCCTTTGTAATACGGCTCGTTGTTGTAATAGCTGTCCCAGTCGAGATAGAAGCCATCGAAAGCGCCCATCTGATCGTTAGGCGGCAGTTCCATGTGGATCACCAACCCGCCTGGTTTGAGCACACGATACGCCTCGGCAAAGGCGGCGGCGCGCTGTTTCTTGCTGAGCTCGTGCAGGAACATGCTGGACCACACCACGTCAAAGCTGTCGTCCTCGAACGCCAGATCATCGGCGCACATTTGCCGGAAATGCACAGCTTGGCCCTGCATTCTGGCGCGCGCCGACCCATACGCCAGCGGGCCGGGCGCGGCATCGATGGCGATGACTTCTGCATGCGGGATAGGCCTGTTTCCAGGGCAGCGTGTTGTGGCCGATCGTGCACCCGGTATCGAGGATGCGGGCGGGTGCGAAATCGGGAAACCGCTGTTTGACATACTGGCTCATCGACAAGCCGATATCGTCGAGGTTTGCACCCATCAGACCCATCGAGAAAACCGCGAGGCCGCGATCATACACCGCGCCCGCTTCAAGGCTGTCGCTACCTCGCGTGTAGCTGCCGGGCATCAGGTGAACGTCGATGGCGTGGACATTTTTAGGCATCTCAAGCGCGGGGTCGAGCGTCAGCGACCCTTCGCCATCGGCCACGGCGGCAGCTTCCGCAGCGAGCCGTTCAGCCTCGCGCTCTACGCTGTCAGCAACGCTTGCCCACACCATTTTCTGCGCCTGCACGCGCATCGCGGAATAGATGTTGAAGGCAGGGTCGCCACGCAGCGCATGATGCGCCTCGCGGCTGGTTGCAGGATCGCGGCCGTGCTCCTTGCGAAAGGCAGGCAGGGCACGCCGGTCATAGGCGCTGCGCATATCGGCGGCGAGATCGTTGAGGATCAGGCTGCGGATACCTGAGACGAACCGCCCGCGCGCAATTTCATCGGGCGTGGCATCGGCCTTCATCGGGTGCTGGAGTTCAACGGTCATGGAGCGTCTCCTTTGGCGTGTGGGCCAACCACCGGGGGGCTGACCTGCGGGATTTCGGGCTCGGAAAAATCAGTCAGAAAGCGCGCATCGCCCACGCGCCCGGCCATGTCCTCTCGCAAGGGAGCCTCGGCATAGACGGTCACGCGATAATCGCCCGCGCTGGGATTGAGGCGGATCGGGCGGATTTCTTCCTGATAGACGCGACTGTTCCAGAAAGCCCTCGCATTCTCGATGCACGGAAATCGCACGGTGAGATTGACGTAATCGGCTGGAACCTCGCCCTCGAATACCTCGATGGGGCGCGGCAGGGTGACGTAATAGCCACCCAGTTTCTGATAGAGTTCGCTGTCCGCGATAGCCTTTGCATATTGACCCATGCGCGCGCGATCGAGTGTGCGGCCCTCCACCACCATATAGACCGGCGCATCGCAGGTCGAGGTGGGCGGCGGCGGGGCACCACCGGGGGCAACGCCCTGAAGCAGAAGTGTAGACGCGGCGAAAATCATGGGCCCTCGCTCCTCCATTCATCGCATAGCGTGCGCTTCCACGGCTTGCTGTTCCGGAACCATTGCCACGTGCGCATTCGACCCTGCTCATTGGGCGCAAGGTTGATCATCTCAATGTAATAAGCACCCGGTTCGTCCGCCCGGTCAAGTTTCAGCATCAGCGTCGCCTCGCTGGTCTGCCAGCAATATCCGTGGAATCGGTCGGTGTCCCAGAACAGCCGATCCCCCTTCAGCGTGCCGCCAAATTCATAGGTCGCAGTGCGGCCGTCTTCCCAGCTCAACCAGTTGTGCTGGATGTAGTGGCAATCACCGCTCTCGGGAAATTCGCAATGCGTCTTTACCTTGTGTGCATCGATCTGTTTTCCGTCGCAATCGTAGTGGCGATACCAGCCGTCCCACCAGCCTTCATGTGCCAGCATTGCGGGCATGGCGGCGGCAAGGGCGGCGCGGTTGTTCATCCGCCCACCCTTCCTTCGCGATAGGCGTCGATCGGCAGCGGCGTTCCGGTCTGAAGGATAAGCGCCTGTTCGCGCAGGAATCGCAGCATTCCCGTGTCGCCCATCCGGCTGGGGCCAAGCCCGCTGGCCTTGCGCGACAGGTTGGTGGCATCGCCGACCATGCTGGTGAGCGCCCCGTCCTGCAGGCTGATCGCGCCTGCATCCAGACGCGGTGCAATGCCGGCGGCCTCATCAAGGCTGCCGGCCAGCACCGCGGCAGAAAGGCCGTATTCGCTGTCGTTCGCCTGCGCGATGGCATCGTCCAGGTCACTGAAGATCGTCACCGGCAGGACCGGGCCGAAGGTTTCCTCGCGCATCACGGCCATGTCGGGTGTCACATCCATGAGAACAGTGGGCCGCAAATATGTGCCGCCGCCCAGTCGCTCTATCTCGCCCCCACAAAGGATGCGCGCGCCCTTAGCTTTCGCATCGGCGATTTGCGCCGCGATTTTCTCAGCCTGCGTGGCAAAGATGAAGGGGCCAATGTGCCCTCTATCCGGATCGGGCCACGTCAATTCCACCGCCTGCGCACTCTGCTCCAGTGCAGCGAGGAAGGGTTCGGCAATTTCCTGCGCCACATAAACACGCTCGATCGACTGACACGCCTGCCCGGTTGCTACGATCGAGGATCGCAGCGCCACCCCCGCCGCCCATTCCGGATCGGCGCTGGCGGTAACAATCATCGCATCGTTACCCCCCAGCTCAAGGTTCGCCGGGATCAGACGGCGCGCGGCGGCCTCTGCAACCTTTCGCCCAGTCGCGGTGGAACCGGTGAAGCAGATATAGTCGACCTCCTCGATGAGCGCCTGACCCACATCCGCACCGCCCATGACATAGGCCAGCGGCAACTCTGGCACCTGCGCCAGCACTTCGCGCATCGGTTCGACAAAGCGGGGCGTGACCTCGGATGGCTTCACCAGCGCAGCACAGCCTGCCATCAGCGCGGGCACGGCGTCGATATGGCTGAGGATGACGGGGAAATTCCAGGGCGCTATCGCTCCGAACAAGGGAAAGGCGGAATAGCGGGTGGCAATCTCTATCCCCGGCGTTATCGAGGGTTTGCGCCCGCAATCCAACGCGGCGAACAATTCCGGCCCGCGCGCGGCCCAGCGGCGGATATTGCCAGCCGCACCCTGCACCTCGATGCGCGAGATCGCGCCGCGCCCCGTGTCCACGGACAGCGCGGCAACAATCGCGGGGGCGTGGGCCTCGATGATATCGGCAAAACGAGTGAGCACGGCGCTGCGTCCTTCCTCGCCCATGGCCTCCCATTCAGGCTGCGCGGCTCGCAGGCGCGCGGCCTGTTTGGCGATGTCTTCGCGCGTATCGGACGCAAATTCATAATCCTCTATACCGGTGCGCGGATTGCGAGCCTTCATCGCAGTCACTGTTGGCGCTCCCACTGGTCGACGATCTGCGCTCCCGTCGCGATCCAGGCCTCAGGGCGCGCGCACAGGTCTGCCAGCAATTTCTCAAGCGCGCCGATGCGATACGGCAGGCCGATGATGTAAGGCGTCAGGTGGATCGGTAGCATCCGCCCACCGCCATTCGTATAGGCGGTGCCCGATGCCTCACCCGCCAGCCAATCGAATGAATCACGCATCATCTGCGCCCAGCCTTGCGCCGAATGCTGCTGCGTGGCGATGATCGTGCGGTCGGACAGTTCAGCGCTGAGAGGCAGATTCACGATCCCGTTCGCCATGCGATACGGCAGTTCATCGTTCACCCAGTCGCAGGTGTAGGCAAGGCCGTGTTCGGCGAGGAGGTCGCCGGTCCGCCAGCTTTGTGAATGCGCGATAGAGAGCCAGCCTGCAGGTTTGACCCCGCTCGCCGCCCCCAGCCGGGAGAGACTGTCTGCGATCAGTTTGCGTTCTTCCTCTTCTGGCAATTGCGATGTGATCGTGCCGTTCATATCGGTCGAATGAGCGATGATTTCGTGCCCATCTGCCACCACTGCCTCGATCAGTTCGGGATAGCGTTCGGCAACGGCGGCATTGGTGGCAAAACTGGCCTTCACATCCGCAGCGCGAAACGCATCGAGCATCCGCCACACTCCGACCCTGTTGCCGTAATCGCGCACCGTGTAGTGCCGGTAATCGGGATAAGGCATGACCATGTGGCCGGGCGCGCGGAACGGTTTGTCCTCGGGTGTGATGGGAAACCATTCGAGGCTGACGCACAGCCAAACCGCAACCGATTTGCCATCGGGCCAGCGCAGGGGCGCACGATCGTGTATGTTCGACCACGCATACAGATCATGGTCATACCCTTCGCGCCGCACTGGATAGGAGGTGTAATCGGCGGGCAAGGTCATGTCTGCGACCTCCACCAATCCACAATCTCTCCCGCGCGCGCTTTCCAGCAGCGCGGGTCAGCGGCGATATGCCTCAGAGCTTCCTCAAACGGGCCGATGCGGTGCGGTTGCCCGATCAGATAGGCGTGCAGCGGGATGCACATTACGGTGCCCGATCCGGTGCGTTCGCCCTCTTGTGCCAGCCGCTCGAACTGCCGGATCAGGCAGTCGGCATATTCGCGGCCGGACATGCCGTACACGTTGAAGCCGTAGTGATCGTTCACCTCAAGGCTGTAGGGGATGGAAGCCAGTTGCCCCGAAGCCACTTTCACCTCCTGCACCTGATCGTCGTGATAAAGGTCGCAGGTGTAGGTGAAATCGTATTGCGCCAGCAGATCGAGCGTGCGCGGCGTGTGCGTCAAGGCAGGGGCCAGCCAGCCGCGAATGCGCTGTCCCGTTGCGCGCTGAACGGTGGCGATCGAAATCCTCAATGATCGCGCGCTCCTGTGTCTCGGTCATGCCATAGGAATAGCGCGTGTTGTAAATGCCGTGGCTGAAGAACTCCCACCCGCGCGCAACGCCATCGGCAACGACCTGCGGATGATGGTCGCACAGGGCCACCGACAGGCTGACCGAGCCGGGAAATCCGTGGCGGCTCATGACATCGGCCATGCGCCAGTGGCTCACCCGGTTGGAATGATCGCGGTAGGAATATCCCGCCACATCGGGATGCGCCCGCGCCCATGGTTTGCGCTGCGGATTGGCGGGCGGATCGATTTCGTAATATTCCAGATTGGGCGCAACCCAGACTGCGCACGATTTGCCACCGGGCCATGCAATTCTCGGGCGGTCGCGATAGGGCTGATAATCGTAAAGGCCCGGATCGGATGCACCTTCCTGCATCAGCGCGTCTCCAGCCAGTCGATCACGGCCTGCACCGGCTCCACATCGGCGTATTTCAGTTGCAGGTCCGTCAGGTTGGCGAAGTGATAGCTTTCATGCTTGTCCGCGCAGGTCTCTATCGGAACGATGGTGCGATATCCGTGGGAAAGCGCATCAACCGCCGTTGCCCGGACGCAGCCGGAAGTGCTGCCCCCGGTGACGACCACCGTATCGACGCGGTGAAACGTCAGATAACTCGCCAGCGGCGTTTCGAAGAAAACGCTGGGCATACGCTTGGTGAATTGCAGATCGTCCGGCTGGATATCGCAGCGAGGGTCGAAAGCGTGGCGTTCGCTGCCGTATTTGATGTTCTGCAAGCTGTCCTGCGTGTCCGTGCGCGTCCCCCACACGCCTGCATCGCCCGCATCATCCTTGTACGCAACGCGGCTCCAGATGACCGGCATTCCCCGCGCCCTCGCCAGTGCGCTGATGGTGTTGATGTATTCGATCTGGCGCGGATCAGTTTCGTATGCGGTTTTGAAAAGGTCGGTGCGGGTGTAGGCCTGCTGCACATCGACGTTCACGATCGCCAGCTTCTCGCCAAAACCAAATTTGCGGCGTTCCGGATTGGCCATCACCTCCTCGAACAACTGGCGCGCCGTCCTGCCATCCTCGACCATTTTTGTGCCGACCCAATCGCTCATCCGGTGCCTCGTCTCTCAACCACTTTGACAACACACTAGGCTGCGGGGTAGAGGCTTGTCGAGCATAATTTGTCCGGACAACTTGAGGCTGCCTTGACCTGCACTATCACCCGGCACGTCGTTACCGTCCCCGCGAGGGATGCGCTGCCCGCACGGGTGGTGCATTATCGCCGTTGCGGCACTGGTCCGGTGCTGTTGATGGTGCATCAAAGTCCCCGCTCCAGCGCCGAATACACAGGCCTCATGCAACAATGGGGTCAGCATTTTACCTGCATCGCGCCCGATACTCCTGGCTTTGGGCAGAGCGAGGCCTTGAGCGACCCGGCACCCCCGATTGACGCATTTGCGGATGGTCTGTGCGACTTCCTGGATGCACTGGGGGTCGATCAATGCGCGGCCTATGGCTTCCATTCGGGCGGGATCATCCTGGTAACCGCCGTGAAACGCCACCCGCACCGGTTCTCGCGCCTCGCCATTGGTGGTTATGCAATCTGGACCGAGGCAGAGATGCGCATCTTCGGAGAGCGCTATCTGCCGCAATGGCAGCCCAGCGACTATGGCGAGCATCTCACCTGGCTGTGGAACCGGATGCTGGAGCAAAGCTGGGTGTTCCCGTGGTTCGATACGCGGGAGGAGGCGCGGCTCAGCGTTGCCCATGCCGATGTGCCGCGCGTGGCGCAGGCGGTGGCGGAAATGCTGGATGCGGGCAATGCCTATCGCGCTGGCTATGGCGCGGTCCTGCGCGCGCCGCGCGACATTCCCCCGCCCGGACCGCAAGTGCCGCCATGCCTGATCACCGCCTATGACGGCGATCCCTTGCAGGCGCATATTGATCGGCTGGGAGCGATGCCTTCAGGCTGGCGCGCACGCAAAGTGGCGACTCCCGCGGACCATCAGGCGGCCAGTCTTGCGTTTCTGGGCGAGGGATTGAAAGACCAAGCAACGCCCGATCTGGCACAAAATACCGAGGAAGGCTGGCTGGAGTGGGACGGCGGCCTGATCCATTGGAAGGGCGCGCGCGGCGGCACGCTGGTGCTGCACGGGCCGGCTGGCGAACTGGCTGAACCTGCGTCCGGGGAAATCGCCATCGACGTTCCCGGACACGGCCAGTCCGATCCTTGCGCAGATTTTGCAGACGCAATAGCCCGCGCCGCTACAGCGCTTGGCGCGACCAACATTCGCTGGCCTGATGTGCCGACGGGCGACCCGGCAAGGCTCCACCCTGACATGACGCCCGATCGTTTCGGCCAGTATCTCCAGCGCGCATGGGCCATCGCCCGCGCCGAGATTTTCTTCGATCCGTGGTATGAAGCGGGCGCGGCCAACGCCATTGCGCTCGATCCTGCACGGCTCGAACCGGCGGTTCTCCACGCCCGCGCCCGTGCCCGCATCCGCGCTGGCGATGCGGCGCGGCGCTGGCACGAATTTCTGCTCAACCGAACGGGAGACGATTGATGACAACCTATGCTGAATTTGCCGAACGCATGCCGTTGCTCGCCCGCCACGAAGGGGTGTGGGACGGCACCTACAGCTATTTCAATGCTCAGAACGAAAAGATCGACGAGCACGCCAGCCGCCTGCTGTGCCGGATGACGGGCAAGGACGACATCCCCTATCACCAGACCAATCATTACACTTGGCCCGGCGGCAAGACCGAGGTGCGCGATTTTCCCGCCACCTATCGCGACGGGCGCATCTGGTGGGATAACGATCTGATTCAGGGCTGGGCCGCCGAAGTGCCGCTGGACGAATACAACCGCACGATGATGCTGTACTGGCAGCGCACCGGCGACCCTTCGCTGTATTTGTACGAACAGATCCAGATCTCGGACGATGGCCAGAACCGCTGCCGCACATGGCACTGGATCCGCAATGGAATGCTGGAAACGCGCACCGCGATTCAGGAAACCTTCGTGACGAAGGATTGGCGCACGGTCGATGCGGAAATGGCGGCGAAGAGCTGAAGGCTCGAAAGGGTATGGGACACACGCTGTTTGATCGGATCTGGGGCGCACACGAGGTCGCCAAGACCTCCGGCGGCGCTTCGCTGATCGCGGTTGACCGCGTGTTCCTGCACGAACGCACGGGCGCATCGGCGCTGAAGCGCATGGCTGAGATGGGCCGCACTGTGCGCGATCCCGCGCGTGTGTTCGCCGTGATGGATCACATCGTCGATACGCGACCTGGCCGCACGGACGGCACACTGATGCAGGGCGGAGAGGCCTTCATCACGCACACTCGCGCCGCCTGCAAGGCTGCCGGGATCACGCTGTTTGATGTTAATGACCGCGATCAGGGGATCGTCCACGTCATCTCTCCCGAACAGGGCATTGTCCTGCCCGGCCTCACTCTGGTCGCGCCCGACAGCCACACCTGCACACAGGGAGCGTTCGGTGCGCTTGCGTGGGGTATCGGCAGCAGCGAGGCGGAACATGCAATGGTAACCGGCACGCTGCGCATGGAGCGCCCCCAGACCTTGCGCGTGCGCTTTACCGGCAGGCTGGCTGCGGGCGTCAGCGCCAAGGACATGATCCTGACGCTGATCGCCAACCACGGCGCAGGCGGAGGTGCCGGCCATGTCGTCGAATTCGCCGGGGAGGCCGTGCTTGCGCTCGACATGGAAGCGCGCATGACGCTGTGCAACATGGCGACCGAATTCAGCGCCATGACCGGACTGATCGCGCCCGATGAAAAGACCTTCGCATACCTTTCGGGCCGCCCCTATGCGCCCGCGAACTTCGACCATCCGCACTGGGCGACGCTGCATTCGGACGAGGATGCAACCTTCGACCGGGAAATCGTCATCGATGCCAGCACTCTTTCCCCGATGGTCAGCTGGGGCACCAGTCCCGAACACACGATCCCCGTACATGGCGTGGTCCCGCACGGACCGGCGCGTGCGCACGATTATATTGGCCTTGCGCCTGGCACGCGGATCGCAGGCACTCCGATTGACGCCGCGTTTATTGGCAGCTGCACCAACAGCCGGATTTCCGACCTGCGCCGCGCCGCGCGCATCCTGAAAGGGCGGCGCATCGCGCCATTGATCCGCAAGGCGCTGGTCGTGCCCGGTTCCATGGCGGTCAGGCGGCAGGCCGAAGCTGAAGGGCTGGACGCAATCTTTGCAGCCGCCGGGTTCGAATGGCGGATGAGCGGGTGCTCGCTGTGCTTTTTTGCCGGGGGAGAGGGCTTTCCCGACGGCTCGCGCACGATTTCCAGCACCAATCGCAATTTCGAAGGGCGGCAGGGGCCAGGCATCCGCACCCATATCGCCTCGCCCGAAACGGTCGCTGCCAGCGCGATTGCGGGCGCGATCGCGGACCCGCGTGAATACGTACGTTCCCCCGAAGAGGCCGCGGCATGAGTGCCTTTCCCCCCTCCCTCACCGCGCGCGCTGCGCCGATTTTGATCGACAATACCGACACCGATACGATCATACCAAGCCGCGAAATGCGCTCCACCGGGCGTGACGGGCTGGCCGATGGACTGTTTGCACCGTGGCGTTACCTTGATGCGGATACGCGCACACAAAACCCCGATTTCGCGCTCAACAAGCCGGAGTTTCGCGGCACGCACATCATTGCGGGCGGCGCGAATTTCGGCTGCGGATCCAGCCGTGAACACGCGGTCTGGGCGCTCGCCGAATTCGGCATCAGGGCAATAGTCGCAGAAAGCTTCGCGCCGATTTTTTACGGCAATTGCATCCGCAATTTCGTGCTGCCGATTGTGCTGGACCGCACGATTGTCGAACGCCTCGCGGGCGAGGAAATCACCGTGAACCTTGCCGCGCAAACCGTCAGCCATGCCGGCACAGCCCACCCCTTCGCCATCGATCCCGAAGCCAGGCAAATGCTGGCCGAGGGGCTCGACGCCATCGATTTGACCCTCACCCAGCACGATGCGATCGAGGCGTGGACCGCCGCCGATCGCAGGCTGCGCCCGTGGGTGTATCTGGAGCAGTTTGCATGACCCAAATCCTCGTCTCCGAAGTCGGCCTGCGCGACGGGCTGCAATCCATCAAGGCGGTGATGCCGCTCGACGCGAAAAAGCGCTGGATCGCTGCCGAAGCAGCGGCGGGGGTGAAGGAGATCGAGGTCGGCAGTTTCGTGCCACCTGCACTGCTGCCGCAAATGGCAGACACGCCTGCTCTCGTCGAGTTCGCACGCGGCATTGAGGGCCTCACCGTCGTAGCACTAGTGCCCAATGCAAAGGGTGCTCAGCTGGCGGCCAAGGCCGGCGTTCACGCGATGAGCATTCCGTTTTCCATGAGCGAGACGCACTCGATCAAGAACGTGCGCAAGGACCACTCCGCCATGCTCGCAGAAATCGCAGCGGCGGCGCAGATTGCACGCGCTGGCGGCATTCATTTTGCCGTTGGCCTGTCTACCGCTTTCGGCTGCACGATGGAGGGCGCGGTCACGGAAGATCTGGTTGTGCGCCTCGCGGAGGCGGCTGCGGAGGCGGGCGCACAGGAATTCAGCCTGTCCGATACGACCGGCTATGCCGACCCTGCACAAGTGCGTCGGCTGGTGCGCAAGGTGCGCGCCGCCGTGGGTGATAAGCTCACGACGCTGCACCTGCACAACACGCGCGGGCTGGGTCTGGCCAATGTGGTCGCGGGGCTGGACGAGGGGATCACCACCTTCGATGCCTCGATAGGCGGTCTGGGCGGGTGTCCGTTCGCGCCGGGCGCCAGTGGCAATCTCGTGACCGAAGACCTCGTGCTGATGCTGAACGCGATGGGATACGAGACCGGCATTGACCTTGAAAGGCTGCTGGAGGTGCGCACGATCATCGCCGGGGCGTTGCCGGGAGAGCCGCTGTATGGCTTTACCCCCGACGCCGGGCCGATGCTAGATTACGCCCAGCGTGTGAACAGGCAGCAGGTGGCGGCATGAGCGCGCCTGAACCGCTCAAGGGCACGAAGGTCATCGAATTCACGCATATGGTCATGGGGCCGACCGTTGGCCACATCCTCGCTGGGCTGGGCGCGGAGGTGGTCCGGGTGGAACCGATAGGCGGGGATGCGACGCGGCGATTGAAAGGATCAGGCTCGGGATATTTCCCGATGTACAATCGCGGCAAGCACTCGATCTGCCTCAATCTCAAATCAGCCGATGGGCTGGCGGTCGCCAGAGATCTGATTGCGGGCGCGGACATACTGGTCGAAAACTTCCGCCCCGGCGCGCTCGATCGGTTGGGACTGGATTACGACAGCTGCTCCGCTACCAATCCGGGCCTCATCTATTGCAGCGAAAAAGGCTTCATGCCCGGACCGTATGAACAGCGCACTGCCCTGGATGAGGTCGCACAGATGATGGGCGGGATGGCCTATATGACTGGCCCACCCGGCCAGCCGTTGCGCGCCGGGGCCAGCGTGATCGACGTGACCGGCGGCATGTTCGGCGTGATCGGCATTCTTGCAGCGCTTCAGGAACGGCACCGCACCGGCCGCGGTCAGAAAATCACCGCCAGCCTGTTTGAAACCACGATCTATCTGGTCGGGCAGCACATGGCGCAATACGCCGTCACCGGCACACCCGCCGCGCCAATGCCCGCGCGCGTATCGGCGTGGGCGATTTACGACGTGTTCCAAACAGTCGACGATCCGGTGTTTATCGGCGTGGTCACCGACGCGCTGTGGGAGAAGTTCTGCACGCTGTTCGGCCTTGATGAATTGTGGGCGGACGAGGCGCTGCGCGAAAACAATGCGCGCGTGGCGGCGCGAGAGCGCATCCTGCCGCCGATCCGCGGGCTGATCGCAAAGATGACCGCTGCACAGGTAATCGCAAAGCTTGACGGAACCGGCTTGCCATTTGCCCCCATCGGGCGGCCGCAGGACATGTTCGACGATCCGCACCTCAACGAAGGCGGGCTGGAGGACGTGACGCTCGACAACGGCACGCAGGTCCGACTGCCCACGATCCCGCTCGAAATGGGGGGGCAGCGGATCGGATCGCCGCAGCAATTGCCCAAGCCGGGCCGTGATGCGCGCGCGGTGCTGGCCGGTCTGGGTTACGACACGCAAAAGGCCGATGCGTTGATCGCCAGCGGCGCCGTGGGAGAGAGCACATGAGGATTTTCACAACAGCCATCGCCGCGCTGGCGCTGAGCGGCTGCGTGGTCGCGGTCGGCAATGAAACGCCCGCCGCGCCCTACCCCGCCGCCGCTGGCGTCGCTCTGCCAGATCGGCGCCTGCCAACCGATGTACGCCGCACCACCATCATCGTGCGCGACATGGAGAAATCGCTGGCGCTGTATCGCGATGTGATCGGGCTGGTGGTCAATTACGATACCAATGTCACCACCTCCGGCGTTGCCCTGCCCGCAGGCGAACCGGGTGCAAGTGCGCGGCTGGTGCTGTTGAACGCGAATGATAGCTGGGTTGGCTGGATCGGGCTGATGGAATGGATCGATCCGCCCATCCCCGCAGGCGAATATCCAAAGCGCATGGGGCCGGGCGATACTGTGATCGTGATGAACACCGATGATGTTGAGGGCAGGTGCGCCGCTGCAAAGGCGGTGCCCGGCGTTACCTTTACCGCAGAACCGCGATTGCAGGTCTATCCGGGCCGCGATGGCGGGGCGGACATTCGGGTGATGGGCTGCAATTTCTTTGACCCCGACGGCATCCTGATAGAGCTTAATCAGATACTGGACTGATATCCGGCCCGTCGATCAGCAAGACCTGCACATCGGCCAGCCCTTCGCGCAGTTTCTTGACCTCTGCGTATTCGGGGCTGTTCCAGAATGCCTTTGCCGCCGCGCGGTCAGGCCATTTCGAGATGACCATGCCCGCCCCGTCGCCGAAATCCCCCTCCAGCAATTCCGCGCCGGGGCCGCGCAGCAGGTATTCCCCGCCGAATTTGCCGATCAGCTCGGCGGCTGCCGGGCCATAGCCTGTGATGAAGGCCTCGCGATCGTGGATTGCGGCGGTGACGATCATATAGGCTGGCATGGTCTCAGGTTCCTGCAAAACTGGTTCATCGGGAGTGCGCGCCTTCATTCGCGCGCCATCATTCGCGCGCAAGCCGCTCCACCACGTCCATCACGGGCGGATCGACCGCCTCCATCGCTTCCATATCCTGCTGGAACCCGCGCATTATGCGGGCGATATAGGCTCTGGTGGACAACCCCCGCTCCTGCGCCGCCGCGCGGTCAGGCTCATACTTCTCGATATCGGCACGGCTGATCGTGCCTCTTTCATCCAGCAACCGCTCCAGTGTATCCTGCCGGTCGCGCAGGGCCGACATTTCGGCTGCCATCGCCAGCACGGTGGAATAGAGCCGGTCGAGCGCGGGATCGGCGAAGTAATCGGGCCGCTTGCCCTTGGCCCGCTTTCCCGAACGCGCCACCCAGTCGAATTCCTCGCTCACACTGCGTCCTCGAATTGCGGTGCTTTCCATGCGCCATAGGCATTCCAGATCGCGGCGCGGCCATAATCCTCCGCATCGTCATCGGGCGAAGGCGGGAATATCTCAGGATCAACCACGGCGCGCAATCCGGCGGTGAACTGGTCTTTCTTTGCGAAGCCAGCGTCGGCCATCACCTGTTTCAGATCCTGCCCATGCATCGCCGACCAGAACGGCTCGTTATTATTGAATGCATCCCAATCGCGCATGAACTGTTCAAACAGCGGCATTTCAATCGGAATATTGCGGCTGCTCCACATGCAGAACCAACCCACCAGGCGCGAGCACGCGATGCGCCTCTGCCAGCAGGCGCGGCATCGCCTTGGCGGATAATTCGTGCAGGAACATCGTCGTCTGCACCCAGTCGAAATGCCCATCGTCCCAACGCGACAGATCCTCGCCCGAGGCCTGCACGAACCTGATGTTTGCCACTCCCATCGAGGCCGCGCGCGCCGCAGCATAGCGCAGGCACGCGCCCGCGGTATCGATCGCGATCACCTCTGCATCCGGATATGCCTGCGCGATCGGCACCGCATTATGCCCGACGGTGCAGCCGATATCGAGGATGCGCCGGGGCTGCCAATCGGGCCGCTCTGCCTTGGCCCAATTGACCACCGCCTGACCGCCGCCATCGTTCAGCCCGCCCAGCGCGCCGCCCACGGTTGCAAACAGGCCAACGTCGTAATTCGCGCCCGCCGTCACATCGCCGGGGCGTTCCTCGGAATGATACCCGCCCGGCTGGCAGTGGATGTCGACTGCTGTCTGGTAGTACGGCTGCTCAACCGAGGGGTCCAGCTCGAGCATACCGGAATGTTCGTTATACTGGCGCGCCTGCCCGTTCAGTTCATCCAGCTGGCGCAGCACCACCTGCCGCCCGAAATGCTGGCGCATCTCCATCGAATTGCGTTTGAGCGCCGACCACGCCTGATGCCAGGGGTCGCGTGTCATCGCGTCGCGAATTTCATACCGGTGTTCCGGATCGCGCCCGTGTTCGGCGCGGAACGCTGGCAGCACGCGGTTTTCGTACGCGATCTTGTTGCCCGCACCGATACTGCCCGAAATGTAGCGGTTTAAATGAGTCAGGAAATTGAAGCGCGCTGCCTCATCATGCGTGGTGCGCGCAGACATGCCGTGGCGGGTAAGCGCGGTGTAGGGTGGGGGCAGATCGGACGCCATGATGGATTCCCTTGCTATTTGTCCGGACAAATCTGGCAGACAGGCCCGGATTGTCAACCGCTCACACTGCAAATTGGCCACCTGATAGCACCCGCATCGCGCCACAGCCCCTTGATAGAACGATGGCGCAGGTGCAAATCAGCGGACAATTCGACTCACCCCCATATAAGCGATCCTGCCCCTGTGACCATTCGCGTGACCACGCCTGCCCTGCCCGCAGTTTCTACCGCCATTCTCGATCGCAGCGATCTGCGCCGCGCCTATCGCGAAGAGGAGGAGGCGTGCATTGCCGCGCGGCTGGAACAGGCCGCCCCGGCACGGCGCGTGCACGGCGAAGCAGCGGCGCTGGCGATTGATCTGATCACCGGCGCGCGGCGGCACAAGGCCAGCGGAATCGACGCATTTCTCCAGCAGTTCGGGCTGGACACCGAAGAAGGCATCGCGCTGATGTGCCTTGCCGAGGCGTTGTTGCGCGTGCCTGATAACGACACCGCCGATGCGCTGATCAAGGACAAGATCGGCACGATCGACTGGGGCGAGCATCTGGGCGAAAGCTCCTCCACCTTCGTCAACGCGGCGACGTTTTCGCTGATGCTGACGGGCGAGGTGCTGGATCAGCCCGAAGCTCATCAGAAGGGCATGGGATCGACCTTGAAACGGACCATGAACCGGCTGGGCGAACCTGTAATCCGCAAGGCGACCTTGCAGGCGATGCGGATCATGGGCGGGCAGTTCGTCTTCGGTCGCACCATCGACGAAGCGTTGAAACGCGCCGCGCCCGAACGTGCGAAAGGGATGACGCATTCTTTCGACATGCTGGGCGAGGCGGCGATGACATTTGCCGATGCCGAAAAATACCGGCTGGCCTACTCGCGCGCGCTCGATCGGCTTGCGATGGAGGCTGGCGCGGGCGTGGGCGGATCGCCCGGTATTTCGGTCAAGCTTTCGGCGCTGCATCCCAAATACACGTTCCTCCACGCAGCGCAGGCGCATGACGAAATCGTGCCCATCGTGCGCGCACTCGCGATCAGGGCGCGCGATGCGGACATTCACTTCACTATCGACGCCGAAGAGGCCGACCGGTTGGAATTGAGCCTCGACATAATCGAGACGCTGGCGGCGGACGACGCTCTGTTCGTGCGGCCTGATGGTTCGCGCTGGGAAGGATTCGGCCTTGCCATACAGGCCTATCAGAAACGCGCCGTCCCGCTGTGCGACTGGATCGCGAAACTGGCGCGGCGGCACGGGCGGCGGATGTTCGTGCGGCTGGTGAAGGGAGCGTATTGGGACAGCGAGATCAAGCTATCTCAGGTTGGCGGCTACACCGATTACCCCGTTTTCACGCGCAAGCTGGCGACCGATGTATCCTACCTCGCCTGCGCTGCCCGCCTGTTTGAGCACGCGGACGTCATTTACCCGGCGTTTGCGACGCACAACGCGCTGACGGTCGCCTCGATCAAGCAGATGAGCGAACTCCCGGCCTCAAGTAGCGAAGCGGTAGGCCAGAAAAGACACCGCCCTTTCGAATATCAGCGGCTGCACGGCATGGGCGAGGAAATCTACGCTACACTGCACCGGATCGAAGGCAACAATCCCACGCCGGTGCGGATCTATGCGCCAGTCGGCGGGCACAAGGAATTGCTCGCCTATCTGGTGCGCCGCCTGCTGGAAAACGGCGCAAACACCAGCTTTGTCAATCGCATGGGCGATGCGGATATTGCTGCTGCCGAACTGGTCGATGATCCGGTGGCAGAGCTGACGTCACTGTCTGTGCGGCGCAATCCTGCGATTCCACTGCCGCGCGATATTCTTGGTCAGCGGGTAAACAGCGCGGGCGTGGACCTGTCCGATCCGCTGGTGCTGGCCCCGCTGCAGGCGCGGCTGGAGCAGCTGGCACAGGTTCGCTGGAGCGCGCAGCCGACCTATCCGGCTTCGCAAGCGGGCGAAGTTGCGCCGATCACCATGCCGCACGATCTGGCCAGCGAAGTCGGTACCCGCCGCGATACCACCCCGGCAGAGGTGGACGATGCCTTTGCCAGAGCGGACGCAATCCAGCCCGGATGGGACAGGCTGGGCGGGGAGAAGCGCGCGCTGTTGCTGGAAGAAGCCGCCAATCTGTTCGAGGCGCACACAGACGAATTCCTCTCACTGTGCACGCGCGAGGCGGGCAAGACCCTGCCCGATGGCGTTGCTGAACTGCGCGAGGCGGTGGATTTCCTGCGCTATTATGCAGGCGAGGCGCGGCGTCAGTTTGCCGCTCCGATGATCCTGCCCGGCCCGACGGGTGAGGAAAACACGCTGTCGATGCACGGTCGCGGCGTATTTGCCACGATATCGCCGTGGAACTTTCCGCTCGCAATCTTCATCGGCATGGCATCGGCCGCGCTGGCGGCGGGCAACACCGTAATTGCAAAACCCGCCGAACAGACCCCGCTGATCGCCGCGCTTGCAGTGAAGCTGTGCCATCAGGCAGGCATCCCGCCAGAGGCGCTGCAATTGCTGCCGGGCGCAGGCGATGTCGGGCAGATGATCACTGCGCATCCGCTGCTGGCAGGCGTTGCCTTCACCGGATCGACCCAGACCGCGCAGGCAATCAACCGCACACTGGCCGCGCGCGATGGGCCGATTGCGACCCTGATTGCAGAAACCGGCGGGCAGAACGCGATGATCGTAGACAGCTCCGCCTTGCCCGAACAGGTGGTGCGCGATGTGCTGGCGAGCGCATTTCAGAGCGCTGGCCAACGCTGTTCGGCTCTGCGCGTGCTATATCTGCAGAACGATGTGGCGGACGCCATGCTGGAGATGATCCGCGGCGGGTTCGAAGCGCTGCACGTCGGCGATCCCGCGCATCTTTCCACCGATGTCGGCCCGGTGATCGATCCCGATGCGCAGGCCGCGCTTGAACGTCATATCGCGCGTCGCCAGCAGAATGACCGGACGGTGTGGCGTCTGCCGCTGAACCCTGAAACCGCGCATGGCTGCTTCGTTGCGCCGACCATTATCGAGCTGGATTCGATCCTCGATCTGAAACGCGAGAATTTCGGTCCGGTGCTGCACGTCTGCCGGTTTGCCGCTGAAGAGCTGGGGCAGGTCGTCGATGATATCAATGCCACCGGATACGGGCTGACGCTGGGGCTGCACAGCCGCATCGCCGCCACCCGGCGGTTCGTTCAGGCGCGCGCACGGGTCGGGAATTTCTACGTCAATCGCAACCAGATCGGCGCGATCGTGGGAAGCCAGCCGTTTGGGGGAGAGGGCCTTTCAGGCACCGGGCCAAAGGCGGGCGGCCCGCATTACCTCGCCCGGTTCGCGACCGAGCGCGTGACCTGCATCGACACCACGGCGGCGGGCGGAAACGCCAGCCTTCTGGCATCGTGATCGGGCTGTCTCTAACCCCTTGCGCGCGCTGCCACATCACGCAATAAACCGCCCCCATGACCCGCCTGATCAAACATTTCGTCCTGCTCTTTGCCCTGATGTGGACCGGCCCCCTGCTGGCCGAGGTGCAAATCCACTTCCACAGCTTTAACGGCAACGTTTTCTGGGGTCGGTATCCGCACACCTTCATCGTGCTGGACGGGACGCTGGAGGAAACCGGCGCGCGCGTGAACGAGAATTACGGCTTTTCCGCCCGCAACGCGACCCCTGCCGTGCTCGCCGGCCCGGTGGAGCACAAGGTGTTGGCCGAAAGCGCAAAGAATGTGAAGAACACCAACCGCCATTTCTCGATGACGCTGACTGATGCGCAATATCGCCTGATCGTGGCCGAAGTGAACAAGTGGCAGACCGCGCCGGGAAAATTTTACGATCTGGAAAACCGCAATTGTATCCATTTCGTGGGTCGGATGGCGCAATTGCTGGGTGTTAAGGTCGATTATCCCAAGAACCTGTTGCGCAAACCGAAGGCGTGGCTGAATCATATCACCGCAATGAATCCGCAATTGGGTGCCAAGCCAATCAACTGACCGTGTGGCCGTAAACGGCGAAGAGAGGTCGCCCTCTGCCCTTGCAAAAAAGCCCTTTGCTCCCGAAATTACCGTCATGCCCAATCAAAGAAGATGGATAGCGTAATGGCAGGCGGATGGGCGCGCGATGGCGCTGTGCAGGATCAGATCGACGATACGATTGCCGACGCGGTAAAGCGGGCGCGCAGCGACATGCCCGTGGGCGAGGCCGCGAAATATTGCGCCGAATGCGGCGAAACCATCCCCGAGGCACGCCGCGCCGCCCTGCCCGGCACGAAAACCTGCATTGCGTGTCAGGCCGGGCGCGACAAGGCGCGTTCCAGCGTCGGCTTCAATCGCCGCGGAAGCAAGGACAGCCAGCTGCGTTAATCCTGCCAGAACGCAGCATGACCGCAAGATGCGGGATAGTATCCATCGCCGGGAACGTCTGTCCCCGCGGCCGATTGATACCGTATGGATATTCAGGAAGAACAGGAAACATTTCGCCAGAAGACACCGTCGACCCTTGGTCGCGGTATCGAGCGGCTGACCCACCCTTTTGGCAAAGCCGTAGCCAGCATCGTACCGGACCGTCTGGTTGAAAGCGTGCTGAAAGGGCTGGATCGTGCGGTCAGCGTGCCGCCGATGGTTGAGTTTGCGCATGATACAGATGATCTGGCCGCTGCAAATCGGGCGGCGAAGAAGGTTGCCCGGATCGCGCGCGGGATCAGCGCATCGACAGGCGCGGCAGCCGGTCTGGGCGGTGCGCTTTCCATGAGCGCCGATATCCCTGCGACCATCGCCATCGCGCTGCGCACGATCCGCGATACAGGCCGTGCCTATGGTTTTGATGGTGAGGGAGCGGCGGAAAAGCTTTTCAGGCTGCAAGTTCTTGAGCTTGCGGCGCTTGATGTGCCTGCAGAGCGAAGTCAGCGTATTGCCGATCTTGAGGCGGCTATCGATCCCGATGGGGCGCTGATCCATCCGGAACATGATGGTATCACGCCAATCGTGGATCAGGTTGTAGAACGCATCTCCCGTGCGATCGCCTTTACCAGTTTTCGCAGCCGCGCCGGAATGGTCATGCCGATCGTCGGTTCGGTCGTTGGCGGGATAGTGAATTCGTCATTTCAGGGCGATGTGGGTGACGCAGCACGGTTCGCGTTTCAGGCACGAAAGCTCAGACAATTGAGCAATCGCATCGGCTAGGCACTTGCCTGTTGGACGCTGGCTATCGGCGGGCAGCTCTGCTTCCCCGGTTAAAGCCTGCGTGCCACTTGCTCCGGTCGCTCCTTTGCGGAATTAATCGCGCATGGCCATTCTTTCAGACAAATGGATTCGCACCCAGGCGCAAACGCACGGCATGATCGAGCCGTTTGTGGAGGCGCAGCGGCGTGAGGGGTGCATTTCGTATGGCCTCAGCTCCTATGGATACGACGCGCGCGTCGCGCCCGAATTCAAGATTTTCACCAATGTCGATAGCGCGGTGGTCGATCCCAAGCATTTCGATCCGAGCAGCTTTGTCGACCGGGAAACCGATGTCTGCATCATCCCGCCCAATTCCTTTGCACTGGCGCGCACGGTCGAATATTTCCGCGTGCCAGAGGATGTGCTGGTGATCTGCCTTGGCAAAAGCACCTATGCGCGCTGCGGAATCATCGTGAACGTCACCCCCCTCGAACCCGGTTGGGAAGGCCACGTGACGCTCGAATTTTCCAACACGACGCCCCTGCCCGCCAAAATCTACGCTAACGAAGGCGCGTGCCAGTTCCTGTTCCTGCAAGGCAATGAACGGTGCGAGACGAGTTACAAGGATCGCGCGGGCAAATACATGGGGCAGCGCGGGGTGACGCTGCCTAGGCTCTGAGGAAAAGGTTTCGGTTTCCTACAAAGGGCCGAACCATCATGGTCGCTGCGCCATGAAACGCTCCGCCCCCTCCCTTGCATCTGTGCCGAGAGCCTGCCGCATTTTCGCGCCCCGTTTCTGCAATCTGTCAACTTTACTGATGGCGACCAACCCTCTCAAACCACTCGTTAATTCGCCATTTTTCGTTGCTGCGGCGGTGTCAATTGTGTCAACTTCGCATGGATCGCGCAGGCACACGCCTTTGACTCTCCCGCCTCTGGCGAGCAATGCTGAACGGTAAAGGAGAACACTCTATGGCAAGTCCTGAATTCGACATCATCGTCTACGGCGCCACCGGTTACACCGGGCGCCTCGTCGCGGAATACCTCAGCAACCATTATGGTTCGACCGCTGGGGCGCCCAAATGGGCGATGGCCGGTCGCAATCTGGAAAAGCTGGAGGAAGTGCGCGACGAAATCGGCGCGCCAGCCAATACGCCTCTGGTCGTGGCCAATGCCGATGATCTGGGCGAACTGGAGGCGATGTGTCGCCGCACGAAAGTGGTGATCACCACCGTTGGCCCGTACCAGTTGTATGGAGACAATCTGGTCGCCGCTTGCGTTGCCACTGGCACCGATTACGCCGATCTGTGCGGCGAACCCGCCTGGATGGCCGAAAAGATCGCCCAGCATCAGGATAATGCTCGCACCAGCGGGGCGCGCATCTGTTTTTCCAGCGGCTTTGATTCAATCCCGTTCGATCTGGGCGTGATGATGACGCAAAAGGCCGCAAAGGAACGCTTTGGCAAACCGGCAAAGCGTATCCGTGGCCGCGTGCGCGCAATGGCGGGTACGTTTTCGGGCGGCACTGCGGCCAGCCTTGGCGCGACGATGAAGGCGGCGGCGAAGAAGCCCTCGCTCATCAACGTACTGCGCGATCCGTTTGCGCTGACCCCCGGTTTTGATGGGCCGAGCCAGCCATCGGGCATGGTGCCAAGCTATGAAAGCGATCTGGGCAAATGGGCCGCTCCGTTCATTATGGCGCCGATCAATACAAAGAACGTGCACCGCACCAATTTCCTGCTGGGCCATCCTTATGGCGAGGATTTCCAGTACGATGAAATGATGCTGACCAGCCCCGGGGAGGCAGGCAAGGCAGCAGCAAATGCGGTGGCCGAAATGATGAAAAACCCGTTCGGCGCAAAGGCCCCCAAGCCGGGCGAAGGTCCAACCAAGGAAGAACGTGAAAAGGGTTTCTACGATGTGGTGTTCGTGGCCGAGGGCCCCGATGGGCAGGACGCGCTGCACTACAGCGTCAAGGGCAAGTATGATCCGGGCTATGGATCAACCAGCCGGATGATCACCGAAACTGCGATCGGTCTGTTGCACAGTGATGCACCGGGCGGAATCGGCACGCCGGGATCGTTCCTGGGTGAAGCGCTGGTCGACCGGCTTCAGGAACATGCCGAACTGACATTCGCGCTGGAGAATTAAGAAGGTGTGCAATGCATGGTGGCCCCCGCTCGGCGCAGGGGCCACCATTTGCTCAGAAGCTGACGCGCACACTCGCCCGGACATTACGACCCGCAAGCGGCACGAAATCCTTGGTAAAGCTGGCGTGGCGACGGCCCGTCACATCGAACAGGTTTTCGCCTGCAACCTGCAAGGTGACGTTTTCATTGTTCGAAAACGGTCGCCATGAAGCGATGAGGTTCACGAGCGCGAAGTCATCGGTTGGGGTTTCGAAACGGGCGATCTGGTCCTGTTTCGCAAACCACTGCACCTCGCCGCGCAGATCGACCGCCTCGGTCTGCGCTTCGAGTGCGGCGAACAATTGGAGCGGCGGGATGCGTGGGACGCTCGTATCATCGGCGAATTCCGCCTCGACATAGGAGGCGCGCAGATCGGCATTAAGGCCAAAGCTGCCGGTGTCGTAGATCGGAAAAGTGATCTCGGCCTCCGCGCCGGTATATTGTGCGTCCTGCTGGAGATAGACGAACACCGGCAGGCCGTCTTCCTCTTCGCCGATGTCGGTCAGAAAGATGTAATCGTTGAACCACTGCTTGAAGACGGCGACGTTGAACTGCGCGGTTCCGATCCGTCCTCGGGCGAATGCCTCGATGCCCCACGCGCTTTCGACCGCCAGATCGGGGTCGCCAATCTCAAAGGCCTGCGTGGCGATATGCGGGCCGTTGGAGAATAGCTCCTCGGCGCTTGGCGCGCGTTCGACGCGGGAGAAATTGAGGCCGGTGCGCAGGGCGTCGTCGCCTTCGTAAATCAGGCCGAGCGCGGCGGAAAAGGTATCGTAATCGCGGTTGATGCGGTTCAATTGGTCCTCGACATCAGTCGTCTCGAACCGGCCGGCTACTTCGACCTGGAACGGGCCTCTGCCAAATTCCTGCAGCGCGAATACGGCGAGTTGATCGGTGAGGTTGGGCGGAACGTAGGCTTCGGCACCCTCGGCGAAGAAATCGCGGTGGGTGAATTGCGAGGCCGATGGACCCGCGCGAAAAACCGCCGACGGCCTGGATCAGTTCAGCGCGCGCTTCGATGCTTCCGCTCTCGAATACCGTGCCGACTTCGCTGCCCTCGAATTCGGTGTGGGTGTAATCGGAATATCCCGCGCGCAGTTTCAGCCGTTCGAAAAAGCCGTTGCCCAAAGCGATATCTCCGCGAAAATCGGCGCGAAACTGTTCGAGCTCGATGGAGACGTTCTCCTCCCCCTCTGCCTCTTCCTCGGCGCCTTCCTCCTCGCCGTGCGCGTGCTCGGTGCCGGGGCGAGCAGGGAACACCGTAGCGGGTATCGTAATAGCCGATGGACGCGCCAAAAGTGCTTTCGCCCAGGATCAGTCCGAACCCGCCGTTGACGGTCCATGTCCGGCTGGCGCTGTTGGGGATAATGCCGCGCTGGTTCGCGGCCTCGCGCAGTTCCGCCGCTTCTTCCAATTCTCCTTCGGCCTCCTCCTCTGCGGCCAGCGCCAGAATTTCCGAGCGCAAGGCGGGGGCGATCTGAAACCCGGAAATCTCAAGATCGTCGCTCTCGCGGTAGGATCCGTCAACATGCAGCACCAGACTGCTGGTCACGGGAACGTCCACTGATGCGCCGCCGGTGCGCAGATTGCTCGCGCTGTCGACAGCAGCCAGCGCATCGATGTGGATCGCTTCATCGGGCACGCGCGTAGGGATGCGTTTATCAATAACATTGACCGCGCCGCCGATTGCCTGACTGCCGAACAACAACACCGCAGGCCCGCGCAGCACTTCGATCCGCTCCGTGGTCAAGGGATCGATCGTGGTCGCATGGTCGGCCGAGGTGTTGGAAACATCCGAAGTCCCGATCCCGTCTATGAGGATGCGAACGCGCTCCCCCTGAAAGCCGCGCAGAACCGGGCGCGATGCACCCGGCGCAAAACCGCTGGCCGAAACACCAGGCAATTTTGCCAGCAAATCGCCCAGCTGCCCGGCAAGATTGCGCTGGATATCGTCGGCCTCGTACACACTGGTCCCGGCCAGCAGATCGAGCTGCTCCAGACCCTGAGCACTAACGATGATGTTGCCTTGGTAATCAATCTGCCGGCTGTGCAAATCGTCCTTGGGAGAATCGGACGCGGCATTGGCATCTGGCGCAGGCTGTGCCTGCTGATCCTCGGATTCAGGTGCAACCTGCGCCAAAGCGGGCTGCGATCCAGTCGCGCTGACAAATGCCATTACAAATGCAATTTTTGATACTTGGTAAGAGAGGATTTTCATCGCCGGGGGTATCCTGATCAGGCAATCGCAGGAAGCGGCTCAGCCGCAATGTGATAACGTATCGTTCACATAGGGCCACATACCCGCAACGCAACGAGAGAAATCCATTTTCTCAATCTGCGCGCCTCCAGAATCGTTAATCTGAAGCACATGCGGCAAATTTCACACAGGCGCTCGCGCTTTTAACGTTCTGCCCGGGGAGCAAATTTTTGCCCATGCATTAATCAAAACAAGAACAATGGTCAGGACGGCGTCCGTCGCTACATTCCCCGACCCAGAAGTCGCGAAAGTCGCGAGACATACCGCCAAGACCGCAGCGGATCAGATCCTCGATAGCATGGCAAATTGGGAGCGCCCCACCAGAACATATGCCAGCGCGACAAAAATCGCAGCAGTCTGTACCGCGCTCGCAGGCAGGGCCGCCATGCCGGAATTGACGCCTCGGATATCTGATACCTTCGTCGTTACGGGCTTTTGGATCATTAATTAATTTTCATCCGCGCGACACACCCCGGCAAAGCTATTCATTGCATAATCGACGACATGGTGCCCGATCTCCCCTCCTTCGGGTCGCCTGGGCCGGAGTGCGCAGGATAATGATCGGATCATCCTCGAAGCGAAAACGCAGCGTTGCTTCGGCCCTAATTCTCCTTCTGATTTCGGCTGTTCCGATCGCTACCGCTATCTCGGTTCCTGAGTGGTTCGATCACCTCGGCGATACTGCGCCTGCCACTCATCCATTTCCTCCCCTCGGCCTACAGTTCCGGGAAAGCAATGATCGCTATCTTGTCACGCAAATTCGAAAAGGCGGGCCAGCTGACTCGGCTGGAATTGGACTGGGCGATCGCCTAATCGCAATCGATGGTCTGGATATTGGCACCGCGCTTTCCCGAAGCGCTGATGAATTTGGATGCCGCACCACTATCGAGTATGTCTCGGATAACGCACGCCATCGGGCGGTGATTGATCAGTGCCGCAGGAGCCAGGATGACGAATAGCAAAATCCTCCTGGTGGAAGACGACCAATCTACAGCGGACTTCATTGTAAAAGGTTTGCATGAAAGCGGATTTGCCGTCGATCGCGTTGCGGACGGTCGTGACGGCCTGTTCCATGCGACCGATGAAAGCTACGGTGCGATCATTCTCGACCGCCTGTTGCCTGGAATGGACGGCGTGGCCGTGCTCGCTGCCTTGCGCGCGGCGCAGGTCGAAACGCCTGTCCTAATCCTGTCAGCCTTGGGGACAGCGGAAGACCGCGTCGCTGGACTTACCGCAGGTTCCGACGATTATCTCGTGAAGCCCTTCGTGTTCGCGGAACTGCTGGCGAGGCTGAAGCTGATGCTGCGCAAGAGCGGGCAAGGCGTATCGGCAGAGACGTATCTGCAATGCGACGATCTATCGATCGATTTGCTCAAGCGAGATGTCCGCCGGGGCGATCGGGCAATTGAGCTGCAACCGCGGGAATATCGCCTGCTCGAATATCTCATGCGGCATCAAGGGATCGTCATTACGCGCACAATGCTGCTTGAAGGCGTGTGGGAATATCATTTCGATCCCGGCACCAACGTGATTGATGTGCATATCAGCCGACTGCGCAAGAAAATTGACGAGGGGAATGACGTGCCACTGATCCAGACCGTGCGCGGCGCTGGCTACCGGTTCGGGACGTGATGGTGTGTTGAATTGGACGAGGTCGTTTTTCTTTCGGGGGATGATGCTTGTCTTGCTGATCGAGGCGCTGGTTACCGCCGCGGTCGTGTTCGCAGCAATGCAATTGGCCAAGGTCGAGCTGGCCCGCTCTGATGCGGAAACAGCCGAAACATTGTTGGAAGACATGCTGGCAGTCGACAGTGTTAGCGCCGAGCTTACACTCGAAGACGTCGTGGAACGCCGGTCCGCAAGAGTTAGAAGCGATGATTTGTTTCTGCTGATCGACGCCCAAGACCGGATACTCGCCGGCAACCTTTCGCAATGGCCGGTGAGCGTGCCGGCTTCGCGAACGTTCCTGGAGATAGAGGCCAAGGCGACGACCTCGCCGGATGCCAAAGAGTACGGTGTATTCGCTGCCACGCTGGACAACGGTAACAGACTGCTGGTGGGTCACACGCTGGAACGCAGCGAACTTGCGATCGCCGCGCTTCGCAATGCTTTGCTGTTGGCGGCGCTGCTCGCATTTCGGCTGGCTCTCGCGGCGGCATGGTTGGTGGTCAAACTCGTTGATAGCCGACTGCGCGATGTCGAGGGTGCGCTCGAAAAGTTCAACAGTAATGATTTGTCGCAGCGCATTCGCCTGAACGGCGCAAACGACACGTTTGATCGCCTTGGGGGCATTTCCAACCGGATGATGGATCGTATCGCCGAACTCGTGGGCGAATTGCGCATCGTCACCGACAGCGTTGCTCACGATCTGAGGATGCCTTTGACGCGAATGAAAAATCGTCTCACCGAGGCCCAGGCGAGCGAGGATATCGAGGTGCACCTCCAGACAAATGAAGCCGCAACGAACGACCTGGATCACGTGCTCTCCATTCTTTCGCAAATGCTACAGATCGGCCGCGCAGAAGCAGGGATCGGCCGCGAGGCATTTGTTCCGGTCGACCTGTGTGAGCTGGTCAACAATCTGAGCGAAATCTATGGACCTGTCGCAGAGGATGCGAACCGAAGTTTGACCAGTTCCGGACCAAAAGCAGCAATCGTGATTGGGCAACCGGATCTTCTGGCGCGCGCACTCTCCAATCTTGTTGAGAATGCGCTTTCCTATGGCGAAGGCGCGATCGCCGTGTCGCTGCTGGACAAAGGCGACGTATTTGAGATCGCCGTCGAGGATGAGGGGCCCGGCATTCCCAAGGTGGATGAAGCCGAAGCCATGCGCCGTTTCGGAAGACTGGACCCGGCCCGATCGGGCGGAGGCTCTGGCCTTGGCCTCTCGCTCGCCAGCGCAGTTGTGCGGTTGCACGGCGGAACCCTCCTGCTTTCAAGGGCCAAGGATCGCTTCGCCGTGATCCTACGCCTCCCGAAAGATCCCGACTACTCAGTCCGCCCGGATGCACAATAATGCGAGCCGGCTACGTCGCTTGCGGATCTGTCCGCAACATTCGATATCATCATGACTGCTGCGCCCGCGCCGGTAAGAGTGGCCGGTCGTCCTCGGCAACACGCAGGAATGGACGATCATTACTGATCCTGATGGAGGGACCATTGCTCCGGCGGGATTTACCCCTCTCGCCGGTCTTGCGAATGGACAGAGGCGTATAAGAATGCACCCGACCACGCCATGAGCAGCAGACCATTCAGCGGTTCGATGCTGGCGATCAGTCGCAACCCGCCGATGGGCACTATGTCTCCATAGCCTAGCGAGGAATATGTTTCGGCAGCGAAGTAATAGAGATTGATCGCGTCCAGATCAGACGTGCCGCTGAACCCCCCGAGCCCGCGATATTCAATCGCGAACCAGAACACGCAGGCGTAGAATCCGATTTCAATCAGATGCGCGGTTACCAGGCCCGAAAGCACAAGCGGCAACGATCGGCGCACGGAACTTTTGCGCTGCATCATTTTGCGATCAAGATATCCAACCGCTTCGTAGTGGAAACTCGTCGTAACCAGCAACGACAACAGTGCTAACGCAATTGTTTCAGCAAGCTCCATATCAATGGCCGCTGCCGCGCGTAGCGGCGCGCTGGGGCACTATGAGCACCAACAATACAATCGCGACAATTAGCACGCTCGAAGCCAATGATCGGCTGAATTCCAGCCCGCCATTTGCGACTGGTTTATCGAGGAAGTCGCCAACCGTCGCGCCAAGCGGGCGGGTAAGAATGAAGGCCGCCCAGAACAGCGCAACATGGTTGACGTTGCTGCGGTAGTAGAGCAGCGCGGTGACCGTGAGGGCGGCTCCAAACACGGCGGCCGCCCCGAGATAACCGAGCGAACCATCTGCCAGCCAGTCGCCAAGCGCCGTCCCCAGCGTCTGCGAGAATGTGATTGTGATCCAGTAGAACAATTCAGCACGCGGCTCGTGCACGCTGTCGACAGAAACGGTGCCAAGTATCCTGTGCCAGATGAACAGCGAACCGAGGACCAATCCGAGCAGAACCAGCGAACCTCCGAGATAGCCGATCCCCATTGAACGGGTCGTGTAATCGGCCAATGTCGTGCCGGCTGTGGTAGAGGCGATGATTGTCGCCCAATACAGAAACGGATAAAACCTGCTCGCCTTGATTTGCAAATAGACGAGGATCGCAAGAATGGCCCCGAATATGGCGGTGCCAATGACGTAGCCATTCAGCCCGGATTGCCCAGCCTGCGCAGTCGTTTCGCCCAGCCAGGACATACTGACAGCATCTCCGCCGGTTTCGCCCAGCGTGGTCGCAAGAATCTTGATGATCCAGAAGCCCAGCGTGATGGCGGGAACTTTACTGAGCGTCTTGAGGTCCTGATCGGTCATTTGGTCGAACCTTCAGCGAGGGTTGGAAACCAACTCTAGAGCGTGGTGGCACGATAATCTCAGGCCTTGTCCCGCCGGAATGACCACATTTCGAAAATACTCGCCTGCCCCTTGAAGTGGTGGATCAGCGCTAATGTCGCGTGACCGATCAGATAGGCCCAGACGAGGTTGGAGAAAAGCTCGTGGACCTCCAATGCGGCACCGACCACGGGGCTTTTCCCTGCGCCAAATTTGTCAGCGGCCCAGTAGGTTACGCCGGTGATCGCCATCACCAGCATCAACAGCAGACCAAGGCCATGAACCGCTGAAGGGAGGGCGCTTCCTCTGTCGGAGTTGGGGATGTTGAATTTCTTCGCAGCGCTCCAATGTGCTTTGATGTCAGCGCCCAGCGCTTTCAGCCGAACACCGCTGAACCACGGGAACAATTGCACCATGGCCGTCCCTCGCGGACGGATTGCGATGCGAAGGAACAGCGCCAGTGCGAGAACGAAGGCGGCTATCCCTGAATATTCGTGAATTTCAAAAATCCAATCGCCTTCAGCGCCGGCTCTGGGACGGGTCATGAATTGACTGGTCGCGAGCTGCGTGATGATGGCAATTGCCAGTGCCGCATGAAAAATCCGGGTCTGCCAGCCGTATCTGTGCTGAACGGTATCCACCATAATCTGTCCTCAAGCCTTGGAGTTCCAAGAGGAGATACTGCCCTCCGCACGATCTCCGCACGATGGCTGCCAAATTACAAAAGTTTAACCTGACAGGCACATGCCGAAGAATTCCGCCTGCTCACCATTGCTGAGGTGGCGACCACCGCAACTCGTCATTACCGGACGGTAGCCGAGGATACTCTGGTCAAGGCAATCATCAAGCCTTGGAGCTTTTTGATTGTTTGCGTCGCTGCATTGTTCTTCACTGCCGTGAAGGCACTGGTCGCGATGCAACGCGCGATGGGCACACAAGCGGAGGGCGCCTACTCTAGACCATCTCTCTCCGGCGTGAAGCAGATTGCAAAAGCCAGCTGGCCGATCGCTTTTAATGAGACTGGGGTCTACGCTTTCCGCAGAATCGACATACTAATTCTGGCAACAGTCGCAGGGCCAAAGGCCACAGGCGTCTACTGTCTTGCGCAACAGCTAGGCATCGTCGCGGAGAAAGTACGCTATCTGTTTGAGCCCATGCTCGCCCCGATTAACGCGCAAAGCCGGTCGCTGGACATTATCGGCGAGCATTTGCGCCGCCTGGGTCGATTCATCTTTTCGGTCCAGCTGGCGATCATCACTGTGTTTGCATTCTTTGGCGAACTTATTCTTAGTTAGGATGGTGCTGGTTTTGCGACCGGCATTCGGGTCGTGTTGTGAATCCTGATCGGCGAACTTTTTGATGGCAGTTTTGGCCTTTGCGAACTGCCGATGGTTGACCGCCATTCGCTTTGGCCCCCTCGAATGGTCTTGGTGGCATTGATTCTGGAAGTCGCTCTCGCGACGTTGTTTACGGCGCAATTCGGTGCGCTGGGTGCGGGGTTGGGATTTGCGATATCGATGTTTGCGCTTGGCGCCATACGAATTTGGGCGGTCAGGCGGCTCTACGGATTTCGAATGATGGGGCCTAGTCATCTCGCGCTTGCGACGGTTGGGAAAGACGCTCTATTCTTGTACGTGAAAACGATATGGGGATGACTGTTGGCGGCTCTGAAATTGCATCAGATGATCGTTCATGCCTGTAGGTGACAGCGTACCCAATGTGATCGGATAACAAGCTGCATCTCATACGCGCCCGAAGGTGACGGAGACCTCCAATGGGGTGAGCTGCAGTTCACAATCAGACTGGAAGAAGTGCGAATAGTTGGCGCGCTTCAATTGCTATTCGATCAGCGACACAAAGAGCTTTTTGCTAGGCTTCACATTATCAGCGCCTACAATCCACCTGCAACGCGAAACGGCCCAGCGATCAGCCAGGCAGTGTTAGCTTGTTTCCCAAATGGAAAATGGAGCGGGCGAGGCGATTCGAACGCCCGACCCCAACCTTGGCAAGGTTGTGCTCTACCCCTGAGCTACGCCCGCTCACTGACGCCTTGCATACCAGCGCGCAATCACGCTTCTCTGCCGGGGAGGCGCGCAATTAACAGCGCCCTTGCCCCTCTGCAAGTGGAAAATCGGCTAAAAATCGCTTGATCGCGCGATCAATGCACTTCAGCCATAACCGGCGCTTCACATCGTGGCCCACGGACCCCACATGCACCCAGGCGTGAGCAGGCGGTGTCCTGCAGGCTAAACACTGTAAGCGCCCGAATTTCAACGCGCCGCGTAACTCGCGCCGTGCCACACAAATCGAATAAAGCAACAGGAGCACTCCCTTGGCCAGCATGGGTTTGAACATCGACGAACAAAAAGCCGTAGAGCGTTTCCGCAAGGACGTGGTTGAACCATCGCAGACGAAGCTCGTGATCCTCGATTTCTGGGCAGAATGGTGCGGACCGTGCAAAGCGCTGGCTCCGATGCTGGAAAAGGTCACTGCCGAATACGCCGACAAGGGCGTGGTGCTGGCCAAGGTCAATGTCGATGAAGAACAATTCATCGCGGGTCAGTTTCAGGTGAAATCGATCCCCACCGTCTATGCCATGTTTCAGGGCCAGCCAGTCGCTGATCTGACCAGTGCGCGCAGCGAGTCGCAGTTCAAACAGGCGCTTGACCAGCTGCTCGGCCAACTACCGATACAAGCTGGCGCTGACGGTGTCGCTCCACAAGGGCCATCGCCAGCCGAGCTGGAGCAGTTCATCAAGATGGGCGAGGATGCGCTGGCGGGCGGCGATCCGCAACGCGCGGCTGGCATTTTCGGGCAGGTAGTCGAATTTGCGAGTGACAATGCCGCAGCCCATGCCGGGCTTATCCGCGCGCTGGTCGCGATGGGTCAGACCGAAGAGGCGCGCCAGGTGATGAATGCTGTCGAGGCCGATCCGAAACTTGCGACCAGCCCTGCGATCGCAGCTGCCAAAAGCGCACTGGAGCTTGCTGGGACGAAAGTGGACGAAGGCGAACTTGCTGCCCTGAAATCCGCCGCTGAGACGAACCGCAACGATATGGATGCGCAGATCGCCTATGCCGAGGCGGCCTTTGCCGCTCATCAGCGTGATGAGGCCGCCGAAACGCTGCTTTCCATGATTGAAGCGGACCGGGAATGGAACGAGGGGGCCGCGCGCACCAAGCTCCTTCAGATATTCGAAGCGGTCGGGCTGGAAGACCCGTGGGTGGTAGGCACCCGCCGCCGCCTGTCAAAAATTCTGTTCGGGTAAGGACGCAAACACAATGCCCATGCGCCTGTCGATCTTTCCCCTTCCCGGAGCAGTGCTGTTCCCCGGCCTGCAATTGCCGCTTCACATATTTGAACCTCGATACCGCGCGCTGATTGGCGATTCGCTGGTACGTGACCGGCGAATTGCAATGATCCAGCCGCAACGCGCGGTCGAGGGCGCTCCATTGTATACGGTGGGCTGTGTCGGTCGTATCGGCGAGATCGAGGCGATGGAAGATGGCCGTTACAATCTCATCCTGGAGGGGCAGTCGCGGTTTCGGCTGATCCGCGAACTGGATGTGACCACGTCGTTCCGGCAGGTAGAGGGAGAATTGATCGAGGACGACGCGGACGAGACGCTAAGCCATGCGCAGCGCGGCGGGTTCGAAGTCGAAGCGCGTAACTTTGCAGATATGCAAGGGTACAGTGTGGACTGGGATTCGGTCGAACGACTTGACGATCAATCGCTCATAAACGGTGTGGCACAAATTGCGCCGTTTGACCCTGCATCAAAGCAGGCACTGCTGGAAGCGGGATCGCTTTCGGCGAGATGCGAATTGCTGGTGCAGCTGATGCAGTTTTTTGGACGCGGCGATGGCAGTGAAGAGATCATGACATTGCAATAGGCAGCATCTTGACCAGCCTCCCTCAACATCTCCAACCCCGCGACGAGGGCAGCGGCCTGAACACCCTGATCAGGGGAGGCGCGATACGTCTGCTGCGGGCGTACCCAGTGGGCTGAGGGGACGCGGACGTAGTCTGGGCACGGGTTCTTGCGCGATACGCTGTTTTAAAAGAACTACGGCTGCCTCCAATTGCTCATCACTCCCCGCAAACGTGGCATGCGGTCGGTTCTCCACCTGATAATCAGGTTCGACGCCATATCCCTCGATAATCCAGGTGCCGCTGATGTCATACTGCGCAGATTCCGCGATCCGAACGGCCCCATTGTCGACCAGCCGATTGTTATCGCTTAGCCAAATGCCTGCGCCCGCTGTCCGCGTTCCGACTAGCGGGCCAATACCCAGTGATTTGACTGCGCCCGCGAATGTTTCGCCGTCGGAATATGTGCGCTCGTCAATCAGCACCGCGATATGGCCGCGAAAGGCACCCTGCATGTTTGTCATCATCTGACCCGTTCCATCCGGAGCGCCCCAGAAGGCCCAGGCGCGGCGCAGCAGCATCGAGATCAAAATGCTATCGATATTGCCGCCACTGTTGTTACGCACATCGATTATCAACCCGTCCTTGTCGATCTGAGCGAAGTAATCCCGCGCGAAGCTGGCGATGTCATCGCCGCCCATTGCGCGCAATTTCAGATACCCGATCTCACCACCCGACAAACGCTCGGTTGCAAGCTTGCGGCCCTCTGCAAAATCATAATATTCCGCCATCGCACGACCTTGCTCGCTCATCGGCTCGACTATGGTCGAGATTGCGGCCCCTGCGCGGTCGAGATCGAGTCGCACCTGCTGACCGGCCTTGGATGCCAGCGCGAGGCGCAAATCGGCGAGCGTCGATATGTTGCGCCCGTCCACCCTGCGAATGATATCGCCTTCACGTGCATCGACGTCGGCCCGCCGCAAGGGCGGGCGAAGGGCCACCAGATCGGCTTCGACATTATAGATGCGCTCAATCCGAAGCCCGCCGGCAACCTCGCTGTATTCTGCCCCGAGGAATGCCATAGCCCCGTTTTCGGTATCTTCGGGTAAATCGCCCGGACGTACCTGACTGTGCAGAATGCCAAGTTGAGCCGCCATCTGGCCAAGGATCGTGTTCAGTTCGGCCCGGTGTCCGATCCGGTCAACGAACGGCTGATATTGATCGCGCACCGCATTCCAATCGACGCCGCGAAGTCCGGGATCATATGCGAAATCCCGATGCATTCTCCATGCATCAAGGAACATCTGCTGCCATTCCGCGCGTGGATTGATGGTCAAACGCCAATCATCCAGCCGAACCATCTTGCCATCCAGGTCTTCCGGCATTTTTGGCCCGGCAGGCACGAGAGCAAACTGCGGTCCGTTGGGACCTTCAAGCGCAACCCCTACTGTTTCTCCATCAGCGGAAGCCATCAGACCCTTTGCCTTGGCAGAGAAATTTTCGACCTTCGCATCGTCTTTGTCGATGGCGATGGAGACCCAGTTGTCGCCAATATATGTGTAAAGAAACTTGGGCGTCGAGATCAGGGCGCGGCTTGCCCCCGGCTTCACCGGCAGCTTGTAAAGTCTGTCAGCAAGCCCGGCGAGAACGATGTTCGCAGTAGGTGCCTTTTCCTTATCGTCATCCTTGTCGCCATCCTCATCCGCCGTGCTCTCGCCCTCGGATGGCTCTTCATCTTCATTTCCCGTGAGCGACAGCTCATTGTTCTGGCGGAACGGGAAACTGGCATCAGGGTCGAGCCTCAGCGCGTGAATTTCGCCACGGTCTGTGAACGAAACACCCATGTTGCGATCGCCCCAGGGGCTGTCCGGCTCTGGATTGAAATTGCGGTCAGAGATGAAATAAAGCCAGGCTCCATCAGCGGAGAAGGCCGGAGCATAGTCGTTGTATTTGCCCGATGTGCCTTTTGCCCGTTGTCCGGTAACGAGATTGTGGACGAAGATATTGGTTCGGAAGCCTGACTGCTCCGCGCTCGCCTCAGTGTAGGAGATGAACTTTCCATCGGGCGAGAACACCATCCCATCAAAACTGTAATCGCTGCCCGTTTCGTTTTTCACCAAAAGCGTCGTGCGCCCGGTCGTGACATCGATTTTTTGCAGTCGTGCCTTTTTGTCCCAGACGATCAGAGTCTTGCCATCGGGCGAAACGGCAAAAGACCAGATGTGGGCATCGTACCCTTTGACGATTACTTGCGGCGCGCCTGAGCCTTCGCCTGACATCCGCACCACATCGCGACTATCCCCGCGATCGAGCACCATGAAGAGATATTTGCCGTCCGGTCCGGCAACCGCCTCGCGCGCACGCGCACCGTCGGGAATGTCGAATTCCACCCGCCTGCGGGCCAGACGCGATGCCAGCGCAACCTTGCCGCGAGCGGTGACGGCGACACTCGTGCCTGAGGGCGACAGCCGTGATGAATTAAGAAGGGTCAACGGCTTTTCGAGAACACGTCGCCGGGTCTGTTCGCGGTCGGTTACAAGATCAATCGTCAGCATCGACAGTTGATTGCGGGGTATCGAATAGACATGCAGGTCTGCCCCGTTCTGCAAGGTGATTTCCCCGGCATTCATCGACGCCTGAAGAATCGGGAAGGAAAACTCCTGCGAATCTTTGCGTACGTCACTGCCGTCTTCGGCCACGGACCAGATCGCATCGGCCCCACTCTTGTCGGATATGAAGTAAATCCGCCCATCATGCGCCATCGGCATTTTGACAGGCGCGCCAAATTCGGCAAGCAATTGCGTTGCCTCCTGTTGCGAACCGCTGGTCCAACGCCAGAGCTGCGCCATTCCGCCGCCGCGATATAGAACCGCGTTGTCGCGCGCACGCGCGTACAAGCCGCGACGCGAGAAGAAGATGGTATCAGGGTCCGAGCCGAATGTGACATCGTTTGCCCGCCAGAGCGGAATTGGCGTGGCTGGGCCGCCATCGGAAGGGATTGTATAGAGCACTTCGCCCTGGCCACCGCCGCGAAGGCGTGATGAAAACAGGATTTTTCCGTCCGGTGTCCAGCCCACTGTAGTGACGCCGCCGCCTTCATAGGTAAGCCGGCGGGGCGCACCGCCTGATACAGGCATGACATAAATATCGTCGCCGCTGTCATAACTGGCGTTGAACGCCACCATCAGCCCATCGGGCGATATCCGTGCGTTGCGCTCCTCCGCTTCATGGTTGGTGAGCCGCACTGCGGTGCCACCTGTCCGGTTTGTGCGCCACAGATCGCCTTCACTGGCAAACACCAGCACGTCGCCTCTTGCCGAGGGATATTGGTAAAACCCCTCTTCGGCGGAAGCGGGCAATGCGATCCCGCACAACAAGATGCTCGCGAATTTGAAAGCGCGCAGGTGATTGAGGCCCATGGATTAGTCCTGAACAAAAGATGAGACGGCTGACGAGCAAGCCATTTGAAGGTCGGAGGCAACGATTTGAGGCTGAAAACCCCCGACTCAATAAAAAGAGGGTCTTGCGTTTCGCGTCAACGCTCTTGTCGTCAAAAATGTATCAAACATCTTCCCGTGCTTGACTTGGGAGCGAACGGTCGCTGGACGCTACTAACCAACCCGTCGTGATCGCGCGACCTAATCGCTCTCGCCCAGAATGGGATCGGTGATGTGCAAAGGGACAATGAGGATCACAGCGCAAATCTTTTGGCGCGTCAGACCTCGCCGCTGCAATCGCGGCATAGTCACCGATAGCGGGACCATCATGGCCTATCGCGGCCTGTGGTGGTGCTCAAGCTGTGTGTCAAAAGAACAAGGCAGGATAACTGGCCTGAAAGACCAGGAGCATTGCCAGAGGCTTGCGAGGTTTGCGACGATCTCCGATCGACGGTTTATTTTTGCCAAGCCATCCGAATAGGCTGGCAAATCAGATGTGGCCGCCCACAACCTGCGTGGGCGGCCACAAAGCGGATCAACCGAAGACCAGACGGTCGAAACTTACGCTCTCATGGGAAAGTATTGCGGCAAGTTGGCTGCGCGACAGGCGATCAGCAAATCGAACGCCTGCCTCATTACCCCTGATCCAGACAACACTCGCATTGAAAAGTTCGATCCCGCAGATGTTGATCGAAAGGGGTGCGCCGGTCCATGTTTTGACACCGCGTATCCGCATTCCGCCCAGCGAGAGATTGTCGACTTCGGCACGGCACCGATCGCCGCGGTCCCAGACTTCAGCTTCGAGTGTGCAGGGAACACGCACTGACCGATAGGTGAAGCGGTTGTCGAACACTCGCTCCTGGTTATCGTTCTCAAGTCCGTGCCGATTGCCCTCGCTCCATGCGACGGTCGCGGCCACAAGTTTATTCTCGTCCCAGAAATAGCCCACTTTCTGTCCCAGCTTGAGCGGCTCGTCGAGCTCGATCATCACTCCGTTGGTGGACATGTTCCGGATCATGCCAAGCACGATGCGGCCACCGATGATGACACAGCCGGGACGGAACGCAGTAATGAAACGTGGCACCGCACGGCGTTCCGGTTCCTCAACAGCACCGGTAACTTTGAGAGCCTGCTCTGTGGGGAAAAAGGCGGACGCAGGCTGCTCGAGTACATTTAATGAACCACGAGCGGCCTTAGTAGAAATCGACATAAATTACTTCCTCACTTGCGCCATCTGTTTGACGGCGACGCTTCACCTTTACCTGCGAGGTTTCCCACTCCCTTTTCCCGCTGGAGATGATGATCCTTTCGGGGCCGGATGCGGACCAGAGCACCCGAACGCCCGAAAGGATCGATACTGAAGCGCGCGCTTGAGCTGCAACCAAAGGCGCTTTTGCCTTCGTCCTGTCTGTTTCGTCTGCTTTGGCCGCCACGCTAAACAGGGCCGTTACAGTCGCTATCAGTAAGGATGTTGCACGAACGCTTCATGCCGAGAAGAATTGTCAGATACTGTTGGACACTAACAGTTTCGCACCGTATCTGTAACGTTACACGGAGTAAAACCCACCATTCCCGCTAGGGTTACATGGTCCTCCGTTAATAAGTAAACGCGCTGTTAACCCGGTGTAACGATAAAGATAACAGTATATGACGGTGTCGCCCCGTTCGAAGCTTAGCTTCGCTGATGAATTAAGGCTTGAATCGACCAATGTCCTTACAGATGTGGTCTTCAAACGCTCGCCCGTTCAGAGCAAATTGCTGCGATATCTGGTAGACGCGACCATTCGTGTGGGCCCGCCTCCGACCCAGTATGAAATTGCAGTGGATGCCCTTGGCAAGGATCCTGATTTTGATCTGGCCAATGACAGCTATCCGCGCGTGCAGATTTCAAGGCTGCGTACAAATCTCGATAACTACTACGCTCGCAACAAATCGCACAACAATACGCGGATCGTATTACAATCTGGGCAATATCGACTTTCACTTGAGAGGGTGAATGAACAGGACGCTGATATCCCCGTTCTGGATGTTGGTCAGTCGCAAGATCCTGTTGCCGCAGCCGAGTTTCAGTCATCGATCGACCTGCTTGGAAAGCCTGAAATTGCCAGTTTTCAGCGCGAACCCAATGCGGTCTACAAAACGCGGTGGTGGTTGGCCGGTGCAATCAGCGGTATTGCACTTGCTGTCTTTGCCGTTCCAGCCCTGTTTGGCTGGTACGGTTCAAATTCGCTAGCGGCATCAGACAATGAGGAGACTCCATCAATCGAGCTTCGCTACAACAATGGTGCGGTCAAGAATGACGCGCAGTTTGCCGATCCGATTGCAATGGCTTTACGCAGCGCAGAGATCCAACTGAATTACTCGTTTGTGTCACGTTTAAAGGTGAATGGGACTGCTGACGATCCTGACTATATTCTCGAAATTGACTTCTTGGCATCCGGAGTCGGAAAAACAAGCGCATTCGTCCGTCTTTTTGACAAGGCCGGGACATCGTTGTTTTCGGACCGGGTCGATCTTGATCCCCAAAATCCGGATGATTTCGTTCGCGGGATAAAGTCCTCACTCATCAACATCACCTCGCCGGCCGGCGCGATTTCCCGCCATGAGCTTCGCAGCATCGGTGAAATACCTCGCAGTTCCTATGAATGCTTTATCAAGATCGAGAATGAGCGTGCAGACGCGGTCGCGACCTCGAAGCTCGTCCAGCAATGCATCGAGGACTTCCCGGATAGCCAGTACTCCCCCTTCCTGCTTACCCGCCGCGCCTTCAGTTATTACCAGAAGAAACAGCTCGCCGGGGAGCCGCTGGAGCGTTCTGGCAGCGGCTGGAATGATCTTTCCCGCGCGCTGCATCAGGATCGGTTCAACGTCTTTGGTAACTTTGTGGCTGCCAAGATCGAATTGGCCAACAACAATTGTGCCAATGCGCAGGCACACATTGACCGCGCTTTCGAAAAAGGCACCTCTTACCCCGCCATGATGGCTGCGCTGGAGGCGGAAGCGACTTCATGCCCTGCATTCCGGACTGATCGCGACGAAGCGGAAACCACCCTGCGGGCCATGATAGCGAGCAATCCATCTCCCGATGCGCTTTTGCACCTTTACCTTTTGATCGCCGCGATCAGCCTGAATGATATGGAAACCGCGCGCAACATGGCGGCGCGCACCAGACTTGAAGGCGCGCCGGGGATCGAGGAGGACACGATCGCCATGATAAACAAGGGGCTGGCCAATCCCGACTATGCACGGGCCAATCGGGACACCATCCGCAGCAACGTAAGATTGTTCATCTGGGGCGAAGCAGGCGTGGATAAGATCGTTGAAAACCTGCTTGCAGGTTAGGGTGCTCAACGGCCGCTCCGTGCAATTTGGCTGGCTGCGCAATCGCCGATCTCATATTCGGCCCAATCGTCGAATGTGGCTTACGTTCACGGCATAAAGCCCGGACGTGGCCTTTAAATACCAAAGCTGCTTTTCAAACCGTCAATTACATATTGCGCAGCAAGCGCAGCCAGGAGCACGCCAAGCAGGCGAGTGATGACTGCCTCCACCTTGTCGCCCAGCAGCCGGATCAGAGGCCCCGCCGCCACCAGCGCGGCACCCGTTATCGCCAGCACCACGCCAAGCGCCACAAACACCTGGATCTGTTCGCTCAGATCCTGCGCCTCGTTCATAAGCAGCATCACCGCCGCGATCGCGCCCGGCCCGGCCAGCATCGGCATCGCCATCGGAAAGACCGAGACATCCTCGACCTCGCTGGCGGTCAGCTTATCAGCGCGTTCCTCGCGGCGCTGGGTGCGCTTTTCAAACACCATTTCGAACGCAATCCAGAACAGCATGAACCCGCCTGCGATACGGAAACTGTCGAGATCGATGTGCAGCGACGCCAGTAACGCCTCGCCAAACAGGGCAAACACCAGCAGGATCATGCCCGCAATCGCCACTGCGCGAAGTGCCATGCTGCGCGACAGGGCTGGCGGCGCGTGTTTTGTCAGCCCGGCATAGATCGGCGCGCATCCCGGTGGGTCGATCACCACGAACAGCGTGATGAAGGCGGAGACGAAAAGTTCGGGAAGGACCATGGTGGGGCGATCTGATTTAGGGGCAGGTTTGGCGGATGCCGATTGCCGCCGCCCTCATCACTCTTCAGGCAGGGATGCAAGGGTTTCCTCGATCGCGACCTGCCAGCCGCCTTCGTAAAAGTATTCGGCCTTTACAAATTTCGCTCCGTCGGCGCGGTTGGCCCACTGCCAGCGCAGGGTGCCGTCGCTCGAAAGCTGTGCGCCCGCCTTGCCATCTTCACCAATGGCCATAGGCGGGGGCGGTGGCACACCCTCCTGCCCGCGAGGACAAGTGGCGACAAGGCCGGTTATCGCGTCGATCGCGGTGACCACGATATCGCCGTCTTCCAGTTTCTGGCGCGGCGGTGGCTGCGGATTGTCGCGTCCGGCGACGTCATAGCTCCACTTGTAACTGTTATCGGGCTGGCGGACCCATGTGGTCACGTAATTTCCGACCATACCCTCGGCATCCTGAAACCGCCCCAATGTCAGCGCGAGCGCGCCGTCGCAGCTCATGACGACGGTGCGTGGCGCCCATTGCGGTCCCTTGACGAGATCGACCTGTGTGTTCGCCAATCCAGCCATGGCTACCGTACCGTTGCGCCCATGCAGCAACGCACCGGGGGCGGCATATTCCAGACCGGCCGCATATTGCCCCTGCGCCGACGCTTCGCGCGCATAGGCAATTTCGGTCGCGACCAGCGTACTGGGCTGCGCGGCGCCGGGGGCTGTGGCGAGCACCCGGTTGATTACCTTTGCCGGGGGGCCGCGCCGCTGTTGCCCATTGGCGCAGGCGGTCAGCGCGATGGGCAGCGTCAGTGCGAGTGCGACACTTGCGAAATGGCCGGTCTTCATAACAGTCTCCGTTCGCTTCTAACCTGTTGCCCGGTGCCGTTTGCGTCAAGCTGAACGTCGTGATCCCGACCGTGAGATTACAACCTCTCCGGTGCGTCCAGCCCCTCGTTACGGTGGGCCGCAACCACCGTGTTGCGCAGCAGCACTGCAATGGTCATCGGACCGACACCGCCGGGTACGGGCGTGATCGCACCGGCAACCTCGCTCGCTTCGTCAAAGGCAACATCGCCGACCAGTCGCCCTTTATCCGCGCCTGGCTCGGCAGGCAGGCGGTTGATGCCGACATCGATAACTGTGGCGCCGTGTTTCAGCCAGTCCTTGCCGATCATTTCAGGCCGGCCCACGGCGGCGACAACGATATCCGCGCGGCTCACTACCGATTTCAGATCGCGGGTGCGGCTGTGCGCGATGGTGACGGTGGCGTTAGCATCCAGCAGCAATTGCGCCATCGGCTTGCCCACGATGTTCGACCGCCCGATCACCACCGCCTCAAGACCCGACAGATCGCCCAGCCGATCCGTCAACAGCATCATGCAGCCCAGCGGCGTGCACGGAACGAAGCCTGACTGGCCAACACTCAGCCGCCCTGCATTGATGACGTGAAAGCCGTCCACATCCTTGTCCGGGCTGATCGCGGCGATGATACTTTGTTCATCGAGATGGTCGGGCAGCGGCAACTGCACCAGAATACCGTCCACCGCCGGATCGCCGTTCAATTGCTGGACCAGCGCCAGCAGATCCGCCTCGCTCACATCGTCGGGCAGGCGATGGGTGAAGCTTTCCATGTGAGCGGCAATGGTCGCCTTCCCCTTGCTGCGGACATAGACCTGGCTCGCTGCATCGTCACCAACCAGTACCACGGCGAGGCCCGGCTTGCGTCCGGCCTTTCCTGCGAAGTCCAGCGCCGCCTCTCCCACGCGTTCACGCAGGCGCGCAGCAAACGCTTTCCCGTCGATCAGCGTGGCGGTCATGCGAGACTGAGAATGAGGCGATATATGCCTGCATCAAGAATGCGCAGACCCAGGATCAGCACAATTGGAGAAAGATCGATCGCGCCTGTATCAGGCATAATCCGCCGGATCGGCCGCAAGATGGGGTCGATCAGGGAATTGATCGCCTGATAAAACGCCATCAGAAACTGGTTAGACGGACTGACTACGTTGAACGCGAACAGCAGACCGATAACGAACTGGATAATGATCAACATCACCAGCACCCCGGTGACCATGCTGATAATGTCGGATAGCAGAAAGAGGCCTTGCATCGGTGTTCCTGTATTGCTTGGGCGTGTTACTTAACTAATACGCCCCCAAAATTCTAGAGCGTTGCGTCAAGCGATCGCCTTTGGTTTCGCACTATCAGCGCTGTGTCGCGCGCACCAGTGTTCCCGCTCCGCGTGCAGTGAAGAATTCGAGCAGCATTGCGTGCGGCACGCGCCCATCGATGATTACCGCTGCCTCGCACCCGGCCTCCACTGCAGACACGCATGTCTCCAGCTTGGGCACCATACCGCCGGTGATCACGCCATCTTCGCGCAGCCTTGCAATCGCCGCCGGGTCCAGATCGGTCAGCAGATTTCCTTGCCCGTCCAGCACACCCGCCACGTCGGTCAGCAAGAACAAACGCGCCGCGCCCAGCGCCGCCGCAATCGCCCCCGCCATGGTATCGGCGTTGATGTTGTAGGTTTGCCCGTCCTCTCCCGCTGCAATCGGCGCGATTACCGGGATCATGCCGGCCGCGACGGCGGTATCGATCACACTGGTATCGACGCTCGCAGGCTCCCCGACAAATCCGAGGTCCACCACTTTTTCAATCAGGCTTTCGGGATCGCGTGTGGTGCGCGAAACCTTGCGCGCCGTCACAAGTCCGCCATCCTTGCCTGAAATGCCGATTGCCTTGCCGCCCGCACTCGCCAGCCAGCCGACAAGCTGTTTGTTGATCGCACCGCACAGGACCATCTCTGCAATCTTCGCCGTTGCCTCATCTGTGACGCGCAATCCATCGACGAACGTCGTCTTCACCCCCAACCGCGCAAGCATATCGCCAATTTGAGGGCCGCCGCCGTGCACCACCACCGGGTTGATGCCTACTGCTCGCAGCAGCACAATGTCCTCGGCAAAGTCGCGCGCCGCGCGTTCATCGCCCATCGCGTGCCCGCCATATTTCACCACGAACGTGCGACCCGCATAGGCCTGGAAATACGGCAGCGCTTCGATCAGCACTTCGGCCTTTGCATGAATGGAGCCGGGGATCGGGCCTTTGGGCCGGGCTTCGTCGGTCGGGGCCGTCATGCCATGGTTTCCTTTGGTAGAGGCAGCGGAAGAGTGAGTGGCGAGCGCGTAGCGGTTTGGGCAAGGTTAGGGAAGCAGTTGGCTGCATATCTCCCTTGGACACGGCACCATATCTGCATGATAGCACGTTGAGGATTTCGCACTTGGCATGGCAAGCAAAGCCGTGCTCAATACGAATCGGCCATACTGGCGCGCCGATCGGTGCGCCCTGAACGACCTGAATCTGGGAGGATTATCAATGAACAATGCACGTTTCTCCGGCTCCATCGCCCTTGCCGCTGCGGCAGGACTTCTCGCAGCCTGCTCTGGCGGAGAGGGAGACGCGCCGACAGAGGCCGCTACCGCAGGCGTCGAGACGGAGACGGTAGCCGCCGCTGCCACTGCCGAAGGTGAGCAGGAAAAGTGCTATGGCGTGAGCCTTGCGGGCCAGAACGATTGCGCCGCGGGTGAAGGCACCAGCTGTGGAGGCACGAGCGTGGTCGATTACCAGGGCAATGCGTGGAAATACGTCGATGCCGGCACCTGCCTTGAGATCGAGAATCCCAATGGCACCAAAGGTTCGCTGGAACCCATCGAAGCCTGATCCATAACGGCGCAAACCTGCGCAAACACCATGGGCCGTCGGGAGCGATCCCGGCGGCTTTTTGCTGTCACGGTCACGTGTCGTCGTCACACAGACCGTCACACTCGGGGGCTGGGCGCGGCTGCAAGGCGTGGTAGAACGTGCGCCGATGCCACGATATCGCTCCCCTTTGCGCTCTCGGTCGCGCCCTGTCCGGCGTGCTTCGCGGGGCCGGGGCCGCAACCGGATGATGACGTGGTGGGTGCTGTGGCGCGTTCCCATTCTTGTCGCGATCCTCTCCGGCGTCTGGTGGTATGGCGTGCGCCCCATTGCGCATGAACGCGGCTGGGTCCGCGTCGAAGACCGGTTCGCCATATGCGGCGCGGGCGGAGCCAGAGCCGATGGTTGCATCATCGACGGCGACACCGTCATCATCGGTTTCGGCCCGCAGCGCCGCCGCATCCGTTTCACCGGGTTCGACGCGCCCGAACTGAACGGCGCCTGCCCGGCCGAACGCGAGCTTGCCATTGCAGCGCGCACGGCGTTGGCCGATTGGCTGGACCGCGGCACGTTCGAGTGGAACGGCGCGGACGATCCCCCGCGCGACCGATACGGCCGCGAACTGCGCGAGGTGCGGCGCGCTCAGCCCGGAAAGGCGCCCGAATACCTTGCCCCGACCATGATCGCGCGCGGCCTGGCGAGCGAGGGCGGCTGGGGCGCGGACGCCATCGACTGGTGCGAATAGCCCCCGCTATCGCGCACCAGACTCCCGGCGCCGACCCCAAGGCCCATCAATAGGCGTTGAGGCCAAACCCGCGCCGTTGCAGCTCTGCATGGGCGACGGTGCCGGTGGGCGCCATCTTCACCCCTTCGATCAGGTCCGCATTGCCCACTTCCAGCACCGAGGCCGCATAGCCGCACACCCAGATTTCCGCCCCGCGCGCGATCAGCTCCGCGACGATCCCGGCGCTCGGATTGGCGGTCATGCCGTTATCGCCGGTCGCGTATTTCGCGGCGTACCGCGCATCGCTCGCCACATCGAACACCGACGGGCCATGGACCACCACCGCCACCTTCACCCGCTCAGGCTCGACCCCGTATTCCTCCATCTTCTTCGCAAAGGAGAGCGCCCGCCGCAGCGAGGCGTTCTCCTCCCCCGCCTTTGCCTCGTAGGCATCGAACGAGTGTTTCCACACCGCATCTGCGGGAAATTCCATCTCATTGGTGATGACGACAGCGGGCTTTTCCGGCGCGCCTTGGGCAAGGGCGGGCGCGGGCGACAGCGCGGCGGCACAGGTGACAGCGGCAAGAGCGAGGCAGGCGGTGAGTGTCGATTTCATGGCAGTTTCCCCTTTATCCCGCAGTGTCTGCCGCATGCGCCGCGCGTTCTCAAGTGCTCTCGGCTCATCGCGCGTGAGGCACGGCTGAAACAGCTGGCACAGTGTCCTGAGGCGAAATTCCGCCCCCTCCCCCGCACCGGCCCGCACCGACCCGTGACAAACGACCGCGCCGCAACGCGCCGCATATGGGCCTCACGCCGGGAAAGGGGATCGCTCAATGCCATGCCCCCTGTTTACCCCGGCAGGCGCGTGTAGGAAAATGGTCAGTGGCAAGCGAGCCGGGCCAGCCGGTGCCCGCCCTGCCTTCACCAAAGGACGATCGTCAGGAACACCGCGCCTACCAGCTGGATTGCCGCGATGGTGTGCAAGTAATCGCAGAAGGGCTGCTTGCGCGTCTTGTGCCGGAACAACGATCTCCCGGCAAAGGCGCCCACCGTCCCGCCGAAAAAGGCAAGCTGCAACAGCGTTGCCTCGGAAATCCGCCATTGCCCTTGTTCCGCCCTCGACTTGTCGATGCCAAAAGCGGCGAAGGCAAAGAAGTTCATGGCGCACAGCGCCGCGATGATGTTGGCGGGCTGCAAGATGAAGTCGACTGGGTCCATGAGCGATCATTATCGCGGGAATACTTGATGAATACTTATCACCTCACCACGATAGCGCCGCAGCAAAGTCTTCGCCCCGGTTTGGGGGCAGCGTTTCTTACCGTCTCTTGCGTTCGCGGTGATTTGCACGGGCGGCTTGCGCCGCGGGCCGGGGGTGGGCAAGACCCAACCCATGACCAACTGGCAGCCCCGCGACACCACCCGCGCCCGCTCGCTGCGTCAGGCGTCAGAGGCCACCCCGGCAGAGCGCGACCTGGTGGCACCACCTCGCGCGCGGTCAGCAGGGCGCGAAATTCAGCCGCCAGATGCCGAATTGGCCCGTATTACGCCGACTTCCTGTGCCGAGGGTGCTGAAGCTGGCTGCCGTCGAACTGGACGGCCACGAAGCCACGACGTAGCGCCAGAGCAGCGACGAGGCGCGCGATGCATGGATGGCGAGAGCAAGGCTACTCCGTCCGCGGTTTGCGAATGCCGATGTGTTCGCGAATGTTGAAGGCGTGGTGACTGCGATCAGGCTGGAAGTCGAGAGGTTGAGGGGTCTGCACGCGAATGAACCCTTCCCGCCTGCGGGAAGGGAGCGAGACTTGGCGGCCATGCCGCCTAGTCGCAGCGGGTTGGCAAATCTGACTTCACCCCTCCCGCCTGCGGGAGGGCCGTGAGACTTGGGGGAGCCGAAGGCGAGCCTAGTCGCAACTGGGTGGGCGCAATTTCATGAGTGACGCCGCGCGCCGCGCCCAGACCCAACCCGAACGCTCTCCGCGACAGCGGAGAAGGGGGACAGGTTGTGATCTCGGCTTCACGTCATGCCTGACGAGAAGCGGAACGGTGGGCAGGTCAGAGAGCAAAAGACCCCGTCATACCGCACTTCATCGCGGCGCAGGGCGGGATGGCGATAGCGAAATAAGCAGCAAGGAAACTCAACCCCCGATCGTGTCGATTACAGGGAGATTCCAAAATGCAAAGGCGCATCGATAACATTCGGATAAGAGATAGACCTTCTCGCCTCCTTGACCGCGATGGCAATGTGAAAGCATATCAGCAGAAAATTTTCGACGAAGTTTCTGAACCGTTTCGTTTGACCATCCGGGAATTGGTCATCTTCATGAGCCAAGCTCATTCCGAGCCTAGTCGAACCTCTGGCCCTTGCAGCGTGAAGTTGTCCGCAGCTACGATCCCACTTTCCTACAGAAAGGCAAGACGTAGATCGGCTTAACGAGTGGCCTGGAAACGGAAGGGGGGCCAAAATCGTCTTTTCGCTCATTCCGGAAAGGTTTTAGCGCCATGCGTCAACGTTGACGGCATCTGTGGGAGCCAAAGACGTCTCACCAGTTCCTTCATGCTCGACGACGCGATAAGTCGGGGGTGGCTCAAGTTGAGCTGACCCGCAAGCATAGAATAGACGGCTTCACGCATTCGGCAAGGGATGCCGCCGCGGTGATCCGCAAAAATACAGCTGACTAACGTAATCTCGAGCGATGATGCGCACAAGGGCACTGCAGGCGGCATTTCCGTGTGACAGGCGCCAGGAAAAAGCGGATCTTCAGAGACGTCTTGTCTATCCGCAAGATCGATGCTCCCTGCAACGTATGGATTAGAGGCCGCTCATCATATCGCAACTCACCTCCTACTCCGCCGCCTGCACCTCGCCAAACATGTCCGGTCCGTCGTTGACTGCAACATCCTCGCCCGGCGCTTTGGCCTTCTGGCGCTTGTCGAAGCTGGACCAGACGTCGTTCCAGTTGCCGGTGGTGGCGCCCTTGGAATATTCGGTGGCGCGCTGTTCGAAGAAGTTGGCGTGCTCCACACCGTTCAGCAGCGGGGCGAGCCAGGGCAGCGGGTGCTCGTCGATCATGTAGATCTCCTGCAGGCCCAACTGCTTCAGCCGCCAGTCGGCGATGTAGCGGATGTACTTCTTGATTTCCTTCGCCGTCATCCCGTTGACCGGGCCCATTTCGAACGCGAGGTCGATGAACGCGTCTTCGAGCCGCACGGTTTTCTGGCAGATGTCGATGATGTCTTCCTTCACCGACTTGGTGAGGCACTGGCGTTCCTCGCAGAAGGTGTGGAACATCTTGATGATGCCTTCGCAATGCAGCGATTCATCGCGGACCGACCAGCTGACGATCTGGCCCATGCCCTTCATCTTGTTGAAGCGCGGGAAGTTCATCAGCATGGCAAAGCTGGCGAACAGCTGCAGCCCTTCGGTAAAGCCGCCGAACATGGCGAGCGTGCGCGCAATATCCTCGTCGGTGTCGACGTTGAACTGGTGCATGTAACTCGTGCTTGTCCGCCATTTCCTCATATTCGAGGAAGGCGCTGTATTCGCTTTCGGGCATGCCGATCGTGTCGAGCAGGTGGCTGTAGGCCGCGATGTGCACCGTCTCCATGTTGGAGAACGCGGCGAGCATCATCTTGATCTCGGTCGGTTTGAAGATGCGGCCGTATTGTTCGTGGTAGCAATTCTGCACCTCGACATCGGCCTGCGTGAAGAAGCGGAAGATCTGGGTGAGCAGATTGCGCTCATGCTCGGTGATCTTTTGCGCCCAGTCGCGGCAATCCTCGCCCAGCGGCACTTCTTCGGGCATCCAGTGGATCTGCTGCTGGCGTTTCCAGAAGTCATACGCCCAGGGATATTCGAACGGCTTGTAGGTCTTGCGGGCTTCGAGCAACGACATCTTGTGTATCCCCTGATTGATGACTGATTCCCTATATAGGGAAACAAACTACGGAATCGAAGGCAAGCAGGTATGATTCGCGGGGGATAGACCGTGTAAAATCTGAGTCGAACGGAGCGGTGGAAAGCGGCTCGTCCGGTCTGATGCATGGACCGCATCAACCGATCATGCACCCCGCGCAAGTCCGCGCCGGATCAGCGGCGCGACTGGCGTGTGGCGCTGGTTCAGCCGCGCGCCTTTTTCGACCCGAAGAAACTGCCGCCGCCCAGCACGGTGATGCCGATGAAAAAGCCGAAATCGTACCACGCGCCCTTGTTGGGCACGGCATAGACCGCGATGTCCGGGCTGAAGAGCGATCCGATCCAGCTCCACGGGAAGATGAATCCGTGCCAGATGCCCCACAGGAAGCCGGGCGTGCCCGCGGCCTTGCTCACGCCGGCATCGATCTGGCTTGCGCAGGCAGAGACGGCGAGCGCGAGAGCGACAAGCACCGCCGCCCGTGCCGCAAGGCCACGTGATCCGCGCCGCCCCATCATTGCGGGCCGAGCAGGATCATCAGCCACATGACGGGCACAAACATCACCACCATCGCAATGTGCAACCGCCCGGCATTGGCGGCGTGCCCTTCCTTGCTGCGCCGCAGGTTCTTGATCGAATTGAGCAGGAAGCCCGCCCCCACCACGCTGCCAAACACACCCATCCACATCGGAAAACTCATAAATCCCCTTCCCTCGCCGGCGCTGCCTGTGCGCCGTATCGGAAGGAATTATGACACAGGTCGCGCGCGCAATCGAGTGCAACGCGCGCAAGGTTTCAGACGAAACGGCGCACGAAACCGTGGTGGCGGGTGTTGGCGAATTCGTCGGCCGCGCCGTCCCAGTCATCTTCGGCGATGCGGGCCATGACGCTGTGCGCCAGTGGGCTGGCAAATTCGAGCCCGACGCGGTCGCCCTGCCGCCATGCGACCTCGGCAGTGTGCGGGCCCGTGGAGCCGATGCGCAGCTGGACATATTCGCCCAGCTTCAGCCCGCCGACCGGATCATCGACCCGGCAACCCCCGCGCGAAAGATCGGCAACCTCAACCTCCCATTCGGACCCGCGCGGGGTGCGATAGGAGCCGGTGGCCGAAGTGGCGATTCGGGATGATTTGCGGGCGCGCATTGCGTCCCTGCGATAGCGCGCAAGGTTTGCCGCCTGGTTAACGGGCGGAGCAGTTGCCGCGCGTGGCTATTCCTTGAGCCGCCGCGCTTCCGTCACGGGCAGGCCCGCTTCGGTCGGCACATAGATCAGGCTGGCGGGACTTTCCTGCAGCGCCTGTATCTGGAGATAGCGCAGATATCCTTCCGGCCCGCCGAGCGAGTTTTGCAGGATACGGTTTGCATCGGCTGCGCCCCGCGCCCGCAGAACTTCCGCCTCTGCCAGGGCGACTGCGCTTTCGCGACGCGCCTCCGCCTCGAGTATCGCGATCTTGCGGGAAGATTGCGCTTCGGCCAGCGCCGCCTCCCCCGCAAGTCTTTGGGAATACAGGCGATATTGCGGATAAGCCCACATACTGAACGGAACGATCAGCAGGCCCGCCGCAATGATTACGATCCAGATGAATGCAGTGTAACGCATCGTTGCCTTGCCCAGACCCGCCTTACTGGCAGCTCAGGCATTCCTCGTAATCGGTCTGTTCGCCCGCGCCGATGGCCAGTTCGATCTTGGCCGCGTCCGAGGTGTTGTCGGCCTCCACTCCGCCGGCAAAGCCTGCGCGCTGGATCGATTTGGAGCGGAGGTAATAGAGCGACTTGATGCCCTTTTCCCACGCCTGGAAATGCAGCATCATCAGATCCCACTTGTCCACGTCCGCCGGGATGAACAGGTTCAGCGACTGCGCCTGATCGATGTAGGGCGCGCGATCGGCCGCAAAATCCAGCAGCCAGCGCTGGTCGATTTCAAAGCTGGTCTTGAAGCTCGCCTTCTCCTCTGGCGTCAGGAAATCGAGGTGCTGCACGCTGCCGGCCTTTTCGAGGATCGAATTCCAGACATTGGTCGAATTCTTCGACTTTTTATCGAGGATTTTCTCCAGATACGGGTTCTTCACGATGAAGCTGCCCGACAGCGTCTTGTGAGTGTAGATGTTCGCCGGGATCGGTTCGATGCAGGCGCTGGTGCCACCGCAGATGATCGAGATCGACGCGGTCGGCGCAATCGCCATCTTGCAGCTGAACCGCTCCATCGCGCCCATGTCGGCGGCATCGGGGCACGGCCCGCGTTCCTGCGCCAGCAACATGGAAGCCTCGGATGCCTTGGCCTGGATGTGCTGGAACATCTTGAGGTTGTGCGCCTTGGCCATGGCGGATTCGAAACCCAGCCCTTTTTGCTGGAGGAACGAGTGGAAGCCCATGACGCCCAGCCCGACGCTGCGTTCGCGCATCGCGGAATATTTTGCGCGCGCCATTTCGGGCGGAGCGCGGTCGATATAATCCTGCAGCACGTTGTCGAGGAAACGCATCACGTCTTCGATGAACCGTTTGTCGCCCTTCCACTCATCCCACTTTTCAAGGTTGAGCGATGACAGGCAGCACACAGCCGTGCGATCGTTGCCAAGGTGGTCGATCCCGGTCGGCAGGGTGATTTCGCTGCACAGGTTGGAGGTCGAAACCTTCAGCCCCAGATCGCGGTGATGCTTTGGCATCATGCGGTTCACCGTATCGTTGAACACGATGTAGGGCTCGCCCGTGGCAAGGCGGGTTTCCACCAGTTTCTGGAACAGCGCAGCGCGCATTCACGGTGGCGCGCACTTCGCCGGTCTTGGGCGATTTGAGGTCGAAATCATCGCCCGCGCGCACCGCTTCCATGAATTCATCGGTCAGCAAAACGCCGTGATGCAGGTTCAGCGCCTTGCGATTGAAGTCGCCTGAAGGTTTGCGAATTTCGAGGAATTCCTCGATTTCAGGGTGGCTGACATCGAGATAGCACGCTGCCGATCCGCGGCGCAGCGAACCTTGCGAAATGGCCAGCGTCAGGCTGTCCATCACCCGCACGAACGGGATGATGCCGCTGGTCTTGCCATTGAGGCCAACCGGCTCGCCAATACCACGCACATTGCCCCAATAAGTGCCGATGCCGCCGCCCTTGGACGCGAGCCAGACGTTCTCGTTCCAGGTGCCGACGATACCGCTGAGGCTGTCTTCAACGCTGTTGAGATAGCAGCTGATCGGCAGACCACGATTGGTGCCGCCGTTGGACAGCACCGGGGTGGCGGGCATGAACCACAGGTTCGAGATATAGTCGTACAGGCGCTGCGCGTGATCCTGATCGTCGGCGTATGCATCCGCGACGCGCGCAAACAGATCCTGAAAATTCTCTCCGGGAAGCAGATATCGGTCGATCAGCGTCTCCTTGCCGAAATCGGTCAGGTTCGCATCGCGCGTCTCGTCGGTGGTGACAGTGAAGCGGCGATCGTTGATCTTCTTGCTGTCCGCTGCGTCCTGCTCTGCAGCTTCCTTGGCCGCGGCGATCATGGCGCTGCCCAGCGCTTCTGCGCCCTTTGCTGCGACAAGTGCGTCGCTGCCTGCATCTGCCTTTTCCATTGTTACCGCTTTCTCATTCTTGTCAGCGGATGCACGGGTTCGCGCGCCGCCTGCGTTATCGGCAGTGACCGTATCAGCGGGGGCCAGATCCGCATTGATCGTGTCTGCATTGCCTGCATCCGTATTGCCTGAGTCGTCACTGATCACGCCGTCACCCGCTTTGAAATCCATAATCGCACCCCATTATCCCCGAGTTGAAACCGTGCGGCAAGCACCAATGTTCCAATTCTGTTCTCAACACGTTTTCGACAGGTTTCCCCGCATGTTGTGCCCACATGTGTGTTGTGCACACGCTGGTCACAGACTTGTCCGCCAAACCCTCCCCACCTTTCCGCAGTCCCCGTGCGGCGCCGGTGAATCCGCCTCCCTGTGCCGTCGAGGGCACCGAAGCAATCACCATGGCTTGGGGGTCCGGTTTTGATCGAACCACTACATCATGAATCGTACGGGCGTTTCGGTCAACGGGTATTAACCACGTTTTGTGCGATCAGTGAGCGGTGTGGACCAGCCAACAGGCCGCGACGCGTGGACCAAGCTTGAGTCGCGCGACGCGCAACCCCCAAACTGAATCTGTGTAGAAAAATATGGGTGTTGAATCATCTGAATCAACGCGCGAATCTTTTGCACGCCAAAGCGCATCATTGTTGCGCGTGGGGTGCCGCTATCGGTCTGGATTATGGATTATCCGGTGAGCGAATCCACCCATGCGAAATGACGGGATAGCGGGGGTGCGGTGACAAAAGCTGCCGGTCGGCTAACGACCCCAGTTCCGCCGGTGGGGCATCATCAATCAAGGCGGCGCTTAATGAGTGAATACAATTCCAGGAACAGCCCGTCCCAAAGCACCCACGACGTAGCTGCGCTGACGATGCGCCCACGAGGCGAATGCGAGAAGCTGGCCACTTTAGGTGGGAATGACAGACTTCCCATTCCCCCGGCAGCCTCGTCACCTCCAAAGCGGTCAGGGATGCGCCGATCGAGACCCGATAGTCAGGGCAACGCTCCAGAAGTGACCTGTCAGTAGCACGATTGCATCGTCAGCAGCTCGACAAGGCCAAAGCTTGCCGTCTTCGGCCAAGACGTACCGCTCCAGCCAGCAACATGCCTTATGGTAAGCCGACCCACCTATCGTGGCGATGATGCCCAGCCAATGGCAAGCAGAAATGGTGAGTCTGTAGGGAACACCGGAGGGTGAGCAATTGGAGATGCTCGACGCAGACATGCGCGGTGACTTGATCGTGCAGGATCCCATAAGCGACAGCAGACAGGGTTGCGAAGCCAATGATCTTAACGCGATTCCAAACCCAAGCATTCGCCGTAGCCTTAAGGTTGGCAATAGCTCGGAGCACTGTCGGCTTTCCACCCACAATCAGACATTCCCCCGCAGTTTCACACGTCCCTTAACCAGCCGCGCTTTTCAGCCTGCTCGCGCGTGCCGGGTTACCTCGTCGGCCAGCCGGTCGATCAGTTCGACCGGCAGATCGTGGCCCCAGCCGGGGATCGTCACCAGCCGTGCACCGGGGATGCTGGCGGCGGTTTCCTCTCCCGCCTCCAGCTTGACCAGCGGATCGGCCTCGCCATGCAGCACCAGCGTCGGCGTCGTCACGCGGGCGAGCCGGTCGCGCCGGTCGCCATCGTCGATGATCGCGGCCAGCTGACGCGGCAGGCCCGGCGGATAAACGTTGCGCCGCACCATCGCGAGAACCCGCTCGCGCCGCCGGTCGGGGTCGGCAGGATAGCCCGGGCTGCCGATCTTCTGCTGCACATTCATGCCGTGCGCGACCAGAACCGGCTCCTCCATCGAAGGCAGCGGCGCGGTCAGCGCCTCGATCGCTTCCTTTTCCGCCTGCGGCAGTTTGGGGTTGCCGGTGGTGGACATGATGGAGGTCAGCGACAGCAGCTTCTCACCATGATGCACCGCCATCAGCTGCGCGATCATTCCGCCCATCGATGCGCCCACTACGTGCGCGCGATCAATCCCCAGCGCCTCCAGCAGACCTGCGCCATCATCGGCCATATCGCGCAGGGTGTAAGGGACGCTCGCCTTCCACCCGATCCGAGCGCGCAGCACCTGCCACACGATCTTGGGCGGCTTTGCATTGCCCATCTTCTGGCTCAAACCGATGTCGCGATTGTCGTAACGGATCACGTGAAAGCCGCGGTCGACCAGCGCATCGACGAATTCATCGGGCCACAGGATCATCTGCGCGCCCAGTCCCATCACCAGCAGGATCGTCTCGTTCGAGGGATCGCCGCGCGTTTCGTAAAACAGCTCAATACCAGTGTTCGGGGTGGTGATGGTGGGCATGAAAAAAGCGGCTCCGTCAATACTGTGTGCGCGCGCAGATCGGCGCACCGGAGCATGAATGCCGCACATGCAACCGCACCGCAACCCACACCCACCTTTAAAGGGACTGGAGGCGGGTGAGGTGCGGCGCGGGCGTCTTTTACGCCGCAATGGCGCAAAGGACAGTGCTATCGGCGAGGCTACCGGGTTGGGGGCATCAACCGCCAAGCACGATGGTGTTCCTGTCCGGATCGGACGCAGCGATCCTTCTGGCTTCGGATTCCCAAAGCGCGGCGGCGAGTTCGTCGCGTTTGCGCGGCGTGCTCGCAAAGATGACGTTGGCGATAAAGTTGGCGTCCTGCGGATTGGCGACCGGCACCGATGCGATGTTATCCAAATGTCGCACGGCCAATTCCGCTGTCTTGCGCGCGGCCCAGTTGCCGGTTCCGCGGAGCACTTCGATATTGTCAGGCTTGCCATCCTCTCCCAGCGTGAATGCCACCTGCACCACAGCGTTGTTGGGAAGCACCTTGCGGGCCAGTGGGACGCGGGCCAGTGCCCGGTTCAGATCCTTGGTCGTTTCGGCTTGCCATTCCTCCATTGCGGCACGCGATTTCACCACGATTTCCTGAGAGTTTGTGGCGGTTGCCGCAGGATTGGCGGAAACAGGCGCGGCAAACGGCATCGCCAGCGCAAGCGCTGCGGCGGCGGTCACAGTGTATCTGGTATAAGTCTTCATCGGATCATCCTCTCCATCGTTTCACGAAGTGGATCGATCGCAAGGACCATCAGCGCCGAACACCAGTCCCTACACTCGTGCAATTGGCTCTATCGGTCGATCAGGCGCAGCGGAAAGTTGGAATTGGGGGGTCCGCTGGCGTCCGTTGAGATAGTGCCAAAGCGTATGATTATTGCAAATACCCATCGCTAAGCCGCAATATCTTTCGTCCAGAGGTGCACTCGTGCAGATAAACTGCAAACCCCGGCCGACGAAGGGGTGACGCAGCGCCGCCTTTTATCGCCAGTCCGGACCGCTGATGACGAGTCCTTGCGCCTCCAGACGATCCAGCACGCCGTCGTTTTCAGCCAGCACCCGTAGCGGGACCACGGCAACGGTCACTCCGTCCTGGGTGGTCGCCTGCGTGATCATGTCGGTCCATTGCGTGCGAATTTCATCGCCCAGTTCAGCGTCCGCCCATGGCCAGCATGTGCCCAGCGCCAGTTCCAGCGGATTGTCCATCACGGCAGGCACATTGAATTTGGTCCAATCGCGCCCGCGCGCTTCGATGATGGCAGGACCAGCCTCGGTCGCGGTCATTGCCGCCTCAAGACAGGGTATGTGGCTGGCCGGTGGCGCGTCGGCGAGATTATCCAGCAGGTCTTCGCCACGAAACTTTTCGGGCCGGGTGATCGGTACATCGGCCTTGTCCGCGGCCTTGCGTACGATATCGGTCGCATCGTCGCCAAGCGTTTCGTCGGTGAAATCGAGCTGCCCGGTCAGCAGGTTGAACCCGGTGATCAGGAATGAGCCGCGATCATAATCCTTGTCGTATTTCTCTTCGAGCGCAGCAAGGCGCGCGCGCTGCTGCGGCGAGAGATAGTCGGCGGCAACGGTTTTGTCCGGCAATTTGAGGAACCGCCCCCCACGAAAGATCAGACGGAAAAAATCGCCCGGCGAAAATTTTGGCGCAGAGCGGATGATGACGCGGTCGGCCCCGGCGGCCGCGTCTTTCAGCCGGTCCGGCTGCCATGGCGTCGCCTTGGGCACTGCGCGGATTTCGCCGACGAGGATGATGGTGCCGGTGGGGGTGTCGATGGTCCACATGGGTGCGCCGGAGCGCTGCGCGGTGACGACGATGGCATTTGGGGTGGGTGGTTCCTGACCAGTCGCCGCAGTGCTCAACGCAATGGCGAGAGCGCAAAGGATGGTGGTTCTGGTGGTCCGCAACATGACAGCCCCTTCTCATTTCTTCGCTGCACCGTTGGTGAACATGGGAACGCGCGGCGCAGGAAAAGCTGGGTTCTGGCCTGCACGGCAATGGCAGAGCTTGCCAAAGCCTCTTACGGCACCAGCACCGTGTCCTTCGCCTCGTCCAGCGTTTCGGGATAATCCAGCGTGTAGTGCAGCCCCCGGCTTTCCTTGCGGTCGAGGGCGCAGCGCACGATCAGTTCGGCCGATTGCAGCAGATTGCGCAATTCGATGAGATCGGTCGTCACGCGAAACGATCCATAATAATCTTCCACCTCCTGCGTCAGCAAGGCGATGCGGTTCTTGGCGCGTTCCAACCGCTTTGTGGTGCGCACGATGCCGACATAGTTCCACATGAACCGGCGGATTTCGGTCCAGTTCTGCTTGATGACGACTTCTTCATCGGAATCCGTCACGCGGCTTTCATCCCACGGCAGGATTGCGGGCGGTTGGTCCAACGTATCCCAGTTCGAAAGGATATCGCCCGCCGCCGCCTCTCCGAACACGAAGCATTCGAGCAGACTGTTGGACGCCAGCCGGTTGGCGCCGTGCAAGCCGCTTTCGGTGCATTCACCCGCTGCCCACAGACCCGGCAGATCGGTGCGCGCGTCAAGGCCCACCACCACCCCGCCGCAGGTGTAATGCTGCGCGGGTACGACCGGGATCGGCCCGGTCGTCATGTCGATGCCAAGGCCCAACAGCTTTTCATGGATGGTGGGGAAATGTTCGCGAACGAAATCGGCGGG